>JAXHMY010000009.1:0-288556 GCA_034520965.1 Spirochaetia bacterium | reverse complement strand
TTTTTAAGGCTGGACAGCTGAGGTATGAGGGTTTAGTCTACAAGATAGTAAGGCATTGTATATGATGTTATGTAGCTATTTTGCGGTTTTATATGGTAAGTAATCACTGTTTATTGCTTCTGACTAATGATGAGTGATGAGATATAATTAGCATGGTTCTGCCGAATATAAATGTTATACTGATAAAAAAAATAGGGTGAGAAAAGATGATCGAAACGGTTAAATGTGTAGCAGTGTTAAAGGCCAATATTGAACACGGCAGAGATTACTTAGATACTTTTTTACCTTTTATAGCGTCATTAGCTAAGGAAAAGAGTTACAAAAGTGTTGATATACCAAAGATACAGAGTGATTTCAAAGAAAAATACGGTATAAAAATACCATATCATGCACTTCGATCCATTCTTAGTCGAGGCATGCGATCAAAGCTAATCAAAAAATCAAGTGACAACTACATTTTCATTGAAAGTAAAATAGATAAATTCGCATTTACAGAACATGTAAAACAAAAAGAGAAGGAAATTGAGTATATATATGATGATTTTTGTAAATTTTGCTTAGATGTTTATAATATAAAAATATCTGAAGAAAAAGTTACAGATATAATAATCTCATACTTAAAAAAATATGATGCAGAACTACTAATACTAAGTGAATCTATATTGCCGGAAACGAGCGTAAGCCAAAAGGAAGAATACGTTTTTTACAAATATATAACTGAATTATATAATAACAGGGAGCATGATTTTAGAATAATAGTAGAATTAGCTGTCGGGTACTTATTTGCATCAACAATATTTTTCTCAAATATAGAGAATCGAAGGATATCATTAAAGAATAGTTCTATTTTCCTAGATACAAGATTGCTGCTTCGATTGATTGGCTTAGAAGGTAAAGAGAAGCAGGGCTATTATGAGACATTATTGGTAATGTTAAAGAAGAATAAGGCAAAGATTAAAGTCTTTGAACACACAATCGATGAGGCAAATCATATCTTAGATGAATCAATTCGACTCATTGGGCGTGATAAAAGTAGCTTGCAGTACATCGGACCTTCTTTGAAATTCTTCATTGAAGAGAAATACTCTGCAAGTGATATTATGTTAATCAAAGCAAAATTAGAGAAAACTCTTAATGAGTATGGCATAAAAACGTATGACGGCACAATAGAGTTGAAAGAACTTGATGAGTTTATAAATGAAAAAAGATTAGAAGAATTAATTTTAGAAGAATATAATATTCAACAAGATACGTTCTTGCAATGGAAAAAAAGAAATGTAATACTTCGAGATGTAAAATCAATCTCACGCATCAGGCAATATAGAAAAGGTCATTTTTTCTCCTCACTAAGAAATTGTAATGCTGTTTTTATCACTACCAATAGTGCTTTAGCTCGCTCTTCTAGGAATTATATTTTAGAAGAAAAAGGCAGATTCTATATACCTGAATGTGTGACCGATGTATTCGTCGGAACACATGTATGGTTAGATAGATCCACCAATAATTGAAGAATTACGAAAAAAAGATCATCACAGATACGATTTCTTTTTTAGAACCAAACCATGAACTCGTAAATAGATATATACACGAGCTCAAAAAGTTAAAAGATGATAACGCTATAACTGAGGCAGAATTTTATTTTATGAAAACTCAGGCCGCAATAGATAAGCTTGAGGATAAAGTGTTCGGAAATCCAGATGTTTTTGATGATGAGCTGCCTCAAGAGATGCTAGAGGAATTTAAAAGGGATGTATCTAAGCCATTAGAAGATGAGTTTCATAATATTGTTGATGGAAAGAATAAAGAGATTAGTGAATTAGTTTCAATTAATGAAAAAAAAGAAAAAGCTATAGAAAATAGCAGAAAGGTTATAAATAAAGTACATTTACGCTCTTCATTAATTTCTAAAATCATAACTTACATCTTTGCGATAATAGTTGCTGTAATTTTTATAGCTTGTATTATATTAACGCATACTAGTATTAGTAATAAGATAATAAAATATACAATCCAGGGTGTGTTGGCTGTACTAACGATTTTGAATATTGGATTTGGTTTTACTCTACGCCTTTTTTTTGGAAAATTAAAAGACGGGATAGAAAAAAGAATTGTGAAATTTTTAACATAGTTTACAGTATAACAAGCAAATGGAGCAGTCGTGGCTACTGTCACGGTTCTTGCTTACGCAAGAACACGCGCCAGCTTAACGCCAGGCGACTCAAGTGAATGTTATATGGCAATAATGGAGAAGAAAAATGAAATTATCAGATTTTACAATAAAGCATTTATCAAAAATTATTTGCGGTGATTCTGGTTACACACCATATTTAAGTGGACCAAACCTTGTAGATTTGTTTAATAGTTATGGATCAAGAGATGTTTATGGTAAAGGATTTCCATCTAGATGGTATTATACTGAAATTAAACTGTCTGAAATTAATGGAACAGAGCAATTAACCAGATTATTAGAAGAAATTTTTCATCCGAGACATTTCTTTGATACGGAACATGATATTGATTATGCAATAGAAAAGGTTAATGAACTACTGCAATATGATGGATATAAGTTAGAAAAAAATAAAAAGATTACTAAAATATATACAATTGAAGAAAAGGTTATAGAAGCAGAAAATATTGAAGCTTTTGAAAATGATTATGTTTCTGAACAATTAAACAAATGTGATCAAAAAATAATTGATAATGATTACGATGGAGCAATAACGAATGCTAGAACTCTGTGTGAAGCAGTCATGTTAGATATTTTAAGTAAATATGATAAAAATTATATCCACAAAGGAGACTTATTAGCTGCATATAAAAGAATAAAAAATATCTTAAATTTAGATTTTAAGAATAAAGATTATCCCGATTCAATTAAGCAAATACTATCTGGACTAAATTCGATAGTAAATGGATTATCAAATATGCGAAATGACATGAGTGATTCACATCCAAGGAAAATATAATCCTGAAAAACATCATGCAATGTTAGCAGTTAATGCAAGTAAAACATTAACAGATTTTTTAATAGGTTCATTAGTGAAACAATATGGAAAATAATGAGAATTTATTATTGATTTTATATATTAATAAAAAGAGGTAAATGTTTGAGTGATAATACGATTTGGATCGTAACTTTATATATAGAAGGACCTATCTCTATTAATAATCGCTTCAAGATGAGTGCAAAAAAAGAGTGGAAAGCAGACAGAGATCCTTTTTACAGTGATATAGAAATTATAAATAATAAAACACAAGGTTTGAAAGTATATGTTACAGCTAAAGCCATATCCGAAGATTTAGCAAAAAAGGCTGCAATACTATTTTTTGGCAGAATTATTGATTATCTTGCAATAATAATAAATTTACCGTTGAAAATAAGCAATTATGAAAATATTCATATAGAAGAATACGAAGTTAGACGCGTCATAGACAAAAAGGAATTTGCACATGCTTATTATGAATCTTGGAGAATTCTTGATAAACCACACTTTCAAAGATCATTAAGTTGGTATAGGAAAGGGTTAAACACAGAAGATCCATTCGATAAGTTCTTGGCTTATTGGAATAGTATTGAAATAATAGCAACTAAATACCATCCAAAAAATGATACTGCAAAAAAAGGTACTATAAGCCAAATTTGGGAATGTTTTAAACTCTTATGGGGTGATAATAACCAATGGCCTATAATTAATGGAGATGAAAATTGGATTGATGATAATAACAGTCTTAGAAATAGTATTGCGCATGGATTTAATAATATTAGTGTTAAAGAAATCGAATATGTAACAGATAGGTTAGATACAATTCAACAAGCAGCTTATAAGTTCATTGTTGATTGGAGGAAAAAACAGATTGGTGCAAATGGGGTTGTACCTACAAGAGTTAGTTATTCAAAGTAATTTAGAAGATATATGCATTGCCACATAGCATATATAAGGCCTTCAGAGGTAGAGCAAGAGAGAAGCGGACCAGCAGAATTAGCATGTCTAAAATCATAGGAAAAAGATTAGAGGGTGAAGAATAAAACGGGCTATGATTTGAGATTCACAGACCAATGGAAAACAGGTCTGCTCGATAGTTCTACAGCAGTTTAAGAAAAAACATTATGAAACTTGAAACATATCCAGGCATACAGAAAGAATTAAGGAAGAAAGACCGCGATGTAAATTTGCTTCTTGGCAATGGCTTTAGTATGGCCTTCGATGCGGAAATCTTCTCATATAATGCTTTGCATCAATTTATAGCTAAAATTGACAACGAATTGCTGTCAAAGCTATTCGAAATAGTCAACACAAAGAACTTTGAGCTTGTGATGCAACAGCTCGATAACTTTTCAGAATTAGTAGAGGCGCTCGGCGCAGATCAATCACTACAGGAGCGTATTGATTCTGCAAGTTCTCAGCTAAAAGCGAGCCTCATAGATGCTGTAAAAGAACTTCATCCAGAGCACGTTTTTAAGATCTCCGATAATAAGAATGAAGCGTGTGCTTCCTTCTTAAGATGGTATTTGGAAAATGGCGGCAAAGTGTTCACCACACATACTATGACATTCTGCTTTACTGGATTTTGTTACGCAACAAGATCCAAAACTCTGTCGATGGATTTGGCCGAGATCGAGAGAATCTTGACGAATGGGTGCCGGAAGATGAACTAGAATACTCGGAACTTCGATGGGGAAAGCACAAGGAAGAGCAGACTATTTACTACCTGCATGGCGCACTTCCGATATTCGATACCGGAATCGAAATTGTTAAAGAGGAGTATGACAGCGAACACCTTCTTCTTGAGAACATCAACAAGCGAATGGAGCGAAAAGAATATCCAATTTTCGTGACTGCTGGCAATGGCGAGAAAAGCTTACCCATATCAAGCACAACCAGTATTTAGCGTTTTGCTTTGAACAACTGTACAAAGATCACAGGATCACTTGTGACATTTGGCTTCAACTTCGGCGAATATGATACACATCTCATAGATGCCATTAATAAGGCAGCAAAACATGGCAAGAAGAGTCCCCCAAAGCTGTGGAGTATTTATATAGGAGTCTATTCTGAGAAAGACCGAGAACACATTGAGAGTATCGTTGATGATTTTGACTGCAAAGTCCACATTTTTGACGCCCGGTCAGTAAATGTATGGGGTTCGTAGGACAGAATAATATCTTTTTTTACAAGAACCAAATAGGGGAAAATTATGGTGCTTTGCAAATTAATAACTCATATATCAATCCAGCCGAACTCTTAATTATATCATAATTTAAATCTACTGAGAGGATAAGTGTTTTATGATGTTCAAATTGTTACCAATTAATTGGACAGCAATTAGTGTAATTGTTTCTCTAATTTTTGCTATATATTCAATTATACAAATAAACAGAAAAAGATGGCTAAAGATAAAGGGAACTACATGGCTTGTACCCAATGAAGTTGTTAAAATAACTCCAAAAGATGCTTTTCCAGTACCTTCTGAATGGATAAGTTTTATAGATAGAAATAAGAAAGAAAGTGTAATAAAGAAATCGTTCAGATTACTTAGACATGAGTGGATTACAAATAAAAAAACCTTTCTTTGGATAAGGTTGCAAAACTTCAGTAATAATCCAGTAACCATAGTTCGCGTATCATTGAGGTGGGGTGTATTTGGACTGAATCATTGTATTATACCATTCACTACTGAACCTATAGAGGTGCCTAAAAGAGGCGTAGGAGAAGTTTTTATTCCCATTTCATTAAATAATGATTTATGTGCAGATGTAATGCCATATATGATTAGTAAAGTACAAGTAATTGATTCTTTACAACATAAGCATAAGACAGATATCGAACACATAAGAAAACAATCAAAATTATATTATAGATGGAAAAAGAATAGAAAAAGTATAAACGATGAAGCTTATTTTACCATTCTTAGAAAGTAAGACAACACTTCGAATCATGCCTTATCCTTTTTATAAGGAGAAAGTAGTATGAATGAGTCTAAACTAAAGCCCTATATCGAAGAGTATAAGAAGGTCATATCTGAAGGTAACACTGACTGACGAGCGATACAAATGGGATTCAATAAAAGAGTACACTTGGGCATCATCTTTATTAAAGTAGCATAATAAAAATGAGGAATTTAGAATGAGTTGATTAATATCTTAACTTTTTGAAGTTTAAAGTAACTGATTTTTACTTTTGAAAAACTATTACTCATTATTATCATTTCGATCTTTTTTTAATTTATCATTCTCAAAGGCAAATTTATAGGGAGATTCATCAGCAAACTTTTTCACATTTTTAGCCCCTCTATTAGTTGCCAGTAAGGCTCCGGGCCCACCAACACAGCCACCCTCACAGGCCATTCCTTCAATCAGATGACCATCGAGCACACCAGCTTTGGCCTTAGTTAAAGTTTTCTTACAGTCTGCCAGTCCATCAGCTTTAGCGACAGGTGGATCAATATCATACTTCTCTTTTAAATTCTGTCTGATTGCTTCTGCTACTCCACCGGCATTAGCATATTCACGGCCGTAGTAAGATGCATCATTAATTTCTTCTTCAGCCTCAACTTTGGTCAGCTCAATATCAGCAGCCACAAACATAGCGGCCAGTTCTTCAAAGGTAATTACATATTCGACTTCAGCTCTTACCTTCTCGCTTAATGCTTCCAGCTTTTTGGAAACACAGGGACCGATAAATACAACTTTACTGTCCTGATTATCTTCTTTAACAGATTGAGCTGCAAAAATCATTGGAGAACTCGACTCTGAAATATTATCTTTTGTTTCTGGCACATGTTTATCTGCCACATAAGTCCAGGAAGGACAGCAGGAAGTACCGAGATATGGCTGCTCATCCGGAATATCTTCAGCAAAAAGTTCAGCTTCATGTAAAGATTGATCATCTGCTCCTAAACTAACCTCTCTCACTTCTTCGATTCCCAGTACTTTAAGTGCTGCTATAACTTTTTCGGGAGAGACTAAAGGACCAAACTGACCGACAAAAGAAGGAGCAATAATTGCCCGCACATCTTCTCCTCTTTTGATATCCTTAAGCAGCTGATAGATCATTGATTTATCAGCAATAGCCCCAAAAGGACAAGCAATAATACACTGACCACAGCTGACACATTTATCCTGATTTATTTTAGCCCGATTATAGTCATCACTTTCTATCGCATCAACGCCACAGGCTGCAGCACAGGGGCGCTCATAATTAACTATTGCTTCATAAGGACAGGCCTCCTTACATTTGCCGCAGTTAATACATTTTTCCTGATCAATAACAGCCGCCTCCTCTTCAATGGTAATTGCATCCACCGGACAGACAATACTGCAGGGATGAGCCAGACATTTACGGCAGTTATTAGTTACAAAATGAGCATTAGTCGGACATTTTTCGCAAATAAAACGAATAACATTAACCAGCGGCTCTTTCAGTTGATTATCATTTTTAAGAAAATTCTCTACATCCCTTCTGATAAAAGTTTATGTTCCTGATTTATTTCATAATCCATACCCAATCCCATTCGAACTCTGGCGGCAACTATCGCTCTTTCTTCAAAAATACTTGAACGATATGTAGCCTCTTCAGTATCAATAATTCTAAAGGGAATTTTATCAAATTCTTCATAATCTGCATCTTTAAGAGCCAGCCTTGCCAGCTCAGCAAAAACCATTCTTCGTATTTTTACTATATCTGTAAAGATACCCTTTAGTTTACTCATTTTATCCTCTCCATTACTTTACTGATTACCACCTGAGTTTGAGCACCAGTAATCAGTTCATCATCAACTTTAACAACAGGCGCGTTTTTCATATCAAAACATTTATCCATACATTCAGTTTTTTTAATTTCAATCTGCTCTGGATAATCTTCCTGCAGTTCTTCTAAAGTTTCTAAAATATCTAAAGCTCCGACAAGCGAGCAGTGGCTGCCTGCACAGATTTCTACTTTAACCATCATTTTGCCTCCTCCCGGCTATTTCGTTACGTCAAATCTAATTATTTTCCTTTTCTTTTCTCATTTTATAAATTCTGTTGCTGATTAAAATGATAGGAAAAGTTATCCGAGGCGTCAAGGCGAAAACTGGTGAAAACGGGGGCCTTCCGCCCAAAATCGGCACAAATCGCCACTCTGGAGCGAACAGGCTCATCCTGTTGGTCTACAAAACCCTTCAAAACGGACCGATTGATTGTAATACACGCACAAACGACCTGAAAGCATTGGAGAAAGGAGCGTGCCCCGCTCGCTGACCAATACGTGAGTGAAAAAGAAAAAATCAGTTCAGCGAATTCGGATCAAAGCCAGCTTCTTACGCTTTTGAGAAACATAACCTGTGCTCGCAATCCTTTTATATGCCAAATAGTGATTTAATAGTTCTACGTTCTCGAATTGGTGTACATGAGTTATCGATAGGTGGCGGTTTAATTTTGTGGGGGCAAGAAGCCACAGTTAAGCAGATTTTTCCATCTCCTCTTCAGGATTCCAATCAAGATACTCACGAAGATTCTATCTGTTCCCAGGTTGAGTCCCATTGATCTTCAAAGTACTTGCATCTGAGCCAGATCAGAGAGTTTGCTTTTTGAATTGACCACCTCATTCCAGCCATTTTCATTCTATTGGTCACCACATACTTATTTGCACTCTCAATTGCACCACTTCCTATGTAGTAGCCTTTACTTCGATACTCAGGGTAGCGCAAAAAATCTTTATTATTGAACAGATACGTGTGTAATTCCCAAAGTGGGGTCTGATTTTTCTTTCGCTTTAATGCGTGCTCTCGAATCCTATCCAAAACCTCAATGGTTTTTCCTTCCCATAGTAAATCCTTTAGAGGCTCTACCCATTTCTCTGATTTTTGTTTCTGCGTCTCTCCCCATAATTTATGTGCAGTCGCCCATAAGTGATCAACCACATGGTACCAATCGAGAATCTGAATCGCCCCGGGATAGTACTCACGACGATATTTTCTCAACCAGCTGGCCCCATCACTTAAGAAAATGGTAGTCTTCGCTTGCTCTAACCCCTTGCTCTTGGCTGAGTTATGGAGCATTTCTTTGAACTCATCTGTTCCTTTTGCCAGGCTGGTAGTAAAGCGCTTGTGGTGAATCTTTGTATGCTCCTTCCCGTTTTTTGTTTTTCTATGCTCAATATCCTCTTCACTAAAGACCAAACCTAACTTATTTTCCTTGAATTCCAGCCCTTCTTCTCCACTGATCGGAACCATTGCCCCATCGGCCTGTATATACAGTGTTTCCGGCCCTTGATCTTCAGATAGAGAGGTTTCTTGGTTCTGTTGGGCTTGTTGATAGAACTTCGAGCCGATTCGGTGAGCTATCTGGCTGAGAAATGTTCGACTGACTTGTATATCCAGTGTCTCGCTGAGCATGGTGCGTACATGCTCGAATGGAGCAAAGACGCTCATCATTGCACTTATTTTTGCGAAACGCTTACTTGCACTACTGCGAGCTATTTCAAGATGGTGATCCAAGGGATAGAAATAGTGATTACAATCTTTGCATTTGTAGACCCTTCTTTTCACTCTCAGTTCGCCCAGGGGGCTTACTAACTGCCTTTTTTTCTTCCCCTTGCTCTCTGCTGATCCTCCGCAAATTGGGCAGTTTTTTTTTGTTCCTTTTGCCCCTCATACTCCATTGCAACTTCTGCTAGGCGTTCTGAGAACCGTTTGCGAATAGCTAAGATCGACCCTTCAATGTCATGAAACGTCTGCGGCTCTTCACTTGAAAGGGCCTTTTGCCCTTTAATTTCTTCTTTTACCTCTTCAAATATCTGATCTATCACTTCCTCTGGTATGCTCATCTCTTCCCTCCCTATAAGTACTGAGAAGATTTTACCAGTTAGGTGTAGAAATTAATAGTCTTTATCCCCCCATAAAATTAATCAGCTACCTATCGATAGGCTACGATTCCGATATAACATAGACAACTCTCAGATCATGCCTTATCCTCATAATGAGGAGAAAGTAGTATGAATGAGTCCAAGCTATAAGCCATATATCGAAGAGTATAAGAAAGTCTTCGCGGAAGGTAATACTGATGAGCGATATAAGTAGGAGGCTATAAAAGAGTACACCCGGGTGTACTCTTTTGGGATGGACAACTGAGTTGTATGGGTTTAGTCTATTTATTATAGGCAATAAGTGTGGCACGAAAAAAGTTAATTATTGTTTTAGGAGTTTTTATGGTCAATCTAAAAAGTAAAGTTATTATTGTAGTTGTTTTATCTGTTTTTATTTCCTGTACGATATTTGCTGATGATATGTTCGAGTTAAGTACGGGGAAGAAAATAATAATAAGAGATAATGGATCTTGGTTATTCGAAAGAGAGACGAGTTTTGATAACATACAAATTAAAGAAAATTCAAGCAAGCTACTTATCATTAAAAGTAATGAGGATGAGTCCTCAGAGTTAATAATAGAGGTTATAAATAATGATCTCTCTAATTCAAATGTATTTATAAGATTACAAAACTCTTTAGATCTGGCAAATAAAACTAACACTGTACAGGTAGAATATGGTTCACACAATGAAAGAATAAAAACAAGATGGAAACTCATAAATGATTACTTAATTAAGTATTCTGATAATCCTTTTTACTTTTATAACGCTATTACCGAATCAAACAATTTGGTGATTAAAATATATAATGAGACTAATTATTATAGGCAAAGTCAATATAATATAGAAGGACTGAGTAAGATTTTGCAAAACTATAAATCTTATGAAAATGTTTCCTCGTATACTCCTGAGGTTTACAATAAAAGCAAGTTTATATCTATGGCTACCGATGTTGGAGGTTTAGGTGATAAATCTTACAACGACGGAGCCTATCAGGGTCTGCTAATGGCTGAGGAAAAACTCGAGGAAATTAGAATCAAGGTTATTGAGTCAATGCAGCAAACCGATTACATTCCCAACCTTACTGGATTGGCGGAGGACGGTTCTGATATCGTATTTGCAGTCGGATTTCTGATGGAATCGGCTGTAAAAGAGGTTGCCAGCAATATGCCGTATACCTATTTTGCTGGAATTGATATTGGTGCTGGAGAAAATGATCCAAAAAACTTTCAAGGAATGCTGTATAAAGAAGAGCAGGCTGGATATTTGGCAGGTGTCGTAGCCGGTATGATGACAAAGAAGCATGCAGATAAAACCGATAAAATCAACGATGAAAATGTGGTGGGTGTTGTTCTTGGTATGCTGATTCCTCCTGTAGAAAACTACGAGGTCGGATTTATTCAGGGGGTACACAGCGTAAACCCAGACTGTAAGGTTCTGTCCAAAACTGCTGGGACTTTTGTTGACCGGGAAAAGGGTAAAGAAGCTGCTCTTGCTATGATCGATAAGGGTGCTGATATTATTTTCCACATCGCTGGCCTGTCAGGCCTTGGTGCTATCCAGGCGGCGAAGGAGGAAGGTGTATTGGCAATCGGTGTTGATGTCGACCAAAATAACGTTGCCCCGGATACCGTACTTACTTCTGCTGAAAAGAAGATTTCACAATCAGTGTATTTATTAGTTCAGTCTGTGGTTAATAGCAATTTCGAAGGTGGTACCAAAGTTTACGGTCTTCAGCAGGATGCTGTGGGTATCTCACCTTTTCACAATTTTGACGACATGGTACCTAATGATGTTAGGGATGCGGTACAAAAAGCAAAAGAAAAAATTATAAACGGTGAAATTATTGTACGAAGAACTCGTGAAGCGATAGGTAGATAACGATCTTGGAATTAGCGCTAAATTATAAAATTCTGATGGAGATAGTAGTATGAATGAGTCAAAGTTAAAACCATATATCGAAGAGTAAGAAAGTCTTCGCTGAAGGTAACACAGACGAAAGGTACAAATTAGAGGCTCTAAAAAACTTTCAAGATAACTGGGATATAGAGGCTGAAGACTTCAAGGAAATGTTTGATAAGAGCCTTCAGGCTGAATCGGATAATCTATGGGCTTCTAAGCAATATTATCCCAAAACGATGATAATTGAGCTTGTTGAACTCGATCAAGAATCTGTTCGAAGTATGTTTCGTAATCTTTTTAACGAGGATAAGTCTTTAGAAGAGAGAATAAATATCTTTATCGAAAAAAGTGATGAGTTTCTGTCTTATTTGAACCAGGTGAAGCCACAAGAGATCGAGAGAAAACAGCACTACCACAAAGATGTCAGGGCGATAGCGCTCTATCTAACTTTTAAATATCCTGAGAAATATTACCTTTACAAATTCCGAGAGACAAAACAATTCCTCTCTCAATTCAGCAATCAAACCCTATCAATGGGATGGGAACCAGCAGAAAAGTATTCTTTCTACCTCCGTAATGCTAATGAACTGAGAGATATACTCACTTCAGATAAAAGTCTTATAGAGACGTATGAAAAATGGTTGAAGGATAACTACTACATCGATCCAAACTATACCTTTCTCACTCAAGACTTTCTATTTCAAACGAGCTATAAAGACTGGGCAAAAGCGTTAGAAAAAACACCATCAGTTAAGATTGAGACAACAAAGTGTCAGCAACGGTGATAAAGTTCCGGATATCGACGGTTTAAAAGTTCCGCTTTTACGACACAAATAAGGGCGGATAACCTATAGTGGGATTGACCAAAATACACCACAAAAGGAAACCGCCCAAATGTGTCGAAAGGAAGATCGGATGCATATAGCTCGCATCCTGGCCAGAGAAGGCCACAGACAGAAAGACATCGCAGCACAGCTCGGAGTCAGTGACCGTATGGTACGAAAGTACCTGAAAGAAGACTTTGGAGCAAGAGCTCGAAAGAAGCGTCGCAGCATTCTCGAGCCGTTTCACCGAATAATCGATGAGACGATCGAAGAGAATCCCTACACCAACCTGGTGCTGCTGTATGAGCGGCTCAAAAGTCAAAGGTATGGGGGAGGGATGACTATCTACGGGACTATGCCCGAGGGGTCAGGGAGCAAGTGATCACCAAAGCGGTGCTGCGCTTTGAAACCGAGCCAGGCAGACAAGCCCAGGTCGACTGGAAGAGTGTGGAAGCTGGCTTATCGAGGGGAGGATGCAGAAACTCTATGCATTTGTCATGCTGTTGGGCTACAGTCGACGGCCTTTCGTGCTGTTTACCACCAACATGAGGCTTTCGACGGTGTTGTTGGCACATTTGGCGGCCTTTGCCTGGTTTGGAGCTGTGCCCAGAGAGATACTCTTACGACAACATGAAAACCGCCTGGCTGAATCAGGGCGGCAGTTGGATCGTAAATCCTGGGCTTCTCTCATTGGCCTCGGCCTGTGGGTTTACGCCTCTGAGGTGTAAGGTCCGCCGGCCTCAAACGAAAGGCAAAGTCGAGAGGTTTATCGGCTATTTGGCGCATAACTTTCTACCGAGAGTGGAGAATCGAGCTGGAACGACACTCGAGGAGCTTAACGGAGAAGTCGCCGATTGGCTTAAAAGATAGATGCGCAGCAGATCGGCGGTATTCGCAGCACACGTGCCGAGAGGTTTGCCGAGGAGAAGCCCTATATGAATACCTGGGTACCGGAGGCTGCCCCCGATGTACGGGAGATGGGTGGGCCTGGTGGTCTCCAGGGAGGGGAAGTTGACCTATCAGACGAACCAATACAGTGTGCCTGCCGAGCATATCGGCCAAATGGTTACTCTAAAATAAATACCCTCAACTACCGTTCTCAGGTATTCACTCAGGAGAATCTGCTGCTGCGTGAGTTTACCCTTTCGACAAAGGGGCTCGGGAGATGAATATACGCAAGGAGGATACCGAAAGCCTCATAGAGCGTTGGAAAGCCGAACGACGGCCTACGGTAAAAAAAGCACCACAGGAGGTGACTTGGACCCGCAGATTCTTGATGAGCTAATAGCCACATCGGTGGAAACACGCAGTCCCGCCTGTTACGATCAGCTGGTAGGAGCGGCCTCATGAATGCACTCAGCGAAACGGTAGGAACCCGTATGCAGGAGATGGGTCTGCAGTTCATGGCCGCCTCTCTGGAAAGTTATCTCGAAGAGCAGAGCCATAGTGACAAAACCCTTCTGCAGTCCCTTGCAGACCTGCTGGAGCTCGAATACTTTCCCCGCAAAGAGAGGGCTGCTCGAAGTCGCCTGAAGCTCTCGGGGATGCCTGCGGTAAAGCGGTTGGAGGACTTTGATATCTCCTGGCTCAAAGGGGGCCTGTCGGCCCGTCAGCTTGCCGAACTGTCCTCACTGAGCTTCATAGAGCGGAAAGAGAATGTGGTGCTCATGGGACCCAGCGGCCTGGGCAAGAGCCACCTCATGCTGGCCTTGGGGTACAAAGCGTGCATGACCGAGTTCACTGTCTGGTACACCAGCTGTATAGATTTGATCGAAGGACTTAAAAGGGCACGTGAACAGGGGCGTTTGAAACGCCGACTGACATGGCTAAGAAAACCACATCTGATCCTCATCGATGAAGTCGGTTACGAGAATCTCTCGAAAGAAGAAGCGAACCTTCTCTTCCAAGTGGTCAATGCCCGTTACGAATATGGCAGTATGATTCTCACTACTAATAAGGCTTTTGGTCGTTGGGCGGAGGTCCTGGCAGAGGAAGCTATTGCAACAGCCACCATCGATCGGCTTCTCCATCATGCACATGTATTCAGCCTAAAAGGAGATTCATACCGTATGAAAGACCGGCTGAAAATCGGGGTCGTTGACCCTATGTAAAACTCTAAAAAGCGGAACCGCTACACCGTTGAAAAGCGGAACTTTTAAACCGCTGTTGACAAACAAACTCATCAGTGTCATTAGCCATAGAAGGTAACGATTCTCGAACATTATTAAAAAGTCCTATGCCTGAATTAACTACAGAACAAACAAGATTGTTACGATCAAGAGTAATTACAACGTTCTCATTTATACTTCATCCCGACGGGAAAGTCTCTTCTATCGAAGTAATTGATGGTTCCGGAAATGAAGAAGTAGATAATGAAATACTGAATAGTATTAGGAATTGGAGATTTGATCAAAGTAATACTATGAATACCGTAAATGGTAAACTTCGGCTAATACTGAGAACAGGAAACGATGTCTATTCAGAAGGTAGCCTTATTGAGTATGGAGATTGACCAAGTTTGCTCAGACTCACAAATTCGTTTTGAGACCAAGCATTCCAAGTATTCGCAGGACGAACTCAACCAAATTATCTTGTTCAGATAGCCGCTCGAGATCGACAGCACGGTATACCCATGGGTTTTTACCACCCTTTTCCGGTTCCCTATAATAGGAATCCGACACTGTTCCTTTCCACGACGATTTCTGTAGGCTCTTCAATCTACGCTCGGGTACGCCAACCCATAGCGGCATGCCCTTCTTCTTCCAATCTCCGAAAAAGATCCCGATACCGGCCACCTCTCTCCCATCTACGGAAAAAGAGAGCGAGTGCTCCCATCGAGAAGCCGCATTTTCTATGGTGACGTTTTGATCCGCTCCGGTAGCAGCTACCTTAGTCTGATCGACGGTCCTGATAAGATTTTGAAAGGCAGACGGTCCTTCCTTCGTGTCAAATAGCGTGGTGAGAACTGCTTCATTAAACTGAACGTCATCCTCGACTTCGCCTTTTCCTCTTTGATCTGCATTGAATGTCGTTACCACAAGCTCCGCGATCTCGTCGAGGGCCGTCGGCCTGGCAAGTAAGCTTCGTGGTACTCCCCAGTAGTGCAGCCCATCCTCATCTTCAGCTGGGATCAAATTGGCGGTGTTGTTGGTTTTCACGTAGTGCGGATGGCCCCCTATCAACAGCGGTGATGGACCATAGATCCACGCGAAGTTGGCAACTCCAAAGTATCCGATCGTCTTGTCGGCATCGGAGATGAAGAAACCGAAGTCGTAGTCGGTCATCTTTATCCGACTCAATTTTGTACTGCTGGAACTCGAAAACCGTGCATGGATCACCTCTATCAAGGCCCGAAGTGAGAAC
Organism: Spirochaetia bacterium; assembly: GCA_034520965.1. GTDB lineage: Bacteria > Spirochaetota > Spirochaetia > DSM-16054 > Sediminispirochaetaceae > DSBN01. Next base: position 272,622 of record JAXHMY010000009.1, on the reverse strand, counting down.
AGAGCCTGTCCCATCGATTGTTGAAGCGTCGAACATTGGGTAGGCCTCAGAATGATCCTCCCATTAGCAAACCATTCATTTGATAGATCTATGTAATCGCGGAAAACCGAATTTAGTTCTTGTGCTCCCGCATCCATCAATCTTTGAATGAAATCTTCCCAATAAAGGACAAGGATTAACAGCTGCTCATCGGCGTCATTCCGTGACTTGTCGATTTTGTCAGTAATGGCACGTTCATGCGAGTGATACTTTGGCATGAGAAGAAGAAGTCCTTTCACCTCAGCCTTGTGATGGGCCAAGTCCTCGAGGTAGGTTTCGGGTTGCGATGGTTGAAACCCGGTCCACGTATTCGTCTTCATCTCTATCACGAGTCGAAGATCGTCCGTATCGATCACGACGTCGGGGTAGGTTCCTGAATCTTCAGCATACCACTGCGTATCAATCTGAGGAAAAGTGAACGAGAACCCGGATAACGCCGGTGTAGTTTGTGTTTCATCCTTCTTACTACCCTCTATCACGAACCGTGCGAACTCATCTCGAAAAAACCTATACCGACACAAGTTCCGGAATAATTCTGTGTAGGTACGCTCATTCGTTACCAAACCTTCGAAAATATTTTCATCGTTTTGCAACACTTGCTCCCTCTTTGATGACGATCAGCTCACGCGCTCCAAATAATAGGAAAAGTGATCGAGGACCGCAAGACCGAAATCGGTAAAATTGCCTTCCCGGGTCTGATAGTATGAAAGAGGGGAATCTGCTTCAAGAGAGGAAAGGCGTGAATTTAACTGAGAAAGCGTGCAGCATTGTATTTTCAATTGGGACTGTCGGCTCAGTTGGAAACTGACAACTGCTTGAATAGGAAGTTACAACAAAGTTACAACACTTTGACATGAAGTATATGAACTATATGAAGAAATGACCCTTTTCATATTCAAATTCTACTGATACATGACTAATATGTCCAATATAGGTAAAAAGGCGGCCTTCTAAGCCGTAGGTCGCAGGTTCGAATTCTGCTGGACGTAATAAAGCTGAATGGGCCGCGAATTCTGTTTCAGTGTTTATAAAGCTTGATACGAATCGCCGACTCATATCAAGCCCCAAGTTTTTATATGAATTCAGGTTATCCCTCAATTTCTCAAGCAGATGAATGATCGGCCCAAACAGATCGGATTTTCTTTGAGACCAGGCTCGCTACTTCTGCAGTCGGGCGGTGAGATTGATGTTATTCACACCGCCTAGCGCTTTACTCACGGGACAACCGCTTTTTGCGCCTTCAGCAATCTTCTGAAACTCACTCTCTTCGATGCCCTCCACCTGCGCTTCCGTTATCAGGTCGATCTGGGAAATCTCAAGCTCTTTGGCATTCAAGTGAACTTTCGCTTGGGTGGCGATTGACACCGGCGTATATCCGGCGTTTTCCAACTCCAAAGAGAGGGCCATGGAAAAACAACCGGCATGAGCAGCCCCGATCAGTTCTTCCGGATTGGTTCCCTGTTCTTCCTCGAATCGAGAACCGTAAGAGTACGAGCCCTTAAAGGCTCCGCTTCCGAGCTCAACGGCACCTTTTCCTTTTGAGACTGTATCTTTCCATGCAGCTTTGGCATTACGAATAAGCATTTTCTTCCTCCTATAATTTCAATGATAGTAAATTATTCTTCGAGCGCAAGTCTGAAACTACAAAAATTGGAGAGACCGGCACATAAATCGCCCTTTCGCATCCTCATAACAGGAATGATGGCCCTCTGCAGCGGAAAAGCAAAGGTGCGTGTCTCCCGGATTTCGTTGTCTCAATATTAGGTAAAACTCGTCGTACCACCTCCTTATATTCTCATGGATTATCCCACGATCAAAGGCGTAAACGTTCCACCATCGCATCTGACTCCTTCGAGCTAAAGTGACGCTCTGTATCAGGAAAGAAATGATCATCTTCTTCTCTATGTGTTTTGGATAGAAGTCGATCAATCGCTGCATCGCATCCATCACTTCTGACAGGCTATTACTGGCCTCTACTACCCTTTTTTTCAGCCTCTACGAGCTGTTTCGTAAGCTTCCTCCCCAGTTTGTGCTCTTCAATCAACTCTTCCATCAGTTGTCGTTCACTCTTAGAAAGGTCCCGCTTCTCGAGGTGCTCGAAGAGGATATCTTCCTCTTTACCGTGATGGGTGCGGTCAGCATAGGTCCTGAATGAAGTCAGCAAGGGTATCTATAGCAATCGGATCGATTTCTCCGCCACCTGCGAGCCGCTCCTTCTCCTTCCGCATCAAATCAACCGCACGCTCAATGAGACGATGCTCAATCATCAGACACCCTCTTGGTTTCTTGCATCCGTGTTTCATCATGCCCTCCATGCTGTAATTCTAAGATATAGAAGGCTGCTTTCGCAAACTTTTATTTGGTAGTGGGTTGTCTGAGAAAGAAGTAATTATAGGTCGGAGATTCGAATCAACTGTAGAATACATCCATCTCCATTGCAGTAAGGGGCTTGTTTTATCATGGACAAACTGTGCATACCGCAATTTTTTTTTGGGGCCGATGGTTAAAATCCTTATGAATTTTCAAAATAACGTACGCAGTGTATTGGATGAACACCAACTTCTTGCCGATTACATTAGATTTGGCGTGGAAGGTGATATCAATTCGAGTTGTCTCAAAATGACATCAGTCAACGATTCGTTGAGTGAACAATCTATGCCGAACGAATATTTCTAAAATATTCCTGGTTTTCACTAAAACGGTGTTGCAAAGGCTGTACCGACTGAGAAATCTTGAAAAATCTGGTAGAGCCGTATTTCCTCGACGTCTTTGATTTGTCGGCATACGGCCTCTATAAGCGGCAAACGAACTCTGTAGAATCTCTATTAATCCTGACTTAGATAAAACACTTTTCTACACACTAAATTTAGATAAAATGGAAGGTCTCTCACAATAAACTAACCGATAAAATCTGATCCAGATCATCGGCCGGGCGGCCCAGAATGAACACGGCAAGGTGATTATGTACGCCGACCGCCACTCCAAGGCGATGGAGCAGGCGATCGAAGAGACCGATCGGCGACGCAGTATCCAGATGGAATATAGCCGGGCCCACGACGTCACAATGCGCATACTCAAAAAGTATGATGTCTCAAGACGAAAACGATAAGCAAAGCCATTTCGATCATTATTACGTTTGGCAAGACTGAACTTAGAATCAATGCTGCAATTACATTTTTTAGAAATAAAGATATTATCCATCAAGCTAATACATCAGTTCACTTAACGTATTAACCATTGTATACACATTGATACCACTACTTCTTTCAAAAAAATTTCTGTATTCCCTTTCGACACATCTCGAACTACTTTGAGGACTAAATTTACCTCACCACTAGCATCTTCTCTGAACAACCCACAACGAGATGGTTAGATAAAAGCGGTAGTTGTAAAAATACTTTCAGGAATTCTAAGACTTAAATACACCTTCTTTGAAAAGTCTTTCTTTTCAATCTGTTTAGCACAGTTTGGGCAGTTTATAGCCTTATTGGGGATTCTTCTAATCTATAATTACAGTATGGGCACCGAGGAAATGTTTCGAACGTTAGACTCAATTCCATTTTTTCATAATCAGACATTTTGATTAGAATAAGGGATCGCAATGTTGTTGTAAAGAGTTTTATTGGGACTTCGGGCTCAGTTGGAAGAGAGCAGCGGCCCTTCCCAATGATTCAGACTCACATCAAATTCACATCACTTTGTCGCAACGTATATGAACTATATGAAGAAATGGCCCTTTTCATATTCAAATTCTCTACTATACATGACTAATATGTCCAATATAGATAGAAAGTCTCCCTCCTAAGCAGTAGGTCATGCGTTCGAATCGCGTCCGGGTAATTATAATTATATACAAAGGCTCCTCATAATGAGGAGCCTTTTCTTTCGCCTGGGTGTGACAAAAACTCGTAAAAGACCGGGACAGAACACTTAGACCTGATAATGAACAGGTTTGAATCTGGCAGAGGGAATCGGCTTATTCGAAGCTTTTGCCGAAGCTATCCAGGCCTCTTTCGCCTGAAGGACCTCCTGCAGGGCTTGTTCAGGAGTTTCACCCACTGCAGAACAGTATTTGAGGTCGGGAATATCGGCCACATATGCTTCATCTTCCTCACTGTAGAAAATGCTGATATAGTAATCTTTCATTCTCTTTTCTCCAATGAAAATCCGTATTTCTCGACTATTTCCAGGAACTGGCGGACCTGATACGGCTTTGCCTCTCCTTTATAATTCTGAATGTTGACCATCTCTTCTATTCCTTCTCTCTTGAAAATATGATGACTCCCGCTTTCGCGGTCAAGGGTAAAACCAAATGCTTCAATGAGCCTGATAAAGTCGGAAAAACGGATCCCCTTCCTGCCCTGTACTATTAGACGTAAAACTTTCTCCGGATTCATTACACAAACAACCCCTCTACGTTTAGTATAACAAGCAAATGGGCCTTTTGTCCTGATCGAAACCAGCTATAATGAAATTGTATTCGCTCTTGATTACAACAAATTACCACACTATGACATGAAGTATATGCCCTATATGATAAATCGTCGCCGATAGGACCACTAATCCCCAGTACACAAGACTAATATGTCTAATAAAGATAGAAAGTTTCCCTCCTAAGCAGTATGTCATATCGAGGGTCGTACCGGACCGAAGCGAGGAACGATCCCGACAATGTGGCATGGTCTACCAGGCACCTTTGATTGTCGGTGCGTTCCTCACAGGCTGCGGTACGCACCTGTCTCGGAAAGAGTACGATCCGTAGCGCCCTTGCGACCGGGTGTGAGCTCTGCCAGGAAGACGCATGCATCGAACCCTGGTCGGAGCCTTCGGCTCCTGCCCGGGCAAGCGTCCGGCATATGCACGTTTTCCTTGAAATGCTCGTTATAGTGCTTCATTAATTACCGCAGATTACTCTGTATTTTTACATCGTCTATTGGTCACTTCGCAGTCTTTTTCGATGGACTATCAACGATTTCCAGACCCAACCGGAAAAGAGCACAATCAAAAGGAACACAGCCAAAAGCAAGAGCACCGTTACTCCAGCGACATTCGAATCGCCACCCAGAAACATAACAACGAACATGGCCGCTACTGAACCAATGACAAGCGTGTACCAGCCTACCATACCGTCCTCAACTTCAAGAAAACGCGGGTCACAGCTCTTTCACGTATCCGTTCCAGGAGAGCATCTCTTCAATCGGCTTTCTCCTCTTCTTCGGTATCTTCTCCCCTGCAGGGTATCCAAGGGTTATGAGCAGAGCAATGGTCTTTGCTTCCGGGACACCGAGTATATTCTTCACCCGTGTTGCATCAAACCACCCGATCATGCAACTTCCCATCCCCTCCTCCGTTGCCTGCAGACAGAAGTGTTCGGCAGCTATCCCGGTGTCCGTAAAGTGAAAGGGGATATTTTTCAGATACGCCCCTATGCGACTGGTTATATTGGGCTTTTCCGTTACCAGCACCGCGATCATCGGTACCTTTCGGACGAAGGAGTTTATTGGCAGTCCGGGCGAAGTGGCCGCCTTCCCCAGTTCGCGAATCTTCTCCGCTTTGTCCACCAGGACAAAGTGCCATGGCTGAGCGTTGCAGGCGGATGGGGCAAGCCGGGCAGCCTCTGCACAGCGTACAGCTGCCTCCCCGGGCACCGGAGTATCGGCATACTTCCTCAGGCTGTAGCGTTGTTCGGCAAGCTCAATAAAATTCATTGCTGTTCTCCCCGGTGTTAATCTTGAGCGGAATCGCCAGCATCGACTGACTGCGATACCCGGAGAGCGTGTCGTAGGAGGGATGAAAGCCGTACGGCGCCGAGGCGGGAATCTCGTACACGTCGGAAATGTTGACCGGTTGCCCCTTGGTGGCGGCGTATGCGGGCACGGTGGCGGTATACAACGGCACCCGAAAGACGCGGTAGATCAGTTTCTGCCCCGTCGGGAGTTCCTCCTGCTTGGTGTTGTTCTGCGCGTAGTTGATAACCAGCTCGTCACCGTCAACCACGTAAATTGAACCGGCGTCCGCGTTTGCGACGCGGCGCGCCTCGGTCAGGATCCGTTCAAGGAGAATATCAACGTCCTGGATCTTGTTGAGTTCCGAGTCAAGTGTGATAATGCTACGGAGCTTTTCTGCGTCATGAGCCATAGTGTGTACCGTCAATCAATGATAGGAAAAGTTATCCGAGGCGTCAAGGCGAAAACTGGGGAAAACTGAGGCCTGCCGCCCAAAATCGGCACAAATCAGTCCGCTTTGCGCCGGAATGACTGTCCGTTTTGAAACGGTAATCGGTATCCGGATTAGCCCGACTTTGCAATGGTTTAGTATGATTGAAGTATGAAGAACTTTCCGAAAAGGAGACATTGCTGTTTTTATTCCTTGGATATGCTAACTCGACAGAGTTTAAGAAGAGATTTTATGCATACCGGTGTAGAGAAAATGATTCCCGATCTTTCTTCGTAGAATCGGCCATCGGTAGTCCTCTCCGGTAAACCCTTTTCCCGGAGCAGCGGCGCAGCTAGTCTCTGATCTATGTTGTCACCCTTGTCAAGTATTCTATAGTAAAAGTTTATCAGACCCCCTTCTTTATAAGACCGAGAGGGAGAAAAAGATAGTAGTGAATACATGCAACCGCCGATGTACAGACCGATATTCTGCGTGATTGAGTTATCTGCGCAGCTGAATGTGATCGGCGGGAGCTTGCCTCTGTCTCAATTCGAAGCATCCCCTCCTACCAAAAGAGAGGCCTTCAGAATAGCTCGAAGGGATCTCTCCTTCGCTTCTTCTCGTATTCCTCTATCCATTCTACCCCTCGGTTTCAAAACTCAGTTAAACCTCTACGTTGTTTGTTCTCTCATTACTCCCCAAATAAAACCGCAAAGCTCACGTGCAACTGCCGTAGCAACCTTCTGTGAAGGTTTTCCTGTAAACAGAAGGTGCTGATATCGCCGCGAAAGTCTTTTCCCTGCTTTATCGGCATACGCTCTTGCCTGAGGATCTACTTCTCGTCTTCGTTTTATCAGTCGCTTTGAGGAGGGATCATCAGGTGCAACAATGCCAGGCACTTTCTACCAACAGGCGCCTCAAACGCTTATTTCCTGATTTTGTAATTCCGTTCTGACGACGACGTTCTCCACTGGAGTGTTCAGCCGGTACCAAACCAAGATAACTCATGAACTGCGAGGGCTTGGCAAATCGCCGAAAATCACTTATTTCGGCAATGATCGATAAGCGGTAAAGGTTCCAATCCCCTTAATGGCCATCAGCCTTTTCACTTTTCCCTATAGCGCCCTTCAGAGGCAAGGGCTTCAATGCGCTGGTCGATTCGTTTAATATTTTCAGTGATGTAGTCCAGATGCCCCAGGTACTCCTTTACAGTCTCTTTCTGCAATGAGTTGAGCTCTGCGATGGCTTTCTTAATCCACAGTCGGTGTTTTCCTGTCCAATTATCCCCATCACGGTAGATCAGACCATGACGAAGCAGAAGACTGAGATTTTTCTGCTTGTAGCGTCTCTGCTCGTCTTTGTACATCATCCCTGACGTGCAGAAACTCACGCACCGCCTCATCGGCTCTGGTGCGAATGTGAACCCCTGTCGAACTGTCCGGAACGCAAATTACGGGCAAGCATGTCGGCGTCCCGTTTGTCGGTTTTTATTCGCTCTGATGGTTTTTTTGGAATCAGTCCCGGGGCTGCAACAAGACAGGCAATGCCCATACCTTCGAGCATCCGATAGGTACTGTAACCGCTTGGCCCCTGCTTCATAGCAGCACAGAAGCTCACCCTTTCCTGGAGCTTCTTAAAATATTTGCGCAGCTCACTTTCCCTGTTTTTCTTCTGAACGACTATCGATGGGACCTGTTCGCCATTCTTATACCCGACGATGAATACCGTCTCCTTGTGGACATCCATTCCTACATAAATTACACTGTTCATAGTGGCCTCCTGTTTGTATGTGGCGTGTTTGCCATTGTGTTTTACCATTTTGCAGGCTAATCCACGATTTTGCAAACACGGGGGTCACTTCATATTGTCTCATTTTGGATAGTGTAATTACACTATCCAAAATGAAATGCCTCCAAACGTTGAGATATTGAAAATTCCGCAAAGAAATTGATGCGAATTCTAAATTTGGAAGTCAAAAGACTTCCAAATTTAGAATCGCTGCGGAGCGAGCATGGAAATCCGCCCGTCTCCCCGGTTTCCCTTTTCCACACAAAAAACCTGGTTTAGCTTATATTACCCCCAATATAATACAAATAGTGTAATAATTAGTGGGTAAAACCTTACAAACAAGTTTATAAATGTTATACTTTATCTATGCTAAGAAGACGAATCGAAAAAGACCTTGCCGAGTGGTATGACCGGGAGGAGAGAAAACCTCTTATTCTGCGGGGAGCGCGGCAGGTTGGGAAAACGACGGCCATAGAAAAGTTTGCAGAAAACTTTACACAGTTTATCTATCTGAACCTCGAGAAACGCGATGACAGAGATATTTTCTCGCAGGATCTTCCATTTCAGAAGCTTCTCGAGGGTATTTTCTTCCTTAAAGACGCAGATCTCCAGGAGGAGTCGACTCTGCTGTGTATAGATGAGATTCAAAACTCTCCGGAGGCTATTGCATACCTGCGTTTTTTTTATGAAGAGGCACCGGAACTTCCGGTAGTCTGTGCCGGCTCACTTCTCGAAGTATATATCGATAGCTATTCGGTATCCTTCCCTGTCGGCCGAGTCGAATACCTGTATATCTTTCCCCTCGATTTCGAAGAGTATCTGGACAATCTCGATACCACCAAGCCGCTCGAGGCATACAGGAAATTACCGGTTCCACCCTATGCACACACCACACTAATGGAGTATTTTCACGAATACAGCATGATCGGAGGAATGCCGGAGGTGTGCGCGCACTACCGCACCCATGGCGACGTGAGGAGGCTTGAGAGAATCTATGAGGGGCTCCTTACCTCGTATATCGACGATGCGGCAAAATATTCGAGCAGTCCTTCGAGCTATCAATCCCTTCGCCATGTAATCGAATCCGCGGCAAATGAAACCGGCACTCGAATCAAATTTCAGGGCTTCGGTAATTCGAACTACAGATCACGGGAAATGGGCGAGGCCCTGCGACACCTAAAACGGGCGATGTTCCTCTATCTGCTCTATCCGAGTACAGATACCTGCGTGCCCGCTCTACCCCGACCGAAAGAGTCGCCCCGACTGCAGATTATCGATATACAGACTATTGAACTATTCCGCCGGGCTGCAGGGCACTGACATAGGTATAGACGATTTGAACTCCCTCTACAGGGGACGCCTCGCCGAGCAGATCGTCGGGCAGGAGCTCCTTTCGCGCAAAACCGGCAAGCTCGAAAAACCGCGCTTCTGGGTGCGGCGAAAGCGGTTCGAGTGCGGAGGTCGATTTTGTGTATCCCTTTGAAGGGTCCTTGTATCCGATCGAGACAAAGGCCGGTAAAACCGGCACATTACGGTCACTTCACCAATTTATGGATGTATCGGAGCTCTCCGCGGCGTTTCGCCTCTACGCGGGAAAGGAGAGGACCGATACGGTACAGCACGGTCAGGAAAGGCTTTTACCCTCTACAGCCTCCCCTACTACCTTGCCGGCAGGATCGAAGCTTTCCTCGAGGCGATTGACCCGCCCAGCCGCCGACAAAGAAAAGAACGATAAAAAGAGTGAAAGCCACGTTGTTGTAGCCGTTGTAATTTCCGTTTTGCAGGCTATTCCTGTTAGCCCATGGTTTTTCTATACAACTCTTCTATCCTCTCTGCCTCGTCCTCCTGCAACTCTGCAAACTCATTCTCTCTCGCCCGTCTTGAGAGGGTACCATCGTTTTGCCTGAGAAATCTGAAAAGTAGATGGATGGTTGCATCCGGCATATCAACCATAGACTCCACTCCCAGGCGAAACTCATCGTATCTTCTCAGAAATTCAACCTCTTCAGGCAAGTCTATCTCTATCGTCCGCTCTACACAGGAGAAGAGGAACTCGGTATGGACTGTAGCATCGAAGAAACGATACAGATCATCGGTTCTGTTTTTTACTCGAACATTATTGTCTTCACTTATTTCCCAGTCGATGAGAGGAAGCAGCTTGTGAGAGTACTGCTGAAGGATCTCTCTGTATTCTTCTATGCGATCGAGTATGATCGCGGAAACAGGAAAGACTAAGCCCGGCGGGTTGTACCCTGCCTGTGCCAAGACGTGGTGGATGAGATACCGGTGAATCCGTCCGTTGCCGTCTTCGAAAGGATGGATGTACACGAAGCCGAAGGAGAGGCAGGCGGCAGCGACCACCGGGTCCAGCTCCCCATGCACCTGTCTGTCAAACTTTATGAGACCATCGAGCAGGTTCTCCAGATTGTCCTCCCTCGCGCTTATATGCTCTGGGATAGGCATGCCGGTATCTCGATCATGCTCTCCTACAAAACCCCCATGTTCGCGAAGACCAGACTCCACGAAGCGCCTGTCACCGAGAACGATCTTCTGCAGTCGAACCAGTTCATCCACACTAACGGGTATCACACCCGCCTCGCCGATCACTCTACCCCACCGCTGAATGCGGTTTTGCGGCGGCTCCTCCCCCTCGATGCGATAGCTCGCCCTCGAATCTTTCAGCAGAAGAAAAGCCGCCGTCCTCGAAACTACATCGCGGGTTATACGGCCTATAAGCATATAGGCCTTTTCCTTGAGATTTTTATTCAAATACTCCTCTATTTTTTCAGTACGGTATACCAGGGGACAAAACTGTGGAGTGCCGGGAAGGTTATTGACCACCCGCTGGCGCCTTACCCGTTCTCCGGTTATCGTCAGTTGCATCTTCGGGTCCACAACCTCCACATAGCTGCTCTGTGAAAGGTCTTCGAGAGGCAGACGCCTGTCGGTGAGCCACTCGTAGAGAAACCACAGCCGGCGAGCGTATACTCCAGTGGGAGAACCTTGCACGATCGATACAATATCATCCATCGATACCTTCATAAAAAGGCGGTTCAGCACAACCAGGTCGATGCCCTCGTATTTGAGGGCAAAGGTAAGCTGCCCGTTGAGCGAAGCCTCCGGGCTGTGGCGCGGGTAAACAGCCTCCACCACCCCTCTCCTTCATCAACTGTGGCGCCCACCGATAGCACAGAGGCGACATGGAAGGGGCACTCTTCAATACCATAGGCATCGATGAGGGCCGCATACCCCGTGGGAATTCCCCTCTCAGGGAGCCGTCGCTCGTGAAAAAACGTTACCGGCTCTGAAAAAAACTTACTATTACTCTGCTTCATGAATAATAATTATACTCCATGAATAATAATTACAAAACCACAATTTTATGAAAATTTTTTACCGTTGTTACTGGAACCCTATTCTATTCCCTTCTCGTATAAAGGGGTATCCTGCTTTACGGTAGACACCTATAGAACGATAAATGGAGGATCAAAGTACTTGAGATGGGTGCAGAGCCGGGGAATGAGAGTACCCGGTTTCTCTCTTTCCCGGGCGGCAGGGATTGCAGCGGAAATGGCCCCCGGCTTCCCGGCGGCGCGGAGCAAGCCGGAAAAAGAAGCCGGGGAGAGGCCATTGCAGCGGAAAGCCCGGCCCCGCCGGAGGCGGTGGCTGCGGCTGGGCTATAGTGCCGGTGGGGTCGGAGGCCGCGGCCGCGGCTGGGGTGACGGCCTCCGGCGGGGGCCGCCGAAAGATGTGCTAAGGATGGGAAGTAATTGCCAGGATTGTTATCATCCTGGACTCCGGACCCGTGGCGCCAAGAATATTCTATATGCCGCTGCTGTCTTGATTTTCCGCGTATGCTTCAAAAACTTTTTTCCCACACATTCGGGTAAGTGAAGTATATTCATGTGTGTGCAATGATGGGTGTCGTGGATCTTTTTCCAAATACGCAAGGGCCCTTCGTACCGCTTTTAATCTCTTTTCCAAACCCGCGTCGTTTTTCAATTTCAAATAATCGGTTAAGGCCTCTGTTACTCCAGCAGCCCGTCCACACCCCCCGAAAGGCCGGGATACCGGGACGACTCCGCTCTCTCACCCGCACCGAAATGCGCATCCTCAGCCAGATCGTAATCCCGGGAAGTCGAACACCCGGTACCGCTTTCAGTTTCGGGTCGATAATCCAGAACTCCTCTGATACCGCTCTCCATGTACAGATCGAGCTTTTTCACCATGCTCCTTGCTCCTGGTCGACGGAGAGAGGATTTCCACCACCAGCTCCGGGGTCCCCCTCTACCGGTCCTTTTTCTCGTTCACATCTTTTCCGGGTCGCAGAGCACCATCAAGCCCGGTTCGACCACGTCCATGTCGTCCTTCGGTCACCTTCCGTTCCTCCATCAAACGGCTGCCTCAATAAGGTCGACATCGAAAGGGGAGAGGTAGGGGGCGCATGACTGGTTACCCTCGAAATACGTGCCTAAAAATTGTCAAAAGTTCTCCTACAACAACCTGATGCGTAAACCCCGGCGAGGCCATAAGATCAGACCACACCGTCAATCAGTTCATACCGTTTCTCGCTTGTTTTCGGTCATCTCGAAGAAATTTCGCGGTAGGTCACCCAATTTTCCGGCCGCTTCTTCGGGCTGGTCTCGTAGCCGCAGACCGGCTCTCCCGCCCTCGTATCCGTCGTGGCTCCTCGGGTAATAGAGCAACAGGGCCCGCTTTTTCCCGTTCTTCGAAATAATCACGTTTTCCTTCTTGCAGAGTCTCAGATACTTCCCGAAACCGTTCTGCATTGTGGTCGCGGATACGTACATGCCTGTCTCCACATTAGCTAACTATCGATTAAGCATAACACATGCAATAGCTAAAAATCAAACTTATATTAGCTAAATCGGCGGCAATCGACTTATTAAAGCTTTTTACGAAGCTATCCAGGCCTCTTTCGCCTGAAAAGGGAATATCTACAAAAGTCTGTAGTCCCTTATATGGGGTAGAGCAGATATTTTGCTTCGCAAAAACCTGAGGTGGGCTATGACCATAAAACCTTACGGCTACTGCCCTCAACTTCACGCAATAGACACCCCGGGTTAGTTCGCCGGCAGGTCTAAAACCTGAAACCCTTAAGGTTCTCCTCGAAGAATGGGTCCTCCAGCCATGGAATCAGGGTCGGTGCGGATTGTACTGGTGTAAAACTTATATCCGCCAGGCAGGTGTCGCTCCAGCGGCTGCCCGGGTAAACCTCCCGGATGATAAAGTGCAGGGTTTTCGCCGGGAGGAATATACCGGAGAAGGTCTGGGCGTCCCGCCGGTCTGCCAGGTTAAGGGTATACAGCACCTCGCCGCCTGGGGTGGAAATTTCCAGGGTTTTCACCCGGTTGTTCATGGAGAAGTAGTCTTTGATACCCATTGTGTCGTCCCGGATGGAATGTTCGAAGGAATCATCTGCAAACATCCAGTCGGCGGCGGGAAAGCGGGTAAAACCGCTGCGAATGGTAATACTCCACACAGGTTCGGCCAGGGTGCATTGCAGGTATTCACCGATGCCGTCGCCGGAAGCACCTTCGCACCAGGAGGTTTCCGAAAGGCCATCGAAGGCCGAAACGGGGCCGAACCCCGCACTGTCCACGACTCCTTCAGCGGTAAAAATATTCAGCCGGTCGGGGAGGGAAGAGGAGGCGGTCACCCCCTTCACCAGGGGCTGTACGGGCTCAAGGGGCTGCATGACCTCCAGGGAGCCGGTATGCCACATGGTTTTAAGCTCCGGAAGCTTGTTTTCCAGAAATTCGTACTTCTCCATGTGGCCAACGGAAAAGCCTGTCAAAGAAAAGGAATCGATTCTGTTCGGTTCCCAGTCTCGCCGGCCAAATACCAGAAAGCCGTCGGTTTCTGCCAGAAGCTCCAGGTAGGGCGGGTACCCCTGCCACCCGGAGGGTAGGACCAGCAGAAAAATGCCAATCGGTCCCTTCCAGGTGGCCCCGGTGCCTATGATGTAATCCCAGCGGTACACATCGCCCCAACCGCCGCCGTAGAGGGTGTCCTGCCGGTATTCCACCCGGACTTCCTTTAGTTCTCCGGGTTTAAAGGAAAGGGCATGGCGGAAATGCCAGGTGATGGCGGCGCCCAGCTTTGAGGCGGACCGTTCCAGCAGCACACCGGTGATAGGCACCTGCCTGCCGTCGACGCTTATCCGGAAGTCCACCTCCGCCCCAGCGTCGCCGGGGTCGATAAATTCCCGGCTGTTGTTGAAGTCGTTCAGCAGTATTCCCTCAGGAAGGGAATACATCGTCTCGTCTATCTCTTCCGGGTCGTACAGCTGTACCGTTTCGAACCAGTCAAGGGCATTCGGCCTGCCTACCCCGTAGGGACCCGAAGGAATTTTCAGGTAGGTTCCGCTGTCGTAGCAGTCAATCTCATGGCGGACCGGAAACCCGCATTCTACGGTGACTGCCTTTTGTGATGTGTTTCGAAAAAGGAATACGGCAGTGGTTTTTTCACCATCGAAGACCAGTAGTTCTTTGTCAAGGGAAATGTCGGGATGATCAGTATCGCTGTAGATGCTGCCGCCCTGGACGGAAAAGGATTTGTTCCAGCTGCCGTCGTCGGCACCAGCGGTTACCGCCAAAACCAGGGAAAACATAAAAACAAGAATTGCACGTTTCATAATGCACCTCCGTGCAGCGAACCAGGTGTCTACAATCTCCCCCAAAACTCCCGTTCAATACCCCGTTCGTCCACCCTACCATAAAAAGTTAGGAAAAATAATCGAGGGGCACAAGGCCAAAACTGGAAAAATCGCTTTCCCCGAGTTAACCGGTATAACCTGTCGCACGCCACAATCCTTCAAACCGGGCAAATAGACCAAAACAAAACCATAATGGCCTGAAATCACAGTAATGAATGTATCTACATGCCAACTATTTCGCGGTTCTACTCTATTTCCCCCACAGCTTGAGGAATCGCTGCCGCAGGGGGCCCAACGCAGCGTAGAGCCAGGGGAACTTTCCTGCCTTGGTTTCTTTTTGGGGGTCGGCGCCCGCTTCGAAGAGCAGGGTCATGGTATCGGGTGCCTCGCCCAAAACTGCATACATCAAAAGAGTACTACCCGCCTCGTCCGAGCTGTTCGGATCCGCCCCTGCATCGAGGAAGCCTTTGAGCGCTGCGGCATCATTGTCGAAGGCGGAGCTGAAGATATCCGGAGGGCTATCGCCCCTCAGGGTCGCGCTCATCCGTATCAATACCTCCCACTTTGTGCTGTAAATCCCTTTCGTACCATCATCGACCTTCTCAAACTCCGCGAGCATTTTACGCAGTGTTTTCAATTCTCCCCGGGCATCCAGCTCGGCCAATGCGTCGGATCTGAACCGGCGATCAGCTTTCTGGTCCATAATAACCTTTTTCAAGAACCTTGGATTTCTCGAGCTGTACTCCAGGGGAGAGGGCAGCTCCCATTCGCTCAAGGGCTGCAGACCGGCCGCCCCCACGCTTCGGATTGTTTGAGTCTATCGGGATGCTGGTACCATCGAGGACTTCCGAGATTTCTCCGAGCAACCTCGCATCCTTGAAAAACCGGGCTTCGGATGTAAGCAGATCATATTCAAGGACCCGGTGTATACCTTCATTCTTTTCCTTGTCCCAGCCGCCGCTCCAACTGAAATAGACTTATCCCCGGAGCGGGCATAGCGGCAGCTTTTCAGGTTTCCTACTTTCCGGAAACCTCCGGACCCACAGCTCCAGAGGCGCTCCAGTTTATCACGCCCGCCGCCGGAAATTCGGTAGAGGCTCAAGTCGCGGTACAGGTAACGTGCATTGGTCACTATGAACATGGGTATAATCACTTTCCCGGGCAGATAGAGGGAATAGGAACTGAGAAAATAGATATCTTCTCCATCCCGCATCCCGTCGGATCGGTTCCACTTCGTCTGCCGACAGGGCCCTCTTCTGAGCCCAGGAAGGAATTGCTCCCAACAACAGGAGCAAAACAACAAGAATGAGAATCCTGTACAGGGAAACTCGTATAAGCATAACCACAGTATAGCACAGAAATATTCAATAAGACGGCAGAATCAGCAATTCGCAATTTGAAAATTTTTTGAAAATTTTCAAATTGCGAATGCTCACATTTTGTTTAAGATAAGTAAATTAGCTTAAAGGGTTTGAGGTTATTCTAATTTTGGAAGTCAAAAGACTTCCAAAATTAGAATTCCTGCGGCAGAATCCTTACTTCTTCCGATGGAACCATGGCCTACTGCTCGGTGGGCATTCTCTCGAACTGCTCCACCCTGCTTGTTCCGCTCTCTACCAGGGTCATGGCGGATACCCGCACGGCACGGGCGTTTTTGTGCAGGTCGTCCATAGACAGGACCCCTAGATTGCACATAGTCGAGCGCAGCTTTGCAAGGCTAGTATCCATCTTAGCCGCGAGGGATCCGCTGTAGGGGACATAGGCATCCACCCCCTCTTCGAAGAACATTGCGTCTTCATCTTTATCGCTTTCCTTGTAGCGCTGCCAGTTTCTGGCCCGGGAGGATCCTTCGCCCCAGTAGGGTTTATACAGCATTCCGCGGTAGTTGACCTTGGGGGTGGGACTCTCTTCGGTCATGGCGAAATATCTGCCCATCATCACAAAATCGGCCCCCAGGGCAAGGGCCATTATAATGTTGGTATCGTTGTTCAGCCCTCCGTCCGAACAGATAGGCACGTAAATTCCGGTTTCCTGAAAGTACCGGTCGCGTTCTGCGGCGACTTCAATAACCGCCGATGCCTGCCCCCGGCCGATACCCTTCTGTTCGCGGGTAATACAAATAGAGCCCCCGCCAATGCCCACTTTCACAAAATCAAGGTCCGCCTCTTCGACCAGGAAACGAAAGCCGTCGGCACTTACCACATTGCCACCGCCCAGGATGATATTCCGGCCGTAACGCCCTCGGAGCTGCAGGGCTGCCTCCTTTTGCCACTCGGAGTACCCGTCGGAGGAGTCGAAACAGAAAAGATCCGCCTCCGCTTCTATCAGGGCTTCAGCCCGCTTAAGGTAGTCATGGGTGTTCAGCGCGGCGCCCACGAACAGACGCTTTTTTTCATCGGTAAGTTCCAGCGGATTGGCCTTATGGTCGAAATAATCCTTGCGAAACACGAGTGATGCCAGGTTGCCCGACTCATCGACAATCGGCAGACACTCCTTTTTTTCCTTATGCAGTATTTCCGTGGCCTCCTCCAGAGAGACTCCCTCTTTGGCACACACAAGCCTCTCGAGGGGGGTAAAATAGTCACGGACCGGAAGCTTGGGATCGTCTTTTGTCTCCCAGTAATCCTTGTCCGTGAGTATTCCCAAGAGCCGCGAATGCCGCCCGCCGCCTTCGGTCACGGCAATGGTAGAATGCCCGGTTTTTTTGCTCAAAGCAATAGCCTTTGCCAGGGGATCTTCCGGCGCAATATTGGAGTCGGAGTCGACAAAGCCGGCTTTGTGCTCCTTTACCTTCCGCACCATCGCCGCATGCTCCTCAACCGGCTGGCTGCAATAGGTAAATGCGCAGCCCCCCTTCCGCGCCAGAGCTATGGCCAGATCAGGCCCCGAAACCGCTTGCATCGCCGCACTTGTAAAGGGAATGCCCAGCCAACAGGGTTCTTCCTTACCCGGCCGATATTTTGCCGCCGGGACTTTCAACGACACCTGTTCAGGGTAATGTTCTTTTGCAGTAAGCCCGGGAAGCAGAAGATACTCGTCAAAAGTTCTGGATATTGCCTCGTGTATTTCGGCCATGGGACCCTCCTCATGTATATAGCTTTGTATGAGTAGGCTACGTCTTTTACCCCTGTAAGACAAGGGGGGGATGCGCCCTCTTTTTCACTGCTCATTTTCCCTGCTGCATTTATGCATTGTAAAACTACACAGCGGGCTTTATACTCTCTATTATATTTAAGTGCAATTAGGTGGTTTATGACAAAAAAAATACTTTTAGTTGAAGATCAGGCTCTCATTGCTATGTCCGAAACCAAACTGCTCAAATCCTACGGCTACGAGGTAGTAACTGTCTATAATGGTGAAGATTCTATAACGGCGGTGGAATCCGACCCGGAAATATCACTTGTTTTAATGGACATAGACCTCGGGCAAGGGATGGACGGCACTGAAGCTGCCCAAAGAATCCTTAAAACCCACGATCTTCCTATAGTATTCCTGACCAGCCACTCGGAAAAAGAGTATGTCGATAAAGTAAAATCCATCACGGGCTACGGATATGTGCTGAAAAACAGCGGTGCAGTTCGTAATCCGTGAATCCATCCAGATGGCTTTTCAACTGTTTGATTCGCGCAAGAGGCTGCAGGATAAGGAAGAGCAGCTGAACCTGGCAATGGATGCCGAGAACCACGGCTATTGGGATTGGGACCTGGATACTAATAAAGCCTATTTCAGCCCAAAGTACTGTGAAATGCTTGGTTATGAGCCTGACGAGCTGCCGGGAGATTACCGTACATGGGAGAAACTTCTGCATCCTGAAGACAAAGAGCATGCTCTAGAAACTGTAAGGGAGAAGCTGAAACACGGGCAGGCCTTTGAGCTTGAGTTCCGCATGCAGACCAAATCAGGCAACTGGAAATGGATAAAGGGTAAGGGCAATTTATATTATATTGATCAAAATGGTGTGCCCCATCGCTTTGTCGGAACTCACGAGGACATCACCGAACGCAAGCAAGCGGAAGAAAAGTTAAAAATACGTGAACAGAACCTTCACATTACCCTGAACTCTATAGGAGATGCAGTTATAGCCACGGACAGCCGGGGAAATATAATCCGCATGAATCCTATAGCGGAAAGCTTATGCGGGTGGTCGATAGAAAAGGCTGCGGGGAGACCCCTTGAAGAGGTATTCCGCATTGTAAATGCACATACCCGACAGAGTTTCGAATCCCCCGTCAAGAGGGTGATGGAAACAGGTAGTATCGTGGGGCTTGCAAATCATACCCTGCTGATCTCAAAAACGGGGGAGGAGTATCAAATTGCCGACAGTGCCGCGCCCATACAGGGTGATACGGGAGAGATGCACGGGGTGGTACTGGTTTTCCGTGATGTAACGGAGGAATACAGGAAAAACCAGCAGCTCAAAGAGTCGAAGGAGTTTCTGGATGCGGTTTTTATGAGCATCCAAGACGGAATAAGTGTGTTGGATACCGACCTTTCCATAAGATATGTAAACCCGGTTATGGAAAAGTGGTATGCCTCCAATTTGCCCCTGATCGGCAGCCGCTGCTACTCTGCGTATCATAACAGAGATACACCCTGTGATCCCTGTCCCTCCCTTCGCTGTATGAAAACCGGCAGAACCGAGACGGATATTGTGCCGGTCGAAGCAGACATTAACTCTCCGGTGAAATGGGTCGAGCTCTTCAGCTATCCCCTTGTCGATGCGGAAACGGGAAAGATAAAGGAGTAATCGAGTTTGTCAGGGACATAAGCGAACGGCGGAGAGCGGAGAAAAGGCTTGAAGAGAGCGAAGCGCGCTGGCAGTTTGCCCTCGAAGGAGCCGGAGACGGTGTGTGGGACTGGAATGCAGAGACGGACAAAGTGTTTTTCTCACGGCAGTGGAAGGAGATGCTTGGTTATAACGAGGATGAGGTTGGAGATACTCTGGATGAATGGGAGAGCCGCATTCATCCGGAGGACCGTGAAAGGTGCTTCGCCGATATAGAGGCGCATCTGAGCGGAAAAGCCCCTTATTATAGAAACGAACACCGTGTGAGGTGCAAAAACGGTGAATATAAATGGATATTAGACAGAGGAAAGGTAATCGAATGGTCGCAGGAGGGCAAGCCCCTGCGGGTTATCGGTACACACGCCGATATCAGCGAACGTAAGAAAAACGAGTCCCAACTACAAAAAGCAATTGAAGAAAAGGATTTTCTAATGCGGGAGCTCAACCACCGAGTAAAAAACAACCTCGCCAT
Source organism: Spirochaetia bacterium (assembly GCA_034520965.1). Taxonomy (GTDB): domain Bacteria; phylum Spirochaetota; class Spirochaetia; order DSM-16054; family Sediminispirochaetaceae; genus DSBN01. The sequence goes on along the minus strand of JAXHMY010000009.1, from coordinate 252,702 downwards.
GGTTTCCTCGCTTATCAGTCTAAAAAATTCTGAAACTGAATTTGATTTATCCGACCTAAAAAAAAGAATCGAGGTAATCAGCTTAGTCCACGAGAAACTCCATCAGCACAATGAGGTAGACCGGATTGAAGTAAAAGACTATTTTCAGAAGCTCCTAGAGGCCGTGTTCTATTCTACCGCCGATCGTGATGTACACATTGTCAATACTATTGAACAGACAATCATTCCCACAAAGACTGCGATGCCACTGGGCTTGCTGGTAAACGAAATAGCTACTAATGCAATCAAATATGGATTTACCCCCGGCGAAGAGGCGCGCTTTACCGTAAGTCTCACTAAAGATGAAGAGAACGGCCAACACATCCTCACCCTCTCGAATACCGGCAACCCCTTTCCCGAAGAAATCAAATTGGAGCATCCTGAAACACTGGGTTTACAACTGGTTTCTACCTTGGTACAGCAGATAAAGGGGACTATAGAAGTGCAGAAGCAGCCGTATCCGGTATTTACCGTCCGCTTTCCTCTGGAGGACTAAAGAGAACTCCAAGAAAAGCTGCTCTCGGCCTGGCTGCTGGAACTGGGTTTTTAGATCGGTGTTATGGCCGCCGTTATGGCGGCCGGAGACTTTCACGAGTTTTTTCGGTACCTATCTGTGCGACGGCTACCAGCTGGTTATGGTCCTATACATAGAAATGATTTTTTCACCTCCTCCAAGCTAATAAGCTGCACTTCATTGCCCACCATTGAAAATCTCTAATCTTCGCTTGACAGGACAATATACCATGATAGAATAAACAAATATTCACTCATCGATCATATGTTCAACAAATGATCGATGAGTGAGCATTATTTCAACGGAGCGCGCATGGCTGACGAATCTTTCAACGACAAGGATATTATTGTACGTGTTGCCTGGCTCTACTATATCAAAGAGCTCAACCAACAGCAGATTGCACAGCGGCTTTCGATATCACGACCAAAAGTACAAAGACTCCTCGAACGATCAAGAAATCAGCAGATTATCCAGTTCTACGTCAAACAGCCGAACGAAAATATCGAAATTAAGACCGACAAAGCTCACTACAGTAATATGGATCTAATAAGCCGTATCGCCTGGCTCTACTATATAAAGCAGCTTAACCAGCAAGAAATCGCAGACAAACTGCTAATATCTCGACCAAAAGTTCAGCGCCTACTAGAGAAGGCCCGAGATCAGGAGATTATCCAGTTCTTTATCAAACACCCCAACTACAATTTATTCGAAATCGAGAGGGAGATTGTACACAAATTTAGAATCCGAGATGCCCTTATCGTCCCGGAAGTGATGCACCATAACGAGGAAAAGGGAAAATCGATTGCCCAGGCGGGAGCAGCCTACTTGCGAAATGAGTACGCGCTCACTTGACCAGGAGATCATTGGTGTTGGTTGGGGGGGAACAGTGGCACAGGTTATAGACCACTTTATCAGTACCACAGACGTTAATGTAAGGCCTGCAACCCTTATTGGAGGTCTCAATGGTCACTCCAATTTAAGCCCACATCTGGCTACAGCCAAACTGGCGGTTAAGATGAACATGGAGTTTTCACAGATTCTCTCACCGGCAATAGTCGAAAGCAGAGACAACTGCAAGCATTCTCAAAAAGGAGCCTTCGATAGCCTCTGCTATCGAAACCGGAGAGGAAAGCCGAAGCTGCTCCTTATCTCTCTGGGAAATCTCGATTCCAATTCTAGTATTGTTACCAATGGAGTCATAGATGCAACTACCTATAGGAGACTCAGAGAAAAGGGTGCCGTAGGAGAGATACTTGGTCATTTTTTCAATGATAAAGGAGACTTTATCGAGGATGAGATAGATAACCGTGTTATAGGTGTTTCAAAAAAAGTTTTTGAAAACCGGCATAATACAATCATCTGCGTGGCAGAAGCCACCAAAAAGAGGGCTATCATGGCTGCTTTGCATGCAGGGCTGATTGATGTGCTCGTATCAGATGAGGAAACGGCAAAATACATCCTTCCTGAACACACAGAGAAAATAGATATCCATCGAGCTGAAGAGGAGCTCATGGGAAAATAAGGCTTACAGCGCTGATTGTATAATCTGCGCATACAATACAAGGCACTAAATAAAAGGAGGAGAGGTAGAAATGAAAAAAACACTTCTCACAATTTTCACGCTCGTGGTTTTGACCGGTCTTACGACAATGGTCTTTGCAGGCGGGCAATCAGAAGAACAGAAGGGTGAAGGAAGCGGAAAGTTTGCCCTCATTCTTGCTACCTGGGGGTTCAGGAGACCAGTCCTTCAACGATCTCACCTATCAGGGGTTGGAACGTGCAGAGGAAGAGCTCGACATTCGTTTCGACTACGTCGAACCGAAGGAAATCGCCGACTATGAGGTGTACCAGAGAGATATGGCCGACACCGGCGAGTATGGACTCATCATCTGTGTAGGCTTCGACCAGGCTGATGCTCTTGCAAAAGTAGCCGAGGATTATCCCGAACAGAATTTCGCCATCATCGACATGGTGGTGGATAAGCCGAATGTGGCTTCATATGTTTCCAAAGAGGAGCAGGGATCTTTTCTCGTAGGTGCCATTGCAGGACTAATCGAAAAAGAACAGGCTCTGCCTGGACTCAACAAGTCCGCCGTGACTGGAGTGGTCGGAGGAATGGATATACCTCTTATCAGGAAGTTCGTGGCCGGATATATGGCAGGGGCTAAATATGTATACCCCGAAATGGAGATTCTCTCCAACTATGTGGGTGGATGGAGTGATCCCACCACAGCAAAAGAGATATCCAACACCATGTATTCAAGAGATGCCGATATCATCTACCACGCTGCGGGAGGTTCAGGCCTTGGTGTTTTCAAAGCTGCGGAAGAGGAAGCTAAATATGCAATAGGAGTGAACTCCAATCAAAACAGTATTTCTCCAGATCACATTATTGCGAGCATGCTCAAACGTGTAGACAATGCCTGTTTTCAGGCGGTAAAAAGCGTACTCAATGACAGTTTTGAACCTGGTATGCACGCTCTTGGCATTGCCGAAAGCGGTATAGGTTACAGCACTGAGGGAAGCAACATTAATGTCCCGGAAAATATAATCTCCCAAGTCGAAAGTCTAAAGGACCAAATAGAAGAGGGAAGTATTGTAGTTCCTACGGATATAGACCAAGTTTCGGATTTCCTCAGCAAGAACAGATAGAAAAACATTTACCACCGCCCGCCGGAATAACCGGCGGGCTCTCTTTTGAAATTTTTGGGGGAAGACATGGATTCCGCAATCGAAATGAGGGGTATTACCAAACATTTCGGCTCCGTAACAGCTAATAAATCTGTTGACTTTGTGGTAAAAAGCAGAGAAATCCACTGCCTGCTGGGAGAGAATGGTGCTGGTAAAACCACCCTCATGAAAATACTCTTCGGCCTCTACCAACAGGACGAAGGGGAGATACTGATTAAAGGAAAGTTGGCAGCCATTGCAAGCCCGAAAGATGCCCTCTCCCGGGGAATGGGAATGGTTCACCAGCACTTTATGCTGGTAAACCGTATGACCGCTCTTGAGAATATCATCCTTGGTAAGGAAACAGGACGCTTTTTGGTCGACTATAAAAAGGCAAGAAAAGAGCTTGGAGCGCTGGCAAAACGGTATCGTTTTAAAATCGACCTCGACTGCCCTGTCGCGGACCTATCGGTTGGAGAGAAGCAGAGGGTTGAGATAATAAAAACCCTCTATCGGGGAGCGGATATTCTCATCCTCGATGAGCCTACTGCCGTACTGACCCCCGGAGAGGTAGACGAACTCTTCCTCACCCTTCAGGAGCTTAAAAACCAGAACAAGACAATCATCTTTATTACCCACAAGCTCAAAGAAACTATGGATATCGCCGACCGAATTACAGTCCTTAGAAACGGAGAAAAGGTTGCCGAGAGAGAGAAAGAGGCGACCAACCGCAGGGAACTTGCCCTCCTCATGGTGGGAAGAGAGGTGAGTTTCGATGTAAAAAAATCGGCGCAGAAACCGGGTGCCAAAGTCATAGAAGTGGAGGGACTCAAGCTCTTTCCGCACAGCGATAAAACTATTTCGTTCTCCATCGCAGAGGGTGAAATTTTCGGTATTGCCGGAGTAGAAGGAAATGGTCAACTCGAACTCGAAGAGATGATGATGGGTATGCGGCCCATCCCCTCAGATGGAGGTTCAATCAAACTCAACGGAGTTGATATTTCACAGATTAGCACAAAAAAGCGTAAACTTTCCGGTATGGGGTATATTCCCTCAGACCGGCACAAGCGAGCAATGCTGCATGGATTCTCGCTAGAAGAAAATATGCTTCTCGGCTATCACTTTGTTCAACCATTTGTCAAACATGGACAGATCCAAAAGAAAAGTCTCAGTAAACACACCGCCGAAGCTGTTATGCGGTATAAAATTAGCACCCCCGACACAAGTCAGCTTATCAAATACCTTTCTGGAGGCAATCAGCAAAAGCTGATTGTTAGCAGAGAGATAAGCAGAGACCCCGTCTTCGTACTCGCCGCCCAGCCAACCCGTGGTCTTGATGTAGGTGCGATCGAATTTGTCTACGAACTCTTGATGGAACTCCGCAGTGAAAAGAAAGCAATTCTCCTTATCTCCGCAGAGCTAAGCGAAATAATGCAACTCAGCGATCGTATAGGAGTACTCTACGAGGGTGAATTTATGGATGTTAAAGCAAGTGAGAATTTTTCGAGAGGGGAAATAGGTCTTCTCATGGCCGGCTCAGGCTCAGAGGAGAAAGCAAATGAATAGCAAAGTGAAAAACCGAGCTCTCTCTGTTTCACTGATAACAGAAGATATTATTATATCCCTCTTTTCCATAGTACTCGCTCTTTTGGTGGGTGCAATCATAGTATTCTTCCTCGGGAACTCGCCTGTAGAGGCATACGGAGCCCTCCTATCAGGAGCCTTCGGATCGGTTCGCAGCATCGCAGGGACACTTACCAAGACAGTTCCCCTCATCTTTACCGGGCTTGCAGTGGCCATCGCCTTCCGCTGCGGGCTCTTCAACATCGGCGCTGAAGGTCAGCTCTACGTCGGCTCCATAGCAGGTGTAATAGTTGGGCTCTCCCTCCCCTTCCTTCCGGCTGTCATACTCCTACCCCTATCAATTCTTTCCGGAATGTCGGTGGGTTTTCTCTGGGGAGGTATTCCAGGCTTTCTCAAGGCCCGTTTCCAAACCCATGAGGTGATCGTTACCGTCATGCTCAACTACGTTGCGATTTTTCTCACATCCTACCTGGTAAACTATCCCTTCAAATCAGACGGAATGGTAGCTCAAACTGATATGCTACCATTAGCGGCACAACTCCCGAAGTTAGTTCAAAAAACGCAGCTCTCTGCAGGACTATTTATCGCCATAGCAGCGGTTTTTTTTGTCTATTGGTTTCTCTGGAAAACTTCCTGGGGATACGAAATACGTGCAGTAGGAGAAAACCCGAGCGCAGCAGAGGCAGGGGGTATAGGCAGGAAAAAGAACACTTTTTTGGCTATGGCCTTAAGCGGGTCAATTGCCTCACTGGCAGGAATAACCCACGTGCACGGCATCTACGGCCGCTTTATCGAGGGCTATTCCCCTGGATTCGGCTTTACCGGTATTGCCGTAGCGGTTCTCGGGCGAAACCATCCCTTCGGGGTGGTGCTTTCGGCTATCCTCTTTGGGGCTCTAGACGCAGGGGCACTGAGAATGGACCGGACCACCGAAATATCCTCCGACCTCGTCATTGTTATCCAGGGCTTGGTCATACTTTTTGTTGCGGCTCCCGGTATTATTCGCAGCATTAGCACTCGTTTAAGGGGAGGTAAGTAATGCCGATCTTCGATGTACTAACCTGGGACATCGTTCTCATAACTTTTCGTCTTGCCATTCCCATCACCTTTGCCGCTGTAGGAGGTACCCTTTCAGAGCGAAGCGGGGTGATTAATATAGGTCTTGAAGGCATGATGCTGATGGGGGCCTTCGGAGGTGTCCTTGGTTCCTTTTTAACCGGCTCGGCATGGATGGGGTTGGTATTTGCAATGATCTTAGGAGGATTAGCTGGACTTGTCCACGCCGTCCTGAGTGTTCATTACAAAGCAAACCAAGTGGTAAGCGGGGTAGGAATAAACATTCTTGCAGCAGGACTAACAGTAATCCTAGTTCGCGCTATCTGGGGTAAAGAAGGAATGTCTGCCCAGGTAGAATCCCTCGATATGGTAACTGTACCACTGCTAAACAAAATTCCATACCTTGGTGATCTCTTTACTGACCAAACCCCCCTTCTTTACCTGATGATACTAGTGGTAGCGACTGCGTGGTTTGTCATGTTCAAGACTAACATTGGGTTAAGACTTAGGGCTCTCGGAGATCATCCTCAAGCAGTACGCACCGCTGGTATATCCATAAAGAAATATCGCTTCATCTGCGTTATCTTAAGCGGCGTATTATCAGGTTTAGGTGGATCCTACCTCTCTATAGTGCACAACAATATCTTCGTTCAAGGGATGACAGCTGGCCGAGGGTTTATGGCACTGGCTGCAAACATATTTGGTGGCTGGAACCCGGCTGGGTCCTTCGGTGCCGGGCTCATCTTTGCCTTTGCGCAAGCCATAAGGCTGAATATGCTCGAATTTGAAATACCCGATCAGTTCATACAGATGCTACCCTACATTGTCACCCTTCTTATCCTGGTTTTGGCGGGAAGAAAGAGCCGCGCTCCAGAGTCGCTAGGAGCACCAGATGAGTAAGTCAAACATGCATAGAACCAGTTTCACATCTGAATCAGTAAAAGATACCATCTTTTCTCTTGTTGGAGGAACAGTACTTACCATAGACGTGGAAGACAAAGTCATTCCCAGTGGTACTGTAGTGGTAGAGAATGGAACCATCACAAACGTGGGAAAAGCCAACGAAGTAGAACCGAGAGGTACTATATACAATGTAGATAACCACATTGTAATGCCGGGACTCATAAATACTCATACCCATTCGGTATCACCTCTCTTTCGCAACATGGCCGACGACCTTCACCTTATGGACTGGCTCAAGACACTTATCTGGCCGGCCGAACAGTACTTAACTGCAGAACACGCTTACTGGGGTGCCCGTCTCGCATTCCTAGAATTTGTAGAAAACGGTATAACCAGTTGCGCCGACCAATATTTTTTTGCTGCGAATGTTGCCGAGGCAGTGAAGGACACAGGGATCACGTGCCTCCTCTCGCCATCTATCTTCTCAGGACCCTCTCCTGAAAGCAAGAACACCTTAGAGACTGCCCTAAAAGTTATCGAACGCTATAGCGGTCACGAAGAACAGACGGGTGTTATACCTGCCATAGGACCTCACGCACCCTACAGCTGCAATTCTGACACTTGGGACGCAGTTGTAGCTGCAGCCCGGGAACACAAACTCATTATCCATACCCACATTTCGGAAACCTTAGATGAGAACCGAATGCTGCAGGAGCAGCAGGGGATGAGCCCAAGCCGATTTCTTGAAAGCCGGGGAGTTTTCGAAAACCGTGTCCTTGCCGCCCATTGTATCCACCTAGACAAGACAGATATGCAGATCTTTAAGGAAAGTAACGCTTCAGTATCTTATAATCCAGTGAGTAATCTTAAACTCGTCTCTGGAATAATGCCATTACAGAAGCTATTGTCCCATGGAATCACCGTAGGTATAGGAACGGATGGAGCCCAGAGTAACAACTCACTGGACTTGCTGGCTGACCTAAAGATAGGAGTTCTCATTCAAAAGCAAAAGCAGGAAAACGCAGCCTTTTTTACTGCTGGCAGGCGCTGCGGCTGGCAACAATAGAAGGTGCCAAATCTCTCCACTTAGAGGGAAAAATCGGAAGTTTGGAGATTGGGAAGAGAGCCGACATTATCACCATCGACACAGAGGAGGGACTTCAGTCCCCATTCTACAGAGAGCACCCCGACCAAGCATTCTCTGCCGTGGTCTACAATAGCCACGGCTCAAAAGTAAGCAACACCATAGCGAATGGGAATTTCCTTAAAAAGAACGGTAAGGTTCTTATGGACAAGCAGGAGATCCTGGAAAGAGCATCTTCCCTTGGTCGACAGCTGATGCAGTCGGCGGGGCTACTATAAAAAATCATAATGGAATCAAACAAGGAGGAATTGTAGATGGCAACACTTAATAAGGATAAGGAGACACAGGGCATACGCCAATACCACATCCACGTCAGCCCAGGGGAAATAGGCAAATACGTGCTGCTACCTGGTGATCCCGCCCGTTCAGACAGGGTCGCAGGTTATTTAGAAAACGCAAAGTTAGTAGCAGACCACAGGGAGCATCGAACTTTTACCGGGACCTACAGGGGCGTAACAATCTCTGTTACCTCAACCGGTATGGGGTGCCCCTCTACCGCGATAGCAGCTGAAGAGTTGATCAATGTAGGAGCAGAAAATCTTATCCGCATAGGTAGTACCGGCACTATCCAGCCAGACATAGGCCTCGGAGACCTCATCGTCTCCACTGGGTCCATGAAAAACGAGGGCACCTCACGTTTCTACCTACCGGACCAGTTTCCAGCGGTACCTGATTTCGAATTGACCCGGGCTCTCATAGATACTACCAAAGATATGTCCACCAAGCTCGGCTACAGTTGGCACTACGGCCTTAACGCTACTGATGATGCCTTCTACGGAGAAACAGAAGAGTGGATACAGAAGCTTGCCAGCTATGGACTTCTCAACATCGAAATGGAAAGCTCTGCCCTCTATACCGTCTGCCAGCGGAGAAAAAAAAGGGCAGGGATGATTTCAGCTGTCTCCGGAAACCTCGTCACAGGGGAGGTTGTATATGACCGCGAAAACACATCACTGGTAAAAGGTTGGGAAAACGAAATCCAAGTCGTTCTTGAGGCTATCTACCGAATGGAAACAAAGACTTCATAAAGAGACCTATTCAGTAAATTTTCTTCAGCCCGTTTACAATCCGGAGGTTCCTGTCTCAGACCGTATATGAAGAGGTCACCGGAAAGAGCGGGCTTCCTTTTTTATCTTTAACTGCCATCCATGCTCTCTGCGAACTCACAGTTGTATCTACTTTAGCTATTTGAAGACTATGCCCTATCCCTTCAGCACTTTGCTAAGAATACGCCGGTAGATCTCCGGTGTGCTGTCGGATTCCAGCATAAAACTAATCCGCGAGTGCGAAGGATCCACCGCTTTTACATAGACAAGTTCCTGGGTCATCTGTATCCTTTTGTCTGCAGAGGTGAGCTTGACGAGGTGCTCGCGGATGCGGTTGGTGGGTACTTCAACAAAAAAAGATATACTAGTGAGGCTTGCATCGATAGTGGTGCCCGTGTAAACCTCGTTGGAACCAAAGTCGAGACGAAACTTCCGCATTCCCGGCGGCAGTTTCTCCGCCTTTACCCTGGTTCGGCGTCTCCTGTTCGAACTACTCTTGGTTTCTGCATGATCCACCATACTCCGCCTCCTTCGCTGTGTACATTCTATAAGATGCGCAGCCTCACTTAAACCCTTAAAAACGCTTTTAATTTTGGAAGGCATTCCAGGAAAACCAAAAGTGGTTGATAGAAACCGGCGATTCAAGCTGAGCCGCCGCTAAGGGCCCGTCGATTGCCCGGCCGGAGACACTCCAGCGGCTTCCGGTCTCTTCATCGCGAATGGCCTCCCCGTTCCATTGGAAGGTGAGGGGGGTGCGGTTGCCGGATTCCCGGTCCTCAAGAACCGGATAATACGCCTGGGCGCTGCCTACATCCCGTCCCTCTGCCAGCCGTCCTGCATCCAGCGCCGAGGCCGTTCCCGGCTGCCAGAACACCACCACCCGGCGGTCGCCTGCCAGGGCCTCGTATCACCTTCTCGGATTTCAGTTGCTCAAAGGGAAACGCTCGCTCCTCATCCTCCACTTGTACCGCCAACACCCTCTCCATTGTTTCAGTACTCATCGGGGTCTCCGGACCGGCGTACAGAAAGGCGGAGCTGTTCGTGTCATACCCTTGATAAGGATTATTCCCATAGGGTCGAGAATGACCGGTTTCCTTGGACAATACTTCTACCGGGCTATTTTCACTCGTATAGAACGTACCAAGGTCGCCGGATGCACCATCCTCCGGGCCCGATTCTGTTCCTCCATAGATGCGAAGGACCTCGTTCCACGGGAGAATTGATATCGGCAGCATTGGGAGGGAGCGTCCGGCATACTTTCCGATTAAGCCGCGGCCGCTGGCCTGCTGCCACCAGGTTTCACTCTGCCGGTCATACATAATCAGGTTACTGTAGCGAAGGCGGCCGGTGGTGCCGAAATTCATAGACTGACCGTCAATTTCCCCTTTAAAGGCAACCCCTGTATTGCACAGAGGACAATAAGTAACGATCACCGATGTACCATCTATTTCGTCGTTCACGATCTCGTGCCACATCAGAATTTGCAGGGGGTATACCCGCACACGACCTTTATAACGTAACACCAGAACAGCCTCTTGCGGGCCGATCCACCGGTCCGCAGCTTCAATTGAAATAAACGCAGGCGAGTCGATAGAAGGAATACCGTCCTTTGGCGGACCGCCGGAGAGAATCGTCTCGAAGGTAATAGCCGAGCGGGTAAAGTCGGTAGAAAACTCCCCAAGGGCGCCGGAGGGAATCGGCCCAGGGTTCTCTATCAGGCCGCTTTGACCGTGGCTGTCCCTACCTGAACCAACATCCGGTCCAGCCTCTGACCCAGTCTCTGACCCAGTGGCTGACTCGACATCCGGCCTATCTGCCGGCTGTTCAGCCTTCTCCGTAGTACCGGTACCACAGGCAAGTGCAGCACTCATTAGTAAAATAGTTAAAGAAACCATGAGGATACGCATAATCACACCTCCTCCCACTCTATCACTACTTCAATATAATGAAAAAAGTTCTCAACGGGTGGTATTTATTACTTTTTTTGTAATATTTATTAAATCCTGCCCCCACCCAATACTGCTCAAAGCGCGTGTGCCGGGCTACCGCTCCCATACCCCTGTAGCTCGATGCTGTTAGTCACTAATATTTTGCCTAAAAAACATTGACTTACGGCATCGAGCTACGGGGTTTTCTAACCCAACAACACCGCAAATTCAGCCTCCGCCACCCCATGCCCCATGCCCCATGCCCCATGCCCCATGCCCCATTGCCCCGCCAAAGCAAAAAAATGCAAAAAAACTGTTTGACAAATCTTCCGTATCTATGTATAGTAACACGCAATGAACAAGAGAGTAATTGTACATAACATTTCTCACATGTACTCCTGGTGGTGGCGGAATTGCGGAGAGGCACCGCGTTCCGAACCCCGCTAGACAAAGCGTATTCCGGTAAGGCCGCGGGTGGTCCTCTCGGTCTATGAGAGGTAACCGCCCGCGGTTTTTTATGGCAATGACAAGCCCGGGCCTGTGAAGGTACCGGGCTTTTTTTATGGAAAGACACAAAGGAGAAGCACCATGCAATCAAACGGACGAATCTTCCAACTCCCCACAGAAGACATTCCCCGCACGTGGACCAACATCATCCCGGACTTGCCCGAGCCGCTGGCCCCGATGCTTAACCCCGCCGACGGCACGCCGGTGCCCTTGCAAGCCATGCAGTCGATCTTCCCCGACTCGCTGCTGGAGCAGGAGGTCAGCCAAAAACCGGAAATCGACATCCCCGAAGATATAATGGAGGCCTACTCACTGCTACCGGCCCACCCCCCTTATCCGGGCCCGGTTTCTGGAAAAAGCCCTCGGCACCCCGGCCAAGATCTTTTTCAAGCACGAAGGAGTCAGCCCCACGGGCAGTCACAAACCCAATACCGCCCTTGCCCAGGCCTACTACAACAAGCAGGCCGGCATCACCCGGCTTACCACCGAAACCGGCGCCGGCCAGTGGGGCAGCGCCCTCTCCTTTGCCGGCGGGCGCTTCGGACTGGACATCCGCGTGTTTATGGTGCGGGCCAGCTACGACCAAAAACCCGCCCGCCGCATCATGATGCAGACCTACGGCGGCGACGTCCAGCCCAGCCCCTCCGAAAATACCGAGGCCGGCCGCAGCTTCCTCAAGGACAAAGCCAACTACCCCGGCTCCCTGGGCATGGCCATTAGCGAGGCCGTGGAACTGGCCGCCGCCGAGGAGGGCACCAACTACGCCCTCGGTTCGGTGCTCAACCATGTGCTCCTCCACCAGACAGTTATCGGCAACGAAACCAAAACGGTACTCGAAAGCCTCGGCATTCAGCCCGACGTAATTATCGGCTGTCACGGAGGGGGCAGCAATTTCGGGGGACTCGCCATCCCCTACCTGCGCGAGAAAATGGACGGCCGGGACATCGACATCATCGCCTCCGAGCCCCTGGCCTGCCCCACCCTCAGCAAGGGCCTCTACGCCTTCGACTACGGCGACTCGGGCAAATACATCCCCCTGACCCGCATGTACACCCTGGGCCACGACTTTGTCCCCCCTACCGTTCACGCCGGTGGGCTCCGCTACCACGGCGCCTCGCCCATCGTTTCGATCCTCAAACACGCCGGGGTCATCCGCTCCGAGGCCCTCAAGCAAATCGAAACCTTCGAGGCGGCCATGCTCTTCGCCAAAACCGAGGGCATTATCCCCGCCCCTGAATCGGCCCACGCCATCGCCTCGGCCATCCGCGCCGCCAAGGCCTGCACCGACTCCGGTCAACAGAAGGTCATCCTCTTCGGCCTCTCGGGACATGGACACTTCGACATGTCCAGCTACCAGGCCTACCTCAGCGGCAGTCTGGAAGACTACGAGTACCCCGAAGAGGCCGTCAGAAAAGCAGAATTAGCCCTTCCACAAATATAAGGAGATTATTATGGAGAACACGCGAATGAGAAACGATCAAGCAACAAAGCAATCAACCACCCATGCCGGCAGCGCCCCCGGGCAAAACCAAGGCTCTCAAAGCCCCTATGCATATGCAAAGATGCCCCAATTTGCCGGTACTATGGGCAGCCCCCGGCCGGCCTCGCCCAGCTCGGCCGGCCGGGCGATCCGCAGCTACTACACCGGCAGCCTCTGCTGAATCCCCCCCCCGGATCGCCTCGGAGGGCTGTATTTTTGACATAGTAAACACGCTCGCGGAGTTGTTTTTTCAGAAATACCTGCTATAGTTTAGAGTAGAGAGGTCGTTATGAGAAAACACCTGTTCCTTTTAGTAGTAGTAGTGGTATTGTTCCTGGCAGGCCAGGCTCTTTCCGCGGAAGATTTTCAGCTTATCTACAGCAACGGTGAAGTGTCAGTTAAAACCCAAAGCGGCTGGTCAGGGTTGATGAGCGGTGACAGCCTTGCCGCCGACACTACGGTCCGCCTTGGCCCAGGGGCCGTGGCCGAGTTCAGCAGCCCGGGCACAACCCTTCTGTTCTCAAAGCCGGGAAGCTACCGTCTCCAGGCGGCTGCCTCACAGAAGCCGCAGGATGAATCAAGGGTAATATCCTCGGTGTTTGGCCGTATAGCCAAAATGGGCTCCGCTGCTTCTCGATCCCAGAGCCAGGCGATGGGAGTCCGCGGAGATGTCGCCGACGGCAACCCAAGCATCACCTGGATAGAAGAAGACAGCATGAGCTTTGATGAAGCCCGCGCCGCCTATGACAGTGGTGAATTTACTCTGGCCATCGATATCCTGGAAAATGAAGTGGAACCCATTGTCCTGAGCGATGAAAGCGAATACTGGTACTACCTATCCGCGTCCTATCTCGGCAGCGGTCAAAAGGGCCCGGCTTTGCAGATAGCTCAGCAGCACTCAGCAAATCAGTTCAGTACGGTCTACCCAGAATTTCTGTTGTTAAAAGGTCGCCTGCAGCTCGAAGCAAGGGACTACTCCTTGGCAGCGGAGCACTTAAAAAACTACATCTACCAGGTCAACACAGACAGCCGTAAACAGCTAGGATACTACCTTTATGCAATCGCCCTTCAGCAGCTGGGGCAGCAGGATAACGCCCGCCAGGCGCTGCAGATGGTCCTTCAACTGGACGCCGACTCCGAACTTACCCAACTCGCCCGCCGGCAGCTGAATTAGGTGCCCCCCAGCCCCGAAAGCTGGTAGGCGGAGAACAGCAGCAGCAAGGATAAGCTTCCATTCAGCGCCAGGCGTACTGGACGGCGTGAGGCGAAGCGGCCGACGGCGCCGCCCCCCAGAGCCCAAAGAGTCACAGAAGCAAGGGCGGTAGCTGCCAGCAGCAGCGCCAGAGGGGCAGCATCCAAGCCTCCGTTATCCGCCCAAGCAAATAGGTTGAATAGACGGTGATACCAAAAACCAGCAGCTTCGGATTGAGCAGCTGCAGCAGGATACCCTTAAGAAAGGGCATGTGCAGCACCGCCTGGCCGGTCTCATCTATCTGATAGCTGGTTTTAAGGATGCTCAGCGCCAGGTACACGATATAGGCTGCCCCCAGGTAGCGCAGGTAGGTCTCCGCCGCCGGAAAGTACTGCATCACGCTGCCGGAGAGAAAAGCGCAAGACCAGCATCAGCAATGCTACCCCGGCAAAGATGCCCAGGCGGTAGCGATAGGTGGGTTCGAATCCGTACGACGCCGCCAGATTCGCCGATGAGATGTTGTTGGGTCCGGGGTAAAGGTGGTTACCAGGACAAATATGAAAAATGCGGCTTGCTGCTCCACTTGAAGCTCCTTTTACGTCTGTGGTTTACGCCTGTGGTTTACGACTGCGGGGCTATTTTACCCGGTCACGAATATCGAGTACATCCCCGGTTTTAATTTCAGGGTCGTCCAGGGTTTTGGCCAATGCCCGTCCGGTATCCTCCGGCGAGGCCAGATAGCCCTTCTCATGGTAGCGAATAAACTTTGGCTTGTCCCGAAACTGGGTATCGTCGGCCTTGCGGATTTTGCTCTGCATCTCCGTGTCCACAATACCCGGTGCGATCGCATACACCACCACCGGCCAGTCCGCCTGCTGCTGCTCGAGCCCCGCAACCCGGGTGAACATTTCTAACCCAGCCTTGCCGCTGCAGTAGCTGCTCCAGCCGAAGTAGGCCCGCTGGGCGGCACCGGAGGAGATGTTGGCCACCACCTTGCGGCCACGGAACTCTCGGGTTCGCCCTATAAAACCGGCGGTCAGCCGCATGGGGGCCAGCAGGTTCACCCGCAGATGAAACTCATCCTCCTTAAGGGAATGGGCCTCCAGCGGACCGATCGGCGAGAGCACCCCCGCATTATTCACCAGATACACTCCCTCGGCATGCTGCAGATCGATCCGGCTGAACAGCTCGCTGAGCAGCGGTTCGATGGCCGGGCTCTCGGATAAATCGATGCGGTGAAAGGAGAGTTCACTCCCGGCAGCCTGTGCCGCCTTTAGCAGGTCGGGGTTCTCGTGCCGTGCCAGGGCAAAGATCACGTTGCCCGGCTGCAGCAGGGCCCGGACAAGGCCTGCTCCAATGCCACGACTTGCACCAGTAATAATATAATAGCGCATTCCATCCTCCTGATTTCTATGCTATTCTTTTTTACAGGTATGGAAAAGAGACCCACCCCCACTCCCGCCGATTTACTGCGTTCACTGCTTGCACAAAACAGCTACAGCCTGCGGGAGCTGGACCACTTCTACCGCCTGCTCAGCAAGCGCTGCCATCCCGATGCCACCGGCGGCACCGGCGAGGAGTTCATCGAGCTGCGGCAGGTGTATGAGCAGGAGACCGCCCGCCTTTTGGTGGGAGCTCAAACCGCCGCCCCCCAGCCGCCTCCCCAGCAGCACCACGCTTCGGAACAGCAGGGCTCACACCAGCAGGGGCCCCCAAAACCGAAGCCCTTCGACCCCCGGCAGTTGGTGCGGGAAACCGGGTTTGACCTACGCCTGCCCCCGCGGGGCTGCCTGTATGTGGGGCTGCAGGCCTTTTTCAGCAGCGGTATGTACAACTACCGGATTCGGGCGATGCACGGTCTTAAGCGGCGCAACACCACTATTTTAAGGACGATTTTTCACTGGAGCCGCCTGTACGACCCCGATTTCGCCGCCCTGTTCTCCGCCTACAGCCGCCACCCCCTGCAGTCGCTGTCCAGCACCCAGCAGATAAAAAACTTCAGCT
This sequence comes from Spirochaetia bacterium, assembly GCA_034520965.1. Classification (GTDB taxonomy): domain Bacteria; phylum Spirochaetota; class Spirochaetia; order DSM-16054; family Sediminispirochaetaceae; genus DSBN01. Next base: position 236,635 of record JAXHMY010000009.1, on the reverse strand, counting down.
ATGCAAAACGCCTTTTTCTAGACGGGATAACCGGCTTTTTCAACTACCAGCATTCCGGGCGCAGCGGAACCGCCGCGGTTTCCCGGGACAAGTTTGCATGGTGCTCCTACACTATTCGCCGGGTGATAAAAATTGATCATCCTATGGCAGCTCTGGCCGAGTGGTTCTCCGCCGAACTGGACAAGCCGCCCCAGTTCCACGGCTACGAATAGACCGGTGGTCTGTGGGAGAAATGCACCGACGGTCGACGCGGCGCAGAGGCCGGCTCGAGAGCTTAGGTCTACCCGCGGCCCCCGCTAAACCGCTTGTACAAACTGTACTTATATAGTAATATTTATATATGAAAGCCCGCAGCTTTGTGAACCGCAGTTTTTCCAGCTTCGCCGGCTCCTCCCCAGGCAAGCCTGTAGCCGACAAGCCCACGTCCAATTGACAGGCATTTGACAGGCAGACCCCTCCGCTCTAAAATGGCGTAAAATAATTTAGCGGAGTAAGAAAGTGAAAAAAACGATATACCCTTCGGCGGTTGGCGGCAGCGTCTCGATTCCCGCCTCTAAATCTCATACGATCCGAGCGGTGTTGATCGCCGGTTTAGCCGATGGGACCAGCACCCTCCGCTTTCCCCTCGAATCAAACGACCCCCTCGCGGCGGTGCGCGCCTGCGGAGCTTTGGGAGTCGAGATCGATATGCACAACGATTTTTGGAGCATCAAGGGCACTGCAGGGCAGCTGCGTCCGCCGGCAACCCCGATCGATGTGGGCAACTCCGGCACCAGCCTCTATCTTTTGGCCGGAATGGCGTCGCTGGCTGATTTCCCGGTGACCTTTACCGGGGATGAGCAGATTTGCCGTCGCTCAGCAGCTCCGCTGCTTGATGCGTTACGGGACCTTGGAGTAGCGGTGGAGTCCGCCTCCGAGGGCTGCGCTCCTTTTACCATCCGCGGCCCCCTTCAGGGGGGCTCAACTTCGATTGAGTGTCCGACCAGTCAGTACCTTTCCAGCCTGCTCTTGGCCGCCCCCTTAAGCAGCGGGGACACCGAGATCGAGGTGCCCCTGCTCTACGAACGCCCCTACATCGATATGACCCTCGACTGGCTGGATGCACAGTCGATAAGCTACAAACGCAGCGATTACCGCAGGTTCTCCATTCCCGGAGGCCAGCGCTACCGGGCTTTCGACCGCCGCATCCCCGGCGATTTCTCTTCCGCATCCTTTTTTATGGTAGCCGCCGCGATCACCGGCAGCCGGATTGAGCTGCACGGCCTGGATATGACCGACACCCAGGGTGATAAGGAAGTGGTCTCGGTGCTGGAGAGGATGGGCTGTAAAATAGAACAGATTGACTCCGGACTTGCGATTGAGGGCGCTGAGCAGAAAGCGCTGCAGGGCGGTTTGTCGGGCGGCCTGCAGGGGGGCAGCTTCGACTTAAACAATATTCCTGATGCCCTTCCGGCTTTGGCCGTGGCGGCCTGCTTTAGCAACGCCGTGGTGGAACTGGGCAACGTGCCCCAGGCACGACAAAAGGAAACCGACCGGATTGCTGTAATGAAGCAGGAGCTCTCTAAACTGGGGGCGAATATCGAAGAGCTTGAGGACGGCCTGATCATTCACGGTACCGGCACCTTGCAGGGCGGAAAGGTGGCAGGACACGGGGACCACCGGGTGATAATGGCCTTGGCGGTGGCCGGCCTGGCGGCGGAAGGACCGATTTCCATTGATGATGCTGCAGCAGCGGCGGTAACCTTTCCTGACTTTTTCAAAAACCTCGAGGAAATCGGAGCCAAGGTCTTGATAGAATAATCTTGTTGCATTTTGTTGCCTTTTACAGGTATAATACAGCAAAAGGTGGTCTATTCTATGAAACGAGAAGCTCTTGCAATTGTATGGGATATAGAAAACGTAACTCCGAGTATCAACTCCACCTTTATGAAGGGTTTACTGGAGTATGCACATACGATCGGGCGGGTAACAGAAGCCTGGGTATATGGCGACTGGGCGCGGGAGGGTCTTGAATCGACCGCTCATCAGCTGTTTGAAGATTCCTTTGAAATGATACATATTCCCCGGGGCTATCGCGAACACATCGATGTAATTTTGGGATCCCACATACTCGATCTGCTCAACAGAGCCCCCCATATCCATAAACTGCTGCTGATCAGCGGAGCTGCCAAACTTGCTCCGGCTCTGCGGGAAATCCGCAGTCATGATGTGGAAACGACTATTATCTGCGATTCAAAAAATGCGGATGAAGACCTGCTGGGACTTGCGGACAACTTTAAAGACTTTCGCGATTTAACTATCGCCCCCCTTGAAGAGGATATTCAATCCGCAGAAAAAACCACTCTCAGCCTGGAGGAGTCTTTCAACTTGCTCCGCGAGGCAATTCTGTATATTGAAAATGAAGAGCGGAACCCAACTCCCGAAGCCGTATATGTACGTCTGCGCCTGATGAACGAACGCTTCGATGAAAAACGGCTCGGTTTTGATTCCTGGAGAAGCTATCTGGCCGAGGCGGAACGACGCGATATAGTTCACACCCGCTTCAAAGAGCGTAACCTGATGCTGAATCTGACTGCCCATGCCCGGGTACCGGCGGAACAGGCCCTTCCTACTATTCTGGCGGCCTTCCTGAAGGCTGTTCGCGAGGCCGCTGAAAAAACCATTACCAGCGAAGGGAAAAAAGCAAAACTCCAGGATGTCGGAACCCGCTTGCTCAAAGCCGACATAAATTACCATCAGCACGGCTACTCAAAGCTCAAAAAAGTAGCCGATGCAGCTGCGAAACGCGGGTTGGTAATAGTCTCGTTAAAGGGCAGTGACTATCTTTTGGACCTTACCAAGAGGGGGCGCGAGTACCTCGAAGCCCTGGGAAAGTGTTAAAGTAAACGAGAAATCGTTTACCCTGGTAGGATAAAAAGTCCTCTCAACAAACCGCACCCGATTCGCTCTATCCACCAATAGTACCGTCGAAGAGCGGGTTCCAAAACGGGGAAACTCAATTTTGATGGAAGCTTTGGCAATTTCCAAGGCCGCTGAGCGCGGTATGGAAGGATCCGGTTGGCGCTTCTCATCCACAGCCGAGCTGAGCAGCTCGAGCAGGCTGTAGGAGATTCACCCGGCCCGAGGCGATGAGCTCTTGCACCCCTGCATGGGCCGTACGGGCTTTGGGCCAGGGCGCATCAAACAGGTCGTTGCTAAGCACATGAATACCCCTATCTATTTCACAGGGTGGGGTCTCGTCGACATTGGAATAATACCACAAGCTGTCAACACTCCCCATTACCAGATTAAAACCGTTGTAGCGGCGGGCAGGGGCCGGCCCGTCGCGGAGGCCGGAGGTCTCTCCACCGGCCGGACCGCCAAAACTCTCGCGGGGAACCCGCTGGTGAAAGTACTCCGGCGCAGGCACGGAGCTGCCCAGGAATCCGGACACCAAGCCGCCCCGCGAGGGCGCATCCGGTCTCTGCTCGGTATCTCCCCAATAGTTAGTAAGGGCGGCAAAGCGGCCGCTTTTCGTAATGCCGAGCCAGGTACCGCCGGCGGACAAATCGCTCCCGGCCAGTACAACGGGATCTCCCGGCCACCAGTGGGCCGCCGCAGTCGGACGTTGATACTTTTCGTCCCGGTTCGCAGCAACAATAAGCTTATATTCGGGGTGAACATCCCGACCAATTAATAACATGCACATGTACACAAGATAGACAGCCCCGCCCCCTTTCGGCAAGCTTTCGGCAAGCTTAATAGTCAAAACCGGGAATAGCATGTTACACTGTTAAGAAAAGAGAGGTACCCATACAATGAAAACCTACGATCTGAGAAGTGATACAGTTACCCTCCCCTCCCGGGAGATGCGCAAGTTAATGGCAAAGGCCGATGTCGGAGACGATGTGTACGGCGAAGATACCACCATCAATAAGCTGGAGGAGCTGGCGGCTAAAATAACCGGCAAAAGGGAAGCACTGTTTATCCCCTCCGGCTCAATGGGCAACCTGATTCCCCTCTATATCAACGGCGGAAGGGGCAATGAGGTCCTCTCCCAAATGAACAGCCATATTTTCCACTATGAATTGGCCTCGGCCACTAGTGTGGCCGGAGTAATGCCGGTGGCGGTAAAGGGTGAACGCGGAATACTGCGCCCGGAGGAACTTGAAAAACATCTGCGCCCGGCCTCGTACCTTATGCCGCGGGTTACCATGATAGAAATAGAGAACACCCACAACCGCGAGGGCGGTACCTGCTATACCTACAACCAGCTTAAATTGGTGAGCGATTTTGCCCACAAGCACGGTTTCTCTCTGCACATGGACGGGGCGCGTATGTTCAACGCCTCCGTTGCAACCGGGCTGCCGGTGAAGCGTATGTGCTCCCTGGTCGATACGGTTACCTTCTGCTTATCCAAAGGGCTCGGGGCACCGGTGGGCAGCTTGCTGTGCGGCCCCAGCAAGTTTATTGCCGAAGCCCGGCGGGTAAGAAAAATGCTCGGCGGCGGTATGCGTCAGGCCGGTATCATAGCCTCCGCAGGTATCTACGCTTTAGAGAACAACATTACCCGTCTTAAAGACGACCATGCAAATGCCAAGCGCATAGCCGACACCCTCTCCGCCCTGGAATGGGCCACTATCGACTCCAAAAACGTAGAAACAAATATTATTTATTTTGCCACCCCCGCCCATCCCGCCGAGCAAATCGTGGCTCAGCTCAAAAAGAAGGGGGTGCTGTGCAGCGCCTTCGGCAGTAATGCCATTCGGATGGTCACCCACCTGGGCATTACCACCCAGGATGTCGACGAAGTCTGCCGACTGCTGAGGGAAGTCAAGGTGTGACAAACCCGGCCCCCGGTTCCGCCCAAGGCTCCGCGGTGTTTGTGGCCGGCGGCTTAAACGAGGACATCAAAGCCCGGCCCTTCACCACCCCTACCCCGCGCAGCTCCAATCCGGGTAGGGTCTACCGGGCCCCCGGCGGGGTGGGCCGCAACATTGCCCATTCTCTGGCACTCCTAGGGGCGAATCCAATCCTCTGCAGCGCCGCCGGAAACGACAGCGGCGGCGATTCCGTCCTCTCCGCCACCGCCGCCGCCGGAGTCGACACCTCCGCCGTCTTCCGCTTCGACAGCTTCCCCACCGGCAGCTATCTGGCCATCCAGGATGCGACCGGCGATTTATTCTCCGCCATATCGGACATGGAAATCATGGATACCCTGCAGGCCGAACTTCTGCGGCCCCTTGAGTCGCAGCTGGCCGCGTCCGCCGCACTGGTCCTCGACACCAATCTTCGTACCACCACCCTCGCCTACCTCTCCCATGCAGCTCGCCGGCACGGGGTTCCCTGCATCGCCGAGCCGGTGTCCGTGCAAAAGTCGACCCGCCTGGCCTCAATCCTGCAGTACTGCACCTGGATAAGCCCAAATCTGGATGAACTTTGTGCACTCTACTCTATTGAAATTTTTTATATGCGGCGTTTTCTAAGGAGCCTTGTGGCTCGGCCCGGGCAAGCCACCGCCTTGGCCAAAGACATCACGGCCGCCCTTGAATCAGCATCCAGCGGCACAGATGCTCCCCAACTGCTCATCACCCTGGGAGCGGAGGGGGTTCTGCTGCTCAGCCGAGACCCGCAATGCAGCCGGCGGCACAGCCTTTTGTCAAACCCGTCGGCAGAGCCCCTGTCCGGCAGCTCCCTGTCTGAGAGCTCTCAGTGGTGGGCCTGGTGGTACCCGCCTCTGCCCGCCCGTCCGGCGGACACCAACGGCGCCGGCGATGCGTTTATCGCCGGCTTCACCGCCGCTTTGACGACCGTCCAAGCGCCATCCCCAGGAGCACCCTCGGTGGCCGAAGCAGTCCAGTGGGGCCAAGCGGCCGCCGCACTCACCCTTGAATCACAGCATACCGTTGCCCCCGAACTAAACCGGGCGGCACTACTGGAGCGGCTCAGAATTGCGCGGAGCGACTTGCCCAATAGGCCCCGTTCCGACTACATTTAAGCTAAGGAGAACTGCCATGAAAAAACCCGATATACCACTAGATTATTCCCAGGAAGTTGCCAACGCTTTCTCACGAAACCAGCCCCTGGTGGCCCTGGAATCTACCATCATTTCCCATGGGATGCCTTATCCGGACAATGTTGCTACCGCCGCAGCCCTGGAAGAGACTATCCGCAGGGAGGGGGCAGTTCCCGCAACTATTGCAATTATTGACGGGCGTATCAAAGTCGGTCTTAGTAAAGAACAGATTGAGTTTTTAGGCAAAGCAGAGAACATCAAAAAGGCCAGCCGCAGGGATATCCCGGTTATCCTGGCCGAAAAATCTCATGCAGCTACCACCGTGGCCGCAACCATGATCGCCGCCGCCCTGGCCGGCATCCATGTCTTTGCCACCGGGGGCATCGGAGGTGTACACCGCGGGGCGGAAAGCAGCTTCGACATCTCCGCCGACCTGCAAGAGCTTGCCCGCAGCAGTGTTGCGGTGGTGTGTGCCGGAGCCAAGGCCATCCTCGACCTTCAGCTTACCCTGGAATACCTGGAAACCCTGGGAGTTCCGGTACTCGGCTACGGCACCGCAGAGATGCCGGCCTTTTATTCCAGCAGCAGCGGATTACCAGTTGATCACCGGGTAGATTCCCCGGAAGCCGCGGCGGCTATCCTGGACTCCAAGTGGAAGTGCGGCCTGGAGGGAGGAGTGCTGATTGCCAACCCCATTCCCGAAGAGTTTTCAATGGAAAAAGAGAAAATCGACAACGCCATCGAGGTAGCCCTGGACGAAGCCCGCCGAATCGGTATCTTCGGCAAAGAACTCACCCCCTTTTTACTGGAAAAAATCAAGGAGCTCACCGGAGGTGAGAGCTTAAATGCGAATATAGAATTGGTCAAAAACAACGCCGCCGTGGCGGCAAAAATCGCCGTGGCTTACTCAGCTCTGGCGGAAGCTACCTAGAATAGGCGGCCCGGGCACACAAGCCCTCCAATTCTACCTGGGTAGAAAGCTCTTCCACCCGGCCGTCCCGCACATACACCAGCATGCTGCGGGCCGGAAGCCCATACAGCTCTGCGGCCGCCCGTCGGTACACCGCCATCTGGGCAGCATACTCGGCGGGTTTGCAGATGCGGTCGGTCTTAAAATCCACAATCAAAACCTCCCCGGGCCTCTGCAGAAGCAAATCGATCTGTCCGCGTACCACCTGTGCCCCGTCTATCTGCAGCAGAAAGGGCAGCTCCGATTCTACCGTCCCCTCCTCGGCCGCCGCCGCGGCCTCCCGGCCCAGGGGCGATGTAAGAAAGGCCGCCGCCATCCGCCGCGCTTCCCCTTCAAGCTCCGCCACCTGTTCCGGCTCCAGACCGGAAAACAGCGGCGGCAGCGACACCCGTCCCGGCAAGCCGGTCAACTCTGCCTCTATGCAGCGGTGCACCAGTTCACCAAAGGGGCCGGCGGCGCTCCGGTCGGACAACAGCTGATCTACCGCAATAGAGGGCAGTTCCTCTTCACCGCCCTCAGCCGCGGAATGCTCATCCCCAGCGTCCAGATACATGCGGTTCAACTCCACTGCAGTCAGCTCCCGCCGTACAAAACTACGCTCGACCAGCTCCGCCCTCTCTATCCGCCGAGCGGCGGATGCCAGGCTGCGGGCCCGCGAGGCGTGGCGTGTCCGGTCTATCATCTCCTCCGTCACCTCCGGGATAATCTCCAGCTCACAGCCCCCTTCGGCACACAGCTCCTCCTCCAAAGCCGCTCCGTCCCAACCCAAAGCCTGCAGGGTAATATTCAGAAGCACATTCTTGCCCGACCTCTTTTCAAGATTCCGGTTCATACCGTGGTGGAAACCCGAGAGTATCAAATGATCCTCGGCCCGTGTACAGGCTACGTACAGCAGCCGCTTGAGCTCCGCATAGTCCTGCAGTTCCTCCTCTTCCTTGGCAGATTGTGCAAAATAACTGTGTACCTTCGATCCTTTCTCGCCGCCTGCCAGAGCGAGGCCGAACTTTTCATCCCACACATACAGGTTTCCATCGCCGCCGCTCAGGCCCGAGTTCCCCATATCCGCCACAATCACTACCGGAAACTCCAAGCCCTTTGATTTATGAATACTCAGCAGGTTTACTCCACCGCTGCGGCGCGGAATGAACTCCAAATCTTCCAGCTTTTCAAACTGCCCAAGGTTCTCCCTCAAAAAATCCAAAAAGCTCGCCAATCCCTCTCCACGCCCATCACTGCGCCGGGCCAGCTCTATCAGGGCATCGTAGAACTCCAGGTAGGCGTGATAATCGGGGTTCCGCAGCACTACATACCGATACCCGGCCTCGTACCACAGGTAACGGATCATATCGGCAATCGGTGCCGTAGCCGCCAAATCGCGCAGCACCCGATACGCCTCGGCCGCCCGCTTGTACTTGCATGCCTCCCCCTCGTCAGCAAACAGGGCCTCGTCACCGCTCAGGGAAAAGGCGATTAGCTCGGAAATCTCTCCCTGCAGAATGCGGGCGGTCACCTCGTCGGACAGATTCACAAAGGGCGAGCGCAGCAGGGCGGCATACGCCGCCCTATCCTTCGGATACAGCACCAGTTGCAGAAACTGATACATGTCGTTGATAGGGGCCTCGAGAAACAGACTGCGGGTACTCTGGACGTTATAGGGAATCTGCAGATGCCGCATGTAGCGCTCAAAGTTAATCTGATTTCCGGAACTGCGCATCAGAATAGCTACATCGTCATAGACAGCCCGCCGGACAGCCTCCTTTTCCCCCGGACCGCTCTGAACAGACCTATCCCGGACCATCAAATGCCCGCCTCCGATCACCTCCTTGAGGTAATTGACGATGTGCCAGGCCTCGGCTTCCTTTGAGTGTAATGGAGGGCTCTGCTCGGCGCTCTCTTCGCCGGCATTCTCCTCTCCTGCCGCATCCTTTTCATAAGGTTTGTACAGCAGCCGCACGGTAGGAGTAAAGGCCAGGTGCTGCTGCGGAGCCTCGAGGGGATAAACTCAGCCTCGGAACCGACCCCGGCGGCCGGGATTTCGGTCCTGCCGGCCGCACTTGAAGAGCTCCCGACAGCCTCCGGCGCTTCGATCGGCCAGTTTCCGACCGAAGCTGCTCCTGCCGGCTGGCCCCCGACCGGCTGCATCACCTCGGCAAAGAGGGTGTTGAAAAAGCGGATCAACCCTGAGTGGCTGCGGTAATTATTGGGCAGCTGCAGCGCCTCTCCGCCGGACTCCTCCAACTGCCGCTGCAGCTGCTTCAACACCCGCACATCGGCGCCACGAAAGCGGTAGATAGACTGCTTTTCATCACCCACAAAAAACAGCTTTCCCGCTTCCAGTTCCTCCGGCGCGGGCAGTCCGTCGGTTCTGTTCAGCTCTTTTTCTCGGCCAGCAAAAACAGCAGGCGCCGCTGCAGATCATTATTATCCTGAAACTCATCGATCATGATATGGCTAAACAGTCCCTTGTAGTGGCTTCGCAGCTGTACATCCTCCTGCAGCAGCCGCACCGCCATCTCCACTACATCTCGGAAGGTCAGCACCCCGCTGCTGCGCTTGGCTGCGTGAATCTCCTGCTGATACTCATTCAACAGAGCATACAGCCCGCGGTACAGATTCTCCTTCTGCAGCAGCATCAGTATCGGCCCCAGCTGCTCCACCACCTTCCGCCACTCATCAATTTTTTCTTTAAGCTCAATCAGCCGGGGGTCGGTGGTTTTTCCGCCCCCCTTTACCAGTTTGACCTCACAGATATCGGCCAGCAGGCCCCACTTGCCCTCTTCGGCCGCTGCCGCCGGAGAGGAGAGTGGTTTAAGCAGGTTCACCACTTTATGTACGGAAGTTTTATCGGGCAAGTCGGCGGTAAAAAACCAGTCGTACTTCTCCTGCAGGCTAGCCGCCAGGCTGTGTGCCTTCTGTCGCAGATAGGTAAACTGCGCTTCCAGCATGGCTTCAAAATCGTGTTCCACCGCCAGGTGAAACTCCTGTTTTGCCAGTGGAATCAGCAGGCGCTCCAACACCGACTGGGTCCCGAAATCCTGCAGAAACTGCTCCAGGGCGGGATCATCGGCGTGCTGCAGCAGGAAAGAGAGGGAAGTCTCCTCCACCATCTGGGCGGCACTGTACTCATCCGCCCGAAAGTCCCCGGATATACCAAACTGTACGCTGCCGCCGCGTACTATCTGGGAACAGAAGCTGTCGAGGGTAGAAATATGGGCCGTATCAAACTCCGCCACCGCCGCCTTCAGACGCTCCCGGCGCTGCTCATCAGTCTCGCTCTCGGCTCGCTGGACCAACTGCCGGTAAATCCGCTCGTACATCTCCGCCGCCGCTTTCCTGGTAAAGGTTAGGGTCAGGATGCCGTCTACCCGCGCCCGTCCCTCGGCTATTAAGTGCACAAATCGTTCGGCCAGCACCGTGGTCTTTCCCGAGCCCGCTCCGGCGGTAACCACTGTATTCTTATCGGCTAAGACCGCCGCCTGTTGGTATGTATCAAGAGTTCCCATGCTGCTGTACCTCCGGCATTCGCACATTGTACTTGCGGCGACAGATCGTACGAAAATCGCAGCCGTCGCAGCTGGCGGCAGTTGTAAATACGCCGCGGTTTAAGCTCTCGGCAGCTGCTCCCACCGCCGCAACGATCCTCTCCTTCAGCTCGTGAAACTCCTGCGGGGATACCATGGTTTTTATCTTCGCCCCGCTTGTGTCCATGGGTGCCACCGGATCCAGCAGCATGTGTGTATAGCGGCCTTTTTTAATGCTGAAGTAGGCGGCCCCGGTCACATGATACCCCTTCTCCTCGGCTGCATACGCATACAGGGGCAGCTGCGAGACAGGCGGCAGAGAGTCGGGCTGAAACACATCGGAGAGGCTCGGGGGATCTCCCTTTTTATAATCCACTATAACAGCACTCCCCTCCTTCCAGGAGATACGGTCAACCCTCCCCTGAATGCCGCAGTTCTCATCAATTTCAGCTCCCAGGTTCTCTTCCGCCTCGGCAAGCTCATAACCGTGATACAACTTTGATTCCTGCTCCACGAACACTTCAACTGCCCGGCGGGTGTTCTCCTGCAGCCCCTTCCAGATGGGATACATAAAATCTCTTCCCCGGGAGGCTTGGTAGTCAAACTCCTCCCGGCACAATTCCCCGGCCAGCTCCCAATACTCCAGTAGATTTTCCCGCTTCCAGCGCCCGTCCTTCTCCTGCACCCTTTTATACAGGGCCGTCAAAATCCGGTGGAGCATGATGCCGGTAAACCGGTGGTCCTCCCACCGGCTGCTAAACTCCGCCTCCTCTATCTTCAGGCCGCGGTTGAGCAGATACATGAAGGGACAGCCGGCATACTGGTCGAAGGAGGAAGGGGAAAACCAGAAACGCCCGTCCTTGGCCCCGCGATCACCCTTGGCTATTTGAAACAGATGGGCCAAAAGCTTGGGGTCATCCACTGTCGTTTTTGAAAAATCTTTTCCCTTGGCCGAGAAAGCTGTCTGCCCCACAAAGCGGAAACCCCGCTGTTGTACCGGGTACAGGCTATGGGGAAACTCCTGTTCTCCGCTCCAGTAGGCCTCCTCCAGGGTAAACGGGTCCTGTGCACCGGCTTCACCCATTCCGCGGGTCTTCACTGCGCCGGCGGACAGCAATTCTCCCGGCGGAAGCTGGGGGCCTGAGAAACCTATATCACTGCAGCTGAACTGCACCGTTTCTCCCGACCGGGCGTAGGCGGATAAAAAATCTCCGGACATATCCGCCGGCTCCCGCTCCAGCAGCTGTGCCCGGTAATCCTCCCGTAAAAAGGTAAGCTCTTCGTGTTTTATACGGGTCTGCGCCTGCCCGGCACCGGGCAGGAAGTGATAGAGGGGGGTACAGCCGGCGGATACCCGATACTGATACACCGGAATGGCCTCTGTGCGCAGGGCCGACACGTAAATCCTCTGGTTCAGCAGGTTCAGCCACAGGCTGTACGGATCCGCCACCTGAATACCCCCGGCACTCTCGGAGGCCTCCTGCAGTTCCCGAAGCACCAGCAGACAGTACTGCAGCACCTTTTCGGCCTCCGGATCCCAGCTGTCGATTTCAAAGAAGGTTCTGATAAACTTATGCACCCGTTTAGACAGCTCCTCAAAATCCGGGGCCGACATCAGCTGGGCAACCTGGTGCCGGAAGTTACGGTAGAGTGCCCGCAGCTCCTTTAAGCCGGCCTGTTTCAATTTGCGGTCCAACTCATCGGCAGCTGCCCCCGCCCCCTTCCAGGAGCGAACATAATAGTGGTCCACTGCAAATTCGATCAGCTTCCGCCACTGGTCGGCGGATTTCAAGGGATACCCAGGCTCCAATACCACCCGCTTTAAATGCTCCAGTCCGAATCCGTTCACCGACAGCGCCGACAGGCGCGAGAAAAGACGTCCCGCCGGATATTCGGCCAGGGTACGGCCGGATCTAAAGTCCAAGGGAATATCTCTCAACTCCGCTTCCTCGGCCAAATAGGGCCACCACGCATCGTAGTCCGGCAGGGTAACGGCTATATCCGACGGATGAGCTCCCCCCTTCAGCAGTTGATGCAGAGCAGAGATAAGCTGCTCCAGTTCCTGACGGGCATTTTCAAACCGCAGGCAGGTCGCCTGTTCCAGGGAGGCCGTAGAGTAGTGACTGACAAAATTATCATTTCCATCTATAAGGTGCCGGTACTCGCGGTAATCTTCTATCAGTTCAGGGTAGAAAATATGATATACCCAGCGGGTCTCCCCTGCCTGGGGCGGGACGAAAGCAGGCTCAAACAGACCCGCCCCATCCAAAAACTCAAGATAGCGCTGGTAGAGAGTTCTTACATCATGGTTCAGGGCAGGAGGGACAATATCCGGATGTGTTTCGAGCACCTCCTGGGCCCGCTGCAGCTGGGGCAGGGAAAGGGCCAGTTGGCGCTGGAACCCCGCCGCTGCCGCCTCCGGGGTTTCTCCCAGCAGATACTGCAGCACCGGGCCTCGGCTGCGATGCTCCTCCAGCAGCCCGGCGGAAAAAAGCAGCCTGAACACCGAGTTTGCCGGCAGACGCTCCTGACCCGGCGAAAACTCACGCTCCTTCAGCCTGTCCCAGGAGATAAACCTATCGCGCCTGATGGCCCGCTTTGACGAGCGCAATAGGGCATCCCGCTGACGAAACTCCCCGGCTACCTCGGAGGGAAATACGAACAGATGGCGGGGGTCGTCGATATGAGCTAAAATGAGTTCGCTTATGTGATCATACTGCATAAATTACTGCTACCACTGAACACTCTTTTTTTCAAGCTGTTTATTGAATGCCGACAAAAATAGCTCCTGGAAAGCTTGCACTTTCCCTCCAAGTATCATTACCATTAATACCATGGATTTAAACTTAAAAAACAAGGTAGTTATGGTAGCCGGCGCCAGCCGCGGCTTGGGCTATAGCGTAGCCCGAGTAGCCGCCCAAGAGGGAACTCGGCTTTCAATCGGCAGCCGCTCACAGGAAAAAATAGGTACAGCGGCGGAAACCCTGCACTCGGAAACCGGGACTCCAGTCAGCGGCTTCACCCTGGATATGAGCAGTGCCGAGTCAATCCGGCAGTGGGTAAGCGATACCCTCACCCTCTACGGTACCATCGATGCGGTGCTGGTCAATGCCGGAGGTCCTCCCGCAGGAACCTTCTTCGACTTTCAGGATGAGGGCTGGGAACAGGCCTTTCAACTGACTCTCATGTCTGCGGTTCGACTGATACGTGAGGTAGCTCCGGTGATGAAAGAGAAGGGCAGCGGATCAATCCTGACCCTCACCTCAATTTCGGTGAAGCAGCCCATCGGCAACCTCATTCTTTCCAACGTAATGCGCAGCGGAGTAACCAGTTTGGTAAAAACGGTTTCCAACGAGTTTGCCCCCTACGGGATTCGTGTCAATAACATTATTCCCGGATTTTTCAGCACCGACCGCCTGCAATCCCTCGATGCGACTGCAGCCGAAAGGCAGGGTATTCCGGTTGAACAGGTGAGCAAAGAACGGCAGAAGGCGGTTCCCCTGGGGCGCGATGGAGACCCCGACGAGTTCGGCCGTTCGGCGGTCTTTTTACTCTCCGATGCCGCCGGCTACGTCACCGGCCACTCTTACGTCATAGACGGTGGCAGCCTTCGTTCACTAATGTAGCTGTAGCACGGGCTGCAGCACGGCCGGTCAGCATCCGCCGCGGTTCATGGAGCGGTCCGACACCTCTTCCAGGCGCTTTACCTCGACCGAGCGACCCTCTTTCATTAGCTCGTCATAGTACGCTTTGGCTGATTTTTTAGGCTTCTTGGTAACTCTCACCCTAATTCGGGTGTCCTCTTCCAACGCCCGTTCTACCCGCTCCACCGGTGCAGTTTCCAGATACAGCCAGCAGTCGGTGCAGCACTTTTTATCTAAGAACGTCTTAAGGTTCTCTACATCAACCCAGCCAAAATGTGAACCATGCACCAGTACGACATCCCGGGCTTCACTGTTTTCTGTAGGTACGTCTGAACTCATTCCCTGCTCCTCATAATTTTTCTCCTCATTTTTCTAAGCCTGCTGTTAGTTTCGCATACCGCTACGCGGCAACCGAAACGATGAAAATTGTTTTCAACAATTTTCTTACTAGTATAACAGCTATACCCGCCCAAGGTGAATTTTTTTATACTCCCCCGGACTCAATCCCTCTGTTTTTCTAAAGACACTGCTGAAATAGCTCAGTGATTCGTAGCCGCACTGTACGGCAACCTCGGATAGACTCATTTCCGGGTGCTGCACCATTATGTCCTTGCTGCGGGCAATGCGAAAAGAGTTGACATACTCAAAGGGGCGGTGGTTCATAGTTGCCTTGAACAGATGGCAGAGATACTGGGGAGTTACGTCGAGGGTAGCGGCGAGATCATCAATGGTGATGATATCCCGATAGTGTTGATCAATGAAATCAAATACCGGTTTCAGGCGGGAATACTTGGTTACCACCGGCTCATCATCACTACTGTGGGCGAATTTCATGAGCGTAATGAGAAAATCATACACCAGAGAAGAGCACTCCAGGCCCTTGAGGCTGGAATCGGATAGAAGATGAGAAAAGGCAACCCGCATCTTGTTGACCAGCTGCTCAGCGTGCACCACCGAATACACGCCGGACTGTTTCAATCCGGCAGCATCCAGAACCGGCGGCAGGTTCTTCCCGCCAAAGGTAAACCAGTGCACTTTCCATGGCGAGGTTACAGGATAATAGCGGTGGGAGACTCCCGGATACAGAAACATAGCCTGATCCGCCCCGATCACATATTTCTGCCCCTCCAGGTGCAGGACCCCCTCGCCCTCTTCGCACTGAATCCACTGGTAATGAGGAAAGCCCTTGGGCCGGTTATGCGGGTCCATTTCCTGATGAAAATCGATTCCCACTCCCAAAAGGTAAAAGGGGAGCTTCAGCTCCATTTCGGTTAAAACTGCAAAGGCGAATTTTCCCATAAGCTATCGCCCACAGTATAAACCGGGCATCTTAAAATATCTACAATTACATTCAAATCTTATCATTGACCGAATTCACACTCCGGCGCATAATTTTAGTATAATTTCTTTCCAAAAGAAATAAGTAAAAGGAGGATCTTTGTTTATGAAAAACAAGATTGTTATTAGTGTTCTCGCCGCTCTTTTCGTCCTCGGCATGGCACCTCTATTTGCAGGGGGCCAGCAGGAAGGCACTGCTGAAGGCGGCCAGGCTGCAGAGCAGGATGTAGTTGTATACAACTCGTACTGGAGCGACCCTGAACCCAAACGGGTTGAAGCTGAGCTGATGGAGATGTTCAATGAACAGAATCCAAACGCAAAGGTTATTCACAGTACCGTTGCCCACGAAGATTTCAAACAGGCTATCCGCGCATACCTTACTTCCTCGGCACCCCCCGATGTATTGACCTGGTTTGCCGGTAACCGCGCCCGCTTCTTCATTGATAAGGACCTGATTATGGACATCAGCGACGTATGGGAAGAAGCCGGCTGGAACGACAGCTATTCCAAGGGCTTCCGGGCCATGAGTTCGGTGGACGACAAACAGTACTTCCTTCCTGGTAACTGGTACTGGTGGGCAGTGTACTACGACACCCGTGTGTTTGATGAATACGACATCGAAATTCCCGAAACCTGGGACGAGCTGATGGCGGTATGTGAAAAACTCAAAGACAACGGCGTTACCCCCTTTACCGTGGGTACCAAATACCGCTGGACCGCCGCCGCATGGTTCGATTACTTGAACATGCGTGTCAACGGCCCTGAGTTCCACATTAACCTGATGTTGGGTAAAGAGAGCTACGACGACCCGCGCGTCTTGAAGGTATTCAACGACTACTGGGGACCGATGATCGATAAGGGCTACTTTATTGAAAGTCCGGCATCCTACGCCTGGGCCGAAGCGATACCCTTTATGACCAACGGCGATGCGGCCATGTACCTGATGGGCGATTTTATCCGTGACTCCTACCCCGAAGAAGACCTCGAGTACCTGGACTTCTTCCGCTTCCCCATCATTGACCCGAACGTACCGGTTGGCGAAGATGCTCCCACCGACGGCTACTTCATTCCCAAAAACAGCCAGAATCCGGAGATGGCAAAGAAACTGCTCAAATTCTTCGGTTCTAAGGAAGTTCAAGAGTATGTGGCCAAAGAGCTGGGACGACTGGTAACCAACAACAAGGTTGATACCTCGGTGTATAATGAAAACCAGTTGAAGGGCCGAGAGATAGTAAACGCCGCCGACTATGTGGCTCAGTTCTACGATCGAGATACTACCCCCGAAATGGCCGACAAAGGCATGAACGGTTTTATGGAGTTCTGGCAGAACACCGACCAGGCTGAAGAGATTACTCGACAAGCTGGAAAAATCCAGGCAACAACTCTTCGAAGAGTAACTCACAATTTATTACGCACAAGCGCCGGCGGCACCTTGCCGCCGGCTTTTCATACCTAAAGGAGGTATCGCATGCTGAATGCGAAAACCCGTTATAAACTGATCCCCTATGCCTTCCTCGGTATTCCGGTCACTATCTATTTAATCTGGATTATCGGGCCGATGCTGTACAGCTTTTATCTCAGCTTTACCAAGTGGGACGGTTTAACTGCACCGGAGTTTATCGGCACTAAAAATTACCGGATACTTTTTCAAGATGAAGTTTTCTTCATCAGCCTGTTCAATAATATCGAGTGGATTATCCTGTTTATGACTATTCCCATCGCACTTGGACTTACGCTGGCGATGGTTCTAAACAGGGACATTCCCGGAGCCAAAACCTTTAAGGCCAGCTTCTTTCTGCCGATGGTCCTGTCCCTGGTGGTCTGCGGCCTGGTATGGTCCTGGCTATACAGCCCCCACAGCGGCCTCATTAACGAGGTATTGCGAAGAATCGGCCTTGGAGCCTTAGCGACAGGCTGGCTCAGCAATCCGAAGGTCGTTATGGAGGCGGTTATAGCCGTTGCCATCTGGCGTCAAGTGGGCTACGTGATGGTACTCTACCTGGCCGGTCTCCAGAGTGTCGATCAAAACCTCTTGGATGCCGCGGAAGTTGACGGCGCCAGCGCCATACAGCGCTTTTTCAACGTATTCATGCCGCAGCTGGCCCCGGTCACTGTAATTGTAATAGTTATCAGCATCATCGACTCCCTGCGTGCCTTTGACCTGGTTTCGGTAATGACCCGCGGCGGACCCTACAATCAATCCAGCGTACTGGCAAACTTTATGTACATTGAGGCCTTCAACAACTACCGAATGGGCTACGGCGCCGCGATTGCCGTTATCATCTTTATCATCAGCTTGATGTTTATCATGTTCTACCTCACCAGAATAGCGCGGGAGGAAACAAATGCCTAAACGAAACAATGTTCCTCTGGCGGTAAAAATAATTCTGTACTTGTTTCTGGTGGCCGTCACCCTGATCTGGCTGGTTCCCATTTTTATCGCCGTCATCACCAGTATGCGCACCAACGCCGAAATTATGTCCCACGGATTTTTGGCTATGCCGAAAACTATAGACTTAAAAAGCTACTTCGAAGCCTGGCAGCGGGGTGGCCTGCATAAGTACCTGCCCAACAGTTTTATCATCACCATGCCCTCTCTGGTACTTACTCTGTTCCTCTCTTCCCTGGGAGCCTATTCCCTGGCCCGCTTTAAGTTTAAGGGCAGGACCTTTTTCTATTTTATGTTTGTCGGCGGAACTATGCTGCCCTTTCAAATTCTGCTGCTGCCGGTGTTCAAACTCTCCGACGCATTGGGAATCTATGACACCTATTTCGCCCTAATTGCTATTCACACCGCCTTTCAGCTCGGTTTCTGTACTTTTGTACTGCGCAATTATATGATGACCGTTCCTGTTCAGGTAATGGAGTCGGCCCGGATCGACGGCTGCAGTGAATTTGGTATATGGGGCAAGATCATGCTGCCCCTGACCCTGCCGGCCTTTGCCGCTGTTGCGACGCTTGAGTTTACCTGGATTTTTAACGACTACATCTGGCCGCTGGTACTTATCCGCTCGTCGGAAAAGATGCCCGTGACCACGGGTCTGGCGACTTTGCAGGGGCAGTACGTACAGGATTGGACGGTCATTATCTCGGGGGCCCTGCTTGCAACTATACCAACGCTGATCGTATTTATCTTTCTGCAGCGCTACTTTATTGCCGGTCTTACCCTCGGGTCGAATAAATAATATTTTGGAGAATAAAATGCAGAAGAGAGACGGACGTTACTACGTGTATGACAACCCGATTAAAAAAAGCCACAGCCGGGCTGCCGAAAAATGGCAGCGCATGTTTATCAAGAAGTTCAACTACGACCCGCAGGAGACCTACTCCCTCACACTGCAGGAGAATCCCTATCTAGGGCCGATCTTCGACCTGCAGAATATCGTCCGAACCGAAGGCACGTCCAGTCCCGCAGGATCGCCACCCCCGATTGATCCCGAGACAGGGGTAATTATCAGTACCATCCGCATGGGATTCGGACATTATCGAATTGCCATGGCCGGAGCCTCCGCCGCCCGGGCGATGGGTTTTACCCCCTATTGGTTAGATCTGCTCACGATCCCCGGAATCACCAGCGATGTAATCAACTGGTGCAATCGCTGGTACAGCCGCTGGTCAAGGATATCCCAGAAAAGCGCGCTTTTTGAAAAATACATCTGGGAACCGGTGACTACCGGAGAGCCCACTCTGCCTCTCCTTTCCTGGCTGTTGAATTCCTGGATTGTAGGCTGGCCTTGGCGTTTTCTGAAAACAAATGTGAAAGACTACAAAATGAGCGAACTCTTCGGAAACCTCCACCAGGCCTTACCCCAGGAGATGCCTATTCTGACCGCCCATATGTGGAACTCCATGGGAGCGGTGGCCGGTGGAATGACGAATGTAGTGGATATGATGTTCGACAACTGGCCGATGGCCTTTCAGCTGACCGAAGGGGCTAAACACGGGGTACAGTCCCCCTCCGGCTACTACGGCTTCCGCAGCATGCGCGGCTTTGATGAGTCGGGCAAGGTGCTCAAGCCGCTGCCCTCGGATGCGATCCACTACACCGGCCACCACGTGGACCATGAACTGGTAGAGAATATCGAGGCGGACTGCGCGGCCCGCCTGCGCCGGGTACATAGCGGAGAACCCCGCCGCTTCATGATAACCATGGGCGGCGCCGGAGCTCAGCGCGAGCTGTTCAAAGCGGTTATCGAACACTGCCTGCCCCTTATCCGCGAGGATAAGCTGAGTCTGTTTGTGAACCTGGGCGACCACAGGGATAACTGGGAGTGGCTGCAGGAGCAGCTGGGGGGCCGCACCGAACAGCTGCACAGCCATTTCGATTGGGAGGATACCCGTGAGTTTACCGATTCGATTCGAGAGAATCCCGTCCACGGCCTCCACGTGTTTCTCCACGACAATATTTTTCATGCTGTGTATGCCACCAACTACCTTATGCGGGTGACAGATGTAATGATTACCAAGCCAAGTGAACTTGCCTTCTACCCGATCCCGAAAATTTTTAACAAACGGGTCGGCGGCCATGAAATGTGGGGCGCAGTGCGGGGCGCCGAAATCGGCGACGGCACCATTGAAACCAGAACCATCGAGCACAGCCTGCAGGCGATCGACCTGATGGCCAATGAGGATGACCTGCTGGAGATGTACTGCGAGCAGATTATTAAAAATAAGAAAATAGGCACCTACGACGGCGCCTATAAATGCGTCGAGCTGGCCACGGGTAAAAAGTTTACCCGTGGCTGAGCCAGCCGAAACCTTGCAACCAATACCCATCCATAGCACAGGTGCCCTGCAAGCTCTTGTTTGACCATAGGCTTGCAGGCCGCTCTTTTTACGGATACACTTTTACAGCAGTAATTATAGGAGCCCTGTGTGCAGGAGAAAAAATTTGTTCTTATGGCGGTTCTTTTCTATGGCCTTCTGGGGGGAATCGGAATAGGCTGGGCCTATTTTGCCCGTGGAGAGTGGCTGCTGAATTTCAGCCCCCGGAGAGACCACCTCGCTTATGAAATTGCCCTCGTGCTGCTGGTACTCCTGTTGCACAGCCTCTTCGATATACTGGGCCCCCGTAAAGTGCCGGCTATAGCCCGCTTCTGGAATACTCTGCACAGCACCCTCGGGCCGCTGCGGACCTCATCGATTCTGTTGTTAGCTTTACTGAGCGCCTATGGAGAAGAGCTCTTTTTCCGCGGAGCTCTTCAACCTGCCATCGGATATCTCGGAGCCACCCTCCTGTTCGCGGCAAGCCACTTTCCACCACAGAAGAATATGCTTATCTGGCCGCTCTATGCCCTGGTTATGGGGGCGGCCCTAGGCTACCTGCGGATTCTAGGCGGAGATATTTACTCGGCGGTACTGCTGCATTTTGCGGCCAACACTATTTCCCTTTACCTGCTTAGAAAAGCTGTATAAGCCCGCGGACAAACAAAACTGCAGCTACTCCGCTCACCGACAGCTTCACCACAGCGGCCAGCATTGTACCGGTGAAAACCCCCAGGGCCGCTTTCATCGGGTTGCCCCCCTTACGCATCACCAGCAGCTCACCTGCCAGGGCTCCAAGAAAAGCCCCGATCACCGTACCGAAGGGAGGGAAAAAAACGGTACCGACCAGCATCCCGAGCACGCTGCCCCAAATTCCCGCCTTCCCGGCCCCCGAACGGCGGCTGGTGACAATCGGCAGAATAGAATCGAGCACCGCAGCCCCTACGGCGGCGGCCGCCATTACAATCAGCACCCATAGGGCGTACACGTTCCATCCCCCCGCCCATGAGACCAATAACAGGGCTAAATAGGCAACCGGTGGCCCGGGAATAACCGGAACAATACAGCCGATCAATCCCGCCATAACTATCGCAGAACCTAGTACCGCTACAAGAATATCTACTATCATAGGCAGATTTTTGCATAAATGGAGAAATCTTACAATTGTTCTCTACCCTAGTATATGGTATAGTCATGTAAAGAAAGTTGAGGCACATTTATGGACTTCCCGAAGCACAACCATAACCACAAAGAAACCGATGAGGCCATTATGATTCAACGTCTTGAAGAAGAGAATCGGCAGCTGCGCCTCAGCAGAGCCCATTATCACTCCATGTTTTCCCACTCCAAGGTCGCCATCTGGGAGGAAGACTTCACGGAAGTAATGGCCGCCCTGGATCAACTGGAGGTCTCCTCGGTGGAAGAACTGGACGCCTATCTCACGGCGAACCCCAACCGTGTGTTTGATATTATTGGCCGTGCAAGGGTACACGATGTAAACCCGGCTACCGTTTCGATGTTCGAGGCGGATAGCAAAGAGGAGCTGATTGGTTCGATTAAAAAGGTTATTACCCCCCATACACTGCCCTTCCTGCATAGAGAACTGCTTGCCCTATGGAAGGGTGAACGGTTTTTCGAGGGCGAGACGATCAACCGAACCTTAGATGACCGGCTGATTCACCTATTGGTTACCATCAGTATCATCAATGAGGGAGAGACCTCCGGTCATGTACTGGTGAGTATGATGGATATCACCGATCGTATTCATAGGGAGCAGCACCAGGCTAAACTGCTGGATGAGATCCAGCAGAGACAGCTGTACGCAGAAATAATGCAGGAGATTACCATTGCCCTCACCAGCCGGATAAAACGCGACCCTCTGCTGGATACTATTCTGGAACAAGTGCAGCGCCTGGTGGAATACAGCTCGGGCAACATCAGGCTGCTGCAGGGCGATACAGCCTCTATTGTACGCAGTCGAGGGTATGAAGAGCGCGGGATCGGTGAATTTATCTCCAACCTGAAAATGCCGATTGACAACTTTCCCCTTCAGAGAGAGGCCGTCCAGACCAGGCGGCCGGTAGTTGTACAGAACACTAAAACCGACCCTCGCTGGTTTACCTACTCTGAAACCAGCTATATTCACTCGTTTCTGCTGCTGCCGATCTTCACTCAGGACAAAGTATACGGGCTGCTCAGCATAGAGCACCAGGATCCGGGCGCCTACAGCCGGGAGACTGCGGAGAAACTCCTGCCCTTTGCCCACGCAGCGGCAATCGCCTTTGCCCGCAGCGAACTCTACGAGCAGCTCAATGCCGAACTGGAGGCCAAACAGAGGGCGCAGGAAGAATTAGCCGCCTTAAACCAGCAGAAAGACACCCTGCTGAAAGAGATTCATCACCGCATCAAAAATAACCTCTCCCTGATAAGCAGCTTGATTAACCTGCAAAGCTACCGCACCGAAGAGCCGCCCATTCAGGAAATGTTGGAACAGCTACGCGGCAAGATCCTCTCAATTTCAATGGTCCATGAAAAACTGTACCGCAGTACCGACTTCCAGAATGTGTCGCTCCACGAGTATATTCGCGATTTACTGCTTACCCTTGAAAGCACCGCCGGTGCAACTGAAGTTCACACGCACGTTGATATAGGTGAACATGTGGTACTGAGTACGAATACCCTCATTCCAGTTGGGCTCATACTCACGGAGCTGTTTACCAACAGCTCCAAATATGCCCAGCCCCCGGAGGGGGAGCCAATCCGGTTCAGCGTACACGGCCTGCAAGAGGCCGGTACAGTTACCCTGCAGGTGCAGGACAACGGGCCCGGACTTTCCGGGCACAGCAAGGACGATCAAATTGATGCGGAAGAGGGGCTCGGGCTTACCCTGGTGCAGAACCTCGTAGAACAAATAGGAGGAATCCTGGAGCTGAAAGAACCGCCGGGCTTCCATATAACGCTAAAGTTCCCCGCCTAATCTTTAAATTAATGGTTCAAACCATGGGGAATTGAAGCAGGGATGCGACTTACCCCCTCTATTAGAGTGTACCCACACTTTATTTTAGAGGAGGCCTGCCAATGCTTATCCCCCATTTTGTCCCCATCCCGAATGTGAATATCACACTCATCCCCCTGACCATGGGCGCTGGTACCACATCAATGGCAGCTACGAGACCCTGGCCCATGGGACGGTCACCCGCTTCAAATGCCTCGGATGCGGAGGAGGCTTTCAGCGAGCAAACCTTCCGCCTCGATTATTATGTAAAGAGAAAGCTCGACTATCAGGTGATTTTCGATCATATGACCAACTGCGGGGGAGTGCGCAAAACCGCCCGCATAATGGAGGTCAGCCACCAGGCGATCATCAACCGCCTGGGCCGCCTCGCCCGACAGGCCATTGCGCTGCAGGCGGATGTCCTGCAGGACTACGTTCCCTGCGAGGATCTGGTCACCGACGGCTTCGAGAGCTTTGTCAGCGATCAGTTCCAGCCGAATAACATTCACATCCTGGCCGGCAAGAGTTCACAGTTCTTTATCACCTTCGACTATGCCCATTTGCGGCGCAAAGGCAAGATGACCGAGCTGCAGAAGGACGAGCGTGACCAGCGGGAGAGGCACTACATCCGCAAGAGGATCTCTATCAGTCAGTCCTTCCTGCAGATTGTCGATCTGGTCGAGCAATATGCACAGAAGCGGCGGTTTACCTGCCTCTACAGCGATGAGAAGCTCGAGTATCAAAGGTTGGTCATGGGCTCGGATGTGCTGCAGAGCCTAAAAAGTGAGGGGAGGTTTGAGCATGTGAGAATCTCTTCCCATTTCGAACGAACCATTGACAATCCACTTTTTTCGGTAAATTACCTGGATAGGCAATTCAGGAAGGATAATGCAAATCATGTGCGCGAGACGGTGCGTTTCTCCGAGAATGTGAATAACTGTCTTGAGCGCATGGCCGTCTACCAGCTGTATCAAAACTATTTTAAGCCCTTTCGAATTGGCCAGCCTTTTCTACAGAACTTCTCCCATGCCGAGGTGGCCGGTGTGCCCCGGGGTAAAATCGCGAGAGGCCTGCGGGGCATCTTTACCATGCGCAAGTTCTACACGCATGTAAAGCTCAACTGGTCGCAGTTGATGGTGTGGGCACGGATGACCGGAACCCTGGATAAGTTCGACGGGATGTACTGGCCCAAATATATATGGATGTAATCGCCTATACTCGCAGGGGGCGTGTGAAAAATCGCATCCCCCATGGTTTGAACCATTAACTAATCTTTACCCTACCAGCGATGGTGTACCAGCGGTTTTACCTTGTGCATGTACAGCTGTTCTATCCGGTTAAACACATCTGTAGGAATCGGCGGCAGCTCCGAGGCTTGCACATTACTCAGCAGCTGCTCGGGTTTTGAGGCTCCGGGGATTATTGTAGACACCTGGGAGTGCATAAGGATCCAGCGCAGGGCGGTTTGAGCCAGGGTAGATTCGGGGCATTCCGCACAGATCTCCTTCAGCTCCTCTACCAGTTCAAGTCCCTGCTCGTACTCGATACCCGCAAAGGTTTCACCCTTATCAAAGGCCTTACCGGAGCGATTAAAATAGCGGTGGTCTCCCTTCGTTAAACTTTGAATCCCGGGAGAACTTGCCGGTAAGCAGCCCGCTGGCAAGGGGAACTCTGATTATCAGCCCCACATCTTTTTCTTGGGCCTCCTCGAAAAACAATTCCGCCGGACGTTGTCGAAAGATATTAAAAATTATTTGCACCGTGGCGACATTCGGGTACTCGATTGCTTTGAGTCCCTCCTCCACCTTCTCTACGCTAACTCCGAATCGGCCTATTTTTCCTTCCGTCTGCAGCCGGTCAAACAATTCGAATATCTCCGGGCGGTAGTATACCTCGGTGGGGGGACAGTGCAGCTGCATCAAGTCTATTCGCTCCAGACCACTGTTTTTCAGGCTAGACTCAACAAAACCGCGCAGTACCTCCGGGGTATAGCCCTCCGACACATGGGGCGATATTTTCCGCCCGCACTTGCTGGCCACATACACCTGCTCCTGGCGGCTGCGAACGACACTGCCCACCGCCGCCTCACTCTTTCCATCTTCATATACATCGGCGGTGTCAATGAAATTTACCCCGTTGTCGATAGCTTCGTGTAGAATCCGTTCGGCATGGGCATCATCGAAACCGCTGCCCCATTTTCCGCCAACCTGCCATGTGCCTAATGAAACCTCGGAGATATGGTAATCGGTTTTTCCCAAACGTCGGTAATTCATACAATAACCTCCTTCAGTTTGGAGCACAGCAAAACGCCTGATATTGCGACCGCCGCCAGAGCATTTCCTGTTTGCATTTACTATTTAGAATAGAGCTCTTTACTTCCCTCTGAATCTGTTTGAATATGAAAATCAAATTCAAGCAGCACCATCATGCCCCTGAAACTGTCGTTCTTGAAGCCCTCCGGCCGCCAGTAGTCTTCCCAGCCCTCCTCAATGCTTATTCGGCTAAAGCGGCAGCTTAGCATTGAACTGATAGCAGCATTGCTCTTTTCGATAAATCCAAATGAGATCAGGCTGTTCCCACTCTGCAAGTCCTTATCTTTTACAGGGTAGTTTACAGAAACAATCGTGGTATCCGCCGGCGCAGCTTCGTTTACGTTTATCCACACATATTCAAACTCCAGCAGCAGCTGTTGTCCTGCGGCAGCTTCGCTGCCCGGAAACAGCCGGACATGCACGTGCGGTTCAATTGAACTGCCCTCCATATATGAATGCGGCAACTGCACATTGAAATACGCATTTTGAAACAGTCCCTTCCCGTCCCGACCATGATCAAATCCGTAGCCCCAGATACCACTGTAGGACCGGCTGCGCTTCGAATTGCCGTACAAACGAACCCGTTTTGGAGCCTGGGTATGCTGCAATTCTCCAAGACTTACCATATCGGCGGTGACCCTGACATCATCCCACATACCTGTACACTCCTTACTGCGTTATGAACATCTATAAATTACATCATACTAGTTTAAGCTGAATTTCGCAAAATTTTATTTTATCACCACCTGGTCACCACTGGCCACCACCTGGTCACCATTGGCCACCACCAGAAGATCAGCACTTTCTGCATATGGAATAAAATAGAGCCTCTTTTTATAAGTCCTTTGCCTTTTTATTTGCCTTCACCCATTTTTCCAATTATTATTCTAAGAAAAATGTGGAGGCCTCCGATGCCGAAAAAGCACTTCCCCCAACCTCGCTCAATTCGTTCATTAGAGTTCATTTTTGCACTTTTCCTAGTGCTAATAATATTCAGCGGCTGTTCAGGCCCGCCGGAATCGGAGGTTGGAACCAACGACACCCCACAAGCTCAACCGCCCTTAGCAGTGGAGGCTCTGGAGGTAAGCAAAGGCCCGCTGATCACCCAAATCACCGGCTCCGGAACGATATCCGGTACCAGCGAAGCCCTGGTAGTCAGCCAAACCCAGGGGATCATTGAACAGGTAAGTTTCGAGTTGGGCCGGGAAGTTGCAAAAGGCGAGACTCTGGTACAGGTAGATTCAGAGATTGCCCGCTTGAACATGGAGCAGGCGGGTGAGCAGCTGGAAAATGCGCGCATCGATTATCAAACCAAACAGAGGTTAGTAGAGCAGGGCGGTGCTTCGAGGGCCGAACTGTTGCGGGCCCGCAGTGCCTTGCGGGGAGCCGAAGCCCGCTACAAACAGACCCAGAAAGCCTTCGAAGACTGTTCAATCACCGCTCCTATTTCAGGCTATATCGCTGAAAAACAGGCCACCGCCACTATCGGCAACTACCTCTCCCCGGGGATGCAGGTGGCCAAAGTAGTAAACCTGGATATGCTCCGTCTGCAGCTCTCGGTTGGAGAAGGGGTAATCGGGCAAGTCATGGAGGGTTCTACCGCCACGGTAACTATACCGGCTGCCTGTGAGGGGCAGATCTATTCTGCTCAGGTCATAGCGATTGCCGCCGGAAGCGATCCAGGAACCGGCAGTTATCCAGTAGTGTTGGAGTTTGAGAACAAGTGCGGTACAGCCGTAAAATCGGGTATGTCCGCCGAAGCCACGATCACACCGGCCGGGGACAGAGAGGTTCTTATTATCCCCTCCGCCGCCTTAGCCCGTCGCAATGAGCAGGAGGTGGTTTTTATCGACGATCAGGGCTCTGCGAAAGTGCAGCCCATCAGCCTGGGCCGTCGGGTGGGAAATCGAATAGAAGTTCTGCAGGGCCTGCAAGCCGGGGATCAGTTGATAATATCGGGTATTACCAGCCTGAGTGATGGAGATCCGGTGGCGGCCACTATAGTCGGAGAAAGCGGGAGCTGGCAATGAGTATAGGTTCGTTTTCTGTTCGCAACCCGGTATTGATCAATATTCTGATGGTTACTCTGCTGGTATTGGGAGTGTTCAGTGTAGCTCGACTGCCGAAGGAGCAGTTTTCAGAGGTCCCCTTTTACTGGGCAAATATTGTGGTTCCCTATCCGGGTGTTTCAGCCGAAGACGTAGAGGAAACTGTCACTATTCCGATAGAAAACCAGTATAAGGATATTGAAAAACTGAAAAGGATTCAGTCGGTTACCAGTGAGGGGCTCTCATTAGTACGTATCGAGTTTGACGACGGAATCTCCAGCAGAGAGTTCGATAAGCTGTTTCAGGATGTTCAAACCCGCTTCGGGAAGATCAGTCTGCCGGAGGGTACACGGCAGGAGGAGATCGATGATTTTTCAGCCGCAGATTTTCTGCCGGTCATCGAAGTAATCCTGAGCGGAGATGTCGATTACGATACCCTGAACATGAAGGCGGTAGAGCTCAAAGAGCGCATAGAAAATGTCTCCGACGTCTCCAACATTGAAGTGGTGGGAAGCCGGGACCGGCAAATTCTTATCCAGACGGATGCACAAAAATTAGAGGCCCTCGGCATATCCCTGGATGCGGTAATAGATTCCGTTGGCCGCAGCAATACCACCGTACCCGGGGGCACCCTTAAAACAGCACACCGTAATTATATTCTGAGAACCGTTGGAAAGCTGCAGGAAGCCCGGGAATTTGAGCAGCTAATAGTCCGCACCAGTGGTCCCGGAACGGTGAAAGTTGGTGATGTGGCCACCGTACGGGAAATCTACGAGCAGGAAGGGACCCGAGCCCGCTTTAACGGGGTCCAATCGATAAATTTCAAAATTTCCAAAGTATCCGGCGGCGACAGCCTCACCGTTACCGGCGGGGTAAAGGAAGTAGTGGAGGAGTTTCAGAGCACCCTTCCCGCCGGGATGAGCATTTCCGTGTTCAACGATTCAACTGTTCAAATCCAGGACAGCATCAACACCTTGCTGAACAATTTTCTTTTCGGCTTCCTGTTGTTGGTTTTCATTCTCTTCCTGTTCATCGGCTTCAGAAATGCCATCATTACTGCAATCGGCATCCCGGTTACTTTTGCCATTACTTTCCTGCTGCTCGAATATATGGGTGAGAGCTTTAACACCAATACCCTGTTCGGACTTGTCCTGGTACTTGGCCTGGTAGTCGACCACGCGATTGTAATAATCGAGAACAGCTACCGGCTGCAGCAGGATGGCCTCTCGCGAATCGATGCTGCAATTGAAGGAGCCAATCAGGTAGCCTGGCCGGTGATCGCCGCCACTGCAACCACTGTTGCCGCCTTTTTACCCCTGATGATTCTTCCGGGAACCATCGGCAAATTTTTGAGGGTTATCCCTATCACGGTTTCTGTAGCTTTGCTCGCATCAACCTTTGAAGCCCTTGTATTTCTCCCGGTTCATTTTGCCGAATGGGCGGGAAAGACAAAAACAAAATCCAAGCGCATCTTCGAAGCCCTCCGCAGTCGATACGAAGCGCTTCTTCACGCTCTATTCTTACGCCGTAAACGCACTATTATTGTAATGGTAGTAATAATGATAACCCTGCTCGGACTTACTGGTACGGTCCAGCCGGATCTGTTCAGCTCTGAAGACTATTCCCTCTTCTATGCCGACATCGAAATGCCCGCCGGTACCCCGCGGGAGAAAACCGACCAGGTAGTCTCCCGGTTTGAAGATCGCCTATTACCCCTGATAGGCGAGGGAGAGGTAGTGGCCGTCAATAGCACCATCGGTTTCGCCGAGGGGGCACCGGTAACACCGGCAAAAGCAACATAGCCGAAATTATTGTCGACCTAAAGGAGCGGGACCGCGGCCGCAGCCGCTCTATTACCGCCATTATTCAGGAGGTAGAACAGCTGTGTGCCGATATCCCGGGTCCGGAGAAGGTCAGGTACCGGAAGGCCGCTACTGGGCCGCCCACCGATCCGCCGGTGTCCTTCAGGCTGCAGGGCGACAACTACGACCGGCTTATAGATATCTCCCAGGCGGTTCAGCAAAAATTGAGTGAATATCCGGAACTGTATAACATCAGAGATAATATGGAGGCCGGAACTCCGGAGCTTAGAATACGGGTGAATCCGGCCCAGGCGGCTCGCTACGGGCTCAGCACCGCAACGGTGGGACGCTATATCCGCAGCTCCATCGAGGGGGTAACCGCCACTACCATCTTCAAAGAAAACGAAGAGATAGATGTGCTGGTAAAATACAGTGCCGGCACAATAGATTCGGTCTATCAGCTCCAGCAGCTTAAAATTCCCTCGCCCAGCGGAAACCTGATCCCCTTTAATTCGGTGTGCGAAATCGAAGAGAGTTCGGGCTTTGCTTCAATAAAGCGCATCGACGGAAAGCGAGAAATCACTATTTCCGCCGAGGCGTATAACGAGGAACGGGTCCGGCAGATAAATTCCGACCTGAAACAGTTTTACACTCAGAGTTTTTCCCAGGCAAATCCACGGGTAGATTTTATAGTAGGCGGCGAATTTGCCGAATTCAACAACCTGCTGATTCAGATTTTAAGAATCTTTTTGATTGGGGTCTTTCTCATTTATATCATTTTAGGCACTCAATTCAGGTCGTATTTTCAACCCTTCCTGATTCTCTTTTCAGTTCCCTTTGCCTTTGCCGGGGTTATCCTCTATCTGGTCCTCTCGGGAACACCCTTTTCGACCACCGTTCTGTATGCCGCCGTAGCTCTGGCCGGTATTGCCGTCAACGACTCGATTGTGCTGATCAGCTTTATCAATAGCCTGCGGGAGGAAAACTACAGCACCTTCGATGCGGTACTCAAAGCCTCAGCTACCCGTTTCAGGCCGATTATCCTCACATCCCTGACAACAATCGCAGGACTGTTACCGACTGCTATTGGAATCGGCGGGCGCTCGGTAGTCTGGGGCCCTATGGCCAGTACCATTATCTTCGGCTTGATCTTCTCTACCATCACGGCACTGCTGTTTATCCCCTGTCTGTACGGAATCTTCGACGATGTAAAACAGCACCGCCTGCAACGGAGAGAACGCAGAATTGCAAAAAAACAGGTTTCGCAGACAACTTAAACTTGACTGTTTTTGTTAACTTTACTGGATTTTTTTAGTACTTTTTATACTACCGCAAGGCGAAAAGTACTACAACGCGGCACCTACTGCTACGCGATAAAGGAGTGATTTGATATGTTAGACAATTACACACTATATACCCCAGATACGCTGCCCGAATTTCCGCTGCAACTTACCGAGAGGCAATGGCGAAAAGTACTGCCCCCCAAACAATACGGGGTGCTTCGAGGCAAGGCTACCGAGAGGGCCTTTTCAGGAGAATACTACACGAACCACAGTAAAGGAGTGTACTACTCCGCCGCCTCGGCACAAGCCCTGTTTAGTTCCGATGCAAAATTCGATTCCGGCTCAGGCTGGCCAAGTTTTTATGAGCCGGTTTCCCCGGAGGCAGTGGTGCTGGTAGAGGATAAGAGCCACGGGATGTCCCGAATAGAGGTCTTGGACAGCAGCTCAGGCTCTCATTTGGGGCATGTGTTCACCGACGGTCCCCGACCTACGGGACTTCGCTTCTGCATCAACTCTGGGGCCTTGGTTTTTGTGGCTGAAGGAGATGCTCCTCCAAGACCTCCGGAGGCCGGGGATTGATGCTTGACAATAGGCAGGCTTTTTACTATATTAGTAATCGTTACGATTAAGGATAAGAGATGGCTGAACCGGTATACAGAAAGAGCAAACAACGCGAATATATACTAGACTTTTTGAGGAAAACAGACTCCCATCCGACAGCCCAAATGGTCTTTGACGGCATAAGGGATGAGTTTCCCAACTTGAGCCTGGGAACGGTGTATCGTAATCTGAGTATACTTGTGGAGCAGGGCAAAGTGAACCGGCTGCAGTACGGCAGCACCTTTGACCGCTACGATGCCGATGTGTACGAACACTACCACTTTATATGCGGGGAGTGCAAAAGAATCTTCGACTTGCCTCTCGAACCAAAGGAAGATCTGGAAGCAATGGCCGAAGAGGTTTCAGGCCACCTTGTACAGGAACACAAAATCGACTTTTTCGGGATATGCGAAGAGTGCAGACGCAAAGGCACAACAGAAGCAGCCTCGTAGGCTGGGAGCGTAAAATGGAGAGGAAAACAGATATATTTTTTTTAGTCACTATTAATAATCGTTACGATTATTATATAAATACTCAAGAATAGAAAAGGAGAAAAACATGGAACAGAGTATGCCTCTACTAGGAGACAAATTCCCTGAAATGGAAGTAAAGACCACCCACGGTATGAAACAGCTGCCCCAGGATTACAAAGGCAAGTGGATAGTACTTTTCTCACACCCCGGCGACTTTACTCCGGTGTGTACCACAGAGTTCGTATCGTTTGCCAAAAAGGCGGAAGAGTTTAAGAAGGCAAATGCCGAGTTGCTGGGACTTTCAATTGACCAGGTTCACAGCCACATCAAATGGACCGAGTGGATCAACGATAACCTGGATGTCAAGATCCCCTTTCCCATTATCGCCGACGAGATGGGAAAAATTGCTCAAACCCTTGGTATGGTTCATCCGGGCAAGGGCACCAATACCGTGCGTGCGGTATTCCTGATAGATCCAAAGGGATTTATCCGGTTGGTTCTGTACTACCCCCAGGAAATCGGCCGCAACATGGACGAGGTTCTCAGGTCGCTGAAAGCCCTGCAGGTATCAGATAAGAATGGAGTGGCAACTCCGGCTAACTGGCCTAATAACGAGCTGATCGGCGACCGTGTGATTATACCGCCGGCTTCTACCGAACAGGACGCTGAAAAGCGGCTCAAGGAGTACGAAGGCTACGACTGGTGGTTCTGCCACAAAGAATTATAGAATCACATATAGAAACCGAAGCAAAGGGGCCGTCTGAAAAATCGACAGCCCCTTTTTTTATACCCCGGGCCTTTTGTACCCATCCACTTTATGCAGTAAAGAATGCAGGAAAAGTGCAAAAGTACAATACTATACTTGCAATAATTAAGTCTTAGTCGCATAATATAACATATATTGGAGTAAACAATGAAATTAAACAGAAAACTTTTTTTGATACTTATTTTGCTCCCTCTAGTGTTACTAATTGGGGCAGGCTATTTATCATTTATAAACCAACGAAATTTGCTGCAAGCGGAGAAGGAACAGCAAACCCTTCTATACACCGAGAAGCTCGCCTTGAACTTGTCCAGCATTATGCAGCGTCAAAAACAGATACTGGAAGACTTTTCCCGAATCCCCTTTGTGGTTGATATGATGAAAAAAATGCCGGATTCGAATGTAAAGGCCGACTATGAAGAAATGCCGGAATATGAACCCTACCTTAAAGTAGCGAAAGCCTTTGCCGACGATGAGAAAGTCGGCCTTATGTATATGGGCGCACCCCAGAGTTTGAATGCATTAGCCAATATTTGGATTGATCTGCCTCCGGGTTATGACGGCCGCGAACGCCCCTGGTACACCGCTGCAAAGGAAAGTGGTGAGTTTTCGATAACCGAACCCTATATTGATCAGGCCTCCGATGAAGGCAATATTGTTCTAAGCACTTCCTTGCCGGTGCGGGAAAATGGAGAACTTATCGGTGTCTCCGCAATAGATATGACCCTGGACAACCTCCTAAGCTATCTGCAGGAAGAAACCGAATCCAGTGTCGGAGGAATCTATCTGGTCGACAATAAGAGTGGATCGCTCATTTTCGGACAAGACCAAGAACCCCTGTCGATTAGTTTCTCCGAACTCTTGGAAAACTCTGAAGTGCAGCAGACAGAAGAGCTGCTCAACACTTTGAACGAACAGTCCAGTGGTATCACCAGCGTCCGCTCTTCCGCGGACAACCCTTTCAAAAACAGCATAATCGGATATAAACGGGTTTCCCTCACACCATGGATAGTCAGTGTTGCTTACCCGAAAAGCGAACTTCAAAAACAGGTGATCGGACCGGTTCTGCGAACAACCATAACCAGTACTTTAATTATACTAGGTGTACTTCTGTTAGCCTACCTCATAATAAGTCGAACTATCGTACGATCGATTACCCTTACCACCAAAAATTTACAGGAGATTTCACAAGGTGCCCGCGATCTGACAGTACGAATGGATGTAAAAACTAAGGATGAAATCGGAATTCTCCTGCCTCTTTTAACAGTTTCGTCGACCGACTCAGGGAAATTATGTCTGACAGTCAAAGCCGATATGCAGTCTATCAATCAACGTCAGAGCGATTTAGCGGCGAATGCCGAAGAAACAGCCTCCGCCTCAACTCAAATTAGCTCAAATGTTCAAAATATCAATAAAGAGATAGAACGACTTGATAATGAAGTTCAAGATGAATCTTCTGCAATCGAGGAGTTACGCCGGACCGTTGAAAACCTAAAAAATAATGTCGAATCTCAGAGTTCTGCTATTACCCAGTCAACAGCCTCCATTGAAGAGATGATGGCCAGCCTGCAGAGTGTAGCTCAAACCATAGAGAACAAACAAAGTGCATCCCAATCCCTTTCAAAGACCATTGAAGAGGGGAGCCAAACGGTTGAAGAATCAAGCCGAGCCATCGAAGAGGTAGTACAGCAGGCCGGCCGTATAACCGAAATCTCGGAAGTTATCACGAACGTCGCCGGCCAAACCAATCTGCTTTCCATGAACGCTGCTATCGAGGCCGCCCACGCTGGTGAATCCGGTAAAGGCTTTGCGGTAGTGGCAGATGAAATTCGAAAACTGGCCGAGGCATCACAGAATAATTCGAAAGAGATCAGTACAACCATCAAGGAAATCCTGCAGTCCCTCGAAACTGCATCCAAAGCCTCACACACAAATCTTGAAACTTTCGACGTGATCAGACGCGAAACTCATGAAACAGTGGATGCCTTTAATGAAATCAACTCCAACACCCAGGAACTCTCACAGGGAAGCCAACAAATTCTTGAAGCAATCACCGACCTAAATCGTATTGCATCTGAAGTGAAAAACGGCTCGGAGGAGATGCTCGAATCGGTAGATGTCAGTACATAATGTAACTGAGAAGGGTTACCCAGATCTCCGCCACAGTGAAAAGTGGAATACTTGAGATCTCGAGCGGAACCAATGAAATTGCCGAATCAATGACCTATGTCGAAAATATCATCCAGGATATTACTGAAAAGGTAAATGCAATTTCTAAAGAGGTAGAACAGTTTAAGACGGAAACAAGCGAGGAGCAAACAACTGACCAGCTGGATGATATTGAATAATGGCACCTATCTGCTTTTTACCCCGCACTATTGACAGATCGGGAGGTAATAGGTATATTTTTTACACAATGTCGTGGGGGTGTAGCTCAGTTGGCTAGAGCGCGTGAATGGCATTCACGAGGTCATGGGTTCGATTCCCACCACCTCCACTACCTTTTTTTTTTATAGTTTTGCATGCCGCGCAGCGGCAACCGAAACGACGAAATAGCAGGATACGGCTATTTTCTTGATAGGGAAAAGTTTTGAGTGACCAATCTTTTTCGGGAGATATTGATCCTGAAGTCGCCGAGTTGATGGGAATCGACGAGGAAGACAACGAGGAAACTCCTGATTTTACCGATCTATTCGGTGAAGCAAAAGCTGATAAACTCCCGCCGTCGGCACAGGAAATAGATCTAAATAAAAGCAGCTTCCCTAAAATTGAAAAGTTCTTTAAAGACACCCCGAATCCCCTGTTCTCATCCACCGATTATTATAAGCAGGCCTTATCCGGCGAGGGTGAACCGGCTCAACGGGTTCACTCACTACTGGCAAAGTTTCTGAATGTACAGGACCCGAAAGAGCGATCCCTGTACCGTAATAAGCTAATCTCAGCGTATTGGAACCTGGCTGCATCAATTGCCTCGAAAATTCACACAAAACTGCCTGCACCAAAGCGTTATATGCTGCGCTACGGATATCTCTTACCCACAGCAGTCTCAAAAGAACAGCGTGATATGCTGGCCCGGATTATCGACGAGAACTATACCGGCGAACCTATCCATTATATAGATGAGTGGCTGTACAAAGTCGCCATGGGGCAAATCGGTCAGTCGATGCAGGATGAAGTGCGGGTATCTCAAAAGGACCGCGGCGGCCGGATCCAAATGCAGGCAGAAAAGGCACGGGGAAACCGGGACGTTCAAATTGGACAGATAAAATCCAAGATGACCGAACTCGAATCGGCCGAAGAGCTTCTCAAGTCAAAAGCCGCCGGCCTTGCCTCACACCAACCGATGGATGAGTATTACGGGCTTAAATCGCCCTACACCCCGGAACAGCGCAGCGCCCTGTCTGAGATAAACCAGATGGTAAGGCGGATTTCTACTATCGACAAGGAGCTTGGATATCTCTTTCGCCAACTAGAAGAGGCCGACCAAACACTGGAGAAACTCGAGAACAAGGCTGATGATCTGGGAGAAAGCATTCAGCAGGTCGATGCAAAGGCAATCGAGCAGGAGTTTAACTCCGTCCGTCAGATGGTAAAAATGAGTGTCGGCAGACAGGGAAATCACATCCCCTTTCTAATGAAGCAGTACTTCCGTGCCCTCGACTTTGAATTGGGTACCCGGGAAAACATCATCAAACAGTTGGCGGATATTGAGCGTATAGATCCCGGGCTCTTTCAGCGTAGTTTCAAGCAGCAGGTCAATCGAATAGTTCCCCATATTATTCTTATTCCCTGTTACGGCGAACGGGGGATTTGCTGGGAACCATTTGAAAAGTATAATCGTGCTACCAGCCGCGGCCGTGTGGCCATTCCAATGTATCCCAAGGACCTGCGCTCGGCAATAATCATTGCGATGGCCGACCTGCGATGGCAGGTGGCAAAGGAGAAAGCTCAGCATTACTGGATGGAAGAGGGGCTGACAGGCAACTACTATATGTGGTTCGAAAGCCAAAAGCTGCGGGGCGATGTAAAAGAGTATTTTATTCAGGACTATCTGCTATGGATTAATAAGGAGAGCGAGGGCACCCAGAAGCTGAACCGCGAGGTACGGGGTATTTTCTGGCGCTATATGCCCTTCCCACAGGAACTAAAGGACAGCCTCAAAAACCGCGGTTTCGTCTACAACGAACTGTACAAAAAGGACAAAAACCGTGCCATTTCGGACGGATACTAAGCCGGACTTCACTACTTTTTTGAAGCTACCTTTTAAAGCTATTTTTTGAAGCGGGTAAAAATCGGGTGAAAGTACTTTTCCATATCAATTTTACGCGACAGCAGCTTCACTGCCCGGTGATACAAAAAAAACGCTCCCGCAATTGAAGCTACAAACAACAGTAAAAAAAGAATTTGGGCAGCCCCCGCACCTATATTCTCCCCGACAAACACACTAATCAGTGCAAGCCCAACCACCAGAATCAGGATCATCATAATAATATTAAATATTGTGGCTCCCAGTATAAACAGAAATGTATTTACCTTCTTATTCATCTTCTTCTCCCTTTTCTAAAATAAACGAGGCCGCCATTACTATTCCGGCTACAACCACAGATGAGTCGGCCACATTAAATGTAGGCCAGCGTTCCAAACCGAAAAGCCCGTAAAAACGTACATCGATAAAATCAACAACACCCTCCGGACGGAAGAGGCGGTCGATCATATTCCCAAACCCGCCTCCGATTATTCCGGCCACCGCCCAGCGCTGCAGCCGGGTAAAGTCGTCGGTTTTAATAAAATATATAACCAGCATCACCAGCAAAATGAGCGGGAGAATGATAAACAATACGGTACGCACCTGCTGTGAAAGGGAGCGGCCAATGCTGAAAGCGATTGCCAAGTTCCGTGTATGGATAATACGTAGAAACCCATCAAAAAAAACGGCTCCAATGCTGTGCAGCGGAATAGTGGCTACAATCAGGGCTTTACTGACTTGATCGGCCACAATGATAGCCAAAGACAACCATAGTGGACGCAGTTGTGTGCGAAGCTTATGCAACGGCAGGGTTGCTTCCATGCTTATAAGCCCGTCGGCACATCTATAAAGATTGTTTCCAAGCCGGTGTCTGTATTCATTTTTTTCATCAAATTCTGTACTCCGTATGTTTCGGTAAAATAGTGGCCCGCGGATAACAGGTTAATTCCGCCTTCCAGACAGGTGTGATATACCTGATGGTTCAGTTCGCCGGTAATATACAAATCTAGTTCATCCCGCAGCGCCTGTCCCACCTCTTTATCGGCACCGCCTGAGATAATTCCCACACTTTTAATCTTATCGGGACCGAAGGGCAGTACCCCCAGTGCACTCTCGCTGCTTAATTCAAGCTTAGCCAGCACCTGTTCAAGGCTCAGCTCAGAGGGCAGTATTCCCTGTACACCAATCTGCACCCCGTGGTAATCGCCAAAAGGCTTTCGCTGCTCAAGCCCCAGGGCATCGGCAAGGCCGGCATTGTTGCCCAGTTCCGGCTGCATATCAAGGGGAAGGTGGGCTGCATACAGTGCCAAGCCTTCATCCAGCAGGTACTTCATACGACGATAGTGTGCCCCTGTCACTGCTAATGGTTTGCCCCAGAACAGACCATGATGCACACATAGCAGCTGCGCACCGGCCATCCCGGCCCGCTGAAAACTAGCCATACAAGCATCAACTGCAAAGGCAACTTTTTCAACCTCGCCATCCAGGTCCCCCACCTGAAGTCCATTTAAAGAATAATCGCTGTGAGCCACATCTTCGAGGGGTAAAAGTGAATTAAAATACTGTACTACTTCACGTAATTTCATTGCTCCATTATAGTAGGGTAGCTATAATTTTCAAGACCTCAGGCAGCTCCGCTTGACAAGCGCTTGACCGCCTCTCTATAGTTGAACCTACGGAGTAATAATGGAACATCGTGAATTGCCTGCCGATCAAATATCGATATCAATCGATGTGAATGAAATTGAAGAATTACAGAAAACTATTGAGCTCCCCGATGTGATCGGCCAGCCCCGGGCTCTCAGAGCTCTGCAGATAGGCACTGAGATCAGGGCGCGGGGATACAATATATTTGTAACCGGCCAATCAGGAACTGGGCGTACAACTTCAATAAAAAAAGTACTCTCCCACTACCAGTCAAAGGATATGCCCCTATCGGACACTGTTTTTGTATATAACTTCACCGAACCCGATTATCCCCAGGTGCTCTACCTTCCGCAGGGAGAGGGCAAGACCTTCAAACATGCTGTGCACCAACTGGTAGAGGACATGAAGGGTCTTATCCGTAAGAAGCTTGACAGCGACACGTATAAGCAGGAGCGTGACCGCCTGATTGGTATGATTGACCAGGAAGAGAACCGGGCGCTGACCGATTTCGAAGAAAAATTGCATTCGGAAGGCTTTAAGCTGGTCCACATCCATGAGGAAGACAACGATTCTACGGATATAGTTCCACTGTATAATGGCGAAGCTGTGGATTTTGAGGAACTGCAGCAGCTGGTACAGGCAGGAAAGCTTGATAATGCCTACTGGAACCGCACTCGTGAACGCTATTACCAGCTGATGGACGAAATGCGGCGCCTCTTCCAGGAACTGAAGGAGGGGCGCAACGCCCTTGAGAAAGAGCTTGAGAGCTTGCAAATTGAAACGGTTACCCCCGGAGTCGAAGAGGAAGTAGAACGGCTGCAGGAACATTATACCGCGCCCTCCGTCAGCACATACCTCGATGCACTTAAAACTGATATTGTCCACCATTTGTTCCTTTTTTTGCGTGAACAGCCCAACGATGAGGGGGGCAACCCCGCATTGGTTCGCTACGGCGTAAATGTGCTGGTTGATAACAGTACCGCCCAACAGGTGCCGATTATCTTTGAACACCATCCAACAAACACCAACCTGTTTGGTACGATTGAGAGCCGACTCGACCTGAACGGACAGAGCCGCAGCACCTTCATGATGATAAAGGCCGGATCGCTTATTCGCGCCTCCGGCGGTTTTCTTATTCTAAACGCCCAAGATATTCTCAGGGATGAAGATTTATGGGATCAGTTGAAGCGGGTACTGCAAACCGAACAAGTGGAAATTCAACCGAGTGAACATGTGGTCAGCTTTCAGTACACCATGATGAAGCCCCAGCCGATTAAAATCGACACCAAGGTAATCGTAGTCGGTAGTGAAAATCTTTACGACAATCTCTACAATCAGGATACCGACTTTCATAAGCATTTCAAAATTTCAGCCGAGTTTGATTCGGTAATGCCTTTATCCCAGGATAATTTGGCCCGCTATATCGGCTTTATCAAGATGATCCAGGACGATGAACACCTGCTGCCCTTTGAAAGCCGGGGAATTGCACGGATAGTTGAGCATGGAATTCTATTGGCCGAACAACGCGATAAAATTAGCACCCAATTCTCCTTAATAGCCGACCTGCTGCGGGAATCGAGCTACTGGGCCGCTAAAATGGGTCATTCCAAGGTTCGACACGAAGCAGTTGAAAAGGCTTTGTACGAACGCAAATACCTGGCCGGCCTGCCGGAAGAGAAACTGGTAGAGATGATTTCCACTGGCGAGATCCAGATGAAGTTCAGCGGTACCCAGACCGGTATTATCAACGGCTTGGCTATCCACGATCGGGGATATTACAGTTTTGGCCTTCCCACCGTGGTATCAGCCCGGGTTGCCCCCGGAAATGAGGGAATCATCAACATCGAGCGTGAGGTAGGCTTGTCTGGAGAGATACACGATAAATGGGTCCTCATCCTGGAGGGCTATCTGCGTAATAAGTACGCCCATTCTTTCCCCTTGTCCATGTATGCAAGCCTCTGTTTTGAACAGTCCTACAGTGAAATCGACGGAGATTCGGCTTCGGCGGCCGAAATATATGCACTTCTGTCGGCGGTAGGTGAGACCCCCTTTGATCAGGGAATAGCCGTAACCGGTTCGGTAAACCAGATGGGAGAAATTATGCCGGTTGGCGGGATATCGGAGAAGCTCGAAGGCTTTTTTTCGATGTGTAAACTCTTCGGACTTACCGGCAGCCAGGGGGTCCTTATTCCGGAGAAGAACAGACACAACGTGATGGTAAATGCCGATGTCCGCGAGGCAATAGAACTGGGCAAATTTCATATTTACCCAATTAATACTATCGATGAGGGCCTTGAGATTCTTACCGGTAAGGTTTCCGGAAGCCGCAGCGCTCGGGGAGCATTTCCTAAGGATTCGATCAACGCTCATATCGAGCACCGCCTGAAGGAAATGGCAAATCAGGTAAAAAATTATTCGGGTTGAGATAATTTCACTTGACTTTCAACTCCATAGACTTATGATAGGTAGCGTATAAAAAAAAAATAATTGCAGGTGGTATATATGGCTCCAGCGGTAAATACAGAACAAGTAAAAAAAGCTATTCGAGGTTCAGTTCCATTAGCAATAAAAACCTATACCCTCCCCCATGAGACCGAGGAATATCTAGAAGAAATACTTGCATATTTTCTGGGTGAATTTGGTCAGGATCATCTGAAGGACCGAATTGCCTACTGCATGAAAGAACTGGCGGTTAACGCCAAAAAGGCTAATACGAAACGGGTGTACTTTCAAGAAAGGGAGCTCGATTTAAGCGATCCGAAAGAATACGAAGAGGGGATGCGCAGTTTTAAGGATGATACTCTGTCGAATATCAACCATTACCTGGAAAAACAGAAAGAGGCGGGCCTCTATATCAAGGTAGTCTTTCAAGTAAAGCAGCAAACCTTCACTTTAAGTATCAAAAACAACACCGAAATATCCCGTAAAGAGCAGATGCGGGTATACGACCGTATTGCCCGGTCCCGCGCCTTTGAGACGATGGAAGAAGCCCTCTCCACGGTGATTGACGATTCAGAAGGGGCCGGACTGGGAATTGTAATTCTGGTTCTTATGCTGAAGAAGATAGGTTTAGACGAGGATTCCTTTGACATCGACGTAGAAAACGGGGAGACCATCGCCCGAATTACCATACCCTTCTCTGAAGTACATGCAGAGAGCATCGATATCCTCAGCGAAGAAATTGTAAACGAAATCAATGAGCTACCCCAGTTTCCCGACAATATCATCCATCTTCAGAAACTAATCAACGACCCGGATTCAGAAATCAGCGATATCGCTCGGGACATCAGTACCGACCCTTCCCTAACTGCAGATTTATTAAAAGTCGTCAATTCCGCACAGTTTATGCTTCCCAAACGGGTGGATAATATAGTAGAGGCCGTAAAGTTGGTTGGACTGCGGGGCTTGAAGAATTTGCTCTACTCCTACGGAACCCAGCAAATATTGAACCAGCAGATGAAATGGCTGTGGAACCACTCCTATAAAACCGCTTTCTATGCCTACAACCTTGCCAAAAATTTTAAGCGTAAAAAGGACCTTCTGGATGATGCCTACGTGGGCGGAATCCTCCACGATATGGGTAAAATTATCTTTTCCGAGGTACACCCTCAGTTGCTGGAGAAAATATCCAGCTTCTGTGAAAAGCGCGGAATAGACCGGGAAATGTTTGAAGATCTCTCCGCCGGCTTAAACCACGCTGAAATAGGCGGGCGAATAGCTGAAAAGTGGAACTTTCCACCCACCCTAATCGAAGCAATCCGCTACCACCACGAGCCGGCGAACTGCGATCCTGCCATGCGGGACGTAGTCTATACCGTGTACCTGGCAAACGCCCTGGCAAACATTGAGGACGGGGAGATTTCCTATGAGCAGCTGAATATGGGGGTCCTCCGCAGCTACGGGATTAAGAATGAAGAGCAGGTTAAGGTAATTATTGAACGGCTGTCCCGCGCCTTTGACCACGAAGCAACCAAACGAGAAAGCATGTAAGATATTATTGACTTCCTTATATCTATATATTATATTCTTTATACAATAATAGTTTAATAGATATAACGGAGGTACATAATGGCAGTTGCTCTCTATTCAACTCCCACATGCGCCTATTGTAGAAAGGCAAAAGAGTATTTACGGGAAAGAAAAGTACAATTTACTGAATACAATGTCGCAACTAATCAAGCTAAGGCTGATGAAATGATGAAAAAGTCGGGCCAAATGGGCGTTCCTGTGATTGATATACATGGACGCGTTATAGTTGGCTTTAACCAACCGGAAATTGAGCGGGCATTGCATCGCTAATTTCTATATATACCCCCTAATCCTTATTTTCACCGCAGAATATTTTATTCTGCGGTGTTTTTTTGTGTATTTCTGTGTTTTTTCATTGTATACCCTATCAGTTTGAAGCAGTCAGGACTCTTTGACTGTCCTTATGTAAAAAGGGGGCCACGAATGAAACCAGTATATACAGTCACGCGCATAGGAGTAGAGGTAGAACAGCAGAAAATGCATGTCTGCGCCAGGCTGCGCCACAGCGTAGACGCAACTGAAATAGACGGATATCTGCCTGCCCGCGAGACAGCAGCTCTGCTGCCCCGGGAAATTATCATCGGAAAGGAAGCCGGAGCGCCGGAGACCGTTCTGGACATAATGAACGAACTTTTGGAAAAGCTGGCTGCCGGACGGAGTGTAAAGATTTGGGAATACCAGGACAAAACCTACTTTAGTTTTTTGAAGTGGAACACGGTCCGCATAGCTTCCCGCGGGAGCTGAACAAGCGATAGACAAGCCCTAGAAATTACGCTGCCAGGCCTGCAGAAGTATACTACAGGCGGCGGCCACATTCAGCGAACCCTTAGCCCCCCGCAGAGATATTGAAACAATACCGGCACTCTGCTCAGCTATGCGCCGCGCCTCGGGGCTGATCCCCAATTCCTCCGAGCCAAGCACCGCCACTCCCTCGGAGGGAAAGAAAAACTCCTCGATATCTGTGCCTCCCAGCTCTAGTGCAAATACCGGCTGACTTTCCGCCACCACTTCCAAGGTTTCCCTCCTCCACGGAACAACGCTGGTAGCTCCCATCGAGGTTCGCAGGGCCCGCTTATGTTCTGCATCGGCGGTAAATTGTGAGAGGTACAGCTGCCTCACCCCAAAAGCCTCGGCAGTACGAAAAATGGAGCCCACATTGTAGGGAGAACGGATTTCGTCCAGATACAGGGAAATCGGCAGAATCGTCCCTCGTGAACGTGAGAGCAGTCCGCTTTCAGGGTCAAAGAAATCCCAGTCCGCCGGAACTATTCCCAGGGCAGCCATAACCCCGTAGCGCACATTATGCAGGCTGTGAAGAAAAGCTTCCGAGTGTTCGATCGGCAGCTGAATTAACCGGCCGACTTCTGCCCGTAATTCAGGGCTGAGAAGCTTCTCCTCGCCTTCCAGCAGCTTGAGTACCTGCCGGATATAGTACCGGTCCGGACTCTCACCTCGGAGCAGCTGGGTCTCCAACTCTTCAAGCATAGTGATAATTTTGCGTACCCTTGTTTTCGGAGGGAGGGATCTGAGCTTTTGCAGGGTAATCATCTATCCTCTCTATT
Organism: Spirochaetia bacterium; assembly: GCA_034520965.1. GTDB lineage: Bacteria > Spirochaetota > Spirochaetia > DSM-16054 > Sediminispirochaetaceae > DSBN01. The sequence continues at coordinate 192,643 of JAXHMY010000009.1, read as the reverse complement.
TATCTTTTCTGGGGTTATCTTTTATGGAGCCCCGCGGGCGTGGGAGTGATGAATTAAAGAGCATCTTTAAGAAAAGTGAACAGTTCCTGACTCGAAACCGGCTCCGGCAGGGCCTCTAAAAAGGGCACTTCCAACAGTTTGGCAGCGGTCTGAGAGAGGTGCTGCTCCTCCACCCCCACCTCGCTAAGCCGGCCGGGGAGCTGATCAACCCCCAGGGAAGCGCGCAGGGACTCTACTACCCTGTCCGCCGCCGCGACCACCGACAGACCCTTTAGGTTTTCGCCCAGGATATTGCCCATTCTGGCCACCTTCTCCGGACACACCTTAAGTCCATATTCCAGTACGTAGGGCAGTAAAATGGTGGCAATAATCGGCTGTGGGACGTGAACCAGCCGTCCGAGGGTGTAAGCGGCGGCAGTCCCCCAGCCGGGAGCACTCATCGACAGTCCGAGGCCTGCAAAAAATCCGGCCTGCTGAGACTGAAACAGGGTCTCGCTCGCATCCGGAGTCTGTTGATGGGCGGTCATATTATTAATTGCAACTCCGATAGCACGCAAGGAAAGGGTCTCGGAGAGAAAGGTTGCATTTCTGGAGAAATAACTCTCCACTGCCAGAAGAAGAGTATCCAGCAGGGCAGCTACCCGGTACTTTCGAGAAAACTCTTTCAATAACGCCGGGTCTTGTATAACCGCACATGGACGGAAAGCCTCCACCTGCAGAAACCGGGTACTCTTGTCGTAGCGATCGCCCAGCACCAGGCCTCCGTTAAACAGGAATGGACTTCTTGAGGTAGCCGGTATTTCTACGTAGGGAAGCGACTCTGTGTGGTCCGGCAGCCCGTCATACAGCTGCTGAAGCTCCAGCTTCTGAGGTGTCAGCAGTGCTACCGCTCTGGCCACAGACAAGGCATCCACATCGCCGTAACCGATTACTCCTTCAATATAGCTGATGCGGGCAATATCCATCACCTCATCAACTACAGAATCACTTGAATAGGGATGTATATCCGGAACTACAATAATATTCAGTCCGTTTGCCTCTGCAGTACTAAGAACACTTTTTAGCCCAGCAGTTTCCGGTAAGTGAGAGTTCGTTATCAAAAGTATCCGACGGCTTCCTTTAAAACAAGAACGACCAAGCTGCGAAATAGCCCCGTAATAACAAAAGGCCCGGCTTGGTACATATAATTCCAGATCATTCACACTTTTCAGCCCTCATTCATATTTTTTCAGCACACAAAAAAAGACAGAGAGCGTATCCCTGTCTCATTTTCCATCTTACAGCATTACTCTCCTGCAGTATGGGTTAACTGATATCAAACAGATCCATTACAGAGTCAGCTACATCTTCCAGGACCGTATCGTTTATATAATTTGGGTCCTTCATTTTCTCTTTTACCTCGGCAACCCGGTCCCATCTTATATCATCTGCAGCCTTTACTTGTTCTGCAATCTTGTATACTTCACCCATGGTCTTTGCATCCGCGGAAATGTTGATAGAATCCTTAGGATCCGTTTTTTCCGCTTTGTGCGCATGCTGGTTCTTCGTAAGCTTCGATATGGGATCGATAGGTCCTATTCCCTCAATGTTCATTGCTGACTCCTACCTTTCTCTTTACTTATCGTCATCTTCTCATTACATGTTAACTCTTTTTCCGGCCGGAAACAAGTATTACAAACTCCCCTTTCAGCGAATTTCTCAACTCTAACCGTTCCAGTACCTCCGACACAGCACCGCTGACAAACTCTTCGTGCATTTTTGTCATTTCTCTTCCAATTAGTACTTGCCGCTCAGGTTCTTTGTCGGCTATATTTGCCAAAATCTTCAGTATTCTATGGGGAGATTCGTAAAGAACGAAATTTTCTTCTCTTTTTAACAGTTCGGCGATACGACTGCTCCGTTTTCCCCCCTTCGGGCTGAGAAATCCGTCAAAGGTAAGGGTACGCCCCCCAAACTCAGACACGCTCATCAGAGCGGTCAAAGCGGAGGCACCCGGTATCGGTACGATCTGAAAGCCGGCGGCACGAACCTCTTTTACCAGGCGCTGCCCGGGATCGCTTAAACCGGGGGTTCCGGCATCACTTACAAAGGCGACATCCCGCTCCTCCTGCAGTCGCTCGATCAATCGCCCCGCCGCCTGCACCTCGTTCTGCGAACGACAGCTGACCAGAGGTTTGGATATCTCAAAATGAGTAAGCAGCTTGCGGGTATGCCGAGTGTCCTCACAGGCAATGGTATCTACACTCCTCAGCACTTCCAGTGCCCGCAGGGTTATATCACCTAAATTTCCAATTGGAGTTGCTACAATAAAAAGCGTTGCCACAAGCTCATTGTACCCGGTACAATAGCTTAGAGCAATGGGTTAAGCCAAAAGGAGAACAACCATCGAAATTGTCGTTCTATTTCTTACCGGAGCCGTCATAACCATCCTGCTGGTGCTGGGTGTCAAGGGACAAGTGCTGCACACTCGGCGTACACGTCGCCCTAGCCACAGCCGGGAGCAATTTGGCCCCCGCATATACTCCGAAGCCGAAGCCACGGAAAAGCCCCCCGGCCCGGGCTTTCATCGCTGCCCGCTCTGCGGAACAGTCCTGGAAAAGAAGGAGAAGGTGAAAAGCGTGCTGTATCCAGGAAAACCGGACGGCATGATGGAGATTTTTGGCTGCCCCTACTGTTATTCCGCCTCACACGCAACCAGTGGCTTGAAAAGCCGCAGCAAGGCCCGTATATGTCCGGTATGTAAGCAGGCGCTGCCGACGGGGGGAATGCTGTATGCCCGCTTTTTTCAGTCCAGTGAGCGACGCCACGCCCACGTGCTCGGTTGTTCACGCTGCTACACCCGCCGACGGCACTAAACCGGGAGAAGTAGTTTCAAGGGCTTTATAGACATCTTGCACAGTTATAATCAGTAATGCTAAAGTCTTTTTCATGGAAAAGATGAAAAGAACCGCAACATGCGGAGAATTGGAAAAATCCAGGACCGGTGCAGAAGTGGTCCTGAATGGATGGGTCCATCGTACACGCGATCATGGAGGCATTCATTTTGTGAGCCTGCGCGACCGCTACGGGATAAGCCAGGTAGTTATCGATGAAGATGCCCCTGAGGCGCTCAAATCAGTTGCCCGCGACTTAAAGCGTGAGTACTGCATCGCAGTCAAGGGAATTGTCCGTGCCCGGCCGGAGGAGATGGTCAACACCGAGATGGCCACAGGTGCAATTGAAGTGCAAGGCACCGCCATCGAAATTTTAAGCCGTTGTGAACCACTCCCCTTCAATATAGATGAACGTACCGATGCAAAAGAGGACCTGCGCCTCATGTACCGCTATTTAGACCTGCGTTCGTTCAGTATGCAGCGAAAAATGAAGCTGCGCACCGATGCAACCTTTGCGGTTCGCGAATTTTTGAAAGGCCGGGGTTTCATGGAGATTGAAACCCCAAGCATGATCCGCTCTACCCCGGAAGGGGCCCGTGACTTTCTGGTTCCCTCACGCATTCATCCCGGTAAGTTTTATGCCCTGCCCCAGAGCCCGCAGCTGTTTAAACAGCTGTTGATGGTATCCGGTTTCGACCGCTATTTTCAAATTGCCCACTGTTTTCGTGACGAAGATGCCCGGGGCGACCGTCAGCCGGAGCACAGCCAAATCGATATGGAGATGAGCTTTGTCTCTAAGGACGATGTCTTTGAGGTGGTGGAGGGGATGTTGAAGCATGTCTTCCAGCAGACCCTCAATATTGAGCTGGAGACCCCTTTTCCGCGCATCAGTTACCACGAGGCCATGAACCTATACGGCAGCGACAAGCCGGATCTGCGCTACGAGCTGCATATGCAAGACTTCAACAAGATCGCCGCCGGCAGCGGTTTTAACGCCTTTAAGTCGGTAGTGGAGAACGGCGGAGCGGTAAAAGCCCTGGTAGCCCCGGGTTGTGCCGGCTACTCCCGTAAACAGATCGACCAGCTTGAAAAAGACGCTAAGGTGTACGGGGCCAAGGGTCTGGCCTGGATGAAAGTGACCGACCAGGGCCTGGACGGGGGAGTTGCCAAGTTCTTCGCCGAACAAAGCGATGAGATCATCTCTTCCCTGGGAGCCTCGGCGGGGGACCTGATTCTGGCGGTAGCCGACAAATGGAATACCGCCTGTACCTCTCTGGGAGCAGTCCGCAGCAGCCTGGGCAAGCAGCTTGGACTGGCCACACCTGGAACTTTCCGCTTCGGCTGGATAGACAATTTTCCGCTGTTTGAGTGGAACGAAGATGACCAGCACTGGGAGGCCGCCCACCATATGTTTACCATGCCCCAGGAAGAGTTTCTGGACAATATGGAGCAGGACCCCGGTGCGGTGAAGGGCGACCTCTACGACCTGGTGTGTAACGGCTACGAGATGGCCTCCGGTTCTATCAGAATTCACGACCCGGAGATCCAGAAACGCATTTTTAATATCGTAGGTTTTTCAGAGGAAGAGGCGGAACGACGCTTTGGATTTTTGCTAAAGGCCTTTCAATACGGACCGCCTCCCCACGGCGGAATTGCTCCCGGACTCGACCGCCTGATTATGGTGATGGCCGAAGAGGATTCGATTAAAGAGGTAATTGCCTTTCCGAAGAACAACGTAGGAGCCTCGCCGATGGACGACAGCCCTTCGCCGGTCGATGAAGATCAGCTGCAGATGCTGCACCTACAGCTCAACTTGCCGAAAGAGGACGAGGAGAGCCCAGAAAAATAACAAGGCCCCAGGCCGACACCGCGTTGCTAATCTAGTAGGCGCTAATCTAGTAGGCGCTGTAGGGCCGCACCTCGCGCACATCGATTTTTATACGAACCTTTGAATGGTACCCCCCTGCGTCAATTACGGTGTAGGGGGGTTCTTTTAATGCCACAACCGCTTGAATGCGGCTGGGCTTGTTTTTGTAACGGGGGCGCAGATACTCCCGCAGGGCGTTTTTGATAGCCTGGTTGAAGGATTCAAATTTGCCGGCGATAGCCCTGCTGAAGCGGCGCTGTGCCCCTTCCGCCGGCTGAGGAGAGGGTGTTACTGTCCCAGGCTTGCATTCGCCGCTGCTGGTGCTCGGCTAAATCATAACGGATATGCACAAAATACTTGTTCCCGGAGGTCCGCACCTGCAGAACCCGCAGAGCCTGGTCACCGGCGGGTATCCGAGCCCGCGGTTCTATAACCAGCTCTTCGGCCACATTCCGGGCTCGGTCGGAGGGAGTATAACGCAGATCAAAGCCGTAGATCATACCCGATATTACCAGCCGCGCCTCTTCCAAGGTACGCCGGATTGCTTCGTCCTGGGATAATACTCCGGAGCCGGTGAGGGGAGCTACCGGAGGAGGCGGAGAATCGCCGGCTTCGCTACGGCCTTGTTCGTCCTGCCGGCCTTCAACTCCGGGGACCGGGGGCTGGGAACCCTCCATGATCGGGTCCAGTTCGGTCCAGAACTCAGCGGTGATTATGTCTACATCCCCCGGATAGGCCAGTAGGGCTGACGACTGTCGGTCGGAGCGTTGGGCAGGGCCCAGAAACAGCAGCGCCGTACTTAACAAGAACACAGCGACGGCTGTAGAACGTCGGTGCTTTTGAGCGACAGTTAACGCCAACGTCCTCCCCTTCTGCCGCTTGTAAATGAATCCATCGGATTAATTCCCATTCGAATTACCAGGTACAGATAGGCAAAGGCAAAACCGGCAAGGTGCGTCAGATGAGCAACCCCGCTCTGCATGCTGAAGACCTGGTTAAACAGCTCGATAGCGGTATATCCGATTACCAGCACCGGCGCGCGGACCGGGAGGATTCCGAAAATATAAATATTGGCGTGGGGAAAATAGACCGCAAAGGCCAGCAGCACGGCAAACACGGCCCCCGAAGCACCCAGCAGGATAACCCCGTACATTCCGGTCATGATGTACACAATAAAAGAAAATATACCGGCCAGCACCCCCGTGGTCAGATAGAAGAGCAGAAACTCATGACTGCCCATCCGCCGCTCTACCTGCACACCAAAAAAGAATATACCGAGCATGTTAAACAGAATGTGAGAAAACCCGGCGTGGGTAAACATATAGGTGAAAAACTGCCAGATATAGCCCTCTTGCAGGATCAGCCCAGGGATAAGAGCCGTATAAAAGCGGCTGTGGGGACTGATGTAGTTCAGCATATAGACGAGGACATTGACCAAAATTATTCCAAAAGCTAAATTATTGTAGGAATACCGAAAAGGTTTACGTAGTAGTGACTGTTTCATAGTCAAAAGGTAGTAAGTTTTTACGAGGCGGTCAAGACAGGAATTCCAAATGTAGAAGTCTTTCGCCGCCGATAGCAATATTATATACTGGAGGCTAGTATGAAACGCAGCCAAGCTGATCACTATACCGATAAGGCTAAGAAGGCCGGGTATCCGGCCCGCTCCGTCTATAAACTCGAAGAGATCCAGAACAAGCACCAGGTACTGCCTCGGGGCAGCTCGGTGCTCGACATTGGAGCCGCACCCGGCAGCTGGAGCATGTACGCCTCGCAGCAAGTAGGCCCCAAGGGCCGAGTGGTTGCAGTGGACCTAAAGGAGTGTTCAATTCCCGGGGGATTCAATAATATCGAGACTTTTACGGGGGATGCGTTTTCATCGGAAGTTATGAATAAACTCAGGGAGCGCGGCCCTTATAATGTAATACTTAGTGATGCAGCACCGGCTACCACCGGTAACCGCACTGTCGACACGAGCCGTTCGGCCGGCCTGGCCGAGCAGTGTATCGCCGCGGCGGAGCAGCTGCTTAAACCCTCCGGAAACCTGGTAATCAAACTGTTCCAGGGCGGGGAGGAGCAGCAGATACTCCAGCAGCTGCGCAAACTGTTCAAAGCTGCGAAACCCTTTAAGCCGAAATCCAGCCGTAAAGAGTCTTTTGAGGTATTTATGATAGCTACCGGTTTTCAAGGCTCTGAGGACGCAAGCTCAGAGAAGCAAGGCCCACAAGGAGGCAGGTATGACGAATAATTCAGCCGGGTTCGGCAGAACCCATAGCCGTCCCAGATGCTGTGGGTTCACGCTCTGGCTGCCGGTGGGCATCGCAGTAATAGTTCTGCTGATGTCGGGATGCCAGAGCATGGCCGGAGGCGGTGGGCCGGATGCTAAGCGTGTAGCCGAACAGCTGCAGAAGAGCGGCTCCGGCGACGGCCAAGAGCTCTCGCGGCTCCAGGCAAAACTGGTTGAAGGCGCACTCTCGCTCAACGGGAGATCCCGGCTAAACGTCAACGGCCGCAGGTTCAATGCCGACTGTACTGGCACGGTGCTGGCGATTTACTGGCATGCAGGCATAGATCTGGCAACTCCCATGACCCAATACCGAGGTAACGGGGTTACAAGGTTGTACCGTTTTCTAGAAGATAACCGGGCGCTCTACGAAACCCGGCGCCCCAAACCCGGGGACATCATCTTTTGGGATAACACTTACGACCGGAACAAAGATGGACAGCCCAACGACTACCTTACCCATACCGGTATGGTGGTATCGGTCGAAGAGGACGGCACGCTTCATTACATACACCACAATTACCGCAAAGGGGTGGTTTTAGCCAGGATGAACCTCTACAAGCCCGGAGTATACACTGAGATAGTAGACGGGCAGCAGCAGCTAGTTAATTCACCTATGCGGATGCGCGGCTCGCCGGATTTCGACAAATGGCTGGCCTCAGAGCTTACTCGTTCCTTTGGCCGTGCCTGGGAAGTTGTGGATAAGTCGGCCTTTCTAGGTGGATAGCGCAGGTGCGATAGGGACGATTGTCGGAAGCTGCTTGCCCGCGGACAAGCAGCGTTAAAAATCTTTTACTTCCTTCTCCAGCAGCTCAACAACGTCCTTGAATTGGGGTCGGTTTTCTTCGTCGATATCCATTAGCGCCTTGTGAGCTTTAATAAGCATCTGAAGGTCGTCTTTTTTATCCTGCTGTTCATCCGGAATTTCTTCCAGCCCTTCAACCCCTTCCATTTTTTCTACAATCGTAAACAGTTTATCAAAACGGACGCTGTGCAGGATTTCGTTAATATCCTCATTCGGGGAGACGATGCTTACATGCATATTCGAGTTATGCCGGGCTCGTCCGGCAATTTTAGCAATCAGCCCTAGGTTCGTGCTGTCGATATAGGATGCCTCGGAGAGATCTATCACTGCATTCTTAAAACCCCGTTCCATCAACCCGTCTACAAAACGATCAAAACCGGAACTTGTAGTGTATTTTAAATTTCCTACCATTTTGATATAGGTAATATCATTTTTTTCAGCGTAAAAATATCTACCTCGATCCATCATCAGCACTCCTCTTCAGCATGAGAAAAGTAATATCATCGGGAAAACTGTACTGCCGTGAAAGCCCCAGCTGCTCGGTCAACTCCTGCAGATCTACCTCCGGAAAACTGAAAAAATGTCGTATTAAGTTACGTTTTTCCTTTACCGAGGCTTGCGGAAGCAGCTCTAAAATTCCGTCGGAAATTATTAGCAGCGCCGACTCCTTGCTTACTGGAATCTCTTCTTCTATAAACTCAGGCTCGGCAAACAGACCTACCGGGGTTCCCGCCGGTTCAAGGGGTTTAACCTTTCCATTTTCCCGCAGGAGGGGATACGGAAATTGGCCGCAGTTTGTATATCGCAGGGTGTTTTGTTTCTGATCCAGCACTCCATAAAAAATGGTTAGATATTTGCCGAAATTCTCACGCAGGAGTTCACTGTTCAGCTTTTTCACCAGCAGATAGGGCCGCATAATCAGCAAATCCCCCTCATTCCAGTAGTTCTCTAACTGGGTATCAACAAAATTTTTCAACAAAACGGTGATAAAAGCGGATGAAATTCCATGGCCCGAGACGTCGGCCATGTAAAAACCTACTCGATCGGCATCTATCTCAAAGTAGTCCAGGAAATCGCCGCTTAGGTACATCGACGTATAGATACGGCTGGCAAAGGTGCAGTCACCAAACCTTTTTTGTGTATCCGGCAGCAGTTTCTGCTGCATTCTGCCGCCGGCCTCCTGATCATTTTCAAGCCGTGAAATATACGTACGCAGCTTCAGATTCGCCTCTGAAAGTGCACGGGTACGGTCCTGGACTTTTTTCTCTAAAGAATTATTCAGGTCAACTATTCTTTGTAGGTCGTTGTAAGAACGAAAGGCATTGATAATAGTGGTTCTTAACTTCTCTATAGTAAGCTCGCCCTTCTCCTTATAATCATTGATATCGTATTCAACAAACAACTCTTCATGAGGCTGGTCACCTTCTATTTTGGTTCTCAGAATAATCCTCAACTGTGTATTGTGAAGCTCCTTACGGATCTTCTGTACCAAAGCTAATCCGGAAGTCGCATCATCATCTACAAAGATGTCGATAAGAGCAACCGCAATATCATCATGCTGCCGGAGTAGTTCCAGGGATTCCTCCGCAGAGTATGCTGCCAGAACTACAACCTCGCGATCCATGTAGACAAGTTCACTCAACACCTTTTTTATACGGAAATGCACCTCTTCTTCATCATCTACTACGAGGACTTTCCAAGTACCGGAAGAGGAACTTTCTGTCGATAGCTCATTCTCTGTCAAAAACTACCACCCTTATACCTCAGCGATTCTAAATTTTGGAAGTCTTTCTGACTTCCAACATTTAGAATATAAACAGTTTCCATTTAAGTCAATTGCAGGCAAAGCTTACTGCGCATGGTCTTATACATAACTATGCAAACCGCTCATAAGGTAGTTTACCCCTAAAAAAGTAAACATAGTTAAAATAAATCCGATCACCGCCACCAAGGCGGTTAACTTACCGCGAGCTCCCCGAATAAACCTAAGATGCAAGTAGAGGGTATAAGTGAGCCAGGTCACCAGCGCCCAGGTTTCCTTGGGGTCCCAGCTCCAGTAACTTCCCCAGGCCTGCTCAGCCCAAATCATTCCGAACACCAGCGCCCCAACTGTAAACAAGAAATACCCAACTGTCACCGAGAGATAGGTAATACGATCCGCCTGCCGCCGTTTTTCCTCTTGAGAGCTAAAAAGAAAAACCAACGCAGCGGCAAAGGCTATTACAAAAAAGGCCTCTCCGGCAAAGCTAAGCAGCACATGCATTACCAGCCAATGAGACTGCAGGGCCGGGACCGGCGGAACCAGATCGTCCGGGATAAGCGGAGAGGAAGCTAAAGCCAGCAGGACGAACGCAACAACTGTTCCCACAAACAAGATATAAGTATGGGTTTCAGGCTGCCGGCCAGCCCCTCGATGGGACGGAATTTTACGACTTAGAAAATACAGCAGCAGTAGAATCCCGGAGGCAAATAGTACCAGCGCCTCGTAGGTATTGGTGACCGCGGGAAAGCGAAGCAGGTACGAGCGATACCCAAAATCAAGCAGCAGTAGTAAACCTCCCAACAGGAAGAGCACTTGCTCTACTTCGTAGCTCACCTCACTCTTTCGAAACAGCTTTATTATCTGGTCAACCATAAGAATTACGGTGACCACAAAGGTGGTAGTTGCCAACATGTAGTTGCCTCTCTCTAAACGTGTGTACGGATTTTATGTGCCAGTATGAAGCATAATCCCAGAAAAAAGAAAACAATTCCGGCAATAATGGCCGGATAACCGGGATCATACACCGCCTGGAGCCCACTGGCAAGCTCTCCGGTAGTATAATAACTCCGCTGGTAGATTTTCAATCGCCCCAGGGAATACGGATTGTTCACTGTAATATCAGCCTGGTCTATAACCTCAGCCTGCTGTTCCTCGGAACTGCGACGCAGCAATTGGATCGAAGAGATGTACTGTTTCACCTGACCGCTCTCGTAATGCTCAATCCGAAAATCTTCCAGCCGAATCATATAGGCCGAGTTTAGAGCCGCTATCTCCCCGGGCTGAAGCCTTACCTCGCCGTCTATTCGGCCGTAATGGCTCAACAATCCTCCGAGTAAAAACAGTAAGATGGAGATATGTACCAGATCCGGCCCGGTATAAAGCCATCCAAAGCGACGGAAATAGCTGCCGGTTTTTATACGCTTGACTATCCTGGATACTGCACATACCCCTAGGTTAAGGGCGAACAAGAGTACCGGCAGCACGACCAGGACAAGCGAGCCAATAATGCTTATCCGGCCCGCTTCACTGCCTAAGGCCGCTCCGTTAAGTTCAGAACTGCTAAATGCGGCCGCCCCGGGCGAAAGCGCTCCGGGCCCCCATATTCCAACCACCACCATCAGGCCTATCAAGTATACAATCAGTACGATTGCCAGTCTCATTGAACTGAAAAATTTGTAGAGCGTTCTTAACATGGGGACTAAGCTCCTTTTTGAAGGGGTTTAATATGTAGTAACATCAACTTCAGATTCGCTGCTGCCGCCCTCTATTTGCACAAAAACTTTATTGGGCATGCAGGCACTCCAGTCTCCATGCTCATGAAGTTCACCAACTTGTATACACAGCTTGTTCGGACAAGGCGACTCTACTACAGCCGCATGACCATCGTGAACCTCAATGTAGGTGGTACCAAGGGGACCCTCAGCGGCAATTCGGCGGTCTTGCTCCAGGGAATACATAAAGGTCCCCTCTTCAGTCTGAACTCTTACCCGCAGGGGGCCGTTGCTTCCGGCATACACATATACCGCAATAGACAGCGTAACCAGTAGAGAAAATATAATTGCAATATAATCAAAAAACTTCAAGCGTAATCTCATAGATGGGATTTAGTATAACAAAAAAAGCGGCGCCGCACATACCTTTCAGCGCAGCGGGCCGCTTTTTAATTGGAAAACATTAGCGCTTTAATATAATAGCTTGACGGGGCTTATACCGCCTTCTCCAAAATACGGTTAAGGCGCTTCACGAAGTCCGCCGGTGTTTTCAGCTCGGCTCCCTCCACCAGCATAGCCTGTTCCAGCAGCAGGTAGCTTACATCTTCCAGCAGGGCTTTATCATCAGAGTTCTGCAGCCGCTTGACTATTGAGTGGTCCGGATTTACCTCGAGGATCGGTTTCATCTCGGGGATATCCTGCTGCCCCATTGCCTTGAGCATCTGCTGCATCTGCATAGTGGGGTCGTTCTCGTCGGCTACAATACAGGAGGGGGAGTCGCTTAGGCGGTTAGAAGAGACTACATCCTTTACCCGGTCGCCGAGGATATCTTTAATCTTCTTCAACAGGGGTTCGAGCTCTTTCCCTTTTGCCTCATCCTCATCGGTTTTCAATTCCTCCGCCGAGCCGCTGCGGTTTACCGATTTTAGCTCGGTTTCCTGGTAGGTCCCGATAGAAGGCACCACAATCTCGTCGATGTCGTCGTCCATAATCAGAACTTCAATACCCTTCTTCTTGTAAGCCTCCAGCAGCGGAGAGTTCCGCAGGGTCTCTTCTTTTTCGCCGGTTATATAATAGATCGCCTTCTGGTCCTCATTCATCCGCTCCTTATACTCGGCCAGGCTGGTAAAACCTTCCGCATCGGTCGACTTAAAGCGCACCAATTCCATCAGGGTCTCACGGTTGGTAAAATCGCTGTACAAGCCCTCTTTCAGGGGACGGTTATACTGTTCTATGAACTTGCCGTACTTTTCGGGGTTATTTTCAGATAACTGTTTGAACTCCGCCAGCAGCTTCTTCACTGAGCTGGAACGAATCTGGTTCATAATCCGGTTCTGCTGCAGAATCTCACGGCTCACATTCAAGGGGAGGTCATCCGAGTCTATAATACCGCGGACAAAGCGCAGATACGTGGGCATCAGCTCTTTCGAATCATCGGTAATAAACACACGGCTCACATATAGTTTTACCCCCGCCTCATAATCGGCCTGGTACATATCAAAGGGTGCTTTTTGCGGAATAAAGAAGAGGGTGGTGTACTGCAGGGTTCCTTCAGCTTTGGTGTGAAGGTAGTGCATAGGGTCTTCGTTATCATGGCTAATAGTTTTATAAAATTCGTAATACTCGTCTTCGGTAATCTCCGATTTGGGGCGCTTCCAGAGAGCGGAGGCTCGGTTCACCTGCTCGCGCTTGTGCTCGTACTTCTCCTTTTTATCTTCACCCTCCCCTTCGTAACTCTTCTGGTCGTACTCAAGAAAGATAGGAAAGGCGATATGGTCGGAGTACTTTTTTACCAGCTGTTCTATCTGCCAGCGGTTGGCATACTCCGACCCTTCGTCATTCAGATGCAGGGTCACGGTGGTACCACTCTCCGGACGCTCGGCCTCTTTGATGGTGTAGTTTTCCTCACCGGCACTGGTCCACAGCCAGGCTGTATCTTCTCCGGCCCGCCTGGTAAGTACTTCAACCTTATCGGCCACCATAAACACCGAGTAAAAACCAACTCCAAACTGACCTATCAGGTTTGCATCCTGCTTAGAATCGCCGGTTAACTGGTTTAAGAAGTTCTTGGTCCCTGAACGGGCAATGGTACCCAACTGTTCATCCAGATCGTCGCTGTTCATACCGATACCGTTATCTTTTATGGTGAGAGTCTTCTGTCCATCTTCATCAAAAAAAATCTCGATACGGGGATCGAAATTCATCTGCTTAAACTCGTCATCGGTCAGAGTGCGGTATTTCAGCTTATCCAGCGCATCTGATGCGTTGGAAATAAGCTCGCGCAGAAAAATCTCTTTGTGTGAATACAGACTGTGAATAATAAGATTCAGAAGTTGAGATACTTCCGTCTTGAACTTGTGTTTGGCCATGCATGTCTCCTTGTATATACTGCAATATGTGTGTGTTCTGGTAAAAAATATACAAAATTTATGCCCCGACGGCAAATACGAATTTGCTCTGTTCCTTTGCTCTGTACCTTTGCCTCGAAATTTGCCACTTGCACTTCTCGCTTAATAGGTATATATTTTTAGTGCACATCATGGACGACGACGATCCTTTATCATCAAAAATTAAACCTACTTCCACCGTTTTCAAAACAGATATAGGTGTGTCCTGCACAGCCTCGAAGTCCTCAATGAGGGGCTCAAAGTCCGCCTCAGGCCTGAGGGAGTTACGCGATGTATGAGTTAATTACCATCTTTATCTTGATAGTGTTATCGGCCGTTTTTTCTTCTACCGAGACCGCCTACACTTCGCTCTCGTTTATCCAAGTGCAGTCGCTGACAAAACACCAAGGAAAGGGGGGTAAATTAGTTGAAAAACTCAGCTCCCGCCCCGACACCCTGCTTACCACCATTCTTATCGGAAATAACCTGGTAAATATTGCCGCATCGGCGGTTGCTACCCAATTCACCGTGAGAGTATTCGGCAATCAGGTGGTCGGAATAATGACGGGAGTTCTCACCCTCATCATTCTTATCTTTGCGGAGGTCACTCCAAAGCAGCTGGCGATCATTCACAGTGAAAAACTCGCCCTGCGGATGGCTTACCCAATCCTTGTGCTTTCGATTATACTTTTTCCCTTTATTAAATTAATCGGCTTTGTAAGCTCGGCTATCACCCGCGCTTTTACTCCTGCAAAAAAGGCCCATACATCCCTCGACGGAATTCTCCACATGGTTCATTTAGCCGAGCGCGAGGGCATAGTCGAGAGTTACGAGACCCGCATGGTAAAAAGCGTATTCCGTTTTAACGACACCCAGGTCCAGACCATCATGACCCATCGCACCGATGTCTTCAGCCTTGAGGCCGATACCCCCATCAAAGAGGTGCTCACAGAAATAACGAAAGAGGGTTACTCACGCATACCGGTATACGATGACGATGAGAATCCGGAGTATATTGTCGGAATACTGCTGGTGCGGGATATGATGCGAGCAATTGCAGAGGATCGCGGAGATATTACGATTCGTGAAATTATGACTAAGCCGATATTTGTCTCTGAAACACGAAAAGTGAACGAACTTTTCTTTCTCTTTAAGAGAGAGAAACTCAACATAGCGGTGGTGATGGACGAGTACGGTGGCCTGGCGGGAATCGTCACGCTGGAGGATGTGGCGGAGGAGTTGTTCGGCGAACTGTACGATGAGAATGAAATCCAGGGCTGGGAAAAAATAACGCCCCTGGGGGACAACAATTATAGAATAACCGGTGATACCTCACTGCACCAGATTGAAGACCGTTTTGACATTACCTTTACCCACAGTAAGTATGTACAGACCCTCGGAGGTCTGCTGATAGAAAAAATAGGCACTATGCCGGTTAAAAATCAGAAGATAGAGACCCCTAAGGGAACCTTCATCGTTGAGAACCTCCGCCGTAAACGCATAGAAACGGTTCTGTTTACCCCCCATACCCTGGACGGGGAACCACAATAGAATCGCTGCAGTAGTACGCCATAGCAGTTGACGCAAACGGCGTGAGTGAATATCATTCGGCCATGAGCAAATACCCATTTAACGAGATCGAAAAGAAATGGCAGGAATACTGGGATGAACAGAAGACGTTTAAGGTAACCGAAGACCCTTCTGTTCCTGAAGAAAGACGACTGTATGTACTAGATATGTTTCCCTATCCATCAAGTCAGGGCTTGCATGTAGGCCACCCCGAAGGCTATACGGCCTCCGACATTTACAGCCGCTTTATGCGTATGCGGGGCTATAAAGTGCTCCACCCGATGGGCTTCGATTCCTTCGGCCTGCCGGCGGAAAACTACGCCATCAAAACCGGTACCCAGCCTCGGGTAACGACTGAAGAAAACATCAATTTATTTATTAACCAGATCAAAACTCTGGGTTTTAGCTACGACTGGGACCGTCAAGTCTCAACTCACCGACCGGAATATTACAGATGGACCCAATGGATTTTTCTTAAACTCTTTGAACAAGGGCTCGCTTACGAAGATGAAGCACCGATTAACTGGTGCCCCTCCTGTAAAACCGGGTTGGCCAACGAAGAGGTAAAGGATGGCCGCTGCGATCGCTGCGGCGCTGAGGTAAACCGCAAGAGCATCCGCCAGTGGATTCTGAAAATAACCGAATATGCCGACCGACTGCTGGAAGATCTTGAACTGCTGGACTGGACCGAATCCATCAAATCCATGCAGCGTAACTGGATCGGCCGCTCCGAAGGGGCGAACGTCAAGTTTAAGCTGGCAGACGGCAGTGATGAGTTTGAAGTATACACTACCCGCCCGGACACCCTCTTCGGGGCAACCTATATGGTACTCTCCCCCGAACACCCCTTGGTAGAGCATGTGACCAGTGGCGATCACCGTGCCAAAGTCCAGGCTTATCTGGAAGAGGCCCAGAAGAAGTCCGACCTTGAGCGGACCGATCTGGCAAAGGATAAAACCGGTGTCTTTACCGGCACCTATGCCATCAATCCGGTCAACGGGAAAGAGATTCCCATTTGGGTGGCGGATTACGTACTAATTTCCTACGGTTCCGGTGCCATTATGGCGGTACCGGGACACGACCAGCGTGACTGGGAGTTTGCTAAAAAGTTTGGTCTGCCGATTATCGAGGTATTACAAGGCGGAGATGTGCAGAACGAGGCCTATGTCGGCGACGGTCTGCATGTAAACTCCGAGTTCCTGGACGGCTTAAATAAAGAAGATTCTATTGAAAAAATAATCAACTGGCTCGAGTCCAGAGGGCTCGGCAAGCGGGCGGTAAACTACAAACTGCGCGACTGGATTTTCAGCCGCCAGCGCTATTGGGGCGAGCCGATCCCGATTGTACACTGCGAAAAGTGCGGCCCCGTTCCGCTGCCCGAAGAGGAGCTGCCCCTTACCCTGCCGGAGGTAGACTCATACACACCCACCGGCACCGGCGAATCGCCCTTAGCAGCTATCGATGAGTGGATAAATACCACCTGTCCGAAGTGTGGAGGCCCCGGAAAGCGGGAGACCAACACTATGCCCCAGTGGGCCGGCTCATGCTGGTACTATCTGCGCTACCTCGACCCGAAAAACGAGACTCAACTGGCCGATCTTGACAAAATCAAGTACTGGATGCCGGTTGATTTATACGTCGGCGGGGCCGAACATGCGGTGCTGCACCTGCTCTACGCCCGCTTCTGGCACAAGGTGCTGTATGACATCGGGGTCGTGAACACAAAAGAGCCCTTCCAGCGGCTGGTCAACCAGGGAATGATCCTTGGCGAGGGCGGGGTAAAAATGTCCAAATCCCTGGGTAACGTCATTAACCCCGATGATATTATCCGTGATTTTGGTGCCGATTCTATGCGCATGTACGAAATGTTCATGGGGCCGCTGCAGGTATCAAAAGCCTGGTCTACAAAGGGACTGGCCGGAGTGCACCGTTTTCTCGACCGCGTGTGGCGGGTTTCCGACCGGCCTGTGATTGATGAGCAGCCGCCTAAACACTATCTGCAGCTGCTGCATAAGACTATCAAAAAGGTAACTGAGGATACGGAGGGGCTTGAGTTCAACACCGCCATTGCCCAGATGATGATTTTTATCAACGAAATTTTTCAGGAAAAGCAGATTTACCGAGCCCTGTGGGAACCCTTTGTCCAGCTAATTTCCCCATATGCTCCCCATCTGGGTGAAGAGATGTGGGTTAAACTTGGCAACACCCCCTCAATTTCCGATTCGCCCTGGCCCCAGTGGGACGAGGAGCTTACCAAGGAAGAAGAGGTGACGGTAGTACTGCAGGTCAACGGCAAAGTCCGGGCAAAGGTAAACCTGCCCGCCGGTACCGAAGAGGAAACACTAAAGAAAACTGCCGTCGAGAACGAACGCATCGCCCAATGGACCGGTGGAAAACAGGTTGTAAAGGTGATTGCGGTAAAGGATAAACTGGTAAACATTGTGGTAAAATAAAAGTGGTAAAATAAAACCACACCCAGTAGTATCCATAATTAGTAAGAGGCAAAATTGGCGAGGCTGTCGCAGACATAGCGGCAGCCTCCTTTTTTATCGACATATATGTGGAGTTCTAAGCCGCTGGTCGGAGAGAAAAAAAGGTGTCGCCCCGGATACAGACCACTGAAGCGAACAGGAACCATTTCGCCCCGGCCCGCCCCGTCAGCATCTACGTCGACCTCAATAGCCCCCTGAAAAAAGAGATTTCCGGGAATCCAGTCTTCAGCAGGAAGTTCTATAGAAATGGAGGTAGTATTCATACTGCGGACATGCAGCCGGTTCAGACGGCCCCGGGCGATTGCCCCTTTTACTCTGTCAAAATCGCAGTTCCATGGATCTCCATCCCCCTCCTTTACCAGCTCTGTGACCAACGCCTCTACACAAACAGTTTGACAGCGTTCCGACAGCTGCCACAGATCCTGCAGCAGCTGTGCCGCCGGACCATAGCGATACCTAAGGGGTAACACATTATTGGTGCCAAACAGGTCCAGCTGAATATGACTGGACACACAGCCCCCTGCCGGAGCTAAGCGCCCCAAAGGATAGGCCAATACCGGTACATTGCAGCCACGCTGCACTTCAATTACCGCTGTATTAACTCCCGCCGGCAGGAAAAGTGTCTGAAGATCTCCGTACCTATCCGGATACACCACCCGGTGGGCTACCGGAACGCCCGCCTCCTGCCAGGTTGATTTCGGTATATTTACCTGAAGCCTCACCTTCGGCAACAAGTCGAACACTGCACTGCAGCCGCTGATATACACAGACCAGAGGATACACAGTGCAGCCGCTGCCAAACGGGTTCTATCCCGGAAACCTGTTACGCCTTGCATGGTTCCCCCTGGTAATAACTACAGGAGGGGAAGAGACTCTGCTTCAACTAAAAGCCTTGGAATTTTAAAATCTTCGTTTTTTGAAAGTGCCTGAATTGAAAAAGCTAAAGATACCCGGCAGCCTGCAGCTGCTGTTTATAGCGGCTGCGAATCTGGAGCAGGATACGATGGTAAGCCTCTGATTGGTAGTCCCGATAAGTCCACGGCAGGGCGCTGTACCCTTTACGGCGGTATATCAAGGTAATCTCCCCAAAAATACCATCGGCAAGGGGGATTCGTTGGGCATTGTCCTTTGTGGAGGCCAGGATTAATTTACCGAGCGACAGCAGTCCCGGATCTAAGTTTACCTTGCGCTTCCCCGCTACCAGAAATTCCTTCTCCAGCCGATTCGTCCTTAGCTTAAAGTCTGAAAGCTGATCGGGAGCAACAAGCTGCTCGAATGAGACAAAAAAACGGATAAGCTCTGCCCCCATCTCCTGCTCATAATAATCGGTAAAGGTAAATGGAATCGCTTCGCTCCGGTAATCTATGGGACCAAACTGCTCGGCAAGGGGATTTTCAATTTCCCTTACACACTCAGGATGACTGCATAAAATACCAATGATTAATTTTTCCGGTGTGAATGCTAGTATTTCTCCCATTAAGGTTCTCCTGTATTGCTACAATCTCCAGTTTATATGATAATATAGCTACAATGGAAGAGAATAGCGATTATTTTCAGTCTTTGGAGACTGCCTTACAAAACTACCGGAGCTCTTTAGAGAGAAACGAAATTCCTCAACTAAAAGAACAGTTCCGCTATTTCCACCAGTCCTTTCAGGCCTTGTACGACATTCTTCTGCGCAAGGGACTGTTGGTAGAAGACCCTTATAAGCATGAATTGAAAATTTCAGAGGTTACCACTCCTCCTACCGGACCGATGAAAGAGTCGGAAAAAAAAGAAGTAATCAGTCAGCGGCTGTCGATATACGATTCAATCTTGGAGTTCCTCAATAACTATTACCAGTTTAATCTTGATTATATATCCCTGCCCAATGTGAAACAGCTGGTTGATATAGTTACCTATATCAAGTGGAATGCATTCACAGAAACCAGTGCTAATCTTAACACCAAGGTCTTAGCAGAGGTAGTAAAGAGAATAACTCCGGGGCAGGAGGATCTAACAAACTCCATACTGGAAGACAGCATTCGCCAATTGGAAAAGAAATCAAAACTAATTCTCGCGATACTTAAGAAAATCACGGTCTACCAGCGGGAACGTTATAAGTACGATTTTCGTCTTCAGATGTTCAACGCAATGAACTTAAAGCCTGAAGCGCTGGAAGATCGTCGTGGAGATGTTATCAAGGCCGTCAAAGCCAAATTTAACCACTACATGAGCGGAACTGCGTATTATCCCGAGCTCATTGAGGAGGTACTTGATGAGCAAAGCGGGCCGGGAGCTGAACAGCGCCGCATAGACACCCTTAAAAAACTGGAAGTTGAAAAGAAAAAAGACGAGAACCAACAGCAAAAATCTTTCAAACCACTCTTACTTG
This sequence comes from Spirochaetia bacterium, assembly GCA_034520965.1. Lineage (GTDB taxonomy): Bacteria > Spirochaetota > Spirochaetia > DSM-16054 > Sediminispirochaetaceae > DSBN01. The sequence continues at coordinate 172,518 of JAXHMY010000009.1, read as the reverse complement.
AAGCGTATCGGATTCTTGCATCCGGCAGCACGCCCCTTGAACAGGCCGTACAAAAACTTAAATACAACAGCACGGTCATAGAGAACCGAAAAATCACTTTTAGCGAAAAGTTCCGTCGCTGGGTACTGAATATGGTTCAAAAACAGGGTGAACAGCGAGTGTATGAAATTGAGTACATCGACCAGAAAACGGCAATGCCGAAAACCATGCGCGTAAATTTTGACCAGTTTGTGGATGATGCCCTGAAAAAATCGAGAGTAATTGCTGCAATGGGCAACCGCCTAAGCCCTACATATCAGAAACTAGAACAGTCGAGCGAAGACAGGCTGTTTAAATTACTCTCAAACACTATCGAAGATATTCAAAATTACCTGCTTAAACTTCCCGCACTGGACACCTACTTCAAAAGCGAAACCTCACGTTCCCAAAGAACTCTAATTAAGGGAATCAAATTGGAAATTACCGCTCTTAAAAATGCAGTGGTAAAGGCCAACCAAAAGAAGCATGAATATGTATCCGGCAAAGAAGAAGAGGAACAGCTGAAGAAGCTTGGGGTAAAACCCTCCGGCTAAATAGACGCCGGAGAAAGTTTACTCGCCCTTTACAAGGTAATGCCCCAGCAGGCGCACATCCACCGCCGATTCCGACATCTTTTCTATGGCTGTGTTCAATACTTTCTGGTCATCGGGCAGTTCCACCGCCACAAAAAACATATAGTTCCACGGCTTGCCCTGAATCGGTCGCGATTCTAATTTCTTCATATTTAAGCCGTAATCAGCCAGTATCTGAAGCACATGAAATAAGGCCCCCGGTTTATCCTGGGTAGAAAAAACCAGAGCCGCCCGGTTGGGCGTTCGGGTAGTGCTTGTCTCCTCTCGGGCAATGATGAAGAAGCGGGTGTAATTACGCGGATTGTTTTCTATCCCCTCTTTCATTACTTCCATATTATACACTTTGGCAGCTTCGCGCCCGGCAACTGCTCCCAGGCTAGGGTCCTGCATTTGAGCAACATGGGCAACCGCCCCGGCTGTATCAAAAAATGGGATGCGTTCGATCTGCCGGTGGTCATCGAAAAAGCGGGAACACTGCGCTAAACCCTGAGGATGGCTGTAGACCTTTTTCAGACCTTCCACTGAGGCACCTTTCACCGAAATGAGACTGTGAATAATCCGAATTTTCTGCTCGCCCACTACCCGAATATCCCTATACTGCAACAGAAGGTCCAGCACCTCATGCACTGTTCCAGCCAGGGAGTTCTCTATTGGTACGGCTCCGTAGGCAACCTCGCCCTGAAGGACCGACTTAAACACCTCGGCAAAGGAGCCGCGGGGCTCTGCGGTATATCCAGAACCAAAAAAACGCTCCACCGCAGATTCACTGTAAGCTCCCCGCACCCCCTGAAAAGCCACTTTTCCGGCGGTTGCCGTATCCTTTTCAGTACCTCTAAGAGTTTCCGAAGAAAAGTCCATCCCAAGGGCTGTCTTGCGCTCCGGTATGCGCTCCAGCTCTTTTTCAAGCACCGGTGCAATTGCCTCGATATCACGCATAAGCCGTTCAAACTGCTCGGGATACAATGACTGAGGTCCATCGGAGAGCGCCTGGTCCGGATGAGGATGCATTTCTACCATCAATCCATCGGCTCCGGCAGCCACAGCCGCTAAGGCCATCGGAGCTACTTTCTCCCGGATACCGGTTCCATGACTCGGGTCCACGATAATCGGCAGATGACTCAGCTTTTTTATTACTGGAATAGCCGACAAATCGAGGGTATTACGAGTATAGGTTTCAAAAGTCCTAATTCCGCGTTCACAGAGAATAACATCATCGGTTCCATGGGCCATAAGGTACTCAGCCGCCATCAGCCACTCTTCGATAGTCGCCGACAGCCCCCGTTTTAGAATAACCGGTTTCGCCAGCGCACCTACCCGCTTCAGCAGCTCAAAGTTCTGCATATTGCGGGCACCGATCTGGATGACATCTACATATTCATTAAACATCTCCACATAGTCGGTTCCAATTATTTCTGTTGCCACGGGCATGCCGTAGGCCTCACCAGCCTCTTTCAGCAGTTTTAAGCCCTCTTCTCCCAGCCCCTGAAAGGAGTAGGGGGAGGTCCGCGGCTTAAATGCACCGCCGCGCAGCATAACTGCTCCGGCCTCGTAGGCGTGAGCGGCGGATTCCATCATTTGTTCGCGGTTTTCTACTGCACATGGACCGGTAATTACCGCAATACGTCCCCTTCCGATTCTGACCGGCCCGATACTGACAATAGTATCTTCTTTTTTTAGCTCGCGGGAGGCCAGTTTGTAGGGTTTTGAAATAGGTATTACCCGATCAACCCCCGGTAACAGTTCGACCTCGCGCACATCCATTTGTACTCGTCCGACTGCCCCGAGGACGGTATCCTCTTCGCCGACGATCTCACGGACCTTATACCCGTGCTGCTCTAAAAAAGTACGAGTTTCCTGTTTTTCCTGAGGGCTTATCCCCTGCTTCAGAACGATAATCATGCAGTCACGCTATTTAGATAGCTTGTTCCTGTCAACTACATTGGTCATGTTTTTTCCGCTTTTCCCCGGTTTAGCGGTTAATGAGGCTACTTTAAGTGATGCCTCAAACTCCTGCTGCAGCTGCTCACGGTAATTAAGGATCTTATTGATATGCTCCAGTGTCATCCTTGGCGCGCCCTGCTCATTCACACGTCTGGGGCCCGCATTATACATCGCCAGGGCGGTAACCTGGTTCTCGCCCTGTTCCAGGCAGTACTTTAGATAGGCTACTCCGTGGGCTATATTTTCCTCCGGATCAAAAAACTGGCTTTCCCGTAAATTTGGAAAGGAACGGTCATTCAATTGGAATACACCCCGGTCAATTGAGTTCTGATTGTAGTTCACCGCCTGCGGGTCAAACCGGCTCTCTACCCATGCCAACGCAAAGGTCAGACTCACCGGGAGTTGGTGACGCTCACTCTCTCGTAAAATATATTCTGTGATTTCCGCAGAACCGGTCTGCTGGGTAAAAAAATCCTTTACTATCCCTCGATATTTGGGGTTGGTGTATATCTCATCTAGATTATAAGATCCCTGTGACTTTATTAAGTCGGATAGTTCAAAGCTGTTTTTCATAGCTGCAGCCTGTTTTTCAGTCTGCGGGTGGGTCTGCGTGGTAGTCTGCTGTGCCTGCTGCAGAAAATTGCTGTGTATACCGGAAGAAAAAGCAATAAAAAAGGTAAAAGCCGCCGGTAATAGAATAAATAGTCTTAAGCGACGTGCGATACGCCCCCTCCTCATGTTAAAATTATAAACTGTGTACACCACAAATATAAGAAATTTCAAGGCTAGAAGGTAGCCAAAAATGAATATTTTAACCAATATAGTTAATATAATATGAATTCAGCACTTGGATTAGGCTGCTGGGCCTTTGGCGACGAATATTGGAGCTCCTCCGACTCAACAGATTCCCACCGCGAATCTGTACGGGTTATTCGTGCCGCACTACGGGCAGGGATCACTCATTTTGATACCGCTCAAGGCTACGGAAACGGGATTTCCGAACAAGTCACGGGGCAACAACTGCGTCAGGTACGCCGGTCTGTCAGCATCGCCAGCAAAACCTATCTCCGGCCGGCCTCTACCGTAGAGAAGGGAATTGAGAAGAGTCTGCGCCGTCTTTGCACCGACTATATTGATATCTTCTATCTGCACTGGCCCAAGCCGTCACAGGATCTGCGACCCCACATTGAAGCCCTTGAAAAGGCCCGTCAAAGGGGTTACATCCGCGCCATCGGCCTAAGTAATTTTTCTGCCCCGCAGATGCAACCTCTTCTGTCCGCGGGGCAGATAGATTACTGCCAGTTCGGTTATTCCCTTTTGTGGCGTACACCGGAGCTGAACCTTGTCCCCTTTTGCAGAAAACACAAAATCAACATGGTAAGTTACAGTTCACTGGCCCAGGGCCTGCTGGCCCACCCTCCCGGCTGGGCTGAATCCCTGCCGCCGGAAGATCCCAGACACCGGCTGCTGTTATTGCAGCCGGAGATCTTTTCCCACCTGCAGCCGGTACTGCAGCAGCTTTGGGCCTACAGCAGCGAACTCGGGATTACCGGAGCACAACTGGCCCTTGCATGGAACCTGTCCCACCAGTGGAACCGCTATACCCTGTTTGGAGCTCGAAGGCCTAGTCAGGTTGAAGAGTGTTCCCAGGCCGGCGGCATTCACCTGCCTCCGGAGCTTATCAAGAAGATAGACGCACTCACCGCCCCTTTGTTACACTTATGGCCTGAGTCGGAAAACATTTTCGGCCATAGGCCATAGGCCATAAGCCTTAAGGAGCTGCCGTGCGCATACCTTCCCTCTCCGCTGCCGCAGAAATCGAAATTAAAAGGTCCCGCTTTATTGCCCTGGCGAACCGCGTGGATTCGGCGGATCAGGCTAAACAGGAACTTAAATTCGCCTGGGAGGAACACCCCCAGGCTAGCCACATTGTATACGCCTTTCAGGTTGGAAAGCGGGGGGATATCTTTGGACTGAGTGACGACGGAGAGCCCCACGGCACCGCCGGGCGGCCGGTACTCGAGGTTGTGAAAGGCAGCGGAATAAGCAACCTGCTGATTATGGTGGTTCGCTACTTCGGCGGCACTAAACTGGGAACCGGGGGTCTGGTAAAAGCCTATACCAGTGCCGCTCAGGAGGTCTTAACCGCCCTTCCCACCGAAGAGCTCATCCAGAAACGCCCCTTTTTCATAAGCCTTCCCTATTCCCTCTATGAGCCGGTCCATAAGCTGCTGCAATCTTACGGGGCAGAAATTGAGAACGAAGAATTTTTAACCGAAGTCAGCCTGTCGGGGAATCTTCCACAGCCCGAGACAGAGGCCGCTCAACAGGCTTTGCTAGAATTATCCGCCGGAAAGCTTGAGTTAGAAGTTATTGAAGAGAATGTGTAGGCTCCGGTACGTAGCTTATCAGTACATACATTATTTTACCTCCGGCAATCGATATAAAAAATTACACCACTCTTCATAAAAACCGGCTAACGATTCATAGCCCGGGGGAGCATCTCCGCTGATTGGAAGCACCAGACTCACCTGCAGATGATCCAGCGGTTTGAGGGTCCCCATAAAGTTCCACTGCCCTGCTACCGGCTCAGAATACTGCACAATAGATGCCTGACGCCCCAGCGAAGGTCCATCCATGGAGCAGGTATTCACTATTCCGTCGTTCTCCCACCACAGCTGGGGTTCGGAGTCGATTCCACCGGGAAGCTCTGCGAGGGATCCCATATAACGAGCCGAAGGATGCAGCAGTAAACTCATTCCCGCCATAGGAACATGATATCCCTCCTCATTTTCAGGCATGGTACGGCTGGTTGCCCAGGAAAAGTAATACACATCCCTTTGAGTTGAAGTCCTCACATTCAGCCGCTTCGCGCCCTTTAGAGACAGGTCGAAGTAACTAAAATCCTCGGTCTGCCTCCAGAGGTCCTCATTTATCACCCGCCTTACAAAGCGTGCAAATGACTCATTCGGCTCTTTTAGTGTGCTCCAATGCTGCACGTGCAGCTCAATCAGAGGATCCTCTTTTTTTAAACTGGAAGAGGCCACAAGCCGTGCGAATATCTTTTCCAGCAGTCCGGAATTGCGAAAGCGTGTGGTAAGGGTCGTCCCGTCATGGGGAGCCGCAATAGTCGTGATACTGCTCACCCAGGAGTGTCCGCCGGAAAACAGCTCCGAGAGTCCCCTATCCCCGGCTTCATACCCTGCTGCAATTTCATCCCGATCGCCCTGTGCCAGCAGTTCCGTCAGCAGACGAGCCGTCTGCCCGCCCATGCTGTGTCCAACCAGGTGCACAGAATACGGCCGCCCTGTCTCTTCTTTTACGCTTCCCCAATCGGGATACACTCCGGAATAGTACTCGCCAAAGCGGGCATGTCCGTACTTTTGTGAATGCGCCTCCCCGTAATCGACCACGCCGCCTTTAATATAGGCGTACAGCTCGCAGGCGCGGTCCCAGTTAGAAGAGACCGGCCCTAGTTCTGCGACATATACTTCAAAACCCGAACTTCGAAGCCCTTCCTCTAAATCAACTGTACCCCCCCAATAGGGGAAACTGAGCCCAGTATCGGAGTTAGTACCAAAGCCCATAAAGCCGTGCACAAAAATTATAGGCTGCTCCAATGGTCGCTTCAATGGCCCCTTGCCTGCCTCCGGATCTTCGGATTGCTGCGGGTTGAGCATATAGTTAGCTTCTCCCCTTGAGCCCTCAGCCCGGTCGGTACCGGCACAGGCTGACAACAGCAACAGGATTATAATAGAAGCAACAATTAAGAGGGCCTTAGAATTCATATTCCCCACACTTATTAATAATTTTACCACAGCAATTCTAAATTTGAAAATTTTATTAAAATTATCAAATTTAGAATGCTCACATTTTGTTTAAGATAAGTAAATTAGCTTAAAGAGTTTGAGGTTATTCTAATTTTACCATTGTCAACTATCTCAAGCTGCGCAATAATGACGGATAAAGGAGATACAATTATGAAGGAAAGAATACTAGTAATTAACCCCGGCTCAACCTCTACTAAAATTGCAGTTTTTGAAGCTGAGCAGGAGATACTTAACGAGACCATTCGTCATGATGCCGATGAGCTTGCCCAGTTTGATAGTATAACCGATCAGTATGATTTCCGCTCAAATATCATTCAGGAAAGTCTAAAAGCCGAAGGCATCGATCCCAGCAGTTTCGACGCGGTAATCGGCCGCGGCGGGCTTCTGAAACCCATTCCCGGAGGAGTGTGGGCGGTAAACGAGCGCATGACCGAAGACCTTCGGGCAGGAGTAAGCGGCCAGCACGCCAGTAATCTGGGCGGATTAATTGCCCATGAAATTGCTCACACTTCCAAAGCACCCAGCCTTATCGCCGATCCGGTGGTGGTGGATGAATTACAGCCCCTCGCCCGTATCTCCGGGCATCCGGAACTGCCGCGGATCTCAATATTCCACGCCCTGAATCAAAAAGCAGTTGCGCGCAGGGCAGCCGCAGAATTGAAAAAAGCGTACGAGCAGTCCAATTTAATTATAGCTCATATGGGCGGCGGGATCTCGGTTGGCGCCCATGAAAATGGAGAAGTTATTGATGTAAACAACGCCCTCAACGGAGAAGGCCCCTTTTCTCCGGAGCGATCCGGTACCCTGCCTGCAGGACAACTGGTAGAGCTCTGCTTCTCCGGAAAATACACCCAAAAAGAGATCATGAAAATGCTCAAGGGCAAGGGTGGTTTTATGGCCTATCTCGGTACCTCCGACGGGCGGGAAGTCGATCAACGGGGGCAGCAGGGGGAAGAGCTTGCGGAACTTGTCTTTCAAGCTATGGCGTATCAGGTAGCCAAAGAAATTGGAGCTTTGGCAAGCGTGTTCTCCGGCCGGCTTGACGGGATAGTCCTCACCGGCGGCCTGGCCTACAACGATCGGCTTACCACTCTTATAAAAGAAAGGGTTGAGTTTATCAGCCGGGTTCTTATCTACCCCGGAGAAGGTGAAATTGAAGCCCTGCGGGATGCGGCACTTCGTGTACTTCGCGGAGAAGATAAAGCTCAGATCTACGACTAAGCCCTATATATTGATATCACGCCGGAAATGTCTTATCCTACCCTAGTGGGGGAAAGGCAGAATGTTAGTAGAAGCAGAAATTTGGACAGTCGCACGTACCGATCAGGGAAATGCGGTCTTAGTACGCCCGCTCGGAGCCGAGCTTGCAGTTCCTATATTCATCGGACAATTGGAAACCCAGTCTATTCTTATAGGTATGGGTAATGTTCCTATGCCTCGCCCTCTTACCCATGACCTATTCCTCTCGTTGCTCAAAGAATTGGAAGTAGAGCTAGAGCGAATTGAAATCACTTCCCTCAAAGAGGGAACCTTTTTTGCCAAACTCATTTTATCCAAGGCAGATAATTCCCTCTCAATTGATGCCCGGCCTTCGGATGCGATGGGTATAGCCGTGCGCCACAAATGTCCGTTATATATAGAAGAAACCGTAGTTGACGAAGCGGGTATCCCTCTCAGTTCTATTAGTGAACAGCCTATCGAGGGAGAAGTCGACCCTCTAAAACAAGAAAAGGAGGAGCTTCAGCAGAAGCTCGACCAGGCAGTCACGGAGGAAAACTACGAAGAGGCTGCTCGAATTCGTGATAAAATGAAAGAACTTGAAGATAGTAGTTGATAACCCTTCAGTAGGCGTTGTCTCTGAGGAGCATACATGCAGTATCCATTTGAAAATTTCTATTTAACCCGGTCAAAAACAGACGGTAGGAGTGTGTCTCAGATGCGTGTCTGGTTTCACATATCCCGCTTTTCACGAGACCGTTACCAGTTTTCTGAGTCCCTTTTTTCTAAAGAGGGTCATGTAATCAGTACCAATCAAAAAGCGGTGGTCCAGCTGGTTGAAGCCATGAACCAAAAAAGAAATGTAAACCGCTATCCGCAACTAAGGGCGTCTGCTGCAGAAGTATATGCTTTAGCGCTGCTGCACGAAATTTCGCACCATGTAGTTCACCTCTATATCGAGGAGAACGGCTCCGACATCTTCACCCAGCTGGAACAGCATCTCAGAGAAGAGCTTGGCGATGCACAAGTCGAAGATACCCTTACAGCGATGATCGACCATTATCCCCCCGCTCCGGTATACAGCGGAGAGGAGGGTACGGAGGAGCATCTGCACAAATTGGACCAGCAGCGACCCAATACAGAAATATATCTTGAGGAGATGCTTCTGGTGTGGTTGAGTAATCTTAACCCGGCCTTAAAGCTGTACCATGAACTGATTGACGACACAGCCCTCACCACCGAAAGTAATTACAATAAGGTAGTCAAAAGGGCCTACCTTTTCTTCGAACAACTCCCCGGAGTCGGAGATACGTCTCTTAACTTAATCGATTTTCTGCAGGTACCCGCCCATGAGGCTCCACACAGCATCTTAGCCCAGCTGAACTACGTGGTGAGCCATTGGAAAGAGTATTTGGGTCCCTACGCCGAAAAACTGCTTCGCGGCATTGATTACTTGAAAGAGGAGCAGCGCCCAAGTTTTCCTCCCGGACCCGGTCCCAGCAGAACCCCCGATTACTCCGGCCTGGAGTTTGATTATGAAGCCTTTAGTCAGGATACCGTCTGGATGCCCCAGGTGGTTTTACTGGCAAAAAGCGCCCTTGTGTGGCTTGACCAGCTCACCCGCTCCTACGGCAGAACGATTCACCGACTGGACCACATTCCCGATGAAGAGTTAAACCGTCTGGCGGACATGGGCTTTAATTCCCTCTGGCTGATAGGCCTATGGGAACGCAGCAGTGCATCTAAAACCATCAAACGCTCCTGTGGTAATCCAGAGGCCGAGGCCTCCGCATACTCCCTGAAGCGGTATGAAATTGCAGAGGAACTCGGCGGTTGGGAAGCTCTACATAATTTAGCCAATCGCTGTAACCGCCGGGGAATCCGACTGGCAAGCGACATGGTACCCAACCACACCGGAATTGACGGGGACTGGGTATACGACCATCCCGACTGGTTTCTGCAGCTGCCGGACGCACCCTACCCATCCTATACCTATAACAGCCAAAATCTCTCCGACCATCCGGATATCGGCATATATCTTGAAGACCACTATTACGACCGCACCGATGCCGCCCTGACCTTTAAGTGGCATCACTTTCCATCACAGCAAAGCCGATATATCTACCACGGGAACGACGGTACTTCCATGCCGTGGAACGATACCGCCCAGCTTGATTTTCTGAACCCAGAAACCCGGGAGGCTCTGATTCAGACCATCCTGCATGTGGCGCATAACTTTTCCATTATACGTTTTGACGCAGCCATGACCCTGGCCCGCAAGCATATCCATCGTCTGTGGTACCCGGCTCCCGGCAGCGGCGGCGACATTCCCGGACGCTCCCAGTACGGCATAAGCAACGAGGAGTTTTATCGCAGCATGCCCCAAGAGTTCTGGCGCGAGGTAGTGGACCGGGTAGCTGCGGAAGCACCGGACACCCTGCTGCTGGCAGAGGCTTTTTGGATGATGGAAGGGTTTTTTGTACGGACCCTCGGAATGCATCGTGTCTATAACAGTGCATTTATGAATATGCTGAAAAGTGAAGAGAATGAAAAATACAAAAATACCATTAAAAGTACCATCAGCTTTGAACCGGAGATCCTCAAGCGTTTTGTAAATTTTATGAACAACCCCGATGAGGACACCGCCATCGCTCAGTTTGGAGACGGTGATAAATACTTTGGAGTCTGCACCCTAATGGTCACTATGCCCGGACTGCCGATGTTTGGACACGGACAGATTGAGGGCTACCATGAAAAATACGGAATGGAATACCGGCGAGCCTATTGGAACGAAATTCCCAATTGGGACCTGATTAACCGGCACTATCAGTCGATCTTCCCGTTGATGAAAAAACGGTATCTCTTCTCCGACTCGGAGAATTTTCGGCTGTATGATATGTATCGGGAAAACGGCGAAGTCGACCACAACGTATTCGCCTACAGTAACCACAGCGGGACCGAGACAGCCCTAATAACCTACAACAATGCCTTCAATTCAACCGCCGGCCGCATCACCACCTCATCGCCCTTCGCCATAAAGGATTCCGCCGGCAATCGCAGCGCCAGGCAATACTCCCTGGCCGAAGGGCTGCAGATCGTAAACGAACACGATTATTTTACCATTTTTCGGGAACAGCACTCGGGCAGATGGTTTATTCGCGAAAACACCGCTCTGCATCAGCAGGGGATGTTTATACACCTGCACGGATACCAGAGCCACGTGTATCTTGATTTTTATCAGGTACAAGACAGGGACGGGCTGTATCGAAAATTGTACGAAACCTTGGACGGCAGGGGTATCTATGATATCGAACTCCGCAAGAAAGAGCTTTTTCTCGAGCCAATCCACCTGGCCTTTAAGCGGTTTCTGCAATCACCGCTGATTACACCGATTCGCCAGGCGCTCTATAAGGGAACCGGCCTAAAAAAGATATCCTTCGACGATTACTGGTCCTACTACGATGATTTTTTGGATGAATGTTTGCGCCTGGGCTACGGCAGCAGCGGGCAGAAAGCTGCAGCCATCAAGCATTTTCAGAAGAATCTCGAAGCCATAGGCACACTCTCGACCTCAAGCAATCCGCTAATCCTTCCCCACCCCCCTAACCGTGATGGCTATTATCACCGAGGCCTGACGCTAATGCCGGAGACTCCCTTACTTATGCTCGCATGGACCCTGCTTACCCCGCTGCAAGAGTTCATACAAGAGGACTTAAACTACAGCACCGCCGCCGAGTGCGCTGCCGATCTGCTGCTGCCGCAGCAATTCGTAAAATCCTTTCGCGAGCAGGGTGTTGAAGAGAAATCGCTTCCCCGTCTTTATGAATTGATTTTAGTTACCGTCTCGCAGCAGAACTGGCTTAGCTTGCTCGATGACGAAGAAGCCTCCTCCGTCACCATGCCCCCGGCTTCCGAACTGGTCTTAGAACACATTATTCGAGAACCCTTTACCGCAGCGTTTCTTAATCTGCACCATGACAACAACCAAGAGTGGTACAAGGGCGAATCGATGCAGGAACTGTTGTGGTGGCTGAACACTATTGCCCTGCTTGCCCAGATCAAGTCCGGAAAAAGCAGGTTGCAGTCGGAAGAGGTTTTTGCTTACATCAAACGTTGGCTGCAGGCTGAGGAGTCGGCGGAATACCGCATAGAACTGCTGCTGGAGAGCAGTGTCACTTAGAGTGTAATCGCTAAGCTTCGTAGATATTTCTTGCTATCGGCATTCTGCGGCCTGTTCCGAAGGCCCGGGTCGACACCTTCAACACCGGAGGTGCCTGCCGACGCTTGTATTCATTGCGCCCCACCAGCCTCAACACTTCACGGACCGTCTGCAAATCGTGCCCGGTTTGGGCGATTTCGGCAGCAGACTTATTGGCGAGCAAGTACTGCTCAAGAATATCATCCAGAACCTCGTATTCCGGCAAACTGTCCTGATCGGTCTGATCCGCCCTCAGCTCCGCTGAAGGCGGCTTATCAATAATATTCTGAGGAATAAGCTCTTCAGCACTGTTAATATGATTGCACAAGTCGTAGACCTGCCCCTTAAATAGATCGCCGATTACCGACAAGCCTCCGGACATATCTCCATATAAGGTACAATACCCGGTGGCCAATTCCGACTTATTCCCGGTAGTAAGCAGGAGAGACCCGAACTTATTCGAATAGGCCATCAACAGCAGGCCGCGGACTCGGGCCTGCACATTCTCCTCCGCCACATCCGACTCCCTTCCCTCAAAGACAGGATCGAGCACAGATAGTATCGACTTGAAGGGCTCCTCAATCGGCAGGATATCATAGCCGATTCCCAAATTATCGGCCAACTGTCGGGCATCGGATTCACTTGCTTCGGAGGAGTAGCGCGAAGGCAGGGCAAAACAGTGGACATTCTCCGGCCCCAGCGCCTGTGTTGCAATAACCGCCACTAAGGCTGAATCAATGCCTCCGGATAAGCCAAGATGGACCCGCTTGAAACCACACTTATGCACATAGTCTCGTACCCCCATCACCAGTGCTTTCCGCAGCTTCTCACTCTCATTCACCTGCGGCAACGTCGTCCTCTGATGCTGAGCCTCGGTATCACACACCAAGTAGTCTTCAGCAAACTCATTAGCACACTTCACCATTCGTCCATCGGCATCTGTAATCATTGAACAGCCGTCGAAAATTAGATTGTCGTTTCCCCCGACCATATTCACATACACGGCCGGCACTCCCGAGGAATGGCCGATTCTTTCCAGCAATTTCCGCCGGACCTCCTGTTTTCCTTTAAAAAACGGGGAGGCCGAGGGGCTCAGCAGGATCTCCGCCCCGGCATCCATCAACTCTTTAACCGGATCAACGGTATAACGAGTGCCCGGCACCGGTTCCTGCTCCCACCAAATATCTTCACAAATAGCTATACCAATGCGCTTTCCCTTCAGCTCACACACCCGCCTCTCAGTGGCAGGTTCAAAGTAGCGGGCTTCATCAAACACATCATAAGTCGGCAACAGGGTTTTCGCCTGGGTATGCAGAATTTTACCCTCATACAGCACTGAGACCACATTTTGCAAGGGCTTGCCTGAAGTGCCCCGGGTCCGGTCCACATACCCAACCGTCACCGCAACCTGCGCAGGAAGCTCCCGCTGCAGTCGTCGCAGGGCTTTTTGATTCTCACGCACAAACAGGTCGTAATCCAATAAATCCATCGGAGGGTAGCCGCACACGCACATCTCGGGCATCACCAGCAGCTCCGCTAAATCTTCCGCCGCTCGCTCCGCGGTATGGATGATTTTGTTTACATTGCCTTCAAAATCACCGATCTTTGTATTTATTTGCCCGATAGCTATTTTCATGGTAAAACCCACCCCTTTTTATGTATCATACATTATATGTTTCTTGAATTTCAAACTCTTTTTCATTTACTATAGGAAGCCTATGGACCAAACAATATTGTTAAATGGAAATACCTCTCCCCTGGCCCAGCGCCTCTCAGAGCTATTTATTGATGACGGAGCCCATGTGATTCGAGCCGATGAAGGGAACCCGGGCCGCAATTCCGCTGGGGAAGAGGTGGAAGATCATTTGACTATCATCCCCTGGACGCGCCACTCCTCTGTCTCGATCCATAACCTGTTGGTAGAAGCAGAGAACAAGCGGGATACAATTGATGAAGTAGTGTTTGTATTCAGTGCTCTTATGGAAAACAAGCCTCTTCATGAACTGGGTCTGGCATCAATCGACAGTTACATCGATAACTATGTAAAAGGAGGACTCTACTTTTTACGGGAAGTCTTGGGATATTTTCAAAAACGAAAACAGGGGCAGCTTTCAATCGTAATACATACCTCCGGCCTAGAAGTACTACCGCCAATTGACGCGGTCGGTATCGGCGGCATAAAAACTTTTGCCGACAGCATGTTCACTCTGTATCAGAATGAGCCGATTATGATCAACGGCTTCACCTCCGACGCGAGCACTCCCGACGACTACGCCCTCTTTGTACATCGAACCTTAACGGAAAAGGCACGCGGCAGCCACGGCAAATGGTACCGCCACGGCGATCGTTCCGTATGGAATGCGCTTAGTTTCACCCAAAAGGGTAGATAAGCAGCTTACAATTCAGATTGACGCAGCCCCTGGAAAAGGGCTATGGTATCCGTACTATGAAACTATGGATTAAGTACCTGCTTGCAGCAACTATCGGGGTTCTACTCGGAATATACGTCTTTCCAACCGGGGAGGCCTACTACCAAAACCTTCAATTTGCAGCCCAAATTGTTCTCCACATCGGCCGTTACGCCCTGTTTCCCTTAATCTTTTTCTCCCTTGCCTACGGCACATACCGTCTGCGTATGGACCGCCGGGTATTGGCGGTTATCGGCAAAAGTTTCCTCATTATCGCGGCAACCGCAGCTCTGCTGGTAGGAATCGGAACGGGGGCAGTATTGTTAGTTGCTCCCGAACGAATACCTATTATTGTTGAAACCGAAGCAGTACACTCTTTTCCAAGTTTTCAGGAACTTATCTTTCAGATATTTCCCAACAACCTGTTTAATATCTTTACCGGCAACGGTAATATCCTGTTCCCAATCGTTTTCTTTGCACTGTTCCTGGGACTCAACTTTTCATTTGACAAAGTACTGAGCCGTCCGGTAGTCCAAGTTTTCGATTCATTCACCCGTATCTTCTACCATATTGCCAAGTTTGTGAACGAAATTCTGGGCTTTGGACTGATCGTCCTATCTGCTTCTTTTGTTGTTCATCTACGCAGAACCGATGAGATTGAACTGTACTCCGAATTACTGTTGTTGATTGGTATTCTAGGGGTGTTCATAATTTTCTGCATCTATCCGATTCTGGTGTATTTTCTTACAGACCGGCAGAACCCCTATAAATACCTGTATGGAATTTTGGCACCCTCAATCGCGGCTTTTTTTTCGGGAAACAGCTATTTTAGCCTGGTTCCTATGATTCCCCATATTAAAGAAAACCTGGGAGTGCCTCGTAGAATTGGTTCGGTTACGATTCCCCTGTTTGCCCTGTTTGCAAAAGCGGGAACAGCTATGGTCAGCAGCATCACTTTTATCGTCATTCTTAAATCCTATTCCAGTTTGGGCATTGAGTTTGTCGAGATTGCGTGGATCATCGGCATTAGTATTGCAGCATCCCTGCTCTCCAGCACTGTTCCGGGCTTCGGAGTGGCGGCAGCGCTCACCGCGCTGTGTACACTGTACGGCCGCGGAATAGAAAACGGCTTTCTGATTATCTATCCGATACTTCCACTGTTGAGCAGCTTTGCAGTATTTATCGATATGGTAACAGTAGCTTTGGGCTCACTGGTGGTGGCGCATTCTGAAGAAGGCCAAAAAGAAATCTTCCCCAGCCAGTTTATTTAGCCCCCTGCACGCAAGTCACCCTTGCGCACAAGCTACCATTTCGCATAATTAGAAGGGTGTAATTAGAAGGGAAAATAGGCTCCCAGGTGGATACTGCCCGTCAGCCCGTCCGTAAAGGGTAAACCCTTCCCGTCCCAGGCGTGATACACCGGCACATAGCCTGAAAAGCGCACAAACAGGTCAAACTTCTCCGTCAATGGCCAGGCGGCTTGAAGTGCAAACTCCGGCAGCACAAACTGAGCATCCGAATACAGGGCCGGCAGAATCTTACCGGAGTTGTTCACCGTACCGCTCTCCCAAGTTTTTACCGGAAGGGGCAGCTTAAACCCCAACCCGGCTTCCGCCGAATAACGCCCCCATCTGCTCTTAATAAAATCCCAGCGCATATTAAAATCAAGCATAGGGACTAAGGCAGTCAGCTCGCGCCACTCAACATCCGTCGGTACTGCCCTTTTCAGAATATCATCGTACCGATAATACATGCTGGTAAATGAGATACCCGGCACAAAGGATAGCCTTGGATGGGGCAGTTGAACCGGAAGGCGAAGGCTAAACACATTGGTCAATACCATACCGGTTGAACCATCATCCAAGTCGGACTGTTCCGATTCGATTATCCGGAGCGAATAATCCGCTTCAGTACCTTGGAAATCAATTGAAAACAGCAGGGGAGAAGAGAAGAGCAGCACTACAAATAGAACTGTACCTCTTGTGAGTATCTTTGGCAGAGGCATAATAGAACAGCGGGAGACGAGCTTTGATTTCATGCTGTTTATTATAACACATTTTTTTATTCTCTTCTTGACTCTGCCCTAAGGTCAAACTATATACTCAAAAATCAGCTATTCTGCCCACCAGGTAAATGAACGGTTTTTTCTCCTTGAACTTGCAATTGAAGACTACCTCTTGGTTCGTCTGACCCCCGCCAACTTAGACACAACCTTGTCGACAGGCCAGTTGAATCGATGTGCCGATAGATCAAATCAAAAAGTTTCCTTTTTTAGAAGAAATAATATTAAAAAGTTTCTTTCTGAAAAAGAAATATTATGGTATAATCATACTATGTTAGAGCTTTTCAAGACGATAATTGCCGATTTTCATCAGAGGAAGCTGCCGGGGCCTATAATTCCCCGAGAGCTCACTGTCCCCCTCGACAGCGGGAAGATTATTTCGATAATCGGTCCCCGGAGAACCGGAAAAACGTGGTTTTTGTACTCCCTCATCGATAAACTGCGAAAAACAGTGGATCCCGTCAACATCGTATACATCAATTTCGAAGACGAGCGTGTGGACATCGGAAGGGGAGATTTGCATAAGATTATCGATGCCTACCAGCAACTCTATCCCTCAACCGACTTATCAGACGTCTACTTCTTTTTCGACGAGATACAGGAGGTGGAAGGCTGGGAAAAGTTTATCCGGAGAGTACAAGATACGGTAAGCACAAAATTATGGATTACCGGATCTTCTTCACGATTGATGGGCAGAGAAATTGCATCCTCACTGCGCGGACGAGCACTCTCCTTTACGCTGTTTCCCTTTTCGTTTCGTGAATACCTTCGATATCACGGTGTGAGCCCGGAAGCGAAATACGCTACACGTGAAAAAAACCGGATTATCAACCACTTCGATGCATTTCTCTGGTGGGGCGGATTTCCGGAAATATTCGGCTTGGAAGAGCAGATGCGGATAAAAACGATGCAATCCTACGTAGATGTAATGCTGTACCGCGATATTATCGAACGCCATGAAATAGGGAAAGTACACCTGGTAAAGGACATGTTGAAGCGGCTTATATCGGGAAATGCGAGGAGTTTCTCGGTACATAAATACTACAACGATCTCAAATCGAGAGGTATCAGCGTAGGCAAGAACAGCCTTTACGAGTTGGTCGGACACTTTGAGGATGCATTTGCCGTACTATCTATACCCAAATATCACGACTCTCCTGTAAAACAGGAACAGTCCTTTAAGAAGGTCTACGTAAACGACCCTGGCGTGTTAACCGCATACCGGTTTTCAAATACTCCTGATATGGGATGGTACCTTGAAACTTTCGTCTTGCTGGAGCTGATAAAAGCAGGATATACCGTTTTTTTTCATTCTAACGGATTCGAAACCGATTTTCTCGTGTATGATGGCGTTCGCATTGTCGGGGCCGTACAGGCGTGTTACGAGTTAAACGACGAAAACCGGCAGAGAGAATTACGGGGGCTGCAAAAGGCTATGCAAAGATTCGCTCTCGGCAGAGGCTCCATTATAAGCCATTCACAAGAGGAGTCGATTCATCTGGAAGAGGGCGTTGTCGAGGTTACTCCCGCCTGGAAATGGGCTCTCGGTGATACACTCTAGTGTAGCTTCTATTAAATGGGAAGGTTTCCCCCCCCTCGCTGCGGCACAGTGCGTCGACGTCCCCTGCTACGAGCTCTACCTGAACGATCCCGGTGAGGATTCGGTAAGACCAGTACTTTATGCTCCACGGCAGCCACCCGGGAGAGACCACACCAACCGCAGGCACATCTACCACACTTTCGCCAGACGCCGGTTCTGGAGCAACCGTCCCCGACAGGACAATAACAAGCAGGGCTCACGCCACAATCCACAGTTTGGACGATCTTTTTATCGCGCTCCTCCTCGATTTTATCTACATTACGGGATAAATAGAAAGTCCTGGAAAACTACCTTCTTCGTCCAATTTCAAGCCGAACGGGATAGGCCGCCGACGCCATCTCCGACAGACACTCCTTCCACAATTCGACCACTTTTCTGTCGGTCGGTCGCCGGGCCGCCTCTAAGCTCTGGGCAGAGCCCTTTTGCATCAACTCCGCAGCCTCCTGAAACTTTCCCTGGGCTATTAAAGAGTGGTAGCGGGTCATTAAATCTTCTTCGTTCTCCTCCCAGCTCTCTCCCTCCTGGATATAATCTTCTATCTGCTGTTCGTACTGCAGCAAAATTATCTTTATCCATCGGTACATGATAACCCCGCTTGTCACGCTGATCACTCAGTTCAAAATAGCGGCCCATACGCTCATAGCGCCGGCGAATCTCGGCGAACTCCTGCCTATCGAGGGCACCGTCGAGTATGAGCTGCTCAAGCCTTTTAAACACGGTTCCGACTGCAGGGCTGTAGGCATGGTCGTAATTGATAGATACCCCGTCGATTGAACCTGCATCCCCGTACACCGACTTACTGTAGATAAAAAAAGCCGACCGGGCATCGTCTTTCTCACTTTTGCGGGGTTTGATATCCTTATCGGCGGAATAGAACGCCTCGAGCCTGTCGTAGGTGTCGTGGCTGAAAAACACGGATACGTTGTCTCCGGAGGAATACTCACACTGAACTGCACCGGGGTACACCGGGGCCCATAAACTCTGCTGCTGGGCGTAGCCCGCAGCACTCAGCCAAAGAGCAGACAAACACAGGTAATGAAAACAGTAGGCTTTACACGCATCACAATCCTCCCTTTTATCTCAAAGCTTAAGAGACTCGGGAGGAAGGGTACGAACGAGCGAAAGATGTCTAACGCCGATCCGCCCGACTTCAGTTTTTATGATAATTTATAGTGGATCCCTTTTTATAGTTTGTCAAGGATTCAATGCTATTGTAGTACCGGGTTAAAATGATTAAAGTGAATAAGCTCATTGAATAACAGGCGGACACGCGATGCAGCATTTTCTGATGGTTTTCTATGTACTGTTTTTTGCCACGGGGTTTATGGGAAGAGCAGCCCTGTTGCTTCTGAATATGAGGGTCCGCAGCAGACTCCTGCCGCCGTTGCAGCCCTGGGAATAATGCTCCGGACGCCCCTTCAGCCGTATGAACCACCGGTACTCAGGCCGCTTATGAAAGCCTATGGTCTATGCGCTTTGATTTTTGCCCCTCTGGGCCTGATAGAGTATGCCATAGCCTCTTCGGGTATTCTGGGTTTCTCGGAATTTTCGATTGATTACCTCTTTTACCTTGGCTGGAACATCGTCTCTATGAGTGCTGCGGTCCGGCTTATCTGGGATGGGAGATTCCGGAGCACCTACCCTCGAGTCTGTTCCTGCCGAAAGGGTGAAATCCCTCGGCCTTTCCGCCCGGGAAACTGAGATAGCGGTAATGATCGCCCACGGCTTATCAAACAAGGAGATTGCCTCGGAGCTCTACATATCCCCCGCCACCGTTCGCACCCATATTTACAATCTCTACCGGAAAGCGGACTCGCGCAGCCGGGTGGAGCTGCTCAACAAACTGAGATACTAATTCCGGCGTCTCTTCCTCATACGCGGCAGGTACATACCCGTCTTTACCCGGTACTCATACCAAAGTGAACCGAACTGTTCTTCCAGGTCCGCCTCTTCCATACGGGCAAGTCTGTGGTACTGGACTGCCAAAACCGGCCACATTACCATAAGCAGTATGCTCATCCACTCAAACAGCACTCCAATCGAGATAAGCAGAAAACCGGCGTACTAGGGATGCCGGATATAGCGATACAGTCCTTCCTTTACAAGCCGTCCGGCATTCTCTTCCCTGCTCCTTTTACTTGAATCCAAAGCATTGAATAAACAGTACTTTCCCGGAAAGGGGAATGAACACTACGTCCTGAAAAAGGTGAACCTGAAGATCGAAAAGGGCGATTTCATATCGCTCATGGGTCCTTCGGGCTCGGGAAAATCCACCCTGCTGTACAATATCAGCGGCATGGACAAAATCAGCTCCGGCAACGTAGTCTTCAAAGACCAGGATCTCACAAGTTTCTCGGAAAAAGAGCTGTCGAGCTTGAGGCTTACCAGCATGGGCTTCATTTTTCAGCATATTCACCTTCTGCGAAACCTCTCGGTTTTTGACAATGTCATTATGTCCGCGTACCTGGCAAAAAACCTGAGCCGCAAAGTGATCAACAAAAAGGCCTCCGAGCTGATCAAAAACTGGGAATTGCCGATATTTCAGATAATGATATCACCCAGGCTTCCGGCGGCCAACTTCAGAGAGTGGGAATCTGCCGCGCCCTCATCAACGACCCGGATATTATATTCGGAGATGAACCGCCGGCGGCGGCGTACGCAACGCGGCCGGATCTACTCCAGACGCACCCCTTGCTGTTTCAGCTCACTCTGCACCGCAGCTATGTTGACGTCGGCGGTAGACTGATGCTCCCGAAGAGAAACCGCCGCCGCGGTACCAGCTCCCTGGCCGGTGACGGTGCAGCCCATCATGTTCCGCATGGCCGTATGCGAGACTCGGTCGCCGGCGACAGCTCTGCCGGCAACCAGCAGATTATCAACTGAATCGGGAACCATACAGCCGTAGGGCACCTGAAAGAAGCGCCCGGAACTCGGCAACACCAGGATGTTGTAGCCGTCTAAAAATTCGGGAAAAATACCGATTGAATCCTCAAAAACCGCCTGGCTGGTTACATCCTTCTCGGTTAAGCGGTAGCGGCCATTAATTTTACGGCTGTCCCTTACCCCCAGGGTCATCGAAAAGTTCCGCAGTTTTGCGTTTTCAAAGCCCGGAACAACCGCCTTGAGCGCTTTCAGCGCTTCCAGTGCCTCCTTGCGGCCCCGCTGGGAGGCTTCAGTCAAATCACGGACATCGGTTGCATCGTAGCTCTTCATGTACACTAAATTGAGGTTGGTCGCCTCGCCTGCATCCGAGAGGGCCGACCAGGTACCTCCCAGTTCTATCTCCTTCGAGATGACTCCCATCTCCTTCGCCTGTTCGAATTCTTGGCCCAAGTAGGGGGTGAGAAGATCGTCCTCTTTTCCGGTAGTGGCGGGGGTCCATTCGGTGGCCCAATCGGAATATTGCCTTGGATTCGCCTGGGCATATTCAAGAAACCGCCGGGTATCGACTCCGGCGCAGCTAAATACCGTACTCACACCCAGCATCTCCTCCTTCGGGAGCTTATGATAACTGCAGCCGGCCAGATGAGCTATGTCGGCATCTCCGGTGCAGTCGATTACTCTCTGTGCCAGAATTGCCTGCCGGCCGGACTTGCTTTCGGTAATTACTCCTTTAATCTGTCCCTCTTCCACTATCGCTTCCACGGCCATAGTGTGAAGGAGGGGCCGTACACCGGCCTCGTCCAGGAGGTCATCGGCAAGCACCTTGAAGACATCTGCATCGAGGCACTCGCTGTCATTGTGGGGCCATTTGGTGGTTCCGCCCATGCGGGCCGCAAGCCGTTCCATTTCAATGCCGATGCCCTCCGATTCCACTGTTCCTTCGTAGCGGTACCAGCCCAGAGTTTCCATTCCAACGGTAGTGATTACCCCGCCGAAACAACCGAAGCGTTCCATTAAAAGGGTATCAGCCCCCGTCCGCCGGGCTGCCAATGCTGCGGAGATGCCGGCGGGGCCGCCCCCTACCACCAGTACCTCGCAGCTGTCAAGTACGGGGATTCTGCGGGCAGTTTCCGCCACAGTGTGTCCGTTGTTCTGAACCGTGGCAAAGGTACCCGGCCGGTTACGGGTTTGATGAAGTTCCGGCGGAGCTGTATTGCGCTGCGATATTTGTTTTATTCCGGTCCAACGCCGGATCATCCGGGCTGCCCGGTTTATATAAGGGTAATTTTGTTCTTCTTTGTCCATATGTATGAAAGTATAAAGTGCAGACCTCTTCGATGCAAGGGATGCGAAGTTCTGGTACTATCTTGCCGGCTCAGCGATTCTGAACCCGCTGCAGCATTTATACCTGGAATTATGGGAGAGGTGAAAAAACAGCTTCTATTATATAAATTTTAGGCCCTTAAACACGCACTCCGATAGCGTACCGAACACAGGAGCTGTCTGCGGTCATACATCGATTTATGCTTTTATTGCTATAGAAATTGTAATACAACTTCTATTTTTTTTGACAGCGTATCTATATAATGGCCCTGCTTATAAGCACACCGAAGATAATTCTATGAAAAAACGCAGAGCAACAATGCACCGGGCTCCATCGGTAGGTCTGACCGGGTCTTACAATGCGGAATAATATTATGTACAGCCATCTTGAACGTTACGAAAACCATATCAGAAAGAAAAAGCTTTTTCTTATTCTGATTACCCTTACTATTGCGGTCGCGGGCATCGTAGCGATCATGATCGGATCGTATGAACTCGGATTCCTTGAAGTCATCAGGACGTTGTTCGGAATTGGAAGCGCGGCGCGCCACCATATGGTGGTTTTCAAGCTTCGCCTCCCGAGAATAATTGCAGCTGTCGTGGCAGGGGCAGGACTCTCGGTCGCGGGATGCGTGATGCAGATCGGGCTCAAGAATCCCCTCGCATCCCCTTCCACCCTCGGAATCTCTTCAGCGGCGATTTTCGGAGCCAACCTGGCAATTATTCTGGCAACAACGATCTCAGGTGTCCATTCAGGCATTGCGGAGATGCCTTACCTCACCACCCTTTTTGCCTTCTTGTTCGCGATGGGATCGACCCTCGCGATCCTGATGCTTTCCAAAATGAAAGGATTCACTCCGCAGGCGATCATTCTGGCGGGAGTTGCAATCAGCGCACTGTTCAATGCAATGACAACGCTGGTCCAGTATTTCGCGGACGAAACGGAACTCTCAAAAGCGATCTTCTGGACTTTTGGCGACCTCAGCAGAATCGGATGGCATGCACTTGCGATCCTTAGCATCGTAGTGGGGCTGGCTTCACTCTACTTCTACCGGAAGCGCTGGGATTACAACGCCCTCGCCAACGGGAATGACACTGCGAGAAGTCTTGGCGTGGATGTGAGCAGAGTCCGGTTTGTTTCGCTTTTCCTCGCTGCGCTGATTACCGCAGTCTCTGTGGCGTTTCTCGGCATGATCAGTTTTGTCGGCCTGCTTGGCCCGCATATCATGCGCCGAATAATTGGTCACGATCATCGCTTTTTAATACCGGGGTCGATGCTGCTGGGGAGCCTGATACTCCTGCTCGCGGACATGCTCAGCCGGTCTTTACTGAGCCCGATTGTCCTGCCTGTTGGGGCAATCACCTCAATGCTCGGTGCCCCCCTTTTCCTCTACATCCTGTTCAAAGGTCGGATGCGATATGCCCATTGAAGTAAATAATCTGACTTTCAAATACGGCTCAAATACAGTGCTCGATGCCATCTCCTTCAAAGTGGAAAAGGGCGATTGTGTCACACTACTCGGAGAGAACGGGGTGGGCAAATCGACCTTACTCAAATGTCTGCTCGGAATTCTTAAGACAAATTCGGCAATTCACTTGAATGGAAAACCGCTGCATGAGTATTCAAGCGACGAACTTGCAAGGCAGGTGAGTTATGTCTCGCAGGAGGGGTCTTTCACGGACGCCACCGTATTCGATACTGTTCTTCTTGGAAGAAGACCCCACATCCGTTACGACGTCACAAAGGAAGACCTCAGAATAACTGAAGCCTACATAGAAAAATTCGGCCTTTCAGACAAAGCGCTGACACCCATTAGCCGTCTCAGCGGAGGCGAAAGGCAAAAAGTGTTCATTACCCGGGCGCTCACCCAGGAGACCCCGATCATCCTGATGGATGAACCCACCAGCAATCTGGACATGAAAAATCAGCTAGAAATAGCACACTGCATCAAGGACCTCTCCGAAACTGAAAATCGAACCCTTATCGTCTGCATGCATGACGTCAATCTCGCCATGCGCTTCTCCAACAAGTATCTCTTCATGAAAGATAGTCGGGTGTATGGCTTTGGAGAAGAGCATATCATAACAAGCGATATGATAGAGACCGTGTATGGTGTTCACGCTGAAATCCTGCACCACAAGGGCATGAAAAATGTTATTTACTAGAACAGGAGATCACACTATGAAGAACTTTTTTTTACTTTCAACATACGCCTTCGTTTTTTTACTGTGGAGCTGCGGTGCGGCCATCGCAGACGCAGCTTCCATCACAGTACTGGATGTGTACGAACGTGAAGTCTCGGTCCCTTCCAAATCCAACCGTTTCATAGCGATAGGGCCGGGCGCCCTCAGGCTTTATACCTATATAGGAGAACCCGATAAAATCGTTGGAATCGAGACTTTTGAAAAAAACAAAAACACCGCCGGACGGCCCTATGCTCAGCTTTATGAAGAAAGGTTCGACAGACTTCCCGATGTAGGACCTGGCGGACCACAGGCATCCTTCGACGCCGAAGGGGTCCTGAATGCTGATCCGGATGTAATCATCGTGAGCGATCATTATGAACGCAGGGCAATCGAACGCCTTCAGGCCAATACGGGGATTCCGGTGGTAACCATTACCCGCGACACCGCCCACGGCAGTGTATTCAATGAAAGAATGTATGCGTCCCTCAGAATAATCGGAGCAGTTACCGGCAACAAAGCCAGGGCCGCGGCCGTCATTACCTATATTGAAAATACAAAAGCTGACCTTATCGAACGTACTTCCAGCATTGAAAACCCCAAAGCCGTCTATCTGGGTTGTCTGCCAAGAAGCGGGGTGCAGGGCATCCGAAGCACTTCGGGCGACTATGACCTTCTCAACTATATCAATGCGGAAAATGTCGTCTCCCTCGCAGGAATCAAGAAAGTATGTCTTCATCAATAAGGAACAACTGCTCATGTGGGATCCTGAAATCATTGTAATCGATGCAAACGGCTATGAGCTTTTGATGCGGGATATACAGGCAATGCCGGAATACTATGACAGTCTGCAAGCCTTCAATAAGGGCGATGTATTCATGCAGATGCCTTACAATTATTATTCCACGAACATCGAGATCGCCCTTGCGAACGCCTATTATCTCGGGACTATGCTGTATCCCGAAGCGTTTACGGATATCAAACCGGCTGAGAAAACTAATGAGATTAGCCGGTTCTTTCTTAATTTCGATGTATACGAATCGTTAGCCGAAGCCTACTATGGCGGGTACCAATCATTAGAGCTCGATTTGTAGTCCCTTGAAACTTATGGAAGGTATAAAAAAAGTCAGTTAAAATTTCCAAACTTGAAAAGCTCTTGGAATCTCGAATCCTGTTCAAGGTTCTTGAGACATTGCTTGATTTCGAGGATAAAGCTGTAATTTTCGATAGGAAGAACTTTCCTGCTCGCATGAGGTGTGTTTTCTTTTTTGAACTTAAGGGGCGTTTTTCCAAAGCGCTCCTTCATAATCCTGTTGAAATGTTTATAGTCGCTGAAGCCGGCCTCTTTTGCGATTTCGACGATACTATCGGAGGAATCGTTTAGAAGCTCGAGAGCCCTTTCAAAACGGACGTTGTTCAGAAAATTCTTGAATGAGACGCCGAGAGCTTCCTTAATAAAATGGGACACCCGGAATGTCGACAGGTCCGTGAGGCGGGCGAGATCCTCTAACGTCACCTTTTCTGTGCAATGGTCATGAATGTATTCGACGATCATGTTCGTACGGTGGAGATACACATCGTAATTGATGGTCTTTACATCGAGGAACCGCTCTTTAGAAAGGATAGCGTAGAGCTCGAAGATATAGAAATTGTAATAGGCCTTGATCTTGTGATAGATAATCTCACGCGGTTCTTCCGACAGCAATAACTTAAGCAGCTGCAACAGCAGGAGCGGCACCTGCCTATATTTTTTGGCAAGATATTCAAAGGAGAACACCCGTTGCCTAAAGGGTATTTTCTCAAAAAAAAGTCCCCGGTCATGAAGATAAGCATTATCCAGGCGATATGAGACAATCAATGTGTCCTTCTCCGCACAGATGGCATGGGGTTCATTCATGTAAACCATGAATACTGTCTCGGGCAGGAGCTTGAAGGTCTGTTTTTCCGTTTCGATCACGGCGGTTCCCTTGAGCACCCATATGAGTTCGATATCTGGATGCACGGTTTTTTCATGATTGACGCACTCGACGAAAAAGGTCTTAAAGGGCAGGTTATATGATTGGAATATGTCCTGGCATTCTGTTTTCATAAGCATCACCACACCTAGTGTATCACAGGCTTACACAAAACTCCATAAAATTAGGCTTTTATTGCTATATAAGTCTACATACAGACTATTTTTTGTTTTTCTTGCTGTGAAGATCTTCGAAATTCAATACCCCTTCCGGCTATTTTTGAGTATAATGCTAAATATAAATCTAATAAATCTATTTGAGCTAATTTTACTTTTAAATTAGCGACTTTAGGAGGTTGTACCGTGGAAGCACTCAGCTTTATCGTTTCGATGGGAACGTATACGCTTTTCCTGTTTCTATTTCTGGAATACACCCGTGAGAAGGAATCCTTCTATAAATGGTTCTTCATCCTCGCTTTGCTCACATTTCCACTATGGTTTTTGAACCTCGAGGGTTTTTTCCGCTGGTCGAAGACCCTGAGCGTTTTGATTCCGCTTTGTTTTGTGTCCTACATCCGGATGGCCAATAACGGCAGACACCAGAATCGATATCCGGCATTGAAGAAACAATGGCCGCTATGGATACTGTTTGGAGTGTTAGCCCTCAATATTCTGGAAGCTACCATTACCGATTTCCAGATGGGCAATCCATTCAACGCCCTCTGCGGAGTGATCCTAATCATTACGATTCCGCTTCCCAGCACGCATTGGCGAATCGCCAAGTATGACGGCCATAGGCATTTCGGAGAACTAATCGCTGACCTGCCGATCGCCTGGTGCCTGCTCTACACTGTCTGGAATGCGGCGTTTGTGTATGGCGAGAACCCTTCATACTTTGCCTCGAGCATATGTATTCTCACCGTGCCGTTGCTTTGGATGCTTATTAAGAAGCGTTCAGACCTTTGGCTGATGGGGCGTATCTACACACTGGGAATCCACATCCTCATCCGCTCATCCTATGACATCTTTACACCGGTTATGGATTCGAGCGCCTGGTTCAACCCCCAGGTACATACGGCATGGGGCATGCTGAATCTGGGGCTCCACATCTTTTATGTAGGCTATTGGTTTATGAAGTATAGAAACAAGGACTATGTAATGAAATACTCTGCGAGGGCATACGGAAACTAAAAGGAGAATGTATTATGGATGAACTAAGAATAATAGAAGTAAAAAAAAGCGTATATGCGAACAATGACAAGGAAGCGGGAGAGAACAGAGACCTGCTCAAGCAAACGGACACTTTTATGATGAACCTTATGAGCAGTCCCGGTTCCGGAAAAACAACTATGCTGGTCTCGACGCTCAGCAGAATCAAGGAGCACGTTGATATCGGCATCATCGAAGCCGACATCGACAGCGATGTCGATGCAAAGACCATCCAGAAGACCGGTGTCGACGTCATCCAGATTCACAACGGCGGCATGTGTCATCTCGATGCGGCGATGGTGCGACAAGGCCTTGACGATATAAAATCCCAGGCGCTGGACTTCGTGGTTGTCGAGAACATCGGTAACCTTATCTGCCCTGCAAGCTATGACCTCGGGCAGAATTTGAACTGCATGATCCTCTCTGTCCCCGAAGGCTCGGACAAACCGCTCAAATACCCGAAGATGTTCACAGCAGTCGACGTACTTATCATCAGCAAGACCGACGCCCTATCCATCTTCGATTTCGATTTTGAGGCTTTGGAAGAAAGCGTTAAAAAACTAAACCCCGACATCAAGATTTTCCCCATCTCTGCAAAAACCGGAGACGGTATGGACGCATGGTGCGACTATCTGCTTAAAAAAATACAGGAACGGAGTACACAGTAATGATTGAAAACGAAAAGCTATTGAAGTTTTGTCACAAAATATCGAATGTAAAATTCGGTTCAAAGAAGGGTTTCTCCTACGATGACCCGCGCTATCTCCTGCTCGAGAAGGTGGTCACTGAAGAGATGGCCGAAGTCGCCCTCGCCCTGGAGTTCCGCGTCCGTATGACCGTCGAAGAAGTTGCAAAGCGCGCCGATAAACCCGTAGAAAAGACACACAAGATCCTCTGGGACCTCGCAGAAGCCGGGGTTGCGACCGTGAACAATAAAGAGGGCGTAGACATGTTCTGGCACGAAACCTGGGTGCCGGGCATTTTCGAGATGGTTGTCAACAACCGAGAAAATGTAAAAAAATATCCCCAGATAGCCAAGGCGTTCGATGATTACGGTCGGCTCAGAAACCCCGTTGCCGCTGGAAACATCCCCGTAGGGAAGGGCCTTATGCGCGTCATCCCGATTGAATCCTCCCTCGATGGGACATCACGGGTTGCCGAGTCAGAAGAGATCTCAAGATACCTGAACAAGGCCCGGGTTATCTCTGTCTCCGACTGTTCATGCCGAACCTCCCGCGAAGAAATGGGCGAAGGCTGCGGGCACTTGAAAGAAGATATGTGCATCCAGCTCGATGATGCGGCGGAATACTACATCCGCACCGGGCGCGGCCGGGAGATCTCAAAGGAAGAGGCCTCCGAAATTATCGCCCGGGCTGAGAAGGACGGGCTCATGCATCAGATTCCGAATGTCGAGGGCGAGGGACACACTCACGCTATCTGCAACTGCTGCTACTGCTCATGCTATGCACTTCGTTCAGCGACTATGTACAACAACCCTGATATGGTGCGCTCTAACTATACAGCCCAGGTAGACAAGGACAAATGTGTCGGCTGCGGCGAATGTGTCGATGTCTGCGCCACCGGAGCTCTTCAGCTCGGGGAAAGGCTCTGCCGTTCCATCGAGTCGCAGATCAAATTCCGCAAGGATGTCCCCTTCAACTCGGAATGGGGCACGGAAAAGTGGAATTTCGATTACCGGATAAACAGAAGCGAAGGGCTCGATACAGGAACTGCTCCGTGTAAAACAGAGTGTCCGTCTCACATTTCCATACCCGCCTATATCAAACTCGCGGGCGAAGGCAAATACAAAGAAGCGCTCAAAATCATCAAAAAAGACAACCCCTTCCCCGCGGTTTGCGGACGTATCTGTCCCGCACTCTGTGAGGCCGGATGTACGCGCGGGGATTTTGATGAAGCCGTGGCCATCGACGATATCAAGAAGTTCGTGGCCGAGAAAGATTTGAATGAAGACGAGCGCTACATACCAGAGATCAAGCATAACTACACCGACAAGCATATTGCTGTTATCGGTGCCGGCCCGGCAGGCCTCTCCTGTGCCTATTATCTGGCCATAGAGGGCTACAGCGTCACGGTTTTTGAAAAAGAGAAAACCCTCGGCGGCATGCTCAACCTGGGCATTCCGGCCTTCCGATTGAACAAGGATGTCATCAATGCCGAGATCGATGTGCTCAAGGAACTCGGTGTGAAATTCAAAACCGGAGTTGAAGTTGGCAGGGATATAACCATCCCGGAAATGAAAGCAGACGGCTACAACGCAGTTTTTATTGCCATTGGGGCCCAGGGCGGCCGGGCACTCGGACTCGAAGGAGAAGATGCAAAAAACGTCGAGACCGGTGTCGATTACCTCAAAAATGTCGCCCTCGGCAAGGAAGCAGACCATAACGGCGAAACCATAGTTATCGGCGGCGGAAACGTTGCCATTGACGTTGCGAGAACCGCCGTGCGCAAGGGCGCACAGAAAACCACAATGGTTACCCTTGAAACCAGAGAGGGAATGCCGGCCCTCGCCGATGAGGTCCACGAAGCGTTAGCAGAGAAGGTCGAGATTAAGAACGGGTACGGACCCGCCCGCTTCATCGTCCAAGACGGCAAAGTGACCGCCGTTGAATTCAAACGCTGCACGCAAGTGTTCAATGCGGACGGCGCATTTTCCCCGGCTTTTGATGAGAACGACAGAATCACCCTTCCCGCCGACCAGGTGCTCGTTGCCATCGGCCAGGTCATCCAATGGGACCATCTGCTCAAAGGAAGCAGCGCCGAACTCAACCGCAACAAAACCCTCAAGGTCGATGAAATTACGCTTCAGTCCACCGACCCCGACATCTTCGCCGGCGGCGATGCGGTTACCGGTCCGAAGTTCGCCATTGACGCAATTGCCCTCGGCAAAGAAGCCGCAATCTCACTGCATCGCTATGTTCAACGCGGTCAGTCCCTTGTGTACGGACGCAAACGTAATAACTACAAAGCCCTCGACAAGACTCTTGTCGATTTTACAAGCTACGACAACGTTTCAAGGGAGCGCGTCTACACCCGACCCGTGGAAAATTTCAAGAACGATTTTGATGAGATCGCAGGAACACTCACTGAGGAACAGCTCAGACATGAATCGGAGCGCTGTTTGAATTGCGGCGTCTCGATCGTCGATGAATTCATGTGTGTCGGCTGCGGTGCCTGTACCACACGCTGCGAGTTCGATGCGATTAGCCTTGTAAAAACCCGTAACGAGACCGGGGTCGACTTCCCCGACCTCAAGAAGGAAGTTATCAAGCATGCGCTCAAACGTAAAGTGCGCATTACCGCCCGCAAGCTCACCGGCACTTTCAAAAGCGGGAATAAATATGCATGAGCTCGGCATCGTCATCCAGATCGTCAAACAGATGGAGGATTTTATGGATGAAAACAACATCCGCAGAATCGATACACTTGTCCTCCAGGTCGGGGAGCTCTCGGGCGTAGTTCCGAAATACCTGGAAGATGTGTATCCCATCGCAGTTGAAAAATCCCGTCTCGAAGACACTAATCTCGAACTGGAGATCACACCGGGTATTGGACAGTGCGAAGGGTGCAACTTCAACTATAACCTCGTCGAGAACGACAATCTCTGCCCCAGATGCGGAAGTGCAAACTTCCGCATCATCACCGGGAAGGAATTCATGATTCACAGGATTCACGCAGAATGATAATATACCAAATGAACAGGAAATCAAATCATGTATACATTTCCTAACACTGATTCCGCGGTTCTTATCAGCGGTGTGTAAAGTTACCGTAGACCGGAAGGCAATATAATGGGCTAATAACATAAAGTCCCTCTGAAAGCAAAACATCGCACACATTTGAATGATTACATTCATTACTTCAAACAGTATTTTAGTGAAATACTTACAATATTTTAATAAAGTAGTGTTACTTTTCTCAAGAAACGAAGAAACTTTAGTCGAGTATTTCTGAACACATTCTATTCTCTGCTTACCAGCACAACTGTGGAAGGAATTGAAAATATCCCTGAAAAAGGGCCTCTATTGGTTTTGCCGAATCATCTTTCTAATCTGGACGGCCCTTTAGTACTTGCAATGTACCCGCAGGCACTTGAGATGGTCGGCCCACGCGACTTCAAAATGGAACCCTTCAAGATGCTGATGATGACTGTATATGGAAACATGCCGAGAAAGATATGAGTGTTTTTATGAGCGGTAGATTAAGCAGCGCAGAAAAAGTACGAAGCGCTGCGCAGGGTTTATATGAAAATTTGACTCAAGACTTTTCACATTATCTGCCGTACCGTTTAGGTGAAGACAGTCATGAAACAGCACTTCGTGAGCTTGAGGCACTAAAGCAGATCTGCACTGGTGCTGAAAACGAGGGAGCTGAAATACAGCTGGTACCTACCGCCTACGATCCGCAAAAACATACAGTAAGAATCAAACCGGTTAAATAAACAGCTATGGTGCATGAAAGCGGCAGTATTGATTTTGAGGACCTACAATAGAGCCGAAGCTACAACCCCTCCCGGGCGTACTCCCAGTCAAAGGTGGCGATGGTTTTGGGAGATCAGCGAAGAACTTCTATCGCAATATATACAACCAGGTTAGTCCTCGGACAATGTAGGCTCTACCGGTTCTTCCGCGATAATTTCTGGAAACGTTCCTAAACTGTAGGGATATTCCGGGGCTTCCGCGTCGATCATTTGAATATCCTTCCACTTGCCTCCGAGGAACCGGAGAAACATGCTGGTCCCTATCACTATGATAAAACCTATAAAAGCGAGCCATGCAATAACCGGGTCTACCTTGAGAATCCTTATAAGCACGAGCGCCACGCAGGCAAACATCCAGTGAAGGGCTACCGAGACGAACATAACCCAGCGGGTATCTCCGGCACCACGCAGGGCACCGGTAAAGACGATCTGCGCAGAGTCCGCCAACACGTAAAATGAGGCAAGGCGAAGCATGATAACCGCCATGCTGCTTACCTCGGTACTTCCGCCCCCGAGGCCGGGTATAAACACGCTCACCAAGGGGCGGGCAGCTACAATAAAGAGTATCATTATGGAAAAAGAATAGACCCAGGCGGTCTTAAGGCCGATAAAGGCGGACTTTCGTGCCTCTAGGTAATCCCCGGCACCTACATTTTGACCCACCAGAGCGGTAACGGCGTGCCCCATCCCGAGCATCGGCAAAAAAGCCACCACATCCCAGTTAAAGGCAATAGTGACCGCCGCCGCAACCTTGGTCCCGTAGGAGTGCATAGATTGTACAAAGAGGTTAAACGCTGCAATGTTGAGAAACATCGCCAAGCCCTGCGGGAACCCCGAACTTTAATAGAGTCTTGAGTATTTTGGGACGAAAAGACAGAGCGGTGTGGGTAGAAAAATCAGTCCGGTTTCTGCCCCGAAGGTAAAAGGCCGCCAGGATAATAAAGATAGTCATATTTCCCAGAACTGTACCAATAGCTGCACCCCTAAGGCCGAGGGCGGGAAAACCGAGCTTACCGTAGATCAATACATAGTTAAGGGGAATATTCACAAACATCCCTACGGCGTTGGCAATCATCACCACGGTGGTTCTTCCTATGCCGATAAAAAAACCGGCCAGGGCATGGCGAAGTATAAGAAAAATTACGCCGAAAATAAGTGTTTGAAAATAGGTATACGCAAGCTCAACCTGTAAATCCGTCTGCCCGAGGGAAGCGAAAAAAATCCGCATGAGCGGAGAAAGCGCCAGAAGAAGGGGATAACTAAGAAAAGAGAGAACAATGGCCTGAAAGGTCGCTTCGGCACATTTTTCATGCCTTCCGGCTCCATAGTACTGGGCCACTACCGCCGTTACATAGCCGATAGTACCTATAAAAAAAGAGCCCAGCATAAATTGGGAGAGACCGCCGCTCATGGAGGCCGCCAGGTATTCCTCCCCCACCCGAGAGAGGAAAAACCGGTCCACAAAGAGCATAATCGTGTCGGAGGTCTGCGAGATAACCATAGGAAAGGCAATAACCAGGAGTCTTTTGAGGGTAGCGGAGGACTGTATCTTTTTCATGGCCTAGCGAGTCTATAACTTTCTCTGGAGCGATACAAGATGCGCTCGAAATAACCATAGGAGTGTAATGTGCAGAATCCTTAGGGAGAAACCGGGTAACCCTCGCATACTATGTGTAGTACCCGCTTTAGATCATTAACCCCGTTCCCGGATTTGATCTTGGTTTTGGTCCAAGCTGTGCCAATACGGCCCGAGATCAATCCATTTTTCCTTACATCGAGCTTCGTCGGCGGCTAAACTCGGAATATGGCTGTGCAGATGCCGGGATTAAGCTTTTCCAAAAGCAGCCCCAGCCCTGAAAGTTCGGGAAACACTAGTAGTTTCACCTGCTCGTTGCCACACGCCTGATCGGCATGCATAGAGACTGCAGCGGCGAAGGCTTCAGCAGAGCCGGTTTCCTGGGGTAAAAGCCGCCACTGGATTAGTGCGGCTTGGTGGAAGGGATCAGACCTGGGTGTTTTCAGTTGCTTAACCGACAGCATGTGGGGATTATACCACAAAAATCAGGTTCTATGCCTTGCGTGCCGCCGCAATTTCGAACTTCAATTGGGTGTAGCTGTCTATATTCTCTTGACCGATTTCCGTACGCTTACCAGTATCAGAAATAGTGCAATAACAACAATTCCGCCGACAGCTGCGGCTGTTACAGCGGGGGCGTCTCCAAGGGCACTTCGCTTTAGCACTATTCCGAGCAGAGCCCATATTACAACCAGACTGTATCCGACATCCTTCCGTGTATGGATCACCAGTAAGGTTATAATGACCGCTACAATAATAACGGTAACTGTCCAGAATGTTTCAGATAAGCCAAAGCCTCCCCAACCTGTTTTGACCAGCAGGGCTGTAACATTTGCAATAAGCGCCACCGTAATCCAGCCGAGGTAGATACTAAAAGGCAGCCGGGTGAAGATCAATTCAGCAAGAGAAGCTTCAGTCCTTTTATTCAGGTTCAGATAGATGATAATTAGTGAAAAAAGGAGGAAGAGCATCACCACAAGTGAGAGTCCCACTTTCTGCCAGTGCCATGCAAAAATCCACAACACATTCGCAACACAGGAGAGGAAAAACCAAGGTCCAACGTATTTGAGGAAAGAAGCGTCTGTTTTCGAACTGAGGGAGGCTCTAATACTATAGATACAAAACCCTATCAGCAGAATGTAAATAATCCCCCAGATTGAAAAGGTTACCCCCGCCGGTACGAAAAGATTAGGATAGAGATCAGATAGTTCCCCAGTACCTATTCCATTAAGCGGAAGAGCATTTGCCAATCCGTTGACAACAATAACCCCAATACAAGCAAGAAAATTAATAAACGACCATATAACCATAGTTATCATTATAAAATTAAATTGGAGAAAATGCGAGGACAAAACATATTGATAGCCGTGGTGTAAAGCCCGGATACTGCATTACGCTTATCCAGTGTTGTCCAAAATTGCTCCGCACTTTTGGACAACGGGGCGGCGGGCAAGCCGCCGCCCCGTTTTGGGAATGTCCGCGGATTTTTTTTCTCCGCGATTATTTCGCTACCCTTCTTTTTCTATAAGTCCAATCGCGACAGCCCCTTTTCCAGAATGCATGCCTACGATTGGCGAAATGGAGCTTATATATGCAGGAGTTTTGCCTGTACTATTTTCGACTATTGAGGCGAATACTTTGGCCTTATCTTCTGCAAGTGCATGAACAACACAATACTTCTGGATTCCTTTTCTCTTTTCAATATCTTCAATGATGCCCGCCATTTTCTTTAGAAGCCCCTTTTGGGAAAAGGATTTTTCAAAGGCAATTCCCTTTCCCGCAGCATCGAGAGATACTATCGGTTTTATATTCAGAGCGGAGGCTATGAACCCCTTGAGGGGACTCACACGGCCCCCTTTCACCATATACTTGAAAGTCTGTACGCTGACAAAAATTTTTATGCGCTTTTTCAGGTTTTCCGCCAGAGCAGATAATTCCTCCAGATTCATTCCCTCGGCTGCGGCCTTTGCGATCTCTATAACCAGGAGTCCCTGAGCCGCGGAATTGAGGCGAGTATCAACAGTTATAATTCTTTGCTCGTCTTTGTTGTAGGATTCGGAGGCAAGCACCATCTGCTGCCATGTACCGCTCAGGGCTTTCGCTACCGGAAGGACAATGATGCCCGAGTAGTGCTCTAACAGATATTGATACATAGCATCTACCCTGGCTCTTGTAGGAGTAGAACTGCTGGGAAATGAAGTTCTGA
Organism: Spirochaetia bacterium; assembly: GCA_034520965.1. Classification (GTDB taxonomy): domain Bacteria; phylum Spirochaetota; class Spirochaetia; order DSM-16054; family Sediminispirochaetaceae; genus DSBN01. Next base: position 136,817 of record JAXHMY010000009.1, on the reverse strand, counting down.
CAGCCTGTTCCCGGTAGAATGCCTCCGGCGAGATAGTTAAGCGGTCCAGGAATTCCTGATTATCCCAGATCAGTTGGAGGTTTATAACATGGATTTGATATGTATCAAGAATTTCCTGGGGTATATCCGCTATCGAATCAGTGAGAACTGCCACATCTCCCAGTCGATTACTAAGGACCTGTTCCTGCCTAAGCATATCATCAGCCTTCTGCTGAGTGATACGGCCATACTCTCCGGCTCTTCTCACCACTTCCGCGGGACTATTTGAATGGATATGTATACGAGTTCTGTGTATTCCCTTACTCACAATCAGGGAATTCCCTACTGCCTTCAGGTCGTTCCGTATATTGCCGGGGGAATCCGTCACGTTTTCAAGGAGTACTTCGGTACAGTATCTGAAATCAAGCATCGCGGGGCCGGAATGCAGATCTCCCTTTTCATAATCCTCTGTTTCAGTTGGCGGCACTATAAATTCCTTTCGAATTGAAGATGTAACCGGGCCGTTTTTATTCATAAGTTCAATGCCTTCAAGGAAATCCACGAATCCCCTTGCCCCCGCATCGACTACATTGTTCTCCTTGAGTACTTTCAGTTGTTCAGGGGTTTTTAGAAGAGCCTTTTTTGCCGCCGCAAAAGCCCTGGATAGTATTTTTTCGAAAGCACTACCTTTATGGCTCTCGCTGTGGACGACCTCAGCCCATTCATTTATCACTGTAAGAATTGTTCCCTCAACAGGGTTTTCCATCGCCTGGTATGCCTTGCTAAGGGCAGTACTTTTTTACCGCGGTACCGAAATCTTTAATCGAATAGGAATCTCTGTGACCGGCGTTTTTGTAGAGACTGTTAAGGTATTGCCGGAAATAATAATACCGGAATTGCCTCGCGCATGCTCAAGCGAACTGTCGGCAATATCTTCGAGGATTTTTCCCGCTGACCGGTTAGATTTAAGGCCCTTTACTATTGATCTGAAGGTTTGGACCATGTTGTTTCCGGTATCACCGTCGGGAACCGGAAACACATTGATTTTGTTCAGATGTTCCCGGTGTTTGGCAATATTAAAAGATCCTGAAAGAAAGCCATGATAAAGGTGGAAGCCTGTAATAGTATCTACTGTCATTTCAGTCCCTCGTAATCTTGTTTCATTATCTGTATTTTATCAGTATCGTATCCCCGCTGTTCCATTCGTTTTACAATTTCCTCATATACTGTCTTTTCCATTACCGGTTTTCGCGCCATTATCCAGAGGTACTTATAGTTATTTGTGCCTATCACCGTATAGCTGTAGTCTTCGTCAAGTTCCAAAATATAATACGGGAGTTTGAGGGGCCAGATTGGCCGGACCCGCCAGTCTGCATTTGTCTCGGAGTTGTATATCCACCCCTTCTGGTACATCACTTTTTTCTTACCCTCGGGAGAGCCTTTTCTGAAGGTATATCTTACTTGTATTGTACCGTCTTTGTTTAGGCTGTAGTTTTCAACACCGTTTACCGCATCCTTCTCAAAGGGAGTCGGGATAACAGCTATGACATACCAGTCTCCAGTAAACCGTTCAAGATCCACATAAGAAACAGTTTCATGGAAGGCTTCCGCTTCCCCTCCGGCTTCAGCATGTCCGTATACAGATAAAAGCAATAAGGTGAACAAAAAGTGTTTTTTCATTCTACAACTCCCTGTTGATTCGCTCAATGGAATAAATATAGTTAAATTTGCCGGATATAGCAAAAATAAATGAAGACTTGCCGCATGAGTTTTGTTTATTGCTATATGCTATGGTGTGATCATAGGCTCCCATTATGCCAATCAGGGAGGCTCACAATGGAGTTTGTCCAGTCCCATCCGATACTATTTTCTTTGATTATTAGCTTTGCCATCAATACCTTCTTTTTTATGTTTGCCGCTGCGTTCAAGACTGATAAAGTTACCGATATCTCTTATAGTCTCAGTTTCTTTCTGCTGACCCTGCTCCTCTTGCTTACATCCGGGGGGGCGTTCTCTTATCATAAGCTGCTTGTCTCCGCGGCTATACTGTTGTGGAGTGCCCGGCTGGGATCCTACCTGCTTTACAGGATAATAAAAATCGGCAAGGACGATCGTTTTGATGATAAAAGAGGTGATTTTATAAATTTTCTCAAATTCTGGGTGCTCCAGGCAACGACGGTATGGCTCGTAATGCTTCCTTTCTCCCTGTATATCACTTCGCCATCTGATGAAGGGTCCCTCTTTTTTACATTAATCGGGATAGTACTTTTTTCACTGGGCCTGTTAATTGAATCCATAAGCGATATACAAAAGTTCCGCTATAAAAGCAAACCTGAAAACGCTGCTCACTGGGTGGATTCCGGCTTATGGAAATACTCGCGACACCCGAATTATTTTGGAGAAATGCTTGTGTGGTGGGGCCTATTCATTGTTGTCATACCCTCCCTCAGGGGGTTTGACTGGTTGACTCTTATCGGGCCCCTTTTTATCACTCTCTTACTTCTTTTTGTCAGCGGAATACCGCTTCTCGAAAAAAGCGCCTACAAAAAATATGGTGATAATCCGGAATATCGCTCCTACAGGGAATCGACCAGCATCCTGTTTCCCCTTCCGCCGCGTCGATAGGGGTGTTCAATTCTGCCATGAGATTGTTGAAAGATATATACGATGAGTTAAAAAAGATTGTGTTCAGCCGCCCGGGTATGACGGATCTTGTCCTGCCTCCCCTGGTCTTTCTTTTAATGAATCTGAGCGCCGGTTTTTATATCGCTCTGCTTGTGTCAATATTCATGACAACGGGTTTTATTATCTACCGATGGATCAGAAAAGAATCGGCAAAAAGGTCTCTTGAGGGCCTGCTTGTCACCCTAATAGCCTTCGGACTTGTATTCCTGTTAAAGAGAGAGGAGGGAATTTTCTTACCCTCGATGCTGACAGGAGCGGTGACGATCATACTGGCCCTGCTGAGTATAGCCGCCAAACGGCCGCTGGTAGCATGGATGAGTTTTATATCACGGGGATGGCCCCTGGAATGGTACAGGCACCCGAAAGTAAGGCCTGCGTATACGGAGACTACCTGGCTATGGGTGCTGTATTTCTCCCTCAGACTCACCGGACAGATTATATATTTTCAGCAGGGGAATATGGGGCGGCTGGTATTTTTTAACTTTCTCCTCGGATGGCCGGGCATTCTCACTTTGCTTATCATTACCTATACATATGGAATCATCCGGCTGGGAAAACTGGGCGGTCCCAGCGTGGAAGAATTTAAGAACAGTACCGCTCCCCCCTGGGAAGGACAAAAAAAAGGCTTCTAAGTCAACAGACTGCCGATCGATTTTCTGTGAACAAAGGTGAGAAAAAGCTCTCCGTGTAGTTTCTCTGTTACGCTGTATATGTAAATACGTGGGAGGTATCGTGTATGCGAATACTATCTACTTCATCTTTTCCGCTCATTGCCCGATTGAGCAGTGCATCCATAACCTGATCGGAAATATCCTTCGGCACGCAGAGTACCGCCCGCTCGCTTGCCGCAGAATGCCCCTCCTGTTTCTGCAGATTCATACGGGCCACCCGGGATATGGTGGCACCGGGGGCTCCGACATCCATCGCTGCATCGACAAGGTACGTCACTCTTCCCCTCTCTGCACATTACTACGATCTCTCTGTATCCCTGTCGGAGCCGGGGTGCGGAGGCTGAAAGATTCCCCTCGAAACCGGTAAAACGCTGACGCCACGAAGTGCTCGCCTTCAGCTCGTCTATTGCCGATATTATCTGCTCGATACTCGCCGCATGCTTCTGGCGTCCTATGCGCAGCTTGGTGTCCACAAGACCGGCCTTTATAGGGGTACTGTAGAGGAATCCCCGCCCGGGATAGTTGAGGCGTCCTTCTTCGATAAGAAGCCGAATAATGCTGTCGTCATCGTACTCGGGCACAACCAGTTGTACAATCTCCTTCTCGGGCGGAATCGCAATCCTCACCAGCCCCAGGTTGTCCCGCATACCGGTCCCCCTCCCGTTGTGAACAATAGGAACACATGTCCCGAGATCAAGGGCAATTCCAGAAAGTTCTTCACTACTGCCGGGCCTGGAAAGAATACAGGTGATAAGCGAGAGATCGGGAAGAAGGGGATGCCGGGTCTCCGTTTTTTCCGCGGGCAGCAGCTCAGGGACCTCATAACGGCTATACTCATCCACTTCCTGAGAGAAGATCATCCCGCGACCGTGTATATGCAGTTCTCCGGCGTTTATAAGAGAATAGATGATATCCCTTGACTCTTGCTGCGACACGGTAAAACGAAATATTTCAGAGGGCGACTCGTGAAGTTGAGTGCTAGCACCCGGCAAACCGAAGGGACGGGAACGGATAAGCTGCCGCACGTTCTTACCCAGCTCTACATATGCCGAGGGAATCCCAATTCTCTGTATATGCTCGCCAATCTTCTTCCGCAGGCTGCGATGGACAATACAGGTAATACTGCTCACTTTTCGCCGGGTAAATGGTTTCTCACTCATCGGGGCCCTCTGTCTTCTGCGCAGGGATATAACGCCGTTGGCGTATCCGAATTATAAAACTGTACACTAGCACAGTAAGAATAGGATACACCGAACCCAGAGCCAATATGCCGAAACTGTCATACACGCCTATCTCGCCGCCGATTCCCAGTCCCATTGCCATGACCAGGGGTACGGTTACCGGTCCAGTGGTAACTCCCCCGCTGTCCCAGGCTATTCCCACAAAATCCTCATCTCCCATGATCGAAAGCGGGAACAGCAGGAGATAGGGAGGTATAGGAGGCGAGACCGAGGGAATGGTGAACATGATGCGTATGATCCCGACCATAATACCGATCCCCACTCCCAAGGCAATTATTCGTACTAGGTGTTTCTCCTTTACCATTCCCACGGTCATACCCTCGACGGTTCGCCCAAGAGCGTGGAGGGCCGGCTCGGCAAGAGATGATCCATAGCCCATACCGAATGCAAACAGAAATACCAGGACGATACCCAGGATAGTCAAATTCGTCTCGAACATAGGGCCGCGGGTCATTACATGCTCATAGATGTTGTGTGCTTCATCGTAGCGTTCCGGAACAAAGCTCACTTTCTCAAGCCGGTCTCCCTCTTCGAGGTAAAAATAGCGGTTAATATTTCCATCAACATCGACACTTTTAAACAGCAAACTCGTGTCGAAGTTTTCTATTACGAGGCGATTGGTTACTTCGTCTTCCGTTTGAAAAGAGCGGGGCAAGCCCTTCCCGACCTCCCTGCCCAGAGGGGTGAGCCCGAGGGATATCCCCGAACCGAGCAGCGACATTCCCAAAATTGCCAGGAGAACCCCCAGTATAACCTCGTCGCGGTAGCGCGGAGACTCACGCAAAAACAGCACAAGCACTACTACGAGCAGCAGTACCAGAGGGACAACGGCCTGAGCGGCATTTCGGGTTCCACTTAAGAGAATCCCTTTGATCTCAACGCTCTCCTCTGACTCGACCCTTTTTATGCGATAATTTTCGGTAACGTATCTGCGCTCATATTCCGAGGCATGTTCATCTATCCACGTAGAAAGGGTCATACTCCCGAGGGTGTTTCTGCGAAACTGCCGGTCCGCTGCAAGCGCCCTAAGGGCTTCGTGGTATTCATCCCTGCCTTCGAAATATGCCCGTCGTCCTTCCTCGCCCGCCTGCCTGAATACATACTGCCGCAGCTGTTCCTCGCTTTCGAACAGATCCAACGTCTCCGTCCGTCTTTCCAGTGCAAAAAAATCCGCCTCCGAGACCGGCGCCGGAGCGGCAGGACTCATGAGTGAATCCCAGTATAAGTACGCTTAAAATGGGAAAAGCCGAGGCAAGCATGATAATACCGAAGCTGCCCCGGGCCCCTTCGTTTTTTCCCGAGGCTCTCGAAACCCCAATACCGATGGCAAGCACCAGAGGCACCGTGACCGCACCCGTAGTAACCGCCCCCGAATCCCATGCCAGGCCTATAATACTGCGGAGCTTATCGTGAGTATGAGCCAAGATGGTTGTTCCCAGGACTATGGGTATAATCGTAAAAATGAGCGGCTTTATTGAAAAACCGAAGGTGAATCGTATAAGCCCAAATATCACCGCCACACCTACACCTATACCGATGGAAAGGACGAGAATATCCGTGTGCTGTTCGAGCAGGAGGTAGAGGAGAGGCGATTTCCATGCAGGAACGGAACTGCCGAGTTTCTGGAGGGCAGCAACAGCGGGCTCGGCTATGGTCGCTCCGAAACCGACGAGGAAGCCGAACAGCATTATTACGAGAAAGCTCTTACACTTTTCAGGAAGGGCAACCCCAACCTTCTCAGCCGAGCGGCATGATGCCCAGTTTGATTCCCTCCAGGAAAAGAGTGAGCCCTAAAACGACCATCCCAATACCAATTGCAATCCACAACCCGTCGGTAATTGGTATTCCCAGCACAAACCTTTGAAATACTATGAGATACAAGAGAATAAACGAAACTGAACGTATCTGCTCTACAATCCGGGCTTTTGCATACCCCACAATCAAGGGAATCGAGGATCTTAAAGGAATATGAATGTGAGTGTGTTTATTTTTCATATTTTATAGTGGCAGTATAGTCTATTATGTTAGATTTTTCAAATACCGCTTTAGGGGCACAGCGATTCTCATTTATGCAGAATTTCTATATCTCGTACACATGATGAAATAGTGGACGAGCAGGCCGCCGGCGATGGTGAGCTTGCGCTTCATCCCCTTCGAATAGCCGGAGAACTTCCTGTCCGCCGCCTCGGCAAGGCCGAAGCGCTCGAGCAGCTCACCTGCCCGCTTCCTACGATCGGTCTTTTTCATCCCGTAGAGGGCCCCGCAGAAGCTGCGAGACCGCCCCCTGGCTGATCCCGAGCCGGCAGGCAAGGGCGTTGACGCACATCGGTCCCCCCTTGAGGATACGTGCCTGTTCTTTCGTTCGTGTTGTTTTCGCCATTCCGGTTCGCTCTGAAAGTATTTTAGTACCTGCGAATATGCTACCAAAGATCAGAGTAAAACGCAATTAAGGCTGGTATCTAAAAACAACATATTTCCTTCATACTTTATTCACATTTTTACACTAGTTTGCAGACAAGAGGTGAGCAATGAAGTACCTTAAATCGGCATGGATGGTATGCATCCTGATCATTATTACGACTCAATCGCTGTTCGGCTTATCCTTCGAAGAGCTCGTCGAAAACCTCGACAACTCTCCGGCGGTGCGGAAGGCCGAACTCAGCCTGCATGCGGCGGGACTGCAGCTCGAAAGTGCTCGTTATCCCGGTAATTCCTCTCTTTCCCTGGTCCCTTCTGCAACGGCACGGAGTGAAGAAAACGGCGCATTTGCCGAAGCGTTTGCCGAACAGGTAGAATTCGAGGCTCGCATCGCCGCCCAAATCCCCGTCGGACTCCTGAAGAGTCAAAAACTGCAGAAAATATCACTCCAAGAGAATTTCGACCTCGAGCGGGATAATCTCATGTACCGCATCGATGCAGCCTTCCTCGAACTCTTCTTCCTCTATAAAGAAGCCTGGCTCGCCGGGGAAGAGATGACGGTTCTCGAGGCCGAGAAGAGGGCCGCCGAAGAACGACTGGGAACTCAGACCCGGCTCTTCGATGCCGGCGATGTTTCTCTTTTAAGCCTGCAAAGCGCAGAAGATGAGCTGGAGGAGGCCGAAACAGCTCTTTTAGAGGGGAAATTGAAGAAAAAAATTACATGGATAGAGCTCGCACATGCATCAGGGTTACAGCCGGTGGAGGAGAGAGAGTTGGAGCCGCTGAAGATGGACATTCTCGCACTTCCGGCTCTTGAAGAACTGCTCGCCTCTGCGGCGGCCCATAGCCCCGAAATCTCGGCCCTGCAGAACGCTATTGCAGCGGAGCGCCGTGAGATAGAGGCGCAGGGTAGCCTCCTCTCCTATCCGACCATTGAGCTCTCGTTTTCCGGCCGGCAGCAGAGTGCCTCTTTAGCCTACGATGTAGAGCGCGCTTCTCTGGGGCTTTCCTACGGTCTCCCGCTGTACAGCTACGGGCCGGACTTGGAGAAGACAAGCAGGACCTCGAATAGTACTGAAACCTGGGAACTCGGCCTTTCGGTACGTCTGCCGCTGGAGATCGGAAAATCCGATCAAAACGAAAAACACATACTCGAGAACAGCATAGCTGCCCACAAGCTTGAGATCGAAGAGCGCAAATCTTCTCTCGAACTACAGCTCAGGTCCCTGTATCAACGGTATCTATTGAGCAACGAGGAGCTTACGCAGGCACAGAAATCGATAGAAAGAGCAAGGGAGAGACTCGAAACCGTTCTGTCTCTGCGAGAAGAACAAAGGGCGACAGCTGCTGAGGAACTTTCGGCCGCGGCAGGGCTCGAACGGGCCCGTTTCAGGCTCATGTCGGCGGAGGCCGGGAGACAAGAATCGTTGCTGCGTTCCGCCGAGGCCGCGTACCTTCTCCGGAATCTGGTATCAGGCATGGAGAGCTCTGACTACATGAGGAAGATACAATGAAAAGAAAAAAAATTTACCTTCTGCTCACTGCAATCGTATTGATAGGCGGGACTGGAATAGCATTGTCCCGGGGAAATGTTTCCCTCATAAGCGGCGAATCAGCTTCGGAAAACGGAGAGAATCCTCCCGGAGAGAAGGGCACAAGCACCGTTCAGGCAGAACCCGGAACTATAACAGTCCAAGTGGATGGTCCGGCGGTTGTGGAGCCGTATGTATCCAGGGAAATCAGGAGTAAGATCTCCGGGACTATCCTGCACGCTGCCGAAGAGGGAGAACACCTAGCGCAGGGGGAAGTCCTTGTGCGCTTCGACGATGCAGATTTGAAAAAAGATATTCAAAAGGCAGAACTCGACCTCGAACAGGCCCGGCTCGATTTCCGAAGAAGCGAACTCGTCTTACACAGTGCAGAAGAGCAGGTGGCGGAGCAGGAAGGACTCTTCTCAGCCGGTTCGATTACCCGGGCTCAGCTCGAGAAAGCACGCGAGGCGGCGGCCCATGCCGAACTGGACCGCAGAGCCGCCGGCATCAAGGTCGATCAGAATCTCCTGCTTCTCGAGAGGGCGAACGAGAAGATTGATGGGACGGTAATTCGGGCCTCCTTCAGAGGTGTGGTACTGAATTCGCAGGCCTTTGAAGGAGAACAGGTAAACAGCGGTGCCCCACTTCTTACCTTTGCCGATCTCACACGTCTGCGGGTCCTCGCGGAAGTTGATGAGTTCGATATCGCGAAGATCGAGGCGGGAATGCCGGTGAGAATCAGCGCCGATATGCTCGGAGCCGAGTCAATTGACTCGCGAGTAGACAAGGTGAGCCCCTCTGCGGAAATCGTGAACAACATATCAATTTTTACCGTTTCGGCCCTCATCCATTCGAAAGGGAACGGAGAGAGATTGCGTCCCGGGATGAGCGCCGATCTTTCCGTACTCGTAAGCAACGATACAGGGCTGATCGTCCCCGCCTCCGCGGTCTCTTCGGTGCGCGGAAGATGACTATCTCGAAGTCTATGAAGACGGAGAGACGGTAACCAGGCGGGTCCTTGCGGGGGCTTCCGACGGCAGGAATATTGTCATTACCGAGGGTCTCGAAGAAGGGGCTCAGGTGGTAGTGCCGGAGGGGACCGCATTCACCCTTGGGGCTGGCGAGAGCTCCTCGTCGGGATCATCGATTCTACCTATGAATACGCCGGGCAGCGGCGGGGGGCGATAAAATGGCGGCGATAATCGAAATGGAAAACTTGAGGCGCCACTATGTCATGGGACCGACTATCGTAAAGGCGATACGACGAGCTGAGCCTTACTGTCGCCGAGGGTGAGTTCGTGGCCATAGTCGGGCCGAGCGGATCGGGCAAGTCCACCCTGATGGACATTATCGGCTGTCTCGACAATCCCACCGAAGGAGGCTACCGTCTTTCGGGCACCGATGTATCCAAGATGAAAGGCAATGAGCTGGCCCATGTGCGGAACAAGTATATCGGCTTTGTATTTCAGTCCTTCAATCTGCTTGGACGCGAGACGGCATTGGAGAATGTCGAACTCCCCCTCATATATGCCGGGCTCAAGCCGAAAGAGCGGAAGGAGCGGGCCCGCAGCATGATGGCACGAGTCGGCCTGAGCGACAGGGAGGGGCGTGTACCAAATCGACTCTCCGGCGGCCAGCGTCAGCGGGTTGCCATTGCAAGGGCCTTGGCGAGCGAGCCGAAGATTATCTGCTGGCCGATGAGCCGACCGGAGCCCTCGATTCGAAGACCGGTACGGATATAATGCAGCTGTTCCACGAACTCCATGATGAGGGGGTAACCCTCTTAATGGTAACCCACGATACCGAGCTGGCCCGTGAGGCAAAACGGGAGGTCCGGCTGATGGACGGGCGGATAATCGCGGATATCCCTGCCGAGGAGTATGTCTGATGAAGAGAGTTGCCTTCTACGAAAGCCTCAAAATGAGTCTCCGCAGCATCGCATCGAACAAGGTGCGTTCCTTTCTTACCGCCCTCGGTGTAATGATAGGAGTCGCCGCGGTTATCGCCCTGGTGGCACTGGGAAACGGAGCGAGAAAATCCGTCGAAGAGAGCCTGGAGTCCCTCGGTTCCAACCTCATGCTCGTGTACTCCGGAGAAAGGCGCGGGGGAAGCCTCGTACGCAGAAACACGACGAATATCCGGCCCTCCCTTACCGAAGAGGACCTCGAACTCATCCGCTCCTTCTCCCCCGAATATGTCACTGCTGCAGCTCCCGAGGCGTCCGCCACGGGGCAGGTAAAATACGAGAACGTGAATGCCGTGGCAAGCCTCGTCGGAACCACTACCGAGTATCCAGAAATACGGAACTTTCATCCCGTACACGGAGACTTTTTTACCGCCGCCGATGTCGACGGCCGCAGGCGAGTCGCCGTTATCGGTATCGAGATCTACCGCAGCCTCTTTCCGGAGGGTGATGACCCCCTAGGCCGGCAGATCAGAATCAATGGAATCAATTACCGCATCGCCGGAATCATGGAGGAGAAGGGCAGCTCCAGCTCGGATACCTCCGTCTTTATCCCCATATCGACCTTCCAGCGCTACGTGGAGGGAGAGAGGGAGTATGCACTGATCAATATAACGGCGAATAGTACGGAGATTATGCGTGAATTGCAGCGTATCCTGGAACAGGAGATATTGAGACTGCATAACTTACCCAACATGGATTCGGCCGACTTCTATATTGCCAATCAACTCGACATCCTCGCCACCCGCCAAGACGTGACGGAGACCTTTACCATTCTGCTGGTGAGCATTGCCGCCATCAGCCTGATAGTGGGAGGAATCGGCATTATGAACATCATGCTGGTATCGGTCACCGAGAGGACCCGGGAGATAGGTGTGCGGATGGCCCTCGGTGCCACCGCCGCCGACATCATGCGGCAGTTTATCTCCGAGGCGGTCATTATATCCCTTCTCGGTGGAATAGCGGGAATCGGCCTCGGAATTGCATCCTCCTGGGGAGTTTCAACCTTCGGGGGAATGGCATCCCAATTGTCGCTTGCCTCGATATTTTTAGCCTTCGGTTTCGCATTTCTCATCGGCCTGTTTTTCGGAGGGTATCCGGCCTATCGAGCATCTCGCTTAGACCCCATCGATGCGCTCCGCTACGAATAAAAATACATAGGAGAGGAGTAACATGAACAGGAAACTTTTTATACCAATGGCAATCTTCGCAGCCCTTTTAGCGACGGCGGTGAACTTCCCGGCACACGCCCAGAGCACCCCCGACCCGGAAATTCAGAAGGCCAAGGAGGAGACTGCCGTGGTCTATAATCTCGGACGCTTCTTCGGCTATGTCTACGGAATGGTTACTGAGAATAAAGAATTGAGACTCAGCGAAGGGCAGAAGCGGGAACTGCGAGAAGTGATGGAGGATATCGAGTCCATGGGGCGGATAGAAGCGACGTGGGCGGATGAAACTCTGCAGTACCTGGAATTAGAGCTGCTCACCCCTGACCAGCTGATGGAAATCGACCAACGAGCGATCGAGTGGCAAAACAATAGCGACTCAGGTTCCGCTGCCGGGTCCGGAGGTCGAGCCGCCGGAGGTGGCGACGGGAGCGGTTCGGGAGGTGGATCCGGTCCCATAAGTTCCTACGTCAACGGAGGCCCCTTTAATCCCCTCCTCGATGAGAGCAAAAACATCGGGAAAGGCTTCAGGGACCTGTATGAGTGTGTGAGATGAATATCAAGAGACCGGTGACCAATTCGTTACAACATCCATGCCTGATTTCTCGTTCGTTTTGCAGGTGAATCTGGATACCCATGATCCGTACGCCCCTCTCCGAATAAAGCGAGAGTCGAGCCGGTTCGGTAATCATTGCCTCTCCTTCTCGAATCGTCTTCGTCTCTTCATTGACCGTGAGCTCCGCTTCGCCTTTTATGACGACAAAGATCACATGGGAAGTCATATCACATTGGGGAATTTTTCCACCCTCCCCGAGCTCGGTGATACGCGTCTTGAACTCTCGGGTTTCAAAAAACACGTTCTTATCCTTTTCTTCCAATGGATAAGCGGTAATGGAATGTAGGTCGACAATTTTCATTTTTTCATACCTCTCTTTTTTAGACATTACGCCGATTCTTGTGTATTTTCGGCAGTCTTCATCAATCTCTCGGTAAGCAGTCCCATCAGTACGGCGGCAGCCGCCGTGAGGCTGAAACGGAGCAGGGTAAACTTAAGCCCCATGAACTGCAGCTCCACCATCTCCTGGGGCAGCTTTATGCAGGCCCAGGCGGTGAGAAATACTATCATGTTGGCCACCCGGGCCCCTTTCTTCAGCATAGCGGCAGCCAGGGGAAAGGCCACGTAAAGTGGGCCCGTGGGAAGGGCGCCCAGGAATATTGCCAGGAGAAATCCTTTGACTCCGGAGGCGTGTCCCAGATAGTTTGCCACCATCTGCTTGGGAACAAAGACGGCGAACAGACCGATGAGAACGACTATTGCCGGGAGGATCGATATCATCTCGTAGAAAAAGCGCAGCGAAGTGTCTACTGCCCGAGCCCTGTTATCCGGAAACAGATAGATGAGGATACCGGCGATCACTGCAGTTCCTACTCCAATCCTTCAGTACTACTTTTCTGCACTGGCTCTGCATTCCGAATCGTTTTTCTATTCTTCTCGTTCATAGTAAAACCCCCATGACTAGTGCTATGGCAATGGCGAAGAGAAAGCCGAAGCCGTTGCGCATAATCGTCATTTTGACTCCCAATTCACGAACCTCCACCGGGAAGGTAAGCACCCCGATCATGGTGAGGCTGGCAATGAAGCCGGCGACCGTTCCCACCGCCGCTCCCCCTTCCAACAGCGACGCGGCCAGAGGAAAGGCGATAAGCGAGGGAATGTGCATTACCGCGCCGATGAGAGCCGCGGTAAGTATTCCGAAAAATCCGCTCTCCTCGCCAAGCAGATTCTGAATAATCTGTGGCGTAACGAAACCAAGCAGTACTCCGATGAGAATGATAATGGTGAGGACCATCGGCAACATCCCTAGGAAAGAGCGGACCGCCACGCGAAGGGCCTGTTTCGTCTTGCTGCGATCCTTGCTAAGCGCCCACAGCAGTGCCGCCAGGGCAATTACATTTACCGTGATAGTAGCAGCGTTCATTTTTCCTCCTCCTCTGTGTGCAGCCGTCCGCTGAGCTGTTCGTATTTCTGCACAAAATGCTCAAGGGCCCTTACCCGCGTGTGAACGGTTTCATACCACTGGGCCAGATAATCCTTACCGTTCGGGGTGAGGGAGTATACCTTGCGCGCCGGCCCGCCCTCACCGGGGGTAATTCGCGAAGCCACAAAGCCTTCTTTTTCAAACTTTCGTAAAATCCGGTAGAGAACCGCCACGTCGGGCACAAGCCCCTCGGGAAGCTCCTCCGAAAGTCTTTTGAACAACTCGTAGCCGTGGCTCGGGCTCTCTCCTACACTGAGCAGCAGCATGGCCTGGATAAGCCCGTGTACTCGGGCCTCTTCGCCGCGAGTGCCCGAGTGGCAGTCGGATTCGGTTTTATTACCTTTCATCAGAGCCTCCTTCTACTAATGAATATAAGTCACTATAGATTATGAGTCAATAGTAAAATACAAAAAAACTGCTCTGCGTTTCAAAAACCTTCAATTTTTACTTGACCTTGTAGTAGGGTACAAGGTTTATATTATTACTATGCTCGAAGACAGATAGCTGAGACAAAAGCAGAAACCGATCGGAAATCGGACAGCCGAAGCTGAAGCATGCCGGTTTGCAACGCTCCACGTGAGTTCCCAGTCCAGGTCATCAAAAAATTACGGAATAAGGAGTTTCGGTATGGAATTGAATAGTAACTACGACGTTGTTGTTATCGGAGTCGGCATGGCGGGCGTGTCGGCTGCACACAAAGCCGCTCGAGCGGGCAAAAAGGTTGCCGTGGTAGACTCCAGGCCGTACGGTGGTACATGCGCGCTTCGGGGCTGTGATCCCAAGAAGGTGCTTGTCGGTGCGGCCGAACTCATCGATTGGAGTCGCCGAATGTCCGGTATGGGTGTGGAGGGAGAACTCACAATCGACTGGCCGGCACTTATGAAGCATAAAGAGGCGATCATCCGGGACACCCCCGGTTCCATCACACAGTCACTGGAGAAATTGGGAGTAGAAACGGTACACGGCAGCGCCCGGTTTACCGGAGGCACCACGCTCGCCGTAGGTGACCGTGAGTTACGTGCGGAATCCATCGTTATAGCCGTAGGGCAACGACCCCGCACGCTCAGCTTCCCGGGGGCCGGGCATCTGGTCACCAGTACCGATTTTCTCGAGTTACCCGAGCTTCCCAAACGGATTGTCTTTGTCGGAGGAGGCTTTGTCTCCATGGAGTTTGCCCACATTGCTGCCCGGGCCGGAGCGACGGTGACCGTCCTCCAACGGGGCGACCAAATTCTCAGGGGATTCGATCCGGACCTGGCGGGGCAGCTCACGAACATATCCCGGGAAATAGGAATCGATATCAGATTACACACGGAGGTTGCGGAGGTCACAGAAAACGATCATGGCGATGGCCGGTATACGGTATCCACCTCTGAGCGAAGAACAATCGAAGCCGATATGGTAGTTCATGGAGCCGGGCGTGTGCCCGAGCTCGACGATCTCGACCTGGACACGGGCAATGTGTCATTCGATGCGAAACGAGGGGTCACCGTAAACGAGTTTCTGCAGAGCGTTTCAAATCCTGCCGTCTATGCCGCCGGCGACGCAGCGGATACTGCGGGGGCGAAGCTCACTCCCGTCGCCGTGCATGAGGGGATGGTCGCTGTGGGCAATATTTTGAAGGGCAATCGCAAGCGGCCCAACTACCAGGGGACCCCCAGCGTAGCCTTTACCGTTCCCTCTTTGGCGCGGGCAGGAATGCTGGAAGAGGAAGCACGGGCGGCCGGTTACGACCTGAAAGTTCAAGCCGGAGACATGAGCGACTGGTATACTCTCCGACGAACAAACGAGTCCCACGGTGCATACAAGGTAATCGTCGATAAAAAGAGCGGAAGAATCCTTGGGGCACACCTGCTCGGCGGTCACGCCGGGGAGATGATCAACATGTTCGCCACGGCCATTCGGAACGAGATTACCGTGCTCGAGCTGAAGACGGGTATCTATGTTCATCCGGCGGCGACCTCGGACATCGCATACATGCTCTAGCAGTTGGGGATGGTGACATGGGCAGCCTCACGAACGGAGAGTAGCCCGACGCGCTCACGTCGGCAACTGCCAAAGCCGGGCCTCCACGGACCAGTGTGAAGAGTGTAATGTAGCAGGGAGGATGAGTGTGAGTAAGAAAGTGGCACAGTGGGCAGGAATCGTTGTAGTGGTGACAGTCGCAGTTGCCTTGGTGCTGCTGTCCCGATCCGGCGGCGAGAGCTTCCAGACTGCCTTTGCTCGGTATCCGTCGCGGATGGAGTATCTGCCGCAGGATGATCCGGCAACCCGAAAGTTGCTCGAAAAGCACCTGCCTCGAGTCTTTCTGTCCCCGGATAGCTACCGGCCCATGGATTTCTACACCGAATATCTGCCGAACACGCACGCCTATAACGAGTCGGGAGAACTCATTGCTACCGACGTAACGCGGGAGGTACTCCGCCGGATACAGGAAAACGAATCTTACTATCTCCGTTTTCTTGGTGATGCAGCCGCGATGCTGCCTCCCGCTCCGGAAGCTATGAGTCTGACACCGACTGCGTACGGGCGAATCTATAAGGACATTGTACCGGGTAGTGAACGAGAGTTGCTGTTTCTCAAGTACAGTTTCGTGTTTCCGGGCAGTGGCCTTCCGGCGCACATGTCGGACTGGAAGCGCACAGCCGCCCGGCTTGTTGGCGACCCGGTGGACTGGCATCAGCTCGATATACACGGGTCCATCTACGTGGTACTCGATGCGAAAAACAATGAACCGGTTGCAGTTATGCTGAGCCAGCATCACAATGGACGTGTGTTCTGGCCTGAAGATATACCGTCGTGGCCAGGAGATGATGGGGTTCAGGTTGGCTTTGCTGCGTTTTCCAACGAACCGCATTTGATTAGTCCAAATGGACGGCAGCGGTCGGCACCGGCTGCGGGTGACCCCTCTCAGGTGGAGTTTATTCTGGGCCTGACCGACAAGGTTCCGCTCACCTCGGGTCGTGACCTGGTACCTGGGCCGCGCGACGGCGCGGTGGAAATACACCCCACGCTTGAGCTCCTTGAGCATGACGACCCCCTCTACACCGCACGAATGCACCTGGGAGAACGCCGGACTTTGTGGGGGTGGGGACTTATTCCGCTCTTCTTTATGGTTGGCCCTCCGGGTATTGACTTTTTCACGTATCCAGAACTCCGCAACCTGAGTGACTATATGGCCTTTTGGAATATAGACCCCGACGACACTGAACTATTGTCCCTCTACCGGGAACACTATACCTCCATGACCGAACTCGACGCTGGGCCAATACTTGAGGTTCAGCACCGGAGGCTTCGAGCAATGCTTGAAGAACGCTCGGTCAGGTAAGCGGGCGTTTAGCGCTTGCAGCCGCATTCAACTGGTCACACTCTACGCTGCTAACGTCCTTTTCTTCATATATGCTTATATAGTAGAATAGCCAAAATTGAGGTAACATGTCATGCGAAGCCACATGATTAACCAGTTCGCCACAGCCATTCGGAACGAGATTACCATGCTCGAGCTGAAGACGGGCATCTACGTACATCCTGCCGCTACCTCTGATATTACCTATATGTTGTAGTACTGGAGGTACGAGCATGACAGTAATGACAATTGGCGAAGTAGCCCGACGCGCTCACGTCGGGATTGAGACGATCCGCTACTACGAGCGGGAAGGACTCGTACCCGAACCCGAACGGAGTGATGCCGGTTATCGGCAATTTCCTCCCGAAACGTTACAGCTTCTAGATTTTATCACCCACGCCAAGCGCCTCGGTTTTTCCCTCAAAGAGATCCGGGAGCTCCTGGCTCTACGGGTAGACCACACAGCTGCGGATGCCTGCGACGATATGCGGCGCCATGCCGAAATCAAATTGGAAGAGGTCAGGGAGAGGATTAATAGCCTGCGCCTTCTAAAACAGCTTGATATATTCCTCAAAAGCAAAAACCCTGTTTCGCCGGTTGCCGGTAATCTCCTTGAGTATGTTGTGTTCGAGGAAAATCTGTACAAGATCGTTGGCTGCTTTTGGGGAGAGACTCGTAAGGAACTGCACATCCTTCACGTTTATGACCGGTTTTTTAAATAGGCGTGTCAAGAGCAGCATGGCTGTTGGAGACCGTCTTCCCATTCCCATAATTCTGTTTTTTTCTATATCAGCTTTCAGATCGATGATTTCGTGAAGCGTGGCAACCGCGTTTTCGGCTGTCTCAGTTCTATTCTACTTGAAACTACCGCTTCTTTAAAAATGTGCATGACAATAAACATTTCGGTATCAGGGTCAAGTTTAGAGAAGGAGTTGAGTTCACCTATCTTCAATGCGCCTCTTTCCAGACTATTGTTGATCTCCGGGTTGGAGCAGACAAAGGAATGGTTGATTTTTTCCGGTAAAAAATATTTATATCGATAGCCGCTTTTATAGGTTCCGGCTACAAAATCATTTATATCCATTTTTTCTCTTAGCGTATAGCATATAACATCATATTTTACTTTACAATTCAAAAGTATAATAATAGAAACTTTATTTTACTTTGTTGTATAACAATCTGTTATTTTTTTTCATTTCCCGTTTATGGAGTTGCCCGACTTTCATCTGTATCTTCTAACCATAGTCGTTGGATACCAACGGCAGGAACTAAGAAAGAAAGGAGCTGCAGATGGCCATAGTGGAATTCTACCCCCTGGGTAAGACGGAGGTTCACGCGCGAGTCAGCCACCCCGCTTCTTTCCAAATTCATCCTGATATTTCTCGGCTAAGAGGACTTTGAGAAGTGATTGGTAAGGAATGTCGCGTCTGTGTGCCAGAATCTTTAGATCATCAATCAAGTCTTGAGGTAATCGGATGGAAATGGATTTTGTCGTCGGCTTTAGTTCTGGAAAGCGGGCAATTTGTGCCTCATCCCATTTCAAAAAGTCAGCGGAATCATGATCTTCCCAGAACTCTGGTTTTTCCGGGCGCCTCCCCCTGCCTGCCGGCAGGGGGCCGGGCCTCCTCCGGGGTTCGGCGGCTTGTCGGGGCGCTGCTTCGTGCGCGCCCCTGCCGCCTTCCGTCCGGCTCCGGGCCTTCGCCCCTCCGCCGGACCGCCTTCGGCGCCCTCCAGGTCCCTGGCGCGAAATGCTGTATCAGCTGATAATTTTTTCAACAAGTTCAGCAATCTCTTTTTTTACATATTCCCAGGACCAGTTGTTAAGGAGTATCGGATCCGGTTCGGAATCCGTATCCTCGAACCATAGAAGGCTCCGGAGAGCAAGAAACCTGTCCCCGTTATATTTCATGGAGAAATGGTCAAGGCTGGTGGAGATGGAAATTCCAGTCTGGTGAAGAAGATAGAGGTCAAAGAAATCTTTTTTTCGTCTACTTCCTCCTTTCAATTCAAAAATATAGGGTGTGTGAGCCAATCTATCCTGCCGGGCACAGCCCAAAAAGGTACTATTTAAAATACTAAAATATGTACTATTTTAAATTGCTTTTTAGTATTATCATTAGTATTATGTATCATCATATGGAGGTGATGTGATGAGCTATACGATTCCAGCCAACGAGCTAAAGAAGCATGGGGTAAAGATTATAGAAGCATCAACGGAGGGTGATCACGAGGCGGTAATTACCATGCACGGAAAGACCAGGTATGTGGTAATGCCCGTGGAAACATACAATCATCTGCGGGAATGTGAGCTGCAGGCAGCCCTCGTCAATACCAAAAAGTCCCTTGCCGAGGGTGCATACATAGAAGAGTCTGTAAAGGATCACCTCCAACGCATCGAGAATGTATAGGATCCTGTATACCGAGGATTATAATAAGAAGGCACGCAAGTTTCTCGGGCGCCATCCTGAGCTCAAACAGCAGTATCGCAAGTGTCTAGAGCTCCTTGAGGTCGATCCTGGCCATCCGTCCCTGCGTCTACACAAGCTAAAAGGGAATCTCTCGGAGCTGTATTCGGTCTCCATCAACATATCTTACCGCATCACGCTTTTCTTCACGATAGAGAAAGACGCCATCGTACCGGTGGACATAGGTTCACATGATGAGGTGTATTAATGTCTGTTAATCGAGAGGGCAACTCCCATTTGCTCAAGGGCTGCAGACCGGCACGGCCCCAAACTACTGTCTGTTTGAGCTTATCGGCAGCGGGCAGCATTTTTTCCTCTTTCTTCTTCACCGATCACCTGGCATCACTCAAAACTAGATTAGCAGTAAAACCGACATAGACAAGGCTACCGCAGCTAAAGGTCTAGCCAAACTCGAACAACAGTGCTACATCAGGAGAGTAACCGAGGTCTGTGCCGCCGAGCTTACCGGAGAAGAACTCGAGCAGCTGTTCTCTCTCCTCGATAAAATACCACAGCTGCGATTAAACGGTCATCGGAAAGAACGTCTTCCCAATACGCTGAACGTCTCATTTCCCGGAGTAAGCGGCAACACCCTGCTGGCTACAGCTCCCGAGCTTGCGGCTTCGACCGGCTCCGCCTGTCATGAGGATGTGGAGAGTCCCTCCGAGGTTTTACAGGCTATGAAAATAGAAAGGGAAGTTGCCCTCGGTGCGGTTCGGCTATCTCTCGGTCGGGACACTAGCGAAGAGGATGTGAGAGAAGCAGCGAAGGCATTAGTTAGGGCGTGGAATGAAACATATCGAGTATGGGGTAATTAAGAGAACTCTTACTCCATGACCAGAAGTTTTTTTATTCAGTTTTCCATGCCTTTGTAGCTCTGATCGAGTTTGAACTGAGCGACCGCCGAAAACACCTGCAGAAGGATTTCATTCAAGGAGTTCTTCATGGTAATGAGATATTCCCCGAAGACATCTCTATCGGAGGCCTTCTGCACATCTACCGTAAGATCCTTATCAGCGATGCTCTGCAACACTTCCGCCTTCATCTTCAGCGAATCGAGCATTCCGATGAGAGACCTATACACCCCTGTGCTCTCCTTGCCCCTGGTTTGTCCCTCATCCTCCAGTTCAATATAGAGATCCCCCTTTGCAACCTCTTCGGCAAAACGCTCCATTTCGGCAGGCTCGCCTCCGGTATGAGTTCCATGTAAAAGCACTCCGCCACCTCGTAGAAGCCGTGCCACTGCGTATAATCCGACCCCATCATCGAAAGGCCATGTCTCGCCCTTCTTCCCTCGTTATACATTACGATCCCGTTGTCGTACTGCTCGTAGTAGTTTTCCACATACTTGCAGAATCGGCCGGACCTTCCGCTTTATAACCAGGCCGACTTATCACCGTGCAACGATATTCGCGATGGAAAAGGTATCACGCGCGAGTCAGCCACCCCGCTTCTTTCCAAATTCATCTTCAATTTTCTCGGTTAAAAAGACTTTGAGAAGTGATTGGTAAGGGATGTCACGTTTGTGTGCCAGAATTTTTAAATCATCAATCAAGTCTTGAGGTAATCGGATGGAAATGGATTTTGTCGTCGGCTTCAGTTTTGGAAAGCGGGCAATCTGCGCCTCATCCCATTTCAAAAAGTCAGCGGAATCATGACCCTCCCAGAACTCTGGTTTTTCCGGGTGCCTCCCCCTGCCTGCCGGCAGGGGGCCGGGCCTCCTCCGGGGTTCGGCGGCTTGTCGGGGCGCTACTTCGTGCGCGCCCCTCCCGCCTTCCGTCCGGCTCCGGGCCTTCGCCCCTCCGCCGGACCGCCTTCGGCGCCCTCCGGGTCCCTGGCGCGAAATGCTGTATCAGCTGATAATTTTTTCAACAAGTGCAGCAATCTCTTTTTTTACATATTCCCAGGACCAGTTGTTAAGGAGTATCGGATCCGGTTCGGAATCCGCATCCTCGAACCACAGAAGGCTCCGGAGGGCAAGAAACCTGTTCCCGTTATATTTCATGGAGAAATGGTCAAGGCTGGTGGAGATGGAAATTCCAGTCTGGTGAAGAAGATAGAGGTCAAAGAAATCTTTTTTTGAGCCCCGGCTTGTAATTGCATTTATTTTCATCGCCGATATATCCGGTAGAGAGAGGAACCTTGATCCCTCCCGGATATCCGCTTCTCTTAGAAGAGGATAAGGGTGATAAGAGAAAATCAATCTTGATACCCTGTACCATCAGGCAGAGGCTTCCTTCGGTCCGGTTTAAAATCTGGAATCCGGAAATGAGTCTGCAAAACAGTTCTGCAGGCGGTCTGTATCGAACTTCTCCCGGGAGAAAAAATCGAGATCTTCGGAAGAGCGATGTCCAAACCGGAGGGACAGAGAGGTCCCCCCTCCAAGTAAAAAGGGTTCCAGATCTTTTTCCTGAATCACATAGCTCAGCAGATCCAGTAAAACCGGATCAACACTATCGGGATAACTGATCAGTGCCATGCAGGTATCGCCTCAAAAAATTCCGTGATTTTGGATCAATCCTTAACCGGTTAAACTCCTTTTCCAGCGTCTCTTTTGTCACGTTGGTTTTTAATGCAAGCCAGTCGCTATAATTTCCCTTTTCCAGAACACGTTCGATTATCCAGCGGATATGCTTTTGCGAATCCAGGGATTTGCGCTCTACATCCCAGAAGAGTACGTCTGAAAGCTCGTCTATCCATACACCTTTTCCCATTACTGCAAGTATAGACCCCTTAAAAGAGAGAGACAATAGTTGTATGCTCAACACAGCGATTCTAAATTTGAAAATTTTATTAAAATTTTCAAATTTAGAATGCTCACATTTTCTTTAGGATAAGTAATTTATCTTAAAGGGTTTGAGGTTATTCTAATTTTGGAAGTCAAAAGACTTACAAAATTAGAATTCCTGTGCTCAACAGCTGCTGTCGGATATCTTCCAGGGAGATAATAATATTTGAAACAATGTCCAGGTCTTTTTTTCGGGAGTTCTGTTTAGCGAACAAAAGGAAAATATCATCTTTCGCCTCAACCGTAGCTGTGCAGCCATATAACCACTATAGGTGTTCGTTAAAAGGCATCACGCGCGAGTCAGCCACCCCGCTTCTTTCCAAATTCATCCTCAATTTTCTCGGCTAAAAAGACTTTGAGAAGTGATTGGTAAGGAATGTCACGTCTGTGTGCCAAAATTTTTAGATCATCAATCAAGTCTTGAGGTAATCGGATGGAAATGGATTTTGTCGTCGGCTTTAGTTCTGGAAAGCGGGCAATTTGTGCCTCATCCCATTTCAAAAAGTCAGCGGAATCATGATCTTCCCAGAACTTACGTTCTTCTTTTTCATTATTAAACTCAGGAATTTCTTTTTTTCTAGACTTCATATACTCTCGCCTCCCTTTTTTCATCTCTCTGACCGAGACAACTCGGATTTTATCAGAACGAATAATAAACACGATGAAAAGTAACCTATCATGATTTGTTTGCCCCAAAGCATAAAATCGCTCTTCTATCCGGGAGTGCTTAAGCTCGCGTTTAACTACTAAGGGATGATTGAAGAAAAGCTGTTCAGCCTCAGTAGCAAAAACGTTGTGCTTTCCAATATTTTTATAGAACTTATTCTCATCCCAATCGAATCCTACAATATTGGAAAAGTCCACCAAAGCCTCCCCTTCTGTATATAATCATAATATACAACAACATGCCGTAATTGCAAGCGAAATTCACTCTCGTATCCTGTAGATTTGTGTGCTCAAGACCTTGACCACCCCATGGTTCTCGGCACAACGCAGATTGAGATTTTAAGTTTTATTTTCTATAAAAATAACTTGACCAGTGTATGACTTTGCACTACATTTTATATGATGGTCTATTATGATGAAGATATCAAGAAAGAGATTGATAAGGGCAAACTTCCAAAAGAGATTGCTCAGCTTTTTGTTCATGCTTTTGTTTCAATTGACACAACAAAAGACTTAAATCTATTTGACATAAAGAAATTAGTCTCTGATTCATCTGTAAATTACTATAGACTAAGAAAAGGAAAATATCGTGCCGTCTTTAAAATTGAAGATGAGGATATGTATGTACTGACAATCGCAAAGAGGTCGGAGGTGTATAAAAAATGGCAGTAGTATCTGTAAGATTGAACGACGAAGAGGAAAAAATTTTGGAATATCTCACTGAATACTTACATGAGGATAAATCAACACTCCTCAAGAAATCGATGTATGAGTTATATGAAGATATTCAGGATATTCGGTTTATAGAAAACTATATTGATGATGCAAAGAAGAGTGAAAAAAAGTTCATCACAGGCCATGAGCTTCTGGATTGATTCCCCAGTGTCCAGCGGGGTCCTTCGCAATAA
This sequence comes from Spirochaetia bacterium, assembly GCA_034520965.1. Taxonomy (GTDB): domain Bacteria; phylum Spirochaetota; class Spirochaetia; order DSM-16054; family Sediminispirochaetaceae; genus DSBN01. The sequence continues at coordinate 112,950 of JAXHMY010000009.1, read as the reverse complement.
GTCGGTGGAATTCCGCCGATCCGCCTCTCTATATCCTCCGGAGAGCTGCAATCCCGGATAAAACTTGCCGCGCTTATCCGGAATCGGTCCTCCCCAATCGGGTCGCCAATTTGCTCCAAAGAGACTTTGCACTCTAAGGCTTGGCCCCGGTTAAGTGACCAGGGGAAGCTCCCGGTCGGCAATCGCTATCATCCTTCCTCCGAGATCGTAAAGGGAGTAATCATCATCCTCTATATCGATGTCCCAGGAGAAGGGTAAACTCCTGCAGGGCCCGCCGCGCCGCCCGGGAATAGGAACGGTAATCGGGAATCTTGATGAAAACCTCCCTGATAAAAATCTCTGTCATAAATTTTCAAAGGTATAATTCCTTCCTTGAGAATGTCTATCAATAGGATTATAATCTCCATTACTACGATGAAATAAAGGTATTTTTGATGAAGAAAAAGATCCTCCTTGTAGAAGATGAAGCCATTATAGCTATGACCACCGCTAAGATGCTTAAAAAGCATGATTTTGAAGTAATCACAGCTTACCAGGGGGAAAAAGCCGTTTATATTGTACAGGAAGATCCAGCAATCTCACTAATACTAATGGATATCGACCTGGGTAAGGGTATGGATGGGACGGATGCTGCCCCGACAGATACTCAAAACACGTGAAATTCCCATCATTTTTCATACCAGCCACTCCGAAAAAGAGTATGTGGATAAAGTAAAAAAGATTACCCGTTATGGCTATGTGCTGAAGAACTCAGGAGAATTCGTCCTTATAGAAACCATAAACATGGCGTTTGACCTCTTTGAAGCTCATCAAAACGTAAAAGAAAGAGAGAAAAGATATAAATCGGTATTTCATAACTCCCATTCACCAATGATGCTCATAGAGCCGGAGACAGGGAATATAATAGACGTAAACCGAGCAGCTTTGGAGTTTTATCGATGGCCCCCTGAAGTCCTCACAAGCATGAAGATACAAGAAATCAATCAGCTCAGTGAGAAAGAAGTATTACAGGAGATGAAGAGAGCACGGGAAGAAGAACGGAATGTATTCTATTTCAAGCATAAAATTGCTGATGGCTCAATAAGAGATGTGGAAGTAAGGTCCAGCCCTATTCTAATACAGAATAGGCAACTTCTGTTTTCGATCATCAATGATGTCACCGAAAAGAACTTAGCCGAGGAGAATTTAAGAAAAAGCGAAGAGCAATTTCGTGCCATTGTAGAGGAAAACCCAGAACCTCTGTTTATTCAAACAGAATCACGGTTTGCATATCTGAACCCTGCAGCAGCCAAGCTATTTGGGGCCACATCTGCATCTGATGTAATCGGTACACTGGTCGTCGATCGGCTTCATCCTGCTTTTAGATCCATTGCGTTGGAACGAATAAGAAAACTCAACGTAGAACGAAGGACGGTGTCCGATAAAACGGATTTAAAATTTCTACGAATGGACGGAACTTCAGTGTGGGTAGAGACAATTGGTATTCCAATAGAGTTTAAAGGGAAGCAGGGTGCTATTGTATCAGTACGCGATGTTACAGACAGAAAGCAAAGAGAGAAACGACTTCAAGAAAGTGAAGAGAATCTTTGTACCACTCTTAATTCCATAGGAGATGCAGTTATATCCACTGATACCGACGGTAAAATCGTACACATGAACCCTGTGGCAGAAATGCTTACTGGATGGTCTGTTCAGGAGGCTAAAGGAGAAAACCTTGGTGTGGCGTTTCACATCATAAATGCTGATACCAGAGAACTCGTCAATAATCCGGTGGAAAAAGTTTTAGAAAATGGGGAAATAGTAGGCCTTGCCAACCACACCATGCTCATATCGAAGCAGGGCGATGAGTACCAGATAGCAGACAGTGCTGCACCTATTAAGGACGATGAAGGAAACATCACCGGGGTTGTACTGGTCTTTCGAGATGTAACCGAACAATATGAGAAAGATAGGCAAATCGCTGAAAACGAGAGAAAGTACAGAGGCTTATTTAATAGTATTCGAGATGCAATTCTCGTTGCAGATACCGATAGAAATATTATTGACTGTAACCCGGCATTTACAGATTTATTTGGGTATAGCCTTGAAGATCTCCAAGGCAAGAAGACAGTGACTATCTACAAAAATGAAGAAGAATACAATCAAATGGGGATGGCTATTAAAGAGCACAAGGGTGATCTGAAGGACTTTTTATTTCCGGTTCATTATAGAAAAAAGGATGAAACTATATTTTTAGGTGAGACAAATGTATTTTTCTTAAAAGATGTGGAGAACCGCATCACAGGATTCATAGGGCTTATAAGAGACATTACTGACAAGAAGAGATCGGAAGATAACGTCAAGAAAATCAATCGCCGGCTTGAAACCTTAATGGGTAACCTCCCTGGGATTGCGTATATATCGAAGAACGATTGGAATTGGACAATGGAGTTTGTAAGTGAAGGAGCCTTTGCACTCACAGAGTATTTGCCGGAGGAGCTAAAAGAAAACCAAGTAATCTCATATGGAGAACTAATCATTCCAGAAGACAAAGAGCATGTATGGGAGGCTGTACAAACAGCTCTTACACAAATGCGGCACTTTCAATTACAATATCAAATTACAACCAAAACCGGTAAGTTGAAATGGGTGTGGGAACAGGGAATCGGTATATATACTTCAGAGAATAAGCTTCATCACATAGAAGGATTTATTACAGACATTACTTCTCATAAAAAAACTGAAGAAAAATTGGTGAATACAATAGCTCAAAAAGACTATTATATGAAGGAGTTAAACCATAGAACGAAAAACAACCTCAATATGATTTCTTCCCTGATAAGCTTAAAGGAATCGGAAATCGAGAATGATTTATCCGACTTAAGACAGAGAATGGAGATAATCAAATTAGTTCACGAAAAACTCCACCAACAGGATGATATAGGGCAAATTGAGGTTAAAGAATACTTTCAAGATATTTTAGAGTCCATATTCTATTCTACTTCAAGCAGAACTGTTCAAATAATCAATAAGGTTGAAGATGTATACATTCCAACAAAGACAGCTATTTCATTAGGGTTGGTAATAAATGAAATAGCTACTAATGCGATTAAACACGGTTTCTCCGAGAGAGAAGAGGCAGTCTTTACAATAGAAATGAAGAAGGACACACAGAATACTCAATATGAACTCACCCTTTCGAATACCGGGAATCCTTTCCCCGAGGATATTGAAATTGAAAGCACCGACACACTTGGATTACAACTGATTAACTCATTAGTAGCTCAGTTGGACGGCACTATAGATCTGCAAAAGAAGCCAAATCCGGTCTTTACTATTCGGTTTCCAATTGAAGAAGAGTGATATCCATTCCTACTTGAATAGTAAAGTCTATAGGCGTATTTTTGTCCAATATTTCCATTTTGTATTATAGGTATACTGATGTCGAAGGAAATCCTCCTGGTGGAAGACAAAGCCATAATTGCTCTGAATGAAGCAAAGACGATAGAGAAACATGGGTTTGAGGTCGTTGAAGCCCATACGGCGAAAAGGCTATTGATACTACAACCCATAGATCATCCAAGGGAAAGGTGAATAAAAACGATTCGATCTTTGAACTACTGGAAAACCATCCAAAGATTGCTATTGTGAAAATAGATTCATAACTGCATGCAGAATATGTAAGCCCATCAATGCTGGATGTTCTCGGTTATTCTCCAAAAGACTTTATTGGCAACTCTGTTCTGAATGTAGTACATGAGCAGGATAAGCCAAGATTAGAAAATGAAATAGTAAAGGCTATTAGAAAATTTTTATTAGAGGAAACTTTTTTTGATATAGGATTCACGAATAGCATGTTGAGATTGTATGATATAATGCCCCATGGAGGTGGCTATGAGTGAGTTTTTTCAGAACGAAGAGAAGCAGGAGAAACTGAAACAGATTGTCAAACGATTGCATGCGGGGGCAACCCGTGCACGATCTTAAAGAAGAATTCGCAGATCTGCTGGAGGACCTCTCTGCGGAAGAAATCGCCGCGATGGAACAGTCGTTGGTAGACGAGGGGTTTCCACCATCTTCGATACAAGACCTGTGCGAGGTGCATGTCGAGGTATTCGAAGACTCGCTTAAAAAAACTAAGGACGAAGCCCAAGTCGACGGGCATCCGATTTACACCTACCGGCAGGAAAACCGAAAGCTGGAGAGGCGGATTGACGAGCTGGACGAACTGGTCAAAAAGCTGAAAAAGAAGGGAAAGGAGCATACGGAATCCACAGAGCTGATACGCTCGAAGGTGGATGAGCTCTTTACCTTCGAGAAGCACTACCAGCGCAAGGAGAACCAGCTCTTTCCCAAACTCGAGGCGAAGGGATTTACCGGTCCAACCACGGTTATGTGGGGCAAACACGACGAGATCCGCGATGCCATGAAGTACTTGAGACGGGCGCTGGAGGGCGACAGCCCCGCCTCCGAAATTAAGAGTCTCTTCAAGGCCCTCAAGAAGAAGATGGAGAAGATGATATTTATGGAGGAGAAGATCCTCTATCCTACTTCTCTGAAAAAACTCACCCCCATCGACTGGGCGGCAATCCGCAGTGAAGAGGAGGAGATAGGCTACAGCTGGGCGACGCCCGGCAGCCTGTGGGACCCTTCTCTGGCTATAAAGCGCTATAGACAGGAGCATCCTGAGGAACAGGCCGGCCCGAACATCGCCGACTACTTACCCGGCGGCGAATCCGGTATACAGAACAAAGCTGATGGAGGAATTATGTTAGACAAACCGATTCAAATACCCTTGAACGAGGGATTTTTAACTCAGGAGCAGTTGGACCTCATGCTGCGGCATCTGCCTTTCGATATCACCTACGTCGATGAGCACGATAAGGTTCGCTACTACTCGGCAACCGACGACAGAGTCTTTCCCCGTACACCTTCCATAATTGGACGAGACGTGCAGAAGTGTCATCCCCCCAAGAGTGTTCACGTGGTCAAGGAGATCGTGCAGGCCTTCAAGAACAAAGAGCGCGATAAGGCGGAGTTCTGGCTCAACTTTCAGGGCCGGGTAATACATATCCGTTACTACCCCATCTTCGATAAGAACGGAACCTACCGCGGAGTGATCGAGGTTTCACAGGACATTACCGAAATCCAGAAACTTTCCGGAGAGCATCGCCTTCTCGATTGGGAGTAAGACCTACTAGAGGAGTGTTTCTGCCGCCTGTCGAGCGAAATTGCCGCCGTACTCATAGGCTTTCTTATAACTGTCGGCCCACTCGAGGTATTTTTCCACGATCTGAGTGGGGTTCTCCCGCCAGAAACACCGTGACTGGTGGCAATCAATCAATCTTTCCGACCCAGTTGACATTCGATTTTAGATGCCCTTTCATACGAACCGATGGGAAACTACTGCACATTCTCAAACCGGATGCTCTCGTTCACATGCTCAAGTCCGATTAGTTTTTATTGCAATCCGTCTTTCACCTTATCAAATACAGCCCGAAGCGCATCGAACGAAGAAGAGGAGGAGAAGGCATCAACCAAACCGGGGTCATAGAGGGTTTGTCGGCCTCTTAACAACTCTTCGAAGGCCTGCTCGAATGAGACCGCAGATTTGTAAGGCCGTACCGTCGTGAGAGCGTCAAACGAATCGGCTAACGCAATAATCCGGGCTCCGAAAGGTATATCCTTACCTTGCAAACCACTAGGATACCCTCCTCCTGAGTAGCGCTCATGATGGTACCGTACAAGCGGTGATAATTCCTGCAATCCATCTATCCTGTCGAGCAGATTCGCACCGCTTACCGGATGCTGCCGTATATAGGCAAACTCCTCATCTGTAAGAGCTGCCGGTTTAGTAAGTATGCTGTCGGGAACGCCAATTTTACCAATATCATGGAGTAGAGCAGCATGAGTTATCTGCTCGAACTCTTCATCAGACAATTCAAGGATTTTACACAGTACGGCGGTATACTCGGCAACCCGCCGTCCATGCCCGCCCGTATAGTAATCTTTTAGCTCTAATGCTCCTTCGTAAGCCTCTAATAAGCTATGAAAATACAGCTCATTACGCTGCATGAGGCGCCCCACATGGCGCCGGTTGGCCGAAAGCAGCAGAGCCCAAAGGGTGCTCGCAGCAGCAATATAAATAATCGCCCTCAGGAGAACCGGTACGATACCATACCGATTTACCATACCATAGTGAAATGCTGCCCACTCCCCCAAGGCTATAAGCACAGTACTGGCCACGACAAAACCAAGCAGCATTTTTCGATCGCGTGCTTCTATTTTTGCAACTGTTTTGAGTGTGGTTGGTGAATAGTGCCGGGTTCCGGCAGTTGCTTGATCAATTCTAAACATAGTTATCGTTAACTAACATAATAGTTATTTTTGTATATGTCAAGCTCTGGTGCACCCTAATCCTCCTTGTACGCAGATGCCAAAGCTTCTTTTAAGACAGCCACAGTCATTCTGTCCTACCCTCCTGAAGATACTTGGCGCTCAAGCTTTCAAGCAGGCGGTGGAACCGTTCGTGCACTCCTGCCCCCATCACCTGATCTTCGAATTTGTCGAACTTCGCCGCCAGATGCCGGTCTGTCTCGGGAGAGACCGCGGCATCGTAGTGGAGAAACAGCTCATCTTCCAGCATCGATATGATCCGAGAGCATCCGAGTATACTCATCTGCCAGGCTGCCGAAATCCGATGTATTTTTTACCTCATTGGTACGAAGTGAGTCGAGAACTTTCCGCATCGATTTTATGTAACCGCGCCCCTGCTCGTGTTCCTCCACCAGTTTATCTGTTCTGTCCTGATCGAAAGGCAGCTTGAGGCGTTCGACTTCGGGAAAGAAGTAACGCTCCTCCTTTGCATGATGGCATCCATCCCCAAAAACAGAAAAAAACTCGAGCATCTTTTCGCCGTCTTCGATCGCCTCTTCACTCACGCCCTGTCTCTCCAGGCTGCGTCCGACCGCCTGCAGCAGTTCAAGCCCCGTCAGCACGGCCTCGTGTTCGTCTCGCAAATCTTTACTCACCTGCAATTTCATCTTCTACCCCCTCGAAAATTCAAAGATTCTAAAAGAGTCTTTAGCTCAACATAACCTATTTATTAAGCTGAGTATGTAACTAATGTTACGGAAGTGATGGAAGTTCAAGGCTACTGTATCTTATTTAATAAGCATAAACATGGGACAAATGTCCTTATTGCAACAACTGCTTTCTGAAAGTATCTTTGTATCATTATCTAATTACTAAACTATTTTTTAGGAGCAAAACAATGCGAAGATTAATAGCAGTTTTATTAACGACTGCAGCTTTATCGGCACTGCTTATTGGCTGCGGTTCTGATGGAGACAAGACCACCGAGTTAAATGCCGGGCGCTATGTTGGATACTCATGGGCAGGCGAGGCAAAGGGTACCTCCTTCGATGATGCAGGCAAATATATCGAGACTATACTTGAACTCGATGAGGACGGCATAATCACCGACGCGACAATGTGGTTTTGGGTAAAAAAAGACGGATACTGGGTCACCAGACAAAGTGGTAATGCGTATGTTGAAGTCGATTTCTCGGTTACCCCGACCACAGCGGTACCAGGCAGCAATTACGAAGCGGGAAGAACGATGTTCCGCATATATACGGCAGACATGATGTCCTTCTATGCCACAGCTGTTGCAGCAGACGGCACCGTAGCCGTGGCAATTGTTGATCCAATTACCAGATACCAAATGGAAATGAAGTTCAGCCCGGATTTCGATTATCAAACCCAAATGAAGGAGCTTACCGTTGATAACGGGCTTATGGTTCCAACAATTCGCACTTCAGGTTCCGGGTTTATGAAACCCGAGAGTTTTGACGAAATCAGTGGTAGAAGCATACTACACATCCACGATGAATATTCACACGTAGTGAATGATCAAGGAAAATTAGCACACATTAACGACAATTCTACCGTTCGTGATTTTGTTGGTGCTTTGGGGGTAAGTTTTGACGGCAACCGCCCACAGGAACAGGATCCTTCTTATGGGTATTTTGGACTTGGGGGTTGGAAAGGCAACTACGACTCGATAAGCAAGAACCTTGTTGGAAAGAATGCAACAAAAGTAACCTCATTGGTGAATTGGAATGTTGATAAGTTTGCAAAAGGGGTGAACGATCAACGACAATTCGGAATGGACGTAGTTAGCGGTGCAACTAAGACCGCTCAGTGGTCGGTAGATGGTATCAGCGGAGCTACGGTCCGCATGTCGCGAGAGTCGACCTCTTATCAACGCGCATTGGTACAAGCGGGAATTTTATCCGAAGAAGAGGTAGTTATCGGACGGTTTTAATAGTACTTTTACTTTAATGAATCGGAGGGGACAAGGGTGCCCGAGTGGTTTGGGGTTTTAATATACCTGATATACGGTTTATCATTCTTCACTCTCGGTCTGACGGCTTTTTTCTCCTCAGGACGTGGTGAGACAACGGTACCACTCCTCCGATATCTCTCTATTCTGGGCTGGTTTGGAGTTATCCATGCCGTAGTGGAGTGGTCGACCCTATTTCTTCGTTATTTTGTCGGCCCTGACTCATACATTCCCCTCGCTGTTGCTACTACATTGTTCACAAGTCTATCTTTTGTAATCTTAATGAATTTTGGTCTTAGAATAGAACTCTGTTATCACAATTTTAATAAACGTATAAGGTTTATTCCAAAAGGCGTCTTTGTATGTTACCTGTTGATAGGATTTTTCCTTTTGAAAAGAGGAAGAGATGTAGTACAAACTATAAATTATTTAGAGGCAGTTGCTCGAATTGGAATTGCATTTCCTGCGGCGCTCCTTGTTGCTGTCGGCTTACATGACAGCGGCCGGCATCTCGCTACCTTTTGTGGTCCTCAAATACCCCGACGCCTTTATCTTTTATCGGTAACATTCCTACTGTACGGAGCACTTGCCGGGATCGTAGTTGATCCTCTTCACTTTTTTCAGTTATATCGATTCCCTGTTGAACTACTTCGCACCGGAATTGCGATCATAGCTCTTATGGTATTCATGAGTGTTACCCGCGGTATAGACAGAATATCAACAGAAAAGTCTAAAAATCTGAAATCAAAACAACTTCTGCAAGAAGAAAGGGAGAGAGTAGGGAGAGAACTGCACGACAAAGTGATCCAGGTGCTCTTCGCCACAGGACTCCGTTTAGAACAGGTTGCTAATACAGATTGCCTTGCAAAGGAGTCTGAAGACATATATACCGTCCGCAATTCACTAAACAAACTGATCAGAGAAATTCGAGTATTCATAAGTCGTTCTGAAACCCAATCCCTTAGAGGCTCGGAGCTAATCTCAATGGTTACGGAGCATTGCAATGCCCTGCAGTCAGTTTTTCCCGCTGAGATAACAGTTATAACAGACATTCGATCCGATCTGCTCAGCTCAGTATTTTTATACTCTTCAGAAGATCTTCAGGCCATACTTACAGAAGCTGTTTCCAATGCAGTGAAGCACGGACACGCAAAAACAATGCAAATTCGAATCAGCCTGATTGCAAAGCAACTTGTCCTATCAATAATCGACGACGGCATCGGATTTCCATCTACAATAGTAGAAGGCCGTGGGCTGCCGTCAATGAGAGATCGCGCAGATAAACTAAACGGTAGGCTTACAATTGATGGATCGTCGAAGAGAAACTCGGTTATACTGTCAATTTCACTAAAAGAAAACTCTAATGATTAATTCTATTGATGTTTTTATCATCGATGATCATGCAATTGTACGACAAGGACTACGCAGCTTATTTGAACGCACCCAGGATATTCACGTGATCGGTGAAGCCTCTTCCATCCAAGAGACCAACTCTGCTCTACGGAGCATCACGGGTGCCGATGTTGTTCTTATGGACCTGCACCTGAACGATGGCGATGGAAGCTCGGTCATCTCGCAAGTCCGTTTTGTTAAACCGGAAATCAAGATTCTCATTCTTTCCGGTTTTATTGAAAAGATTACATTACGAAAAGCTCGACAACTCGGAATCGACGGGTATATCCTGAAAGATAGTGACGGAGCATATATCATTGAGTCGGTGAGAGAGATTGCACAGGGCAAGCAAGTTTTCGACCCGGAGGTACAGTGCCTTCTTAATGATTCAGAAAAAAAAAGTTCACTTCAGAAAGCAGCTTTCAAACCAACTTTAGGCTTACGGGAACGGCAAGTTATGGCTTCTATAGCTCAAGGCAAGCTAAACAAGGAGATCGCCGACGAACTCTCAATTGCCGAAAAGAGCGTCCGCAACATTACTACCAGCCTGTTTAGAAAGCTCGGAGTATCAAACCGAACCGAAGCTGCCATACTCTTTCGTGAAGAAACGAAAAAATAAAAACCATAGTTCCGACAGCCTGAGAATTTTCGCCAATCAAGGCATTGTACAACTTGTAGATGTGTGTGCTGAATACCTTGACAATCAAACTTTTTTCATTTACTTTGATAATCAAGGTAAATGAAAATGGAAAAGATCACTAGACAAATAGATGAGCTCTACGAAGAGTATTCGAGAACGCTCACCGAATTCTTCGAACGTATGAACTCGTGGGAACAGAGCGTAGTATCGGACACCGGTGTGTCGCTTGCACAAATGCATCTGATTGAGGTTATCGGCAACCGTGGTGAGATGAGAATGAAGGAGCTCGCCGGAATACTAGGTGTGACTACCGGCACACTCACCGTCATGGTGCATCGATTGGAAGAGAAGGGATATATATTCCGTTCGAAGGATGCTCAGGATAAGCGTTCATACTTTATTGGTTTGTCCGAGAGAGGCAAAGAAGAGTACCGCAATCATCATCATATGCATTTCCACCTCATTGAAGGAATAGTCGATGAATTGGGGAAAAAGGAAGCAGATGCATTCTTTTCCCGTCTAAAAAAACTACAAGATATAATATAGGAGCACCGGGAGATCGAAGCTGCAATCAATACAACACATTTACATCAGAGCATGAATGGGGGAAGAAGAAAACTCTCATTGCATACGTAGTTGTCGATCTCTCGTAACTGTTGGAGGTAAAACGTGGAAGATAATCATTCGCATACACACGAAGTAAAAGATTTCGGTAAAGCTTTCGCAATCGGAATTGCATTGAACGTTGGTTTTATAATTGTTGAATTAACATTCGGCTTAATTGTCAACTCATTGGCCTTGATTGCCGATGCCGGACATAACCTCAGCGATGTGCTTGGATTGCTTATAGCCTGGGGTGCGAGTTATCTCGTGAAAAAATCGGCTAATGGGAAATACACCTATGGATACAAAAAAGCGAGTGTTCTGGCGGCATTTTTGAATGCCATGATTCTTCTTGTTGCAATCGGAGTTATAATGTGGGAGGCGATAGGCAGATTTGCCGAACCACAGCAAGTTGAAGGAACGACAATTATGGTTGTCGCCGGAATAGGTGTGGTAATCAACGCCGTAACCGCATTACTCTTTCTCTGGAAGAAAGCAAGACTTAAACATAAAAGGTGCATTCCTGCATATGGCTGCCGATGCCGGGATATCCCTCGGAGTTGTCGTTGTCGGACTCGTGTTAACTTTTACAAGTTTTTATTGGCTCGATCCGGTGATGAGTATAATAATAGCTTTAATTATATTTTGGGGCACTTGGGGCCTGTTGAAAGATTCCACAAGCTTAGCCCTTGATGCTGTTCCGAAAGGAATTGACAGAGAGGGGGTTAAAAATTATTTAAACTCTCTGTCGGAGGTAGAACATTTTCACGACCTGCATATCTGGGCAATGAGTACAACTGAAACTGCTCTTACTGTTCACGCGGTAGTTAAAGCACACTGTAACCGGAACGAACTTCTCAATAGAATAAGCGAAGATTTACATAATAAGTTCAATATAATTCATACTACAATTCAAATAGAAGATCCGGAAGAACAGGATTGCACCCAAAATCAAATTTGAATCAACACCCACCTGCAGAGCACTAAAGGCATGGTTGAACCCGTCGCCGGTGTTATAGGCGCGCTGGCAGTAGTAGTTTTCAGGCTGAAATGCTCCTGAAGAAACCTCGATCACGGTTAAATTTTTTTAGCTCCCGAAATAGAGCTTGACACAATATTGACTTCATCGAAGCCCAGAAATTATGGAAAGATCCGGATCTGCTTGATTAGTATTGACTGATTGTCGTATATATGCGACAATTCATTGTGATTATCGAACCGTTTCAGATTCTCATTTGGCGCTGGTTACCGGGTCTACTTCGGTATTGAAGGGAAGACACTGGTAATTCTATTAAATGGTGGTGCTAAGGCTTTCCAAACAAAGGATATCAAACGCGCGCAGGTTTACTGGAAAGACTATTTAGAGAGGAAGAAGAATGAAAGCATATAGAGATTTTGTAAAAGAGCTGGTAAGAGATTCATCGGAGGCAACCGAGTACTTGACAGCAGCCTTGGAAGATTATGAGGTAGATGGCAATTTACCAGCTTTTCTTAAAGCGATCAGGACGGTCGTTGATGCTCAAGGAGGCATAACAAAACTTGCAGAAAAGACAAACCTCAATCGTCAGCATCTCTACAGGTCACTTTCTGAAGACGGAAATCCAACTATAAAAACTCTTGATGCAATACTTCATGCGTTGGGGTTGAGACTTACAATCATTAAAGCATCTTAAACGGAACTTCAGATCAAACATAAGCCTATGACCGCTTTGATGGCCGCTCTCTCCTCCGCGCGGTAGCAGTGAATCCAGCATTCGGAGCATACCGGCTTATCCGAGAGAGCGGGCAGTTCTCCAGTTTACTGTCGGCGTATGCCATTAGGCTGCGGCAATGGTTTTATGAGCGCAGCATGTCGGCGATCTTATCTGCCGAAAGGATCTTTCCCGCCGATTTAACTTCTCCATCAATTGCCAGGGCAGGAGTCATAGCTACTCCCATCTCCATAATTTGATCCACATCGGTTACCTTTTCAACCGAGGCATCGACTCCTACCTCATCTATAGCAGCTTGTGCATTCTGCGCCAGTTTCTGACACTTTGGGCAGCCGGAACCGAGTATTTGTAATACCATTGTTTCCTCCTATAATATTGACTTATTGGCAATATAACCATATTACAGTTGAGTGTCAACAAGGCATCCTAGTGCACCATGGTCCAGCTTGATGATAAAAGAAAAAGTGGTTTTCTTATTACAGTGCGGCGGAGTCGCTTTCGGCCTTCATTTTCAGGAGGGCTTCCGCCCCTGGAGAAACTGCTTCAGACAACTCCCTAGTTCTGCAGCCCTTTAAATAATCCGACAAAATATTTTTCTTTCCCATAACAACATAGGGGAGATTTTTTTTAAATTTAACAACATATAATAGTTGCGTTGTGTTACGTTATGTGCTATACTCTTTTTATAGGGGAGGGGGCAGCATGTATTTGAAAAAAAGCACCTCGTCAAAGACAGGGCGTACGCAGCTTTCAATTGTGCACGGGTTTCGTGACAGCCAGGGAAAAACAAGGCAGAAAACGATTATGAGCCTTGGATATCTTGATGTGTTGGAAAAACAGTACGATGAGCCCATCGCTCACTTTGAACAGGTTGCAGAGCAAATGGATCAAGCTCGAAAAGAGGAGAACCACACCATCGACCTTTCCATCTCTCCTCACTCGACTTTACCTCTCGGCACTGACAACAGAAAGAACTTCGGCCATGTGGTCTTCTCTCATCTCTACCACGAAATGGAGCTGGACTATTTCATCAACAACCGCAGGCGCTACACCGATGCTCAGTACAATCACAACGCAATTTTCAAGATGCTCGTTTATTCCCGCCTCCTTGCCCCCGGCTCAAAGAAACGGGCATTTGAAAAGCGGAATATGCTCTTCGATAAAATGGATTTCTCCCTCGATGACGTATACCGCTCTCTTTCCTTCTTTGCACAATTCAAGGATCCGATGCTCCTGGCCATACATAAGCGGATTAAAAAGCTCTACGGCCGGGATACTTCACTGGTCTACTACGATGTGACCAACTACTACTTCGAGATATCTAAGCAGGATGAGCTCAGGCGTAAAGGGGTCTCTAAAGAACACAGGCCTGATCCGATCGTCCAGATGGGGCTGTTCATGGACACCGACGGTATTCCGCTGACCTACGGCTTGTATCCGGGAAATATGCTCGACAAGCAAACCCTCATTCCGATGATTCATCAGATCCGTAAAAAGTACGAACTGGGGCGGTTTATCGTGGTCGGCGATAGGGGAATGATCTCCGGGGATAACATTCGCCGGATTCTCATTGACCGTTGTGGGTACGTGCTCAGTTATTCAATACGGGCTGCTGATGCAGCCTTTAAGGAATATGTGCTTGATCAGAGTGAGTACCGGGAGATCGGCCGGGAAGGGTTCAAGATCAAGTCGCGCATCTACCCCAGAGAGATTTATGTCTCTACGCTGCAAGGCAAGAGACAGAAGATCTCGGTCAATGAGAAGCATATTGTGTTCTACAGTCCTGACTATGCCAAGAAAGCAAAGGCGGACCGAGAGGCGGTGTTGTCGAAAGCGCAAAAACTCATCTCATCTCCTGCCGCCTATGCCAAAGCAAACTCCTATGGGGCTGCCAAATATGTGAAAGACCTCACCTTCTCCCCATCCTCCGGTGAACTGGTCGGTGATGCTAAACATTTCCTCATTGCCGATAAGGATGCTCTTGCCGAAGAAGAAAAATACGATGGCTATTACGCTATTGTAACCAGTGAGCTTGATAAGGAGGATGAGAACATCGTCGAGATCTACCGGGGACTTTGGAAGATAGAGGATTCTTTCAGGGTCACTAAAAGTGATCTTGAGACCCGTCCGGTGTACGTCTCCCGAGAAGATCACATCGAAGCACATTTTCTCAGCTGTTTTGTAGCTCTTGTGCTATTACGGTTGTTGGAGAAAAGACTCGGGTGCAAGTACCCTGTACAGAAGATACTCCAAAGCCTAAGGCGCAGCTCATGCTCACTATTGGAAGAGAATATGTATCTGTTTGATTATTATGACCAGGTGCTCTCGGATATCGGAGAGACTATGAGCATCGACTTTAGCCGAAAATACCGAACTGCCGGAGAAATTAAAAAAATCTTCGGCAGATCCAAAAAAAAGGGCTAAAACACAACAGTCTTGTGTTTTTAGTGCCCCCATGCAATTTGTTATAAAGTAGTTAGTTACGACTCATATTTTGCTTTTTAGCTGCAAAAGTCGAGATATAACCATATTACAGTTGAGTGTCAACAAGGCATCCTAGTGCACCATGGTCCAGCTTGATGATAAAAGAAAAAGTGGTTTTCTTATTACAGTGCGGCGGAGTCGCTTTCGGCCTTCATTTTCAGGAGGGCTTCCGCCCCCTGGAGAAACTGCTTCAGACAACTGCAGGCAAGGCTGTAGTATACGGTGGTACCGCTTTTTTCGCTGCTCACCAGGCCGACATTGCGTAATATGGTCAGGTGCTTTGATATAGTAGAGGTGTCCGCCCCCACCAGCTCGGTGAGCTCGCAGACACAGTGCGGCGCTTCCCGCAGACGTTCGCAAATGTAGAGCCGGCTCGGATGGCCCAGGGCCTTAAAGATAGCTGCTCGAGCTTCACAGCGTACTCGTTCTTGTTCGGTCATCGGTTCTATTGTGTTTATTTATGGTTCATAAGTCAATAGCTCTTGACGAGTTTTGTACATTTGGTTATATTACCAAATAAGAAATAAACTTTACCAAGGAGATAATGATGAGTTGTGATTGTATGAGTGATGCCCCTGTAAAACTGATATATGCCTGTTCCGGGGTTGCGAATACCGGATTTTTGGCCGATCGGGTTGCCCGCGGTTTAATGCAAATTGGAGTGGGAAAGATGACCTGTCTGGCGGCCATGGGCGCCGACCATTCCGGCTTTGTGGAATCGGCCAAGGCTGCAGATGAAAATATTGTAATTGACGGTTGCCCGATTGCCTGCGGCAAGAGGATTTTCGAAAGCAAAGGAATTCCCTTCACCCACCTGAAAACCACCGATTTCGGAGTTGAAAAGGGAAAAACTAAGATAGACGATGAGCTTGTGAGAGATGTACAGCGTCGGATGGCCAGTAAACTGCTCGGCTTAAAGGAGACGGTGTAAAATGAGCACTACAGTGAAAGAGCAAAAGACTTCCCCTTCTGTTCTTAAGCGGTTCTGGGGAGAAAAAAAGAACCGTGTGCTGACACTGCTGACCGGTATATTCCTGGCCGCCTACTTCATGCCTTTCGGGAATGAGCGGGTTTCTGCGGCCTTGCAGGAATCCTTTTTAATGCTGGGCGAATATGCCCGCGAGCACGTGCTGCTCTGTCTGGTGCCGGCCTTCTTTATTGCCGGTGCGGTGATGGTATTTCTGAACCAGCAGGCGGTTATGCGCTATCTGGGCCCGGACGCCCCCAAGCCCCTGGCTTACGGTGTGGCTTCAGTCTCCGGCACTATTCTGGCGGTCTGCTCCTGTACGGTTTTGCCCTTGTTCAAGGGTATTTACCGTAAGGGCGCGGGCATCGGACCGGCAGTGGCCTTCCTCTACTCCGGGCCGGCCATCAATATTCTGGCGATTGTGCTTACCGCGAAAGTGCTCGGCCTGCAGCTGGGTATTGCCAGGGCGGTCGGAGCGATACTGTTTTCGGTTCTGATCGGTTTGAGTATGCACCTGATTTTCCGCAAGGAGGATGCAGCCCGGGTAACCAACGGGGCAATGTTCTCCTATGACGATGAGGAAGAGGGCGGACGTTCTTTAGGACAGAATGGCCTGTATATGCTTTCGATGATCGGTATTTTGGTATTTATCAACTGGGCCCCCGCCGGCGGTTCTCTGGCGGTGTGGGACTTCATCTACCAGAGCAAGTATATAATCACCGCACTTTTTGCGGCGGCACTCATTTACATGCTAATCCGCTGGTTCAACCGCACCGAACTGGGCGACTGGGTCGTGGCTACCCGTGATTTTGCCGTGCAAATTCTGCCGCTGCTCTTTGGCGGTGTGCTGGTAGCCGGCTTTCTGTTAGGCAGACCCGGCCATATGGCCATTATTCCCGAGTCGTGGATTGCCGCCTTTGTAGGCGGAAACTCTCTTGGTGCAAACCTGGCCGCCGCGGTAGTGGGCGCCTTGATGTACTTTGCCACCCTGACCGAAGTACCTATTATGCAGGGATTACTTGGCGCCGGTATGGGCAACGGCCCCTCACTGGCACTGCTTCTGGCCGGCCCATCTTTGAGCCTGCCCAACCTGCTGGTAATCGGCAGCGAGCTGGGGGCGAAGAAGACCCTTACTTACGCGGGCCTGGTAGTTGTCTTTTCCACCATTGTGGGAATGCTGTATGGAAACATTGTCTTATAATTTTGAAATAGATAGGTGTACAAAATGGCTACCCAAGAATACCATGTAGATTTGAAGAGAAATGAAAATGGTACTACCACCACCGCTTCGGTTCGCTCTTTTTCCCTCGAACTCGGTGCAAAGAGTGGAGACCCTTCCGCCGGTTTTAATCCGGCGGAAACCCTCCTTGCCGCGGCGGGGGGATGCATCACGAGTTCCATGGGTTTAGTGGCCTCGAACAGCGGGGTACAGATAGATGGTCTAAAAGTAAAGGTAACGGGTGTCCGGCAGGACTCACCGCCGAAAATCATTTCTGTACATTATGAGCTGACTATCGACTCACCGGATACGGACAGAAGAATAGATTCCATATTCAAAGTCGCCCGGAGAAACAGCACCGTCCTGTCGACCCTGCGGGAAACTATGGAACTGAAGGGTGAATGGCATAGATAACATAGAAGAAGATACTAGTAAAGACTAAAAAATGACAATAATTCTATATACTGCCACAGTAATTCTGCTTGCGGTTTCGCTTTATAAGGACAAACAGAAAACAGTAAAGGCGATAAAAAAGGCGTGGAAAGCATTCGAGAATATTATGCCCCAGTTTCTGGGGGTGCTTGTACTTACCGGAATAGTACTTTCCATAATGAACGCGGAAACAATCTCCCGAATTCTGGGGGTGGAATCCGGATGGCTGGGTACTATCGGAGCTGCCGTTGTCGGTTCGGTGACTCTTATTCCGGGTTTTGTCGCCTTTCCCACCGCTTCCATACTGTTGCAGAACGGGGCCGGTTATATGCAAATCGCCGCCTTCGTTTCAACGCTCATGATGGTGGGAGTTATTACTTTTCCTGTGGAGATTGAGTATTTCGGCGTCAAGACAGCAGTTATAAGGAACCTACTCGCGTTTCTCTTTTCTTTCCTGGTTGCGGTTATTATAGGATGGGTACACACCGTATGAATAAGCTTTTTATTCGATATAGATTTTTTCTCATAACCCTGCTCATGCTTGTAGTTCTCGCACTGGTAAACACAGGACTCGCGCTAAAATCATTTTCCATTACGGCTTACAGCCTGAGGGAAGTCCTGCTCGTTATTCCCCCGATATTTGTTCTACTGGGGCTGCTGGATATCTGGGTTCCCCGGCACACTATGGTGCGCTTCATGGGCCACGGATCAGGTATGAAAGGAGTTCTCCTGGCGGTGCTTATCGGTTCCGCCGCAGCCGGCCCCCTCTATGGGGCCTTTCCCGTGGCGGCGGTCTTTTTAAAAAAAGGGGCCAGTTTCCGGAATGTGTTTATCTTTATCGGAGCCTGGTCGACTACCAAGATACCGATGCTGCTGTTTGAATACGAAGCCCTTGGTCCGCGCTTCGCATTGACCCGTCTCCTCGTGGATATTCCAGGAATAATTGTCATATCCTGGCTCCTGGGCCTCTCCCTTAATGATTCCGACCGGCTGGATATAGTCAGGAAGGTGGAGAAACTTACAAAGTAGTGATTACTTGTTCAGGGATTCGAAACTTCAATCATATGACTGTAATGCTGCAACTTCTCTTTAATAAGCGGTTTCAACTGTGCTACCGCGTCGATAACGCAGGGGCAGGTAAGGGAATAATAGACATGGGTACCCTGTTTCTCGCGGCGTACAATACCGGCTGCCTTGAGAAGCGAAAGGTGCTTGGAGACAGTGGACGTGTCAGCGCCGATCATTGCCGTGAGATCGCATACACAATAAGATTTTTTTCCAAGAGCCTCCACTATCATAAGGCGTGATGAGTGACCAAGGGTTTTTAACAATTCGGCCAGCTCGCAAATACAGTCTTTATTCGGCATTTCGTTCAACATTTCAGATTTTGTAACTGAGCAATCCATACTTCTATTTTATCCTACAATTAGATATTTGGCAATATCACCAAAAAAGGAATTAAGATTAATTAATTTTATTGACTTATTTACTAATCTACTATAAAAATAAAAAAAATGCTTATTCAATGGAGCACATATGAGACTTAAATTCAGGGCTGTCCTTTTACTGTTATTAGCACTCTTTGTTTCAGGATGCGAAGCCGATTCAAGTAAGAATACGCCTTCCAACAAGGATGCCGTAGCTACCGCAGCCAAAGTAAGCTTTATAGAACTCGGATCGGTTAACTGTGTGCCCTGCAAAATGATGCAGCCGATTATGGATGAAATTCGCGAGGAGTATCCACAACAGGTTGAGGTCATCTTCTATGATGTCTGGACTCCCGAAGAACGTCCGTACGCTGCCGAATACGGTATTCGCGTTATCCCGACACAGGTTTTCCTCGACTCCCAGGGAAACGAGTACTTTCGGCATGAAGGCTTCCTGCCCAAAGAGCAGCTGCTTGAGATTCTCAAACAGAAGGGAGTCGGACGGTAGTGGTCGGGCTTTTTTCGACACTTTCGCAGATGCTGCAGGCGTCGGCGTGGCTCGCTGTCTGGGCAGCTTTTGTGTGGGGAGTGCTCAGTGTAGTATTGAGTCCGTGCCACCTGGCGGGTATGCCGCTTATTATCGGTCATATCGTACGCAAGGGCGACGGTACGCGAAGTGCCGGTTTTATGTCGTTCCTGTTCGCACTCGGGATACTGGTGACGCTTCTCATAATCGGATTTGTTACCTATCGATTGGGGCGCCTGTTCGGCGACACCGGTCCGGCCGTTTCAATTATCGTAGGCGTTTTTATTATCGGCTTCGGACTGGTACTCACAGGCTTCCTTCCGCTGCCTGAGTTGGCAGTGTCCCCGCGTTTTTTAGGATTATTTTCCGGGTGGTATGGAGAGGCTTTTATTTTGGGCTTGATCTTCGGTACCGTTCTCGGACCCTGCTCCTTTGCCTTTATGGCCCCTCTTTTGGGGGTAACCTTCTACTCCTCCAGCAGTACACCGGGTTTGTCGGTAGCGCTCTTTGCGATGTACGCATTGGGACACAGTGCAGTTATCGTGCTGGGGGGATTGATGACCGGTTGGGTCAAATCCTATCTGAGCTGGAATGAAAAGAACAGGACTACAGAACTGTTGAAGAAAACCTGCGGCATCCTCGTAATTTTTGGCGGTCTTTATATTCTGAATGACACCCTGAACCTTTTATAGACAAGCCCGTGAACAGACAAGTTGCAAAGGTCTTTAACCTTGCCGCGGCGGCAAGATGGTGGATAGGCCGTTACAACAAGTATTAGGTATTCTTTAACAGTTATTTGGCTATATTGACAATTTACCATATAATTATTATGTTAATCATTGATTTTTTTTGCCGGAGGCTTTCGATGAACAGATATAAAAATTCCCTCATCTATATTGGTATTGCACTTTTGCTCTGGGGGGGAGTGGCCGTTTTTTCCGTTCCCAAGGCACTCCTGATGGGATCCATAACCTACGATACTTTTTTGAGAGTAATTAAAATAATGATAGCGGTGTTTATCATTATTGGCCTGATAAAAGTATGGGTGCATCCCAAGCATCTCTCCAGGTTTTTAGGAAAAGAGGCCGGTTTTAAAGGATTGCTCTTTGCATCCACATTTCCAATCATCCTTGGCGGTTCTCTTTTTACCATGTTTCCTCTTTTAAGAATACTGAGAGAAAAAGGCGCATCTATTGCAGCTATTCTCTCCTTTATCACCGCGTGGGGAGGCAAAGCGCCTTTATTGCCCCTTGAGATCAGTTTTCTCGGAGTTCAATTTGCAGTTTTGAGAATTGCAGTAATCATTCCATCCGCCTTACTGATAGGGATCTTCGGTGAATTTCTCATAGAAAAATGGGAAAGAAACTCATTCAGCCCTGCAAGGGAGAATTAAAATGGATACAGGAACAATTTATCTGGTAATTGCAGCTATTCTTCTGCTTGTATCTCTGGTAAAAGATAGGACTAAAACTAAAAATGCACTGCTCGCGACCGGACACATTGCGCTCTCAATACTTCCGGTGCTTTTTTTTATTTTTATATTGATGTCCTTTATGCAGGTATTTATCCCGCAGAAATTAATAGCGAATTTACTTGGTTCGGGGAACGGATTTTTTTCTATTCTGCTTGGCGGGCTTATAGGGTCCTTTGCACTGATTCAACCGGCAGCGGTATTTCCCTTTGCTGGTTTTTTGCGCGACTACGGAGCCAATTATGGTGCCATTTTCGGTTTTGTTATGATCGCGATTCTTATGGGAATATCGACCCTCCCTCTCGAGCTTCTGTCTTTCGGCAAGAAGTTTACCATCGTGAGAAATGTATTGACCTTCGTCCTTGTCAGTCTCGTCGGGATAGTATTTCTGCTGCTTCTATGATGAATGCATTGGAGCAACCGCGCCTTCAGAACTTGAAGACCCTGGGGGATAAATATACAAAAAACTGATAGATAAAAGCGGGTTTAACAATGCCTCACATTTTATCTATCTTGCATAACATTAATGGCATGTATTATGTTATGTACTATGACTATGAACGAAAGCGAACAAAATTGGGGTGAGTTTTTCAAAGCGCTTTCGGATGAGCAGCGGATTCGAGTTTTAATGCTGATTTTTATTCATGAGAGCGGTCTATGTGTTTGTGAACTCACTGACGCTCTTCTATTGCCTCAATACAAGGTATCCAGACAGCTCGCCGTTTTAAGAAATGCCGGATTTGTAGAATCTGAGAAGAAAGGTTTATGGGTTTACTATAAACTTGCAAAAGGTCACAGCGTTTTGCGTGCTGTTATCGCCATAATCAGAAAAAACAGGCTGAAGCCTGGCTTGGTACACTCACAGGCACCTGCAGGTCTTATTGAATTTGAAGATATGCATAATTTAGCATATTATGTAGGTAAGAGTTTTTTTAACCAATTTGAATAACCGGAGGAGATAGCTGTGGTGTATGAATACCAGTGCGGAGATGGAAGTAACCCTCGGGAAGTAGCTGCTTCAATGGTTTTCGATCGCTTATCTAGGTTTTCTTTTACAAAGGGTCATATACTACAATTATGGAGCATAGGTAAATGAAAAGAGTGCTTATTATAGGCGGCAGCGATGTTGGTATTACCGCAGGATTGAGGATCTGTGAACTCGATTCCGAAGCCGATGTTTCGGTACTCTCGGGTAATACCTACCCGAATTTCAGTATCTGCGGCATTCCCTTCTTTCTTGGAGGAGAGATAGCAGATTACCAGGATCTGGCTCACCGAACGGCCGATGAAATCAGGGCTTCCGGATTGAAGCTCTACCTTGGCGCTGAAGTCCGAACCATCGACCCGAAAGCCAGAAAGGTTGTTTTTATCGATTCCGAAGGAGAAAAAACCTCGCTTGGATACGATAAACTCGTTATCGGAACAGGAGGAAAGTCAGCCCTGCCGAACATTCCTGGGCTGGATCTGCCGGGGGTTTTTACCCTTCGCTGGATCAACGAGGCCCGCCGGATTGACCGTTTTATCAAAGAAACGGCGCCCCGGGAGGCGGTAATAGTCGGTGGCGGGTATATCGGGCTTGAGATGACCGAAGCGCTCATACGGCGGGGAATAAAGGTGAAACTTTTGGAGTTTCTGGATCAGATACTCCCGACGGTAGATAAAGAGTTTGCTGAAATTGTGCGAACAGGCCTTGAAAACCGCGGAGCGGAGATCTTTACCAGAAACAAAGTAGAAAGGATTTCGGAAAAGGCCGATGGTCTGGAGGTCTTGACGGGAAACGGAAAGGCTTTTGCGGCGGAGATGATACTGGTCGCCACCGGGGCTGTCCCCGAGTCCTCACTGGGTCAAAGCATCGGCGTTGAGATCGGGGTCAAGGGCACACTAAAAGTAAACCGCAAGATGGAGACCAATATCGAGGATGTGTATGCCGGCGGTGACTGCGTCGAATCGCTCCATGCGATTACAAAGCAGCCTGTCTACATAGCCCTTGGCACCACAGCCCACAAACACGGCCGGATAATTGGGGAGAATATCTGCGGGCTGGAAAGTAAATATCCCGGTACACTGGGAACCCAGTCGTTGAAACTTTTTGATATGGTCATCGCCAGAACCGGGCTCAATGACAGGGAGGCGGCTGAGGCGGGATTCGAGCCGTATACGCACAGCTTTGAGACCTGGGATCACAAACAGTACTACCCGCCGGCGCACAAGCTGAATATCCGCTTCACCGCTGACAAGAATACACAAAGACTTCTCGGCTGCCAGATAATCGGTCCACTGCAGGCAGAAGTATCGAAGCGGATAGATATAATTGCTGTAGCGCTGCAGCAGGGACTTGGCGTATCAGAGTTTGTTATGCTGGATTTGAGCTACACCCCGCCCCTGAGCAGTCCCTGGGACCCTGTACAGATGGCCGCCGCGGCATGGTTGAATGTGAACTCAGGAAAATCGTGATAACTCCACATCTCTCCCGGGAACGTGCTGCTCCGGGGTGCGGCGGCCTATCAGGCCCGCTACTATCGTGGCGGACCTGCTTCCTCCCGTCCGGTTTCAGTTCAGCTTTTTCCGGTCATGGTTATTCCCTTTCGGCGGTAGAAGCGCTCTAAAAATATTTCCTGAAGGAGGAAAAGGGCAAAGGGAACGAGCAGGAAAAGCAGTGTCAAAGTAGAAGCAACAGCACGATCAGATCCAGTCAGGAATGGTACAAGATAGCCCGGGAAGGAGGGAATGGTTCCGCCCCCAATGAGAAAGACCAGAAAATATTCGGAGAAGGCAACAAGGAATACTATGGTTCCACCGGAAAGAAAAGCGGGTAGAACCAGGGGCAATTCCACATGCCACAGGCGCTGCAGTTCACCGATGCCGAGGTTACGGGCACATTCATCGTAGGATACCTTATAGGCAAGGTATCCGGTTTTGATCGAGCGCAACATATAGGGATAGGAAACCAGGGTGAGAATCAGAACCACCCCGACTATTGAGTCAGCAAGATGCAATCGGATGAATAATACCTGCAATCCCATAGAGAAAGTGATGGCGGGAACCAAGGCGGGGGTTAGCAAGAGTGCCTCCAGAATCGTCTGGCCACGGAATGTGTGCCTGGCTAAAAACTGGGCAGGGAGCCAACAGAAGAGTGCGGTAATAAGAGCAGCTCCAAGGGAATAGAGTGCAGAGCTGCCAAGGGCATGCGCAATGCCTTGCATATTGGAGGCTACATACTTCCATGAGCGCAACGACCAGCTTGCCGGCAGGATTCGGGGAAAGGGCCATGTACCAGCAAAGGATGCAATAAGCAGAAAAATGAGGGGAACTAGTATGACTACTATTAATAGAAGCCAAAACAAGATTATGTTTCCTCTTTGCTTACTGGAGAATAGTGTAGCAGGAGAGAGTTTCATAGTTTACGCTCCCTCTCCTCTGCAGGACGAACCGCCCGGGCGTAAAGCATAACCATTGCAATCCCGCACAAGAATACAAGCAGCAGCAGCGCCGCAGCAGTCGGGCGCTCAGCTATTGGCCGAGTAAAATAGAGACGATACAGATAGAGGCTAATCATACGGGGTCTACTTTCCCCAACAATGAAAGGAAGATCGTAGGCGCCAAAACTGTAGACAAATATAATGATGGCAGCAGCAGATATTCCTGGAACCAACCGTGGAAGGATTATCTTATAAAAGCAGCGGAATTCACTGGCACCAAGCATTAGCCCGGTTTGAAGATAGTTTTTTGGAATTCGGCGCAGTACAGGCATAATGAGCAGAAGGGCAAAGGGGGTGGACTTGTAAACATACCCAAGGATGATTCCAGCGCCATTGCCTTTAAAAAGAGGAGACTGGAAAGAACTCGCAAGAGGGAAAACCCCAGATAAGCGTTCAAACATCGAAGCCAGAATCCCCGTTTGGCTGAACCACAGCAGGACCAGAAAGCCCACTGCAATATGCGGGAGAACCAGCGGAACCAGAAAGGCTTGTCCCCAACGCCCATAAGCTGAAGGCAGACGCCAGACGAGATAGGCCAAAGCAGTCCCGGCAGCGATAGATACCACAGTCGATATCGCTGCGACATAGAGTGAGAAAAAGATGTTTCTTACTAATCCCGGCTGGGCAAGCGCAGCCTGATAGGCTGATAAATCTGCTGGCTGCAGTGACAGCTGCAGTGTATAGAGGATTCCAGCAGCAAGCATCAGCCCGGGGATAAGAAGAGGAGTGAGCTTATACAGTTCCCCTTTAAAGAAGCTGCGCTTCCCGGAGAAAGAATTTCTATTTTTCAAGAACGTGGATGAACCAATCATTCTGAAGCGCTTCCAGATATTCTGAAGGGATTTCCTGGACAGCTGCGGCCTTTAATTCATCCGGGCTCAACGTCGCTTCCCCTAAATCTATGGCATCAAAACGGGCCCGGTCCTGGGGACTAAGCTTTTCCATATCTAATACAGTAAAATCGCCCCAGTTTGCAGGATCGTTCTTCGAGGCTTGCACAGCCGGATCCAGCAGTAAGTTGGACAAAACGAGAGCTCCCGCAGGATTAGGTGCATTAAAGGCAATTGCAGTAAAATGGGAGTTGGAAATTGTACCCTCCTCCATAACAAAGGTGCGGACCGTCTCTGGGTAACGACCTTCAATAATACGTGACTGTGCATTCGCCTGAGTGAAGTTCATATTAATCGCAACCTCACCACGCTCAAACATCGAATCCAGGACGGACAACTCACGGGGATAACTCCTTCCACGTTGCCAGAGATAGGGTGCAATATCATTCAAATATTCCCATAGAAGCGGTGCATTTTTTTCGTAGAGTTCAGGATCCCATCCCTCAAGATATTGCTGGGAGCCGCCAGTTATTGCAATAAATACCTGCCGAATAAAGGCAGAACCGGTAAAATCGCTCGGCTCCGGATAGGTAAACATACCCGGATTTTCACGAACCCATTGCGGCAAGCTTGCAAAGCTTTCCGGCAGCCAGCCATGGTCGGCCGCAGAGTCGTATTCAAACACAAACTGAGCCTGCCCATAAGGCACCTCATAGCCGTTGGTCGGATATCCGGAGTCGTATTTAGCTGTTTCCGGGTCGACATAATTATTAAAATTTGGAAGTTTATGTGCAAATGGCCCCAGCAGTGCCTCAGCTTCTTTTGTTCGTTTAAAGTTCTCTCCATTTATCCACATTAGATCGATGCTGCCCCCAGTACGTCCAGCCTCTTTCTCGGCCAACAAGCGGTCTACAAAGAGGAGAGCGTTCATGGGCACCATATTGAGGGTTACGTTGTAACGTTTTTTAAGTTCCTCAGCCACATAGCCTTCAATCCATTCATTGATTGCTGAGTCACCGCCCCACATGTGAAACGATACCTCAGTACCGTCTGCCTCTTCGAGTATTTCTTCCCAGCTTGCATCCTGCCAGTTAAAATCTGCTGTCTCGGCTGTACCGAGTGCAAAAAGATGTGAAGCCATTATCATCATGATGACTGTAAGAAATCGTTTTATCATCCTTAGCCCTCCTCTACTGTTATATGAGTTATATGTATCATAACCCGGGTACCGGGTTTGATAGTAGTGTCCAGACTGAAAACATTTAATACGTATGGTTTGTTGGAGTAAAAGCTGCGAATATGATACATCACCATCATTCCGACAAAGGTAACATCTTCTACCACACCGCCGCCCTGCGAATGAGGCGATACAGTTATGCTTTCGGCTCGGCAAAAGAGTGGTGTTTCCGGCTCAAAGGGTATGCCATAGATACCCTGATCGATTTCTTGCTGCAGTTGTTTGCTTATCTCCATAGATTGGAGCAGGCCTGCGGGAAAGCGATTGACAGGCCCAAGGAACTTCGCTGCTTCCAAAGATGCAGGTGCCGCATATACCTCATCTACCGGACCAATCTGTTCCATTCTTCCATCGATCATAATACCGATACGATCACTCATGGCAAAGGCCTCCTGCAGGTCATGAGTTACCGCCATGGCGGTGATATGAAACTCTCTGATCATCCTTCGAAGGAAAAGTGCTGTTTCCATTTTTAATGTTTTATCCAGATGGGCAAAGGGCTCATCTAACAGGAGAATCCGCGGCCGGATCGCTAAGGCCCGGGCCAAAGCGACCCGCTGTTGTTGACCCGCGGAAAGCTGTCCAGGATACTGCATGGCTTTATCCTGAATGCCAAAGGATCCCAGGAGATGTTCCACCCGTTCTTTGATTTCTGCCTTTGGAAGCTTACGTGCTTTTAATCCGAATCCAATGTTTGCCTCTACAGTCATGCTTGGAAACAGCAAAAAATCCTGAAACACAAGGACAACAGGGTGTTCCCGGCAGGGCGGCTGTGAAAAAACAATGTAGCCGCCATCCACATCTTCAAGATCGGCCAACAAACGAAGCAAGGTTGTTTTTCCCGCTCCCGATGGTCCGACAATGCATAACAGCTCTCCCCTGTGCAGGTCAAAATCAACTCCGCATACAGCCTGAGTAGTATTGTATTGTTTGTATACCTGATTCACCCGGACAATGGCCTGCGGATTCATTTTTCAAACAGCCTTTTAGCCTCGAAAAAACGCTGCAGTGCTGTAAAGAAAATCATACCGGCGAATATTAAGGTAATCAACCCGGCCCATTGTGAAAAGATGATCATCAAACTGAACATGATGAACCCTTCTGAACGTTCCGCAATGCCGGCTTGATAGAAAAAACTTTTTATTCCGCTTTTATCCGCCGCCGCAGCCACAGTAAGGAAAATGGTCATTGAGATAACGATTGATGCAGTAAGGATAAGGAGGTAGAATGTAATATCCGGATTCCTGCAGGCAATTCCTATCACAAGGGATAACTCGACAATTCTGTCAAAGGTAATATCCATAACCGTTCCAAAGGCCGAAACCTTCCCTGTCCGACGCGCAACAGTCCCATCAAGCACATCCAGGAGCCCGGAACACCATAGACATGCAAGTGCTGCAAGGGGCATGTTCAAGTAAATAAAAAGACCTGCAAACACTCCAACCAGCAATGATATCAAGGTGATAGTATTAGGCGAAAGATGCAGGCGGATACAAATCGTTGCCAAGCGCTCAAATAAGGGCTGAACCAGTTTTCTGGCATAGGTATCCAGCATGTACTCTCCTCCGCTATGCAATCCACTGCCTGCTGGTATATACTACCGGCAATGAAACACAGCAACATTTCGTTAAACTCATTTTCCCGTTACCTCTCGAGAGTATGGGCTCAGGGTAAACTCAATCACATTGAAGGCTTCCTGCCGGAAAAAAGCACTATCCTTGATATTGGCTCCGGTAAAGGGGCGGTATCCTTCGCTCTTCGTGAAAAAAGATATCATGTTACTTCTCTCGATGTCAAAGACAAGAGTCTTGATCCGAGTCTTGCCCCCACACTGTATGATGGAATCCAGATTCCCTTTCCCGATAAGCATTTTGATTGCGGATTACTGCTTACCGTCCTGCACCACACCCCCGATCCTGAGGCCATCTTAAAAGAAACTTCCCGGGTGTGCAGGAAAATTATCATCATAGAGGATGTGTATAGTAATTGCTTGCAAAAATACCTTACGTTCTTCATAGACAGTTTGTTCAACATGGAGTTTTTCGGCCACCCCCACTCCAACAAAACAGACGCTCAATGGAGAAGCACCTTTAAGCACATAGGGCTCTCTCTAGAGGAAGCACGGGGGCGCAAGCTTCTACTGTTTTTCCGGCAGTACGCCTACATCCTTAATATCAGGGGCTTCGAAAACGAAGCCCCTGGCAATTCAACGAATTAATAACTAATTACTCGATTATGTCTTCAACATTACTCTTCTTTTTCAGTAATTTAGGAAGCAGGGACAGGCCAACCAGGATGATGGCACCGATAGCGAAGTAGATCAGGATTGTTGACATATTCGCTCCGGAAACGGCTGCGCCGGCTATAAAGACGTACGCCATTGTACCCGGCAGCATAAACAGGAAGGAGAGGCCGGCATAGGTTACAAACTTGATCTTGGTCAGCCCGTATACATAATTCTGTACATTAAACGGAAAAATCGGTATAAAGCGGGTAATCATAAGCATGCGCCACCCGTTTTTTTCTACACCGTCGTCTATCTTCTTGAGCTTGGGATTCTTGGCAACCAGGTTTTCCGCAAAACCTCGTAACGCATATCGTCCCAGAAGGAAAGCCAGTGATGCACCGATTGTCGCTCCCAAAATAGCCCAGATTGTCCCGAAAATGGGACCGAAAATGATGCCCGCGATGATGCCAAACGGACCTCCGGGTAGGAAGAAAACACACGCCGCAATAAAGAGCAGCATAAAAACGACCGGGCCTAACAAACCGAAACTCTCAATCCACATCTGAAGTTCATTGATACGGTCCATACTGATCAAGCTGAAGAGGTTAAAATACCACATCAGAAAAATCGCATAGATAATAAGAACAAGCAGATCGATTTTCAGGAGTTTGCTGCTCTTGCCTTTTCGTCTCTTCACAATGTATGCCGCTCCGATAACAACTATACCAAGGATAAATACTGCTGATACAATGTAAAGAAAATACGCGGTGACAGGGCGATCGCGATCATAGCTCCACTCTACCCACGAGCCGTCGTAGTTTTTGACGTTGGGATAACCAAGTACATCGGCAAGAATGGTGGTTGTCAGAGAAGAACGTATGCCGGACTGACAGTAGGCGATAATCTCCTTGTCGGGAGTGACGCCGGCCGCCTCATAGAGGGCCCGCAGTTCTGCAGCGGACTTGATGCCTTCATCGGTAAAGTTCTCGGCATAGTTGATGTGGATTGCTCCGGGAATGTGGCCCTTGCGGGACGCACCCTCGTACTGCGCAATACCCCACCACTCTGCAGGGGTCCGGGTGTCGAGAATTATCACGTTCGGGTCTTTGAGCGCCCGGTCCACATCCTCAATGAGTGCAAGCCGTGACTCGTCCACCGTGCCCGGGGGCTGGTAGCGTACCGGGCTTACTGAAGGTTTATCGGTGGTAGTAGGCAGTCCTGCAGCTTTCCAGGCAGGAAAGAAACCGTCGATGATATGCACCTTCTCCCGGTCGTGTCCGTACATGGTGACAAGCCACGCGAAACGAAACGAATCGAAGCCGGAACCAGCCGAATAGACAATGATGCGACTGTTACCGTCGATTCCGAGGGTGCCAAGAAGCTCGTGAATCTTTGCAGAATCCACTCGCATACACATTAAGTTGTACTCGCCGCCGCGGGCGCCGTAATCTTTACGAAATGTATTGACTGCACCGGGAAGATGTCCCGCCTCGTAGTCTCCCTCTTCACGCACATCCACAACGACTATATTATCCTCGTTCTGCATCAGGTACTGCGCCCGTTCCGGGCTGATCAAGATCTCAGAGCGAGCGTACTCCTGGTATTTCGGCTCAATATCCACCCCAAACAAGGAAGTTGCCGAAATAACTGCCAAGAGAACCAGTCCGAAAAAGAGAATCCTTTTCATTGTTCAAACTCCTGTAATGATAAATCTTTCCTGCGAAAAAACGCAGGATAAAAAATACACCCGGAGGGGCCCAAAGCAGCCAGATCCGGGTAGGTAAAGCCTTAAGCAAGCACGGATTCAAGTCCCTTTTTTGCCTTCCGCCGGTTCTTCCACGATTCAATCGTGGTGCCGGAACCGGGAAATGTAGACTGCGAATTCCAGGGACCGCCAAATATAAGGTCAAGTATATGAAGAGCAGTTTTGCCGCCCATCATAATCGACCCGCGGCACGCCACACAGTAAGTGACCATGTGCTCAGACTCCACCTCAGAGGTACGGTTCTTCATGATCCGCTGATTAAGCTGAAGAGGTTAAAATACCACATCAGAAAAATCGCATAGATAATAAGAACAAGCAGATCGATTTTCAGGAGTTTGCTGCTCTTGCCTTTTCGTCTCTTCACAATGTATGCCGCTCCGATAACAACTATACCAAGGATAAATACTGCTGATACAATGTAAAGAAAATACGCGGTGACAGGGCGATCGCGATCATAGCTCCACTCTACCCACGAGCCGTCGTAGTTTTTGACGTTGGGATAACCAAGTACATCGGCAAGAATGGTGGTTGTCAGAGAAGAACGTATGCCGGACTGACAGTAGGCGATAATCTCCTTGTCGGGAGTGACGCCGGCCGCCTCATAGAGGGCCCGCAGTTCTGCAGCGGACTTGATGCCTTCATCGGTAAAGTTCTCGGCATAGTTGATGTGGATTGCTCCGGGAATGTGGCCCTTGCGGGACGCACCCTCGTACTGCGCAATACCCCACCACTCTGCAGGGGTCCGGGTATCAAGGATAATCACATTCGGGTCTTTGAGCGCCCGGTCCACATCCTCAATGAGTGCAAGCCGTGACTCGTCCACCGTGCCCGGGGGCTGGTAGCGTACCGGGCTTACTGAAGGTTTATCGGTGGTAGTAGGCAGTCCTGCAGCTTTCCAGGCAGGAAAGAAACCGTCGATGATATGCACCTTCTCCCGGTCGTGTCCGTACATAGTGACGAGCCACGCGAAACGAAACGAATCGAAGCCGGAACCAGCCGAATAGACAATGATGCGGCTGTTACCGTCGATTCCAAGGGTGCCAAGAAGCTCGTGAATCTTTGCAGAATCCACTCGCATACACATTAAGTTGTACTCGCCGCCGCGGGCGCCGTAATCTTTACGAAATGTATTGACTGCACCGGGAAGATGTCCCGCCTCGTAGTCTCCCTCATCACGCACATCCACAACGACTATATTATCCTCGTTCTGCATCAGGTACTGCGCCCGTTCCGGGCTGATCAAGATCTCAGAGCGAGCGTACTCCTGGTATTTCGGCTCAATATCCACCCCAAAGAGGGAAGTTGCCGAAATAACTGCCAGGAGAACCAGTCCGAAAAAGAGAATCCTTTTCATTGTTCAAACTCCTGTAATGATAAATCTTTCCTGCGAAAAAACGCAGGATAAAAAATACACCCGGAGGGGCCTTAAGCAGCCAGATCCGGGTGGGTAAAACCTTAAGAAAGCACGGTTTCAAGTCCCTTTTTTGCCTTCCGCCGGTTCTTCCACGATTCAATCGTGGTGCCGGAACCGGGAAATGTAGACTTCGAGTTCCAGGGACCGCCGAATATTAGGTCAAGTATATGAAGAGCAGTTTTGCCACCCATCATCATCGACCCGCGGCACGCCGCACAGTACGTGACCATGTACTCAGACTCCACCTCGGAGGTGCGGTTCTCCATGATCCGCTGCGCAAGCTCCGGGTTGGCCGGCAGAATCATTCCGCCAAAACCGCAGCAGAGGGTCGACCCCTTGGTATGTGGCGGTTCCTCATACTTATATCCGAGTTCGTCCATGATCCAGCGAACACCTTCGTGGATATCCGACCGGTACCGGGTTGAACAGGAATCATGAATCGCAAAGGTGATGTCGCTATCCTTGCCGATACCGCGGGAGGCCTCGGGCAGTCCGATTTCCGGCAGCAACGTCCAGAGCGAGCGTATTTTTTGCTTCGGGCTGTACTCCGAAAGGGTCAGAAAACAGGACTGGCAGGCGACGATAATCTCTTCGGCCCCGAGCCGGTCAAACTCTTTCTGTACACCGGCGTACCGCTTCTTGAATTTATCCACCTGGCCAAGGGCCTTGGTGGGCTTACCGCAGCACTTGAGAATCGCTCCTGTTCCAGGAAGGCGCTCCTTCAGGTGTTCCATCATTTTTTCAACCGCCTCCGGGTTATACGAAGGAAGGCTGCATCCTGGGAAAAAGATACGTTTTGTCGGTGTCATTTGCTACCTCCTGCGGACTTTTCCTTGCCGTTGCTACCAGAAGTTTTGGCCGCTTGTGTTGTATTGAAGATGCGGGAGAAGCCCAACAGCTGATGCATTTCGATCGCTTTGTGACCCTTCATCGGCGACTTGCCGTGATTGGCCGCAACCAGTTCTTTCCGCATATTCATGAAAATTTCCTGAAGTCTAAAATCCCTCGGACAGACCAGTGTGCAGGTACCGCACATATTACAGGAGAAGGGGGTGATAGCATCCAGTTTGCCGTTGATCAGTACCTCCTTGAAATAGGTCTTGGGACTGTCCGGCGAATACTCCTGAAGCATGAGGCACTCTTTGACACAGAGACGGCACTCGCATTTAAGACATCGGGAAGCCTCGTTAAGAGCCTCTTCTTCAGAGAAACCGAGGTCCACCTCGCTAAACGTTTGTTTGCGCGTCGCGATATCCATCTTCCGGGTCTCGACCCGAACAGGATTTGTGTCATCTGCCGGAATCGTCGTCTCAAGGCTGGTGCGGTACGCTCTTTCGTGATCCCGGTTGGAACGCATATCCCGACCGTTCAGGTACCGATGCAGCGATTCTGCCGCAATCCTTCCCTCCGACATCGCCTCGACAGCCATAAGCGAGATGCCGGTGCCGTCGCCGCAGGCAAATACTTTACGATTGGTGGTCTGGAGTGTTTTCGCGTCGACGACAAAGCGACCGCCCCGACCAACTTCCACCGACGTTGCAAATTCGCTGTCCACACCCTGGCCGATTGCAAAGATCACCATGTCCGTCTCGATCGTATCCTTGTTCTGTTCGTCATAAGCGGGGTTGAAGCGGCCTTTCGGGTCGAATACCTGGATACACTTCTTCAGGTTGATTCGTTCGACCTTTCCGTTACCCTCAATCGTATCGGTACCCCAGGAGTTGTGCAGAATGACGCCTTCTTCAACGGCTTCCTCAACTTCCCAGTCGTGGGCGAACATTTCCTTGATATCACGCTCAAGACAAACCAGGTGGACTTTCTCGGCACCAAGACGTATCGCCGTACGAGCAGAGTCAAGGGCAACGTTACCACCGCCAATAATGGTAACACGTTTACCGAAGCCTTCGTACTTTCCCGTCAGACTCACCTCACGCAGAAAATCGACCGCCTGCACCGCACCAGGCAGTTCCGCACCCTTTACGGGGAGCTTGAATCCCTTGTGTGCACCAATCGCTATAACCACGCCATCATACTGTTCTACAAGATCATCAAAGGGAATGTCCTTGCCAACTTCAGTTGACAGCTCAAAGCGAACACCAAGACGGTTCAGGAGACTGTATTCAGCATTGATAATTTCCCGCGGCAGCCGGTATGAAGGTATTCCAACATACAACATACCGCCCACAACCGGATGTTTCTCGTAAATCGTTACCTGGTATCCGTTGCGACGCAAATCGAGAGCTGCCTGCGCTCCGGCAGGTCCTGCTCCAATAACCGCAATTTTTTCTGGTCGCTCCGCTTCGCAGGTGAGGTCCCAATCATTCTCATCGTCGTAGTTGTCTGCGACAAAGCGTTTGAGCGCCGCAATCGACATCGCATTACCCACCTCGTTTCGTTTACACTGCTCCTCGCAGGGATGGGCGCAAACCCGTCCAAGGGTTTTGGGAAGAAACAGCTTTTCCCGGATTGTCTGAATCGCTTCTTTGTGTTTACCATCCGCGATCAGGTTGACGTAACCTTTTACGTCGGTATGCATTGGGCATGCCGTATGACAATACGGGGGTGCATCACCCATGCAACTCTCGACAACGGTTAGCATATCTTTAACCGTAGTTGGATTCATACATATTCCTCCTAAAAATTGAATACCTTTATCTTGCCAAGCACCTGGACATCTGGTGGTTTTACACAAGTCTTCCCAAGCGTTACGCTTGCCAAATGGCGCCGAACGCGGTGTTAGGTTAAAAAAGTCCTATATGTCGCAAGCATTACATAAATTCTAAGCAATACTGACTGCATGATAAAATAGCTTATTCTTCCTGTCAACAATAGATTACTTGAAAGTGCTATTTTCAACATATTTCTACTTAATTTGATCGTACCTTTACAATAAAAAGCAGCATCAGACAATTATTGTGCTCAGGATAACTACATTATGAAATTTATAATTTAAATTGGCGGCTATTTCACTTATGTCAGGTAACACACGACTCTTTTTTCATTACCAAAATAATCATACATAGCTCGGGTTGCAGGGCCCGGTCGTTCGCTACGCTCACTGCTCGGCTTGGCGTCCTACGCGATGGGCCGCTACGAGGCTTACTGCGAGAGTCTGCCCGATGATGCCTATCCCGCCACCTTCAGGGAGTTTCTAGGAAAACCCAACATGGCTACAGAGACCCAGAAAAGCATCGCTGCCGAAATGAAAGGCCGGGAGTTCTCCAACCTTTCGGAAGCCCAATCCTTCATGAACAGCTTCATGGAAGAGAAAAACACCAAAGGCCTGGATGATTTTGAGGGCATATCCCCGGCTCAGATGCAAACAATCCTGACCGGAAAGCTAAAGCAGCTTTACTCAGGCTTAACTCGAACATTCTTTATATATTGATGTTTGATGTATTCATCGCTTGCGTCTAACTCCACACTCCATTTTGCATAATCGGTATCCGCAGCCCATCCCATGTCTCACCAAAAACATGTACCTCCGTCGAACCAACCATGAAATCCACATGAACGGAGCTAACATTGCCCCCGGCGGCGAGGAATTTCTCCTCTGACAGCTCCTCGCCGCCATCGAGACAGAAACGGTACGCACGACCAAAGGCGAGGTGAGAGGAGGAGTTTTCATCGAACAGGGTGTTGTAATAGGGGCGGTCGCGATTAGCCACCAGTGAGTCTACGGGAACCAGAGCCACCTCGCCGAGCCGATCCGCACCTTCATTGTTGTTTATAAGCGTGCGAAGCATCTCCTGATCCTGCCTGCACCCCTCGATACTGGTGATCCTTCCTCTCTGAAACCGCAGGGTGAAATCATCGACGGTTCGTCCGTTCACCACAAAAGGCCTGGTCGAACGAACATGGCCTTCCACCTCATTTCGATGCGGCAGGGTAAACACCTCTTCTATTGGGATATCCGCGATGAAGGGTATTCCGTCTTGCGTCACGAAACCGGGATTGCGCCATACGTGACCGCGGGGAAGCCCCACTCTCAACTCTGTCCCGGGACCTTCAAAGTGGAGTGCTCTAAGGCGTAAATCATTGAGCAATCGACTACGATCCTCCAGGGTGCTTCGGTGTCGCTCCCATCGTTCAACGTAATTCTCCGTATCTATACGACAAGTGACAAAAATGGTCTCCCAGAGCTCCTGTATTCCCTCTTCGACCGGGAGCTCCGGGAACACCTTGTGTGCCCAGCTTGGAGTCGGAACCGTGGCAATTGACCAGTTGACCGTATTGCGCACAAAAAACTGCCAGACCCGTTGAAGATGTTCGCTCTCCAATGCCAGCGCTCGGGCTACCATTGCCGTTGGGGTATTGTCAAAGACCCCCGCACAGGTGCAGTCAAAAAAGAGAAATGCACCCCCTGTCTCGCCGAGTTTTCCATAACAGTCACTTCCCAATCAGGGCGATCGGTGTAGACCGAAGGAGCTGTGCGCATGAGGCGGATCAATTCCAGGTGATCGTCCCGCCAGAAAACATCTACATACGAGGCTCCGGCAATATATGCTTCTTCGGTAAGCATCCGCACAAAGGGAGCAGCGTCGACCGGGGCCTTCCATATGGTGAATCGCTGCCCCGGCTGAATGTTCACTGCCACCTTTACAAGAAGGCGCGCGTATCTGCGCACCCGGGTATTCTGCTTTATTGCAGGCATAGACACGTATCGTCCAAACCGGTGGTTAACAACACCCGGAAGGCGGTGCTGCGTGTGCAGAGAAGTCGAATCCCAGGATCCGGCTTATCGTACTGTTGCACTCTTTCAGTATCGGAGTTGCCTCCTGCAGGGTGCGAAGTAATTCGACGGAGGCCGGGTGTTGATTGATTTGTTCCTGGAGGGAGCGTAAGCTTCCAATGTCCTCCTGCGTGAGGGTCCCGTCCGCTTGCTTTTGCTGGAGCTCGGGCAGTAGTTCGGAATAGGTCGCCCGAAGCTGCTTGAGCTCCTCGTTTTCCTCAGAGCGACGTTTTGCCGCCTGATAAGCTGAAATGCTCTCGTTTTTTTCTAATGCGGTCACCAAGGTGTCCGCTGTGTTCTGTAGTTCTCTACTAATCATACTGCATCCTCTTTATTCGAAGCTTTAACAACAGCCACCGGCTGGTTTGGTGAGCCCGGCAAAATCAAACCCCAACTTGTCGGCCATATAGATGTTTGTCTCCTGGAGCGCCTGAAGAAGCGTCTCTTGAGAGCTGAAGTATCGGGCAAGCATCGGTTGTGCCAACACTTTCGCCTGAAGCGTCTCCAGATCTTCTTCGCCTCCAGTTGAAACTCCTCCCCAGGGCTCAAACTTTTGTGCTTGCTCTTGAGCCGTTTGGAACTTTTGCAAGAGCTCCAGAGCCTCTTCGTCTTTGTGATACGCATCGACAGCGGTTTGAAACTCGTGGTATTCCGCTGTTTGGGCGACTCCTTCTGCAAACTCCTGAGCCGCAGCGATAAGTGTATCTATATTTTTTGTCTGTTCAGCCATTTAATCCTCCTGTTTCTATGAATTCTTCGTGACGGCAGCATTATACTTTAATGCCGCCGCCGACTCCCGCGATAAGCAACTTTGCTGTATCGAGCACCTTCTTAGCCGGAACCTGCTTCACTTTTTCAGCAAGCTCGATAGCTTCCTGAATCTGTTCATCCGTCAACCCGGCCTTTCGGGCTGCAGGTATATGATACTCCATGCATGGGATGCAGTTGCCGGCATAGGCGGCACCAATAGCTACTAACTCTTTCTCTCGTGCGTCAAGATTCGACATAGTTTCTTCTCCTCATATAAAATGTATTATTTTCACGATCCGGGCCCTTCTAAGTGCAGGATACGGCTGTGTTGGCAAAAAGCGCATCGGCTCCCCGTTCCACCATCTCCAGTCCGGTGATCTCAGTCTCAAAAAGCGGCATGATTGTCACCGGCAGCTTAAACAGACGATTGATTTCACCCAGGTACTTCTCCTGCATCGCACGCCGCTTGCGGAAGAAGTCGTTGCTGCAATACTCCTCTTCAAGCACCTGGTTTGCTACCACAAATTGTGTGTCGATTCCCGCTGCCCGCAGATCTTCCATAGCCCGGTACGCCTCAACCACGGGTGTCGACTCCGGGTAGACAACAAAACCGAAGGCACTGCGCTCGGGATCTTTCATTTGCTTAATAATTCGGTCAAACCGGGCCTGGGTCTCGCTCTTAGCCGTATTCCCTTCTCCGGTGGTGGTGACCATCATTCCTACCTGGTCGGCGTAGTCGAAGGGGAGCTCAAGGAGCCGTAATGTATGCCCCGTGGGAGCTGTGTCGAATACAACTATGTCGTACTCCTCTTTTTCTACGTACCACATAAACTTGTCAAAGGCTGCCATCTCCTCGGTACAGGGAGATTCGAGTTCCTCTCGAACCGCCAGGAGCATATCTTCCGAGTATTTCTTCTTTGCATCCTCAAGAATTCGCTCCTTGTACTCTATTACCGCCTGTTCCTGATCAATCATGACTGCGTCGAGATTCTGAGCATCCTTAACAGCGGTAATCGTATCGCCCACCGGCTGCTCCAGGACCTGGCCGATATGTGAGGCTGGATCGGTGGTCAGCAGGAGGGTTTTGAAACCGGCCCGCCCAAGGGCGAATGCGGTAGCACAGGAGACTGCCGTCTTGCCGACGCCGCCCTTACCGGTAAAGAATATCGCCTTGGTTTTTTCGGTGCTCGGGCGAATCGTATCCATGAGAGAGCGGGAGTCCTGCACCTCATACTCCGCCTCTCCTCCGATTTCGGGGGAACCGAGTGAATACTGTGGGTGGTGGTTTTTTCCGGCAAAGAGGTCCCGAGCTATATGTTTAAGCCCCACAACGCCCTTTATTTCGCCGTCTCGCTGGTACATGTACTTCAATGGAGAAGAGAACTCTTCTCCAATTTGAATCAGGTGTCTCTGCTGCATATCGTAGCGACTGCGAAAGAACGGATGATCGCAAACATCTTCCGGAAGAATACCATTGACAATAAGACGTGTGTTTTTTATGCCGATCTCCGCAAGCTCTGCTGATGACCGCTTTGTCTCGTAAATGGAAGTCTCCTCGGGCAGGAGCACGAAGGTAAACTCCGTTCGTTCCGGATCGGCCAGGAGCCGGGTTGCCTCATCATATTTGACCTTGTTTTCCTGAATCGAGGCAACCGGACCTATGCAGGTGTTACCGGTCCCCTTGGCACTCTCTTCGATGTGCGTGCTCCAGTCTACCGGAAGCTCCAGGAGTCGAAGGGTATGGCCTGTTGGGGCCGTATCAAAAATAACCACATCCCAGTCGGCGCC
The DNA here is from genome assembly GCA_034520965.1 of Spirochaetia bacterium. Classification (GTDB taxonomy): domain Bacteria; phylum Spirochaetota; class Spirochaetia; order DSM-16054; family Sediminispirochaetaceae; genus DSBN01. The sequence continues at coordinate 73,529 of JAXHMY010000009.1, read as the reverse complement.
TTCGGACATGAAGTCCACGAAACGGTCGAAAGAGGCTATCTCCGTGGTGCATGGCGAGTTAAACTGCTCCTCCATTACCTTGATCACGCTCTCCGGCATTACCGCCCTCATAGGTGCGAGAATCCGCTCCCGGTACTCCTCTGTAGCCAGATCCGGGTCAATTTCCATACCGTAGAGTCCGGTTATTCCGTGGCTCTCTCCCAAAGGCCTGACAGTATGGCCGATTTCGGTCTCAAAAACGTCTGAAAGGTTTGACGCCGGATCGGTTGTGACGATGAGGGTGCGCTTTCCCGCTTCGGCATTCTCAACTGCGGTGGCGCAGGCCATCGTCGTTTTGCCAACACCCCCCTTGCCGGAGAAAAATAGATACTGTGTCTGTGATGAACTCATGTTAACTACTCCTGTTATTGCTGTTCCACCCCTGCCGAATTGCCGCTTTCGCTCCAGGCGAGCAGCTCCTCGTAGGTAGGGAAACCCTGTTTCTTTACAACTATTCCATTGACCACAGTCAACGGCAGAATGTCCGTTCCGTGCTCCTTGAGGAGCGCGAGAACCTCCGGGTTTTCCATGAACTTCTGCCCCTGCTGCTGAAGCAGATACCGTTGTACGGCAATTCCATGCTCTTTCTTGAGCCGGAGCACCGCTTCGTTTACATCCAGAAGTGCCGGATCGATTGCTGGTCCGCAAAGACCTCCAGGACAACACATCGGCGGATCGAAGATTTCGACTCCCACCTTTGAATCAACAATTTTGTCACTACTCATATTACTCTCTCCTTCTTACTTGTCAGGTTTTACTCTTTCCTTCAGACTTCTGAAGGTGCCTAGAGTGCCGTCCTAGAACACATATTCCGTTCTTGCGCAGCTGCAATCGAAGTTCCAAAGCCTTCTGATCTCGCCGGAGCTGTTTCTCTTCTTTCGTATCCATCGGCGCGGTACGCAGAAATGTCCAGAGCGCAGACAATAACGAGTCTGTGCCCGCTAATCCGTGATAGCCCCAGGGCATCAACCAGTTCGCAAACACATACCGAACTATCGACTGCAAGGAGCAGCCGTACAATTCGCAGTCGGGTATCAGCTGTTGAAAGCATATGGTTGGTTCATTCTCCCGACATATCAGATGTATGTATACATGCGCATGTTTGCATGTACATATAGTAATAAGCTTGATCATATTAGTCAAGTTATACAAATGCAAAAATGAGTGAAAACGCGTAAGATTGCGGGAGAAAGGTTGTTTTGAGATCAGCAGCTCTGCAGTGTTCAATCGTTTCTGTCACGTTCGATCCCTGGGTAGGTAAATATATATTTCCTAATTCCATGTTGCCTTCAGCTGCGCAGTTCAGCGGGATCTTTCCGTTTCCGGTGTTACTCATGTACGGGTTTTGAAATCAGGAGCCGATGTTTTTGCCCTTGAAAGTGGATTAATAACGAAGATCTCCACCCCCTCACGGAAATGCCGATATCGGCATAGCGTACCACGCACGCACACATAATTGTCGCCAATCACAACAGAATCATTGCTCTTTTTTTTTGTTTGTAATGTCTGCTTTATCTTCTATCTTCGCAGAGTTCTTATTCTTTTGATTTTCTGATATGTAATTTTCATCAGAAATCTCTTCAAACTGGATATTACAACAACCTCCTTTCTTTGGTCTTTCAGAAAACAATCTGGTGAATAAGCCCTTTTTATCTTTATCTGTCATAACTGCCTCCTTTGTAAGTTATAAAATAATATTGAAAACAAAACCGCTTATAACGGCTGTAAGAAAAATAACAGTAACTATTGCAGCTACAAGTTTAATTTTAAAAATACCTGCCAACATACTCATCTCGGGTATTGCCATACCTGCACCGCCTATTATTAAAGCGATGGCAGTACCTATACCCATTCCTTTCTCTACAAGAGAAAGCGCTATGGGAATTGCTGTTTCAGCTCTAATATAAAGCGGTACACCAACGAGTGCGGCAACAGGAACGGCAAAAATATTACCAGGACCGGCAATTCTTAATACAAAATCATCAGGCATATACCCATAAATCACTGCGCCTATGGCAACGCCTATTAGTAGAAATATTAGAACCGGCTTTAATGTTGACCAACCTGCAAATAATGATATTCTTATTTTTGACTTAAATGATAACTGCTTTGGAGTTTGTTCGTTTATTTTTGTGTCGCCCTTAACTCGAACATTCTTTATATATTTTTTGAATCCAGTTTTTTCAAGAATGAAGCCAAAAAATACCGATAGAATAAAAGCAAGTAAAAAATAGATGGCTGCCGCTTTGACACCAACGAAAAACGCCAGCATCCCAATAATAATGGGGTTCACCAATGGTGAAGCTATTAAAAATGACATTGTAGCACCAAAAGGCACTTTCGCATTTAGAAATCCAACTGTCATAGGTATGGTTGAACAAGCACAAAATGGAGTCACGCTTCCAAGTCCGGATCCAATGATATTGCCCCATAAACCTTTACCGGAAAGAAGTTTTTTCATTTTTTCTTCCGATATATGCATTAGAATAAATTCAACAATTGCGGTTATCCCAATAAACAAGACTATTAACTCAAGGGTAATTACGACAAAATACTGAAGCGTATCAATCAATGTGTTCATCTATAGCTCCTATTAGTAGAATCAGCTTCTTTATAAGGGAGACGAGATGAAGCACGTAAAAGACACATTTTTCTAAAAATTTATTCCAAATTTCTTAATGGGATACATGTTTCTTTTACTTCACAATGTAAGAAAGATCCGTTTTCGGTATATTGGATATCACAACATTCAACAAACAAACCATATAGCATTTTTCTGGCTCTTTGAATCCTCATTTTGGTTGCCGAAAGGGAAATATCAATTATTTGGGCAATTTCATTCTGTGATTTGTTTTTTATATCAAAAAGTAATAAAGGCATACTGTATTTTTCAGGAAGCAAATTTATCATCGGAATCAAGTATTCATCTAGGCTGAAATTGTCCTCTTTTTGCGTAGACAGTATTTCATCAATGTATTCTTCGCAGTTTTCTATTGTATTCTTTTTTCTCCTGTAATGATCTATCAAAGTATTGCGTGCAATCTGGTACACCCAGGCCTTTACATTTTTTACGTATATACTCTTTCGATGGGCGGAAACTACTTTCAGCATAACTTCCTGCACTATATCTTCGGCCAAATGAATATCTCCGATTTTTCCTATTAGATATCTTTTTAATTGATGATAAAAGGTTGAAACTATCATACTTAAATCACAACACTCAGTTTTTTCCTCATTCATTGCAATAACCTGCTATATTGATGTTTGATGTATTCATCGCTTGCGTCTAACTCCATTATATATACCGGCTTTTTATACTTCTATGCATCGATCAGGCTGGATAAAAACTGACGCAGAAGCTTAACCGAAACTTTTCCACGGTACTCAGCGGTCGATCGCTGGTCATCAATAGGCCGAATCATCGCCTCGTAGCCCTCAACAAAGTACTCAAGTTTTTTCGACAGCTCAGTTTTGGTCAGACCCGCCATCTGTTTTTCCAACTCCAGAGAACGGAGCACTACCGGAGCAACCGCGCCCAGGGCGATCCGTACTTCATCCACACGATCTCCGCGCAGTTTGGCAGTTGCGGCGATATTGAGTTTTGCCAGGGCGTTCGCCCTTCTCGTTCCTACTTTTCGAAAAAGATGCAGCGACAATTGTTCCATGGGAAGGATAATCGCGACAAGTAACTCATCCTCTCCCAGGATGGTTTTGCCGGGCCCGGTTATAAAATCGTAAAGCGGCAATTCCCGCTCAGAACCGGCCGAGGCAACCCTGGCCCGCGCGTTCAGAGCGTACAATGCACAGACCCCGTCTGCCGCCGGGGAGGCGTTACATATATTCCCTCCCAAGGTGGCTGTGTTTCGCAGTCCCGGAGCCGCTATAGTCCGTACCGCTTCTTTTAAGAGTTCCGGTACCTGCGGAGAGTGGAGGATTTCCGACAAGGTGCTGCCCGCACCTATGCGTATCTCCTCCTCACTCACCCGTATGCCGCGCAGCTCTTTCAGCTGCGGCAGAAAGAGAATCGGCCCGGGGTACTCGGGAACCGCACCGGATTCATACCTGTACTTCACCATCAAATCGGTACCCCCGGCGAAGGGAATAGCTCCTGTTTCACTTCGAAGCAGTAAAGCTTCTTCAAGGCTCTGCGGTCGATATGCATCTACCATAGTCCCTTCCCCCCTTCCGCCGCCTTGAGCACCCCTTCGATTATCATGTCGTAGCCTGTGCAGCGACACAGGTTACCCGACAAGGCTTCACGCACTTCTGCTTCCGTAGGCTGAGGATTCTTATCCAACAGAGCCTCGCTCGCCATCATCATACCGGGGGTGCAGAAACCGCACTGCACCGCACCCGTTTCGGCATAAGCGTCGATGATGGCCTTTCCCCGATCAGTTTCGCGCAGCCCCTCGGGGGTTAATATCTCCGATCCTTCACAGATACCGATGGGAACCATGCAGGTGTTTACCAAAAGCCCGTCTTTGAGAACAGAACAGGCCCCACACTCCCCTTCAGCACATCCCTCCTTCACCCCGGTCAGCCCGAGGTCCTCCCGCAACACATCGAGAAGTCTTCGCAGGGGGTTTGTGTCTATCGTTCTGCTTTTTCCATTGACGGAAAAAGTTATTTCAGCCATTTTCGTATACCTCCATTATATATTCCGGGGTAACAGGTATACGCTGCATATCCCGGTCTATTGCCATTTGCACTGCCGAGGTAAAGGCCTCCGCGGCGCCCTCAAAAACCAGCTCGCCGGCCCCCTTTGCTCCAAAAGGGCCATATTCATAGGGATTGTCCACCAGGGCGCTCTCTATTTTGGGAAAATCCATACTGGTGGGGATGGTGTAATCGGCCATGGTCCTTTGCAGAAAACGACCATCCTTCACCTCTAATTTCTCCAAGCTTCCCCACCCGAGGCCTTGAATAATACCGCCGTCGACCTGTCCTTCCACCACCTGTTCATCAATAGCCACCCCCACATCGTGAACCGCCCAAATTCCCTTGGTCTCCACCTCGTAGGTAAGAGGATCGACCTCTACCTCGATCACTTTGATGCCCCATCCGTAGGAGGGATAGGCGTCGCCTTCGAGCTTTTCCTGATCCCATCGCAGATACGAGGGAGGGGCGTAGTGCTGCTCCACTACAGGCTCTCCGGACTCGTTCCAGCGAGCTTTTAATTTCTTGGCCGCCTCTTGGACCAAATAGCCGACTATGGCGATAGTGCGGGAGGCGACAGTGGGCCCGGAATCGGGGACCAAGTCGGTGTCGGGATTGTTGTAGATAACTTTATCTACCGGTATACCGAGCACCGCGGCGGCGATTTTAGGGAAAGTGGTGAGCGGCCCCTGCCCCATCTCGACGTTTGAAGCGAAAAGCTCCACATAACCGTCGGCCCGTTTTTTTATTTTTACCACCGCGCGGATAATATCCTGCTCACCACTGCCGGTGAAGCCGCTGCCGTGGTTTACCATGGAAAAACCGATGCCCCGCCACCCACCGGGCTTGAACTCCTCGATTTTGCGACGATACCCGGACATCCGATCTATCCGCTCTATCATCTCCGGCAGCTTTACCTCTTCATGAACATGGCCGTTGGAAATCGTCACCCCGCCCTTTTTTAGCAAATAGCGCCGCTTAAAATCCAATTCGGAGAGCCCCAACGCCCGGGCCAGATGACTCATATGCACCTCCATGGCATAGAGCCCCTGGGGAGCGCCGAATCCCCGAAAGGCGTCGGAGGGCACATTGTTGGTAGCAAAAGCCCGGCCGCGGACCTTCACGTTGGGTATATCATAGACACTGTTTACCGAAAAAATTGAACGCTGCAGAACTACCATGGAGCAGCTCTCGTAGGCCCCGGCGTTGAGTTTAAGATCTATATCCATAGCCAAGACATTACCCCGTTCATCGAGGGCAGTGCGAAAACTGGTTCGACTCGGATGCCGTTTCACGGTATAACTAATGTCCTCCACACGGTCGAAAAAGTAGCCCACCGGACGGCCTGTTTTATGTGCCGCCACGGCCAGACTGGTAGAGACAACATCGGGGTAGTGTTCCTTTCCGCCGAAAGCACCGCCGGTAACCGCCTGTTGTACCCGGACTTCACCTTCCTCTACGCCCAGTGTTGCAGCCACCGCGTGCCGGACATAAAATGGGCACTGTCCCGAAAAATATACATTCAGCTTTCCCCCCTTCTGCGGCTGGACAACGACTGCCTGGGGCTCCATATAGATGTGCTCCTGGTAACCGGTACTCACCACATCCTCAATTATACGGTCCGCCCTTTTGAATGCTTCCTCGGGCTCCCCCTTCTTCAGGTGATAGTCGGCAAAAGCGTTATCATGCCCGTGAATCGGGCCGCCCTTCAACTCTTCCGCCTCGTCCAGGGTGAGTGCCGGAGACAGATCTTCGTACTCCACCTTCACCTCCCGGCAGAGGCGGTTTAACTCCCCCCGGTCGGGTCCGACGATAAGGGCGATGGTGTCACCGATGAAACGCACTTCCCTGTCGGCAAATACCGGCCAGTCGTCCTTGATTATTTCAATTTTATTTTTCCCTTCCGAGGGTATGTCGGAGGCATCAATATAATAGTATCCCTTCGGAAGCCTGGGAACTTCCACATTGATGATTTTTGCCCGGGCGCGCTCGGATCTCACCGCTTTGGCGTAGAGCATCCCCTCAAAAGTCATGTCGGCAAGATAACGCGCAGTACCGTCGGTCTTGGCCCGCGCATCGACCCTTTCAACTGGAGTACTTATTTCATTTGTCATACAGCCTCCTTCGGCCATTTTTACCCTTTCATAAAATTGTAGTGTTTCTCCGAATATTTGTCAACATTCTTGTATGAACATATTTGCATATTGAAAAACTATGTGATAAAATTAGTGATACACTGAAACGGGGAGGAAGAGTCATGGAAATAATTAACTATACGCGTCCTGCTTCGCTGGATGAAGCGTATACGCTTCTCAAAGAAAGACAGGCCTACCCCTTGGGCGGCGGTACGTGGTCGCGTCTAAATTCCCGGAAGATCGATACGGCAATGGATCTTACTCGTCTCGATCTTCGTTTTATACGGCGTATCGATACAGCTATCGAGATCGGCGCGATGAGTACTGCCCGAGATCTCGAAACCTCCCCGGAATTAAAAGAAGTTTTCGGAGGACTCTTTCCACGTACCCTGGGAAATATTGTGGGAGTACAGATGAGAAACATCGTGACAGTCGGTGGTACCGTCGCCGGACGCTACGGTTTTTCTGATCTCAACACCACGCTGCTGGCAATGGCCGCAAGGGTCGTACTGTACCGGGACGGAACAGTAGACTTCGAGGATTTTCTCAATAACAGGTCGTCGGAACCGGTACTGGTAGAAAAAATTCTCCTCGACACCGGCACCAATGCGGCCTTTCAATCGGTCCGGAACAGCGCCGGGGATTTTGCCGCTCTCAACGCCGCCGCGGCGTTCGGTCCGAAGGGATGGCGGATCGCCGTCGGGGCGCGGCCGGGCCGAGCCCGGCTGGCCGCAACCGCTGGAGGCGTGCTTGGCGCGGATAAGGCGGCGGACCCAAAGCGCGCCGAACAAGCCGGCAGCGCCGCGGCGGAGGAGCTGAGTTTCGGCAGCGATATCCGGGGAGAGGCCGAATACAGGCGGGAAATCTGCCGGGTTTTGGTAAAAAGAGCGGTCATGGAGGTTGCGGAATGAAAATCACACTAGAAATAAACAGCGAAGAAAAATCATTAGATATTAAACCCGGGGAGATACTGGCTGACAGCCTCCGGGCGGCCGGCTACACCGAGGTAAAAAAAGGCTGCGACACCGGCAGCTGCGGAGTGTGTTCGGTGCTGCTGGACGAGTCACCTATCCTGTCCTGCTCCTTCCTGGCCGCGATGGCCGACGGCAGGAAGGTCACCACCATCAAAGGGCTTCGGGAAGAGGTCGAAGAGTTTTCCGAATACCTGGTCAACGAAGGGGCCGATCAGTGCGGTTTCTGTGCCCCCGGTTTTGCTCTGACCGTGCTGGCGATGAAAAAAGAGCTCAACGCACCGAGTGAAGAAGAGATAAAACATTACCTTGCGGGCAACCTCTGCCGCTGCAGCGGCTACGAGGGGCAGCTGAGGGCTATCAAAAAATATCTGGAGGCCGGCTATGCATAAGGAGTTTCAGGAAGTAAAAAAAGATCGACAAAAAATAGACGGCAAGGGGCTGGTGCAGGGACGGCCGGCCTACACCGACGACCTCGCCCCCGGGGACGCGCTAATCGTCAAGCTGATCCGCAGCCCCCACGCCCACGCCAGAATAGTATCCATCGACGCCTCCGAGGCTTTGAAACTGCCCGGAGTGGAGTGTGTAATAAGCCACAAAGACGTAAAGCGTATACCCTATACCCGGGCCGGACAGGGACACCCTGAGCCCAGCCCCCACGATAAGTTTATTTTCGACGAATACGTGCGGTATGTGGGTGACGAAGTCGTTGCGGTGGCCGCGGTAGACGAAGAAACGGCCCGCAAAGCCACTGAACTTATCAAGGTGGAATACGAGGTTTTGGAAGCGGTTTTGGATTTTGAAAAAGCAGCGGACAACGAAACAATCATTCACCCGGAACCGGAGATCCACGATATGTTTCCCACTGGGTTTGAACCGAAACGTAATATCGCCGCCGCCTACGCGATGGAGATCGGCGATGTGGAAGAAGAGCTCCGGGAGAGCGAGGTACAGGTCGCCTCTTCCTACTACACCCAGGCCCAGGCCCATGTCGCCCTGGAACCCCACGCCGCCTTCACCTACCTGGATCTGCACGGACGTCTCAATGTCGTCACCTCCACCCAGAACCCCTTTCACACTCGGCGCCTGATGGGGCAAGCCCTGGACATGCCGCTGCGTAAAATCCGGGTGCAAAAGCCACGCATCGGCGGAGGCTTCGGAGGAAAACAGCATGTGCACGTGGAACCTTACGCCGCCCTGATAACCCTCAAGACGGGGAAACCGGCCAAGGTGGTCATGAGCCGCCGCGAGGTTTTCGAGGCCAGCTTCACCAGCCATCAGATGCGCCTCGATGTGCGCATCGGCGCGACCGGGGAAGGAAAAATCAACGCCATCGACATGCACGTCCTCTCCAACACCGGCGCCTACGGCGAGCACGCCCTGACCGTCTTTATGGTAAGCGGATCTAAATCCCTGCCCCTCTACAATAAAGTGAAGGCGGTGAAGTTCGGCGGCAAAATCGTATACACCAACAAAATCCCCGCCGGCGCTTACCGCGGCTACGGGGCCGTTCAGGGTAACTTCGCCCTGGAGTCGGCCATGGACGAGCTGGCCCATAAATTGGGGATGGACCCGGTGGAACTCCGGGAAAAAAACATGATCGCCGAAGGTGAGACCAGCGAGATATTCAGGATCATGGGCGAAGGGACTGAAGGGGTCGAAATGATCGTCGAAAGCTGCAAACTCGACTACTGTGTAAAACGGGGCCGCGAGTTGATCAACTGGAAGCCGGGACAGCTCGTCCAAGAAACAGCACCGGGAAAGGTGCGGGCCAAAGGAGTGGCCCTGGCCATGCAGGGTTCTGGCATTCCCCTCATCGACATGGGCTCGGCCTATCTGGAACTGCAGGACGACGGGTTCTTCAAGCTGCACATCGGTGCGACCGATCTGGGAACCGGCAGCGATACGATTCTGGCCCAAATAGCCGCCGAAGAGCTGGGAGTCTCCAGCGACGACATCGTCGTCTACGCCTCCGACACCGATCTGACCCCCTACGACGTGGGAGCCTACGCCTCGAGCACCACCTACGTCTCCGGCAACGCCGTCGTTCGAGCCGCCCAAAACATGAAGCAGGTTCTCCGCGAAGCGGCGGCGGTGAAGTTTGGCGTCGATCCGGAACAGGTAGAGTTCGACCGCCGGGAACTGCGCACAAAGGATGGAGCAAAAAAGGTAAGCCTAAAAGAGTTCAGCTACGACACCCTCTACCACGAGGGGGCCAACATGAAGACCCTCTCCGCCTCAGGCTCCTACTCCGGTGAAAAAGCTCCTCCCCCATACCTGGCCGGTTTTGTCGAGGTGGAGGTGGATACCGAAACCGGTGAGGTAGATGTATTGAACTACGTGGCGGTGGTAGACTGCGGCACTCCAATCAACCCAAACCTGGCGCGAATTCAAGTCGAAGGGGGGCTTTTGCAAGGTATCGGTATGACCCGCTACGAAGATGTACAGTACAACGCCAAGGGGGGTATGCGCACCAACAACCTGATGCACTACAAGATTCCCAACCGGGAGGATGTAAAGAAACTCACCGCAGAACTGGCCGATAGCTACGAGCCCAGCGGACCCTTCGGTGCGAAATCGATAGCGGAAATAGGTATCGACACTCCTCCGGCGGCCATCGCCAACGCGATTTACAACGCCACCGGCGCCCGTATCAGGGAGCTCCCCTTCACCCCGTCCAGGGTCTTGGCGGCCATCCGGAAGGCGAATAGGTGAACTGTCTATAGTCTCCCTTGGAGCCCAGGGACAATCAGTGTGGAGGTTTTAATTCCAAGAAAAACCGATAATATTGCCTTGACAATTATTGGTAATTTGGTTATATTACCAATAAGGAATGTAAGCCGAGATGAATCGGTGAACAAAAAGCAGCTGGACATAACAGCTGCTGAGTGAGTGGCCGCAAAGGTCGCATAACCCGGAGCGTAAGCTTACGGTAAACTTTTAGCAAAGGAGTAATATATGCCTAAGAAAACAATCCTTATGTGCACTTGTAGTTTTGCCTGCCCGAGTATGAAGGATCTGAACATTCCCGAACTCGCGGAACGGGTCCGCATGGAGCTCCCCCATGACTATATGCTGATGCACACGCGTTTGTGTGAATCCAACGGGGAAGCGCTTATGGAAGATTTACTAAAGAGCGATGATGTAGTCTATGTCACCCCTGCCTGCAAGGTCGAAAAGCAAGTCAAACTGCTCCGCGACGGTTTTGAGAAGGCGGGTGTACCAATGAAGCAGGGAGAGAACTGGAGACCGGTCTCGATCCAGTTCAAAACCACAGAACAGGCTTTCCAGGACATCAAGACGGTATTGGAGGAGATATAGATATGTCGGACAACAGCTATATGGGAATCCCTCGGGAAAAAATAGACTGGTATCCTACAATTGACAGCGACGCATGTACCGGCTGCGGTGAGTGCGTCGATTTCTGCGACCACGAGGTTTTCTCCATGGAAGATTCCGTAAGCGTGGTTGTGAATCCATACAACTGCGTTGTCGGCTGTACTTCCTGTGGGAAGATATGTCCTGCCGACGCAATTTCCTTCCCGGATCAAAAAGACCTGGTCGCCCAACTCAAGAAGTTACGCGCCGAACGCGACGCGGGATAGCAGGACCCGGTTATGGCGAGCATGAAAAGACGTACCACAGTCAAATCGTTAGGTCCCAAGAGTCCAGGAACGAGTTACGCACAGTGGGCACGGATTTTCAGGGCCTTGGGCCACCCAACCCGGCTGTTTGTCTTCGATCGAGTCAGCCATCAGCCGGAAAGTGTCATGCATTTAGCCGAAATGGTGGGTGACGATCCCTCAACCCTCTCCCGGCATCTACACGTTCTTGTCGATGCCGGGCTACTACACTGCCGGGAGGATGGTACCTTTCGTTACTACAGCGCAGTTCCCGGCTGCACGCGCTCTATAGTTCGGTGTATCCACGCGATGCAGAAGCGCGGCGACGGCTTGCAAAGCTTCGATGAACCCCACTTCGATAAAGCTGACAAATCGGTCGATTGAGTTTCGGCTATCCCGCCGCCTGTGGAAATTCCCGCTCTTACGTAATTGCTGATATTTATGCTAAGCGTTGTGTAAATTTTAACAACACCCGGAAGGCGGAGCTGCGTGTGCAGAGAAGTCGAATCCCAGGATCCGGCTTATCGTACTGTTGCACTCTTTCAGTATCGGGGTTGCCTCCTGCAAGGTGCGAAGTAATTCGACAGAGGCCGGGTGTTGATTGATTTTTTCCTGAAGGGAGCGTAAGCTTCCAATGTCCTCCTGCGTGAGGCTTCCGTCCGCTTGCTTTTGCTGGAGTTCGGGCAGAAGTTCGGAATAGTTCGACCGAAACTGCTTGAGCTCCTCGTTTTTCTCAGACCGATGTTTTGCCGCCTGATAAGCTGAAATGCTCTCGTTTTTTTCTAATGCGGTCACCAAGGCGTCCGCTGTGTTCTGTAATTCTCTACTAATCATACTGCATCCTCTTTATTCGAAGCTTTAACAACAGCCACCGGCTGGTCTGGTGAGCCCGGCAAAATCAAACCCCAACTTGTCGGCCATATATCTGTTGGTCTCCTGGAGCGCCTGGAGAAGCGTCTCTTGAGACCTGAAGTATCGGGCAAGCATCGGTTGTGCCAACACTTTCGCCTGAAGCGTCTCCAGATCTTCTTCGTCTCCAGTTGAGCCCCCTCCCCAGGGCTCAAACTTTTGTGCTTGCTCTTGAGCCGTTTGGAACTTTTGCAAGAGCTCCAGAGCCTCTTCGTCTTTGTGATACGCATCGACAGCGGTTTGAAACTCGTGGTATTCCGCTGTTTGGGCGACTCCTTCTGCAAACTCTTTCTCTCGTGCGTCAAGATTGGACACAGTTTCTTCACCTTATATAAAATTCTCTTCCAGGGCCTCCCGGATAGTCCGTTCGCGCAGTTTTCCTCCTCTCTGAATGACTCGGTCGTCCAGAGTCACAATCGGCGGCTCTCCCTCTCCGGACTGCACGAGTGATGCCACCTCGGGGTAGGCAAAGAATTCCTTACTGAAAAGAGTGACTATCTCGAACCGCACTTCGAACTCCAGTTTTTCGCGTAAGCGTGATTCCACCACCCCTAAGGCTTTTTCCCAGGTATTTTTTCCCGCGCACTCCCCCAGGGGAGGCACGAACACTCTAACTACATGCTCCATCGTATCTCCCTCCTCGCTTTTATACACATAGAGTCGGCAACAGCCGAAACTATAGTGAAGTCTTTTCCATGGCTCCCGCAAAGAGAGCCTCAGCAGCCCACTCGACCATCTCCAGTCCGGTGATCTCAGTCTCAAAAAGCGGCATAACCGTTACCGGCAGCTGAAAGAGTCGGTTTATCTCAGATAGATATTTCTCCTGCATCGCACGCCGCTTGCGGAAGAAGTCGTTGCTGCAATACTCCTCTTCAAGCACCTGGTTTGCTACCACAAATTGTGTGTCGATTCCCGCTGCCCGCAGATCTTCCATAGCCCGGTACGCCTCCCTTTCCACGTACCACATAAACTTGTCAAACGCCGCCATCTCTTCCGTACAGGGTGTCTCGAGCTCCTCTTTTACCGCAATCAGCATGTCTTCGGAGTATTTCTCTCGGGCATCGGCAAGAATTCGCTCCTTATATTACGCCAAGGCAACACATAGGCGGGTCGAAAATCTCTATTTTGACGGCGGAGTCGTTTTGTTTCGTGTCGCTCATCTATCATTTTGTTTCGTTCTATTTTCATCATTTTCGGTCATCCCAGCTTCGTCCTTCCCTGTGCCGGGAGAGAGCCCAACCACACACATGTCGTTATCTCGCAGAGACAGCCGCCAATCTAATACCTCACGGTCACGCTCCAGCAACAGCTCGCCATCCTCATCCAAGGAGGTAGAGCCGATGAACTCCCATAGCTTTGAAAGGAGCGGTGAATCGACTTTTAACTGGTGATAGGCCCAGGTCCCCTTTTTCGTGGCATCCATCAATCCGGCGTTTTTGAGGGCCGATAGATGCCGCGAGACTTTGTACTGCGGCAGACCTAATGCATCCACAATCTCACACACACAGAGGGAGACCTCTGCATGCAGAAAGAGACGGACAATACGTAGGCGTGTCTCATCAGAGAGGACCTTGAACACCTCGATCATTTCGTTCATCTGCTTCTCCTTGGATGTAACGCCTCCCACGACGTTCTCAACTCTCCTTTACCTATTATTACATGCATACATGCGCACATATGCATGAAATATGGTAATTATATTTTACACTGTCAAGACTGAACAAGAAAATTTTTTTACAAAACGGGAGTGAACGTTACATTAACATCAAGATTAGTGATATTCCTGAGACAGCACTTGACACTCACAGCTTACCACTATATGTTAATATTATCATATACGATAGAAACAGGAGGAGTCTATGTTTAATACAATGATAGTAGCAACCGATGTCTCATCGGCATCCAAGGAAGTCGTGGATTGTCTGGGTGCTCTGAAATTTATTGGAACCGAAAAAGCACTACTTACGCAATGTATGTCCATGGGGACCGCCGCGTCCATGGCATATTCGTATCAAGGAACAACTTTGAAGCACAGTCTCGAGGCCGAAAAAGAAAGTCTTGAAGCACAGGGGTTTCAAGTAAACACCGAAGTTCTTACAGGTTCGGTCCACAAAAAAATCAATAAACTTGCAGATAAAAACCAGGCCGATCTAATTGTCGTCGGTTCACACCAGCACAGTTTTGCCGAAGATATTTTACTTGGAGATATAGCTACCAACCTGCTCATCCACAGCACACGCCCCACGCTTCTTCTCCGACTTCAAAAAGGGGAAAACGAGAAAGGGGAGGAATGTGTAGAAGGCGCCTGCGGATTTGGAGACCATATTCTCTATCCAACGGATTTTTCAGAGAATGCCGACCACGCGTTTCAAGTTTTAGAGTTCCTTGTCTCCAAAGGAATACATCGGCTTACCCTGTTACATGTACAGAACAAAGAAAAAATAGATCCCCACCTGAATCACAAGCTTGACGAATTTAACAGTATTGATACCGAGCGGCTTAACAAGCTAAAAGAACACCTAAACAAAGTAGACTCCTCTCTGCAAATTGATACAGTTCTCTCGTACGGTAATCCATCCCAGGAAATACTCACCACGGTTGCAGAAAAAGGTGCAACCTTCATAGTCATGGGTAAACAGGGAAGAGGATACATAGAGGAGATCCTTCTGGGAGGAGTGAGCGAGAAAGTCGCCCATCATTCCCCTGTGTCGGTTCTTCTTGTTCCCTTTTGGAAAACAGAATAGATAAACGGTACGCCCCATATAGATTGTGTTGACAGGCAGTGCTTCTATATGTATATTGCTATATGATTAATTATTCATACTTATGGAGGATCGGAATACATGAGTCAAGCTCAAACCAAACAAATCAGTTTATTCGAAAGATATCTTACCCTCTGGGTCGCCCTCTGCATCGTGGTAGGGACCCTTATCGGCCGTTTTATCCCGGCGATACCGGATTTTCTCAGTACCCTAGAATACGCCCGGGTTTCAATACCGGTCGCAATTCTTATATGGCTGATGATCTACCCAATGATGCTGAAGGTCGATTTCACCAGTATCGTGAATGCCACCAAAAAGCCGAAGGGGCTTACCATCACCACCGTCACAAACTGGCTGATCAAGCCCTTCACCATGTACCTTATCGCCTATTTCTTTCTTAAAATTGTGTTTGCTCCTTTCATTGAATCCGGCCTGGCCACCGAGTACCTGGCCGGAGCGGTGCTCCTGGGAGCCGCCCCCTGTACCGCCATGGTATTTGTCTGGAGCTACCTCTCCGACGGCGACCCCGCCTACACGGTTGTCCAGGTGGCGGTCAACGACCTGATCATCCTGGTGGCCTTCACCCCGATCGTCGCCTTCCTCCTGGGAGTGAGCAATATTCAGGTTCCCTACGACACCCTGTTCCTGTCGGTAGTCCTGTTTGTAGTCATTCCCCTGGCCGGTGGATACATCTCTCGGCGCACTATTATCAAGCGTCGCGGCTCCGACTATTTTGAAAATGTGTTTTTGAAAAAATTCGATAACACCACCATCGGCGGACTGCTGCTCACCCTTATTATTCTCTTCTCTTTCCAGGGAGAGACGATTCTGAATAATCCCATTCACATTCTGCTTATCGCGGTGCCCCTGGTCATTCAGACATTTTTGATCTTCGGTATCGCCTACGGATGGGCCAAGCTATGGAAAGTTCCCCATGGTATAGCAGGTCCCGGCGCGATGATCGGGGCCAGCAACTTCTTCGAGCTTTCAGTGGCTGTTGCGGTAAGCTTGTTCGGCTTACAATCGGGGGCGGCTTTAGCTACAGTGGTCGGAGTATTGGTGGAAGTGCCGGTTATGCTGACCCTGGTAAAGATAGCCGTAGCTACCCGCGGCTCCTTTCAAGCCTACACTTAAAAAAAAGAGGCAGGGATAGAAAACAATGCGGGATATAATCGACGAGTTAAAGGCCATGTCCGACCTGAATCGACTGCGGATCCTCTCGCTTCTGTGGGAGGCCGAGGACCTGTGCGGCTGCGAGTTCGAAAACATACTGGATATGAGACAGTCAAATACATCGAGACAACTGGAACGTCTTCGCACCTCCGGATTTCTCAGCAGCTACAAACAAGCCCAGTGGATCCATTTTCTCATTGCACCGGAGCATCGCTCCGACGGCAGCCTTCTGCACCGGGTGATAGAGCAGGCCAGTCGATCCAGGGAGATATTCGCCGGTGATATCGAAAGGTTAAAGGACTACCGGCGGAGGGGATTTACCTGCAAAACCATCGGACAATGGGTACCTTTTGAGGGATTTAATACCCACACGCAAAAGAGTAGTGCCCATACACAATGAGCAGCAAGGGCATCCACTTCGACGGCGACAGTTTTCCAAGGAGTATCGCACATGAGAAAGGTTGTGGTAATAGGCGGCAGCGATGTGGGTATCACCGCCGCCTTGAGGATAAGACAGATCGACCCTGAATCTGAAGTTACGGTAATCTCAGGAAATAACTTTCCGAACTTCAGCATCTGCGGGATCCCCTTTTTCTTGGGGGGAGAGATCGAAGAGTACATGAGTTTGGCCCACCGGACGGCGGAGGAGATTCGGTCTACCGGCCTGGACTTATACATCGGGTCTGAAGTTCACTCTATCGACCCGAGAGAAAAAAGAATTGTCTTTACCGACTCCGAGGGAAGGGAAGTGGAGCTTCGCTACGATAAGCTGGTGCTGGGGACGGGGGGAAAGTCCGTCACCCCGAATATACCCGGGATAGACCTTCCCGGGGTGTTTACCCTCCGATGGATCGATGAGGCACGGCGAATCGACCAATTTATAAAAGAGAAACAGCCCCGTGAAGCGGTGATAATCGGCGGCGGATATATCGGCCTTGAGATGACGGAAGCCCTCATCAGAAGGGGGATAAAGGTAAAACTCGTTGAGTTCTTCGACCATATTCTCACGACCGTAGATAGTGAATTCGGTGAGGTGGTAAAAAATTACCTTGAGGAACAGGGCGCACAGATCTTCGTCGGCAAAAAAGTTGAGCACATCGGAGAAAAGGGCGGCAGGCTGGAGGTGTCGGCGGGAGCCGAGCACAATTTTACGGCGGACATGGTGCTTGTCGCGGTAGGCGCCCTCCCGGAGACCTCCCTTGCCCGCAGCATAGGTGTCGAAACCGGAATAAAGGGCGCGGTGAAGGTGAATCGGAAAATGGAGACCAGCGTCAAAGACGTGTATGCCGGAGGAGACTGCGCCGAATCTATCCATGCGATTACCGGACAAGCGGCGTATATAGCACTGGGGACCTCGGCGCACAAGCACGGCAGAATTATCGGCGAGAATATCTGCGGGCTAAAAAGCGAATACCCCGGTACTCTCGGGACCCAATCGCTAAAACTCTTCGATATGGTAGTTGCCAGAACCGGCCTGAACGACCGGGAAGCCCTGGAGGCCGGATACCAGCCTTACACCTGCAGTTTCGAGACCACCGATCATAAGGGCTACTATCGTCCTGCGTATAATGTAAAAATACGATTTACCGCCGATCAAAAGACCCATAAGGTCCTCGGATGCCAGATTATCGGAGCGATACAGGCGGAGATTTCCAAACGAATAGACATTGTGGCTGTTTCCCTCCATCGAGGTCTCAGCGTGGCGGAGTTTATTATGCTGGATCTGAGTTATACCCCGCCCCTGAGCAGCCCCTGGGATCCGCTGCAGATGGCCGCCGCGGCGTGGCTAAACCAAAACGCTCGAGGGGGAGTTTGACAGAGCATATCCGGGGTTCTACCTACTGATATAACCTTGACAAATAACGTATTTTTGGTTATTTTGCCAAATAGGAGGATACATAATTGGATACTACACAAACTTTAAAAGAACTCATCGGTTTGTCTTCATACCCGGTTGGGGTGAAGTTCTACTTCGATGGCACAGAAGAAATTCCAGCCGATACCGTGCATGTAAGGAATCATCGCTACTGTCAGGCCCTGATGCGCGCACGCAGGGGTGAACACGTTGTTCTCGACGGCGAAGGTATCTCCTGTCCGGCCGCCGCGGCCGCCTTCGGCTTTAAAGACCTGCCCGCCGGGCTCAAGAGCGGTAAAGGCCTGTCCGGCTTCGGCATTACCAAGGAAGATGAAACCGGTGCGGAGATGTTTCGGGGCATGACAACTCTCGAGCCGAATACACTCAAAGAACTATATCTGTTCCCGCTCGAGGACTCCGCAATAAGCCCCGATGTGGTTGTTGTGGAGGACACGGTGGAAAACCTCATGTGGATCGCGTTGGCATATGTAAACCTCACCGGAGGCAGGCGAATCGAGAGCTCTACGGCCGTTTTACAGGCAACCTGTGTGGATGCAACCCTGATTCCTTATCAACAGCAAAAACTGAATCTCAGCTACGGCTGCTACGGGTGCAGAGACGCAACGGACATACACACCGGCGAGGCCGTACTGGGGTTTCCCTACAAAGATATAGGCAAAGTGAAAGAGCATATTGAGGCGCTCTCAGAGAAGGCAATGCCGAATTCGAGAGAGAAAAACGCCTACACCATGCTCAAGAGCGCGAAGGCGAAAGAACTTTTGCGCAAGGACATATTTCAAAACCATTCCAAATAGGGAGGAAAGTATGAAGATTCAAATTATCGGTACTGAGGGCTCATTACAAAATGAGCTAAAAAGCCATGTCGAGGACATCATTCACGAAGAACAGCTGGAGTGCCAGTTGGATGTGGTCCACAACATACAGGAGATTCTGGAGCTGGAGGAAAAACAGATATTCCTTACCCCGGCACTGGTGATCGACGATAAAATCCTCACCCAGGGTCACAACTGGTCAAAGAATCACATTAAAAGCTTTATCACATCTCATTGCCGCAAGCGTGCAGATGCTCAGCCAAAGAGCTCGTCGGGACTTCCCGAACAATTTGCAAAATGGAAAGGCATTCCCCGCGAGGAAATCGAATGGTATCCTAGCGTCGATACCGATAAATGTGTCGGCTGCGGAATGTGCGTCACCAGCTGCGGGCGTAGTGTATTCGATTTTGATGCAGAGAACGGGGTTTCGGTGGTCGCACGGCCCCTGCAATGCATGGTCGGATGCACCTCATGTCAGGTGTGGTGCATCTATGATGCGATTAGTTTTCCCAACCCGAACTCCATCAAAGACATCATAAAGAAAAGAGGGGTTCTCACATTGGCCAAACAGCAACTGGCCGAAAAAAAGCAGGGGTAAAGGCGGCGGTGTTCAGCTTTCCCCGCGTTGAAGCGGGGAGCTATTTACACAGCTCCGGCAGCAGCCGCTCGTATTCCTCTTTATCCGCCCGAGTGAACAGTACGAATCGAATTCTCTTTAGGTGTTGAAGTTGTGGAAGCAGCGAGCACACCGTCTTCAGCGCGGTTCGGGTGGCCGATTCAAAGGGGTAACCAAAGGCTCCGGTTGAGATTGCCGGAAAGGCAATTGAACCGAGGGCATTCTCTTCGGCCAGTTTGACGGCATTTCGGTAACACTCTTCCAGGTACTGCTGGGCGGGTTCATCTACTCCATAAATCGGACCGAGACAATGAATGACGTGGCTATTGGGTAGCTGGTGTGCCCCTGTAATTACCGCCTGTCCGGGGCTTATTGGCGCGTAGGGGCGACACTCTTCCGCCAAACCGGGGCCGGCGGCGCGGTGCAGCGCCCCCGCAACTCCGCCGCCGATAAGCAGCTGCGCGTTGGCAGCATTTACTACCGCATCTATTCCGTCCTGGGCGGCGATATCTCCCACAACTATTTCGATTTGAATACCGTGAATCTCATAACTACTCATACTCAACCTCCTTCTAGAAATTGTAACATTAGTTTCCCTCTAATTAAATAATACCGGTACAATAGACATTTAAGAAGTCAATCCGGGTAAGTCCAGCCCGGCGTTCGACTCACTTCCATAAACCACAGTGTAGTCTATTATCACGTGGGATTTCAGACCTTTAGGCGACTTTTTCTGGATTGTGCTGAATAGTTACGTTGGATTTTTTTATAAAAATTATATATGTGCCTATTGAATAACACGTGTTTGTGTATTATATTATACGTGTGAGGTGATATATGTTAACAAAGCTTACTCTAACAATCGATCAATCAGTAGTGGAACAGGCGAAGGAATATGCTCAAAAGAAGAATAGAAGCGTTTCGCGAATTGTAGAAGAGTATCTTAAAAATTTAACTTTTAGCTATGAGTCTGAAAGTTCTTTATCATCGATAAAATCACCAATAACCGATAGTATTTCTGGAATGTTTACTGATAATGGAAAATCATATAAAGATATGCTCGAAGAAGCATTACAGGAAAAATACTTATGATAAAAAAGGCTTTTATCGATACCGATGTAATATTGGATGTAGCATTAGCACGCGATCCATTCTTTGCTTCCAGCAAAATGATCCTGGCAATGGCAGAGAATAATATTATTATTGGAAATTTGTCATCAAATTGCATTGCGAATATCTACTATATTTTGAGGAAATCTGGGGGAGATGCTAATGCACGAAAATTCATCAAAAATATCGTTAAGTATATAGCAATAATAACAATCGATCATCAGAATGTATTAGAAGCATTAAGATCAAAATTCTCAGATTTTGAAGATGCATTGCAATATTATTCCGCTATCGAGAATCAATGTGAATATATAATTACAAGAAATATAGAAGATTACAAAAACTCGAAAATTACAGTTGTATTACCGGAAGAATTTATCAAATTATTTCAATGAAGAAAAAGAAGATTTCTAACAACAACAGCAAAACCACGACCGGCGTCTCCAGCGTGGGCAGCCTCAATGGCTGCATTCATCGCAAGAAGATTTGTTTGTGCGGCGATGTCATCGATCATTCCGATCATGTTCATCATCACGTTGGCAGATTCGGCAACCTTTTTCATCAGTGCCCGGGTGTTCACCATATCCTGCTCACCCTGCTCACTTGTTTTTTCAAGTTCCCGGGCCATCTTGAACTTCTCTTCGCTGACCCGGGCGATGCTGTTAATGTTTCCGGACATCTCCTCAATTGAGACCGGTGACTCGTTGATCGCTGAGGCCTGACTTTCTATCCGTTCGTTTAAATGCGCAATACAATTAGCAACAATGTGAGCATTCTAAATTTGAAAATTTTATTAAAATTTTCAAATTTAGAATTCCTGCGGCATGAGCCTTTTGCGCAGCCGCCGCCTTCAATCGGATTCTGAAAGCGGCGCAGCCGAATCGGACACGACCACCCGGTTGCGGCCGGAGTCTTTGGCTTGGTATAACGCGTGGTCCGCACGTTTAATCAACTGCTCGAAGCCCGATGCGTTTTGCGGGACTTCAGCCGCCGCTCCGATACTTACCGTTACCGGACCGTCGATTTTGGGATGGGTCACCGCTTCCACCCGGGATCGCATGCGCTCGGCGGCGGCAGAGGCTTCCTGTTCACCGGTTTTCGGCAGCAGCACCACAAACTCCTCGCCGCCGTAGCGGGCCAGCAGGTCGCTGCCGCGGAGGTCGCTACCGCAGGCTTTTGCAACACGTCGGAGGATCTGATCGCCGGCGTCATGACCATAGCGGTCGTTTACCAACTTGAAATGATCGATATCCACCATGAGAGCCGCCACTGAATGACCGGTGCGCTGGGCGTTTTCGTAGAGCAGGCGCCCTTCTACTTCAAAGCGACGGCGGCTGCCGGTGTTGGTGAGGCCATCGGTCATCGCCATGTGATAGGTCTGGTCATGGAGCCGAGCGTTTTCCAGAGCGATCGCGATATGATTGCCGATCGTCGCGGCCAGCTTCACATGGGATTGGTTGTAAGCGTCGCAGTAGAGGCTGTCTACCGTCATGAGTCCAATGACTTCGTCGCGGTGGATCAGGGGGATTCCTATCCAGGAACGAATCGATTGGCCCCGCTTGGGTTGCACGAAGGTCGGGAATTCACGAGTCACGTCCGGGGACATACGGGGCGTTTGTCCATCAATTACTTCGGTGGTCAAGTTACCCGCCTCCGGGTATGAAAAGCGGAGCTTCATGATTTCGTTGAGATCCTCGAAACCGAACCCGCCTATGACCTTGAGTTCTCCGTTCTGCAGAAGCTGGACGGTGGCGGTGTCATACGGAATGATTCGCTGGGTATGCTTGAGAATGCGGCGAACCGTCTCCTGGAGGTCCAAGGACGAACCGATAACTGCAGCCACCTCCTGCAGTGTTTCCAGGTTTGCATTTTGTTGCTGCAGGTGAGCCTCCACGGTCTTGAAGCGACTCACGTCGGTATCGACCCCCACAAAGAGTTTCGGCCACCCCTCGGAGTTAGTTGCGATCGTCTTCCCCCGAGCAAACACCCTCCGGTACGATCCATCCTCGTGGAGAATACGAAACTCTTCCTCATAGGAGAGCTTATCTCCGCGATACACCGCGCCCGCGGCGGCTTGGATGCGATCCCGATCATCGGGGTGGACTTTCCGGATCCACCGGAGGTCCTTGCCGAACTCTTCCTGCTTAAACCCCTGGGCCGGCCACAGATCGCTGACGATGCTCTCGCCGGTAGGGTAGTAGGTGGCGAAGAAACCAATGCTGGAGAGCGCCTCAGCAAAAGAGGTGTCTTGAAAGAGCAACTGGTATCGATTTTTGTCCGTGTCGTCCATTTTAATACTCTAAATCATTCTTAACTTCCTCAGTATACTATTGGGTAGACCCATGGGTCAAGACCACCATAATTTTTAGTGATCCTTAAATCTATATGATTGAAGTATTTATATTGCCTCAGACGCGATTTGAACACATGCTCCCTTTCTCTATCTATCAGCGGAACCACGAGGCCAGGGTGGGTATATCGGGCTTGTAGACCATAAGGATAAAGACGACCACCAGAGGCGCGACGCCCGCCAGCCCTATCCGCCAGCGCAGCTTGAAGAGCCGGAGCAGCTCTTCCGGCAGGGAGGGGTCGCCGGGGTCGAGGTTGGCCATGAGCCTTTTCACCCTGTACTGGGTGGGGATATCGCTTACTATCCAGATGAGACCGGAGAGCAGGAAGAGAACAAAGCCCAGTGAAAGCCAACCGATCTCCCAGAGCTCTCCCATCATGAAGCTGAGTGAAAGGCCCGCGACGAGGGACAGGACAATGAGGGGCGACGAGAAGCGGGCATCCAGCCAGGCTACAGTAGCATAGGTATGGAGAATCACCTCTTTGCGGCCGCTGGCGAGGCTTCGCATTTCCCAGAGCATACCTATGACGGCGTTGGCAAAGAAGAAGCTGGCCGCAGTAACATGGACGAAGAGGGCATGACTGTACAAGGTAGGTTGGTTGAGCACTGCAATAAACTCTTCCCGGAAGAAAAGAGCAAAGGCAATCAGCCCCGCCATGATGGTCAGGGAGACGAATAGGATGTACTTTGTCTTCATAGCTTTCTATTGGACCACATTTCATTGGGGAAGGCAAGTATAGAAGGCCAGAATATAGGATAGATGCTATTCCGGTATTGCCCGGAAATGGCTGAACGCTTACTATTATGGTACAACAGGTGAGGGGCTTTGCATGACACAGGGGGCGATGCGGCGGTATTGGCCGCAGTATAAATGGTCGAACGTTTTTGCCATGATAAAAAACATGAAGGTAGAGCCGAAGCGATGCGAGAAGCCGTTCCACGACAGGCTGGTGGTCATAACGGGGGCAAGTTCGGGTGTTGGTTACCACACAGCGCGGAAGTATGCCTCCATGGGTGCAGATATCATCATGATCAACAGGAGCAAAGAGAAATCAGCTCGGGTCTGTAAGGTAATAGGCGAGGACTTTGGTACCTCTATCGAGTATTTTCTGGCAGATCTCTCCATATTGGAGGATATTGAGGGGGCTGCGGCTTACCTTGAGGCTCTTGAGAGGCCTATAGAGGTCCTTATCCACAATGCCGGACTGCATCTGGCCAGGCGCACAGTGACTTCCGACGGGATAGAAGTGAATTTTGCACTGCATTATCTGGCCCCTTTCGTTATCACGAATAAGCTCATACCGAAACTGTCCCGGGACAGGAGGGGAAGGATCATCTTTGTGGGATCGGAAGCTTACCGCTTTGCGGTCTGGGGCCTGGATCTTGATGATCTTCAGTGGGAACGCCGAAGGTATTCCGGGATCAAGGCTTACGGGGCGGGGAAGCTTGCTCAGCTTCTTTCGATGCATCCTTTCGCTGAAGAGCTGAAGTCGTATAATGTGACAGTAAACGCCATGCACCCGGGCATGGTGCGGACAGAGACGGGTAAGGACAACGGCAGATTCTATCAATGGTATAAAAAGAATATCATCGATAAGAATTCGGCATCCCCCGAAATCTCGGCCGAGGCACTCTATTACCTGGGTGCTTCAGACGAGGTGGATGGGATAAGCGATAGGTTTTTCCACCTGACGAAGGAGGAGGAGATGGCCCCGCCGGCCCTGGACCGGGAGGCAGCCGAGGCTCTCTGGATGTGGACGATGGAGCTCCTGCACGGAAAAGGGGTAGCGCTGTGATGGATAAAAATATAATAGATAAAGATATAATAGTGGTCGGCGGCGGCATTGCGGGGCTCACTGCGGCCCTTACGCTGGCGCACAAAGGTAAGGATGTGCTCCTTATCGAGAAGAATGAGCATTGCGGGGGTCTTATGAACTCCTTTATGCGCAAGGGCTTCCGTTTCGAAGGCGGCGCCAGAGCTCTGGTCAACGCCGGCCTTGTGAAGCCTCTCATCAAGGAGTTCAACCTCGATATCCAGGTGCTGCCGAATCCTATCACCCTCGGCATAGAGGATAAAACACTTGTTATCGACGGTGAAGAAAGTCTGAACGCCTACGCCGGGCTGCTCAAGGAGCTATATCCCGAGAGCGGGGCCGATGTCGACAGGATCATCCCCGCCATTCACAAAATCATCGAAGATATGAAGGTTCTCTACGGAGTCGATAATCCTCTGTTCACGAAAAAGAAAAGAAACATCCTCACGATTGCTCCTTCGGTGATCGCCTGGACCCTCAAATTTTTCAGAACCCTGTACCGCATCTCTAAGATGGATACGCCCTTCGAGGAGTACCTGGATGCGATCTCGTCCAACCAATCCCTCAAGGATATCATCGGCCAGCACTTTTTCAGGAATACACCGGTGTTCTTCGCCTTGAGCTACTTCGCACTCTATAATGACTATATCTACCCCAGGGGAGGCGTAGGCGCATTCATCGAAACCCTGGTCGAGGCGATACGGAAGCACGACGGCGAGATCCGGTACGAAACCGAGATAGTCCGGGTGGAGGGCCATGATAAAAAGATCATCGATTCGGCCGGCGGGGTATACCGTTATAACAAGATGATCTGGGCAGGCGACTTGAAGGCGTTGTATGCCTCGAGCACGGTCGATGGCTTCGGGAAGAAGGATCAGACGCTGTTCGCCCGGCGCAGGAAGAATACACTGGCGGGCAAGGGCGCCGAGTCGGTATTCACGGTGTTCGCAGCGGCGGATCTGCCGCCCGAGAGCTTCGGGAAGCGTGCAAGCGGGCATGTGTTCTACACACCCAACCGGAGAGGGCTTGGTCAGGTTCATACTCTGGAGCTAAAAAAGCTGCTGGACCGTTGGGATACAGTGAGGAAAGATGAGGTGTACAAATGGTTGCGCCGCTTCTGCCGCTTCAACACCTTTGAGATATCAATCCCGGCTTTACGCGACCCTGATGCGGCACCTGCAGGCAAGACAGGCCTCATCATCAGCGCCCTGTTCGACTACGAGCTTACGGTGAGAATAGCTGCCGGCGGATGGTACGAGGAGTTCAAAAAGCGTGTTGAGGAGGAGTTTATCGAGGTAATTTCGTCGAGTCTCTTTCCTGGACTCCAAGAGAGGATACTGTTCAGCTTTTCCGCCTCCCCTGTGACAATTTTCAACCAAGCAGGAAGTTCAGAAGGGTCCATCGTGGGCTGGTCCTTTGAGGAGGAGATCCCTGTCGTGACGAGTATGTTCCACATGGCCAATTCGGTGAAGACCGCCCTGCCCGACGTGTACGCCGCAGGCAAGTGGGTCTATAGCCCGGCCGGCGGCCCTACCGCCATCATGACCGGCAGGATCGCCGCCAAGCGCTGCCTGAAACGCTAATTCAGGCTGTCCAAACCATCATATATGGTGCTATTACAATCACCACTATATGTGTCTGATACTCAAAAAAGGTTGTGGGACAGCCTCAATTCCTAACTAACCGCCTCCCCAAGCAGGGCCTCTTTGCTAAATCCTTTGTAAATCAGATAGAAGGCCATCACCATTTCCTGAAGAAAGATGGGGAAATTCATGATCAGATTTGATGACGAGAAATCTTCCTGCAAACCAAAGAGCAGCAGGAGCCCGGCAGAGAAATGGAGGGCAATGGCAACAAGACCAAACAGGGAGATCCAGCGGGGAATAAGTTTACTCCGGTAGAAAACCGCATATAAGGTAGCCGCATAGATGCTGAAGACAATTACCAGTACAGGGTTTCCGTAGAGCTCTTTTAGAGTGTCCCCTATAAGGTAGGCTATTCCAGCGTCTGAAGTGAGCTGCACACTATTCTCAGCCAAGGCTAAGAGAGCCAGGGCAAGGAGCGCTGCAAAGATGTAATTTACCATCTCCAATCCGCTCCTAAACACAAGACACACAAGAGCTGACTTCTCATAGTTCCGTTTCAGGATAGGGAATAAGACTATAGGTATAAAGGTGAGGGATACTCCCATCAGCAGCACCGCAATGGCTCCGCTAATATACCTAACATTATTTCCGGCTATCTCTATTAAATAGTTCTCCGCGTTTGAAAGTGGATTCATCAGTGCCACACTGGCAATTCCGAACACCGTACCCAAAATGTACAGCACACCTACTATGGCTGATATCTTTCTTCTATTTTCCATCTGATCCTCCTTCTCTTTTCATCACAATAACCACAGGCCCTTTTCTCTCCCCCTGTTCCACATACCGGTGGGCCCCGGAAGCTTCTTCCATGGGAAAACTGCGCCTTCTTCGAAACTCATCCCCTCAGGCTTGTCGCAGAAAACTGTCTTCACCGATACAGAGATACTGAGCGTACGCACCCATCTTCTCCCCGGTATACCCGAATACGTGCTGTCCCTTTCTAAACTTCTTTATGTCCGCACCTGTGGTATCCACCACACCGGCAAACTCATTGCCTAAAATGGGCTGTTTGGGTTTTGTGAGACCGAAGGCAAAACGGGCTAAGACCCAGAAAAGGAAGGGCATGGTAAAAGCTCCTGGAGAAATACTCCTGAAATTGCGTGCGGTGAGGTCTCCGAAGTTTACCCCTGCGGCATATACTTTTACTCTCACCTCGTTTTTTTCCGGCTCCGGCTTCTCTATCTCTGCTGTGTGGAGCACCTCGGGGCCACCGTATTTTTTATACACAACTGCGTTCATGTTCATACCTTTCTGCGAGTACCTGATGTTGGCGACCAACGGGAGACAATCTGGGCGGAGCGTAGCGCAAGCGGGTACTCGCTTTTATGTGATGTGCTTGGAAATATACAATCATTATGATTCTCATCTGCCTTTTATAATTACTTTTCCTTTGCATGCTGTTCTTTAATATATCGAACCGCATCTGCAGTTTCACTGAGTCTGAAGCTTCTATCAATCACAGGTCGGATTTTCCCTTCTAAAACAAGGTTAATTACAAACTTCATATCTTCAGCGCTTGATTTAGCGGCAAGAGAACTCATCTTTTTGGAGTCAAAAGACATCATCCATCCAAATAAAATCGACTTGAATATCTGTTGTAAAGATCCACCAACCATAATGTACCTGCCACGTCTCTTTAAAAGTTTTTTACATAGGATCAGTGAATAATTACCATTAATTCCTAATACAAGGTCATAGCGGCTTTCTAATTGGGATAGATTTACCTTGTTATAATCAATTACATAATCTGCACCTAATAAACGATTTTGTTCTTCATTTTTTGAACTGCATACTCCAGTCACGATCGCATCATAATATTTGGCGATTTGAAGTGCATATGTCCCAACTCCGCCACTGCTACCTATTATTAGTACCTGCCAGCCTTTTTTGACTTCGCCTTTATTACGTAATGCCTGCAAGGCCGTTGTTGCTGCAAGAGGAAATGATGCTGCATCTTCAAATGAAATTTCATCAGGTTTTATTATGAAAGCCTTCTCCGGGGCAGCAACATATTCAGCCAAGCCCCCAAATCCACAACCGGAAAGCTCACCTATTACATGGTCACCTGGTTTAAATGCATTGACATTTTTACCAACCGACTCAACAATGCCAGAAACATCAGCTCCAAATATGTTCTTTTTTGGAGGAAAACCCATTTGCATCATTCGATAATCTGCAGCGTTTATAGATGCTGCGTGGATTTCTATTAAAAGTTCATTGTCAGTTGGGACAGGCTCCTCAACATCACAGTAGGTTAATCTTTCTGTAGAGCTTTTTTTATCAAATATTACTGCTTTCATAATGATCTCCCCTTTGTATTCTATCATTTTATTTCCAAGCATTTCACATACCCCCTAATCAATGGATAACAAGGGTAGTCCCAGATCACGGATTTTTTTCAGCACCCCAAATAGTGCCGCCTGATCCTCCAGATACCCGGAGAGTACAGTGGTTCCGTCGTCTTCCAGACTTATGCGCATACCTTGGAACCAGCCGCTCCACTGTTCATCCAGGTGGCCGCGCACCCTGATTATGTAATTGCTCCTGTCCATACGGTATTTTAGAGGGTGTAAAGGAGGCTTGTAATGCTACTTAAGTACTGTTTTTGGTACTGTTCTTATTCTGTGTACAGAAGCCCCAGCTCCCGGGCTTTTGCAACGGCCTCAGTCCGACGGTTTACCTGCAGTTTCTCAAAGATTTGCCGGTTATGTCCTTTCACTGTGCTTAAGGAAATGAAAAGCTTTTCGCTAATCTCGGTATTAGAAAGTCCCCGCGCAACTAATGCAAGTACTTCTAATTCCCGGGGGCTTAATTGGTCTAGTGTTTTCATTGATTCTTCGGTAACAGAATCAACCGCCCCGTCAGTCTGCCATACTTCATGAAATGCCAGCAGCACTTTTTCCGCGTATTGGGGAGTAATTCCCTGGGCGATTGCTTTAGAGAGCAGTGCATCCGCCGGCTGCCCCTGGTCTACAAAACTCCGGATGAAGCCCTCTGCTTCACAGTGTATCAGCAGGTGATTGAACAGATCCTGGGCCTCCTCGGGCTTACCCGAAGCGTAAAGAGCCGCTGAGAGAAGAAGCGCCCCTTGCAGCTCTTCCTTAGACAGGAAGCTCTTTTCCATTACACTGCAGTAGTGGTTTACCTTTTCCAGGGCCTGGGAAAACTGTCTCTGGGCCAAAAGCAGCCTGGTTGAACACAGCAGAAGATGCGCTTCAGTGGCAAGGCCTTCATCGGCAAGAGCTTCATCGAAAAGGGTGGCGGCACGGGAAATCTGCTTCTCCCGTACAAGGAGTTCTATCCGGGCCTGGACTATTTCGGGGAGAATGCGTGAAAAACCCTTTTCCCGTGCGGTTTCCCGGGCTTCTCTTAATAGCGACAAGGCTGCAGTCGAATCGCCTTTTGCACACATCAACCTGGCCCAAAAAACATCGCAGGCGACAGGTCTGTCGGTATTTTCCAATTGTTGCGCCAGCTCTGTACCTGCCGTAGCATACTCTTCTGCTGCAGATAGGTCATTCCATTCATACGAGATACGGGCAAGCCCCATGTAGGCTTCTGCGGCCACGGGCATGGGGTATTCCCCGGCTATGTCTAATATTTTTACGTATGTTCCTTTTGCTTTGCGCAGCCGCCCCTTTAGTTCCTGGATTTCTCCGATACCAAGATAACAGGAAATGGTGACAATAAAATGACCAATTTTTTCACTCACCAAGACTGCCTGGTTGTAGTGTTCAAGGGCTTTGTCATAATCCTGGCTGAGATGATAGGCGTAGCCGAGCAGCCATGTGGTAGCTGTTCTTACGGGAATGTTTTCCTGGTGCAGATACTCCAGGGCCCGCCGGGTCTGCAGGAAGATACCTTCACTGTCGTGGCGGCTCAGGGCCAAAGACGCCCGGATTGTGGCAATATGCCCGATAAGATC
This sequence comes from Spirochaetia bacterium, assembly GCA_034520965.1. GTDB lineage: Bacteria > Spirochaetota > Spirochaetia > DSM-16054 > Sediminispirochaetaceae > DSBN01. The sequence continues at coordinate 43,112 of JAXHMY010000009.1, read as the reverse complement.
GCGGTTCCGCTCACTCTGCTCTTCCTGACGAAGTACCTCCTCGGCCATTCTCAGCTTCTCTTCCACCCCGCCGGTTTTACCCACATAGAGCAGGGCGGAAGCGTGCATAATATTCAGAACAGGCCGGTTCTTAAGAATCTTTCCGGAAAGTGATTCAAGCCAATTGAGTACCGGATACACCGCCCCGCGCAGATGCAGAGGCATGCCCTTTCCCTCTATAAGCCCCGCGGCCCGGTCTATGTCCATTGCCGCCGCAGCATGCTGGAAGGCCTCCAGATCATAGTTGTTTTGTTCAAACCATTCGGAGGCCCTGACATGAAGTGTTTTCACAATTCCTTTTTCTTCTAAAGAGATGGAGCCGGCTTTGTTCAACAGCCGTTGCTGCAGAAACTCGGCAAAGAGATGATGGTACCGGAACCAAAGACGCTGATCATCCAGGGGGACAATGAAGAGGTTAGAACGTTCCAGGTATAAAAGGGTGTCCCTCCCCTTTATGTTCGCATTGCCATATACCGCATCACACAAAGGCCCGCACAACCGGTCAAGGATGGAGGTCTGAAGGAGAAACTCCTGTATCTCTTCAGACTGCTGCAGCAGAACCTCCTCCACGAGGTAATCAAGAATATAGCGGTTGCTCCCCGTAAAGGCCCGGACAAATTGGTCAGGATCTTGCGACCCTTGCAGGGAAATCGCGGCCAATTGCAGCCCTGCGATCCATCCCTCGGTGCGCGCAGAGAGAGCTTTCATTCCGTTCTCGCTTATCCTCAGCCCCATCAGTGTAGTAAAGAGCTCTACTGCTTCCCCCGGAAGAAAGCGGAGCTCCGCAGCCCGTATCTCAGCCAGCTGACCTTTAGCCCGAAGCCGCGGCAGAGGAAGCGGCGGATCTTCCCGGCTGGCAATCACCAGATGAAGACGGGGAGGAAGGTTCTCCACAAGAAAGGTAAGCACTCTATCTACCGGCAAAGCGTTCAGCACATGGTAATCATCAAGCACAAGTACAAACCGGAGGGAAAGCTGGGATAGCTCATTTATTACCACGGTCACCGCCGTGTCTGCCGGCGGCGGCTGAGGAGACATAAGAGAGTGAAGTACCCCCGTGCATGTATCCGGGGCAAGCTTTTGTACCGCGGAAATGAGATATACAAGAAAGCGGGAGGGATCGTTATGTTCTTCATCCAAAGAGACCCAGGCTACCGGCAGTTCGGTCTCCGCTACCCATTCACTGATAAGTGTAGTTTTACCGAAGCCCGCGGCCGCGGAGACGAGAGTCACTTTTCTGTGTAACCCTTCATTCATCCGCTCCATAAGACGGGGTCGTTTCAGTACTTTCGGCGGCAGAGGCGGGATAAAGAGCTTTGTAGCCAGTACCGGAGAAGACATGTTATGAGTATATACCGGAATTTTCTCCTTGTGGAGGTATAATGTGCCGTGATACTATTTCCACCCGTGAACCACTTCATTCTCTTTATGTACATTGCACATCTCTCCTTCGGTGTCGCCGGCGTGGCCTCCATGGCCATGCTCCACTCCCGAATACGCCACGCGATAAGCGGGCCGATGCTCTGGGCGATGAGCTGCCTTCTCGCCTCGGTCTTCCTGACCATGGTGCAGTACTACTTTCTCTCGAGCTCGGAGTCGGTTCTCGGCTATGCCCCATTACGGTACGGCCTTGGCATTTCAATTGCTTTTGCCCTCTACGGGGGGCTCTTTCTGCTTATGCTGCGAGCCCCCGGAGTGCCTAAGTTAGCCGCCCTGCTCATGACGGCCTTCGTCCTTGCGGTTCAGGCCGGCCGTGTACTCGTGCTGCTCCTCGCCTCTCCGGAGGCAGCCGCCTCCTTCCGCGCACCCGCAGTCGCACTTATATCGCTCTACCTGCTCTTTCTCGGCTGGATGCTCTACCGCGCCGCAGCTCTCGAAGCGCACGAGCTCATGGCCATTCTCTTGAAGCGCGTCGGTATACTCACTCTCATCTTCGCCCCCTCCTCCACCCTCTTCTACATTATCTCCTACCGGTTTCCCGCCATAGAAAGGCTGCATATCTCCCTCGACTACATCTACTTCTCCCTCTGGAGCCTCATTGTCATCACCGTCTTTCTGCGCTATCTCTCCAATCCCACTGCTTTGATCAACGAGGGCAAGGTCAGCGAGGCATTCATCTCCGCCTACAAGATCACCAAGCGGGAAGCCGAGGTGGTCGAGCTCATCAGCCTCGGCCTCAGCAATCAGCAGATCGCCGATAAAATGTACGTCTCCCTCACCACGGTTCGAACCCACATCTACAACATCTTCCAAAAAACAGGGGCAACCAGCCGGGTCCATCTTCTGAGGATGGTGAGCGGCTACCGGCAGTAGCAAAAACTCGCGACAGGCTCTCATACTTTCATATGAAACGACCAAATCATACTCATGTCCGATTGTTCGCTTGAACTCCTCCGTGCATATTGGCGCCAAGAACACAACAATGGAGGAAAGAAGAATGAAACAAAAAATTGTAATGGCGCTTATCGTACTGGTGAGCATCGCAGGAACTCTTGCAGCGCAGGAGGAGTATCGCTGGAATGCCTCTCTGACCCTCGGCGGCTCGGTGAGCGGCGGCGACAACATGGGAGGCCTCGGAGCGGAGATCATGCGGGAGTTCGGAGAGAACCTCGAGATCGGATTTCGCGCCTACGCCCAGGCGGAGGTTTCGAATGACTATGAGGATGCCCAGGGGCGGGAGTACCACATGAGCTCCGGCTACGGCACCCTCGTTATCAAACCGAAACTCACCCTCGGCAAGAGATGGGAAATCGGCTTTCCCCTCGAGAGCGGCAACGGAATGCTGCAGTACCGTTATCTCGGAGAGTACCGGGAGGAGCTGCGCTGGACCGAGGAGATACTCGACCAGGTGAACCACTCGGTCTACTCCGCCGGTATCGAGCCAAAGCTCTTCTTCGGCGAACGCTCTGCGCTCACCCTGGCCGGCGGCTATCTTGCCACCGGACCGATACGCACAGATTTGGCAGAAAGCGGCGAGCTCAACGGCTTCTGGGGACGTCTCGGCTACTCGGTGGCATTCTAAAAGGAGGAAATACAAGTGAAGAACAAAATAACTTTGCCTATTGTATCCGCCGTAGCGGTAATTCTGATGATCCTCGTGCTCTTTCTCACCGCCGGCGGGGGATTCCTCGAGGCCCGGGGACAAAAGCCGGAAAAGACCCACAAAACATCGGCGGCCAACGAGAAAACCTACTCCCTCGTAGAACTGCAGGGGGACTTCGGGCGCCTGCGATCGGTGATAGAGAGGAAGTATTCCATGTTCTTTGCGGACAAGGAGGATATCGATAAAATCTTCGACCGCCAGTACGCCCTTCTCAAAGATGGAATGAGCGATCTCGATTTCTATCGCGTGCTCAGCCCTGCAGTAGCCGCCCTCAAATGCGGCCACTCCAATGTACTCCTCTCACGGGCTTACGAGAGCTACATAAAACAGGAGGTATCCCTCCTGCCCCTCGAGGTCACTGTCCTGGAGCAGGGACTCTACGTAGTGGAGTCGAAGGGCTCTAAGCGTATTCCTCCCGGAGCGGAGCTTCTGAGCATCAACGGCATATCCTCCCCCGAGATGATAGAGACCATCTACAGCTCGGTCTCCTCCGACGGGGAAAACACGACCCGAATATCCAAGATAATCGACAATCAGTTCTCCTTTCTCTATCACACCCTCATAGACGAGAGTGAGACCTTCGCCGTACAGTATCGGCTGCCGAATACATCAGATGAGCCGGATGACGATCCGGCGGAAATCAGAAGCACCACGCTGCAGGGTGTGAGCTTCTCCGAGCTGTGGGGGGAGAAGCCCGGTATTGTATCGATCGGTGTGCTCCTCAATATGGAGGAGATAAAGACCGACTACGCTGCAAGGGTGCTCGACGACTATGCGGTCCTCTCGGTAGGATCCTTTATACTCGAACAGAAAGATTTTGCCTCCTTTCTCGAAGACTTCTTTCTCGAGCTCGAGGAGAAGCGCGTAGAGAAGCTCGTCATCGACCTGAGGGGGAACTGGGGAGGAACCCCGAAGCCGGCGGCCCTCCTTTTGTCCTATCTCAGCCCGGAGCCTGTGCGGTATTTCGACAGCGACGCGCCCTTCTACATGTGGGGTTACAAAAGACTTCGAAAGCCAAAGGAGCACGCCTTTGCCGGCACGGTCTACGTTCTGATGGGCGGCAGCGGATTTTCGACCACCGCACACTTCATTTCCCTCTTGAAGCACCATGACATTGCAACTCTTATAGGAGAAGAGACGGGCGGTTCGGCCTCCTGCAGCGACGGCAAGAGGAGAATCGTCCTGCCGAACACCGGCCTGAGGGTCTACTACTCCACCCGGGTTTTTACCACCGCGGTAGAGGGCTTTAGCCCGGGAAGGGGGATAGAACCGGATTACAAAATCAAACCCACTGTGGATGACATTGCCGCAGGCCGGGACCCCGTGGCAGAGTTCGCTGCAAAAAAATAATGCGTACTTGCCCAAGCTCCTCCTCTCGGCTATGATAGCTGGTTGGAGGAGGGGCAAGCTACATGGCTGAGACGAAAATGGCGGAAACAGACAGTCCCGAAGAGGAGGGCACGACGGGCGAGGCCGAAAGATTCAGCGGCTCGAAGGTTATAACCCTCTCGGTGGCTCACCTCCTTCACGACACCTTTGGCTCCTTTCTCGCCCCGCTTCTCCCCCTTCTAACGGCAAAACTCGGCATGTCCCTCTCGGTCAGCGCCTTCCTCGACATTACCCGCAGGGTTCCCACCCTCTTCAATCCCATATTCGGCATGATCGCCGAGTACCGGGGAATAAAGCTCCTGGTCATCCTCACCCCCGCGGTTACCTCCACCGCCATGAGCCTGACGGGATTGTGGCACCTACCATTCCCGTACTCTTCGTGCTCATATTCGTTGCAGGGGTCTCTGCAGCCCTCTTTCACGTCCCCTCTCCCGTACTCGTGCGCGAGTCCTCCGGCGATAAGGTGGGTACGGGGATGAGCCTCTTTATGGTGGGCGGAGAGCTCGCCAGGACCCTAGGCCCCCTTCTCGTTACCACCGCCGTCTCGCTTTGGAGCCTCGAGGGGATCTTTCGCCTCATCCCCATAGGAGTTGCGGCATCGGTGGTGCTCTGGTTCAAGCTGCGGGACCTAGACGTACAACGAAACGTCTCCGGTACCAAGGAGAGGGGGGATACCCGTGCAATACTGAAGCGCTATGCACCATTCTTCGTGGTACTGAGCGCCTTCCTCCTCTTCCAGTCGGTGATGAAGAGCGCCTTGACCCTCTATCTCCCCCTCTACCTCACCGAACGCGGCGCCGGACTCTGGCTCGCCGGAGCTTCCCTCTCTATCCTTCAGTTCTTCGGAGTCGCAGGCACCTTTGCCTCCGGGACCCTCTCCGACCGCTTCGGGAGGACGCGAACACTCTTGACCGCCTCGGTCGGATCGATTGGGGCGATGGGGCTCTTCCTTGCCACACACCATGTGGCTTTTCTCGCCCTGACAGGGCTTTTCCTCTTCTCCACCGGACCAGTTCTCCTGGCAATGGTACAAGAGACCGACTCCCCTATGCCGACCTTCATGAACAGCATGTACATGGCGGTGAGCTTCGGGGGCGGTTCGGTAGCAGTCTTCCTCCTCGGCCTCATGGGAGATCTGATAGGCCTCGAGAAGACCTATATCGCAAGCGTCTTTATCGCGATGGGAACTATTCCTATGGCACTGCTGCTGCCGCGTTTTGTGAAGAGGTGAGAATCTCGGAGTCCTTCAAGGACTTCGGCGATGAACGCGGAGTTCCTGATCATCAACGACCTCTCCTCCTCCGACGGTAAGAACAGGAGCCGAATATCCGAGATAATCGACAATCAGTTCTCCTTTCTCTACCACACCCTTCCGGAAAACCGCCTGCTCCTGTACGAAAACTATTGACAGCAGCTGTGTGATTAAATGAAGGGCCTCATTTCAGTTTTGAATTGGGATTAGGGGTAGCGGTTATACCGCTCAGAATAACGAACTCGAAAACAACAGGGCGAATTTTACCGAGAGCTTACCGCGGAGTGCTACGATAAAGGTGAAAATATTTCATCATTATTAAGGCCCATGGGGAAAAGTTATGATACAAGCTCTTTACGCTAATAGCCTGGCACGCTATAATAATTTATGATTAAGAGTTTTGCTGATAAGAATACCGAAGCAATATTTAACAGGAAAATGAAAAAAGGAATGCATCCTTTAACAGCAAAGAAAGCTCTTAAAGGGTTGAGGTCTATCGAAAGTTCGATAGTTCTTGATGATTTGAAAATCCCTCCGGGAAATAACCTGGAGGCTTTGAAAGGAGATAGAAAAGGCCAATATTCTATACGGGTAAATGATCAATGGCGCATATGCTTTCGATGGGATGATGGAAATGCGTACGATGTTGAGTTTTGTGATTATCATTAGGGAGGTAAGATATGGAAGAGAATGTAGAATATAGTGAAGAGTTGATTGAGCTAACTACTCCGGGAGAAGTACTTAAAGAAGATTTTCTTGATCCAATGGGATTAACCGCATATGAGTTATCAAAAAGTATTGGAGTTGATCCTATGAGAATCTCAAGAATTATTAAAGGTACAAGAAAAATTACCGCGGATACTGCTATAAGATTATCCAGGTATTTTGGTACTTCTGCTGAATACTGGATTAATCTTCAGTCTTTATATGACCTGGATGTCGCTATGGAAAAGAATAATGATGAGTATGAAAAGATTCATCCGAAAGCGTCATAAAATATACATTCTTGCGGTCATGCATCTACACAAAGAACCTGATTACTGGAAATCAAGGAAATAGCACTTCTACCGGACTAAATGACCCAAGAGGAAGACAGACAGGGATTCACGCACTTCTCTTCGCCTGTTTTCTCCCTAACTCAAGAAGAAATTCAGGAGCAAAATCCGCACCGTTCGGCCACTGGGCTGTGCCGATTTCTTCATTTAGATAAACTCTCTTGAAATACTCCGAATCCTTGAGCGGTTCAAAGATTTCTCCCTCCAGTTCGTTTTCCAAATCCACTTCTACAGTTTCACCGTTGTTAAACCATATACTCATTTTGTAGCTACCGCTTAATTCGAGACTATCCACATGCAACATCATTTCCTCACCTCCTCAGACAAGAGGATCGATACTATCCAGGCTCTTCTTTGCTCTGGCCTTTTCCCAATCCCGCACGAAGTGGGGCGGTTCATGGTCACGAAAGTTCATGAAAATTACAATCCCATAAAACCGGCTGAGAACAGGCATATCCTATAATAAAACAAACAAGCCAAATTTTCCAGCATAGCCTCACGGCAACAGCAATTTGAAAATTTTTGGAAAATTTTCAAATTGCGAATTGCTGCAATAGAAAGACAAAAACCCCTGTCCGTGCTATACTCCCATTAAAATTAGAGGTCCATATGTGAAGTTTCATAGGTAAGAACGAAATGGAAGCGACAAAATACATTCATTTTTTCAGCTGGGCGACACGGGTCTCCATCGAGCTGCCCGTCGGCTTCGAGGAAAAAATCGAAGACCAGGATACCAACAGCGCTATCTACGCCAACGACCTCGACGAGCCGGCCCGCTGAACCGATGAGTGCAGTGCATGGTCCCAGAACCAATTTGAGCTGTCAACCGCGCTAAAAGGGACTTTGAGGGGTAAGTGCCAAAAATACAGAGAAATGTTTAATCAACCAGCATCTCCTGGAGAACCGTTTTTATGTGGTCGATCTCGCTCGTCCCCAGCTTACCCAGCTTCCTGAAAAGCCTTTCTTTGTCAACGGTTCGAATTTGGTCGAGCACCACCCAGCCCTGCTATGAAAATAGATAATACCAACTTATTTACTTTCATCTGTACTCTTAGTAGGAACATGATTATTTGAGACAAATGCTGGCTGTCATTTAGTTACTAAGAAAACTACTAACAGGAGGGGAAGCATTACCCCGGACTCCTCTTGGTAGGCGGCGGCACTTCATTGTGCAGGATTCTGCAAATCGTCAAGAAAGTCGGCGTCTATACGATCCCGCTCGCGTCCGGTTGAGCGTTTGTTTCGAATTAGGTCTTCCATGGAAATAAAAGGTAATGTTTCGGAATCTATTTTGACGAGTTTTTTTTTGTTGTAGGCTTTTTCGAAATCTACTCCATCAATACCGGTAATGATGTCGATACGCCTCGGAGCAACTCCGATTTGGAAAATGAGATTGGGGTTCTCGAAGGTCTCAGGATTGATATCGTGTAATGGAGCACCAAAAGTTTTAAGTGTTCTGTAGAGCTTGCGAGAATTTTCCGGCGTAGCTTCGACCCAAATATCAATATCCCCGGTAGCTCGTGGGTACCCGTAAGCGGACAATGCATACGCGTTTACTATAAGAAATTTGACCTCATTTTCTAACAAGATGTGTAACATCTCTTGGTAGTCTTCGTTCAACATATTCCGAACCTTCCAGCGACCACGCCTCTGCAGTCAGTTCCCACACCCAGGAGACACGTTCGGCCGGCGTGCCCGGCACAAAAGAATCTTCCCGTTCGGTGGACTTTCTTTTGAGTGTTGTTGTGCTACGGTTAACTCTCCTACTCATATCTGTAATTATATTACCACAAAAGAGAAAAGTATGCACTCAGCAAAAAAGTCGTAACTCTTTTTCCATCTTTTTCCCATTGGACAAAGGAACTGACGGGTACCGGGCGTGCCCCCGCGCCTTCGGCCCGGGGTCGCGTGCTCCAGGGGTTCCGTGCGGCGCGTCCCGCGCCGCACCGCCTCCGGCGCCCTTCCGCCCGCTCACGCTCCCGGTAGCACTGCATTTACTCCATAAGCGTCCCTGCGAACCTGCTCGAAAAGCGGGATCACCACGGCATTGAGGGCGGAGTTGACCTTCTCGATACGGCGAATGTGGGCATCTACGACTTCCTTAGCCGAGGACCGGATCTATCATGTGCATCAGTCAATGAATGGATTGATGCACTCAATTCCGCAATATTTCTGCCGGTGTGAAAGGGCTTCGGAATAGAGGATGCCGCATTCGGCTCGTTCGGCGGCGGAAAGAATCATTGCATCCCAGTGGTTTATGCGATACTCCTGCTGAATGCCTACCGCCCGAATAACCATGTCGTAGTCTAAATCCACCACTTCTAAATGCGAGAGCAGTAGGAGAATGTGCCGGATGTAGGGAATTGAAAGGGGCTGCTCAATTTTTTTTGTGGCCGTTACAAAGAATTCATTTAGTACCTGTGCCGATATGACCCCGGTAGTTTCACGCATACCTTCGAAAATGAGGTTTTGCGCGCGCTGTTGTTTCTCGGGATCTGCCGCGTCATGGGCATAGACGAGAATATTGGTGTCAAGAAAATATTTAGCGCTCATGCAGCTCTTCTCTTGTCCATGTAGCGGAGCCGATATGAAAGGAGTTATCATTCATAATCCTGTAAAGCTCGGCCACTATCTCTTCCGTACGCTGCTCCTCTCTCCGGGCTGTTTGTTTGAGGTAGTTCCGTACCAAACCGGTAAGGGTTGTATTTTTTTCGACCGCGATCTTTTTCACCTTTTTAATAAGTTCGTCATCGAGGGTCATGGTGATGTTTGCCATAAAAATACCTCCTTTAATTCTCATTACACATATTAAGTGTATCACATAATATGTGAATATCACAAATCTATCTTGCTACGGAATGCCTGTTTTTTTACCTATAGACGACTCATCATGGTAGATATGTACACGCGTGCCCTTCAGCTACTGTCCATTAATTCAGTGTACACCCATTAGAGATTGCAACCTATTGCATCCAGTTAAATAGCCTCAGGCTGGAAAACCGTTCGAAATGCCGGGTATTGCCGCTTGCAAGCTTTCCTCCATATTCAAACGCACATGCGGCGATGATGATGTCTGCATCGGGCAGGAGTTGGTGCCGGGTGCTTAATTCGGCCTTTAAGATGCCGAACCGTTCCATTATTGAATCCGAGGACTGTATGACATCAATAGTGCCGAGAAACTCCTCTACTAGATGAGTGTTGGATTTGACCCGAGAAGATTTACGCGCGCCATAGTAGAGCTCGCCGACAGTGAGAAACGATACAGCGGCTTCTCCCTTGTATAATGCCCGCTTTTCCAAGACTTTCTCGCTGCCCCTTAGAATTTCTATGCACACATCGGTGTCGAGAATGATCATAGATCAAATTCCCGTCCGAGTGTACGGGTACGATACACCTCATCTATTACTTCTTCGATGCTTCGATCATCCTCCCACCTTGCGGAGAGGTTCTTCCAGAGGCGGACCTGTCTCGATGGAGTGATCCCCTTCCTGTGGCCGGCAGCCTCGATGAGCTCTTCCTCCGTACCGCGTTCGATTATCATGAGCAGCTCACTGTTTACGCTTCTTCTTTCTCTGTGTGCCAAATGCCGGATCTTCTCAAGCACTCCATCGGGAATGTTTCTAATAGTGAGATTTGCCATAGTTTTATTGTAGTTGCATAATAAAACTATGTCAATCGACAAGTAATTGATAACCGACACGGTGGTTTTTCACCACACCTATCACTTATCAATCTGAAGCTATCGGGGATTTCATTTACTGCATTTAATGCTGCTAGGCTGTTTATTGAGACAGATGACTCCTTTGAGGTACAATACTTAATCTTTACTTATTGTAGATTATAAGCCAAAAATGATTTATTATAAGTAGCAGAATTATGAGTAGGCATGAAAAGATTCTTCAAGTAATTTTACGCGGTACCTCAGACTCGAATGTAAAATTTTCTGATTTATGTACAGTGCTTAATATTTTGGGATTTGAATGTCGGATAAAGGGTGACCATCACATCTATTTTAAGGAAGGAATCGATGAAATTATCAATATCCAACCAAAAGGCAATATGGCGAAACCGTATCAGGTTAAGCAGGTGCGTAATATTGTTCTCAAGTATAAATTGGAGGTAAAGAAAAATGAAATATGAAATAATTCTATTTTGGAGTGAAGAAGATAATGCTTATATTGCAGAAGTACCTGAGCTTTCCGGGTGCATGGCTGATGGGAACTCCTATGAAGAGGCATTGAGAAATGCTGAGGTCGTCATTGAGGAGTGGATCAAAACAGCAAAAGAATTAAACAGAACGATTCCTGAGCCTAAAAAAGGCAGATTGATATACGCTTAATAATCGCCATATGCTCTTACCGCTGCCTTTGTGTTTCTTCACCTACTTATAGCGGGTCATAATTCTCTACCCGCCGGTTGTTCTTTTATTCTGACCATTCCCATGGAAATGGAACAAGATTCTTGAAAAAACTGTATAAATCACTTATAATTGCACATATATGTGGAGGATGCATGGGACAAGTTACGATCTATCTCGACGACGAGACCGAGAGAAAAATGAAACGGGTGGTGCAATCACAACACGTATCCCAGAGTAGATGGGTAGCTGAGCTCATCAAGGACAGACTGCGGGAGAGGTGGCCCGAATCGGTGCGGGAGATACCCGGATCATGGAAAGACGCCCCCACCGCAGAGAAGTTACGCGGAGATCTCGGGGCCGATTACACTCGGGAAGAGCTGTAATGTACGTACTCGACACCAATACGCTCATATATTTCTTCAAGGGAGAGGGGCTTGTGGCGAAAAACCTCTTTTCCCACGCACCTTACACCATCGCTATCCCGAGTATAGTTTTGTACGAATTGAAAGTAGGCATCTTCAAGTCGAAATCTCCCAAAAAACTATCAAGCCAATTGGAGGATTTCCGGCAGAATGTCTCTGTTTTTGATCTCGGAGAAAAAGAAGCCGAATCTGCCGCTGAAATTCGCGCCCACCTTGAAAAAACCGGCAATCCCATTGGACCCTACGACACGCTGATCGCCGGAATCTGCCGTGCACATAGCGCCGTACTGGTTACTCATAATACAAGGGAGTTCGGTAAAGTTGAGAGTCTTCAGATTACAGACTGGTACTAGAAGCTCCAAGCCCCGCAACTCGCACCGAAGGGTCAGAAACAATGGCTTCACTCATACGCCGTTTTCACATCTGCAAAGAGCGTTGAAGCGGAGTCGATAAAATAGTAAGTCAGGAAGAGTTTTCTCAGTTGCCGGCCATTGTTAATTGAGACTTCGATCGGCCCGAAAAATCACACAGAAAAATGTTTAATCAACCAGCATCTCCTGGAGAACCGTTTTGATGTGGTCGATCTCGCTCGTCCCCAGCTTACCCAACTTCTTGAAAAGCCTTTCTTTGTCAACGGTTCGAATTTGGTCGAGCACCACCCAGCCCTCTTTCTCCCGGAATCTAACCTTCACCCGGGCAGGGTAAGGTCGAGATCGTGTGGTCATCGGTGCGATTATCACGGTCGATATCGTGTCGTTCATTTCATTCGGAGAAATGACGGTGAAAGGTCGAGTCTTTTGTATTTCCTGCCCTACCCTAGGGTCGAGAGATACAAGGTATACCTCATATTGACGAATACTCACTAGTCTAATCCCACTCCCAATCGAACTGCTTTTCTTTATTATCCGGGAGAAGCAGCTCATCCTCTCCGTAGTCGTGCATTTTTTCGAATGCTTCTCTCCACCCCTTTCGAGCTTGTCGACGAAGCGGTTTTAGTACAATTTCCTTCTCGTGCACCTCCATCTCGAGTTTGTCTTCGATGGAGAACTGCTGCAACACTGCTTTAGGCAATCTTATCCCTCTGGAATTTCCGATCCGTATTACCGAGATTTCCATGCTGTCACCTCAAATGTTATTATAAAGTAATTACTTAAAAGCACAATGTCTTTGTGTACAGAAATTTGAATAACCTCATACCCTTTAACCCAACTTTGCCAAAATTGAGGCTAAGTCACTCCTGGAAAACAGCTTGATTATTTTTGTTATCACTACCGATTTTCCGTTTTAACAGACGGCGGTTCAGCGGTCTTCCAAATAAGCCCAGCTTCGCAGCTCGGTTTATGCACCACCGGCAGCCCAAACTGTAAACGGTAATTATAATTGTCGCTGATCACGGCACCGAAAAGGATGATGAAATACATACCCTTTTGGGCGTAATTTATAACCGACACGGTGGTGTTTGACCACACCTATCAGTTATCAAAATGAGAATTATCCGGTTTTGTCTGAATTATGAAAAATTTGCCCAGGGGGGGAGTCGAACCCCCACAGCCGCAAGGCCACTAGACCCTGAATCCATCTGACTCTTCATTTTAGTCATATTTACCATGTATAATACACAATATTGGAGATATTTGCCCCCAAATTTCATATATTTCATATGGCTCATGAGAAATTGTTGTATTTTTGTTGTAACCTAAAATTTCACGTTTTTGCTTCCTTATAACCCGAACCCCACTAGAGCACAGAACTTTATACCCACTAGAGCATTTCTAGGGTAGGAATGTAGGTTACCCCTGTTCTTAGGGTGTATTTTTATCTTCTTAATGAGTAACTTTGTTGTAATTTCCTATTCAAGCAGTTGTCAGTTTCCAACTGAGCCCACGGTCCCATTTAAACTCTTTACAACAATATTACGATCCCTTATCCTGATTAAAATGTCTGATTATGAAAAAATGGAATTGAATCTAACGTTCGAAACTTTTCCTCGGTGCCCATACTGTAATTATAGATTAGAAAGAATCCCCAATAAGGCTATAAACTGCCCAAACTGTGCTAAACAGATTGAAAAGAAAGACTTTTCAAAGAAGGTGTATTTAAGTCTAAATTTATAAAAGTATTTTTACAACTACCGCTTTTATCTAACCATCTCGTTGTGGGTTGTTCAGAGAAGATGCTAGTGGTGAGGTAAATTTAGTCCTCAAAGTAGTTCGAGATGTGTCGAAAGGGAATACAGAAATTTTTTTGAAAGAAGTAGTGGTATCAATGTGTATACAATGGTTAATACGTTAAGTGAACTGATGTATTAGCTTGATGGATAATATCTTTATTTCTAAAAAATGTAATTGCAGCATTGATTCTAAGTTCAGTCTTGCCAAACGTAATAATGATCGAAATGGCTTTGCTTATCGTTTTCGTCTTGAGACATCATACTTTTTGAGTATGCGCATTGTGACGTCGTGGGCCCGGCTATATTCCATCTGGATACTGCGTCGCCGATCGGTCTCTTCGATCGCCTGCTCCATCGCCTTGGAGTGGCGGTCGGCGTACATAATCACCTTGCCGTGTTCATTCTGGGCCGCCCGGCCGATGATCTGGATCAGATTTTATCGGTTAGTTTATTGTGAGAGACCTTCCATTTTATCTAAATTTAGTGTGTAGAAAAGTGTTTTATCTAAGTCAGGATTAATAGAGATTCTACAGAGTTCGTTTGCCGCTTATAGAGGCCGTATGCCGACAAATCAAAGCCGTCGAGGAAATACGGCTCTACCAGATTTTTCAAGATTTCTCAGTCGGTACAGCCTTTGCAACACCGTTTTAGTGAAAACCAGGAATATTTTAGAAATATTCGTTCGGCGTAGATTGTTCACTCAACGAATCGTTGACTGATGTCATTTTGAGACAACTCAAATTGATATCACCTTCCACGCCAAATCTAATGTAATCGGCAAGAAGTTGGTGTTCATCCAATACACTGCGTACGTTATTTTGAAAATTCATAAGGATTTTAACCATCGGCCCCAAAAAAAAATTGCGGTATGCACAGTTTGTCCATGATAAAACAAGCCCCTTACTGCAATGGAGATGGATGTATTCTACAGTTGATTCGAATCTCCGACCTATAATTACTTCTTTCTCAGACAACCCACTACCAAATAAAAGTTTGCGAAAGCAGCCTTCTATATCTTAGAATTACAGCATGGAGGGCATGATGAAACACGGATGCAAGAAACCAAGAGGGTGTCTGATGATTGAGCATCGTCTCATTGAGCGTGCGGTTGATTTGATGCGGAAGGAGAAGGAGCGGCTCGCAGGTGGCGGAGAAATCGATCCGATTGCTATAGATACCCTTGCTGACTTCATTAGGACCTATGCTGACCGCACCCATCACGGTAAAGAGGAAGATATCCTCTTCGAGCACCTCGAGAAGCGGGACCTTTCTAAGAGTGAACGACAACTGATGGAAGAGTTGATTGAAGAGCACAAACTGGGGAGGAAGCTTACGAAACAGCTCGTAGAGGCTAAAAAAAGGGTAGTAGAGGCCAGTAATAGCCTGTCAGAAGTGATGGATGCGATGCAGCGATTGATCGACTTCTATCCAAAACACATAGAGAAAGAAGATGATCATTTCTTTCCCGATACAGAGCGTCACTTTAGCTCAAAGGAGCTAGATGCGATGGTGGAGCAGTTCTACGCCTTTGATCGTGGGATGATCCATGAGAAGTATAAGGAGGTGGTAGACAGTTTTACCTAACATTTGAGACAACGAAATCCGGGAGACACGCACCTTTGCTTTTCCGCTGCAGAGGGCCGTCATTCCTGTTATCAGATCCGGAAGGGCGATTTATGTGCCGGTCTCTCCAATTTTTGTAGTTTCAGACTTGCGCTCGAAGAATAATTTACTATCATTGAAATTATAGGAGGAAGAAAATGCTTATTCGTAATGCCAAAGCTGCATGGAAAGATACAGTCTCAAAAGGAAAAGGTGCCGTTGAGCTCGGAAGCGGAGCCTTTAAGGGCTCGTACTCTTACGGTTCTCGATTCGAGGAAGAACAGGGAACCAATCCGGAAGAACTGATCGGGGCTGCTCATGCCGGTTGTTTTTCCATGGCCCTCTCTTTGGAGTTGGAAAACGCCGGATATACGCCGGTGTCAATCGCCACCCAAGCGAAAGTTCACTTGAATGCCAAAGAGCTTGAGATTTCCCAGATCGACCTGATAACGGAAGCGCAGGTGGAGGGCATCGAAGAGAGTGAGTTTCAGAAGATTGCTGAAGGCGCAAAAAGCGGTTGTCCCGTGAGTAAAGCGCTAGGCGGTGTGAATAACATCAATCTCACCGCCCGACTGCAGAAGTAGCGAGCCTGGTCTCAAAGAAAATCCGATCTGTTTGGGCCGATCATTCATCTGCTTGAGAAATTGAGGGATAACCTGAATTCATATAAAAACTTGGGGCTTGATATGAGTCGGCGATTCGTATCAAGCTTTATAAACACTGAAACAGAATTCGCGGCCCATTCAGCTTTATTACGTCCAGCAGAATTCGAACCTGCGACCTACGGCTTAGAAGGCCGCCTTTTTACCTATATTGGACATATTAGTCATGTATAGTAGAGAATTTGAATATGAAAAGGGTCATTTCTTCATATAGTTCATATACTTCATGTCAAAGTGTTGTAACTTTGTTGTAACTTCCTATTCAAGCAGTTGTCAGTTTCCAACTGAGCCGACAGTCCCAATTGAAAATACAATGCTGCACGCTTTCTCAGTAAATTCACGCCTTTCCTCTCTTGAAGCAGATTCCCCTCTTTCATACTATCAGACCCGGGAAGGCAATTTTACCGATTTCGGTCTTGCGGTCCTCGATCACTTTTCCTATTATTTGGAGCGCGTGAGCTGATCGTCATCAAAGAGGGAGCAAGTGTTGCAAAACGATGAAAATATTTTCGAAGGTTTGGTAACGAATGAGCGTACCTACACAGAATTATTCCGGAACTTGTGTCGGTATAGGTTTTTTCGAGATGAGTTCGCACGGTTCGTGATAGAGGGTAGTAAGAAGGATGAAACACAAACTACACCGGCGTTATCCGGGTTCTCGTTCACTTTTCCTCAGATTGATACGCAGTGGTATGCTGAAGATTCAGGAACCTACCCCGACGTCGTGATCGATACGGACGATCTTCGACTCGTGATAGAGATGAAGACGAATACGTGGACCGGGTTTCAACCATCGCAACCCGAAACCTACCTCGAGGACTTGGCCCATCACAAGGCTGAGGTGAAAGGACTTCTTCTTCTCATGCCAAAGTATCACTCGCATGAACGTGCCATTACTGACAAAATCGACAAGCCACGGAATGACGCCGATGAGCAGCTGTTAATCCTTGTCCTTTATTGGGAAGATTTCATTCAAAGATTGATGGATGCGGGAGCACAAGAACTAAATTCGGTTTTCCGCGATTACATAGATCTATCAAATGAATGGTTTGCTAATGGGAGGATCGATTCTGAGGCCTACCCAATGTTCGACGCTTCAACAATCGATGGGGCAGGCTCTGTTCTCACTTCGGGCCTTGATAGAGGTGATCCATGCACGGTTTTCGAGTTCCAGCAGTACAAAATTGAGTCGGATAAAGATGACCGACTACGACTTCGGTTTCTTCATCTCCGATGCCGACAAGACGATCGGATACTTTGGAGTTGCCAACTTCGCGTGGATCTATGGTCCATCACCGCTGTTGATAGGGGTCCATCCGCACTACGTGAAAACCAACAACACTGCCAATTTGATCCCAGCTGAAGATGAGGATGGGCTGCACTACTGGGGAGTACCACGAAGCTTACTTGCCAGGCCGACGGCCCTCGACGAGATCGCGGAGCTTGTGGTAACGACATTCAATGCAGATCAAAGAGGAAAAGGCGAAGTCGAGGATGACGTTCAGTTTAATGAAGCAGTTCTCACCACGCTATTTGACACGAAGGAAGGACCGTCTGCCTTTCAAAATCTTATCAGGACCGTCGATCAGACTAAGGTAGCTGCTACCGAAGCGGATCAAAACGTCACCATAGAAAATGCGGCTTCTCGATGGGAGCACTCACTCTACTTTTCCGTAGATGGGAGAGAGGTGGCCGGTATCGGGATCTTTTTCGGAGATTGGAAGAAGAAGGGCATGCCGCTATGGGTTGGCGTACCCGAGCGTAGATTGAAGAGCCTACAGAAATCGTCGTGGAAAGGAACAGTGTCGGATTCCTATTATAGGGAACCGGAAAAGGGTGGTAAAAACCCATGGGTATACCGTGCTGTCGATCTCGAGCGGCTATCTGAACAAGATAATTCGGTTGAGTTCGTCCTGCGAATACTTGCAATGCTTGGTCTCAAAACGAATTTTGCGAAGTCTGAGCAAACTTGGTCAATCTCCATACTCAATACGGCTACCTTCTGAATAGACATCGTTTCCTGTTCTCAGTATTAGCCGAAGTTTACCATTTACGGTATTCATAGTATTACTTTGATCAAATCTCCAATTCCTAATACTATTCATTATTTCATTATCTACTTCTTCATTTCCGGAACCATCAATTACTTCGATAGAAGAGACTTTCCCGTCGGGATGAAGTATAAATGAGAACGTTGTAATTACTCTTGATCGTAACAATCTTGTATGTTCTGTAGTTAATTCAGGCATAGGACTTTTTAATAATGTTCGAGAATTGTTACCTTCTATGGCTAAAGACACTGATGAGTTTGTTCTGTCCTTAGCAATAGGCGGGTGCTTTACATCGCTTCTATTGTCACCAACTTTAGTGTAGTGTAATGTAGTAATTGATATATAGGTCTCATCCTCTGGCATGTAATATTGGTTCTGTATCATACTTTCTTCACCTATAAAAAAAACTATTCTAGTTCGTAAACCTTCCATAGTCGCTAAATTCAACCTATATACATTGATGTTCGACGCATATTGATGTCTCAGTGAGGAGAGTTTCCAACGCCAATGGGCAGCTGATATTCGCCCATCATGGTATTTTATTTCAGGTCTCTCTTCTCCTTGATTGTAGACGAGCATTACCCCCTGTTCAGTGAATTCATATAGTTTTATACCATCGGGAGTGGTTACTTTTAGTTCGGATAAATATTTATTTGATAGGTAATCCATAGGGCTCTTCATAGATGGACCCTTAGTAGTATCGATTCTCTGAGATGTAGAGTAATCTAATCGCCATTTACCAATAATTGGCTCTGCATATACAGAAGAAAGAACACAGAACAAAAACACTGATAGAAGACTCTTTTTTAACATATACACCTCTTTTCATAAGATTTAATGTAATGAATATTAGAATAGCACATTTAGATGTAAAAACCAATTTCTATTACAATCTAACCGGGCTAAAAAACCCATTTAAACTCTTTACAACAACATTGCGATCTCTTATTCTAATCAAAATGTCTGATTATGAAAAAATGGAATTGAATCTAACGTTCGAAACATTTCCTCGGTGCCCATACTGTAATTATAGATTAGAACGAATTCCTGTTGAACCAATAAATTGCCCAAACTGTTGTAAACAGATTACAAAGAAAGATTTTACAAAGGATAAGACTCAGTGAGTTTCAAGAAGCACATCTTAGTCTGCGGGCTACTACTATTCTTCTTCCTCCCATTCCTTTCGTTTTCCCAATCATTAGAACTACCACACTATACCGATGCTGACACTGTTATCCGCCACACAGGTTTTACCCTTTCTTACAGTGAAGAACACGAACAGGCAGAATGGGTGGCCTATGAACTTACTGTAGAGGAACTCCGAGGTAATGTAGAAAGAACTGATAATTTTAGAGAGGATAAAAAAGTTGATACAGAATCTGCCTCTATATCTGATTACAGAGGTTCCGGGTATGACCGAGGACACTTAGCACCTGCGGCAGACTTTTCATGGTCTGAAGAGGCTATGAGCGATACTTTCTATTTCAGTAATATGTCTCCTCAAGAACCCGGTTTCAATCGTGGTATATGGCGGAGTCTTGAATCTCTGGTTAGGGAGTGGGCGATTAGAGATAAAGCACTGCTGGTGGTAACTGGGCCTGTATTGAGAGATGTAGACTACAGAACTATCGGAGAGAATAATATCGCTGTTCCACGGTATTACTACAAGGTGCTCTTAGATGTGCGAGAGCCGGAATTAAAAGGTATTGGGTTTCTTTTACCTCATGAGAGTAGTTCTAACCCGCTATCCTCCTTTGCTGTCTCAATTGATAAGGTAGAACAGATAACTGGAATTGATTTCTACCACGCTATAGAGGACTCTATAGAGGAAAGACTTGAGTCTTCGTACGATGGATCATTATGGTTTGATAATAGGAATTACGATGTAGAAAAGAAGGATGTAGACCAGAGTGTGGAGAAATCTGATGCTCCTGCAAAGTATTGGATTAATGGGAATAAGCGTCATAATTCTGACTGCCGGTACTATGGAAACACAAAAGATGGGTATTATACCGATGAGAAGGTTGGTGATGCCTGTGGGATTTGTGGGGGGTGAAATTAGAGTCATAGTGTTGGGTATTTTGGTACGTTATAGAGATTTAAATCTTCAATATAAAATGTTTATATCAATTTAATGAGAGGTTATCATGAAAAAACTATTGATTGTTCTATTGTTGTTTGTTTCTCTTACACTTTTTGCTAATGAAAGTATTGAAGAAAAAATTGAAAACAAATGGGGAATTGATTATTCAAGCCCTGAAAAATATCTTGTTCAAGGCCCTCAATCACAAATTCCTGGCGAATTTGCTGAAGAAATTGACTCGGTCGTTGGTGAAATTGAAAAATTTTCTGACTTAAATTCTGTATATAAATATATTTTTAGAAATTATGAAATGGTCCCGGCCGGTGGCAGGACTATTGGAACAATGACTGTTGAGAAGATTTTAGAAAATGAAAAACTCACAGGATGTCATTCTGCAGCGCTGTTCTTGGCAAGCATCTTAAGACATAACAACACTCCTGCTATTATGGTTGATGGTGCTAATTTAAATTTTGTAGAGGAATATCCCAATCATAATGGTCTTGGAGGGCATGTGTATGTTGAAGCATATATTGACGGACAGTGGATATTATTAAATTCTACACAAGGTGAAATAGCTGTTGATTATGATTATTCTGACCCGGTTCTCAAAGGCTTTAATGATAGTCCTTATGATGATCCTTTAGGGAATTATGTAATGTTTAAGGGCCTTGATCCAGAAAGTTATGGTATAGATAGAAGTGATAAATTGGGAGTAAATTTGATTGCGTATGCAGAACACTTAAATAACAAATATGATGTTGAAGAGTATTTTGAAAATTATGATTATGATTTTGTAAAAAACCTCAACCACTTTTCTGGTAGCGACTATGTAGGACCTGATGAACCAAAACACGAAAATTTTGATACAGACATAACTCCAGACAAATCAGTAGGACCTACACCTCCAGGCGAAGTTTTTAAAGGGGTGTGGGATAAAATTAAAAGACTTTTTAATTAAAGTGAAGGTTCTAAAGAAGGAGATAAAGAGGCTTAATTCTCCTGATAAGAACAGGATATATGGAATAAGAGAGTATAATAACAAGTGTCGATACTATGGGAATACAAAAGATGGGTATTACACGGATGAAAAGGTAGGAGATGCTTGTGGTATTTGTGGTGGATAAATCAAGAGGAGTACAGATATGAAAAGAGTTTTAATATTTATGCTTATTTGGTTTTTGTCAGTCAACATTGTGACAGCACAAGAAATTGATAGATACTATATGCGAAATCGATTAGAGATAGATGTTAAGGAAGAAACTTTTGGAACCTACAATACAATTGGTTCTACTTCTGGTATATATACCGGAACTACAGTTAAAAAGGTTAGATATTATCAAGGATTCGATAAAATCAGTGAACCAGAATTCTTGATTATTGCAGGGTTAGATGAGGAAGCAGAGAAGGCAAGAAAATTTCATAAAACAAATAGGACGTATAACAATATCGGTTGGGCACTTTTAGGTACAACAGTGGCAGCTCTTGGGTTCACTTTATATTATGATGACAGAGTAAATGGAGGTGATTATGGTGAATATGTTGAATCGGGTATAGTATATGATAGAAATGAACTAATGCTTCAGATAGCACATGTTTCTACTTTAACATTAGGACTTAGTACTATAATATCCATCATTATTTCATGGAGTCGAGGTGACCATTGGATGCCAGTAAATCAAGCTAACGAAATAAAAATCGAGTATAACAATAGTTTAAAGAATAAGTGAATTTAAATATGGAGTATAATTACAGATGAAAAGTAATAATTATAAGCTCTTAATTCTATCTATTTTTTTGTTAATATTTTTCTCTTGTGATTTGTTTATTGGAAATCCCGGAAGCGATGGAGAGGCTTATATAGCCTATGATTGGATTAGTGATACAGAAATAATATATACAGATAGACCCAGCATTTCCAAATATATTAGAAATTAAACCTGAGGTATATGAAAAGACTGTACCAGGAACTTACAATTTTGAATATACTGCATGGGATAATTCCACATGGGCAGGTGAATATACAGTATATGTAAATGAGGGAATGGGTGGAGGACTATTTGTTGATGGTTTGGATGGTAAGGATGTATATTTTGAACTAAATTTGACATCAGGTGGACCTTCCTTTTATGATTGGATTGAGCCAAGAGCAGTGACAAGAAAAATTAAAACAACAACAGATTCTGATTTTTTTATTGAAACAATTTATAAAGGCAATTTTACAGCAGTATTAAAGTATCAAAAAATGGATTAGTCTTTTACTTTTATTATTTGAAATAAGTGAGAAATGCAAGCGAAAAAATTATTAAAAAATAGATGAAATACAAATTTATTATCATAGCTACTGTTCCCCGCCAAGAGAAGTTTCCGAATCTAAGCTAAATTTGCCGATACTCATTTCTATAGGCTGACAGAAAGTCTTTCTCCCTACCTTCTTTTAGCTAAATCTAAATATTTTTTTTTGCCATTACCTTTATTGATATTTTGGTGTACTGCCTATTCTACATTAATTGGTGGATAACTAAAACTTTATTGAGAGTGCGGATATCAACTTTGTCCCTTCGTAAGATAAACCTCATAGTAGTTTAACCATTTGTCCAAACACATGGACAGTCTCAAAAGTTCAAATGAATTCTTGAAATATAGTTACTTATCACTCCGGATAAAAATATGATATGCTGTACAGTATTGATACATTCTTTGTTGTTAACGCATTCACCAGAGAATTTGAAAGTTTAATAATCATATGGGGTGAAGAAAATCTTATTCTTATTACACCTTTGGAACATTGTATGGGTTTTCATCTGGTATAGATTTCTCATAGGTAAATTACACTTTATTGTTGATAAAGATAATGTAAGTGGCCTGTGGGGATTCTTTTTTGCTGGGGTAATATCTACCTTTTTTGTACAAGTGGTCCATGACATTTATCCCCTTCCCTTTTTTATTCAATCTGTATATGAAAGCGATTTTCTCTATAATGTCCTCGTAACTGGTATTATTGAGGAGTTTGTAAAATGGACGAGCTTTATTCTTATCGCCCATACAATCAACACAGTGAAGGAACCGCAGGATGGCATTCTTCAAGGAGCGGCCGTTGGCCTGGGGTTCGGATTTATAGAGAATATTCTCTATATTAACTGGTATCCCGAGCTCTACATTGCTATACGGCCTATCCTGAGCACTGGTGGACACATGCTCTACGGAGCTATCTGGGGCGGATTATACGCTGCGGCAAGGTGGAACAATGTTCGTTCCAGGGATCCTGGATCTTACCGGGTTGCTATGTTAGGGTTCTTCGCTATGGCCTTCTTTCATGGTCTTTACAACTCAGTGGTGGTGTATGGGCTAGTATTTGGACTTGCCGTAAAATTCGTTCTGCTGTTCATCTCCTTTTCACTGTTTTTGAAACTAACCAAGCACTCTCCGTATATAAAATACCCTTTGCGAAAAGCTGCAACTGCAATACCAGCACTAAAGCGTGGTTTGTTCTTCAATAGAAAAAGCCCTATTCTTAATCGCCGGCTGGGGATCTATCTCATGTATAGAGGTGATTATAAAAGGGCTTTAGGCCACTTTTATATTGCGATACCTCGAACCGTGAATAAAGAGAACATTAGTTTCTTCGCTGCTGTGTGCGAGTTCGATTTTTTGGATAATGAGAAGGGCAAACAACAGGTGAAAAAAGCCTGGGGTAAACTATCCGATAAAGCACGTGAAAAAGCACGTAAACGGTTAAACTTAATCCTGGTAAACGACAATGCTTTACAGCAAAGAGTGTATAAGTTAATCAATTCACCATTTTCAGAACGCCGTGGAAAACAGGGCTACACATTAGCACGAGAGTTAAAAGAGAAGCGGATGAGAAAGAAGTACTATAATAATCCTTCTCTTGAGCAGTCTGTCCGGAGCCTGTCGGAGGAAGAAAAGGATAGACTGAGAAGGATCATCAAGTAGCGAGAGTGACTCTTAGAAGCAAAGGAAAAGTACCTATATACAGAAATATAATAGTCTCATACCCCATACAACAAGTGGAATTCAAACCGCAGATTAGGTCTATGGATGGACAGCTTGAATCTCATTAAGAAATGAAAAAAGCTGTATTGACAAGAGGGTCCACTATAAGGTGCCCAAACTATAGGAGCTGCATATGTGACTGATGAAGAGGGAAGTCTCAATTTCGCGGCTTATTTTGGCAAGATATATTAGTAATGAAATATAAGTTATTATGCAGAGGCTTGTCTTTTATTTTAATTTATTTGAAATATTAGGCATAATAATCTAAATATGGATTAAATTAAAAAAGGAATTGTTCTTTCACATATGTTGAGTTATAATTTTATTAAAAGTTAATTATTAAAATTAAACAAGGGGTACTGTTTAATGATAGCTGCTGTGATAGGGTTTATAATCGGAATTATGATAATCAATTTATCAACGGGTTTTATAAAAATTCTTGGTTGGATTATTGCGATTTTTTGCTTACCTACTTTAATTTATTTTGTTATCGGGCTAATTGTGATGTTCACAGAAAAAAGAAATAGCTCTATAAAGAAAAGTAATAATAGAAAGAAGAGAAATACAAGTATAGATGGTGATGAAAAGAATACAATTTATGCTTCCTTTGATAAGGTATTACAAAATGTCGCTGCTCAATCTGAGTTAAGCGGAGTTGCACACAGTTATACTAAAAATTTAATACAAGAGTTGAAGCAAGAGATTATGTTAAGCGAGGAATCATATAATACTTATAAGAACTCAGCTTCCGAAACAGGATGGAATGTTGATACTGTCGCTTATATGGCCGTTGTCTCAAATTGTGCGAATGAACTAGAAAGCGGAAGATGTCATGTTTATAGAGGTGTTCTTGATAATGAAGGGCAAGAATTAAGAAAGTTATTAGCTTATCTATTAAACAAAGTTAATTTACTAGGTGCCAAAGATAGGCAATGGACAGAAAATTATTTGAAAACTGTAGATAATAACATAAAAAATGTAGGATAAAATAGAAGCAATATTAAAAGTAAAAAAATAATTTTTTATTTACATAGCTTTCAAAAAACTCCTGTTAAGTCCTTTTCCCTTCGAAATGGGTATACGTAAATAGTCAATTCAACTACTATTATTATAGTATATCAAAAGACATGCAGTTAGGAGCGATAATGGCTAATCATTTAGAGAAGTTGGTAGGAGAGTGGTATGAGTATAACGGTTATTTTGTAAAGAAAAATGTAAATGTCGGTAGAAGAGAAAAAGGAGGATACATAGGGGAACTAGACATCGTTGCATTTAGCCCGGAATTGAATCACATAGTTCATATAGAACCATCCCTAGATGCCAATACGTGGGCAACGAGAGAAGAGAGATTTTCAAAGAAATTTAGTGCAGGATTAGAATATATACCTAAACTTTTTATTGGTTTAGACATTCCAGATGAAATCGAACAAATAGCATTGTTCTATGTTGGTAGCAATAAAAACCATAAAACAATAGGAGGTGGAAGAGTAATGATTGTCTCAGAACTATTTGAACAGATTATTAAAGAAATTTCACCCAAGAAACTTAGTAGTAATGTCTATACCTGAGAATTATCCATTGTTAAGAACAATTCAATACACATTGGAGTTTGATAAAAGAGCATAAGTACAATTAATATCGAAGTTCATAATTGTAAACTACCATGAAAATATAGTATATTTTACCTTATGCCAAATAAACCTGAATGCTTGCTCCCCCATCATCAATATAGACTACAGTAGTTTCTTCGCACCGAGGACAACAAAACTTAAGTTTAAGAGGTTGTTTTTTGTCCACATCGTTTAGAGAAAACTCATATTCTTGTTTCTGGCACTTAATACATTTTATCTTCATTGTAATCTCCTATGTTTTTCTTTAAGCTATATTATAAAGACGCAACTATCTCAGGTAAATATTCTTTACTACCTTCAAGTTCAGTTCCTTTCTTACCGAAGTGATTTTCAAGTTTCTTACGGGTATCTGAGGTTAGTTTAGCAATAGTCCACCTATCCCCAATTGCTTCATTTAAATCGCTTAACTCATTTGAGTCGGGTACTTGCTTAGGCATAATCTTCTTAAAATAGTCGAATACTTCCTTTTTATTCCCGCAGACTTTCCACCTCTTCTGTTTGGTGTTTTTCTCTTCGTATGCTACATAGTACATAATGCTCTCCATGAAAAATTATCTCATATGCTGATTATACATTCTAAGGAAATAATTAAAAGAAAAATTTCTTTTTTTAGAAGTAAATAATTCAATAACCCCCTAGTAGTAGGTAAACACTATTAGGAGGTTTCAATGTACGAATTAAAGAGACTGTTGGTGGAGAGATTGGAGGAGTTGCTTAAAGCGTATGGGTTTATGGAGGGGGTAGATAATATGTGGGAGAGGCAGATTGACTTTACGGTAGAGGAGATACAGCAGGAGTTAATAGACAAGTTAAGTGATATTGCTGGAATGTAAAAGTTACCTTACTACCCTTGCGTATACGCTCATAACCTTTATAATAAAATTGGTAGTAGAGTAGAAACCGTATTGAGTTTTGTGGCACTAAAACTTGAGCAATCCTACAAGTCTACGCTACCCGGTTCTAAAGGAATTGACCGGCATAAAAGCGTATTAGAAAAAAATTGCTTTGTTATAGTAAATAGTATTAGTTAGAATAGGAGCATTGAACTTATATCTATTGAAAAAAGGAGAGAGGAGAATGAAGACAATAATACAAATAGCGTGTGTCCTAATACTATCTGTAGCACCTACTGTTGAAGGAAATGATTTTTTCTCATTGGTAGAAGAAGGGACTCCAGAAGAAGTTAAATCAGCAATCGAGGGCGGAGCGGATGTAAGTGCTCGAACTGATATAGGGGTGACACCACTTATGTTTGCTGCTAGGAATAATGAAAACTCTGAGGTTACAAATGCTTTGCTTGAAGGCGGAGCGGAAATAAATGCTCAAACTGATATAGGGGTGACATCACTTATGTATGCTGCCAGATGTAATGAACACCCTGAAATTATAAACGTTTTGCTTGAAAACGGAGCGGAAATAAATGCTCGAGATTATTACGGGTGGACGCCACTAATGTTTGCTGCTAGAAATAATGAACACCCTGAAATTATAAACGTTTTGCTTGAAGGCGGAGCAGATGTAAGTGCTCGAGATGCTGACGGGTGGACGCCACTAATGTCTGCTGCTAGGAATAATGAAAACCCTGAAATTATAAACGTTTTGCTTAAAGGCGGAGCGGAAATAAATGCTAAAACTGTTATAGGGGTGACACCTCTGATGCATGCTGCTAGGAATAATGAAAACCCTGAAATTATAAACGTTTTGCTTGAAAGTGGAGCGGATGTGAATGCTCGAACTAATGACGGAGAGACGCCACTAATGTATGCTGCTAGGAATAATGAACACCCTGAAATTATAAACGTTTTGCTTGAAGGCGGAGCGGATGTAAGTGCTCGAGATGATGACGGGTGGACACCACTAATGTATGCTGCTAAAAATAATGAAAATCCTAAAGTACTGGAAGTGTTGCTTAATGCCGGTGCTGAGGTTACGGATAAGGTATGGGAAAATATCCAAGAAAATGAAGAATTAAAAGGAACAGACGTCTATTGGGAAATAAACGATAGGCGATTAGATTAATTAGTATTAGAATGAGAATTGAATGCTGTTCTCATTTTTAACAATCTATAATGTTTACATTCAAACTCACAGACCTTAGGATATCCACATGTTTGAGTTCCCCGACACAGAGAAGAAACTGAAGAATCGGATCACGAAGTATAAGCGAGAGCTACAGAAAGAGAAAAATCTTACCGGCTACATTAACGATGGATTTGGCAAGAGATATCTCCTTTTCTGTTTCTACTTTGTCATTGGTGACTTCAAGAATGCGGATGACTACTTCGAATGGTATAAGGAGAAGTTTCCCGATGATATGGGAGAACCGATTCAGAAACTCTGCTGGGCATTGAGCCTTCATAGAATGGGAAAGAATAAAGAGGCGAAATACAGACTCGCAGACCTAATGCTCTCTAACCTTTACATGATACCCCATTTACTATGCCAAGAGATTGAGAGGTATGATATATGGCATGGGATAAGTACTGAAGAACTGGAGTATGTGGACTACATCTTTGATGAGGTGAAAGAGGCTATCACAGACTCTGATCTTCAATGGATGGAGGAGTTATACCACTCATCAGAGTTTACTCGTATAAGAGATCGGTATATAGAAATCTACGGTAAGTTGAAGGATACTCGTGTAGTTGAAGAGCGAAGGAAGTTGAGAGAAGAGGCTGAGTCTCTGTTGGAAGGGTTTGTTTAAATTATTTCTGTTGATTGGCAGCAAAATCCAATAATCCTCTAAAACTCATATCAGGTAATTCTTCTTCAGGAAATGGAAGTATGCTATACCAATTATCTGCCTTATTGTGTCTATAGGCATTTCTAATGCCCATTATTATTTTGACGTCAAACTCTGTCTTAAATCCAAGTAGTTTATAACATAAGAAGTAGAATCCAATTTTGTCAGTATCAGAAGATAAAACACCAGATAGAAAATCATTTTTAGAAACATATGGCGGCGTGTACATTAACATTGTTCTATTGTTTCTTATTTGTCTTAATGATGGTTCGAGGTCACAGAGTAAAAGCTTTTCCCCATCGTATAATACATTCTTTTTGTTGATGTCTCCGTGAACGAAACCATGCTCTGAAACTACATCATATTCTTTAGCAAATGTAAGTAATAAATGATAGATTGCTTTAGTGTCAGAAGGTAATCGCTTCTTAATAATATATTCTTGATAGTAAAAGACTGTTACACCATCGACTGTGAAAGAAGTTGGTGTAAGCAGATCAAAAACCATAGAAATTTGTTTAATTATCTTTAGTCTTGAAAAATAGTCATCGAGCAAATTTACACGTTTATATTCTTTGATGACCATAGAATTATTACGATCTATTACCATCTCCATTGTACTTCAAATTGAAAGATAACCGCCACTACTAATATCACCGTCTTGGTAGTTAACATAGTATTCATTTCTATAGTCATACATAATAATATTACCATCAAAGTTTTCGGAAAAATTTTCTATCATGTAATCTAACTTACCAACTTCAATATCTTTATCAAGCTTATATTTAAGTATAAGTTCTAAATTATAAAGAGATATCTCTCTAAATTCATCATCTGAAGAATAGTCTGACAGTTTCCCAAAGTATTTTTCAAATTCTTGTTCAAAACTTTCGACTACAGATGAAATATATGGTTTAAGTTCGTTCCTCTTTTCATTATCAGGTAAATTGCCTAAACGCGTTAGTTCTTCAACTGAAACATCCTTTTCATCTAAAATCATTTCAAAATCTGTGGATAGATTAATTGTGACTCTATTACTTTCTCTACTATAAACAATAGTATCTTTCTCGTCCTTGATATAGATTATATCACGACCTGTTTCACGCAATTGATCTGAATAGTCAAAATCAATTATTTCGGAATCATCAAATTCTTCACCATCTTCAATTTCTTGAAAGACCTCTTCAACATTATCTCCCTTATAGAATCCTGTAGACAGTTCACTCCGATTTAGATCTTTATCATCGTATCGTGAGAATAATTCAAAAAGTACAGTAAAACGAGACATAGAAAACTCCTTCAAAAAAAATGTGCTTAAAGCATAGTTGAAAGAATATAAGGTGTCAATTCATTTTAGAGATCTCACCCCATTGGATATAATAACAATATGCAATGGGATGTTATATATACCTATACACGACGACAGGCGATTGAAGATGGAGTCTTAATAGACGTATCCAATTTGGCTCGACAAGCAGGCTACAAATGGCCTGTAGCTCTTACCTCTACTCTCTACCACACCTACATCAATCCTTCTAACTCTCTCAAACCCTACGGACAATCTGACATTGGACGGCTGTGGGATGTACTGAATGTCCTAAGGCTTGAAGCTCAAAATTCATCTGGGACAACTGTCCTTTTCAAAGTCTCATTTCTGATGGAGATCGACCGTATGGAAGAAATCACTTTGAAGGCTATTGCTGGCCCTGGAGATGAAGGAGAGCCTGTAATCACCATCATGACCCCGGAGGAGGATTAAATGCAACTCAATTCAGTCATTATCGAAGGCACCATTACAGAAACGGATTAGTCTGATGGTCTCTGTACTTTCACTGTAGAAAATGTACGAAAGTATACCTATGAGGGAGAGACTATCATCGAGAGGAATGAGATTGAAGTTTACTATTTTGGAAAGGCTGCTGACCATTTATCGCCTGAACTGAGAAAAGAGAGGGGAGTAAGAGTAGTAGGACGGCTGAAACAGAATGAAGGTATCATAATCATAGCAGAACATGTGGAGCTGAAGCCATGGAAAGTATCAGCCTAAAGGATGTCTCAGATCAGGAATTGCTCCAACTGATGGAGCAATCAGAATACAGTCCCTATGTATTGGGAATGGAGTACCTAAGGCGAAATAAAGAGAAGGTACAGAGGATAAGATATCCCGCTGATATTCTTCCTTTGGTTGAGACCTACTCAAAGAGGAAACAGGAATACTTTATTGCCATTACCTTAGATGGAGCCCATGTACCTATAAAGAGGAATGTGATCAGTAGAGGCTTGGTAAATAGGACGATTATCCACCCGAGAGAAGTCTATAGGAAGGCTATAAGTCAGAATGCAGTGGCTGTGATAATCGCTCACAACCATCCATCGGGGAATGTAGAACCATCAGCTGAAGATAAGGAGATTACTCAAAGACTTCATGAGGCAGGAACAGTCATTGGGATCTCTCTTTTAGACCACATCATATTCACTAAAGATGGTTACTACAGCTTTTTGGAGAAAGGGCTACTATGAGAATATCAGCAAAGCACCTTGGAGATTTGGCACTGGATAGTTGCGAGAGATGTTTTCAGATAAAGGTACAACTGTCTTTCAAATTACCATATCAAGTCTTTCCGGGAATATTCAGCTCGATAGACAGCTATTCAAAGAAGATTACCGATGAATACTACAATAGGCATGGGATTGTACCTCCGTGGTTGGGTATACAGGGACGGCCGGTAAAAGTTCCTTCTATTCAGCAGTTTCAATGGTTTGATGAGGAGACGGGAGTCCTACTGACTGGAGTACCTGATTCTATTATCCAAAAAGATGATGGCTCCTATGCAATCATAGACTATAAGACTGCCCGGTATACGAATGGTCAGGATGAGTTGTTGCCTCTTTACAGGGTACAGTTGAATGGCTATGCTTTGATAGCAGAACACAATGGCATGAGCCCTGTTTCAGACCTTATATTGGTTTATTACGAGCCCTTTACCGGAATAAAGACTTCCAATGTTGGATACTATATTGCTGAGAACGGGTTTACAATGCTCTTTGAGTCTAAGACTTTCACGTTAGAGAGGGAGGGCGTACACTCTCTAATGCGGAGGGCTGTTGAGATCTATAACTCTCCTCCTTTGGAACACAAGGAAGGGTGTAAGGAAAGACAGAGGATTTTAGATTTTGTGGGAGTTTTGTAGTTATGAAAAGATTAAAACTTTTCTTGAGAGTAGCCTACATTTTTGTTTATGATGAGTTATGAAGAATCGACACCCATTCGTACTGGAATCATTCTATCGAGAGACAGCCGCTCTCACAACAGACAGTGAACTGAATAATCCTGAACGTGTGGAGAATTCCAATTATCGAATACATTCCAGGAAGTTTTATCTACTTCTTGTTTATTCATCAAGTATCCTTGGGTAATGTACCATGTGCTAAGCGGTGCTCATAGGTGCTTTCTTTTGGACAGCGGTTTACTATATCCTCATCCTCCGGGGGATACCATTTTGGATGTCCTTGGGATGGTACCATTGTCCAATACACCATACCCTCTTCTTCGTAATAGGTTATTTTTAAGTGATAAAACCTTCCCTCATATCCATACGTCCTAATATGTCTGACTAACTTCAGGAATAGATTCCCGTCAACTTGCTCTCTTACAATGTAATAGTGCGGCCAAGTGGAGGCATATGTCTTAGCAAATATCCAGTTGTTGTTTTCGATGAATTTTTTTATATCAGGTGGAAACTTTTTCATATCTTTATTTCATTGTATTACCGTTATCGAAAACTGTCAATTTGAAGATGGATCTTAACTCTGGAAAACCTTTTCATCTCCTAAGAGCAATCTCATGGAGTTTATCGAATACTTTATATAGTTCCTCAGATGAATAAGCACTAACATTAATGCAATAGAGATAATAGTCACTTGCTTTTCCTTTACTATCAATCTACAAAAGATAATCAAAGCATTCATTACTGTAGGCATTGCTTAAATTTATACACAGTTACGACGATTCTTGGTGGCTTTAAAGGGAGCACTACCTGTTCCCTGTTAATACTAAAAGAAAACTACTATTTATAAACGTATGTTTCTATGGTATAGTAATAACAGACTTGATAAAAAATCGATCTTAATAAGTAATTAGATATAATATTGCAGATAAATTTTCAGATGGAAAAATATAGGGAATTATGTTATCAATAGCGAGCAAAAAACTTAAAGTTCGTCCACCACTTAAGTGGGCTGGTGGTAAAACACAACTAATTAATGTCCTATTATCAAGAGTGCCAGAGAGTTATAATACATATTTTGAACCATTCTTTGGCGGAGGGGCATTGTTTTTCGCTCTACAACCCCAAATGTCTATCATATCTGATTCTAATCCTGAGTTGGTTAATGTTTACAAACAAATTGCTTACAACGTAGAAAAACTTATTGAATTATTAGATGAGCATGAAAATAGTGAAGAATACTATTACAGAGTTAGAAGTATTAACCAGAATAATTTACATGAAATCGAAAAAGCTTCCAGAACCATATTTCTTAATCGCACATGTTATAATGGTTTGTATCGAGTGAATCGTAAAGGTTTTTTTAATGTTCCATATGGTAAATATAAAAATCCCAATATTTGTGATGCAGAGAATTTACGGGCTGTGTCTAATCTACTACAAAATACTAGTATTAATTGTGATGATTATAAAAAAATTTTATACTCAAATGCTACTGAAGGAGATTTTATATATTTAGACCCTCCATACCTTCCTGTATCTAAATATAGTGATTTTAAGAGATATACAAAAGAGCAGTTTTATAAAGAAGACCATATTGAACTGGCCAAAGTCGTTGATGATATGTATCAGATGGGATGTTATGTGGTACTGACTAACTCCAATCATCCTTTGGTACATGAATTATATAGTAAATTAAAGTGGAAGTGTTTTCTACAAGAAGAAATATCAATAGTCATGGTAAGAAAAGAGTTGGAGAAGATGTTGTTATTACAGCCAATCCTTACAGAAAGTCTTTTCTAGTTAATAAAAATATTACTCTTTCTAGTCAACTAAAGAAATATCCACCGACACGTTTTATGGGTTCTAAATCAAAAATTATAGGAAATATCATATCAATCGCAAGAGAATTTCAATATGAAAGTGTAATAGACCTTTTCTCAGGGTCTGGAGTTGTAAGCTATGCATTCAAAACTGAAAATAAGAAAGTGATAAGTAATGACTATATGTCAATGAATTATCATATATCGACTGCTTTGATAGAGAATAACAATAATATACTCCCAATAGAGATGGCAGAAGAATTGATGAGTAGCAACACTACAAAAAATGATTTTTTTGTTCAAAATAATTTTTCTGGTTTATATTTTAAAGATTACGATAATGCAATAATTGATAATATTAGAGCCAATATAAAAGAACTAAATAATAAATATGAAATTTCTATTGCAAAAGCAGCTTTAATGAGAGCCTGTCTAAAAAAAAGACCTAGAGGAATTTTTACGTACACTGGGTATAAATATGATGACGGTAGAAAAGATTTAAAGGTTTCTTTAAGCGAACATTTTATGGAAGCTGTT
Organism: Spirochaetia bacterium; assembly: GCA_034520965.1. Classification (GTDB taxonomy): domain Bacteria; phylum Spirochaetota; class Spirochaetia; order DSM-16054; family Sediminispirochaetaceae; genus DSBN01. Next base: position 8,952 of record JAXHMY010000009.1, on the reverse strand, counting down.
AAAACATTAAATTTTGCAGTTTTTGATAATAAGAACACTAATTTTGCTGTAAATAAAAATGCTATGAATTTTAATTTTGATGCGGATTTAGTATATATGGACCCTCCCTATTACAGTAAACATTCAGATAATGAATACGTAAGAAGATATCATTTTCTTGAAGGAATAGCTTGTGATTGGAAAGATGTTGAAATTCAGTGGGAGACTAAAACAAAGAAAATAAGAAACTATCCAACACCTTTCTCATCAAAGGTTGGTGCCTATAGCGCCTTTAGTGATTTGTTTAAGAAATACACTGATAGTATTTTGTTGATATCATACTCATCGAATTCATTACCTAGTTTAGAAGAAATGATAGATTTGTTAGCCCAAAGTAAAAAACATGTTGAAGTAATAGAGTTAGATTACAAATATTCTTTTGGAAATCATAAACATAAAATTAATAACAATAATAATAGTGTTTCCGAGTATATATTTATAGGTTATTAAGAGGTGATAAATAATGGATATAAAAAAGTTTTTTGATTTTTATCAAGAGAATGGCTTCTTTTTTTCTGATGAAATATTAACAAGATACTGTCTGAGTCTACACACAAAACCATTCGTTATTTTATCTGGAATATCTGGCACAGGAAAAACAAAGATTGCACAACTATTTCAACCAATAATAAATAAGTTTTTAATAGACATTTTTAGTCAATCACAGACTGTTAACGATGATGATGTCGTTATTAATATTACAAAAAATATGATTGATGGAGGTGGAAGGGGTAATATGCAATATCGCTATAGAGATAATCTTTATAATGAACGAGAGTTAGGAGAGATAGATAGAAGAATTGAGACATTAAAAAAAGAGGGTAAAGAAGACAATATTACTAAACCAAAAAAAATAATTTTAGTAACAGAAGACGATGAAAAAATACCTATTCAAATATATTTACAAAGAGCAAGTAATCCACTTTTGAGAATAAGGCTCAAATCAAAGAATACTGATAAAGATACATTTGACAGTCGTAGTTATTTTAGAACAAATTATTCAGTTAACTCAAAACTATTGCTAAAAAAAGTAGAGGAAAATACATTTAAAATATTAAGCCAAAGTGAAAGTACAAATAAATACTTTTTACAGATCTCTAATGAACTAGAAAGCAAGAAGTTAAATAATCAGTGTTTTGTATCAGTTCGCAGCGATTGGGTTGATGCAACAGATGTGTTTGGATATTATGACTCATTTTCTGGAAAATATCATATAACAAAAATATTAAAATTTATTTTTGAAGCAAATGAAAACTCTGATATACCGTATTTCTTGATTTTTGATGAAATGAATTTATCAAAGGTAGAATACTATTTTAGCGATGTTCTAAGCGTTATGGAAAGTAAATACTTAAACGATAAAGGAGAGAGTGTTCAAGAACCTGTAACTCTTCATTCTAATCCTGTTGAAGCCGATGACTCTTTAATTGAAGAAGTGGAAAAGATATATATACCCGATAATTTGTACATTACGGGTACGGTAAATATAGATGAAACCACATATATGTTTAGTCCAAAGGTTTTGGATAGAGCAAATGTTTTAGAATTTAATGAAGTAGATATTGATGGATATGAGAATAATTATTCGCAGTCTGAAGAAAAAAAAAGTGATTTTGTTTTGAATGAAATGCCTGTATTTGGTAAAGCCTCCCTTGCTCAAGAAATGATTTTATTGAAACAGATAGTTTAGTAAAAGAAAAACTAAAAGAAATCGTATCCCTTCTTAAAAAAAATAATTTACATTTTGGTTATAGAGTAATAAATGAAATATCGAAATATATCAATAACACAATAAAATATGTAGACGGTGAAGAAAAAACTATAGTTATAGCGTTAGACCAACAAATTTTACAGAAAATACTTACAAAATTAAATGGAACGTATAACAAACTTGAAGCGCCCTTAAAAGAGCTTATTTACTATCTATCTGATAAAACGACTGATTTTGAAGATATTAGTATCGATAATATTGAAGAAGTAACTACAATGGATTTTCATCTAAGCATAGCAAAACTAAAGAGAATGTATAAAAATGTTTTTGCAAACGGATTCACAAACTATATCGAGTAATATGCAAATAATATACCAAGATAAAAAGCTATCAATACCAATAGAAAATAACATTTTATATGAAAATGAAACGTATTACATCGATTTAAGAAATAAAAAAAGCAAAAGCATTATAGATGAATTGTACAAAAATAGTTTAGATAAAGCGGTTGATTATATACCAGGAAATAATTTTGCTAAACTTAGAATTAGAGACTATGTTGGTTATTTAAAACTATTTGATATAACTTATGACCTAAGAACAAGCAAGTTCATTGAAGATGATGTAGGAGAAAATCAATATACCAGAATTGTTGAAGAAATTAACAAGCAGATAAGTAGTATAAGTTTTAAATATGATACACCTGTCTACTATTATAAGAATTTACTGCATAAAAATTATTCTTTAGCAACAATAGTGGAGATTCAATATTAAACAGATCACTAGATTATCCATTGGACAGAACATTGAAACATTTCTTAATCTAATAATTAATGAGCCTCATAAAAGGTCTTACAACGATAACCAAATGGTTAGTGCTAACAAAAAAGGAAGAATAAATATAAAGGCGACAAAAAGGAAAATAAGTAAAGGTAAAATAAATTATGGCAAAAACAAAAATGGAAAGTATTATCTATCTGAGAAAGTTATTAACAAACATAGATACAATTATGATACAAAAGAAAATGCTTTTAATAAAATATTTCTTAGAGGAAATATATAATACATGTAATTTAATTGCAACATCTTTTCCAAATACAAAACTTTATAATGATTCTATTAAAGTAAGTCATATAGTAAAAAGATTTCTTTACAATCCAATGTTTAACCATTTACCAAAATTAAGTTTGCTTCCTGAATATTCTACAGTATTATTGTCAAAAGCAGGATATAGGGAAATGTTATTACATTATCTAAACAGTAAAAAAGGTCATTTTAGTATTTTCAAAAAAATAGAAAAATATCATCAGAAATCTGGACTAAAAAAAGTTTCTACAATATTTGAGTTATGGTCTTTCTTTAAAGTGGCAAATATGCTATTTGATGAAGGAATTAATATATCCTGCATATAATAAGAAAGAAAAAAATATACAATATGGATATACAATTGAAAATAGTAATTATAAGGTATCATATAATCGAACCTTTAGTAAAAACCGGAAAGAATCATATTCTCATAATTTTAGACCTGATATCACTATACAAAAAAACAAAAAATACTATTTACTTGACGCGAAATTTAAAAATTCTTTGAATTTAAATGAAAACGCAAATATTGATAGTGATGATAAGATAAATATTAATTTTAAGTATAATGATATTGATAAAATGCACAGTTATTTAGATGCTATATATGGCGCTGATATTGCAATGATTTTGTATCCAGGAAGCAAGTTCGCATTTTATCAAAAAGAATATCCAAAAAAAGAATTGTTGTCAAAAGAAAGTATATTAAAAAAACAAAAGATCAAGGGTGTGGGAGCTATTCCCATAGATGTAAGCAATGATGCATATAAGAAAATTTTGGATATTATAAAAACAATCGACTAAAAATGATATTAAATTAAAATTAGAAATATTTAGAAAAAAAACGATGAGAATAATAAATTCTTAGAAAAAAAGGGCAGTGCTACCCATTTAAAAGTAAACCACACAATATAAATTAGGTAGCATGCCCAATACTGATTACTAAATAACATCTTTGATTTCTGTTAGAAATATAGTATTGTTAAATATGTTTGTCAAATAAAAGTAGAATAAAACATCTGGAATAGACTATATATCTATTGAACAGGAAGATAATGGCAAATATGTCTTTAAAGTTTATTGATTACATAAGGTGCTTGGAATTATCTAAAGTGATTTATCTACTGATGATATCTTCCATTACCAAAAAATAATAGTTGCACTTACTGAAACCGATAGGAAAATGAAAGAGATAGATGAAGTAGTAGAAATATAACATATTACATAACTGCCACTTATGTAATATGAAAATTGTAGTACATAATTTGACTGAGCTAAGTGTCCCGGTTAGTCTTCTGACAGAATACCGTCTTAGATCAAAAAGCCCGAACAGCCCGAACCCGCCCGTCGTTGGATTTATAGCCGCCGTCCTGGTAGCCGCCGCCCAAGGCGCTGCTAAAAACCTGGCCCCACGCGTAGTCACTATCTAGCTCGGACGACGACCAATAGCCCTCATTGGCAAACCCACCAACACCACTATTACTTCCACTGCCGTCATCCACTATATTGTCCCATATAGCATACAGCTCATCCTTACTCGGCAGAAACCAGTCTTTGTATGTTGTTCCTTCATGTTCATGCTTCAAGCCGTCACAAAGCTGTGCAGCTCTGCCTGTTTCACTTGTATTGTCTGCTAAATGCTGCACAATGGCTGTGGTTGCTGCCTGCCCATCGCCAATACCAGTTAAAGCTGCGTCGCCGCTTATTTCTGTACCATAATCACCCATTCTTTATCTGTCCACTCGGTTGATGCAGGGGCTACTTCAAGATATATCCAGTCATGTTCATCTGCTGTATCAACGCAAAAAATAATGCCATTGGCAGGACCATCGTCGCCTATATCAAAATCACCCAAGGCATATTTTGTCGCCGGAAATACCGCCGTTACCACACCTGAATCCGCGTCATTTGAAACGGAATCTGTTCCATCAATAGTGAAAAAGTTTTCTTCTACACCACTTAGAGTATACTCATCTTTGGCTGTTAGCGTAATCGTCGCTGTGTACTTAGTTCCATGCTCAAAAGGATCATCGTCCGGTTCCCATGAAACGGTTCCTGTGTACTGAGCTGTATCGGTAATTTCTGTTACTGGTGTTTCACCGATAGCCGGTGCTGTTACGCCGGGTATCTCCGCTATGTCGATTACTTTTCCGATGTTTCTTCTCCAAGCTCATTCATAACCAAACTGCTTATAAACAAATTGCATCCTGTGACTAAGACTATCAACGTAATTGATAATAAAATTATGTTTTTTTTCATTATTTCTTCCAAATAAAGTTTATTTTATCAAGACAAAACACCTTGATTATTCCTTCTCTTAAGCATGCATGACTGCGGTTTCTCTTCCAAAGAACCAGCTTAAGCCAGGCCCTTGCCGATAACGGCCCTTATCCTAAACAATATATTTCACCTATCATGTGCAATGCTGATTTTTTTCCTCGGCCGCTACAGTTCCGTCCATCCCCTTTCCGAGGTCGATGTCCATGAGGATGAGAGAGATTTCGGGGTCTGAGTCTACCGCCTCGATAGCCTTCTAACCATTATAAACGGTTACCACCTCATACCCATGCTTTTTGAGCATTTGGGCTTCATTCATTGCAATGAGGGTTTCACCTTCTACGAGGAGAATTTTTTTTTGACATAGTCCCACCCTGAAAAACTTCTTTTTTTGAAGCCTAAGGAGGTCAATATAGTAGCAGTGCAATGAAATATGGTGTTTTTAACACTCATTGTTCCATTCGAGTGCGGTAAAACAGTTAAAACCCGCCCATAGAGCAATGGTTTTCCGTTGACTGCACAGAAACAACTGAAATTACTGGCAAGCTTTCAGCAGATTTTGTTACTAATATAGTGAAGTAGGGGGAGTTATAAATTGTTCCTCATCATAATGCCTTATCTTCAAATAGGAGGGCAGGAGTAGAAAAGTCCATTAAATGACTTTCTACTTAGCTGCTTTTGAATAGTCTATTTTATGCTGTCATTTTATGCTTGACATATTCGGCTTCTTAGAGCAGCATTACTTTTCATCATGGATGTTTTTGGTTGTTATTATAACTCATTACACCAATAGTAGGTGTTTCATCCTAATAGCTTGAGCTAATCTAGAAAACTTTGTATGACGAGCGACATTATAGCATCACCATTTTGAAAAAAAAAGAAAAAAACTCTAAAATTTTAGGTATAGTAAATGAAATGCTTTAATTTTTTAAGGAATAGTATTAGTAATAAGATCTATATATCTTATATTGCTTAATAATATTCACAAGTTCTTTTATTAGCTCAGCACTTTATTGGGTTTTCAGAAACAATCTTTATGATCAAACTATTACCTTAACTCAACAGTATTTGGATCAGATCGCTAGAGATTTGACTACGGTAATACATGATTATGGAGCGGACTTATTTCTTTCCTATCTAATCGATTTTGATAAGCTATATCCGAAATTCAAAGATATCAACGGCAAATCGAAATATACTCTTATGCAAAAACAGGCATAACTGAAGCTTTTTATTATGTTTCAGACCTCGATGAGACATTTTTTTTTGATGAACGTGGAATTATAGATGACTTTAAAGATATACCATTATATGACTTCATGAAGTTGAACAGTAATCTTATCAAGAACAATTGGATTATTGATCCGTTATTTATTCAGTTTGATGAAAAGCAGAATATTATCCATATGATTCAGCCAATAAATAGTATAAAATATTTTAAGTATAGAGGATTCTATATAGCTGGTTTTTCGAAGAAATATCTCGCGAGCTTACTTTTTCATCAAGAAGAAAATTTCAAACAAAATCTTATTGTGTGTAATGCCTATGGAGTGGTCATTTTCGATTTCTCAGATGGCCAAAAATTTGTACGAGAAGCTCAACGTTATTTTCTCCCAGGAACAAAATATCCGTCGAAATCTGTATCTCTTGATGGAGAAGAATTTCAAATACTTTCTAGCCAGTCAGAAGACGGTAGTTTATATATTATCAAATTTATTTCCACCACGAGGCTTATGTCAGTGCCAAATAAAGTTAAAACTTGGATTTTAGGTTCTCTTTTCTTCTCTGTATTAGGAATCTGATGGTTTCTATATAAATCATACTATTACAAAGAGCATAAAGGTACTTATAGACAATATTAAGTTCATTGAAGAGGGACATTTTGATCGAAGAATAGAACCCCATAGTTATGATGAGATTGGTCAATTAGCACTATCGTTTAACCGTATGACGGATACTCTGCAAGAAACGATAAATAGGAAATCTGAGGCGATTCTCGAAAAAGAACGAGCAGAGTACCGTTTGCTGCAGGCTGAGTATAACGCTCTTCAATCTAAAGTGAGACCACATTTCCTATATAATGTATTAGAATCTATAAGTAGCATGGCAAAACTCAAAAGACATAAGGACATCGCTCATGTGCATCACGCACTCGGAATCCTGTTACGGAGAAGCTCAGACTTGATGAGTTTGTTTCGCTTCTGAAGAGTTAGAATATGTGAAAAACTATCTTAATATTCAAAAAGTTATGCTAGGTGACAAATTTTTTATAACTTATCATATAGAATCCGTAGCAAGCAGATGCAGGGTTCCGAGATTTATTCTTCAACCGCTTATTGAAAATGCTATTACCCATGGAATTGAAGAGTCAAATGCTGTTGGTATAATAAAAATAACAGCAGAGATATATGACGGAAAACTTTATATTAACGTATATGATAATGGTAAAGGGATAAATGAAAAAGAAATAAAACAAATTTTACTTTCAGATACTATGGCAAATGAAAAAGTATCGAATAGTTTTGGAATACGAAGTGTTTTGATGCGGATAAAAACATTATATGGTTCATCCTATGGGATGCAAATTAATAGTAGCCCTAATACAGGAACACAATGCATATTAAAATTACCAGCTACATTAGTGTACAATGAGGGGATAGATGTATAAAGTTCTTATTTGTGATGATAAACCGCTCATTCTTCAAGCATTAAAAGAAAATGTAAACTGGAAAGGTTTAGGATGCACTATTGTGGGTGAGGCTACAGACGGTCTTTCCGCTAAAAAAATTTTTATTGATTTTAATCCGGATATTATAGTAACAGATATTCGTATGCCAAGAATTAATGGACTTGAACTAACCCGCATTGTAAAAGAGAACTCCTCAACAACTGTAGTAATTTTGATAACTGCTTATGATGAGTTTGAATATGCACAGAAGGCTCTTCATTATGGAGCTTTTGAGCTTATTCTGAAACCAATAGACGATGAGCACATGTATTCTGTTTTCCAAAGTGCTGTGAGGAAGCTTGATGAAATGCATTATAACATAAATAAATCAAGAGAACTTCAAGTACAGAACCAAAGTCTTAAGCGTAAGATGCAACAAAATAATAAAAACTTCATTAGAAGTTTTTTTCACGTATCTGACTCCTTAGAAACATTTGATAGTGAAGAAAAGGCTAAATTAAAGTAGCAGAGGAACTAAATATAAATATCAAATGTTATATTATTTTCAAAGGTGATATATCTGCTTGCTGGTAATAAGGGTTGCTTGTTTCGTGATATTGTCAGGTCCAGACTGGCCCAGCTTCTAAATAGATACAAGGCATCTTTTGTAGATATTCTTGTTCGTGACCAAGGATTTGCAATATTTGTGTATGCTTATAGCAATTCTGATGTTCAAGAAATAGCCACGTGTGTTGGTTCTACTCTCGTCGATATAGTAAAGGAATTAGGAGATTTTCCTAGTGTAGGTAGTAGTCAAGTGCACAAAATTCTTACTGAGGCTCATTTTGCTTGGGAAGAAGCTTCAATAGCACTAAATTATAGATTTTTCCATTCGCACCCCTTAGCATTTTACGCTACAATACCTGAACCGACAAAATTAGATAGTATAGAAATTATAGCAGCGATTCGGGATGTTGAGCACACTTTTAAGCTAGATAGGAACGAGGCACGTGTTAGAACTCAAACGCTTTTATCCTCGGTTGTTTCTGCTTCTATAAATATTTCTTTCATTCGTAATCTATTATATTCTATTGTTATTTCTTTATATGAACTTAGTTTTGAAGAAATTGGATATCTACCTGGAAATGTACAAAATCTCGATGAAATTACC
>JAXHMY010000008.1:0-269004 GCA_034520965.1 Spirochaetia bacterium | reverse complement strand
ATATCGGAGGTTTTCTCCGGCCAGCCTAGAGTAGAAAAAGGCCACAACCACGAGGAGAACCAGGTGTCCAGCACATCTTCATCCTGGCGGATATTACTGCTCCCGCACTTTGAACACGCAGCCAGTCTTCCCGGGAAACGGTCATTTCGCCACAGTCACTACAATACCAGACAGGGATACGGTGTCCCCACCACAGTTGACGGCTTATGCACCAGTCACGAATATTATTAAGCCAGTTGGCGTAGGTATTTTCATACTTCTTCGGAAAAAACTTTACTTCATTCTTCTGCCAGGCGTGCAAGGCTTTATCGGCCATATTGCGCATCCGTACAAACCACTGCTCCGACATATAGGGTTCAATTACGGTATTACAGCGGTAACAGTGCCCGATCTGATGGGAATGCTGTTCCTCTTTGATAAACAGCCCCGCCTCTTTTATATCTTCCACTACCTGTTTGCGGGCGCTGAGAACATCCATTCCACGGTATTTTTCAGGTACATTCTCATTCAGAGTTCCATCGGGATTAAGAATATTGATTTTCTCCAGGTCGTGACGTTCGGCAATTTCGTAGTCATTCGGATCGTGTCCCGGAGTAATCTTCACCGCCCCGCTTCCAAATTCCCGGTCTACATACTCATCGGCAATGATAGGAATAGTACGTCCGGAGAGGGGCAGTGCAACCTGCTTACCGATATAACCGGTATAACGCGGGTCTTCCGGGTGCACTGCTACACAGGTGTCGCCCAGCATCGTTTCTGGACGGGTGGTAGCGATTTTTCAATTTTGCGCTGCCGTCGGCCAGGGGGTAGTAGTAGTGCCACAGGTTTCCATGAACCTCTTTGTGCTCAACCTCGTCGTCCGAAAGTGCGGTACCGCAGGAGTGACACCAGTTCACAAGGTAGTGTCCGCGGTATATGAGGTCCCGCTCGTAGAGTGATACAAACACCTCCCGAACCGCCGTATTCAAGCCTTCATCAAGGGTAAATCTTTCGCGGGTCCAATCACAGGAGGCACCAATTTTGCGAAGCTGACGACTGATCGTAGTGTGGTGCTCTTCCTTTACCTTCCAGGTTTCTTCCACAAACTTCTCGCGACCAAGTTCGAGTCGGTTAGTTCCCTGAGCCCTCAGTTTCCTTTCAACCACATGTTGAGTCGCAATTCCGGCGTGGTCGGTGCCCGGAACCCACAGGGTGGGGCGCCCCTGCATACGGTAATAGCGAATTAATATATCCTGGAGGCTGTTATTCAAACCGTGCCCCATGTGCAGGACGCCTGTCACGTTTGGGGGAGGAATGACTATGACAAAGGGTTCTTCATCTCCCTCGATAGGTGCAAACAAATTATTCTGCATCCAGTATTCATAAATACGATCTTCAAACTCTTTGGGATTGTAGGCTATATCCAGCTGAACCGCTTTCATCATTCCTCTCCTTACATGTACATCCGTTTTAAACAGGATACTACCAAAATAGCGACAACAGAGCAACATATACAGACCAAAATGGCTCAACATCAGGGGAAGGATGTGTTATATTATACATCTATGCACTATTTACATTGCTCCTATTCTTACAGCAAACCTCTATTGAAGATTCTGTGGCCAGTGATCTTCCTTCTCCTGACGAGCCAACTTGTTGAGGCCCAGGAGGAAATCCCGCACAGCTCCCGCCAGACGCTGACCCCCGTACAGCTGCGAGAACTGTTTCTGCCTGAGTACCTACAAGATTTTGCAGATACCAATGTTCCTCTGCCGGTCACTCCGAATTCAGTGGTGCCTACAGCTGGGTTTGCTCAAAGTTGTTTTGAAGCTTTAGAGCTTGAATCGGGAGCCAGAGTGTACATCCTAGGGCGGGCTACCGGTTTTATTGCAGCCTACTTCGCTAGAAACGGCATGGAGGTAACGGTAAGTGAAGAAGAAACATCCCTCGCGGACAGCTACCGGGGAATCTGGGAAGAGCTGGGCCTGACGGAGATAATTCAAATCGGTTTTTCTGAGCTAAAAAACAGCTTTGGTACCCGCAGTTTCGATGCCATACTTATCCATGCCGGCGTAACTGAAATTCCGGAGATACTTACCGATATGTTGGCAGAAAAGGGAGTGGTCATCGCGCCCCTTTCCAACCTCCAGGATACTCAAATAATGGTGCAATTAAGAAAGGACGGCAGAAGCTGGTCGGTCTCGACGCTGCAGAATCAGTTTTTTCCCCTCAGTCCCCTCATTCTGGGTGAGTAGAATGGAGAAACTGAATATCCGCGTCTATTTTCTTGCTCCAGCTTTTCGCGAGCGGGCAATCCGCTCCATTTTACGATGGTATTTGGCCTGTTTCTCAACTTCTTCTATATCACTTACATAAATATGATTATCAATGCTCTTCAGGTGTGAGTTCTCAAACATTTTCCGTACGGCCAGGTTTCCTTCACCCTTCGGCAATCCAACCATATTTACCAGTTCCTGGGGACCGAAATCGAAGGTATAAGACTCGTTCGAGATCGGTACCCGCTGTTTTTCCAGTTGAATAAGCAGAAAATCGAACATTCTGCCTACAGGATCGCTAATTTGGGTATTGGCCAATTGCTTGTAGATAAACCAGATTCGTTCGGAAAGAAGCTGCGTAAGCCGAGTAATAATCTGGGGCTGGCTGGCAACCATACGCTTAAAGTTATCTTTATTTACAGCTAGGAGCACGGCTTCCTCATGGGCAATTGCCGATGCACTTCGCGGCTTGTCTTCCAGCAATGCCATCTCACCAAAATATATCTCCCGGTTTGAGCAGTGCCAGCAGAACCTCATTGTCATTCACAATTTTAGTAATCTTGACACTCCCCTGCTGGATAATATACAACTCCTTACCCGGCTGGCTCTCAGAGAAGATCATTGTATCCTTGGGATAAGTACGGGTAAACTCATCGTCACCGGCATTCAAATACACTACCTTGGCATAGGGCCTGATTTTCGCCATCCGCTCTTTGGCGACATTTATTTGATCGCCCCCAGGGCAGTGCTTAATGTACTGATGATACGCGTAGTAGGCCTGATTGTACTGACTTTGGCGGGCATAATATTCAGCTACTTCGAACAGATGGGAAGTATCGGTTTCGGCATTACTCTTGAGGGTTATCCGGGTAAGTGCATCGTCAAGATAACGCATTTTACGGGAGAACTGTTGAATAATTTTCATCGCCACGGGGGCATTATTTTTTATAAGCGTTCCGTATTGTTCGCGTTTAACCGAGATTAAAGCTACATCGGTAAGGGCTCGGGCAGTTTCAATATGGCTGTGTGACGACATGGTCGACACAACCCCGAAAAAATCACCCGGTTGAAGGATATTTCCACCTTCCTCTTCAACTACTTCCAGCTCTTTACTTATCTGTACCTGCCCGGAACGTAGAATATAAAAGCAATCAGCTTGCTGCTTGCCTTCTACTATGATATATGCGCCTTTTTTGAATGTTACCAGAGCCAACTGTAAAGAGTTATTCATACCCCACCTAAATCTAATACTGTGCTTAAAAGTATATGGGTCGCTCTTGCCCTTTGTCAATGCAGTAATTTTTGAAACGCCGTAATAAAATTTTCAAATTGCCGTTGTCAATGCAAAAGAAATGTCTTACTACCACCAATCGACTATTTTTACATCTTCCCAACGGACTCGATACCCCTCTAAATTAGGCGGGTATTCTTCATAAATAGTCTGTAGGGAGTAGGGGTTGGGAAGTATACTCACTTTTGAATGGGGATTCACCTTCGGAAGCTGCACCACATGCCTGGTAAAACTGATGTGTTGATTCTCAAGATTTCCAAAATAAAAAGAGCCGGGAGCTTCAACCTGAATGTCGAGGAGCCCGGTACCATCAGCCAGTGCCGGGTCGACCGGAACCCAACCCAACTGGGGGACATAAAACTCCGCCCACACATGCCTCCGGGTAAGCTTATCTCCATACACTATAAGGCCGGCCACCGGACGGGCCGGAATGCCGATACTGCGGGCCATCGCAACAAACAACAGAGCGTAATCCCGTGCATCCCCTCGTCCGCTGTCGATACACTCTTCTAAGCTATTGTAGCGAAACCCCGGATCGTACTCTATTCGATCGAGAATATATTCAAACAGAGCATATGCCCGGCGATACGGATTTCCACTTCGCCCTGCCCGAGAGGCTGCCACCGCCGCAATAGTCTCGTTGTCCGAAGGAATGAACATATTCGGTTGGGTGTAGTGAGTATACAGCTTTCTATCCTGATCATACCCACCCACATCTCGCGCATCAATATCGGTGCGAATTGAGTAGCGGTCAAACCAGTAAGTATGATTCAGAGAATATTCAAACCAATCCTCTGAAGGTTTAAGGGAATAACGCATAATCCCCTTATAATCAAGCCATAAGGGTTCAGGATCGTGTATCGCTTCAATATTCTGTTGAGCGTAGCCGTGGAACAGTTTCGGAACCCAGAGCTCAAGTCCACTCTCCTCGTTCGCCGCTCGCACATTTGACACACGAAGATCCTGCTGAATCTGATACCCCTTTTTCTGTTCAAAGCGTTTAGACCCCGCCGGGGTATTTACCTCGAAATAGAGGGCGTTACTTCGTCCACGGTCGTTTTCAACCATAACACTCCCGGAAATTGCCCCGTCCGGAACATACACCACCAGCTCCTGGTCACTCCACAGCTCATAGTCAAAATCAAATTCACTGCACTCTACATATTCCATATTTCCTGAAGAATTCTCGGATCCGGCCGTTTTGTCCACCGCTAAAAAACGGAAATATACCTTCCCTGCACCCCGTCGTCGACCGAAATTACGACCACTTATTGTAACCCGGGTACCGACAGCCCCTTTTTCAGGGGAGATCGATTCGATATAGGGATGTCCCGGTTCTACCGGGCCGGAGAGAATTACCGGTATATGAGCCCTATTACTGAACAGGATTCCATTACTTTCACCGTTCTGAGTGATTACATACACCCGCCCGGATTCTACTCCCTGGGGAACCCTTACCCGGATTTCATTTTCCGTCCACTCTTCAAGATGCGAAGCAGTAAGGCGAATTCCGGCAATAATAACGTCTCCGTTTTCTCGCTTAGGGCCGAATCCTTCGCCCTCAATATGCAGGGTCTCCTGTGGATAGGCTGCCGGTGGAGAGAGCTTGGTGATGTGAGGCTTCTTTACCGTAAAAACCGACAAATAGATGGCTACAGCAACTAAAAGAATAAAAAGTAAGAATACTGAGATGGTATATATATGTCCACGAGCGCTCATTCAAGCGGCTCCACTTGTATTTCTAATTCGATGGTATGTACGTCGTTCTCTTCTGTATCCATAAGCACTCCGGTTGGAAAGAATATTACACTTTCTCCCGGTTTGATGGGAAGGCTTTTTACAGTACTGTAATACTTTTTCTCTTGACCAGGACCCTGTTGAACCCATACCTCTCCCTTGGCAACAAGAAAAATTGAACCGCCTTCGTTTAAAAACGGAAGAATATGAGCACTGACAACTAAGTTCTCACCTTGAAGGGTGATCGAAATCGATTTGCCGGACACGGTTATTTTTCGACTTTCGGTGTTCCAGACATTTTCCCGATCTTTTCCAATTAAACGCGCATGGATCTGTACTTCCAGAGCTTTACCCTGCAAATAGCGTAACGCCTCTTCGAGTTCTTCACTTGAAGCACCACTATGGTTCTGTGAAAAAAGGGGCTGCACCAGCCCCAATAAGATCAGCAGCATTGGAAAAAGGGCATTCAATTTCACTCGCCGCTCCTCCTGAAATCCGCCGCCCGCAGCAGTTGGGGCTCTCCGGTCACCTGAATTTTGGAAGAGCTTGGGAGCTGAATCTTCACTTCCACCGCCGCCCCTTGATCACTCAAAAACCGAAGCAGCTGTTCAAGTTCCGGCATGCTGTTTTTGGAAGCAGGATAGTTTGTAGATACCTCCGGGATATTGTTATCATCTCGTAAAGCAAGGGGGGCACCGGATTGATCAGAAGAAAAAATACCGGAAGAAAAGGGACTAAAAATCAAAGTAAAGACGAGTACCGCCACTGCCGCCATTACGCCCGCAGCCAGGGGAAGGGGGACCTGAATTTGCCGATGCCAAAAGTTCTGAGCTGTCTCACGTCGGGTCTTCCGCTGAACCTGCTGCCATACCCTCGCCTTTGCCTGTGGCCCGGCAATGGTATCGTGTAGTGGGCTGTTACTCACAGCCAAAAAGAGCTCTTTTACAGAGCGGTACTCAGCCTGTGTACTACGGCAGTAGGCACAGCTTTCCAGATGCTTCTGTACCTCGCGGTGAAGAGGTTCTTCTAATTCACCGTCTACATACGTAGAAATAACTTGTTCATCATAACACATGTGCTTCCTCCTCCTTCAGGAGAGTGCCCAGCATGTTCCGGGCTCGATGTACCCTTACCTTTACATTGTTTTCCGTAATGTGAAGAACCCTCCCTATTTCGCGATAAGAAAGATTTCCATACTCCTTCAATACAATAACCGAACGAAGACTATCGGGAAGCTGCTCTACCGCATGGTGTACGAGCTGTTCAGTCTCACTGCGCATCAACAGCTCTTCGCTATTGTGCTGATGCGGTTTGGGTTCGAAGGAATAACGTTCAAGAGCTGATCTCTCCCGCTTTTTTCGTTTGTAGTAGTTAAAAGAGAGGTTCTTCGCTACACGAATCAGCCAATATCGAGCTTGGTCCTCCGAGGGAAAAGGAACGGTCCGATGATAAAAACGGATAAACGCCTCCTGGCAAATGTCCTCTGCCACGTCAGCATCCAGGGTTATATGATATGCAACCTTGACGATTATATGAAACGTCTTATCGTATATACCTTGAAATGCTTCCGGGTCATTACTGTGTATCTTCATACTGTAAACAACACTTATATCCGATAGTTACACTTTTTTCTTCCATACCGTCCCTTTTGGAGTATCCTTGAGCTCAATCCCTTTCTCAAGCAATTGATCACGGATTTGATCGGCCCGCGCAAAGTCCTTAGCTGCCCGGGCCTCTTCCCGCTCTTTGATAAGCTTGTGTGTCTCATCATCAAGTGAGGCTTCTTCTTCCACTGAGGCGAGCTGCAAGCCAAGCACCTTGTCCATATCCAATACTACCGCCAGTTTTTCCCCAGCCGGTACAGCACTGTCTTTAAGTAAGGGCCAGAGGACCGATAAGGCTTTGGGCACATGCAGATCATTGGTCACCTGCGTCTGGAACTCTTCCAGATATCTGCGCGCCTCACTCCCGATATCCGTGAGCTCCGGTATTGTATCGACCTCACCGCGCAATTCACGAACCCGGTCTACTAAATTGAGCCGTGCTGTTCTGGCTGCATCCAATGAGTCAAAGGTAAACTGCAACTGTGAGCGGTAATGCCCGCCCAAGCAAAAGTAGCGGTAATCTAGAGGATCGTACTTCTCCTCCTGAAGGGTTCGCAGGGTAATAAAGTTTCCCTTCGACTTAGCCATTTTATGCTGCCCCATGACAAGGAACTCAGCGTGAATCCAGAAGTTCACCCATTTTTTTCCCGTTGCGCTTTCGGATTGGGCAATTTCGTTGGTATGATGCACAGGAATGTGGTCGACCCCGCCGCAATGAATATCAAAATGCTCACCTAAATAACGCATACTCATAGCTGAGCATTCCACATGCCAGCCGGGGTATCCCTTTCCCCACGGAGAATCCCAAATCATTGCCTGATTTTCAAATTTCGAGCGGGTGAACCACAGCACAAAATCACGGGGATTCTTTTTATTACTGTCCACCGCTATCCGGGCTCCCGACTGCAAGTCCTGAGTGTCAAGACGGGCCAATTTTCCGTACTCCGGAAAAGTATCTATGCTGAAATAGACATTGCCCCCGGACTCATAGGTATGACCGTTCTGTTCAATTTTCTTAATCAGCCCAACCATATCCCCGATATGATCGGTGGCCTTACAGGTAATGGAAGGACGACGTATATTCAAATTATCGATATCCAGGAAGAAGGCATCCGTATAGAACTGAGCAATATCCCATACGGAACGGCCGGATTCACGGGAGCTCTTTACCATCTTATCTTCTCCCTCATCCGCGTCATCCGTCAGGTGGCCTACATCAGTAACATTCATTACATGTTCAACTTCATACCCTACATACTCCAGCGTACGGCGCAGGAGGTCTTCAGACACGTAGGTTCTTAGATTCCCGATATGGGCATAATTATAGACGGTTGGGCCGCAGGTATACATCTTCGCCTTACCCGGTTCGATAGTATAAAAATCTTCAATTTTCCTTGCCATGGTATTGTATAAACGAAGTTGCATACAAAGCCCCCTAAAATTGGAATAAGCGGTAGAAAATCCGGCCATTTTCACTTATTATAATCCGCGTGGATATAAATGTAGGAGATATAGTAAAAAAAATCAACATAAGCGGTCAGGTCAAACTTCATGAACCTATGAACCGGCACACCTCTTTTCAGATCGGCGGCCCGGCAGATATTTATACCGTCCCCGCGGATGAAGCCGATATTGTACTGATCGCCGGAGTAGCACACAGCGAAGGAGTGCCTCTGTTTGTCCTCGGGGCAGGGGCCAATATTTTGGTCTCGGATAAGGGCATGCGGGGGATGGTGCTGGATATGTCTCGGTTTGCAGGTATAGAGGTAAAAGGACAGCAATTGCACTGTGGAACGGGAGCAGAAATCAGCCATGTCGCTGAGATTGCCGCCCAACACTCCCTAAGCGGATTAGAATTTATCTACAAAATGCCGGGCAGTGTCGGCGGAGCCCTTTGGATGAATGCCCGTTGTTACGGGCAGTCGATCTCGGAGGTGCCGGGAACTGTACACTACCTGGATGACGCACTTTCACATCAGAACCTCACCCTTCCGGACCCCCGCTTTGCCTATAAAAAGTCCCCCTTCCAGGGCAGTAGCGCTATTCTGTTGTCACTTGACTTGAGGCTGCAGACAGCCGATTACGCAGCAATATGGGCCCGTATGCAGGAGGTTCAAGAAGACCGCCGTAGTAAAGGACACTTTGAACATCCTTCCGCCGGTTCCGTATTTAAGAACAATCGCAGCTTTGGTATGCCGAGCGGAAAAATTCTTGATGAGTTAGGCCTGCGGGGGTTCCGACGGGGGGGAGCACAAATAGCACCCTTCCATGCTAATATTATCATCAACAACGGCACAGCCTCGGCTGAGGATGTGAGGGGCCTCATTCTTCACGCCCAGAAGGTTGCATATGAAAAACGAAATATCGTGCTGGAACCGGAGATTCGGCTGGTTGGAGACTGGTAAACAGCTGCCGTACCGGATAAAATAAACTTAACGATAACACCCAATGTGGAAAAGCGAGGTCACCCTATGAGCAGCTATATCGATTATTATCGGTCTTACCGAGAGATGATGACAGGCAATGAAATGCGATCACTGTTTTCAGAGATTGCAGTAAGTGACTTAGTCAACGATTGGCGTGAATTAACTGAAGAAGAAAAAACCGAAATTTTTCTGCATCTGGACCCCAGCAAAAAACTAGATCTGATTATCGAGCTGCCCTATCAAGAGCAGGAGATAATCATAGAATCACTCTCCTCCCAAGGGAAAAGAGCACTCTTTCAGGCGATGGAACCGGATGACCTGGTAGACCTTGTCCAAACCCTCAGCCATGAAGTGCGCCGCTCAGTCTGGGACAACCTGAGCGACGAAGCCAAACGGGAGATGCTCTTTCTGCTGCGTTTCGATGAAGATGATGCAGCCGGTATGATGACCCCGCGTTACCTTGCGATTCGCGCCAGTATAAGTGTTTCTCAGGCCCTGGGCTTTATTCGCAATAATGTAAAAAAAGTTGAAATTCCGTATTACATCTACGTACTCGATGACCTTCAGCGCCTCATAGGAACGGTATCTATCAAGGATATACTCTCATCCGAAGATACTCTTTCGGTTTCCGAGATCATGGAACGAAAAGTAGTTTCCGTGTTTGATGAGACCGACAGAGAAGAGGTAGCCCGTACCCTGGAAGAACATGACCTGATTTCTATTCCGGTTGTAGACCATGACAACCTGCTGCTTGGTGTTGTTACCTTCGACGATGTAATCGATGTCATTCGGGAGGAGCAAACTGAGGATGTCTATAAGATGGGTGCTATGTCCGGTGAGGTTGGCTCCTACATGGACACCTCAATGTGGGGCTTAGTTAAAAAGCGGGTACCCTGGCTTATCATCCTCCTCCTCTTTGGAACCATAACCACCAATGTGGTCTATCACTATGAAGAGTTAGCTCTTAGCGCAGCCTTTCTGTTTGTGTTTATGCCGGTTATTACCCAAACCGGAGGTAATACAGGCAGCCAATCCGCAACCCTTATGATCCGCGGATTGGCAACCGGGGAAATACACTTTAGGCAGACCGGCATAATTTTTCTGCGGGAGATTCTGGTTGGTCTGATGATGGGATTGTTTACCGGCTTGGTTATTATCGCACGCAGCATCTTGATGCCCCCGGGAGTCGGAACCTTTGAAGGCTTGGCGCTGGGGCTGTCCTTAGTATTTGTTGTTCTTATTTCAAATCTTATCGGGACTCTCATGCCGCTCTTTATCCATCGCCTGGGCTTTGATCCGACGGTTATGTCCACCCCTTTAATGGCAACGGTCATTGATGTTTGCGGACTCACCATCTATTTTGAGACCGCCCGATATCTGCTGAGTATTTGAGCTGCGGCTGAAGTCTAAGGCCTGGTGGATTCTATCTTCATCCCAAGGGAGAGGGGAAACGCCACCCGACCGCTCAGGTTCCCCTCGCATACAAGCTTAGCCCAAAGCTCCACAACATCATCTGCCCGCCGTGTATACTCTCCCCGCAGTGCTACAGACCAACTGTCTATCGCTTCCCGGTTTAGATCCTGTTCCCAGGTCAGCTTTCCAGAGGCGGACATACTCACACAACCAACTGAAGTTCCCGCCTCCAGCTTTGCGGAATGCTCTGCAACCGATGTATACGGGAAAAGAGATGCAAACCGAAATTTACAGTTCCACCCGGAGGGTCTTAAACTCAAATTTACATCTTGCTTATATTTACCGGCAAGCTGCCCTTCTTCATTAAAATCCCAGTTATGGCTAAAGGAACTGTTACAATCGAAAAATGAAAAACCCGTATATACCTTCCCGCCCACTTCTCGTTCACACTCCACATACCGCAGCGGAACCACCGGAAGTCTGTTCCTCGAAATTTCCCCATGTATACTGAGACCACTCCTACCAAAACTGACTCCCGCCAAGCCGGAGAGGGAAGCCTTTTTCTGCGGTAAAACTCCCTTTGAATTTTCAAACCCTTCACCAATCCAGCGCCCGAGCATGCTCAGCTGCCAATCAAAGCGTCCGGCACTGTGCAGGTTTATATAACTCCTGAAGAAGCTTGAGGGCTTACCCGCGGCTGAATACATAAATGCCACCAACAAGCGACACTCCTGCCGCCCTTCCCGAACTATCATATTCACACCGAATGTATGTATACGTTGTGAGTGCATGCTGTTCATAGAATTAGTTTGCAGGGGCTGTCCAGCCTCCACCTCTTCATCCGCTTCTTGATCCTCTTCTTGATCCACAGATAGCCCTAGGTAATCAAAGGCAGAAGCCTGTAAGAGTTCACAAATCCAGGGCTCAAGCAGAATCTTCTGACCAATATCAAAAGAAAACCAGCCGCCCCAACGGTATAGAGTCTCCTCCTCCCTTATAAAAAAACCATACTCCGAGTCCCCCTGCCATACAGCTCCGTAGCTTCGAGCAGGGCTTAGTGAAAAATCAATGCCACACCCCGCCGGCTGTTGATACACCTGCGAGTTGATAGAATACTGAAAGGGCTTTTCGATTTCCTTAATAACACCTTTCCTAAGCAAGGGCCCAATTCCCAGGGAGTCCCACTGAAGAGCGATACTCACACTCTGCTGCAGAGGACTTTCCCCCTCGCTTAACAGCAGGCAGCGAAAGCCCGGTTGTAAAACCTCTATTTTCAGCTTCTGAAGCTCTTCTTCGAGCCGGCTTTCGAGACGCTTTACCGTTAAAGACTCGACAGCTGGGCTTGCCGAGAGCATTCTGGAGAGCAGGAGAAAAGAGATAAACCCTAGAGTTAATAGTTTTCGCCGGAGCATATACTAGTAACAACATTGATTTATGTCGCCCTGCTTCAATAATAGCTATCTTTTATGGAGTGAAATTGGCTTAACATAGCACAATATTCGGTTTCCCCTTTGTTTATTGAATTTTTGCGGGAGCCATGCGAAAATATGCTGTAAAAACTATTAAGAAAATAGCCGTATTCGGCTATTTTCATCGTTTCGATTGCCGCTACGCGGCATACGAAACTATTATTCAAAACTATTGGAGGAATGCAGTGGATATACTAACACTTAATTGCGGCAGTTCATCGGTGAAGTATCAGGTGTATAACTGGGATAACAAAGAAATCCTGGCAAACGGAATTGTAGAACGAATCGGTCAGGAGATGTCGTCTATTGAACAGCACGCTCCCGGCAAGGAGACCTTTGAAAAGGAACAGCAGTGCCCCAGCCACAAAGAGGCTATTCAACTAATTATCGACAGCCTCACCGACAAAACCTATGGTGCTATTGATGATATGAGCAGCATCAAGGCGGTGGGACATCGAGTAGTACAAGGAGGAGACAAGTTCAACAAATCCGTCATAATTGATAAAAACGCGTTGGACACTTTTAAGAAAGTTTCAAACTTGGCTCCCCTGCATAATCCGGCCAATATTCAGGGAATTGAAGCTGCCCAGAAACTACTGCCGGATGTACCTCACTGCGCGGTAATGGATACCGCGTGGCACCAAACTATGCCCAAACATGCCTTTCTGTATGCACTTCCCTATGACTGGTACGAAAACCACGGCGTACGTAAATACGGTTTCCACGGGACCTCATTTTTGTATGTCGCAAAACGCACTGCCGTATTAATGGGGAAAGACCCGCTAAAACTAAACGCTATTATCTGCCATATCGGCAATGGCGCCAGCATTTGTGCGGTAAAAGACGGCGTCTCAGTAGATACATCCATGGGCCTCACTCCCCTGGAAGGACTGGTGATGGGAACCCGCAGCGGCGACTTTGACCCGGCAGTGGTATTTCATATGATGAAAAATGCCAAAATGAAGGCGGAGGATATTGAAACCCAGCTCAATAAAAAAAGCGGGATCCTAGGAATCACCGGTAAATACATCGACCGTCGCGATATCCAAGTCGCCGCCAAAGATGGGGATGAACGCTCCGAGCTTGCCATTCAGATGGAGGTGTATCGTCTGAGAAAATACATAGGAGCCTATGCAGCGGCTTTAGGCCGCGTTGATGCACTGGTATTTACCGCCGGAGTCGGAGAACAGGCACCGGCAATCCGTCGCCGTATTGTTGACGGCTTGGATATCCTAGGTATTAAGGCCGACTTAGACAAAAACGACCTCTCTTCTACTCCTAACGCTGAAACCGATATCACCGCTCCCGGTTCAGCCACAAAGATCTATGTCGTTCCCACCGATGAAGAGTTGGTAATGACGGAAGACACTTATGCGCTGATGAATGGAACCTATGATGCTCATACTAATTTTACTTATTCATTCCAGAGCAGGGACTACTCGAATAAAGCCCGGGCTGCACGCTTTGCAAAGCAGGTGGAGAAAAAACCCGATCTACAAAAAGTGGTTGCCAAACCGGAATAAGTTGTTATTCTGTAAGGCCCTCTTAAGGGCCTTACAGAGCTTTTTGCCGGCTTTCATACATTTCTGGAAGCTCAGGTTTTTTTAGAAGGCCTGCAAGGTTTTGTTTTTTACTTTCTCCGCAGTTTCGCTGTCTACTAAATAGGCGATAAGAGCTACCGCAAATTCAGCTGCAGTTCCGGGACCGCGGCTGGTAATTACAGTTCCGTCCTGCACCACACGTTCCTCGCTGAAAGAGGCCTGCTTAAAGCGTCCCTCAAAACCGGGAAAGCAGGTTGCCCTTTTTCCTTTCAGAATTCCAAGGGGTTCTAACACAACCGCCGGAGCGGCACAAATTGCGGCTACTAAGCCCCCGCTTTGAAAGACACTGCGGATCAAGTCTTGTGCATGGGCGGACGAAGCCATATTCGCCGCACCGGGCATTCCGCCTGGAAGAACTACCCCATCAAACCTGTGTGGATCAATTTTATCAACAGTAGTATCTGTTTTAATTGTGATATCATGACCGCCCTTCACTATTTCTCCGGTGACTCCAACCATGGTAATCTCGACGCCGGCTCGACGAAGAAAGTCAACTTGGGTTAAACCCTCAACCTCTTCAAATCCTTCGGCAAATAGAACTGCTACGCGTTTCATATTACCTCCTTACACTAAAAATGGTCAGATTCAGGCCTTACCGGCAACCCCTATTTTAGAAAGATTGTGATAGGCCTGCATAACAATCTTTTTAGTCTCGTCCCAGCCGATACACTCATCGGTTACTGAAACTCCATACTTAAGCAGGGACAAATCTTCCGGAATTTTTTGGGAACCCTCAAACAGATTGCTCTCAAGCATGAACCCCGATAAAACCGATTGTCCATGACTCACCTGGTCTATTATAGAACGCAAGACCCTTTGTTGGCGGGGCGACTTTTTACCGGAATTTTCATGACTGCAGTCAACCACCACCGACGGACTAAGCTGTGCCTTTCGCATCATTTCTTCGGCATTTTCTACATCTTCTTCGTGGTAGTTAGGCCCGCCCCTACCGCCTCGCAGAATCAGGTGGCAGACATCGTTTCCGGTGGTATTAAGCACGCTAGTATTCCCCTCCGGATCAATTCCAATAAAGCTGGCCGGATGGGTAGCCGATTCCATGGCATTCACCGCCAATTCCAGGTTACCGCTGGTACCATTTTTAAAACCTACCGGCATTGAAAGGCCGCTGGCCAGATTTCGATGGGTTTGGCTCTCGGTTGTACGTGCCCCGATTGCCGCCCAGGAAACTAGGTCATCAATATACTGAGGTACATAAGGATCCAGCATCTCAGAGCCGGCCGGAAGCCCCAGAGAAGTAATTTCAAGCAGGGTCTTTCGTGCGGTTTCTAAGCCTAATGCAATATCATACGAACCGTCCAACAGCGGATCGACTATAAGTCCCCGCCAGCCGATGGTAGTACGCGGTTTTTCAAAATAGACACGCATAATAATGTAGATTCTATCTTTTACTTGCTCACGGAGTTCACTTAATTTGTGTGCATATTCCAAAGCTCCCTGGGTATCATGGATAGAACAGGGGCCAATTATACCTAGAATCCGGGGGTCTTCGCGGGATATTATTCTTTTAACCGTTTCTCGACTCTCGTATACCAGTTCTGCCGACTCATCGGACAAGGGAAACCGCTGCTTTAGTTCGATCGGCGGAATCAGGGGCTGTACATTATCTATATGAAGATCATTTACCTTGCGCATTGTTATTTTCCTTTGTTTCAATTTTATGCTTATTGCCCAAATGTGTGTAGAGGTATCGTTTAATTTTTTTGGTAGGCGTCTTCTCAAAGGGCTCATTCTCCTCAAAAATCTCACTTACCCTGGAGAATACGTTCAGACGTTTGTTTACCCTTTGCTTCAGCTGAGCCAGATACTCATTAGCCTGTTTAGAAATATCAACCGCCGACTCCGCTAAATCTTTTACTTGTTCCCTTAAGGACTCGTAATCGAGGTTTACCCGTGCTATCAGCCGACCCTCCTCCTCAACTACCAGTGACTCTTTTACAAAATCATATTCATTTATGAGAGCCTCTATCTCTTCCGGATAAATATTTTCACCACTGGGTCCGAGAATCATATTTTTAAGACGACCACGAATAAAAAGGTACCCATCCTCATCTACTACGCCCAAATCACCGGTATGAAACCATCCGTCAGGGGTCAATACTTCAGCAGTTTTTTCCGGTTCCTTGAAATAACCCTGCATTACAATTGGTCCCTTCACCAGTATCTCACCCTCACCTGTAGCTGCATCGGGTTGGTCGATTTTAACGGTAACTCCCGTTAACGTTGGCCCTGTTGAGCGATACCGGGTGTAAGCAGGCCCGCACCCGGCAATAAGCGGTGCGGTCTCGGTGAGTCCATAGCCGATAGCATAGGGAAAGCGGGCTTCCCGCAGAAAGAACTCCACGTCCTCCGCCAGGGCAGCCCCACCAATACCGAAAAATTGAATATTCCCACCGAAAATACGCACAAGCCCTCGCCCGATGAGCCGATTTATCAGTTTCCGAAGGGGCGGCAGTTTATATGCTGAACGGCTTAACCAGGTTTTGTTGATTTTAGGCAGAACGACTGAGCGGTAGATCTTCTCAATTAAAAGCGGTACTGAGAGGACCGTGTGGGGACGTACCTGCTTAAGTGCCGGCAACAACACCACTGGGGCCGGTGGCCTTTTAAGATACACAACGTGGGACCCTAACAAAAGCGGGGTAATTAGGCCGACGGTACACTCAGTAGGTGCTGTGCAAGGGGGAGAATCGACAGCAGCCGATCCCCCGGTTTTAGCCGCGGGATATCTGCAGAGGCTTCCGCATCATACACAAGATTCCTATGGCTCAGCATTACTCCTTTAGATTTTCCGGTAGTCCCGGAGGTGTAAATAATCGTGGCAGTATCATCCTCAGCTACCACTCCGCTCATCTCCACCTCGTGTTCTTGTAGTGGAATCTGTTCCCAGGTTTTACTTCCGGTTTTTAGTTCGGCACCCGGTACCGGCCGGGGGATCTCCGATAGAAAGTCAATGCACAGCGCCGGCTTTGCGGAGTCTTCGAGAAATGTTCGAATCTTATCCAGCAGCTTTGCACTTACACAAAAAGCTGAGGGCTCAGAATGGTTAATAATATTGGCAATTTCTTCTGTATGAAAATCGGTGAGGATCGGTACCACCACCGCCCCCAATGTAGTTACTGCAAAATAGCACACGGCCCAGTGAGGCTGGTTTTCACTCAGCAGAATTACCCGGTCGCCCTTCTTGATTCCCTTGTCCTTCAAATATAGGCGTAAGGATACCACGCGATCATAGAAATCCTTATAGGACAGTGAATCTTCATCAACATAAGACAGTACGTCGTAGTGTCCGTACTTCTCCGTACTTTCCACCAGTAAATTTTCTAAAGTAAGAGCCTTTAAGCGCACATTCTCACCTCTTATATAGTATTTTGGATGTTGAGGAACAGTTTATCCACTTTAGTACGCAATAAAAGTTTAATCAACATTCTCTTGAACATTCTCTTAATGAGAAAGAACCAGTAATGACACAAAAAAAGCAAGAAGCTTCTTTACACTTATTTGACTTGAAAAGGAAACTATGATAATTCTTTAGGGCACTAATATAGAAGGAGTTATCTATGGCATCACGCATACGCAATATACTGACAATGGACCCTATAGAACAGGATGTGACCGTTGAGGGCTGGGTTAAAACCAAACGCGACTCAAAGAACTTAACTTTTCTAGAAATCACCGACGGGTCTTCCTTTCGCGGTATTCAGGTAATTGTCGACCACGACGCTGAGGGAACTTTTGACCACCTCGATGCGGCAACTACCGGCTCAAGCGCCCGAATCAAGGGTAAACTGGTAGCATCTCCTGGAAAAAACCAATCGGTAGAGGTCCAGGCCACTCAGGTAGAAATAATTGGAGAAGCTCCGGCGGACTCCTACCCCCTGCAGAAAAAACGACACTCCTTTGAGTTTTTAAGGGAAATTGCCCATTTGCGCCCGCGAACCAACACCTTTGGAGCGGTTACACGAGTGAGAAACGCATTAAGCTTTGCAATACACAGCTTTTTTCAGGAGCGGGGCTTTATGTACATCCACACCCCGATCATCTCGGCTAGTGATTGTGAAGGGGCCGGAGAGATGTTTCAAGTAACCACCCTCCCTATGGCGAAACTGCCGACCCAGGATGGAGCTGTCGATTACAGCCGGGACTTTTTCGGCAAACAGGCCAGTCTGACAGTCAGCGGCCAGCTGGAAGCTGAGATATACGCCCTGGCAATGCGTGACGTATACACTTTCGGACCCACCTTCAGGGCGGAAAATTCGAACACCAGCCGTCATTTAGCGGAGTTTTGGATGATAGAGCCGGAAATGGCATTCTGTACGCTAGAGGGCGACATGGAATTGGCGGAAGAGTTTATCAAGTATATTCTGAAGTATGTTCTTGATCATTGTCCGGAGGATATGGACTTTTTCAGTAAGTGGATAGAAAAGGGCGTGAAGGAAAGCATTCAGAAGGTGGTAGATTCAAAATTTCAGCATGTCACTTATTCAAAGGCAGTTGAACTGCTTGAGAAGGCGGACCGCTCTTTCGAATATCCGATTGGATGGGGAGAAGACCTGCAATCCGAACATGAACGGTACCTGACCGAAGAGGTTTTCAAAGGGCCGATAATTGTCACTGATTATCCGAAGGAGATAAAAGCCTTCTACATGAAACTGAACGAAGATAACAAAACAGTGCGGGCGATGGATGTGCTGGTACCCCGGCTCGGAGAAATTATCGGCGGGAGTGAGCGTGAAGATCACTACGATACCCTGCTGAAAAGAATTGAGGAGATGAATCTAAATCCTGAAGACTATTGGTGGTATCTTGATCTACGCCGATACGGCAGCGTTCCCCACTCGGGCTTTGGACTGGGCTTTGAAAGGCTGGTACAGTATGTAACCGGAATGCATAACATCCGGGACGTTATTCCTTTTCCAAGAACTGTTAAAAACGCCGAGTTTTAATACAATATTTTAATACAATATTTTAATACATTTTAATACAATGCACAGTGCACAGTTTCTATCGTTGAAGCTTGGTAAGCTCCCGGTCGAAGGCTCCGGCAAACAGGCGTATCTCACGATCGCCTATTGTGTCGCCGCCGGCCGGTGTCACTCCGGCCTCCCGCAGCTCTGCTAATGCATCCCGCACCGAGAGACGCTCTCTGATATTCTCTCGGGTAAACACACTCCCCCGATCGTCAAGCGCCACCGCTCCTTTCTCTACTACCCTGGCGGCCAGGGGGATGTCATGGGTAATTACAAGATCCCCCGGCTGTACATGCTCCACGATATAGTCATCCACATCCCCGGAGCCATGATCAACCAGCACATTTTCTATCCCGTCTCCCTTGGCATCAGCTAATTTACGGTCCGAAACAAACACCGTTTTGATACGAGTACGGTCGGCAGCCTTTCTGATAATACTGCGCACTCGTCGGGGACATGAGTCGGCATCAACGAGTATTTCCATTATTCCTGTCCACCTGCTTCGGGTGGGATAGTTGCAAGATACAGCTCGCCCCGGCCGGAGAAGGTGTAATTACCGGCCCCATAGGGGGCAATAAAACTCTCACCACGAACTATGTGCAGGGAACTGTTTCCCGACTCAGAAAGGAGCTCAAAATCTCCTTTTGTGCAGATTCCAATTTCGAGAGAGGTCCTGTCTTCCCGCCTCCGGGAGGTAGATTTTTCCGCTTCTATTTGCAGTAATTCAAACTCATCTATGGGTACCGGATAACGGCGAAGGTGAGATTCAGAACTCTTCCCCCGCAGTATATCCGCAGGACGGGGTTCGAAGGATATCACCCTCAGGAGCTCAGGAACATCCACGTGCTTCTGGGTTAGCCCGCCGCGGAGCACATTATCGGAGTTGGCCATCAACTCTACTCCCATGCCGGCAACATAGGCGTGGAGCACACCGGCCGGCTGATACAGGGCCTCCCCCGGAGAAAGCTCTACCACGTTAAGATACAGCGGAGCATGCACACCTACATTTACCCCGTGCTGCTCATAAAAAGTAACCACCAGTTCCGCCTCTTTCTGCTGTTTTGAGGGCTGCTGTTTTGAGGGCTGCTGTTTTGAGGCTGATGTGGCCCATGTGTACAGCAGTTCGATCAGCTCCGCCTGATCTTTTCTGCAAGGTTCATAATATTCTCAAAAAATTTCTTCACCCACTCGGCATCGTCAATTGTGCCGGGCGCATCCGTCGGTGCGATTTTCTCTTCATAGATGCTCTTAAATAATTCGTTTTCTAGAGCGTTGCCTATGTGGGAGTACCATGCATCTATTTCAGCAGCGGCTCTGAAGCCGCACAGGGCTGTAAAAGGGGTAAGGGCGCAGATAATCTCCGGTTTGTGATTCTTATCCCTGTAATTCCGTTCGAAGGCATCAATCGGTATACCCGCCGCCTCCTCGCGGTCAAAGCCGGACTGCGCCTGCCGGCGGCTCGGGTGGGCTTGAATAGAGAGGGGCTGAGCTGCCGCTAAAACCTTAAACAGAAAAGGAAGGCCCTCTGAGAAGCGACCAGCTTCTGGGCCCAGAAAGTCGGAGGGCGACTCCTCAATTGCAGACTTTAAATCCATCCGCTTCTCATTCTCCTCCGAGAGAACCAGTTTTGATGGGCCCCGCGGGTGACTTCCCATCCACATTTCTGCGTAAGGTGTACCAGGCTTGTTCTGAATGCCAAGCAATTCCGGTATGAGGCTTGTTGAGCCCCAGGGATAATGTTGGATTAAATTCTCTAATTTAAATAGCTGATTATACATATCACACATATTAAAAGTGTATAGAAGAGCCTTACCACTGGTCAATGCAGGTGCCTTGAAATCCAAGTGCTCTTTCCTTCATACTGTTCAATATAGAATAACCTTTTAAGGAGTCAATCATGAACTTAAACGACTATCCCCATCGACGGTACAACCCGCTTACCGGCGACTGGGTACTGGTGTCCCCCCATCGAACGAAACGTCCCTGGCAGGGACATCAAGAGAAGGCACAGGTCGAGGAAAAACCCAGCTACGATCCAAACTGCTATCTATGTCCCGGTAACTCCCGTGCAGGTGGAATTACAAACCCCGACTACCAAAATACGTTTGTGTTTGTGAATGACTTTTCAGCGCTGCTGGAGGACGCACCCTCGGACCGAATGGATGAGGACAACCTATTTATTGCACACAGTGAACGCGGTGTGTGTAAGGTAATCTGTTTCTCGCCCCGTCATGATCTTACTCTTTCCGCTAATGGAAGTAGAGGATATTCGACGGGTTGTGGATGTCTGGGGAGGAGGAATACCGCCGGCTTGGTGAAGAAGATTTTATCAATTACGTTCAGATTTTTGAGAATCGTGGTGCAACTATGGGCTGTTCAAACCCTCACCCCCATGGCCAGATATGGTCAAACGAGACTATTCCCCAGATACCTCAGCAAGAAACCAATATGCAGCGACACTACCTAGAGACTCACCAAAGCTGCCTGCTGTGCGATTATGTACAAAAGGAAACCGAGCGCGGAGAGCGGATAGTAGTAGAGAATGACTCATTTGTGGCGATAGTTCCCTTCTGGGCGGTGTGGCCCTTTGAGACTATGCTGCTGCCGCGCCGCCATGTCGCATCTTTAAATGATCTAAGCGATTCAGAACGCAATGATTTGGCCTCTCTTATGAAGCGACTGGGGATTCGCTACGATAATCTGTTTCAAACCCATTTCCCCTACTCCATGGGCCTGCATCAACGTCCAACCGACGCCCAAGAGCACAGTGAATGGCATTTTCATATTCATTACTACCCGCCCCTGCTGCGCTCGGCCACTGTGAAAAAGTTTATGGTCGGATATGAGCTGCTGGCGACTGTGCAGCGGGACATAACCGCAGAATCGGCAGCTGCCCGCTTACGGGAATTACCTGAAACCCACTTCCTTCATAAGGAATAGCAGAAGGAGCATTATATGAGATCAATCAATCGGAAGGATGTTGCCGACAAGGCTCTGGACAAGGCGATTCAACGCCTGTACGGCAGCGCCGGAGAGCAGCAACAGATCCTCCGCTATACTTCCCTGCTGGATGAGTTTCATCAGCGCTTTGCCACAGAACAAGCACATTTGTTCAGCAGTCCCGGACGAACAGAGCTGGGAGGGAATCATACCGACCACAACCGCGGTAAGGTACTGGCAGGCAGCATTCAACTGGACAAAATTGCCGCGGTAACTCCGCGGGATGATATGCGGGTTGAAATAGTTACCGCAGGCTTTCCCAAGGATATTGCCGCCGATCTGCATCATCTGCAGCCCGAGGAGGCTGAAGCCGGCAGTGCCTCTGCGCTGGTACGCGGAATCGCCGCCTATTTTGCCGAACGGGGATACGGATACGGCGGTTTTTCGGCGTACGTACACAGTCAGGTTGCAATGGGCTCCGGCCTCAGCTCTTCCGCCTCTATCGAGGTATTAATCGCACAAATTTTTAATACCCTGTATCATCAGGGCCAGCTGTCGGCTATAGAACTGGCTCAGGCGGGACGCTACGCGGAGAATCAATATTTCAAAAAACCCTGTGGTCTGATGGACCAAATTGCCTGTGCTCAAGGGGGAATCGCCGCTATTGATTTTGCCGATAGTGAATCCCCCGGGCTGGAACAGATCGATTTCGATTTTAGCAGCCACGGCTATCAGCTTATGATTCTGGATACCGGCGGAGATCATGCCGATCTAACCCATGAGTATGCCTCTATTCCCAGGAAATGCAGTGCGTTGCAGCAGAACTCGGCTGTCAGGTTTTGCGGCAGGCGGATCTTGAACGCTTGACGGCAGCTGCACATGATATCAGACAAAACTGCGGAGACCGCCCCTTCTTACGAGCCCTGCACTATTTTCAGGAAAACCGACGGGTCGGACTGCTGCAGGAGGCGCTTCAGTTCGAGGACATCAACGCCTACCTGCGGGTGGTCAAAGAGTCGGGAACATCATCCTGGACCCTCCTGCAGAACTGCATACCCACCGGGGCTGTACAGGATCAGTCAGTAGCCTATTCACTGGGGCTTCTGCAGTCTCTGTGCCCGGCGGGAGTTTTCAGGGTCCATGGCGGAGGCTTTGCCGGAACGGTGCAGGGCTATGTACCCGTGTCGCAATTCAAAGAGCTGGAGGAACAGCTGAATTCCCAATTCGGAGAAGGCGCCGTTACAGCTTTGAGAATCCGCGGCGAGGGAGTTATCCATCTAGACGCGGAGTTCCTTGACTGAACAGCACGTCTATCGTATAAGAACAGCATAAAAAAGGAGTGAAGACACAATGAATACTAGTCCCCTACAAACAGTTCGATACCGATTTGCACCTACCCTACCGGCGATGCTGCAAAACAACATAGAAAACATTGGAGTTGAATACGGTGAACAAACCGAATCGGTCGAAAACCAGACAAAGATGAAGGAATTGTTTCCCCATACCTATGGACTTCCGGCGGTAAAATTTGTCGCTGGAGAATCTTCCCACCGGAACGAGCCCATCAATATCGGGGTGGTACTGTCCGGCGGACAAGCTCCCGGAGGACATAATGTGATTGCCGGAATTTATGACGCCCTGAAAGCCGCAAATAGCGAATCGAAGCTGTACGGTTTCCTTAACGGTCCGGCGGGGATCCTCGAAGACAGGCTTGTAGAAATTACCGGGCAGTATGTGGATCAGTACCGCAATACCGGCGGTTTTGATATGATAGGTTCCGGCCGAACCAAACTGGAGTCCGAAGCGCAGTTTGCCAAAACCACCGAGGTGTGTAAAAAACATTCCATTTCTGCGATTGTAGTCATTGGCGGAGACGATTCAAACACCAATGCAGCGGTCCTGGCTGAATACTACCGCAGGCAGGGTATCGATATTTCGGTTATTGGAGTCCCCAAAACCATCGACGGCGACCTAAAGAACGAACAGATCGAAGTCTCCTTTGGTTTTGATACCGCCACCAAAACTTATGCTGAGCTGATAGGAAATATCGAGCGCGATGCAAACTCAGCAAAGAAATATTGGCACTTTATCAAACTAATGGGTCGCAGTGCTTCGCACATCTGTCTGGAGTGCGCTCTGCAGACACATCCGAATGTGGCAATTATCTCCGAGGAGGTGGAAGAGAAACATACCACCCTCAACGAGATTGTAGATGATATCGTCAAAAAGGTGGTCACCCGCAGTGAACATGGAGAGCACTTTGGAGTCGTTCTGATTCCGGAGGGGCTAATTGAATTTATTCCGGAGATGAAAACTCTTATTTCCGAACTAAATACCCTTTTAGCCGAGCATGAATCCTACTTTTCATCGCTCCATACTTTTGAAGACCAATCCGAGTGGATCAATAAGAATCTCACCCGCGATGCCTCGTATGTATTCTCTACCCTGCCGAACAATATCCAGAGACAGCTGCTGATGGACCGTGATCCCCACGGTAATGTGCAGGTATCCAGAATAGAGACAGAAAAACTGCTGATCGAGATGGTAGAAGATAACCTGAACGAGCTAAAAGCTAAGGGTGAGTACAAGGGCAAGTTCAGTACTCAGCATCACTTCTTTGGGTATGAGGGTCGTGCGGCCTTTCCTTCCAACTTTGATGCGAATTACACCTACAGCCTGGGGTACAATGCCTATCTACTAATTTCCTTCGGACTCTCAGGTTATATCTCATCGATACAAAATCTATCTGCTCCGGCGGAGGAGTGGATAGCCGGCGGGATTCCCATCACCATGATGATGAACCTTGAAATGCGCCACGGTAAAATGAAACCGGTTATTAAAAAGGCATTAGTACAGTTAAAGGAAAAACCCTTTAAAACCTTTGCAGCAAAGCGTGAGGAGTGGGGAATCAAAACCTCATTTTCCTATCCAGGTGCAATCCAATACTTCGGACCAGATGAACTGTGTAACCGCCCGACCATAACCCTCTCATTGGAAAACCAATAATGCAAAAGGGGCTGCTCACATGCTGGGCAGCTCTTTTTCTAACTAAAAAGCTTCTAACTAAAAAGCTTCTAACTAAAAGGCTTCTAACTTACCGACATCAAACTACAGCCGACGGGTTAAAATCGAATATATCTCATCCGGGGTAAGTTCGACTGGAGTTCCCTTCACCGAGCTGCTGTCGGCAATGTCTCGTAACTCTGTAGTAGTAAACCCGTAATCGGAGAGCACGGGCAGGGAGAACTCTTCAACCCAGCTGTAGAGCTCATCCACCAGGGCTCGGCAGTTGTGCTCAGCACTTCCGTGATCACTCCCGGTAAATACCATTGCCGCTTGGGAGTACTTTGCAAGACCCCGGCTCTCGGTATCGCTTTTCAACAACCTAGCCACCACTAGCTCGATAGCCGCCGGAAGCAGGGTACCGCACACCACCCCATGGGGTATGTTTCGAAGTGCTCCCAGGGGAGAGGCTAATCCGTGAACCACCCCCAGGCCGGCTCCCGCCAGGGCAGCTCCGGATAAATAAGCGGCATAGGCCATTTGGCCACGGGCGTTTAAGTTTTCCCCATCCCGGAGGGAAGCCGGGAGCGACCAGCGGCTGCGCTGCAATCCATTTAACGCCAGAGCATCGGTAAAGGGAGTTGCTTTTGTGGACACATACGCCTCTAAGAGCTGGGTTATCGCATCCATTCCCGATGCGGCCGTCACATCATAGGGACAACTCTTGATTACCAGCGGATCGAGCAGGGCCATGTCCGGCACATAGGCGTCGTTGCGCAGGGACTTCTTGAAGCCCTGTTCCCCTACTTCGCTGATAACCGCATTTTTAGTCGCTTCCGAGCCGGTGCCGGAGGTCGCAGGCACCGCGATCAATGGATGACGCAGGGGTTTCGGTGTACGATTTCCCACTCCCTCCAGGTATTCCCGCACATTTCCCTGATGGTGGAGCATGACGGCTACCGCCTTGGCAGTATCGATCACGCTTCCTCCCCCCACAGCGAGCAGCGCATCAACCTGAAGCTCGGCGGCGGTATCACGTATCTGGTCCACCTTTATTGGCGAGGGCTCCCCGGAGACCGGAAAACGGGGGGCTTCTATCCCGGCAGCCCTCAGTTGTTCTTCAAACTGCTCCCGATACCCAGCGGTAGAATATGAATCCCCCCCGGTTATGAGAGCTACCCGGGAAAAACCCTGCTGGTGAAGATACTCGGGAACTGAAAAAAGAACTCCTTCTCCAACTTTTAAACTCGGAAGGGGCGGATTTTCAAAGGCGAGTTTTTCATCTTCCAGGATTCTGCTTAACAGGCCCATCGACAGTCCTCCCTTATCGTGATTCTAATCTGTTATACGAGGGTTAATGAAATCAATGCCAATCCATGCATTGGTGTTGGACATGGCTTGGTCGATTAATCCAAGCTCAACCTGGTCGGTTGTCTCGGCAACCAGATAACGTTTTTCATTGAGAGTGAAACGAGCTCCCTCACCGTCTACTGCAACCGCAGCCATGCTGTGTTTGTACACCGAGGATACCATCAAAATTGCATCAATCTGATAGTGGTGCAGGAGTATCGTGTACAGCAGCCCCCGGGAATCACAGTCGCCGCGGCTCTCCACCGCCGCCCGTAAGGGGGATAAACAGTCGGACAAGCTTTCCAGCCGCTCATACTGAAACCCCTGCACCCATGCTAACAGGGCGGCGGCAATCTCCTCGGGGCTGTGATCCTGTGGCGGGAGGTAGGTCTGCAGTGCCGAATAGAGGGGACGACTTCGGACAAACAAGTCGCGATACACAAGCCGGTAATACCGTTTCCAGGCGGCTTCTGCATATTCGGTTCCCCCGTATACCGACAAAACCCTCGCTTCCCGTTCAATTACATCCTGAGTCGCATCAATAGCTGCATTACTTAAGGCCAGTGGAACCTCACGGCCCTCAAATTGAATTGTAAAGCGTTCAACATCCTGAGCCGGATAGGGTGATACCGATTGACTGATAGGTCCCGGCTCGACCAGACCGCGGTCTCCGACAGCCAGCGAATCCATCGCCGAGAAAAGGGTATCCTGATAAGCGGAAAGTTTACCCTTTAGAGCAAACCCCACTACCACCACATCGATCCGGTGGGATTCAATACAGAGTAAATATCCTTGGAACCGACGGTCCTGTTGCTGGAACTCCACCTGTGAGAGGTGGGCATCCATCCCGGAATGGCTGTAGCTGCTGCCGGCATATACCCGGGCGCCAAGTTCGGCGGCAACCGTAGAATGCATCTGGTTGACATCCTGAAACTGTCCGCCCGCATGCTGTTTAAGCAGAAAATACGCTTCCTCTGCTTGGTTCACCGCCGAAAACTTGTTCTCTTCAATTCCCTGAACCTGCCAGCTGGCCGGCAAGTTCACAAACAGGTCCTCTCCAAACTGCAGATACTCGGCCCAGCCCTTTCCGGCCGGCACAAGTATGCACAGAATAACAAAAAGAACAGCGGCGCCCTTCCTTTGTAAGGCCGAAAGGACCGCTTTAACAGTTTCGTATGACGCTCCGCGGCAATCGAAACGACGAAAATAGCCCAATACGGCTATTTTCTTAATAGAAAAAAAACTACTCACTAGGCTCCCCGTCCACCTTGAATCGCTTAATTTTCTTGGTGGTCGTCATTTCCATCGGTTCATTCAACACTTTAAATCGCTCGATTCGCTTATACGGCATGAGTTCGAGGTTCACCTCTTTTATAATGGCATCGATCCTGGCTTCAATATCCTGGTTGCTGAAGGCCTCGTAGTTGGGATACACAAAAGCTTCAATTCCTTCGGTCTTCATTTTTTCGTCGGTCACATATCCCTTGACCATAATCTGTTCGATCTCATCGTACAATTGGAAGTAATCTTCGATTTCCTCGGGGAAGACGTTTTTTCCGCCCTCGGTTACGATTAGGTTCTTCTGGCGACCGGTGAGGTACAGATAATTCTCGCTGTCCAGATAACCGACGTCTCCGGTTTTAAACCATCCGTCATCGGTAAAGACTTCCTTGGTGGCCGCCTCATTATGATAATAGCCCTGCATTACCATAGGACCTCGGGCGATCAATTCTCCGATGCCCTCTTCGTCCGGATCAAGCACCTTCATTTCGGCCTGGGGAATAACCTTGCCAACGGAGGTCTCTTTATAATGTTCCACCGGATTCAGGGTTAGAATCGGTGAGGTTTCGGTAAGTCCATAGCCCTGCACAAAATCAATACCCAGCTGGTTAAACATACTGAAAGTCGAGGAGGGAAGCGGCCCGCCTCCGCAAATGCAAATTCGGTTGGTATCGAGGGACAACTTCTTCAAAATACCTTTGAACATCTTCTTTCCGGGGTTCACTCCAAAGGTTTTTTTAATAAAACCGCTCACGTACATCAAGCCCCGGATAAGCCCGTATACCACAATACCCTTTTCACGGACTCCCCGCAGCAGTCCCTTCAACAGTTTGTTGAACAACATAGGGATGCCGAGGAACATAGTAACCTGCCCCTCATGCAGGTCCTTTAAGATTTGCTTTATCACCAGTTTTTTGGCAAATACAATTTCCGCTCCAACCGAGATAGCTTCGATAAAAACCGCTAACATGGTATAAGAGTGGTGGATCGGAAGGAGGGCATAAAACACGTCGGTATGGTATACCGACATATTCGCCTGGGCGAGAAAACAGTCGCTTACAAGGTTTTTATGGGTCAGCATAACCCCTTTCTGATTTCCCGTTGTACCTGAAGTATATAGGATGGCCGCTAAATCATTTTCTGTGGGCATTTCCCGGGGAGGAGCATCCTGATCCTTTATATTCAGAATATAATTTTCTTTTCCAGGAGCAAGTGAAATTTTCTCTTTTAGTTTTACCTTGCCTTCCTGTTCGATTTCCTCGAATTTCTCCTCATCGATGAAGGCTATTTTTGCATCGGAGAAATCAATAAAGGCCGCAATATCCTTGTTTCTCAGCTGATAATCGATCGGAACTACCACTCCTCCGGCATAGAGAACCGCGAGGTAGGCAATTGCCCATTCAGGTGAATTTTTACCGGTCACCGCTACGCGGTCGCCCTTTTTCACACCACTATGCACTAGATGGTTTGAAACCGATTTTATTGTCGCCAGGGTTTCCCCATAATTCAAAAAGATGTTGTCCGGCTCGTAAATGCTGAAACAGCGCCGCTCCGGAAACCTCTCACTGGTGATGGAAAATAATTCAGGGAGTGTAGGCCACTCACCCTGAAAATGACTGCCCCTATATGCATCTAAAAACTTCCATGGTGCTTCTTTTTCCCGCATAGCTCCTCCTTTCGTCTATCCGAACATTTTCTATTCTTTTAAATCCTACTATAGCGGATGGACCCATAGAACACAAGTGAAACTTGAAACAGTGATTCTCATTTTGGAAGTCAAAAGTCTTCCAAAATGAGAATTCCTGCGGTCGATTGTTATTGGCCTGATTCGGTGTCGGTTCCGAGACGAGTCTGCGCAATAAAGCCGTGTTCA
Source organism: Spirochaetia bacterium (assembly GCA_034520965.1). Taxonomy (GTDB): domain Bacteria; phylum Spirochaetota; class Spirochaetia; order DSM-16054; family Sediminispirochaetaceae; genus DSBN01. Next base: position 239,773 of record JAXHMY010000008.1, on the reverse strand, counting down.
ATCACTTCCCCGCGTACATGCCGCTGCTCTTCATTTAAAAGAGGAACCCAGTTGTATTCAGTCAACAGGGCTTCAATGTTTTTAAACTTCGCTTTGTAGTTCATGTGGGCATTTTCATGTATATAGTACCCAAGATAAAGATATTCACTTCTCCGCTGCTTCGCTAACGCTATCTGCCGCAACACCGCATAAGTACCGAGGCTCAAATGGGCGTAGTTTGGGTCCCAATAGCAATAAATTGCAGAGAGCACAGTGGGGTTCATATCCATATGACTCACTGCCAGCATTTTTTCACCCTCATATATCTGCAGCTCCTTTCCGAAGGGAGCATTCTCGAAAAAGGAGTGTTTAAAGTCCTCATAGCTGGGCTCTCCGTTCTGCTCGAAACGTCCGGAGTGGGCACAGTACAGCTCGTACTTTTCTGCAGTAGGCTCAAGGTCACTCAGTACAAACCTCAGATGACGGTTCTTCCGCAGCACGCGTCTGAAGCTGCGGTTGAAGGTGAACTCTTTTACCGGAATGCGTATTGGAATGCATTGGCTGCATTCACTGCACAGGGGCCGAAAAAAATGTTCTCCAAAATGCCGAAAACCGATTGAAAGCAGAAAATTCAAGCCTTCAGTGTCGATCTCGCGTACAACAATGGTTTCACTCTCAAATGTGAGTCCATCAATATAGGGACAAGGGGTTTTAAACAAACCCATCGGGATGCCTTGGATATTCATTCCAAAATACTCGGCAAAATCAGCCCTTTTTTCAAGGGTTTCAACTTCAAAACCGGCTGCAGTTGCAGATGGTTCGAAGCGTGGTAATAAAACTAGTACTACTTACATCAGCGATTCTAAATTTGGAAGTCTTTTGACTTCCAAATTTAGAATTCGCATCAATTTCTTTGCAAATTTTTATATATCTCAACGTTTGGAGGCATTCTCATTTTGGATAGTGTAATTTACACTATCCAAAATGAGCTGTACTTACATTGACTGTCTTGGGTTGGTATACTACAGTATTTTTACTACTACATAGCTACTAAATGGAAAGAGAAATGCAGATATACATACAAAAATGGAAAGAATACAGCGACGAACAGAAGAGCAAGATGTTCCAGCGCTCGGAAATGGACATTTCCGAGGTGGAGGATTCGATTGCACAGAATCCTCGAGCAGGTGCGCCTGAAGGGCGACCAAGCCCTCCTAGAGTATACTCAACGCTTCGATAAAGCCGACCTTAGGACCGTCCCTCTGCAGGTACAGCCTGAAGAGTTCGAAGCCGCGGCTCGAGCCCTTGATGAAAAACTTAGGGAATCCATCGAGTTTGCAGTTAACACCACTTGGAACTACCACTTGTCTCAGAAACCGGAGAGCATGCACATGAAGGAGCTGCACCCCGGGCTTATAGCCGGGGAACGTGCCCTTCCGATTGATTCGGCCGGACTGTACGTTCCGCGGGGCCGCGGCAGTTTTCCTTCGATGCTGTATATGCTGGCGGTGCCCGCAAAAATCGCAGGGGTACCTTCAATTCAAATTGTCACCCCACCGAACCCGGACGGAGGTGTCGATGCGGCGTGTCTGTACGCGGCCAAGCTTATCGGAATAGAAAAAGTTTTTCGGGTGGGAGGTGCTCATGCAATTGCAGCCCTGGCCTACGGCACCGAAAGCATCCAGAGGGTGCTTAAAGTAGTCGGCCCCGGCAGCAGCTACGTCACGGCCGCCAAACGCCTGCTGGCCTCCAAAATCGATGCGGGCCTACCGGCGGGCCCCTCCGAATCTATGATTATTGCCGACGAACAGGCAGATGCCTGGAACATTGCACTGGATTTAATGGTCGAGGCGGAACACGGCTCCGACTCCTGTGCTCTACTGCTAACGGATTCACCAGCCCTCGCAGAACAGGTCCGCTCCAATGTGGCCGAAATAGGCGGGTCACTCTCCGCCCCGCGCGCCGGATTTGTGCAGGATGTGTTTAACCGGTACGGGGGAATTATCCTCACCGAGTCTATCGATGAGGCGGTGGAAATTGTGAACCACTTTGCCCCGGAGCACCTGCTGATTAACACCAGTGAACCCTTTCACATTATGAATAAAATCACCAATGCCGGTGAAATCCTATTAGGAAAGCACCTCCCCTTTTCGGCAGCCAACTACAGTACCGGCGCCAACGCGGTATTACCTACCGGCGGCTGGGCCAAGAGCTACTCTCCTGTATCGGTCCGCGATTTTATGAAATTCTCCTCGGTGGTATATGCGGAGAAAAGCGGGTATCGACAGTTAAAAGAGCACGTAGTACGCATTGCCGACTATGAAGGCTTTATTACCCACGGAAATGCCCTTAAGATGCGGAGGGAAGAGTGAGCGAGTCCAGTAACCCGGCGGAAGAGCTGTTTGCCTATTTTGGATCATTTGTAAATTTTGAACAGAAGCAGAAGCAGACTATCCGAGAATATAGGCTGGATCGTATGCACCAGCTCCTCGAGTTTTTCGGCAGCCCCCATACCCGGCTGCATACTATTCATATTGCCGGCTCAAAGGGAAAGGGATCTACCGCCATATACCTGGCCCGCGGATTAGAGGCTCTTGGCTACCCCACCGGCTTATACAGTTCACCCCACATAAGTAACTACCGCGAGCGCATCACCAGGGCCGGCAGTTTCTTTCCAACCGAAATGTACCTCACCGTCGGCAGTCGGATCAAACAGGCCCTTCCGGAGTTTAACCGTACGGTACTGGCCGGTGCGGCCGAACCGACGGCTTTTGAATTGTTCACCCTATTCGCGTTTCTCCTGTTTATAGAAGCCGGCTGCAGCTATGCGGTGATAGAGACGGGAATCGGAGGGCGCCTGGATGCCACTAATGTAATCACACCACAGGCATCGGTCATTACACCGATAGAGCTGGAACATACCGACATTTTAGGCTCGACCCTGGAACAGATCGCTTCCGAAAAGGCTGGAATTATCAAACCGGGGGTACCGGTGTTTGTCTCCCCCCAGAGGGAAAAAGCGCTGAGGGTACTCAGGGAAAAGGCGGAGCAGAGCCGGAGCCCATTGTTTTACTTTCCCGAATATCCCCAGGAGTTCTCAGCCACGGTAGACTCCCTGGGCACCCGCTTGCAGCTTCAATGGGAGGATGATTCCCGCAGCCCTAAAAACAAAGGCATCACACTAAGTTTAGCAATGCAGGGAGAGGTTCAGGCTGAAAATGCTGCACTGGCTCTCAGTGTTATACGGGAGATGCTGCCGGAACAGTTCTCCTCGCCCAGCCATTCCGGCGTGCTGGAGGCTGTAGCTTCCGCCGGCTTGCCGGGACGGATGGAAAAGTGCCGATCCACCCCTGCGGTAATTCTTGACGGGGCACATACCCCTTCATCGATACAACGTACAATCGCCGCTTTTCAGCAGGTATACGGCTCACAGGGCATATGTATTTTCGGCTCGGTAGAGGGCAAAAATACCATCGGGATGGCCGAAGCTATCACTGAAGCCTTTAGTGATATTATTATTTCACAACCCGGAACCTTTAAACCGAACTCCCCGGAGGAGGTGGCAAAGGTATTTCGCACGCTTTCTCCATCAGCAGAGCTGATTACCAACCCGAGCACTGCCCTTCAAAGGGCCCTAGAGCTCTCCGGGGGCACACGACCGGTTCTAGTGACCGGATCATTCTACATGGTAGCCGAAATCCGGCCACTTCTGCAGGCAGATCACAATTCGGGCATCCAGGAGGTTATATGAACCCAGCACTTGTTTCAGCACGAGCCCACGGACTGACCCCGTATACCCCGGGGGAACAGCCGCAGGATAAAACTTATATCAAATTGAACACAAATGAGAACCCGTATCCTCCTGCCCCCGCTGTCCAGTCTCAGCTTAGGGAATACAGCGCCGAAGAACTCAGACTCTACCCCGATCCCAGCTCTACTCAGCTCCGCGAGTCTTTAGCCGAGCACTATCAACTGACTGCAGAAGAGGTCTTCGTCGGAAATGGATCGGATGAGGTTCTCTCGTTTGCTTTTTACGCCTTTTTTGACCCTCACAACGGGCCGGTTCTCTTTCCGGCCTACACGTACAGTTTCTACCCGGTGTACTGCACCTATTACGGCCTGGAATACCGGAAAATTCCAATGGGCGAAGATTTTTCAGTCCAGCTTTCGGGTTTCAGTGAACAGGATGCTTTTTCGGGTGTCATTTTCCCCAATCCAAATGCTCCTACGGGAATTGCGCTTTCTCGGGATCAAATCGCCGCCTTTCTGCGCTCGGTACGCAGGGACCGTGTGTATGTAATCGACGAGGCGTATGTTGATTTCGGTGCCGATTCCTGCAGCGCTCTGGTTCGTGAGTTTCCCAATTTGCTGGTGGTACACACTTTTTCCAAAGGCCGTTCATTGGCCGGTTTACGACTCGGTTTCGCCCTGGGAAATCCGGATCTCATAGCCACGCTTTTCACCGTAAAAGACTCGTTTAATTCCTATCCCTTAAACCGCTTGAGCCAGCAGCTCGCCCTTCGCGCATTGGAGGATAAAAGCTACTATGAGAAAATGCAGAAGAGGGTAATCGAAACCCGCGAGAAAACGGCCGCCCGGCTTCGTACACGGGGGTGGTATGTGTTGCCCTCATCGGCGAACTTCATTTTTGCATCTGCTCCAGGAATTGACGGACATACTCTGTATTCCGATTTAAAACAGAGAGGAATTTTAGTCCGCCACTTTAATCATTCCGGTATTAAAAAGTTTGTTCGTATTACCATAGGAACCGATGAACAGATGGATAGCTTAGTAGCCGGCTTAGATGCGCTTTATTCAAAATAGCCGTATTCGGCTATTTTCTTAATAGGAGGAATCTTATGAAAAAGCTGCTGCAGGATCGTGTGATTGTTCAAACCGGAGATATTACCTCAATTGAAGTTGATGCTATTGTAAATGCAGCCAACTCCAGTTTGATGGGTGGCGGTGGTGTTGATGGAGCCATCCACCGTCGTGGAGGGGATGCAATTCTACGGGAGTGCAAGGAAATCCGTCAACATCAGTATCCGGAAGGGCTTCCAACCGGCAAAGCAGTGATTACTAATGCGGGAAAACTTCCCTCCTCCCATGTAATCCACACTGTCGGCCCGGTATGGCACGGGGGTAGCCAGGATGAAGAACAAGAGCTTGAAGCAGCGTATACCAATTCCCTTTCAGTTGCAGCTGAAACGGGATTAAAAACAGTCGCCTTTCCGGCTATCAGTACCGGAGTATACGGCTTTCCGAAATCAAAGGCCGCCACTATTGTATTTCAGACTCTAAAGAAGTTTCTCAGCCGTCACAGCCTCCCCAGGGAGGTGTATTTGGTCTTTTTCAGCAGCGATGACGAGCAGGTATTTCTTGAGACATTGCAAACCCACAACCTGGAGTAGCCTGTGTCATTAAACTGGAGAGAGATCGACCTGATTCTGGAGGAGCTTCACTTAGAAAACAGCTCTATCCAGAAAATCCGTCAACCCGATTTTAAGACCCTCGTGCTCGACCTCTACGCGCCCGGGAATCGACAAAGTCTGTTCATATCTCTGGCCCAGGGGAAAACCCGTCTCCATCGCCTCACCCGTTCGTTCAAAAATCAAGTTCCCCTGCAGCGTTTTGCCCAGTTCCTGCGCTCGCGCATCAAGGGAGGGAAGATTCGCATTGCAGAACAGATAGGCGGCGAGCGGATAGTACGATTGGAGATTAGCCGCGGAGGAGAAACGACGCTGCTGTATATTCGGCTGTGGGGAGGGGCTGCAAATATTATCGCCACCGACAGCAGCAATATCATCCTTGACGCATTTTACCGTCGCCCCAAGCGCCACGAAATCTCGGGAGAGTACTTTAACCCCCAAGAGCTGATCGCAACCGCCAAAGCCAAAACCACAGGTGATACTCCCCCCAAGAAGTTTATCCCCCGTGAAAACCCGACCTCAATGAGCTTCAATCAGTTCATTGAGCAGGAGTATTTCAATCGCGAGATAGAACAAGAGTTAGGCAGCCTTAGAGAGCGGGCGGAGACGCTGCATGAAAAACAGATAGCTAATATCGATTCTAAACTCGCCGAGCTGCAGCGAAAATCCTATGACAATGAGGAGCTGGAGGGCTTGAAGCAGACCGGAGATCTTATAATGGCCAATCTGCATTTAATTCAGCCGGGAAGTAAATGGGTGCGCTTGGATGATTTTTATCATGAAAACGCCCCCACCGAGATTGAGTTGGATCCCACCCTCAGCCCACAGCAGAACGGTGAAGCCTATTACAACAAATACAGAAAAGCAAAACGCCAGAGAGAGCATCTTACAGAGGAACTAGCCAACCTCAAACAGAGTAAACGGCAACTGCAGCAGCAGGCTAAACAAATAGATGCAATCGAAGGCCCTGAAGAGCAGCTACAGGCACTAAAGGAATTTATTTCCCAGTACAGTCCTAAAAAAGGGGAAAAAACCGGCACTGCCGCACCGGGCTTGCGCTTTCAGTCCGGACAGTTCACAATTCTTGTAGGGCGAACCGCTAAGGAAAACGACGCACTTCTCCGCCATTATGTGCGGGGCAATGATTACTGGCTGCACACCCGTGACTATCCCGGGGGATATGTCTTTATAAAATACATCTCCGGTAAATCGGTTCCCCTGGAGACCCTGCTGGATGCCGGCAATTTAGCTTTGCATTACTCTAAGGGAAGAACCGGAGGTAAGGCTGAACTTTATTACACCCAGGTTAAATACCTGCGACGGGCAAAAGAGGGGCCCCAAGGACTGGTCATTCCAACACAAGAAAAAAACATCTCAATAGAACTCGATGAGGAACGTATTCAGCGACTACTCGGCAGCTAATACGAGCAATAGCTCATCATGGATTGCAAGAGTGGACCAAGTGCGAGATAATACAGCTATGGAAACTGGATCAAAGCTTCGTGCTCCAATTGTAAGCGGTATATTTTATCCGGAAGATGCGGATGAACTTGCACGTCTAGTGCAGGATCTGCTGGAAAGGGTATCTGCAGAAGAGGACAACCAGATAAGTCCCCCACCGGACCAGCAACTGCGGGTTTTGCTTGTACCCCATGCCTCATATCAACATATAGGAAGCTACCTTGCCCGGGCCTTTCGTCTTGTATCTCAGGCCGGGGCTATTGAGCGGATAGTACTTGTATCTACAGTGCACCGGGATTTTGAGCAGCGGGTGTGGCTTCCGGGTTTCGATGCATTCCGATGCCCCCTCGCCGATTTCCCAGTGGATACCCAGCTGATTCGCCGCCTTAATGACAGTTCCAACGGCAGTTTTTCCGACGGCGGAAGCCCTTTTCAGATAAATAATATTCCCTTTGCAGAGGAGCACTCCCAGGAGATACTCCTGCCCATGCTTGCTCAGACCGCAGCCAAGGCTACTATTCTGCCGCTGCTGCTGGGTCAAAACTCACGGGAGCTCATACAGCACACTGCACATGCTTTAGGACAGTTGCGGCTGACTAACGACCCACATACCCTTTTTGTCATCAGTTCTAATCTCAGCAATTTTACCGATTCAGTGAATGCCCAGAAACAAGCCCAGAGTTTTCTCTCTGAACTTGGGAAGAACTCGCCTGACTTTTTGGCGTCACGCCAAATTACAGCCTGCGGCCGGGGTGGGCTTCAGCTGGTACAGGAGCTGTTCCACGGGAGCCTTACTTACCTCAATTTAGAGGTGGGACGCTCAGGAATCATACAGCCGGAGCAGAGAGAGGTATGGTACGGAAGTTTTGCCGGTTATACCCCTATAAAGACACACACTGACAGGGAGGAATTATGAAATTTACCCTTTCTTCTCAGGAAAAATCAATTTTGCTAAAGACAGCCCGCGAGAGCATCCGCGGAGCACTTACCGGGGAGCCTCCGCAATACCCCGAAGCAAATGAAAACCTGCAGCAGGACTGCGGTGCCTTCGTCACCCTGCATAGTGGAGATAAGCTGCGGGGCTGTATCGGTCATATAATCGCCACTAAGCCGCTGTTCGAAGCGGTGAAAGAGTTGGCCCGGGCAAGTGCATTTGAAGACCCCCGTTTTCCACCCCTGAACCTATCTGAATTAGATGCGGTGGATATAGAGATCTCCGTGCTCACCCCTCTTGAACGGGCTGAATCGGCCGAACAGGTTGAAGTGGGAGTACACGGGGTCTATATTAAAACCGGAGCCCGTTCGGGAGTATTACTGCCGCAAGTACCACTAGAACAGGGCTGGAACCGCCGACAATATTTAAGCAACCTCTGCCTAAAAGCAGGTCTTCCAGGCGACTGCTGGACCAACCCGCAGGTCGAGTTGTATCTGTTCACTGCCATAGTATTCGGAGAAAAGGAGCAATAATTATATGCAGGCATCATCACTAGTTCGATCAAAGGAAATTTCTCCACCCCTGGTCACATCCCTGAGCAGTGGAGAGCATACATACACCGGTATTAGAATCGCACCTGCCCATTCAGGTCTTCACAAAACGATTCGAAATCCTCAGAACTTAAGCGGCTGGTACGTGTCTGAAAAGGATATCTCCCCCTGGCAATGGAACTCTACCATGGAGCACCAAAAATGGCTCTATCTGACCTTCTCCGATACCTCCCCGGAGCTGCGTCCCATAAGCGATGTGTTCCACATGAAGATAGAAGGGACCCTTCGTATGCTCGAGCGTTATCTACGGGCTCTCAAGGCCCTTGCAAGTCGTGAGCAGCTTGATGCCGATGCGCTGTATCTTTCGGCGAGCTTCTATGATGAAAGCGGGAACTTCTACTTTCTTCATCCGCAAATTGCCCAGCTCACCCAGCAAAATTATGAGCAGCTGATCGCAACACCGGAAAGGGAAGAGACAGGAGCTATAGGGGGGCAGCAAGAGATTTTACCGGTGTTGGCACATCACCTGCAGCTTCAACTGCTTCAAAGCAGCAACAATGGCTACAGTCAAGCCGCGCCTCACAGTGACGGAAGCACCCAGGGTTCTCAGACAGCATTGCATCTACACTCACAGCTGCCCCAACTGAATCCACGAATTGCTGATTTTCTATTCAAAACAGTGAATAACAGGATAGTTACTGGTCGATCTTCTGCTCGATCTTCTGCTTCGCGGACCAGAGGCGCACGGGCTTCAAGCTCCCAATCTGCAGATAGCTCGCCTCTAGCCGCTAAGATTTTGGAGTTTGCAGACGAAATTTCCGCCTGGCGGGACAATACGATTTTTGAGAATATCCATCTGGAGCAGGCCGAAGAACGCCGGAAAAATGCCGATGCGGCGGAACAGGCTGTACGTAAAAGAGAAAAAAGGCGTAATTTCAAGAAAAACCACGGCTCTACTGTTTTTATAACTGCAGCAGCTCTGATAGTGCTGGCCTTTTTTGCGACCCCCTTTGTGAAAAAAGCGTTTGAACCTGATATTACCGAAGGTCTTGCTCCCACAGAAGTAATTGAACTCTTTTACCTAAGCCAAAACAGCCTGGATCATGAGGCCATGAATCAGTGTACCAGTAGTTCAACCGGAAAAGCGTATATAAACCAAGTCACGACTCTCTTTGTAATTTCAAGGGTGCGTCAGGGAATCGAGATGAAAGATGTATTTACTCCAGCCCCGGAGTGGATTGCAGCCGGAAGGCCTGAATTGAAGGACAGCAGTTTTGTCTTTGGTGTCTCTGATCTTAAAATAAACCCCACCGCCAAGAACCACCGGTTCGAAGTTTCTTTCATCCAATGGTCGACCCTGCCTCCTAAAGCTGAAGAGCTTACTTCAGAAGAAGAAATGGCAGCAATCGCCTCCACCGGTGAAGTACAGGCTTTTCGGGTAAGAGAAATGGTGAGCATGAACGAGACATCCAAGGGCTGGAAGATAGACCGTATTGAGCGTACGCACTATGAACCGTACGACTTTAAAACAGCGATGCAATAAAGGTAAATACGGAGGTACTGAGAAAGAGCCCACTGGAAATGCTCATGGACAGAGCTAAATTATCACGCACATCCCGATTCATATCTCCAACGAGGGGATCGGCATAGGCAAAGGTGAGTGCTGCTGCACCGAAAACGGCTCCTATACCGGCGGTCAAGAGCGACCCTCGCCTCAGCTGTGACTGGGTAAACTTAAACTGAGCCCCGGGAGGCGGCTCTTTGCCTTCGTCTTCAGTTCCTGACGGAGCCTCGGTCTCTGTTGGAATTGTGCCGGCAGGGGAAACTTCAATGGGAGTAGCCTGAAAATCGTGCTGATTCCAGAAAGTCTTTATTTCCAATGAAAGGGCCTCCCTTTGAAAGGCATAACGAGGTTCCGTACCCGCACTTATTTCGCTGATCGAAATCATCTCATTCGCAGCGAGTTCAATATTCTCCTCTTCGGTAACAATTTGTACAGTAGGCTTAACTTCCACCTGCCCTTCAAAGCAGTACACAGAGGCAACCGTGGTCTCTTTTTCGGGACTGTAAAGTACATCATATCCAAAATCGGTTCCCCGTACCCCTGCGACCATACTCGGTCCTGTTATTGCAAACTGTGATAAGCCTGCTAATTTTTTAACCCTGGCCCGAACCCGGCCATAGGAGACTTTGTAGCGGGAGGAGTCCGGTTCGGAGGTTTCATCAATTATAAAACTGGTATTTTCAGCTATCTTGAGCACATTTTTGGATCCTGCCACCTGAATTTCTAAAAAAGTACCCTTGTAGGTGTTTATATAATCTCCCGGATAAAACTCCAGCCCCTCAACAGTGTCGGAGGCAAGGTCGTACTCGACCGATTTCCCCTCCCGAACAACTTCGAAACTGGTACCGGATGCATAAATTAAACTGCCCGCGATAGCCCCTGCACCGGAAGAAGCCTGGCTCCACAAGGGCATCAAAGCACTACAAAGCAACAGGGCTGCTATCAAAAATCGTATTTTCAGTGTTCTACCGGCCACATGCATTATTCGGCTCCTTTAATCTGTACTTTCACAAGTGTACCGCAAAACCAACCTTATATCAAACCAGGAAATTCTCATTTTGGAAGTCTTAGGACTTCCAAAATGAGAATACCCACAATATCTTTAAGATAAACTACTTCAGGCGATTTCAAAAATCAAAAAATTTTTGAAACGCCGTAACAAAATGTAAGCATTCGCAATTTGAAAAATTTCCAAAATTTTTCAAATTGCGAATTGCTGATATCAAACCAAATCAATAGGGCCGTAGAAACTCGCGCAGGAACTCCGACAGCCGTGCGGATAAGGCCTCAAACTCTTCGGGAGTATACCACTCGGTCTCGGCCATCCGCTTAAAAAAAGTAATTTGTCGTTTTGCATAACGGCGGCTGTTTTTTTTAATCTCAGTTTTGATCTGATCGACCACAGTTTTTGTAAAACTTCCAAGCTCAGTGCTTTGGGACCCACAGCTTTGGGCTTCAAAAAACTCGCGATAGCCGATGCCACGCATCCCGGGATCCTCAGCTGTAAACCCTTCTGCTATCAATTCCCGCACTTCTTCCACCAGACCTTCCGCCCACATCTGCTCTACCCGGCGATCGATTCGAGAGTATAATTCCTCCCGGTCACGGTACAGGCCGAGAACTAAGTACTCATACCCGGGGCGCAGCGACGGAGTTTGCCGGTAGCTGCTGAGTGGTTTCCCAGAACTATGCAGCACTTCCAAGGCCCGGATTACACGCTGAGTATCGTTTGGATGCAGCTTTTTGGCAGTCACAGGATCAAACTGCTGCAGTTCCTGAAACAGTTCATCCCTGCCAGAATGTCGCACTCTTTTATAGAGGGCCTCTCGAATTTCCAAATCCGCCGCGGGAGTTGGGGGAAGGCCGTACATAAAGTGGTAAAAGTAAAAGGCTGTCCCGCCGGTGATCAATGGAATGCAGTCGCGGGAGCAAATATCCCGTACCAAACGGTCCGCGTCTCGTACAAACTGCCCGACATCATACTGCTCAGAGGGACTGCACACGTCTATCAAATGATGGTGGATACGCCGCTGTAGTTCAGAAGAAGGTTTTGCCGTTCCAATATCAAGGGAGCGATATACCTGCATTGAGTCGGCATTGATTATTTCAAATTTATGCGCAGAATGAACAAAGAGCTGTTCCACCAGTGCGGTCTTGCCGACCGCAGTGGGACCGAACAGCAGTACGACGGGTCGATTATTCTTCGATTCTATACTCAACTTTTTTATCAAGAATTTGTTTGATTGCGGTGGGAACTACTTTTCCATTATTTCTTTCAACTTCCTCATCACCGGTGATGGTAAGTTGATTTGCCCGCTTAATGGCGGCAGCGGTCATTTCGTAGATATTTCCTTTCCAGCTTACAAGCTTATCGAGGGGTATTATCATCAAGTTTCTCCTAATTTATTTACGTCGTTTATTTACGTTAGATTACTTTGTGCGTAGCAGTATAGCAAATTAGTCCTTATTCTGTAAAGAATCAACTGCTTGTTCTATTATATCCGCTATTTGAAACTGATTCTGGGTATCTGCATCCACAATTAAATCGGCAAAATCGTATTTATCATTATCAATCCCGTAGATTTTCTTGTATCGCCCATTGTCTCGCAGGTCCCGGCGGTGGGTCTCCTTCAGTTTTTCTTCCACACTTCCACCCTCACGCTCGGCAATTCTGGCAGCCCGGGTTTCGAGCGAGGCCTTCAAATACACCTTCAAATCCGCATCTTCCAACAGCCAGATTGCGAGCCGCGAGCCCAACACACAGTCCCCTTCCTCAGCCATTTCGACCTGCTTTCTATCAAGCTCCCGATCGTAAGAGTAATCCTGTTCAGCCAGACTGCAAAACTCCTCGAAATCTATTCCTTTCTCATCGGCCATATCATGAAAGGTATAATTTATAAGGCGTAGATTCAGCCTTTCCGCAACTATACGACTTACAGACGAGTTTCCGCAGCCGCTTTTGCCTGAAATTGCAATTTTTAAGCCGTTGTTCTTATTCGACATTCCTTAGTTGCTCCCTTATTTTTTCTAGTGAATCCTTTGCCTCAACCACAGCCTGGTTTATTGCAATAATAGTACTTTTAGAACCGATGGTGTTAATCTCCCGATGCATCTCCTGGCAAATAAAATCCAGCTTTTTACCAACACCACCGCTTTCCTGCATGTAGTTCATAAACTGATCGAGATGACTCCGCATCCGTACTGTTTCTTCGCCTACCGAGTATTTCATCAGCATCACCGCCGTCTCGGAGAGAATGCGGTTCTCGTCGTAGTTCTCCCCTACCAGTTCTTTAAAGCGCTCAGTAAGCTGGTTCTGAATATACTCTTCGAGCTTGACCGAATGGGCTTCAATCGTGGCCAGGCCGGCTTCTATATTTTGCATGAGGGCACGAATATCCGCATCGGTAGATTCACCTTCCGTTCGTCGAGATCTTACAAATTCGGTGGCAGCCTCTTCCAACTCTTGGAGAACCAACTTTTCAAACCATTCGAGGTCACGGTTCTTTACCGGCTTGATAACCCCTTCCAGCCGCAGAAAGTGGCTCAACCGGGGCTCTTCTTGCAGGCCCACTGTTTCCGCCAGTCGGCGCAGTGCCGCAGCATACTGCGTGGCCGCACTCTGATCAATATACACCTCCAAATCCTCTTCCAGCTCTTTTACCCGCAGGGATATTTCAACCCGGCCTCTGACTATTCTTGATTTGAGATAGTTACGTATCGCAGGCTCCAGAGGAGAGAGAAAGGGAGGTGCATTCACCACAATATCTAAATATCGATTATTGTAGGATTTTAATTCAAGGGCAAGATTTACCCGTTCATCCTGATATTCTCGGTACGAGTATCCGGTCATGCTTATCATATATTTTTCTCCAACCCAAAGGTATTGTACAGCGCAAGTCCAAGCCGCCAGTTATCGCCGGCACCCATAGTGATAAACAGATCGCCCGGCTGCAGCAAGTTTTTTAGATCGGTTTCTGCATCTTCTAATTCGTGATAGTACCTCACCTGAGGATGCTGCTGCCTGACCGCATCATAAAGGGTCCGTCCGTCTACGGTCCCGACCTTCTCTCTGGCGGAGGCATAAATTTTATGGAGCACCACGATATCCGCATCCGAAAAGGCTGCTGCAAATTCCGGCAACAGGGCTTGGGTGCGAGTATATGTGTGGGACATAAAGTCGACAATTAGACGCCGGTCGGGGTAAAATTCGCGAAAGCCCTGGAGTGTAGTTTTTATTTCTTTAGGATGGTGACCGTAATCATCGGCAAACAACACACCACCCCGCTCCCCAAGTATCTCAGAACGTCGTTTACTGCCGCTGAAGCTCTCCAACCCCCGGGCAATTGCCTTGATATCCGACTCAGTCACTTTTCCCTTCGCATCCAGCAAGACACCGTGCACAGCCGCTGCTGCTGCAGCCCCGTCCACCACAGAATGCACTCCGGGTACCTTAAGATGAAACTCCGCAGGCCATCCGGCAAGCTGAAATGTATGCAGTCCAGGGCTATTCCGGTAGTTTACGATCTGAAAATCCCCGGAGGCCTCAAAACCATAAGGAACCAGCTGCAGATCCGAACGCAACTGGCCTACCTTGGCAGCACATACGGCAGCCCCCGGGTCATCGGCACAGTAAATCAGCTTTCCCCCTTGGGGAAGTTTTAATGCATATTCAACGAAAGCCGATTCGATATCAGCGTAATCACGATAATAGTCTAAATGATCGGCATCTACTGTAGTGATAACCAGTTGGTTGGGATGAAAAGCAAGAAAATGGCGTCGGTATTCACATGTCTCGGCAATAAAATAGCGATCACCTCCAAAGTATGTAGCCCGATTCTGAAAAGCTTTCACCGCCGACCCCACTAGGACCCCCGCCGGAAGAGATAGTTCTTTCACGATTGTACCGGCCATCGCGGTGGTGGTTGTCTTCCCGTGAACTCCGGCGATGCCGGTAGCATGCAGATCCCGCGACAGCTCTCCGAGGGCCTGTGTGTATTCCACCAGCGGGATTCCACGTTCCCGGGCTGCGAGCAATTCCGAATGTGTCTCCGGATTGTATGCGGCGGAATAAATTACTAAATCCGTTTCCGGAGGGAGGTTCTCAGGCCGAAAACCTTCAGCATATTGAATTTCAAGTTCTTTTAGAATTGCATCAGTATAAAACTGCTCCTCCGTATCACTGCCGGATACCTTTGCACCGTGGCCCAACATGAGTTCAGCCAGGGCGGACATTCCTGTACCCTTAATCCCCACAAAATACAATGAAGCAGTGTTTAAATCCGGCGGTAAAATATTGTTTGAAGCCATATTAAGATACTACCTTTCCTCATTCATTTGTGCAACATTTACAACGCAACAATTCAAGTGTATTATTTCCTTGACCTTCAATGGATGATCTACTAACCTTAATCATAGAAAGAGAGGAAAAACACATTGGAAAAGGTACTATCAATCGTGCTTGGCGGAGGGAAGGGCACACGGCTTTATCCCTTAACAAAAGAAAGAGCAAAACCGGCGGTCCCCTTTGGC
Source organism: Spirochaetia bacterium (assembly GCA_034520965.1). Lineage (GTDB taxonomy): Bacteria > Spirochaetota > Spirochaetia > DSM-16054 > Sediminispirochaetaceae > DSBN01. The sequence goes on along the minus strand of JAXHMY010000008.1, from coordinate 224,326 downwards.
GGGAAGTACAGGTTAGTAGACATACCCATATCTAACTGTATAAACGCCAATTTTAAGCAGATCTATATTTTAACCCAATTCAACAGCGCTTCGCTGCACAACCATATTTCAAACACCTATATTTTCGATGTATTTACCCATGGTTTTGTCGAAGTCCTTGCAGCAGAGCAGACCTTTGAAAACTCAAGCTGGTACGAAGGAACAGCCGATGCGGTGCGTAAAAACTTTACTCATTTTCGCGATCAGGATCCGACTCACTATCTGATTTTAGCCGGCGACCAACTATACCGTACCGATTTTTCCGACATGCTGAATCAGCATATTGAGAGCGGTGCTGAAATTACCGTAGCAGCTACTCCGGTTTCACGCAGCGAGGCAACCGGTTTAGGAATAATGAAGGCCGACAAGAACCGCAGGGCGGTTTCTTTTATTGAAAAACCGACTCCCGAAGCCAATATAGAGGAGATGAAGGTACCCCAGAGCATCCTCTATTCTCAAGGTATGCAGGCGGACACTTCAAAAGAGTATTTGGCCTCGATGGGTATTTACATCTTCAATGCCGACACCATGGAGAAGGTTTTAGATAACAATTATACCGATTTTGGAAAAGAGATTATTCCGATCGCAATCAGCGAACGGCATGTGAATACCTACGTTTTTAACGGCTTCTGGGAGGATATTGGAACCATCAAGGCCTTCTACGAAACAAACCTTAATTTGGCTTCTCTTACGCCGGCGTTTAACTTCTACGATGAGCAGATGCCTATCTATACGCATCGGCGGCATCTGCCGGCAACAAAGGTCAATTTCTGTACTATCAGTCAATCCCTCACCGGCGAAGGAAGTATCATTACCAATGCATCAATTGTAAATTCTGTGGTGGGCGTGCGCACCCTGATAGAGTCTGGGGCCAATCTGGACGGAGTATATTGTATGGGTGCAAATTACTACGAAACCCACGAGAAAAAACTGGAAAACCAAGCTAAGGGTATTCCCAATATAGGAATAGGACGCGGAACAATAGTCAAGCGTGCCATAATCGACAAAAACGTTAGAATTGGAGACGGATGCCGCATAGGTATTGATCATATAGATCGCCAAGACGGCGATTACGGTAATTACTGGATTGTAGATGGAATCATCATAATACCAAAAAACGGGATAATCCCTCAGGGGACTATCATCTGATTAGATTTTCTGAGACAGCGCACAATTTTTTTATCCGAATCCGCCATCGGCATATGCATCAGATCGTCCAATGAAACCCATCTGATTTCTTGATGTTCCTTCAGTACAAAAGCATCGCTTATCAAACGCACTGAATACGCCGAAAGTTCATACACCTGATCTCGATTCACAAACTGATCGCTGCAGAGTTTTTCGCCAACCAGAATATCTATAGAGAACTCTTCAAAAAACTCCCGTTTCAGGGCCTGTTGTGGCGTCTCTGAATCCTCTTTTTTTCCACCCGGAAACTCCCACGATTCACCGATACTGGTGCCAGGCTTTCGGAGGGCTACTAAAAATTTATCCCTCCTGCGGGCAATACCCGCAGTCGAGACTCGTGTTGTAGGACCGGATTGCTGCTTCACTGATGTGTGCTCCACTTATCCTAAAATTTCCTGAAATTATCTGTATCGTTAGAGAAACAGAACTCGGGGAAAAAGAAAATGCAGCAGTCCAATAACTACCAGAATAATTCCGATGGCGCTCTTATTGTCCACGAAAATCCGCTGCAGTTTATCTATAAAAGAAGAGCCGATTTCCGACTGTTCTTTATAGTAATCGAGGAAAAACACCCCGGCCATCAGCAACAGACTCAACGCCGGTAAAAGATCACCCACTACGGCTACATCACCCTTGGTCACACTTAAAATTTTAAATATGCCGACCACAAGGGATAGTAGAATAAAGACCATACGCGAGGCAATGTTAATCCGCAGCCCTTCGTGAATTTTCTCTAACATAGGAATTTTTTCCTGTAAGAGAGGGGCTGCCAATATAAGACCGCCTAAAATATTCAATATAACTGCAAGTAAATAAAATTGTACCATGGGACTCCCCTACCTGTAAGATATTATCAAATTATACAATCAATATAGCATCGTCAAGCTTTATTGTCTCATCTTTTTTTCTAAAGTCACGCTTTCTTCACCTAAGCTTATTGTAGTTCTAATCCGCACTGCGGGGGTACCCTGCAGTTCGTGAGGCAACTCAATTTTTTTCCGTAGAATCCGCGTGTCAAGCGTTTCCTCCTCCGTAAACGGTACGAGTTCGGTCTGTATTCGTGTATCGCTCTCCAATATTCTAAACTCTATCTGAAACGCCCCTTTGGCTGAGCTTCCCGCTTCAATCTCGGATGGATTCGGCTGCAGCATCAAGCTTGTATATACCGCTCCTTCGTTGAGATACCCATGCAAAGAGAAAGAATATCCCCCAAAGTTGTCCACACTGCTTCCAGGCCGTATAAACGGGAATACCAGGGTTAGAACCAATATCACCAGCAGGATATCGACAAGAATAATCAGGAGGCCGGGATTACTCCGGAACACGGTACCAAACCGCGGTTTCCTACTCGCCCCAGGCAGTTCAGGCTCCGGGGCGCTCCCGCGGCTATGGAACTTTATTTCCCCTGAAGCTACATGTTGCTCGAATATTGACTGATCAGCCAGTTCCTTGGCGGAATACTGGGATTCTGAAGATGAGCCATTCTGCGGTTCAGAACTGTCCGGCGAATTCATCTTTGTCTCCCCGTGCTTGATCAACCCAGACTTGGGAGACTGCCTGTGCCAGATCTCCGGCTAAAAACCAGCCCTTAGTCCGATAAGCTAAACGCCCGGCTGCCTGGTGAAGTAAAGCACCTCTGCAGGCGGCCTCAAAGGTAAAAACTCCCGAAGCGAGAATGCCGGTAATAATGCCGGCTAAGACATCCCCCGATCCCCCGGTTGCCATTGCCGGATTCATTCCGTCTACCACAGCGAACCTGCCTTCAGGAGATACAATCCAGACCACATGACTCTTTAGGACTATCACCATTTGGAGCTCTCGAGCTACAGGTACAACTGCAGTCAGAGGATTAGAGAGAAGGCCCGGTTTATCAATTTCAAAGGGACTATCCTTGACTAATGCAAGGAATTCACCCGGATGGGGAGTGAGAATCCAGCGCCCTGCCGACAAGTTCTGCACTTTGCTGCTTCCGTGCTCATTCCAGATTTCCCTGAGTATCCCGATACCATCGGCATCTATTACTCCGGGAAGTTCGCTCTTCAATAATGTCTGCAGTATAGAACTGCGGGAGTCTTGTCCCCATCCAGGGCCTGCTAAAAGGGCTGAATAGCAACTTTTCAGATCAGCGGCCTGCATGGGCTTATGAGGACTGACCATTGTTTCGGAAAGCTTGCCTGCCAGGACGGGATAGATTTCCTGATCTGTGAACAAGCTTACTAGCCCTGCCCCGGCCCGACCTGCCCCTTCCGCCGCCAAGGCCGCCGCCCCACTCGTTCCAACACTGCCTGCCCATATAGCTGCGTGTCCGCGAACATTTTTGTAATCCTGTGCCTGGAAGGCAGGCCTTTCAAGACCCTCCAGCAATTCTCCGCTCCCCTCACCTTCAAGCTTAGGAGGGTTTTGTAATAGCTGTGGAGGAAAACCAAGCTTTACAGTACGAATAGTCCCCGCATAAGGCCGACCGGCAGGAGTATATAGAGGGACTTTTGCTAAGCCCATAGTCAGAGTAAGATGTGCTTTTACAGCCGGATATTCTCCCAAGAAGTCACTGCCCAGGCCGCTGGGGACATCGACTGCCACCACATATCCGGTGCTCTCTTCGTTCACAGCCTTTACCATATCGGCAGCACTTCCGCGCAGCGCCCCGCGTATGCCGGTACCGCTAATACCGTCAAACAGGACATCTGCACTGCGAATCTTCAAACGGGCTTCACTTTCATCTTCCGCCCAAAACAGCACCGGTATACCGAGTTTTGTCACAATATCAAGGTGAATAGCTGCAGCTTCGTTCATTTTTTTTGCATCACGACAGACAACAGTAACTTCATCTGTCGCCTCAAGGAAGGCTTGACGGGCCATTACCAATGCATCTCCCCCGTTGTTACCACCTCCGGCAAGAAATACCAGTGAGCAGCCCCCTCGCCTCTGAGAAGGACGATTCAACTCCCACTCAACAGAGAACTGGCGGAAGGCTTTGATCCCGGCATTCTCCATCAGCAGAAGCCCCGGTATACCGTATTCTTCCTCAGATAGCCGGTCTATCTCAGCCATTATCTGCGGTTGAACTATCTTCATTTTTCTCCTCCAAAAACCGGTCGGTTCGCCACCACACTACATCGGCACTGTATTCATGCACCAGCATAGCTGATAGCACGCCATCATGATTCAAGTGGAAATCGCGGTACATAATCGATTCTTCTGGAATCTCAATATAGTTGCGCTGAATAACTGTACCGTCACGCCTCAGCAGCAGCAGTTCAAACAATTCGTTATGATCATGGGTCATCAAAAAAAACACATTGCCGCGACTATTACCTCATTAATTCATAAAGGCTTCGTATCTTTTTTGACTCTTCAAACTCTGATATACGATATTCATCTGTCCTGACAGGCACGGTCACAGAACCCGCATATTTCTCGCTCTCAAGATCGTACCACCAAATTCGGGAATGTTGAAAATAAATATTTCGCTTAGTCCCTGTGTCTGTACTTTCACCACCATAGTAATCTATCTTTAAATACAACAGGTGTTCATCAGTGTCGGCAGAAACGGATCCAAGTGAGGGCAAAAGCTCTTGCCCTTCGGGCACCGGGAGATTACTCCGGGAGATTGTCGCTTCGTATAAAAGTGAACCCTGGGAATTGAACCAGTACACGAACCAGTGCTGAATTGAGCGGGATATGACTACAATTTGATCAGAATTAGTTACCTGGATCGATTCTATATAGGGAAAAGGGGTTCCACCGCTGCCCTCCCTTCCGAGATAATCAATCATTTGTCCATTTTGATCGAAGCGAAGCACCACCCGGTTCAACATAGCCTGAATCTCTTTATCATATTCCTGCTGCATTTCAGAGACACGGTCTTCTACCAACAGAGTTTTGTTGGAGGTTACTGCGATTTCGCCAACCTCCTTAAATGGGTACTTGAAGGCCCGTCTGTTAGAGAGCTGGTCATCAGGGGCGTTTTCATTCAGCAGAAAGGGTTCGGGATTCTGGTCGGGATTGTAATAGAGCGATACTATATCACCGTAACTGGTAAACTCCATTACTTTCTGCGAACTTCCGTTTGAGATAAAAAACAGTCCATTCCGCATGAGAATACGGCTTTTCTGTCTAAAGGGAATCCCTCTTAGCTGAAGCATATCAAGCTGGTCTTCCATCTTACCAATCTCAAGCTCAAAAAGCTTTTCCCGTTCAAGGGTCCTTTGCTCATCTACCTGACAGGATAACAAAAATAGTACCGGTAACAGCGTTAGTAGAATAATTAGTCGTTTCATCTTACCCCATAGTACTCTTCACAATTCAGTAATGTCAATTCGATGAAGTCATTCGTTGAACTCACCGGTAGAAACATACCCTCTTATTGTGTAAAATAGTATGCTGTTAAAACTTAATGTTCTATGCAAGGCAGGATTTTTCTATATGATACAGAAGATTACAAATAAAATTATGGGGTCCCAGCATGAAAAGGACCTAAAGACTATGCTCCCAATGCTTTACCAAATCAATCAACTGGAAAATTGGGCGGCGGAGCTCTCTCCGAATGATTTTCCAAAAAAAACGGCGGAATTCCGCGTACGGTACCAGGAGGGTGAGGCCCTGGACAAAATGCTTCCTGAAGCATTCGCAATGGTCCGGGAGGCAGCCCGGCGCGTACTTGGCGAGCGACACTACGATGTACAGCTGTTAGGGGGAATTGTCCTTCATTTCGGGAAAATCATGGAAATGAAAACCGGTGAAGGAAAAACCCTCTCCAGTGTAACCGCCGCCTACCTAAATGCCGTTCCCGGAAAAGGGGTCCATGTGGTTACCGTAAACGACTATTTGGCCGAACGTGATGCCGAATGGATGGCACCGGTTTATAACTATTTGGGCTTAAGTGTTGGGGCGGTACTGCCCCAGATGGACAATCAGAATCGGATTAGTGCCTACAAACAAGATATCACCTACGGAACCAACAATGAGTTCGGTTTTGATTATCTGCGCGACAATATGCGGTGGAGCTCGGAGGAAAAGGTGCAGAGGGACCACAACTACTGTATCATTGATGAAATCGACTCGATCCTCATCGATGAGGCTCGAACTCCGCTGATAATCTCCGGTCAGGCTGAAGACGATACCCGAAAGTTTATGGATGTAAACCGCCTGGTTCCCTTTCTTAAAGAGTGCGATAAAGAGCCTGAGACCGGTGAATACCCCGATGAGCCGGAGGGTGATTTTAAGGTGGATGAGAAGGGAAAACGGGTAACCTTCACCGAGGAAGGTATGAACCACATTGAGCAGCTGCTGCTGAAGCATAAAGTCATTCAGGATTCACTGTTTACCGATAATAATTTTGAATACATTCACTATTTCACCCAGGCGGTAAAAGCCCATCGCATGTTTCAGAAAGATGTAGATTACGTGGTGCAGGAAGGCAAGGTTGAAATCGTCGATGAGTTTACCGGGCGTATTCTCACCGGTCGGCGCTACTCAGAAGGACTGCACCAGGCCATCGAGGCGAAAGAGGGTATCAAAGTAGCCAAACGTAATAAAACCTTGGCCACTATCACCTTTCAGAACTTCTTTCGAATGTACGATAAGATCTCCGGCATGACCGGTACCGCCGATACTGAGGCGCGGGAGTTTGGAAAAATCTACAACCTTGAAGTGGTAGTGATTCCGACCAATCGCCCGATGGTACGTCTTGACCAGGATGATGCTATCTACCTCAATGAAAAGTTCAAATACGAATCGATTAGTGATGAGATTGCACGGCTGAAACAGAAGGGACAGCCGGTCTTGGTTGGTACGGTTTCGATTGAAAAATCGGAACATCTTTCATCACTGCTCAAGAAAAAGGGAGTTCAGCACGAGGTACTCAACGCCAAAAACCATGCTCGTGAGGCCCTCATTATCGCAGAGGCTGGAGCCAAGGGCTCGGTTACCATTGCAACCAATATGGCCGGACGCGGTACCGATATAAAACTGGGGGGAAACCCCGATTTCCGGGCCCGCCGAAAAGCGGGCACCGAAGCGTCCCATGAGGAGTTCCGTGCAGCATATGAAAAAGAGTACCAGTCCTGGGTAAAAGACTACAACGAAGTCAAACAGCTCGGCGGTCTTTACATTCTGGGTACGGAGCGGCACGAATCCAGGCGAATCGACAATCAGCTGCGCGGCCGTTCCGGACGTCAGGGGGACCCGGGGGAGTCCCGCTTTTTTCTCTCCCTGGACGACGACTTGATGCGCCTGTTTGCGAAGGACAATCTGAAGAGCCTTATGGGGCGAATCGGGATGGACAGCGGAGAGCCGATTTATCATTCGCTGATCAATAAGGCAATCGAGCGCGCCCAAAACCGTGTTGAGGAACGAAACTTTGAAATAAGAAAGCATCTGCTTGATTTTGACGATGTGCTCAACGAGCAGAGAAAGTTCATTTATGGTCAGCGGGACGAAATTCTAAAGGATTCAAACCTGAAAGAGCGGGTTGTCGGCACTATCCGTCAGCTGACCGAGGAGGTAGTGTACAACTATACCCAGAATAGAGGGGACCTTGATTCCGCCAAAGTCGACCTGGAACAGGAGTTCCAGGCAAAAATGTACCATCAGCCGGATCTTTCCGACATCGATCTGCTGAAGGACTCGGAGGAGGATATAGTAGACAGGATTGTAGCGCGTATTGACCGGGAGATTCAGGATAAGATAGATGCAGTTGGAGTAAAGCCCTTCAATGACTTTATCCGGTACAACTACCTCCGGCAGATCGACCAGCGCTGGCAGGACCATCTGGATGAATTAGAAGCCCTGCGCGAAGCGGTTTATCTGCGCACCTACGGACAAAAAAACCCGTTACTCGAATACAAACTGGAAGGTTTCGATATATTCGACACCCTCATTTATAACATCAGAAGCCAAATAGCTAGAATGATAATTAATGTTGAAATCAAGCAGCCGGAGCAAGCCCGCAGAAGGCAGCCGGTTGCTGCCGCAGCGGCCAGTCATAAGCAGTTGGGTCAATTTGCCGCCGGAGGGGTACCGGCAGCAGCCCCTTCAGGGGGAGGGTCTCAACCCCAGGGGGCACAGGTAAAGCGAACCGTACCGAAGGTCGGCCGTAACGAGCCCTGCCCCTGTGGAAGCGGAAAAAAATACAAGCATTGCCACGGAAAGTAAAATACGGACAATAAAATAGAGCCGGGCTTCTTTGCCCGGCTTATTTATATAGGTATCCACCCAGAGGGTTTACCGGCACATTATTTTTATACAGCGAGAAGTGCAGATGGGAGCCGGTGCTGCGGCCGCTGTTGCCCATCAGGCCAAGTCGCTGCCCCTGTGAGATGTACTGATTTTGACTGACCTCAATGGTACTCAGATGTCCATAGAGACTCTGATATCCATGGTTATGTTTAACAACTATATATTTTCCATAGCCCCGTGTCTGATTTCCCACGGCTACCACCCGACCGGCCATGGTAGCTTTCACAATGGTACCGGTACGGTTGGCTAAATCGACACCGTAGTGCATGCGACGCACTCCGGTAAAAGGATCGGATCGATAGCCGAAACCGGAGGTAAGCCGGCCGGAGGTAGGATAAATAAACAGAGTACCCATCGCCTTCTTATACTCATATTCACTTATCGCCGCACCCGGAATAAACAGCTTCTGACCGGGTTGAATTTGGTCCGTCTGCAGATCATTGGCATCTAATAAATTTTCCAGTGAAACCTCATAGCGGTTGGAAATCTTCTCCAGCGAATCACCTCGCTGCACCGTATAAGGCACCCCATCAATGTCCGGAATAGTAATTTCGCTGCCTGCAATCAAGCGCCGGACATCATCGATTTTATTAAAACTTATCAACGTCCCTACATCCAGATTGTTCTCCGCCGCTATCTCAGACAGGGTATCTCCTCGCTGCACCACATAAGAGTTGGTACTTACAGAAGTCACAATCGGACGATCCCCAAAAGTAATATCACCAGAACCACGCGATTCAGATTCCGGAGAAGCAAAAGCAAGAAGTTCACCGCTTATAGTACCGCTGCTTTCAGGTAAGTTCAGCTGAAACTCCTCCGCCTGGGAAAAACTGCCGTCCAGCTGCAGAGCCCCCAAGGCAAGAAGCCCTACTACTAATACACCTGTACCGGTTAAAAACAACTTATGCTCATCTATTTTGAGTTGTTTTGGAAGTTTTAGCTTCAACCACTTGGGCAACTTCGGCAACTTCATTTTAGGAATTTTGAGGGTTATACGGGTTGTTTTAGTTGCTTTGGCTTTGGGCTTACACTTATGCTTAGGGATGAGCGTTTTTAACTTCCCCTTGCGAACAGATTGCCGCCGTAGAAGTGTAGCCTTCTCCACCAAAGAATTTCGACGTGTTTTTCTTCTTATTTTCTGTATACGCTGCATAGTTAATCCATGGTTAGTAAAAACTGTTTTGCTCATAACTCTTAATATTCATATCGACAAAACGGAACTTACATATTAATATTAGTTCTCACTTTTGTAGGACAGTTTATGAAATCACCCTTTACACACATAGTACTTATAGCCCTTGGAGTCTGCTTTGCAGCAATCTCACTTTATGATGTAAAGTATATCGATGGGGACTCTATGTTTCCAACTTTGAGGTCAGACCAGACAATTTTTATATATCGCTGGGCGTATGGGGCCAGACTGCCTTGGAGCAAAGGATATATTATTCGGTGGGGTAGAATTAAACAGCATGAGCTTGTATTCTTCAGAGAACCGGCTCACTCTCTTCCAGTAGTAAAACGCTGTGTTGGAGCCGCTGGAACAGCAGTGCAGCGTGAGGAAAATATGTTTATAATTGGTAACATACACATTCCGATCAGTGAAATTCATGCAACTGAACTTTTGAATTTGGAGGCGATACCTGAGGGAAAAGTATTTCTCCTCGGGGATAACCGTAAGGTGTCCCTGGACTCCCGTTATTATGGGCTTATAGATGTAAGTCGCATAGAGGGGCGGGTAATGGGATATAACTAGGCGGGCAAAACAATATGTCGAAAGCTACTAGAAGATTCGGAATAGTTATAATTTTTTTTACAGTATTCGTGCTTCTGCTGGTTGCTCAATATTTTAAAGTGATGGTATTAGAACCGGATAAAGCAGCACCTGAACGGACCGTTCAGACTTCATCTGAACGTGGTCCGATTCTGGATAGAAACGGTCGCATCTTAGCTATGCAGACCCGGCTGTTCTCCGTTACCGCCTGGGTTCCAAACATAGAAAATCCTGCGTATACTGCCGAAACTTTGGCCCCTCTTCTTAAACTTGACACTGAAATGCTTAAACGCCGTATTGAGCAGAGTCGAGGCTTTTTGTACATCAAACGAAAAGTCTCACCCAGCACCCATGAGAAAGTGCAAAGGCTGATTGCCGCCCGCAAGCTGCCCGGTATTTCCCTGGAACCGGAGTACGGTCGTAACTATCCTGAGCAAGATTTAGCTGCTCATGTATTAGGTTTTGTAGGTACCGACAATGTCGGGCTGGATGGCATCGAACTTACCTACAATGATACTCTGGCCCCCCCGGCCGAAACCGAAGACAGCGCACCGGTAAAATACGGCAACCAACTCTTTCTTACCCTTGACCTCAATATTCAGTATATGGCTGAGGAAGTTGCCCGGAAAACCTACGAAGAACACGATGCAAATTCAGTGATGGTCCTAGTGATGGATGCCCGTAACGGAGATATTTTGGGATGGGCAAATTCACCGGATTTTGATCCGAATACCTTTAACCGGACTGATGTTTTTGCTAAAAAAAACCGCCCCATCACTTACGCGTACGAACCGGGATCGGTATTTAAGATCTACTCAATTGCCTCACTCTTAGAACTCGGGGCACTGGCACCGGATACCGAGTTTTACTGCAACGGCTATTACGAACGGGAATTTCCAAACGCCGAGACGGTGCATATTAACTGTCTAGGAACTCACGGAACAGTCAATGCACAGAAAATTCTGCAGTACTCATGCAACGCCGGCGCTGCCTATGCCTCTGATCTGGTGAGTAAAGAAGATTTTCACCGACAAATCACCGAATTCGGATTTGGAAGCAAAACCCATTTACCCTTTCCTGGTGAAACAAGGGGAATATTCAGTGAAGCTGAAAGGTGGTCGGGGCGTACCAAACCTACCGTTGCGATTGGTCAGGAAATATCCGTTACAGCAGTTCAAATGCTCACCGCCGCGAGCGCGTTCACCAACCGGGGAATGCTATTGCAGCCGCATATAGTGAAAAAAATCGTGTCTCCCGACGGGAAAATTATACAGGAAAACAAACGTGAACCTATCCGACAGGCTGTCCGGCCGGAGGTTGCTGAAGCTACTCTTTTGATGATGGAAACTGTCACTGCCGATGGTGGAACCGCACACCGGGCAAGAATCGATGGTATCCGGATGTCCGCCAAAACCGGTACCGCCCAAAAAGTTGATCCGCGCACCGGGAACTACTCCGAAAGCTCTTTTGTTGCCTCCTGTTTGGCAATTTATCCGACCGACGATCCTAGACTGATCACCTATATCGTAATCGACACTCCCCAAGGGGATGAGTTTTACGGGGGAAGAATTGCCGCCCCCATGATCAAGGAGCTGGGTCTAAAACTGATCCCCTATATGGGGATACCCACCGAAAATGATGAAGTTATCCGACATTCGGGGGTTATAAAACTTAAGCAGCAGCCTCAGATTGAGATAGGAAGCAGCCTGCCTGACCTTAGGGGAATATCCAAACGCCGTCTGCTGCCCTTGCTCTCCCACGAAGATATTGATGTTGTTTTTCGAGGCGAAGGATGGGTCGAGTCCCAGAACCCTCCGCCGGGTACTCCGGTAACTGAAAACATGCAGTTAATTTTGGAGTTTGAATGAACTTCTTTGAACAGAACCGCAGGCATCTGGTACAGCTGTTTCCTAAACTAAGTACAGAAGTTTTTGCACGATTCCATCCGTCGGAAAGTTTATCTATCGGCGTATCGGCACAGCACGCAGCTACCGCACAACTTGAGGGCCGATGGATCCATTCAAAGCATAATCCGTGCAGGGAAGCGGCACGTCTGCTTGATAACAATAGTGAGCCTCTTACGCCGGCCTGTATCTTTTTTGGTTTTGGCCTTGGTTATCAAATTGAGGAGTTTTTTCGCAGGTTTCCCCAGGGCGAGGCAATTATTGTTGAGCAGAGCCCCGAACTTTTTCTGAAAGCCCTCACAGCCCGTGACTATACGTCTCTGTTCAACGAAAAGACCTCGTTGCTCATTGGGCTGGGAGTCACGGATTTGAGAGCAGCTCTCTCGCCACTGATCAGCAGAAACCATGCGGTTATCCCTCTGCTGCCGATTACACAGACCGCTCCCGATTATTACTCCCTTGCTCACAGCATCGTTGAAGCCGAGCGATCACGAAAGAGAGTGAACAGTACCACCGTGAAGCGTTTCGGACGTAGATGGATTCGTAATCTCGCTCAAAACCTGGACACAATGGCTATGGCTGGAAACTTGAATCAGCTTAGGGATCTCCTTCGGGGAATACCGGCTCTGGTCATTGCGGCCGGGCCGACTCTGGATGCAGTGCTTCCCGATTTGAAGCAGCTGCAGCAACGGATGGTTTTAATCGCTACAGACACCTCATTGCGAGCCCTTTTGCGCAATGGAGTTACCCCCGACTTTACCCTTGTAGTTGACCCCCAGTACTGGAACACCCGCCATCTCGATGGACTTGATTTACAAGCAACCATTCTTATTTCAGAATCCGCCACTCATTCTCGGGTTTTTCAAAATTCTTACCGGGCTGTTTTTTTCAGCGGCTCGGTGTTTCCCCTCGGGGGATACCTGGAGCCGGGAGATGAGGCAGCCCATAAGTTGGGAGCCGGTGGTTCAGTTACCACTACCGCCTGGGACTTTGCTCGCTACATAGGTGCCGATGAAATATATTTAAGCGGTTTAGACTTGGGTTTTCCGGAAAAACGGACCCACTATTGCGGCAGCTTTTTCGAACAGTTGCTGTTTACTCACTCGTACCGCTTCAGGCCTTACGAAGGACTTATTTTTAACTACCTTCATAGCGGCGATCCCTTCTACCACGAAAACTACGGCGGCGGCCTTACTTTAACCGACCGGCGGCTTATTATATATCGACAGTGGTTTGAAGAACAGATAGCAAAGGACTCGGGCAGCACTTTTACCCTTTCGCCAAAGGGAGTAAAAATACCGGGGATACAATTGGCCACAATATCTCAGCTGCTGAAACTCCCACCATCCCGTCCTGTAATTGATCGGCAAATAGATCGCGCTCTTCAATTATATACCGCTCAACAGCAGCGGGACCAAAAAAAAAGAGCAGAACAGCTGCAGGGGCGGATCAATTCTCTTATCGAAGAACTTCACAGCCTGAAAAGCATTGCACAACAAGGTTTACGGGTAATAGCCGGAGTTGAAGGCTATTCCGATGACCAGCTGAGTCGCTCCAAAATCCAGGAAACGTTGTATACCCTGGATACTCTGGATCAAAAACTGCTGCTCTCCGCAAGCCGTCATGTAGTCGGATTTTTGATTAACCCCGTACTTGAGCAGATCCAAGATGAATTATCATCCAGCCAAAATCTACAAGAAAACCTACAAAGTTCCCAACGGGTTTATCAGCACCTCTTAGATTCGGCGAAGTTCCATATAGAAGTATTTAGTAACAGCAAGTAGAGGCTGCAGAACCGGTAGCACTTAAATCCTTTCGCACTTTTTATACAAAATTATTAAAGAATGCCTCACTGTTACCGAAATGATAAATAGGGCATTAACTAGTTTCGGATGCCGCTGTGCGACAACCGAAACGACGAAAATAGCCGGATACGGCTATTTTCTTATTAGAATAATAGCCTTTTTAATTTATTTAACGGTATGCTTTTTGAAACGTCCAGAAGCATACCGTTTTTTTTTGCCCACGCACTGCTCAGGCACTATAGAGAGCCGGTTACGGCAATGGAAGGACTCAAATAATAGAGTTCGGATTCCGTATTATACAGACTCATCTTATGCAAATGAAGACTGCCCGCAATATACAGGGTGATGCTCTCCTCGGCAACTTCCTTGTGAAAGAGCATCTCGTCTACTAATACAAGGACTTTATATTTTAGATAGGAGATGACAAGCCCAAGGCTTTGAGGAGGATATGTATCGGTATAGAAAAGCTGCCCCTCCGGGTTAAATACCGGTAATTCGTTCCAGAATAACTCTCCATTTTTACCGGAGGAAAACGTGCCGCTTTTCAATTCTATCTGCGACTCCACATACTTAGCCGGTATTGCTACCAATTTATTCTCATATCGTATCACCAACAGGGAGAGTATTGAAAAGCCCGCCGGCAAGGTCATTATAAAACTGGTCCCAAGCCCGGGGTGGGAAGCAACCTCCAGTGTTCCCCCCTCAAACTCTTGTAATTTTTGGTAGACTAAATCCAAACCATATCCGCGACCGGCACGGGAGTCCGCCTCAGAGAGTGTTGAGAGACCCGGATACACTAAATATGAAAGCAGCTCATTACTCTCAGTCTCTATACCCGCTTTACGAGCCTGCTGTTTCAGTCCTTCCTCGTCAATACCTGAACCGTCATCGGCAACTGTTATGCGGATCTGCTCATCCGCTTTTTCGGCGGCAATGGTGATTCTACCCAGAGAGGCCTTTCCCTTCTGCGCCCGCTCTATCGGTTTTTCAATGCCGTGACTCACCGCATTACGCACCAGGTGGACGAGAATTTCAGATATAAGCTCTGCTGCCCGGCGGTCCAGGGTAATATTGCAGTGTTCAAGATGCAGTTCAACCTCTTTATCCAGGGAACTTGCCAGGTCACGAACTAGCCGGTAGTGTGGCTGCAGGGCATCATCAAGCTGTACCAGGCTGATTCTATGGCTAAATGCTTCAAGATCATCTACTAGCCGAGTGAACAGGGAAAGGTGCTCGCTTTCTTTGCCGAAGCTTGCGGATAGCTCACGTTTCAGGCGATGGGCCCTGATCTTCAGTTCGTCCACATAGCCGTTGAGCTCGTCCAGATCACCTCCGTTTATGTGCACCTGCAGTTCATTCGTAAAATCGAGGCTGCCTCTTTTCTGAACCTGTTCACCCAACACACTTTTGTAGTCCAGCGGCGAGATGCTAATTTTTTTTATTTGATCAATATTTACCGCCCGGTACAATTCACTTTCAGGGAGCTTGCCCGTACAGAAAAACATAAGCCGCAGAAAGCGCTTTGGGTCCTCATTCTCTGCCGCCGCACCAAATTGGGGTTCCCTGTGAATTACTTGAACCAGCTGTTCCAGATTACTCAAGATAAGGTAGGCTTTGGCATATGGAAGTTCAGCTTGATCCGAGAGCTCTACATACACCCGGAAAAAGCGCTCCTCTCTTTTTCTTGACTCCCGCAGCAGGGATTTCTCAAAATCACTGAGGATCGGCATCAAGGGTTCCTGGGAGCCCTTCGGCCCGTTTTCTGAACCTGTCGCAGCTTTGTAGTGCAGTTCATCCCCGGCAGCATCCTGAGCTTTGTTCTTGCTTTGACCCTTGCTTTGCATACGATGCTGTCGCAATTGGCCCAGCATCTCCTGAACCTTATCTACACTGGAAAAAAAAGCATCAAATTGACGACGGTTCGGCGCTTCAGAATGATCTCGAATATTCTGTATAGCGCTTTCTATCTGATGGGCTTCAGCTGCAATTTCCGTTTGATTGAGATAATCAGCTTCAGATTTTAAGGAGTGAGCATTTCGAAACAGCTCATCAATGTGGCTTGGATCCCTTGGATTCTGTTCCAGGGCCAGAAGACTGCGATTGAGCCCTTTAATGAAACCCTCGCTGTCTCGCAGAAAGGAGTGAAACAGAGAGTTTTGATTATCTTTTACCATTACGAGACTCCTTTCAAATTTGTGAAAACAGGGACAAAGACTTGCTGCGAACTTTGCGGTCTAAAGATTGCATTCCTTTGACGAGTATTCCGAGAAAAACATTTTTTGTACCACACATTTCGACAGTTTGGAGTATTGCCAATTTTACCGGCCTTGAACTACCTTCAAACAGAGCTTCAAGCTCTTCAGCGGAGATGCTCACCCGTAGACGGCCGATTGCCTCGACAGCAGCAAGAACTACCGCCTCGGAAGGGTCCTGTAAAGACTTCCGCAGATATACATAAGCTCCTTTCTGTTGAGAAAAACCCAGACGCCTCGCCGCAAAGGCACGCATACTCGCCGTTTTTCCCCTCAGAAGGAGTTGGCCAATCTCGTAAATTGATTTTTTTGCCTCCCCCGTAGAAGGCTGTGTGGCCGGCCGTATCGGGGACGTTCTATATGTACGCCGTACAGTTGAATCAAGGTAACTTCGTTTCTCCTCGCGAGCGAGGAGAGTTTTATAGGCGGCCGCAACTTTTCTAAACTCATCACCCGTAGCTGGATCTTTACTCATATCAGGATGGTACTTTTTTGCCAGAACCCGGTAGGCAGATTTTATTTGTCCGGCATCTGCCCCTGCAGGAAGACCTAATGCACGGTAGTACCTAAGCTCTTCCACATTGAACCTCCTGCTCTTTTAAAAGTTCGTGGATCTCGGCTAAAACCGCTTCTAGTGCAACCTGGTACTGACGCAGTACTTCAATTGGAGAGTCCGCAGCAGCCTTACGCGCAGCAGAAAGTATTGCATTTACCTCTTTAATAAAAGCAGGAGCGGTGTCCGCCGGGACCATTTCGATTAAAGTATCAGTCCGACGTATCAAATTCTTGAGTTTTTCGAAGTGTTCATCTTCGGATACCGTATTTGAGGAGTCACTTTCCCGGTCGATCGTGACATTTTTTTCGATCCCGGTATCTATATCCCGGGCAACTACCTTTAACAATCCATCAAGATCAATCTTAAACACTACCTCGATCTTTGCCGCCCCCCTCTCCATCTTTTTGATTCCGGAAAGAAGGAAACGTCCTAAAGAGACGTTTTCCACAGCAGATTGGCTCTCTCCCTGGAGGATATGCACCGCGACACTCTGCTGACCATCGGCTACCGTGGTGAACAACTGTTTCCTTTCTGCCGGGAGGGGAGCATTCTTCTCGACTACCGGCAAAAACCTTTCACCTTCGATTTCAACCCCTAAGGGCAAGGGAGTGACATCTTTCAGTGAATGAAGCCGGCTTCGCTGCACAGTAGAATTGGTGGTCAGTATGGAGGCGTGCACCGCTGTTCCAAGGGCTACAACTTCATCGGGGTTCACCTTAGCCTGGGGACGTACTTGTAGGAGCTCGTTCATTAAATGGGAGATGAGCGGGATTCTACTGGAACCGCCGCTAAAAATGAGGGTATCGATCGCAACTTTTGAATCGTGAACCGCTTCACGGCTCAGGGCGATAGTCTTTTCAATCAACGGATAAATGAGTTTGTTGAACTCTTGCCGCTGTACAGTGTAGTGCAGATGTATCGGTGTACGATCTACATCGATAAACGGCAGAGCGACTGCGGCAGTGTCCCTTTCGGATAGTTCAATTTTAGCCCTTTCAACCTGGTCGAGCAGCTGCTGACGCAGAAATGGATCTTCAGTCACACTAAAGCCTGCCTGCTGATTAAAGGGTTCGGAGATTTGCTGAAACAGCAATGCATCAAAATCGATTCCGCCTAACTGATTATTGCCGTTGCTTGCCAGGACTTCAAAATTGCTTCCATCACTGGTAAGTACGGTTGCGTCAAAGGTTCCACCACCAATATCATACACTAAAATATTCTTACGAGTATGTATCTGAGATGCGTAGGCCAGGGAAGCAGCGGTGGGCTCATTGATTATGCGATGAACTCTTAATCCTGCTAAACGCCCAGCTTCCTGGGTGGCCTTTCGCTGAAGCTCATTAAAATATGCGGGCACCGAAATAACAACATCCCGTATTTCCTCCCCCATATATGCTTCACAATCCCGCCGCACTTTTTTGAGTATTTCCGCACTTATCTCCTGTGGTGAAAATGACCGATTCCGCAGTTTTACTTCCGTCTTTTTTCCGATTAGACGCTTGATAGAACTTATTGTACCCTCGGCATTCACCATCGCCTGGTTCTTCGCAGCTTCTCCAACTAAAAGCTCCCCCGAATCAGTTAAAGCTACCACTGAGGGGGTTAGCATTTTACCGCGATCATTAGGTATTATACGAGGAGTATCATCATCCATAAAGGCAGCGGCAGTATTTGTGGTGCCTAGATCTATCCCTATTATTCGGCTC
Organism: Spirochaetia bacterium; assembly: GCA_034520965.1. Taxonomy (GTDB): domain Bacteria; phylum Spirochaetota; class Spirochaetia; order DSM-16054; family Sediminispirochaetaceae; genus DSBN01. The sequence goes on along the minus strand of JAXHMY010000008.1, from coordinate 205,866 downwards.
ATCGGTGGCCCTCTGTCATTGATATAATCAGCTCTACCTCAGCTACAGTAGAACCAACCCTGGAAGCGATAATATCAAGTGAAATTCCCTGTCGATGGAGGTTGATTACACGCTCACGTTTTGAGGTCGTCACTGAATCCTGTGCATCCTCGCTCTCCGAAACGGAGGTGCTGGGCTGTATTTTCTCAGAAATATCCACAGTATGAGAATTTGGTGGAGAGACTTCACTGGCCTGTGGAGCTGGTGATGCTTTTGGTTCTGGAGTTGCCTTTGGTTTCACTATCTGGGCAGGACGAATCTGATTATAAGTATCAGTGCTTCTGTTCAGTTTTTCCGAATGTTTTTGAAGTAGAGAAATCCTATGATCAGCCTCTTGAATCATCTCCGTCAATGATTTGAGTTGCTGTTCGATCAATCCAATATTTCTGTCGGCGGTTTGATTCAAATCTACAACCATACGATCTATTTCGTTTCTTACCTGTTCTGTTATTGCAGTACTCGACTTTTCTCTGTTTATTCTTTTTACCAGCAGTATATATACTATCCCTGCTATCATTATACTTATTCCGGTGCTCACCATGATTGAAGTAATATACATATGTTATCCCGATATATCGATGTTTTTTCCTAAGGCAGGATCCTCGAAATAGTGCTTTTTCCTCTTCTCTTCCGACTGCTCAGACTCTTCCCCTCCGGCCTCTTCATGCGTGAGGTCGCCTCCCTCAGACTGCTTTTCCCGTATTTGTGTACTTTCCTCCGGTACTTCTTCAGTTTGCCTCACTGATTCAGCATTCTGTCGCGTCTGTTTGGCAAGCTCCGCCCCGCGGAGACCCTGCTGCACCACTGAAGCCTCTTTCAGCACTGCCTGCTGTTTTCCTACTTGATTAATATGAGCAAATAATACCTGTAAATCAATCGGTTGAAGCGGCATTGTTCGGCCTCGAATAGTCCTCCTCAGGTTGAATGTATTTCGTTACTTTTATATCGTCCTTCTCGTTCACAAAAGTAACTGATTTATATTCATTTCTTACTTCTAAAGCAGCTTCTTTGATGCTGAGCTTGACTCCACTGAACACCCGTTCAGAGGCTGATATCCGTCCCTTTACCTTCAAAGACGATAGGTAGTGCTGCAGTTCATCGATCTCTTCCTGTTTCTCTTGCTTTTCCTGCTCGATGGCGGACTTCTTTTCGGTAATCTCTTTAAGATACGCAAGTTTTTCCTTCGACAGCTTTTTACCGCTTTTCTCTTTTAGTTTTTTTATGGTAGCCATATCCTGCATAATCTTATCAAGCTGCTCTTCAATTTCTTCATTTCGAGTATTGAGATCATATAAGCGCTGTTTGCTGTTTGGATCGTAACCTACTTCGAGCACTGTTTCTGAGCCTGCCACCGACCCCAAAGTTTTCGCATGGATCTCTTCAGCTGCCCGCAGATGCCCGCCTACAATAGTTGCACGCTTTCCCTGGCAGATAATTCGATGATTAGCGCTCACCCTAGAGTTAATAATTCCATCGGAGGCAACCACCAGGTCACCCGATTCAATCCGAGCGTTTTCGATGAACTTTGACCACACTCCTCGCCCGGCCCGTACGAACCCTTCGCCTTTTCCGGTTATTCCTTGATGCACGATTACATCGCCCTCGGCATCCAACTCGCTCTTCCCTACATTTCCCATAATTTCAATATTTCCGGCAGCTTGCACCTTAAAACCGTCCTCGACATTACCTTTGACGATTACCGTACCCAAGAAAATGACATTACCACCGGTTTTCAAGTTTACATCTCCCGGAACTACTAAAACCGGTTCCACACTGATTTTGCTGTTTGCCAACATCACCTGGCCATTGATAGAAGCCACTGCAGTAATTCCGTCGTCCGACAGATGAACGTTCTTGCCTATTTCAAACTTCACATCATTGCCGTCTTTCGCAGGCAGAAGCTTCCCGGTTACCGTTCGGCCGGGTTGGCCTTCACCGGGAGGAATCTTCTTTGCTAACGCCTGACCTTCAACCACATTCTGGATTACATTTGATTCCTTAAAATCTACCCGTCCGTTCTTTTCCTTCAGCTTAATTTTTGAACGATCGGTTTCAAAATTATAAATAATTCGGGCATCATTCCCATTTACCGGGGCGGTTCCCTCTGCCACTAAAACTGTCTCATTGTACTTGGGAAAGTCTACAAACTTTCGTAGAGGCTCTTCCTTGATTCCAAATACCACACCGTTTGTTTTGAGAAAGCCAAGCAGCCCGTCAAAATTTGGATCTGCTCCATTCTTAGTGGGCGGTTTGCAGATTATAAACGCCTTCATATCGAAATCTGTAATATCGACGGTAATAATTGAATCGTTGGCAGGATTGTAATCAAAGTCGCCAATTTTTATATAGCGGTTATCGGCGGCCTTGACAATTTTCTGGATCAACTGTTTATCATAGCGTTCAATGTCCCGCTCTTTTACCTTGGCATAGACTTGTCTTTCAGTGGCGTGAGCTCCGTTCCCAACCGGCGGTATCACCTTTAGGAACACCCCTTCGGGGAAAAGCCGCACAATAGCCTCTCCGTCTTTATCTTGATCTTCACCCTGTTCCATACCCGAACCCATTTCAAGGGAATCTTCAGTCAGTTGAAGTTGGGCCGGATCAATTGCCGGGTAAGCTACTATCACACAGTTTGTCCGGCCGATTCCAAAGGTTCCTTTTTTACCGGGATCGCGAATTTCGTATTCTATCTTTTTTATTGGAAGGGAAAGCTCAATCGCAGCCTGACGCAAGGCTTCATCGAGGTCTTCACCCTCGACCTGCACCCAGCGACTCTTGCGGTCTTCTTCTGCCTGAGTCCGCATAAACTCTCTCAGTTTGGCAATTTCAACCACTTCGGCCTCCCACGGTAACTAAAAAATCCCCTTTTTAATATTGGTCAGTTTTGAACGAAGACGAATAATTGCCTTTGTATGCAGTTGACTAATCCGCGATTCAGTGACTTCCAGCACTTTACCGATTTCCTTAAGAGTAAGATCCTCGTAGTAATACAGAACCAGCACTTTTTTCTCTTTCTCAGGAAGCTCATCGATAGCCTGAACAATCACCCTCTTTATTTCTTCTTTCTCTACAATTGTATCAGGATTCAGACTCTGGGGCGATTCTATACTGTCGACTATAGAAATACTATCGTTTTCTTCGCTGGTGTACCATACATCGTTCAGCGAAAGAATAGAAGTACCACTGATCTTCATCATAGTCTTCTGAAAATCGCTCTCCGACATGCCCAGTTCCGCAGCTATCTCTTTATCAGTTGCCGCACGTCCCAAGGATGCCTCGAGGTGATGGACTGTATCTTCAATTTCACGTGATTTTTGTCTTACCGACCGGGGCACCCAGTCTATAGACCGCAGTTCATCAAAGATAGCTCCACGAATACGTGTGACAGCATAGGTTTTGAACTTCACGTGTTTATCCGGATCGTATTTATTGATGGCATCGATCAAACCAAAGACTCCGAACCCTACCAGATCGTCAAAGTCAACGTTATGCGGCATTCCTACTGCCACCTTGCCGGCAACATACTTCACCAAGGGTGCGTACTGCTTGACAAACATATCGCGAATTTTGGGATCTTGATTTTTTCTGTACAATTCCCAGAGTTCTTCTTCTGTCTTCTCCTCTAACAGTTTCTCCCCCATACTTTATCCTTCTTGGTCTCTTCCTATAATAGTACGAACCGCCTTGGCAACTGTGGCCGGATCCTGTTCATCCCCCATTATATCTACCGAATCCGTAGAAGAGTACCCCCCTCCTCCATTAGATTCATTTTCTGAGTCTTGAGCTGCAGCTACACTTTCAAATGAGTCGGAAAACTCATCTAAATCGGGCAGTGTGTCTACATCAGCTAAGTTTTCGAACTCCTGATAGTCCGCGGAAGCAGCGGCTGGTTTCTCCGCACTACTGCTCTCAGGGTCGGAAGAGACTTGTGCTCTGTGTGCTGTGCCGGTTTCCGTCTGCCTCCCCAATGCGCTTTGATCTTCCGACTCCGAAACTTCCTCTACAAACTGCTCTTCATCTTCCACGAAATCACCGGACTCTACTTCATTCTCAGCCGTCGCCTCTGCGGTGTCCCCGTAACTGTATTCATCCCCATCAAGGACAATATTAAGATTATTCCCCTGTTGTGCCGGAGCTTCTTTTTCTCCAGCCTCACTGGTCGCAGCCGTAAAGCCGTCCTCTTCCGATTCCTGCTGTTCAAACAGTTCTGGAACAAAGCGCATCAGCAACAGGCTTACCCCGGCGCCGAACAGACCAAATGCTGCTCCGCCAAGTAAAACCCTCAGAAGAAGGTCAAAAAAAGTGACTCTACCGAACAGTCCTGCAAGCAAAGCAATTACAGCTGCACTGCCGGCACTCCAAAGAATAACTTTTATATTAGGCATATAAGCCTCGGTCCCCCTACATAAAGACTATGAGAATATTCCAAAACCGTCAAGTTTTAAGTCTTTCCTAACAGTCGTTTCAAAAAGCTGCCGACCCCGCTGCCTTCCTTATACTCAACGTTTTCCAACCGGCTCACGATATGACGCACGCAAATTGCGGCTTTACCGTTTGGTTCGGATGCCATAAACGGCTTCTGGTGAATTACCGCCGAACCAACTCCTTGATCTTCATATACGTAGCCCAGATAATCAAGCTTCAGATTCAAGAACTGACCGGCAATATTGATCACCCTTTCTGCTATTTTACGCCCTTCCGTCACACTTTTCACTCTATTTACTATCAATTTTAAGCCTAAGTCCATATTTTCTATTTCTGTTGCTATAATCTTTATTATACCATACGCATCGGTGATAGCGGTAGGCTCAGGAGTGGTGACAATAATTGCATCATCCGCCGCCGCGATAAAGCCCAGCACATTACTCGAAACCCCTGCGCTGGTATCAATAATGATGATATCTGCATCAGATAGAGCAGACAGTTCCTCAATAAAATGGCCCCGTTCCTCATCGGTGAGATTGGCAATTTTTGAAAAACCGGAGGCACCCGCAACTATTTGTATACCATACTCGGTATCCATCAGTATTTCGCTCATCCGCTTTTGCTTGCGGATAAGGTGGTACAGGTTGTACTTGGGAATAATTCCAAGTATTACGTTTACATTGGCAAGTCCGAGATCAGCATCCATAACAATTACTTTCTTGCCCAGTTGCGCATAGGCCATTGCCAGGTTAATCGAAATATTTGTCTTTCCGACTCCGCCTTTCCCGCTGGCAATTGCAATGATTCTGGTTTTGTTCTCGGAACCACCCTCTTCGGATGTGCGGTTTTTCATGAGCTCCCGCAACTGTTCAGCCTGATCCGTCATTTTTCACCCCGCTTTGTTTTTGTGATCTCTTTTCCGACCCTGTATAGCTGCTCTTGTTCCTCCAGGTGTAACCGCATCATTTCCATCTGCGCCGGCCTCTTCTGAGTGATCTACCTCACCGAATTTCTGCTTTAGTCGACCCACATACACCGGAAAGCCTTCCAAGGTTTTTAATATTCGTATACGGGTCGCCCGCTGGATATCTTCCGGAACCCGCTGCCCGTCGGCAATATACGAGAGCTGTTTACCCCTTTCATTCAACACGCTGATCAAGTTTCCGATCCGCATTGTCTCATCAAGTTTAGTTAGTACGACCGCCTCATAATTAAAGGGTTCAAACTGCTGCATAATCTCTTTTAGGTCCGAGACCTTGGTGGTAGCACTCACAGCTAGATGGACTTCCGCTTTTCCGCCGCAGCCGTCCAGAATCTCACGCATTTTTGCCAGATTCATATAATCCTTCGGACTCTTGCCGATCGTATCGATCAGCACTAAATCGGCATCCTGGTCAAGGGCTATCTGATTCTGTAAATCCTGGAAAGACTCCACGCTTGTAAAAGGTACCTGCAGAATTTCCGCATAGGTGCGAATCTGCTGCTTCGCACCGATTCTATAATTATCTATAGTAATAATCCGCACATCCTTCGATCGCTCACCCTTGCTTCCAAGGCTATGTATAGCCGCCAGTTTGGCAATGGTAGTTGTTTTTCCAACCCCCGTCGGCCCTACCAAAATTAGTATACGGGGTTTTCCCTCACGGTAGTTTTCCTTGACAGGTACAATCTCGCCAATCCACTCCAGCACCTGGGATAACACAAACTCCGTATCATTCAATTGTTCATAACTGAGTTCCTGCCGTACCCGCTCCAGCAAGTCCTGAATAAAGTGAAAGGAAAACTCATTCTGTGACAGCACATCAGTCACCTCAGAAAAAACTGGATGATCCTCCTGCACTTTAGGAGGCGTGTAGGATTCAAACTGCTGCTTTAGAGACTGAACTTCCTCAAGAACCTTCTGCAGGGTTTTATCCCCTTTCACGCTATCGAGGATTTTTTGTTTCTCTTCCTGCACCCGTGCTTTCTGCTTACTGGGGGCTTCCTGAGCAATGTAACCGGTCATCTCAACACCCTCTTTTGAAAACATTCCCATAAATCCTCCCAGCCGTACTGTTCTGTGGGTCAGAATCTTCGCCCGCTCTCCGTACTTCCGGCGAATTTTCTCCAAGACTTCGTGGTGACTGGGCGCTTGTTCAGTAAAATACTGCATATCTTATCCTCTTCATGACTGCTGTACCTGGGTATCCAGGACTATTTCTCCCAGACCTTCCGTTGTTATATCCGCAACAACCTCCGGTACGGACAAAACGGCGATATCGGGTATATCACGCTCCAGGCTCTTTCGAACCAACTTTCGGGCAGCCTCGGAGCATAGCATTACCGGCATATACCCCAGCTGCTGTACCTGATGAACCGCATTGGTGGCAGCAGTGATCCATGCCCGGTGCTTCTCAGGCTCCAGTGAAGCAATCGGCCCCTGGGCTGTATCGACCCGTGAATCAATAATTTCCTGTTCAAGCTCCGGATTGATAGTCAATACCCGGAGCACCCGATTCTCATCAGCATACTGAAGACAAATCTGCCTTCCCAGAGCTTGCCGGGCTTTTTCCCCCAAAAAGGTTACATTGTTGGAAACTGGTGCATAATCGGCCAGTGTCTCCAGTATGGGCACCATATTACGGATTGAAACCCGTTCCTGCAATAAGCCTTGCAGTACTTTCTGCATTTCTCCCAGAGACAATGATTTATTTACATCATCCACAACCGCCGGATAGTTACCTCGCAGGGTATCCAGAATTGACTTCACTTCCTGACGTCCGAGCATTTCATGGGCGTGTCGTTTAATGATTTCTGTGAGATGGGTAGCAATAATCGACGGGCTGTCGACTACCGTATAACCTGCCCGTTCAGCCTCTTCACGGTTACTATCGTCAATCCACAGTGCCGGCAGGCCAAAGGCGGGATCGGTTGTCTTATCACCCTCGATTTCTTCACTTACATCTCCCGGATTGATAGCCAGATAGAAGCCGGTTTTCAGCTTAGCCCGGCCTACTTCAACTCCCTTGATCTTTACACTGTATTCACTTGGTTCAAGACGCATATTATCTATAATTCTTATACGCGGTACTACTAAGCCTAGTTCCAGTGCAGATTCGCGGCGTATGCGGGTAATCCGATCCAGCAGTTCCGCACCTTGATCTTTATCAACAAGCGGAATCAACCCGTATCCAAGTTCCAAGGAAAGGGGATCCAAGGGCACAATTGGAGATACATCCTGAGGTTCTTCCTCCGGTGCAGCTGTTTCTTCTGCCTCCCGGGCAGATCTTTGCTCCGCCATCTGCTTACGGGAGAGCCGGTAGGCCAGATAGCCAATCAACAGTGAAAGAGGAAGCAGAACTAAAGAAGGAAAGCCGGGTAAAAATGATAGAAACAACAGAAATATTGCTGCAATCCAATAGACCCGCGAGTGCTGACTGAACTGCTCTGAAACATCCGAACCAAAGGTTCCGTCGGAAATAGCCCTGGTAACTATTAGACCGGTGGCGGTAGAAATAAACAAGGCTGGAAACTGGGTAACCAGACCATCACCGACGGTTAACGAGACATAGGTATTGGCGGCCAATCCGATTGATTCTCCGTGAATTGTAGTCCCGACAATCAAACCACCGACTATGTTAATCGCAGTGATCAGCATACCGACCTTCACATTTCCAGAAACAAACTTAGAAGCACCATCCATTGCACCATAGAAATCAACCTCCCGCTGCAGATCATTTTTCTGACGGGTGGCCTCTTCTTCGGTCAATGAGCCGGAATTGTAGGCAGCTTCAATCGCCATCTGTTTTCCGGGCAGCGCATCCAGGGTAAACCGTGCGGCTACCTCTGCAACTCGGGTCGCGCCCTTGGTAATAACTATAAACTGTACCGAAATTAAAATGACGAATATAATAAAACCAATGACCAGCCCCTCGGTTCCCGAAGTACCAACCACAAACGTAGCAAAAGCCTTTACTATCTTGCCGTCGAACTCACTGCCCTGGGAAAGAATGAGACGGGTAGAGCTTACATTTAAGGCTAATCCAAACACTGTTGAAAGCAGAAGTAGAGTCGGGAATACAGAAAACTCCAACGCCCGGCGGGTATAGAGCACGATCAATATCACCAGTAAACTAAATACCAGGTTTGAGGCCATGAGTAAATCCAGCATAAAGGCCGGCAGAGGTATAATTAGCATAGCAATTACTGCAATTACACCAACTGCCACCATTATATCGCTTCTTCCGTTTAGCAGCGAACCCCGTAATGTGCCGGAAATATCAGCCATAATAATCTCCTTGAGTCTGTGTACAATGCTTCACTTACGATACCTGCTCCTGTGCTTTCATTCGATATACCTCCGACAGTACAATTGCCATAACCTCATAATACTGTTCCGGAATTTCATCACCTATTTCCACTTCACTATAGAGAGCACGGGCTAAGGGCTTATTCTCAATAATCGGCACCTCGCTTTCCCGGGCAATTTCTTTGATACGTTGTGCAATATTGTCCTGTCCCTTTGCAATTACAACAGGTGCATTCATCCGCTCCTGCTTCCACTCAAGTCCAATGGCAAAGTGAGTCGGGTTGGTTACCACTACATCCGCTTCGGGAACATTCTGCATCATGTTTTGATTCAGCATATCCCTCATCCTTTCGCGCAGCCGGCTCCGCACCAGAGGATCACCTTCCATGGTTTTACGTTCCTCTTTCACTTCCTGCTTGGTCATTTTTATTGACTCTCGATGCTGTTTCTTTTGAAACAGATAATCAGGCAATGACAACAGGAGCAGGGCTATCGCCGCCTCTACTAATATTCGAAAGGCGATTCCGGCCAAATTAACAAAGGAATACTGGTATGGTGCGTTGACAAACTGAATAATTAAGTCCAACTCCATCCGTATGTTTATGTAAGCGATTATACCTATTATGACTACCTTGAAAATCGATTTTGAAAAATTAAACAAGGCCTCGCCGGAAAAAAATGACTTTTGCAAAAATCGGGGAAAGTTAGGTACAATTTTACTAAAATCCGGAGTAATTGGTTTGGTACTAAATAGGAACCCTACCTGCAGTAGATTCGCCAGCAGGGCAGCCGCAAAAGCAATCAGTGCCGGCGGGGCAACCAGCTGGGCATAATAGCTAAAAAAGGCCGGTACAATTTGCGCCTCCCTGGATACATCAAGCTGAGTGGAAAGTTCCAGGAAATAGGCCAACATCTCCTCCATAGTAGCCAACATTCGCGGCGCCATTATACCGATTCCAATAATCGGAAACAGCAGCACCAGGGAGGAGGTAAACTCCGAGCTCTTGGCCACCTTTCCATCTTCCCTGGCCTTTCTGATTTTCTGCTCAGTCGGCTCCTCAGTCCGGCCTTCATCTTCAGCAGCAAACCACTGCAAGTGAATGTTGAAGAGGGACTCCCCGCGGGCAGTAAGGGAGCGGTAATACTCTTCCGCAACGTACCAGCCGTTCATACCGTACCTCCCCGCTCTACATCAGCCAGGTAACGCATTATTTCCAGAAAGCTGGCATCGATTATCCGGGCAAAGGCTTCCATCAGCAGAGGCATGGTGATAGTTATCATCAAAAAGGCAACTCCAATTTTCAGGGGAAAGCCCAGCATAAGCAGGTTCATCTGAGGTGCAGCCTTGGCCAGCAGCCCCATTGCAACCGATACCAACATCAGCGTTCCCAGAATTGGAAAAGAGATGATAAGTGCCTGTCTGAAAAGTTCCGTAAGACTGCCGAGTATTAAAGTTATAAGTTCATCTCGACTGCCAATAATATCGACAGCCCGCATAACCTGAAAAGAACGTAAAATACCGACCAGAAACAACTTTTGAAAACCATTGGTAATGATAAAAACAAACATCGCAATCATATTCAGAAATTGTCCCATCAGAGGAATCTGTACCTGTGCCATTGGGTCGTATACCTGAGAGGCCCCGAAACCCATTTGAAACGAAAAATACTGGCCGGCAACTAGGAAAGCAGCATAAATGACTGTAAGACTGAAACCCAGACTAATCCCTATTAAGACTTCTCCGATTAACAGAAACATGTATTGCACGCCGGTCCCCGGCATGGGGTACCCGGCCTCAAGGACCCAGGGAAAAACCATTACCGCTGCAAACAGTCCCAGGGCAACCCGGGCGACTCCGGGAATTGCCTGAGAGGAGAGCAGGGGTGCAATACTGAGCATGGCGAAGATCCGCGCAAAAATAATGAGTAAAAGTTGGACGTTTTGCGCCATGAGGTCTATATCCACCTCTGTTTAGCCCCCCATCTGTGAGATAAGCCCAAGAAGTCTCAGTGTATACTGCTGCATTGACGACAGCATCCAGGGACCGAAAAAGGCCACACTCCCCAAAATTGCAATAATCTTGGGTACGAAGGTGAGAGTTTGCTCCTGAATACTGGTGGTTGCCTGAAAGATTGATATCACCAAACCAACTGTAACGGCAATGATCAGCATGGGAGCTGCAACAAGCAGAACCTGAAACACACCGCTCTGCATAATATTGGCAGCCATTCCTATACTCATTTTCTCCTCCTTTGTCTTATCAATTAACTAAAGCTCTGTATAAGCTGCTGGGTAATTAAGCCCCAGCCGTCAACCAGCACGAATAAAATAATCTTAAAGGGAAGGGAGATCATAATAGGCGGCAGCATGATCATTCCCATGGACATCAAGGTAGAGGCAACCACCATATCGATCACAATAAACGGTATAAACAGCAGAATTCCGATCTTGAAGGCAACCGTTAGCTCATGCAGTATGTAGGCCGGTACGAGAACATAGGTGGGAACCTCCGCAAAATTCTCCGGCTTGGGCAGGCCGCGCATCCGCATAAACAGTTGTATCATTTCGTGGTTGTCATTCATCTGGCGGTACATAAAAATCCGCAGAGGTGAAATACCTTCCTCGTACATCTCCTCTATTCCGATTTCTCCCTCGGCAAAAGGCTTAAATGAGCTTTGGTACACTTCATCAAAGGTTGGCCACATTATAAAAAGGGTCATAAACAAGGCAATCCCCATCAGCACCTGGTTCGGCGGGACTTGCTGCAAAGAAAGGGCGCGACGAATAAAATCCAGCACTATTGCAATTCTCAGAAAGCTAGTTGTAAGAATGAGGATTGAAGGGGAGAGTGTTATGACGGCCAGCAGCAGGAGAATCTGCAAACTGAGTGCCACCTCTTGATTGTTCTGCGGCTCCTGAACGGTAATATCGATAAAGGGAATATTCAAACCTTGATCAGTCTCAGCTACCGCTTCCTGTCCAAAGACAGAACCAACGGCAAGCAATTGTAGAACTAAGATAATAATTAACAGCAAGATACGTTTGTTCATTCTTACCCCCCGCATCACAGCTTCTTCAATCGTTCACGCTGCTGCTGCAGGAAGAGTGCACTGCCGTTCATACTGTTACTCTGTGTCCTCTGCGACCCACCTGTCCCTGTAGTACCACCGCTGGATCCGGCTGTATTCCCAGCTGCGCCGGCTGTTGCGGTTGCAGGATCTCCACTTGGCCCCTGCCCATTAGGGGCTGAGGTTTTTGAGAAAATCCCTTTCAGGGTGTTCTGAAAAGTTTGGGTTCCGGCACTAAGCTGCGACCGGTACAGATGGATGGCATCCAGTGTCTCACTTTCCTCTATCCGTGAAACCAACTGTACCCCACCTTCGGCAGAACCAACTAGAAAGACCTCATTCCCGACTTCGACCAAATGAAGAGAACGATTCCCCTGTAAGTTTTGAGTTGAAAGTACATTGATCAGACTATCAGGCTGGGCCCGTGGATTACCTACCCGCTTCAGCAGAAAAAAGATCCCGTAGATAGCGGCAATAACTCCGCCCAAAACCAACACCATGCGCAAAAAATCCCACACAGTGAAGGTATTGAGACCTTCCTCAAGCTCTACTTGTGGTGATTGTGTGTCTAATATTTCAAGTTCTTCTTCATTCACCGCCGACGGCCGTGCCGTGTCGGTGTTTTCCTGATCCGCAGCTTCACCATTTGTGCTTTGAGTCGCACCTTGTTCTTCTGCGGCACTTTGTACGGATGTGTCATTTTCTGATCCCGCAGCGGTCTGTGACCACACGGGTAACCCACAAAGAAACAACACTCCGGACAAGGCGATGATAATAAATACGTGTTTCACGTCCCCTCCCAATTATCTGCATCGCTCGCCGTTAAAATATGTTATATGTTCAGGCTAAAGATTATGTCATACCTTCAACCCTGTCCAACGGAGATACGATCTCGGTGACACGTACTCCGAAGTTTTCATCAATAACTACTACCTCTCCCCGGGCAATAAGTTTATGGTTTACAAGGATATCAACAGGTTCGCCGGCCAGTTTATCCAGCTCGATGATGGTACCCTCGCCCATGCCTAGAATATCTTTTATAAGACGACGGGTTCGTCCCAGTTCTACCGTCATCTCCATGTATACATCCATCAACAGACCGATATTCCCCTGCTCGGAACCGCCCGACTGGGGGTTTAGATTAGGAAATTGAACCGCTTGCACATTTGCTCCGCCTCCACCCATTCCCTGGGTACCAGCTGCAGACTGACCGCCGAAGGATGCTTGGCCGCCCCACATCTGGCCGCCTCCCATTTGCTGATTCCCCATTGCCTGCTGCTGCACCTGCTGACCAGCCATCTGTCCTGTTTGCTGTGGCTGTGCGGCCGCTTGCTGGCCGCCGCTGCCGGCCTGGAGGATTGACTTGACTACCGATAGATCAAACAGCTCTACCAGGCTGGTCTCTTGTTCGTCATCTATCTTAAGAGAATAGGTCGCCTTGACCGCCTGACCACTGGGGCCTTGAACATCTGCATTAGACACGGTTTTAGTACTGCCCGGTGAGGTCATTACGGTTGTACCGATCACATCACCAATACTGGTGGCCGCCGACCCTGCCAGAGTATTACCGGCTTCTTCCAATGCTGATAAGGCAGCCTCGTTCAACTCTACCTCTGTCTGCCCCATCATTTTACCGGCAATGGTGGTAGCAGCTTCATTTGGCAGCAAATATGAGTGAAAACCGCTAAGACCTTCTGAGAAATCTATCTGAATCTCGACCATATTATCGGACAAGCCTTGCCCGGCACTATCACCCGCAACAAGTTCAATAGATGGTGTGCGTAAAGTTACTGTTTCACCAATCATACCTGAGAGATTAGAACCCTGGGACTGCACAATCTGACCTAATATTTGGGCAAACTGCTGCTTTTCCTGTTCCGAAAGCCCGGCATTTCCACCCCCTCCGGATGAGGAAGCGTCCTGACCGCCCAAATCCATGCTGCTTCCCTGTAATAAAGCATCAATTTCATCTTGAGAGAGAGAACCATCACTCATTACTCTTCTCCTTCTTCCGCTACGAGCTCTTCAAACTCGTCTTTAGTAATATCTTCTAGTTTTTCAGTTATCTGCACCGCTACCTTATTTGCCATTATTCCAGGCCGGCAGAGAAACTTTTTGCGGTTGCCTATTTTCATCGTCATTGCATCCTTGGTCTGTACATTCGGAAATCGAATTACATCGCCCTGCCGCAGAGCAAGCACATCACGTACCGTAAGCTGCATACTACCGACCTCTGCAACCACTGAAACCTCAATATTCGAAAGTCGATCTTTCAATATATTCAGGTTTTCAGTTGTCGCCCCGCTCCGTACCGACGAGTACATATACTGAGCCGATAGTTTGGAGATAATCGGTTCGATAGTCAGGTAGGGAATACAGAAGTTCATCATTCCCTCAACTTCCCCGACCTTCGTCTCTAACGTAACCAGCACCACCATCTCTGTCGGCGGTACAATCTGCGCAAACTGCGGATTGGTTTCGATCTGTCCCAAACGGGGGCGCAAGTCAATTACCTGGCTCCAGGCTTCTCGCAAGTTTCCCAATATCCGGACAATAATTCCTTCCATTACCGATTGCTCTATATCGGTAAGATCACGGTTCACCTTGGTACCTTCTCCCTGGCCGCCGAACAGGCGATCAATAACTGAAAAGGTAATGGCAGGATCTATTTCCAAAATAGCTGAACCCTTGAGAGGATCCATATTTATTATCCCAAGGGTAGTCGGATTCGGTATCGAACGGATAAATTCTTCATAGGTTAACTGATCTACCGAAGCCACATGCACATGAACCATGCTCCGCAGCTGAGCGGAAAGCGCGGTTGTTGTAAGCCGTGCAAAAGTTTCGTGCATGATTGAGACGGTTCGGATTTGCTCTTTAGAAAATTTGTCGGGACGTTTAAAATCATAGATCTTGATCTTACGCTGATCCTGTGCAGCCGGTGCTGAGGCTTCACTCTCTATTTCACCGGTGGATATTGCCGTGAGTAGTTGATCTATTTCATCCTGCGACAAAACTTCATTCATACCGTTCTCATCCTCACCCTCTTCCTCTTCTAAAACTCTACCACGTTGAACTGCAGAAACACTATATCCTCGATACCTTTGCTGTTCATTATACGATTGATCTGTTCTTCCAGTTCAGCCTTAATTTCATCTTCATACTGCGGTGCTAACTCACTGGCAGTACGTCTTGAAAAATAGCGGCGCATCATATCAATAATTTGCTCCCGACGTGCAATTAATTCAGTTTGAATCTTCTTGCTTTCACTTTCATAACCCAATTTCGGATCGACTATTACCGTATACGGATTTTCATCGGATGTCCGAGTCCGTATTTCCGGTATATCATACCAAGAAAGGATCTCTACCGAACCCTGATACTCTTCAGAAGCAGACGGATACGCTGCGCTTTGGGGGCCTTGATTCATGAGGCTCACAGTAATTACCACCACCGTCACGATAAAGATAATTGCCGCCAAACCCAGGGCAACCCATTTGAGTATTTTAAGTACAAACGCGGGTATTAATCTTCGACTTCCCCCCGCTTCTTCTTCTGCTGCTCCCCCGGCAACCTCTTCTTCCGAAAAGACCTCTTCATCTCCCATACTCAGCTCCTGTAGTATCAGTAAAATTCTATCAAAAGAATCAGTTTATTGCAAACTATAAATGTCCCTCCGACAGTACAATAATATCCACCCGTCGGTTATAAGAACGTCCCTCTTCCGTCTCTTCGGCGGCGATAGGAACCGTGTCGGCGAAGCCGGCCACTTGGAAATTGTCTTCAGATACACCAAAATCCACTAAATAGTGGAGTACGTTGGTAGCCCGGGCGGTGGATAGTTCCCAGTTGGTACGCCATTGTCCCTGTGGGTCAGTTGGCATCGAATCGGTATGTCCCTCAATTCGGAACTTATAGCCCTCCATCGATATAAGCAGGTTAGAAACCCGCTCAAGAACATCCCGACTCTCCTCTATCCTCACCTCGGCACTGGCAGGTTCAAAAAAGGCGTCCGCCGCTAAACTAATGACCAGTCCACGTTCATCCTCTTTCACCTGAACCTTCTTGGTTTTAATCTCCGGCTGAAACATACTCACCGCTTTCTTGCGTGCTTCATCCAAAGCCCGGCCTTTCTGTGCTGAAGGCAAGGACATAACCGTATTTCCCATATCCGCAAGCTGACCGGTTGCCTGTAAGGTTGTACCCCCGGAGCGCAAGCCCAATCCGTTAAACGCCGCCAGGATCAGTTGGATTTTAGCTCCATCTACCGTGGCGGTTGTATACATCATTACGAAGAAGGTGAGCAGCAGAGTTACCATGTCGCCGTATGTGGTCATCCACTCCGGCGCGCCCTCGGGAGGACATTTCTTTTTTCTGCGTCGCTCAGCCATTTATTCTCCCATTAACACTTCGAGCATCTCGCGCCTGCGGTTTGGATCGAGGAAGGATACCAGCTTGTATTTGAGAATATTCGGGTTATCCCCCGCTTGTATCGAGAGTATTCCCTCGATCATTATCTCCCGCAGCAGCTGCTCCTCCTTATGTCGATCTTCCAACTTACCCTTAATCGGTATAAGCACCAGATTCGCAAAAATTGAACCGTACATAGTGGTTATCAAGGCCAGAGCCATACCTGAACCAATTGCATCGGGATCGTCCAGGTTGGCCAACATTGCAATCAGCCCCGCCAAAGTTCCTATCATTCCAAAGGCCGGGGCTAGTTTCCCCCAATCGTCAAAGATCTTTATCCCGGTATCATGTCTGGCTGTCAACTGATCGAGATCATTAAACAAAACTGTTTTTATAATTTCCGGATCGGTACCATCAACAACCAGTTGGATACCGTTCTTCAGAAAATCGTCCTGAACCTCTTCAACATCATCCTCAAGTGCCAGCAGTCCTTCACGACGAGCTCGCTCAGAGAAATTTACCAAAGTAGTAATTGTACGTTCCAGCTCATAGTTAGGAACCCGCAGTACAATATTAAAATAACGTACAATGCCCAACACCCGCGCAAGCGGATTGCCTACCATGAGCGCGCCAAAAGAGCCGCCGATTACCATTAGTACAGAAGGGACATTGATATATACGCCTAAACCACTTCCGCCGAGTACCATCGACATCAGGATCATCGTAAATCCGAGTCCAAGTCCTGCTAAGGTGGAAATATCCATTCTTTACTCCTCGTTTTTGAAGGCGCCTATCAGCCGTCTGTATTCGATTATACTATCAAAAATCGACTGATAGTCCTCCTTCACTACCAGTCGCTTACCGGAGAGCATCACAAGTGTAGTATCGGGGTTTAATTCAATATGCTCAATCTGGTGCGGATTTACATAATACACCCGCCCGTTTAACTGGGTAACCTTAATCATTTAACTACTATCCTGCTCTCCCTCATTTTATATTAACTACCTTTTCAATGTAAGTAGTTCTTGGAGCATCTGATCCGAGGTGGTGATGCTCTTCGAATTGGCTTGAAAACCTCTTTGAGTCACAATCATATCGGTAAACTGTTCAGCCAAATCTACATTACTCATTTCCAGAGCCCCGGCGATTACTTTTCCCTTGCCGGCAACTCCCGATTCACCTATACGCGCTTCGCCGGAGTTGTTCGATACAACGTAGGTGTTTTCACCTGCTTTTTCAAGGCCGCCGGGGTTGGTAAAACTTGAAAGTGCGATTTGTCCTAGCATCCGGTTGGTGCCGTTGGAGTATACACCCGTGATAATTCCGGACTGATCGATTTTGTAGTTTTCCAGATACCCCATCGGATACCCGTTTTGACGAAAGGCCTTGGTAGAACTTTTCTCGGCAAACTGTGTCATGCTGTCGACCACGCTGCCGATCTCGCCTAGAGTCAGCTGAAAGTTCTGACGTACCTGTTCACCCTCTTCCGGAGCTGCCTCCAGTACATCAAAGCCTACGTTCACCTGTAGCTCTCCCTCTTCAACTACATCCCCCTGTGCGTCGGTTACTGATTGAATAGTGCCCAGGTTGTCGAATTCAACGATGAAGGTATTAGTATCGTTATTCTCTGCTCCAACATCCGTCAAGGTATTGGTGGGAGTCTCTGAATCGGGGTCTATAATAACTTCTCCCTGCCACTGGTTCTGGGTTCCAGGTACGCGGGTATAGTTGACCCGTAGGGTATGAGTATTTCCAAAATTATCATAAATGGTCTTATCAATACTCCAGGTACCTTCGCGGGTTTCACCGGCGGTCGCGCCGGCCGGGATCAGCGGGGTACGCTTGTCCAGATTGGAAGCCAGTTCGACCTCAGTGGTGGCGCCGGCGGGATCTTTACTTCCTACCGGGATTATTAGGTCTTCCACATCCGCAGCGGTGTTTATATAGTTTTCCCCGTCAATAGTTTCGGCGTTCCATCCCTGGACCCGCATACCGTTGGCCGGATTCACCAGGGTGCCGTTTTCATCCAAACCAAAAGAACCGGCACGGGTATGGAATTGCTTATTGCCGGCCCGCATCACGAAGAATCCATCCCCCTGTACGGCTACGTCGCTCATAACACCGGTAGTCTTCATTGAGCCCTGAGTATGAATGGTATCGATAGACGCAATATTCATTCCCAGCCCCACCTGTTTGGGGTTCACACCTCCGACCTCGTCGGTGGGACGGGCTGCCCCCGACATAGTTTGAGACAGCATATCCTGAAACTCTACCCGGCCTTTCTTAAAACCGGTGGTGTTTACATTTGATATGTTATTACCAATCACATCCATACGTGTTTGGTGATTTTGCAGACCGGATACACCGGCATAGAGAGAACGCATCATTCTGCTGCCTCCTTGGTATTCACTGTTTCAACTACCGAATAATCGTAATAACGGCCATTTACTTTTACCTGCGGGTTCTCCGTCCCGGACACCGCCTCAACTGTTCCATACACTCGCTGATTGCCGTCCAGAATTTCAACATGCTTGTCGAGTAGGTTTAACGCATTTCCACGATTCACAATTCCACTTATCTTAGAAAACTCCTGTCCCAGATTAGTCATCTGTTCAAGGGATGAGAATTGAGCCATCTGCGAGATAAACTGCTTATCATCCATTGGTTTTGTAGGATCCTGATGCTGCAGCTGGGTAATCAACAGCTGTAGAAAATCGTCTTTTCCCAGCTCCTGACTCAGTCCGTCTCCCTGTTTTAGGCTCTTGTTGGATGCATCTACCTGCATCGCTACCTTACTGCTTTCCGCACCGGATAACATTGATGTAAAATCCATCTAAAGCTCCTTATTTACGCCATCACGTCGATCAGCCGCAGTTCACCGCTGCTGTCATTTGCCGGTAACCCTTGCTCATCAAGGGCCCGTACCTGAGAGGCGGGAGACAACTGCGGTCCATGGGACCGGCCGCGCTCACGCTGCTCACTGCCCTGATCTCCAACCGAGACATTCAAAGCTGCATTTTCAAAGCCATGCTCTTTGAAAGCTCGATATAACTGCTGCATATTCTGATCGAACGCTTCCTTTACATTACTATTCTCGACAAAAATCTTCCCAGCTATATTATTATTCTCCATTGTGATCCGGATTCTTACCTGTCCAAGATTATCCGGTTTCAGATCAAGCTCGATTTCTCCAGAGCCGTTCTCCCGAATTAAAATGGAACTGCGTTTGACAATATCCTTGTTAAGGTGATCCTGAAGCTGTTGCATCAACTCGTTGCGGATACCGTTGCCGGAACTCTTTACAGACGCTGCTGAAAAGGACTGTCCCGCATCTTCCCGCAGATTAACCTGCATCACCTGCATGGAGTCGCCGTTTTCATTGCTGATTCCCTTGCCGGTGCTGCTGCCGCTTTCGTTTCCCAAACTGAACAGTTTGAACTCGGAGTTCTGCTGCCGGCTCTCGGAGCCGTTTTGATTGCCGCTATTATTGCGGGCAGATGCCCCGCGCTTATCAATTACCGTCAGTTTCGGTCTTCCCGCACTCTCTCCGGTACGGCGGCTGTTCGAGTCATTCGTCCCGCGGTCTTCGCGTTTTTCATCACCCCGTGGCTGTGAAGCCCGCTGTTGTGAAGAGAGTTTTTTTGCGGAATCCTCGGTATCTGCAGCACTTGTACCTTTTTCGCCGACTACACCGCCCCTGCTGCCCTCAGCAGCGGCTGTCGCCGACTGCACCTCATTCTCTCCGGAGGAGTTTTTGGCGTGGGCTGCTGCTTCCGTACTCAACTGAACCTCTTTAAGCGCAGCTTTACGGGAGGCTTTACGTGCAGCCTGATTTTGATCATTTTTTTGGGAGTGGCCCTCCTCGGAAGTCTGCTTGAGTGCGGTCTCCCGTGCATCTTCAGCGCTTATTCTTTTTTTCGCCGACGCCTGTGTGGCCGATTCCTGGGCCCCTTCGTCTAACTTTGTCGTATCAACCTGCACTGTTTTTTTTGTGTGCTCTTCCGATGATTGAGATTCGGAAGCGGCCTTTTCACCGGTATCAGGGGTGCTCCTCTTTGGGTTAGATTTTCCATCTTCAATTTTGTCCGTATTTACTAGGGGCTTCTCATTTTTTGCGTTTTCATTTTGTGTGTCTATCCGGGAACCATCCTCAACAGACCCGCTCTTCTGTTCAGCAGAGGACCCGGCGGGGTCTGAGTTGTCTCGTCTTTCGGTCCTCGATTGGTCACCTTTCACTAAGGAGTCGCGCCTGCTTTCCGAAGCAGCCTGCGCATCAGCTTGAAGTTTACGGTGTTCCTCCGCCGCATTCTGCTCTGCAGATCTCTGCAAGGCCGCTTCCCGCTGCTGCTGAGCTTCGCGCATGGCAAATTCGTCCTGCCGTGACAGGTTAGTACTGCCTCCTGTGCGTTCCTCCCTACCTTGCGTTGTAGAAAAAGAGGTTTCCTGTGAAATTTGCTCCAAATAAGAAGCAAAAGAAGAGCGTGCCGAGGAGGACGAGAACTCCGTCTGCCGGTAATCCAAAGACGGGTGTGAACCGCCTGGAGAACCGGGAGCTTGAATGTCGGCCATTAAAGCATTTATCACTGCTTTCACCTATCCTTCAGGTTTTTTCAGCATTTTTCTGCTGAGTTGGGCAGCCCGCTCCGACGGCATGAGGGAAAGCCAATATGCGACTAATGACCCCTCACCGCGTTCCTGGGCTAACCTTTCAGAAGTTCGCAGGATATCAATTATATCCTGATCTTCCATCTCAAGCAGTCTATCCACCGCTTGCTGCGGCGGCATGCCGGCAAAATACTCAGCTGACTGCCTAAGGTTCGCTCTTCTATTTTCGTACTGTTTTAGTCTTTCGTTAAATGATTTTTCCTGTTCAGCTAGGGCTTTCTCTTTTTCTTCCAACAATTCCAACTTTTGCTGGACCTCAGCCTCCATTTCGACAATTTCTTCGGACCGTGATTCAAGGGCCTCCTGCTGAAGCTTAACCGCCTCTTCTCGCTTCAGAAGACGCTCCCGCTCCAGTAAAAGGGCATCCTCATCGTTTTCAAGTTTCTCGGGCGCTGAAATTCCGACCAATTGGGTCGCCGGAGCGAAGATCTGCTTCACGTTCATCAATCCTAAATAATCAAACCAGAGCAGTCCTCCAACCAGAAGTACAATTATAAGTAACAACAACATCAGGATACGCGAAAACAACTTCATTCCTCCAGCCACAATTGCCTCCTAGGGTGCGGTAATCCTATTTTCATCCGACATCCTCCAGCTTACGTGCATACTGAGCGGAACTGATATCATCGAGTACTTTCTGCTCCTGCTTTTCCTGCTTCTTATAATACATCTGCTGCTTTCTCTCTTTCAGCTTATCTAAAATTTTGCGTTTTTTTGAAACTTCCAGAAATTTCTCCTGAACATCCTTTCGCTCTTTTTCGGCCTGCTCAAGCTCCGCCCGTAGTTCCGTAATCTCCTGATCCATACGATGTGTGTAGTTTTCTACATACATGAACATTCTCATATCACCGGTATCAAGGTGCCGCTGATTAAAAGTTCGTTTTCGGCTCGACCGCCGTTCTTCAATTTTCTTCTTTAAAGCAGTGCAGCGACCGATAGCCTGCCCCAGCTTTATCTCCCACTGCTGTTCATCATATTTTCGCAATTCAAGAATTTTTTCTAGATTAAACTGAAACTTCCGCATCTTCTTCCTCCGGCAGCGGCACTTCAACGCCTGAAATCTGTGCTAATCGCTGAACCGTATCTCGTAAATGGGCTTTCTCTTCAATATCCTGACCAAGGAAATCCCATATATCGTCAATTTTTTTGATTGCCTCGTCTATTTCACTATTACTACCTTCGGCATAAGCACCGACGTTTATAAGGTCTTCAGAGTCGGTATAGGTAGCCAGCAGCCGCCGTACTCTTCCAGCCGCATCCTGCTCCTCACGTCCGGTAACTTTTCTGCCCAAACGAGAGAGAGAGGCGAGTATGTCAATGGCCGGATAATGATACGCCTGGGCCAGCTTCCGACTTAATACGATATGCCCATCTAGGATACCTCGTACCGTATCGGAAACCGGCTCATCCATATCATCCCCTTCCACTAAAATCGTATAAAACCCGGTAATGGTCCCTTTCTCAGAATTTCCACACCGTTCCAGCAGCTTCGGCAGTATCGAGAACACGGAGGGGGTATATCCGCGGGTTGCCGGTGGTTCGCCTAATGTCAGGCCTATTTCACGCTGAGCCCTGGCAAACCGGGTTATCGAATCAAACAGCAACATTACATCCTGCCCCTGGTCACGAAAGTACTCCGCTATGGCAGTTGCGACAAATGCACCGCGCACACGGGCTAAGGGGCTGGTATCGCTAGTGGAAACCACCAATACCGACCGCTTGAGCCCCTCCTCACCAAGGTCCTGTTCGATAAACTCCCGTACCTCCCGGCCACGTTCACCGATCAAGGCAATTACATTTACATCTGCAGCTGTATTGCGGGCGGTCATCCCCAGAAGCGTAGATTTCCCAACCCCACTACCGGAAAAAATACCAATACGCTGGCCTTTTCCGACCGGGGTCATCGCATCAATTGAACGAACTCCAGTGATCATTCTGTCATCAATGGTTTTTCGGAACAACACGTTCGGAGGGGTGTTATTGGTGGAAGCCCCAACGGCAGATCCAATTGAACCTTTCCCGTCAATCGGTTTGCCCATTGCATTGAGCACACGCCCCTTTAATTGGTCGGAAACCGGGACGGTAAGGGGTTCACCCATGGCAATTACCTGGCAGCCGGGTTCGATACCCTCCATCTGGTCAAAGGCCATCATCTGGACACTCGTTCCGTTGAAGCCTATTACTTCGGCACCAACGGTTCTATCCTTACCTGAGATAACAATTTGGCAGCTCTCTCCAACTACTACCTGTGGACCGTGGCTTTCGATCAGCAAACCCTTTACTTGCTTTACCGTTCCGGTGTATTTAATAGGGTCCATCCGCTCAACCATGTCACTGTACTTTTCAAACATATTCCCCTCCCAAGGTATGCTCTCCGCTGCTCAGTCTGCTATTCTCCCTTGGATCGTATCGGCGCAAGCTCTATAATTTTCTCTTCAATCTCCTGCAGTTGCGAGGAAATCCGGGCATCGATTTCTCCAAAATCTGTTTCTATAATACAGCCGCCCTTATCTACAGTTGAATCCTCCACTACAGTTACTGATTGTACATTATCGACCATCCGCATAAAGTCCTTCACATGCTCCGTAGTAAGCTCCACATCTTCAAGATTCACCTTAATGAGAACCTCTCCCCGACTCTTTAGCTTACGGAGAGCCTGAATTACATTGTTGATAACTACATTTTTCTGATTTTCAGAAATAACTTTCACTACCTTTTTAGTGATCATCAGCACTAGGTTCACTAACTGAGTTTCGGACTCTTCAATAATCTCAGAGCGCTTATCCAAAGTCTTATCTATGATATGGTGCAGCTGCTCGACCAGGCGTTCAACCTCCGGTTTACCCGAAGCAAACCCCTCTTCGTGACCAGCCTGGTACCCCTCCTTGTAGGCATCCCGACGGATCGTCTCGACTTCACTTTCCGCCTCCTTGCGCATCTGAGAGGCCTCTTGCTGGGCCTCCTGCTTTACCCTCTCGGCTTCTTCCTCGGCATCCTGTTTTTCGCGCCGGACATCTTCCGTTTTTTTCTGAACTTCTTCAAAGGCGTGCTGTTCGGCTTCTTTGACAATTTTTTCCGCCTCGGCCTTGGCCTCATCGAGCATTTTCTGTTTTTCATTATCCCAGTTGCGCTTGAAGGCTTCAGCTTCACGCTTCAGGTCGTCGGCAGTCGGACCTGTGTACTCCTCTACCGATTCAATTTCAACTTCAGCAGCCTCTTCTTCAAACGGAGTTTCAAGTTCTACCCATTTTCCGGTGTGGGTTACTTCCTGAGCGCGAAACACATTTTTAGCCATGGGCAACCTCCCCTATCTATCAACAAAACTAAATTACCATCTCGTCTTCGCCGCCGCGGGCAACTACAATTTCGCCCTGCTCTTCCAGCTTGCGTATGGATGCCACAATTTTTTGCTGCACCTCTTCCACGTCTTTCAGCCGTATCGGGCCCATATATTCCATTTCCTCTTTCAGCAGAGCAGCGGCGCGTTTGGACATATTACGAAAGATCTTATCCTGTACTTCAGCTTCAACCCCTCGCAGGGCTTTTGCCAGATCGTTTGTATCAACCTCGCGCAGCACCTTCTGGATTGCCTGGTTATCAAGCAGAACAATATCCTCGAATACGAACATACGCTTCTTAATCTCTTCAGCCAGTTCGGCATCCTCTTCCTCCAGGGACTCAATAATGGTCTTTTCCGTGGTCCGGTCGACCAAGTTGAGAATCTCGACGATATTTTCAACACCACCTGCTGCAGTAAAATCTTCATTAGAAAGGGTGGAAAGCTTTTTCTCCAACACACGCTCCACCTCGCGCAGCACTTCCGGACTGGTACGGTCCATAGTGGCAATTCGCCGGGCAACATCCGACTGCACCTCATGGGGCAAGCTGCCCAGGATATTGGAGGCTTTCTGGGGCTCCAAATACGCAAGAATCAGAGCAATAGTCTGGGGATGCTCCTGTTGAATAAAGTTCAACAGGTGTGCAGGGTCGGTCCGACGAACAAAATCGAAGGGCCTCACCTGCAGACTACTGGTTAATCGATTGATAATGTCGACAGCCTTCTGACTGCCTAAAGACTTCTCCAACAACTCGCGGGCGTAATCGATCCCCCCGGAGGTTATGAAGTCCTGGGCCATCATTAACTCTTTAAACTCCTGCAACACTTTATCACGCTCTGCCGACTCAACATTGTCAAGACGGGCTATCTCAAAGGTGAGGGTCTCTATTTCGTCTTCACGCAGGTGTTTAAAAATTTCTGATGATATCTCCGAACCGAGGGTTACCAGGAAAATTGCGGCTTTCTGGCGGCCGTTTAGCTCCCGTTTCCCGCCTCGCTTCTGAGAGGAACCGGCGGCGGCTCCTTGTTGCTGACCAGCTGCTTTTGCCATAATTTACTCCTCCGCCAGCCAGGTTCTGATAAGCTGTGCAACGTCTTCAGGATGCTCCCTGGCCATATTGATGGCGTTTTCCTGCATCTCCATTCGGGCACGCTCCTCAACCGACATACCGACTTCCATGCCCTCTTCTTCCTCTTCAGCACTGCGCAGGGCAGCCTCACGGGCCATCTGGTGCTGTCTAGCAAGTTCCTCTTCGCGTAAGCGTCGTCGACGTTCAATTTCCCGTGAAATCAACCTAAACACTACAAAAGCCACAATAATAATAACGACTCCGAGGATTGAATACAGCAATATCTGTTGCACCCGCTTCTGCCGGCGGAACTTTTCGTCCTCTTCCTCAAACTGACTGGTCCGGTCAAACTGCAAATGCTGTACTGTAATTGAATCTCCCCGCTCTCTATTGTAACCTACCGCATGCTCTAATAAAGTCTGGGCTTTCTCCAGCTGTTCATCGTCAACCGGGATATATTCCCTGACTATACGGCCCTCTTCGTCAAGTTTGACTGTACCGTTTTCATTATACTTCTTTTCCCATATTCCATCGATAGCCACACCAACAGATATCCGATCTATCTCCCAGGGGCTTTTCTCCTGGTAAATATTTCGGGTATTGACCTCTTCATTCACAATCTCCGAGCTGTTTTTGTATTCCCCAACCAGGTTGTCAAGGTCCTTATAGGCCGGCGGAGTCTGTCCTTCCTGTCCCGGAGGCCCCTCAGGATTAAAACCGGTACCCTTAAACTCTTCATTTACGATCTCTTTGGAACGCGGAATTGAAAGCACATATTCACGCTCACTAAAGGGAGTATTCGGATTATCCGGGACCGTAGTAATTGGAAAGTGTTCCTGGGTTTCTACCGTCTCTTTTCTAAAATTAAGGCTCATATCAACCTTCAGCACACTTACCCGTTTAGCCCCGAAAATCTGCGAAAGCTCCTTGAAAATCTGAGATTTATACTTATTTTCAAGCAGCGCCTTTTGATCAAGCTGCCGTTTTGAAAGTTCAAGCCGATCAAATTCAGCCATATTTTCGAAATCGTTCAGCACCAATCCGTTGTGGTCGGAAATGACTACATTTCTATCCGACAAGCCTTCTACAGCGAACATCACCAGCTTCTCTATACCCTCAATTTTCTTCCGATTTTCAATAATATCACTCCCCGGACGCGGGGTTACAATAACAGAGGCAGTCACCGGCTCCTGGTCCTCTTGAAACAGAGTATCCTCCGGCAGTACCAGGGTAACTTGAGCTGAATCTACATCCTGCAGCGATTCGATATGCTGTTCCAAATTCCGGGTGATAGCCTGGCGCAAGTTCACGTTCCTTTCGAAGTCCGTGACACTCCAGCGGTCCATCTTAAATACATCCCATGGGCTGGCTTCCTGCGGAATAAGATCCTCCCGCATCAACACCGTTACCATCCGCTGGGCAGTACGCCGGTCCTCCACATACACCCGTCCTTCCTCGGTTATGCTGTGCTGCACACCTTCCTCGTCGAGTCGCACGGAGATGCGGTTCAGTTTCTCCTGATCGGTAATCGGCGCGGTAATAAGCGGCACCATGCTCGGGCTGGCGCTAAAGTTGACCAACAGTACTAACCCGAGTACTGAGACAATCACTACTGCAAACAGGATAACCTTTTGCACAAGCGAAAATTTGCCCCACAGGCTCTTAATCTGCGTAATTGTTTTCTGAAAAAATTCGTTCATTTCCCCTCCCAAAAAGAAGAACGATCACATCACTTTATCTCAAGTTTGAAATCTCCCTGTAAGCCTTCAACGCTCCATCGACGACGGACTTTGTCAGCGATACTGCAAAATTAGCCTTGCTCATTGCAATCGTCACATCGTGTGCATCTACACTATCAGGGTCGGTAATAAATTGCTGACTCAACTGCGTACTTTCCTGGGTAAGACTATTCGCTTCCTGCAGTTTATCAAACACCATCTTTCCAAAATCAAGGTTTTCGCTGCCTTGCTGTTGCGGCTTTGTGAGTTTTCCGGTCATATGCCGAGGGTTTGTAAGTTCCATCGGAACAATGTGACCGCTCACTTGGCTTGAAAACATATTTGACATTTAGTTACTCCTCCCTCGGAATAATCATCTTCCAATATTAAGTGCGCCCTGAAACATGGTTTTCGCACCATTTATAACAGCGACGTTCGCTTCATAAGAACGGGATGCCGAAATCATGTCCACCATTTCTTCGACAACATTTACATTCGGCATTTCTACATATCCCTGCTGCGGACCGGTTTTAATTGCATCCGGATGGGTCGGATCGTAGACCATTCGCGGTTTTGAATCGCTATCCTTCTCAACCTCAACTATTCGTACCCCCTGACCAACTCCGTTATCCAGTGTTTTAGGCTGAAAAGGACTCCGCCAGTAGGGCTGACTGACCCGCGGCCGAAATATAACCCGACTACGGCGGAACGGCCCGCCTTCAGGAGTACGGGTGGTATCTGCATTGGCGATATTATTAGACACTACATCGAGTCGAGTCCTCTGTGCGGTCAGGCCGGAGGATGCGACATTAATACTACTGAATAAGCCCATTGCTTACCTCCACTACCTTAGTACCAGATTAACCCGATTGAATTGTTCAGAAACGGATCTGGTCAACATGTTATAACGCAGCTGATTTTGCAGGAGCAGCATACTCTCCTCTTCCAGGTTCACATTGTTCCCGTTGTTATCGGTTTGGGACAGATAGTCCAGTACCCGCCGGGGTTTCACTTCTCGGTAATTCTGCACTTTATCAAAGGGGATATGTTTGGGATGCGTCAGGTACGCCTGCGGTTTGTCTACCTTTTCGGAGTCCAACGCCCGCTTCAATTCAGACTCAAAGTTCACTGTAGTTCGCTTGAAGTTAGGGGTGTCGGCATTTGCGATGTTGTTGGCACTCACCTGATGACGCAGCATCGACGCATCCATTGTTCTATGCAGAATATCGAGGGTTTTTCCAAAGCTATTATTTAAAAACACCCTGTGCTCTCCTTTTTGCTACAGGCATCCGCAAAAACCGAAAGTTTTTGAAAGGCCTGGGTTTTCTAATTTCTAGTTTCGACACATTCACCTCGCTCACTTAGTAACTTCTCCCCAAAAAACCTTTACAGAATATATCGCGAAAGATCCTGGTCCTGCACAATATCCTGCAGCCGTTCATTCACATACTCCGGAGTAATCGGTATTTTTTGTCCCTCAAGCTCCGGAGCATTGAAAGATATATCCTCCAACAGCAGCTCCATTATCGTCTGCAACCGACGGGCACCGATATTTTCGGTCTTCGAATTCACATCGGCGGCAATCTCACTTATCCTCTTCAAGGAGTCGTCGGAAAAATCAAGTTCAACCCCTTCAGTTTTCAAAAGCTCGCGGTACTGTTTGGTAAGGGCGTTTTCCGGTTCGGTCAGAATACGGAAAAAGTCCTTATCAGAGAGGTCTTCAAGTTCTACCCGCAGGGGAAACCGCCCCTGCAGCTCCGGAATCAAATCCGAAGGCTTGCTCATGTGAAAAGCACCTGCTGCAATAAATAATATGTGACTGGTATCGATCAGTCCGTATTTAGTATTGATTTTACTGCCTTCTACAATCGGCAGAATATCGCGCTGCACCCCTTCGCGGGATACATCCATTCCGCCGCGCCCTTCTTTCACTGCCACTTTATCAATTTCGTCGATAAAGATGATGCCCATCTGCTCAACCCTCTCACGGGCCACATCCGCGGCACTCTCGTCGTCAATCAACTTATCCATTTCCTGGTCCAGCAGAATTTCGCGGGCATTCTTAACCGATACCCGCCGTTTTTTCTTGTTCCCCCCAAAGATATTTCCAAGATTTCCGAAATTCATATTCATTTCTTCAAAGCTCTGTCCGGAAAAAACTTCAGATAGAAGGGGACTTGGACCCGGAGGTTTCAACCTCAACCATTTTATCGTCCAGTTTTCCGTCTCTCAGCATTTTTCTAAATTTTTCACGGGTGGTTCCGCCGCTGTCGGAGCTCCTCTCGGAGCCGTTTTCCGTACCGTCGCCGACATAGATCACGTCGGAAGGTCCCGCCCCCGAAGCTGCTGAAGCACTACTGTTTCCATCGACGGATTGATCCTTCTTATCGCTGCTGCGGCCGCTTTTTTTCACACCCGGCAGCAGCAAGTCCAGCACAGACTCCTCTGCGCGCTTTTCCGCTTCTTCACGCACATCTTCAGCCATTTCGCTCTTTACCATCGACAAGGCTACGCTCATAAGGTCGCGCACCATCGACTCAACATCGCGCCCTACGTATCCTACTTCTGTGTATTTTGTAGCCTCTACCTTGATAAAGGGTGCACCGCTGAGTTTAGAAAGGCGGCGGGCGATCTCGGTTTTGCCGACTCCGGTTGAACCGATCATGATGATGTTCTTCGGAGCAACCTCGTCCCGCAGGTCATCCGGCAAATTACGCCGCCGTACTCTATTACGCAGGGCTATTGCTACCGACTTTTTGGCCTTCTCTTGTCCGATAATATATTTATCTAAAGCTTTGACTATTTCTTTTGGTGTGAGTGAAAACAACGCCTCTATCATTTTAGTTCCTCCACAGTAAATTGATCGTTGGTGTAAATACAAATGTGGGCGGCAATCTTCATTGCTCGTTCAACTATCTCTCGAGCACTCAATTCGGCAGTATCCAGGTAAGCCAATGCCGCCGCATATGCATAATTGCCGCCGGAGCCGATCGAAATCACTCCGCGTTCCGGTTCAACTACATCTCCGGTGCCGGATATCAACAAAGTCTTGTTTTTATCGGCCACCAGCAGCATAGCTTCCAGTTTACGCAGCATTCGGTCGGTACGCCATTCCTTTGCTAATTCCACTGCAGCACGGGTTATATCGCCGTTGTATTCCTTTACTTTCCCTTCAAAACGCTCAAACAGGGTAAATGCATCGGCAGTCGCACCGGCAAAACCGGTTAAAATTTGTCCGTCATACATACTCCGTACCTTGCGAGCGTTCCCTTTCATAACTGTCTCGCCCAGGGTCACCTGACCGTCACCGGCCATGGCTACTTCATTTCCCTTGCGGACTGCCAGAATCGTTGTTCCATGAAAGTTCTTATCGTTTTCCATGTGGATGAGCCTCCCTATAAACCTTTTTCAGCTTCTCTAGCCCCACGTGCGTGTAAATTTGCGTGGTAGACACACTTGAGTGCCCGAGCATCTCCTGCACCATACGAATATCCGCGCCCTGATCGAGAAGGTGTGTAGCAAAACTATGACGGAAGGTGTGGGGTGAGACCTTCTTTGAAATACCACTACGCTGCATGTATTTGTTGATAATAAGAGCCATACCACGCGCAGTTAGGCGGGTACCCTTTAAATTTATAAACAGGGCCCCTGTTTCAGCAAGTGAATTCCGAGTTACATACTGCCTGCGCATATCAAGATAATATGACAGGGCTGCTTGAGCCGGCCGGCCTACATAGACATAGCGCTCTTTATTTCCTTTTCCAAGTACTCTGATAGATTTTCTTCCGCGTTGTACATCCGAAATATCCATTGCCGAGATCTCTGCAACACGACACCCGGTCGAATAAAGGAGTTCCAGCAAAGCTCGATCACGGGAACCGTTAAACGAATCGTCGGGCAGAGCAAGCAACTGATCTACTTCGGTTCCACTCAGCACCTGAGGAAGCCTCCTCCCACTGGAGCTGCTTTTAATATGCTCAAAAGGATCAACCGCAGTTATCCCAAACTGCACGGCGTAATGATACAAACCCTTTACTGCCGACAAAGCTCGATTAATCGAACTTCCGCTCAGGTTCTCACGGTGCAAGCTGCCCACAAAGGCACGTACATCGGCGGGCCGCAG
The DNA here is from genome assembly GCA_034520965.1 of Spirochaetia bacterium. Classification (GTDB taxonomy): domain Bacteria; phylum Spirochaetota; class Spirochaetia; order DSM-16054; family Sediminispirochaetaceae; genus DSBN01. The sequence continues at coordinate 174,723 of JAXHMY010000008.1, read as the reverse complement.
CTGCGTCCACTCACTCTCCCGGTCATTGACAAAGCCCTCAAAGCGGGAAAGATCGCTTTGGTAGGCACGAATACTATGAGTCGAAAGCCCTCGAACCGATTCAAGGTAATGGATATAATCTTTTAAAACTGCCTGCAGTTTCATCCAACCCTCCGATACCATAGGCCGTCAAATCTCAGCAGACGCCCATCCAGCTCTTCCTCAAGCCGTTGGCTCGGGGTGAAACTGTCCAGTTGTAATGTCTCGAGGCACTCGTCCATCGGTATCCGCCATGCATCAAGTATTTTTTTTGCATTTTCAATCAGCATACCGCCATCTCCCGACAGCCGCAATGCGCCGGCCCCTCGTCGGCCGTAGGTACCGGCGGAATGCACATAAACTTCTTTGTTTTGGTCGAGTGCATGATCAGCGGTGATGAGAGCTCCCGATTTTTCAGGGGCCTGAACAACCACCAGTGCTCGGGCTATCCCACTTATAATTCGGTTCCGTTCCGGAAAACGGAATCGGCTGGCCGGAGTGAAAGGAGGATATTCACTGATCAGCGCCCCTCCATTTTGAAGTATTCGTCCAGCGAGCTCGCTATTACTTGAGGGATACACCCTATCAATTCCATTTCCCATTATCGCCACAGTCTGCTGCTGGGTTTTGAGAGTACCCCAATGAGCTGCAGCATCAATACCGGCGGCTAAGCCGGAGATAATCGGAAGGCCAGCCAATCCGAGTTCCGCCGCCAATGAAAAGGCGGCTTTACGGCCTGCAGGGCTTGGATGACGGGTTCCCACAATTGCAACAGCCGGACGGTCCTGCTTCGGCAGGGTCCCGCGTATATACAGCATGTACGGTGAATCGTACATTTCGCGCAGTAACGGCGGATATTCACGGTCCCAATAACTGACGGCCCGCGCTCCGGAACGCTCCACATCCTCGGCAATTTTCCGGGCTCGGCGCACTAATTCGGCATTGGCAGGATTGTTATAAGAAATCCCCTTTGTGGTCATCTGTATCATTTCAAAGGGTTTAGTCTGTTCAAATTCCTCTATAGAGGAGAAGTAGAATCCCAATGAGAGGCGGTCCCTGGGCTTAATGCCCTTTATGAGGCTTATGGCGATGGAAAGGATATCAGCCATTATACCCTCCTCCCAGGAGCTGTTCCCGGTTTTCTCGGGCCCGCTGCTGCATAGTTGCATCTTCAGTCTCGTCTATTATCTGATCATAAATCTCGATTGCCTCTTCAAAGCGATTCTGTCTAACTCGAATCGCCGCGAGGAGAAAGCGGGTCTTTTGGCTGCCGGGGCGAACTTCAAGGGCCCGCTTCACATACTCTTCAGCTTCCGGAGCCCGGTCAAGCTCAAAACATAGAGCACCGAAAGGGCATAGAGGGCCTCAAAGTAATTACGCTTAAGTTCAGCGGCCCGCCGATAGTCGATAGGCCGCCTCTTCTAAACGGATGGTCCGCTGGGCTTCACTTGCTTGAGCACCTACTGTCTGCGCACTGGATAAGCCCGTATAATACTGAACTAGGTGGTTGTTAGGGTATATCTCCAGAGATTTCAGAAAGTACTCCCGGGCCGGACCGTACATCTCCTGGTCCATATACTCAAGGGCCAGCATCTTATAGTAGATACCCAGCTTCCCTGTCTCTTCAACCAACTCCTGAACCTCATCCGAGAAACGTTTTACATGATCCTCCAGTTCGGCAACTCGCTGAGTATCAACCTCTTCACCGCTGTACTGACCTGTTTCGGTATCCATCAATCTGTTGAGGATTCTCTTCTGTTCTTCGTTACAACCAGTAAACACAATCGCCGCCACAACTACTAGAAATACTACCGCTTTTATACGCATCATGGGGTATACCTCCTAGTAGTACTAGAGGGGTCCCTTGCCCCGGGGCTTCAGAACCTCGCGGATGTAAAGCAGCATGTACCTGCCGCAGCTCCTCATTCTCTACATGGGTATAGATCTGTGTGGTTCCGATATCCGCATGCCCCAAAAGGGCCTGTACAGAGCGTAAATCGGCTCCTCCCTGAAGCAGATGGGTAGCGAAGGAGTGTCTCAAAGTGTGTACCTTGGCTTCAATTCCCGCCCTTTCACATATCTGCTTAAACCGCTTCCAAATTCCTTTCCTGGAAATAGCAGTCCCTCGCATGCTCAGAAACAGGCTCTCTTCAATCCGGTCACGTTTTAACATATGCGGTCGGGAGCGTTGCAGGTACTGCCTAATCCAATAGACACCATGATCCCTGACCGGGACAATTCTCTCCCGGTTGCCCTCTCCAGTGCACCCTGGCTACTCCCTCAGCGAGAAGAGAGAACCGATCTTTAAGTGTGCCGCCTCAGAGATTCTCAATCCGCAGGAATAAATTATTTCAAAAAGGGCACGATCCCGCAGACCATAATGGGTATCAAGTGGAATTGCCCTGAAGAAAGCCTCAACTTCCTCACGGGTCATTACATCCGGAAGGGGGGCCGAGCGGCGGGGCGAGTCAATTTGCCCGGCGGGATTATCAGCCCGATACTCTTCCTGCAACAGGAATTTGAAAAACGAGCGCAAGGCGCTGATCGTTTTTGCCAGAGTTCGGTGATCAACCCCACCCTGTCGACGGTGGGTAATAAAATCGAGCAGTTCGAGTGTCTGCACGCGCTCCAAGCTGCATGCAGATTCAGTGCACCATTCAGAGAGGAAACGGATCTCCCGCATATAGGTCTCGCGGCTCAAGGGGGCAATCTGCGCCGCGGAAGTGAGGAAATCTTCGTATTCTCTCAAGAGCACCTGATTCTCCATTATTACTGCTCGTTCTCTCCCGAGGCTTTTTTGCCTCGCAGGACCGTTGGTATCCCTAAATCGTGATCACCGGAATTACGGCCGCTAAGGAAGCCACCAGAGGTATTACGATTCAACCCCTTCTGCAGATTCAGCCACTCTTTATATTTAATAATTTCATCCTGGGGCTCCTGTGACACCTCTTCATCCACTGTTACGGCCTGGCTGTGAAATCCGGTAGCAACAACAGTAACCTTCACCTCATCTTCCAAATCGCTTTTAATCGACTGACCGGGAATAATAAGAGCATCATCATCAGCATTGGCAGTAATGATCTTCACTACCTCCTCATACTCGCTAAGCGACAAATCCTCCCCACCGGTTACGTTGACTAAAATTCCTTTTGCTCCCTCAATATGAGCATCTTCTAAAAGGGGATTATTGATAGCATTGGTCGCCGCATCTACTGCCCGGTTATCACCGTGTCCCACGCCAATACCCATTAGAGCATCGCCGCGGCCCTTCATAATTGTCCGCACATCAGCAAAGTCTATATTTATTTCGCCGGGTTCAGTAATCAGTTCAGAAATACCCTGAACTCCCTGACGCAGGACATCATCGGCCATCAAAAAAGCCTCGCGTATTGGAGTTCGCCGCTCAACTATTTTGAGGAGGTACTGATTAGGAATAGTAATAAGGGTGTCCACTTCGTTCCGCAGCTTAGCGATGCCCTGGTCAGCCAGCTTCATTTTCTGCCGTCCCTCAAAATCGAAGGGTTTCGTTACTACTGCTACCGTAAGTGCATCCATCTCACGGGCAATCTGTGCCACAATCGGTGCGGAGCCCGTGCCGGTACCACCGCCCATTCCAGCCGTAATAAAGACCATGTCGGCCCCCTGCAGAGCGTTTTTGATCTCCTCACGCGACTCCTCTGCGGCCTTTTCTCCAACATCCGGAACCCCTCCGGCACCTAAGCCGCCGGTGAGCTGAGAACCAATCGGCAACGTAGTACGGGCGTTCGACCGCTGCAGTGCCTGCATGTCGGTATTTACTGCAATAAAATCTACCTTCTTTAATCCGGATGTAATCATGCGGTTCACCGCATTACTTCCGCCGCCACCTACTCCGATTACCTTGATAACGGTAGGTTCTATCTGCTCTTGTGTGTGATCATCAATTATTTCGATTTGCATTGCCCCCTCCCGAGCATAGTTTTGAAAATATATTTTATAGCGGGATAGTACGGAAGGCACTAACCCTTGTGCACTCCGTATTGCCCCAACTTTCATTTTCACTTTGTTTCTAGAAACTCATAGAAACTCCTTGAACCAGTTCTTGAGCTTTCCCATCATTCCGTCACCACTGCGCTTGCCCGGCGATACGTGCCCACCTTCCGCTTCCATAATTTCAGCGGCATATAACACAAGTCCAACCCCAGTTGCATACATAGGACTCTGATATACGTCGGACAAGCCGCCAACCTTCACCGGATACCCTATACGGCCGGGTATTCCGAACACCTCCCGCGCCAATTCAGCAGTTCCCGGCAACTGTGCTCCCCCGCCGGTAATTACCACTCCACCGCCGAGGTGCTTATCAAAACCCTTCTTTTCAAGGCGGCTGCGAATCATAGTGAAAATTTCTTCCATCCGCGGTTGAATAATTTTACAGATCTCCTTGCGTGGTATTGAGGCCGAAGGCCACCCACCGACTCCAGGGATAATCACTTCCTCCTCAGCATCAATCATCGGCATAAAAGCGCAGCCGGCCTCCTGCTTGATCTTCTCCGCCGCCTCAAAGGGTGTTTTCAGCATAATCGACACATCGTTGGTTACCTGCCCTCCACCGATCGAAAGCACATCGGTATAGTAGGGAGCTCCTTCAGAATACACCAATATATCCGTAGTCCCGCCGCCAAGATCTATCAGCAGCACCCCAAGTTCTTTCTCCTCTTTAGAAAGAACAGCCTTTCCCGAAGCCAGAGACTGCAGTACGATATCCTGCACTCGAAAGCCGGCTCTGTTTACACACTTCAATAAATTTTGAGCGCTTGTCACGGCGCCGGTAATTATATGCACTTCCGCCTCGAGCCTGATGCCGATCATATCCAGGGGATCTTTAATACCTCCTTGGTCATCAACAATAAACTCCTGCGGAATAACATGGATCACCTCACGGTCCATTGGTATTACAATCGCTTTGGCGGCATCAATTACCCGTCCAACATCATTACGGTTTATCTCCCGACCCTTACCGGTTACCGCCACCACTCCGCGTGAGTTGATCCCTTCAATATGAGCTCCGCCCATACCGGTTACCACTTCCTGAACCTCTCGGCCGGACATCATTTCGGCTGCTTCAATGGCCGCATGTACCGAACGGAGAGTAGACTCTATGTTCACCACCACACCGCGACGAAGACCTTCGGACGGACTTGTACCGACACCGGTAATCTGGATGAAACCATTCTCGTTCCATTCTCCGATAACGGCGCAGACCTTGTTTGTTCCAATATCAAGTCCGACAATCATATCTTTTGCAGGCACCTATTCCTCCCCCACACGGTATACAACCTCATCCGTTCTAAAATCGATCTCCTCAATGGTTGTTTCCATACCTTTCTCAGCTACCACATCCAATACCAATACAATATATTTCATCAATTCTTCGGTAAGAACAGGACCGATCCGAACTCTTACCTGGTATTGTGATGGAAATAGCACTACTTCGTAATCGGTTGCGTTCTTTTTAACGAATTTCACTTCGGAAATCAACCGATAGAGGGCTGGATTCTCTACCTGCAAACGGTTCAAATCCTCCAGGAAACTTGTGAGTACCTGCGGCAATTGCATTCCATCCTTATATACAGGAACGTCTATCCCCGAAATGATCGGTAAATCTAAAAATTCAACTCCCCTGGATCGGAATATTATACCAGAAGAATCAACATAAGTAGGTACCATTCCTTCGGCATCCAAAATGGTAAGAGCCGCTAAGGGCTCGCGTTCGGTTATGGCTATATTCAAACTGTGGGGAAACCTCTTGCTGACTTCAGCACTCTTTACTAACGGAACGCGTTCTAATCGCGCTGAGATTAACTCCGGTTTCACATCGAAGAAATAAGTACTCCCTTCAACCGCTGCGATAGAAAGCAGCTCCTCATTTGTATAGGGAAAATCACCGGCAGCTTGGATACTGATTTTATTTACCACTAAATATGGAGCTATCAGTACATGATATACGATCTCAGCCGCCAGCAGAAAAGCTAGTACTCCAATAATAAAGGTAAACAGGCGCCGTAAATCTCGCTGGTCCCGCTCGACCCGCCGCTGAACACGTTGGTCCTGGATGGTGCTGTGCTGGGGCTGGTATTTTCTATCAAAGTTCTTAAATAATGCAATGCTGCTCATAACTCCCCCCTTGCGGATACGGGAGCATTCCGAGACAAGTTAAGCAATAAGCCACCCATTATCAAACTTATCACCATCGACGACCCTCCATGCGAGAAAAAGGGCAGCGGAAGGCCTGTAGCCGGTACCATTCCGACCACTACTGCCATATTAGCCAAGGCCTGAAACACTAAACAGCTCGTAAGACCGATGGTGAGCATAAAACTAAAGCGATCACTTGACTCATACTGAAGCGCTAAAGAATAACCGCGCACGGCCAGGGCCAAAAACAGAACCACCGCAAATACAACTCCAACAAAGCCCATTTCCTCGGCAAACACGGCGAAAATAAAGTCGGAATGGGCTTCCGGAAGCCCTCCGAACTTCTCAGTTCCCATACCAAAACCTCGTCCCCAGAAGTCACCGGATGCCAGTGCATGCCGGGCGGCTATTACCTGATATCCAGTGCCTATGGGATCGCTGTTCGGATCCAGAAACGCAATCACCCGCCGTACCCGGTACTCCTTCGTAAGCACCAGCATAGAGGCCAGGGGCAACACCAATGAAAACAAAAACAAAAAATAGCGAAACTTTATGCCGGCCACAAAAAACAACAGCAGGGAAACAAGGATAACAAACAAGGCTGTTGAAAAATCATTCTGCAGGTAAATTAACGTTGTAAACAAAAAAACCACTAGAAGAGGGGGAATAATTGAATTAACCACATCATCGAGTCGTTCACCCTTCTTTGAAAGAATAGCACTTAGGTATATTACCAGAGTAAGCTTTGCTAATTCCGAAGGTTGAAAGGTATACCCCCCAATACTAAGCCAGCGATTAGCCCCCATAATGCTGTGTTTCAGCCCCGGTATGAAGGTAGCGACCAACAAGGCAAGAGTAAGTACCAACAGCAAGGGTGTTTTGCGAACCAATGCCTGCAGGGGAATCCTTGAGGAGATAAAAGCCAGAACAGCCCCCACTCCGACAAAGGCGATTTGCCGATAAAAGAAGTAAAACGGGTCGTCGAAGCGCTTACCCCCGTAATAGTACGAGGCGGAGAAGAGCGTCCCCAGGCCTATTCCTACAATAAGTATGAACAGGATAAACAGAGTCGTGTCGTGGCGCTCTTCTTTTACTCTTTCAGCATAAAATCTATCATTCATCATTGTATCTTCAGGGTTGAAAGACTCAAAATGGTAAACAGGGTGCCTAATATCCAAAACCTGATTACCACTTTGCTTTCCGCCCACCCTTTCAATTCAAAATGGTGATGCAGCGGAGCCATTTTAAAGACCCGCTTCTTGCGCAACTTATATGAGACTACCTGAATTATTACCGATAGAGCTTCTAACACAAAAACTCCACCAATCACAATCAACAGGATCTCCTTTTTCAACACGAGAGCCAATACCCCAATTACTCCTCCGATAGCCAGACTGCCGGTATCGCCCATAAAAACCTCAGCCGGATGAGAGTTAAACCACAAAAAGCCGATACTCGCACCCACCAAGGCTAATGTTAAAATCGTCAGTTCTCCTGTACCGACCAGATAGGGAATCTGCAGATATTCAGAATAATCCATGCGCCCCGTAATGTAGGTGAGTATTGCAAAGGTGATCCCTACTAAAATTACCAATCCAATCGCAAGACCATCCAGTCCATCAGTAAGGTTTACCGCATTGGAAGTACCCACCAGCAATACAACTCCAAAGGGAATGTAAAAATATGACATATCAAGGACCGCATGCTTGAAAAAGGGAATATACAGCAAGGTAGTATGCTCGTTTCCATAAACATACAGCAGCACCACAATTATCAGTGCCACCAAAGTTTGACCAATAAACTTAACCCTGGCATGCATGCCGTCGGAACTCTTGCGGAAAATCTTCAAATAGTCATCAACAAAGCCAATACCGCCAAAAGCAATCATTGAAAACAGAAGCAGCCAAGTATAGGGATTGTTGAGATCTTGCCATAGGAGGGTTGCTATCGTAACCGAGATCAGAATAAGCAGACCACCCATAGTCGGAGTCCCCGACTTTACAAGATGGGTCTCCGGACCGTCTTCCCGCACCTCTTGCCCGGCTTTTAGGCGCTGCAGTTTGCGTATAAGCGGGCGCCCGAACACAAACGAGACCAACAGTGCCGTCATTGCAGCATATGCTGAGCGGAAGGTGATGTACTGAAAGATGTTAAAGCCACTAAAATATTTTACCAACGGTAAAAAAAGTTCCGGAAACACACGCCCTCCTAAAGATTTTCCTGGGTTTTAAATTTTTTTTCTATATGGGGCACCAGTCTTTCAAGCTCCATAGAACGGGAACCCTTTAACAACACGGTATCCCCCGGCTGCACAAAATCGGACACCCACTGGGCTAACTCATTGTAGTCGGTTGTAAACTCTAACCTATTATGAAAACCCTGCTGCTGAGCCTCCTGAAACGCAAAGCGCATTTCTTCACCAAACAGAAACACCGCCTCCGCATCAATACCGGCAATAGCACTTCCCACCTTTCGATGTGAAGACTCGGCTTTCGCGCCCAGTTCCTTCATTGCCCCCAATACAACAATCAGCCTCCCGGATACTCCATCCTGCAGAGTGCTGAGGATAGCGTTTACCGATTCTGCATTCGCGTTGTAGGAATCCTGAACGATGGTAGCAGCCCCTTCAATTATCTGACTGCGCCCTTCCAGGGTTTGATATTTTTCTAACCCAGCCTTTACCTGTGCTGGGTGCGCACCGAGTGTACGAGCAACCTGAATAGCTGCCAGGGCATTATTTAAGTTGTGTATTCCCGGCAGCCTCAACTCAATCGGTATGTTTTCATAAGTGATTATCCAGCCCTTCAACCCTCGACTTACGCTTTTATACACGCCTACAGTAGTTTCCACTCCAAACGGCACTAAAGGTGCCCGACATATCCGAGTAAAATAGCTTTTCCACTCAAAGGTCTCAGGATAAAAACCAATTCCATCGGCCGGCAATGCTGCAAACAGACTTCCCTTCTCCCTTGAAATTCCTTCCTGGCTGGCCAAAAGGCCGATATGGGCAGTCCCTATATTGGTTATCACTGCATACTGAGGCTGCAGCACATCCACCATTGTCTGCATTTCACCCACGCGGTTAATTCCCATTTCAAACACCGCAAAATGGTGCCGTTCCCGCACCTGAAACACAGATAAAGGCAGCCCAATATCCGAGTTAAGGTTGCCTTCGTTTTTTACCGTCGAAACTAGCTCACTAAGAATCGAGGCTAATAACTCCTTGGTGGTTGTTTTTCCATTGCTGCCGGTTACCCCTATTTTCATAAGCTGCGGGAATCCCTTCAGATACTCCGAAGCCAAGAGCTGCATAGCTCGCAGTGGATTTTCATGTGCTAAAATCGGCACCTGTACGTCTTGAAGCTCTCGGGCATACTCCTCGGAGTTGGTAAAACCTTGAGAAAGCAGCAGCGCTGAGGCGCCATTTTCCACTGCCTGTCTTATAAACCGATGTCCATCAGTTCGTTCGCCCTTAAGAGCCACAAATAAAAAGTCCCGCCCCACTTTTCGTGAGTCGGTGGCAACACCTGAAATACAGGCGTCGTGGATTTTACTGCCTTCATAGACCAGTGTGCACTGGGCCATTGCAGCCGCCTCCCGTACAGAAAAAAGCCTATCCATCCGGCTTCTCCTTCGTTCCCAGGACAATTCTCAATACTTTTGAGTCCGGCTGCTGCTGTGTAAGGTCCAGACTAGTCTGGGCAAGCTCGGCTATTCTTTTTGGTGAACTTAGAATTGCAATATTCGCAATTTTTCGCTTATTGCTTTCAAATTGTTCCGTCTGCTTAGCCTGCAGCTGGGTTATTTCTCTTTCAAGCTGTTGATAACGATATACCTGGTGTACCGACAGAAAGAACATCATCGGGACACTTACAGCCATAACTATTAATACCAGTTTCTTCATCTCAGCGCTCCTCATCCATCAGTTTTTCAGCAACCCTCAATTTGGCGCTCCGTGAAGGAGCATTTTGATCGACCTCATCATCCGACGGTTGAATAGGCTTCTTTTGAATCAGTTTTACAACTGCCTGCCCCCCACATTTACATATCGGCCATTCCGGCGGACAAGTGCAGGTTTGACTTTTCTTTTGTAGAAACTGTTTTACGATTCTGTCTTCCAAGGAATGAAATGATATTACTCCTATCCGCCCACCGACCTTTATCACACTTAAGGCATCCTCTAAAACCGATTCAAGTCGAGCTAATTCACCATTCACCATAATCCTCAGAGCTTGAAAGGAACGGGTGGCCGGATGAATTCGTCCATAACGGTATTTGGCCGGTACCGAAGATTTAATGAGCTGAGCCAGTTCGGCACTGGTTTCGATGCTGCTTTTCGCTCTTTCACGCACAATAGCAGCAGCAATCATACGTGAATAGCGTTCTTCACCATATTCAAAAAAGATTCTTGCCAATTCCTTCTCCGGATACGTATTGATAATATCATAAGCAGAAATTTCTAGTGTGGTATCCAGACGCATATCCAGGGGCTCTTCTTTTTGAAAGGAAAAACCACGGCCGGCCCGCTCGTAATGAAATATTGAGATGCCGAGATCGAAAAGGATTGCATCAGGCCGCTCACCTCCCAGTGGATACTCGCGGAAGAAGGTGTTGAACCATGTATTGTACAACCTTACCCGTTCCTTAAACGGTTCTAGCCGCTGACGTGCAATTTCCAAGATGTGTGCATCGGCATCAAGACCCACTAGTTTGATGCCGGGGTTTTCTTGCAGTACCAGCTCTGAGTGGCCCCCCTCGCCGAGGGTACAGTCTATGAACAGGCCTTCGCCCTGGGGCGGTAATAGGTACTGTAATACTTCCTGTTGAAGTACGGAATAATGCACGGTATCCATGAGCAACCCGATGTGTCTCCTTTTCAATCTGCTTTCTATATCCAGCCTGTCTCTACTTACTGTAGGGACAGCAGCTCTCCCAATTCTTCGGCGGCTTCCATGAAATCAGTTTCGCTCTCCTGCAGATAATCAGCATACGCATCAATATCCCAGAGCTCCATATAGCTGTCGATTCCAAGTATGACGGCCTCGCCCTTCAGCTTCATCTCGGCGGATTCACGCAAGGTGGGGGGAATCGAAATTCTACCGCTTTTATCTATTTCGCACTCCTGCGCCGGTGCAATTATGCGCCGCTGCAGCAGGCGTGTTTTGGACTTAAACATTGATGATGAACCCATGATGCTGTCGGAAATTCTACGCCATTCCTCTGGAGGAAAAAGCCACAAACACTTATCTACCCCACGAGTCAGAATCAGTGTCGAACCGGCAACTTCAGTCCGCAAGCGTGAAGGTAATAAGAGTCTGCTTTTATCATCTATAGAGTTGTGGTATTCACCCATCAACATATTTTTACCACTTTCTCCTATATTTTCCCACTTTTACCCACCTTTACACTACATACTATCGCATTAGAAAATGATGTCAACTGAGATTTTTTATATTAAAGTGAAAAGTAGAAGATGCCGATACTATATACTTTACATGCGTTAAGTGCTTTGGAGGTAATGGATGTTCATGGAGAGCTATTTTCTTGTATACCCGGAAGGAGAAACCCAAGAAATAGAATTCAGGCTACAGTTTAACCAAATTGTAGATATAAACGGCCGGCCGGTCTCACTGCCCCTGGCCAGCCATAAAATGATAGTATATAAGGTCGTAAAAATTCAGAACAAAGAGATGAAAGGAGAAACCGCCCATTATTATCACTTAGAACTTGTCAGGGGAGATGAATTATTTTCACTTGCTGCCCGTTAAGCGCACAACAGCAGGAGCTTAGGCTTGCGTCTTATTTTTAGAAAATATCTTGTAGTCGATATCCGGAAATAAATTATTCTTTTTCTCGATTGAAGTGAGCCACTCCGTATCCACCGTATTGCGACAGAGACGGTCGTAAATATAATTAAAATTATACAGATGCTCTTTCACCCGCCGCTCTGCGTAGGGCACGGTAGTTCCGGTTTTCATAATGAAAGGCCAATCCGAGGCCATTGCAAGCATTACCTCACGGGCAGCCTGGTTAAGGGTACGATGTTTTAAGCCGTTCACCTCGGGGTAGCGGCTTACCAGCTCCGACATCCGCTCGATAGCTTTGTGTATGTGGCGATAAATCCAGTCGTTCTTTCCGTCCAGCCACACATCGGCATAGCCCTCATTCCCCCAACTGGAAAAGGAAGGGCGGCCGCGCTGACAGGCTTTGTGCTGTTTTAAATACTTAGCAGGGGTTAGTAAACTGAGATTATCACAATCCGCCACCTGTCGAATTACCTGCTCAAGCCACTGATTCCCCTCAAACCACCAGTGGCCGAATAACTCCGCATCAAAAGGAGCAATTATAAAGGGTGGTCGGTCTATAAGCCCCTCAAACTTCTTTAACTGTCGTGTACGGTTATATACAAAATTCTCGGCATGCTCTTTCACTTTGGCATCCGCCTTATCAGGGTCGTACGGTCGCTTCTGGTCCGTCGAACCGGTAACGGCGAAATACTTATAACCGGTACACACCCGCACATCAGGTTCGTGAATATAGGGACGAACATACTCAAGCGGCTCATCATAGCCAACATCTCGATAGAACTCACGATAATCCTCATCACTCGGATAGCCCCTGTCGGAGGACCATACCGCATCTGAGGAAGGATAGTCGCGACCGAAGGCATGCACTCCGTTTGGCAACGTCAGTGGGGCATACACACCATAGGGAGTTCTTTGACTGGCAAAAAGGATGCCGTGAGCGGCGGTAAAGAAATACTCAATATTGTTTTTTCGGAGGACCTCTTCTATTCCAGGATAATACCCAAATTCCGGCAGCCAAAAGCCCTGGGGTTTTTTACCAAATTTACGACTATGATCAAGAACTGCAGTCTGCACCTGAGCCTCAAGTGCCTCGGGATAGGGTTGATAAAGCGGAAGAAAAGCGTGGGTAGCTGCAGTTGTAATTATTTCCAGATACCCCTCTTTTTCCAGGTTCTTAAAACCCCATAATATGTTCTTATGATACAGTTCTTCGAAATCTTGCAGATTTTGCTCAAATAGCTGCTTGTACATTTTGGCGAGGGGATGAAACTCCGGGTCATTTTGAGTTCGGGTCAGTTCTTTCTCTCCAAGCTCGATCAGCCTTTTGAGATGCCCGATGTAACGCGCCTGCAGTAATTCATCTGACAGCATAGCAGACAAAGTGGGACTGATTGACACGGTTAGATGGAAGGGAACCTTTTCCCGCTTAAGACGATTGCACATCCGCAGAAAGGGCAAGTATGTTTCTGAAATCGCCTCGTACAACCAGTTTTCTTCTAAAAACTTATCATATTCCGGGTGCCGGACAAAGGGCAAGTGAGCATGGAGAACAAAACCTAAATAAGCATTCATCAAAAATCCTTCTAATTTACTTGTTTGAAGACGATACTTCTTGGAAGTTGTTACTTCTCGTAAGACGTTTCAAGTTCAATATTGTGGGTATCTAAGATTGAGATAATTCTCTGGGGGATTTCCTGGGTTTCAACAGCCCCCTCCTCATAGTTCCACAACCCCGAAAGCATCAGCATCATTGCGCTGGGATCGTCGTAAAATTCCTTCTGATTTCGGGCAAAATAGCCTCGAGGACTGTGAACTGCATTTGACGATGCCATCAGACGCTCTTTGTGCATCACCCTACAGCGCAGGTCAACAAAATAATCATTTCCGTTGCGGTTGAGGTTGACGTACCAACTGCAGTCCGTCTCTTCAATTGGAATATCAAAAAAGTTAATAATATTGCTTTTCTCCGGAATATCTCCATTAAACTCATACACCCGCAGAAATAAGCCTTCAAAAAAAGGTTCTTCCTTCAAAGCATCTAATTGCGCCTTGTTAATATCCCAGTATACGTATACCCAAAGGGGGTCGCGCAATAGAAGCACAATTCGAGTGTCTGAATAGGAACTCGGAAGCGGAAATTCATCCTGGGTGAGCACATCAATTTCTTCATCCCGAAGAATATCGTATTTTTTATGCTCCAATCGCATAGCCGAGTTATTGCTAAACTCACGCTCATCACGATCTTCTTCCAGGGCTTCAAGAATAAGATCAACCAACTTTTCCCGATGGGCATCATTATGCTTGAAGATTCCCTCACGTTTTGCAATACATTGTAACTGCTCTTCGGAAAGAGACTGTAGCTTCTCTCTTGTCATATGGCCTCCATATATGAGGTACGTTATACTAGGAAATTATTCACGGTTATGTCAACCCTGCGCTGAACATTCCGTTATCTGTAAGATTTTTCTTAACTCTAATGCCTAATGAGCTTTACAATCTTTAGTGATTAGTTAGAATTATGGTATGAAAAACTATTTAGTATTCCATGGCCATTTTTATCAACCCCCAAGGGAGGACCCCTGGACAGGTATCGTCGCTATGCAGCCTTCAGCAGCTCCGTTTCACGACTGGAACCACAGGATTACCCGTGAATGTTATGCTGCCAACGCGGCATCCCGGGTACTACGCTTCGACGGCAGAATTGAAGATATTATAAATAACTACAAAATACTCTCATTTAACTTTCGGGCCCACTCTATTTTGGTGGTTGAAAACCCATGCACCCCATGTGTATGAAGCCATTATCGAGGCCGACCGCCTAAGTGTTACACAGAATAACGGCCATGGAAATGCAATCGCCCAAGCGTACAACCACACAATTCTACCTCTGGACTCCGCTGAAGATGCTCGCCTTCAGATTGAGTGGGGGCTGGCCGACTTTGAATACCACTTTGGACGGAAATCAGAGGGGATTTGGCTGCCCGAAACAGCGGTAAACGAAACGGTGGCGGACATCCTGCTGGATCTGGGGGTTAATTATGTAATTCTTTCTCCCTGGCAGGCGGAGGCTATATACGCTGAAGGATCCGAAGAATGGCAGGAGCTTGAAAACGAGCCGGCACCCTTCTGGCGATCCTACAAAATAGAACGGCCGGCCGGTGATTTAGCTGCATTTTTCTACAATCAAGAGCTGGCCCAGGGGATCAGCTTTGAGCATTACCTTCGAAGTGCCGATGCCCTTTATAACCGCCTGTTGACTTACCATAACAATGCCGACCCAGGGCATTTGATTCATGTTGCTACAGACGGTGAGATTTACGGACACCATGAACCCTTTGGTGACATGTGCCTGGCTGCCCTGCAACAGCACATCGAGCAGGATTCGCATTTCGAGTTTACTAATTACGCAAACTATTTAGAGCAGTTCCCTCCCAAATACAAAGTTCGTCTTAGGAAGGGGGAAGAGAAGCGGGGCAGCTCGTGGAGCTGCCATCATGGAGTATCGCGGTGGTACAAAGATTGCGGTTGTTCAACCGGCGGCAAACCAAGCTGGAACCAGAAGTGGAGGACTCCCTTGAGAAAGGGCTTTCAAAAGCTAAGTGATCAAATGTTGGAAGTATTTCAGAACGAGGTTCCCCGTCTCACCGCAACTGTACCTAAACTGCTGCTGCAGGAATACATACAGGTATTAACTCAACAGACTACACCTACGGAGTTTGCCCAAAAACATCTTTTCTCTGAAAAGCAAAGCGAGGAACATATTGCCACCCTATTGAGCTTGTTGGAGGGACAAAAATATCGTCTTTACATGTTTACCTCCTGCGGCTGGTTTTTTGCCGACATCGCCGGCATAGAACCAGTGCAGAATATACGTTATGCATTAAAAGCTCTTACTCTATATAATTCTTTTACTTCAAAAAACTTGTATAAAATACTATCCATTGATCTGGAAACGGCTTTAAGCAACCATAAATCTGAAGGCTCGGGCCGGGATATACTCGAACGGGAAGCAGCCTTAGCTCAGACGGATGGGATTGAAGCTGCATCCTATTTTTTTATTCGTCGTCTAATATACAGACAGGAAAAATCTCGATCACAATATGGGTATTTTGCACTGTTAGACATGCAGGAAATCTCGAAAAGCCCTCTCACCGCCAATCTACACCTGATTGATACCACCCGGCAGCAGAATTTTAAATTTGAATTCAAAGCTGAGACGAAGGATGTCGGAAGCCTTCACATTACCGTTAAAAATCTGCTCTTTAGTCAGGCCAAGGAGTTTATTGAGGACCTGTCACAACTGCCCTTGGAATTGCGACAGAACTTAACTGACTATCTCGTACGATCTACCGAAACCACCCTTGCTGAAAACTCCGCGCAAACTTTTGAAGATATTCGATTTGCGGTAACAGAGGCCGCCAAACTGGGCACTGAAATACCTCCGGTTATTCGTCATTCCGCGGAAATAGCCGTTACAACCCTGCTCTACCGTCAATTGCAGCTGGGAACACGCATCTTATCGGAAGAGGATATTGGAAAAGTAGAAGATATACTCCAGTTCTCTGCACGGTTTAGCATAAATATTGAAACCAAACGCATCACCGATCAACTTACCCAGCTTCTCTGGACGTTTTTTGAACAGCTTAAAGCCGATGGCTGCATGAAAGAGTGCGCCTATATGGTACGTCTCATTCATGCACTCCGTTTAGTATCTATCGAGCCCGATTTCACCATCCCGCAAAAAGTCGTATTTGCACAGCTGAATCGATATCGGAAGAAACTGGTAAAAAAACAGCGAGGCTTCTATAAAGAGATTGATAAGAATGAAACTATCGGCTTTAAGCTCGAAGGAAAAGGAAAAATTAGAAATGGTTTTGAATCTTTCCCAGGTGATGGGTATTTATGCAGATGATATCACCCATGTTTTTTACGAGCGCGAAGCGCCATAACATCTCCCCAGCCAAAGTACTTAGCTATTCGGTCCGCATTTTTCTTAATTACAGTCAGGGCCATACCCTGGGGAATTCCTCCCCAGGTGGCGCTCTGCTCGACGTAAAATCCGTGTTTTTCAAGCAGGAGTGTGAGAGTCTTCCGGGAAAATAACACCATGTGGTCGGCTATTGCAGACCTCCACCGGCTGCGCATCAGCTTAGCCTGAAAACCGTCGCTGTTTGGAGTAATTAAAATTAAATACCCTTCAGGCTTTAATAAGCGGTAGGCCTCGCTGATAAAATCTCCTGGAGACTGCAGGTGTTCAATGACATGGCTCGCATGCACTATCTCGAAGCCTGCAGCAGGCAAATGAGCCTCTTCCAGGGTCCCTGTAAAGATAGAAACACCTCGGAGCCGACGCCCGTAATCAGCCGCAGATTCACATACCTCAACCCCCTGCTCTTGCCACCCCCGCTGCTGGAGATACTCAAGCAAACGACCTGTTGCGCAGCCCACATCCAAGAAGCGGGGGATTGTCTGCCCTGCAAAGACCTCTGGTTGTATATTATCGAAAAAACCGACATCTTTTAAGCCGAGCAAATTCAGCTGAAGGAAAGATTCCTGGTTTTCAATTTCATATTCAAAGTACTCGTCGTCATACCGTTCTATAAGCTCGCTCTGCACGGGCTGGGGATTCTGATAGAGTAAACTACAGCCGGAACATCGTGAAAAGGTGAATCCTTCCAGTTTCCATGCAGCGGTAAAGGGAACATCTCCGCAAATTGGGCAGCTTATATGTATGGATGTGGCCTCCTGAGGAGTTTTAGAGAAGGTTTTCAATTGGACGACACCTCTATTCGGTAAGTTCGGACAGCTTCGTTCCCGGAAAAATCATTCACAAAAATCTCAACTGCAGCCTCACCCGGTTGTAGAGTTACATCCCCCAATTGGAATTCCCAGGGGCTGGAATAGAGCTGTGTGGCCTTTTGAGCCGGCGGAGCTGTAGGCACTGCACTCCAGTCTCGAATAGTCAGTGATTCGAAGCTTAACGCATCCCTAGCCTCACCGTTGATATATACCTTTATGGAATAGGGGGCCATCCTATGCACTGTGCCTCCGGCGCTACTTTCATCAAAGGTATTTATGGAAAGCCTATAGCTGCCTTGTGGAACGATTGTAGTACTCTCCAAAGGAAATGAGTCTATAGCACTGCTTAAGGTCACTTCTTTCAGCTGCGGCTCAGCGGTATCACCTATTGACGGCAGTGACAGCAGGGGGTTCACGTAGCGATTTACTTCACTGTCAATTATTTGCAGATATACAAACTCCGCCTCTATAGTTCCGCTGCTTCCGATTGTACCGAGCTGATCGGTGATATCATAAAAAGGAACTTCCTCCATTGCCCAGGAGAACCAAGATGACCATAGATCGACTGAATTCCGCGCTCATGCTGAAGAACCGCCAAGTTGCCCAGGGGGGAAGGCAGATCATGCACCCCCTTTGCATATTCACTGGAGCGCAATACAAGCTCCCCGGCCTCAATCGGAGAGACAACTCCTGCGGATGAGAATATCTCAATCCCCTTATTATAACTCTCACCGGCCTTACTTCCAAAGCTTGATACTATTTGGGGATCCTTAACCGGCCACTCAAAGGAATACAAAGTTGAAACTGCTGAATAAAAAAACATACTGAGCACTAATATAGAAATTACATTCTTCATTTAGAAAACCTCTCGATAGCTACTTTCCTTAAAAGAGAACCGGTTCCTAGATAAAGATTACCTTCAGCCCGGGATAGCCACTGCGGCCGGCCGGAGAACGCTTCTTTACTGTACCGCCTGCCATCGGCAGAATAAATATACAATACAGCCGATTCCTGCTCCTCCTCCAATACATAAATCGCATCCAATTCGGAGAAAAATTCAAAATCGACCAGCGTACCGGAGAGGGGAAGCGAAAAGCTTTCTATTGGCTCTTCAGTCGACATAACCAGTACATCCGTCGCAGTCTCCCATAAAAGATATTCGCCATTTTCTGAAAAAGCTATTTTTGCCTGAGAACGCCTGGGATCCGAGATCTCAATCTGGCTGAGGCGCTGGGGGTTTTTTCCATCAAACTGGTACAGGGAAAGAAACTGTGGATCGATACCATGAACAATAGCTGCTTTCTGGTTTGCATAAGACAAAGCTGTACCATATACTACATTAATTCGACTGGTTTCTGGTCGTATGCCTGTCTGGTAGCTGCCGTCCTTATTAAACAACTCAACCCTGCCATTGAGTAAACCTATTCCAACAGTATCCTCGACCGCATCAAGAGAGGTTATGATGCTTGAAAATTCTTTACTGAATAAGAATTCCCCGGCGGCACTGTACGCAAAAACCCCGGTTAAATCCCGGCTTAGAACAAAATAATCGCCGCCACGTACTACCGGATATCCTTCAACACTTAAGGGGTACGAGTAATCCCGAATAGGATCTCTTGATTACCAGATCACTCCCCTGATTTGTATAGTTACAATAGGCTACTTTCCCCAAGAGCTATATTCCAATCTATTGAAGAGCTCTGAAGGAGTTTCCCGCCAGCACTTACAAAACCAAAAGAGTCTTCTACTCGAAAGGGTATCCATTCCTCTGCAGATATTCCCTCTGTTGAGTCTGAATCAGTTGAGTCCGAATCAATAGTTTTTGTTTGAACATCAATTGTCCATTCCTGTATATACGCATTACCAGGTTTAATTGTGTAACTTCCCAAAAGCGCATACACCAGAACAGCAATAATTGCGATAGCCCTGAAGAGAAACCCTCTGTCAATGCTCATAGACTATCTAACCACGCTTTTTTGTGCTTTCTTGGCTTTTACTATCTGCTTCCATTTTGCTCTTCCATACATCTATTTTTTTCTTAATCACTTCGCTCTCTTCAACCTCGCCAAGCAGCATGTGTAAACGCCGCAGAGCTGCGAGATAACGGATTGCCAGTTTGAAGTCATCGATTCTAAGGGTCGACAGCTCATACTTTTGCCGGTAATTGTTGGATGCTTCCCCTAATAGCTGCTTTACCATTGTCAGATGAGCCTTGTATACTTTATAGCCCTCGGCTCTGGGATCGAGTTGTCCAACCAGCTGCTTCAGATTCAGCATATTTTTTGAGATAGTGGCGAATCGCCCTTCGAGCTCAACAAACGACCACTTCCACTTTGAGTTTGACCCATAGCTTTCAATAATAGCATCGGTTGCAAATCCGAGCTTCGACAGCAGCTCCCACCTCTGTTTATAATCAAATTCAACTATTTCGTCCAGATAAGCTTCATATTCCGAATAGGGAACATCGATATAGTTGGTCACTACGTCTTCTAGGTAGATAATACTTTTGTAGCATGCCTTTCTGGCATTATTAAGAAAGCCTTCATTTTTAATACCAAGCAGTGAAACCGAGAGATGATTCATCAATAGATAATATGAAACCATATTCAGACCTTCATCGGCCAGAGTCAGACGTTTATACGCCTGCCCTTTCTCCTGGTTATCCATAATCTGTTGAATACTGGTTTCATGCTGAGACATCTTATCGACAATACTCTTGTATTCTTTTATTTTTTCATAATATCGTCGTTTTGCTTCACTGCTTACCTTTGCCACCTTCACTCCTCCGGATGATAACGTTCCAGCAATTCCAATGCATGGCGCCTAGAAGTTTCATCCTTTCGATCTCCGGAAAGCATCCGTGCAATTTCCTCTACCCTCTGTATGTCCTGTACCGGTTCTACTTTAGTAAGGGTTCTGCCTTCCTGCTCGTATTTCACCACTTTTAAATGATTATCGGCACGAACAGCGATTGAGGCAAGGTGTGTGATGCAGAGAATTTGCTTGTGTACTCCAAGCTGGGCAAGATGGTCGCCTACCGCTCTGGCTACCTCGCCTCCGATACCCACATCAATTTCATCAAAAATCAAGGCGGAAATGTGGTCAGTTTCGGCAAAAACACTTTTAATAGCTAACATTATTCTGGAAATTTCCCCGCCCGAGGCAATATCCTTTAATGGATGCATCTCCTCACCGCGGTTAGGAGAAATTTGGAATTCAATTCTGTCATACCCGTAGGGCCCGCAGGCGTGTCCCCCGTTTTTACTTTCACGATAGGTACTGGCGATCTTAAAATGGGAGTTTTCCATGCCCAGGGAGTGCAGCTTTGCTTCTATCTTCTTCTCTAATTCGTCGGCAGCGGACCTTCGGCGACTCGAGAGCTGTTTTGCCTGGTTCACCACCTGGGCCTCTAGACTCTCTATTTCCGCCGATAGCTTAGCCTGCTGTTCCTCTTGGTGTTCCATCGAGGAGAGACGCTCTTGTGAGCTTGAACGATAGGCTAATACCGCTTCAATACTCTCACCGTATTTTTTCTCAAGCCTATGTATCTGCTGTAGTCTCTCCTCACAGGCCTCGAGCCGGTCCGGGCTATAAGAGATACCATCCTGCCGCGCCTTTACTGCCTGCAGGATATCCTCGACCTCGTAAAACGCATTCTCCAGGCGCGAACTATGCTCGGCCATATCCGGAAGGATTTCCGCAATCCGCTGGAGCGCACGTACCCCTTCCCGAAGAGAAGCCAGACTGCCTCCTTCCGTTTCAGCTAAACTGCCGCGGCAGCTTTGAAACAGGCCAAACAGTTTCTCGTACTGGTTCAGCATATTTCGCTCTTGGATCAAATCTTCTTCTTCACCCTGCTTAAGTTCGGCTTGATCGATTTCCTGTATCGAAAACTCCAGCAGATCCTTCTCCCGCAGCAGTTGCTGTTCAGATTTCTTTAATTGCTCCAACTCCTGTTTCAGTCTGCTCAACTGGTAAAAATCAGAGTAAAGGGCAGCCGCCAGCTCAACATTTCCGGCGTATTGATCGAGCAGACGCCGGTGGTTATCGATAGACAACAGCGATTGGTGTTCGTGCTGCCCGTGCATATCTATAAGAAAAGAAGTAAACTCCTGTAAATCCTTACGAGTTATCTTGGAACTCTGAATAAAACTGGAGCCCTGCCCTGAGCTCCGCACCAATCTGCGCAAGAGCACAGTACCGTCCTCCGGCTGCAGATCACGAGCCTCCAGCCACTGCTGTGCTTCAGGGTGAGCATCGACCCTAATTAAACCGGTTACCTCTGCCTGTTCACTCCCGCTGCGGATTGCACCCGCTTCTCCCTTATCACCCAGCAACAGTCCGAGAGCTCCCACTACAATCGACTTACCGGCACCTGTCTCACCTGAAAGAATATTTAGACCGGGTTCAAAATGCACGTCAAGTTGATCAATGAGGGCATAATTACGAATTGTAAGCTCCTCAAGCATTCGAACCTCCGGACCAATTCAGTTTTGAACGGAGAACTTCATAGAAGTTTCTTTTATCGGAGCGTACCAGGAGGGCTTTGCTGTGGGATTTCTCAAAAATAATGTTATCGCCCTTTTCAAGGGGAAATTCTTCCTGTCCATCTATAGAAAGCAGCAATTCTGCCCGTTGTTCGGGCTCTACATTTGCAAAAATAACATCATTTCCCGAAACAACAATCGGCCGATTGCTGAGAGTAAACGGGCAAATCGGATTGAGTATAAAAGCTTCGATCTCAGGATCCAGAATGGGCCCGCCGGCGGCAACACTATAAGCTGTTGATCCGGTAGGTGTAGAGACAATAATTCCATCGGCACGGTATTGTCCCAGGGAGGTTTTGTTGAGGGTTAAGTTGAGACTGACGATCTTTGAAATACCTACACCGCTGATAACCGCATCATTGAGGCCTCTGAAAGTGGCAATTCGCTTTCCTTGGCGCTCTACCATTACCTTAACCATGATGCGCCTTGAAAGGCCCAATTCTCCCTCCACATATTTTTCAAATGCAGAGCGCCATTCATGCTGGGAAATCTCAGTAATAAAACCAAAAGCGCCTAGATTAACCGCTAAAATAGGTATTCCCCGGCTTTCGACTATACGGGAGCTAAACAGTACAGTTCCGTCACCTCCAAGGGAGAACACAAAATCTATGCCTTCAAGCGAGGGAATTTGGGGTCTGCCCTTAAAGCCGAAAACCTCTGTTTCAATACCACGCTCACCCATATAACCTTTAATCTCTTTGATCAGCTCAGTTGCTTCGGTTTTGTGAAGATTAGCGATTATTAAAACTCTTTTGATCATTCGCACCATTGCTTATCCTATTACGGCAAGGTTGAAAGGACCTTGCTGACAGTCTCTATTTCATAGTTAGACAGCATCGGATACAAAGGAAAAAGTACACAGCGGCGGTAAATTTGCCGGGCACCTTCGCAGGAATCCGTATCTGCATCGCTGAATGCAATAATACTGTCGGAAAAAGCCTGCAATGTAGCAACCCCTTTTTTACGGGCATAGGCTTGCACATCCTTCACTCCGCCCTTCACAAACACCGGGAAGGTACACGGCACATGCTCAGCCTCGCCCTTCTGAACCGGCGTGGTATGACGTCCTTTTCTAACCGCATTAATATAGAGGCTGAAAATCTCCCGTCGCTTCAGAAAAAAATTCTCTTGATCTTTAAATTGTGCAAATCCAAGACTGCTGTTTAGATCCGGAAGGAGCCTTTGCGGCGGCCATTCTGCATAAATTTTTTTCAGTTTTGAAGTATACTTTTTTCTTGAGCTGATAACCGCAGTTCCACCCCCCGCATTGAGTGGGTCCTGCGGTTCCATTCGAAGTATCACAATATCTCCGTAAGAACCGCACAGTGAATTACCCGTATTCCCGCCAATAGACATACTTATGTCCTCTACAATTGGAAGGCCCAATTCAACTATCCGGTCCATATCCGGGATAAAACCAAAGGGAGAGTCCACAACGATGGCCGATGCTTCCTCAGCAAGTATTTCGGCTTTACTCAGATCGATAGTCAGAGTATCAGGATCGACATCTGCCAACAGCATTACATACCCTTTCGCTTCAATCCGCTGCTTATACAAGGAAGAGCTTAAAGGCGAGATAATAATACCGGAACCCTGCTCTAATTCGAGGGCTTCTAAGGATATATCAATGGCCCGTTCGTACTCGCGCAGCAGAACCCCGCCATCCGTCTCAAAAAAAGCAGACAGTTCCCGGGTAAATTGCTTAGCGATGGGCCCATTGCTAATGCTATCTGATACAAGACATGACAAAACGGCGTCCATCTCTTTGCGCCGGATTGAAGGTCGGAATACAGGGATCATTGGCTCTCCAATAAATTAAGTTGCGATATCTCCGAGTTGCTGGAGCTCTTTTGGATCGAAAAGCCGTTGGATATCAAGTACTATCAGGTATCCATCCTCCCGATTAAAAACTCC
This sequence comes from Spirochaetia bacterium, assembly GCA_034520965.1. Classification (GTDB taxonomy): domain Bacteria; phylum Spirochaetota; class Spirochaetia; order DSM-16054; family Sediminispirochaetaceae; genus DSBN01. Next base: position 150,461 of record JAXHMY010000008.1, on the reverse strand, counting down.
CTGAATATACTCAGCTCCGATCCCGGATATCATCTGAGGAGGCGGCTGCATTTTGTTCATATCCACTGTAAGAACCCGCGAAACCTTATCTATAACCATTCCCAGTTTCATACCATTGATATCTATTATGATAAATCCGCTTAGCAGTTTATCCTCTTCACTTAGTGCAGCACGTTTCAAATGAAACCGCTTATGTAAATTTATAATCGGGATTATATCTCCACGCAGGTTAAATATCCCCTCAACATAGGCAGGAGCATTAGGAATAGTCCGTACATCCTCAACCCGAACAATACCGTCCACCGACATAATATCGATACCATATAGTTCTGCCCCGAGTTGGAATGTAACCAGCTGCATCTGTTTTTCTTCGCCGTCAGCCATGTCACCTCCTCGCAACATGAATAGAATAATCGAGTTACTTCAAATTTGCAATACTAACTGCTATTTGGTATCAATAGACTATCAACACAGGCAGATTACTTTTGCGAACCACATGAATTGTCGTCGATCCAAGCAGATAATCCACCAGCTTGTTGCGCCCGTGGGAACCGAGCATGATTAAATCCGGCATCTCCTGCTCCACTACGCTATCAATAGCTTTAATAGGTCCATCTTCCTGTTGAATCAATTTTACCTCTGCACTGTGCTGATTTAGATAATCTATCTCATTTCGATAAGGCTCGCTTTCATCACCGCATTCGGCGCATAAAAACATCAGCTTAGGTATTTTATAGCTCAAATGGGCAGTATAAAATTGAAGACAATTTTCTGCACTTCTACTTCCATCGTAAGGAAAGAGCACCTTTTTAGGAACAGAAAACTCTTCAGGACAAACAATCACCGGACGTGGTGATTTACGGACCAGCTCTTCGGTAGTTGAACCGACGGTCTCCTGCCTGGTTCCCGCATTCTCACCATCCCGACCTAATACAAGTAAATCGGCGCCTAAAGCATGGTTCTGTATTGCTTCTGCGGGATAACCTTCAATCACTTTTGTGGTGATGCTTACCCCGGCCCCTTCCGCTAATTCTTGACAGCGTCGATTACAACGGGCAGCAAACTCATTCAGATCCGCTTTTATTCGTTCATAAAAGTCGCGTAGTTCTTGATCAGGGGGGATATAAATGCGCTCGTAGGTAATATCATAGGCTCCACCTGCATACATAAACGGTACTTGTGTTTTACGCTGGTCTACCACAAACAGTACTTCTACAGCAGCCTCCAACATTTGCGCCAACTTAAGTGAATACTGAAATGCGGAAAACGCGGCGGGAGAGCCATCTATCGGGGCTAAAATTGTTTTTATCATTAGTTGCCTCCCTTTACACTCCATTGTAAGCAGGAGAGACCTGTTTTCTCAAGATTTTATTACATTTAAAATAAAAATAGCCTCCCTTCGGGCTCGCTGCGTTCCTCGCACTTCGTGCTGCGGTACGCAGCTGGGGTTCCCAGGCTATTTTTTTCTCCTTCAAATGAAAAAAGCCTCCCTTCGGGCTCGCTGCGTTCCTCGCACTTCGTGCTGCGGTACGCAGCTGGGGTCCCCAGGCTATTTTTTTCTCCTTCAAATGAAAAAAGCCTCCCTTCGGGCTCGCTGCGTTCCTCGACCACCTCGTGGTCTGCGGTACGCAGCTGGGGTTCCCAGGCTATTTTTTTCTCCTTCGGACAAAAAAATAGCCTGGCAACGACCTACTCTCCCACCATAAGGCAGTACCATCGGCGCAGGAGGGCTTAACTTCCGTGTTCGGCATGGGAACGGGTGGTTCCCCTCCGCTTTGGTCACCAGACTAAATAATTTTCTTCTCGCTGAGTGTGCTCGCTGCCGAGCCTGTCGGGCCGGCAGCCCTTCGCCACTCAGCGAAAAGGGAAGGATTACTGAAAAATATGGTCAAGCCTCACGGCATATTAGTACTGATCGGCTTAACATGTTACCATGCGTACACCTTCAGCCTATCAACCAGATATTCTCTCTGGTGCCTTTAGTCTCCTTAAAGGAGAGGGATGGCTCATCTTGAGGAGGGCTTCCCACTTAGATGCTTTCAGCGGTTATCCCGTCCGAACTTGGCTACTCAGCACTTACCGTTGGCACGATAACTGATACACCAGAGGTTCGTCCGCTCCGGTCCTCTCGTACTAAGAGCAGATCCTCTCAACCATCCAACGCCCGTGGCAGATAGGGACCGAACTGTCTCGCGACGTTCTGAACCCAGCTCGCGTACCGCTTTAATTGGCGAACAGCCAAACCCTTGGGACCTGCTCCAGCCCCAGGATGCGATGAGCCGACATCGAGGTGCCAAACCCTACCGTCGATATGAACTCTTGGGTAGGATAAGCCTGTTATCCCCGGAGTACCTTTTGTCCGTTAAGTGACGGCGCTTCCACTCGCCACCGCCAGATCACTAAGACCTGCTTTCGCACCTGCTCGACCTGTATGTCTCGCAGTCAAGCCACCTTCTGCCTTTGCACTTACACACTGATTTCCAACCAGTGTAAGGTGACCTTCGCGCGCCTCCGTTACTCTTTAGGAGGCGACCGCCCCAGTCAAACCGCCCACCTGACATGGTCCGCTGACCTGCTTCAGGGCACCCGTTAGAAACCTAAACTCACAAGGGAGGTATTTCACCAACGACTCCACACAGCCTAGCGACCATGCTTCCCAGTCTCCCTCCTATCCTACACATGTGAGCCCAGATTCCAATGCCAAGCTACAGTAAAGGTTCACGGGGTCTTTCCGTCTAACCACAGGTAATCGGCGTCTTCACCGATACTTCAATTTCACCGGGTCTCGCGTTGAGACAGCGTTCAAGTCGTTACACCATTCGTGCGGGTCGGAACTTACCCGACAAGGAATTTCGCTACCTTAGGACCGTTATAGTTACGGCCGCCGTTTACTGGGGCTTCAGTTCGCTGCTTCGCCGAAGCTAACAGCTCCCCTTAACCTTCCAGCACCGGGCAGGTGTCAGTCCGTATACTTCTCTTTGCAGATTTGCACAGACCTGTGTTTTTGGTAAACAGTCGCTTGAACCAATTCTCTGCAACCCCTCGTAAACTTTAACATCCAAAAGGGGCCACACTTCTCCCGAAGTTACGTGTGCATTTTGCCGAGTTCCTTAACGCGAGTTCTCCCGTACGCCTTAGAATACTCATCTCGCCTACCTGTGTCGGTTTGCGGTACGGTCCCTTCTGACCTAACCTTAGAGACTATTTCTTGTCACCTTGACTCCACACGCTTCGCTTTGCCGTAGCTCCGCTCGGCTTCACGGCTCACCTCAACTGGCGGATTTACCTACCAGTCTCAACAGCTTGCCGCTTGCACCCGGACTACCATCGCCGGGCCGCGCTTCACCTCATGCGTCATCCCCTCGAAATCAGAAGAGGTACTGGAATATTAACCAGTTTCCCATCGGCTACGCCTTTCGGCCTCGCCTTAGGGGCCGACTAACCCTTGGGTAGATTACCTTTACCCTGGAATCCTTAGGCTTTCGGCGGGCAGGGATCTCACCTGCCTCTTCGTTACTCATGCCTGCATTCTCTCTTCCATCCCCTCCAGCAAGCCTCTCAGCTCACCTTCATCGGTCCATGGAATGCTCCCCTACCCCTGAGTAGTAAACTACTCAAGCCGAAGCTTCGGTACTACGCTTAGCCCCGTTACATTGTCGGCGCACAACGACTCGACCAGTGAGCTGTTACGCACTCTTTGAAGGTATGGCTGCTTCTAAGCCAACCTCCTGGCTGTCTTCGCCGTTGCACTTCCTTTCCCACTGAGCATGGTTTAGGGACCTTAGCTGTCGGTCTGGGCTGTTTCCCTTTCGACCACGGACCTTATCACCCGTAGTCTGACTCCCACGGAGCATGTTAGCGGCATTCGGAGTTTGGTTGAGTTTGGTACCCGGTGAAGGGCCCTAGCCCATCCAGTGCTCTACCTCCGCTACACTCCCGCAAGGCTAGCCCTAAAGCTATTTCGGGGAGTACCAGCTATCTCCAGGTTTGTTTAGCCTTTCACTCCAATCCACAGTTCATCCCTGCCTTTTTCAACAGACTAGGGTTCGGTCCTCCACTGAGTTTTACCCCAGCTTCAACCTGACCATGGATAGATCACCTGGCTTCGGGTCTACCGCATGCAACTAATCGCCCATTTCAGACTCGGTTTCCCTTCGGCTCCGGTACTTCTGTACCTTAACCTTGCAACATACGGTAACTCGCAGGCCCATTCTACAAAAGGCACGCCGTCACATGTATAAAACATGCTCCGACCGCTTGTAAGTCTACGGTTTCAGGTTCTATTTCACTCCCCTCCCGGGGTGCTTTTCACCTTTCCCTCACGGTACTATGCGCTATCGGTAGCTGTCTCGTATTTAGCCTTGGAGGGTGGTCCCCCCTGATTCCGGCAAGATTTCTCGTGTCCCGCCGTACTTAAGATCAATGCTCGTGCAGCCTTCAGTATTTCGCCTACGGGACTTTCACCCTCTCTGGTCGCCCTTCCCAGTAGCGTTCGGCTATACTTTAGGTTTCTCACTGCACCAGGCCTCTTACACGACCTACAGCACTCTCTTACAACCCCCGTGATGCAACGCTGTAAGGCTTACACACCACGGGTTTAGGCTCTTCCCATTTCGCTCGCCGCTACTCTGGGAATCTCGTTTGATTTCTACTCCTGCAGGTACTTAGATGGTTCAGTTCCCTGCGTATTCCTCCATACGGCTATGTATTGACCGTACAGTGATCGTTATCTAAACGACCGGGTTACCCCATTCGGATACCCCTGGATCAACGGATGTTTGCTCCTCCCCAAGGCTTTTCGCAGCTTACCACGTCCTTCTTCGTCAGACAGCTCCAAGGCATCCACCATAGACCCTTTCTCGCTTGACCATATTTTCCTGTAATCCTTCTCTATGTCACTCCGTGTCTACACATCTTGATGCGCCGCGCTTCCATGCGGCTGTGACCGGCGATCTTTTGTAAAAGAACTATATGCTCCAGGAAGGGCAATCTAACCCTGACCCTTGGCTTGCATAGTCGAGGCCTGACTGCAGAGCTTGAACCCGTGACCTCACGCTTATCAGGCGTGCGCTCTAACCAACTGAGCTACAGGCCCTTACAGATTAAAATAGGGAAGGAGAGATATTTAAGAGCAGAGAGGCCTAACAGGCAATTCTTCGAGGCAGCCGACGTAGCCGCCTCTGACCTTTCTTAGCAGAAAGGAGGTGATCCAGCCGCACCTTCCGGTACGGCTACCTTGTTACGACTTCACCCCCCTTACCAGGCATACCTTCGGCACCGTCTTCCTTTGCAGGTTAGACTAGCGACTTCGGGTACCCCCAACTCGGGTGGTGTGACGGGCGGTGTGTACAAGGCCCGGGAACGTATTCACCGCACCATGCTGATGTGCGATTACTAGCGATTCCACCTTCATGGAGTCGGGTTTCAGACTCCAATCTGTACTGAGACCGGCTTTCTGCGATTTGCTCCACCTCGCGGTCTTGCGTCGCTCTGTACCAACCATTGTAGCACGTGTGTAGCCCAGGACATAAGGGCCATGATGACTTGACGTCATCCCCACCTTCCTCCGGTTTGTCACCGGCAGTACCGTCTGAGTCCCCATCATTACATGCTGGTAACGGACAGTAGGGGTTGCGCTCGTTGCGGGACTTAACCCAACACTTCACAGCACGAGCTGACGACAGCCATGCAGCACCTGTCTACCTGCCCCGAAGGGAAGCCATATCTCTATGGCGATCAAGTAGATGTCAAGTCCTGGTAAGGTTACTCGCGTATCATCGAATTAAACCACATGCTCCACCGCTTGTGCGGGCCCCCGTCAATTCCTTTGAGTTTCACCCTTGCGAGCATACTCCCCAGGCGGTGCACTTATCGCGTTAGCTACGGTACTGACCCAATAAGGCCAACACCTAGTGCACAACGTTTACGGCGTGGACTACCAGGGTATCTAATCCTGTTCGCTCCCCACGCTTTCGCGCCTCAGCGTCAGTTTATAGCCAGGAGCTCGCCTTCGCCTCCGGTATTCTTCCAGATATCTACAGATTTCACCCCTACACCTGGAATCCAGCTCCCCTCCTGAAACTCTAGCCTGATAGTTTCCAGCGCGGTCCCGCAGTTAAGCTGCGGTCTTTCACACCAGGCTTACATAGCCGCCTACACGCCCTTTACGCCCAATAATTCCGAACAACGCTTGCCCCTTACGTGTTACCGCGGCTGCTGGCACGTAATTAGCCGGGGCTTATTCCTCGGTTAACGTCATCGATGAGGCATTACCTCCTCGCCTTATTCTTCTCCAGAGAAAGAGCTTTACAACGTTCCCGCCTTCATCGCCCACGCGGCGTCGCTCCGTCAGACTTTCGTCCATTGCGGAAGATTCTTAGCTGCTGCCTCCCGTAGGAGTCTGGGCCGTGTCTCAGTCCCAGTGTGGCCGTTCACCCTCTCAGGCCGGCTACCCATCGATCGCCTTGGTAGGCTATTACCCCACCAACTAACTAATGGGACGCAGACTCATCTGGGGGCGGTGCCTAAGCACCTTTCCCTTATCTCACTTATGTGAGATAAGTCGTATCTCGGTATTACCCCATGTTTCCATGGGCTATCCCCAACCCTCAGGTAGATTACCTACGTGTTACTCACCCGTTCGCCGCTCTCAAGACGTCCGAAGGCACTCCTACCGTTCGACTTGCATGCTTAAAACGCGCCGCCAGCGTTCGTTCTGAGCCAGGATCAAACTCTCCGTCATATATCTTCAACGCCCGAAGGCGCTAAAGTCTTATTTAATTCATCTTTCAAACTCGCTCCTCTCCACCTCGCCTTACGGCTTAGCTTCGCGGGGCGGTTTGCACCCTGCTCTCTTTTTCTCTCCCCTTCCCTATTTCATCTGTAAAAGAACTTCTCTTCGGCCGCCGTACCTCAGTACCGCCGACCGTGAAAGATTTATACCAAATTACACTGACTCGTGTCAAGTGCTTTTGGTTAATAGAAGCTAAATCTTTTCTCGGCTGAACTTTCAGTATAACTCTGCATAAAAAAACTGTCAATTAAGTGACAGCCCGTTTAGCGAAGTTAATCTGCTGTTTTTGCCGTTATCGCTGCTTCCCTGCGACGTGTGTCAAGGTATATGAATGCCCTTAAATTGTCAATACATCCCAGAAAAAAAGGAGAAAAAAACACATACCCCTCTCTGACAAAAGCTTATCATTAAAGGGGCATGCACAATGCGTGTAGGCGACAGTATCGAGCTTCTTGTAACCCTATATCAATTTACGCCGTACGAGGCCTGTCACAACCTCACCAAAGAGCACTACAACGACTATTGATACCAGTACCATCGAAACATCATTCCAACGGAAGAGGTCTATGGCTACCTGAAAGAGCATACCAATACCGCCGGCACCCACCATACCAAGTACGGTAGACTCACGAATATTGATGTCCCAGCGTAGAATGGTTACTGCCCAGAAGGTCGGCATAACCTGCGGAACTATCGCATAGCTTATTATGTGTCCACGGGAGGACCCCGATGACTGCAAGGCCTCCACAGGTCCCCAGTCCATCTCTTCTATGCTCTCCCCTATCAACTTGCCCATAAAACCAATAGAGCGAAAGCCGATCGCCACTACTCCGGCCATAGGACCGGGTCCCAGAATAGCTACGAAGAGTAGGGCCCAAATAAGAGTATTAATTGAACGGGTTGCAACAATAATCAAACGGGCAATTCCAAGGGTTATTTTGTTGGGAGACACGTTACGTGCTCCAAAATACGCGATAGGAAGTGAAATTATAACTGCAAAAACGGTCCCGATAGTGGCAATGTTGATTGTCTCTATCAGAACAGGCAGTATCCTCGGTATCGCATAGGGATTCGGCGGCATCATCCGAGAAACCATATCCCGGATTTCTTCCGGTGCAGACCACACCCATGGCCAGAACACATCTATGGTGTTAAAAGTCCACAGTAGGAGCCCCGCCACGACAAAGAACGCTACATAGCGGCTTATCTTTTGCTTAAAAGTATAACGCTCCCAATGGTAGCTTTCATTTGTAAGTTCACTAAGTGGTCCTGATGTTAGTTTGCTCATCTCGTAAACCTCCGCAGTTTTCCACTGACTGTTTCTGCTATCAGGATCAAGCCGATCATGACGATCAGAATCGCTGATGCGGTTCCATAATCGTAGCGACCAAAGGCTGAATTGAGAGTACTTCCGATTCCACCGGCACCTACCAAACCAATAACGGCGGAGGCACGCAAGTTAATATCCAACTGATACATAGTCAGTCCGATTAACCTCGGCATGATTTGAGGAAACACCGCATAGATGAGAATGGTGAAATAACCGGCTCCTGTGGAGCGAATTGCCTCAATTTGTCCATATTTGATCTCTTCTACAGCCTCGGCAATCAGCTTTCCCACAAAACCGATGGTGTAAACCAAGAGAGTCAAAACTCCCGCAACCGCACCAAAGCCAACCGCCTTCACAAACAGCACTCCAAGTACTACCGGGTGTAAACTTCTGGCCACAATCACGATTGTACGGCCTAATCCGTATACCGGCAGGATGGTAACATTTCGGGCCGCCATGAAACCGAAGGGGATACTCAACAACACCCCAACAAAGGTTGCCAGAAAAGTTATTTGGATACTTTCAATGAAACCGCTGACTATCAAACTGCCTCGGGCAGCAAAATCAGGAGGTATAGCTCCGGAGAATATCTGCATAGCCCTGGGAATACCGCGGGCAACCCTCTCAAAGTCTATCTCAAGGGTACTGAAGGCGTACAATAAATAGACAGCCGACAAAATCATTATGCCGATACGAACCCAGAGGCTCTCTATAAAATGCGGCCTTTTCCACATGTAATGCTGATTGGCGGAAACCGTATTGGATGTTCCACTCATTTTGCAGTCTCCATTTCAGGGTTCAGTTGTTCGCTCAGCTCATCCTTACTGGTATAGATCTTCTCAAGATGTTCATCCGTCAGTTCATCCGGCTTTCCATCAAAAACCATTACACCATTTCGCAGTCCGACGATACGAGCGGCATAATACTTGGCCTGCGCAACATTATGCAGGTTGATTAGAACCGGAAGATGCAGCTCGTCAGTGAGATTGGCAATCAGTTCCATGATGAGTTCGGATGTTTTAGGGTCCAGAGAAGCGGTAGGTTCATCGGCCAACAGAATCCGAGGATTCTGCATAAGAGCTCGGGCAACTCCTACCCGCTGACGCTCACCACCTGAGAGCTCATCACAGCGCTGGTTTACATACTGCGATAATCCCACACGTGTGAGCAGTTGGTAGGCGTGATCGATATCATCCTGAGGAATTTTCGAAAGGCGCCCTGAAGGAAGGGCACATATCCAAGACGGCCGGAGAGGACATTCTCCATCACCGTCAAACGGTCCACCAAATTGTAAGCCTGGAAAATCATCCCTATCTGTCTACGTGCGTTCTGCAAAGCCTTACCCTGCAGTTTCAGTAGATCAACCCCTTCGAAAATAATCTGCCCCGAATCCGCAGTAACTAAGCGGTTGATACATCGCAACATGGTGCTCTTACCTGCCCCGGAGGAGCCGATAACCGCCGTTAGCTTTTTACCCTCAGTGGAAAAGTTCAACCCCTTTAAGACCGGCTCACCGGCACCGTAGCTTTTTACTAGATCTTTAATTTCAAGCATAATTCCTCACATATATATTATTCTAAAAACCGGCGCCCCCTTCAGTTTTCGATGGGGACACCGGTATATGTACATTGACTATTCTAAAGATTAGCCCTAATCAAGACCTTCAAAGGTGTATTCAACACCGTTGTGCTCTTGGATTGTGCGGATCTGTTTCCACTGATCCTTGTAATTAATTTCGATAAAACCATCTACTCCAAACTCTTCGCCAAGGGGAGTGCCATTGAAATCATAAGAGAGAAACGCCTCCTTGACTTTCTCTACCAGGTCGGGATGCAGATTGTGTGCATGGCCGTAGGAAGTGGTGGGAAAGGGTTCAGTTTCAAAAACGATCCGGATATCATCAGGATCGAAGAGTCCACGTTCGGCCATTCGGTCTACTACTTCCGATGCAACCGGTGCCGCATCATAGTCGCCGGCTACCACTCCGAGGGCGGAGTTTTCATGGCTTCCGGAGAATTCGATCTCGTAATCTTCGCCAGGTACTACACCGTATTCGGGGAATAATGCCTGGGGGGCCATGTTTCCGGAGTTTGAAGTGGGACTGGTATGGGCAACTCGCTTGCCCGCCAGATCCGACAACTCATAGATATCACCATCGGCCTGTACATAGACTTGCAGGGTATAACCAAACTTTCCATCTTCGCCACCCATAATGGCAAACGGAACATATCCAGCCAAATTAACAGCAAAAGGGGTAGGTCCGGTTGAGATACCGGCAATGTGCAAACGTCCAGCCCGCATAGCCTCTACCTGAGCGGCGTAAGAGTCTACCGAGAAAAAACGTACCTTTCGTCCGGTTACGTCCGACAGGTGATCCATAAAGGGCTTCCAGATATCCAGGTATACCGCCGGGTCTTCCACGGGGGTATAGGCAAAGATCAGCGTATCGGGATCGGCCCATTCACTCTCATCCTTAGGCAGATCAGCAACCAAATCTTCATTTTCGTCACAGAACATTGTATCGAGCAGACCACGGTTGCGTGCACTCCTCGACCTCTGTTGCTGCCTCCTGTTGTCCCCCTGCAAACACTACTGTCAGGCTTAGCATAAGCAGCAAAGACACGGCTAAAATTTTCTTCATCTTCGTTTCCTCCTTAATAATATATAAAAGCACATGCATGCTTTTAATTCTTTATGAACAATAACTAACTTTTAGACTACTTTATTATTCAATCATATCGCAATGTGAAATTTTAAAATCTCCATCGAATGTACTTTGTTTAACATAAGTAGATTATCTTAAAGCTATGTACATTTGGAATATACTTCCAAATGAGATCCCTTATTCATCAGTGCATAAATCATAGTACAGTTTCCTAATGCAAGGCTAAGATGGCTACTTTGAAGCAAGCCATAGACACGTCCATGCGGGAATAAAACCTTTTTCGGTCTTAAATCTTCTATACTCATTTGACAATCCTACATTATCTGATAGTATAACCGATTAGTGTTTTGTTAGTTTTCTGTTAAATATTTATTTTTTACATGCAAGTCTTAGATATGTACTACACGGGTTCCGGCAGTTTTGTCGGAGCCTATTTTAGATATTTTTTGAATAAATGGAGGAAAGTTAAAAATGAGCATCTTATTTGGCAAAGCCAAAAATATTGAAGCTGAAATCGAACAGTTTTTTGATAAAATTTCCGAGGCGGGACTTATTTTCACTGCCGGGATCAAGGATTACCTTGGGGGAGATTTCGAACAGTTCCATAGTAGAATAGAACAAATAAATAAACAGGAAAATGAGGCCGACAGTCTTCGGCGGGAGATACGCTACTATCTCTACACAAAAATGCTGATTCCCGAATCCCGGGGGGATGTCCTGGGACTGCTCGAAACCTCCGACAACGTTATTGACACAACCAAAACGGTGCTCTCCCATTTCGACATCGAATATCCAAATATACCGGACAGCCTCAACTCGGATTTCCTCAAATTAACCGAATCTGCGGTGAGTGCCCTTTCAAGTTTAGTAAAGGCAAACCGTGCTTTCTTCAAGAACAGCAATATCATCCATGACTATATCCACAAAGTTCATTTCCATGAGCATGAGGCGGACAGAATCGAGGAGAAATTGAAAAAAATCATTTTTCGCTCCGAGGAAATAGGCAGTCTGGCTGAAAAATTACAGCTGAGAGATTTTGTTACCTACATCTCCGGCTTAGCTGACGACGCGGAGGATGTTGCCGAACGCTTATCCGTCTACTCGATCAAAAGGTCTATCTGAGGTTAGTTATGTTCCAGTTGTTTTTTTTACTCTCAAGCGGTCTATTTTTAGGGTGGTCACTCGGTGCAAACGACGCGGCCAATATCTTCGGCACTGCCGTCGGCACCAAGATGATCCAGTTCCGCACAGCGGCCATAGTTGGAAGCATCTTCGTCATCCTTGGTGCAGTAATCAGCGGAGCCGGCGCGACGGAAACCCTTGGCAAGTTGGGTGCGGTCAATGCCCTTCCCGGGGCCTTTACGGTAGCTCTGGCCGCCGCTTTAACAGTACTCTGGATGACTCGCCTTAAACTGCCGGTATCCACTTCTCAATCCATTGTCGGGGCGATCATAGGATGGAACCTATACGCGAATCTACCCACCAATTATTCCTCACTCACCAAAATTGTCACTACCTGGGTGCTCTGTCCTCTGTTGTCGGCTCTATTCGCTTTCCTGTTCTTTTATATTTTCCGCTTCGGAGTCTCACGTATGCGCTGCAGCATCATAAGACTGGATGCCTACACCCGTTTGGCGTTAATCGTGGTAGGTGCTTTCGGTGCCTACAGTTTAGGGGCAAACAACATTGCCAACGTAATGGGGGTTTTTGTGTCGATATCCCCCTTCGAGACAACCGAAATATTGAATTTTTCCTTTTCCAGTGCCCAGAAGCTCTTTCTATTGGGAGGGCTGGCAATTGCAGCCGGCATTATTACCTATTCCCACAAAGTGATGGAAACCGTCGGCTCAAATTTGTATAAGCTCTCTCCAGTGGCCGCCCTGGTGGTAGTGCTGGCAAGCTCTGCGGTCCTGTTTCTATTTGCCTCTGAAAGCCTCGAGTTTTGGCTTGCCTCACGAGGGCTTCCCACTTTTCCCCTAGTACCCGTCTCCAGTTCCCAGGCGGTAGTTGGTGCGGTGATCGGGATCGGACTTGCTAAGGGGGGACGCAATATCAACTTTGGAGTACTGGGAAGGATTAGTATCGGATGGGTCACCACTCCAATCACCTCCGGCTTGATTGCCTATATTCTGCTGTTTGTGGTACAGAATTTGTTTCTGATGCCGGTATATAACTAGCTTAACCTTCCAACAGAATCTCTGCCAACTCCACAAAGCCGGCTCCGCCGGCTTTTTTAGTTACATAAGTCGGTGGAAAGGAGATGTGGTCAATCATACTCATGACATTGGCAACACCACATGAATAGGGAAAAAACTCGAACATCGGCTGATCATTTGGAGAATCGCCACAGAAGACCACTTGCCTGCGAATATCCTCGTCGGAGAGACCGAACTGTGTGTCAAAAAAATGTTTTGTCATCGATAATTTGTCGTAGTTCCCGTACCACGCATTTACATGGATGGAGCTGACCTTTGCCATGGCCCCCTCGGCCTCACATAGTTTCTTAATCTGTTCGGCTACAGCAAAACCCAGGTCAGGGGGATCTTCCCGAAAATCAATCGCTAAATCAAATTGCCGTCCCGGCTGATCCCTTGCTATTCGGGTGCCGGGTATCTCTGCGAGCACCTTCTCCCGAAGCTTCTGCAGCTGCCCTTGCGGATCCTTTTGGGCTATCTCCGGGTGAAAAAGGGTTTTAATTCGCGACAGACTTCCGTCCTGTACCGTATAATATACAAAGGCACCGTTTTCTCCCACCACCGCATGGACCGGCCATTGCCGAATTATCATATCGCACCAGCCGGCGGGACGGCCCGTAACCGGGATGATAATAAAGCCCTGTGTATACAGTTCCCACAATGCGGCGTAGGTTTCCGCTGCAAGCTTTCCCTCGTCGGTCAAAGTATCATCAATATCTGTAAGCACAAAACGTATCTTGCGCGCATCTCCATGTAGTTGTGAGACCGGTTGTAAGGCTGTCCTGTTCATGGTTTACCTCAGATCGGAAGCGGCTGTACGAATATAGGTGAGAAAAGAGAGGACTGAAGAGATCGCCCCGAGAATAAACACAGCGAGGGTAAAAGCTTTCAAAGAAGGAAGAAACCCAAGGCTTGGATCAAACCGTATACTTATTGTATATAACAAGCCGAGTACCCCGCCGGCGGCATAGGTTACAGCCTTTGCTTTACCCCATACCGAGGCAGCCATAGCAATTCCGCGACGAATCATCAACATACGCAGGAAGGTAATTCCAAGCTCTCGATACAACAGAATCAGAAAAATCCAGGCCGGCATGAGACCTATAAGGGTAAAACAGAAAAAATAGGTCATTCTGCTCATCACATCCCCAAAGGGATCAATTACTTTTCCTATATCAGTTACCATCTTATATTTACTGGCAAAATATCCGTCAAGAAAATCGGACACTTCCATCACCACAAACACGATTACCAGCACAATGAGCGAGGCTATGTGTCCGGCACCTGTCCATTCAGGAAAGAAAAAAGCTACAAAGAAAACCGGTGCCAATATGATTCGAATAACGGTTAAGGTATTAGGTAAATTCATAAAAAAACTGTACGGGTTTTATCCCCCCCTGTCAATTCAAAGCAGATAATTTCAAGAATTCAATTTGCTGATCTATGCTGAGGTTTTATATCCAAATATTCCTGCAGTACAGCACGGTAATTTTCATCGCGGGAGTAGCTGTAAAGCACTTTATACCCGGAGCGCAGCCGTCGGCTCATGAGCTGCCGCAGTTTTACGTCAAGCTCCCGGGCACTTGAAAAACTGTAAGCTTTTTGCCGCCCTCCATCGGGAGAGGAACCCCACATGGTAGTAAGGGTATAGTGTTCGAACAGCCCCGCCTGCCGGTCATGCAGAGTGTAATAGTAGTGGGTCCCCTTAGGGGTAGTTTTACGCAAAAGAATAATCATATCTTCATCCTACTGCACCTATCGGCAGACATCCGCTAAAACTGGAGCGGGAGACTCACGTTCGATCGGCTACTCACAGCGATCGGCTGGGCTTCTTATTTGGAGTGCTCAAAAACCAAGCCGCCTTCCTCAACCACAAGTTCGTAAGTGCCCAATACGTCTAATTCACGCTGGACTACCGTAATTTCTCGCAGTTCTGCAGCGCCCACCGTAAGCAGGGCGGCCACTGCCCCGACCTCTTCCCCCAAAGAGATATCCGTCTGGTCTGTATCTTGCTCTGTCAGACCTTCCATTTTTTCCACTTGAAAAAGGAATTCGCAACTCGGGTAAAACATCCAGGGCTGAAGCTCCATAAGCCTCAGAGTAACTGCAAGCCCCTTGCCCTGGATTTGCGTAAACTCACTTCGCCGGCCATCGGCTGTGTAAATTTCCAGCTCTGTCCAACTCTGCCCCGCTTGTTCCTGCTGAGCAATCACCTTTACCTGCATAAGCTGCTCAGAGGCAAGACAGCAGCCCCATTGTCGAACCAGCCCGGACACCACTACAATATAGAGCACCGCCACCAGCACTACAGGAACCACCAGCCAGCGGAAGCCGATGTAAAAAACGGTCCACCCAGCGACAGCACAGAGAAAGAAGGTGAGCAAAAACCGGTTCCACTCCACCTGAGAGAAATCTAAGAACACAATTGCGCCGATTACCGCTGCCAGGGATGCGGACAAATACAAACTTATTTTTACCAGCAATTTGTTGCCCGGGGACTTACGGGAGGTCTTCACCGCCTTAAGCAAGGCACCAATCGTGCCCCCTATTCCTCCGGCGGACAAGACCAGCCAGAAGAACAGATTTTGCACATCAACCGCATTACAGGACATTGAGCCTTGAAAACTTACGTTCAAGATAGTCTATAAAATACCGCGGGTTCAATGATTCCCCGGTTACCCTGCGAACCAATTCCGGTGCTGTATATACCGCACCGTGCCGGTGTATGTGTTCCTGCTGCCATCTACGAATACTCAGCAGGTCTCCACCGCCGATTCTCCTATCAACATCAGGAATGTCCTGCTGCAGGCGGTTGAAAAACTGAGCTCCAAAAAGATTTCCCAGAGCATAGGTTGGAAAATAGCCTATGGCACCCATCGACCAGTGTACATCCTGGAGTACTCCATCGGCATCCGAAGGCGGACGGATTCCAAGCAGCTGCTCCATCAGGTCGTTCCAGGCTTCGGGCAGGTCTTTTACCTCCAGCTTCCCATTTACCAGGGCCAGCTCCAATTCAAAGCGTAAAATTACATGCAGACTGTAGGTTACTTCATCCGCCTCAATGCGGATGAGACTCGGCTGCACCCGGTTGACCGCCCGCCCAAAAGTTTCCGCATCGATATCCCCAAGCTGGTCAGGGAAAATGCGCTTCAGGTTGGGAAAGTGGTGCTGCCAGAAGGGCAGACTGCGCCCAATTAGGTTTTCCCAGGTCCGGGACTGGGACTCATGGATACCCAGACTGGTTCCCTCTCCCAGGCTGCTGCCGTGGTAGGCGGGGTCTATTCCAAGTTCGTAGAGTCCGTGGCCGCCTTCGTGGATAGTACCGAAAATCGCCGAGAACAGATCGTCCTCGTGAAAGCGGGTGGTTACCCGCACATCGTTGTCCCCCAGGGAAGTGGTAAAGGGGTGGGCACTCTCGTCCAGCCGGCCGCGATCAAAATCGTAGCCCATCTCCCGCAGAAGATTCAAGCTAAACTCCCGCTGCCCGGCGGCCGGATACCCCCGGCTGCGAAAGCTGTCATCGACCCTCTGGGCCTCGGTAATCCGCTTTGCCAGCGGTGTGAGCTCGGTTTTTAGATCGGCGAAGACCTCCTCCACCTGGGAGGTGCGCATTCCCGGCTCAAACTCGTCTAACAGGGCGTCGTAGGGCTGTTCCGGATAGCCCAGGGCCTCGGCTTTCTCCAGGGTAAGAGCCACAATCTTTTCAAGATGGGGCTGAAACAGTGAAAAATCGTCCGCCCTGCGGGCATCGATCCAGGCCGCCTGGGCCCGGCTGGTAGTTTGGGCTAAGTCGGTGACCAGACGGCGCGGGATTTTTACCTCCCGTTCATAGTGACGGCCGAAGAGACGCAAAAAGGCACGGCTGAAAAACCGGGGGTCAACCTCCGGCGGCAGAGCCGCTCCCTCAGCCTCCTCTTCGTGGGCCTCATTGCGGGCCTGTCCGAGCAGCTCGCCTACCTCCGGGCTGGTCATCCGGTCGTGGGCCAATCCCTGCATCAGTGCAATTTGGTCGGAACGCTCCTCAATCGCCATCGCCGGCATGCCGGTTTCCTGATCCCACTGCAGCAGAGCGGAGGTATGTTCTAAAAGAATTATCTCTTTATCTATCTGTTGTAACTTCTTGAAGGCCTTGCTCATGAGCGCTCCCCTAAATTTCTTCTTTATTGGCTATTTTTCGGTTTGCAAAGCCGATAAACTCTTCCACGGTCATCACATCCTGCTGTTTGCCGGTGCGACGGCGGAGGGACACGCTTTCGTCGTCCTTCTCCTTCTCGCCGACGATCAGCATATAGGGTATTTTTTCGTTCTGGGCGTTGCGGATTTTGGCGTTCATCCGGTTATCGCTCACATCCGCCTCTACCCGCAGGCCGGCAGCCATAAGCTTCTTCTTGACCTCCTGGGCATACTCGTTAAAGGGGTCGGCCACCGGAATTACCCTGGCCTGCACCGGAGCCAGCCATATCGGAAAGGCGCCGCCGTAGTGCTCGACCAGCACCCCGAAAAAGCGTTCAATAGAACCAAGCAGGGCACGGTGCACCATGTAAGGGCGCTTTTCCTTGCCGTCGTGGTCCACAAAGGTCATGTCAAAGCGCTCGGGCAGGTTAAAGTCGAACTGCACGGTGGTCATTTGCCACTCCCGGCCCAGGGCGTCTTTGATCTTCAGATCGATCTTCGGCCCGTAGAAGGCGCCGCCGCCCTCGTCTACCTCGTAGTCCAGCCCCTCGGCCTCGATGGCTTTTTTCAGTGAATCCGAGGCCTGCTCCCAAGCCGAGTCATCACCAACGCTCTTGTCCTCACTGGGACGGGTGGCCAGGTAGGCTTTAATATCCGAGAAGCCGAAGGCCTTCCACATAGCTAACGAAAAGCTCAGCACCTCCAAAATCTCATCCTCCACCTGGTCGGGGGTACAGATAATGTGGGCATCGTCCTGGGTAAAGCCGCGCACCCGCAGCAGTCCGTGGAGTACCCCCGAACGCTCGTAGCGATACACCGTTCCAAGCTCGGCCCAGCGCAGGGGAAGGTCGCGGTAGGAGTGCAAATTGGTATTGTAAATCATTATATGAAAGGGACAGTTCATCGGCTTGATGTAGTAGTCGTTCTCGTCCACCTGCATGGGGCTGTACATATTCTCGTTGTAAAAACCGAGGTGTCCCGAGGTCTCCCACAGCCAGGACTTGCCCACGTGGGGGGTGTACAGCATCTCGTAGCCGTTTTTAAGATGCTCCGCCCGCCAATAATCCTCGATTGCCAAGCGGATGCGAGCTCCCTTAGGGTGCCAGTAAATAAGCCCGGGGCCGGCCTCTTCGTGGGTGGAGAACAGGTCCAGCTCGCGGCCGACCTTGCGGTGGTCGCGCTTGCGCATCTCCTCCAGGCGCTGCAGATACTGACGCAGCTCTTTGGGATTCTTCCAGGCGGTGCCGTAAATACGGGTGAGCATACGGTTATTCTCATCCCCCCGCCAGTAGGCGCCGGCAATATTCAGCAACTTAAAGGACTGGGGATTCAGCTGGCCGGTATCATCCACGTGGGGTCCACGGCACAGGTCGACAAAGCCGCCCTGATTGTACAGGGACACCTCTTCCCCTTCCGGAATCGCCTCCAGCAGCTCCAGCTTGTAGTCCTGATCCTGCTTTTTAAAAAGCTCATAGGCCTCTTCGCGTTTGACCACGCTGCGCTGAAACTCGTGGCCCTCTTCAATAATCTCCTGCATCCGCTCGCTAATCGCCTCCAGGTCTTCCTCGTTCAGCTGCCGAGGCAGGTCGAAATCGTAGTAAAACCCGTCCTCAATCGACGGACCGATGGCCACCTTGGTCCCGGGAAATTTTTCAATCACCGCCTCGGCCATGACATGGGCCATCGAGTGGCGTATCTTATGGCATTGTTCATCTTGTGACATAACTTAATCCTTAATAAAAAAACCTTCACGTTCTACGTCCTCCACACCTAAGTGCAAGGACGAAAAACATGAAGGTTTTCCGCGGTTCCACCTTACTTCCACGCCCGGCTTTTTTCATTCACTTCTTACAGTCGCCGGCCGCGACTCTCGTTTACCCGTTTACGCCGGAATACGGCCTCACTTACTCATCGCCACGTGCTTCCGGGCTGGGGCCCGGCTCGGCAATTTTCCGCAGGCAGCTCTGGAGTGGTTTTCAGATGGTGCTGCCGAGCGACTTCCAGCCCCCGCCTCTGCGGATCGGCCGCCCTCTCTGTGGACAGTAGAACCCTCTTACTCGTCTCCGTCGTTGCTATTAGCTATAATATTGCGCTAATGCTATCTATATGTCAAGTCCTTCCATAACCGCGTTCACAAATTCCTCCTGCCTTTCCACATGAAGCCAGTGCCCGGCATATATTCACTTTTTTCGCCTCGGATTGCCGAAGCGGTCGTACCCCAGCTCAACCGGCATATTTATCCAGCACAGCCTGTATCAGCCCGATGGTCCGGCGGTGGACGTTGTCAACTTTCATGCTTTCTTTGCCCAGTTCCAGATTGATTTTTCCAAAAATCAAGCCCTTGCGAAGTTCGTATCCAGTCAAATCGCTATAGGCTACCTTCCGGCTGTGGGTACCATTGATCGGATGCACATGAATAAAATAGACATGACTTTTCCCAAATACCAGCATCCAGCGCTTGCCGTTGCTGATCCCCGCCGTGGCAGCCTCGATCGTCTCGCCCTCCGGCATCACCGCCGGCACCACCTTTACCTCAGGCCGGTAGCTGAACAGGTGGTAGATATTCAATTCTTTCAATCGTTGTATAACGCTCTGTTTATCCATTGTGTAACTCCTGCTATACTGTAACCTATCAATACCGTGGGAGCAATACACCATGCACAGCTATGATCCACAAGACCGGCCGACTCTGATCCTCGGCGGGGGGCTCGGCCCGATGGCCGGAGTCGAACTGCACCGCACAATTATCCAGCAGACCCTCGCCGGCGGCGACCAGGAGCATCTGGATGTCATCCACCTCTCCGCAGCCCATGCCATCGGCGACCGCACCGCCTATCTGCTGGAGGCGAACCGGGAGAACCCGGGCATCCAGATGGCCTCTGTAGTGAAGCTGGGACTCTGCGGTCTACTGAACTCCGCGGGACGGCTACGCGCCCCGGCCATCGTGGGGGTTCCCTGCAATACCTTTCACGCCCCGGCCATCTATGAACAGTTTTCCCGGGAGCTCGCTAAAATCGGACCTAACCTGCAGCTGGTGCACATGCTCAAGGAGAGCCTTGAGTTGATCACACAGCGTCGGCCGGGGGCTCAGGCTATCGGTCTGATGTCTACCACCGGTACCCGCCGCAGCGGGGTATGGAACCGATTGCTGGAGGGCAGCGGCTACCGGGTGCTGCAGATTCCTGAAGAGCAGCAGGAGGGCCTGCACGAGGCTATTTATCATAAAGAGTGGGGCCTGAAAGCCCTCAGCCCGGCTGGTCCGGAAGCGCGGCAGCGTATCGAAGGCTACGCACAGCAGCTAATTGATGCCGGTGCGGAAGCCCTGATCCTTGGCTGCACCGAGATTCCCCTGGCCCTACCCGGTTTAGATTTTGGGGGTGTGCCACTGATCGATCCGGTGCTGGCCCTGGCCCGGGGGATGATCGCAGCCGCCGAGCCTGAAAAATTGCGTCCCCTGTAAGGAGTGAAAAATGAAGGAAAATATGGGAAAAACTGATAAGGTGATGCGCATTCTGGCGGTGGTGGCTATTGTAGCCCTCAACATTACCGTTAATATCCACCCCATCATAGCCCTGCTGCTGGGAATTGCCGCGGTGGTGCTGGTGTTTACCGCTGTGGCGGGGGTCTGCCCGCTGTACCGGATGCTGAATATTTCCACCAAGACCGAACGGGACAAGTAAGCCCTCAGGGCGTACCTCTCCCGGCCCGCGGGCCCGCTCTCTCCTGGAAGAGCATCTACCATAAATTTTATCCCCATCAGTCATGGTAAGGCTTTTTGCGAAGCCCTGCAAGGCAGAGCGGATGTTGCCGGCAAATTTGACCTTCGAGGCTGCTTTTAATACCCTTAAGTTATACACATTAAAAATTTACGTGTATAGAAGAAGGAGTTAGTTTTGAAAACTGAAGGAAGAAGTAAAAAACTGTGGAGCATTCTAATAGTAATTGTTGCGGCAACCCTGCTGCTGAGCGCATGCGGCGGAGATGCCAAGGGCGGCGAAGAGGCTGCCGAACAAGAGAAGAAGATCCGAATCGGTATTGTAAATTGGACCGACAGTATTGCCATGAGCAACATTGTCCGAGTTATTCTGGAAGAGGAGCTCGGCTATACGGTCGAAACTACCTATGCCGATATCGCCGTTATTTTCTCGTCCATCGCACAGAAGGATTACGATCTGTATGTGGATGCCTGGCTGCCGGTGACCCACAAGACCTACATGGAGGAGTACGGTGAGGATCTGGAAAAAATCAGCCAGACCTTCCAGGGCGCGCGCATCGGTTTAGTGGTGCCCGAATATGTGGATATCGATTCGATCGCCGAGCTGAACGCCAACAAAGAGAAGTTCGACGGGGACATTATCGGAATCGACACCGGCGCCGGCATAATGAAAACCACCAACACGGCTATTGAAGAGTACGGGCTCGACTTTGACCTGAAGGCCTCCAGCGGCCCGGTCATGACCGCTACTTTGAAGGGGGCGATTGAAGAGAATAAGTGGGTGGTGGTAACCGGCTGGAAGCCCCACTGGAAGTTCGCCCGCTGGGACCTGAAGTTTCTCGAAGACCCGAAAAAGATCTACGGCGAGGTGGAAAACACCTGGGCGGTGGGCCATACCGATTTCCGTGAAGATTTTCCAGATGTCACTAAGTTTCTGGAGAACTTTATGCTGACCGACCAGCAGCTGGGAACGGTAATGGGAATGATGAACGACAGCGACAAAGAGGCCTACGAAGTGGCCAAGGAGTGGGTACAGAACAACCCCGAGGCCGTGCAGGAGTGGGTGCCTTAGACAGTTTGTGACGGAACAGCGAGTGAGGGGAATTGAACCCCCAATTAAAGCTTGGGAAGCTTTCGTGATACCATTTCACCACACTCGCATCGGAAATATCTACTCAGAGAGTAGTAGATTACTTTTTATATGTCAACATTAGGCGTCGCCCTGGAGGCCGGCGCCTAATTCAAGGGCTGCTCTTGGACCCTATGCCGTACGACTTCCTCACCATCGATTTGAATGACTAGTGTGGAGCCTACTTCTTCCAGATAAGGAATAGTCAACAGACCGCCCTTGTGATTAAAGGAGATAAGAGTTGTCCTTTCTCCCCGCTGGTTCGAATAAGTTCGACCTGCACCGGTACATGTACCGGGTACTCGGGCAACTCCCGCTCAATAATTCCAAACCGGTAGTCCTCTTCTACTTCCTCCGGAGCCTTTATCATCAACTGCCGCAGGGTCTCGGTTGGTACCTCACTCTCCGGATTCGGACTTTGAGATACCACTGTTCCCGGTTCACCCTCTTCCTGATTGGTCATTGTAAAAATAAAGGGATAACCGGCTGAGACTATCTCGGCCAGAGCTCTGCGCCATTCCATATCAATATAGTCTTTCACTTCAGTACTTTGACCTTCCGGACCGCGGCTTACCACCAGCTCAAGCTCGGTTAGTACGGTCAACTCAGTTCCGGGAGACGGCTTTTGCTCTAAAATAGTACCTGAGGGGGACTCATCATATACACGGATATAGGGTTTCTGCAGCTTGAGCAGCGGCCCGTAGACCGATTCGAGACTCTTTAAGTGGGTCTCCAGCTCGCTCACATTCCAGCCCACAAAATTATCCAGCTTCTCTACAGCTGCACCCTTGCTCACCCGCAGGAGCACTTCGCTTTTCGCTTTCACTACCGCCCCCGGTATCGGATCCTGTCCGAGCACCGTCCCCTTGTCGGAAAGCTTATTTGAGTATCGTAACTGTACAGTACCGTATAAGGCTTTATCTTGGAGTTCAATAATTGCATTGGCCAGTTCCATACCCCGCAGGTCCGGGACCTTGGTCTCCTCGTTTCCCTCAAGGGTAATCATGAAAGTTACAATACCAATTAAAAGGGCTGCTCCTATGGTACCTAAAGAAAAGTAGAGGATCATTCGAAAAAAACGACTCTCCTGACTCTGCGGTTTTCTAGGAAAACCCTTTTTCTTAAAAAACCCACCGGCACCGTGGTTCTGATTGTTATTCATATTATCCGTTTCATGGTTCATTGATTATCTCCAAAGATTATCTCCAAGCTGCGATCCGATTATCTCTTTATTCCCGTTTACAAAAGCCTGCGACTCAAGGGGCTGCTTGCCCTGCAGTTGTAGTCTGCGGATAGCCAATACGCCCCTTCCTGTTTGTACCAGAATTCTATTTTCCCTGTCTATACCACGCACCGTACCCGCCTTGCCCTTTGTCGTTTCCGAGGACAACTCCGAGGACAACGATGCCTCTAACACGGTAAGACGCTTGCCATTCCACTCCGTAAAAGCCTTAGGCCAGGGGAAAAACCCGCGTACCATGCGCTCGATCATGTAATTCGGAAGCTGCCAGTTTATTTTACCATCGCCTTTATTGAGTTTACGACAATAAGTGGCATACAAAGGATCCTGAGCCATCGGAGCTGCAGTTCCTGCTTCCAGATCGGACAGGGCGGAGAGAAGTAATTCGGCACCGGTATCCGCCGCATACACAGTTAGCTGATCCGCCGTAATAGTTGAGTCCAGAGCGAAGCGCTTCTGAGCTAAAATATCCCCGGTGTCCATCTCAAGGGCGATTTTCTGTACCGTCACCCCTGTTTCAGGATCGCCGTTTATAATCGGCGCAATAATCGGGATGCTCCCCCGGTAACGCGGAAGCAGCGAGGGGTGCACGTTCACCCCGCCCTTGGGGAAAAGGCCTAAAAACTTGGGACCGAATATACGCCCGTAGGCAAATACTACTAATATATCGGCCATTAATGGTGAGAGGAGCTGCCGGGCCTCACTTTTGAGCACAGGCGGTTGAAAGACCGGAAGCCCAAGCTCCCCGGCTGCCTGTTTAACCGGGGGTGGTTCAGGTGTACGGCCGCGACCGCGGGCCCGATCAGGATTGGTAAGTACTCCAACGACAGTATGCTGTGCCGCAACGGCTTTCAGCGAGGGCACCGCAATTTCCGGGGTACCGGCGAAGAGGATACGCATGTTCCGGCTATTTCCGCATTTTCTTGCTATACGCTTTGAGCAAGCGCTCACGCTGCTTTTCGTCTAGATGGTCAATAAACAGAACACCCTTTAGGTGGTCAATTTCATGTTGAACTACTCTGGCCAACAGGCCCTCTGCATCCAGTTTAAAGGGTTTGCCCTGCTCGTTGACGGCTTGTACAGTGACCATAGCCGGGCGAATTACATCGCCGTACATTCCGGGAATACTCAGACAACCTTCCTCATACGGAAAAAGTTCTTGACTGGTCCCGATAATCTGGGGATTTATGAACACCCGCGGCTGATCACCGTTTACGTGACATACGAACATGCTCTTCAGCAATCCTACCTGTGGTGCGGCTAAGCCCACACCGTCGCCGTGGTACATCGCTGATATCATATTTTGCGCTAAGTCGGCAATTTCACCGTCTACATCTTTTATTTCATCGACCTGTTCCCTTAGAACATCATCGCCTAGAGTTACTATATCTAACATGGTTTAATAGTACTAAAAAGAACCCTTGCCGTCAATTATAGCCGGTTCACTTCAGGAATTCTCATTTTGGAAGTCATAAGACTTCCAAAATGAGAATACCCACAACATCTTTAAGATAAACTACTTATCTTAAACAAAATGTAAGCATTCGCAATTTGAAATTTTTCCAAAAAATTTCAAATTGCGAATTGCTGGGTTCACTTATAGCAGGCTCACCGGGTCTACATCAATTTCGACATGGACAGCCCTCGGCCTTTCAAAGCTGAGATGCCACTGGTAGAGGAAAGAGTGGACTTTTGCAAAATTTTGGCTGCGAATAAGCAGTTGCTCACGATGGTTTCCGGCAATTACTTCAATTGGGCAGGGAGAGGGGCCCAGCACTTCGGTGGTGGAATCTACCTGTTCCACCGGTGCTAATTGAGCTTCGATATGTTCAATTACCGAAAGTACACGGCCCTTATCACGCCCCCTCACCACTATCCGAAACAGTCGGTAGAAGGGTGGAAACATCAGCTGACGGCGGATTTCAAGCTCCTCCTCGTAGAAGCGGGCAACATCATGTTCAACCGCCTTTTTAATGGCCGAGACCTGGGGCTTATAGGTTTGAACCAGCACCTTCCCCTCTTCCATAAACCTGCCGGCCCTGCCGGAGACCTGTACTATTAAGTTAAAAGTCCGTTCACCGGCGCGAAAATCGGGAAGATTCAGTGCACTATCGGCCAGTACAATTCCAACCAGCCGCACTTTAGGAAAGTTCAGTCCCTTCGCAACCATCTGGGTCCCTAAAAGCAGATCGTATTCACCGGCCTTAAAATCTTTTAAAATTGCCTGCAGACTCCCCTTCTTACGGGTTGAATCGGTATCAACCCGGGCAATCCTCAGCTGCGGGAACAACTGGCGGATGTCTTCCTCGATTTTTTCCGTTCCAAAACCCGAGTATCCTATATCCAGCGAGCCGCACTCCGGACACACATCCACCGGCCTGCGGCTGTAGCCGCAATAGTGGCAGATCATTCTGTGCTTGCCCTTATGATAGGTAAGATTCACCGAACAGTGACTGCATTTCATCTCGTATCCGCAGCTCCGGCAGTGAAAAAAGTAACTGAATCCGCGACGGTTGAGAAACAGGATAGTCTGCTTTCCCATCGCGGCGGTCTTGTGAATTTCCTCGGTTAAGCGGTCGGAGATAGCCCGCTTCTGCCCCTGCATCGAAACTGACTCGACCACCGGCATCTGTCCCCCGGATACTCTGTCGGGCAACTCCAGTTTAACTATTTGGCCGCGGTTCATAAGCTCATAAGCTTCCAGGCTTGGAGTTGCACTGCCCATCACCAGCTTTGCCTCTGCGAGTATGCAGCGCTTCATGGCCACCTGCCGTGCGTGGTAGCGGGGAGTTTGGCCCGATTTATAAGAGCTCTCGTGCTCCTCATCTACGATTATCAATCCTATGTTATCCATCGGACT
Organism: Spirochaetia bacterium; assembly: GCA_034520965.1. Classification (GTDB taxonomy): domain Bacteria; phylum Spirochaetota; class Spirochaetia; order DSM-16054; family Sediminispirochaetaceae; genus DSBN01. The sequence goes on along the minus strand of JAXHMY010000008.1, from coordinate 124,361 downwards.
GAACACTGCGCTCCTCGCACCTATCACAAAACGTACTTCCCCCGCCTGCATGCGGCGCCACTCTTTCAGTTTTTGCGAGGGGGTAAGCTTTGAATGCCAGACCGCGGCGGCACCTTCAAAGCGCGACTGCACCTGTTGAATAAGCTGGTGAGTAAGGGCAATTTCCGGCACCAAATAAATGACAGCTCCGCCGGCCTCAATAGTATGTTTGGCAAGCTGTAAAAAAACCTCGGTTTTACCGGACCCGGTGACCCCGTACAGGTAATACATCCGCTCTGTTCCCGCCGCAATCCGTTCCAAGGCCTGCTCCTGGGCTGGGGAGAGCTGTGCGGGTATATGAAAGGAATCTTCTTCGGCGGGGATAAACTCGGCACTGCTCTCCCGTTTGCCTCCGGGAATTATAACCGAAAGAGACTCTCCCAGGGAGCAGAAATACATGCGGGAGATCCACCGGGCTAAGTCAATTTGAGTGTCTCCGAACAGAACCTCCGTATCAAGGGCTCGCTTTACCGGCAGTATTTTGAAATCTCCCTCGGGGCGCTCTGTAGAAGTATCCACAACAAAACCGGTCATCAGGCGCCCCCGAAAGGGTGCCTCTACCCGCATTCCCCTTCGTACCAGAGCGGGTTCTTTTCGCGATTTTTTAGTACCCGTTTTCTCTTTTGGTTCGGGCCGGCGATAGGTAAAAGGGCCTTCCACGGGTATGTTGAACACCACCTGAAGAAACTCATCCGGTGCTGCTGCGTTTGACTCTTCAGACGTCACCCTTTAGGCCCCCGCTTCCTGCTGTTCGATGAGTCGCTGCAGCTTCTGCAGATCATCCCATACGGGTTTGCGGTAGACCGGGTTCCGCAACACCGCGCTGGGGTGATAAGTGGGAATAAGCGGAACACCCCTGAAATGATAAGTTCGGCCATGGAGCTTGCCAATTCCATCGCTTGTGCCGGTTAGAATATGGGTAGATATTCTTCCAAGAGTTAAAATTGCCCTCGGCTGTATAATATCCAACTGTCGGTGCAAATAAGGCATACATGCTGCAGTTTCATCCGGCAGGGGGTCACGATTATCGGGGGGCCGGCATTTTATAATGTTTCCGATAAACACATCCCGGGCTCGGTCTAAATTTATAGCCTGTAGCCATTTATCAAGATACTGCCCGGCACGTCCAACAAAGGCATGACCACTTGCATCCTCCTGCGCACCGGGAGCCTCGCCGATAATCATAAGTTTTGGATTGGGAGCCCCGTCTCCGGGCACGGCATTAATCCGATTTCCCGCGAGACGGCATTTCTGACACGTCCGAATTTCAGCGGAAATCTGATCGAGGGTATCAAAAGCGGGGCTTTGGGAGTCGGCACTGCCCTGGGACCGGCCTTGGGTTTCCTCCCGATACCGGGAATCCCCACTGAAGTGTGAGCGCAATTGATCGAAACCCTGGTCGACACTTCGGGTACCCGGTGGATACAGCTTCTGGGGCGGGTCGGAGGTATCTACGGGCCACCCGCCCTGCAAATACGCCTCGGCAGAGCGCAATATGTGCCAATAAATTTTAAGTTTATCTTCTTCTGTCGGATGTTCCATAACTCACCTTATGTAAAAATAGACCCTGCGGCGGGGCGGTCGCCCCGGCTGCGGTTCGCTCCTGCCGATGGATCAGCCGTGCCATGCATTGGGGATCTTCCCCGGCTCGTCCCAACTCCAGCATTGTTCCTACCAAGGACCGTACCATCCGCCATAAAAAGGCATTTCCAACAATCCGAAACACCACTGCTCCCTTCTGCATAAAAACCGAAGCCGAGTGGACTTTTCTTACTTTAGAAAGGCTTTCGTCACCGATTGCAGAAAAAGTGGTAAAGTCATGCACCCCAACCAGACAGGCGGCATATGCGTCCAGCAGTGCTACCGGTGGAAGCTGGGAATGGGAATAACAGTACGGACGGTCAAAGGGCTCGGCAATGCGTGATTGAAGCAGATAGTAGCGGTACTCCCGCGCAACGGCACTATACCTGGCATGAAAATCATTCGCAACCAGGCGGCTTTCAAGAACCCGTATATCCTGCGGAAGGTGGCGGTTCAGCGCCAGGGAGTACTTTTCCGGTGGCATACGCTCGTTAGGAGAATCGAAGTGACACACCTGACCGCGGGCATGCACTCCTGAGTCGGTCCGCCCAGAGGCAACTACCGCTACTTTTTGATTCAGCACCGCAGCAGCAGCTCGCTCTACTTCCGCCTGAATCGTCGGGTCTTTAGGCTGAATCTGCCACCCGGCATAACGCGTACCATCATACGCAATTGTCACTTTTATTCGAGCCGCCATTGCCAAATACTCTCAATCAACCTTTTAGTTCACTGTTAATACTCGCATGCAGGTCGCGCGCCCGTTCCAACAATGTCGAAGGTTTATCTTTGGAGGCCTTACCCAATCCAAACAGCCTTCCTACAGTAGTTTTAGCCCGTTCCAGAGACATCCGACGTGTTTCCTCATTGTCCTGTGCTCCGTAATTAAACTCCAGCAAAGCGGAAATATACAATACTCCGTCATAGCCGTAATTCTGATCTAAATCAGGTCCGAGAAAACCGGCATCCGTGATGCCTTCCTTCCCCTCCTCTTCATACCGAAGGGCTTCTAAGTAAAAAAACCAGGCCTTATGATAGTAGAGCTGGCCAAGATAGTCATAATGTTCTCCGGGCTGCTTACGGTGAAGGTCGTTACATAACCATGCAGCCCGCAGGGAACACAGACCTTTTTTGATAGTGGGACTCATCTCAGGGGGGAAGGATTCCATACTCATCATTGCATAGTGGTAGGAGGCAATTCCTGAGGGCAAATCACGGGGTTGAGTAAAATCCAAATCGGGAAATATTTTCAACAGACTATTCCGGCGGCTCTCGCGGGACTCATCCAAGGCGGTGGCTGTAGCCGGCGGGATAGCGTCAAAATCCTGTGGAAAAGCTGCATAGAGACATTCCGGGCAGACGGTTATACTGTAGATCAGGGGATACACCTCACCGTATTTTTCGGTAGGTTCATACAGCCGGCGCAGCTCCTCCGTAAGCGAGCCTGCAATCAAGCGACCGCGTCCTGTACGCAAATCTTCCCTATAAAACTCACTGCTGCACACCGGACAAGTGATACTATTTTTAGAAAAAAAGGTAATAGAATCGCCGGCTTTTACACTCATCTCAATCTCCCTCTATTACTATTAAAGCTACTGCCATATCGTGTTCATGGGTCATGGTAAGATGAATTGAATGGCCTCGATGCCGATGGAAAGCCTCCAAGGCAGTACCGTGCAGCTGAATATCCGGTTTTCCATTATGAGAGTTCACTACCTGAATATCCCGCAGAACCAAACCTCGCATACCGGTTCCGAGAGCTTTGCCGAAGGCCTCTTTCGCAGCAAAACGGGCTGCCAAAGAGAGTATAGAGCCGCTTTTTCTATGGTGCACCGCCTCAATTTCATCGTCATGAAAAAACCGACGCAGCAGCCTATCGTTTTTCCACCAGTGACGCATCCGCTCTACGCTTACTATATCTATACCCATTCCTAAAATCATTCCGGCTCCTCTAATTCGGAAACTTCTATCTCTACACTGGTGGGGCTGTATTTCATCACAAGCACTCCCCGCGGCACATCCGGTGTTACCGAAAGAGTGTATGTACCCGGCTCTTCAATATCGGAACAGTCAAAGGTAAGCATAAAATCTTCATTATTCACCTGCTCCAGCTGTAACTGACTCCCCTGTACCGTCATCCAGGCGTCTTCGGGTACTCCGGAAACTGCTAAATCACCGGCCAGATCCAGAGCTATTAAATCGATATCCTCAACAGTCTTAAGAATAGTCTTCTCTTGTACTATACCAAAAAACTCCACCGTATCGCCCCCGGGAAATGCTGTAAACTGATCCGGCTTCTTCAATCGTAAACGCACGGTAAAATCTTCGTTCCTTCCCGACAGATCGATGGGTTCCGTCTCTATAGATTCAAGGCCCTTTACAGTACTCTCCACCCCTTCTATCTCAACTGATGACGGGGTGAGAAAATATTGGGTAAGTTCATATCCCTTAGCTGGATATCCGACTAAGCGCGGTTCTATATCTACACTTTTAGATAGTTTTTTTTCTATCTTTAAGCTTATTTTTTTGGGCTCTACATGCAGTTCAAGGGGGTCTATATGGGCCAAGCGGCCCTCTTTCACTACCCGGATAGGCACAGTGTACCGCCCCTCCCGGCTGTATTCGCTAAAATCAGCATATACTTTTACATCATCTTCCAACACGAGGTTTATGTCCTCACTCTGCCCCCGCATTGTTACTCGCACTGTGTGCGGGTAATTCTCTGCAGGTATATACTGTTCGCTGGTACGAATTTCCAAGGGAACGCTCAGAAAGCGCTCTTCAAGTGTGGCCATTTGATTAAACAGAAACAGCAGTACCGCCGCTGTAATCGAGAGAATTTTTATGGGCCAGTTATGGGTGATTCGTTCAAAAATTTTATTAAGATGCAACTGAAATATCCTCACTCTCTTCCGCTGATTCCCCGGATACTCCCAGCAGGTTCCCCAGTGTCCGACGCACCTCTTTTGAGGACAGATCATAATAGAGGTTTGCATCGTATGCCAAAGACAAGGCTCCGGTCTCCTCGGACAACACCAAAATTACCGAGTCGGTTTCTTCAGCCATTCCCAGTGCCGCTCGGTGTCGTGTACCAAAACTGCGGCGTATATCTACCTGCTCACTCAAAGGTAAAAAACAGGCGGCCGCAACCAGCTTTCCCGATTGCACTACCACCGCTCCGTCGTGGAGGGGAGTGTCAAAGCCAAAAATTGTAATTAACAGGCTCGATGACAGCTCGGCATTCAGACGGGTTCCATTGTCGATTAGGTTTTTTAGACCTACCTGCCGGGGAAATACAATCAAAGCACCCCTTTTACGGCCTGCCAGCACTTCCAAGGCATTGATAACGGTTTCAATATGTTCCACGTTAGCCCGAGAGGCAAAGCGAAACAGCTCCCCCCGTCCGATACGCGTAAACATTGCGCGCAGTTCCGGCTGAAATACAATCGCTATAACAATCACCAGCACTGTAGCTAAACTGTTTATAATCCACAACAGGGTCTGCAGATGAAAGAAAAAGGCCACCGCATAAATCAATAAAAGAAACATAGCCCCTTTTATCAACTGAATAGCACGAGTCTGAGCAATAAGCTTGTAGATCTGGTAGAACAGAAAGGCCAGAATAGAGATATCTAAGAACGGCCTCAGGACATTCGTTACTAGCCATACATCACTGAATAAATCCATACCTCTGCGCGACTCCTCACGTAGTTATAGTGTCGGATTCGGCGTCTCTCCCGCCTCTTCTAATTCCAACATCCACTGGTTCAATTCCGACACCCTTCCGTTTACCATATAGTACTTGTTCATATTATTCCACAGGGTGTAGCCGCCTCCTTCAGCCTGGAGTATGCCCTCTAACTGACGGTTGAGATAGCTGTGGTATTCCGCTTCCTCCATCGACAATTCATGGCCCATCAGAAAAGCCTGCACATAGGGACGGATACTGGTACCTGCCCCGACAATCAGCTGTGCCCGTTGGGTGCCCTTCTTGTACAGTTCAAAGGCACGCTCGATGTAATTATCCTGTGAAAGAAACTGATGAGGAAAATGGGAGGGATAGTACATCGGGCAAATCACATCGACATATTCGGCCAGCATAGCGATGTCCTGTCCGATCCAATTTCCCATCCGATACCATGAATTGAACCCATACAGATCTGCGGAAATTGGAACTGAGAGTTTAGCTGCTGCCTTTTTCGCAAACGACTCGATGGCTTCAGTCTTCTGCATGCCCGGTTTACGGTGCCGATAACGGACTGTCGAGAGGTCACCGTCGGAAGGAAATCGAATGTAATCGAACTGTATTTCATCTATTCCCATGGCTTCGAGTTCTTCCGCAATTTCTAGGTTGTAATCCCACACAGCCTCGCTAAAGGGGTCGGTCCAGAACTCCCGCTGCACAAAGCGGCTTTTCTGTTTCCCCTCCTGTTCATATGTTTCAGAAACCATGTGCCCCCAGGGCGCATCCTTTTCTACATCCCACAGAGCCTGGGCGTAGTTATCAGCTTGATACAGGCGCTTATCCTTAAACACAACCATCCGACCGATAATATACAAGCCCTCGTCATGGGCTTTCTTCAGCAGTTCTTCAATATCAAAAACCGTATGAACTGCGCCGATTTCTGCAGGGCGCTTAAGCTCCGAGCCGTAGGTCAAACGGCCCCAATCATCTTTTACATCCACCACGATACCGTTAAACCCATGCTCTTTCATAAAAGAGATATGGTCCTCCAGCCGCGTTCCGGTCACATTATAGGCATTCAGATATATTGCACGGATTTCTTCTTGTGCAGCTTCGATCTCGTTGTCCCTTGGATCGCTGTTTCCACGATTTTGTGACCGCAGCAGGGGCGGTCGAAAACTCCACTGTCTGCTCTGTAAGTTATACACCCCCCGGCTGCCTTCAGAATGCACCTCCAGAGACGGGTCGTCTGTAATTCCCCCCCTGTAATTATTAATGGACAGCAATCCTTTCACCTGCTCCGGGAGTTCAATAACAGAAATCTCGTGGGTCTCGGTATGATACCGGTAAATGAGATTATCAAAGCTGGAAGCAATAAAAAGCTGCTTTTCCAGGCCGGGAACCATCGTAAGATCGGTAATTTCCTCATAAAAGCCGGCTCCCCGATAGAGCTTATCCAAGTACTCGGACTCTTTTCTCCAGTTGCGGCCTTCATCTTCACTAACGAACAGTCCGTTAAAGGAAGTGCCGAGGTATATCCGCCGGGGTTGATCGGGATCAAAGCTCACCGCAGTGAGGTAATCCCTGGATTTTACCGGATAGCTAAGCCTCACTTCCGCCCAAGTACGGCCGGCGTCTCTGCTGGTGTACAGGGCGGAACTGGTAGTAGCTGCTAACCGGTGGGTATCCTGACTATCAAGACTGAAGGAGGTAAACCGACGGTAATGTCTCCGGTCAAAGGGCCACACTTGTTCAAGGGGCAATCCCTGATTGATAGTCTGCCATTTACGGCCGCGGTCCTTTGAATACAAGGCCCCCTTATTACTCGACAGGGCATACATTCCCCCGTTATCGGCCCGGGCAATATGGGTAAGTCCGAGATCTTGACCGGAGGAGATGTCGGAACCAAAGACGAACTGGGGAATAGACATCAAAAATAAAGAAAGGAGCACCACCATGGAACTGCTGTGAAGCAAAAATTTATTCAATTACACTACCTCTTATTAGTGCTCCCTTTTAGGCCGGTTACAGCACGGGAGCAATCATTCTAAAAATCGAGTTTCTCAGACGACGGAGAATTGAAAACTCCCGGATGTCTTCAAAGGTGATCTTTTTACATTCTGCAACATCAGCGTTGAATTGTGCAATAAGATCGGCGGTAATTTCTGCATTATAAAAAAATGCATTTACCTCGTAATCCAGATGAAAACTACGAATATCCATATTACAGCTGCCGACAGTCGACATCATTTCATCAACAATCAAAACCTTGGCATGCAAAAAACCCCCTTCATATAAATAAATGTGTACCCCCGCCTTTAACAGATCTTCAAAATACGTATGGGCAACCCAGAAGGGAACTCGTTTATCCGGCAAGCCGGTCATCATCAAATTTACCTCTACCCCGCTGAGAGCGGCCGTTTCGAGGGCGTTCATCAGTGACTGATCCGGAATAAAATAGGGGCTTTGTATGCAAATTCGGGAATTTGCATTGCTTATAAGAAGCTGAAACAACTTCTTGATAGAATTCCAATCGGAATCGGGACCACTGACCACAATTTGGGTCGGCAAATAGTCACCCCGAGCAGCCGGAAGCGGGAAAAATCGAGCATCCTGAACTACATCTCCTCCACTATTGTACCAGTCGGACAAAAACACACCCTGCAGCAGCTGCACACTCTCTCCAACCATACGAACATGGGTATCACGCCAGCGATGGAACTGCGGCCCCCCGTCAATATACTCAAGCCCAATATTCATGCCGCCGGTATATCCGATTTGTCCGTCGATTACCACAATTTTACGGTGGTTACGATAGTTTAACAAACGACTGGAGAGGATATTCAGGGGGTCCAAAAAATAGTGAGCGTCGATCCCGGAATTCTTCAATTCACGTTTAAATTTCCAGCTCTGCTTGTTAAAACAGCCGACCCCGTCAAAAAGCAGCCTGACCTTTACCCCTTCACGGGCCTTACGCTCCAGAATAGTCGTTATGCGACGCCCAAGTTCATCCGACCGAAAAACGAAAAACTCCAGATTAATGGTTTCTTGGGCGTTTTCCAGATCGACTATTAAGTCATCAAAAAACTTCCCTCCCTCATAATACAGATCAACCCTATTATTAAGAGTAACAATGCTGTTGCCGGCCTGCAGGGCTAAACTAATGGCTTTGACCATATCATTGTCAAGCTCGTTATTGGTATGGGCTTCCTGCAAAAATGTTTTCTGCTGCTCCAGGATAGGACCAAGGTAGGTTTTAAAGCTGCGTTCCGGGAGCTGTTTCATGATTTTTCTTTTTTTCCAATTCACCCCGCTTAAAAGAAACAGCCCCGCCCCAAAATACGGGAGAAAGTAAATGGCAAGTAACCAGGCCACTGCAACCTCAGGGGGCTTGTTATCCAGCACAATTTGAATAGTAAGCACTATTACGAAGGCAAAGTAGATAAAGAGTAAAATTGAGCCAATATTAAAAAAGCTTAGCATCCAGACCCGCCAATTGATATTATAATGCTCGGAGTATTTGAGATATTGTACAGCAGTGTTGATTTTTTTCCAAGCTTAAACCACTATTGACGGTAATGAATGAATTATATCGAATTGAAATTAATGATCTGGCCTTTGGCGGCGAAGGCGTGGGACGGATCGAAAACATGGTGTGCTTTGTACCTTTCACCGCGCCGGGGGATATAGTGCAGGTAGAGATCACCCAGCACAAGAAAAAGTTTCTGCGTGGAAGGGTGGTCGCCTTCGACACCCCCTCTCCCAAAAGAGTCGAGGCCCCCTGCCCTTACTTTGGCGAGTGCGGCGGATGCCAGTGGCAGCATATCGACTACTCGCAACAACTGGGGTCCAAGCGGGCGCACCTGCAGCACGTACTGCACAAGTCCGCTAAAATCGACTACCCTGTACCCGCGGCCATCGCCTCACCAAAAACCTACAACTATCGCCGCACCGCCCAGCTTAAGGTAAATGCCTCCGGTGAGCTGGGGTTTTTCAGAGAACACAGCAACACGGTAGTTCCAATTGACCAGTGCCTGGTAATGGAGCCGGCCTTGAATGCGGTAATTCCACGGATAAAAGAGAAACTTGCGGGATTACAGGAAAAAGAATCAGCACAGCTTCCGGTGGAGGTTGAAATTATATCGGAGGATGGACAATCGGCGTCCTTCCATTTCATATATAAGGGCCGGCATTCCACTCAAAGCTTTCTGCAGGCCAATCGTGAGGTAAATACGCATCTGCAGGAGTTTATCCTCCGCCACGTCCGGCCGCATGTCCAAGCAGACCGGACCGGCCGGACCGGGCAAACTGTTTTGGACCTGTTTTGCGGAGATGGGAACCTTTCCCTTCCTTTGGCAAACTTGGGAGTACAAGTAATTGGCTATGATATTTCCCGGCCTGCCATAAAAAAGGCCCGCCGGGCTGCTGAGCAAATTGACGCCTCCGGGCCAGAGAACCAGGCCAAACCCGGAGCTGGGGTAGAGGCTGAGACTGGCACTGCAAGCAGCTATTCCTTCCGCAAGGCCCCTTTCCAAGAAATCATCCGGACTATCACCGAACTGGCTTCGCAGACCCAAGTGGCGATATTCGACCCTCCGCGACAGGGACTGGATGGAAAGGCGGAATCGATGGCTGCATTGGGTATTCCCCTAATCCTTTACGTATCCTGTAATCCAGGGATTCTTGCCCGGGACTTGGTCTCTTTTATACACGCCGGCTATGAAATTACAGAACTACAGCCAATGGATATGTTTCCCCACACTTATCACCTGGAAACAGCAGTAGCCCTGAAACTTGCGGGTTCACACAAAAAGAAAGGGGAATAGAGGTGCTGCAATGCCGGACAAAAATAATAAGAACAAAAAATCAGAAAAAGCTCGGCTGCGCTCACAAGTACGCAGCCGTATAAAAGAGTTTCCGGTACAACTGCAGAAACAGGAGGCTACTTCCATGACGGAGAAGTTTCTCGGCTTGCCGGAGTGGGATTCGAGCCATGATGTGCTGCTGTTTCTGTCCATGAAGGGTGAAATCGATACTCAAGGGCTGATCAAGGCAGCTGTCTTGCAGGGTAAACGGATATGGGCCCCGCGGCTTCACGGCAATGAGATGGAGTTCCATCTGATATGGGAAGCTCAGTCGGACTCTGAGATACTTGAGCCAAAGCTTGACCTTGAGTACAACCCCTACGGGCTTTGGGAGCCCCGCAGTACAGCCCCGGTGTTTCCCCCTCAGCAGGGGGTTCACTGTCTTATTGCCACCCCCGGACTGGCCTTTGACCGCCGGGGCAATCGTTTAGGCCGTGGGAAAGGGTTCTACGATAAGTGGATTAGCCGGCATATCTCGCACATAGATGCGAAAGAGATGACCCCCGTAGGTATCGGTTTTTCGGTCCAGCTACTGGAAACGGTGCCCTTTGATGAACATGACCAAACCCTCCCCCAGTTGATTATTGGGGGAGAGCATATTCGCTGTACATCTTCCGAGTAAGCTCCTCGGGAGAAGCACTTCGGAGGAAGCGGCCTAGTTACTATTCCTTTGCCAGCCGCTCATTGATCTGGGCGGCGGCCGTACGCCCCTGCCCCATCGCCAGAATAACCGTTGCAGCACCAAGCACAATATCGCCTCCGGCATATACCCGGTCGATGGAGGTTTCCAGGTCCTCGTTTACCACGATATTGCCCCATTTGTTGGTTTCAAGGTTGTCGGTGGTGTGCTCAAGCAGTGGGTTTGAATCATTTCCGATAGACACAATCACAGTATCTACATCCAGAATGCTTTCACTGCCCTCGATTGGGATGGGACGACGCCGGCCGGAGTCATCCGGCTCACCAAGCTCGTAGCTTAAAAGTTCCAGGCCCTCTACACGCCCCTTTTCATTGCCGAGAATCCGTTTGGGGTTGTGGAGCAGGAGGAACTCAATTCCCTCTTCCTTTGCGTGGTGAACCTCTTCGACACGGGCGGGCATCTCTTTTTCGGTCCGGCGATATACAATGTACACCTTTTCAGCACCCAACCGCAGGGCAGTACGAGCGGCGTCCATGGCTACATTTCCACCACCAAGCACGGCAACCCGCTTTGAGTGGTAAATTGGCGTATCCGCACGGTCTTCATCGTAGGCTTTCATCATGTTGGAGCGGGTCAAATACTCGTTGGCACTGAAAACTCCCACCAGATTCTCGCCCTCAATATTCATAAACTTTGGAAGGCCGGCTCCGCTGCCGATAAAAATGGCGTTATATCCGTCCTTTTCAATTAAGTCGGTGAGTTTTCGGGTCCGTCCGACCAGAAAATTGGTCTGCAGCTCAACCCCCATCGCAGTTAAAGTATCAAACTCTTCCTGGACAATCGCTTTCGGCAGCCTAAATTCGGGGATACCGTAAATCATAACTCCGCCCGGCCGATGGAAGGCTTCAAAAATGGTTACCCGATGTCCGGCTTTGCGTAAGTCCGCAGCAGCGGTTATGCCCGCCGGCCCGGATCCGATAACCGCCACCTTTTTCCCCGTTTCGGGGGCTATCTCAGGTATAGATTTCTTACCGCTCTCCCGCTCTATATCGGCTACATAGCGCTCTATTCGTCCGATAGAAACCGATTTGAGGGGATCCTTTTTTGCTTTGCCCACGGTACAGGTAGCCTGGCACTGGGTCTCCTGGGGGCATACACGCCCGCAGATTGCCGGAAGAAGGCTGCTCTCTTTGATAATTTTAACCGATTTATCAAAATCGCCCTCTTCGGCGGCTTTTAAGAAGGCCGGAATGTTTATCTCTACCGGACAGCCCTGGATACAGGGAGCATTTTTGCACTGTAAACAGCGGGCGGCCTCTACCCGCACCTGCGGCTCGAAATAGCCTGTAGCTACTTCATTCATATTCTGAATCCGTTCCAGGGGATTCTGATTAGGCATGTCCTGGGGGGGCAGTTTAAGACGATCCTTGTTTTTCAGTTCTATACCTTCAATTTCAGAGAACAGTTCATCCGCTTCACGCTTTAGTTCTTCGGCAGGCTTCATTTGGACTCCTTTCCTTGCATCTGTTCAATCTGTGCATCGAGCAGGCATTTATGGGCATGCTCCTCTTCCTGTTCTTTATACGCACCTAAGCGCAGCATCATATTTTCAAAATCGACCTTGTGGCCGTTAAACTCGGGGCCGTCGACGCAGACAAACTTGGTCTTGCCGCCAACTGTAACCCGGCAGCCGCCGCACATACCGGTGCCGTCAACCATAATAGTATTCAAGGACACCACAGTGTGAACTCCGAAGGGCCGAGTTGTCTCGGCGGCGAATTTCATCATAATCGGAGGACCAATTGCCACTACCTGATCGGGGGGATCCTGTTCGCAAATCTCCTTCAGAGGTTCGGTAACCAGCGCCTTGCGCCCGTAGCTGCCGTCATCGGTTACAACAATCAGCTCATCGGCGATCGCCTTCATCTCCTCTTCCATAATCACCAATTCTTTAGTCCTGGCTCCGATAATTATGACCACCTTGTTCCCGGCAGCCTTCATAGCTTTCGCAATCGGATGCATAGGGGCAACCCCGATTCCTCCGCCGACACATACCACAGTACCCAGCTTTTCAATATGGGTGGGTTGTCCCAATGGGCCCAGGACATTCTCAATTGAATCACCCGGCTCAAATTGCGACAACTCAATGGTCGTTTTACCGACAGCCTGAAAAATGATTGTTATGGAGCCTTCCTCCGGATCAGCATCCGCGATGGTAAGGGGAACTCGTTCACCAAAATTTGTGTCTTTTTGTACTATTACAAATTGACCAGGTTTTCGCTCCTGGGCAATTAGAGGAGCTTCAAGCTTCATCTTATACACTTGATCGGATAGCTGAAGCTTTTCAAGGACCTTATTCATACAACGCCTCTCACTGATAATTTGGACCGGGCTGTGTTACAGTCTCCACTCGGCCCGATCAATGATCTATTACATAGTAAAAATTGATTTTTCGCAAGCACATTTATAGAATAGCATATAGATACCAAAGCACCGGTCAAATGGATCGAACTATTTGATATACCCTGCAATCGCCCGAGCAACCTGGGTGGTACCGGCCGCCGGGCTTTCGGAACCGGAGAGTAAATCGGCAGTACAGATTCCTTCAGTAAAACTCTGCTCAACCGCTTCTCGGATAGCTGCAGCCGCATCGGGTAAATCCAATCCGTACTCACACATCATGGCCGCCGATAATATTTGTGCCACCGGATTAGCCTTGTCCAGTCCGGCAAGGTCCGGTGCCGATCCGCCGGCCGGTTCAAACAGATGTACCGAATCACCCAGCGAGGCCGAGGGCAAGACCCCCAGCGAACCCGGCAGGGCGGCGGACTCATCGGACAGGATATCCCCAAACAGGTTTCCCGTGAGAATTACATCAAACTGCCCCGGGTTGACGATCATCTGCATAGCCGCGTTATCGACATACATATGATCCAGTTCTACCTCCGGATACTCGGGAGCTATTTCCTCGACAGTCTCCCGCCATAAAAGCGAACTGTACAACACGTTTGCCTTATCAACCGAAGTAAGCTTATTCCGCCGGCGACCGGCAGCCTCAAAGGCAAGCCTGGCTACTCGACTGATAGTCTGCTTGTCGTAGTACATAGTATCCAGTCCACTCGTATCGCCCTTTTCTTTCGGCTCACCAAAATAGATACCGCCGGAAAGTTCCCGGACCGTCAACAGATCCACCCCGTTTTCAAGACGGCGGCTGTTGAGAGGAGAGAGGTGAGAAATGGACGGATACACCCGCACCGGCCGTAAATTAGCAAACAGATTCAGCTGTTTCCGCAGGGCTAATAAACCGCCCCGTTCGGGTCGCTTTTCCGGCGGGAGGGTATCCCATTTGGGGCCCCCGACACTGCCCAGCAAGACTGCGTCGGCACTGCGGCACAGTTTAAGGGTTTCCTCCGGAAGGGGGGTGTCTTCCGCATCCAGAGCCGCCCCTCCGATAAGTCCGTAGCTGAACTCAAACTGGAGGTTAAACTTTTTGCTCACCGCTGCAAGTACCCTTTGGGCAGCCTCCATCACCTCAGGCCCGATTCCATCACCAGGTAAAACCGCTATCTTATATTTCATTTCAACGCTCCCCTTCCAGAACCCATTTAGGAGCCAGGTTAGTGGTAGCATAGGTCAGCCAACCACCGCTGTGAATAATCTGCTGCAGAAACTCCGGGTAAGTATTGGTAGTATACTCTGTACCCTGGCTAATATTTGATACCTGTCCAGCATTAAAATCTATTTTGAGGTAATTTCCCTCTTCTATTGTATCGGTCTGATCCAGTTCCACAATCGGAAGCCCAATGTTAATGCAGTTTCGCAGAAAAATTCTGGCAAAACTCTTTGCAACTACGCATTGAATTCCGGCAGCCTTTATCGCTATTGGTGCATGCTCACGGGATGAGCCGCAGCCAAAATTCTCGCCGGCCACCATAATGCTGCCGGACACATCCTCCCGCCGCCCGAAACCCGGCCTGGCATCCTCCATACAGTTCTTTGCCAGCTCTTCAGGGTCGGTGGTGGCCAGATAACGGGCCGGAATAATCTCATCGGTGTTTATGTGGTCTCCAAACTTAAAGACCTTACCTTCTCGTATCATTTATATCCTCACTCTTTTCGTTTATTGCGTTTCTCTTCTCTCCAACTCAAATGCGGCGCATCCTTCATTCAGACTTTATGTCAGCCTCTATGTCAGCCTCTCGAGGGCCGCAGCATCCGGGCCACACAGATAGCCCTTTACAGCAGTGGCTGCAGCAACCACGGGAGATGCAAGGTAGACTTCACTGCTGGAATGACCCATTCGGCCGACAAAGTTACGGTTGGTGGTAGAGACCGCCACCTCCTTCGCAGCCAAAATACCCATATGTCCGCCCAGACAGGGACCACAGGTGGGGGTTGAAAATGCACAGCCGGCACTTACGAATTTTTCAGTTAATCCCTCCCGCAGGGCCTGCAGATACACCTCCTGCGATCCGGGCAGAATGATGCAGCGCAGGCCTTCGGCTATCGGCTCATCGCCCAACACCGCCGCAGCAGCCCGCAGGTCTTCGATCCGGCCGTTGGTACAGCTGCCTATGACCACCTGGTCAATTTTTATCTTTTCTGCAGTCAAGCTGCTGATAGTCGCGCCATTATCCGGCAGAAACGGGCGGGCGACCGTTGGTTCTAGAGTACTTAAATCAATTTCTATGCTGCGGCTGTACACGGCGTCCTCATCGGCGCTGCGTGGAGTAACCTTTATACCCCGAGCATCCTCATAGGCTTGGGTAACGGCATCTACCGGAAACAGGCCCGCCTTTCCTCCAGCTTCGATTGCCATATTGCTGACGGTAAACCGAGAGTCCATACTTACTGCCGCAACTCCCGGCCCGGTGAACTCCAGAGCCTGATAATTAGCCCCGTCGACCCCCAGCAGAGAGATAAGATGCAGAATAAGATCTTTTCCGGATACTCCCGGTGAAAACTGCCCTTTTAGCTCTACCCGGATTGCCTCGGGTACCTTGAACCACGCCTTCCCGGTAAAAAACACCCCCGCCAGGTCGGTTGACCCCACCCCGGTCGAAAATGCTCCCAGAGCGCCGTAGGTACAGGTGTGGCTATCGGCACCAACTACCAGATCCCCCGACTTCACCAAACCCTGTTCCGGTAAAAGCACATGTTCGATGCCCATCTTCCCCACATCAAAAAAGTTTTTAATACCGTGGGCCCGGGCAAAATCGCGAACCATCTTTACCTGCATCGCCGACTGGATGTCCTTATTGGGTGTGAAATGGTCGGCTACAAACACGACCCGCTCCGGATCATATACCCGGCGGCCTTTGAATTTTTCGAATTCCTTGATTGCTACCGGCGCCGTGATATCATTGCCTAAAGCAACGTCAACATCCAGCAGCAGGTAGTCGCCGGCCTTCACAACTCGTCCGGCTTTGTCGCTGAAAATCTTTTCGGTGAGAGTCTGTTTCTGGTCTTCTGTGCTCATATTCTCCCTCACTCTGCCCGGCCCTTACCGGTGGTTTCAGCCATCTGAGAATCCTGCGCGTCTCCCCCTGAATGCCCATTGGAAAGCCGCTTAAGAACATACCGGTTCACTGCATTCAAATACGTTAGAGCCGATGCTTCAACAATATCCGTCGAGGAAGCCTTCCCGGCAAACAACTCATCTTCAATTTCAAGCATCAATTTTACTTGTCCCTGCGCATCTTTACCGGAACCAACTGCTTGAATAATGTACTCTTCAAGTCTGGTCTTGATGTGACAACACTTATCGATAGCATTGAACACCGCATCAACCGGACCGTCACCGGTGGCGGAGGCGATATACTCCTCGTCTTTCTCGGTCAGCTTAATCGTCGCCGAAGGAATCAAGGTATTACCGGTGTACACATGAAAATAGGGCATCCGATACCCGTCGATTGTTCCACCGAGCACATTGGAGACAATCGAGAACAGGTCCTCATCGTAGACCTCTTTTTTCTTGTCCGCTATCTCCGCAAAACGTTCAAACACCTTCTGGAACTGCTCCTCGGATAGACGGATATTGTACTGGCGCAGTTTTTCCTGGAGTGCGTGCTTTCCCGAATGGCGTCCCATTACCAGGCTTTCACTGTGACGGCCGATGGTATTGGGATTCATAATTTCGTAGGTTTCCCGGTGAGCGAGGACCCCATGCTGATGTATTCCCGACTCATGGGTAAACACGTTGTCCCCAAAAATAGGTTTGTTCCGTTGGAACAGAAGCCCGGTCAGGTTCTGCAGCAGTTTTCCGGTTGGATACAGATACTCCTTTTGTATGTGGGTATCCACATTGTAGAGGTCACGGCGCACCTCCAGCCCCATCACTAGCTCTTCCAAGGCGCAATTTCCGGCCCGTTCACCGATCCCGTTCAAGGTTACTTCAACCTGGCTTGCACCGGCCTTTACCGCAGCAAGAGAGTTGGCGGCTGCCAAGCCTAAATCGTTGTGACAGTGCACTGAAAGATCAACAGCACCGCTCTGGAATTCCGGAACTTCCTTCACCAGCTTCTCAATTAACTGTCCGAACTCGTCGGGCATGGAAAAGCCCACGGTATCGGGAATGTTGATGGTAGTTGCCCCGTGGGCGATCGCTGTTTTAATCACCTCTAACAAAAAATCAGTTTCGGTGCGGGATGCATCTTCAGGTGAAAATTCTATACGCTTAAAAAACTGACGCGCATAATCGAGGTGCGTTGCAATCGACTCGAGTACCTGACTGCGGTCCTTTTTTAGTTTAAATTCCCGGTGTAGCGGACTGGTGGCGATAAAGAGATGCAGCATCGGATGCACCGCATCTTTCACCGCTTCGTAGGTGATATCAATGTCCTTTTTTACACAGCGCGAAAGGCCGACCACCGCTGCCTTTTTGAGGGTTCCGGCAACGCGGCGTACCGCCTCGAACTGAACCTTGGAGGAAACCGGAAATCCGGCTTCAATGACATCCACCCCGAGGCTCTCAAGGGCCTCGGCCATTTCCACCTTTTGATCGAGGGTCATTGAGGCCCCCGGCGACTGTTCACCATCGCGTAATGTGGTATCAAAAATTTTAAGATATCGTCCCATATACATGCTCCTTTCCATTATCGACTGACGCATCTGTTTTTTCGCCGTCAGCAGCCCGTTTGGCTTCGTCTTTTTTCAATTTGTAAATGAGAGAATCGGTTAAAGCCTGCCATGAGGCCTCTATTATGTTCTCCGAAACTCCCACTGTTCCCCAGCTGGTCTCTTCATCGGAAGTATTTATGATTACCCGAGTAAGTGCGCAGGTTCCCGATTCCTCGTTCAAAATACGCACCTTGTAATCGGTAAGGCGGGTATTCTTAATATGCGGATGAAATTTTCTCCAGCGCCTTTCCAGCGGCTTCTGCCAGAGGCCTCAACCGGTCCGCTGCCGTCGGCAGAGGTGTGTTCAACAGCTTCACTGTGACCCTGTTGATGGGACACATCCTCCGGAACAGAGGCTTTTATAGTAGCTTCAGACCAGGTATTCCCGTCCCCATTGTTCCAGATCATAATTCGGTACCCGTGCAGGGTAAAGTACTCTTTCAGTGAACCCATCAGAGCGGCCGATAGAAGTTCGAAGGAGGCTTCCGCACCCTCAAAGTGATAGCCCTGTGACTCCAGTTCTTTTACCTTTTCCACAATTTTGCCGGCTGCCTCACCGCTCAACTCCTGACCAAGACCCATATTTTTAGTCTTTTCAATAATATTACTCTTTCCCGAGAGCTCTGAGACAGTGGTAAAACGACTGTCTCCGACCAGCTCGGGGTCAATGTGTTCGTAGGTCAGGGGGTTTTTGCGTACCGCTGATACACGAATTCTCCCCTTATGGCTGAAAGCATGCTGTCCCACAAAGGGCATGTGCTCGATCGGGGTAGTATTCGACATCTCCGATACGAGAAGTGGAGAAGACCTTCTGCAGTTTGCGGATATTCTCCTCACCGACCGTTGAATAGGACTGTTTCAGGCTCAAATTCGGCACTACACTGCACAAGTTTGCGTTCCCGCATCGCTCGCCTAAACCGTTAATGGTTCCCTGCACCATCTGCGCACCGGCTCCCACCCCTAAAAGTGAGTTTGCTACAGCCGAATCAGAATCGTTATGCGCATGAACGCCGACCGGCAAAGAGTAGCGGTCGATAACCTTCTCTGTCTCACGCTGGAAGGCGTCCGGGAGAGTACCTCCATTGGTATCACACAGCACCAGCCAATCCGCTCCGGCTTCCGCGGCTGCGTTCAAAGTGGCAAAGGCGTACTCGGGATTCGCTTTCACTCCGTCGAAGTAGTGCTCGGCATCGAACACTACCTCATCCACCCGCGATTTTAAGTAACGTACGGAAGAGTAAATCATCTCCAGGTTCTCCTCAGGACTTGTCCCCAACGCCTCAAGCACATGCAGATCCCAGGACTTTCCGAAAATGGTAATCACCGGCACATTGCTGCGCAGCAGCAAGTCCAGATTGCGGTCCTGTTCAACTTTGGTATTCTTCATACGGGTTGAACCAAAAGCAGCTAAGCGTGAGTTACGCAGCCGTATGGACTGGGCGGCCTCAAAAAAAGCCGCATCCTTCGGATTCGAACCGGGCCAACCGGCTTCGATATAGTGCATCCCCATATCATCAAGGGCTTCCATCACCGCACTTCATCATGCAGAGAGAAAGGTAACCCCCACCGACTGAGCGCCGTCCCGCAGGGTCGTATCGTACACCTTTACCTGATTGCTCATATCTATCTCCCTATTTTTGCAGCCAGGACATCATGGAGCGCAATTTATCCCCGACATCTTCCAGCTGATGCTCTTTTTCTAACTGTCGGGTAGCCTTAAAAGAAGGAGCCCCGGCCTTGTTTTCCAGTATCCAGTCCTTTGCAAACCGTCCGGTCTGGATATCCTTAAGAATTCCCCGCATGGACTTCTTGGTCTCTTCGGTAATCAACTTCTCTTGGGTTATATAATCTCCGTACTCGGCGGTGTTGGATATCGAATAGCGCATATACCCGTAGCCACCTTCATAAATGAGGTCCACAATCAGTTTCATCTCGTTAATGCATTCAAAATAGGCCATCTCCGGCTGGTACCCGGCTTCCACCAGGGTCTCGAAACCCGCCTTCATCAGCGAGGTAACCCCGCCGCAGAGCACTGCCTGTTCACCAAAAAGATCAGTTTCAGTCTCTTCACGAAAACTTGTGCGAAACAGACCGGCCCGGGTGGCCCCTATTCCCTTGGCGTAGGCTTTGGCCAGCCCGTCGGCGTAACCGGAGGCATCCTGATAAATGGCTATGAGCCCCGGCAACGCCCGCGTTGTAGGTATATTCACGGCGTACAGTGTGTCCGGGGCCCTTTGGGGCAATCATTACCACGTCAACATTTTCGGGCGGCTGGATCTGATGAAAGTGAATTGAAAAGCCGTGGGCAAACATGAGCATATTACCGGCTTCTAGGTTTGGCTCAATATGCTCTGCATAAATCTGGGGCTGCAGTTCATCGGGAACCAGAACCATAATGATGTCGGCCATTCGAGCCGCTTCAGCAGGTTCAACTACTTTTACCCCGTGCTTTTCCGCTTCCGCCCGGCTCGAACTGTCGGCCCGCAGGCCCACAACCACTCGACACCCGCTCTCATGCAGGTTTAAGGCATGGGCATGCCCCTGACTCCCAAAACCGATCACTGCGATGGTTTTGTCCTTTAACAGGTTAAGATCCGCGTCCTTGTCATAAAAAATTTCAGCCATTTTTTTCTCCTTAAATTTTAATTTTATTGCTTCCCACTGCACCTCAAGATGCACCGTTTTTCTCCCAACGATCCATCGCCACGATTCCTGTCCTGGCGACTTCCACAATCTGATTAACAGTGGAAACAAACTGATAAAGCAATCGACCTCATCACTGCTCTGGTTATCCAACAACAAACCGACTGGTACTTGAGTCAGGTATCTGAACCTTTTGAATACATTTTACCATCTGCAGCCCTCGTTTCGCTCTTCCATCGGAGCCTTCACTTTGATCAGGCCGATTTCACGCTCAACCTTCCGAGCCGGGTGGATAGTCATAATTTTGAAGGTGTCCACAATCTTATATAACTGCTTCTGGATCTGTTCGATACTCCGATCATCCCCCTTTACCATAATAGTGAGCCGGAACATATCCTTCTCTTTGGTCGGCCCGGCGGCAATACTGTCGATGTTAAATCCCCGCCGTGTAATTAAACTGGTAATCTTTGACAACACTCCCGGATGATTAAAAACCAGCATTGAAATTACATGATCTGTATAAGTACTTTTATCTTCACCCATTGTTTTTCCTCCTAGATTTTGCGAATTACTTTATCTAAAGGTTTTCCCGCCGGTACCATCGGAACCACGTTCTCTTCGCCCTCAATCACGGCATGCAGCAGCATACTCCCCTCGCTCTCGGCAAAGGCCTTCATTGTCTGCTCGGCCTCGGAAACTTTTTCAAGCTTCAATGAAGGAATACCCATTGCTTTTGCCATCAAGCCGAAATCCGGGTTATCATTCATGCATGTACCTGAGTAGCGCTTATCAAATAACAACTGCTGCCACTGGCGCACCATACCGAGGCAACTATTGTCCAGAACCAGCATTTTTACTTTCAGCCCGTACTGCTTCACGGTAGCCATTTCCTGCATATTCATTTGGAAGCCCCCATCCCCGGATACCGTCAGTACTTGGGCATCCGGGTTCCCAACTGCAGCACCAATAGCCGCAGGCAGGCCGTAGCCCATTGTACCAAGGCCTCCGGAGGTAAGCAGACGACGGCCGCGATGAAAGTGAAAGTACTGAGCCACCCACATCTGGTTCTGGCCTACATCGGAGGCTACTATGGTATTTTCGGGAAAGTACTTCTGTGCAAGTTGGATAAGGTATTGCGGCTTTAAAACATCGCTTTGATCAAATTCGAGGGGGTTTTCGCTACGGTATGCTCGGAGTTCTTCTACCCACTTGGAATAGTCAGCGTAGCTCTCCTCGCGGTTGAGCTCCTCCAACACACCGGAAATCGGCCCCACTATCGGCAAATCAACAGAAATGTTCTTTCCGATTTCTGCAGCATCAATATCTACGTGAACAATTCGAGCCTGTTCGGCGAACACATCGGGATCCCCCATAATACGGTCGGAGAAGCGGGTCCCGAATGCCATAAGCAGGTCACAATTTTGCAGGGCATAGTTACCGTACAGAGAACCGTGCATTCCGATTGGTCCGTAATTGAGCTCTTCATGCTGTGGGGAAACTCCATGGCCCAGCAGAGTTGTCACCACCGGTACACCGTAGCGATCACAGAACTCGTTCATCAGCTCGGTTGCTCCGGCGCTGTTTACCCCTCCACCGGAGATGACCACCGGCTTACGGGCTTCATGAAGGTATTTTTTCAGGGTTTTCACTTGGCGAGGATGGCCGCTATCCTTGGGCCGATATCCGGGCAAGTCGGGAGTAAGGGGGTAGGAAAAATCGGTCTCGTCCATCTGAACATCCTTGGGGATGTCCACAACCACCGGACCCGGTCTGCCGGTGATAGCCAGATGGAAGGCCTTCTTCACCGTAGAAGCAAGTTCCTCTACGTTCTTTACCAGAAAGTTGGCTTTAGTAATGGGCATTGTGATGCCCACCGTATCAGCTTCCTGAAACGCATCGGTCCCTATCATTCCGGTAGACACCTGCCCGGTAAACACCACCAAGGGCACCGAATCCATATATGCGGTAGCAATACCGGTGATGGTATTGGTAGCCCCCGGACCGGAGGTTACTAATACAACCCCCGGTTTGCCGGTTGAACGGGCGTACCCATCAGCAGCATGGGTTCCCCCTTGCTCGTGCCGGGGCTGGATTAAATTGATCTCTTTACCGTGGGTGTAAAGCTCATCAAAAATCGAAATAACGGCCCCGCCGTTATAACAAAAAAGAGTATCAACTCCCTCTTTTTTTAATGCTTCAACCAGTATTCTCGCGCCTTTCATCCTCTCCTCCTCTCAATTTAAGACATTCCCGCAGGAGTGAGAAAAGGAGGAACAATCGGCAGCAGCTCTCGACTTTAGGATATACCGGTCCCCGGTTACCTGCATATCTATACTTTAGATATACCTATAACCAGGGTGGATGAGTCGAGGTAGCTTCATTGTTCCTATGCTTTTCCCGCTGCGGGCTGCTATTTAGCAGTGTGCAGGGGCCGTATTACTACGGCAGGAACAATGGAACTCACCTCGAGCTCCACTAATTAGTAGAATAATAATGCCCGATAGGCTTAGTAGCAGGTTGGTAATTAGGAGAGACAGACTTGCAACAATAATAATGATGATGAGGGCGATAATAGAAATTGAAATAGCGGTCATCACGTTCATTATTGCGTTCTGCATACTGCATTCTCCTCAGAATAAGTGAAAGTTTATAGTTACAAGAACGCTAACAGTACTCTACAACTATGTCAATACAACAGCCGAAATTTTATACTCCTTTTCATAAATATACAAACCCGACCGCATATAGAATCCAATGGAGCCCTACACCCACCAATGGCAGTATTATATGGACACCGAGTCCCGGCATAACCAGCTTTGCCGCTCTGCCTTCAGCTGCTCCTGCTGATGAAAGCGAAAGCTCCAATAAAAAACCGTCTATTCCCATAAGAGCCTGTTTGATATTCCCCCGAAAACCGGTACTCCTGTCCCGTACCACCCTATAGGCAGTCAATTCTTCAAAGTAATAAAACACCCTGTAGAGAAGCGCACCCAATTTCCCGGGGATCGGCAGCCCCGAAGAAACCGCATACCGTGACAAATATACCAATCCCACCAAGTTCAGCCCCCGCAGCACACCCTGCCGGAGGGCCCCAGCGGTAATCGGGAAGGAGCCGATGTAGGTAAGCACCTCGCCTAGAGGAGTCAACAATTGGGCTCCGGTTACTGCGGCAGCTATCATTATTCCGGGAAGAATTCGCACACGCTTTCCCAGGTAGAGAGAAGCCACACCAAACAGCAGAATATGGACAAACTTGAGGAGAATCTGAGGCTGCATTATAAAAGGAGCAATCATCAACAAACCGGTGAGGAGCCGGACCATGGGTGTAACCCGCACAACGGGTGCATCCATCTTTTCCGCATGTTTTTCATGTTTTGGAGGCTGGGAAGGCTGGTCCGGCGACTCTTCAACCGGCATAACCGCCAGCCATCTTGAATGCTGCAATAGATAGCCGGCAGTAGCGCCTAGAATCATCCCGCTGACAGTTCCAATCAGTAAAAATAGTGGTGCAATCAGCCAGGTACTCCGTCCAAAAATATACAGCGAGGCAAACAGCAGCTGGGCACTATTGCTTGCGAAGGCTCCCACTACCCCGATTCCCACAAGAGAGATTCCCTTTGGATACCATCTGCGCAGCAGCAGCATAACCGCACCGGAGGAAAAACTTCCGGTTGCAGAAAATAAAAACACGTATGAAAAGAGGGTACCGGAGACAATCCCCTGCCCAAAGACCTTTAAAAGTACCAGAAGCACAAATTCACGCCGATTAAAAAAAGTCAGAGCAATTAACAACGGCAAATTGGCCAGGCCTAGCCTAAAAAAAGGGATTGGTTTGGGTATGACAAGTTCGATTATCGACAAAAAAAGTGATAAGGCGGCAAACAGTGCCACCCTATCCAGCCTCTGCAACTTCACCCCGTCCCCTTATTCTTCCACATCCGTATAGTCACGGATATCGTAATTACGGCTTTTCTCGGGAGCCTCAATTTCTATGATAGAAGTTACATAAGGAAGAACATCTCCGGTTGCCTTACGGGAACCATCAAGAAAACGGAACCAACTAACCTGGGGATTGTTTTTTTCGACAATGTATTCGGCATAAAAAATTTTTTCCAATGGTAACTCCAGCCTGTACCAGCGGCCGGGTATGAGTGATTCGTTCATTTCCTTTTTCCTTTTACTAGTATGAGAATAGCCGTATTCGGCTATTTTCATTGTTTATATGCAGAGTATACTCCGGTTTAAGATCACTTAGATAAGATTCAACCCCTGAAGCACAAAATTTTCCATACAACTCTGTTACACAGATTACCTCAATAAATAGTAATTCTTCAACTATAAATTTTTATTATGCGGCTTCAAATATTAGATTCTTTGCATTACAATACCACCATGGTAGAAAAAACCGCTGTTGTACAAAACCAAGCCGGCATTCATGTCCGTCCTTCGGGAGTTATCATTGAGGAGATAAGAGATTACTCCGGCAAAATCAGCGCTGAAGCACATGGTTTCAGTGTCAATTTGAACAGCGTCATGGGGCTGCTTTCGCTTGGCCTTGTACAGAAGGATGAAGTAAAAATAAGAGTAGAAGGACCGGACGACGAAAAAGTGGCTGCTCAAGTAAAAAAGTTGTTTGAGCGACACTACGATTTTCCACCAAGAAAATAAACGCATGGAGGCTAGCAGATGATCAACAAAAGAGATGCAATGCAGACTGAACTGAAAGAGAATATGCGAGGAGGTTCCGGAACTATCGCTATCACCCATTTAGTGGATAAAGATCAGATAAAAAACGGTCGGCTCATGGCTCGTATCGACATTCCAGTCGGTGCCAGTATAGGCCCGCACCAACATGACGGCGAAACTGAATACTACCTAATTCACGAGGGAGATGGGGAAGTCGAGGAGTCGGAGGGTAGCAAAAAGGTCGGTCCCGGAGATGTAGTGATTACCAGAGATGGAGAATCACACAGCATCGCCAACATCGGCCGAATCCCTCTGATAATGACGGCTGTTATAATATTTGATTAATAACTGCCGGACGGAATACAGTACTATTCTATAGCCTCGCGATGGACCCGTTCAATCGCCTTCTGCACCGGTTCATCATAGTGGGGTATAGCTCCGCTCCTTGAAGTAACGTACGAGCTTACCAAAGAAGCCAAATTGGCCGCCTTGTCGATATCATGGGTAAAGAAGAACCCGAACAAGAAAGCCGCCGAGAAGCTGTCACCGGCGCCAACGGTATCCACCACCGGAACATCTACAACCGGAACGTGGATGTAGTCTTCCGCTCTGTACACAGATGCACCCTGTTTGCCGCGGGTAATGGCGGTAGTATGAATATTCCAGTCCTCAGTCATCCTCCGGCAAAAATCCCGGTCCGACAGCTCTTCACCGTAGAGCAGTTTTGATATAACCGGCACTTCCTCATCATTCAGCTTCAAAATAGTACTGTGTTTCAGGGAGCGCGAAATAACCGCCTTAGAGTAGTAGTCCAGGCGAAGATTGACATCACAAAAAACCTCTTTGGGAGCCGCAGCCTCCAATACCTGCTCAAGGATAGCCTGATTGTTTTTTGTACGCTGAGCCAGCGAACCAAAGGCCACTATGTCCCAGTCTTCTACGCGGATTGCCTTCATCTGAGTTTCAGATAGCTCGATCGAATCCCATGCGCTTCCCTCTCGAATCACATACGTCGGCTTTCCCGCTGCATCAAGTTCCACCTCTACGATGCCGGTAGGGACACCAGGGAGAGTGGCAATATAGCTATCCACGACTCCCTTCTCTTTTACACTCTGCAGAGCGCGAACTCCCCGCTCATCATCACCAACAGCCGATACCATAGCCGAGTCAGCCCCCATCTGTGCCAGATGAGAGGCTAAATTAAACGGGGCGCCTCCGATATACTCTGTTCCATTAATGATATCCCACAGTACTTCGCCGAATGCCAATGTTTTCATAAGCCTAATCCCTTGTTAATTTACGGTATTTTACCCTATGCGGAGTGTCCGCTTCGATTCCCAGACGCCGATGCCTATCCTCTTCATATTCGGAGTAGTTTCCGTAAAACCAACGTACCGAACTGTCGCCTTCAAAGGCTAGAATGTGAGTAGCAATGCGGTCTAGAAACCAGCGGTCGTGGGAGATAACCAGAACACAGCCGGCAAACCCCAGAAGCCCGTCCTCCAGGGCACGCATCGTATTTACATCCAGATCATTGGTCGGTTCATCCAGCAGCAGACAGTTAGCTCCACTTTTGAGCATCATAGCCACTTGGATACGGTTCCGCTCTCCCCCGGAGAGCACCCCCACTTTCTTCTGCTGATCGGCCCCTAGGAAATTAAAGCGGGACACATAGCCTCGGGAGTTGACGGTTCGCTTGCCAAGCTGAATTTCCTCCTGTCCGTCGGAAATCATCTCCCAAACACTTTTATCCGGTTCAAGGGCTTCACGCATCTGATCAACATGCCCTAATTTTACTGTCTCACCGATTTTCAAAGTACCCCTATCCGGATTCTCTTTCCCGGTAATCATGCGAAACAGGGTAGTCTTTCCGGCACCGTTTGGCCCGATAATCCCCACTATCGCTGCGGGGGGAACAGAGAAGCTAAGGTCATCGACCAGCAGCCGATTATCGTAAGCCTTTGACACCTTGTCCGCTTCGATTACCACATCTCCCAGACGGGGACCGGGTGGAATAAAAATCTGTAGCTCCTGCTGTCGCTTTTCCTGATTCTGGGTTAAAAGATCCTCGTAAGAGTTAATCCTGGCCTTGCTTTTTGCCTGCCGCGCCTTGGGGGCCATACGAATCCACTCCAACTCACGACTAAGGGTTTTCTGCCGCTCGCTTTCCCGCTTCTCCTCCAGTTCAAGCCGGCCGCGCTTCTGCTCCAGCCATGAGGAGTAATTTCCGCGATACGGAATACCTTCCCCCATATCCAGCTCGAGTATCCACCCGGCTACATTATCCAGAAAGTAACGATCGTGGGTAACCGCTATAACCGTCCCTGCATACTGCTGCAAATGCTGCTCCAGCCATTCCACCGACTCTGCATCCAGATGGTTGGTCGGTTCGTCCAGCAGCAGGATATCCGGATTCTGCAGCAATAACCTAACGAGGGCTACACGACGACGTTCACCTCCTGATAGATTATCAACCACCTGCTCTTCAGGAGGACAACGCAGGGCATCCATAGCAAGCTGCAGATGCGAGTCGAGATTCCAGGCGTCTACCTCATCGAGTTTCTCCTGCACCTCACCCTGGCGTTGGAGGAGTTTTTCCATTTCATCCGCTTCCATAGGTTCTGCAAACTGCTCATTAATACGATCGTATTCAGCAAGTAGACTCACAGCCTCCTGAGCACCCTCTTCAACCACCTCTCGTACGGTTTTCCCGGCCGCCAGATGGGGTTCTTGCTCTAAAAAGCCAACTGAGTAACCAGGAGAGAGCACCGCTTCGCCCTCATAATGAGTATCTACTCCGGCCATGATCCGCAACAGTGTGCTCTTACCGGAACCGTTGAGTCCCAGCACGCCGATTTTTGCCCCGTAATAATAGGAGAGAGATATATCCTTGAGAACCTTCTTCTTACCATGCAATTTACTCACCCGCATCATGGAGTAAATTACCTTCTTATCGCCTTCTGCCATCTGTATGTGTCCTTTATTTTATTGCTGTATTTATGTAGTAGTGTATCGGCATGCGAGGAATTGTCAATGGCTTGGACCACTAAGGAGGACTAAGAAAAGCTTAGGAGAAAATGCCCATTTCCCACTTTACTTCATCATTTGCCATCGTCTTAGGGTCCCAAGGGGGGCTAAAGGTCCACTCAAAATCAACTTCAGGAATATGAGGATCCGATAGGAGCGTCTGTTTCACGTTCTCGCCGATTGAAGGGCCGATAGGACACATAGGAGTGGTAAGTGTCATCTTTACATGCACCCTTTCCTCTTCATCCTGATAGAGCTCATAAATCAGCCCCATATCTACGATCGAGAATCCGATTTCAGGGTCCTCTACCGGCCGCAGCTTCACAAGCAGTTCTTCTTTACTGTACATCCGGCTGTGACTCCTTGAGCATTTGCTCTGCAGTATTCCACACCAACAACGCACATTTTATCCGCACCGGATACTGCTTCACCCCGGACATCGCCTCTAGGTCGGCTATATCATCCGGGAACTCTACCTCATGATCGGTAAGCAGCATCTCCTTAAATTGCTGGATCCTCTCCAAGGCCTCATCCACAGTATGCCCCTCCAGGGCCTCACAGAGCATACTGCTGGAGGCCATAGAAATAGAACAGCCGTGGCCGTCGTAACTTACCTTTTCAATGTGCGTCCCGTTCATTTTGGTGAACAAGGTTATAGTGTCGCCACAAAGCGGGTTTTTCCCCTCTTCTTTGCTAGTTGGGTCTACAATTTCAAATCTATGTTTCTTGGATTTATAATGATCAAGCAAAATATCCCGGTATAAACTATCACTCACTGCTACTCTCCTCCTCTACATATGCTAACTCATTCAGTTCGAACTGTGCACCGGGCATGCGCGATCTAAGCTGATCGGTAAATGCAGCGGTCAACAAAACTCGAGTATCTTCCCGGCTAATACCCCGCGATTCAAGATAATAGCGGGATTCGGGGTCAAGCTCGGTTACCGTTGAACCATGGCTGCAGCTTACATCATTCTCAACTATTTCAAGCTCCGGGAGCGACTCTATTCGACTCTGCGGACTGAGCAGCAAGCTTCGGTGCTGCTCATGACCGCTAGAACCGGGTGCTCCGGTAGGAATCTTAATGGTACCCACAAACATGCCGTGGGCTGCTGCTCCTAAAATTGAACGGGTTTCCACATTACTCATAGTATGGGGGGCATACTGCTCAACCACAGACTTTTGACCACAAAAACTGCGATCGCTGCTGCCGATATCTCCCGCTTGCATGAGAGTATATTCCTCCAAGCGGGCCCCTCGCCCCAGCAATGCATAGCGACCATCGTGCATACCCGTTTCAAAACTGCCGATCTCCCGTCCTATCCGCAGTTGGGCATCCCTTCCAAGATACGCCTGTTCCAGTTGATAGCCGGCAGTAATTCTATTCGTAGCCGCAGCAGCATCCTGATAGTCAACTGAGGCGCCATCTTCAAGTATTAAAACTGTACGGGACAGCATCACCGCCGTTTGATTTTCTTCGCCTAAATGAAGCTTGATCTGAACCGAAGCCGAGCTGTTTTTTTCAGCATGAATCAGCAACACTGGGAAATAATAAATCGGAGTCGAAACTCCGTCAGTTTCATTGGCATTGAGG
This sequence comes from Spirochaetia bacterium, assembly GCA_034520965.1. Lineage (GTDB taxonomy): Bacteria > Spirochaetota > Spirochaetia > DSM-16054 > Sediminispirochaetaceae > DSBN01. The sequence goes on along the minus strand of JAXHMY010000008.1, from coordinate 94,485 downwards.
CGGATATCAATTTGAATAGTTTCAGTAGAGTCCTCGGCAGCAATTTTCAATTGGTAGATACTTTGAGCATATGCAAGAGGGTATGCAAACAGTTGGTTCTGCTCAATGTCATTCGGCCGCTCCAGCCGGTGCTCCTGCCGCAGAGCTTCCAGTTCTCGCCATCTCTTGACTACAGGGCTTACTCCTCCGCCCGAAGTATCGAGGGGTGATAAAAGGGTATTATCGGCATAAATATCAACCCTTCCGCTCTTTACCTGTGAGGCTGCGCTCTGATTTTGGAGCAAAGCTGAAATCGGTCCCAGGGGAACCCTGCGCCAGGCTTCATCCGGAGCTCCTGGAGCGGGAAGAGAAGCTATCTGTGCCTGCGCTTCCTTTTGTATATTATTAACTTGTAATGTATCTGCTGCCATCAACCTACCGCTCCTTCCATTTCCAGTTGAATCAACCGGTTGAGTTCTACCGCATATTCCATCGGGAGCTCCTTCGCAAACTCTTCAATAAAGCCATTTACAATCATAAACAAGGCCTCTTCTTCGGCAATTCCCCTGCTCATTAGATAAAACAGGGCTTCGTCACTTATCTTTCCCACGCTTGCCTCATGAGCCACGTTCACCTGCCGGTTCTCCTGCACATCGATGGTCGGGTAGGTATCCGAACGGGACCGATCATCAAGCAGCAGAGCGTCACAATTGACATTTGAGGTTACATCACTGGCCCCGGGAAGTACTTTGACCAGGCCGCGATAGGAGCTGCGTCCGCCGTTATGGGAAATAGACTTGGCGGTAATCGAGGAGGATGTATGCGGGGCGGCATGAATTACTTTAGCCCCCGCATCCTGGCGTTGGATATCATTCGCGTAGCCGATTGAGAGCACCCGGCCTCGCGCCCCTTCCCCTATCAGTGAGACTGCGGGGTATTTCATAGTGGTCCGGGCACCCAGATTACCGTCCATCCATTCTACTTTGGCATCTTTATGGGCAACGGCCCGTTGGGTAACCAAGTTCAGCACATTGTTCGACCAGTTTTGGATGGTGGTGTACCGAAGGGACGCCCCCTCCATCGCAAACAATTCGATCACGCCGGTATGAAAGGAATCGCTGGAGTATACCGGAGCAGTACAGCCTTCGATGTAATGAACTGAGGCACCCTTATCGGCAATAATTAAAGTCCGCTCAAACTGGCCCATGCTTTCGGCATTAATCCGGAAGTAGGCCTGTAAAGGAATATCCACTTTTACTCCAGGGGGAATATAGATAAAGCTCCCCCCCGACCATGCGGCCGAGTTAAGTGCAGCAAACTTATTGTCGTCCATGGGCACTTGGCTTGCAAAATAGCGTCGAAACAACTCCTCATGCTGCTGCAGGCCTGAATCGATGTCCATGAAAATCACACCCTGCTTCTCAAGCTCTTCCTGCATGTGATGATAGACCACTTCTGATTCAAACTGAGCTGATGCCCCGGCTAAAAATTTCTTTTCAGCTTCGGGAACACCAAGCTTATCGAAGGTCTCCTTAATATGCTCAGGGACGTCATCCCAATCGTTAAACTGTTTGTCCGTTGCCCGGGCATAGTAAAAAAGGTTGTCATAGTTGATTGAAGAAAAAACGGAAGCATCTATCCACTGAGGATCGGGCATCCTATAAAAAGTCGCCAGAGCTTCGAGCCTGAAATCAAGCATCCATTGCGGTTCGTTTTTCATTTTCGAAATTTCCCTGACCACATCTTCACTTAAGCCTCGGGTAGCAGACTCCATGTATTCGGAGGAAGCCTTAAATCCATACAGTTCTTCATAGTCACTATTGATGCTGCTTAAATGTTCTCGCTGTGTATTATTCATATTACATAACTCCCTAGTGGACAGCCGCTTCGAAGCCTTCACTGTGGATAAAGCGACTCAACTCGACCCCGCCACTGCGGACAAGCTTGCCGGCCTGCATGATATGCACATAATCCGGAGTTATGTAGTCTAAAATTCGATCGTAATGACTTATGATCAGTAAAGATCTTCCCTCACTGGTTTTTTCTCTTATATTAGAGAACAGCAGTTTAAGAGCATCAATATCTAATCCGGAGTCTGTTTCATCGAGGATGGCCAAACTCGGCTTCAGCAGGTTCAGCTGCAGAACCTCCATTCGCTTCTTCTCGCCCCCGGAAAAGCCGTCATGCAATGAGCGCCCCAGGAAGGACTTAGGAATTTCCAGCTCACCCATCAATCCGCGGAGTTCCTTTTGAAACTCCCGCACGCTGATCTCTTCATTCCGACGGGCTTCAGTTGCTTTCTTTAAAAAGGTTGCCACCGGGAGCCCGGGGATCGCCGCCGGATATTGGAAGGCTAAATACAGGCCGGCTCTGGCCCTTTCGTCGGGCTTCATCGCCAGCAGATCTTTATCTTGGAATTGAACCGACCCGGCGGTTATTGTATGATGTGGGTGGCCCATCAAGGCGTGGGCCAGAGTTGATTTTCCTGAACCGTTAGTCCCCATCAGCATATGGATCTCACCGGGGTTAATATCCAGGTCGACTCCGTTTAAGATTTGTTTATTCTGTTCCTCGGCAGCGTCATACACTGTAGAGGCCAGGTTGCGAATTGTAAGTAGTGGCATAGATAACTCCGTATGTGTTGCGTATTCACTACTAAAATACTAACCTTTGCAGAAAAAAGCAAACCCCCAGAAGCTGCAAAAATGAAAGTCTTTCCTTTACTTAGACATCAACGCCAAATACAGAGCGTATGACAAATCCAATAATAAATGAAACAAATGCAACCCCTAAACTAATGGCAGCCATTTCTCCAAAGCGATGCAAAAAGTTGTAATCCTTGGCAACAGAAATATAAAAATTGAATACAAGTATAATTAATAAACCAATACCCAGGGTAACCGGCAGCGCAATTTGATACATCGGAAGCAGGAAGAAGGGTATTACAAGCAAAAAAACGGTTCCGATATACGCTACTCCGGTGTATAAAGAAGAGCGCAAAGCCCGGCTATGCTTGCCTTCAGACCGTTTAGAGAGGTACTCCGAGGCGGCCATTGATAATGCAGCCGCAATTCCCGTAATCAATCCAACCACTGCAATGAGACGGTTGTTTTGTAATGCAAAAGATAATCCGGCCAGGGTTCCGGTTAACTCGACCAGGGCATCGTTTAGCCCCAGCACAATCGAACCAACATATGAGAGGCGCTCTTCCTCGATGATATTGATTAAAGCTTTTTCATGGGAATCTTCGTCCGCTATGATCTTCTTAGCAGGTGGAATGTATTCTTGGATTTTCTGGTAATTAATTTGTGCGGTTTCTTCTCCCAATTCCATCAGTTTGACTCCGAAGGTAAGTCCAAACAGCCGTGTGATCAGCAGATAGAACCAAATTTTGAGGCGCCTAGGCTTGAGTTCTACTCCTGTGTACTCCCGCCAAAATTCATAATGCTGATACTCCTCACTGCTAATTTTCTGCAGGGTAACCCTGTTTCGACGGTCCTTTTGTCTAGTTGATAGTTTATTGTAGATGAGATACTCGGTAATTTCATTTTTTTGCGCTTTTAAGAGGTCTGCTCTTATTGGGCTTATATCAATCATTTACATACCCTCTCTATGCTCTAGGTAAGACTGTCTTCAATATATTCAAGCAAGGTCGAAGGATCAACCGGTTTGATGAGGATTCCCGCTACATCTACATCACTGATAACTGTTGCCGCAACTTGAGTAAGTCATTAGAATAACTGTCAGGAGGCATCAGATGGCAGCGAAAGTAGTAATCGGAATAGACCATGGAGCTTTACACATAAAAAAAGTAATTATCGAACACCTAGAGAAGCGGGGCTTTGAGGTAAAAGACGTGGGGGTCTTTTCGGAAGAATCGGTTGATTATCCGGATAAAGCTGTTGATGCAGTGAAAGAATTCCGTCGGGGTGGTTACGATTTTGGAATCGTATGCTGCGGGACGGGCATAGGTATTTCCATCAGCGCCAATAAAATGAAGGGCATAACCTGTGCAATGCTGCAGAACAGCTTTGCCGCCCAAATGGCCCGTGAACACAATAATGTAAACTTTATCGCCTTTGGCGGTAGAATTGACTATACCGAACCTGTCGAAAAAATATTAGACTCCTTTATCGATGCCGAATTTGCCGGAGGACGGCATCTTCAGCGGGTAAAAAAAATGAATAATCTGGAGATCTAAAGTGCTTAAAACGACTGCATGAGAACACGGCAGACACATAATTATAAACAGTTTTTAATGGCAGGTTTTACCCTGTTTACTGCCTTCGTGATGTTGGTGGGGATTTATTTCTATACGTCCCATGTGCAGCGATCCATCACCAAGCAGGAGCGAAGGGTTTCAAAGCTGTATATCTCCTGGATTGATCTGAAAGAGGAGCTGTATCAAAGTTCTTATGGCCCCTCTTCGTACTCACAATTACTCACCAAGCTATCCAGGTTTGAAACTATCCTGCAGAAAAACTTTCTTAGTGACGAGCTGTTCGCAGCAAAGCTTAGAGTTGAAGAACTGGAAACTACCTTGCACGCTCTCTATATCAAGTGGCCCTTTGTCCTGCGTGATGTTCATAGCCTCATTAACAAGCTGGCACTTGCAAAACACACAGAATTTCCTTCTCTCTTTTCACCTACTCTCCTCATGCGAAGTTTTGAACAGGATCTAATCCGTTTGGATGAAACTATCCGGGCCTACAGTTTAGAACAGTTGAATAGGTTCCAACTGTTTAATAATCTTATTTTGACTACCCTCGTATTGCTGCTGCTGGGCTTTCTCATGTTCCTGCTCTCTAGCCGACAAAAGCATATAGCCGAAGAGCGTATCAGAATGCTGACTCAGTCGCTTTTGCGTATGCAGGAAGATGAGCGCAAGCAAATTTCCTACGACCTTCATGATGATATAGTCCAGGATTTAGCATCTATGAAAATGAATATTGATAATATGGTCTATACTTTCGATAACTCCAAAGGGGTACCTATCAGCGAACTCAGCAGCATATCAAGTATGATGCAGGAGATAATTCAGGCAACCCGGCGTATATCCGGTGAAATCAGGCCTTATAATTTAGACCACATAGGTTTGGTTGGAGCTGTCCGCGGTTTGTGCAATAACCTGGCTGTACAAACCGGAAGCCAGGTGCGCTTTTTTCCGGTAGGAGTGAATTCACTGCAGAGCGACTACACCACTGAAATAAACCTGTACCGGATTACCCAGGAAGCGCTGCAGAACATCCGCAAACACTCCACAGCTACCAAAATTTCCGTCCGTTTAATAGCCTCATCCCCCCACTTACTCCTTCGTATCCAGGACAACGGCCGAGGTTTCAACCCTTCCCATGGCTTTGCTCAGGCAAACCAAACCGAAACTCACCTCGGTCTGACCAGTATGGAAGAGCGGACGAAGATGCTGAATGGCGAATTTTCCATTAGCTCATCTCTAGGACGGGGCACTGAAATTAAAGTGAAAGTTCCTATGCAATATCAGACTACGATGTGAGGTTCTTCCAAAATTAGCATTTTGAAAGAACCTCAATATAGGATGGCCTGTGTTTTTATATTTTTTTTAATTTTTTCTGAAGCAGGAATACGTTTTTCTCCTCTATTAATACAGCACTAATCTATCACAGAATTATGGAGGAGATTATGCGATACCCCGCACTTATTTTATTGACGGCAAGTATTCTACTGTTCAACATCAGTTGTCTCAGCTCCTACAAGGGTTCCAAAGCCCTTCGGAAGAGCGCTCACTGCAAGGTAGATGTTTTTCCGTCCTCGACAGCATTAAACCCTGTGGACCACTTAAATGCGTATTGTGCGGTCCACAGTCTTTACAGCGGATTGATCTTGCCGCTTGAGCTGGTTCACAACATGAGCCTCAAGTCCAAATATCAACTGATATGCGCCTTATGGAAAACCTGTGAGCAGGAGGCTGCAGTTGAGCGTATCGAGGTGTCCAATTACTTTGAACACGGAACTCTCTGTATCATTCCGAAATTTAGCTCTGTTACAGCTCCTCAGCTTGAGTGGCACAGTAATGCTATTTATAGCCCAATCACTAAATCACCGCTCAAAGGGCGCGGAGAGTTCCTCAGCCGGGAAGCCTTACCACTGCAGAATATTCATGACACCATTTTTATACTGGAAGAGCATGCAGTTCGCCAACCCGAGCTTTTTTCTGTACAGCGCGAACAGAGATTGCAGCAGGAAGGGGCTGCTCTGCATTTGGCAGAATTTTATATTCATGACGGGCAATCGGGCAACGATCACCTTATAGCTCCGCTCATAAAAAACCAGCTCAGGGATCAACAAAACAGTACCATCGAAAAAGCGGTTTTAACCCTTAGCTTGGTTCGTTTTCACCTGTATCGCCAGAACTATAGCGCTGCATATCAGCAGCTGCAGAGCCTTAGGCCTTATATATCGGATTTCACGCCGTCCTTGCAACAGTTATACCGATTTACCTATGAACTGTATTGCTTAACCCATGCATTCGATTTGCAGAACGACTCAAATTTGGTAGAATATACACAGTTTACTCAAGAAATGATTCAAGGAGAGTGAGTTCTTAGAATGCATCGTGAGTTTACAAAGCCCCAGTTCAGCCACGCAGCCGCCGATTCCCGCCTTATTGACTATCACAATAAAGGGGTCTTTGATCTGGGGCACTATATACTCGACTACAATTATAAGGCCGTTTTTCCTGATTTAGCACAGATAATAAAAAATAGTGATCCCAGCGGTGACGCCCAAGAACCTACTTGTGAAGTATAAGAATTTGGGGTATTTTAGATAAAACCAACTATGAAATACGTTGACGATTTTATGAAAAGCCCTGAGGCTATAAAGCACTACGATCTGCTGAACTCTTTAGGTATTTTTAATTACCTGGCCCATTCCAAACGCCGGATCCACGATCTGGAGGAATTGCTCTCGGATGCAATTGAAATATTCAATCAAGACAGCGGCGACAGCCTGATTGAATATATCACCTCAAATCTGGTAGACCGATTTGTACCGAGTTTTCTCCAGTTTGTCCTGAAGCTGCATGGGGATGATCAAAAGCCGCGCACAATTTGTTATCATAATTTAAAACGGGTTGAATCCCCTGCTCCAATTCATTCCCTGGAGTCTTACAACCGATACTTTTCCTCTTATCCGGGAACCATCAGTTTCTCACTGTTTGAATACTCAGTTCAGAGTAAAGCTGCGGCGGAGCAGCTCAAACCGCTTAATCCTGAAATAATTATACCCATCAGCGGTCCGGATGAGCTTTACGGCATGATTATTGTCGGTAAGAAGATAATAGACGGTGAGTATTCTGATGAAGAGATAATATATATCGACCGCCTATTGAAGTTTGCATCCTTAAGCTTTCAAAATGTAATTCACTACCGCAGCAGCGTAACCGATTTCAAGACCCAGCTGTATAATCACTCTTTCTTTCAAAAACGGCTTAGTGAAGAGTTAGCTAAAGTCCGGCGTCATAACAACAGCATATCCATTCTTCTGCTGGATATAGACCACTTTAAACAGCTCAACGACCTCCACGGCCACCTGGCCGGTGACAAGGTGCTGTTCCATCTATCCCGAAACCTGGAACATACACTGCGGCAGGAGGATGTAATTGCCCGCTTTGGGGGCGAAGAGTTTATCATTTTGCTTCCCGAGAGCACGAAGGAGGCTGCATTTCATGTGGCCGAACGAGTTCGCAAAGAAATTGAGCTTATGGAAGTGCATTACATGGAAAAGACCTTGAAAATCACGGTGAGTATTGGAGTAAACCATATTAACTCAACCCGGTATGCCGCACCGCTGAAACTTATCGAACAGGCTGATAAAGCACTATATTACTCAAAGGAGAACGGGAGAAACTGCGTTACCTTTTATAAGCCCGGCCTTCTATTTAAGGTTACCCACATTGGATAAAGATTATAAGAATATGGCCCGGTTTAGAACGCAACCAAGGTCGTTTATGGGTACAGGGTAGTCCAAATCCGGGCACTGTTTTTTATAGATATACAGACGCCTTACTTTTTTTTTCCAGTATGCTACTATCAGCACAGCAAGAATCATAACATCAATTATTAATACAGGCACATAACGAAAGAGGTGGATAATATGGACACAACTAAAAATGAAACTTCCCTTAATTTTATTGAACGGGTTATCGTAAAAGATTTGGAAGAGGGAAAGCATGGCGGGCAGGTGGTGACCCGTTTCCCCCCTGAACCGAACGGCTACCTCCATATCGGGCATGCAAAATCGATCTGCCTCAATTTTGGTCTGGCTGAGAAATACAAGGGCCGCTGCCACCTGCGCTTTGATGATACCAATCCTGAAAAAGAAGAGGTCGAATATATCGATTCAATTAAGGAGGACGTGCATTGGCTCGGCTTCGACTGGGACAGCCACGAGTATTTTGCTTCGGATTATTTTGAACAGTTGTACGAATATGCGGTTACCCTCATCAGGGCTGGAAAGGCCTATATAGACAGCCTCTCACCGGAGGATATTCGGAAGTACCGGGGAACCTTAAAAGAGCCGGGAAAAGAGAGCCCCGATCGGTCAAGGCCTATCGAAGAGAGTCTGGATTTGTTCAAACGGATGAGAGCAGGGGAATTCGAAGAAGGAGCTTATGTGCTGCGAGCAAAGATAGACATGGCTTCCGGAAACCTGAATATGCGCGACCCTACCCTCTACCGTATAAAGAAAGTAAAACACCATCGTACCGGCGAAACTTGGACGATTTACCCCATGTATGACTTTACCCACCCCCTTTCTGATGCAATCGAGGGGATTACCCACTCTATTTGTACTCTGGAGTTTGAAGACCACCGTCCATTATACGACTGGGTGGTAGAGGCTTCCGGGATTGAACATCAACCACGGCAGTACGAATTTGCCCGGCTTAATTTGAATTATACGGTGATGAGCAAGCGGAAACTCCTAAAACTTGTCCAAGAAGGACATGTAGATGGATGGGACGATCCGCGTATGCCGACAATTTCCGGCTTTCGCCGCCGGGGCTACACTCCCGAGTCGATTCGTGATTTTGCAGACCGAATCGGGGTAGCCAAGGCCAATAGCACAATCGACATTGCCCTTTTAGAGCATTGCCTGCGGGAGGATCTAAACCAGAGGGCTCAGCGGGTGATGGGGGTCATCGATCCGGTAAAAGTGATAATCGACAACTACCCTGAAGATCAGGAGGAGTGGCTGGACGCAGAGAACAACCCCGAGGACGCCTCCGCCGGCAGCCGGCAAATTCCCTTTAGTCGTGAGCTGTATATAGAACGTGAAGACTTCATGGAAGAACCTCCCAAGAAGTTTTTTAGACTGGCCCCCGGTAGAGAAGTCCGCTTGAAACATGCCTATTACATTACCTGCGTTGACTACAATAAGAATCCCGACAGTGGGGAGATAGAAGAGATACACTGCACCTATGATCCGGCTTCACGCGGAGGCTGGACCGATGATGGGCGTAAAGTAAAGGGAACGAGCCACTGGGTGTCGGCGCGCCATGCCTTAGAGGCGGAAGTGCGAATATACGACCATCTTTTTACTACTGAAAACCCTGGAGAAGCCACCGGTGATTTTTTAGATGAAATGAATCCCGAATCGCTGCAGATAGTCGACAATGCGAAACTGGAACCCTCGCTAAAAAACGCCGAACCTGGAAGCTTTTATCAATTTTTGCGCAAGGGTTACTTTTGCGTAGACATAAAGCACTCCGCTCCCGGCCGGCCGGTTTTCAACCGCACCGTTTCTATGAGGGACACTTGGGCCAAACTTAAAAAGAAGATGGAAAAATAGTGCAGCGGTTTGAAGTCCGGCGAATTACCTGGTTTTTCGCCGGATTACCCAGCTGCGGTGAGGCCTGCGCTTGCCGTTAAAATCCGGCGGAATTGTGGTTGAAGTAGTATTTTGTACCTCGGCTCCGTGCAGCCGTCCCGGATCAAAATGAAACTTGTGATAGTTTGTAGAAAACAGCAGACTCCCGTCCTTAGAAAGCAGTTTTAGGCACTGCCCGATAAACCACACATAATCCCTCTGAAGATCGAAGGTTCCCTCTGTTTTGCGGCTGTTGGAGAAAGTAGGCGGATCCAAAATTATCAGGTCATATTGCTCACCGCTTTCAATTGCCGTCTGCAGATATTCGCGCACATCAGAGTTAATAAAAGAGTGCATATCTCCCGAGAGCCCGTTCAGTTCCATATTATCCTGAGCCCAACGCATATAGGGTGCCGACAAGTCTACCGACACAGTCCTAGCTGCGGCTCCAGCAGCCGCGTACACGGTAAATGCACCGGTATATGCAAACAGATTTAATACCCGCATCCCGGCAGCTGCCTCACGCACAAGCTGCCGGCTAATCCTGAGATCTATAAATAAACCAGTATCCAGATAATCCAAAAGATTTACTTTGAACAGAAGTCCCTGTTCTTTTACTGTCAAGGTGTGTCCCGACTGATCCAGTTTTTCATGTTGGACCTGGCGCCCTTGCACAAAGCGGTGCTTAAAAAAAATCCGTTCCAGCGGCACATACAGCATTCGCGAGGCGGTTTCTAAAAGCTCGGATTCAGCATCCAGCAAATCCGGCTGGTGAGTTTGAGCCAGCGAAGAGATGTGCAGGTAGTTACTATAGATGTCTATTAGCCAGGGTATTTCGGAGATATTCCAGTTATACACACGGTAGCAGTCGGTTTCCATTGAGGAAAATAAATTTCTGAATTCCTGGTGATTTTTTTTTAGAAGTTTGCCAAAATCTTTCTGCAGCTGTATTGTATCCATATTAATCCAACTAGTATCCTGTATTAGAGGAGTATAGTATGTCATCATTTTCCGATAATCAACACCCCCACTATCCAGCCCGTACCGTGATGAAAATAATTACGGACATGCCCGATTCAAGCCAGTGGGAACAAGCCAAGCTTGAGTCGGTTTTCCATGACCTGCTGCTGTCACCTAAAGAGTGGAAACACAAAAGCAGCGGAAGGGAAAAATACATGAGTTTTACTACCACTGTCTACATACAAAATTCGGAGCAGATGCAGATTCTTTATGAAAAACTCAAGAATCTTCCCGAAGTAATACAGGTTTTGTAAAAATGAACTAAAGTGACTGCACCAGCTTTTTTGCCTTCGCTTGGATTTATTGCTATATTTAGTAATCACAAAGGAGGAATTATGTCACACCACAGCTTAAATTGTACATGGAAAGAGGGGATGGCCTTTGAATCAGAGGTCAGCGGCCACAAAATTCTAATGGATGCCGATGAAACGGTGGGCGGCGAAGACAATGGACCGCGGCCTAAGCCGTTGCTATTGGCCTCACTGGCAGGCTGCAGCGGAATGGATGTTGTTTCACTTTTAAAAAAGATGCAGCAGCCCCACACGTATTTCAACATCGAAGTAGAAGCGGAGGTTACCGAGGAGCATCCAAAGCACTATTCAAGCATCAAAGTAATATACGAGTTTAAAAAATCCGACAATCTGGATGAAAAGAAAGTCGAGAAAGCGGTCAACCTCAGTCAGGAACGGTACTGCGGAGTAAGTGCCCTACTGAAAAAAGCTATCACCGTCGATTACGAGATTAGATACATCTAACATGAGCAGTGAAACTACTGATTTCTTAAAACGCTTAGAACTCGAAAATGAGGGAATCCCTGGAATGGAAGACCTACGCCTTTTTACTTCAGCAGCACAACGGTAGAATTATGACAAAGGGGGGACTACTCTATATTGTAGGCAGCAATCTTATCTTTGAAGATTTTGCTTCTGAGCGACCCATCAATCGTTTGATAGGTTCTTCACGCAGCACCTACAAAAAGACTAAACTATATGCTGCTCTAGACTCAGTTACAGCCCTTCAACCGGTAGCCCGACGTGACGCAGTGCGGGTATTGCAGGGTAAACGCTCTATAGAGCAGGTAAAATCTCCTCACAAACTTCAGCGATTGATTGATCGAACAGTGTATGCAATTCATTTTGCTGACAAGAGTGCGTGGTTTTGTGAAATGTATGACACAGGTAATTTAGACAGTTTTTTGCCCCGATAATAAGGAGTTAGTATGAAAGCATTTAAGGCTTACGATATTCGCGGAATATACAACCAGGATTTTACTGCCGAAGACGTATATAAAATCGGTTTTTTTCTCCCCCGTTTACTGAATACCAACAAGGTTTTGGTAGGGCGGGATGTACGCAGCAGCACCGAGGAGATCTTTGAGGCCCTCAGCCGCGGAGTAAATGATGCCGGGGCCGACATCTACGATATGGGACTTGCCACTACCCCCATGGTCTATTTCGGGACCGCTCATTTTAACTTTGATGCATCGGTACAAATAACGGCCAGTCATAATCCCAAAGAGTACAACGGACTAAAGGTGTCCCGCAGCGGTGCCCTCCCTGTCGGTTATTATTCAGGGCTTGCCGACCTTGAACAGTTGATCAGCAACGGTATAGTCGAGCCTGCAGAAAAAAGAGGCACTATCGTACCCTTTGCAGTTAAAGATGCGTATGTTCAGTTCTTGAAGCAGTACGTGCCGGAGGAACTTTCTTCCCTGAATCTGACGATAGACTGTTCCAACGGGATGGCTGCCTTATTGATAAAAGACTTGCTGGGCGAAGAGCCGCACTATCTGTTCGACACCCTGGACGGTACATTTCCCAACCATGCGCCAAATCCCTTGGAAGAGGAGAATGTACGCGACCTTAAAGACGGGGTTATGAAGAACAGCAGCGATCATTGGAATTATCTATGACGGTGATGCCGACCGGGTTATGTTTGTAGATGAAAAGGGCAGCTTTATTTCTCCGGACCTCATTATTGCCGTACTCGGTCGTTACTACCTTGAACGGGAAAAGGGTCCGGTGCTGCAGGACATACGTACGTCCCGCTCAGTCTCGGAGTATATTGAGAAGTTAGGCGGAACTCCCCATACGTGGAAAGTAGGGCACGCCTATGCCAAGCTGAAGATGCGCGAGTTGAATGCCGTCTTTGGTGGAGAACTGGCCGGGCACTACTATTTCCGCGATTTTTATAATTGTGACTCGGGCATTCTCGCCAGCTTGCTGGTACTGCAGGTAGTACTGGAAGTAAAAAAAGAGGGAGTCAGCCTAAGCCAACTCATTGACGAAATTAAGGTCTATGCCAACTCCGGCGAAATCAACTTTCGAATTGAAGAAAAAAAGGCTGCTATGGAGGCCTTAAAGGAGCATTTTAGCGCACAAAAAAAGCCCTCCGCACTGCTTGACTTTGACGGCTATCGAATTGAATACCCCGACTGGTGGTTCAATGTACGTCCCTCAAATACCGAGCCCTATCTACGTCTGGTGGTGGAAGCCCCGGACCAGCAGCAGCTCGAGCAGCGATTGGATGAAATCCGAAGCGTCTTAAAACAATTTGAAGATTAGAAGTTTGGAGATTTGAAGATTTGAAATAGAGAAGGCTGCCTGAAAAATTGTCTTAGGCAGCCTTTTTCTGAATTTTCATTAGTATATTTGTCATATTTAAGTATGAATAGTATATTTAAAACATGATACAGAGAAAACTGAATTTACAAGGGGCAACCTGCCCATCATGCGCCTACTCTATCGAACATTACGGTCGGAAACTTTCCGGAATAGAAGAGATTAAGGTAGAAGCAGGTCTGCATGAGGTTCGGGTAGATATGAGCATCCATGATGAAGAATCCCAAGATGAACAGCTGAACAAACTAGTCAAATTAGTACAGAATTTGGGCTACGACGCCTCCATTGCATCCAGCTAATTTTTCAGGTATAAAGGTTATATATAATAGCCTGGAGATGCCTATGCGTGTACTTTTAGTCGGAGGGGCCGGTTACATCGGCAGCCACGTTTCAATAGCCTTCTTAGAGAAGGGACATCAAGTTGGAGTATTTGACAATCTGTCCAGCGGATTGCGTACAAATATACATACGGATGCGCAGTTTTTTGAAGGGGATATATTAGATCAGCAGAGATTATCTGCAGTTTGTGCAGAGGGCTGGGATGCCGTAATTCATCTGGCTGCTTTTAAGGCTGCCGGAGAATCAATGGTAAGCCCTGAAAAATACTCAATCAACAACATCAGCGGATCGCTTAACCTCATGATAGCTGCGGCCCAGCACGATATACACACCTTTGTGCTTTCCTCCTCAGCCGCCGTGTACGGCGAACCGGAATATCTGCCGGTAGATGAGACGCACCCAACCAACCCCAGCAATTATTACGGCTTTACTAAACTTGACATAGAGCGCAATCTGGGCTGGTACGATCAACTGCGTGGTCTCAAATACGCCTCCCTGCGTTACTTCAATGCCGCCGGCTACGATCCGCAGGGGCGCATCAACGGTATAGAAAAAAACCCCGCCAACCTTATTCCGGTTGTTATGGAAGTAGCAGTAGGAGCGCGGGAAGAGCTGCTTGTGTTCGGCGATGATTATGACACAAAGGACGGAACCGGAGTTCGCGACTACATCCATGTAACCGATTTAGCCGAGGCCCATGTAAAGGCTGCGGAACAGGTCTTTGCATCCAGGAAAAGCATGGTGGTCAATCTTGGCAGCGAAACAGGTTTGAGCGTTCTGGAAATTGTCGAATCGGCCCGTAGAATTACAGGTTTAAAAATACCACTGAACATAGTAGAACGACGCGCCGGGGATCCTGCTAAACTGGTGGCCTCGGCCAAGCTGGCATCACAGCTGCTCAATTGGAAGGCCCAGTACAGCAGTGCTGAAGAAATAATCGAGACCACTTGGCGGGTGTATAACAAGGCTCATGGATAAACAGGTTTTTACCACCGCTCGAGAGCGAATGCGGGGTTTCTGCCGGGTGTGCCCGGTGTGCGACGGCCGTGCCTGCAAGGGAGAAGTTCCTGGAATGGGCGGTACCGGCACGGGTTCTGCTTTTATGGAGAACCTCGAGGCTCTCAGCCGGGTCAAAATAAATATGCGAACTATCCACTCGGTTCACAGCCCCGAAACGAGAATTAAGCTGTTGAACCGCTCACTAAGTATGCCGATCCTCATCAGTCCGTTGGGAGGGGTCCACTACAATATGACCAGAGATCTGCATGAGAAAGAGTACATTGCGGCGATGGTAGGCGGTGCGGCCCAAGCCGGAACTCTTGGTGGGACCGGAGATGGGGAAGTTCCGGAGATTTTCGAAGCTGCTATTGACACTCTTAAAACTTATCCCTCAGGGGGCATTCCATTTATTAAACCCTGGGAGGATACCCAACTTTTACAGCGAATTGCACAACTGAACAGTATCGGAGCAGAGATATGCGGAATGGATATTGATGCGGCCGGTTTAATTACGCTCAAAGAGCTTGGGCAACCGGTGTATCCAAAAATGCCTACAGAAATTAGACAGTTAATCAGCAGGTCAAAGATGCAGTTTATCCTGAAGGGAATTATGACCCCCGACGAAGCCCAAATAGCGGTTGATGCAGGGGCGTCCGCAATTGTTGTTTCTAATCACGGAGGACGAGTACTCGATCACACTCCCGGTACAGCCGAAGTTCTGCCCGGAATTGTAAAAGCAGTCGATAACTCTATCCCGGTTCTGGTAGACGGAGGTATCCGCTCCGGTGCGGATGTATTCAAAATGCTTGCGCTTGGTGCAACTGCGGTTATGATAGGCCGTCCCCTTGCAATTGCAGCTATAGGCGGCGGCGCCGAAGCTGTTTCTACTACATTGCGAACCCTACAGTCGGAACTGGAACAGGTAATGATAATGACCGGTGCACCTGATCTGAGTTCGATCAACCCGACTCACATCAGGATGTAAGCGAATCCCTGGACAACGATATCTTGGGCATTCTAACTGTGATGTTTTTCTATTTTTTGATTAACCGGCTTGACTTTCATTATCCAAACACTAATAAATAACATAAGGAGGAAGCACAACATGTTTGATTGGGTACCATTTGAAAAACACGAAGGCTCCTGGAAGGACAAGGATGTAATTTTATTGGCACTCTCTACCTGCGCTTTTTGTAAGCGTGGAATGGAGTATCTGAACAATAAGGATATCGAATATAGATACATCTATGTCGACACACTGTCTCCCGAGCAAAAAAAACAGCTATCCAGTGAATTTAAAGAAAAATTCGGACAAAGAGGACTGTATCCTACGCTGATCGTAGATAACGCCGATTATCAACTTGGGTTTATTGAAAAAGCGTGGAGCAGATCTCTAGGCATCGATAGCTGAGGATATATGTAGATGAAGCATAATGAACAGAAGAATGACAAAACCCTTGAGGATGTCCTTGATTTTATACATCGGGCCGCCCGGCAGTACAACTGGGCAGTGGTTCCGGATGAGCATTTTCTAGATGATTTAGCTCAAGGGCTACTTCAGAACTACCAGCGATTCGGATTCTTTCAATGCCCCTGTCGTGACAGCTATGGTGACCGTGAGCATGACCGGGACATTATGTGCCCCTGCGACTACTCTTCTGACGACATTGCAGAATATGGGCAGTGCTACTGCGGCTTGTTCCTCTCGCATCAGTTCGCCGCTTCGGGAAAATTCCCCGAAGCTATTCCAGAGCGACGACCGGATGAAAAATTTCCCTACTAGGAGCTCGCCGGCACTACTGCAGCTCATCGCAGCTGCAGTAGTGAATCTGCCAGCTGCTGCCACCAAGTCCCCTCTTCCACCGGTTCTTTGATCAGAATCGGGTAGCTGCGAATGTCCTTTTGGCCACTTGTAATTAAGGTACGGCCTATCTCTTCCCCGCCCATCAACGGCGCAGATAAGGGTAGGTCAAGTTCATGCCGCACTTCTAGGGTTGCAGCAACATCCAGTGGCAACACAAGGGCTTCGGGCGCATGCAGCTGAGGGTGCACGGTTTTTCGGGTGCCCCCCCATACCCGTAGTTCCTGCAGACTTGGGAATTTTGGTTCCACCCGGGTAAAATGATAGAAACCGTAGGAGAGCAGATTTACCCCGTCAATTGCACGGGTAAATGCTCCTTCGCGTATATTTTCACCCGGACCGCCTAAAATTACTGTCACCACTCGACGGTCGCCCGCCGTTGCGGTCAGCGCAATATTATAGCCCGACTCATCAATGTAGCCAGTTTTCAACCCATCAACCCATGGATGGCGACCGATCAGAATATTATAATTTTCTTGAGTAATCGGTCCATAACTCGAGTGGGCACCTTCCTGTAATATCTTGGCGGTGGGATAAATAAACTCTTCCTGGCTGTGCAGTAGTTCAAGGGAGTCCGGATGACTACGGATATAATCAAGACAAAACAGTCCAAACTCCTTAGCGGTTACATAACTCTGCGCGCTTAAACCTGCCGGATCTTCGAAGTGTATATTATCATATCCCATTTTTTCGGCTTCGCGGTTCATCTCTTCCACAAATTCTTCTACCGAGCCGGAAACCACACGGGCCAGCATGTGAGCTGCATCATTGCCGGAAGGAACCGCGAGCCCTCGCATAAGCTGCAGTACGCTTACCTCCTGCCCTTCCTCAATAAACATAAGAGAGGATCTACGGGGCATATTGGAAAAATCATCCCCCGCCTCGACCTTGATGCGTGTATCCAAATTGAGCAGCCCTTCCTCAATCGCCCGATAGGTGAGGTGCAGTGTCATCAGTTTGGTCATCGAAGCGGGAGGAATTCGAATATCCCCATTTTTCTGATACAGAAGGGTGCCGGTTTCAAAATCATACACTGCCGCTGCCTTTGACATGATCTGGGGTTCCACATTACTGGAGAAAGCCGCACTAAGGCTAGGTACGACTAAAAAAACTGTCAATAATACTAGTTTGCTTGTACGCATGTTGTGTCCTTTTTAGCTCAATTTCGCTTGAACATTGTGTTAATAATAACTGCGTTAAGAATAACAAATAAAGATATTTACATCACTCCTCTAACGGGATATAGTGCTGAACAATAAAAGAAGAAATATGGAACCGACACTAATTGCCTCGCTTATAGGTATAATCGCCACTACACAAATACATATCTCAAAGGGCCTACAGAAATATGGTATTGATGCCCTGCGCCCGGAACAGGACCGGAGCCATCCGATAGCCCATCAGCGAGGCAAGAAGATTGCTTACTTTAGCGGTATAATCCTCAACAATCTTGCTTTTCTGTGGGTTCTGATAGCCAATCTCTATGCGCCAACCTCCTATTATACCAGCATGTTCGGCTTTGGACTGGTAGTGCTGATGCTATTCTCCGAACACATACTGCATGAAAAACACACTGTACTGCAGCACCTCGGAGCCTTTATTATTGCAGCCGGAACAATATTGATTGGACTCAGCCGCAGCACTAATGACGTCCCCCCCATGAGCGCAGTTGAGCTGAATACGGTGTTGTATTTCCTGGCTATCTATTTTCCGCTCAATTTTCTGCTGCTTGGTCTGGCGGTTAAAATGCGCTGGAAGCGAACCTTAGGGCTGCTGTTCGGGACGCTCACCGGCTGTGCAGCTGCCATGGACCCGATCTTAAAAGGAATTGGACAGAGCTTTGGTACCCATATCCAGTTGATTCCCCATAACACGGCAGGCTGGATCATTTTTCTCGCCAGTTTTCTCTTTGGGGCAATCGCCTTTTCCTTTACTCAAATCGGTTTCTACAAACACGCCCGAGCCTCTACCCTGGTTGCGTTCCACAACATTACCCTTATTCTCAACCCGCTGCTGCTCCTCAAACTCTCATTGCCCGGTTTCTCTCTGACAAGGCTTCAATTAGCCGGGGTACTGGTGGTGGTGGCCGGCATAGCACTTATGTTCTCCGAAGCAACCTTCTCACTTTTATTTAAGCCTCAAAATAAAGTCCCTCAAAATAAAGACAACGACAAATAGCAAAACGACAATTGCACGACCACTGGAGCCATTAGAATTTACTGAATTTACTGAAACGATTGTCTTTAGCCAACAATTCTCCTATACTAAAAACGAGGTGGATAACGTGCATAATTTTGAACAAATAGTAACCGAGGTATATAAAGCAGGGCAAATGGCTCGATCCCAACAACGGGAAGTAGTGCGCAGCTATAAGGAAGACGGTTCTGTATTGACAGAAGTTGATTTAGCAATTGAGAAACAGCTGACCACTGTAATCCGACAGGAATTTCCCGATGCAAATATTGTAAGTGAAGAGTTCCCCAGCGAGTTTCGTTCAGGCCGTGATTTTACCTTTACCATAGATCCGATAGACGGCACCGACACATTCAGTCAGGGTATGCCCGGATGGTGTGTAGCAGTTGGAATATTAGATGCAGAACTGGAACCGATTGGCGGTATTATTTCTGCACCCAGATGGGGCAGCGATCCGGATTACGGGGTGTTCTTACGTCTGCTGCCGGGGAACAAGTTAAAAATCGATGGTATGCCCACCACTTCTGATGCTGCAAATAATGTTCCCGGTACCCAGTTGATGGTCGGCTCAAAGGTGCATCGAAAATACGATTTTTCCCCTTTTCCAGGTAAAATCAGAAGTATAGGCAGCTCAATTCTCCACATCATAAGCCCCCTTATACACCCGGTGGTCTTGGGGGCCTTGATTCCACCCGCCTACATCTGGGACATTGCCGCTGCTCACAGTATAATTCAGAGCCGCTCCTACACTTTAGAGTATGTCAATGGAAACTCTGTGCAGTATGCAACTATGGTCCATCGTCAGACCGCAGAGCACCATATGCTTTGCGGCACAAGAGGCAGCATAGCCAACATAAAAAAACATATTACCCTTTGAACCTCTAAAACAGCGCGTTAGAGATGGAGAGATTCTCATAACGTTTAAACATGTACTTGCCAAGGTAGACAAAGGGCGTATCCAAGGCTGCAACAATCCATTTCAGTACGTAGGTGGTTATCATAATCTCTAGAAGTACTCCAGTTGAGAAAACTCCGTAAAAAGCGATTAAAGTAAAAATAAGGGAATCCAACAACTGACTCACCATAGTGCTAAGGTTATTTCGCAGCCAGAGATACTTTGTGGCAGGCCATTTTTTCTTCCACAGATTAAAGGCCCAGATGTCATGACCCTGGGACACTCCGTACGCAATGAGACTGGCCAACATTATACGCGGGAGAAAACCAAAAACAGTTACAAGGCTCTCATGGGCAAAATCTTCTGCCGAAGGCACAAAAAACAGTGCAAGGTTCATTAAAAGCGTAAACATTATCAGTGAAAAGAACCCAATCACCACCGCCCGGCCGGCCTCTTTCTTTCCGTAATTTTCGTTGAGAATATCGGTTACCAGAAAACTTGAAGCATATACAATATTTCCTAAAGTGGCGGTAATACCAAAAAGTTCGATAGTCTTGGTCACCTGAACGTTAGCCACCATCACTGCAACAGGGATCCAAATAAACAATCCCAGTCGTCCCCAAATTCGATAGGCCAACAGAATTGCTCCGAAGTTCACAAATAAAAGTACAATCCATAGTAATTCGTTCAAAATTATATTTCCTCCAGGGCTTTTTTGATGTTGCTGAACAGAACTTCTTCACTTTCCAAGTTTTTAAGAAGTTTTGAGAGGACTCGACTATGCGCTTGAGCCGGATTAATGCCCCCATCTTTTACTGCATCGCTTTCGTAACTGTAAATAGAGCGCCCGTTATACTCAAGACTTACCACCGCCCACGCCTGTGCCATATCCGGGGCTCCTCGATGTACTTTGGAAAGTCCTCTACAAAGCAATCCCGCAGGAACCATGTTTACTTTTACAGCAAGTTCCTCATATGCAGAATCAAGCTCCTGACTTTCAAGCTCCTCGAATGCATTTACCTCAGGAAAAATTATAAGTGTGGAGTCCCCAGCCGTCGAAAGACCTTCCGGGAGCTGCAGTAAAAACTGCCCCCGGGAATCTGTAGTCGTCTCGGTAAGCTTTTGACCCACCTTGTCTTTGAGCACAATTTTAATGGGGCCCGAGTGGGATGTCAGACTACTGCGCAGGGTTCCTTCAATTGTCAAAGGCTCGCCTATCTGCAGTTCAACTGTCTCCCTGGTTAAACTAATACGCAGTGAGTCGGCGTGCTGCCGAACTGCATTGAGTACAAGATCACTGAGGTTGCCCTTCTCTCCAAGCAAACTCCCTTGTAAATCCGATACCGACCAGGAACAACAAGAGGGCTGCTGCACTTGTATACAAACCTTTACATCTTTTCATGGTTTCCCTCTCCCCTTTATTTGACGGGACATACAGCCAAGCTATAGTAGGTGTTTCCATCTTTTGAAACCCATCTATCAATAACATAAAAACCGTGCACAGTTGTATCGGTGATCTGCAGATTCAACTGCTGATATGCACTCCCCTGGTACTCTTTCTCTAAATCATCCCTTTTATGCTTCACTTCGATATTAAGCTGCTTCGCAATAGCTGCCAAGGCTTGGCGATCCGACTGGAGGAAAGATTCTGCAATGAACATGTGCCGTCCGGATGTACCTACCGCCACGATAAACCCCTCATAAGAAGGCGGGTCGATAAACCATTGCGGGACATTTCCCACAACTTCAGTCTGCACATTGAATTCAGAAATTGTAATATTCTTTAAAACTCCAGAAAAATACGAACCGTGTGCATCCTGATAGTGATTGGTAATCTTGATTTTATCTACCACTGACCGTACCAAGCTTTTATCTATGTCCACATCCACCTGTTCGCGATATCCCATATCGCGATTATTGCTTTGGGTGAGAAACTTTGCGCTTACCGCAGCCTCTCGATACATTGCAGCTTGCCGGGCAAGCAGCATATGCCCCATTCTGTACTCATTTTCACGATTGGCCATTCTAGGGACTGCCGCAAAAAAAGTCGGGTTCCCTTTATCCGGAACCGTGTTTAACAGATTGCGATATGGGGACTGGTTAAAATCGATAAGCCCTGATACTTCTATAACCGGGGGCCGCTCTGACTCTATATTTTCGGATACTTGATTCGAATTACTGCTCTCGACAGAATCCGCTGCATCTGTTTTGGAGCCGGCCTGGAAAGCACCGCTGGTGCAGGAAAGCAGTATCGTTATGAAAAATATTGCCGGCACAAAAAGCTTGCAAATATGAAGTATCTTATGAAGCATTTAATACTCTCTTTATTTTGTATATGTGCTGGATAAGAGTATAGCAAACATTCATAACAATTTCTAACCATGCGTTTTCAAAAATCCAAGCATTTCAAAAAAACCTGTTTTGAAACGCCTGTTTTCAAATTCAAGACCTTTCGTAGGTTGGTTTGGTGGCACATAACAAAAGAAGGCCGCCTTACATGCTGTAAGGGGCCTTCTTTAATAAAGAGTTTATTTCGGAGTTACTCTCCCTTTACCGGGTTCGACTTGGTCGGGTTATTCTCGGTTTCATACTCCAAACGCTCTAAAGCCTGATCGGCTTTGAACTCTGCAAATTCCGCCCCTTCGCTGCGCTCAAAACTCTTGGCAGCTTCTTCAAAGGAACTAAGCATACTCTCTTTGTTGTAGACCATCAGGATCCATACACCACCGTCTTCCATTGGATGACGCTGCTGAGTAATCGCACCATTGAGGGTAGTATCAGTTACCTGACGTGTAATGGTTTCGGCAAACTCAATTAACTGTGTATCATCTCCAACTCCTGATTCCTGGGCGTAAGAGGTTACAGCACTCTTAATTTGTGCATCAATCTGGTTCGCTATATCCGCTCGTGCATTGGCCTCTGCTACTTTTATAGAGAGGGGCAGAGAGGACTGTTTTGCATACCCAACCCCGTAGATTGCATCCGAAGCTAGTGGTGGGTTCATAACAAAATCCGGTAAATTTGACGTATCTGTTTTTTCCTGCTCAGGCTGTTGCGGTGCACTTTCTTTGTCACCAGCACAGGAGAATAGCAAAGCTACGGCGAGTACAACGGTAATCAGTAAAATACTCTTTTTCATAGATCAACTCCTAACTAAGTTTTATAGTTTACAAAGAAAGAGTAACGCTATTGTGGCGAGTTTTCAAGTTTTTTCAAATATTTTGATGTATTTTCACAGGTAAGCGACTTTATTTGGTCTTTGATGAAAATTATAGTCATGTGGGCTTGAAAAGCTCTTACAAAGCTGTGACAAATTAAAAGTCTTTGACACCTTCAAAAAGGATGTGTATAGTCTAATTATGGCCAAGGAAAAAACTTACTATTATCTTATAGACAAATTGAGTGCTGCAAATGCCGACACCTTCAAAAAAGCATTACAAACGGTCGATTCCATCAAAAGCATCACAATTCGACCGAATGAAGGTATGGTTGAACTTGTCTCAACCCGTAATCCCGAAGACTCTGTTAAAATCGCATGTGATATCGCAGAAACTCAGTTTAGAGTACGCATAAAGCGCCGTTAGCCAAAATGCCGTTGGCATTTTGGTAGCGTGGCGGCGGTTAACCGCCGCACGCTAGGACGAACTCGGGAATTGTTTTTCAGCTATCCACCCCTGCTTCTCTGCCATAATCATCAGTGCATCCGACACTATGTCCCGGGCAACCACCAGAAGAGTACCCTTAAAATCCGCAAGCAGCGTATCCAACACCTGCCTATGGCCTCTGCCGTCCATTTCTAAAGGACCAACTTCATCAAGACAGACTATATCAACGCCGGCCGCAGCTTGTATGCAGCGACGGGTAAAGTCCAAGCCCGATTCAAGCAGCACAAAGCGACCGACATGCTGGACGCCTGCGGCTGCCTTCATATGATCAGCTGTTTCCGAGCTCCTTACTAATGGACAGCACTGTTTTGAAATAAGATCACATACGTCGTAGCCGATTTTCCGACCCTTTTCATATAAAGCCTCGGCCGTTATTCCTCCAACGATATACCCTTCCCGCTTATAATTGGTGGTTAACCTGTGCAGATAACTTGTTTTTCCGCTGTTCACCGGTCCGGTGATTATAATTATGCGTCGCACAATTGCAATATTTCTCCTTAAAACCTACACTGTTCTGTATAGTATGCAGTATGCAGCATCTTTCGTTGGTTGGTCAAATACCGGTAAAACCCATCTCATCACACAACTTACAAGCTTGTACACCGCTCGAGGACTAAAAGTTGGAACCATTAAACGGGGTCATTCACCCCCCAGTTTTGAAACAGCAGGCAAGGATACCGATCTCTTTTTCCAAAACGGAGCAGAACAGGTTGCCTATTTATCTGATCATGGAGGGTTTATCAGATTCAAATCCACCCCCTCCTTTGAACAACTGCTATCTGCTTTTCAGAACTGTGAAATTCTGCTCATAGAGGGAATCATGCTGCCGGGAATACCCTGCTTCGAACTAATCAGCTCTGCAGAACAACTGCCGGAAACAAAATTTCCAAAAGAAACACTTACTGCCTATATTGCGACCGCAGAACACGACGGATCTCATACTGGGATAGGTCCTACCGCCCTAAGTGGAAATACCCAAATTTTACCGGCTGAGGAGCCTGAACTTATAGTTAAATTTTTGGAGGAAATATGGAACGCAAAGTGAGTATTAAAGTGAACGGGAAAAGGGTGCCCACTAATAAGTTTGTACACCAAATTATGGAAAATATTATTGTCGGCATAGTTGATGCACTTCATGACACCGATGCCGACGGCACCATAGAAATTAAAGTGGAGCCCCGTCCCCTGAACAAGGACGAAGCGAATACCACTATGACTTAAGCTACCACTTAATCGGACGTTCAATAAACTCCTGCAGCGCCTCATATCCCCTTGTGGAATCATAGCGCTCTATCACTACAGTGAGCTCAGTCATAGTCGAAATAATTTCGTACACATTAATATTTTCCCAGGCTAATTTTCTGAGCGCCTGAAACACAACCCCGGGGGTATGCAAAAAGTCGCCTGAAAAAATGAGGGTAAGAGAAACCAATCCGTCTCTAAAATCGAGGTTTTCCTGCTCTCCTAAAAAATCTCGTACTTCTTTCTCATATTTGTCACTCACCGCAATACTGATCTCATCATTCCCGATGGTTACATTTAGAAAGTCTCCACGACCCAGATTTACAATTCCGTACAACTCTTTCAACCTCGGCAGTAAGTTCTCGGTTTTGCGCATATTAAAATCGCATATATTAGTCTTCATCACAATTTCACAAGACAGGCGGTTTTCACGTATTACCGGTGTATTGCGCTGGACATCATCCGCATACCGCCGCAAGGCCATAACAATGGCCGATTCCTTTACTTCTTTATTCAGAGATTGTTCAATAAGGGGTTTAAACTCTTCAGCTAAACTCCCATAACTAAGAATACCTCTTTCGAAAGCCTCCAATAAGAAGGGTTTTTGCTTCAGCAGCTTTTTAACCATACTGCTTACCGATTCCATCTATATACCTGCCTACTCCATTTATTAAACAATATGTTACAATAAAAACTTGATGTTAACATATAGACATTATACCACATATGAGTTAGAATGTACATAAGATCACTTAATAAACAAGGAGAAGAGTATGAACCGACCATTTAGAGGTGTATATACAGCCATAATAACCCCATTTACTAAAACAGGAAATGTGGATGAAGCAGGACTACAACGCATTATCGAAGACCAAATTCAAAATGGAATCGACGGACTAGTTCCCTGTGGAACCACCGGTGAGAGCCCCACCCTTTCACATGAAGAACACGACCAAGTTATCGAATTAACGGTAAAGTATGCAAATGGACGAGTACCGGTTATTGCGGGAACCGGAAGTAACGCTACCAGCGAAGCCATCAGACTCTCAAAACACGCCCAGGAGGCAGGAGTCGATGCGCTGCTGCAGGTAAACCCATATTACAATAAGCCAACCCAACGAGGCCTCTATCTTCATTTTAAGGCTATTGCAGATGCAGTTGATCTACCCGTGCTGGTATATAATATTAAAGGCCGGACAGGAATAAATGTTGAAACTCCTACACTGGTAAAACTTATGAACGACTGTGACAATATTCAGGGCGTCAAGGAAGCCTCCGGCAGTCTTGACCAAATGAAAGAGGTCATTCAAAATCGTTCCAACGGTTTTAGTGTACTCTCGGGCGACGACAATATGACTTTGAGTCTATTACGGGCCGGCGGTGATGGAGTAGTATCTGTGGCTTCTAACCTTATCCCCCGTCAAATGGTTGATTTTGTGCATGCCGCATTGGATGGTAACTTTGACCAGGCGCAGAAGGAAGAAGACCGCTTGATGGAGTTCTTTAAGGCGCTCTTTTTAGAGACGAACCCGATTCCCATCAAAACTGCCATGGCTATGCGTGGATGGTGTGAAGAAAGCTTCCGTCTTCCTATGTGCAGTTTCTCCGACGAGTCCCACTACAATACTTTAGAAGGGATTCTGGATAGAATTGGAGCACCCAAGGCGCAATAATAACTGGAGCTTGGCTTTCGAGAGCTTAGCTCTTATGAGAAATCCGGGTATCAGAAATCCGGGCACCCTGCACACACCAGGGCTACACTTTACCTGCAGGCAAAAGTTCTCTGCATGCGCAGAAATATGCCGCTTGCAGGTTTTGCTAGTGTAGTTTTACTAATGAGGGCATTGACACCGCTTAGTACCCAGCCCATAACTCACAAAGGAGCAGAATGAATGGCGAGAATTAACAGCAACTACCGAAAATTAGCAGCGGGCTATCTTTTTCCTGAGATTGCACGCAGAACCGAAGCATATGTGCAGGAATATCCAAAAACCAAGATCCGAAAGCTGGGAATAGGAAACACCACCGAACCTCTCACCGCAACGGTTCTTGAAGGGCTGCACCGGGGAGTAGATAAACTGGCAAAGCGTGAGACCTACAGCGGCTATGGAGATGAGCAGGGAGACAGCCGCCTTCGAGAAAAACTGGCGGAATACTATCAGAGGCGCAAGGTACATCTGGACCCGAAGGAATTTTTTATCAGTGACGGCGCCAAACCCGACTCGGGGAATATTCAGTCGATTTTTTCACTTGATAATGTAGTGGCGGTGCAGGATCCTGCCTACCCTGTATATGTCGACTCGAATGTCATTAGCGGCCGAACCGGCGAGCATATCCCTGAAGAGGGACGTTACAAAGGCCTGCTGTACATGCCCTGTAACGAAGAGAACGGCTTTATTCCCGCTCCACCGAGCGAAAAAGCGGATATAATCTACCTCTGCAGCCCGAACAACCCGACCGGCGCGGTTGCCACCCATGCTCAACTAAAAAGCTTTGTCGACTATGCCCGGAAACAGAAAGCGGTGATTATCTACGATGCCTCATACTCAGAATATATTGAGGATGATGCTCTTCCAAAGACAATTTATGAAGTCGAAGGGGCCGAAGAGTGTGCCATCGAGATTAACAGCCTTTCCAAGTTCGCCGGCTTCACCGGAGTGCGGCTCGGTTGGTCGGTGGTGCCTTCTGCTCTTACCGTCGAAGACAGTCGCCCGGATGAGGTCCGCAGCATGTGGAACCGTCGTCAGAGCACCTTCTTTAACGGCGCCTCCAATATTGTGCAGGAAGGAGCCTTGTCGGTGTTTACCGAGCAGGGCTTGAAAGAAAGTCGCGAGCTGGTCGAGTACTATATGGAAAATGCCCGTATTATACGTCGGGGCATGCAGTCCATCGGCATGACCGCCTTCGGCGGAGATAACGCCCCGTACATCTGGCTGAAAGCCCCCAATAACCTGGGCTCATGGGAGTTTTTTGATAAGCTGCTGCAGGAGACGGGTGTTATCGGTACACCTGGTGTTGGATTCGGTCCGGGGGGCGAAGGGTACTTCCGGCTGAGCGCTTTCGGTCACCGCGAAGATATTGGAGCGGCGGTTACCACTATTACAGACAACCTTACGTTATAACTACATAGACCTTGAAGGAGAGAATAATCCATGAGTGACAAGACACTTCCATTTTCCCGAGAAAAATTAGAGGAGATCGCGGCTGAAATTCCGACTCCCTTTCACCTATACGACGAGAAGGCTATACGAGAAACAGCCCGCTACATGAACAAGGCCTTCGACTGGGTTCCCGGAGGCTTTAAAAACTACTTTGCTGTAAAGGCCTGTCCTAACCCCTCCATCATGCAGCTATTGAAAGAAGAGGGCTTCGGCTCCGACTGCAGCTCCCTGCCGGAACTGGAGATGACCGATAAAGTCGGTATCTGTGGAGAAGATATTATGTTTAGCTCGAATGATACCCCAGCAAAAGAGTATCAGCGCGCGAAAGATCTGGGTGCAATAATCAACCTCGATGATATTACCCATATTGATTATCTGGAGCAGCATGCCGGAATTCCCAACACTATCTGTTTCCGCTACAATCCCGGTGACCGGCGTACCGGTAATGCAATTATCGGGGAACCGACTGAGGCAAAATACGGCCTTACCCATGAGCAGATTTTTGAGGCCTATCGAATTATGAAAGAGAAGGGAGTTAAAAAGTTTGCCCTGCACACCATGGTAGCTTCCAACGAGCTGAATCCGGACTACTTTATTGAAACCGCCCGTATGCTTTTTCAACTGGCGGCGGATCTGCAGAGAGAGGTCGGAGTACGGATCGAAATGATCAATCTCGGAGGGGGTGTCGGTATTCCCTATAAACCCGAAGAAGAACCAGTAGACCTTGAATACGTGTCTCGGGGAGTGCAGAAACTGTATGAAGAGATTCTTAAACCCGCCGGCCTGGATCCGATGCGGATTGTCATGGAGTGCGGCCGGGTTATAACCGGACCTCACGGCTATCTGATAAGCAGAGTCCGCCACCTAAGCAAGAAGTACAAGGACTATGCAGGCTTGGATGCGTCCATGGCTAATTTGATGCGTCCGGCGGTCTACGGGGCCTACCATCATATTTCGGTTCCCGGCAAAGAGGATCAACCTCATGACCATGTCTACGACGTGACCGGATCGCTCTGCGAGAACAATGACAAGTTTGCCGTCGACCGCTCCCTGCCGAAGTTGGAAGAGGGTGATTTAGTAGCACTGCATGAGGCCGGAGCCCACGGGTATGCAATGGGATTTAACTACAATGGGAAACTGCGCTCAGCGGAGGTGCTGCTCCATGATGATGGAAGCTTTCGGATGATTCGGAGGGCTGAGACGATAGATGATTATTTTGCTACCCTGCGCTTCCCAGAAGCCTCAGTCTCCCTGTGATGCACAGCCCAGGGATTTCAGGTAAAGTGGGATCATGACTTCAGAGACCCTCCCTCGACTTGACAGTAACCCGGAACTACGAGAGAGACTATTACAGTATTGCCGTTTAGAAAAAGGCGAGGTGTGGGAGGATCCTGAAGGGCGCCACCGAGTAGGAGTGCTTGATGCAGCCAAAAAAGAGGACCTCAACCGCTTGTTTGATGGCCGCAACGTGGACCTGATGGTCAATGATCCGCCCTATAACTTTTCTGTTGGCGGAAAGCAGACCTCAGCCCTCTCAGCACAATCCCTTGATGGGTATATAGACTTTTCAAAAGCCTGGGTTATGAATGCGATTGAGGTACTTGCCCCAAACGCCCACTTTTATATATGGCTGGGTGCGGATCAGAAAAACGGGTTCCAGCCTCTGCCGGATTTTATGTTAATGATGCGGGAATTCACCTCACTTAAATCGCGCAGTTTTATCACACTGAGAAACCAGCGCGGTTACGGTACGCAGAAAAACTGGATGGCAGTGCGCCAGGAGCTGCTTTACTATGTAAAAGCGGATCCCCAGTTTCAAGTATGCTATACCGACATCCCCAAAGTATTAAAAGGGTATTATAAAACGGTGCAGGGTATCCGAACTGAAAATATGCAGCGCAGCTTATCCGACACGATTCGACCCGGCAATGTATGGCTCGATATTCAACAGGTTTTTTACCGGATGGAGGAAAATGTTCCGGGAGCGTTCGCCCAAAAACCACTTCGTGCTATTGAACGATTACTTAATTCTGCACCGGAAGCACAGGTAGTGGGCGATCTTTTTTGTCACAGCGGCACCAGCTTAATTGCTGCCGAGCGACTGCAGCGCAGCTGCTATACCAGTGATATTGACCCAATATTTGCCGAGCTGACCATTCGACGCCTCGAACACTATCGAAGTACAGGGCAAACAGGCTGGCAATGGAGATCTCCCTTTCCAGAGCTCGACAGCTAACCGTATTAAATTTACCATATAACCACTTACTTAGCCATTCGTCGGCCAAGAAAACACTGAAACAGCTATTACAGGCATATATGCCGGTAAGATTGTTTATCGGCGTCGTTTTTTAGCAGGTTTTACATCTATCCCGCCAAATAGCGCGAAGCCGTTTACATGCAGGGTTGGAGCACCCGGCAGGCGGCGATCGCCATATTTATTATCGATTCCTCCGAATATAGGTACTCCGCTGACCTCTACATTCACCCCTTCCGGTACAATAATATCCACTCCGCCAAAGACACACATTGCATCAATATAGGTATCTCCCGGCGGGAGCATAGCCTGGGTAAAATCTAAGTCGATTCCGCCGAAGGTAGCAAAAATTTTAATATTTCGAGCTGGGTACCAAACTCCCTTGCGTTCAGTGCCACTGAAGATAGCCACTAGATTCTGCTGCTGTCGAACCTCTCCCATATTTAGGGAGGCATACCTCTCCCCGCTCATTTCGGCAGTATAGCTGCTCTCCGAAATTGACGGTAAGTCATTTACAATTTCCAACAAGGCCAACTTTTCTTCTACCGCGGAAGCACGCTCAAGCCGCTGCTCAAATTCCTCAACCGATAAGTTGTCATGTGCGTAGTGAAGCTTGAGCTGCTCTACAATCTGCTCTCTAAGCCGCTCGGTCGGTATTTCCTGAAAATATTTTAAGTCCCCCACACTCACCTCCTGTGTTAGAGTACGGGAGTTTGCCCCCTGTGGTCAAGAAAGAAAAGGAACTCTATAATAGGCAAGATGAACACTACACTACTCGGTATAGGTAATCCGATCTTTGATATGTATTCCTCTATTGATAATCGGCAACTATCCTGTATACGACACTACGTAGACTCTGCTGCCTGGGGCCAAACCTTCCATGTAGAAGATTCGGTGTTTGAACAACTTCTCACCTGCGTAAAGCCCAAACTGGTTATTCCCGGTGGAGGTGCCTTTAATACAATCCGTATTTTAACCCAACTTGGTCATTCCGCAGGTTTTATCGGTGCTTTAGGCGGTAGAGAGACTCCTATTTTACATACCCCCCCTCTCACAGCAGAATTTTTTTATCAAGAGATGAAGAACCATGGGATTATTGATTACACCCACACTTATAATGATCAGCCCTGCGGACGCAGCCTATACCTCTACCAGAGTGCACAGAGGTTGTTAATCGTCAATCCAGCGGCAGCCGTAAAACTGCAGGACCCTGAGGAGGGCTTACTGAAAAAGTTAGATCCGCATCTCATATATGTAGAAGGATTTTTGCTTCCACGGCACCGACTGCTGCAAGAGGTATGTGACTGGCAGCGTTACTCGGGAGCAACGATAGCAGTAGATTTAGGGGCTCCGCCACTGGTAAGGCACAACAGAGACTTTATAGTAAGCACGGTGCTCCCACATACTACCTACTTATTCGGTACTGAAGAAGAAATTGGTTCCCTGGAAATAGGGTACGAGGAAATTAGGTCGAAACTTGCCAATGGTACTCTTGTAGTAAAAAAAGGGGCTGCGGGCTCTTCCATCTATCATAGGACCGGTTTTCTGGAGATACCCCCTCATAAAACCGAGGTACTTGACTCTACCGGTGCCGGTGATGCGTACGCAGCTTTTTATCTGTCGGGAATACTGCATGGAACGACAGACAGAACAGCCGCCGAAGCTGCCGCATATGGAAGCAGTCTTGTTCTCTCCAATTTGGGGGGATCCATTGATACTTCAGCGGTTACATCAGTGGCTAAAATATTTTCTTAATAAAAGAAGAATGAACTACGCACTTCTTTCACAGGTGTCATCTGCTAAAGGTACTTCACCTATGACTGTATAGCTTCGCATAATTTTTAGCAGTAGCCCAGCTCTTGGTACGCTTGGTCTACCCGGATGAGAATATCACGATTTCTGTCACCGCCGATTACCCTTATGTTGGATATAAACTTGGGATTTGCAGACCGATGGTCACCGATAATCGCTCCTATTCGCCTGTGGAGTTCTTCCGCCGATTTTCCGGTACAGACCAGTATTTTTACGGCCTTCCGATTCACGTCATTTAAAAACGTCTCTATCACCTCAAAATTCTGTAAAGAAGAACCACTAAGGCGGGCCATTTTTTGCATACCTTCAATGGATGCACCGCTTTGCTGTTGAAGTTGAGTTTCAAAGTGATCTATCCGACTCGCAACTGCAGAAAACTCTCGAAGAGCTTCGCCATATCCCTGCTGAAACTCCCTGTTTTCGTAATGTCCATCCTCATAGATTTTCCGCAGTGAACCAAGCAGCCCCTTTGAAAAGATGGACAGGTAGTATGTTTTTACTACCTGTAGAGGCAGCGTATATAGAAAGCCATTCAGCCCGAGATCAAGAAAAGGTTCTTCATTCTCACGGGTGTATCCGTGAAGATCAACTAAAGCATGGCCCGAAAGTAAATCTCCGATGCTGTCTTTGAGCTGAGCTTCGGCCAATTCCCTTTTTACAAGGTCGCGACTACTTTCATAACGTTTTCTAAGCTTTGTCTGTACTTCTTCAACGTAATTATGACTTACAGATGCCGCCTCCGGTTCGAAATCTGTATCTTGCTGACTTAGTTGAATGAGTGAGCGGTGGGTACTTTCAGAGAGTTCGTTTTCAAAGAGTAGTTCAATGTAGTCAATGCTCTCCCGCACTGCCGATAGAGGGCTGGTTTCTTCCTCATTGTAATACTCAAACAGGTTAATAAGTAACATTCGTAAATTCGGGGTAACCCTTAAATGGGCAGTGATAAAATAGAAATCAAGTAAGTATTGATTCAGCAATGCCGCTAAAACATCGCTAAACCTGGGGATTTGCTGAGGCTGGCCTTCACCAAAGGACGAGTCAAACAATTTAAAAAGGGATGGAAAATCAAACTCCATCAATCCATACAGGAGTTCCATCTGAAAAAGATCATTATTAAGCTTCTGCTGTGCAAGCCCGGAGATATGCCTTACAATTTCAGCCCACTCCCGCTCCACCGATTTCCATGCTGCTTCACGGTCTGAGGCATGAGTGATTCGGTCTAAAAGCGACTCGTAGGAGAAACCGTTCAGCCCTCGCCGGATTTGAGGATCGCATTGATGTAAGACTAGGTATTCCAATAGATCAGATTCCTGCAACAATTCCTGACGTTGAGCAGGAAGCTGTAGAGTTTTTCTGAGGGTGCTAATTAATTTGTAAAGGGAATATTGTTTTGAGGCGTAGCTTGAGCCTATCTTTTTCCCGTGTTGATCAATATAGTCAAGTTTCATGTAGCGAAGCTCACGCCAAATTCTTCGCAGCTCCAACCGCCTATCACGGTCTTCTGTCCTTGGGTAGATCACATATAAAAGCAGTGTCTCAAAGAACTCTAATAATTTATCCATACAGCTTAATTAGAAGGGACCTCGTTAAAGGGATGTGGAAGTAGTTCGCCCAATGTTACCTTGTTGCCTATCTCTTCAATTCCGGCGGTATACACCGGAAAATCAAGCGGACAAAACTCAGCTAAAACCTGTAAACAAAGTGCACACGGGACTGAAGGGGGCACTGCAGAGGTCACTACAATCAGGGCGCGGAACCGCCGCTGTCCCTCTGCATGTGCAGCCATTACTGCTCCCCGCTCAGCACAGATAGTAGCACCATAGCTTGCATTCTCAACATTACAGCCGGTAAACACCGTTCCATCTTCTGCTATCAGTGCGGCGCCTACCTGGAACCCTGAGTAAGGAGCATATGCATGACCACGCGCCTCTACTGCCAGCATATGCGCTTTTCTTATTTCTTGAGTAATTTTTTCCATGCTCCCCCCCCTTGGCTCTCAAAACGTGGTAAGATAATATAGTAATATAGACTATAGCAAATTTAATATTAAGAAAATAGTCGAATACGGCTATTTTCGTCGGTTTGCATGCCGCAAAGGGGCATGCAAAACTATTACAGAGTAAATATGATTTTGGAGGTTCAAAATGGTCAAAAAGGAAACAGTTGGATGGATAGGAACAGGAGTAATGGGAAGCAGCATGTGCGGACACCTGCTCCAGGCTGGGTACAATGTAAATGTATATAACCGAACTCAAGCGAAAGCCAAAGGATTAGTGGATGCTGGAGCACAGTGGTGCAGTAGTCCGGCTGAGGTGGCTGCACAAAGCGATTACATTTTTACTATTGTGGGCTATCCACAGGATCTCGAAGAGGTAATGCTGGGAGAATCAGGAGTTATTCAAAACGCCCGGAAAGGCAGCTACATTATCGACATGACTACCTCGACCCCCGCCCTGGCCGAGCATATACACAACATTGCAGTCAAGCAGGGACTTTATACCCTGGATGCTCCGGTTTCAGGCGGCGATGTCGGCGCTCGCAAGGGTACTTTAGCCATTATGGTAGGCGGGGAACAAGCTAATTTCGATAAGGTACAACCTTTTTTTGCCATTATGGGAGAAAATATCGCCTATATGGGCGGCCCTGGAAAGGGACAGCATACCAAAATGAGCAACCA
The DNA here is from genome assembly GCA_034520965.1 of Spirochaetia bacterium. GTDB lineage: Bacteria > Spirochaetota > Spirochaetia > DSM-16054 > Sediminispirochaetaceae > DSBN01. Next base: position 59,921 of record JAXHMY010000008.1, on the reverse strand, counting down.
GATTCTCATTGCCAGTACAATGATTGGGGTTGTAGAGTCGCTTCTGTATGCGTACAAAGCCGGTATGAATTTGCACGAAGTAATCGGGGTTATTGGAAAGGGCGCAGCATCTTCCTGGTCTATTAACAATCTCGGAACAAGAATTGCCGACGGAAATTACGACCCAGGCTTTTTTATCAAACATTTCGTGAAGGATATGCGTATCGCCCTGGATGAGGCACGGCGGATGGGCATTGCCCTGCCGGGTCTCGCACTGGCACAGCAATTTTATACCAGTGCGATGGCGTTGGGATTGGAAAACCTAGGGACCCAAGGCCTTTACAAAGTTTTTGAACAGCTAAACGGTCTTAGCAGCTGAACGGCTTGAGCAGCTGAACAAGCCATAGCAGCGTTCAGCAGAGGTCCATGCCCATCCGTATCATTCGCATGGCACGTTCGGCACCGTCAATCAGCAGCGCCCTGCTGTTTCCCATCGCCTCTTCAAGGCTCATGGCGCGATTGACGGTGCTCATAACTGCATCGATACCCTTATCATACACCGCTTCTATGCCATCTCCGATGTCGCCTGCTATCACCAGAACCGGTACGCCCTTCTGCTTTGCCCGATATGCAATTCCTATGGGAACTTTACCATAGGCGGTTTGGCCGTCGATTTTACCTTCGCCGGTAATGACCATATCTTTATTCTCTAAGCGCTCATCAAAATTTACCGCATCGAGTACAATATCAATACCCTTCTCTAGGGTGGCACCACAAAATACTAGCAGTCCATATCCCAGGCCCCCGGCTGCACCGGCTCCTGGAGTCTCATCTACCTTCTGCCCAAATTGCAGCTCCACAACCTTCGATAGTTGCTTTAGTGCCGCATCCAGTGTCTGAACATCCTGGGGTCCGGCCCCCTTCTGAGGACCATACACTGCGCTGGCTCCCCGTTCACCTAACAGTGGATTATTTACATCACAAGCAACCCTGAATCGAGCCTTCCGGACCCGTGGATCAACCCGGGAGTCATCGATACTCGCCAATTTTTGTAGCGCCGCCCCGCCGGGGGGCAGTTCTTCGCCCTTGTCATCTAAAAACCGATACCCTAAAGCGGCAGCCATCCCTGTACCACCGTCATTGGTAGCGCTGCCGCCGATCGCCAGGATTATCTCTTCAACTCCCTGTTCAAGGGCATGCATAATAAGCTGACCGGTTCCATAGGTGGAGGCTCGGAGTACGTCACGCTGATGTTCCGGCAGCAGATCTAAGCCCGAGGCGGCGGCCATCTCTATTACCGCTGTTCCCTCATCCACAATCCCGTAAAAGGAATCTACCGGGTGGCCCAAGGGCCCGTTCACTTGAAGCGTAATTATCTCGCCCTCATTTGCTTCAACCAAAGCGTCCACTGTCCCCTCGCCGCCATCGCCAATGGGAACCTTTTCCACCACGGCTTCGGGAAACACACGACACACGCCTTCTTCAATTGCTTCCGCTACCTTCAAACTACTGTTGCTGCCCTTAAAAGAATCCGGAGCTATTAAAATTTTCATTCTTTTTTCTCCACAACAGCAATTCTCAATTTGGATAGACTATCCAAATTGAGAATGCCTCCAAAAGTTAAGATATATAAAAATTTGCAAAGAATTTGATGCGAATTCTCCACAAGGTTTTTGTTATTTTGTATATTACAGTACACACTGTCAAGCCAAAAAAATGAACACTGAAAAGGAGCATCGCTATGATTTACACTTATAAGGAACACACGCCTAATCTAAAGCAGGCCGCCTTTGTGGCCGAAAGTGCTGAAATTGCCGGAGAAGTCTATGCCGGGGAGGACAGTTCATTTTGGTTTCATGTTTCAATTCGCGGTGATCTGGCTCCGGTATACATTGGAAAGGGCAGCAACGTGCAGGACAATACTGTGCTGCATGTGGCCGATGATCTTCCGGTTAAAATTGGAGATAATGTAACTATAGGTCATAATGCGATCATCCACGCCTGCAGCATCGGCGATAATTGCCTAATCGGAATGGGAGCGATAGTGCTCGACGGGGCGGAAATTGGAGAAGAAAGTATTGTAGGGGCCGGGGCACTGGTGACTCAGCACAAAAAGTTTCCTCCTCGTTCGCTGCTGATCGGCTCTCCGGCCAAAGTCGCCCGCGAGCTCACCCAGGAAGAAGTAGATGCCATTAGGCGCAATACGGCCGAATATATTGAACTGGCCAAAGAGTACAGTAAAAGCTGATTATAACATACTCTGAGTTATTTACTTAGAATACCTTCGGCCACCCGTATCCCGCTGGCCCATGCGGCGGTGATGCCGCGGCTGGTCCCTGCCCCGTCTCCGGCAAAATAGACATCTTTTACTACCTGAAAATGTTTATCCATATATTGGGGCTTATTGGCATACAGTTTTATCTTCGGGTAGTACATAATGGTACTGGGATGCAGAATCCCGGGAATAATGGTATCCAGCTGCTTCATCGACTTCCAAATGCCGCGCAGAATCTTCGAGGGCATTGCAAGGCTTATATCTCCGGGACAGGCTGTTTTCAGGGTCGGCTGATAGTCGTACAGGTCACCGTTGAAGGTACTCTCTTTCGAGCGTTTTCCAAGCCGAAAATCGCCGACCCGCTGCATCAGGGGGCGCCCGCCGCCCAGTACATCCGCCTGCATACCCAGAATTTCGGCAAACTGCTGACCGCTGGCCAAGGGCTCGGTCAGCCTCACCGTCTTCAGCATAGCAAAATTAGCAAGCCCGTTCCCGCTGCCCCTCTTTTTTGAGTAGGCATGTCCGTTTACCGAGTGATACACCTCGTTATGCTGAGTGTGGTAGCGCTCCTGGACCACATACGCGTTCCCGCTATTCGTACAGAAGGTGCGCACCTTGCCGGGAAACATAAACTTCGGATCGTAATAATCGGTGACTATCGGGTAGTGCTCGACCCGGGTTTCTATCCGCACTCCGATATCCACAATATGATCGACATAGGAAACGTTCAGATCATCCATAACCTTCTGCAGAAAGCGGAAGCCCTGCCGGCCGGGGGCAACAATAAGCGACTTAAATCCAACAGTGCGTGTATCGGTGTGAATTACGTGCTCCGACTCGGAAATCCCGTGCATCTCCTCCTTCAGGGCAAACTTCACATCCTTTTCCTGCAGCCGGGCGGTAAGCTGCTTTATCAGTTCCAAGCCTCCGTCGGTACCCAGGTGGGTTTGCTGTACATTCAGCAGCTCAACCCCAAGCCGTTCCGCCCGCTTCTGGTAGGTGAGTAGATTCTTTTTTGGCAAAATATTCGGTTTCAGTACCGCTTTGACCAGTTCGAGGTAGTGCTCAGCCTCTTCCCGCTCCCAATTTTCCTGGGGAAAGCCAATTGGAAAGGTAAAGTTCATCTTGCAGTCATTCCGCAAACCGCCGGTAGAGTACTGTTCGCGGTCGAGAATCAAAATAGATAAACCCGGGCGTTTCTCAAGCAGGGCGAAAGCGGCCCCTAAACCTGCCGGTCCGCTTCCCACAATTACTACATCGAAAATTTCCATTAAGCTTCTTGGCTCTTAATATAGTCATTTAGAATCTGAAAACAGCTGTTCTGCTCCAGCTTAATAACTTTCATTTCCCGCTGTGCATTTTCCGGTGCATCAGAGGCATGGGCTGTATTTACCATCACATCCCGTCCAAACTCACGCCGTACCGTTCCACCGGGAGCTTTCATTGGGTCCGTAGGTCCAAGAACCTCGCGTATCCGCTGGACAGCATTTTCCCCCTCATATATCAGGGCCATACACTTTACATTTCCATGTTCGTTCAGCTCATCAACCGGCACCTCCTCGGGCTTATGGCCGGACATAAACTCAACTATTTGAGAAAACTGATCTTCAGCGTATTCAACACCGAAAGACTCGGTAAGAAAACGGACAGTCTGATCACTGAGTTTCAATCCAAACTCATTTTCCAGCAATTCCCCCGCCTTTTTCCCGAATACAGGTGCCAACTTGTCCCGCAGTACGTTCTTTACCGGACCGTAGAACTCCAGAGCCTCGCTCACCGACATCCGATGTACCTTCACACCGATAATACGCAGCCCCGTGCGGCTGAACATATCGATAATTGTCCCCGGCCTCGAGCTTGCGTAGCGCCAGTTGTCGGGTTTAATAATAACCAGAGTCCGCTCTATCTGCTTCGGGTCCGGATACTGCATATTATGAATTATTGTTGGTTCATCTTTAATAAAGTCGGCAAACAGCTTCATGTTGCGCAGAGCCACTTCTTGAGTTCGCGGAGTAAGCACAGCCGGTTCAAAATAGCGCACCTTATCGGGCTCGTCATGATCCATAATAAGATCGGCGTAGGTATCCCTGATCGTTTCACCGGTGAGCGACTCGACACCGCGGTTCTCCGGATAAATTGCTCCGGCGATATCGGAAAGCTTCCGAGTCGCGTTCTCTCCTCGGAACAGCAGCATCAGCACTCTGTGTCGCCGGGTAGAAGGGGAAAAGCTTTCCAGTACATAGTTGCTTAACAATTCACCGGTTATTTTACGGGTAAAGGTACCGCTGGTACGGATAAGCTCCGCATACTCTTCTGCTAACTCCTTAGTCGGTGCAAACATCTGGGCTCCAACCAGTTCTAAATCAAGGCGGGAGAGAAGCCTCGAAATAACTCCTCCGGTCCGGCTTTTAGCAATTGTATAAGGGCTTACTAAAATATACGATAATTCTTCACTCATCTCTTCCTCACTAACTCCAATAATTCTTGTTTACAAAATCTATCACAACAGGAATTTAAATTATTCCCAGTTTTTTGCCTTCCTCCGCGGCCACCTCTAGAAAGAAGTCCAACTCCTCATCCGAGTGAATGGCCATATAGGAGGTGCGAATCAGCGAACGGTTGGGTGGTACCGCCGGGCTAATCACCGGATTCACATAAATGCCCCGCTCAAAGAGTACCTTCCAGAAGGCAAAGGTCTTGTTATTGTCGCCTATAATAAGCGGAACAATCGGGGTTTCCGCCGTTCCCACATTAAAACCGAGGGACCGGAAGCCGGAGATCATTTTGTCGGCTATTACCTGCAGCCGTTGAATCCGTTCGGGCTCTATCTTCATAATTTCAAGTGCCTGCATTGCCGCGGCAATGTTGGCCGGCGGCATGGAGGCGCTAAAAATCAGAGGTCGAGCAAAATGCTTAATGTAATCGACTACCGAAGGCTCTCCGGCCACAAAGCCGCCGATCGAGCCGAAGGATTTAGAGAAAGTACACATAATCAAATCCGCCAGGTCGGAATCGCCGTAGTATTCACAGGTCCCCCGGCCGCTCTTCCCGATCACACCGATTGCATGGGCCTCGTCCAGATACACCCCGGCATTGTACTTATCGGCCAGCCGTTTCATCTCCGGCAGACGTACGATATCCCCCTCCATCGAAAAGACACCATCCGTGACAATGAGTTTTGCCTCTTCCTTAGGAATCTTGCTAAGAACTTTTTCAAGCTCTTCCATATTGTTATGTTTGTAGCGGTGCAGGTTTACCTGTTTATGAATACCAAAAGTAAGAAAAATCCCGTCCATAATAGAGGCGTGGTTCAGCTTATCGGTGATCACATGTTCTCCCCGATTCACTAACGCGGATATCGCCCCTAATTCGTCTGATATCCGGTGGTAAAACAGACCGCCGACTTTTTTCCCACAAACTCGGCCAGCTTCTCCTCAAACTGCTCATGCAAATCTAAAGTGCCGTTCATAAAGCGAGAACCGGAGCAGCTGGTTCCGTAGCGCTCCACCGCCTTCTCCGCGGCCTCTTTTAGGCGGGGATCGTTGGCCAAACCCAGATAGTTATTTGAGCCGGCCATTAACATCTCGCGGCCTTCAATATACACCTTTGTCCCTTGACTGCGCTCAATCGGCTTAAAAAAAGGATAAATACCCGAAGTACGTGCCTCTGCAGCTTCCTTAAAGTCGTAGCATTTGTCAAAAATGTTTTTGTTCATCTCAGCAACCTGCTGTTTGTTTTCCATATGCACCCACTCCTATGCTTTTAAGAAAATAGCCGGATACGGCTATTTTCGTCGTTTCGCATGCCGTACAGCGGCATGCGAAACTATTAACGATTTCTTTGCTTCCCGATCCATTATTCTATATAATAATCCCGGAACCAAGCGTTTTGCCAGGTACACCAGCTTCGCCTGCGCACCGGGAACAATTAAGAATCTCTTCTTCCGCACTCCCGCAAGCAGTGCCTCGGCCACCTGTTCAGGCTTCATCACGCCGGCATTCCCGGAAATAGCCCGGGTTTCCGGCGGCTTGGTACGGTTTTCAAACTCCAGTTGAGGGGTATCCGTATCTGCCGGACACAGCACCGACACGCCAATACCCTTCTGGGACAGCTCGTTCCGCAGAGCCTCACTCAGCCCAATTACAGCAAACTTGCTCGCACTGTAGGCGGTGTACCCAAAGGTACCCACCAAACCGGCCACCGAGGATACATTCACAATATGGCCCCCCGGCCCCATGGTCGGAACCACGCATTTGAGGATATTCCAGGTACCCGTTAAGTTAATCTGCACTGTTTTATCGAAAATTTCGGAGTCAATCTGTTCAAAATAGTTTGGATACGCCATCCCTGCGCAGTTTACCACTAAATCCGGCGGGATGCCATTCATTATTAGCGGGGCCAGCACATTTTCTAGCATTTTTCGGTCGGACACATCCACCGCCACAACTAAAACCTCAGCTCCCTCGGCCGCACGTTCCTCTAACCGCCTCTTGGCCGCCCCAAGCCGCTCATAATCCCGGGCTACCAACATTACATTCACCCCGCTCTCTACCAATTTTTGCGCCGTTGCCAAACCGATTCCACTGGACCCGCCGGTGATTAAAGCGTTGTGAAATGCAAACTTATACATCCCTGCCTCTCCTATTAAGAACTTGTGTAGACTAGTGGCTTAGCAATGCTGTGTCAATACCCTATAAAAAATGCACTTCTATTAGCCCCGGGCGCAGAGCCCAGTTCTCCTGCGCCGTGCTGCAGCGCCATCGAGTCAGCCCCAGGTCAGCCCGGTAACCGGTCATTGGTTACGGATTAGCATGAAAAAAGTACAGAACCTGAAGCACAGCTGTATTTTTCTTCTCTCTCTAAGTATGAAAGCCTTACACCAAGATTCTCGCGCCGCAGGCAGACAAAACCTTGAGTGGGAAGACCCGGTAAGCCAAGCCGCCCGGGAGCACTTCGGCATTCCCTACCTGTTCCCCTACCAGCGGCTGGTTATCAGTAACGTGTTGGAGGCGGCCGGCTATTTTGAGGCACAGGAACTCCCGGAACAGGGGGATCAAGAAGAGCAGGAGATTACCGACGGCCCTCCCCGCCAACAACTGGTGGTCCTGCCCACGGGGGCCGGAAAAAGCCTCTGCTTTATGCTGCCCGGGGTCTTGCTGGCCGATATCACCCTGCTCATATTTCCGCTTCTCTCCCTCATGGCCGACCAGCTGCGCCGTCTGGATGAGCAGGGAATCCCCGCCGCTCTTTTGTCCGGAGGGCAGGACCGCCAGGAAAAAGAGGAAATTTGGCGGAGGGCGGCGGGGAGGGAGCTAAAATTCCTGCTGTCCAACCCGGAGACCTTGATCCAGCCCCGGAGTCTCGAGCATCTGCGCGCCCTCCCGGTAGCCCATGTGGTGCTTGATGAGGCCCACACTATTCCCACTTGGGGAGTACAGTTCAGAGAGTCCCTTCTGCGGGTCCCCGAGATTATCCAAGCCTGCCGTCCTCACATAGTCAGTGCCTTTACCGCTACCGCCTCGGAGGAAATAGAGACCGATTTACAGGCCCTCTTTGCCGGGCCCGAAACTGCTGCTCACCCCGCCTCTGATCCGAAGGAAACCGTGGATGCGTTGCCCCTGCACGTTATCCGGGCCAATCCCGACCGGCCGAATATCAGCTATCATGTAATCGAGAGCCTGTGCAAAATGCACGACCTGCGCCGCCTTTTGGACCCGGAGTACCGCTATGCCCTGCCCCGGCCGGCTATAGTCTTCTGTGCTACCCGTAAGCAGGCTCAGCGCTGTGCCATGCAGCTGCGCCGATCGCTGGGCTCTGGGGAGATCTTCTTTTACCACGCCGGGCTTGAGCGGGAGGAGAAACAGCGCATTCAAAAGTGGTTCTTCCACTCCGACGATGGAATCCTTACAGCGACAAATGCCTTCGGAATGGGGGTAGATAAAGCAGATGTACGGAGTGTAATTCACTTTAATGTCAGCCGGTCGGTGGAGGCGTTTCTGCAGGAATCCGGCCGGGGCGGACGTGATACAAAACCGGCCTACTCCGTGGTGCTGTACGATGCCTACGATACAGCAGCTGCGGCCGGAAGCAGCGACAGGCGTTACAGCCGGCTGCTTGAAGCCTTGAGTAATAGCCATGCATGTGTGCGGGAGGCATTGATGGCGGCCATGGGAAGTCCGGCTCCGGCTTGCAGCGGATGTGATACCTGCCTCCATAGCCGCCCGACGGAGCCGATGGGCTTTCGGGAGATCCTCAACTTCTTTCATGTATATCCGCGGCGGTTCAACTGCGGTGAGGCAGCCGAAATTCTGTGCGGAGAAAACTCTATCGGCGAGCTGCGGCGGGGATACAGGCATTTTTTCGGTTTCGGAAGCATGCGGGAGTGGTCAAAGGATGAGGTAAAAGCGGCGGTGAAGTGTCTTGAGGCGGCGGGGAGCCTGAAAAAACCCCGCCGCGGTGTACGGCGGGGTTATATTTGTCAAAAAGATTCCTAGGACTCTACGCCCTCTGCAAAGCCTTCAACGCTAAAGTCTGAAGGTATTGTAAGAGCTCGAGATCCTATCTCCTTATCCAACATATAAATTCCGGGTCCCTTTTTGGAATCGGAAAGCATTGCCAGTTTTGCCAGAATGTCGTGGTCGTTTTTCTCTTCCTCAACCTGCTCTTCCACATACCAGTTCAAAAAGTGGTGAGTGGCGTGGTCTTTCTCCGCGATAGCCAGGTCGACCAACTCATTGATGCTTTTAGTGATAAACTGTTCATGTTCCAGGGTACTCTCAAACATCTCCTGGATACCTGAAAAAGTGGCGGGCGGTTCCTTAATTCCCTTCAGGACAACCTTGCCATCTTGAGCGACTATATACTGGTAGAACTTCATTGCATGAAACATTTCTTCGTGGTACTGCACCATAAACCAGCGGGCAAAGCCGTCCAAACCTTTCTCGGTGGCATCGGCGGACATCGCCATATACAGGTAGGCGGAATACATTTCCTTGTTAATCTGCTCGTTCAGGGCAGCTTCCATCTTCTTCGTTATCATTTTAGACTCCTTTTCATATAAGAACTTACTGTCTCTATGAAATATAGTAATCTCACCTAAGCAGAGGCAAGTAATTATCGAGAATTTTAGTAAAGATTGTTTAATGGTTCAAACCATGGGGGATGCGAATTTCCACACGCCGGCTGCGAGTAAGGGAGGTTACATCCACACATATTTGGGCCAGTACATCCCGTCGAACTTATCCAGGGTTCCGGTCATCCGTGCCCACACCATCAGCTGCGACCAGTTGAGCTTTACATGCGTGTAGAACTTGCGCATGGTAAAGATGCCCCGCAGCCCTCTTGCGATTTTACCCCGTGGCACACCGGCCACCTCGGCATGGGAGAAGTTCTGAAGAAATGGATCTCCGATGCGAAAGGGCTTAAAATAGTTTTGATACAGCTGGTAGACGGCCATGCGCTCAAGGCAGTTATTCACATTCTGGGAGAAGCGCACCGTCTCGCGCACATGATTGGCATTATCCTTCCTGAATTGCCTGTCCAGATAGTTGACAGAAAAAAGTGGATTGTCGATGGTGCGCGCCAAAAGGGAGGAGATTCTCACATGCTCAAACCTCCCCTCGCTTTTTAGGCTCTGGAGCACATCCGAACCCATGACCAATCTTTGATACTCTAAGCTTCTCATCGCTGTAGAGGCAGGTAAACCGCCGCTTCTGTGCGTATTGCTCGATCAGATCGACAATCTGCAGGAAGGACTGACTGATGGATATCCTCTTGCGGATGTAGTGCCTCTCCCGCTGGTCACGCTCGTCCTTCTGCAGCTCGGTCATCTTTCCCTTGCGCCGCAAATGGGCATAGTCGAAGGTGATAAAGAACTGTGAACGCTTGCCGGCCAGGATGTGAATGTTATTCGGCTGGATACTGATCGCTGACAAAGCTCTCGAACCCGTCGGTGACCAGGTCCTCGCAGGGAACATAGTCCTGGAGGACATCGGCCTGCAGCGCGATGGCCTGGCGGGCGAGGCGGCCTAAGCGGTTGATGATCGCTTGGTGGCTGACCTCCATTATACGGGCGGTTTTACGCACTCCTCCGCAATTGGTCAGGTGATCGAAAATAACCTGATAGTCGAGCTTTCTCTTTACATAGTAGTCCAGGCGGAAGGTTTGCTCGCTAAAGCCTCCTCCGCATCCGAGGCATTTGAATCGGGTGACCGAGCCATGGGCCAGGGTCTCGTAGCTGCCATTGGTGTAGTACCAGCGCCCGTGGTCAGGTGGCTGGGTGTGATATTCACATTCGGAATGGGGACAAAATGGGGGGATAAGCATTGGCAGGCCTCCTCTAAAATAAAGTGTGGGTACACTCTAATAGAGGGGGTAATTCGACTCCCTGCTTCAATTCCCCATGGTTTGAACCATTAATCAGATCATCCTACTGATGAAATCTCGGATACGGGGGTGCTCGGGGGTCTTGAATATCTTCTCAGGGCTTCCGTCTTCCAACACCTTTCCTTGGTCCATGAAAATCACCCGGTTGGATATTTCACGGGCAAAGGCCATCTCATGGGTTACCACCAGCATGGTCATGTTCGCCTTGGCAAGGTCCCGCAGTACCGCTAAAACCTCTCCCACCAGCTCAGGATCGAGGGCTGAGGTAGGTTCATCGCAGAGCAGTATATCCGGCTCCATTCCCAGAGTCCGAGCTATTGCAACCCGCTGTTTTTGACCGCCGGAAATCTGGGAGGGATAGGCGTTGTGCTTATCCGCCAAGCCCACTTGCTTCAGCAGTTTCTCCGCCCGCTCGACAGCGCTTTTCCGCGGCTCCTTATTAACCAGCATTGGGGCTTCGATAATATTCTCCAAAACCGTCTTATGAGGAAAGAGGTTGAAGTGCTGGAATACCATTCCCAGCTTCTTCTGGGCCTTCAGAACTTCACTTTTATCCAGGTGACTGCGCTTTCCGCTGCTATCCACTTCGACTACGGCTTGCCCTTCAATCTCTACCCGCCCATAGTCTACCGACTCGAGCTGATTGATACAGCGCAGGAGGGTGCTTTTTCCTGAACCGGAGGGACCGATTATTGAAACAACCTCACCGGCCTTCACTTCGAGATCTACCCCATCCACCGCTTTAATATCTCCGAAATATTTGTGAACATTGCTTAGCTTCACTATTACCATTAGTCGTACACCTCCAGCTTTTTCTCCAATGTCCGAAACACATTGATAACAACGCTAGTCAGCAGTAGATAAAAAATAGCAGCTATTACAAAGGGGGTAATGCTGAAATCTCGGGTAAAAATCTCTTTTGCCGAACGCAGCATCTCACCCATTCCAATTACCACCACCAGGGCGGTGTCTTTTACCAGAGTAATCGCCTCGTTGGCCGATGGGGGCAGGGTTCTCTTGAGTGCCTGGGGCAGAATAATACGCCGCATAGTCTGCCAGTAACTCAAATTAAGTGCATGGGCGGCTTCATACTGCCCCTTATCGATGGATTGAATACCGGAGCGAAAAATTTCCATCATGTAGGCGGCATAATTAAGTATAAATGTCAGTGCAGCAGCTCCGAAGGGGGGTAGTGAAATACCAAAGATGGTTAAACCATAATAAAAGAAGAACAACTGGAGCAGCAGAGGAGTGCCTCTGAAGATCCAGGCGTAGATTCCCAGGGCTCTATCCAGCGCTTTAGGGCCGGATGTCCGGCCAAGAGCAAACAGGATGGCTAAAGGAACTGCTCCAATTATTGTAACAAAATAAATTTGTAGAGTAAGGCCACATCCCTCAAGGATGTGGCCCGTTATTGAGAGGATATAATCCAATCAGTTTTCCTTTTTGAAGCTTATTTTAGAACGATGTCTTCGCCAAACCACTTTTTTGATATTTCAGCGGTGGTTCCATCTTCATTCATTTCTTTTAAAATTGCATCCACTTTCTTGCGAAAGGCATCATCCTCTTGACGGAAGCCGATTCCGTATTCTTCACGCCCAAAGTCTTCGTTCAGCACCTTGTACTCACCGGGCCTTTTGCCGATGTAGTAACGGCCCATAATTTCGTCCACCACAACCGCATCGGTGCGTCCGGCCTTGAGGTCCAGCAGAGCCACTACGTTATCTGCATACTTTTTGTCAGCTCCTTGAAGCTTTCTCTCACCTCGGGTTCACCGCTAATAGCTTCTTCACTGCTGCTGCCCATCTGAACTCCTACGGTTTTGCCGGCGAGGTCCGCTTTCGAAGTCAAATTTGAATCGTCCGCAACTATTATGATTTGCCGGTTCGCCAGATAGGGGTTAGAAAAATCGATTTTCTCCTGTCGGCTCTCGGTAATAGTCATACCGTTCCAGATCATATCGATATCGCCCTTGTTCAGGCTAAGAATAACCCCGTCCCAGTCAACCGGGCGCAATTCGAGCTCTACCCCCATCCGCTTGGCTACTTCACGACCCAGATCAATATCAAATCCAACAATGTCACCCGACTCTCCGCGAAAGCCCATGGGAGGAAAACTGTCGTCAAGACCAAGTACAAAACTGCCTTGCTCTTGGATTTTAGCTAAAGTGGTCTGGTCCGATTCCTGAGATCCTCCGGCCCAGACTCCCGTGGTCAACAGAAGTAGAGCGATACTATACACTGCAATGCGAAAGCTTCTTCGAAATGTCATTAATTTGTCCTTCCTTAAAATTTATTCAGAGCAGGTAGAAGGTCCGCTGAAGGGACTACCACACCTTGTACTCTATGCAAAAAATTACCCTTTTAGCACTATTTGGTCAATAAGCAGGATAATGATTATGGAAATTTATACAGCTTTGTGGCCTGTTCATGTATATTTATTTATAAAAAAAAGATAGACACTCCACCAGGTTCCATTGCATACTATTACGGACTTAATGATTCTGCATATGTGCACTGCAAGTAGGTAAACGTTCTATGGTAAAGCTGAAAGAGGTTGTAAGCCGCCGTGACCTTAAAACTTTTGTAAAATTCCCCTATTCTCTTTATAGAGATAACCCCTATTGGGTTCCACCGCTTTTTTTTGACGAGATAAACACCCTCTCGAAACACAAAAATCCCTCTTTTGAGCACTGCGAAGCTCGCTATTGGCTCGCCTATGAGGATGGGCAAGTGCTAGGCAGAATTGCAGCTATTCGCAATGATAAATTTATTGCAAAGTGGAAGCAAAAATATCTGCGTTTTGGTTGGTTCGATACGGTCAATCGTCAGGATGTAGTCCAAGCCCTGTTTGAAGCTGTAGAGACATGGGCCGGAGAGCAGGGGCTGGAAGCCGTTCATGGGCCCTTGGGTTTTACCGATTTCGATAAAGAGGGATTATTGGTTGAGGGCTTCAAAGAGCGGGGGACGCTTCCGATGATTTATAACCATGCCTATTATCCGACTCTTATAGAACAGCTTGGGTATAGAAAGGATGTCGACTGGCTGCAGTTTGAAATTAAGGTGCCGGAACAGATAGGGGAAAAGTTTACCCGGATGAAAGACCTGGTGTTAGAACGGAATAAGCTTAAGCTGCTGCATTTTGATCGTATGAAAGACGCACTGCCCTATGGGAAGGGGATCTTCGATGCCCTGAATGCCTCTTACGCAGACTTATACGGGGTGGTAGAGCTTACCGACGCACAAGTGGACGAGCTATATAAAACAGTATTTAACTTTTACAAATCCCGATTTCATAAAACTCTTAAGCAATCAAAACGACGAGGTGGTGGGTTTTGCAATTGCCCTGCCGCGCCTTACGAAGCCTCTGCAAAAATCCGGCGGCCGGCTGTTTCCATTCGGTTTTCTGCATTTGCTCAAAACCCTTAAAAAGCCGGAGGAATTGGTATTTTACCTGATTGGTGCACGCCCTGATTACCAAAACCGAGGACTGAATGCAATTCTCCTTTCGGAACTTTATCGGGAGTGTATAGACTACGGCATAGAGTATGTACAAACCTGCGGCGAGCTGGAAGATAATTCAAACATCATTACGATTATGAAAAATTTTGAAACCCGCCTTAACAAACGGCGGCGCTGCTATATTCGACACTTATAAAAAACAGGTCTTCGCAAAAGCGAAGACCTGTGCCTCCTTTTGGGGTGAACCCCTCGCCTATTTGTCTTCGCGCATGTACGAAGTGCCCAGCGCAGCGGGAGGTCCAACCTTCCGGTTGTGGGATTCCCACACAGTTACCAACACCAAGACCAAGATGGTAGCTACGTAGGGGGCCATATTCAGGTATGCAGAGGGGATATCGGTTCCCGAGGCCTGCAGCCTGAACTGCACCGCATTTATTCCACCAAACAGAATCGCTCCCAGTATAGCCCTGGAAGGATTCCACATGGAAAAGATTACCAGTGCGATTACGATCCAGCCGCGCCCGCCGGTAATGTTTTCCGACCATCCGGGGGTATAAGCAAGTGACAGGTGTGCCCCCCCGATTCCTACCAGCATACCACCAAAGATGGTATAAAGATAGCGAATTTTCGTCACATTCAGCCCCATGGCGTCCGCCGTCTGCGGGTTCTCACCCACCGAACGCAGATTAAGGCCGAATTTGGTTTTATACATAAAGTACCAGGCCACCGGTATAAGCAAGTACACGATATAGGTAAGCGGATCCTGGTTAAAAACCGCTCCCAACAGAGGAATGTCTCCCAGCCCTTCAACCTGCAAACGGGTAAACTTAACCGCACTCATACCGCTCAAATTAAATCCATTGCTCTCCGGGCCTAAACGCTGCCCGAGGAAGCTGGCTAATCCGGTACCGAACAGGGTAATGCTTAAACCGCTGACAACTTGATTCGCGTGCATGGTAATCGACAGAAAGGCGTGAATCAGAGCCAGCAACATTCCTACCAGCATCGCCATCAGTACCGCCAACAGCAGACTTCCGGTATGAAAGGCGGTGGCAAAGGCGGTCACGGCACTCATGAGCATCATACCCTCAATACCAAGGTTAAGAATCCCGGACCGCTCGGTATAAATTTCGCCGATGGTGGCATAGACCAGTGAAGTACCCGCACTCAAGGTTATCGCAATAATTGAAGTAATAAGTGGTATCATACGGAAAGCTCCTCGTTACTCTCTGCTACTCGACTGTTTCTAGGATCGATGCGCTTTAAGCGGTATTCGGTAAACAGCGAACCGGCGAGCATCGGAAATAGTATCATTCCCTGCAGTACCAGCCCCATCGCAGCCGGCAGCCCCATCATCATCTGTACCTGGTCGCCGCCTACCAGCAGCCCCGCCATTAATATAGCTACAAACAGGCCGGCAATCGGGTTAAGCTGGCTAAGCCAGGCCACAATAATTGCCGTGTATCCGTAGCCCATCGTCAATCCCTGTTGAAGGCGGTGGGAGATGGCGGTAACTTCACTTACTCCGGCCAGGCCGGACAATGCCCCCGAGATAAGCAGTGCTACCAGTATATTCCGCTTCACATTCACCCCAAGACAGCGGGCGGCTTTCTGGTTTTTTCCGATCATATTCAGCTCAAAGCCCCATTTAGTACGGTTCATCGCCACCCACAAGAGCAGACCTATACCGATTGCTATAAACAGTCCCACATGGGCACGCCCGGAAAACCGCGGCAGCCAGGCCGCCTCAGGAAAGAGTTTCGTACCCGGAAACCCATAGCCCTCAGGGTCGCGCCATGCTCCGTAATAGAGCCCTTCGGCAAACAGTATGGCAATATAGTTCATCATGAGGGTCACTAAAGTTTCATCTACGTTCAGGCGGGTTTTCAGCAGCGCCGGTATGCCGGCCCACATGGCCCCGGCCATCATTCCGACCAGCATAACCATGGGTAGCAGTGACCAGGCCGGCAAAAAGGGCGACCAGAAAAGAGCAACCCAAGCTGCAGCCACGCCGCCAAAGACAAGCTGCCCCTCAGCACCGATGTTCCAGAACCGCAGTTTGAATGCGATGGTCACACCTAAGCCGGTAAACATGAGAGGAGTTGCCTTCACCAGGGTTTCAGTAAAATTGCTCCAGCTTCCGAAGGCGCCTATGAACATAGCCATGTATGTTCTTAAGGGGTTTGCCTTGAATGCCATCAGTAAAAAACCCGTTAATATCAGAGACACTATAAAAGAGAGTATCGGCACCAGAACTATAGCCCGACGCGATACAGCTTTTCGTTTTTCAAACACCAGTTGCATGATCACTCCCGTAATACTCTTTTTCAGCCTTGCTCTTGCTTACCCCGGACATCATCAATCCGAGCATCTCCACACCCGCATTGGCGGAATTAAGCTCGCCCATGGACTGCCCCTCAAACATTACCACAATTTTGTCGGCCACCGATAAAAGCTCATCCAGATCCTCCGAGACCAGCAGCACCCCGCTGCCCCTGTCTCGCTGCCGCACCATTTCGTTCCGCACCGCCTCGGTTGCCCCCACATCCAAACCGCGGGAGGGATATGCAGCTACCAGTACCCCGCCGCAGGAGTCAATTTCGCGGGCCAAAATGGTCTTTTGGATATTTCCCCCTGATAAAAACTTTACATGAGTAGCAGGGGTGGGAGTTGCAATTTTAAAGGAATCAATCATTCGTTTTGCAAAGTCGAGGATCCGGCGCGGATCGAGCAACCCTCCATGGGTAATTGGTGCACGGCGGTAACCCTTCATCACCAGGTTATTGGCCACACTCATATCACCGACAACTCCCATCGCGATTCTATCCGAGGGTATATGGCTTACTCCCGAGCGGATAATGGCCAGGGGAGAGCGGTTGGTCATATCTTTTCCGTTTATTTTAATACTTCCGTTCAAGACAGGGTGAAGCCCGGTGATTACTTCGGTCAGCTCCCGCTGCCCGTTTCCGGCGACTCCGGCGATACCCACTATTTCACCCTGCCGAACCTGCAGGGAAAGCCCTTCAGTGCCGGCATACCCTTCTCGTCGTTGGCTTCTACATTCTCTACATCTAAAATGACGTCCTTCGGCTCTGCCGGTGTCTTGTCTATTCTAAACAACACTTCGCGGCCGACCATCAGACGGGCAAGCTCCTGCGGGTTTGTTTCAGCGGTTCGTTTTACCGTAACCAACTTTCCGCCCTGCAATACACGGACCCAGTCGGAAAAGGCAATAACCTCTTCCATTTTATGGGTAATAAATACGGCTGCTTTTCCTTCGCTTGTCATCTGACGGAGTATATTGTTAAGTTCCTCCGACTCTTGCGGGGTAAGCACGGCGGTGGGCTCATCGAGAATAAGAATCTCTGCACCCCGGTAGATCTGCTTCAG
Source organism: Spirochaetia bacterium (assembly GCA_034520965.1). Classification (GTDB taxonomy): domain Bacteria; phylum Spirochaetota; class Spirochaetia; order DSM-16054; family Sediminispirochaetaceae; genus DSBN01. Next base: position 42,431 of record JAXHMY010000008.1, on the reverse strand, counting down.
AATTTCAACCCGCTGCTGCTCGCCTACTCCAAGCTGCCAGATATAGGCGTCTGGATCCACCTTCAGATTGTAGTGTGAGGAAATCTCCCGAATACGTTCACTTATTTTTCCCATATCCGGGATCATTGAAACCTCTTTTAATCCGAGGATGATATTTTCCGCCACCGTCATGGTATCAACCACCATAAAGTTCTGGTGCACCATACCGACGCCCAGATTCATGGCATCACGGGGTGAATCAATTTGTACTTTCTCTCCCCGGATAAAAATGGCCCCTTCATCCGGGCGGTACAATCCGGCTAATACGTTCATGAGAGAGCTTTTGCCGGCCCCGTTTTCTCCGAGTAGTGCCAACACTTCACCGGGAAAGAGTTCAAGGTCTACGTGGTCATTGGCGACTACTCCGGGAAAACGCTTAGTTATACCGCGCATCTCCAAAATAGGCTTCTTTTCGGTTTCCATATGTGTACTCAATATTATAAAGATTTTGACTTTTAAGACAGCCCGGCCGATTGGCCGGGCTATATGATTACTAAGTGTTCTATTCCCGGGCGAGTATGCTACTCGTCTAGGGTTCCTTCAACGCCTTCGACAAAAAAGTTCATGTTCAGCATTTCCTGATCAGTCATTTTTTCGCCTTCTGCTACTACTACTTCGCCCTTTCTGTTTTTAACCGGACCCCAGAATACATCCCACTCGCCGCTTACGATTTTTTCACGCTCGGCATCTACCAGATCGCGTACATCCTGGGGAACCATGGAACTCATCTCGGCAAGTTGAACTACATCTGTTTTAATTCCGCCCCAGAACTGGTGGGTTTCCCACTCGTCGTTCATGGCTTCTCTCACTACACGGGTATAATAGGGGCCGAAGTTCCAAACGGGGCTTGTCAGCACGGTATCACCCACAAACTGACCCATGTCCGAATCATAACCGATACTCACTTCGCCGCGCTCTTCAGCTGCTTTCTGTGGTTCGGTGGTATCCTGGTGCTGGGCGATTACATCGGCACCGCTGTCCAGCAGTGCAACCGCAGCTTCACGCTCTTTAACCGGATCGTACCAGGTGTTGGTCCATACAACTTTTACAGTTGCATCGGGATTCACTTCCTGTACGCCCAGGGTAAAACCATTTATACCGCGGATAACTTCGGGAATCGGGAAGGCGGCTACATAACCAATAACGTTGGTCTCGGTAGCGTTACCGGCAACCAGTCCGGAGAGGTAGCGCGGCTGATACATGCGACCGAAGTAGGTGGACATGTTGTCGGCAGTTTTATATCCAGAGCAGTGCTCAAAGTATACATCCGGAAACTCCTGGGCAACTTCCAGCATTGGATCCATATATCCGAAGGAGGTCGCAAAAATCATGTCGTAGCCTTGCTGGGCATACTGACGCATGATTCTGGCAGCGTCTGGACCCTCGGGTACATTTTCAATATAGGTTGTTTCAACTGCATCACCAAGCTGTTCAACCATATATTCTCGACCACGATCGTGTTCGTAGGTCCATCCCAGATCTCCGGGAATACCAATATACACAAACGCAACTTTAAACGGTTCATCACCGCCATCTGTGCCCTGACCGGCACCTTCCTGCTGACCACCTGCAAATAGTGAAAATGCAAGCATGAAAACAAGTAAAACTGTTAGAGCTTTCTTCATTCTACCCACTCCTTTTTTAGTGTGTTTAACAATGTTCATTGTACAACGGAATTTACCGCTGTCAAACAACACTTTTTCAATTTTTTGCCTAAAGGTCTATACCAATCCGGCGGTTTTAGGAAAAAAAGCTGTGTTTTCTGAAGTGTGGTCGCTCCGCGCTAGGAATTCCGGGTTCCAAAACTGCCGGGGTTCACAGCTTTGCCCCAAGGTAGGCGGCCAGCCGGAGCAGATCGGCAAACACGCCTCCCGCAGTTACCTGCGGTCCGGCGCCGGGCCCTTGCACTACCAGGGGCTGGGAGTTGTACCGCTCGGTGGTAAAGGCCACAATGTTGTCACTGCCGGTAATCCGGGCGAAGGGGTGATCCTTGGGGTACGGGCGCAGTTCTACCTTGCAGCTGCCGTCAGCCTCAATAATGCCGGCGTACTTGAGCACATTGCCCTCTTTTTCAGCTTCCGCGTACAGTCGGTTCATCTCTTCATCCAGCATGGAGAGTTTTCCCAAAAAATCTTCAACCGGCACATCTTCCAGCTCTTTGGGAACCAGACTGTGCACCGGAACCTGGTCTACCTCTACATCCCAGCCAATCTCACGGGCCAGGATTACGGTTTTACGGACAATGTCCATTCCGGACAGATCATCCCGGGGGTCGGGTTCGGTAAAGCCCAAGTCCTTGGCCTCTTGAACCAGGCCGCTGAAGGGAGCGCTTCCGTTAAACTTCCAAAACAGGTACGCCAGGGTTCCTGAAAACACCCCTTCTATACGCTTGATTTTATCTCCGGTTTGTATGAGGTCACGCAGGGTCCCGATGATCGGGAGTCCGGCCCCCACAGTTGTTTCGTATAAGAAATGACGCTGCCGCTGTTTTGCCTCGCTCATAATCTGCCGGTATTCAGGCATAGGGGCGGTGCCGGCCTTCTTATTCGGAGTGATTATATGCAGGCCGCGCAGCAGCCAACCCGCATAATACTTGGGCAGGTCGGCGGAGGTGGTGCAGTCGATCACCACCGAATGGGGAAAATACTCGGCATCTACGTGAGCGATAAAGGCATCCATACGGGTTGGTTCGGAGCGCTCGGTCAGGGCCTTCTTCCAGTCGACTATATCGATACCGGTTTTCGCCAGGGTCATTTTTTTAGAATCGGTGATAGCCCTCACTCGTAAATCGATACCGAACTCGCGGTTGAGGCGCTCGGATTCTCCGGCTATTTGATCGAGCAGGGTGCTGCCGATAAGCCCCGGGCCGATGATTCCGATACTCAAGGTTTGGTTGGACAGGTAAAATCCGGCATGCACCGCCCGCAGTGCCCGGGCAGCATCTTTGGCGCCGATAACGGCACTGATATTCCGTTCGGAGGAGCCCTGGGCAATCGCCCGGACATTCACTCCGGCTTTTCCGAGAGCTCCAAAAAATTTGGCGGAAATACCGGGTATTCCGGACATCTGGTCGCCCACCGCCGCCAGAATTGCGCACTCCTCTTCTACTTCGATCGAGTTAATTCGGTAACTTTCCAGCTCGGCGGCAAAGGCCTCACGGGCAATCTGCCGCGCTCGGCGGGCTTGATGGGCCGGTATGGCGCAACAAATCGAATGTTCCGAAGATGCCTGACTAATGAGGATTACAGAGATTCCCTGCTTGTTTAGCGAGGCAAAAAGACGGGAGGATATGCCGGGCACCCCGATCATTCCCGCCCCTTCTATATTCAGCAGGGAGACTTCATTTACTATTGAAAAGCCCTTCACAGGCTTATTGGAGGATGATGTTACCTTAGAAGAGATAACCGTGCCAGGAGCCTGGGGATGGTCGATGTTGCGGATTGCCAGGGGTATCCCCTTCATCATGGCCGGTGTCATGGCCGGCGGATGGAGTATTTCCGCACCGAAATAGGCCAGCTCTGTGGCTTCCTGATAGGTGAGCTCCGGAATTATTTCGGCACCGGGAACCTTCTGCGGGTCCGCACTCATCACCCCGTCGACGTTTTTCCACAGGGTAATTTTTTCGGCATCGAGCAGGTTTCCAAGTATTGTAGCGGTAAGTTCGGCGCCGTCCTTGCCAAGGGAGGTTGCCGCACCTTCGAGAGTCCGGCCGAGGCCTCCGGTGACCACTAGAAAGTCCTCATTGCTGTCCTGATCAAACACCTCTCCGAGGGCACGACCGGTATCCTCGTACTGCACCTCGATTCCATAATCCTGGGGTTGGACGCTGATAATTTTGCGGGTATCCAGCCATTTTGCGGAATACCCCTCCGCCTTAAGGCGAGAATGAAAAACCTGGGCAATCCACACCGCTCCAAGCCCGCTGATATACTCACGGGTACGGGGAGAAGAGTCACGAACCAGCCATACTGCTCTGAGGATATCTTCTATATTTCGGAAATCCTCACGAATGGCCGCCTCAAGATCCTGCCGGTAGTCCGGCGGTACAAGTTGGTCCGCTAAACTCGACATCTGCTGACTGAGGGCTTCCATGGTACCCCAGAGCGATTCTTCACGAACAATCGCCTGGTCGACCAACGAAAGCAGCGCAGGAGGTATATCGTTTTTCGGCGAGACAACCACACACACCGGGCCCTTGCGGTGCTGCCGAAACACCTCCAGAATATTCGCCATCCCGTCGGCAGAACAACATGAAGTTCCCTCGAAAGCGTGTACCGTCCAGCGCTTCATAACGTCTCTCCTTACATATGTAGCAACATGTTTTGCCCCTTACGAGGCGGCGCCTAAAAGGGCGCAGCAAAAAAAAGAGCCCCTTTGGAAGGGCTCTTTATCCGATCTTATTCGGATTTAGACTTTGACAACCTTCCCGCCTCGCAGGCAGCGTGTGCATACATTGATTGTCCGCTTCTGTGTTCCAACTAGGGCTTTTACCTTTATAATATTGGGTCGAAACACACGTTTGGATTTTACACCTATATGTTGTCCTGCACCGCCTTGTTTCTTTGGCTGTCCTTTTCGGGGTACGCTATGTCCCGCTACTGTTCCTTTTCCACATATTTCACATCTTCGCGCCATATTTGATTCCTACCTTCAGTTTATTACTCTGCAGTGAAGTATGGCAAACATAGCAGATTAGTACAAGAGTGTAAAGACATTAGCTGGGCGGAGACTAATTTTTCCGGTCGCATTATCCGATTCCCGGATGCAGACCAGGTCTCCGGCGGAAATTCCAACCAGTGACCGGGCAGCCTCTTCGATTAACCGGGCGGAACGGCTGAAATGTTCCCCATAGTGAGCTGAAGAAGTAGTCCGCCTGCTCCCGGTACTCCGGATAAAACGAGAGAAACCGCGGTATAATGTACTCTTTAAAGTAGGTATCCACATAAGAGCGGTGCTGCTGCATGAGATAGGCCTGAAACTCGTTCTCCAGCAGGTAGGCATCCTCGGTATTGTAACTTTTCCAGTCTAAAAACAGTTTCCAGAACTGCCGCTCATCCTCGCTAAGTGCAGTCCATACCTCGTGAACCGCCTGACGATACCGGGAGGAGGCGAAATAGAGGCCGTGGTAGCCCTCGTGGGTGGCAAAAATGTAGCGCAGCCGGCTGCTGCTCTGCCGGGATAGGGAGATGAAGCCTCCAGTTCCGGGGCGGAACTCCCCGTCTACCTCGCGAATTACGCCCTGCTCCAGCAGAATACGCCGCAGCAGCTGTTCTTCCGGGTTCAGAGAAAAGCTCTGTTCCCGGGCTGTCTGAAAAAAAGCTGCCAGATCCGCCGCACGGTAGTCATGGGCATTCCATCCGTGGAGCGGCTCAAGCACCCGGTTGGATAAGAGAGTGCCGGTGCTGCCCTTTTTCTCTACAAAAAAGGCCAGGCGTTTCAGAAAGGCCGCCTGGATTTGGTAATCCCTAAAATCGAACAAGAGAATTGAGGGAAACAGGTTCCACGAGAACAGCTCCCAATCGCTGCGACGCCAGGCCTGCTGTCGGTACCGCAGAATGGTGCCCATATCCGCCGGAATCGGAGGAGGCGTATCCGCCGCCCCTCGCGATACCCTTTGCCGGGATACCTGCTGCAGCTGAAACCCCGGCAGGTTGGTCTGAACAGTAAACTCTGTGGGGTCAAACTCAAGGTCCTGGGAGTAAAAATAGATAGAGTGGTTTCCTTCTTTGGCAAACAGCCGAAAAGAGGCCGAGTTTTCCGCCGTACTTACCTGAAGTGGAACTAGCTCCTGGGAAATCTGCTCCGACGGCTCCCCCTGCTCCACCTGGCCGCTGCCGGCGGATCCCGCGCTGCTTGAAGCGCCGGCGGGAAGTACTTCGCGCCGGTAGCTGTAATCGAGGCGGTAGCGGTGCTGGTACAGGGGCGATTGCCCGCCGGGATCCGGCAAAGAGATTTCAAGGCCCGGCACATCTTTGTCGGGTGAAGGGAGTTCATGCAATGCAAGGTCCTCTACCTGAAAGAGTTCGCCGACGGTGCCTTTTTCGCGTGTACCGGCGGAGTCGAGGGTGCCGATGCCCGCCGCTTGGAATTGAAACTGCCGGGGGAGGCCGGCGGCCAGCGGCACTACTGCAATTACAGGGCTTCCGTCGCCGGAGGGAAGGGTGTTGTACTGGGTCTCCCCTGCTTCGAAGGCAAGGCGTAACTGCAGGTCGATGGCGGAGCGGTATTCGAGGCGCAGGGCTACCGCAGTGGAGGGGGCGGAGAAATCTTCCGGATATTCCACTTCGTACACCGGAGATTGGAGGCGCCCCTCTATATCCAGGAGCTGCCCTTCCTGCTCGGCCGGAACGATAGGCGTTTGCATTAAGCGGAGCGCGCCCTGCCCCACGGGCAGGTCCAAGCCCAGAGCGATGCTCTGGACCGTATGGTCCCGACAGCCCGTAAGGCTGAGTAAGAGCATTATTATAAAAAGATATTGGTAGGCTTTCACCTGGGACCCCTTACATCAAGTTTATCATACTGCGAGTCATGAGCTCCGCAATTTCCTGCTTACGCTCGGGGGGATACTCGGGGTCTTCCCGCAGAATGCTGTGAAAGCGGCCGCGGAAATTCTCCGGCAGGGTATCGAGGGCGAGGGTCTGCTGAAACAGCTGCCGGCCCGAGGGCTCGAAGCGGCGGTTCAGGGCAAAGAGAAAACTACAGATGCTTTTTATGAATCCGGAGAGGGAGATAAGATAAAACATGTCGTCCTTTTGCAGTACCGCCGATTTTAGATCGACCAGGTAGTGCTCGGCGCGGTAAAAGTAGGCCTCCCGCAGGGCTTCCCAAAAATTGTACGGCAGCTGACTGAGTTGGCTCCGAATTTGATTGAGCCAGTCGCCGTTTTCATACAAGACCGCACCCTTGGCCAGCCGGTAAAACATATAGGTACCGGTTTCTCGAAAGGCCCATAAGTTCTCGTCTACGTTCTGCAGCAGATGTTCGACCCGGGTGATATGCTTATATTCTATTCGTACGGGCAGTTTTTCCATAAAAAAACGGTCCTTCGTCGAGTAGGAGGAGGTTTCAAAGCCTCCGGCATCTTCAAACAGACTTTGACGCCGACCGGCGTCCGGCAGAGCGCCCTGGTAATAGACATCCAGACTCAGGAAAAAATAGGGATCGTTTATATCACTTTCGGCTGACTCATGCAGAGTGATGGCAACCACGCCGTCGATCATTTGCAGTTGATCGGTGATGTAACTGGATATCCTCTGAACTTTTCTTTTCATCGAGCAGTACTCCTTCTATTTCAGCGATTCTAAATTTGGAAGTCTTCTGACTTCCAAATTTAAAATTCGCATCAATTTCTTTGCAAACTTTTATATATCTAAACGTTTGGAGGCATTCTCATTTTGGATAGTGTAATTACACTATCCAAAATGAGAATAGCTCCTTCTATTTGACCAATGTAATTTATTGTGTCATCTTTTGCAAATAATGACGCAGGAATTCTACCTTCTTTCCATCATTCCCAATCAACAGACCCGTCTGAAGCTGCAGGCCCTGCGGCAGCGGCTGTTTCAGACGCAGGGGCTGGCCTCCGCCCTGGCATTTGAGCCGGTGATTCCTCTGGCCTGGTTCGATAGCCCGTTAGACAGCGGCGGGTATGCCCGCTTTTCTACCGGGGCCGGCGGTTTGGATAATGCCGTGACGAAAAGCACAGGCAAAGCACCACAGACGCCCGATACACCTCGGATTGAGTTTGGAGAAGTAAAGTTGTGGGCCGGCCACCTGTATATAAGTGTAGTTGTACAGCCGGAGAACTTGCTCCAGAAACTGATTAATGCCGCGGGGCGAACACCGGTACCGGCCTCCACGATTATAGAGGGAGCCGGCCCCCCCATTCCGGAGAGAGCTTCTCCGATTCCGGCGGCGGAGGGAATTTTTTTGGCGGCCAATGAACCGGAAAAAGCGAAAGGGGAAAGAGCTGAGTCTGAAGACAGGGAGCGGGCCGATATGCTGCAGACTGCCGCACAGCAGATAGCACAGCTCAGCCTGCATTTTTCACCTGGTAGAAGCCTGGAATCTACACGAATTGGAATGTACTCGCTGCGCTGCAGCCCGGATTTTCGCCGATGGTGGGAGCATGTGGAGTGGACTTTGGAGTGGAAAATTCAGCTCAAACGAGGATATGGAGTTTAATTAGTATAGTTAAGCTTAGTGCCGGCAGCTTAAGTGAGCTTTGAGATTTTATCAAAGTGCATAACCCGGTTACGGCCGGATTCTTTGGCGGCATAAAGAGCCTCGTCGGAAGCCTCGTTCAGTTGTGCCGCATTTTTTATTGATGGAAAAGAGGCTATTCCACACGAGAAGGTGACACTAAACTCCTGGTTTTCTGCATGGTGAATAACCCGAGAAAAGTTGGCCCTAATTTCATCCATAATCGCAACTGCTTTCTCAGCATCGGTATTCAGGAGTATCACCCCAAACTCTTCACCGCCGTAACGCCCGAGGATATCAGTCCTCCGCAGCCGATCCTGCAAAATACGCGCCAGCGATTTAAGTACACGATCTCCGGTAAGATGCCCGTAGGTATCATTTACGTTCTTAAAATGGTCGGCATCGATCATTGCAAAGCTAAGGGGCAAAATAGTACGGCTGCAGCGCATTACCTCACGCTGCAACTGTTCTTTTAGGTTGGAATGATTGAGAAGTCCGGTGAGTGAATCCCGCTCCATAAAGTAACGCAAGTTTCGATTACGCTGGGCTCGCAGGCTTACCACCGAAATTAAGTTCTCGGCTTTAATAGGCTTGGTGAGAAAATCGTCGCCCCCCTGCCGGATGGCCGAAAGCTGACGCTCCCTTGATGATTCGAAGGTTAAAAAAATGATGGGAATGGTGATAAACGCATCATGCTGGCGCAACAGACGGGTAAGCTCGGTGCCACTGCAGCCGGGCATATAAATATCCATAAGGATAAGGTCGGGTTTGGATTCCACCAAAACACTTAATACTTTCATAGGGTCGGAGGCCACCGAAGTGATCATACCTGCCTGCTGCAGTAAAAGCGCATAGTAGGCAACCTGCTCCTGGTCATCATCTACAATTAACACATGGTAGGGATTCTCTTTTTCATGGTTTACAAGCGATTCAATTTTATCCATCAACTGGCCGATATCCAGGGGCAGCACATAAAAGGCATCTCCTCCGGCCCGGACCGAGCATAGACGCAGATCAAAAGTATCTTCCTCTGAGATAAACACCACATACAGCTCTTTTACAAACCGCTTCTTAAGTCGCGACAGCCGGTTCTGAAACCACTCAGCCGCTCCAAACTGCCGGGTATGGACAAAAATGAGCTGAGAACTGCCGGATTCCAGGGCCTTTTCTAATTCTTCCAGCCCAGGGAGAACTTTTACCGTATACCCGTAAAAACCCAACTGTTTGGAGAGATCTACCACCAAATCGATTGAAAAACCAAAGAGATAGATGTTTTTAGGATAGTATAGTTCTTGAACTTCTTGATCTGTCGTAAGAGGTTCTTCTAACTCCTCCGGAGCTTGCAGCTCCTCCAGATCATCAACGTCCCCGATTTCAGTTTTCAATTGCTCTAAATACCGCTCAACTTTTTCCCATTCACTGTGGGCGGGAGCATTCGCATCCTCAATAAAACCTTCAAGATATGCCTCAAATTCCTTCGCTTCAAGTGAAAGGTTCTCGTGCCCAAAGGTTGCGGCAGAGCCGGCAAGCTTATGTACCATGAGTCGAAAGTTCTTCATATCCTCTATATCGGCAGTTTCTTTGAGTGTTAAAAGAGCTTTCTGCAGCTCTTTTACACGGCTGGGCAGCTGATGAGTAAAATCGTCGCTGAGAGCAGTTAATTGCCTTCTAACTTCTTCGGATAACTCCAACTACTTGTTCCTTTTCTGCGCTTGTTGCTGCGCTTTTCCGCGCTTTTCTGCGTGCGGCTTGAACCAATTCGGCACATCACATGGGAGAGAAACATCTCGCAGTATTTCTCACTCCTCTATTTTATTATAAGAGAGTATAAGAGAATGTCAATTCTGATATGTTGAATGCTCATTGCTGAAAACTTCAAAGTCGGGTATAGTGAAATAGTATGACCCCGGATGTACCACTTTCACCGAGTATGGAAGATTATCTTGAAACAATCCTCACCCTGGAAACACAGAATCGGGTAGCCCGTGTAAAAGATATCGCTGCCGCCCTGAATGTACAGATGCCCTCGGTTACCTCGGCCTTAAAGGCACTTAAGGAACGCGGCCTGGTCAACTATGAGAAAAACTCGTATATTGTCCTGACTGAAAGAGGCATGGAAATTGCTAAATCGGTTACTGAACGCCACTTCGCCGTAGCCGGGTTTCTGCACAAAGTTCTCTGCCTGCCGGTAGAAGAGGCACAGGATACCGCCTGCCGGATTGAACACGTAATTTCCCCGGAAATTGCCCGGCGTCTCAAACACCTTACCCATTTTACAGAAACAGAACTACTTGATAAAACATACAACAGCAAAGGGTGGAGCAAAATTATCAAACCGGATGATGAAGGAACCAAGCTGCCTGAAAATGGGTAAGCTAATAAGCAAATAGGCGAATGGGCCCGCTGAGTGGGGCCCGGCGATACACACTACCTGCACTCCACATTTGTTAAGTAGAAGTTGCGACGTCGCAACTTTTTTTTGCAGTACCGGAAAGGTATATCACACAATCCCGTCAGCCAATGTGCTTTCAAGCGCCCCGGTCTACTGCTACGCATCAATGAGACTTTGCAGCTCATTCTTGTATTCTGAAAACTCTATACCCTTTTCTATAAAATAGTCGCGCAGGGCCTGGGTCGGCTGTCCGAGGGGCCTGCCGATAATTTTTTCGATTTCAGCCGCGGTCAGGCCCCAATTCATAAGGTCGCAGTATTCCGGCAAATGCCGAAAATCCGCCGTGCTACTCGAAGGAGAAGTCCGGGTCGGTGATAAGCCCGGCTTCATTGCGAGTGGTGATAATCTTCTGATAATCGGCTTTGGTGATATACTGCGGGACATATTCTCCGTCATAGCGCATCAGTTGACGGGTGAAAGCGCGCAGATGATTGCGGGAGCCCTTCACCAGGTTTTGATACACCACCTTTACATCCGCGTTACTGCTCTCTGAAATCAGCTTCTGCAGATCGGCGATATCGAGGTCTTCGATGAGAGCCCCAACTTCAAGAGCAGCCTGATAAGATGCCAGCCCCCGCTCTGTCAAATCGGAATAGAGTACTTCAAACTCTTCCCGCTGGTAGCTTCCCCGGGCAGCAGAGGATTCATCGGCCACCGGATCTTCGAGTTCGTACCGCTCAATCAGAATTCCTGTGTCGACAAAAAGCCTATCTTGACCAGCATTTTAGAAATAGATATACTAAGCCTCACCTATTACGGGGTGTAGCCTAGTGGCTAAGGCGCCTGCTTTGGGAGCAGGAGACCGCCGGTTCGAGTCCGGCCACCCCGATTTTTCCGATTGCCCTTGCGTGCTATTCTACCGGAATGGCTTTCAGCTGAATCTGCTGTTCGGCCCGGCGGATTATTCAACTTAGTGTGTTCTGTGGGGGTCGGGTCTCGCTCAGGGGCTTATCGGGCTGAACTAACGAATTTTATGCGTCCATAGCTCAGCTGGATAGAGCAACGGCCTTCTAAGCCGTAGGTCGCCCGTTCGAGTCGGGCTGGACGTAATTTTATTTACTTATATTATATATAATTATAGACCATCCTAATAAACGGGTGGTCTTTTTTATGTCTAAAATACTTGAAGTTACAACAAAGTTACAACATAATGTGGAGCAGAGGTTTAGAAATGGCTCCACGAAAAGATTACGTTCTCATTTAAAAGGAAAAGAAAAGGGCAACTTACTGGTATTTCTACTATTGGGAAGGTAGTAAACGAATCGTAAAATCTACCGGTAAAACGGTTAAATGGCAAGCAGAACAAAAGGCAGAAGAAATTCTCCATACTCGCATAGACCTCCCGAAAAACTTAACACTTAAGGACTATGCTGCTCCTTTCTTCATTTGGGATAAGTGTCCACATTTACGTAGATTAAGAGACGAGAAAAAGAGCGTAACAAAGTATCACGCGAAGAATGAGAGAAACAGAATTGAAAATCATTTATTAAAGGACCCAGTTGCTCAAAAGACACTTGCGGAAATTAAGAGAAAAGATTTACTTGACTACCGCTCACGACTTCTTATCAAGCTAAGTGAAGCAACCGCAAACAAGGTCATGAAAGCAGTAAAAACCATTTTTAAAGAAGCATTGCTCAGAGAGGACATTGAGAGAGATCCTACTGTAGGTATAGGAATGGTAAGCTATGAATCTACTGTGACCGGTATCTTCACAATGGAAGAAATTGTAGACCTATTCCCTCCTGATTCATTCGGTCCATGGAAAGACATCTATGACTATACTTGTTTCCTACTGGCAGCAACTACAGGAATGAGACGTAGTGAGATTTTGGCTCTCAAATGGAAAAACATCTCCTTTGATAAATCCTTCATTAATATATTAGAAGCATGGAAGGACAGAGATGAAATCGGTAAACCCAAATGGAATAAAACCCGTATTGTTCCTATCTCCAACCGTACCAAAGATAGTCTTCTAAAACTGAAGGAGGAATCACATACCAAAGAAGATGATGATCTCGTATTTTGCTATGCCAATGGCCAGAGATTTGGAGGGACATGGTGGCAGAAACGGTTTCGAAATACTATGGACAGAGCAAAAATTGACTATGAGAAACGCCACCTAAAACCCCATTCATTCCGTCATACCCTCAATACCCTACTCCGTAATGCCGGAACAAGATCCTGCTAAGATTAGAGCAGCATTAGGTTTGGAGTGGAGAGGCTATACAGGATAATTATACCCATTGGCAGATAGAACATCTCAAAGATCAAGCCACTATTGTAGAAAACCTTTTCTCAAACAATACAAATGACGAGGAAGAGGAAAGATAATTCTATGAGCATGGTATATATACACGAAGGAACACCGATGGAGGGATCTGAACAGGCAGATGTTACCCTCTATCACCTCTCAGAGAAAAGACCCGATTTCATAATATCAATCTATGGATTCCTCCCGAAGTTGAAGGATCCATTAGAGCAATTAGAATCCCACTATGTAGAAATCATAGACAAGCGTCTGACTCATCTGACATGGGAGAACGCACAGGGAGCAATAGAGCAGCCGGAGGATAATGAGTTTGAATATGTAAAAGTTGAAAAGGCTACCTCTGCCATCAAAAGGCTATTCATTACCACTCTCTTTCATCCCGAAGTAGAATTGGTCAAATGAGTCCAAGGGCTCAATACCCTTTCTTCTCCTCTTCTAACCGCTCAATAAATTGATTGATTACATCTCCCTCACCTTCTACCTTCATAGACGGTTCGAAATTGTAGTAGAGAGTAACAACTAAATCCCCCCTTACCGTGGTTTCCCGTTCACTTGGGATCAATATTTTCGATAGGTCTTTATACTTATTCCTTATCTCTTCGATCACTACTTTTATTTCATACTTGTTGTTCAGTTCCACGTATCGCATTTCACGATCTCCTTGTAGATTTACTCCATATTATCAATTCAGTTCGCTATGCTCAATCTGAAAAATAGACTGTCCTCTCTTCCATAAGCCTCTTAGCCAAGGATTCAACTTCTTCCCACTTGTGTCGTAGAATCTTCTCGGCTATCCTTCGCATCTTCTCATACCTTATTTCGGCAATTCCCTTCTCAAGATGATTGAGTATATTAAAGGCAAACACCCGATCTTCATCATAGTGCTTTTTCTCGTTGACCATCTCCTCATCAGCCAGTTCTACTGCTACATACCCGGCAAGTTTGAAGAGAAGCATGGAATAGAACATTCTATAATCCTCTCTTTCCAGGGACTCTTTTCCTCTTGCTTTTAGCCTACCAATCATCAATGCATCTTCATCGAAGTAATCGTTCAGCCGTATAGTCTTTGTTGCTACTAATGGTGAAACCTCTTCATCAATCGTAGTATATTCCACTGGCAATCCGAGGTGTTGTGCCACTATCGTGTGTCCAGCTTCATGATAGGCATAGCTTTTCATTCAATTGTATCTCCCTACGGTTTGAGCAGCAAACCAGTCAGAATAACACGCCCTTAGGAAGAATAAAAGTATTTTAATCAGGTTTTTTGTCGATCCTAAACCCCGTAGTTATACTGTCTCTTATAGACTATACGCAAATGATGAGATATGGTTTTAAACTTCTCCGACTGGGACCGTGGGCTCGGATAGTTACAAGTATTATACAACCATGTAAAATCGCAACTGGTTTAATTTCTATTTCTATCCTAATTTAGCTATCCTATTAAAATATTCAATGTTAAACTACCCACATTAAACGTTGTACTGTATGTATAAAAAACTAACACACTGATCCAACAGTATTATTAAATTGGAGTTCCAGCATGAAAAAAATGTTATTTGTAGTAATCCTGTTTTCTTTGACCATGCACATATATGCTAATGATAGCTGGCCAAAGTTGGATTTACAGACCTGGGAAAAGATGACGGTTGATAATTTAACAGAATATTTGAAAGAAAATGATGTATCGGCAAAAGATAAAAATGGAAATACCCCTCTTATGTATGCCTCTAAGGTTAGTAGAGTGCAGATTATAAGAACACTGATCAAAGAAGGGGTTGATATAAATTATGAAAACAAATTTGAGAGTACTTCTCTTATGATTGCCGCTATGAGTAATAAAAAACCTGAAGTTATAGATTTATTACTCAACTTAGGAGCAGATTTTTTAAAGAAAAACCAGTTTGGGATGACTCCTCTAATGTATGCAATAACTGATAATAAAAATCCAGAAATAATTAAATTGTTATTAGACGCAGGTTCAAAAATAAACGATAGGAATAACGATGGATACACGCCATTGATGTTTGCTTCAATATATAGAACTGATCCGGATATAATTCAACTACTTATTGATAATGGTGCGAACGTTACTGACAGACTTGAGAATGGAACCACATCCCTAATGCTTGCAATTCTGAATAATGATGAAATTGGTATAGTAAAAGCTTTGTTGGAATCAGGAGCGAATATCTCTGCAAGAAATAATGATGGCGATACCCCTCTCATGTTAGCCGCAAGTAAGACTGATAATCCAAATTTAATAAGCTTACTTATTGATTCTGGTGCAGATATAAGCGCAAGAAATGCTGATGACTACACAGCGTTGATGGTTGCCGCTGAATATAATCAGAATGTTGAAATAGCTAAGTTATTGATAAAAAAAGGTGCTGATGTAAATGCATATGAAAAATTTACAAGAGAAACTTCACTATATTGGGCTGTTTATAATGAAAACTATGATCTAATTATAACACTCTTAGAAGCAGGTGCAGATGTATCATCTGCTGTTGTTATGCCAGGTATTCCTTTATTGGTTACTGCTGTTAGAAGTACTAATGATCCGAAAATTATACAAACCCTATTAGATAACGGCGTGAGAATCTCATTAGGAGATTATCACAATTACACTCCCCTTATTGTTGCTGCAAGAAGTACAGATAGTCCAAAGATTATCAATATACTACTTCACAATGGGGCAAATCTATCGAAAAAAGCGGACAATGGCAATACAGCACTTCTAGAAGCGGTTAAGCATAATTCTAACACTTCTGTTGTTGAGACATTACTTTCTGCAGGTGCAGATCCAAGTGTCACAAATAAAGAAGGTAAAAATGCCTGGGAATTGATTCAGGAAAACGAAGACCTTAAGAATACTGATATATACTGGAAACTCAATGATATGAGGTTTGAATAGTCTAAAATATGAGTCATCAACAGGTGAATAATTTTCTATATGCTTTTAGTAATAATAAAGACCAAAGGTGAAATTACATATGAAACTATATAAGTACCGGACTTTAGCAAATTATGAATTTATATATGACATCTTAGTAGAAAACAAACTATATTGTGCTCGCTATTCTAAACTTAATAGATCCATTCGAAGGGCAATTCAATAAAATACTTAATAATGGTCAAGGGAGCACACTGCCACGGGTCATACCATTTATCGTAGGTCAACCCAATTCATATCGAGATAATTTATCTGCTATTAGTAACTATGGCGAAGAAATACTAATTTGTAGTTTATCTTCAACCGGTGACAATGTTGTTATGTGGTCCTTGTATGCTGATGGACATAAGGGTATTACTATAGAATTTGATATACCCGACCATCTGATCGCAGAAAATGGAGAGTATGAATATGGTAAATTCTATAAGATTAAATATGAACCTGAACTAAAGAATGTTTCTTCTGAAAAAATAAATAAAGAGATCGCGTTTCGAATATTTACTAGGAAAACAAAAGACTGGGAATATGAGCAAGAATACAGATTGTTATATAATGAAATTTTTTATCAGTTAGATAATAAAATCTCAAGGATAATATTAGGCAATAGAATATCTGATAAAAATGAGGCTATCATAAGAAAACTAGCCGATAACATCGAAATTACAAAAGCACGATATAGTACTGAAGGAGCTAAAATTGTTATTGATGAAACAGCAGATTAAGCAAAATGTTATATTTTTTTTTATTGATAGTTTTTTAACTGCTATTAGCTAAATTAAATATTACAATATAGAAGTACTTTCCTGACAAAAAAGTTATAGTCAAAACTCTCAATCCATACTATCATTGAGTATAAAATCTTATTATTGGAGGACAAGGTAATGGCCAAAACCAAACAACAACAATTAGAAGAGTTGGAACAGCAGATTCAAGAACTTACGGAAAAGAAGCAACAACTCGAGCAGGAAGCAGAAAATGAGAAATTAGAAGAACTCATGAAATCCACTACTCTCAGTTCGACTGCCGTATGGAAAGAGAAAGGACAAGAACAGAAAGCACAAGTTGAGAAGATTAGTACCAAATCTGTCGGAGTTACTGTAAAAGGTAAGCCAAAGTCTATCCGCTGGAATAAAATTGAACGCATAGAATAGTCTCAGCACATGAAACCAGTAATAACTCTACTGATAATCATACATTTTTTTGTGGGCATTGGAGCCTTAGCCGGAGGCTATTTAGGTATGCCTGATCCTACACTCGCATCAATGGATGCAGAGGCTTCTAAAATGCTGAAAAATGCTCCGTTTGATGATTTTTTCATACCTGGTCTATTCCTCTTCATAGTGATCGGCTTGATGAATATAGCCGCAGGCATCACTGCAATCAGAAAATGGAATTATTAGGGTTATTACAGTGGTTTCATGGGTGGAGTCTTAATAGCATGGATAGTAATTCAATGCTACATGCTATGGGCTGTCCACTATCTCCATATAACCTTCTTTATCATAGGAGGGATTCAAACTTTGCTATCCCTCCTTCTTATCTTACAGAAAAACCAATTCCCGTCCCAATACATCAAAATTTCTTACCGGGACACTGAGCCCATTTGGTTTAGGCCTCTAACATCCGTCTACCCCGATATACTAGACTGAACCTAATACTACGATCTCTTTAGAAACAGCATTTGTCTTTTCCTATTGCATATTTACAGATTTCGATACCCCCACAGAGGCAATCTGTCTCATAGTTATTTTCCCAACATACATTCCACTCCAATGCTCCAGATTACCTTGTAACACCTCATTAAATGTTTCCTTAATTGTCTCTGCTTCTACTTCTGAAGGGCTGGGCATACAGCTGATCACTTTTAGCCCTTTATTATGTATTTCAAGGTGCTTTCCAATTGGGATATATAAACTGGCCGGGAGATGCGCATCAATGTGTATCTCTGACGCCTCAGTGAACTTCCTTCCCTCTCTAACTTCTGCCAACATCAATTCATTGTGAATGGCTATCAGTTTTGCTTCTTCTTTTAAGGCAAAGTAAAAGCAACAAGTATTCAATCATATACATATGATAGTAGGTTTTTAGACTCTCCTAAAAAATACAAAACTTTTTGATTTTTTTTCAAATTTTTACACCTTTAAAGCATATTTCTAGAAGATAAATACAGGTTGAGGAGGAGCTCATAGAGAATAAACCGTTTACCTAACATATGAACCAAACACTCTTAATTCAGTCTGAAATCTTTAAGCGCTTTTTCTTCACATATAGGTTTCTATGTACAATTTTGAAAAAGAAGATATTTAAGAGTGGTATATGGAAATGTACTTGGACATAAGAAAAGTGGGTCAGAAGATAAGTTTTTAATAAAACAAGGACCGGAAGCATGCTTATCTAAAGGTAACATATCCACTTCTTCTGTGGGCATTTTTTAGAAATGCTAAAAGAGAAGCATGTTTTTATAGAAATAATTTAAACAAGGTATATAGGTTAGTTTCCGTATCATTGACCTACATACCTTTACCAAAGGCCAATAGTCTGTCGATACGGACCTCTAACGAGGTGGCAGATTTATTGGTCTTTTTTTGTGAAAAAGGAGGATCAAAAAAAGGAACAGAAATATTTTATAGGAGGTGAAAGAGACAAAAACACAATTTGATGAGGAATCTGATTGTGAGTTTTGGATAGACTGAAATGGAAGGTTACAATACATATTACGATAAGGACACTGACAACATCAAAGGAAGATGCTATCCAGTCTTCTAAACACGTATACACATAAGAGACACATATCTTTACACATTCTCCCCCAATAAAGCATTTATAAGGAGTAAAGGTATGCAATTATATTATAACAAAAAATCAGATATCACTACCTTCGATAAAGAAGTGAATATAGATAGTGAAGAGGGATTGAAAGAGGTAGTACAGTACAACCATACAATGGTGAAGTTTACCAGCGGGTATCGTAAGAAAGCCAACTTTGAGTATTGTGATGTTCTCTACGCAGATATTGATAATACCCATTCAGAAGATGAAAGCGAGTGGGTGACTATATCGAGATTTCGCACACTGTTTCACGAATATGAATACTATCTCGTTACCTCTAAATCTCACCAGAAGGAGAAGAATGGAGCTAAACCACGGGATAAATTTCATGTCTACTTCCCGGTAAAACCTCTTAGTAGTGCTGAAGAATTGGAACTTTGGCTAAGAAAACTAACTACAAAGTATAGATTTTTTGACCCACAGGTAAAGGATGCCTCCCGGCTTTTTTTTGGCAGTCCAAATGCCAAAGTAATCCACAATAGGGGTAAGTCAATAAAGCAGGATCTCTATGATGTGGAGGTAAATCAAGGACAATCTGAAATGCTGCCGGTAAATCAGATCACTACCGGAAATAGAGATGATCAAATTTATCGGTACGCCTGCTCTTTAAGAAACGGTGGGAATACCGAAGAGGAGACTCGAACACTCCTACACTCCATCAACAACAGTATTGATGCCCCTCTATCTGAAGATCAGGTCGAAAAGTGTATAAAGAGTGCCTTTAAGAATGAAGCAAATGGACCGGCAAAGACCCTCCCAAAGAATAAAACCATTCAAAATTATTATGAGAAGGAGTTTCAGACCACAAGTAAAAGTGGTGCTGTCACAACCTTCACCAAACAATATCCCTACCTCGAGTTTACCCAGGATATGGAAGAGCCGAAGAAACTATTCTCTACTTTTATAGATGGAAGTGGTAAGAGATTTCTCTTTATGAAAGAAAAGCCAGAGACTTTCATTTCCTCCTCTGAGGAGTTTTATGTAGAGTTGATGAAAGAAGGCTATACACTCGATTTCAGGTCAACTACCAACATCACTGAGAGAAAGTATATGACCTGGTTTAAACATAGTATCGAGTCCTACAGAAGGTTTTCCTACCTGCCTGAAATTAAAAATATGAACGATACGGTCTATATTCCCGAGAATATAACCGCTGAGAACAATGGATGGTTTAGAAAAGCACTGGACCTTATTACAGTCGAAGAGGAGAAAGATCGTTATCGCTTCGCAGCAGGACTTTTATCTGCCTTCTTGGACAGTAGATTTGACGGAGAGAAACCACTTTTCTCTGTGATTGCACAAACCAAATCAAGTGGTAAGTCCCAGGCAGTAAGAGCCCTTACTAAAATTATCCAAGGAGTTCAAAATATAGAGTTTGACGGACATAATGATGAGGCTCAAATTAGCGGAATAAGGTCCCTTGCGAATAAGTATGTTCTCTATGATAACCTTCAATACACAACTCACAATCAGATGCTCAATATCACTAAGACTGTTACCGATGTAGAGATCCCTGCATGGTTTATGAACATCTCCCACAGCAGAGTTCGCAACAATAAAACCTATTTTGCCACATTCAATGATGAGAACGCCTTCAATGATGATATTCTCAATCGTATACTTACTATTCGTATGCGAGATACCTATAGTGTAGATAGTGAGGAGAAGAAAAAGATTGCCAAATCATTGGACGTAATTAAGAAGAATAGGAAGAAAGTATTGGCAGACATCCTCTACCATATAGAGCACGTTAATGAATTAAAGGAAGAGTATACTTATGTTGCTCCTCCTAAATTCCCGAAATGGGCAGAGACAATATCTGAGTTGGTATCAACTTTTTTCCCGGACGTAGAAGAGTTTGATTTTGGCCTCTCAACCGGAGATAAGGAACTGTCTACAGAAACCACGATGATGAAAGAGTTTTTAGAGGACCTATTTATTGATGCTCATAGCGATGAAATATTTAAAACCAGTGAGGAGATTACAAATAAGTATAGAGAACACTATAAAACACCTAATGCCACTAAGGCGAGCGTAGCTCGGAAGATTCAGAATGTATCTATGGGAATTGAAGAATATAAAGTAAAAAAGTCTGCTAAGAAAATTTGTGGTAAAACTTATCGTGGTTTTGAAATCTACAAAATATAGTTACACAAGTTACACTGTTTAGGTTACACTTTTTTATTAAAAAAACGTCATTTGGGATGCTTTTTTTGTTCTTAGAGTTAAAAAACATTAAAAGTTACATAGTTACATAAGTTACACTTATATATATTAAGATGTTCAGGTTGTTTTATTATTGATCAGACTAAAATATTTATACCCTATTTGTGTAACCTGTAACCATCTGTGCATATATAAATATAAAAACAAGGAGTTAGGATTGGAAGAGTTTATTGATTATGTATACCACAAATATTGTTCAGAATTATCTGACAAAGAGATAGGAGATTCTATATTTCTTTCTAATGATCAACTATGGAATGAGTATGCTCACTATTATGGAGATAGGAGCATCACAAAAACAAGTCTGACAAGGATTCTCAAAAGAGCAGATAGAGTTTTCGAAGAGTACAACTTATATAGAACCTCAAGAACAATCAAAGGATGGACATATCGTGGCTTTGAAATTAGAAGAATAATTATTAGTTCATTAGACCAGACAGAAGTTAATAGAATTATTCACACTTCAGAATTGGTTATAACCTTACACATCGGCATCGAACAGAAAAAACCTCATACAAGTAAAAACAATTAAGGTTAATATTTTTCTATCATGACCAAATGGAAAAATACTTGCTCAAACGGTACAAAATTGATAGAACTTCAAAACCAATTAATATAAAAACATACTGTGGATTTGAAAAGGAAAAGATAGAATAGTATAGTACAAGTATTTGGATTACAACAATTTATAAGGAGGATTACATGGGCGCAGGGATTTACATGCATCTTAATTTTGAGTCAGAAGAGGAAGGTTTTGCTGAGAAGGTGGATACCTATTTAGATCAGTTTGTGGACGATCATCCAGTAGAGAAAAAGAAGGGCTATCGGTACTTACACAGTTATTTCTCTTTTCCAACTGTTACCTACTTTCTTGATAAATTAGTCAAAGTTTCTGAAGGTGGTAAAATCTCTTTGGAAATGGAGGTTGAAGAAACTGAAATAGTGGTATTTGTAGCGGAAAATGGTGAGTTGATAACAGAAGAATATCAAGAATTATATTATACCAGCTGACTTTTTCTGAGGTGTTTGAGTAGGCTATCGACAAGAGCAAAAAACTTTCCGTGATATTTTCTCTTAATGTGGTAGTCTTCACCAAAAACAGTAATCGTGATGTATTCTTCAGGATCTTCTTCTTCACTCGGAAAGGGAATTATTTTCGCCTGCATTTTCTCCCTCCTTGTTGTTAATAGTATAACCTTCAGAATTTTTTGACAAGGATTTTTTACTACCAATTTTCTGTAATAATTCTTCCCACATTTTTGGAGTGATAGTGATCAACTCTTCTGAATTATCTTCTTTGTATTTTAGAACTGAAAAATACTCTTCAACCGATAAATGATGGTAGCCTTCTTTCTCGAGTTGGTATAAAAGGTATAAAGTTGTTTTGTTTATTTTCAATGTATTCGGCCTGCCCCCTTTATGAGAAGAATAGTTTCTTTGAATGATTAAGATTTCATACTCTTCCAACTGATTCAAAGATGCAATTATCACCGGGCGCGATATTGTTGTATGCTTCTGTATTTTTCTCAACGATATATTGTCTTCCCATACTTGTCTTCCAATCAACTCTCTCCAAACCACAGATAAGACCTTCCAGGTTGATGAGCTACAGATTGGTTGTATGATGTCTACAAGGTAGTTTGGGAAGAGTACATACCCATTGATGTATTGAAAAAGTAAATCGTGGAAAGCAATTTCTAAACTCATTAAGTTGATCCTCACATCAGGCTTTATGTGTAATAGTATATTCATCTTCTGCATCTCTAAACTTACAGACATTGCACAGAATTTACTCCAGAGACACGAGGAGAGCCGAGGTGAAGTTTTTGGTGTAAATTTGTATATAAACACATTGAATTTATTTGAAGCGCCCAGAAGTGATTCTCGTGATTCTGAATAATGGGAAGTTATCCACAAGTCTTTGCTTTGAGGATTCCCTGTATTTTTGTATTTATTAATGTATTTAATAGTGTAAAGAATCTTTACCACTTTTGAGGCGGAGTGGTAAAAAAACTTTACCACTACTGGTTAAGAAACTTTACCACTTGATGAGATAAAATCTTGAGGTGGTAAAGAATCTTTACCATCCTTGTTAATAAGTTGTTTATAAGTTAGGTAAGTGAATTCGAGACAAGCATTTATACAGTGGTGAAGAAATTTTCCTTTCTACACTTCATAAAAACATGTGATTGTGCACTCTCACAGGTAGTGTAAAAATCATCTCAGAAATTCGTGAGAAGCTGTGGCGAGCTTTTCTATTCAAAGATGTATGAAAATATATCGAAGCAAATTGAAGCTCTCTGGTGTGATCCTCGTGCTTGCATCAGTGGCTGTAATCAATACATTTGCAAAAAATATAACAATTGTGTTTGATATGTACTATTTTCTATTGAGCCACTTGTCCCGGATGAAAAAGAGTACACCCGGTGGGACTAATTCTCGCCAACCATAGTCTCAATCTCTTCTGTTAAGTCTTTCTTCAAACGGCCGTTCTCATTGAAGATGTTGATGCTCATTAGGCTACATGTACCACTACCATCTCGAAACGCTCCACCCTGTTCTACTGAAGTTTGTATGGTAGGGATAGAAAAGAATGGCCTTATCAGCATTGAAGTATCTATTGTAGACATACATCTGTTTCAGATCAGCATCGATTGGACCTTGTCCACTAATCTTCCATTTTGTATCAATAGCGATATTTCTCTCGTCTTCTATGATGATATCAGGTCTTATCCGCTTATACTCCCAAAAGTATTTTCCACTCTGCAGTTTTACCATCCTCCCCAATGCCCTCTTAAACATTTTTCCTATGTATTTTTCAAAGAGCAGGTTCATATCAAAAAACATTGAGAATACATTATTTTGACCTTTGTTGAGGGTAATACTATTTCCAAAAAGTATAAGTTATGATAGTGCCATCACATCCCGGTAGTATTGATATTTTCTCCCCTCCGGCATTTTTTCAAATATTTTTTCTGATGCAATTTTCACATCATCAATCCCATCAAAATGTAGGAGTAAAGATCGTGATTTTGAAGAAATTATCGGTTGTGTTGTGGTCGTTGAAATAAGCGATAAAGTTTTTTTAATTATTCCATTGTAGATATTGTTGGAGGTAAAAACCGAGTGATCGCAATAGGCTTGTTCTTTATGAGCGTAATTTTTCTTAATATTCTCCCCAATGAGTATTTTTCCTTTTATCGCATTTTTATTTTCTTCTTTATGAACATATGTTTTCAAGAGTCCTTTCTCAACAATATTTTCAACCATTTTCAGATAGTGGAGAAAAAGAATATCGAGAAGTGAAGAGGTGTAAGAAGAAATCTCCACTCGATCATTGAATATTTTTGGAATAAAGCCTAGAAATTTGGAGCATTTCTATTAGTACGGATCTCCAAAAATTGTTCTCCCCTTCGACGTAGTCTATTTTTGGAAGTACCTCGATTATGACGTTACCAACTTTAATAATCCCAACGTAATTGGAAAATTTATCGAAGAGTAGCGAACCTGGAAGAATTGTTCTCTCGTTTTAAGTGTATGGGCTGAAAAGTAATTGTACATCCTCTCTCTCGTAGACTGGTGTTACGTATTTTGAGGTCTTGGTGCTCGTAAACGGTAATGACACGTCTATTATTCATAGATACTTTTAAAGGATTCTAATGACCATGTAGATGGATCAGTGTATCCGGTAGACAGACTTTTCTTCAAAATATTCATAAGTATCATCATCAAATTCAGCGAAGGTAATGTCTTCATGTTCTCTTCGTATAAAGTCTTTTCCCAACACAAGTCCAATTTTACCCCAATCATCATAGAAGTATTCTTGCAGAAGGGGGATAATTTTGTGCTTAAAAATTATTCGTAGGCCCTCTTCCAATTCTTCTTGTTCATAGATGTTTGTGAAATACCCATGCCCAATACGGTAATCTCGATTTAATAATTTTTCTATCCGAGCGTTTATAGTTGAGAGCAATTTATCCAATTCAATTTCTTCTACTGCATGAGGAGATTCCGCGAGTAAAGTTGGATCAGGTTCCATTTCAATGAATGAAAATCTTCTCCTTAGAGCGGTGTCCAAAGCCTCAACACTTCTATCAGCGGTATTCATTGTGCCTATTATGTCGAGATTATTGGGTATCCCAAACATCTCTTCCGAATATGGTAATTTCACCTGCATTGAGTTGGACTGTTTAAGTCTCTTATCATCTTCAATAAGGGTAATCAACTCTCCAAATACTTCAGATACATTAGCCCTGTTTATCTCGTCAATGAGCAGCGCATATTTTTGATCTTTATCCTGTTTTGCTTTTTCCACTATTTGTTTGAAAATACCGGGTTTAATGACATATCCAAGTTCTCCCGAAACCTGTTCATCGGAATCTTGTGAGAGCATTGGTCTAATGCCTTCAACGAAGTCTTCATATGAATAGGCTTGATGGAAGGTAATAAAATCGTATCTATTGATTTGTATCTCTTCATTTTGAGACTTCTCCTCTTCCTCCAATATTTGATACAACTCTGGAACTTCTGTCTTAACAATCTCTTCACGTATACTCCATACTGAGTCCTTCTCTTTGTAGAAGAAAAGTGGTTCAGCTCTTCTCGTATAGTTTACATGCTCGCAATCGGTGACGGTGTGCATTTGTAGCATTGCCCAGACCATAGCACGAGTATTCTTTTGATTTGAAATCTCGTTTTTAGATTGCACTAATCGGTGTACTACAATCTCGGCGACATGTGCTTTTCCAAGTTCTAATAAGGCAGCGCCTACTATCTGCCACCATGAATATTTAGAAGCGATCGTCTGTAGTTGCTCTTCTTTACTCTTTATTGGTCTCTCTTCAGAGTATTGTTTGATGAGTTGATTACGGAGAAAATATGTTTTCCCTGTACCTGGAGGACCATAATAGATAACATTCTTTGAAGGTAATTCAACTGCTTCATTCTTAGTTGTTTCAATCTTAACAGATGTTTTTTCTATCTCCTCTGCCCAGTCTTTATAAGTTGTTTGGAAGAGAAAGTCTTGAGTGAGAAAGGTATAGTTTGGATCGATGAAGTCGTTATCCTTCAACCATTTTTCATAAGTTTCTACTAGACTCTTATCTGCGGTGAGTATATCTCTCAGTTCATTAGCATTGCGTAGATAGAAAGAATACTTCTCCGCTGGTTCCCATCCCATTGATAGAGTTTGATTGGTGAATTGAGAGAGGAATTGTTTTGTCTCTCGGAATTTGTAGAGGTAGTATTTTCCGGGGTAACGGAAGGTTAAATAGAGTGCAATTGCCCTTACATCTTTGTGATAATGCTGTTTTCTTTCTTTTTCTTGTGGCTTCATTTTGTTCAGATAAGACAGAAACTCATCACTCTTTTCGATAAAGGTATTTATTCTCTCCTCTAAAGACTTATTCTCATCAAAGAGCGAACGAAACATACTGCGAACGGATTCCTGATCAAGTTCAGTAAACTCAATCATCATCTTTTTTGGATAATATTGCATAGAGGCCCAAAGGTTATCCGATTCAGCCTGAAGACTTCGGTCAAACTGTTCCCCGCCAAGAGAAGTTTCCCCAACTTGTCTGAGGCAATTTCCTCAACTTGACAGAATAGCTTTCCCCTTGTAAATGTGCGGAATTACCGCAGGGTTACCTGCGGTAATTCCAGCCATCGACAAACCCAAAACGAGAGAAGCTCACAACTCATCGGCCGGGAGGTCCGAGGAGTCAATTAGGTTCTTTTCCTGTATTGTACCGGTGACGATAGCGTTGTAACAAATCCGATTTATTTGTCTGGCAATTCCGTTTGTTCGTTTGAATATTTCCATCTTCGCCGCATCCGAGAAAAGCTTTTCTTTACGATGGGCAACCTCGAGACCGTGGTCGATGTAGGAGGCGGTCTCCTCCAGGCTCATCGGCGAGAGGTGGTGGGAGAGGCGAATGCGGGCGCGAAGGGAGTCGAAGTGGGAGTAGCTGAGAAGGGTCCGCAGCTCCGGCTGGCCTGTAAGGATGAAGGTGATTCGGTTCCGTGAGTCGGAGTCGAAGTTCGTCAGTGCCTTGATCGACACGAGCGCTTCTTCGGCAATATCCTGGGCGTCGTCGAGGACGACCACCGGCTTGCGCGGGTTCTCCTCGACCGCAGAAAAGAAGGCCGGTTTCGCCTTGCCGAGCGAGTGTGGTGGTTCGATCTTCATCCCCCGCAGCAGCGCCTTCACCAGCTCCCCCTCGCCGGAGATGTTGCCGCGCAGGTAGATAGGCTGGTAGCGATTGGTGTCGAGTCCGGCAAGGCCGTGGCGGATGATCAGTGATTTCCCGCAGCCGATCGGACCGCTTAAGAGCATCACGTCTTCACTCTCGATGCCGAGCTCGAGCATTGCAGCAGTACGGCTAAGCTCTTCGGTGTGAAAAATCTTCTCCCCGTCTATGTCTTTGCCGAAGGGCAGCCGTGAGAACCCGTAGTGGTTCAGTATTGCCTCTCTCATCCCCGCCCCTCCTCTTTGAGTTTGTGATAGTTGACCGCCGCGCCTCGGCGGTCGAGCTCGGCCTGCCGCTGGCGAAGGGAGGCGAAGTAGCCGGCCGCCTCGGCGCTGACTTTCCGCTCGGCTGCTTGTCGCTCTTCGGGAAGCTTCTCCACGGCGGGGTTGACCAGTTTCTTAAGCCCGAGAGTTTCGACCTTCTTCCCGTCCTCAAAGCGCCATACCTTCCGCAAGTCGAAGGGGTTGTAGCGCACTTCGATAGTGCTTCCGGCGGCCGCTTCGGTGTGGTACTGGTTGCCCTCGAACTTGATGGTGCCCCACTTGGCGACTTTTCGATACACATACAGCAAGAAGAGGTTCTCGAACCACTGGAGGTCCTGCACCCGACGATGGCCCGGAGGAAGGCCTTTTTCAAAACGCCCCGCCGGTGGTTCTCCGGTAGATGAGTGGTTTCGGCGGTTGTACTCCACCTCCAGCCATGCCCACAGGGCGCTGTTCAGTTCTTCGAGGGTCTTGAATCCGGCCCGCTGGGCCTCGGCCTGGAAGTCCCGTTTGATCGTCTTCATCACCGACTCCACCTTGCCTTTGGCCCAACTTCTGTAGGGACCATGGTGGATCTTTTTGATTCCCAGCTGCGCCAGGATGAAGGCGAAGTGAGAAGCGATGTACACATGGCCATTATCAAGGTTATCCCGAATTCGGGATAACCTCGATTATGCCGAAGAAAGCGTAATGCCGAAAACGATGTGCTTCTACTTTCTTTGAAACGAAATAGCCGCAAAAACTTCGGCATAATGTTTTGTGGCTATAATCCGCACAGCCTCCGCAAGGTTTCCTCGTTCTTCCATGACGGCACTTCACCGGCGATATCAGGATCAGCCGTTTCCAGTGCGTTGCGGAGCATGTCGGTACTTGCGGTAGCGTAAATCTCGGTAGTGGTAATACTTGCGTGTCCGAGAAATTCCGCGACATAGGATAGCGGCATGCCGGCGCGATAAAGGTGCATCGCTCGAGTGTGCCTGATAAGGTGCGGGTTAACTCTATCAGGAACATCCGGACATGTTTTCGCGGCCCTTTCACCACACGTTTTGAGTATTACGCTAACCGCATCGGTAGACAGCGAGCGCGGATTACCCCGGTGTATGGAATAGAATAGTGGAGCAGAGTTTACAGACACCTCGTTAGGATGGAACCGGTCTATATACTTCCTCAAGTGTGAAACGGTCTTGTCCATAAGGGGGATGCTTCTTGGTTTGTTTCCTTTTCCCGTCACGATCACGAACGGATCGCCTACTGCCAGGTTAAGATCCCAACTTTCAGGTCCACAAGCTCCTGCACTCTACATCCAGTGTCGTATAGCATAATCAACAACATTCCGTCTCTCGCAGCCTTCGTGGTTTTTCCACTTGCTTGTGCCAATATGGCTTTCATTGCCGGTTCCGACAAGTATTGAATCGTCGACTTCGGAACCTTCATCATGGGAACGCTTTTGATCTCCAGATACATGGAATATAGACGCAGGTCCTCGTCGGCACAGTACTTGAGAAACGACTTGATCGCAGAAAGTCTGAGATTGCACGTTGTTGATCGGCAGTTTCGTCGGCGCAACCATTGGAGAAACTCAACGACTGTCGTTCTGTCGAAATGGCTGAACGAGATAGCAGAGAATTCGGTTTGGCACGTCTCCTTGAGAAACGTGCAGTACGTTGCGATCGATTGCCTGTATGATTCGGATGTTTTCGGGCTGAGGCAACGGATTCTGGGTAGATAGACGGTAAGGTACGAACGAACATACTGCCAAAATTGCCGTTCAGATTTCCTGTTATTACTGGTCATGGCGAAACTCCGGAATGAGATTTTCTGTACTTCGCAGCTTCTCGCGAAACGTGTGGAAGAACTCGGGTACGAGGTGAAGGTAGTAGTCGGTGCTCTGCAGACACGCGTGCCCCATGTACGTACTGAGATAGGGAAGCATGCTATTGAGATCGGCGCCGGCGACTACCCATCTATTCAGATTAGTGAGTGCAAAGTGATGTCTGAAATCATAGGCACGAGCCTTATTCCCGTACCCGCCTCCAGGCACTGCCGTATTCCAGATTTTCCGAAACGCTATACCCAGACTTGATTGCGCATAGCAGCGCGATGGTGTCGTGGGGAAAAAGAAGATTCTGTCCTGGTATACGGTCGATATCTGCGTATTGTACGTTTGCAAGAGTTCCAGGAGATCGCGACCTATTGGTATTCGACGGCTTCGTTCTTGTTTCGAAGCAACGATATCGATCTGCCCGAGATGTAAATCAACATCCTCGACCCGCAACGTTCGCGCTTCACACGTGCGCAAACCGCAGCAATACAGCAGTCGGAACAAGACCGGCAGGACCCAATGTCGAATGGGGAACGAACCGTGAGGTTTCAAACTGTCGCAGGCATGAAAAAATGAGAAAATCTCATCTTTGGTGAAGAAATGCGGTACATAGCGCGCAGTTTTACGGTGCAACCCGGTGGGAAGCACAAACGCTTCGGAAATCCCAATCGATTGGAGGTATTTGCCGAACTCTCGTACCGGTGATATCCGTACTTTGTGGGATGCCGGTTTTTCGTTTGTAGCTTGTGCCCACACAAGGATCAGCTCTCGGGAAAAACATCCGTCTTCCGCATGCTTGCACGCATATCGATCAAACCGCCACAGCGAATACTCGGCGCTTTCATAGCGGTATCCTGCCGCTCGTTTCAATGCGACAAAATCCTTAAGATCGGAGGCGAAAACACTGCAATACCGGGGGCTCATTTCAGTTCTCCAAGAGACAGTGGAATCCCGGCAAGATTAAGCGCACACTCTCGTAAGCGGTTTTGATCCGTTGATAGATATACTTCGGTAGATGTCTTGTTGGAATGGCCAAGCATTGACGCTATAGTCGTTACCGCTACCCCTTTCGCCAACAGTCTCGAGGCGACGGAATGACGGATCAGGTGTATCCCTTTTCTCTCGGAACCGAGTCTGATTCCCGCTTGGTGAAAGGCCTTGCGCACTATAGCGTAGCACGGTGAATGACCGGATAACGGTCTGAACGGCGCCTGGACACGAAGAAATACATGCCGGCTGTCCACTTGGGGTCTCTCTTCGAGAATATAACGACTGAGCGCATTCCCGACGTCGACGGTCAATGGAATCCGGAAAGGCTTCCGAGTCTTCACCTGGGGTATAACGATGCTTTCGTGTATCCACTCGATATCCGACAATTTCATATTCACGATGTCGATCGCCCTCAAGCCGGTACGGAGTGCCAATGTGATAATGGCGTTATCCCGTAGCGACACCATATCCGTCTGCAATAGACGCTTGAGAGCTGAATTTTCTTCTTCCGAAAGAATCGGTACGATCGGATTCTTCCTGACACAACGTGATGGAACCGCGCGGACAAGACGCGGCTCATCTTCGGCGTATGTAAGAAACGAACGAACGTGTGAGGCGACGGTCCGTATACTTGTAGATTGGTAGGTGGCCAGTAGATGTCGGAAGAATAGGGGTACAGAAGCAGGAGGTACCGTTGACAGGTTGTGGTACCCGCTATTTTCCAGAAACATGAGGAACTGCCGTATGATGTTTCTTGATGACTGTATCGTGTTTGAGCTCTTGCCACGTTGCCGCAGATCACCAAGAAATTCGGAATACAGCAGGACGAACTCCTCCGCTTCCGGCCCTCGAGGAACCGCCAAACCACCGTATTTAGGCCATGCAACTGATCCCGATGCGGCATAATCCCGCAGTATGAAAGCGGCCCGCCTCAGGTGATTTCTTCGTGAACGCCCATATTGTCCCTTTTGGTAGCATTCCTCGACGTGCTCCATGAAACGTTCATGCATCGTCTCGGTGTAAGAACTCATTTCCTCCATTTCGAAAAAGCACCAAATTCGTGCGAATGCCCGTTCATACTGATAAATTGATCCGGTACACAGCCCGAGTTCGGGTAGTCGTTCGAGTACTCCCTGAAAAAGGTCACTGGATAGTAAAGAATTCGTTTCCATCTGATTGTCCTCCTTGAATGTATGTGGACGGTATGTCCAGCTAACATTATAGAAGGGTCTCAATCAGGGAAAAACATTATGCCGAAGTTTTTGCGGCTATTTCGTTTCAAAGAAAGTAGAAGCACATCGCTTTCGGCATTACGCTTTCTTCGGCATAATCGAGGTAACACTTTTTCGGAATTCCCCACCGTAGGACCATCGTCTTAAAGGTCTTCTCCATCCTTGGGAGCTTCTCGTCCCAGAAGTACTCGGCGTGGAGAATCCTCCTCGAGTAATCATCGACCCAGGCAAAGAGGTAGGTCTTTCGCACCTGCTCATCGCCGGGGGCCTTCGGCAGCCAGATGCCGTCCCTGGCGTCCCCCTGCACCAACTCCATCGAGCAGGAGGCCTCGAACTTGTGGTAGCTCCTCTTTCCCGCCCCGAGGCTCTTCTCCCTGCGGGCTTTCTGGGTAAGGCCGGCCTCTGCAAGGAATCGGTAGATGCTCCTGTCGGAGACCTGTCCCACCGCCTCGGCCAGCTCGCTGTCGGCGCTCAGGAGCCTGCGAAGCTGCGGAACGGTCCTGCTCGGCCGCTGTTCGATCAGCTCAAGGATCTTCTCTCGCAATTGCCTCTCGTGTATACGTGGCGAAGAAGGGCCTTTCGGTTTGTGGAACAGCAGAGCCTCGGCTCCCTGCTCCCGGTAGCGGCGAAGGTAGTTACGGATCGTCCTCTCGCTTACCCCGTGCTCTTCGATGTACCTGCGTCTCTCCTGATGCCGGTCCGCCTCGTCGATGCTCTCATCGAGTAAGGTTTCGATCAGCGCCACTCTGCGCCGGTAGGCCTCAAGGTGTTTTTCATCGATGTCTCTCCAATCGGTCTTTTCCATTTTCACTCCTCCTGAAAGCTGTTGAAGGAGGTGTAGCACGAGTCGGGTGGAGGGCGTGAGGCATAACTCATTAAAACTTTCCCCCGGTTTTTCCACAGTACCGCCTGCAGAAATGTCCGCAGGGTTGGAGACCGGCTCCTACCGCCGCCGGCTCTCAGATGCGCTGCTTCCTGCCGGGCCAGCAGCTCTTCCAGCCGTCTGAGAGGGGCGAGCGGACGGGGGTGGTAGCCCGGTTCATGAAGGTGTACCGTCGCAGCTTGCCTCTCGGCCAAAGTCAGGGCCGCCGTTTTTACCGCCTCTTCGAGCCTCCTCAGGTGCATCCGCGCAGTACGCAGATCTATGCAGCCGAGTATCCGGCAACACTCCTCGAGACTGCTTCCGCTCTCTTTGCTACGGCCCGCCTCTATCACCGTATCAAGCCGCATCCGGGCAAAGGGAATGAGAAAGTCGGGAAGAAGCCGCTTGGTGTACTGCCGGCCGAGAGCTTTTGCCTCGCCACAGTAGCGAACAGGGATTTTGATCCACACATCTTCCTGGCTCTCTGGGTCACGGTAACTGCGGGAGGGATAACTGTGAATCACCAGCGGATGCACTTCTCCGCATAAAGGACACGGTTCGGTCCGGTAGAGGAGTTGCAAATATTGTACGAATGAAGTTACACTATAGATGACTGTGCCTAATCACAGTTCCGGGCACCCGTTAACCTGCTGCCAACAGGGGGTGCCCTCTTTTTTCTTTCAGGTCAGACGAGGGAGAAAAACTTTCTGTCAGCCTACGGAAATGAGTATCGGCAAGTTTAGCTTAAAATCGGAAACTTCTCCTGGCGGGGAACATCAAACATCCTCTTAAAATCGTCAGCCTCTATATTCCAATTATCTTGAAAGTTCTTTAGAGCCTCCAATTTGTACCTTTCGTCAGTGTTACCTTCAGATATGACTTTCTTATACTCATCAACATATGGCTTTAACTTCTCTTCATTCATACTACTTTCTCCTCATTTTAGGATAAGGCATGATCTGAGAGTTGTCCAGTTACGATCTCTATATCACCATAACAACTATATTGAGAGAGTAAATCATTCGCTCTTTCTTTCATTTGGAAACATAATACTCTCATGAAGCATTTTATTAACCAGAAGTATTACTCTCTTTAAGTCTCCATCTATAAAAAAATCAATTAGAGCCTCTGTCTTCTCTTCCATAATTGTGATCGTTAAATTAAATGGTATTTCCAATCCTTCTTTATAAATGCCTATCATATCTGTATTCGACAAACCTCCCTCTCTGATAATTGGATTGTTGACAGAGAAAGAAGAAGGATGTAGCAGTTGTGATGTTAGTTTATACCATTGAACATAATCTGTCTCTTCAACAAATTTTCTTATATCACTGAAGCTATTAAACTTTTCCCCATCATTGACATATGTCCATCCGTACTGATTAAATTTTGGTCTATCATCACTATTTTGTAGACCTAATATGTTGTTTTTTTCATTATTAGTATGTTCGTTGAATTGCTTTGATATTATTTCTTCACTTTTTAGCAGAAAAAGGATTAAAACATAATTTTCGTATAGAGTTCGCCATATTATGAAGGTTGATAGTAAACCGACCTTTTTCAAATAGTGCTAATTCATCTAAACAAATTTGAATCTGATTTATTATACAGTTTTGTTGTGCTATTTATTCGATATTGAACCTTAGATTTCTTTTCATCAACTTTCCAATTTTCACCAATAAAATCTCTCAACTCTTCCCAATATTCAATTAAGAAAAGAAATTGCTGAAATTTCATATTTCTAGTTCTCTTGATCTCAGAAGTCGTTTCATTTCTGTATCTCTTAAGTGAACCTATACTATCGTGTAGCTTTTTACCTTTCATTAAGGATGTTTAACTTTTTTTGCAAATAAGAATCTTCGTTGTGTTCAGCGTCCTTTAGAATACTTATTGCTTCATCTATTATATTCACTTCTGTATCTCACCATAAATTAGTATAGTACAATTATCTTACTATCCAATAATTCTCATATCCAGGCTAAAAGAATAGGTATAGTGTACGATTCCTTTTCGACACCTAATGATCACCATCTATAGATTTATTGAGTGGAAATGTTTGAAGGATGTTTTGTAATCGTAACTCTACCCGCTTTCGTAGTGATGAATCGTCTTTACACGCTCCTAAAAAGATCTACAAGCATTCACAACATCGTTAATAAACGACCTTGTTCCAATTAATGCTATTGTTGGATCTATGTCAACGTTATATTCATGTCTTCCTCCATTATGATATCCAAATTTTATTATTGTTGTATCCTCTTCATGCAATTGGGCCTCTGAGCCATAAGCATGTAAAAAGGCACAACGTGCGGCATATACATCTTTTCCCCTATAATTATAAGGTTGGTCAGGATGTGCCTTTAGATATAGGTCTACCCATTTAATAAAGTCTGTGACGAGTTCCTCTTGATTTATCGATTGGGCGAGTAAGATTAGAGAATGTATCTATACAGATAAATGCCATAGCCACAGAGGCAGTTATCAATCCTATTTCATCACATTTTTTCAACTCAGATACTAATCCAATGAGCGATTCCCAATTTGCATCTTTGGCCATTGTTTAACTCCAATTGTTATAGATGTTATACAACTTGAACCAGTTGCGATTCTATTGTGTTAGACGTTCTAAGCGCATTATCTTGAACCTTGCTTCTAACAGCTCTTTCCATCTAATAGAACTGTAAATTGCTATGATCTATTCTTAGATATAATCGAATGTTGGATCAAGGGCCTGAAAATTGAATAGCAATTGTACAAACCTCCTAATTGTTCCATCCATCGAAGGCATGCCAATTCACAATGGTTTATACTACGCACAATATTAGCGTAGGCATTTTGTATCGTCCTCTACATGCTATTGTTCGGTAGTGCTTGCGGAAAGAACACTTTCATCATTTACATCAACTCTCTGCTTCAGATTCGAAGGCTCTGTTGATTGCATTGAAGAGATTCTCGGTCTTGGCGACGGTACCCCCCGGGATGTCCGAGACTTTTTCCCAATTATCGAATCGCCTCAGGATCTCTTCCATTACACGTCGCTTTTTAAGTTCTTTATGACCATATCGCTCCCTCATGACTGTATCCACACGCTTTGTGATCATATCGGAGCCGTCCTCTGGTAGGTCAGTCTCCTTTATGGCAATACCGAAGGCGGCATTCACACATTCTATATAGAACTGATCATCGAACAAATCCTCGATGGCGGCATCTGTCTTTTTAATGTTGGCTGCATTACCTAACATGAGCACACGGAATTGTGCCTTCTGTTCGTCAGCCTGTTCCTTGAGAATTAGTTCATCAATTTTCTTTTTTGCGGATTGGCCTTCGGCGTCAGTATCAAGGAGAACTCCAGAGTCCCAGCCTTATGCCAAGCAGCAAAGTCCGCGTACATAGGCGTCTTTTGTGCACCGCGAGCGGGCCAGAGATAGATACGGTCCGACAAATGTGCTTTTCCGTCCTCTCGTAGAATTCCGGAAAGCTTGTGTAGGATAAGAGCATCGTCACCACCTTCGACGATCAGAGTCTGGCGTGTACCAAGCAGACCACTCATATCACCGGTCAGCCCGAGAGCAAGTTCGATCACGGCCATAGGCGCACGCTGACTGCTCACAACTCCCTTTTTTAAGGTAGCGTGGTTGTCCTTGGTCTCGACAATGCGCACGCGCTCGGG
This sequence comes from Spirochaetia bacterium, assembly GCA_034520965.1. Taxonomy (GTDB): domain Bacteria; phylum Spirochaetota; class Spirochaetia; order DSM-16054; family Sediminispirochaetaceae; genus DSBN01. The sequence continues at coordinate 6,374 of JAXHMY010000008.1, read as the reverse complement.
ATACGCTGGATCAACCATCGAGGCAAGATGGGTGGTGTAAAGAATCGTGTTGTATTTTGAGAGCCGCTGAAAAACTTCGAGTAGATCACGCTGCCCTGAATAATGCAAATGAATGCCGGGCTCTTCAAGCAGCAGGATACAGTCTTTGTACTGGCCCTGGCTTGCGTGCGTAATTTTGCCAGCATAAAGGATACATGCCACCGAAAACCGACCATAGGTCGCCGGGTCGACCCGCACCGGCATACCCACATCTTCCTCTTCCGCAAAGATGTTAAGGGTAGTCCCGTCAATCTCAATGTCGTAATCAAACCCTCTCTTTGCGTCCAGAGATCGCGAAACTGCTTGCTGAGGTAATAGGATGCCGCCCTCTTGTCGAAGGAGCGTAACAGTGCGACCTTCAGCTGTTGCGCCCTTCTTGATAAACTCGTCAATATCGATCTTGGCAAGATCAAGAACGATCTTGATAGTTTGCTCTTCATTCTTGAGTTGGTGCCAATTGACGCTCTTTAGGCGCTCGGCGAGCTGGTTCAGCTCGATCTGTGTACCGCTGAGACCGTAATCCTGAATTAACACGAATTTGGGCGCCTTCGTTTTTGTCCTCAAAACATCGACCTCTGCCTCAATGAAATCCACGGAATGTTCCGCCTCCACCCTGCGGATCCCGGCTCAGCGTTGTAGGAGCGCGAACCTATCAGTGTAAGCTCTTCCGGCTGTTCGTCACCAACGCCTTCCTCCTCTACTTCACCTCTCTCAGTCATTTTTTCACTTACTTGTGCCGGATCCGGCTCCGGGTGTTTCGCTTCTTCATAGAGTGATTTTATCTCTGCCTGTGTAAGGGCGGATTTCGCCTGGCAAACCATTGTAGATGGATCCTTGTTACCCCAGTCATTCGCACGGCCAAACCCTCGTCGATGTTGTAGTTTTCGTTTGGTGCGAAGGGCTTGATTCGGCAGATGGCCTCGAAAAGGTTACTCTTTCCGGACTCGTTTTGGCCAACGAATGCGGCGATATCACCAATATCAATCCAGCCAGAATCCCAGACATTTCGGTATTTAGTCACTTTGAAGTGCGTCAATTTCATTGGTTAAACTCCTCAATCATTATCAAGTTTTCCGTTCTCATTGAAAATTAACAAGTGTCATTTTTCCGGATATTCTAAACACGGGCACAATATCTTTACCGTACAACATTCACTATAGTTGCCTGTCGTGTTTTGGAAACAAAGAAGCTCTTATTCAATTGTAACTCCCCTTTTTCAATAACACAAACACTTAACTACCCTACAGCGCCAAGTCTTTTATATGCCTTCACTATCACAGCTTGTCCCACATTCCAATTTTCTCTAATATCAATTTTCTTGCAAGGAACTGTACATTAAATATTAGATACGGGGAAAGTTTACATGAGAGATTTCTTAATCTATGGGCCGTGACGAAATTTCTTAGATAGGAAGCATAATGAATAGCCTCTGGAAAGGATAGTGCGAATATCATTCACTTCCTTAATTGAACTCCAAGATACCTCGTCGAATTTTGGTTTTAAGTATTCGATTCAAGTTCTGATGGTAACGCCCTCGTATTAACCAATCAATTTTTTCATTATTATTTATACCAATTTGCTTTAATCTTGTTTCCATATCTTTCAATACTTCAGGATTCCACTCGCCTGTTTCTTTATTTAAGGATAAATTCTTGGTTTAGAACTGCTACTTTTTATAAATAGTTCCAATTCTTCAACAACACTGTAAGCACAATTTATCGCGAAAGCACCAGATACATAGTAACGCGTTGAATACTCATCCTGAGCTAAAACATTGCCATATCTCGGCGAAAGAGAAAAGATAGAACATGATGATAGCTCTGATGCTAAGTCTATATTTTTCTGCAGCATGAACCGATTTTCTGATCTTCTTCGCAACTTCTCCAATATTCTAAATATCAGTTCGGATCGTTCAAGAAATTTGTATCTACTAGCGAATGAAGGGATTCCCGAGACAGATTTCTATCAAAACTATCTGGATACTTGCAAACTTCACCTGGAATTTCGTATGGATCAATTTCGCTTCTTAAAAGTACTTTTATACCGAGTATAATAGATTGGAAATTCTTAGCTTCTATTTCATTGACGGGTTAACTAATATTTCTTTCTGTGGGATATCCAGTGGATTTCTAGTTTCTGTTTCACTGATATTGTCATGCCGCCTTATAATTTGACTACGTCCAGAAAAACCTTTTCTTTCATAGTATTGTGAAGAAGGGTCGCTTTAAATTTGAACCCATAAGGCAATCGATGTATCAAGTCGCTCGAGTTTCTCGATTGTTCCATTTGAAATTATTAGATGGGTCCTATACATACTGTCTTAACCATAACTAAACATCTTTTTTTGTTGAGCTTGCAATTTTTTGATTTAGCCCACTCACTTTAGCCATTGTAACCCCAGTTCCCCAATTCAACAATCGCTTTGCCATATTCACCGCCAGGTCAACTTCAAAGTGGTCGCTAGCATCACTGATATATTGTAGGTTTCAAATATCAAAGATCATTTTCAATCTAGTTTCATACTCATCAAGATTATATAGCCCAGACAAAATATGTATATATGAATCTACTTCTTTTTTATTGTAGACTTCTATTTTTGAAGCTGAGAAGAGACTGATTATTTGATCATTTACTATTCGGTAATTTGAATATAAATCCTCTCATTCTTGAAAATAGGAACATTTCTTAAACTAATAATAATTATGTGTAATGTATCTCTATCATTGATGCTGTTAGCATTTTGTTCAAGAATTCTTTCTCCAGAAATATATTTTAAAAAGGCCTTTGTAGCGGATTGAGTAATAAAAAATGTAGTTAATTTGTTCTTATGTTTAACAGCCAAATAACCTCTAGGCTGTAAATATCCGGAAACATGTGGTACTAATATTTTACCATCTTTTTCGAACGTACTTTTAGCAATTTTATAGATTGCATTTTTTCTTTCTTCAGGAGATAGTTTTCCAAATTGTTCTGTTTTTTTCTTAGTCTCTGATTTTCATTATTATGTCTAACAAGCAAAGGTTCTGCAATTAATTTCAATCTTTCTTCTACTTGAGCAATAAAATTATATAAATGTGATTCACCATTCCATGAAATTATATTTTTCATCTGAAGAGTCTGAAATGTACCCGAAAATTCCCATAATTATCATCAGGATTTGGTTTAACGGATTCTTCTAACAGTAAAAATAACTTGTTTGCCTAACCCCTTAAAATATCCTGCTTCATAATAAACTGAAGGTCGAGAATATGTTAAATCAGCAATACAAATATCACATGTATTTAGCAATTCAATAATTTTGTCATCAATGTCGTCGTTGTGGTTTTCTCTATCAACTCTATGAGGTATTATATTTAAGTTTGATAGTGCTTTAGTTATCCCATTATCATAAATTTGATCAATATCGGAATATCCAAATGCAGATGCGATGAAACAATGTAATTGTAACGAAGTTAATTCTTCAGCCATTTAAAATCTCTTCCTGTCTAAAACACATATTTAATAATTTTAGTATCCATATAACGTTCACTTGAGTTGCCTGGCGCCGTTACGCCATAGAACATTCTCTTTAACCATTTTAACCCCAGTTATCCAAATCAACAAACACTTTTACATATTTACCGCCAAGTCAACTCCAAGCGGTTGTTATATGGCAATTTCTTTAGTCTCTTCTGATGATGTATTCTAATAATTCTCTCAGTTTCTTGTAATTATAATTCTTATCATTATTTCTTATCGCAGTTTTGAAAAATTTTATATAGGATTCCTTTTTGATTAATTCACCTTGATATTTTTTGCTTCTCTTATTAAATGAAAGCCAAAGAACCATAGGCTTTTCTTTCTTTCTAAATTCTAAATCTAAGAATAACTCTATTGAGACTGCTTTTCCATTAATATTATCCGAAATAATACCATATGGCCCCTCACATTGTATCTGATTGAACTCTTCCATTACAGGTAACTTTATTGCTTTAATATTCTTTTGTTTTGTCATAACACATTTGTCATAAGCCTCATTGCCTGCAGTATCGTTATCAAATATAAATAATATCTTTCTGTTTGGTTTGATTTTTAGCAAACCGTTGTAAAAATTTAGCATATTCCCTACACCTGTAAAGGGATAGTTTTCTGACATATCTATGAATTTCATATAAATTTGCAATATCTGGCATCAAGTAGTTCATTGATTCTTTTATTATAAATGTATCTGTTGTACCTTCTGTAATTATTAGAAATCTATCCCTGTTTTGGAATAGTTCTTCAATATGCTTTTCTTCAATCCATCCACCTTGTACTAAATCATAGTATTCCCATGTTAGATATGCTTTTTTAATATCAGTGTAATAATTTACGAATAGACTAATTATATCATAAGGATCAAATCTCAGCTAAGACAAACACTAATTCAGATCTTTTGTTATTGCTGTTTATATAACTATTAAATTTTATTATATTCTATTACAACTTTTTCTGCAAAATCAGAAGTAAAGAAACTATTTACAGTTTCATCATATATTGTACGATCAATATTTATTCTATTGAGAAGCAATATTAGTTGATCAAAATCTATTATTTCATTGTTTTGTTTTAATATATTTTCCACTCTTTCTTTTGTCTTGTCTCTTCCATAACCTAGAAGATCCATTGTTATTTTACTTAACTCTAGGTTCTTTTTATAACCAGGTAGTAGTTCAATATTTTTATCAGCATATTCATACTCTATTTGACATTTTTCTGATGGATAAAATAAAGCAGTGTGGTCATCTAAATAGTTTTTACTATAGGAGATTGTTATGTTGTTAACTTTTAGTCTACTTTCTGATCCCATTTCTTTAGAGTTTTCCCTTTATCAATTATTAGGCAACTAATACCATATAACGTTCACTTGAGTTGCCTGGCGCTGTTACGCTATAACTCAAATTCTGTAACCAGTGTACACCCGGTTTTTCAAATCAACATGCACTTTTACCTATTTACGGTCAGGACAACTCCAAGTGGTTGTTAAGTTGCATGTTGAGCAATTATTTTTTACTATATTTCTTCAAAATCCATCCCTGATAAATTACTTCATCTAAATAATCAAAGTATATTACTAATATCCATTTATTTTTGTGTTCTTTTACCTTGACTCTACAACCAGGAGGTAATATTGCTATAGTAGTAGATTTATTTGAAGGTCTACTTTTGCTTTTTGTAGGACGTGTACCAATAAATCTCAATTCTTCATTTTCATTCGACGACAATCTCTCAATTATATTTTGGTTTATTTTCTCCTGATATTCTAAAATAATGTCTGTCTTTTTTTCTAATTCATCAAATTGAGTATCAACCATATCCATCGATGATGTAGTTGATATTTGAGAATATATAAAGAACACTATTGCTAAAACAATTCCTAAAAATCCTTCGATACTTATTACACTTGGCTTACTTTTTTCTATTGATTCAATCAAGTTATTTTCGATTATATTTAATTGTTTTATTAATGCTTCTTCCGAAATATTATTATCTTTAATACTTGCGTTTCTAAAAGTATTTTCAATATTACTATTGTTTATATTTTTGTAATTTAATAATATTTTATTTTCAATATCAATTAATGTTTTTGTTATTGGCTCATCATCATATATTTTATTATGAAAATCAGATTTATATATATTAAGATAGTAAATATTGCTATTAATTTGTGTAATTGCTTTGAAAGCAATAGAATTTGTAATTTCAAATTGAGCTGCTTTTACACTTAAAAGCATATTTGAGTTCGTCAAAAGTATTTTAGCTGCTTTAGCAGCTGAATGCATACCTGAATTATTAAAGGCCATTTGTGCTGCTTTAGCAGCTGAATGCATGCCTGAGTTATTATATGCCATTTGTGCCGCTTTAGCAGCTGAATGCATGCCTGAGTTATTATATGCCATTTGTGCCGCTTTAGCAGCTGAAAGCATACCTGAATTATTAAAGGTTTTTTGTGCCGCTTTAGCAGCTGAATGCATGCCTGAGTTATTAAATGCTATTTGAGCTGATTTTGCGGCTAAAAGCATTTCTGAGTTATTAAATGCCATATGAGCTGTTTTAGCAGCTGAAAGATGGTCTTCATTATTAAATTCTTCCATTTACTTTCCTCAAATATTTTGTCAACTTAATATTTATAATCGACAGAAAAGGGTTAATGATAGCTCATCATTAGTCAGAAGCAATAAACATTGATTCCTTACCATATAAAACCGCCAAATAGCTACATAACATAATACTAGAAGGCTGAATAACCCTTAGACTAAACCCTCATACCTCTGTTGTCCAGCATAAAAGAGTCCCACCGGGTGTACTCTTTTTAG
>JAXHMY010000007.1:0-226784 GCA_034520965.1 Spirochaetia bacterium | reverse complement strand
TTGGGCTTCTTTTCATAATGTCGGTCCCGATTTGATTTCTGTAGCGTACAATATCGCAGACTGTTTTTCGATATCATAGATTTGAATCGTGACGCCTGATTCGGTGGATTCATGTACTATGCCTGTTTCGTAGAAGATACCGGAGAAATAGTAGATCCGTATGGGAGGATAATCGGGAGATTTTACCTTGCGGCTTTTTGGAATCGCGATATGAACCTCCGGAGGATCCAGGTGGAAAGCCCATAGTAGGATAGAGCGGTTCCGAGACAGATTATTCCGCTTGGAATGTAGACCTGTGCCTCTTTAAGCGAATTGAACTGGCTATTATCAGATAGACAGTAGAGACCATGTTTCAATTTGACTATTGTTCCGTCCTTCTGAAGTTCATTTAGATGTGAGTGATGTATTCCATGATTTTTTATATCCTTTGTGCGGGCGTATCCAGATTGTTGATTGAAGATTTTAAGGATTTTGTCTCGGTAGTCATCGCTTCATTCTGACATTTTACACGTTACTTGCAGCTAAGTAAAGTAAAAAGTGTAGTAAAGTTCTGTGTAAAAAAAACTACCTATACTTGTCAATAAGTATCGCTGGTCTATTTTACATAAATCGATTTCAAATGTTTAATCTTCTCTGCCTGGGGATTGTTCATTGCGTGCCAGAGATCCCAGTCTTGCTGTGGGCCCAGCCAAAAATCCGCAGACATACCCAGAACACGAGACAGTCGCAATGCCGTGTCCGGAGTTACCGAACGCCTGCTGTTTCGGGGCACCTCGGGATCCTACGGTTCTGTTGAGGGTTTTCCCCCTCTTCAGATAAGCTGAGGATTGTCTACTTTGCTTCTTCCGGCTCACTTTCTGTTCCATAGAGTACAGATCGATCGCTTACATAGGGAACAGCACCATACTTTCCCAGAATGTAATCTTTATTAAAAGTCGCGTCCTTACGGACGGTATAGTCGCTGAGAGAGTAAAGATCGGGTTACGTCGTATTTATTTTTTTCGGTAAACCATATCTGGTCGCGTCGAAAGATCCTGTTGCTGAGCAGCTGCACATCATGGGTGGCACAGATAAGCTGAGCATTGTTGGGATTTTTCTCAGCTGAATGAAAAAGCCGGAGAATAAATTGTGTGATGAGCGGATGAAGTCGAGTATCAAGCTCGTCGATGAGGAGGGTTTTGCCGTACTTGAGAGTATAATCAGAGGACCGGAGAGGGCGAATAGTTTCTGGGTTCCCTGGGATTCCTGTTCAAGGGTAAATGGAACCATTTCTGCGGATTGACCATCCTGATCAAATTGTCGGTGCATAAAACGAAATTTATTCTCTAAGGCTTTGACCTTGATTTCGTCCTTCATATTATCAACTGTAGTTTTTCCCATAGATTTGTTTTTTAGAAAAAGAGCCTTGATTTCGTCCGGAATCTCATCAATATCTACACTCCTCTGCTCAAAGTTGATATCTTCGATTCCCACATCCGCAATCTGGAGAAAGTTCTTCAGCTCATTCAGGAATATCTCATTCCCCAGCTGATCCAAGGTAAATTTCAAATAGCTTTTATCTTCGATTCCCGAGATCACATTAAAGCTGCTGAACCATTTTAAAACCTTAGTCGAGATATCTCCATTGAACTGGGCGCACACCGAGAGAAAGAGGGCGTTTTCACGGGTCTTTTCATCCAAGCCCTTGCCTTCCTTAAAATACTCGCCGAGCTGAAAGTTCTGACCTTCTCTGACAAAAAGCTTGGCTTCTTTACCCTTTGGTGAAAAAAACAACCACTCGTTGACTACTTTCTCTGAGCTCACATCAAACCCATACCGATACAGTATCTTCTCATGGCTGAAGATCAACTCAAAGTGAGAAGGCTCCGAGTCTGAAAAGGTGCTGACTCTACATGGTTCTGTCGGGATGTTTTCACTTACCTGCATGTTCTTGGATGAGTTAAAAACAAAATACTTAACAAACTTGAGCGCATCAAACAGATTGCTTTTACCTGAGGCATTTGCACCATACAGGACGGCACTTTTTAAGATGTTCATTCTCCTATTCTTTTGCGCAGACTGGAGCGGATAATCGACCACATTGTTTTTAAGATGGGTGGTGTCAGAGGATGCCAGCAAGCTAATGGTTGAGATATCCTTATACGACTTGAAGTTGCCAATACTAAACTCAATAAGCATTTTTTACCCCTATTTGTGAATATTTCACAAAATACAGTTCTATTTTATCCATTTTCAGGGCTAAAGTCAAATAGAAGATCTTTAATTTCAACCTATCACTACAAAATCTCTCCATACCCCCTGTTCCCAATCCTATATACGGCAATAGCTTAGTTGCAAACGATGCGAGAATCGGATTGCCATTTCCGACAGTTTCTGTGCCGTTGCATTTTTTCCATCTATTTACCACCCTTTTAATCGTTTCCAATTCGTTATCTGAAAAAGGTGCATCTTTGCGTAATGCTGTTGAACCTTTGCCGGCTTTAACCGTACTTGTTCCGTCATCGTAATCCAGCGGAACCGGTCCATAGGGGTGACTATGCAAAATAATGGGAAGATAAACTCTTATCAATGACTGAACGCAGCTGATAGAAAACCTCTGCGTCGGCGTGCAACACAATTTTGGCTCAATTTTGAAGCCCAGATCTCTGCAACCGGACCATCTGCAGGTACAAAAATCAATCGGTATGTAATGGAACTCTACGAACGTTGAAAAAATTCGCCAGTGTTCCTGAAGTTCAAAGCTGAGCCTTCCGGTTTCTCGAACTCCAAGTCTCCGTCGTAGATTAATACGCCTGGCGGTGCCTCGGGAACAAGCTTTTTGAAATATGAAATGCCCTTTAGAAAATCGCTTCGATAGGTCCGTGAAGATTTTATCTCAACCGGAATTGAAGTAGTTTTCTTTCTACTCTCCGGCACGAGCAGGTCTACCTCGTTGCCGTGGTGGTCTCGAAAGAAAAAGAGCCCCGCCTCCTTACCCTGATTATAACGGTGCTTGAGTATATCGACGATAACCATGTTTTCAAAGATTCCTCCGAAAGCAGGATCCCGTTCCAGCTGGTCGCCATTCTCTATTCCCAGCAAATACACCGCGAGACCCGGTTCGGTAAAGTAGATTTTTGGCGATTTTGTCAGCCTTTTCCCCAGATTGCGATAATAGGGGGGCAGCTTGAATATAATGTATGAAGCCTCGAGAATCCCGAACCATTTCTTGATCCCGGGCGCACTCATGCCCACCTGGCTCGCCAGCTGAGAGAAATTCACTATTTGGCCTGTCCTGGCGGCTAGAAGACGAAGAAAAAGCTCGAAGGATTGTTGATTCTCTATAGCCATGAGCTGCCGGACATCCCGTTCTACATAGGTAGCATAGTAATCCCGGTAGTACCTGCCGGGCCGCACGGGTTTATCGTAAAGCCGGGGCATGAATCCCTTTAGAAGGAGCTCGGATCTGCTTTTTTCCCTTTCCGAAGGGGGCAACTCCTCAAGGCTTAACGGCAACAGGTGTAAAAGGGCCGTTCTACCGGCCAATGATTGACTAATCGCCTGTCTGAGAGCCGGCTGGTGACTTCCGGTTAAAATGAACTGAGCTGTTTTATCCTGGTTTTCATCGCTGATGACCTGAATCCAGGAGAGTAGCTCCGAAACTCGCTGAATTTCATCGATAATGAGTGGCGCTGGAAAACGGTGAAAGAAGCCCTTCGGATCCTCCAACGCAAAAGCTCGTATCTCCGGCTGTTCCAGGTTTACATATGTATGGTTGGGAAAGGTGTTACGAGCAAGAGTGGTTTTACCTGCCTGGCGAGGCCCGGTGATCGTAACCACGGGGTATTCCCGGGAAGTTGTAATAAGCTCTTTCTCAATGGTTCGTCGTATCATTTGTACAAATATAAACTACCAGTTAATATTTGTCCACTCTGCAGGCAGCTACACGTATACTCAACCGAATGATCATCAAAATTCATGGTTCAGTCAGTTCTCACTTACATCAGGAAATATAGTGATAATTTTATCCATCAGGTGACAGGGGCTGATAATGCCTTTTTGTCCAATCCGCCTACGACCGCCACCCCGCAGTTCTTCGTCTGCACGATGTATGGAGAACTTCCAGTTCATGTATCAGTGCAGCAAAAATAAGCCTTCCCGGGTACGCATGCCGCAGCAGAGGCGTGGAAGGCCTTGTTAGATACAGTCTACCGATAATTGTCACAAGAAAAAAGTAGTCAGCGTGCTGCAAAATCGATTTACTTGTAACAGATGCTGCACCTTTGTATTTTAACCGGGGTTTGTAGAGAGCTGAAGTTTACAGACACATTGATCAACACCCTTCTCGCCGGCAAAACCTGCTGAAACCTGAATATCATATGAAGGAAATAATATTTTTATAAAAGATGCATATCCTGTATACGGCTTCCGCCGCCTCCCACCCAAGGGGCCACAGCCAGTAGCCGGCCGGAGGCCCCTTGGGTCGGCGTGTAACACAATTTTGGCTCAATTTTGAAGCCCACAGCTCTTCCGCCCTGTCTTTACAAGTATATCCGATGTATAATAGGAGCATGGACATGAAAGATCTGGCCGAAATACTGGAAGAGGAATTCTCTGAGGCAGTCGAAGTAAAGAACCCCAAATCTCTGCACCGCTGCTTTGCCCTGCTCACCGGCACCTACGTCGAGCAGGAAACTCACGAACGCCGCTACACCGAACTGAGCAGCAGCATAAAGGAAATGTTAGCCTCGATGAAGGAGGGCTTCCGCCGGGTAGACGAGCGGTTTGCCGCTCAGGACAAACGATTCGAGGCCTTGCAAAAACAGATGGACGAACGCTTTGCCGCCCAAGAATCACACTTCAACTCACTGCAAAAACAGATTGATGAACGCTTTTCCGCGCAGGAACGTCGCTTCGATGATGTGAACCGGCGCTTTGACAAACAGCACACCCTCATCAGCCTGGGCTTCACCGCCCTATCCCTAATCATCGCCGCCTTTAACCTGACCCTTATACTGAACTGAGAATACCCTTAACAGGAGAGTAACGACTCCTTTTCAAAGCTGCTATCAGTCACATCAAATGACTTAGGGTTAATTCAGATCACCACTTCCACCAGTTCATTCTGGCAATTTTATTAAAGTCTTAAAATGACCGGCCTAACCATAGAGCGGCTTGCCACCGGTTTACAATTCCCTCATTCATAACGTACATCGGTGATACACGTATTCCAAGGCCAATATCGTAGGCAGTTCCAAAGGAGTATGCAGCCGAACCTTGTAGTTCTACTGATCCTGTGGGATTATAATACATTCCACTTGCACTGCTATTGATGTCATCCATATCCAAATCACGCCGTAGCAAACCGATACCGGAGTGAAGCCCCACGGCAAAGCTGAATGTGTGGAAGCGCAAAATCCCTCCAATGCCACCTAAAAGTTCTAAATGATAAAAATCCGCATACAAGTCGCCGCCGCTCAAATTCATTTCATTCGTCCCCCACCCCAGCCTCGCATCAAGATCAAGATAGCGGTACAGCGGGATCAGGACCGGCGTATATTTCTGCAGCTCGATTCCCACTGTTGGAAAACCCCCGTCAATATAAACCTCATTCAGCCTATCATGATAAAAGGTAAGCGAGCTGTGAATTTTACCGCCGTAAGCTGGTCTTTTAGATACTGCCCAATCATTTCTACCGGAATACACGGTTCGCTCTAATTCCCGCTCTCGTTTGCCCTTTAACTCAATTTTTTGCACAAGCTCAAGGTAATCGGTTGAGGCCGGGAATAGGGACAAGGCCTTATTCGCGTCAGTAGGCGGCCTGCCGCTGCTTATCTGCCGATAGCAGGTTCCGGCCCTTCGCGCCCACAGCTCAGCCTCTCTGGAGTTCAAAAAGGCTTCTACCGCTGCTAATTCAATGGAATAGGGATACTTTTTTCTATTCTCACGCATTAGTTCCCTGGCATATACAATGTTTCCAGCCCCCGCATAGGACCTTATAGCTTTCACTACATCTGCAATCTCAGATTCACGTTGCTGCCGATAGAGCCCATCCAGCTCTTCAAGGGTAGGCCAGCAACCCTTGCTTAGCCCGGCCGGATTGTTCATCCGGATAGTAGCTCAGCATGAGCAGCACCATTTCGTTCCATTCAGGGGGAGCCTTTACTTCACTAAGCCGATACATACGCTCTTTACTATCTCTATAAAATTGCAGAAAAACAGCTCTCTTTAACTGATCAGTTGCACTACTCTCGCCATAAATATCAGTATAATCACGCAGTACCGCATATGCTTCATCCCAGTGATGCAGTGCTGTAAGGGTTTTAATATCTTCAAGGCTCCGACCGATAATCTTTCCCTCTAAATCTCCCGCCAGGGCCCGAATAAAATCACTATATCAGACTCGATAGTATTTGTGCCCAACTCGGCGGTCTTGCCGTACATAACCCCTCCCGCCGGGAATAGCAGTCGATTGCGGTTAGCTGAATATTCCCGTTCTGGGTATCACAACTTCCGGATAAAACATACCTCAAACCATATCGCCTGCCAAGCTCAAGCACATCCTGCGTCTTTACCGCACCAGATAATTGCAGGGCAGTCTCCTCCATCAACTCATCCGAGCCCAGCTCAATCAACTGTATAATCTGGAGTTCGCTCAAATGTGCCTTTACAATCTCTGATATAATTTGTGCCTGGGAGGCAGTTACATTCTCATAATAGCGAAAGGGCAGAACCCCAATTCTGAGCCCCCTCTCATCGGCCGTATCAGCAACCTCTGCACACAGACTTGGAATCAGCACTAGCGCTAGGATAAAACTTACTGTGGTCTTTAGACCCAACTTAGGTAAGACTCCAGCGAAAAAAGAGCGAAGGGCTCCGTTCATTTTACCGCCCAGCCGTAGGTGAAGGAGAGGGTTGAAAAGCGAAACTGCTCATGCTCCGACTCTGGGTAAAAGAGGTTCCAGGAACTTCGATAGCCGACAGTAACATGTGTAGTTTCAGTGGGAGTCCAGGTAAAGTCGGTTCCGATAGCACCGCCGATGCCAAAATACCCCTTTCGAGTTGTGTTCTCTACCTCTATTCCGGGGCTCCGGAAGTAATCGGACATATACAGACCACCGCTGTTCAGCTCTGCAAACAAACTCACTACATAACTGAATAAACTGAACTCCGCTCCGGCTGCGCCAAACCCCTCACCATACAGAGTCCGCTCCTGGGTAATATCCCTGAAACCGCTCGCATTTGCTACACCATACTCCTCTGAATCTCCGTAGGACAGGCGCATCCCGCTGCGCAGCACATAGTAGATTGAAAGGGCACTCAGGTTAGTTCGATTCGGCAACAGCCTATGCCAATTATAATAAGTCTCAAAACCTATTAAGCCTTGATCTTCTTCATTAAGGGTATTCTTATCTCTATAGGTGAAATTATTGAAAATCATTCCTACAGAAAATCCATTCGTTAAATGCTTGTTGAGCCGGAAAAGTTTTATTCGATCTATATTCTGAAACTCCGCACGGTACTCCCTCCATACGGTTCGGCTGGCAGTATACTCAGACTCCTCTTCCTCCAGCTTCTGCAAAAAGGCATGGTACTTATCCTCTTTTGGATTCAGTTGAATCGCCCGTCTGATAGCTAATCTGGCAGTCACATAGTCGTGCTCCCACAGGGCACGCTGGGCGTTTTGAAAATACTCAACCTCTTTAGTACCACTTCGCACCTGCTCATGCAGCTCCTGCAGACGGGTAGAATCATAACCGCGGTTGTACATAATCTCGATTAAGGAAGCAGCGGTCTCATATTGCTGCTGCTCAACGATGTGTTCCAAGCTCGATAAAAGCTCCGCCTGCCGGGCCTGTTCAAACTCAATTTTTGAACGTTGAATCGTTTTAACAAACTCAAGATATAGTTTATTCTCCGGCTGATAAGACAAAGCCTCATTTATGGACACCAGGGCATCTGCAAACAGGTAGTTATCCAGATAATCCTGTGCTGCCTCATATGCAGAGCGCGCGAGCCCCTCATGCACCATTTCCTGGAGGTGGGCTACAGAATTGTTTTCTTCATGAAAATCAAGATAAGTTCTTAAGGCGTACTGCGCTTCTTTGAACTGTCCAACCTCAAGCAGCGTTTTTACATCTTCCAGTGTTATCTGTGTAATTAAGCGGCCATGCTCTACAAGCCGTTCAGTTAACGAGCGGATATCCCTCACATAACTTTTATCACTAATATCATAGGTTTCGGCATACACGCTCTGACCTTTGACAGTACTGATCATATCCAGGGTGAGGCGATAGGTCTCGCCCTCACGCCCCAAGCTGCCCGAAAGCACAATATCCGCATTTACGCCCTTACCCACTTCTATTACCGCCTGCCGGTCAATATCACCGCCGATCACAACGCCCTGTTCTATCATTGCTTCCCTGACCACAAAAGGGTCGATCACAATAAACTCCTGGCTGTTTATCAATTCCACCCGCAGCTGCTCTGAAAACTTATCCCGGGTATCCGTCAAGCTCTCGGTACTGTTCAAGGGTAGCAACACCAGCTTGAGGGTTTGCAGCGCATACAGAGAATTTACCGGAACCAGCAATAATCCGATAATAATGAGTAGCTTAAGAGTCCTGCTCAATTTACTTTCACTATAGTTTATATGTATATCCATTTTAAAATACTAACCCCATTCCTACCCGCAACAACGGCCTAGACAACGATGGCGCGTCTGGATAATATTGATAATCCCCCTTCACCAGTACCGAAAGGCCGAAGGATCGCTTTATTTTTATTTCGGCCGAAAGATGCGCCCCGCCATTCACAGCCCATCTATACCCGGCCTCCAGCGCGTTATTATATTCAAAAGAAGCGCCCCCATCTAAACCGAAAATAATTCCGAGGTTCGCTAATTTTATGCCGGCAGTTAAATAGGGCGATACATAGCCGCTCAAAACCAGCCGCGAATACGGTTCACCCTGGATGTAAGTAATATTGCTGCCGATTAAAGCCATGTTATTTACCATGCCGCGCCCCTGTCCCTCCCGTAACGTGAAGGGATCATCAGTTGCATATATTTCTATACCAAGCTCTCCCATACCCGAGGGTACATTCAGATACTCATCAATAACCCAACTGCTTGCGCTGAGGATATGCAAACCGTACAAGGAAAGATTACGGTAATAGGTCAGAAGCGGATATAAGCGGCCATTTTCAATAATTTTCTGCCGCCGCAGGGCCCTCTCTTTTTCCTTCTGTGCCTCCCGCTTCTCATTTAATTCTATCCGCTGCTGGTGTTCTTCCTGCTGCTCAATAATCTTGTCCTGCAGTTCAACATATTTTTCATCAATCCGCAAAGCCAGGGCCTCTTGAACCATCGATAGGGCCGCTTCATAACTATCATCCTTACGCAGCCGGTTGGCATTATCCGCATATTGTTCAGCCAGGCGGGGCAACAACTCATCGCGCAGTTCGCGCACCCTCTGGAGTCACCCCGTTTCTTTGGATATAAATATCTATGTACCGCTTTGCCTTTCTGAAAGTTCTCCTGCTCGATCTCCACATTAATGAGTTCCATTGAAATTGGTCGCGTATAATCCAGAGATTTGGTGGCTAAACGCACAGCGAGCTTTTTAATATCGGTTTCTATAAATTGCTTATCAGTGTAGATAGTATCCGCCGCAATAATCCGCCCCGTCTCGGTCTCAACCAGCCGCACCGTAATAACAATATTATCAAACAGCTTGCCCACACTCCCAATTAAAAGCTGCTGCGCGGCATGCATCTTCCCAATTTCCACCGCCTCTTCAATCCCGCCAGATAACTGACGCATCTGCTCCTGCTGCACATCCTGTAAGCGATCACGCTCCACCACATCAAACACCGCATTCTCTTTAATCGCCGCCTGCAGCAGATTGCTCAGCGAAACCGCGTTGTCCTTTTCCATATTCCCGGTTACCGCAAGGTCAAACACCGCCACGCTCACCTGCTGAGAGGCCTCATCCGCCACCAGCGGAACTCCCGGCACACTCAACTGAATTAAAACTGTAATCATAATAAGCAGGGGCAGCCTTCCAATCGCACCGCCTGTAAAAATCTTAGGCATGGGCACTTTCCTTATACTCTTTTACCTTAATCACACAATTTTCATAATCGCTCCCATAGTATTAGAAATACCACCATGGCTCAAGCGTAACATTATCAGGCACTTCTTAAACGAACATCGCAGCATCGTGTGGCGTATACACAAGACTTCCGCATCTATCCCCCATAAGGTAAATTTTTTAATTTATTTAAAAGATGCTCATCCTGTAGACGACCCCCACCGCCCACAACCGAGGGGCCACTTCCAGTAGCCGGCCGGAGGCCCCTTGGGTCGGCGGGTACACAGTATAGGTCAAAGTTTGCACACAAAAACCTTTTAAGCTCTATCCCATTTTCAACAAATCGGTTTCAAATGATTAATCTTCTCCGCCTGGGGATTGTTCATTGCGTGCCAGAGATCCCAGTCCTGCTGCAGGCCCAGCCAAAAATCCGCAGACATACCCAAGACACGAGACAGTCGCAATGCGGTGTCCGGAGTTACCGAACGCCTGCCTTTAATAATTTCATTGAGACGAGGGTAAGAAACGTCCAGGCAGCGAGCAAGTTCTGTTTGTGTGATGCCGAGCGGCTTAACGAACTCCTCTAAAAGCATTTCCCCGGGATGGGTCGGGGGGCGTTTTCTTGGCAGCCGTCGCCCGACATCAGTGGTAGTCTGTAATTTCGATTTCGTAGGCATAACCTTCCTCCCATGTAAAACAAATTCTGTACTGTTGATTGATACGTATACTATATTGATTCTCCCGGTCACCCTTTAAGTGTTCAAGACGGTTCCCAGGAGGCACTTTTAGTTCACTGATATCTCGAACTCGGTTGATTTGATCCAACTTGCGTCGAGCCACCGGCCAAATAACTTTAGGACAGCATTTTCTCGCTGCTTGAGATGCCACCCCATCAAAAATATCCTCTGTGCCGGAAGACTTAAAAGTCTTTATCATGGATAATATTATATCGGGGTCCATTATAAATGTAAAGATACGCGAAAAGGATAACTAAAGCAAATTATTATATTCTCATTTTGTACTGGATTGGTACAATAAACTTCATAAAACCACTGAATGTGTCAATGTCAAAGGAAAGCAGCGAAGAGTAGGAGTAAGGTGAATACGTCGTATTATGCTGCATTATAGATGATACCCGGCCGCGTCCACCCATTCGAAGTCAGAACGATGCTTTTTCCCATTCCGATCGCTCCTGTTATGATGATATCCTGCCCCCTGGAGTTCCAGGAACAGTCGGCTAATCCCAGCAGTTTTTCCTTTCGCATTCTCCCGCCACTCCGCAGTTCTTAGTCTGCACGATGCGCGGAGGACTTGCAGTTTATGTATCAGTGGAAAGCGCTTATACCGAAATGGAATAAATCTGCAACATTTTCTTAGAATCTCATGTTAAGCTTGTAAATGAATATGAATGCCGATATTGAAAAAAATATGGAAAAGAATCTTTTCTTCGACTTAGAGACTACCGACACCCATCAAATTGCTGATATTGGGGCAGTATTCAATGGTGAATTATATCATGGAGCTTCTTTGAAGCAGCTGGCAACATTTATGGGAGCGGCGCGCTTCGTCTGCGGCCATAACATAGTAGCCCACGATATTCCCATGCTGCTGGAAAATGGAAGTGCTCAGCTTTTTTCCAGTATTCCCGAGGCCATCGACACGTTATTGTTATCACCCCTGCTCTTTCCAAAACGCCCGTATCACAGCCTGGTTAAGGATTACAAGCTTGTTTCAGAAGAGTTAAATAATCCGCTGGAGGATTCGAAGATAGCACAGCAGATTCTGCTGGATGAGATTCAAGCCTTCGACGAATTGGATGATTCTTTCAAGGATATTCTGTATTATTTATTGCATAAAATACAAGGATTTAAAGGTTTTTTTGAGTACATCGAATTTAGTTTATCGCACCAAGCTGAGGCAGAATTAGAACGCAATATTAGAGATGGTTTACAGGATAGAATCTGCAGTTCAAAATCGCTGCTGCCGTACATTACACAACATCCGGTTCCCTTCGCATATGTGCTGGCGCTGTTGAACACAAAGAGTACCGACAGTTGTCTTCCCCAATGGGTACTGCGTCAATATCCCGAATCCGGCCTCATTTTAGATCATCTCAGTGGAGAGATATGCGATGATCCCCATTGCAGCTATTGCAGGAATTTCTTTAATCCAAGCAAAGCGCTGAAGCGGTACTTCGGGTATGATGATTTCAGAAATTTCAACCCGTCAGATAAAATTCCGCTGCAGAAAC
This sequence comes from Spirochaetia bacterium, assembly GCA_034520965.1. Classification (GTDB taxonomy): domain Bacteria; phylum Spirochaetota; class Spirochaetia; order DSM-16054; family Sediminispirochaetaceae; genus DSBN01. The sequence continues at coordinate 214,460 of JAXHMY010000007.1, read as the reverse complement.
GTGTGGTAGATGTCGCCTTATCCAGAGAGTCATTTATTGCCGTATTCCCGACCGGAGGTGGCAAATCGCTTACCTTCCAGTTACCGGCTTTGATGCTGGGAGAGAGCTGCAGCCATCTGACGGTGGTCATTTCGCCGTTACAGTCTTTGATGAAAGATCAAATCGATGTACTCGAATCCAGACACGGGATTGTATCAGCAGTTACTTTGAACGGTTTACAGACACCCATCGAAAGAAGTGATGCACTGCATAGAATCGAAGATGGAAGAGCTCATATTTTATATCTGTCCCCGGAGTCGCTCCGGTCTCGAACCACAAAGGTGCTCTTGCAGAAGCGTACAATAGCAAGGTTTATCATTGACGAAGCACATTGTTTCTCTATTTGGGGACAGGATTTTCGTGTTGACTATGAGTATATTGGAAAGTTCATCAACCAACTGCAGGAGGACAAACGGCTTACAAAGCCTTTTCCGGTTTCCTGTTTCACTGCTACGGCGAAGCGGCAGGTAATCGAAGATATTAAAGCTTACTTCCATGAAACCCTCGGTTTAAAATTAGCAGAGTACACCACCAAAGTATTTCGCCCAAATCTGCATTATAGAATTATTCCTGTAAAGGATAACAAAACCAAATATCAGGAATTACTGAGAGTCTTGGATGAATCCGCTGAACCTGTAATCATCTATGTAACCAAAGTAAAGAGTTGCTCGCAGCTTGCGAAAAAACTGTCGGAAGATGGGTACAATGCGCTTCCCTACCATGGAAAAATGGAGCGCGATGAAAAAATAGAAAATCAGAACAAATTCATGCAGGGGGAAACTACTATTATAGTTGCTACAACCGCCTTCGGCATGGGTGTGGATAAGGATGATGTAAGTAAAGTCATTCATTATCAAATATCAAACTCCCTGGAGGGGTATGTACAGGAAGCCGGCCGGGCTGGAAGAAAAAGTGATATCGAAGCCGACTGTATTATTCTGTTTAATGAGAACGATCTGAATGTGCATTTTCAACTGCTGCAGTTGAGCAAACTGAACCATAAGGACATAGATCAGGTCTGGAGGAGCATCAAGACATTATCCGGTAATAAGAACCGCATTTCAAAATCTGCGCTGGAAATTGCCCGTGAAGCCGGCTGGGATCAAGAACAATACGATATAGACACAAAAGTAAAAACATCAATTGCCGCATTGGAAAAATGCAACTATGTACACAGAGGCATGAACGTTCCACGGGTCTATGCTGATAGTTTCCAAATAAGAAACATTATCGAGGCCAAAAAAAAGATTCGCACCTATGCCAATTTAGATAAGAGCGACCTTCAGAATCTTGACGCAATAATCAGAATCATGGTGAAACGCAGTAAAAAGGAGCAGCAGGTCGATTATCTGGCAGACAAGGTAGGCCTGGATATGCGTACAACCTGCAGATACATCAATATTTTACGGGAAGTAGGAGTACTGGGAGACCGGAAGGATCTGGTTATTTCAATTGATACTTCAACAAATCGTGATGGTGCTAAAACTATTCTTAAAAGATTAATGGAGATAGAGAAGAAGCTATTAGAACATTATGCAGAGGAAAAAGTAATCGTAAACTTAAAACAGGTGAATGAAGAGCTTCAAAAGGAATCCTCAGACACTTATTATGTAAAGGAGATAGAATCAGTACTTCACTATTGGAAGGCAGCTGGATGGGTCGACTATACGAAAAGTAACAATGGTACCTACTATCAAATTGAGTTTCAGTTTTCTGGTGACATTATTAAAAACAGATTACATAGACAAAACGACCTTTCGGGAAGAGTAATTGAGTACTTTATTGAACATAGCACAAAGTCCGAAAGTATTGATGCGAAGAATAGAAGTCAAATAGATTTTTCGATAGTTCAGTTAAAGGATACATTAACTCAGGGATTATTAGGGGAAGCCTTTGAAATTGAAGAGATTGAAGCTGTATTGCTGTTCCTTGGGAAGACAAAAGTCATAGAATTGGTCGATGGCTTTTTCGTATATTATCCAGCCATTACCATCGATAGAATTGAAAAAAACAACCGGAAAAGATATACCCAGGATGACTATTCCACCCTTGAAGAGTACTATCAAAATCGTATACAACAGGTCCACATTGCCGGTGAATATGCTAAGCGGATGATTGATGATTATGAGTCTGCGCTTGTATTTGTAGACGACTATTTTACACTCGAGTACGCAGATTTTATTAAAAAGCATTTTCCAAACCGAAAAACCGAAATAGAGCGCCCGCTTACATTGGAGAAGTTCAACCGACTCATCAACGACGTCTCGCAGGAGCAGCTCGCGGTTATTCAAGATAATACAAGTCAACACATCATGGTGGCGGCCGGACCGGGCAGCGGCAAAACAAGGGTTCTGGTTCATAAAATTGCCTCTCTCATTTTGATGGAAGATGTGAAGCCGGAACAGTTTCTAATGCTTGCATTTTCACGAATTGCAGCAATGGAGCTAAAAGACAGACTGTTCCAGTTTCTCGGTAAAATGGCCTATGCACTTGATATCTATACCTTCCACGGGCTCTGTTTTGAACTAAATGGTATCCAAGGAAATATTCACAAATCCGAAAATATAATTGAAGCTACAATCGATAAGCTTGAAAAAGGTGAATTAACAGAAGATAAAATCACAACCAAAAGTATATTACTTATAGATGAGTTCCAAGACGTTGGATCAAATGAGTTTGCACTGGTAAATCTGATTATTAAAAAAGCTGAAACAATCCGATCGATAATTGTGGGTGACGACGACCAGAATGTGTATGAATTCCGCGGTGCTTCAGTGGAGAATTTCAGAGCATTTGCCACACGGTATAACGCCAGATCAATTGAACTGCTGACAAATTTCCGAAGTGTACGAAATATTGTGCAATTTTCCAACCACTATGTACACACCATTCAGAACCGCCTGAAAAGCAATCAGCTGCAGCCGCACCGCTCGCAGACGGGCGAAATAAAGCTCTTCTCCTATACAACTGAAAATCTATACCAACCTGTTGTTGAACAATTATGCCAAGAACAGCCAGCTGGCTCTACAGCCATATTAACATTTACAAATGAAGAATCTGCACTGGTTCATGGATTGCTCGAACAAAAAGGTATAAATGCCAGGTTGATCATTTCGGACAATCAATTTTCAGTATCGAATTTATTGGAATTGAGGACATTCACCTTCTATTTGGAAAGAAATAAAGAAAACGCATTCAGTGGCATCGATGAACAATACTGGCTTCAGTCTGTGCAGCACATACGAAAGAAATTTTCTAAATCAATCAATCTAAACTTATTCAATGAACTCATTTACCTCTTTGAGAAAACATATCCGCAGAAAACGATTTCCGAATGGACTACATTTGTCAATGAAATAAAAGTGGAAGATGCGTACATTCCTAAGAAAGATACCGTAGTTGTTTCCACCATGCATAAGTCAAAGGGAAAAGAGTTCGATAATGTGTATATCATGCTGCGTAATTATCAGCTTACATCGGATGAACGAAAAAGGCTACTGTATGTGGCGATAACCCGTGCTAAAAACAATCTATCTATTCATACGAATACTCAGGAAATTGCATTTTCCAAAGATATTCCGGACTTACATTATGAAGCAGTTACTAATGAATATGCATCGCCAAGCGAAATAGTCATCCAGCTTGGACATCGAGATGTGTATCTCGGGGGTTTTGAACATAACTCAAAACAGCATATAGTCAAAAACCTCACAGCCGGTGATATTCTTTTTACCGGTGACCAGGAAAACACCCTCTACACCTCCACCGGCCGGGCAGCACTCAATTTTTCGAAACGCTTTTCCACCGAAATAAAAGAAAAATGGATTAACAAAGGCTACCACATAGAAAGCGCGAAAGCCAGTTTTATCCTTGTATGGAAAGACCAGACCGAAGAAAAAGAATACCGGATTGTGTTGCCGAGTTTGAGGTTGAGAAAGGAAATGGGTTGAGCGGTTAGGTTTTGTTTAATGGTAAAGGTGAGGTTTTCTGAAAATTCGCATAGGAATATAACAGTCTTTTCAATCATTACCTTAAGAATATACAGTGGAAAATTGCCTTTCTACTCCGGTGTTGACATTTTCAGATAATTTTAAATTATCATTAGCCCATAGTAGCATAAATCAAAGTCGTAATTTACGATTACGAATAGGAGAGATTCAATATATGGCGTTATTAGCGGAAGAGTTAGTAGAAGAGTACTTCAATCGAAAAGGCTATTTCACCATTAGGGGGATTAAAGTAGGTGTACAAGAAATTGATATCTTAGGTACTCGAGTGCTGGTTTCTGGAGAACGAGAGAACGTACATATCGAGGTCCAAGCATCGATTCGACCTATTAGCTACATCTCAAAGGTACCAATTGCAGCACAACGCAATGGGAGACCTTCAAACAGTATGAAAAGATCTGAAGAAGAACTTGTACTGGGTGTTGAAGAATGGGTTTCAAAAAAGTTCTTCAATTCAAAGAAAGAAAAACTACTCAAGAAACTCTTTGTTGGTACCTGGAAGCGTATCCTGATCATAAATAAGGTGAAATCCGAGGCAGAGGTTGAGCTGATAAAAAAACATAGGGTCGAAGTATTACGGCTTCCAGGTTTGATTCATGATATTAATAGCTCTACAAACACCATAAAGTCCGCTTCGCATGCGGACTTCGTTGACCTACTGGCATTAGGCCAGATTTCAGGGAATGTTCCAGATGTCAAGACTTAACCGTAGAAGATTTACTCAGATACGGTTTGCGCCTGGGTTTCAGGTTCCCCTGCTCATTTTTATTGGTGATATCCCGCCAAATGCTTTTAGAGATATCTTTGCGGCTGTTGGCACTGCTTCCCTCTGTTGAAAGGAGTTCTACCGTTTGATAAAACTCCTTTCAATCGCACTTCATCTACACCTTAATATATGTGATCTCGAAGGCCTTACAGAAACGCGCCTCCTGACAGAACGATTCAATTGCCAGAGGATGAGTGTCATATTTCTGGAAGATGTCCAAGCCACGATCGAGTGAGATTTTCCAGCCTGTGTCGGTGCTGATACTGCGGGCATGGATCGAATGCTTACCGGCAAACTCAAAGGTAAAGTTAATGTCTACGTTCAGTAGGTTTTCCTGTATTCGCTTCAGTTCGCTTTCTATTTCTACCCGGCTCGAGTCGCCATTATCAGTAACAAGATGAACGGACACTTCATCGCCTTCCTGCTTCACTGTTGTGACCACCTGCATAAACTCAACTAAGTTTCTGAATTGGAAGGTGCGGCGGATGTAAGGATCAACTATGGTAATTTCCTGAGCGCCTTTCAGATAGGGATCGAAAAGTTTTGTATAACTGATGCCCATCTGGTTTTCAGTGACAATAAAGTGTTCTTCCTTCGCTGCGCTATCCGTGTCTGAAGTTGGAGAACTGACATCCGCGGATTCTTGAGTTGAGGAACCATCATGTACACCGGAATCGGTTTCAACCGCCGTGGAGGTACGTAGTTGATCACTTTTCCCGAAAAATATCGGGTACTGTTTCTCTTCGTTGGTCTCTACTTCTTTTGTCTCGCCGGAGTGCAGGTCTTTATATTGAAACTTCACTGGGTCAAAGGTTCTGTCTATCTTGTAAATTTCAGATTTAACCCGTTTGCGGCCTTCTATTGCAAAGCGTAGCAGGGGCTCGAGATCACTTTTAGTGACCTCTTTATGGGGATACAGAATTTTGATCAGCCCAGAGAGAGACTTACCGATGCCCTCCTTATCTCTGGTCGAGAGGCTCGGATCGAGCTCGAAATGCGTACGCCATACCTCGGAGTAGTCCTGAAAGCGAAGCAGTTTGAACACTTGGGCCAGATAATCAACAATGAAACCGAAGCCGTCGGTGAACATTTCGTTGCGGATAATGCTTACCTCCCAACCGGGAATGTAATAGTGGATTCGGTCTAAAAAGGCTGAATCCTGGTATCCGGCGGGCAGATCGTTAAACAGGTTGGAGTGTTTGAGCATGTAGGATACGCTTTTGGAGGTATTGCCGACAAAGGCCATCGATGCATCGGCGGTCAGCTGTTCGGTGCCGCGGGAGAAACTGCGGTTGGCCATGTAGTTCTTCATTACATCTACCAGGCTTTTATCAGCCTTTTTGCCGGCGCCGGCAAATTCATCGAAAGCCACCACATCCCAATATCCAACTAAACCAAGTCGGCCGCTACTGTTGTTTACAAACAGTTTAGCGAGGCTGACTTCTCCGCCGGAGACCAGAATACCGTGGGGCGAGAACTCGGAGAAGATGTGGGATTTACCGGTTCCCTTCGGACCGAGCTCGATCACATTGTAGTTGTTCTCACAATAGGGTATTAGGCGAATAATCTGAAATAACTTGTTACGATACCCCAATTCATCAGGATTGAAACCTAGACTTTGGATTATTAAATCGAGCCATTGTTCAACGGTAAATGCGCGACGTGCTTCATGAAAAAAATTGAAATCGACGTGTGATATCTGAATCGGTTTGAGGCTTTCAATAATCCAAGGAGAATTTTTTGGTTCGTTTTCGTGGCTGTACTCCATGTCGAGTATACACCACACGCCTCCTACCAGAAGCTTTGGATGTTCCTTTACATATTCCCCATCAACAACTACCTTCTTCAGTCCCAAGTTTGAAAAAGTCGCTTCATACACATCATCTTTATCGTTCAGGGCAACCACGATTCGATCAATGATCTTAAATCGCCCCTCCTCTTTTATCTTCGAGCGTACCAGTTCGGACTCGTTTCGGTTTACGTAATGTTTCTCCAAAATCATACGTACAGTCTCAATGCCGGACTTAATGGAGTCCTCATCGTTGGTAGCACAGTACTGCCCCAGCAAGTATTCCAGCACATAGGTGGGAACCAGCGCATTCCCTTTCACCAACTTGGAGAGGTCTTTGCGAACCAGGAATCCGGCAAATTGTTCGTGTATTTTTTCTTCCGGTACCATTACTACTGCTCCTCTCGCTTATAAATCAAAATCTTTTTCCATCTTGGTTCTGTACTTATAGGAGTACTCATTATAAAACACGAGTGTGCCACCCTCTTTTTTATCGTACATTTTCAGCGTAATATACCTGTCGTTGTATCGCTCGGCATCGCGGTTGAAGGTAAAACTATAACTCTTGCCACGGTTTTGCTCATATTTATCGGCGTTGTCAAAGATCGCTTCGACGTTGTTGGACAGCACCTGTCCCTCATCAGCTTCAAAGCGAATGAGTAAAGTGCGGGGATTCATTTTGGGGCCCACCGGCTGGGACTGGAAAAATTTTATGGTGACCTGACCCGAAGATATCAGCTCACCCTTTTTGAGCACTTCCACATCCACCGTGCCGACATCATCATTACGGGTTTTCCGTATTGTGATAAGAGGAAGAATGATTTCCTGCGGAGATATCCCACCGTGAACGAACCGGCGGCCGCCACCTTTTACCGAAATTCGGCTTAAACCCTGGGGTACCATCACTTGGATCTCTGACTGCAATCTCAAGGCCTGTCCATCAATACGGGTAAGACCGTCTTTTTTGGTGAGTTTTGATCCGAGTATAAACCGCCGGTTCCGCCGAAACTCATGGGCCATGGTTTTTATTGAGACACTGTCGGATTCATCAATATCCTTGTGCTGAAAGAGAAATCCATGGTCGGCGGTAATAAGCAGATGTGTACGGTTTAAGTTGGTGATTTTACGGCAGAGATTTGTAAGAAAGCTAATCTCCTCTTCCACCGCCGCCGGAAGACCAGCTTCAGTCTTGGCGTTGTCCCCAATAGCATCAATGTGATTATGAAACAGGAAAAATAGACTTACCCCGTTGATCTCCTGCAACTGCTGTTCCTGGGACATATGGTTGAAGTCATCGGCCTGCATGGCTTTCACGGTCTTTTGAGGATATTCCTTAGAGAAAAAATGTTCCAGGATCTTCTGCCGCTGACTTACTCCAGCGGATTTTTGGTCGTCCACCAGGACATTCCCACTTTCGGCGTCTATTTCCAGTTTCACATGCGGCAAAAGCGCGGCCATGCCTAACTGGGTAAAGCTTGGAATACTGGCCTGCATAGAATCTAGTTGAACTTGAAAACGATTGGTCCTGCGGAGGCGAGTAGACAGTTCCACCCCGACCTCATAGCGCAGAGCATCCGATATAAGCACAAACAAAACCTTGTCCTCATCTACATAGGGGCTGACATACCTGTCAAAAAAATCAGACTGCCGCCGGATTCCGGAGGGTGGATCGAGAGATTCGGATGTGTAGCACTGTTCCCACATGCGCTGCACCTCAAACTGAAAGGCATTCAGATAATGCTTTTCCATTTTCTCAAGCAGACTGTGAAAGTTAGGATCGGCGGTGGTACGGTTATAGTGGAATAGAAATCTCCGATGCAGAGTATCCAGTTCGTACAGCCCCTCAACGTAGAGCTTCCACAATTCAGTTTTCCCAAGCTTCCGACTTTTTACACTTTCTACTACTCCCCGTTTATATTGATAGGTGAAAAAGGCTTCCAAAGCCGAGTAGTAATCGCGGAGTTTTCCTTCCGCCTCATTCGAATACCAGAAGTTCTCACGTCGTGCACGGATTATTGCCAAAGCTTTTTCGGTTTCTATGGTCTCATCTACAGCATGCGTGGTCAGATAACCGAGAATACGTTTGTCGATACTCTTAAACAGATCGATGCCTGTAAGAATGCTTATATCAACCTGCTTTATTTCATGATCGATGTTGAGCTCAGCTTCCATCATTTCAGCAATCTGCATGTAGTTTTTTACGCTGCCGGTAAAACTGCGCCAGGTATCCAGAAATGTAAAAGCCTCTTTTGCATAAGCAGAGCTTTCCGCACCGGTCGCGAAATAGAGGGCGGATTGAAACAGATGCAGTACAAATCCCTTTAGTGAGGGGTGGTCGGAGGTATAGCCAAAACGTGTGGCCACTTCATCCCAGAAAAAACTCGCAACACCATATTTTTGAATATTCTGATAAAACAGTCCGTCTTCGATGAGCTCGTTTTCTATGAGAGTCGGCAGCAAGCCCATCAGGTCTTTTCGCACAGACTTTTGACGTAGGCTCCGGCTACAGAGCACTGCCAGCATTGCATAGGAGAGGCTGCGCTTGGTCTCCTGCGAACCAAGCTGTTTCTTGAACGGTTCCAGCCTTTCAGCGGTGTTCGCAAAAAAATCAACATGCTCCCTAATAAATCCGGCGTGCTGGTTCCCGAGTTCAAGCTCCTGCAACAAAAGCGCCACCTCGTCGGTGGCAAACACAAAATGGGCCAAATTGAGATCCAGCAGCCAATTGCTTTCATCCTCAGGGCGAGCCTGCGGGCTGTAGACCAGAAACTTGTCGCCCGGCTTTTCTCGCAGTATATGGTACTTTAACCAAAACTCGTTGTTCTGCACCTCAAGCTTGTGAACATCGCTGTTCTGATAGCTCGCAAACAAATCGCGTTTGGCCTCGTTCTCATCGTACCAGAATATAATGCGGTGTTTCTTGAAGTGGGTGTGCAATGCATCTATCAGTTTCTGCGACATAGCCTTATCCTAGTTTATATGATAGCAACAGCATATACCCTATCCATCAATAGTTCAAATAAGGATTACCCATTACGCATTACTCAACCACCCTTTCTTTCACCATCACTGAAAATCCTGGTTCGGATCTTTCGATGAGTTTTCCTTCTGCATCGAATACATCCAGAAAGAAAGCATACTCTCCATCGGTTTCGAAAGCGAAGTTGCGGTTCACCATTCCTATTTTCAGTTTGTCCTCAATGCCTTGTTCAAAAGAGCCTTCCCCTAAAATGACTTCACCTTTTTCGTGAACTGCTCTTATTTTGAAGGCAGATGAAGTCTTGCCTTCAAGGTCAGCGGTCAGATACACTGCTAAACGAATTCGCTTCGGCCAAGTGTCTTTTTTATCGGGGGGAACACTGAACTCAATTGAATCGGCATACACCCCCATAAGGGAGAGTTTGCTTCCCACTTCATAGCGGATATCATCACAAAGAATAAAATTACCTATCTTCATTTTACACTTCTCCAGCATATAAAGGGGTAGCTTCACTTACATTCAGTCCTGGCGCTGCTGAGGTCGCTGGAACTGTTTCGTGAAATGGTTCCTCCCCTTTATTGTAATTAATATAAAAAAAGGCAGATTGTGATGTTGACACTATTCCGGCTTCAGAAAAGCTGCGCGCATCAAACTCAACCTTCGAAAGCAGTTTCTGTACTGCGGACTGAATGTAAATCTTCTGGGCGGTATCGTAGTCATACTTGTTTTCAGCCACGTCGACCAGCCAAGGGAAAAGCCGAATGAAACGTAAGAGAGTAATACCTGTTGCAGAGGCCTTTGCATTTCCATTTTTCCATTTCGTGAATGTCCGCTGCGGGATGCCGAGCGCCCGTTCCAGGGCAGACATGCTTATCTTGTTACGATGAAAGTCATCAAGTATGTTTTTTACGCTCTGAAATTTCAACTCGTTCTGAGTCTGCTCTATAAGTTCATCATTCTCATTGAATAGATCTCCGGTTGATTCACATACCGGGCAGCGGTATTCCTTAAGCTCGACTGCTGTTTGTCCGCCGAAAGGCTCTTGCAGATACTCACGCTTTGTGTAGGCTTTGACTCCTTCCGATCCGCAGACAGGGCAAGTTGGTGTATTCATATTATTCCTCCAAATCGAATAATCCGGCTTTTTGCAAGGCGATGTACATAATTGGGTTTCGATCTTCAGAGAGATGCAGAGATTTGATTATCCACTTCTGTGTGTGTTCATTATACATAAAAGCTATATAGCCCAGACGATGGATTGTACGGAACTTGTACGCATCAACCATGATGCCTTCCTTCGGATTCGGATTCTTTTCCCATTCCTTTGTGTTGATAAACACACGGTCTTCAAGGCCATCGTTACATATGAAATCAAGCACCTCTTTCTTGTTCTTGAGGTTAAAATCTCGGTATGCAGTTTTAGGGACAGGATTAATGAGTATAATCGAATCCCTGTGACTACAACACGCCTCTCTGAAGTTCTTGTATTCATAATAACTCATTTTTACCTCGGTTGCAAACTTTTTATACTTAAAGTATCAATATTTATAATAAATCGTACTTTCAATCCAATATATACACTTCTCATAACTACTGGATCGACGGCCCGGGTCGGTATTTTCCTTGTGCTCTCAATTTTCTTTTATGGATTCTACAACTTTCCTTCCGTAATCAGTTAATCGATAACTTTGTGTCGGGCTTCTCGGTGAGTCAGGATGCGTACGTTCGATCAAGCCATTCTCCAAGGCAGGCTCAAGGTAGGTGGTTCTAAGGTTTTTTCTATCACTAAGGTTTAGCTTTTCAAGTATCTCAGATGTAGTCATCTCAGTGTTCAAGCTATTCAATAGCTTTTTTACTTGGGGGGTTACTTGGGGGGTTACTTGGGGGGTTACTTTATCGCTTGCGGGGTGCTCTGCCGGGGTAATTGCTTCAGACAGCCATACCACAAAGCGCAGGCGCATACCGATTTCGATAATTTCCGGCTCCGGCAATCCAAGTTCCTCCGCTTCACTGAATATGCGCGGAACGCCGCTGCCCCACTGCTCGATGAGGTTTATTTCTCGAAAAACACGGGCGATGACGGGATTTCTGATTTTCGAAACTCCTTGCTTCATATCTTCTATGGTAAAACCGGGTAGGAGTATGCCGGGGTTCTCGACTTCTATACGATCGTCGAAGAAGGCTACCCGTATGGGCGCGCCGCGTTGAGAGTAGTCAGAGTGTACGAGGGCGTTTATGAGCACCTCGCGTAGTATGGTAATCGGAATGCTCCATACGTCTTTTCTACGCAGCTCGGAAAAGTCAGCTCCCCGCATGGCGTGTTTCTTCAAAAAGAGCATGATACTGTCTACTGCCTGGGGGAGGTGGTCATATATATCGATATGATCGAATATTTTTGCCTTGTTGATACCGATGAACCGGCCACATTGTATCCAGGCATCGGAGAAGAGCTGCCTTCGGGTCTTGCCGAAGAGAAGGATCGCTCCAGATACTAGGAACGTTGCGGCCCTGATACGGTCTCATGAGCTTGAGGGTTTCGAGCTGCGTGTCCGGTAGATTGTCCGCGCTGCCGAAGACGTCCCTCATTGCCAATATATCGAGGTCATCTATTGTGCCATCGGCCACAGGAAGCTCATCGTATGCGGTTCCCTGCACCGTCCGCCGTATTTCCTCTATGAGCTGCCGATCGGCTTTTCTGTTGGATGAGCCCAAGCGCACATATACGCCCTCATCCTCCCCATCTGCGGTAATCCAATGTGGTCGGGAACCGCTGAGGTACACTTCCACGAGCAACAGGCACTTCTCTTCTATGCTGACGATTTCGATATTCGGTACGATGCGAGGGGAGATGGAGTCGGCAATGATGCTGCCCAGCCTCTCCTCTTCGTCGAGGATATTCTCTATACCCACCAATTCTTTTGTCCCGTCCTCGACTCCGATGACCACGGTTCTGCCGGAGCTGTTGGCAAACGCTACGATAGTCTTGATCAGGTTTTTCGAGGAGGAGAGGTCCCGCTTAAACTCTAGTTGCTTGCCTTCTTCCTTCTGTAACAGCGTATCGATTTTACTCTTCATCTATGCATTCAGTCCTTTTACCTTCTCCAGTATAGCACCGAGTTTGGCGTAGTTCACCTTTACTCCGTCGTCGAGGTCCAGTTCGATCCGCTGCGATGCGAGGGGATAGACTACATCCTTCTCCCAGGCTGAGAGCTCCTTGAGCTGTTTTTCGTATTCGGTTATCTGTTTTTGTGCTCGATTCTTCTCGGGGGTTCCGTAAGATCCTGAGTCGATAATATGGGCGTTGTTCTCTATTTTTGCCTGTAATTTCTGTTTGTATGGACGCAGGTAGTCGTTGAGAAAACGGTTGATGGTGTCCTTATGGTAACGGTGCAGATAGATAAGTGCTTTGAAGCTGCCGTTCGGGGAAGAGATCATCCAGTAGATGGGGCGCTTTTTGTAGCGCTTTACATGGTCGCCGTAGAAGTTCTTGAGGAAATAACCCCGGATGTCCTTTCCGACCGCATCCTCTATGAAAGAGATGTTCTCACGGTAGTGCTGATCACCAAAGGTGGTTCGAAGGAAGCTTCGAAACTGTGAGGGAAGATCGTCCGTATAGTCTTCATCTGCGGTGACCGGCAGAATACCACTTTCATCGGGAACAAATGTCGGCTTCGGTATCTGGCGGTAATACTCCTCTATATCATCACCGGCATTAGCCAGTACAAGGCCGTCCTTGTCTATAGAGTAGCGACCGAATATGCAACCGACAGCGTAGGATACATATTCACGCATCGTGTCGGCAAGAAGAAGTTTCTCCAGCTCCTCCTTGCTCTTGTTTCTACCGTAACGGTAGTAGGGATTACAGGTGAGGGTAATCTCTTCCCAAGGAACCTGCCAGGTGGCTCATCCTCCGTAAGCGCTTCACAAACACAGGGTTAAAAAACTAACCTGGGAAGTTCTGTGGCAGAAGTTTTCTCCAGTCGCCATCTGTTTCTGCGGAAATACATCCTGAAAGCACATATCTAAGGTATCCATAGGGATCCAATCCGTTTAGTTTGGCCGTTTCAATGAGAGAATAGAAGTTTGCACTTGCATAGGCTCCTCGTGGACTGTCACAAAACTGCCAGTTTTTTCGTCCGATTACGAAAGGCCGAATTGCACGTTCACTCACATTGTTGTCCGGAGTCAGAGCTTCATGATCGAGAAAATGGCTGAGTTTATCCCACTGGCCTCTGGCATATGCAACAGCTTTTCCTAGACTGAGATGAGGGGCAACATTGCTTTTCCTGCTGAGCCAGATAGAAAAATCTTCAAGTAAAGGTTCAATCGCCGCCCGCCGGGCTGCAGAATTCGGTTGCAGGGAGGTTCTTCTCCCGCAGTTCTTTTTCTTTGGTAGATCTTTGCAATCTTGCTCACTGCCTCATGGGCCGCTCCGGTTTTCTTTTTCACCTTTGCCGCGTCAACAAACTTACGACGGATATGGGCCAGACAGGCTACATGCGTAATATCGCCGAAGCCTCCGATGTGACTGTATCCTTCATACCCATCGGTTTGAAGATAACCGCGGAAAGAATGCAGATACACTTCGGGCACGTGTTTGCCTCGCGATGGGGCATAGAGATAGCGTACGATTGGCTTCTTTGGCATTCCCCCAACTGCTACCCACATGTAGGAGTTACTGCTGTTCTCTTTGTTTTGCTCCCGGTGGACCTGCACCCGGGTTTCATCCATATTGATTACAGGCCCGGCGCGAATCTCATCATCGAACAGCTCGATCAGCGGCTCAAGTTTTTTGCTGGCTTTCATGATCCACCTTCCCATCGTCTCTCTGGGAATATGGATGTTCAGCCGCTCAAACATTTTCTCCTGCCGGTACAAGGGCAGCCCATCGCAGTACTTTGCCGTCGCAATGTAGGCTACCAGGGATTCTGTGGCTATCCCCTTTTCAATCAGCTGCGGGGCAGCGGCTGCAGTGAGTATGGTGTGCGCATCTGCACTCTCATCTCCGCCTGTACTACATGCATAGGTGTGGCGAACCGTACGTTTGACCACAAACTGCGGTGGGCGAATCTCCAGCTTTTCGCTGATCTCTTCTCCAATACGCTGAAGAGGCGCTCCACAGTTACAGACCCTTTGCTCTTCGGGCAGATCAATTTCGGTAGTCTCACGGGGTAGATGCTCAGGCAAAGGCTCTCTGCCCCCATGGCCCTTTTTCTTTACCCTCGTGTGAGCGGCCACCGGTCTCTCTTCGCTCTCCTCTTGCGGGGCCTCTGAGAGACATTCGGCTTCATTGAAAAGCAGTGCTTGTTTTTGCTCGACGGTATTTAGTTTTTCTGTTGATTTAGCAAAAAATCTGTTCAGGACAATCTGATACTTCTCTTCCAGCTGCTCGTAGGCCAGTTTTTGCTTGAGGTTTTCACCCTGCAGATCACGTACCATCTGCTGTAATTCGCTTATGTCTTCCGGTAGTTGCTCCGGTCTCGCTTCTATACTCACAAGCCGAATTGTATCAGATCACTTATTTTTGTTCTAGACCCTAAGTCACTTTTGTGTACTCAAGTTCACGGTGGGCTTTCCAAATATTCAGCCCGTCGAGCAGCAGCCGCCACTGTCGAGCACTAATCTGATGTACTTCATCTGCCTCCGTAGGCCAGGGGAAAGTATCTTGTTCAAGGCGTTTTTGCCATAGACAAAAGCCGTTGCGATCCCAGTAGATTGCCTTCATAAGGGTGCGTTTACGATTGCAGAAGATGAACAGTGCTTTTTGAAAAGGATCAAGCTCCATTTCTTCCTGCACCACTGCCGCCAGTCCGGCTGATTGCTTTCGCATATCGGTCGGTCCAGCTTTTACAAACAGCTGGACCTTTGACAGATCGAGAAACATTAGAGGTGCTCCAATGCAGAGACTACAGCCCGTAGGGTATCTGGACTAAAATCCGGGTACACTTCGATGCGATAGTCATTAGGTAGTTCGATTTTAATGCTGGCCGCTTCTTTACTGCTGCTTGTGTGAGCACACTGTGCTGCTGTTAAGCTGACAGAGACAAAGCCCTGATCGGCGGTTCTCTTTTTATTTTGCAGCTGATTAAACCAACTGTAGAAGATATTCCGTTTTATTCCGATTTGCTGTGCATACTCGGTCTTGGTCAGGCCACTTTCTTTCCATAGTTCGATGTGCAGCTTCTTCTCTTCTTTGGTAATTTTCATAGGCAGTCACTCCTTTTTTCTGTTCTTATTTGGAGTTTCTGCTATTTTTCCTTTCCTAACCAGACGGGGTTTGTGAAGCGCTTACCATCCTCCAGTCCATACGCCTCAATGAAGATGCGATTGTTCTCCTCCTCAAGACGCTTCATCTCGGAGGTCATCGCTTGCCAGTGAACGCGGAGGTTTTGATAAGAGGTAAAAATATTTTCAGTTTTAAAGTCTTTCTCTAATAAAGGTAATTTAGTGAAGTCCCAGGAGGTTTCGTAGGAGTTCCAGTCATTCTTTGCATACAAAATTAGTTGCTGTTCTATTTTGTCAATAACTAATTTTCCCGGTATTTTATAAGGTAAAGCAGAAATATTTTGTGCTTGAAAATTAAGTGTTGGATTTAACACTTTTAGTAAATACGGTCCAATTTTTGAACACAATAATCCTAATACTCTATAAAAGTTTTCTTTATTCGGAAATAGTGAAGAACCTGCTACATCAAAGATAAATCCTTTTTGATAATATCTTACACCAAAATAGGCCGAGCTTATAAAAGACCAACTAATAGATTCTTTAAAATATAAGCTTTGATTCTTTAGCCTACCTCCCTGATTTGTTTTATTAAGTTCTTCATGAAATTTCTTTATCTCATAACCGTCATTCCAATAATTTAATATAAAACTTTGATTCCCATACCATTTACGATAATCTCCACCTTTATTATAAGGAAACCATTTTACCAAAGATTCTTTTGCTTCAAATAAATTCGCTTTATTAAATCCAATTGAATCAATAGATACTTCAAACCATTGTCTTAAAAATCTTTCATTATCTGATGTAGTCATTCCTTGTTTTGGGAAACCAATCTTTTTCAATAATATATTTTCACTAAAACACTTTATTACTTTTCCACTAGCCCAATACGCAACTGGACTCCCCGGTATTTTCTTAAAATCTTTTGCTGATGCCCTATAAAAGTTTTGAACAGGGTTTTTACCAATCATAAAACGTTTCCTTTTTATTTCCATATATCATCTATTGATCTCCATTCTCTAAATGCACGAACAGTTTTGCCAATATATTCTGGTCCTACATCTCCCCCTTCTCCATCTTCGTCTATTTGTTTTGCAATCCTAAGATCATGCTCATCTGGTGATAGTTTAAGAAAATCATTTCCAGTATCTATCAAATATTGGTTAAATCGTTCTCTTTCAATACTGTCATGAAATACAACAAAAGGCCAATAATCAGGATTCAAATAACTCATCCAAAATAAACCCAATAATTTATTTATTTTCCATTCAATAGAATCCATTTCAAAGTAATAATAAAACCAATCCGTTCCTTCGATTTCTAAATTTTCAATATGTGGAGTAACATTAGGTATGCGAAACTCATCTAAACCACAATACCCTGTTTCGTACAATACGGTCGAAAAATACATCAATTGTAATTTTCCAAAAAAACTCTTAGGATTTGGGAAATAATGAGAATAGGGTTCCCTTCCCTCGTGAGTCTTGCAAAACCGAATTTGATACTCTGGGGAATGCTTATGGTGACTATATTCTCTATTTCCAACATCTATATTCCACATATTTTCTTGACCGAGTAACATTTCAAAACGATCAATGGGCGGCAAATCAAGTCCAAATCTTTGTTGCCATAACTTCTCAGCATAATAGAGGTCAGCCGATGAGTTCTTAGGAGTATTTGTATCTCCAAATCGTGTATAGATATGAAATGCTTTTATCCCATCGGTATCCTGTATTAAGTAATACGGTTTGAAACAAGTATCATCAATAACAAGCACATCGATTTCTTTATTTTCAATCTCTAATGTATGCAATGTTATTGATGGTCTAATATCACCTGCAAATTTCTTGTCACGCAGAAAATCATTATAGTGATGCTGTTTTTTCCTGTGCTCTGTATCAGGAAATAAACCTTCTACTACACATCCTTCTTCTGGATCTGAAACTCCAATAATAATGTGTTTTGAATTTCTTGAAAGTGAATTAGCAAGGCAGATAATATCATGGAGGAGGTCACTTGGATTAGAATGGGGTAACTTTTTGAAGTCCCAATAGTCACCTTCACGTCCTAATGAGATCAATTCTGTTATTTTTTCTTCAAGATCTTTTTCATACAACAATTTCTACCTCCCCATTATCTGTTTGTGACTTTCCATCAATCACCAAACACCATCCATTTTGCAAACTCTACCCTTCTTCTCCAATTATCTGCAGTATGCTCATCCCGCAGCAGGTTTTCTAAATACAGTAGTTTTACCGGCCGCAGGATTACCTTGGCTCTTCCTGTACCGTACAGCGGCTCGTGTATGGCTATGTGCTGCTCGGTGGCGAACTCGCTGAGAGTCGGATAAAGAATCACAGCCCGGTCACATTCATTCCGGCTCAGTGCATACAAAGAGAGCTGGTATAACATATACGATGGAAAATCCTTCTCCCATAAATCACGATACTTCGCATCTAAAATCGCGACAATCGCGCCATCTTTTTTTATAATAAAATCAGGCCGCAGTTTCGGAAGTTTCTTTCCTTTTGGATTGTAGTCCGGATCATAGGAAAAAAGATTCTTCAGCCGGTATTCATCCTCCACAACGTATCCTTCCAGATGCTCATGAAAAAATCGGGAAATTAGCATTTGGAAAAAGCGATTCATATCGAAGAGCATACCCGGCAGTCTCACACCGGCATGTACCTCGTCAAAATCGATTCCGGATCCATCAAACAGCATTTTTATAATACGAAACGAAGGAAGATATGCAGACGTACGCCTATCCAACTGCCGCTCTGCCCGCAATAGCACATCCGTATTCAGCTGGATCGGCCGAACCTCCATCGAGAGTATTCGATCCAGACCGCGCAGTCTCGCCTTGAGCTCCATCTCGTCGGTAAGTGAAGTTGACAAGGAAATCCCTGCACGCAACACCCTGTTTATCAACGTATCCGACAGCCGCGGATAATGGAGAACCGGAAGACGAGTCCTTGTGTGCTGAGCAGAGCGAGCGTAGCTATTCATATCGATGCGGCCGCGGGGGCTTGAAAGCAGATCGGCTCGACGTTCATACTCTCTGTGGATACCACGCCGCAGCAGTTCTTCCATCTCTTGGGAAAATTGATATATAAGCAGATCCTGAAATGCAAAATCCGTTTTCGCGTAGTGCACAAGATCGTACAGTGAGAAGTTGCGCAAAGCGTACGCATATCGAAGCAGTGTCAGCAGCGGCGCCCCTCTGAGTTTTGGCCGTATGGTAATACTAAGGGGCCCAAGAATGAGCCTTCCGACATACGAACTGGTTCTCAGCTTGATCCCTTGGAGAAGCTCCTGTAGTTCGAACCGTCCGCTGCTTGTAAGTTCCGCTGCGATCCTTCGGGCTGAAGAATGACCTTCCAGATTCACATTCGAAAGAGACTCGCAATCGAGGGGGGATAGGGTTTGCCACTCTTCAAGCTCAATAGGTATCGTGTTCATTCCTCCTCATCACCATTCTCTTCATCATACTCTTCTTGCTCTACAATCTGAGGACTTGTCGTAATCTCCGGTGAAGGAGCCAGGATGTTCTGAATGAAACTATCTCGCTGGTCCGGTTCGAACAACTCGTAGCGAATTCTTTGTCGCTGTGTATCAACTAATCCTTCCCCCAATACCGCTGCCAACGTCGGATAATCCTCATAGCAGTATTCCTGCAGGAGGGGGACGATGTCCTCCTCTATTATTCTTGTGAATCGCTCCATTTCGCTTACCGGCCGACCACGCTCCATGAGGTATGCGTGTCCGATTTGCAGATTCCTCGCATCTTTACCGATGTGTTCGAGGATACGCTCGTTCAGTTTTTCCAACCACCCCGCAATGGGAATAGAATCAGCCAGTACCACATCCTCAAGGACCCCATAATCCGGCATGAGCTCAATAAAACCGAAACGTCGTCTGAGAGCGGTATCAAGGAGGGCTATAGATCGGTCGGCGGTGTTCATTGTACCGATGAGATACACATTCTCAGGTACCGCAAAGGCCTCCTTCGATAAGGGGAGCTGATGGGAAACACCCCGTTTGTCATTTTCAAGCAGGGTGATGAGTTCTCCAAAAATGCGAGGGATATCACCACGGTTTATTTCATCTATCACCAGGTAGAAGTTCTTATCAGGACTTTTTCCCGCGTCCTCGCAGAGACTGCAGAAAATCCCCTTTTTGAGGGTAAAGACCATCTGCTCAGCATCGCTTTTTCCGGGCGGTAGCCTTCGATAAAATCCTCATAACCGTAGGCCGGATGAAAGGTACACAGCCGAACCGCACCACCTTTATCTACTTGTCCATCAATTAAAACCTTCTCTTCCGCACTCAAATCTGCGAAATCTTTACCAAACCACGAACGAGATGCAAGGGCAGAAGCCGTATGGCGGGCCCAGTACGTTTTTCCCGTACCCGGAGGGCCATGAAGAATAACCTGTTTCTTTCGTTTCAAGACCGAATTGATTTTACTGGGAATACCATCTATTGGCGAAAGCGCGCCACTATCGCCTTGCGTACGGTGAGGAATCGCAGCTATCTCTCCCGAGGCGAAGAGCCGCTTCTCTATTTCAAGATGATTCGTCTCTACTTTTATTCTTCGGACATTCCGGCTTGATTGCCTGCCTACCGGTAGCTGCCATCTTTCGTTGGAGTACCAATATACAGGTCGACGATGAGGAGTAAAATGATCTCTTGGCTCATGATAGTAGTCACCTGCAATTCGGCCAATTCCTACAACGGTATTCTGATCAAGGGCAAGCACAACATCTTTCGCTTCCATAGTAGCAATAAAACTATAGACATCCTCTTTTACAGTTCCGGAAGTCTCATTGTATGTTGATAGCAGAAGGTCCTGTATTCGTCGTTTTCCCTTTATGGAGTGATCGATACTACTCAGATCGCCGAGATCCTTCCACCCAATGGCAATGTAGCCACTTTGATACATCTGATCCCATCTACTCTCCCATCCCTGGGATGAAGAATCTAATTCAACTCTCCAATACCTATAGGGTCGCCCATTCCGCTTGTTGAGAAGAGTGGTAAGATGATTAATTGGTATACCCATCTCCGATGCAGCAGCGACAAAACGACCCGCACATATGAATCGGCCGCTTCCTTCCGGTGGTTCCTGCAGGAGCCGGATGAGATGAAACTTCTGGTAGTCTTCCCTATGGTAATCATCTAGCTTATCCGGAAAAAGTAAACTAAAGTATTTATGACCCCAGGCGCTGTCGGCCACATCAGGGGAATCCCTGTTTAGATCTTCTTGCAACTGTTCATAGATTGCATCATCGGCATTTTCCGGGAGGGCTTCCAATAATTCGGCACCCTTTACAAGCTGATCCCGTTGCCTACGAGCTATTTCAATGGCCTCTTTCTCACTTATTTCTCTGCTATTGTTAGAACTACCGGTAACCCATTCACCGGTTTCCTTCTTTCTAAAAATTCCGAATTTGTGTGCACTTCCTCCTTGAATGCCACCGAAGACTGACGGAAACTCATCATCATTTTTGAACTCAAGCCAGTACACCAGACTGTCTCGATTGCCACGCTCGTGCATGGTGATAAGGAGTTCATCTCCGTCAAGTCTTTGCAACTTTTCCGGCCCAAACTTGTCGCGAAACGTCTGATAGTATTGCGGCAGTTTAGATTTAGGTATGAAATCACTATTATTCTGCATTTGCCGGTACCAGTTTTGAAGTTCATCTTTGAGTTCTTGTTTGAGCATGAAGACCTCCTATTTTTTATTATCAAACTGCATAACAAATCGTCTTAGGCTATCTGAGTTCTGCAGTGCCTCTTTGAAATTCCACCTCTCATGCACAAAACGTATAAGTATCTCATTATATTCAGGACCTAATCGTGCAGTAGCATCCGAGGGAGGTATGCCTTCTCTTATATTTCTTGAACGAGATCTCTTTGCTAACTGAAATAGATATTCTTTGGGATCAGTAATACTTTCTGGATTTTTATCTATAATATCCTTTGAGATAGCAAAATACGAGGAGAAGTTCTTCCGGTCAGCAATTATCCAACTCTCTATCTCACGCACCGCAATTCTGAGAAACAGGCCCTGCTTTCTACTATTTCCCAACAAGTCATTAATAAAAACCGGCGCACACTCATTTTGGTCTAAATCCGTAATTATCAAAAAATTACTGTATGCAGAGGCATTGTTGAAAGCCTGGATCCTTTTCTTTATATACCCTAAGCCTCGTTCAGATTTTTTTCGGGAAGTATCCGGTAATACCCGATCGATGTAGAAGTTGTTGTTTGTACCAAGAACAATTTTTCGTGCTACCTCAAGACTGATATCATCTTCTATTAC
Organism: Spirochaetia bacterium; assembly: GCA_034520965.1. Classification (GTDB taxonomy): domain Bacteria; phylum Spirochaetota; class Spirochaetia; order DSM-16054; family Sediminispirochaetaceae; genus DSBN01. Next base: position 192,326 of record JAXHMY010000007.1, on the reverse strand, counting down.
AAGTTTTAATGGAGTTTCTCGCATACTATTTCCATCTGTATTATTTAAATAGTGACAGCTGTTCCGCATCTTTCGGAGAGCTGAAAGGTATAACTACCTCTTCTGGACTCAAACCTGATTCAAGCAATGTTCGTACATCATCAATATCATGTGCTGTTCTTACTCGCGTTCCCTCTTTGGCCGCATCTAACAGTATTATTTCTTTTGCCGATATCGAACCGTCGGAGAGGAGATCAGGACTATGTGTACTCAGCATGATTTGTATATTGTTCCCCTTACCCCTTGTAATGTTATGAATTATTTGCGGGATTTTACGTACAATAGCCGGGTGAAGCGACAATTCCGGTTCCTCTAATAGGATAACTGATTTACCTTCGAGAATAGACCACAATAGGCCAATAAGCCGTATAGTTCCGTCCGAAAACTCTCTTTCCTGCTGCTTCCCCGCATTCGGCCGCCAATGCTCGTACGTAGCCTCGAGATGCGGCACCCCCTTCTCATCTCTTGATTCTCTAAGGTCGGTAAGCTGTGGAACCGCAATTTTTAAGGCCTGTTCAATTTTTTTTAATCGAGATCTCTTTTTCTGCGGGGAGGCATTCACGATACTTTCGAGAAAATGAAATCCGTACGAATCATCGTCTATTTTTATGTTTGTATTAAAAAAGAGTTCCGGCTGTCGTATAATCTGCGGGATCAGATGGATGTAACCAATATCTTGAAAGAACGTATACAATTCCCTGAATGCGCTGTTTACATTTATTTGTTCCAAGCTGGTTTGAGTTAGACGGAGAGAATCACTTTCATCGTCTTTATCGGGGCGGTTAAGGAGTATCTCACCATCCTTCGTTACCCGTTCTTTTTCTATGAGCGTACGATGCGTTCCACGTACTTCATTGATAAGACTTAGATGATATGTCCATGTAGTAGACTTTGTTTTATCCGCCTCTTCCAGTTCGATTTTTATTTCTACCTGTGGTTCTTTTCTTGCCGAAAGGGAGCGTATTTTCTTAAGCCCGCCTCTGTCGGAAAGGGCCTTTGCAAGACCCCTTCCCGGTCGGCTGATATCATGCAAAAAACGGAGACTGTCGAGGAGATTCGACTTTCCCGATGCGTTTGGCCCAACGATGAAAGAGCGGGAAGCAAGGCCGACATCTACATCCGTAAAATTTTTCCAATTTTTAAGTATTAAACGCTTTATCTTCATTTGCTATACCGCCTACATCTTCTCAGATATATTGACACCCGGCAATTTAGTACACTTTGGTTCATATACTATTGCGGGTCAAACCCTGCTGTTCCATCCGGTATTTTAATCGGATAAACTTTATCTTCATAGGTGTTGATTAAAAGAGCAAGTAGTTCAAGCTCTTCCGCCTCATCGCTCCCTTCAAGCGGTTCGATGTCTATGAGCTCTTCAACTCGCGACAGTGCTTGCTCGTAGTCCTTCTCGTTCTTTATCAGCTTCATATGTACCCCCAGAGGATAACTTTTGCCTTCATGGAAACCTTATTGTACCGTATTCTCACTTTCTCGAATACTCTCCTTAAACCGTTGATACGCATCATCGATGAGTTTGCCGTCTTCTGTCTTCCAGGTAACCCAGCCGTTTGAAGTGGTCCGTTCAGGATTAACCGATTGTATACAGCGCAGTGAAGATATACTGGGAGAAGAAACAGTACCGTCTACATCTATGCCATCTACTCGTATTATCCCATCGAAGTGGGTCTTCGGCTGCCCCTTTTTCCCGTAGTCCATATATACTCGTTGTCCATCATGGAGAAAACCTGCCTTTACCACCTTCTCAAGCAGGTTCCCGCTGCGAAGCTCCTCTTCAGTATAACTCAGCCCATTCTCTGCTTGCGCAAGGTGCTCCTCGATATCGGGTATGTGGTAGAGAATATTTCCCTGCAGGTCGGAATACTTTTCTACAAGCCAAATTTTTACCGGTACACGCAAGCTTTTTGCCCACTCTTCGAGATCATTGGGAATCATGTCAATCGGCAAGGCCACTATCGGTTCTTTTTTGAGAATCCTATTCAAGCGTCCATGAATACCTATTTCTTGAATATCGATCTCAGCCAGCAGATCGGTAAAACCACTTTTCTTTCCGATCTCTCTGATACAGTTATCGACAATCTTGTTCTTGGTTTCCCCGTTCTGCATAGCAGTTATCTGCTTTACCACCTGCGGCGCAATATGCTCCCAGGTACCGTGGATCCCGCGTTCAACCTCAAGGATATACCACAGATCTTCCTCGAAATTGATGATAATACCGTCGGGTATGGTTCCCTTCCCACCCGAAGTTGCAATCAGCCGTTTTGGCAGGAGGATGGAATAATCGCCGAACAGAAGTTTAAAGTTATCGATGACCACATTCTCTACTTCTTCCTCGCTCCTGAACTCGATCCGCGAATACACGACGCCGTTATTAGTGAATATCATTTGATCTCCTTGAATCACGATATGACTGAATAATCTCTAATGCCTTAGGACCCTGCTTAGCTGCTCCCTTAAAATCAGCCAATCGAACATACCCACCTCGGAATTTAGGTTTATGGGCATTCTCTAATGTAAAGGTACATACAGGAACAGTAGCTCCTTCAAAACCCGAATACTCTAACTGAACAAGAGAGGTAATCGTTTTATTATCAATCATGAATAATCGTAGTTTTTCATAGGAAGATATGAACATCCAAACAAAAGGTGTCATAAAACCAAGTTGTCCTTGTGGTAATGTAAGTTCGGTATTTCTTACTATAAATGCTGAAAAAAGATCCGACTTTACATCTAAATACTCATCCTGCAGTAAACTTTTCAGATTATTATTTAAGCCTTTGTTCCCCATATACGGCGGATTGGCTATGACCACATGATACTTCCGGGAGAGCATGCGTGCATGGCCTAAAGCGTTTCTGCAGCGGGTTACGAGTTCCATTTCCTCCAGAGAAGGATTCGCTAACCCTGCTTCATACTCATCAAGTCTTTTCAGTGCCTTCTCACATTCCAATTCAGTTAAACTTGGCCTTAGTAGTGACCCGAAATTATCCGCCGCTTTGAAAAGCCTGAGATCATGGAGAACCGTATCGCGGTCAATGTCATCTCCGGAAAGGAAATTCACAAGTTCCTTCAGCTCTGAGAAATCGCTTAGATCCACCGGATGAAGCACCCGTATCATCGGATATAAACCACGTCTAAAAAAATACCGATCCCTCTCGCGGGCCTTCATCGTAAGGGCAAACGCCGCTAACTCCCCCGCTCTCTCGTCAATCTCGAGCCCATAAAGGTTATTTCTGATAATAAGCTCTGGAATTTCTCCTGACGAATAACCATCCTCCTCATACATTCGGTAGAGAAGATCAAACGCGTAGGTAAGCATATGGCCACTTCCACATGCAGGATCGCAGATTTTGATTTCTTCAGGGCCTCTTATTATAAGAAAATCGTCCTCGATATCCTCCGATGGAATGTAATATTCCATCCCTTCAATGATCTTCGACTCTGGACGATTCAACATCCATAGACGCCCAAGGGAGTTTTCAGTCATATACCGGACAATCCAATGTGGAGTAAAGAGCTGGGTAGCAGCAGGAATATTTTCTTTTTCTATCTTTTTATTTTTCTTGAGATCACCGATAACCTTGTTCTTTTTCTCCGCAATATAGAACTGATAGAGCCAGCCGATAATCTCTACATCACTGCACTCCTCATCACCCATGCCTTCACGGAATTCTGCAATAATAGATTGGGGAGACAAAAGGTCCGTCGGTAACAGCAGAGCAGCCCAGTCGTCAACCTGCTTGAAGAGAAAAGGAAGAATACGCCCCAGATCATTACACATCGCAAGCAGAGCCGTGCGGTATGCTTCCCGGTCCGGTTGTTGTGCCTTTATTTTGCCATCGAGATATCCGAATACCTGATCAGATACCCGCTTGATTTCCTCCGGCAGCTTTCCCTGTTTTATCACGGCAAGGAGCTGCGATTGTGATTCTCCCTCAGAAGGCGATACAATCTTCGTCTTGTTGTAGCCTTTTACATCCATATATCGAAGTGCGGCAAGTCTGTTGAACCAGGTGTACGCAACCTCTTCGAGAAACTGTTCCTTCCCTTCTTTATTAATGAGCTTATTAATTATCTTAATCTCACCAGCATGCGCCCGGGTATATTCATCTTCCACCCCAACCACATAATTAAGACGCTGTTCAATCTGTTCTATCAGTTTCACGCGCATGTTGCGGGAGAATTTTTTTAATTTGTTTAAATCCATATACTTATACCTCTTAATTGTTTACTCATATGATGTTTAACCTTTTTATCAAAACCATATTTCCCAAAAGGAACATTCTCTTCCTCATATTCGGCTATAAGATCTACGAGTTTATTTTATGTAATCCCATCATTTGAGTCTGACTGAACTTCAAATAGACAATTAACCATGCTGTTAGCTTTACGATACTCTTCTTTATTATTTAATTTCATATTCCATTTTCTTTAGTCATCGCTTACCTGCTGGCTTACCCCATTAATTTTAATGATCTTTTTAGAAATTCTTTAATCAGTTTAATTTCGGTTCTCCAATTTAAAAATCTTTTTGCCATATTCAATACCAGATCAACACCAACCGTTTGGTATACAGAAAACCTGGCAAATGAAAGTAAAAGTCAAAAACACCGGCAAATCGCAGTTATTCATCATTAAAAAATGCGCTTAATTAGTTTTCTGAAGATATATAGTTCCAATATTACTACGATCTCGGTCACTATAATACTGGCAGATGAGCTTAGTTCTGCTCTTTTGGATAATCTTTGCAGTCCCGTGGTGAGTGTTCTGCGTAGACGGTGAGTTGTTTCTTGGGGTGTTCAAGTACTCATAATGCAAGTGTGTATCTCCTTCGGATGCAAAAAAAGCTCCGAGGCTATACGAATCTGAATATTCCGTTTCCAGTCGTACCGAAATCTTATTCCAAGTCTGTTTAAGCGTAAGCGTTGCCTCTGTAGGGTGATCTGACCAGGAGGAATTAACTTGTCCCTTCCATCTTCCAGCTATTAATGGTGGATAATCCAGTATAGACATTTTCCATAAACACTGTGAGTACATGTAGTAGATTGCACCGAATAATGCAGAAGCCGAAGGTATGGAGAGGTACCAAGGGAATTCGAGCTGAGCTCTGTCCAATCCGGTACTGAGTAAATCAAACGCAACAATTGAAATAAACACCATAATGAAATAGGTTTGGCCCCGATTTTTGGTCTTATATGTATATCCGTGCATCATCCCCCCCTAAAGTTTCTGCATATTGCAAGCGAACTTTCGAAGTAAACTCGCTTCAAACTGATCGGGACGATTCCCCCAAAGTGTACCTATCCCATTCTGAGAAACAAAATTACTCACATCATCTTCTGCAAGTAGTGACGCTATCTTGTAGAACCTATCCCTCAACTGAAAACTAAACAGCGAATCTTTTATATTATAAAGTGAACATTCTATAAGATACGAAGGAACAGTTCGTGCTTGGTACCGCTCTCTAAAATATCGGTTTGCATTCTTGAACATACGTACGGTTTTCTTATATGCCCCACTGGTTCGGTCTGATTTTTTTGTACCGTTTTCATAATGAAGCTTTGGATAGTTAATAATGAGTTCTTGTCCTGCGTTGGTTAGGAATCCCATTCCAGTATATAAAACCCTGAGTGCTGAATAGTGTCGGTATTCAATACACACAACGACGTCTGCAGGCACGACACCGGTAGAATTAAATTGTATCTTAACTGATTTGTTTCCTTGCACAACGTTCGCTGAACCAAATCGATTGACCAATGCGTCCATTACATTGTGGCGAAAGTCGCTTAAACCGTATGATGCTGGTATTAATCCTAATTGAGATTTTTCAGAATCGGAGAGATTAGAGTAGAAACAGCTATTTAATTGTACTACCACATCGACATCGCTATTCCCCGGATATTTGTACTATTCTTATCAGGATCCCTGGAGGTATACTTCGTAATTACTATTGGATAGTCCGGTACTTGAAGATAATGCAGAGCGAATGGCCTCATGTGAGTTTATCGACGATTGAATTGCGCCTCTGTTTGTCCAGCTTTCGAGCTGGTTTGTTTCCATCTGCAACCTCCCTTTTTTAACATCGCCTCTAAAATAGATGTAATTACCATGGTATCTAAATATAACGTCACCATGCTACCGGTAAATCCTATACCTGGAATCTTAATAGTAATAACATTCCTTGAGACTATATAACATCAGTGTTATATTCTTGAATTGACGTTCTACTCGGTTCTTCTCAATGAACACCATCTAAATATCTCTATGACAATCCAATCCTCTTTCCTGCCTTGATCAAATTCTTATACTGCTTTCGCAACTGTTCTGCGTATGCATTTACATCCTCTTCACTCACCAGCTCCGGCTTAGAAAAATTGACCTTTTTCTCGGAGGCAGAGGCGTAGAGGATCTTTTTCTCTGGGTTCGTCTTCGTGTGTATTCGATCACGGGCCTCTTCGAATAGACGTTCACCCTTCTCAACTGCCTTGTCCCGAATCACCGGAAAAATACTATGCTGCTCGATCTCGTTATCGCGTAACAGCTCAAACGGTTTGATAATCTCCTGCTTGTCCCCTTGAGACAATTTGTCGAACTCTTCGATCTCCTTTAGATCAGCAAGATACTTATCTACTGTAGCCTTCGCCTTCTTAATAACTATAGGCAATTGCTCATTCTCTTTTTCTTTTATTGCCTCGACAATATCCTTCGCCTTTTTTACTCGGCTCTGTTTATAGGGCTCCTCAGAATCAAGCAAGTCCCAGGCCTTCTGAACCTCGCTCTGCATATTGAGTTCGGAAAGATTCGGCTCATGGGTCTTGAGATAATCACGTAGGTTCTTCCACAGCTCATTCTGCTGTGCCTTAAAAAACTTCTCTATCGGATTATAGATCTCCTCTTTTCCAAACAGAAGATCTTCTTCAAACTCCTCTCTATTTTTCAAGAAATAACTGTACTCATTTTTATGAACAAGTTCGTTCAATTGAGAGTAATAGGGCTCTAATTTTTCTAAGAAAGGGTACTGAACTTTCTGGGCTAAATAAGTCTGCACATTCTCAAGCTCATTATTGAGCGATTTTTTGAATTCAATCGCAACTTCCTTCCCCTTCTCCTTGGTGCTGTTGAACAGAAAAAACTCTTTATAGAAACGTTTTAATGCCTCTACCTCTTCATCCCGAAACTGAGCCGCCGGCTTGATTACCACCTGCTCGAGATCACGATTTTTCCGCAGAATATCGTATACCCGTGCAGTATCCTGTGGCTTGGTTCCGATGAAAATCTCAATTGCATCCCGCATGTAGAGCTTGGCCACCAGGCAGAGAATGGCAAACGGGTACCACCCATGCTGACCACCCTGAAACTCATACATCAGGCTGCTCAGCACCACCTTCTCATTTCCCGCATCAACTCTCACAATATAGTTGTACAGCTCCTTTTCATCCTCCTGCATAGCTAATCCGCCGGATCCGTCCAGGGCATCGGCATCGCTGGGAAAAAGAATTTTGGACAACTGATCTTCCGAGTAGGTATTTTTCAGCATACCCAGATACGGATAAGCAGTCTGTATAAACAGCTGAAAGGCCTCTTCAATTCTGTCCTTGGGACTCTTTTTTCCTATATCCAGCTTACTGTCGAAGGCGTATATCTCGGCAGTTTCCAGGGCATCTCTCATCTCACGGGTCAACTGATCACGCCGCTCATAATTTCGGTTTTGTTTATCCGAAATGATGCGCTTACGGGTGGCGTTGCTCACATGACCCTGCTTTTTTTGAATGTAATTTTGGGTTTTGAAGTACAGGGTAAGGTCCCCGGCAAAGCGCGGCTCGGTAACAAGAAACACCAGCATCTCTTTTTTACCGACAGACTGCTGGAGAATAGTGTTTTTATCACCGGTGTTCGGATGAAAGGGGCTGATAATATTGATTGAGATATCGGCATGCGTACCGGACTTCATCGACTCTCCGTCGATCAATTTACGAAAGGGATAGTCCTGACCATTTTCACCGTAGCGAATCTTGCTGCCCTTGATAACACTGCCAAAAATAACATCGTCAAAGAATTTGCGCATCTCATCGATATCCACATGGGCGTTTTTAATCTCCTCCTCTACGTCCTTCTCTTCGTTGGTAAGGTATTCATACTCCTCACCATGGCGCTCGATATAGCTTTGACGCTCGAGCAGGTTTAGTGCTTCGCGCACCTCCTCTTTCAGTTTTGCTAAATCCTGATCCATATTAGAAAGTAGCAGTACAGAAAGGTGGTCTACGGTCGCGGTAAAATCCTTTATGTATTTTACTAGGAGCAGGATTTTTAGCAGCCGCACCGCCATTTGCTTGTCAATATTGCGCTCGGCCAGGTTTATCGCATTGAGCAGCGAACTCTGTAAGGTATTTCGAATCCCCGCAAACATCTGGTCAAAGGCCGCCCAGGTAAACAGCTCTTTACTCTCTATATCACGGCCGACATCTTGAAATATCTCCAACATCGAACGCTCACCCCGCGAGACATGCCGGCCCATAAACGCATTGTGCTCCGAAAGTCCTTTTAAGGCCTGCTGCAGCAAATGATACTGGTAAGCCTGAAAGGGATACGAGAGAATAAAATCTTCCTTACCCTTGAAATGCAGCTCCTTTACCCCCTGCTGAAAGCTGAACAGGGTTTTAAAACTCTCTCGCTCATGCATAAACAGCTCGCCAAGCTTCTCACGCCCCTCTTCGTTTTTCTCCAGAAGCCTCCGCTGAATGACCTCTTTTACGTCGGCAGAACTGAGAGGAATTCGAAAATGAAACCGATCGCGTATTTTTGAAAAGTCGTATGACTGCTCGGTGTTACTGTCCCCCACCACAGTATTCAGACTCTCCTGGCTGGTGACGAATATCCATACCCGGCCCTGACAAATAGTTCCCAGAGATTCGGCAATCGTCTGTAAGTTCAGAGTAAGCCGGGGATATCCGGTTATAAACTGCCCCACCTCATCAATAAAAAAATTGAGCCGAAAACGAGAATCATCCTGGGCATCCAGCCAGCTTTTTACCCGTTTTGCAAACCCCTCTACGGAAAGCGAATATGAGTTTTCGTAACGCTCCAGCAAGCGACCGGCCTCTTCGCGGCTACACCCATCAAACTCCATCCATGTTTCGGCAAAGCGGTCTTGCTCTAAAAGCATCACGTCGCTGCGATCCTCAACCCAGCTCACCCCATTTCGCTGCTGGTAGAATGCTTTGAACTCCTCGTAACGCTCCTTTTTTGAAAGGTCTTCCTCAAAATTGGCAATGACCGGATCATCCTCTAAAAAACCCCGCATGCGGTTGAATACCTTCTCAAAGATAAACAACAGGGCATTTTCATCCTTCGATTTAGCCGCATCCGCCTGTTGGTCAATATTGAACAGGATGCTCACCGAGGGGATCCTGGCCGCCTGCTCGAAATCTCCCCGTACTATGTCATCACGCACTTTGGGGAGAAACTTTTTCAACAGCGACTCTCCGTCCACTGTTTGATTGTCTAAAATATAGGAGAGAATCTTGAGAAGATGGGATTTACCGGATCCAAAATACCCGCTGATCCATACTCCGTTCCAGGGATATGGAGAGTTGGTTTGGCTTCTCTCAATCGAATCCCGGTACCCTCGCATCACCTTATCGAGATACTTCTGTATCTCATTGGTCAGCACATACTCATCAACCTCTTGTAAAATATGCGTTTTATCATCAGCCTTGATAACCCCGTCAATTGTACGGTGTATATCGCGAACCAGAATATCGCCAAGCCTCGCCATCTATTCTATCCTCCCACGAATTTTGTAATCTTCTAATTTGAATGCACGGTAGTAATCACCTTTGAAGTTCGGATCGCCGAACAGTGACAGGTAAAAACCCTCCTGATATGAGGTCACATATTCCCCCGGGTAAAAAAGTACCAAAGGAATATCGCTAAAATGATTCTGCAGTTGCTGCAGCAATGTATGTGTGCGGATATACGGAAAAACCTCGCCCACCTGATGGAGCAGTATCAATTGAGCTTCCGCCTCTCTCCGCATGTCCATCATCCGCGGTACTATAATTTTCTGCGGATTGAGAATTTTATTCCCAAGCTCACGCTCGAATTTCGCTTTATCTGTTCTTTGCTCCGCCTTAAACAGTTTCTCAAGCTTTCCACTTTCCTGCAGGTAATCTATGGCAACATCATATATACCTACAGTTAGGACCGAGATTCCGTGTGTCTCGAGGCGCTTACTCAGCGTATGTATCTCGGAATAGACCTTGTCTTGCAGCTTTATATCGTAGGTCTGAATAAAAAACGGAACCTCATTCCCCAGACCTTCCATTCGCAGAAACTTCTCGTTGCTGACTATGTGGTAGATGTTTTCGAAATTAATATTGTAAGACGTCACTTCAGCCCCTCTTTTTTACCTTCAGTTATACGTTCACACTTAGAACAACAGAATCTCTAACTCATCCTCCGCGCCGTTCCTTTTATACAACTCCCTCATTTCCTGCGGAACAAGCGGAAACAGGAGCTTTGTTTTGCCTTTTGCTTTATCCATAATTCCGGCCTCTCGATGCACCTTCAGCACAATTTCTCTTATCTTTTTTCTGCTGCTGTCGGACAATGCATTAAGTTCCGGGTGTTCTTCAAGCTTATGCTCAAAAAAAGCATGATACTCATATTCAAGCAGGGTGAAATCATTCTCCTGCAGCTTTTTTCGCACCACCTCAATGTAGAAATTACGAATGAACTCATAATTACGACACGCAATCAAAAACAGAACAACTTTTTTCGTTTCTAACTCGGCATTGGCTATATACTCTAATTCCCATTGGTACGCCGCCTTGAATCTCTTCGATAAGCCTTCGTAATAACGTTTTCTGCTCCGCATTCGTGTTTTTTGTAGTATGTTTTCATTCATCACCCTCTGTCGCACCACTGCCCAGTCCTCAGTCTGTACGAATGCATGCGCAATTTCCGTCGATTCGGCAAGCAGTAAACCACCGAAAGTAAATGAAAGATTGTAAGTGTCCATTGGCCATTCTCAATACCGACAAGATTTTCTCCATTTTAGTATCTATTTGTCGCTTCAACAACTGTTTCTTTGAAGATCAGCCCTATTCAATCCTGATCTATCCCTTAGAAAGGTGTTCATACAGCGAGACTATCTCCTTCAGCGCCGCACGCTGTTTCTCGGTCATCTCAAAATCAATGCGATACTTTCCGTCAAATCGCACCTTAACAGTCTCCGCCTCGGCCAGTTCGAGAATTTTGTCATTGTAGGAATCGGAAAGGTAGCTGTCGGACCACTCCCGCACACCTCCCGTCTCAACCTCGGTTTCTTTTTCCCGGTACTCATCGGGCTCGATTTCAAGCTTTACTCCGTTACTCCCCAGCAGAGTAATTTTCTTATAAAAAATCCAACTTTCTCCCCGGTAATTCGCACGGAATCTAAAATAGGTACTGTCGGTTTTATCCGACTCGACTATATAGAAATCGATTGAAAAGTATCCCCGATTAGTTCTTGTTGAAGTATCTCTGCGGGATGAGTGAAAAGTAACCTCCTGCATCTCATCATAACGCGAACGGATATATTTAGTTCGCTTGATCTCCGTTTGCAACTCCTCTATTTCTTGCTCAGCTCGGCTCACAAGCTCATCACTCAGATAGCTTCCATAACTGTCTAAAGTAATTTGAATAGTCTGTAACCTTGCTTCGGCAGGAATCTCTTTCTCCGAAAGTACTCGCTTTAGTTCTTCTTCAGTAGTTTTGACCAACGCTGCTAACTCTTCCTGCGCAGGTTCACTGTACTCACTAAGTGGGAACTTGACAGTTATTTCCTTTAGCAGCCTCATCGCCTGCTGCGGGTCATCCTCCTTAAGTGATACCGCTTTTCGAAACATCACCTCCGGAGATTGATTGAGCGACTCTATTTCTTCCTTTAGCTGTTTGTTCTCTGCCTCGAGTTCGGCAATACGCTCTTGGGCTGATTGAAGTTCTTCGCTGCCCTCATCTTTTTCACTGACTGCATTATTCTTAGCTGATGGCGTCGACGCCGGTGTCGATTGAGTACGACTCATAGTTCCGTTTTCAACCATTGATGTACATGATATGAACATAACGCTAATAAAAATTGGCAATACTACATGTTTCAATATCTTCACTTTCATTTTTACTTCCTTTCACATTGTATGCTCCTGAAATCGATTCAGCAACATTAGGTTTTTATAAAATAGTGCCCGCAACTTATCTATCCTCCCGCTTTACATACTCAATCCGTACAATCTCAAAATCAGGATTAGTACAGGTGATGCGGTAGTAATCTCCATAGCCTTTCTCTGCAAACACTAAACCGAAATAGGTCTCGTTTGGCCGTAGGTCCTTCGAATAAAATAGATTGTCCTCGAGCAGCTGCAGCCAGCCCTGCCCTTCCTGGGCATACTGCGAAACCATCTGGGAATTGCGTTGAGCCGCCAATTCAGCTGCAGTCGGATCGTAGTAAGTGGTGGTGCCGCTGTAGCTTCCGGAATAGGAACCGTAGGTACCCGAACCGTACACATTTCCGCTGGTAGTACTGCTGCCATAGCCGGCGGAAGCGGTATCGGCGGTGGCCGAGATAACCATCAACACCGCCCCAACGGTATACGCGCGCTTTTCCTTAGCGTAGTACTCATCCGATGCATACACTTTAAGCGGGTTCCAGTTCTGCCTGTCCTCGCTCACTTCGACTATAAAATCCGTATCGCTGATAAACATCTCTTTGCCGCTGTTATTCTTCACAGTCACCTTTACCATCAGCTCCGATTCTCTAAACTCTGGTGCTACAACCATTCCTATCTTTGAACTTTCGTAGATGGGATATGTTGCGCCCCGCTCATGTCGAACCTCGATATTCTGGTTCGGTACCGGATCGAGTCGGTAGGAGACACATGAGCTCAATACTACTGATGCGAAGGCAAGAACTAATAAAATCTTTTGCATACTTACTGCTCCTTTTGATGGCCACCTAAGAAAGTCATTCAACAATGCAGTGGCTAATAAATAATCCTGCAGTTATGTTAGCAATAAGCATGCCAAAAATAAGGGTTGAATTTGGGGTAATAAGAAACAGTAAGTGAGCTAAATCAAGATGGATTTTTCCTATAGATAAAATAACTTGTAATAGAAATAAAAAATTTTATGCTACATTAAATAACAACTAAAAATTATTGTCCATTATTGACAGTATAGGCCACGTAGTCACCGGCCATATGACCTTTGTAATACACCTGATACACCACCTGCCGGCCGAGGGCATTGTGCACTAAAAAGCAGGCGAACGGACCGCGGATGGGGAAGATTATTAATAAACTACGGATGAACGCGGATGTACACAGATAATAAATTGTGAGGAAATTAAAAATCAATTCAGAAGATAATTCTGTTTCTAAAACTTACTATTATTAACAGTCAGCGGCTAATAAGAATATAAAAGCCTGCTACTCAATCACTAATACTTATTTACAATGAATAGAATTAGCTCCGCAATTCACTCATCCCCTCCCCATCCGCGGGGGCACTACAGGCCCAGCTTGTCTAGCACCTGCTGCTTGGTCTCTGCGGTTATTATCTCATCCAGGGCCGATTCTAATTTAGCTGGCTCTTTAATCTGGTTTATCTTCACCGATTCTTCCGTTTTCAGACCGAACTTCTTCTTCAGTTGTCGTTTCAACGAGTCTTGCAGGCCTTCGACACGGCCCTCACCTCGTCCTTCTTGAAGTCCTTCGACACGGCCCTCTTGAAGTCCTTTTTCAAGCCCTTCGGCCCGACCCTCTTTTAACAATCTCTGTTCGCGCGTCATTATATCTTCCTCCATATCCCGGTAATTCATCTCTCTGGCCTTCTGCAGAAACCTCTGCAGCTCCTCCTCTGCTTTGAACTTAATCAGAGTCATATAGAACTCATGCAAAAAACTACTCTCACGCGGTAGCCGATGCAGCTCTTGCAGCAGGTAAGCAACTATGCTCTCGGTGAAGCGCTGCTTGATATACTTTAAAGATAGCAAGCCCACCACCGTTTGTACAGATCCGCGCAGCTGTTTATCATCAATACGGTTCAAATCAAACAGAAACGGCTTAAAATGCGGCAGATGTTCTCTGCGCTGCGCATCAATAGTATCGGCGCATTGCAGTGAATGGGTCCACTCTTCAGTCCCATGATAGAAGACCACCGGAAACACCTCCGGTAGTATCGTCGGCGGATGTTTCTTCTCCAGCTCCTTCCTGTAGATGAGCATGATATAACGCAGCAGCTGAATGGACACCCATTTGTCCGGTGATGATTTGTGGTCGTACAGCAGGTACACATACAGCGGTCCGCCGCCTTCTCTTTTATCAAACCTGTACAGCAGATCAGTGTAATTCCGTCGGAGAACCTCATCGATATAGGTGTCCGGATCAATAGTAGCACTTTCGAAATCTATTTTCCCCTGATAGCCCGCCGGCAGATAATTACGAATAAAATCTGCGCTGACCTCCGGCTTTTCAAACAGCCGCCTGAACAAAGCGTCATAGTGTGCTGGCATACGCGCCTCCCTATAGTAAAAGAGGCACAAAAGGCGCCTTCTGCTTCAAAAAAACCAGGAAAAAAATTTAACTAAGGATTTACACGGATGAACACAGATATTAGGTCGGGAGGCACCTGCCTTCAAGATATTTAGAATTGTTCCCCCTTCCATCCGCGCCCATCCGTGCCGGCACAGCGTCGACCACAAGTGCGGCTGTTACCGGAGGTCTGGTTCACTGTCGCTTGCCTGTTCTGCTATTCAGCCGATCTCCCGCCGTTTCTGTTCGATGATCCTGCCGGTCGCACGAATCTTCCTAGCGGCCAGCTGCGGATTCACCGCCGCCAGGGGAGGCTCGGGAAAGTAAATTCTCCCCGACTTCGTGTCGGACGCGAGGGCCGGACACTCGCGAGCCAATCCCTCTTGAGCCGCCTTCCCGCGAAGCCTCTCCTCGTGCGCAGGATATTCCCGGCCGCGGTGCAGTACCCCGTCACGGTCCAGGGGGCTGCTGCTCTTACCGCGTTTACCGGCAACCAGTTCCTCGCATATTTCAAACAGCTCGCGGCGGCGCGGATGTACCGCAAAAACCTGTTTCACCTGGCGGCGCAGCTGTCTCAGGCTTTTCAGGGGTATCCGCACAGCCAGGCGGTGCAGGGCCTGGCGGGCCTCATCGGCGGGAGCAGCTGCAGGATCGTTTGCAGCTTTATTGCCAAGCCGCAGTGTAGCCCCGCCGATCAGCCTGCTCTGCGACCAGAGCACCGGTACCACACCCCTCGCCCGCTGTCTTTGGCTTCGTCTGCCCGGGCCCGCCAACAGGTAGTCCAGCAGCGCCAGATAAAAGCGGCTGGACAGCTCGCGCGGCCTGATGTGGGAGGCCCGTCGCAAGTGGCGCCGTCCCTTGGCGGTGTCCCGGCTGCGGATGTAGTGCAGCCCCAGGCGCTTGTGCAGTACGAAGTTATCCGGATTGTGCCGCAGGGCCTCCTTCAACTGGGGAATAGCCAAGCGGTACTGCGAGAACGGAAACTCTGCGAAGGGGGAGAGTTTCTTCAGGTGCGACAGGCCGACCAGTGCCAGCAGAACAGTCCCGGCATCCAGCAGCAGGGCCGCACCAAGGGCCCCCAGGTCGAGAAAGCTGTTGTACAGACCGTGCAGCAGGGCCGCCGAAGCCACTGCACTCACCACCAGTGATGGCCCGTAGGCCGCTCCGTCGGCAAAGCTCTCCGATTCACCAGGCTTAAGCGGCACAGCCCCTCCGGCAGCTGAGCCCCGGGAAGCCGCAGTCGCTGCCGCAGCCCGCATAAACGCCGGCCGTGTGTACAAATACACCCCCGCCGCAAAACCCCAGATGGCCGCATAACTCATGTGGCCGGCGGTGGTCAGCATAGAGCGGTACAGCAGCAATTCCAGGCCGTATACCGAGTAAAACACGTTCTCCACCACCGCAAAGGCCAGCCCCACCGAAGCGGCGTGCAGCACCCCGTCGCGGGGCTCCTGGATCGACCCGCTGCCCACAGCCACCAGATAGAAAACCAGGAACTTGCCCAGCTCTTCCACCGGCCCCACCAAAAACAGGTTCTCCAGCACCGCCGAATCGCGGGTAATCGGATACACCAGCGGTCCGGCCAATGCGTACAGCAGCAGCACCAGCGGCACGCTCAGCAGCCCGTACAGAAAAAACCCGCTCACCGCCGTCCGCTTGCTCTTCAGCCCCTGGGCATCATCAAAGGTTTTCAGAATTTTTATCCAGATAAGACTGGTTGCCACCGAAATAATCAACACCATTTTCACAATCCCTTTTTCTCAACTATAACACATCCGTCAATCACGGTCTTTCCCAACCATCCCCATCCGTGTTGCCCGCCCTGCTGAAACCCCATATATCCGTAGTTTATATAACCTCCCCATCTGCGACAAAAAAAGCCACTTTTTTACATCTGTTTTTTAAATATCATTTTTACATAAGATGCACTCTTTACCTGACCCTCTCAGGCTCGCCGGTCTTGAGGCCCGGTCCCTACTTTATGCAAGAAGCGTGCCAGGAAAGAATTGCCCCGCAACGGGGCGAGCCGGACTTTCTCAGCCCCTTTCTATAAAATAATTTGTACCGGCAACAAAATATTTTATTTTCACTTACTTAAAAGCCAGGTTCAGAAACAGGGCCGCGGTGCCCACCGACTCGCCCTCGACGCTCATGCCGTCGAACCGCAGCCCCAGAATCAGGGACACGCCGGTCGGGCGGCCGCCGAAATCGTAGCCGGCCGTAAAGCCCAAGCCGTTGCCCCATTCGGAGGCATTGCTCTCTACCCCCGAGCCCATAGCCACCAGGCGGGCGGCCCCGATGTCGCCGCCCAGCACCAGTCCGGCTACAAAGGGATACCAGCGCAGCCCCAGGCCAAACAGATACGCATTTATCTGGACATAGTCACCATAGCTGTCCTCCAGGCGGTCGCCGTAGCCCTGCAGACTGCCCAACAGGTACAGATTTTCGCTCACTGCCGCCCCCAGGCCCAGGTTCAGATGCACCTTCACCCGGTCTATATCCGGCTGGCCTTCGGCATAGTCCATCAGCTCTTTCAACCCCTGGGGCCACTCTATCTCAGCGGCTCCCAAACCTATCTGAAACATAAATCCCCGCCCCTGTGCGTCCGCCTGGGCAAAAAGACCTCCCCCGGCAAACCCAAACAACAACACAATCGTCAACAAAGTGCGCATACACTTCCTCCATCGCTGGTTTACTTGTCAGGCTGCACGCTGCAGCCGGCTACTGGCTCTGGCCCTGCGGCTTTCCGACGGCCGGAAATCGACTACAGGACATGCATCCCAAAAACATAAAATGCAATTTCCATGCCAAGAGAATTGGTACGAAAATTGCATATAGGTTGGTATGGAAGAGTTACGGACACGCCGCGCCTTAGAGGCGCTGCAGAACGGACATCAATCGGTCCGAATACAGTATGAAAACGGCGAAGGCGAGGTATCGCAGCGTATCATCGTGCCGCTGGAGTTTTACGAGCGCTGGGGAAATAATTACGTGCGGACCTACTGTTACCTGCGCCATGAACGGCGCACATTTGCCCTGCGGAGGCTGCAAATCGTCGAAGGGCAGGCCCACATTTTGGCGGCCCCGCCCGAAACCCGGAACCCAACCCCGAGTCCGAGGGCAGCCCCTCCGCGGCCGGTCGAGAAAAACACCACCGCCGCGGCCAAAAACACCGGTTCGAGCGGCTTGGCCGAGTTCTTCCGGCTCAGCTTCACTATCGCAGGGCTGGCAGTAATCCTATGGGCACTGCTTAGCTCCGGAGTCCTGACAGAGTACCTTAGCGACGGCGCCGGCGGTTCGAGGGCCGATGAATCCGAATCTTACCAGGCCGACAGGGCTCACGGGTCTGATGGCGGGCGAGCTGAGAGAAGCACTGCCCCCACTCCGCCGGCCAGCTGGACCTACCGCGGCTACCGCCTCTCCCGCAGCTCCAGTGGCCGGATAACGGCTGCCCAGCTAGGCCGCAGCTTCAACAGCGGGCGGCAGGCCCATTACTGGATCAACTCCCACCTTTTTTATCAGCGTACCGGCCTGACCAATGGCCAACTCCTGGCCCGCTACATGGGAGCCGACACCGACCGCAACGGACACCTCAGCTGGCGGGAGGTAGAGGCCTTTCAGCGGCAGACCTACCGGCTGTTTACCTACCGAGCGAACCACCGCGCCCTGCCCCCGGATGAGTTTTTGGCCCAACAGGGCGGCGACTGCGAAGACTTCGCCCTGTACACCTGCGGCCTGCTGGAGTTCTGGGGCTGGAACAGCAAGGTGGCCAGCTTCTACCCGCCCGGCGGCGGCAGCGGACACGCCCTTGCCATGGTCTGGTCGGCCCGCCCGATCAACGGCTACGGCTACATACACGTCAGTGGCGAAGCAGACCAGAACGGAAGCCTTACTGAGGTCGCCTACACCACCGCCTACCTGCGTCCCGGCTACTGGATCCCCATCGACTACGACTCCATCGGCCGTTTCTCCGATGCCATGAGCAGCAACTGGACCCTGTGGGACCTGAGCGATCCGGTGGAGCTCTACGGAGCGATAATGTGAGCGAGGCTTCACGCAGCCACCCAACCCGGCTGCTACGTCCCGCGGCCAGCCGCCGGCCCCTACCTACCAATAGCATAATAAATTTTCTTGTGCCCCTACAAGATTTGTTATACTATTACCCTATGAGCTTGCAACCGCCGCGATTATGCGCATGGCTTGGAGGCACTGATATCCGTGCCTCCCAGCACGAACCCGGGGTCGGCGCCGGCCCCATCGCCCAGGCCCTCGCCTCCGAGCCCTACGAATCCCTCACTCTGCTTTCCAATTATTCGCAGGCCGAGACCACCGCCTATGTCGCCTGGCTGCAGCAGCGCCATTCGGACCTCGAAATCTCGACACACCTGGTGGAGCTCAGCTCGCCCACCGAGTTTGCCGAAATCTACGAGCACGCCGTTAAGGTGTTAAATGGAATTAAGCCGCATAAGAGAGGCCACAGCACCGCCGCACAGACAGGCTCGGCTGCCGAAGGGAAACCCTTGTATTCGGCTCCGGCCCTCACCTTTCATCTGAGCCCTGGCACCCCGGCCATGGCTGCCACCTGGATCCTGATCGCCAGCAGCATTTACCCAGCCCGCTTAATCGAAACCAGCCAAGAGCAGGGAGTGCGGACGGTCATCCTGCCCTTCGATATCTTGGCAGAGTATCATCCCCGCAGCACTACCACCTCCCCGGTCGACGAAAAACTTCTGGCCTTACCCGATGAAATGCTCCCGGCCACCCCGGCCTTTGACGAAATCATCCATCACTCCAAAATCATGCAAAGAACGGTCAACCGGGCCCGTCGCATCGCCCTGTTCGACGTGCCCGTACTGCTGCTCGGTGAATCCGGCACCGGCAAGGAGCTGTTTGCCAAGGCCATCCACAACGCCTCCGGCCGGGCGGACGGCCCCTTTATATCGGTCAACTGCGGCGCCCTGCCCCAGGGCCTGGTAGAATCCGAGCTCTTCGGATATGTAAAAGGCGCCTTTACCGGGGCTGCCAGTGATAAAACCGGCTATATCGAAGAAGCCCACAGCGGAACTCTGTTTCTGGATGAAATCGGCGAGCTGCCGATGCATGTGCAGGTCCTTCTGCTGAGGGTCCTGCAAGACCAATCCTTCCAGCGGGTCGGCAGCACCCTCCGCCGTCACTCCGATTTTCGCATAATAAGCGCTACAAACCGCGACCTGGCCCGCGAGTCGGCCGACGGCAGCTTCCGCAACGACCTGTTCCACCGGATAGCCGTGGGCGTGCTAAAGCTGCCCCCGCTGCACAGCCGCAAACGGGACATCGAAGCCCTGACCGACCACTTTCTGGGCCAGCTCAACTCCCGCTTTGCCGGCGTTGAAGGCTGGCAAGACAAGCAGCTTTCAATCGACGCCCGGCGTCTGATCCGCGAATACAGCTGGCCCGGGAATGTGCGCGAGTTGATCAACACCCTCACTCGCGCCTGTCTTTGGAGCCCGGCTGTCGAAATAAACCGCAGCCTCCTCGAAGAATCACTGGTGCGCCCCGACCCGGCCCCCGATTCTCCCGCAGCCGTCCCACATTTTTTGAACCGCCCCCTGAACCAAGACTTCAATATTGATAATGTGGTGACTGAACTAATGCAGCACTACCTGCCCCGGGCCCTACAGCAGGCCGGCGGCAACAAACGTCAGGCCGCCAAACTACTCGGCCTGCCCAACTACCAGACCCTCAGCAACTGGCTAAAAAATATGGTGTGGAATAAACCAATACTAGGGTTATACACAATAAAAAGAGATAGATAGGCCATTTACTTTATCCCTTCAATTCCCAACCATTTCCCATCCGTGCACATCCGTGTTACCCCCGTGCGCACACCCAATATATCCGTAGTTTATATAACCTCCCCATCCGTGCCGCCAGCGAGCAGATCGACATCAAATACACTTCCTTTTTGGAAATTCTAGCTCATTACAGCCCAAATACAAAGCCACACCGCGGCAAAAGCTTGCGACGTCGCAAGTTCCACTAAACAAATGTGTAGTGAATCAGACCCCGCTCGTGCCGATTCACCGGATAATGCAAATGAACTATACTATCCATATAATGTAAGGGAATCGGAAGATGAAGCACGAAAAGAACTCGACCATCCGCTACTACCAACAGCACGCAGAAAAACTATCACAACGCTACGAACGCGCCGAAGTAGCGGATCTGCACCGGCGGCTGCTCGACACTTTCAGCCCCGGCGCACAACTACTCGAAATCGGATGCGGCTCCGGCCGGGAAGCAGCCTATCTGTGTGGGCAGGGATACGAAGTCCAGGGCATCGACCCCGCTCCCGCGATGATCGACAGAGCCCTTTGCCTCCATCCCCAACTCGAAGGACGCCTCTTTCAAGGCGCCCTACCCGATGAGCTGCCCGCTGCCCTCTTAGAGCACGAGCACTACAACGGCATCTACGCGGTCGCCTCCCTCATGCACCTCTTGCAAGAGCAGCTGCACCCTACCTTCGAACACCTCCACCAGCTGCTAACGCAAGCCGGAAAACTCCTCTTCTCCGTACCCTTAAGCCGCCCCGGCCTCGATGAAAGCGGCTACGACGAAAAAGGCCGATACTACCTGCTCCTCGCATCCGATGAGTGGATCGACCAGGCCAAATCCGCCGGCTTTCACAGCATAAGCAGCGCCACCACCGGCGACGGACTGGGCCGCGAGGCTATCACCTGGCTTACCTGTGTGGTAGAAAAATAACTACGACGATGCAACCGACTGCGACAACCGCGGATGAGGAAGATAATTAATTAACTACGGATGAACACGGATGGAAGAAGATAAGAAATATAATTTAACCGCAGATATTCGCGGATGACCACTGATATGGAACTAACTACGGATATGCACGGATGAAAGAATATATTGGCGGGCGGCGCCGCTCTCTACAGCCGCCTCCCTTTAAAATTTTAATAATAATTATTATCCCATCCGCGCACAGCTGTGTGACCCACCTGCATACACCACATATATCCGTAGTTTCTATAACCTCCCCATCCGTGCCGGCTCTAAAGCCCCAGCTTCTCCAGCACCTGCTGCTTAGTCTCTGCGCTTAGGATCTCATCGAGAGCGGCCTCCAGCTTTGCGGGGTCTTTGATCTGGTTTATCTTCACCGATTCCTCTGTTTCCAAACCGAACTTCTTCTTTATAAGCCTCTTAAGTGAATCCTGTAAAGCTTCAATTCGTCCATCTTTTAGAAGTCTCTGTTCGCGTGTCATTATATCTTCCTCCATGTCCCGGGTAATTCATCTCTCTGGCTATCTGCAGAAAGGTCTGCAGCTCCTTCTCGGCTTTGAACTTAAGCAGAGTCATATAGAACTCATGCAAAAAGTTGCTCTCACGCGGAAGCCTATGCAGCTCCTGCAGCAAATAAGCAACCAGGCTCTCGGTAAAGCGGTGCTTGATATACTTTAAAGATAGCAAGCCCACCACCGTTTGTACAGATCCGAGTAGCTGTTTATCGTCAATGCGGTTCAAATCGAACAGAAGCGGCTTAAAATGCGGGACATGATCTTTACTAATAGCATCAATACAATCGGCAGATTGCAGAGAAGGCTTCCACTCTTCAGTCCCATGATAAAAGACCACCGGAAAAATCTCTGGCAGTATATTCACCTTCTGGGTTCTCATTCAGTTCACTTGCGTAGATGAGCATGATATACCGCAGGAGCTGGATGGACACCCATTTGTCCGGTGAAGATTTGTGATCGTACAGCAGGTACAAATACAGCTGTCCTCTACCTTCTTTCTTATCAAACCTGTACAGCAGATCGGTGTAATTTCGCCTTATAACCTCATCGATATAGATATCCCGGTCAATAGAAGCGCTCTTGAAATCGATTTTCTCCTGATACTCCGCCGGCAGGTAATTACTAGCAAAATCTGCACTGACCTGCGGATTCTCAAACAGTCGCCTGAACAAGGCATCATAGTGTGATGGCATACGCGCCTCCCTATAATTAAAGAGGCACAAAACCGCCTGCTGCTTCAGGAAACAAGAAAATAACTACGGATTTTCACAGATGCACACTGATATTGGGCTGGCTGTATTCACCGCCCGCCGTCGGCAATATACACATATCGCAGCCAACACTGTGATGAACAACTAATAACTCCCCAAAATAGTTCTCCTCCCATCCCCTCCCATCCGCGCCCATCCGTGGTTTACCCCCGTGCGCAGCCCAATATATCCGTAGTTTATATAACCTCCCCATCCGCGGCTTAAATATCTTTTATATCTGTCGTGTCGCCTGCTTTGAAAAGGAGTAACAGAGGAGTATAATGGAGCTATGCGTACAGCACTACGTGAAGTGTGAGGTGCAAAATGGGAATAGTTATTGAACTTTCTGTTGATTTTAGCTGGATAACACAGGACCAGTGGACAGCGGTTTATGAGGAAACGCTGCAGCTGATAGAACAGTACCCCTTTATGGAAAAAATAGTTGATAGGGATAGCTATGACGAAACCATGATCTATGCGGACCGCACAAAGGAGAGATATCTGAGCCCCTGGTATCCGGACAAACTTGGGTGGTTTACCATCGGGGATTTAGCAAGTTTTGAGCACACTGAGACCTTCCTGATGTTCAGAGACATTAACTACTACAAAGATATTGATACTACTCAAAGAGATGGCGACATCTATTTTTCCCTCCTAGACCACCATGGAACCCCTATGCCGGAAATAAGGGCACTTTCTACCGACGGGTATCATGTGTTCGATGGAAAGACCCAAGGATATGATTCCCACAAATATCTGCTTGGGATTGCAACCCTTATCGAAGACAGACTCACACCCCACGCAGTAGTGAGCGGAGATATCACTCGGGCTCAGATTCAGGAGAGCGTGGATTGGGTGAATCAGTATCTCGAAAAACCGATTTCATTACCTGACAGATGCAATTGTTCCCGTTTGCTTGAGCGCATAAAACGATGGGTACCACACGCATCAGTGCAAATCGAAATGCTTTTCTTTTTGCTGCTTTATCCAGAAAATAACGAACTGGGTACCTTTATTCGGAAAAACTTTTCCCGGGAGATTATTCGTGACTATTGGAAGAACTATTTTAAAAATGTGCGGCCGAACACCCTTGGCATACACGAAGTGGTAGAAAGCTACCTTGATATGCACTTTCCTATCGAGGATCTGTGTACCATTTTGGTGTCGGAGGACAGCACAACCGGCATGACCCCAAGAGAATGCATTCGTGAAATCTTGGACTCCGGGATAATGGAGCAGCAGCCGGAAAGCCGGCTCACTCCGAACAATCAGAGCGACCCGGAACCGGAAACGATCCCATCTCTTTTCGGGAAAAGCTATTTGGCTATGGCTGGATTTCGGGATTCAACAACACAGTATATGGACGAGCCACAGCTAAAGCACATATTCTATTCTGTCTTTCAGGACAAACGGTTGGTTGATGAAGTGTTTGAGGAATATAAACCACAGGGTAAGCCCCAAGATTCCGGAAATATTCTCAAAGAGTTCACAGAAAAATTCCTTTCCCGAGTTTCGGAAGGTACGCCCTCTAAGGACCTGGTACAATATGATATTGAAGAATCTGAAGAGATAATGCATTGGAAAGATGGGGATTCCCTGCACCCCGATCTGGCAAAAAAGATTCAGAGGGTGCTCGATTTTTCAGACAGTAATATTGAAGAGTTGCAGCGTGAATTCGGCGAAAAAAATGAGAACGCACGAATTAAGGCCCTCTTACGGCACAATAAATATTTTCTGATAAGGAAAGAAACCTGGGATTTTATCCTGACGAATATTCTCGATGACACCATTTATCTAAGGTTTCTCTCATTGCTTAGTATAGATGCCAATGAAAAAAGACTGAACCCACTATTAAAGTACATATGCAATAACCTGAATTTCCTAATTCAGCATATGCTGATACCTATAGGAAACAACAATTAACCGCGGATGTTCGCGGATGAACACTGATTTTGAGCCGGGCGCAGTCTCTGCCTGGCACCGCCCGCTTTCAAAATCTCAATAATTATTTTTCCCATCCGCGCCCATCCGTGGTTACCCGCCTGCCCCGCCCACAGAGCTGCAAGCCCGAGCATATATCCGTAGTTTATATAACCTCCCCATCCGTGCCGGCACTACAGCCCCAGCTTCTCCAGCACCTGCTGCTTTGTCTCTGCGCTTAAAATCTCATCAAGAGCAGCCTCCAGCTTGTTGGAATCCTTAATCTGGTTTATCTTCACCGATTCCTCTGTTTCCAGGCCGAATTTTTTCTTTAGTTGTCTTTTCAACGAGTCTTGCAGACCTTCGACCCGTCCCTCTTTTAACAATCTCTGTCCGTAGGTCATCATATCTTCCTCCATATCCCGGTAATTCATCTCTCTGGCCATCTGCAGAAACCTCTGCAGATCCTCCTCTGCTTTGAACTTAATCAAAGTCATATAGAACTCATGCAAAAAGTTGCTCTCACGTGGTAGCCGATGCAGCTCTTGCAGCAGGTAAGCAACCAGGCCCTCGGTAAAGCGGTGCTTAATATACTTCAAAGATAGCAAGCCCACCACCGTTTGTACAGATCCGCGCAGTCGCTTATCGTCAATTCGGTTCAAGTCGAACAAAAGCGGTTCAAAGTGCGGTACATGTGCTCTGCTAAGAGCATCAACTAAATCGGCACACTGCAGTGGATCCCGATCAATAGCAGCACTCTCGAAGTCGATTTTTCCTTTATAATCCACCGGCAGGTAGTTACGGGCAAAATCTGCACTGACCTCCGGGTTCTCAAACAGCCGCCTGAACAAAGCATCATAGTGTGATGGCATACGTGCCTCCCTATAGTAAAAGAGGCACAAAACACTCTATTGCTTCAGGAATAAAGAAATTAACTACGGATATGCGCGGATGGAAGAAGATAAATTAAACCGCGGATGTTCACGAATGAATACTGATATCGGGACGGCGGCAGTCAACCATCGCCAGCCGCTCTCCCAGGATAGTAGCCTAAAATTCTTACCCCTCAAAAACCTCCCCCCTCCCATCCGTGCACATCCGTGGTTACCCACGTGCGTAAACCTTATATATCCGTAGTTTATATAACCTCCCCATCCGCGCTGCGCGACGGAGTAATCGCTTGCCGGAAAGTATATTTTTCGGTAGCATCTACTACTAAAACTTGAACAAAGCGGTAGTATGGCACACAAACAAAGACGAACGAAACCTTCCAAAAAACGGATAAAAGGATTCCTCGGAAACTCGGTATACCGACAGGCCGCCCAGTTGCTCGACAGCGGGCTGCGGATTAGCTATGAAACGGTGGTCTACGAAAAGAGTTCCGAAGTGTTGACCGATATAGAAGGAGAGATTGGCAGCCAATCGGAAGACGGGCAGCGGGTACGGATAACTCTGCTCTCCAACGGGTTTGTGCTCAACAGCACCTGCAGTTGTGCAGAAGAGCCTCCCTGCTCTCACATCGGCGCACTACTGCTTGAATATATCGGAGAAGATAAATATCCAGCCACTATCGGGCCTAGTCAAGCTCGAGACGGTAGCGAAAAGCGGGCCGCCTCTCCGGTGGGCCGCAGCGTCTCAGCAAAGTTTATCGAGTACACGCGTATTACCGATCCCAACATTCAAATCGATTTTGAAGCAGCGGAGCTGCACGGCAATTCCGTTTTATTTCGACCGGTCTATCGCTTCTCTGCACCCTCACCGGCTTCACGAGAATATCGGGACATTTCGATTGAGAGAACCAAAAAAACCGGTAACTGTCTCCTGTGCTGCCACTCCCGTAAGATCTTGTGGGAAAGCAGCAAAATCGACACGCCGACTGAAGACTTGCTTAAGACGAGCGCACTGCGCATGTCCGAAATCCATACCCTGCGCACACAGCTGAAGGCAGCTGCGGGGGTGAGCCTCGATTTTACCTATTCCGACTATCTGCTGAGCAGCAAAACGGCATTGCCGGTGATAGATATAACCGAGTATCGGGAAGGAATAACGCTCAAACTCACCTACAGAATAGACGCAACGCTCTACGACTTCGATCTACACCGCAGTTTTTACGCACGCGAAACAGCAGGGGGAAAACTCGAATTAAATTTTGTTCCACCGAATCAAAGCTCCGGGTGGTTTGAACAGGTGCGTGAAAAATTGGGCAAAACGGTAATCCGAGAAGAGCCTTCCGGTTCACGCTACCATTTTACCGCCAAGCTAAGCTCCGCAGACTTTATCCTCAGCCATGCGGCTGCGCTTATTGAGGCGGGCTTCGAGATCCGCACACAGGGGACTCCTCTGCGCAGAAAGAACAGCGGGAGTTTCGGCCTGCGGGTGTCAGTAAGAAACAACTGGCTCGAAGTCGAAGCCGGAGAGTGGACCGAAGCAGGGCTGCAGCGCTTCGATTTCGATCCGGCCGCCATAGAGTCTGGGATAATTTCCACAAAGGGCGAGTTTCTTATAGTCGATAAAAGCACCATCGAGAAACTGCGAAAATTACGCCTATTCGGACTGGACACGCGTGGGCGGGTAACAATTCCAACCTACAACCCCGCCTTTTGGAAGGAGTTTGCGGGGGATATACGCAGTGATGATTCCGTGGAGCTGGTACGCATTCGCGAATCACTAGCTTCTCTCGAGAATTTTACCGGGCTCATGAAGCTTGAAGAACCAGAGGGCTTTCAGGGAACGCTTCGAAAGTATCAGAAGGCCGGGCTCTCGTGGCTCCTGTTTCTACGCGATTACCACTTGGGAGGAGTTTTGGCCGATGATATGGGACTGGGAAAAACGATACAAACCCTTGCGCTGCTGCAGCAGAGCAAGAATGAAGCTGTGCTGACAAGGGCGCTGGTGGTCGCCCCGGTGAGCACCCTCCCTAACTGGCAGAATGAGATCGAACGCTTTACCCCGCAGCTATCGGTGTACCGTTATCATGGACAGCAGAGAGATACAGGAAAAATCAGACAGCATGATATTGTGCTGACCAGCTATGCTACTCTGCGCAACGATATCGAGTTTTTTTTGAAGGAAGATATCAGCTATCTCATTCTGGACGAGGCCCAGGCTATAAAAAATGCTGCTTCACAAACTTTTAAAGCCGTCAAGATGCTCTCCGCTTCCCACCGGCTGGCACTCAGCGGCACACCTCTCGAAAACAGCCTGATGGAACTGTGGGCCCAGTTTGACTTTCTCCTCCCGGGGCTCTTGGATACCCGAAAAAGGTTTTATGAGCGTTTTGTCAAAGATATAGAGCAGGAACACTTCCACGGGGAGACCTCCGCCACGGATGAGAAAACAGCCCTACTCCGCTCTATGATTCACCCCTTTGTGCTGCGCAGGACAAAACAGACGGTAGCTCCGGATTTGCCTGAAAAAGAGGAAATCCTGCTGTACGCGGAAATGCAGACTGACCAGGCAGAATTCTATCACAATCTACGCGAACACTACCGTGAAAAAGTACACAGCCATGTCGAACGCGAGGGAATCAAAAAATCAACCGTCACTATCCTTGAGGCTCTTTTACGGTTGAGACAAGCGGCCATCTTTCCATCCCTGGTGAGCGATGAGTACCGGAATATTTCTTCGTGCAAGTTCGAGCTTCTCCGGGAAGCCCTGGAGGATATTACCGCCGAAGGGTATAAAGCGGTCGTATTTTCCCAATTTATCGGCAGCCTCAAGCGAATCGAAGCCCTCGCGGCCAAGGCCGGTTACGGGTACGCCTACCTTGACGGTTCTACTAAAGACCGCCGTGAACAGATCGACTTATTTCAGAACGACCCTAATATCCGGCTGTTTCTGCTGAGCTTGAAAGCCGGCGGTCTGGGAATTAACCTGACCGCTGCCGATTACGTATTCCTCTTCGATCCGTGGTGGAACCCCGCGGTTGAACGCCAGGCGATAGACCGGGTTCACCGCATCGGTCGCAATTCCAAGGTCATCGCCTACCGCTATATCGTCAAAACTACCGTGGAAGAGAAAATCCTCACACTACAAAAACACAAAACCGCCTTGGCCGAGGAAATCGTCGCGGAAGAAAGCTCGTTTGTAAAGTCCCTGAACAGAGAAGACCTGGAGTACCTGTTTTCATAGCGCAAGCGAAATAGCTAACTACTGATCTATGCGGATGAACGGCGATAGTGGCTGGGCGCCGCCTTCTTCAGAAAAATAACCTATTCCTCTCCCATCCGCGCCCAATTTTGTCTCGGTTCACCTCGTTTATAATGAATAGTAGTTTAGAATGCAGCCAAAATATATTACAATAGGACATTATGAATACAACCGAAATAGATAACTATCTTGAAGCTATTGTAGATTCATTAAAGAATTTAGATGTAAAAGAGATAATATTATTTGGATCAATTAACGATGGTCACTATGATGATGAAAGCGATATCGATCTGCTAGTTATACTGGATATTGATACGATACCACAGTCGTACGAAGAAAAGATGAAAATGAAGCTAGAAATAAGAAAGGCAATCAGAAGAATAAATAGAAAAATTGCCATTGACCTGCTCGTATATACAAAAAAGGAATATGAAATGTTAAAACAACACGGGAATAATTTCTTTCAAGATATAATCAAAAACGGAAGAAGATTGTATGAAAAAGCGAGTTGAAGAATGGGTCAATTTTGCAATAAAAGATCTAAACTCTGCAAAGAAACTATCAGAAGATCCAAGCCTTAATCAAAATGCAGCATTTCATTGCCAGCAAGCATTAGAAAAAATACTTAAAGCTGTAATTGAGAGCTGTAGAAGTAATACTCCCCGTATACACGACCTCGAGAAACTATACGGAATTATATTAGAGATTGGATTCCAAATAAAAATAGACGAAAACATATTGGCTGAAATTAATGATGTGTATATCGAGACAAGATACCCTCCAGATCTTGGTTTGATGCCAAACGGAATTCCATCTGAAGCAACAATCAGGAAATTTATTGATGAGATAGAAGCAACAATCGAACAAGCAAAGAATAACATCGATAAATAACTACTGATTAAATTATTTTTCTCTCCCATCCGCTCCCATCCGCGGTTTACCCCAGACTATGCCCAATATATCCGTAGTTTATATAACGTTTCGCGAGTATTTGAAATTGATGACCTGAAACAGCTGTGAAGCAGGTGATCAGAGAGCCAATTTGTGCAAAGCCTATCGAGGCCTGGTATCGATGTTCTGTGAAGAATTGTTTCTATCTTGTCGCACCGGTGCGACAAAATATACTCTAATAACCTATTCATCAGTAAAGAATCAATTTTTCACATAACTTCCCTATCTGAGCCAACCTATACGCCCAGTTTCTAAAACGATTGCCTGAACAAAGCATCATAGTGTGTTGGCATCTGCGCCTCTCTCACAGCTAAAGCCCCAGGGGAGGAATCTGGAACATGACTTTACCAGCGCGCACTTCCAGGGGATTATTGCAACAGTACTAACAGCTTCTCCTGCACAGTGGCCAAGGTCTCTTCAGAAGCTTTTTCAATCAAGTTCGCACGGCGGCTTTTCCAATCCAGGGACCTTACCTGATCCGAAAGAACCACCCCATCTATTTTTTCAGCCCTAACCGCCACTTCAAAAGGGTATCCTTTCACTTTGCTGGTGATAGGGCATGCGAGCAACAGCCCGGTCTTATAGTTGTACTTTCCCGGAGAAAGTACAATTGCCGGTCTTTGCCCTGACTGCTCATGACCTGTCCGCAGATTGAAGTTCAACCAGATCAAATCACCCCGCTCCGGAACATATGCCGAGCTCACCATGCCTCTTTCCCCTCAGCAGCACCAAAATCGAACTCTGCATGGACATTGCTGTCGGTAATCCCTCTGAGCATGGTATCAAGGTCATACTTTTCCTTAGGCCGAATTACTATCTTGTTCATCTCTACCTCAATCTCGACCAGAGTACCGCTTTTCAAGTACAACTCTTTTGCTATAGCAGCGGGAATCCGCACCCCGAGGCTGTTGCCCCACTTTTGTATCTTGGCTTCCATACCACATAGTATATACAATGTGTAAACCTTCCTCAAGAAAGCATCGAACCTTTCTGTATTAATAGAGGTAAGATAAAGCCTGAGTGCTTCAAAAACACTCAGAAAAATTTAACTTCGGATGAACATAGTAACTGTAAGTTGGCTTAAGTCAGAATCCGAAAAATTAACTTAGCAGGTAAAATCATGGTTTACTTACTTGCTTATAGCTTATACACTATTAATTACATACATTTTCTCTTTCTGGAAAAACTCGATTTCTATTTTTATTACAGGCTATAAACAAGAATAGTCAAAAAATTGAGAAGTTTATAAAAATATAATTAGTTAATGAGGATAAGAAATAAATGAAGAGAATAATTTTATTAATTTTTGTTTTAGCAATTGGATTACTACTTAGTGGATGTGACCTTGAATTAGGTAAATACCAAGTTGGTGATATTGGTCCAAGTGGTGTTGGAAAAGTGTTTCTTGTTACTGATGGTGGATTCCATGGTTTAGAGGTAGCACCTAATACTTGGCATGATGGTTCATCCGATCCTACCTCAGTTTGGGTAGAAGGAGGAGACACACAAAGCACTTATATTATGACACCTCCAAGAAAAGAAATAGGTTTAGGATTTGAGAACTCTCAAGCTATAGTTGCAGCAGAAGGACATACCACAAGTGCAGCGGCTCTATGTAGAGATTATCGCAGTGATGACGAGGGAGATTGGTTCCTTCCATCCCAAAACGAACTAGAACTAATGTATTTGATGGCTTCCATTGACATAATAGGTAATTTTGAAAACGATGAATACTGGTCATCTTCAGACAAGTTCCAATACCAATGCTACAAGAGTCAGTTTCAGCACTGGCCAACCGTATAATTTACCTAAAAGTGATATTAAATATGTGAGACCAATAAGGTCTTTTTAATTACAAACAATATATACTTCAAAAGGATAGCAAAAGAAGTAATTAAATTCGCATAGCTTAATCGGGTAGATTTTTGCGACGGGTATACACAGATAATATAAAATTAACTACGAATATCCACAGAGGATCGCTGCTTGTGGACCAACCGCCGCCGCTCGGATTAACAGGCTCTTAGCCTCAAAATCTTCATTCTTTAATTTTTACCCTTCCCCATCCGTGCCCATCTGTGTTACCCGCCTGCGAACACCCAATATATCCGTAGTTTATATAACCTCCCCATCCGTGCCGGCAGAATATGCACGACACAGCCCAGTATTAATCCTCCTGAAAGGCACGGTCCTGGGAAAGAAATGGGGAGGCCAGCATCCAGATAATGACCTGGTGCGCGGAATCTTCTAATCCCTTGATGCCGATTCCCATGCCCTCATAGCCGTCAGCCGGCTCGGCGGTATAGGAACCGAAGAGGTGGTCCCACCATGAGAGGGCGAATCCGTAGTTGGAATTGCGTTCTGTTCTGCGGATAGAGTGATGGATGCGGTGCATGTCCGGGGTGACAAGTATTTTCCTGAGCACAGAATCGGCCCGATACGGAATGAAAAGGTTCGCGTGATTGAACATGGCAGTCCCGTTCAGGATAATTTCGAATACGAGCACCGCCGTTGCGGGAGCGCCCAGGATCCAGACCGCGGCGGTCTTGATGATCATTGACAGAAATAATTCCAGGGGATGGAAGCGGAGAGCGGTCGTCGCATCGATGTCCCGGTCGGTATGATGCATCCGGTGAATACGCGACAGGAGGGGCACGGTGTGCAGCAGGCGGTGCTGCCAGTAGATGAGCAGGTCGAGGAGCAGGATGGTCAGTACAAATGCCGCCCAGCCTGGGATTGTGGCGATATGAAAGAGACCAAACCCCTGTTGTGCAGCCATTAAGGCCGCGCTGAGGGGAAGCAGAGAGGGTACAACCCGGCTCACCAGCGATCCGGCAGCCAGTACCCCCAGGTTATTCGGCCATCGGAATTTCCGCCGATAGACACGGCCCCGGCGGGGAAAGAGGCTCTCCAGAATCGAGAACAGCAGCAATAATCCGAGGAAAATACTGAACCTGATAAAAGATTCTTCCATGGGCGGCCTCGTGTACGGTTCCTTTATTCTTCCTCGAATGTCTCAAGATAGGACTCCAGGGCTTCCACCAGCTGACGGAGCATCTCTTTCGGCATTTCATCAATGTCGGTCTTGATATTGCTGACCCTCTCAAGTTCCTTCTTCAGAACGGCAATCTCGGCTTTTAACGCTTCGATCTCCTCTTCGGATGTAGAAATACGTTCCGATGCATTTGAATCTCCACTGTCTACATAGCTTGCAGTTGCCAGGGGATCGCCGAATCCGAGCACGCCGCTTGTGGCGCAGGATGTTGCCGAGATCATAAACAACACTAATGCACTGACACCGACAAGCTTGAAAAGAAACCGACCCCGCTCACTTATTTTTTTCATACTCTCTTCTCTTCAGATTATCAATAGTAAGTTAAAGTAGCACTGTTCAAACTGCTGGTCAATCGTTGTATATATAACCTCCCCATCCCCTTGCTGCCGGCATCATTACAAACTATTATTAAATGAAGAGTGACCAGGTGGGGAACGGAACTATAGGCAGGAAACAGTCTGATCGGGGAGATTGCTGTGGACATTCTATCTATTGTCCTGATTGTTTTTGGTATTCTGGAACTTTCGAATGTGCTGATGCTCTATTTGACTCCTGAAACACGCCGGGGAAACGGCATGGGGGTTTTTAAGGCATATGAAAAATCAAAAACCGACCCTGAAGTACACGCACTGGTAACCTATCTAATAGATTGGCTAGCCGGGACAAAATTGATATTTATTGTCCTGCTGATAGGCATCATAATAACCGGAAACAGTACTACAAAGGTATTCACTATTATCGCACTCATATTCTCGATATCGACCTTCTTCTCACGGCTGTATCCGGCCATTAAACAGATGGACAGGGCCGGCCAGATTTCTCCCAGGGGATATTCCAAAACACTCGGCATAATGATTATCGGGTTTATCGCTACCTTCACCGTTGCACTTATTATCTATCTGATAAATTTTCATACTGCCTAAAGAAAAAATGAAGGACGTATATGGAAAAAAAACTGAGCCTTGAAACAATAAGGGAGCTGTGGTCTAACACATATAACACCAGCGGCAAGCCCGACTGGTCCCATCTGTTTCCTTATTATCACGAGAACATCATTTTCCAGGATTCCATTCAAAGGGTTGAGGGGAAACAGAACTTTGAGGCCCTCTGCAACCGCCTGGCAGGTCGCTGCAAAGAGCTGAATTTCAAGATTGTTTCCATGGCACAGAATGAGCAGGTAATCTTTATGCAATGGGAGATGACAATGATGTTTAAAAAGTTTCCCAGCTCGACCCTTTATGGCTGCTCAAAGCTGACCCTTGATGAAAATTCTATGATCATCGAACAGAGAGACTACTATGACCTGTGGGGGGATATTTTTGATAATATTCCCAAATTCGGCAAAGCCTACCGAAGGTTCATGCACAAGAAATTCGGGTAACCCCATGTTTAAATATCTTAAAGAGTACCAGATTTAAGATATGCAGGATATACTGAGGAATAACAAAGCTGCCCACCCGAATTATTCAGGTTAACTCTACGGGGCCTCAAAACAGCCTGCTGCTTCAAAAAAGAAAAGAAAAGAATTTAACTACGGATTTTCACGGATATACACAGATATATTTATAAACCCTAAATTTTTATACTCATCCCCATCCGCGCCCATCCGTGTTGCCCCCCTGATAGGCCCGCCGAAGGGCCCCGTGTGCAGCCCGATATATCCGTAGTTTATATAACCTCCCCATCCGCGGGCCGGCCCCCCGCCCAGACCCCAGGATACAACATAGACCCCAGGATACAACATAGACCCCAGGATACAACATAGACCCCAGGATACAACCCAAACCTCAGGTTACAAAACCAGGCCGCAGTAAGCGCAGCCGAGGGTCTTACGCTTCTACTGTTTTTTATAAAGCTTTTCATATTTACTGCCTGTGAGTTCTTCACACACGGCCTTTGTTTCAGGGCTCACATCCGCCTTGCTTCCACCGGCTTTAAGACGGGCTATTTCATCGGTAAGAATTTTATGAGTCTCCGGAGTAATTTTAAACTTCAATGAAACAAGAAAACCCGTAATTAAAAAAACCACAGGTGTGGCAAAGAAGAGAAGCTTTAAATTGGCAAGGGTTTCAGGGCTCTGCACCTGGGCAACAGCCTTTGGTATTCCATTCACTACTACAATCTCGGGTGAAACAAAACCAATAAGCGACAACATAGCTCCAATACCGGCGATAGTTATACCTTGAGCAATTTTCCTCACCAGTGTCATAGAACCGGAATAGGTCCCTGCCCTTTGTTTAGTGGTAATAAGCTCATCAACATCAATGACAGATGGTAAAATCGCCCAGGGAATCATAATTGCGGCGCTGACACCAGTACCGAGCAGAATTGAAGTGAGCACAAGCAGCAGGGTAGAAGAATCCTCTGTCAGAAAAAAGGCCGCACCCATACCAATTGCCCAGAGGATAAAACCCATCCTGTACGAAAAACCCTTGCCCTTCTTATTGGAAATATACACATACACACTCATCATAAGAATTTGTGTACCCATCAAAGAACCCATAGCTAACGAAAAAAGATGCCCCTTTTGCAGGTTCAATTCAAGATAAAATTTGAAAAGGTTCATCAGTCCGTCCATTGCGGTATAAGCGAAAAGATACATCAAGATATGATACAGAAAAGTCTTATTTTTTCTTAAAGTTAAAAATTCTGAAAAAACCTGTTTTATCGCCTTTGGGTCTTTAGCCTCATTCAGGTCTGAGTCTTCCCAGGTACCGAGAAAAACTAAAATCCAGGGGGCCGCATAAAAAATACCAAAAATAACCGCCATAACAACATAGCCTTTTTCAATGGGCTGAAAGGCCTTAATAATCAAAGCAGGTATAGTTGCCGCGAGCAGGGCGGAAAATTGAGAAAAAATGATCCTAGCACCTGAAAGCCTGGTTCTGATTTTGTAATCAGGAGTCATCTCAGCATTTAACGCAGCATAGGGAACCATGACCATGGTAAAAACAGTTTTAAAAAGAATATATGCAAAACCAAAGTACACAGCAGTCATTGCAGAATTGTCAAAGCGCATAGGAAGCCACATCAAAATGAAGCTTACCGCAATTGGAATAATTCCAATTAAAAAGAAAACCCGCCTTCTGCCTAAACGGGTACGGGTATTATCCGAGATATAACCCATCATAGGGTCCGAAAGACCGTCCCAGATGCTTCCCAGCCCAATAATAATACCGCTTACTGCGGGGCTTAAGCCAACCACATTCGTAAGATAAAAGAGAAAAAACATACTGATAAGCAGAAAAGATCCGCCGCCGTAAATATCACCCGAGCCATAAGCCAGCAGATTTCTAAAATTCACTTCCCGTACATTCTTCATAAATCCTCCCCGGACATTTTTAATCTTTAAATATTAGATACACACTAACACGATAGGTCAAGTGGCCAGAGAGCACAGATTCGAAATAGTCGAGCTGCTGACAGGTTGAAGGCTTTGCCACCGTCCTTTAAAGCCGGGCAACATAGAAAGAGAGACTTGTGCCGGCCCTGCTTCCGGGGCCCTTGTATTCGCCGGTTCCGTTACGTCCAGCACGTAAATTCCACCACCATGAGAGCTCTATCCCTGCACTTCCACGCTCTCCGCTTCGGACTCCAATACGGATGCCGCTTCCGGCCTTAAGAGAGAGGATCAGATCCTCATCAAGCACTTCTGCTCTGTTGCCTGAATCTATCACCAAACGAAACCATTCCACACCAGGTGAGGCAAATAGATAAGGCCAGCTCTCACACCCACCGACTCGCCAATTTACAGACGCCTCCAGCAAAAGCCGAAATCCGTTGCTTCGTTCTATGTCTGTCCCTTCTATGATGTCGACAAAGCCGATATTCCACCCGGCTCCGGTGCCCAATAGAAACCGAGCCTTCTCTGATACCGGTATGGCAACGGGATAGATGAGGGTATTTTGGAATAGGGTACCCCGGTCAGTATGTGCCCCAAACTCCGTGAGGTTGCGAATCTCTCGTATCTGCTCATTTCCAGTTTTACCGGAACGCCCTTCTTCGCTGCGCACCACCGGAAACGAAACTTCAACCCGGCCTTCACCCCAGCCTGTAAAAAGATAGGCGGTGCGGGATATGAGCAAAGGCGGGGTGCCATAGCGCAGCCGGAGGTAGGGTCCATCAGTCTGAGCCCGAAGTGCCTCAAGCGAAGCGATTGGGCTTTCTCCAAACCTATACTTCCATCCCGCATCCAGGCGGCTGTCGAAGTCCGAGGCGGGCAGATTCAGACCGTTTTCAATGCTCACCGACATCGAGCGAGAGCTGCGCACCTCGGCAGTAGCTTCTGCTGTCCAAAAAAAGCCGGTAGCGGGAATAATCTCGTAACGGGCAGAGATATCGGCGTTGATACCCATCT
This sequence comes from Spirochaetia bacterium, assembly GCA_034520965.1. Classification (GTDB taxonomy): domain Bacteria; phylum Spirochaetota; class Spirochaetia; order DSM-16054; family Sediminispirochaetaceae; genus DSBN01. Next base: position 155,226 of record JAXHMY010000007.1, on the reverse strand, counting down.
CCCAGTCCGGGTTGCTGTAGTTCTCCGGGATGGCTCGTTTTGCCTCTATGCCGCTGTGAAACCCTTTCTGCATTGCCAAGCCGCCGAAGTTTCCGAAAAGCCTCAACATAAGCCCGGGGCGGAGAAAGACCCCCTCCTCTGTATGGTGTTCAAGCTGCTTACTCTGCAGTAGGGTAAAGCGGCGCGCCGCCCCCAGGAGTATCTCGTCGATGCGTTCCGTAGGCTCAATGCCGTCTGGTGACCGGCGGGTGAGGACGTAGTATCCTGTTTGGAATTCCATCTGCCCCTCAGTTAGCAGCAGGCTGCCTCCGGCAGTGCGAAAATCATCCCACTCCGTGGAGTGAGCCCAGGCCAGCGCGTCGTTCTGCAGTCGCAACTCCCATTCCAATCCGAAGAGGGAAGGCGAAAAACAAAGCATAGTTGCCAGGCTGATAAATACTTTTATGATCAACTTCATGGTCACAGTATAGGGATTCAGGGTAAAATGGTAAACTAAAAGCTCAAGTAGAAAATAGATGAAACCGGCAACAACTGCCCTCCAGTGGTCACATGCCAATCACGCAAAGCGTGCGGTCAGAACCATATATCCCTAGTTTATATAACCTCCCTATCTAAATTGCTCGATTAATACTGCTTGCTTTGCTACACTCTACCCATCGATACAAAAACCACCAAGGAAGAAACGCGATGCTTCGCTACTTGGAACACGAACATGTCGTGGTACGCTTTATCAGCCTGTACCTACTGGGATTGGCGCTGTTTTTTGCCAGCTGGACCCTTAGCTACCTCTTTTTGCCGGAAGGCCTCATTCGTGGGCTGTCGCCGCTTTCACAGATGGCCGGTGTTCGGACGCACCGGCCTTTATGAAATGGCAGCGGCAGTTTTGTTGGCCGTCGCCACCAATTCCATTTCGGCCAATCACTCAGAGACATTTCGAACCCCCTCAAAACCGGTTCCAAGACAGGACCGTAGTTCATTGAAAACCGAACAGTGGTTAGCGGTGACGCTATCGGTACTGATTCTGGCAGGAGCGGCTTTTCGCGAAGCGTATATGGTCATGCAGGTATAAACGCTTCAGTGTTATCCATTGGAAAAGAAAATAAAACTACTCCCACCCATCCGCAATGGTTTGACATGCACTAAAAATGTTATTACTGTAATTACATGAAAGCAAAGATAATCAAGATCGGAAACTCCCGCGGAATTCGCCTTCCCAAAAAGCTTCTTAACTTGTACGGCCTGAAAGAAGGCTCCGACATGGAAATAGAGCAAAACCGTAACGGTCTATTTCTCAGGCCCATACAGCAGGAATATACCCTTTCATGGGAAGCGGCGTATCAGCAAATGGCGGCCGAACGGGAGGATTCGATGGAGTGGGAAGCATGGCAAACGACCGATGAGGACGGAATCGATGATTGAGCGCTACGGGGTATACTGGGTACACCTTGATCCAGGTACCGGAAGTGAAATGATCAAAACCAGGCCGGCGGTTGTCGTAAGCGATCAACTTATGAACCGTTATCTTCACACAATCGTCGTCTGCCCGATAACCTCCCAGGTTCACCCGTCCTGGCCTAGCCGGGTTCAAACTTCGGTTACCGACAAAGCCTCGGAAATTGCGGTCGACCAGATTCGGACCATCTCAAAACAGAGAATCGGAAACCGAATAGGTTTTATTGAAGAGATAACAGCAGAACAGCTTCGACACGTCATTACACAAATGTACGGAGTTCTCTCGGTAAGCAGTGATGTGTGAAGTATAACCGCGGATAAAGAAAGGATGAAGGGCCGGCTTTCGCCGGCCACAACATCTATTCTAACAATCAGCCACTACGAACAGACCGAGGTATTCAGTCTGATGCACCCGCCTGAAGAAAACTACCGCTCGAATAGATGGGAGGGATCCGCCAAATTACACTTATCTTTAGTCCTAATCCTGAATGTGCCGGCTCTCCGGCCGCGGATATCTCTCAAAATACGGTTCAACTTGATATTCATCATTCAGGTATTCAGCATATGCTATCAAATAACTGATCAAATCTTCATGCTTTTCAATCCCGTAAGAGTTGCTGTCGAGACCTTTGAACATCACATATTTGCCGAGGTGCTCAAGATCATTTTCGTTCTCAAATTCATTTATCACCGGGTCGGTATAATCGTAGTCGACAACATAGCGGCTGTTCGTTGAATCAAGTAAAACCCAACTGCCAGCAACATACGCCTCTACGTACACATGGCCGCCGTACCCGTCATGATTCGGATACTTTTCAACAAAATTCAAGTCGACACCATCCACAAGAATCGCCGGGACTCCGTTATGCCTTAGTATTGCAGCAACAAACAAGCCATGATCATGACAGCCGGTAAGAATCTTTCTCTCAAAATTTTTTCAACAGTCATTGTTCCGATATAGCGCCCCCCGGCGGGTTCGGTGCGATAATTACCGTGGATGTAGTCGTATACCTGTATTAATTGACCCGATTTTTTCTACCGGCCCCAGAATATTATCAATCTCTTCCCGATACTCTTGTGGTATTCGAGTTTGCGGACCTTGCTTCAGATATTGAGAGGGCCGGCTGTAATCAATGCCCCACCTGTTTTGAATTTTCTTCTGCACATCTTCCTTTGTGAGGGAAACTGTTTTCAGCTCAGGTTCCTCTGAATTTTGAGGTTTGCCCTTCTCTGCGCTCTCTGTTTCACCAGAAGTGTTTTCGAAAGATTCGGTTGAAAAATATTCTCTAATATAATCCTCATGAATTTCTTTGATTTTTTCCAGCGATTTCTGAGAGGGGTATCCGCTTTCTGCCATATCTAATCCTTTCGCAACAATGTAATAGCCAATCTGCTCTCCTCGTCGGGAAACAAGATCGATCTCATCGAAATCGATTACAGGCTTTGCAGGATCATAGCTCTCTCCTATGCGGGCTGGCTTATCTCGGTTGGTGGGATCCAATAGAACCCAGCGGCCGTCAACATACGCTTCAACAAAGGTATAATCTGAATCGGAATTAGTATTCAGTACACCGCCAATTGCCATTCCGTGTGCAACGAGCGCCGGTATACCTTTATACCGGAGTACACTTGCCATCAAGGTTGCGTAAGACAATTCACCGCTCAGGATTTTCAGTTCGAGTATCGTATTTGTCTTGATTTGTTCAACCCGCTGCAGTGGGTCCTCTTCATACCCGACTTCCGAAGGATGGGCGTATTCATCAAACACATAACGGTAGATTTTATGCAAATCATCAGTAGTAGAAATCTCACCGATCATATCCAGCTCGGCGAGGTACTGCGGATCAATCTGAGTGTAGGGCCCCTGCTCTACATACTCTTTAGGCCGGCCGTAATCTATACTCCAGCTTTTATAATAATCATCCTTTTTCTCTGCACTGGTCGACTGAGAAGTAGCACAACCAGCCAGAATGGTAATAAGTACGAATAATATACATACCTTTTTACTGATACTCATTTTTGACTCCTTTTTATAACATTCTTTTTTGAAATTTATCTTATTGTCTACTTATCGGCGACCCAGCAAATTGAGTAAAACCGGAATTTGCCATGCCGCTTCATAGAAACCTCACAGCCCCAGCTTCCGCCGCAGCTTAAGCTTCTCCTCTTCCGACAACGTCTTCACCACCGCATCGATTGCTTTGCTGCGCCGGTACTTGCGGTTGATTCTGCGGGCCTTCAAATCCTTGGCCAGTACATAGCCCTGTTTTCCGCGACGCACGCTGAAGGGCGAGTCGATCACCTGTTCCACATTGTGCAGCAGGGTGTTGTTCCGCGCCAAAATCCTTTCAAGCTGGCTGCGGGCCTTCTTGCGGTCGCTGTCCGAAAGGCGGCCCCAAGTTTTGATAATCCGCTGCCGCCCCTTCTCATTCTTCAGAAAGGCAAACTCGCAGACCGCCGCTAGAAACCTAATTCTATCTTTCTGCGCAGCCCGGGGAAGGGCGTCATAAAAATACTGAATGGCCCGCCTGTGCTCACCTAAGTGCATCAGGTAGGTGGCCATCCGGTCGTTGAGAATGGGGCTCTTGGGGTTAAAAAACAGCCCGCGCCTGATCCCCGGAATAGCCGTTTTGGCCTTACTAAGCGGAAAGTTCCGGTAGGGCGAGTGCTTCGTCAGATGCATGAAAAGAACAAACGAAGAATGCAAGACAACTGAATCTACCAGTACGCCAAAAAGTAAGCCATACACCACCACTGAATTGTACAGCCCGTGCACGCAGGCCATCAAAAACAGCCCCAAAAACGCTACCCGGTAAGCCCCGGGGTCGCGCGAACTCACGTTGCTCCATCGGGCCGCCGAATACAGTCCGCCCCACACCGCACCGTAGAGCATGTGCCCGCCGGTACTGAGAATCGGGCGCACGCCTATAAATAGCTCGGTGTATCTGTCTATATACATGATGTTCTCGATAAAGCCGAACCCGAGGCCCACCGCGGCTCCCTGCAGCACCCCGTCCTGGGGCTCCTTCACCGTGCCCACATAGTGGGCAATCAGGATAAAGGCCGTCCACTTGGCAAACTCCTCGATTACCCCGGTGACCAGAACACTGTAGAGAAAATCGCTCTCGTAAATCGACTGTACAAAAATCGAGAGGGGATAAATGGCATGTAGGGTCTCAATAGTGAACGTGCTGACCACTCCCGCAAAAAAGAAACCCCAGAGTCCGTGCACGCTGTTCTTGTCAATAACGTAGTGTAATTTGTCCGACAGGAACCGGTACCAGAGAAATACCGAGACCAGGTTCCACAACTGCAAGCTTAAATACAACATGATGTTAACTGAACTAGATCATACACGTCTTGTGCAGCAGAGACAAGTTAAATAACTACGAGTATGCGCGACGAGTATACGCGTAAAGCACGCCACCAGGGCAATATATCCCTAGTTTATATAACATCCGGATGAATACAGCCACAGCGGCCTTAATAAATAGCTTAACAGCCCTATTCGGCACTTTGATTCTGGCAAGCCTTATGGTATTGCTTACCGGTTGCGAGAGCGCCGGTGCAGGAGATACCAGCGGAGCCGGAAGCCAACAGCGAGCTTTTAGTAATGCGACATAGAGATCGCTCCAGACCCACTTCAAGTATGGTCCCAATTTAATCAAGCACTTTATTTAACTTGATAGTCGATATGGCTATGGCTTACGAATCAGGTATAGCCTGAGAGTTCCTCCGAAGAAGGAGCTGAAGAAGCAACCGAAGAAGGTGTCTAGTGTCCAGAAAGATCCTCTTGAGTCGAAGATGAGGCAATTATCGCAATGTCCGAAGCCCGGATGCTGAAAAAGCACCGGCTTTGAGGTAAGCACCGTCTACAGCGGCCGGAAAGCCGTCGAAGAGGCTGCCTGGGATCCCGACATTTCCCTTATACTCATGGACATCGATCTGGGCGTTGGAATGGACGGAACCGAAGCTGCCGAAAAAATACTCGAGACCCGCGACCTGCCGGTTGTATTTCTCTCCTCCCATACTGAGCCGGCGGTAGTGGAAAAGACCGAGGGCATTACCTCCTACGGCTACATCGTTAAAAACTCTGGCGAGACGGTACTGCTTGCCTCTATCAGGATGGCCTTTCGCCTCTGGGAGAGCGAGGATAAGTTCCGCAAAGCCTTTGAGTATACCTCCGTTGGAATGGTCCTCACCTCCCCCACCGGAGAACTCCTGCGGGTAAACGAGGCCTTTGCCTCTATGCTCGGTTATTCACCGACGGAAATTTTCTCGGTTAATTTTACGAAACTGACCCACCCGGAAGATGTCGAAATGAGTGTCGATCAAATGAAATCAATGCTCGATGGGAAGACCGATAGCAGACAGTTCATCAAACGCTATATCCGCAAAAACGGCACGGTAGTATGGGCCGATGTCAACAGCATGCTTCTGCGTGATTCAGAGGGAAAACCCCTCCACTTCGTAACCCACGTCCAGGATATAACCGAATCCAAGCTCATGCAGGAGGAACTCGACAGGCAGCGGGAACAGTACGATCTTTTGCTGCGTTCCGCACCTACTCCTATACTCGTAGTTCAAGATGGGAAATATGTCTACAGCAACCCCAGTGCGGCGGAAATGTGGGGGTATGCCTCTGCCCAAGAGCTCATAGGTACACCCGTGGGGCCGACTGTTTCCGCGGACTCGCTCAAAAGAGTCAAAGAACGAATGGAAAAACTCGAAGCCGGCCGTAAAAATCCTGCCGAGGAAATTATTATCCTTCGCCGGGACGGAAAAACCCGCTGCTGCGAATCCACCTCGATACCGATAACCTTCAACTCTTCACCCGCAGCCCTCATTATTGGCCATGACTTGACAGCCCAAAAACAGGTGGAGGCGGAATTGAAGGAGAGCAGCGACAAAATCACGAGCATCTTGAAGGCGGCTCCCACGGGCATCGGGGTCGTTCAAGGCAGAAAAAAACGGACAATAGTAGAAGCAAACGAAAAACTCTGTTTTATGACGGCTACTGCCGTGATGAGCTTATCGGTAAGCCCGCCCGGATTTTCTATGCGTCTCAAGAGGATTTTGAGTACGTCGGCTCAGAGAAGTACCGTCAGATAGATACACAGGGCAGCGGAAGGGTTGAAACCCGCTGGCAAAAAAAAGACGGGACGATCATGGAAGTTCTTCTTGCCTCATCCCCCATCCATCCGGCCGACATCTCCCAGGGGGTTACCTTTACCGTAATGGACATTACCGAGCAAAAACAGGCGGAAAAGGAGCTTCGCGCAAAGGAGGCTCTGTACCGCAATTTGATGGAAAACAGTATCGATGCGGTGTATTTACTAAACGAAACGGGCAAAATTTTCCAGGCCAATTATACTGCCTGTAAAATGCTCGGCTATTCAAAGGAAGAGCTGCTGCAATTAACAATCGACGATGTCGACCTAAACTTTCCATCTGCGCGTTTTATCGAATTCTGGAAGGACCAACCGGAGGGGACCACTGTATTGTTTGAGACTATCCATAGACACAAAAGCGGAAAGGAGATACCCGTCGAAGTGAATGGCATCTTTTTCATGCTCGACGGAGGAGAAGTATCACTTCGGGGTTTCCCGGAACCTCACAGAAAGAAGAGAAAAAGAGAAAGCCTTGAAAGAGAGTGAAGAAAAATACCGCTTGCTCTTTAATTACTCAAACGACGCCATCTTCGTCCATGGGATAGACGAGGATGATCTGCCGAGCCAGAATATCGCGGTAAATGAACAGGCCAGTATTTTATTGCAGTACGGCAGGGAAAGCTCCTGAATATGTCTGCTAAAAGTGTAATACCGGAGAACAGCGTATCTGCAATGCATCAGTATGCCCAAGAACTAAAGCGTAAACAACATCTTACCTTCGAAACCGAGAATATAAGAAAAGACGGTGTTGCGTTATTCCGATAGAAGTGCCAGTGCCTACCTCTACACCGAAGGAAAAAAGAAGTTCGTGGTATCGAGCATTCGCGATATTACCGAGCGCAAGAACAATGAAAAAGCCCTCAGAAAAGCTCTCATAGAAAAGGACTTCCTGATGAAAGAGCTCAACCACAGGGTAAAAAACAACCTCTCCATGGTATCCTCTCTTATCAGCTTAAAAGACTCAGAGTCTGAAGCTGATCTATCCGACCTGAAACATAGAATAGATGCAATTCAATTGGTGCATGAGAAGCTCCAGCATTACACTGAATTAGACAGAATTGAGGTAAGAGAATACTTCCAGGAACTTTTGAAAACAATATTCTCTTCCACCGCCGACAGGAATGTACGAATAATCAATGAAATTGAAGAGCTGAGCATTTCCACCAAGACTACGATCTCCCTGGGTTTAATCGCAAACGAGATAGCCACAAACGCTATTAAATACGGCTTTACCTCCAAAAGATGGAGCTATATTTACCGTGAGCTTCGTAGAAGATAAAGACAGCAAGCTCTATCGCTTTAGCCTTTCGAATAGCGGAAATCCATTTCCCGATGATATTGATATAGAGAATACGGAAACCTCAGGCTTAAAGCTAATATCTATCCTCATAAAGCAGTTAGAGGGAACCCTGGAATTAGAAAAGAGCCCCTCTCCAAAATTTACCATCAAATTCCCAGTTGAAAAACCTGAGCCAGTTGTGGAGTAAAAGGTCAGGTCTTAAATGTGTCCCAGCTGCAACAATTCAAGCCTAACTCCATTCCAGCATTAGTCAATATAATTGTAGATGGTCTCGGAAGAAACCTTCTGTTGTTCACTTTTCAGTTATTTTAAAAATATTTCCGCAACCACTGATAAACACAGTTAGGAGCCGGTTAACCTGCCAACACCATCTGTGCCCATCCGTGTTGCCCACCTTGCCCTACCCGATATATCCGTAGTTTACATAACCTCCCCATCCGGATGAAGACAGCCACAGCGGCCTTAATATATAGCTTAACAGCCCTGTTTAGAATTTCTTTTACCTGCATCTTAGTGTTTCTTCCATACCTCCCGGCGAAACCGAAACCACCTCGACAAATTGACTACAGAGATTCCCGTTTTTCCGCCCCATATTAGTTACTATAAAAGGAGGAAAATATGAGTAACAAATACATAAAAACAGCACTATTCGGAACTTTGATTCTGGTAAGCCTGATCGTACTGCTCATCGGTTGTGAGAGTGCCGGTGCAGATGGATGGAGGGAGCAGCAGCACCTGCGATGATACTACCACCCACACAGTCGAGTGGAGGTTCAGTGGAAGCTACACCGACAGCGTAAGTGTAGCGACCACCTGGGTGAAACCCTCGGGAGATTTCTCCGACCCATCGGATCCCAAGTACGCCTCCATTGATCCGGATGATGGTACGCTCCTTACCGAGACCCTTCCCGGTTGCACGGGTGCAAGTATCAACATCACCATGCTGGACTCGGACGGCGAAGACGATGGGGTTACCCTTACCAACGTTACCTTGAGCATCTATGTGGATGGAAACCTCGCCGATTCGGTCAGTTTCAATGGGACTTATCCCGACGGTGAGACTCTGCCATCAAGCGGCGCGCTCACGATCGTGGTTGGAGAGTAGGTTTAAAGGGAAATAGAGTGAGAATTTGATTTTCCTGCCATACATTACTATTACTATAATGTATGGCAGAGAAACCCTTTATAAGCAGAGAGCAAATATCGACGCCATTATCCCTATTGGAGCTCGATACCCCGGGTTTTCACGCACTTGTGATTAGGTTGGACAGCCATCTTTCGAATGCACTTGTCAAACTTGGTCTCGGATCACGAACCGAGCTGGTCTGGCTCCGCGGGCGACTGCAGGGCGCAACCGAAACACACGACAAAAAGTAAGCCGCACCGGCCCTCCCTCTTCCAACCAACTATTGTTACAGCCTTTTATCCTAACTCCAGGCCTTTACCCCCTGGACAAATTGACTATGTGTAATCCTCCGGAAGCGCAGTATTCTTGAGTTAGGAGGTAAGGTTAAATGAAAACAAACAAGATTATGACGACAGCTATAATGGCCGTGACCCTTATTGGGGCATTGAGTATTCTTATGAGCTGTGAGAGCACCGGTGCCGGAGGTACCAATGCGCGACCGGAAATCAAAGAGCTGGCCGCCGATATTGTTGCAGGCTCCGGCAGCTCAGATCCGGAGTATTTCATCGGCCATGCCGGTGCAGTCTACTTCGCTGCCGAGGACAGCAGCCATGGCGTAGAACTGTGGAAATACGACGGGACAAGTGCCACTTTGGTAGAGGACATCTACTCCGGCAGTGACGATTCCGACCCTGATTCCTTTGTCGTGTTCGACGGCACACTCTATTTCCAGGCCGAAAACAGTGCCAGCGGGATGGAACTGTGGAAAGTGAACTCTGGCAGCGACAGTGCATCGCTGGCCGCAGATATCAACAGCGGCGCCGGCGACGGCCATTGGGGCCATGCGGTCGTCCATGACGGCTACATTTATTTTCAGGGCAATGACGGCAGTAACGGGAAAAACCTCTACCGCTACGACGGCTCGACGGTAGAGTTCCGCACCGGCCTCAGCGGAACGTACTCCTCATGGCCGGCCTACATTACTGTCTACAACAATACCCTCTATTTCAATGCCGAAACCAACTCCGACTCGGAGCTCTACTACTACGACAGCGCTTCCAATAGCATGAAACTGCCGGCCCTTGAAGAAGTGAATCCCAGTGCCACCGGTTCAATGCCCGCGGAATTGCTCGTCTACGACGGAAATCTCTACTTCGAGGCCGACAGCGGCAACGGAGATGGACGCGAGCTGTACATGTACGATCAGGGCGATTCCGATGGAAACAATGAAATCTATGAACAAATAACCACTATTCGCAGCGGCGGCAACGCGCAAATCGGCGATGTCACGGTATACGGTACAAAGCTCTACTTTACCGCGAACAACGGCGTGCGCGAGTACATCTACTCCTACGATGGGAATACGGTAACCCGGCACGATGATATCGCCGGTGGACATACCCCCTACTATCCCGGAAGCCTGGAAGTCTACGACGGACAGCTCTACTTCTCAGCCGACGACGGCAGCCACGGACGTGAGCTTTGGCGCTATAACGGACAAAACGCCGAGCTGGTGTGGGACATCAACCCGGGATCCGGCAGCAGTTACCCCTACGGTATGACCGCGATCGACGGCCGGCTCTATTTCAATGCCGACAACGGCAGCATCGGGGATGAGCTCTTCGTCTACCAATCACCTAAATAAAAAGGATACCACCCATGAAACACGTACTTCTACTTTTAGCTACCGGACTCATAGTCTTGGGTTGTAACCAGCCCCTCGGTAATAACGGGAACAACGGCGGGGGAGAGACCGCATCCCCTCCCGAACCGCCGGCCGAGCTGCAACATTTGGATACCATAGACGACGGAGTCAGCAGCGGCTTTGGACAGGGCCTGGCGATGTCGCCGAGCTTTGCCGCAATTAGTGATACTGGTGACACGAGCCCCACCAACGGACGGGGAGTCGTGCATATCTACGATCGCAGCACTTCGCCATGGAGCCATAAGGGTACTGTAGAGCCGGTCTCCGAGCAGGGCTGGCCGAGCCATACCTTTTATTACTTCGGCACCGCCGTCTCAATGACGGATGAGTACCTGGTGGTTGGAACCCCGTACTACAAAGAAGGTAATACTACCGGGCTTGGGAATGTGCAGGTTTTCGAATATAACTCGTCCACCGACAACTGGGACTACATGACCAGCCTCTGGGCAGAAACCCCTGAGGGAGGGGAAAAGTTCGGCTGGATGCTGGATATGGATGGAAGCAGCATCATTGCATCGGCCCCGGTGGCTGATCACTACAACAGCAATACAGATACCACATCTACCACCCGCGGAGAGGCCTATATTTTCGACCTCAACAGTGCCGATGTGTGGGAACCTACACAGCTGCAGCCGGCCACGGAAAACGACAATGATAATTTTGGCTGGGAGGTAGCTATTTCAGGCAATCGGGCACTGGTCGGTATGCCCGGCGACGATACCTACGGCACGAATTCCGGATCGGTGGCCTCCTTCGAATACAGCAACGGCTCCTGGAGCCGGACCGACCAGTTTGTCCCCCCCACTGACAGCCGCAGCCCAAAGGACAATTTCGGGCGAAGTGTCGATTTGGATGGGGATACGGCGGTTATCGGCGCATCCCATCTGGACAAGAGTACCGGAGGCTGGACCGGCAAGGGGTATATTTACCTTCACGACGGCAACAGCTGGGCACTCGATACCTACATACTTGGAAGAGACGACCTCGATACAACGGATGAAATCCAGCTTGATCTGCATCAGCACAGCCGGCTCGGCGACAACGTAGCCATTTCGGGCAACCGGGTGCTGATTGCGGCCCCCTACGAAAACAACAACGTCGATTTCACCGACTATTGGAACACCGGGGCGGTATTCGTCTTTGATGATCAGAACGGCAGCTACGGGCTGACGGCAAAACTCTACGCACCTGTCCCGCCCGAAGACGATCTCTTTTTTGGTGATGCTCTCGCAATTGAAGGCAACACCTTTTTAGCAAGTGAAAATGCCCAGGCCTTCGTATTCCGGTGACAACAAGGAAGCTGGAGAGTACAGTATCTCTCTTTAACTTTTTTCTAAAAATGCAATTCCATAGACGGCCGGGGCCGCCCGGGCGGATGGCTATCGCGCTGCGCGACGGCTGCCGCCCGCCCGAAGCCCGCCGGCCATCGCCGGTAGCCGGCCCGAGTGAGCTTGTGTGTCAGTCTGTACACACTTACTATATCCTTAGTTTACTTATCCCGCCTCCCAGGGGTTGATAAGCGTTACCCCGGTCTCGCGAAAACCCTCCACATTGCGGGTTGCCAGCAAGGCTGCATACTGCAAAGCCGTGGCCGCCAGCATCCCGTCCACCACCGGCAGGCGCCGGCCGGTACCCTGACAGCGGGCACTTAGATCGCCCCAGCGTACCGCCGTCTCCTCGTCAAAACTCAAAATCCGCCCGCTAAAACGCCGGCGCAGCTGCTCCAGCCACACCCTTAGGGCGGTTTGCTTGGACCCCTCCGGCAGCAGCTCGACCCCCTTCTCCAGCTCCCCCAGTACCAAGGCCGGCAGATACACCTGCTCTTCCGGCAAGCTGTCCAGCCACTCAACAACCTCCGCCGAAGGATCCGGACGCAAAACTTCGGAAATCACACAGGTATCGAGCAAAATCACAGCTCCACCTCCCGTCCAGTATCCCCGGAGCGATCGATCTGTAACTCAACCCGCGGCGCCGCGACAAAAAACTCTTTTAAACTCTGCTTCGGAGCCGTGATCCGCCTGTATTCATCGGCGGGCAACACCACCACCGCCTCCCGGCCATGCCGGGTTATCACCTGAGCCCCGCTCTCCAGGCACACATTCACCAGTTCACTGAAACGAGCCTTTGCATCCTGTAGCGACCATATACGCATACATTCCTCCCTTAGTATTAGTATAAACTAACTAGTCTGACTAGTCAATAAAAAAACCCCAGATATCCGTAGTTTATATAACCTCCCCATCCGTGGTAGTATTGGTCCAGGAGGATGTATGGGAGAGACTATTCGCTTCGGGGTATCTATGGACAGCGATCTGGTGGACCTGCTGGATAAGATGACCCGTGAAAAGGGCCATCCGAACCGCTCGGAAACCTTACGGGGGCTGGTCAGGCAGGAACTCGATCAACACCTACGCCGGAGATGAAGAGCACCAGGTACTCGGGACATTGACGCTGCTGTACCACTACGAAAGCGGCCTGCCCCGGGTATCGGTAGAGCCCTTTCCTTCCGTGAGAATTACCGCCAACCTCCAGCTGCATGCAGACAAAGAGGTGTGTGTGAAGGTTCTCATTGTGCAGGGCAAAGGCAAGGAAGTGCATGCCTGGGCGGAGAAACTGCTTTCCAGTCGAAAAGTAATCGGAGACCTGACTATCGCCGCCACCGATGAACTGCAGAAAGTACTCACAAAACAAAAATAGCCGCCTACCGCGTGCAGGCGAGCACCGCATTGACAGAGAAAAAGATACCCTGTAGCCTCTCTGTGAGTAGCACGCATTAGACTATTCGTGTTACTACCAACTCATCGGAGGTTTTACAATGGAATACAGATCTATCGGTAAAAAACTTATTGTCCTTCTGTTCATCTGCATCAATGCCGGGCTGTTTGCAATGGCGGAGCAGGAAGTGCCTGAAAGCGGAGGAGCCTTTGAAAGTACCGACATGCGGGGACGCACAGTCTCAGTCCCTGAAAAAATAGACAGTATAGTTGCCCTCGAAGCGGGCGCTTTGCGACTGATAAGCTATTTAGATGCGGTGGATAAAGTTATTGCCGTGGAAGATCAGGGCCATGGCCGTGAAAAAACAGAAAATAATTTCTTTTCTTTAGCCACCTACCGCCTGGCCTATCCCGGGCTCAGAGACCTGCCGAGCATAGGAAGCGCGGAGAACCATGAAGGGATAATCGCGGCAGACCCGGATATTATCATCTCCTCCACTGTAGATGTCGGCGAGTTGGATCAGCTGCAGTCAGTCTTGGGAATACCGGTCTTCGCCGTCAATGCCGATGTCGAGCTGTATGACCCGGAACAGTTTTATCATCAGCTCAGAAGCCTAGGCAAAGTGCTGGACAAATCGAACCGGGCCGAAAAGCTGATTGAGGGTATCAGCGCAGCTCTTACAGATATTGAGAGCCGGGCTGCCCGGCTTGAGTCCCCCAAGCGGGCCTATGCCGGGGGAATGATGTTTTACGGCCCCGCCGATCTTCTCCGTACCACCGGCGATTACCTCCCCTTTGACCTTACCGGTACTGATAACGTCATGCCCAGTAATCCTGCCAATAACCGCCAGCCCTACATGACTTCTCTGGAGGATCTCATTGCCGCCGCCCCGGACTACGCGTTTATCGACGCGGCCAATGTGAACTTGTCCAAATCCGGATTTATGCAGCACCAAAAGGTGTTGGAAGAACAGGTCCCGGCTTTCGGCAACCGGCAGGTGTACACCACCCTGGTGTACAAATACTACGGAACCAACTGGGAAAATCAGCTGATCAATGTCTACTATATCGGAAAAGTCCTCTATCCGCAGCTGTACAGTGATGTAGATATAAAGAAAAAGGCGGAGGAGATGTGGAAACTCTTTTTCAATGTACATTTGGACTACAATTCGGTTATCTCCCATCAGAAAGCCGGACTCGGCAGGGTAGATTGGTTTAATTAAGAGCATGATGCGCAGCACATCGGACTCAGTACAGAACCTTTACAGGGGCTACATTAAAGGCAAGATTCTTTTCCTGGCTGCTGTCGGATTCATACTTGTGCTGCTGCTGCTTATCTCTGCCGCCGCAGGAACTATCCGGATACCCCTGAAAGAGGTGCTGTCGTTGCTCCTGCGGCTGGACGCCACCGGACCGGGTAGGATCGTCTGGGAAGTAAGGATGCCGCGGATAATTGCGGCCCTGCTGGCGGGGGCAGGACTCTCCCTGTCGGGTACGGTGATGCAGTCTGTCCTCCGCAATCCCCTGGCCTCACCCTACACCCTGGGTCTTTCCAGCGCGGCAGCCTTCGGCGCCTCCTTTGCAATCGTTTTTTTCGGGGCGGGAACCGGTACTACTTCTACCGTTCTTATTAGCAACAGCTTCGCGGTCGCTTTATCCGCCTTCTTCTTCTGCATTCTCTCCACCGTGGCTATTCTCCTGCTGGCGGTGTTAACCAAAATCTCCGCCGAGAGTATTGTCCTGGCAGGCATTGCCATAGGTTCGCTCTTCTCCGCCGGCCTCACGCTTATGCAATACCTGGCCGACAGCATACAGCTGGCAAGCATAGTATCCTGGAGCTTCGGCGATCTGGGCAGGGCCGATTGGCACGTGCTCACGATTACCGCGCTGACCTTGCTCCCTGTCAGTCTGCTGTTTCTCTATTACCGCTGGGACTTCAATGTGCTGGATACGGGGGAAGAGACGGCCAAGGGCCTCGGCGTGAAAACAGGAGCCGTCAGGGTTGCCGGTATGACCGCCGCATCCCTTCTATCCGCAGTCATTGTATCTTTTTTCGGAATTATAGCCTTTATCGGTCTGCTCGCCCCGCATATAGCAAAACGGATTCTGGGAGGAGATCACCGCTTTCTGCTCATCGCCTCGCCCCTGATAGGGGCAATCGTCCTGCTTGCAGCTGATACAGCGGCCAGGACGGTGCTGTCCCCGATGGTCCTGCCGGTGGGAATACTCACCTCACTTTTAGGAGGCCCCCTGTTCATATATCTGCTGGTCGCCAGGGGGAAGAGATGATTCTACAGGTCGACGGACTGAACTTCCGCTATAACAGCGTTCCAGTCATCCGGGACGTAGCTTTGTCCGTTCATGAGGGAGAGATACTTTCCATTCTCGGCCCGAACGGAGCGGGCAAAACCACTCTGCTCAAGTGCCTCAACCGGGTCCTTTCTCCCCGGAAAGGGCCCCGGGGCGGAACGGTGCTTATCGACGGCCAAGATACCCGGGAAATGAGCCGCAGGAAGATCGCCGGAAAGATGGGCTGGGTACCCCAGCGGGGCGAGGTCTCCAGCATGAAGGTGTACGACCTGATACTGCTGGGCCGCAAACCCCATTTCAAGTGGAGCCCCGGCAAGGAGGACCATCGGCAGGCGATGGAGGCAATCCGGATGATGGGGCTGGAACATCTTTCCCTGCGCTATGCCGACGAAATAAGCGGCGGAGAGTTCCAGATGGTCCAAATTGCCCGGGCCATGGCACAGGAGCCCCGGGCAATCCTGTTCGACGAGCCCACCAGCAGCCTGGACATAAGCAACCAGCACCGTCTTATGGGAAAGATCCAATCCCTTATTCACGCCGCCCCCCGGGCTGCGGTAATGAGCATGCATGACATCAACCTCGCGCTGCGTTATTCCGACAAGTTTCTCCTGCTCAAGGATGGCCGAATCTACGCTGCCGGGGGCAGAGAAATAATAAGCCCCCCTGCCATACGAGAGGTATACGCTATGGATGCGCAAGTGGTGGAGGCCGGCGGTCACCCAACGGTAATTCCAATATAGTGATATAGTGATTGTGGGCCGCCGGACGGTCATTTTGCTGGGATAAGGTGGCGGGAAAAGGTGGTGGGAGAAGGCAACCAAAACAGCTTGAGCCCGATACGGTTAGTCAATCAAATTTGGCGCCTGAAAACATTGACTAACGGCATCGAGGCACAGGCATTGGGTACCCTACTGCACCAGTTTTCTCCACTTTTCCGGCAGGCTTTACTGAACCGGGTCGGCCACCTCTACCACCGCAGTCCACCTACGGCCATCAACCGACATCGACTTCACCCGCATAAGGAAAGTGCCGGTGTCCTCCGAGCGGGCAGCCTGGACCACCGCCTGCTGGGCCGGCTGCAGATCCACCCTGCTCCCATTAAGCATATCATCCAGATCAAAGCTCACTTGCACTTCCCGGGGATTGCGGTAGGATAGTGTAGCCTGGGGCTCCAGGGACATTCTGAAGCGGCTGAGCCGCAGCTGACCGGTAAGACCGCTCATCTCCCGTGATAGAATCGGGCCGGAGAGCTGTCTGTTTCCCGTCACACGGACCCTTCCTCCGGAGGTCTCTACTTTCTGGAACAGATACCAGGCGGCCTGCCCCGTCGGCCGCGGTACTGCGGCGACAGCGGATGTTCCCGGTGCCGGATGAATCATATACAGTTCTATCTCCCGTGATTCCTCTTCTGTAAGAACCGGGCTCTCCTCTTCAGCCTCACGTCCGCCCAAGGCAGCTCCGTGAAATACGGGACCCAGCAGAAAAACGGACAGCATCACCAGCCAGTAGATATGTGTTTTGTGCATTGCGTGCTCCTTATAAGTAGAATGTAACTCTGTTATAGCCGTCAATCCACGATAATTCCAAAAAGTTTTCTTGGCCGGCTGTCGCCCCACAGTTCAAAACAAACAGCCGACCCTAGTGGTTCAAACTCTAAGGGATTGTAGGGTACACTAGAGTGATATGCACAACAAGGAAGTACAACTGCCCTCCTATCCGGTGCTCTCTCTGCGGCCGGCCATTCAGCAAGAGCTTAAGGCACAGCGCATTCCGGTAATCGAGGCCCCGCCGGGCAGCGGCAAATCGACACTGGTTCCCTTTTTTCTGCTGGATGCGGAGTGGCGGCAGGGACGAACGATCCTGCTGCTGCAGCCCCGGCGCCCGGCGGTCCGTGCCCTGGCGGCCCGGCTCAATGAACTCGGCGGCGGGCAGACCCGTATAGGCTACGTTACCCGCTACGAGCGCTCGGTGCCCAAAAATTCGGATATCATCGTAATGACCGAGGGTATTTTCACCCGGCGGCTGTTAGAAGACCCCGAGGCGCAAGATACGGCGGCGGTTATTCTGGACGAGTTTCACGAACGCTCCCTGGCCACCGACCTGGCCTATGTTCTTGCCCGGCAGTGCCGCGACCTGTTTCGCCCCGACCTGCGACTGCTGGTAATGTCGGCCACCCTGAATACGAAACAGTTCTCCGCCGACCCCTTTACCGTGCTGCAGGCCGAAGGAAGCCTCCACCCGCTCACGGTTCACTACCACCCCGAACAGCATGGGGCCGAGGAGTGCCGCCGCTGGATAAGCGAAAACCAGGGAAGCATTCTGTTCTTTTTACCCGGAGAGGCGGAGATTCGCCGGGCGGCCGAGGCCCTGCGTGCCTCCCAGCTCCCCGAGGAGGTAGAAGTGCATCCCCTCTACGGGCGTCTGAGCCCACAGGAACAATCCCAGGCCATTGCTCCTCCCAAGGCGGGGCGACGCAAAATTGTGATTGCCACCAATATTGCCGAGACAAGCCTGACCATCGAGGGTATCCGCTGTGTGATAGACTCCGGCCTGCGCCGCCGCAGCAGCTGGAACCCGGATACCGGACTCTCCCGTCTGCAGACAGTACGCATCAGCGCCGCCTCCGCCACCCAGCGGGCAGGACGGGCCGGCCGACTGGGCCCTGGAACGGTGATACGTCTGTGGGAAAGCTACGAGCGTCTGGATGAGTTCGACCCGCCGGAAATTAAACAGGCCGACCTCTCCGGACTGTTCTTGACCCTGGCAGTGTGGGGAGACACCCAGGGCAGTTCCTGCCCCTGGCCGGACCCGCCGGAGGCAGAACGTCGCACAGAGGCGCTGGAGCTGCTGCGGGAGCTCGCTGCCATCGATGAGAAGGGAGTTCCCACAGCCAAGGGGGCGGCCATGGCCCGCATGCCGGTAGCACCGCGTTTGGCCTCCATGCTGACCGAAGCGGCCGCAGCAAGCCACAGCAGCGGGAGCCCCACATATTCCTCCGTCCAGACCGCAGCCCTCACAGCAGCGATTCTGGAGCACGGCGATCCCCTGCGGCCGGAGCTGCGTGATACCTTTGGGGCCGACCTGGCTCTGAGGGTAGAGCTGCTTGAGCAGGCTCGCGGTGCTCTTCCGCCAGAACTTTCCCGCAGGCCGGCAGAGCGAGTTTTACAGGAGGCGGAGCGACTCGAGTACCTGGCCGCCGGCCACGCGCGCAACTCAGGGGCTGCTGACACCAAAGGCCCAGCAAACAGTCCCGGATGGCTGCTGCTGGGGGCGTATCCTGACCGGATTGCCCGGCGTACCGAGCAAGGCCGATACCGTCTGGCAAGCGGGCCGGAGGCGCGCCTTATCGAGGGGAAGCGGGGGTTCGCACCGGAGTGGATTGTGGCCGGAGCCCTGCACCGCGGCCAGCGGGAGGGGCTCATTTACCTTGCTGCGGCCCTGTCTCAGGCGGAAGTACAGGCCTTTATTACCGAACACGCCCGAGAGCAGGAGCAGTTGAGTATCGATGAAAATGGCTTGCTCAGAGCCCGACGGCTCAAAATCCTGGGGGAAGGCACAGAACCAGCAGGAGGCCTGCAAGTCTCCTCTACCCCAATTGCGCCTGCGGACTTGTCCTCTCCCCGGGAGGCCTTCTTAGAGCTGTTGAAACAGGAAATACTGAACAAAGAAGGGCTTAGCCGCCTGCCCTGGAGCCGCGGGGCCCAGGAGCTGCGCCGGCGGATTGCCTTTCTGCGGGAGGTACAGGGAGAGCTGTGGCCGGATGTCGGCGACGAGGCCCTGGGGGACGGGCTTGAGGAGTGGCTGGAGCCTTTCCTGCCGCGCAGGCTGAAGCAGAACTCCCTGAAAGAGCTGCCCCTGGCCCAGGCACTGCGCTCGCTGCTGCCCTGGCAGCTGCAACGCAAAATTGATCAGCTGGCCCCGGAGCAGCTGACCCTGCCTTCAGGAACATCCCGGCGGCTGCGCTACGAGGGGGGCCGCTGTATCCTGGCCGCCCGCATTCAGCAGCTCTTCGGGCTTCCGGTTACCCCCCGAGTGGCCGGGGTGCCGGTAGAAATCGAGCTCCTCTCCCCCGCCGGGCGGCCCGTGCAGGTAACCCGCGACCTCCACTCCTTCTGGCGGCAGACCTACCCGGAGGTACGGAAGGAGCTGCGCGGCCGCTACCCCAAGCACTATTGGCCGGAAGACCCCCTGTCCGCCGAACCCACCGACCGCAGTAAACCCAGGGGCGGCAGATAAGACTGCATTACTTTACCGCGGCTCTTAGCGCCACTACTTTGAGGAGAGGTTCAGGAACAGGGCAGTTGCGCCTATCTCATCACCTTCAATTGACAGGCCGCCTAACGCCGGCAGGAAGCTTTTCAAAAAAAAAATTAATGCAGAAAAAATTTGACTGGTTAATATAGTTGTTATATAATCAACTTGGTTGTATTCAAATCAATCCAGTAGGTGGGTGTTAATATGATCAGAAAGATCAACGATGTAATTTCCAAAATCGAAGAGCAGATTCTCGGGATGAGCATTATCCTGATGGCCCTTATTCTGATTGCAAATGTAATCGCCCGCAAGATCGGCCACAGCCTCTCCTTTGCAGAGGAGGTGGGTGCGGCACTGCTGGTAATCTGTACCTTTCTTGGAATCGGCTATGCGGCCAAAAAGGCACGGCACATTAGAATGTCCGCCTTCTTCGATGTGTTTCCCCCGAAACTACAGAAGATCACCATTATTTTTATATCCCTGGTTACCATGCTTATCCTCTTTTATATGGCTTACTACAGTGTAAAGTACACACAATATATTCACATGCTGGGTAAAGTAACCCCCGCCTTAAGGCTGCCCGCGTGGTATTTTGCCATCCCCCTTTCAATAGGCTTTTTCCTCGGCGGAGTGCAGTATCTGCTGAATATTATTATGAACCTAGGCAGTACAGAAATCTTCATTGGTACTGAAAAAACTGTATCCGAAGCCAAGACCGGTATAATTGAAGAACTTCCATTACACATGGGTGAGGTATCCGAAGAAACTAAAAAATCCAAAGACTGAGGTGATAATTTCATGCTGACAACAATGTTACTAATTATGGTAGGTCTCTTGATACTGGGTTTTCCCATGATGATAACCATGCTGGCGGCCACTATAGTTACGGTAATGGTGTTTCTCCCGAATATTCAGCCGATTGTTATCGTTCAGCAGATGATGCTTGGTGTCCAGGGTTTTGTACTGCTCTCCGTACCAATGTTTATGTTTGCCGCCGATATTATGGTCGCCGGCAGGACTGCGCATAAGCTGCTGGATTTTGTCGAAAGCTTTGTAGGACATTTGTGGGGAGGTTTAGCAGTAACCACCGCCACCACCTGTACTCTGTTTGGCTCTATATCCGGCTCAACACAGGCTACGGTGGTAGCTATTGGCCGGCCAATGCGCGAGAAGTTGCTGGCACGAGGCTACCACGACAGCGATATTATGGCCCTGATAATCAATTCTAGCGACCTGGCCTATCTTATCCCGCCAAGCATCGGCATGATAATGTACGGGGTTATCAGCGGTACTTCGATCGGAGACCTGTTTATTGCAGGAATTGTACCAGGTATTTTGGTCCTGGTGCTTTTCTCTCTTTTCAGTATCTTCTACGCAAAGGCAAAGAACATCCCTCTCCTTCCTAAGGCCAGTTGGAGGGAGCGTGTGCAGGCTACCAAAAACAGCTTTCTCACCTTCGGATTTCCGGTGATAATCATCGGCGGTATTTATTCCGGCTTCTTCAGCCCTACAGAAGCGGCGGCGTTCTCTGTGCTGTACGCTATTGTGCTTGAAGTATTCATTTTCAAATCGGTTAAGCTGTCGGATTTATCTAAAATAGCCGTCTCTACTGGTATTGTCACCACAGTGGTATTCGTGCTGGTCGGTACCGGAACCGCCTTTGCCTGGGTACTCCTACGCACGGATACCCCAGACAATTACCTCGGCCGTACTTGGTGTCGATCCATCAACCCTGAAAGTACTGCTTACAGTTAATGTTGCCTTCTTCCTGGGCTGTATGCTAGTAGACCCCCTTGTTGTTATCATCATTCTCACTCCAATATTCTACCCCTCCGCCATAGCCGCCGGTATCGATCCGGTACATCTGGGAATTATCATTACTTTGCAGGTTGCCATCGGCTCCGCAACGCCGCCCTTTGGGTATGATATTTTTACGGCCTGTGCAATTTTTGATAAACCTTATCTGGATGTAATTCGTCGAACACCGCCTTTCTTTATCTTACTGCTTCTGTCGGCGATAATTATTACCCTGTTTCCCACGGTTTCCCTGTTTTTTGTCGGATAATGTATCGGCGCCGCCCGTACATTATGTAACCCTATAAAAGCATTTTGCAATGCTTTACAAATTGGAGGTCAATATGTTAAAAAAATTGTTTCTCTTTACTCTTCTCGTGTTGGTGAGTACTATCCCCCTAATGGCCGGTGGACAAGCGGAGGAGAACTCCGATGAGCCGATTGTGTTTAGGATGGCCCATGAGGATATTGCCGATACAGTACCGGACAATTACTGCAAAGAGTTCGGCCGGCGTCTTGAAGAACGCACCGGAGGACGAGTCAAAGTCGAGGTATACCCAGTCGGACAGCTTGGAGTTGGGGTAGAGCTTGTAGAGCAACTACTTACTGGTGGCATCGATATGGTGGTCATGAACCCCGGTAATACGGGAACTCTGGTTCCCGAGGCACAGTTGTTTCTGCTTCATTTTCTGCTTCCCGCGAATATAGAGAAAAGTTTCGAATTTATGGAGAACAGTGTCGCCCTTAATAAGAACCTTAATGAGTTGTACCTGGATAAAAACATGTACGTAATTGATTGGTGGTCCCAGGGTATGATGCAGTGGACGGCCAACAAAAAAATTCTCTCTCCGGCAGATTTTGAGGGACAGAAAATAAGAACCATGCAGGCTCCGCTGATATTAGAGAATTATAAAGCCTACGGTGCAAACCCCACTCCCATTCCCTACACCGAAGTGTACAGTGCACTGCAACTAAATATGGCCGACGGCCATGAAAACCCGATAGGTCCTATTGAAGAGATGAAATTCTACGAGGTACAGGATTATATCATCAAATCAAACCATTTCCCATATATGCTCTCCACTATTCTCAACAACGACATCTACCAAGCTCTTCCCAGAGATATTCAAACCGCAATTAAAGAGGTATCCCAAGAGATGCATTCAGTTGCTTACGACCTGCAACTGGCAAACAATAAGCGGGCTGAAGATAAAATTAAAGACGACATCGAGATAGTAGAGCTTACCGATGCTCAGGTGGCCGACTTCAGAGAAGCAGCCCTACCGGTTCGCGAGTATTATATCAACAGTGTTGGTCCAAAGGGCAAAGAAATAATGGAACTTCTGGTTGAGGAACTGCAGGAATACAGATAATCATTAGTATACACACTTATCCCGGAGTTCCTGAATACAGGAGCTCCGGGGCTTATTAGAGAGGGCAGGGTTTTATGTTTATGACGAATGTTCCACATAGTGAGTTCCTCCGCAGAAGACAAACAGCTGCAAAGTTCTGCACACAAGCTTGGGTTTGAAGGCATTCTGATATGCTCCAGAGGCGGAGGAACCTTTGACCGCTATGCCGGCGGGGCTTATTTTGCCAATCATTACCAACAGCGCTGTTATCTACCTGACAATTTGCCCCTCTGGAGCGGCCGATCCCACTCACTTCTCCTCATTCCCTCCTCCGGCGAGCCGGTTTTACTGGCAAGCACCCTAGAGTTTCGGCAAGACCTTATCTCGCTCAAAGATGTGCGATACGGGGATGACTTCTACGAGCTATTTGCACGTACGGCCCAAGAGAAGGAGATGGACGCCGGACGTATCGGAATTATTGGCGAGGATGTGCTTCCGGTGAGTATGTACCGGCGCATGCAAGAAGGACTTCCCCGTTTAGAGCTGATTCCCTGTGAGCATCTATTCGAAGAAATGCGTTCTATAAAATCTCCACGTGAGATTGAGTCGATAGAGTCGGCGTCGTGGATAGGCAGTGCAGCCTTAGAGATGATTATGAACGGAGTACAGCCCGGCAAAACTGAAAGTGAGGTAATTGCTCCGGCCATCGCCTATTGCATCGAACAGGGTGCCGCGCTTTACTTTGTGGTTACCAGCTCCGGCCCTTACAGCGATGCGGTACACAGCATAGATTTTCCGGGCTACGATTCTATCAGGAAGCTTGAAGCGGGAGAACTATTTAAGGTTGATTTAATTATCAGCTACGAAGGGTACATCTCCGATTTTGGCCGCACCACCGTGGTCGGCGCTACGGCCCCAAGGGCTGCAGCGGGGTCAACAGTTGAGCCCGAGGCCAAAACAAAAGCCACAGCTGGAGTCCAAGCACAAGCAGAGGCCGGTCCTTCCCCCCTTCAACGAAAGATGATAGAGACAGTTACCTCGGCCTGCGAGGATATTATTTCTATTATCCGCCCCGGGATAAAAGTAAATGAATTATTTCATCGGGGAAATGAGTATCTGGAAGCCCATGACATATCACTCGATTCGGTGCAGGATGAAACCGGCACTATTTATGCTGCCTTTCCCCCGCACTGGGGCCATGGATTAGGCCTTACCTGGGAGCAGCCCTGGATAGTAGAAAATGAAAAGGCGGTGCTGCAAGAGGGCATGTACATGGCCGTGGAAAAGGCCCTTTACAGTCCAGGTGTGGGAACCGTCACTTATGAACAAAACGTGCTCATAACAAAAGAAGGCTGTCGAACCCTCAGCACAAGCAGAAAGCTCTGGATTTAGACTGACAACAAACGGGAGACATACTATGCACTCTGAACAGCTCATAGATTTTTGCCAAAGGATTATTCAAACCGAAAGCCTGTCGGGAAAAGAAGAGCAGATGGCCGCTACTGGTGAAAGCGGAGATGGAGAACCTCGGGTACGACCAAGTGTGGGTGGATGCATATGGGAACGTTGTCGGCCGTATTCAAGGGACCTCGGGAACGGGCCGAAACCCAAGAAGCATTCTATTTGACGGACATATGGATACTGTGGGAGTTCCCTCACCGGAGCGTTGGGGTGATTCTCCCTTCTCCGGAATTATTAAAGACGACATACTTTACGGCCGGGGTACCGCCGATATGAAATGTGCCCTTGCAGCTATGATCTATGGAATAGCCGAACTGCTGTTGAACAAAGCCGCTCTGGCAGGCGATGTGCTACGTTGCGCTGCGGTAATTATGAGGAAACCCTTGAAGGGGACTCGCGACTAGGAAAGGTTTTAGATCATCTTTCCGTGGATTGTGTGGTGTTGGGAGAACCCAGCGATTTCAAATTGTGCATAGGCCAGAAGGGACGGGCTCGTAAATTGTAATCGAAACTGACGGAGAGAACGCCCATTCGGCTACTCCCGATCGAGGTATCAATGCGGCCAGCCACATGATTTCTCTCTTACCGAAGATAGATAAGATTGAAATGCAGCAGTGTGAGTTCCTCGGCAGGGGTATATTGGAGCTGACCGACATTATCTCCTCTCCTTATCCCGGATCTTCGGTTAGTTCCTAAACCCATCGTCGCGCCACCTATGACCGACGGTTAGTCAGCAATGAAACTGAAGAGGATGTACTCACCCCTATTACCGAAGTGATTAGCCAGTTCGAGTCCCGCAACCCCCAATTTAAGGCAAGTGCTGCCATAAAACATGCCACCGAACGCACCTACACCGGCGCAACCTGCCGGAGAAAGCGCTTTTTTCCGGGCTGCATTATCCCGAAACCGCGCCACAGGTACAAGTAGCGCTTCGAGCCTGCAGTAATTTGGGTTATGAAACCCAGGTCCCCACTACTACCCCTTCTGCACCGACGGCAGCGAAAGCGCCGGGCAGACGGGTATTCCCGACTATCGGCATTGGACCGGCCCCATCAAATATGGCCCACGTGGTCGATGAGCATATCTACATCGATGATATCGTGAAGGCAAAGACATCTATCGGGAAGTAGCCCTTGCCCTCTTGTCTTAACAAGCTGGATTTAATCCAGCAGACCGACTTCACGGTTAAACTGCTCGATTCAATTTATCAATCTCTCCGGTCTCTTTCTGGATGTTCGTCCAGTACTCCTTGTCGTACCACTGGGCGTTCAGCTCTTCGAGCTCTTCACCCTGCTCGTTCGATCCAGGTGTAGTATTTCAGGCCGCGCTGCATCCCGCTGCCGGTCCTCGGTAGCGCAGCTCAAGCAGGTTATCGGTGCCCCTGCTTCTCGAGGGCCTGGAAGTGCACCTTGGCCGCGTCGGTGGCGGTAAACTCGCCGTGGTTCCTTTTCATTTCGGGTCACCCGTGATTCCGTACATGCTCCATCGCCCAGTCGGTCAGCACGGTCACAATCACATCATCCTCATCCATCTCGTAGTACTTGGCCGTTTTAATCGCGCCAATTACATTTGCGGAATACCCGAGATGCCCAGCAGGTCTGCGTTGTCGAGAAACTCCTGGGAGACGCCCTGCTGCTTCAGGTACTCCTGACCGGCGGGCTCATCTTGAACAGGCGCATCTGACATTCATCGCATCGTTATCGTCAACCGCAATCACCATATCGGTGTTCCGCACATTGTGGATCCAGGGCACGTGCTTGTCCCCGATTCCCTCGATGCGGTGTCCTCCGAAGCCGTTGTCCAGCAGAGTGGGGCACTGCAGCGCCTCTCCGGCGGCCAGCTTCAGGTGGGGGTACTTCTGTTTTCAGGTACTCTCCGGCTGCCAGGTGTACTGCCGGATCCGGTGGTGGTCAGGTAACCCTTGAAGTTCTCGGCGTTGGGAACCTCTTTTTTGATCTCATCTCTTCAATCGCCTCGGCGGGTTACCCTCGTAGTGCCACAGGTAATTTCCGAACTGGTCAAACTGGTTGAAGATTACAATATCGTCGCCTGCGCTCGGCGTTCCGTTCGTTACACTTGTCAAAGATCTCTTTTACGTTGCTCTCGCAACCGGGGGTGGCGATAACCTCGCCGGCGACCTTCTTGAGCCAGTTGAACCGCTCTTCACTCATCTCTTGCGGGCAGAATGGCGATTTGGATCACAGGCCGGCAGGTACTGAATGGTGTACGCACCGCCGCGCAGTAGTGACCGGTAGACGGCCAAACGGCTTCTCTGACGGCTGGAGTCGAAGTTTGCCAGGTGGTCAGGGCCGGGGGCCAGACGCCCTGCAGTGGCTCCTACTTTATGAGCGCCGGTGGGAAACCACTTTCCAACCAGGGCCAGAATGCGGGCCCTCCTTGCCGGTGATCACACGGGGCAGTTCAATGTCAGTTTACGCCTTTATAGGTGCCGCCATGGTGGGTCGGTCCGTTTTTCCAGGTAATTTCGCGGAAAAGGTTCGAGTGAATTCGATGTCCCACAGTCCCACGTTGCGGAAGCTTTTCGCTGAATGCTGTCTGGGATGAGGGAAGGATCTTTCATCTGTGCAAAGGTCGGGTAAATAATATTTTGTGCCCGGCGCTTGCTTGAACATTTTTCTTTTTCACATCTTCGTGCACGGTAGAGATCGATCATAGATTACCTCCTGGTATTATGAAACTTAGTCTGATTTTTCGTTGATTTCTGTTTGTCGAACGATAACATAACATGTTAACTTAACGCTTGCAAATGAAATCGAATACGGATATAATCTTGTAAAGAAAAAATGAACAACGAAGATATTGGCACTCGGCGTAAAAAAGATCAGGCTTGAACAGAGAAGGTCGCAGCAGGAAGTTGCTGATAATTGCGGCTACACCAAAAGCCACCTCTCAAAAATCGAAAACGGAAAGGTCATTCCCTCTTTAGGGGCTCTGGATAAAATCGCCAGATCCCTTAATACCAAAGTAGGGTTTTTGCTTGGTGAAGAGATCCACCGGGAGGTGGTCCATAACCCCGTTACCGAAGCCGAGGGAGGCCTGATAAAAACCGCCCAGGGGTACTCAATGTTCCCGTACGCCTCCGAGTACGGCGCGATTGAAGAAATGCAGCCGTTCCGTGTTTCACATGAAAGAACGCACAGGACAGTTCATACCACCGCCCACGAGAGCGAAGAGTTTATCTATGTGCTCGAAGGTGAGATGATACTAAAAATCGGTGCTACTGAATATAATCTGAAAACCGGAGACGGGCTCTATTTCAACGCCCGCTACGAACACCAGACTATCCCCATAACCGATACCGTCAAAGTTATTGACGTACTGGTATAAAAAAAAAGCTTTTTCCGCAGCCGCTCCTTCAGCCCGGCCGGCTCGAATACGCGTCGGGTCGCCCGGTAGGCAGCCTCTATTAGTTATGAAAATTTGGACTCGTTATAGACGACAGACACCACCTAAACCGGTAAAATGGGTGCATGGAGCTGAGAGACTTTCAAAACTACTGCGAGCTCCTGCCCGGAACCGCAGCCGGCTTTCCTTTCGATGAACAAACCCTGGTCTATAAGCTGCAAGGCAAGATTTTCGCTCTGACCAATTTTCACGACTCTTCCTGATATCTCCTCGATGCCGAGCCCGACGAGCGCCATGGTGCTGCGCCAGGCCTACCCGTCAATCACCGCAGGCTATCACCTGAACAAACGCCATTGGATTACCCTCCGCCTCGACCACAATTTCGATACAAGCCCTGGTCAAGGTTCCAGCCAAAAATCCGACCAAAGCCCAGGTCGTGGATCCAACCGCGGGGCCGGCAGCGGGCTTGCCGACAAGCCTCACCTCAGCCCCGCCCTCAAACGGCCCGGCCGCACCGATCTGGAGGTACCCGCAGATATATTGCAGCCGAATGCGCCCCGATCAACCTGGCCCGCTTCGACCTTCACTTCGGCGGCGGCAACCCTACCGAGGTAATAGATTCCGTAAAGGATGCCCTGAAGGCATATCAAAACCCCGACGGCGGTTTCGGCCGCGGCCTCGAGCCGGACTTCCTCCTGCCCGACTCCTCGCCCATGGCCACAACAATAGCTTTCCAGATTATAGAAGAACTTGAGGGGCGCGCGCTCGGCGAGGCTGTGGGCTTTGAAACCGTAGACTCTGAGGCCCCTTCTGCATGTAATCCAATGATAACCAAGGCAGTACATTACCTGGAGCAAAGCTATGTTGACGAGCGCGATGGCTGGTACGCCGTCGGGCCGGCGATCAACGACCATCCCCATGCACCCTAATGGCACTGGAACGACAGCGAAAGGAGTGACCCAGCTGCATCAACCGACCACTGGCGGCGATCCCTCATGCCAAGTATTATCGGCTCATTCTCCTGCGCTACCGCCAACTGTTAAGCCGCTTTACCCCCGTCGAGGTAGAAGCCATGGCTTCCCGGGCGGTCTTGCTCTTCGCCGCCCGGAAGGAGTTCCCCTCCCCGGCAACAGAGCCGCCGCAACTGGGCGGCCAACCTTACCATCAAAAACTACCTACTCCTGGAGCGCTTCGGATATTTGTTGCTGTAATATTTATTTAAATCCTCTTCCCGCAGCGAGCCCCTCAGCCCGGCCGGCTCGCGCTGCTCCCCCCCCTTGCGGTCTCTGCCCGCAGCACTTAGACTTAAGTCTATGGAAAACGAAGCTCCTCCGGTAGTTACACTTAGTTTGTTCAAATACTCTGGGCTGCGCAACAAGTTCTGGGCATTTACCATGATGCAGTTCGCCCACGGCCACCTTAAAAATGCAGAGGGGCTGCGGTTTTACCGGCTGCTCGGTACCGGGGGCGGCAACGGCTTTAGTTGGTACGCCGATTTTTCTACTTATGCCCTGCTTACCGTGTGGGAAACCGAAGCCCAGGCCGACGAGTTTCTGCACAATTCAAAGCTTCATCACGAATACCGGGCTCACTGCCTTGAAACGGTGACGGTGTTTATGACTCCCCTGCGTTCCCACGGAGAGTGGGGAGGGGTCAATCCCTTCAAACCCGACGGACAGGCCGAGGGCGATATTACCGCCGTTATCACCCGGGCTACCATTGCAAACAAACAGCTGGTACGATTTTGGCGACAGGTGCCCCGCACCAGTGGTTCCCTGGACAGGTTCTCCGGGCTCATATGTGCAAAGGGTATCGGTGAGTGGCCGGTTAAGCAGATGGCCACCTTCAGTATCTGGCGGGATGCGGAGTCAATAAAGGCCTTCGCCTACCACAACCCCGACCACCTGGAGGCAATCAAAAAAACCCACAAATTCAACTGGTATAATGATGAGCTATTCGCCCGCTTCCGCCCCTTCAAAAGCGTCGGAACCTGGGGCGGCAGCCCCCTGCTTCCTTTTTAGCCACCACGGTAATACCCCCGCCGGCTCTATTCCGGCCTGGCAACCACGGTCATAACCCCCGCCGGCAGCCAGCGTTTTAACAGAAACAGGGGTGCGGTCAGCAGCATCCCCGCCATGAATCCGATAAACTTCCCCTCCATCGAGGTGCTCCAGTCTATCCCGCCTCGTTCCTGCAGGCCCATCCAGAACAGGGGGTACGCATCGAGAGTACCATAGCGCCGCAGCTGCTCAACCCGCCAGCCGCTGCGCTCCAGCAGCCTCTGCAGCGTTGCCGGTGAATACACAGCCGTATGCCGGGGAGTATGAAACCCCTCCCAGTAACGCCCCTGCACCGTTCGGGTCCACGAAGCAAAATTGGGCACTTCAATAAGCAAGCGCGTATCACTGTGGGCAACTGCCTTCATCCGGCGCAGCGTTTCATGGGGGTGGTAATCGTGCTCCAGATAATGCCACATAGTTATTAAATCAAAGGCTGTATCAGCCTCAAAATGCTTGAACTCCGCCACTTCCAGGTCCAGCCCCGCAAACCGCGTAGACTCGCTGCGCCACCCCTCGTCGCTAAAGTCGATTCCCTTGGCGTACCATCCGGTCTGCGACTGCAGCAGCTCCAAAAATGTCGGTTTCCCACAACCCACATCCAGCACCCGTCCGGCCGTCCCCGGGTGCTGCCTCGAAACAGCTCTCCGCGCCAGTGCAGCCCGCTTCCGATCGGTCTTCCGCAGATTCATCGCCACCAGATGCGCATATTTTCCCCACGCCTCCGGCCCCCGAAAGGGCAGATAATACTGGCTGTAGTACCGGCCCAGTTCCTCCGGGCTCACCCGCGGATTCAGCTGCACCAGCCCGCAATTCCCGCACCGCTGAAACTCAAACTCCTCATGGGTCGTATGCATCTGTGCCGGCAAAAAAGCCCACGTCTGCAGCTCCTCCAAACCGCAGGCCAGACAGGTCTCAATCCGATCGGCCATTTAACTCTCCATCATAGACTTTTAAAACCTCATCGCAACGGCCACCCAGCCCGGGTTCTAGCACTGCCCTGCTCGCGCCGCCGCCGCCCCCACTCCGCGGCACCGCGATAAGCACCGGGTCGGCGTGGGGTCAGCCGAGCATACCTAGCTGCCGACCCCCCCAGCCCAGTACGAACCCGACCCCCAGCATCAGTGCGAACAGTACCGACCTTGACATAGATATGGTCCACATCAGAAAGCTGAACTCAACTACCTGCACGTTCTGCAGGATAAAAATTACCGCTAAAACTCCGAATATAATTCCTACAATAAATCTAAGCATATATAACTCCTTTCTATGGAGTATAACAGCTTCAGCCCGTCAATCCAAAACTTTTATTTTCAAGAAGAGACAGAGAGCACAGGGCAGCTTTTCATTTTCTCCTTCTCATACACAACTGCCACCCTTCTCTGCATGTAAAAACATGACTTTTTTTATCATATAATTTGATTTCAAGTTGCCGATGCTATAGATTAGTAATTATGTAATGTTTTATTTGTCTCAGAAAGGGGAACAGTATGCTTAAAAACACCAGGTTTTTTAGATTCGCTGTAGTATTTATTTTATTGCTGGGTTTCGGTCAATGGTCCATTCTAAACATTCATGCCCAAAATCAGAATTCCGTCGGCCTAAGCATCACTCCTTTAGCTTCTTATCCAACCGGTGAATATCAGGAGCTCTATTCAATGGCCGCCGGTGGAGAAGTGGCACTGCACTACTCTTCTCCCGGCCTGGCACCTTTCTTCCTGGAAACATCACTAACAAATCTTTACAGCCAGACCAGCGCCCAAAAGGCTCTGACTAACGTATCCCTTTCGGGCGGCGGCGGGCTCAAACTCCCGGTCGCGCCCTGGCTCGACCTCTCTTTGTTCGCCCGCGGAGGTTACTCCTACGGCTTTATAGAGACCTTTGATGGCGATACAGCCACAGGAAGCGGTAGTATTGTAACCGGTGGCTTGCGCACCGAAACAGCTCTCTCCCCCGGATTCAAGGTTGCAGTATCGGCCGGGTATCGTTATGAACCGGGAGTGTTCGAAGGCCTTCACAGCGGCATCGGCATTACCTGGGAGTTCGGCAGCCGGAAAGCCGGCCCGGTTCGTCTCAGGTTCGAAGACTCGCAAATTCGACCGGTTTTCCCGGTATTCTACAGCTACTACGATGCCAATAACCTTGGCACTGTAACAATAAAAAACGATGAACCCGGAGAAATCAAAAACGTGCGGGTCTCCTTCTTTGTAGACCAGTTCATGGAACGCTCTAAGCTCAGTTCAGAGGTCGAAGTGCTGAAGCGCGGTGAAAGCACCGAAATTCCGCTCTATGCCCTCTTTCGTGACGATATCCTTTCGGTTGTTGAGGAAACTGCCGTTTCGGGAGAGATCCAGGTAAAGTACACTTACCGCGGAGTCGAGAAAACCGCCGGCCTCTCAAAAACCATCAACATTATCAACCGCAACGGCATGACCTGGGATGATGACCGCAAAGCAGCCGCCTTCGTATCGGCCAAAGATCCAATGGTCCTTCAATTGTCACGGCTGGCAGCAGGAACCACCCGTCGGAAAGGGCTGGAAGTGATCAATGACAACTTCGTCAAAGCATTAGCACTGTATGAGGTGCTCGGAGAATACGGGCTCTCTTATGTCATCGACCCGCAAACTCCGTATGAAGAGTTCTATGAAAACAAAAGTGCGATTGACTATCTGCAGTTTCCCCGGCAAACCATTCAGTACAAGTCGGGGGACTGCGACGATTTGTCTATTTTGTATGCCGCCCTATTGGAATCTTTAGGAATCTCATCGGCCTTTATTACCGTGCCTGGCCACATCTATGTGGCCTTTGACCTCGGGATCATCCCGCAGGAAGCCCTGCGTACCTTCTCCAAACCCGATTCGCTCATAGTGCACGATCAGAGGGTCTGGCTGCCGGTGGAAATTACCATGGTCGGTGAATCTTTTACTTCCGCCTGGGATTACGGTGCATCCGAATGGAGGAAATACCAGCCCCAAGATCAGGCGGTTTTTGTTGAAGTTTCCAATGCCTGGAAGGTTTACCAGCCTGTCGGATTTACCCGCAGTGAAACTACCGGCTCCGAGATTAGCTTTCCAACTGAAACCGCAACTGCAAACCGCATAGAACGCAGCAGCCTCAAGATTGTCGACCTCGAAATAGAGCAGTGGAGGAGTAAGATTGCTGCCCGATATAACGGACAGGCCTCACCGGCGGCACTCAACAAAATCGGCAGCATATATGCACGCTACGGACGCTATGCGGAGGCCGAGCGTGAATTCCGCAAAATAATGGAAATGACTAACAAATATTTTCCGGCCTATGTAAACCTCGGCAATATTGCTTTTTTAGAAGAGGACTACAGTAAGGCACTCGAGCTGTTTACCCAAGCCTACCTAATGGAGCCGGCCCACAAGGGCGTGCTCATTTCTCTGGCAAAGGTCCACTACGAGCTCGAAAACGGATCAATCGCTGGGCAGTACTACCAGCAGGCGGCCGCCCAGGACGAGAACCTGGCGAATCGCTTTGCCTACCTCGACACCAATTCGCAGTCAGCCGGCCGGGCCAGCTCGGCCGACAAAAGGAGGGACATGGTATGGACAGAAGAAGAATGAATCCAAGCAAGAACACAAGGGCGACACTTTTACTAGTTTTTCTGAGCGTGGCGCTCATAAGTTGTCAGAATCCCCTCTCTGAGGTAGTGCGGGAAGAGGTAAAATACGCCAAAGCCCTCTCCTTTACTCTGAATGTGGAAGATGCGACTAATGCCGAGGTCTCTCCCAAGGGCACTTTCAATGTAAAAGAGGGATATCCTGAAACTATCAAAGTCTTTCCCGAGAATGGCTACTTCTTCATCGAATGGGAGGTTGATACTTCTTCAAGCCAGGGAACAGTTAGCTTCAGTGACGCCAATTCTGCTACGGTTGAAGTGACCGTCAGCGGTGGAGATGCCACTATACGCCCGGTGATTGCCGACAGCGTCGGTTCAATCGAAATCAACGGCGGCGCCCAATACAGCACCACCCCTTCAGTCTCCCTCGAACTGTACGCCGAAAACGGCAATACCATTACCGACATGCGCATCTCCAACTCCGGCACTTACGCCGATGACTTTTGGCAGGACTACTCCACCAGCAGCGCCTGGACTCTTACCAGCAGCAGCGGTGCGAAAACAGTATATGCCTGGTTCAAGGACGACACCGGTACGGTTTCACCCCGCTACTCCGACAGCATCATTCTCGATGTCGACCCGCCGCAGGTCTCTTCTGCCACCCCCTCTAACGGAGCCAGTGGAGTGGACGTAGATACGAACGTACAGATCCAGTTCAACGAGCCGGTAAACGCCGCAACTGTAACTACCTCTACCCTCCGTATCAGCCGCACTTCCGGCTCCAACCTCGGAGGCACCAGCGTAAGCTACAATTCGACCACCAGGGTTGCTACACTCACACTTTCCGGAAACCTCGACTACAACAACGAATCCTACACGGTGGAAGTTTCTACCGGTGTAGAGGACCTGGCCGGAAATTCCCTCGCCGCAACATTCTCCAGCAGCTTCACCACCAAGTACAAAGAGGTGAACATCACCTTTCTCGATTCAGTTTCCTCTACAAACCCCTATTTTGAAGATTTCGTGGTGGAAGGCGACCAAGCCTTTGTCATCAGCCGCAACCTCAGCGGGAAGACATACGGACGACTGTACCGAATCAATCTGAACAATATAAACAACATCGCCATAACCGAAAACTACGACATCCGCACTGATCCCGAAACCATCCTATCCGACGGCTCATATGTGTACATCGGCCATGGATCAGATCCGATTCGTAAAGTAAATATCAATGATTTTTCAGACGTAGACTATGAATCCAGTAATTATACCAATACAGGGCTGATCGCCCACAGCGGCAACGGGCAGCTTGTGAAGGTGTATTCAAACGACCTTATCGGGGTATTCCGCAGTAATTTGGGGTCCGGCACTATTTATTACGATAATTGGTACCTTAATAGCGCCAAGGTAATGGAAACTATGGGCGGTTACACTTATATAGGCTCAGTATATTACGACAATGAACCCCTCAACACACTGCAGGCCTATGACACCACCGACTTTTCCCAGGGCGGTGCAACATTGGCGGACACTCAATCTTTAGACTCAGATCTATCTAACGGCGCCGATATCACCTCCATCGATCAGTACGACGGTGAATATATGGTTATCGGCAACAGCGGTACCAATGGTATAGTGATCTATGATGTCACCGTTCCAAGCGATATCACTTATGATCGTTCAGTTAACATCTCCGGCGTAGAGGATGTGTCGGTCTGGGACCAGTACGCCGCGGTAGCCCGCGGGGGCAGCGGTATCGGTTTCGTTGACCTCCGTTCTTCCAGCAACCAGATCCTGGTATCGGCGCAAATTCCGGATGTTTCCGGCGAAGTGCACGATATTTATTTTGACGGCACTTATATTTACCTGCTCAGCGGGAGTAACGCCAACTCGTTGACGCACTTTCAGGTATATGAAGTCGAGATTTATTGATCTTTAATTTGTCTTCATTTTTCCCCCAATCTAATAGGTCGCCCTGCGGGGCGGCCGTTTTTTTCCACTTTGATCTATACTCTAAAAGCAAGCTATGCTACTATAACTATGTAATACTTTTGTTATTCGAAGTTAAACGAAACCATGAAATTGGAGTGTAAGTTATGAGTATTTCACTGAAAAAAGATTATCGTTATTCCCTAGTTATTCCCACCAGCATGGGCATAAGAATTACCCCGCAGAACCGTCAGCCCGTTCATTCGAGCGACATGTTCAAAATGCAGGTTACCAGCGCCGAGTCGAATGTCGGCAGTGTTTCCTCCTTTCTGGGGCTCCCCGTGAAAATTCTCACCACCTTTGTAAAGGACAGCCCGATCGCCCGGATGATCAAGGACAACCTCCAGCAGCGCCACATGGATTTTGAAGGCAAAGAGGTAGAACAGGGCGGCCCGTGGGGCTACCGGCATCAGATCAACATAGCCGACGGCGGTTTCGGCGCCCGGGGCCCGCGGGTGTTCAACGACCGCGCCGGTGAAGTCGGACGTACCCTGAATGTAAAGGACTTCGACCTGGAGCGGATATTCGGCCAAGAGGGCGTACAGATTATCCATATCTCCGGCCTGGTGGGGGCACTGTCCCCGGAAACCGGCCGTTTTTGTCTTGAACTGGCCCGGGCGGCAAAGGAACACGGAACCCGCGTCTCCTTCGACCTAAACTATCGTGCCTCCTTCTGGGAAGGCCGCGAACAGGAACTGCGTGAGATTTTCAGCGAAATTGCCGGACTGGCGGACATTTTAGTCGGGAATGAAGAGGATTTTCAGCTTACCCTGGGTATCCAGGGGCCGGAGTCCGGGGGTAAGGACATCGCCGCAAAGATCGACGGCTTTAAGGGAATGATAGAGCGGGTCAAAAAAGAGTACCCCAACGCGTCGGTCTTTGCCACCACCCTGCGGCAGGTGGTCAGTGCAAACCGCCATTTCTGGGGAGCAATCATGTTCGCCGAGGACCAGTGGCATGTCATCGAACCGCGCGAGATCGACGTGCTGGACCGCATCGGCGGGGGCGACGGTTTTGTCGGAGGCCTGCTCTACGGAGTGCTCCGCGGCTGGGAGCCGGAAAAATGGGCCCAGTTCGGCTGGGCAACCGGAGCCCTGGCAACCACCTTCGAAACCGACTACGGCCAGCCCGCCGACGAAGAGCAGGTGTGGAGCATCTTTGAGGGCAACGCCCGGGTTAAACGTTGACTCACTCGCCCTGCTGTCCTATTATCAGCCCATGAGCAAAAAACTGGAACAGCTGTTACGCCGCCAAGCCAAAGCGCATGTCCTCCCCTTCGATCCGGACCAAGAGGAGTGTGTCCTCTTCGATTTTACCGAGGATAACCCCGAACTGCAGGGAATCGATCCGGCGGATACCGCCAAATTTACCGCTTACGTGTTTGGAAAAATGCGACAGGCCGGCAGCCGGATCGGCCTCGGGGGCTATAAAGAGGACCGCAGCATCTATCGCCACAGCGGTCTGTTTGCCCAGGGGAAAGTAAGGTCCTTCCACCTGGGCATCGACCTCTGGGTCGAGGCCGGAACTCCGGTGCTGACCCCCTATGACGGACATGTGCACAGCTTTCAGGAGAACCGGGGAATCGGCGACTACGGGCCCACTATTATCCTTTCGCACACTTTAGAGGGGCTGCAGTTTTACACGCTGTACGGGCACCTGTCCCGTGAATCCCTGTCCTGGCCGACACCGGGACAGGCCGTTACCGCAGGACAGAAAATAGCCGATGTAGGCGACAGCACCGTAAACGGCAACTGGCCGCCCCACCTCCACTTTGAAGTAATTGAAGACCTAGGCGGACGCAGCGGAGATTTCCCCGGGGTCTGCGCCCCGGAGGACCGGGAAGAGTTCTTGAAGCTCTGCCCGGACCCCAACTTAGTCCTTAAACTGCAGACCCTGTCTTAAGCCGCCGGCCCCACCCCTTAGCCCCGTTCCCGCTATGATCCTAGGGGCGGATAAAGTAG
Source organism: Spirochaetia bacterium (assembly GCA_034520965.1). Taxonomy (GTDB): domain Bacteria; phylum Spirochaetota; class Spirochaetia; order DSM-16054; family Sediminispirochaetaceae; genus DSBN01. The sequence continues at coordinate 117,628 of JAXHMY010000007.1, read as the reverse complement.
GAGTGGTTGCTCTGCACCGTCAGCCCCGACACCGGCGCAATAAGAGACCCTTCCTTCACCTGTATCTCTTCGGGGAGGCGAAAATTCCGGTCTATTCCCTGAAAGTACTCCAGGGAATAGGGAAGCAGTTTCATGAACACCCGGCCCTCTTCGCTGCCGGTGATGATGCCGCTCAGGTTAAAGTCTACCTCTCCTAAGGGAGTCCGTACCACATACAGAGGGATCTCCCGCCCGCTCTGGTGGCGCCGCAAGTGAGTGGCAATGTTTATTACCGTGCTTGCATCGATCGGCAGCTCGGCGTTGTAGCGCTGCTGCACCGGCAATCCCGCCACATACAGCTGAAAAAGCTCGATACCGATCTGCCGGCAGTTGTAGCAGATTTTTTTCATCTCCTCGACATTGTCGTTTATACCGGCTAGAAGTATTATGTTGTTGTACACGGTAATTCCCCGGGCCAGGAACTTAGAAATAACCGCCCGGTGTTCCAGTCTGAACTCGGAGGAGTGAATAAACTGGGCCTCAATTTCTATCCTGGTCGGATTTACCGCCGTCAGCTTCTGTAGATCCGCCAGCTGAGTTATCACCTCGTCGGTATACAGCTGCGGCTCATAGGTAAAGGTTGTACTGCGCAGCCGCAGGGCATTCACATGAGGGATTGCATGTATTCCTTCAGCAAAGCGGCGGATCTCATCCAGCAGGGTGAGAATTGAAACGTTGGCCGACAGTACCACATCGCTAATGTCCGGCTCGCGCCGAATATAGTCCAGGGCGGCGGCAAATTCCGCCTCGCTTCCGGCTGCTGCGGCGATATCTACATCCACCCGGGTAAGGTGGGAGCGAAAGACCGACTCAACTCCGGTCAGCACTACTCCCTCATCAAGTCGGCGCATCTCAACCAGGTCGTCTTGAACCCTCCGCAGCTTTTCCGCATCAAACTCCCGCTCAAAAGCCGGCCGGCCGTCAAAACTGCCCAGAAATAGCCGATCCTCCCCAATCTTCGCCATAAACTCAACATCGATGGTCCCGCCGGCATTCTCCCGGGCCCCTTCAAAATTGAAGTCCGGTACAAACTCCCGGTAGTAGTCGGCGTTGTAAGGGGTGCGGATCCACACATTTTCAGGGTTCTCCCGGCTCTGCTCCACCGCCCAGCCGCTGGCATTCCAATCAATTTTCCCAATGCGGGTGGCGGTGCACAGTATTGGAATAGCCCGGTCGGAGAGGTGTCCCCGCAGGTGGTAAAAGGCGCGGTGCCCCTTCGACAGGGGAGTCCAGTAGACGCTGTTGCCCTGAATCGGGCTGGCGGGAATGTAGATATAGTGCAGCTCCGATCCGGCCCCCCGCAGCTCCCGATAGAGCTGTGTAAGTTCCGGGCCCTGGTCATTGCAGTTGTTCAGAAAGGGTGTCTGGGTATATACCTCTACCCCCGCCTTCACCAGGGAGGAGATAATTTCGAGGCTCTGCGGCGATACCTCATCGGGGTGAATAAAGTGGGTTGCAATTTCGATCCGCTTATCCATCCCCTGCAGTTCACGGTTGGTGTCCATGAGATAGTTGAGCCAGAAGGCCTCATCCTTATAAAACAGGTGGGGGTAGTAAGATATACAGCGCGAGGCGATGCGGATGGTCTGAATATGGGGAATCGTCTTCAAACCCTCCACCGCCCGAGTCAGGGTCCGCTTGTTCAGAAGCGGCTCGCCCCCGGTAAGTACAATCTCCTTTATACGCGGGGAGGTGCGGATATACTCGATCGCCTCATCCACATCCTCCACGGTCGGGGCGGTCTGATTGCGGGTGTCCTTATGCTTGCGGAAACAAAACCGGCAATAGACCGGGCAACTCATGTGCAGAACAAAGATCGGTCGGTTCTGATACATCTGTTCTATCAGCCCGCGGTGAAACTGGCCTACCCAGGTATTTTTCAGGCCCGCATCATCCAGCTCCTCCACAAAGGGCATAAACTGATAGGCAATATTGCCGGACAACCGTGCCTGTCGGATTACATGCTTTGACAGCCGTACAGGATAGGTATCGATTACCCTTTGAAGGTCCTCCCGGTCGTCCGCTGGAATCCGGACATTGGCCAGCCTTTCAAACTGCCCCACATCCCTCACCGAAACCAACTCCTCCCCCGGCAGCAGCACCTCCAAAATCGACATCAGAAAGCGCTTCGGCAGCTCCACGCCCCCAACTTCAAGGGGTCCGGCCTGCAGATGATTAGCGGTTTCGAGTTGTTCCGCTGCCTGCCGGAAAATTTCGTTTTCTTGTACGCCGGCCGCCTGCAGCAGGTTTTCGAATTTTGCCTGTCCCGATAGCCGCTGCCCGCCGGTCTCTGTCACACTGCCTTCCTTGACGCCCCGACCTTCAAGCAGGGCAGTAAAGTCCGCCCCTAGTAGAGACGCCTCGCCATAGGCATCCAGAAAACTCACCACAGCCCGTCGCAAGGCCTCCACTGTCACATCTATGCTCTTTTCCATGGCTCAACACTACGGGGTATTTTTTGAAAAATCAAGAAAATATTTAGAAGAAAGTCACTCCATGAACTCAAGGTACTCATACTCAACCTTCCCGGGAGGGCTACCGGCTTCTGCAGCATAATGTCCCCGGTAGTCCTCCGGCAAAAGTGAGGCCATATACGTCATTACCTCATCTACAATCTCCTGCCGCAGCCGGCGGTTCACCCCTCCGGAGGGTACTTTTATACGAAAGGGCCGTCCCGCCCGCAGGCTAACCGGAGTTCGCCGAAGGCGCTTCGCATTGTGCCAAAACCTCTCTCCGCCAAAATGGACTACCGGAACTATCGTCGCTCCAGACCTTAATGCCAGGGTAACCACCCCCGGATTACCCCGCTGCAGCAGGCCGGTGTAGCTGCGGGTTCCCTCGGGTGCCACATACAGCAGCTGCCCCTCCTTTAGCCGAGCCTCGGCGCTCCGCAAAGCCGTAAAGTCTGTGGCTCTGCGGGTAAGCGGAATCCCGCTCCACAGGTTAGCCAGCCGCCCCAGCACCGGATTCTCCCAGGTTTCCGCCTTTACCAGCGAACTACTGGGGCGCGGATACAGATGGGTGTAAATCAGTGGGACTTCTAAAAAATTAATATGATTCGTCACAACAATCAGTGGTCCCTCGTCCGGAACAGCATCAACACCTTCTTTAGTGATTCTGCACAGCATATGAAGCAAGGCTTTGATTCCACGGGTTACGCCATGTCCCCAGAGGCTCATCTTCACACGCGCCATCTCAGCCCTCCCGGGCTTCGCCCAGCATTTGAAGCGCATGGGGAATACACTCAACCTGCAGTTTTTTCCCGTCGGTACACACTGTCTCGCCGTCGGCGTGGCATACGAGTCCCCCTTTATCGGATTCGATCTCAAAGGTTTTCGCCCTGTCGGTTAACACGTGGGGGTTTCCGGCCTGAGTACCCCGGGTGTATTGGCCCAGGGCCGATAACAACTGTCCCCGGCGCAGCTCGCCCCTTGTCATACACAGGTCGAGCATCTTATCAAAATTGATTCCCCCAGGGGCCATAAAAAAGGCCCCGCCCATGCGTCTACCGTTCATAATGGATATCTGCTGACTGTGAACCTCGACTCTCTGGGTTCCGGAAGCCCCGCCATCGTAGAAGAGGCGAACAATCGGAGACTGCGGATAAACCATCAAAGTTTTCAGGGCTCCGTACACATACCCCAAAGATCCGGGTATCCAGGCTACTTTTGCCGCCTCGAGCCCGACTAGAGTATCAAACCCAATGCCGATACCGTTGCCGAAGTATCTGCCTTGCGGAAACAGCCCGCCCCTTACAACTCCCACATCCATATCGTACCGCTTCTCACCCTTCAACAGCCGGCAGGCCTTCTCAAGGTCATGAACAACCCCCGCCCCGTAGGCAAAATCGTTCCCCCGTCCGACGGGAATTACCCCCAGAGCGGGAAACTCAACCTGCGGACCGGACATGTTCAGGTCCGCATTTGCTTCCATCAGCCCGTTGATTACCTCATTTACCGTCCCGTCACCACCGGCGGCCACAACAGCCTTCAACCCTGCCCTTCCCGCACGATAGTTTTCAACAGATTGACGGGCCGCTTCCCGAGCAAGTTTAATGGCATGCCCGGAACTGCGGGTCAACTCTAACTTGTAAACGATGTTATGCCTATCCAAACTGGCCTCAATCTGCGATACATGTTTCAGTGCCTTACCATGATCGGCGGTTGGGTTAAAAATAACGTAAATTGTGTGTTCCATAGCTATCTCCGGGCTGAATACTAGGATAGTTTAGTACTACTTCGAGAAGATGTTAAACCCGCTTAGGGCGACGGGCAAGAAAAAAGTAAAATGTATGCAATTTTCATTGACCCGAAGAGACATTGGCCTTATACTAAAAATAAGAATAATTCTTATTTTTATTTATAAAGATAAGGGCACTATAGTAAAGGCGGATACACAGTGGCTCGACTGAACAAGAGTGATTTACGGGAAAGGATTCTTCATTTACTCGAACATACCGGTTCCCACCCCACCGCCGCCTGGGTACATGACCGGCTGCGGCAGGAGCATCCTAAAGTGGCCATCGGCACGGTATACCGAAACCTGAATATTTTGGTCTCCGAGGGGAAGCTAAAAAATGTTCGCTTTGATGATGCAACCGATCATTTCGATGCCAATACCGCTAAACACTATCACTTTATTTGTGAAAACTGCGGTGCTATCCGCGATCTGGACATTCCCTTTGATGAAAATATAGAGCGCAAGGTATCAAGTCAAACCGGCTTTGAAGTTCACAACCACCGACTCGATTTTTACGGACTCTGCGAGCACTGCAGAAATTTAAATGCAGCCGCAAAGGAATAGGAATACAAGTTCAGGAACTAAAATTTAGAAACTAAAGGGCTGGAACAAGCCAGCGAGCAGCGATGAAGGCCAAGAGAAGCCTATAGAAATAGAGAATATTTAAGAATAATACCTATTATTATTCTTATTATATAAAACGGCGACCCCGTCGCCAAAATAATTAAGGAGGCCGAATATGGCTAGAGTTACAAGAGAAGTTGTCGAACAGGCTGGAGTTGATGTAGATCAACTGGTAGATCTACTTGTGAAAAACGCATCCGCAGAACTGACAACATTTTACTATTACACAATCCTACGGGTAAACCTCATCGGACTTGAAGGTGAAGGACTCAAGGAAATTGCGGAAGTCGCACGCATCGAAGATCGGAATCATTTCGAGGCACTGGTTCCCCGCATTTACGAGCTTGGCGGCGAACTGCCGGGCAACATGGTCGATTTCCACGACATCTCCGCCTGCCCGCCGGCATCCCTGCCCTCCGACCCCAGTGATGTAAAAGCCATCATGAAAGTACTGGTCGAGGCCGAGCGCTGCGCAGTCCGGGGCTACACGGAAATCTGCAACCTCACCGCCGGCAAGGACCACCGCACCTACGATCTCGCCCAGGCAATACTGAACGAAGAGATCGAGCACGAATCATGGTTCTCCGAATTCCTAGGCGAAGGCCCTTCAGGCCACTTTATGCGCGAAGGACAAACCTCCCCCTTTGTCAGCAAATTCCTCAAATAACTGCTGAACGCGCATGGGAGGGGCTCGGTATGGGTACCCTCCCTTTTTTTTATTTTTTTTACAGATGCTCTTTGGCAGCTCTGTGGCCCCGTTCAAAAGCAGCCGGGCAACGATCCAGTCTAACTGCCCATCCCCCTGCAGTAGACACTCCGGTGGGCAGCTATTACACTAAACCTGTTTATGAAAACCACCGAGCAGCTATACCGGACACTGCAAGCCCACCTCGACGTAATGCCCGTCGCATTCCCCCGGTCCGAGTCGGGCATAGAAATAGATATTCTCAAACGCTTTTATACCGAGGAGGAGGCTAGAATTGCCCTTTGCCTAAGTATGCTCCCCGAGCCGGCCCGCAAAATCCACCGGCGGCTGAGCCGTACCGGCTACCGCCTGCCCCTCTCTAGCGTTCAAGGGTTGCTGGAAAACCTGGCAGAGAAAAAGGCCGTCAATAGTGCCCTGGTAAAAAAACGGGGCCGTCCTGTCCGGGTGTACGGGAAGCTTCCCTTTGCAGTGGGGCTGTACGAGTTTCAGGTAGACCGGCTTACCCGCGGCTTCGAACAGGAGGCTGAAGCCTATATGAACTCGACCTTTATGCATGAGTTCTTACGCGAGCAGCCGCGACAAATGCGCACCATCCCCATCAACGAGCAGATCCTCCCCGACCGCGCGGTCAGTCACTACGACAGCATTCGGCGGGTCATTGAACTCTCCCCCGGCCCCTTTGCCCTACAAAACTGTGTCTGCCGGCAGGGGCGTGAGCTTTTGGGACAGCAGTGCCGACAGACCAATCTGAAGCAAACCTGTTTGGCCCTCGGAAGCGCCGCCACCCAGGTCATCAAGGAGCAGCGAGGCCCGCAGCTGAGCAAGCAAGAGACCCTGGACTATTTACAGCAGGCTGAAGCTGAAGGCCTGGTACTGCAGGCCCAGAACACCAGACAACCGGTGTTCATCTGCTGCTGCTGCAGCTGCTGCTGTGCCATCCTCTCACGGGCCAAAAAGCTGCCCAACCCCGGGAAGTTCCTGCAGTCAAACTACTCCGCCCGTATCGACCCGGCTGCATGCATCGGCTGCGGGCTCTGTGTGCCCCGCTGTCCCATGGATGCCCTCTCTCTTACAAGCAGCTCCAAAAGCACCAAAGGCAAAGCAATGGTAGCGCCGGAACGCTGTATCGGCTGCGGACTTTGTGTTGGAGCCTGCCCCTCAGGGGCCATCACGCTGCGGGCACACAAAAAGCACCAAGCCCCTCCGGGAAGTGCAATGGAAATGTATGTCAGGATGCTGTACGGCCGTTTCGGCTTTCTGCGGGCAACCGGCCTGTTAATTAAAGCCGGTTTAGGTATGCGGGTTTGAAAAGAGAGCCTTATCTGCCGATCCTCTCAAGCAGCCACTCCGCCCACTGCTGCACACCGGCACCGGTTTTGCAGGACACTTCAAATATTTCAATCTCCGGGTTCAGCTTTTTTGCCCGCCGACGGAGGCTGTCCATATCAAAATCCCCCATCTGCAGGTAATCGGCCTTGTTCACCACCAGCGCCTCGCACTCTCGAAACATCACAGGATACTTGAGGGGTTTATCATCCCCCTCGGGAACACTCAATATCATGACATTAGCATTGGCCCCGGTATCCGACTGGGCGGGACAAATGAGGTTTCCCACATTTTCCAGAATAAGCAGGTCGGTGGGCTCTAAATCGAGGCTCGGAAGGGTTTTTGCCACCATATAAGAGTCCACATGACAAAAGCCGCCGGTTCGCAGCTGCACCGCTGGAACCCCGGCATCGATAATAGTCTCGGCATCCACCTGAGAGTCCATATCCGCCTCTATAACCGCCATTCCTATTGCCGGAGTCCTCATGGACTGCACAGCTTCTATAGTCCTCAAAATTAGGCTGGTTTTCCCTGAACCCGGCGAGGACATCAGATTCAGCATAAAGGTTCCCGCTTCCGCCAGGCGGCTGCGTACCTTCGCCGCCTCTAGACGGTTATCGGCCTGAATATCTTCCTCAATCTGTATAAGTCTTACTTCCCTCATGTTGCCTCCATACTCTTTACAGTATACTCGGACCCCGAAATCATCTCTACCGCCTCCGATCCACATCCGTAGCATATAAGCGGCTCATCGTTTGTTAAAGTTGCAACAAACTCGTTTCCACACTCACGACAGAAAAAGCGACACGGCAGTTTTTTTACTTCGATCCTGGCCCCTTCAGCCACGCTTCCGCGGCTGATAGCATCAAAATAGTGCTGGATCCACTCCTGTTCAAGATCACTGAGCTCTCCAATTTCGAGCTGAACCTTGCTTACCTGTGTCACCCGGTGCCGCCGTGCATACCGAAGGACTATCTCCAAAATCTCATGGGTAATTCCCAGTTCATGCATACTCCATCACTCCCCAGTTACTGTCTCTCCATCCCAGCGAGAGATACCCCCAAAATCCACTACCCTTGTGTAGCCCAGAGATTGCAAACTTTCGGCAGCACGGCTTGAACGGGCTCCGCTGCGGCAATATACCACCACCAAACTGTCCTTTGGAACTGAGGGCGGCTGTCCTCCAATTTCGCTGACGGGAATATTTATTGCCGAAGGAATATGCCCGTCGGCATATTCTGCAGGAGTCCGCACATCCACCACAATATGCTCCGTCTCCCCCTCTTCAATTAACCGTGCAAGTGCCTCCGGATCCTTATAATCTGCACTCTCTGAAGTGCTGTCTTCCATATTTTTTTCGGCTATATTTCCCGATTCTGCCGCACACGCCCCAAGAGCGACCAGAAACAATACCAGAATAATTTGCTTTACTATTTTACTCGTGTTCATTAGATTCCTCCTATCATTCAAAATTAGTAATCTTGCACCGGAAAGGCAAACAGTTTCAGCTATTCTTAGAATCGCTGAAACTGCTTCTCCGGCGGTCTCTGGTACAGCCAAAGCCGGACTTTTCAAAAACGGGGAATCTCTCTACAATTCCACCTACCATAAGTGTTGCGAAGGCAGCTATAAAAAAGTAAGGAGATAGAATGAAATACACCAACACCTACACCGTGCGTACTATTGAAATGGATCCGGAATACCGCATCAAGCCGTACCACCTGTGTTCTTATGCTCAAGATACCGTGGCAAGCTGGCTGGCGGATATGAACTACGCCTCATACGATTTACAAAAACAGAATCAGTCCTGGATACTCACCGGAATGTACTCCAGCTTTACCCTTGATCGCCCCAAATGGCGAACTAACCTGAATGTCTCCATTTGGGCCCGCAAAATCCGCGGAATCCAATATTTTATCGATTTTGAAATTAGCGGGCTGCAGAACGAAGGTTTCTATAACAGCAATTTTCAAAGGGGCACTTCTGTAGAGGACAAGCCGTCGCCCACACCAAAGGTATTTGCCAGAGGTACCAGCAGTTGGTCGATTATTGATGAAGAGAGCCGGAGGCCGGTCCGACGTCCCGACATCGCCGAACACCTTACCGAAGTAAATGAATCAGCCTGTCCGGACGTCCAGCTGCGCAAAATCACCGCCTTCGAAGGGCCGGCCACCACTTTCAGCCAGCGGGTCCACAACTACGATATCGATTTTAACGGCCACCTCAACAGCGTACGCTACATGGGAGGTGCGCTGGAGGCAATCCCCTTAGAGTTCCGCAATACCCACGGTATAACCAGCCTGCACATCAAGTACAATAAAGAGGCTGTAACCGGCGACCAGCTTACCTGCAGCTGTTATCCAAACGAAGAGCATAACGCCTTCTATCATCACCTCTACAACCAGCGAGCTGAAGATGCGGCCTTCATGAACACTACTTGGGAAAAGAAAAGTTGAACTATTCCTATAGAATTTATTGACAGCAGTACAGTTTCTATCTATAGTTACTGCCAAGGAAAACGGAATTATGAGAAATTTAGACAACAGAACACAACTACTACCCACAACTCTGCTGCGTGTCGTTCTACTAGTTGTCGTCCTCGTACTGGTTCCGGGTTTTTTCAAACCGTCGGGTAGCGGTTAGGCTGTACAAAGAGTATATTACAGGCCTGTCGCCCTCCGGCGACGGGCCTTTTTTTATGCTCCAATCACCAGTCTATCCGCCTCCCTTGAAACAGGTCGAACAGACACAAGGAGGTATTGTGTGAAGAAGGGTAAATCAACCGGGGCAAAAGCACTGGTACGAACATTAGAGAAGGCCGGGACGGAAATCATATTCGGGTATCCAGGCGGTGCGAACCTGCCTATCTATGAGGCACTGCAACGGTCGACAATCCGTCACATCCAAGCCCGCCATGAACAGGGAGCCGCCCATATGGCCGACGGCTATGCCCGGGCGAGCGGGAAAACCGGGGTCTGTATGGCCACCAGCGGACCCGGCGCCACAAACCTGGTCACCGGTATAGCCACCGCCTACATGGACTCATCGCCTATGCTGGCAATCACCGGGCAGGTTTCCCGTACAATGATCGGCAATGATGCTTTTCAGGAGGTAGACATAACCGGAATCACCATGCCCATTACCAAGCATAACTATCTAGTCCAATCCGCCCCACAGGTAGCCCCGACTATCGAAGAGGCTTTTTTCCTGGCTGGAACCGGCCGCCGAGGGCCGGTGCTGGTAGATATTCCTAAGGATGTACAGACCGATGAATTTGCCAACCAGCACGAGAAGCGCAGGGTTTTGGAAGGGTATAACCCAACCACTAAAGGGCACCCGGGCCAGATAAAGCGGGCCGCTGCGGTGCTGCGCGAAGCCCAGCGGCCGGTTATTATCGCCGGTGGTGGCATTATCTCCTCTAACACATATACCGATGTTGCCGATTTCGTGAAAAACCTTGGGATACCGGTGGTTCACACTTTAATGGGTAAGTCTGCCTTCGATAATTACAACCCCCTTAACTTGGGCTTGTTCGGATATCACGGTAGCAGAGCTGCCAACACCGCCGTCTCTAAATCCGACCTTATCCTGGCAATCGGCACCCGTTTTGGCGACCGATCAACCGGGCCCTTGGCCACCTTTGCCCGGGATGCAAAGATCATCCATATCGATGTAGACCCTGCCGAAATCGGTAAAAATGTGCCCGCCTACCTGCCGATAGTCGGAGACATCGCCGATATTCTTCCCCGCCTTACCTCTCTACTTTCGGACTCATCAGATTCCCAACCGCACACCGAGCATCCGCGGGCAACGTGGACCGCCGGACTGCTTGAACAAAGACAGTCCGGCAACAATGGGAAGAACGGCAAATCCACTAGCAAAAGTTTCGATCAAGAACGACTTACCACTCCAATTGCTTTGGCTGCTGCCGCCGAGGCCTTTCCGAATGCCCTGCTGGTTACCGATGTAGGACGGCATCAGATTTTTGCGGCCCAGCACTTTCCAGTGGCCGCCGGCCGTAATTTTATCACCAGCGGAGGGCTGGGAACCATGGGCTTCGGCCTTCCGGCAGCAATCGGGGCAGCCCTTGCACAACCTGAAAAAAAGGTAGTACTGATTACCGGAGACGGCTCCTTCCTGATGAATATTCAAGAGCTGGTCACCGCCGCTGAAGCAGGAATTAATTTAACGGTGCTGGTAATGAACGACCGTCGTCTGGGGATGATTCAGCAGCTGCAGGACGGCTTTTACAGTAGCCGCTTCGATGTCAGCCGCTTTAGTCAGGATATTCAATTTGATCGCTTGGCCGAAAATTTCGGCTGCCGCGGAGATCGGGCCGCCTCTGAAACTGAGCTGCAGAAAGCGGTTACCACTGCCGCACAGGCTGAGGGGGTAACCGTTATCGACTGCAAAATCGGCGAAGAAGAGCACGTGTATCCCATGGTTACCGGCCGAAATTTACTCGAACTCACCGAAGGAGAGGCGTAATGACACACACAATTTCTATTCTCTGTGACGATATACCCGGAGTAATGACTCGAATCTCCGGCCTGTTTTCCAGACGCGGATTCAACATCGAAAGCCTCACCGTCGGCCACACAGAACGGCCGGGCAAAAGTCGGTTCACCATTGTGGTGGAGGGGGACGATGGAGTGCTGGAGCAGGTACGCAAACAGCTCCAGAAACTGGTACATGTGATCAAGGTGTGGGATTTAGATCATGAGCGTATTCTTGAACGCGAACATGCCCTGGTAAAAGTGGAAGTCCACGAGCAGGACCGGGCTAATCTGCTGCAGCTTATCACTGTATTGCAGGCTCGTATCCTCAACTCCTCCGGTTCTATCTGGGTACTGGAAATAACTGGAGACTCAAAAGCGGTCGACAGCGCAATCAACATGTTGAGCCAGTACACCATTCTTGAGTCTATCCGAACCGGTAAAATTGCATTGGAACAGGGAGCAAAATAGCCGGCCCCTAGTAACCGGCTAGGAATAGCCGGTTTCGGCTGCCTCAAAGAGTATCTCAAAGCGAGTGCCGGAAGGGACACCGGTACTTTTACTAATCTTGAGCTCACCTCGCAGCTGCTTTATGAGAGCATCCACAAGCACGAGCCCAAGTGAGTCAGCCTCCTGCAAAGAAAAATCTGCCGGCATCCCGACTCCATTATCTTCAACTATCATGCTAAACCGGTTGTCGGAGCGTTTTGTAAAGCTCACCTTTATAAGACCGTCCTGTACAGCAGGAAAGGCATGCTCGACTGCATTCATCAACAGTTCGTTCAGAATTATTCCACACGGAACTGCATGGGTAATGGACAAATTCACCTCTTCCACAAACGATTCGATTTGAAAGGGAAGCTGCTCCCCAACCGAGGTGGTAAAAGTTGATAAAAATGACTCTACATACATTTTCATATTCACATCAGAAAAATTTTCCGATTGGTAGAGTTTTTCGTGGGTGAGGGCCATCGAATAAATACGATTACGGGTTTTCAGCAAGGCCTGTTTTACCTCTTCTACACTAGTAACCTGCTCATGCTGCAGATTAAGCAGACTAATCACCACATTAAGGTTGTTTTTTACCCGGTGGTGAATCTCATCCAGCAGCATCTCCCGCTCTTCCAGGGCAGTACGCAGCTCTTGTTCTCGGCTGTGTACTTGTTGTATAAGACGATTTGCCGAACTTGAGAGGGTCATTAATTCAGGAATTCTTGAGGTATAACGCGCTCTCACGCTGTAGTCCTCATTGGCCGCCCTCTGCAGCACCTCATCCAGCTCCTCCACCCGCTGAACCAGCTTTTTCTCCACAAGCTTATATGCCACCCCCGAAAAAAGGACAATCAGCAGCAGCATGCTTGCTCCTGCTATAAAATAAAACTTAGATAGGAACTCATAATAGTAGGACAGATCATATTCCAAATAGATGATAGGGTACTGCACAAAATCAAAACCCGAGCGGGTCATCTGTAGTTTCCGGTAGATGACCAGGGAACGTCCTTCCTGATTTCGAAAGAAAGATTCTCTCTCTAAGACCTTTAAAACTTTCTGGTCCAGGGGTATCTCCTGACCGCTCAACAGAGAACGAGAACTGATATCAGTCTGGTAGATTACATCGAATTCGGTAAGTTCACTGTTTGAAGTCTGGATCTCAGTAAAGAAAGTGTGGAACAGCTGGGTGTACAGTCCATCTTGATAGCGGCCCCGCATGTATTCCTCAAAGGACACCGAAGTTTCCAGCAGCCAGTTACTCCCTTCCGGACTGAAGTAGGTGTAAATCATTTTGGTTCCCTGCATGGTAGAAATACTCAATCTCTGGGTAGAAACGCTGCCGGAGCCATAAATAGAACGAATATAGTTAGAAAAACCCTCGTTCAATCTTAACAGATTGAGTCCAATATCACTTTCTAGTGTACTTTTCTGTACAACCCCTTTACTATCTATAAGATACACATCGAGTCCATTGTACTGAGCAACGAGCTTCTCCAGTACACCCTGTTCAACAGACAACGGGTCATCCTTCGTTCGTTCTATCAGCTCCTGGTATATTTCCATAATTGCTGTTTCATTGTACTCCCGTATTTGCTGCTCAAAGGGTTGAACAAACACATTGAAACTTTCCAGTCGGTCCATCACTTGCCGCTGAATATCATCTATATTGCGGTTCCGCATTACGGCAAAACTATTGTGCGAATGCACAATAAAAAACGAGGCGAGCGCAAGAGAATTGAGAAATATTATCACGATGAGAATACTAACGATGAAGCGTTTCAATTTTGTACCCTATTCCTCTGTTGGATTGAAATAGTAAGTCATTCCCTCCAATCGGTCAACAAAAGTAAAACATAGAAACCGTGTCAGGTGCTTAAAAAAGAAAAACTTGCAGTAATTCGGTAAACCTATTACCATTGTAATAAGTAAGATCTTTAAGCAAGGATGTACATATGAAAAAACTACTTTTTCTTATTCCAATCGTTTTGCTGCTGATGGCCGCTTGTGCATCAGCACCGGAGGAGGAGCCTGAAGCAGTCGAAGAACCTGCACAGGAGATGCCCGCCGAAGAAGAACCGGAAAAACCCGTAAGCGAATATCAGCAAACCGCCGAAACAGCACTAAAAGAGGCGAAGGATGCCCGAGCAAAAGCCGATTCCTTCAAGGCCGCAAAGGCTGTTCCCGATTTATACGAAAAGGGCGAAGAATTTATTCTCCAAGGGCAGGCAGATGAAACTGACGAGGATTACCTTTCCGCCACCGAGAACTACCAGCAGGCAAAGGTCACTTTTGAGGAAGCGGCCAAAAAAGCTAAAAAACTACGAGAACAGGCACAGCAAGCCCTCAAGGAAGCCGAAGAGGCCATTTCGAACGTAGAAAAGAACGCCCAAGAAGCTGAAGAAGAAGCCGCAGCAGGGGGGGAAGAAAATGAATAAAAAATGGACACTATTACTACTACTCGCTCTATTCATGCTACTGCTTCCGCTGGTTACAGCAGGTGCTCAAAGCCTGAAAAATAACGAGGATTACCGGGAATCGCTGCGCTATAAACGACTCTCACAGGAAGCGATAGAGGAAGGTGAATACGACAAAGCCATTGAATATGCTGAAAAATCAAAGGAATATTCCCAAAAATCCGAGGAATACATCCAGTTTATGTTGGCAAAATACCGCGCAAACAGTGCTCTCTGGAAAGCCCGCAACCGAAGAGGTCAGGTAAAAAGGGCAGATGGACATATTAGCGAACCTGCAAAGTTTTCTACTGCTGAAGACCTTATAGCAAAGGCGGATGAACTTTTTCAAGAAGATACCGAGGAAGCGTTTAAGGAGAGTCAAGAAGCCAGTAACAAAGCGGTGGAGATACTCGATAGTATTGAACCGCCGAAAGCGGAAAATTTACTGCCGGCTGCCTATGTAGTTCGTGATATGCCCGGTGAAGAAGACTGTTTTTGGAGAATATCCAGCTACGACTTTATATATGATGACCCAGCCGGCTGGTGGCCAATATACCAGGCAAATAAGAATAAACTCCCTGAGCCCGACAATCCCGATCTAATTCTTCCGGGTATGATTATGGAAATCCCTGAAAAAGAGGGTGAAAACCGCCTTGGGGTGTGGGTCGACGGTAAAATTAAGGCCGAAGCACCGTAAATGAAATACAAGCTCAGTTTAATTATACTATTAATCTGGGCCGGTCAACTGCTGCCGGCTGTCGATGTACAAAATGATATCATTCAGCCGGCTCAGCAGTATCTTGGCAGCAGCTACTGTAACGGCAGCTCCTCTCCTCCCTGTTTCGATTGTTCAGGTTTTATATACTTTCTGTTTGAACCCCATGTAAGTAACTTGCCCCGAGTTTCACGGGATATAGCCCGCTCCGGCCGACAAATCAGCAAAGATGAACTGGTCCCCGGCGACTTAGTTTTCTTTGCAACCAGCCCGGCAGCAGGCGTAATCTCCCATGTGGCGCTCTATATCGGGGCTAATTCAATTATCCACGCCATATCAGACGGACCGGAACGCGGAGTAAATATTACGTCTCTCACTGCCCGATACTGGAAAAAACACTATCATAGCGCTGCTCGTATCTTATCTACCCTCCCCTCAACTGCAACAACTTCAGAAACTGTAGACACAGTACAATTTGCACATGGGACCTATTCGGGAGAGCTCAAAAACGGCGAGCCCCACGGCCAGGGCAGATTAAAGATGAACGATGGAGATGTGTATCAAGGCGAGTTTCAAAACGGAGTATTCCAGGGCCAAGAAAGCCCTTCTACTGAATCATCAGAGTCACCCTGGGACAACTGGGACGGCTATGTAATGGGTGACTACGCTGCCTGGCGAGCAGAAGAGCAGCAGAGCTTTGAGGATTGGAAAAAGCAAAACAGCCCCGATTAAGCACTCAAAACAAGCTCTAAACCTTGCTTGCCGCCATAATTTCGGACTGCAGATTGGCGTAGCTGTCTGCATTCTCCTGGCCAATTTCCGTGAGCTTGTTCGACTCGGAAAGTATTGAATCGGTATGGATGGTAATCTCATCCAGTTGCTGTCGCAATTCGGCGATAGTAGCGGCAATATGCTCAACCGATTCGGTACCTGAATCAAGGTTCTTTTCCATTACCCCAAGTGACTCGTGTACAGTCTCATTTACTTGATTAAGGTTTTCAATCGACTGCTGCATCTCCATATGCCCGGAACGAAACTCATCCATCCCTGCAATTATCTCCATCAGCCCCTGGTGTACATCGCTTATCTTTGTTCTTATCTCAGAGAAGACCCCCTGCAGAGAGTCCCCTGCCTGCACCGCATTCCCGATTAAGGACCGGTTCTCCTCAAGAGTCGCCCGAATCGTGCGTGAATTCTCGTTGGTCTCCTCGGCTAAACTGCGGAATTTCACCGGCCACCACCGCGAAACCACGCCCCGAATGTCCGGCGTGGGCAGCTTCTATGGCCGCATTCATCGCTAACAGGTTGGTCCTGTCCGCAACATCCTCAATAACCTTTATCACTTCGATAATCCGCTCCGAAGAACTGGAAATCGAATGAAAGGCCTCGACGGTAGTGCGCATCTTCTCGGCTGCTTCCTTTGCAACCTTCACCAGCTCCTCTACCGCCGTTTTCTTTTGCTGTGTAGAGCTCACGGTGGTTTCAACCTGAGCCCCGATTTGCTCGGTAGCAGTAGTGGCGTTCTGAATTGCCTCGGTCTGCCGCCCCATACTCTGTTGTACAACCAGCTTTGATTCCATAATATGGGTATGAACCTTCCGTGTCTCCGAGGCATCATCATCGAGCCCCTGCATTTCACTCTGCATCTCTTTTAAACTCCCGGCAATCGTCTGGGCCACATCTGCGTTAATACGTGCATGAACCTGCAGTTGTTCACCCACATTGAAACTGCCCGAGGTTTGGTTCAGAAGGCTTTTCAGTTGATTGTACTGCAGCCGCGCTTTCTCGGCGGTACTCTCAATGGTGTGTAAGTTCTTATGCTGCATATTAAAGATCTGAAAAATAAAAATCCCGCTGAAAAACATCAGAATAAAAGAGACCAAAAATTCCGAGTTACCGTATACATTACCTGCCAACCGCACTGCCGGGGCGACCCGCAAAAAGTTGTGCAGTACGTGCGAGAGAAGCCCAAACAGGACAGCCCCTAACACCTGGCGATTGTTATAGGCCAGCAGCGGCAAGGTGAGAAAAGCGGGTACCATATAGCTGGTGTGTATATAAATATCTTTTGAAAGCTCCACGTCGCGCAGTAAAAACAGACCGGAAGCGGCAATTCCAAACAACACCACCGTGCTCATACTCGCTACTCTAAAGCGGCCCTTCAAAATCAACACACAAAGCAGCGCCAATACCAGACTGACTCCTATCTCCATGCTCCCTAATAGAAGGAAACCGTCGGCAATTCGAATTGCTCCCAGTCCGATAAAACCGATGCTCAACATTGCATCTAAAAACAAAAGGGAGATCGCCTTATCCTGAATAATCACATTCTCATGGGAATACCTGTTGTATAAATATGAAAACACACCGGCTCCTTTTTTTAGCTGTACTGGATAGAAAGTATTACTTATCACCCTCTTTCGGAACTATGCAGATAAACACAAACTTATCGCCCCCCTATACATCAGTTGATGCTCTGATTCCCGGGGAGACAAAAGCCGTAGACCCAGCCTCTACCGGGTGATCAACACCATCCATGTGAAGGGTTCCCTCACCCTCTACTATGTACAGGATATGCGGCCAATCGTGGTTATGTCGCGGTGAGAAGCCTCCCTTTTCTATAGTTAGCATACGCATGACATAATCTTCCCATCCCTGGTCGGGACCTATCAGTACCTGCTTAGTTACATTCTTCAGCGTTTCTCCGCTGAGTTTTTTTCCGGGAATCTCATTCCTATGCGAAATAAACATATATTTCTCCTCCATTGTAATATAATCAAGCCGGAGCTCTAGGCATACACCTCCGGTTTTAAGGTTGCGATATAAGAAAGGTTCCGGTATTTCTGATTGAAGTCTATTCCATACCCAACTATGAATTCATCGGGTATATCAAAACCCTTGTAATCTACCTCCATGGGCACCTTCCGTCGCTCCGGTTTATCCAGCAGGGTACAAATTTGAAAGCTTGCCGGCAGACGGGCTTTTAGGTTTTCCGCTAAATAGTGCAAAGTAAGCCCAGTGTCTATTAAGTCTTCGACCAACACTACATGCCGATTCTCGATGGGATAATCCAAATCCTTCATCAGTCTCACCACTCCGGAACTTTCAGTAGAGCTTCCGTAACTGGCGGCGGCGATAAAATCTATTTCCAGAGGAAGCTCTATACGCCGAACAAGGTCAGCCAGAAAAACATTCGCCCCCTTGAGAACTCCGATAACCAACAGCTCCTTACCCTTATAATCGGCGGTTATCTGCTCTCCCAACTCCTTTACCCGTTTCTCAAGCTCCTCAGCAGAGAAAAGAACCTCTTTTACATCATCATGCACGCTGCTACTCCTTTCGGCATCCTAGTTGAACCACATTATACATGCTGCCTGTGTGAAACGCAAAGGATTATCGATAGAGAATTATAATAGAAATTTACAATTTGCCTTTCCCCTTTTAATTTACTAAGTTGATAGAAAGAGTATCTAAGGAGATAGTAATGGAACTTACATCCAAACGAATTATTGCCCTGGTTCACGACCAGTTTGAAGATCTAGAGTTATGGTACCCGGTTCTCCGCCTCAGGGAAGCAGGCGCCGAAGTAGTTTTAGTCGGTGAGGAAGCCGGCAAAGAATATCACGGGAAACATGGAGTTCCCGCCGTCGCCGAGTTTTCCTACGATGAGCTTCACTCTAACGATTTCCAAGGTATATTGGTTCCCGGCGGCTGGGCCCCCGATAAACTGCGCAGATATCCCGAGGTAATTGAACTTATACGCGCTTTTGATAAAGAGGAAAAACTGATTGGCCAAATATGTCATGCCGGCTGGGTACTGATTTCGGCGGACATATTAAAGGGACGCGAGGTTACCAGTACTCCGGCCATAAAGGACGATCTGGTGAACGCCGGAGCAATCTGGAAAAACACCGATGTCATTCGCGACGGGCACATCATCTCCAGCCGCCGTCCGCCTGACCTGCCTGCATATATGCGGGAGATTATCGCATACCTAAAATAAGCTGTTTGAGGGACTAGTACTCATACCGGTAGGAGAGGGCTGCACGTCGAAAGTACCAGTACACAGGGCTGTCGGTATCCACCTTCCGGTAGGAAAAATGGGCGTTCCCGATGGTTTCCTCGGTGTAGTCCCGACCACGGGCAAACTGCAGCTGCAGCGTCAGAGCATGGCTAGGGTTTATCTGTACAACCACAAAAGGGCTTACATAAACCTTCATAAAATCCGAGCCCCAGCCGCCGGCATCCATCGTTGACTCATCCCGCTTAGTAATCCGCTGTTCCGTCTCTATCAGTAATCCGGTTGTATCGATATGCCGCAGCGCCGGCATTTGGTATCCGAGCACTCCGGTCTGCTTCCAGTTCCAGCCGTTAAAGTTCTCCCCGTTATCGGCCTGCCACATCCATGGTTCGTCCGCATTAGCTGCAGTAAAAGCCTCGTACTGAAGCCCGGCACGGTACACCGTAACAATATGGGTCCAGTCTCCGGGAACCAGCAGGCCAAAATCAAACTGGAATGTGGCGCCGACTTCCGCCGTTGTTACGGCACCTTTAAACGGGGCCGGCTCAAAAGTTTTTTCAGGGGTATTATAGGAAAGGCCGCTGATATCGCCTACTGCCCATCCCGTTCCGATTGAAAGGGCGCTGTCGATTAAGAGAAAGGCCACCGGAGTGAATACCGACTCAACTACCAAATTCGCAGTTACCGGCGAGATTTCTTCTTTTAAACGGATTTTCACATTGTTTCCGGCAGTCAGGATTGAATTTCCCCGTAAAAGTGGAAACTCCAGCTCCTGGCCGAAGGTCGCTCGCATCTCAACAGCCTGACCGCCCAAATCGCGTCCCTCATCTTTTATATCCGAGTTGGACAAATTTTCCAGCTCCTCATGGGTCACCGTGCTGTAATCTATGGGTGCAAATTTCTCTATCCCGTAACCTCCCAGGTTGGGCGGATAATATGCCAAATCTCCTGTAATCCAATAGTCTATCTCCGTTTGAGCAGCCAACCCACACACTGCAATCAGTCCACACACCACGAACGCTGTAATTCTCCGCATAGTACACTCCTTTTGATTTATGAGAGTATAACAAGATGGTGAGAATTTGTACAATTAATATTAACTGAACTTCACTTACCTTGGAAGTATTCTTCATATTTCCTATAGTGACATTATGCTTCCCAAGCGTTTATTTAAGATAGTGTTTGTGTTTTTTTGTCTGCTCGACTCACAGCTCGCAGCAGACACAGTAACAACCATCACCTACCTTCCCGGTCCGATGATTCTTTCCGAAGACATTATCAGCAAAAACCCCGATGCAAATATCACTTCTATTGAGGTTGAAGGCTTAAACCGTATCAGTGCCACTACCCTTACAGCGGTTATTGATGTGCACAGCGAGGAGCCCCTGGGCACCTTAAACCTGAACCAAGCTCGCAGAAGGTTGCTGCGCACCAATATGTTTGAGTCCGTTAGGTTCTATTATCAGCTTATTCCTGAGGGCTACAAAATCATAATCAAGGTGAATGAGCGTTCCTATGTTGATCTTAAACCATACTTTTCACTTAGTAGCGGCGCAATTATCACCGGCGGTGCACGCATCAATTCAGAAATTCAGGGCAGCACCTCAGAATTGCTGGCCACCACTGTGTGGCAGCATGGTGGCCTAACAGGAAAACTGGGTTACATAAATCCGGAACTGTATGACGGGAACGGAACATTTTCACTTTTTTTCTCCGGCGGGTACGAAGAACAGCACCACAGTTACACCGACGGCACAGAACTGAGAACTTTCTCCGGATACTCAGGAGACCTCTCCTCTCAGCTTGCATTCAACCAGAACAGGAATTTTCAACCCGGTTTTAGCCTGGAATATGAAATGCTCGACCTATATTCTAGCTGGGATCCACATTACGAACTGGCCGATTCATCTGAAATGTTGGGAGTAGGAGCAAGACTGACCTACGATACCACTTATTTCGTATACTATTTTCGGGAAGGAACAATAATCTCACTTAACTTATCCCGCGGCTTTATTATTGGCCCCCGCACTGGGAATCTATATGGAAGCTTGTCGGCCGAAAAAACAGTCCGTAACATCTTCCGCCATAATTTGTCGATGTTTGCGAAAGCCGGTTTTAACTTTACCGATCCCCTTCATTACAACAAGCTCTACGGGCCCGGCTTTCGGGTTCTGCCTATGAAAAATACCGTGGATCGGCTCTATTCCAGTGCAGGCGTTGAATACGAGGTTCCCCTTGCTCAACCTTCTTTTGGAACCTTCACCACCTTCAGTTTTATAGAAACCGGTTATTATAGCCCTGTAGAAGACAGCCATGAACTTTTTTTTGGCCCCGGTTTAGGATTCAGATTCTATGCACACAGAGTTGAAGCTCCAGTATTCGGGTTTCATGCGGGTTTGAATACTCTCACACGTACCGTTCAGTCCGAATTCTTTATCGGTATACAATTTTGAGGCTAATCCAAACTTAAACTTCCTCAACAGTAGCCACAGATTGATGCTTCATTTTTTTCTTTATAGATTCAGGGATTCGAAATTTGAAATCTTCCATCGGTTATGTAATACTTTGCAATAGGAGGTGTGTATGTCGACTTATTCGGTTTTGTGGCCTATCCATGCGGTACTCATGGGACTATCATTTGTGTTGATGTTCGCTGCTATGAGCATAGCACGCTATCAGAAAAAAGCGCTGGTGGTACACGCTCCATAAACGATTGAACCTCATTGGCGCCGGCGCTGTTGTGACTGCCATGGTAATTGCGGTTATTATGGTTTCTCTATCCCATGGAGTACATATTGCCTCACTCCATGCTGTTGTGGGCGTACTTACCTTTGCTTTAGTCATCGCAACGCCAATCATAGGCTTTGCGATTCGCAGTCGTAAGGTTAAACCAACCTACAAGAAACAGGTGCGGATAGTTCATCACTGGCTCGGAAGAATCACCCTGCTCTCTATGGCACTCACTATCTTCTTGGGACTGCAACTCTCCGGGCTCATATAACGACAGAATATATTATTCTTAGGAGAAATATATGAAATACGTAAGTTTAGGCAATTCAGGATTAAAGGTAAGCGAACTCTGTATGGGGAGCATGACCTTCGGCCGCGAAACCGATGAGCAGACCAGTTATACCATGATGGACGAGTTCTCTGCGGCGGGGGGCAATTTTATTGATACGGCAAACGTGTATTCCCGCGGCACCTCCGAAGAAATCGTAGGCAAATGGCTCAAGCGCAAGCGTCGTGAAGATTATGTGGTAGCCACGAAGGTACGCTTTCCTATGGGAGATGGGCCTAATGAGAGTGGTCTGGGCCGGGCGCATATTATGCAGCAGGTAGAGGCCAGCCTGAAGCGCCTGCAAACCGATTATATCGACCTCTACCAGGTCCATTGCCAGGACCCAACAACCCCATTGGAAGAAACCCTTGCAAGCCTGAATACTCTTATCGAAACCGGTAAAGTCCGTTACATAGGCGCCAGTAACTTTACCCCTTCAGTGCTGCAGAAGGCTCTGGATATCAGCGCGGCCCACGGGTGGGCACCCTTTGTCTCGCTCCAGGCCAAGTACAATCTGTTAACTCGCTCAGGCGAGTGGGAACTGCTGCCCCTCTGTGCCCGGGAAGGGCTGGGCTTTATGGTGTGGGGCCCCTTGCTCGGAGGGTGGCTCTCGGGACGTTACACCCGTGATATGCAGGCACCGCCCAAAAACAGCCGGGTAGAGCAGGCCGAAGAAGAGGGATGGTTTGAATCCTGGCAAAACTACAATACGGAAGCAACCTGGCAGGTTATCGACACCCTGCTTGAAATTGCCAAAGAAACCGGCCGGTCACCGGCCCAAGTGTCGCTAAACTGGCTGCTGCGCAAATGCGAAGTCACCAGCCCTATTATCGGTGCCCGCAGGCTGGAACACCTACGGGACAACCTATCCGCCGCCGAATGGTCCCTTACTCAAGAGCAGATGCAGCGATTAAATACAGCCAGTTCGATACCGGCCCCCTACCCCTACGATATGGTACAGCAAAACTGCGGGTGTTAACCAGCGGCGGCCTTAGTCGTTCTTCACCTTTATTCGCTCCAGTGCCCATAAAGTGTATTTACGGATTTTCGGTTCTGGGTCTTCCCGAAGCTGTTGCAGTATTTCATTACCACCTTCTGTGTTGAGTCGTTCCAGAGCTTTTGTAACAAGCACGCGCACCTGTTCGTCCGGGTCCCTCGCGGCCAGTACAATTCCTCTAAAAGCGGCCACAGTGCCGATTAATGACAGCAGCTCCGCCGCATCCCGCCGAATCTGCGGGTCACGATGGGACAACTTTCGAATTGTGTGGTCAATAAAGCCGGTCTCTTCCAGCACGCTGGTAATGTATGGCCGCAGCGAGGTTATATCCTCCCGCAGCAGCTCTACCAACATCGCTTCCGATTCATAGCCCATCCGGGTAAACACATGTGCCAGCTTTTCCCGCATGTCGTGTTCCGCATCTTTCAGGTGCGACACTAAAGCCATCAACTCTTTTTGCGACAGTTTACGCGACAAAGAGGAATACACCTCTTCTTCAAGCCGGGGACTTACACCTGCTTTAAGATATCCAACCAGTATATCAACCGCCTTCTCCTGCTTCGAAAAGGCCAGCCCCTTAATTGCCGCCAGCTTGACCGCCTCTACCTCGTTTTCATCATTACACAATTCTTCAAAATAGGTGAGTGTGGTCTCGTTGCCATATTCTCCTAGTGCGCGGGCTACCGCGATGCGGACCGATTCCACCGGGTCACGCAGCAGCTCTCGCACCTGCTTAATTGACCGACTGTCACCGTATTCCAATAATGCCCAAGTGGCAGCACTCCGTACATAAGGATCTGCATCGCCAAGGGCCTCCCTTATCGGATTTACAAAATCCTTATTCTCGGTCTCCGGTAATGCCGCGATTAGCGCCGCCCTTACTTTACCGTCCTCTCCAGATAGAATGCCCTGTGCACGCATAACAAACTCGTTGCCACTGTAATCTGCAAGATGGCGGGCAAACTCCCGAGCCTGTCCTAAAGGAAGTATCGGCAGGTGTTCAAGTATCGTCTGCAGACAGTAGGGCAGTTTCAAACGCCCTACTACCTGGAAAGCGGCAATCCTCACCTGGTGTTCATATTCATCCCGATCTGCAGCGATAATATCTAAGAGCTCATCCAAATAGAAGGAACTGTCAAACCGGATAAGGGCCGCATAAAGTTCTTCGAGTTGTTTAAATTTAGGATCCTTCAGCAGCTGCAATAAAATCGGTACATACACCCCCGCATGCCTTCCATTAAGCTGGGTTAATATGAAAGAGGCTTTATAGGCATCATAGCGGTTTTTAAGTAAAAACTCGGCTATATACGTAGCGGGTCCCTCACCTTCGCGAAGGCAGCCACAGGCAAAGGCGGCTTCAAACACTTCGCGCTGCTCAGGGGCGGTACTAATATCCAGGCCTCCCGCCTTTTCTACCAATGTCTGCGCCATTTTTTCAGGACCCTGTTTTGACAGCAAGCCGGCAGCAATCAACCAGCTGGCTGGTGACTCCGCGGAGGGAAGCGCATCTAAAAACTCTATTTGGTTCACCGCCGCAGCACGTTCCAGAAGAGCTCTGCTTCGTTCTAAGGCCGTTCGATCTGAAAAATCGACATTCAGGAACAGCTGCTTCAACACTCCGGCATCATTGAGAAACCTAGCTGCGCTCAATGATAACTCATCATCCTTTTCCTCCAGCACCGAGACGGCAAAATCACGATCTTCATTAGAAGTGGGATCGAGTTGTTCTACCACATGCAGTTGCTGCACCTTGGTCAGTTTTTCAAACTGAATATGCTTTCGATCAGGGAATTCATTGGTGAGTCGCTGCTTAGCCGCTACCCGAACTTCAAATATAAAGTCATCGGTCAGCAACCGCAGCAGCTGAGTGTAGAGTTGTTCCTTCCCCTCTTCATCTTCAGGCTTCACCTCTTCTACCACTGAACGCCGAACCAGGCTGTGTGGATCATGA
Organism: Spirochaetia bacterium; assembly: GCA_034520965.1. GTDB lineage: Bacteria > Spirochaetota > Spirochaetia > DSM-16054 > Sediminispirochaetaceae > DSBN01. Next base: position 92,511 of record JAXHMY010000007.1, on the reverse strand, counting down.
AAAGCCTCCCATAAAGCCCGCCGAGAACGCTCATCATCGTCGTACAACAAAACCTTTAAAGCCATATAACGGGAAGGCCACAAGGGATCACCCATCATTTCACGAATCTGATCGAGGCGATCCTTCAGCATTTCGCAGGCCTGTTTCCCGTCGAAATCCTCCCCTTTCCCCGATAGAGCAACCTTACGCAGGGCTAACAAATCATCATGACCGCTGAGCCATTTTTTAAATATTTCTGCACATTTGGGCCGCCTTAGGGCAGACAAAAAAACCGTGAATAAGCCTTTCTCCTGCGCAAATTCCAGAACCCTCTCTGCCCAACGTTTGTTCGGTCGCTCGGCAAGCCGCTTAATCCATACCTCGTCGGCTCCGGTTAGTCTGATAAGATCTACACCCGGATGGCGTGTAGCAGCATGTTCTAAGGTGGGGGCCATTTTTACTAAATCCGAGGCTCCATAATACCGGGTAAACAGGTCTTCGACTTTCTCCGGAGCCTCCGCCACCTGTCGCAGCCGTCGCATAGCCAGTGACCGGCTCACCCCCTTCCAAATAACAAAACCTATCAAAACTGCCGCTACAACCAAGGCGACTCCCACCGCGTAATCCGGCAATTTATTTATTTGTTCTAGTATTACTGTCATCTTAACCTCCACTCCAGTCTACTCAATCTTTTCTAATACGTTATAAATATTGATAGGTTTGATTTTTCCCTTTACCTGTACCGGCTCCAGGGCCTTCACCTTGAACTTATCTCCAATTAAATCTCTCGTCTTCTGCGTAATGATAACCTGCCCCGGCCCGGCAACCCCTTCAAGCCGGGCGGCAACATTCACTGTGTCACCGATAACCGAATAATCCATTCTGCGGCTGCTGCCTAAATTTCCTGCAATTAACTGGCCGGTATGCATTCCGATTCCCACCCTTAACTTTGAAGCATCCCCGGTGAAAAAATTCCGATCCTTCGATTCGACCAACTTCTGCAGCTCGACAGCACATCCTACAGCCGCCCGGGCATCATCTTCCTCTGAGAATATCGGAACTCCCCATGCAGCCATTATCGAATCTCCGATAAACTTGTCTATATATCCCTTGTACTTAATTATTATCTCAACCGCCTCGCTAAAATAGGCGTTGAGTACACCAATAATATATTCAGGTTCTTTGGTTTCTGAAAACGAGGTATACCCGCGAATATCGGCAAATAGAATCGTAGCCATTTTTTTGTCACCCCCCGGTTTTACCAAATCGGGCCGGTCTACCAGTGTCTGGACTATGTCGCTGGAAAGGTAACGGGCAAACATGTCCTTCACTATCCGTCGCTCCTCAACAACAGACTCCATTTTACTCTGCAGCTGCCGCTCGTGGGTTTGGTCGGTAAAAAGCAGGGTAAGCCCCTCCTTTTTACCACGCTTCCCGCGGAGAGGAGAAATATTCAATCGAAAATCCATATCCTCATCTTCTTTTCTCTTCATTATTCCTTCAATGCCAAGCCTTGGCTCGCCCTGGGCATCCGCTTCTGTAATTGCCTTTAGTACCTTTTTCCCCAGGGATGCATTAAAAACCTTCTCGAAGGGCTTTCCCACTAGCTCCTCCCTTAAGCCCAGGCGTTCCAATGCCGCAGGGTTAAAGTAATGAATCTGCCCCTTTGAATCGGTAGTAATAAGCAGGTCGGTCATTGAAGCAAAAATATTCTCCTGATAGCGCTCCAGCTGCTCCACCTCCTTAAACTGCTGCTCGAGGTCTCTGTACAGCTGCGCACTCTGCACCATTCCACTGGAGAGTCGAACAAAAGAGTCTAAAAAGTAAAACTCCTCGCTGCCGAAAAAAGCCTCCTCAAGGGCATTCAAAATGAGATATCCAAGCTGGGTGGTGGCGGTAAAAAGAGGCAGAACAACGACACTGTTCATGGAAGGGTTCAAAAACGCAGTGTGAAAGAAAGCAGCATTACGGGTGGATAGAATCAGGGTCTCCTCACACTCCTCGAGAAACTCCCACAACTCATCATCAGCAGAGAGCCGGCTTGGAACCTCATAATCTCCCCGCTTCACCTCTAAAGTAAGCCGCCGCTGCCCCTCCCGCTCCTCGTATAAATAAAGACAGGAAAGATCAGAATGAGAAATATCGAATGTCTGATCGACTAGGATTGAAAGTTGATTAGTTTTGCGATGTTCATTCGCAACCAAAGCCCCAGCCCGCACGAGCTCTTGGTATATCTGCTCATTTCTCATTGGATAACTCCTCATTACATCATAGTATCGAAACAACAACATAGCAAGTGAGCTTTGTAAATTGTCGGAGCTAAACCAGCTGAAACTCAACCCTGAAACTTGCATAAAGGTATTTGCCTTTTTTTCACAGTCGGTATAGTATGCTCACATGCTGCATTCATTTTTCTTCTACGTAAAATTTTGGCTTTTCATGGTGGTGAGCCTGATAATGGTTCTGCCGCTGTATGTATTGAAGCTTTTCCGGCTGAAAAAGTTGGAAAACTCGTTTATCCTGTGGGCTACCACCAGTTGGGCCCGTTTTATCCTTCGAATCACTCCGGCGGAGGTGATAGTTCACGGCATCGATAAACTGCCGGAAACGGGAAACCTATGCTTTGTGGCAAACCATCAAAGTGCCTATGATATCCCCCTCATTATGGCGGTCATTCCCCGCAATATAGGCTTCATAGCTAAAAAAGAACTTACCCTATTCCCGATTGTCAGCACTTGGATGCGCGCAATGCATTGTGTGTTTATCGATCGTAAAAGCCCACGTAAAGCGGTCAAACAGCTTGAACAGGGAGTGGAAAGTCTGAAAAAAGGGCATTCAATGGTAATTTTTCCGGAAGGAACCCGCAGCCGATCTTCCAAAATGGGAAGCTTCCACACCGGCAGCTTAAAAATCGCCTTCCGCTCCGAAAGCACGATTGTCCCCGTCACCATCAAAGATACCTACACCCTGCGGGAAGAACACGACCGTATTACCCCGGGTAAGGTTGAAGTATTCATCCATGAGCCGGTATCCACAGCCGGGCTCTCCTCTGAAGAGCGGCGGCAAGTAGGAAAGCAGCTGGAATCGACTATTGCTTCCGCGCTATAATCCAAACTCCCACTCTCCTGGTGGAAACAGTATCTCCCAGACGGTCCCGTCCTGGTTAAAAACCGAAAACTGTCCGCCTAACTGAACAATAAGAGAGTGAATCAGGTTCATTCCCAGGGTAGGAGTCTTAGCAATATCAAAGTTATCAGGCAGACCGACTCCATTATCCCTAATTTTCAACAGTAATTGTCCCGCCTTACGCCGCAGTTCGACGACAATCTTCGGAAAGGCGATACCGTCAAATGCGTGCTTATATGTATTCATCACCAGTTCGTTCACAATTAGCCCGTAGGGCACCGAGAAGTCTATACCCGATGGTATGTTTTCGAGCCTAAACTCTACTATAGGCGCTAACTCTTTAGAGATCACATCCAGTACCTGCGTACACAGCTCACGGGTATACTCCCCTAAATCTACCACTTCAATTTGGTCTGAAGCGTACAATTTCTCGTGAACCAAGGCCATCGCCTGAATTCGGTTCTGCATCACATACAGCAGTTCTTTATTCTGGTTATCTTCAAGATTCATAGCCTCTAGGTTCAGCATACTGGAGATAATCTGCATATTATTTTTAACCCGATGGTGTACTTCCTGCAGCAGCACATTTTTCTCGCTCAGGGAGGTTTGGAGTTTATGCTCTGTCTGCTTCAGATCGGTCACATCACTTATAAAACCATCGATTACAAAACTGTCGCTGCTGTACCAATAGGAGATCCGGGCGTTTAAGCTTACCCATATAACAGCACCGTCACTACGGCAAGCTTCAAGCTCAAAGTTCTTAACTTCTCCATCCTCAAGTAAGATATCGAGAAATTGAGCTCTTCTTTCAGGTCGATAATACAATGTAGATGCCAAATCCTTGTAATAAGCAATAACGGACGATGTATCATCAAAACCGAGTATTCTTGCCATACTGTCATTTACCGTGATAAAGCGGCCCTCCGAGGTGGACTGAAAAATGCCTATCGGAGCATTTTCAAACAGCTCACGGTGCTTCTGTTCACTCAGTTCAAGCTTTCGTTCTACCCGCTTGCGATGGGAGATATCACGATAGATACCAAATATACCAACAACCTTACCCTCAATCTCGATGGGTGCCCCTAAAATTGAAACCTCCACCGGCTGACCATCCTTGCGATGACGAATAGACTCTGCATTCAGATGCCGCCCGGCTTCAGCTTCTTCAGAAAAATGGACAGCCTCCGCATATTCTTCCTCTCCGGCCACCAGTATATCTATGTGCCGTCCCTCAACCTCCGATTGAGTATAACCAAACAAACGATAAAATTCCGGGTTAGCCTGAATCACTCGATTGTGCTCATCCAATAACACTATCGCTTCCGGGCTGTTTTCAAAAAGGCTATTCAGATAAGCACTGTGAACGCTCATTTCCATACTCATTCCCACCACCGATAAAATAGATAGTTAGTTTCTCTGCAGAACACGCCGACCCGATGAGCCCACTTCCCGGCCTTATGGCAGGAAGGGACATGTGCAAGCCCATACTTTTTTTTAAGAGAATGACACTACTTTCCATTAGTATCCATTTTAAGCCTTTACCGTAACATATTCAAACCAAATAAACTGGACGAACGAAGTACTTTATACTTATCATAGAAATAGAAAAATAAAGGAGAGCTGAACAATGCGAAAATATGTAACCACAGTTGCACTGATTTTTTTCTTTATAGGGGGTATGGCAACTGCCGAAGGTAATTTTGGACTTGGAGCCATGGTGGGGGAACCCTCGGGTATTACCGGAAAACTGTATCTTTCAAATAATATTGCAGTAGACGCCACCGTGTCCTGGTCTTTTATCAGCGACAAACTCTACGTGCATTCCGATTATCTGCACCACTTTCCCGGCATATTCGGCTCGGATATTCCGACGCTGGCCGGATACACAGGTATCGGAGGAATGATTGAACTGAAGGATAACCCGGAAATCGGGTTAAGGATTCCCTTTGGACTGAGTTTTACCATCCCGGATGCACCGGTAGAACTCTTTTTTGAAATTGTACCGATGGTCTTACTGGCCCCAGAAACGGACGGCGCGCTTAACGGCGGCTTAGGTGCACGCTACTACTTCTAAACTTACGTAAACCTTTCAAAAGGGCCGTGAAAGCCATGGCCCTTTTAATACCATTTGCATTTGCCCATCCTATGTAAGATAATATGCCTCAGAGAGTCTATCACAATCATTACAGGAGTGAAGAGATGCCCAAGACAGCTATAGTTGTTGGAGCCGGCTTTGCCGGACTATCTACTGCAGCGCTGCTTGCAAAGCAGGGAATGCAGGTTACCGTACTAGAAAAGAATGAAACTATAGGCGGCAGGGCACGACTGTGGAATCACGGCGGATTCACCTTTGATATGGGCCCATCATGGTACCTCATGCCGGAGGTATTTGAGCGTTTTTTTGGCCATTTTGACCGTAGGGTTTCCGATTATTATCACTTATCTGAACTTGATCCCTACTACAGGGTATTTTTTAACCCCGGCGAGTTCGCCGACATCACTCCAAACTATCAGAATACAAAGCGGGTGTTTGACTACTTTGAACCCGGCGGAGGGGAGCAACTCGACACCTATATGGAACTGGCACGCTATAAATATAAAGTTGCAATGGAGCAGTTTTTATACCGTGAATACAGCAGTATCTTTCAGTTTTTCAACGGGAAGATGATGAGAGAGGGACTAAAGCTGAATGTGCTGGACCAAATGGATCACTTTGTAAGCCGGTATTTTAAGGATCGCCGGTCAAAGCAGTTATTAGAGTATGCAATGGTTTTCCTAGGTACCAGCCCCCAGAAAGCGCCGGCCCTGTATTCTATTATGTCCCATGTAGATATAGATTTAGGGGTACATTATCCAATGGGCGGGCTGGGTGCCGTAGCCAAGGGCTTTGCCTCTCTCGCTCGTGAGCAGGGGGTAGATATTAGAACTAACGCGGATGTAACGTCCATCCGCAGCAAAAACAGACAAATAGAAGGGGTAATGCTAGGCGATGAATATCTCACAGCCGACACCGTGGTGTATACCGGAGACTATCCCTACGCAGAAATGGAGCTCCTGGATGCATCGAGCCGTTCCTTTGGTTCCCGTTATTGGCGCAGTCGGACCCTCTCGCCCTCGATGTTTCTTATGTACATTGGCTTAGACAGAAAACTCTCCAATTTCAAACACCATACACTGTATTTTGAGGAAGATTGGACAAGACACTTCAAAACAATTTTTGATTCCCCCGAATGGCCCCTTGATCCATGTTTTTACGTGAGTGTTATATCAAAAACCGATCCCCAGGCCGCCCCGAAGGGAAGCGAAAACGTATTTGTGCTGGTTCCGGTCGCCCCCGGGCTGGACGACTCTGATGAAAAACGTGAAGAGTATGCCGAGCACGTGCTGGACCATATTACCAGAATTACCGGAGAAGACCTTCGGGTACAGCAAAATGTGCAGCGTATCTTTAGTCACCGTGATTTCAAGGCAGATTATCACGCCTATCAGGGAACCGCACTTAGCATGGCCCATACCCTTTTCCAAACCGCAGTATTCCGCCCGCCTCATCACAGTAAAAAGGTCAAGGGGCTCTACTATACAGGCCATTACACACATCCCGGGGTAGGTGTTCCGATGACCCTTATCTCTTCCGAAATCGTGGCCGGCGAAATAAAGAAGAGCAGACAATAATAAAATAAACAAACTCTCTTTAGCGCTTCCTGTGTAAAAGTTTTGTTTGACATTCAGGATAAATAGATACACCCTTTACTACAGAGAGGGCATACTGCTATGAGAAGTACGTTACTAGTGCTGCTGACCTTACTATGTATTACCCCGCTTGTATGGCCACAGCAGGAAAATTATGATGCGGCACTCATCCCGATAGAGGGAGAAATTGATCCCTTCCAGGTAGTATTCCTGCGACGGTCAATCGACAAAGCTCGCGAGGCCGAAGTTTCCCACATTATTTTCAGTATCAATACCTTTGGAGGTCGGGTTGACTCCGCCTTACAGATTGCCAGCCTGATTGGTTCACTGAATGAACTGCATACAGTAGCGTATATCCCCGCGGAACCGGAAAGTGTAGGTGTCAGCTGGTCCGCCGGTGCGCTCATAAGCTTTGCCAATAACTCTATTTTCATGGCTCCCGGCACTTCGGTGGGCGCTGCGGCTCCCGTGTACCAAACATCAGAGGGTATGCAGCCGGCCGGCGAAAAAACCGTCAGCGCGGTGAGAACCCAGATGGCCGCACTTGCCGAGAAAAACGGCTACCCCCCAGAGGTGGCCCTGGCCATGGTCGACCAGGACATAGAACTACAGGCTATAAAAGATGAAGAACAAGGCTATCGGTTTATTGCAAATAATTCCAAAGGCGACTCACAAGGCGACGGGGAGGAGCAGGAGGCAGCAATAACTTTGAGCTCTTCCGGGAAACTGCTTACCCTGACCGCCGGTGAAATGGAACGCTACGGAATATCCAGCGGTACCGTCGAGTCTTTAGATGCATTACAGGAACGCTTGGAACTCAGCAATATCATGCGCTTTGAGCCCTCTTCTGCCGACCAGGTGGTGCACCTACTCACCAGTGCGGCGGTAACCAGTCTGCTGTTAACTATTGGCCTTTTAGCCCTGTACCTTGAAATATCAAGCCCCGGGTTCGGGATTCCCGGAACGGCAGCCCTTATCGCCTTTGCCCTGATGTTTATTTCGAGCGGTCTAATGGGAACACTCAGTTCAATTGAGCTGCTGCTTTTTTTGGCCGGGGTAATTTTGTTGATAGTTGAAGTATTTCTCATCCCCGGCTTCGGCGTAGCCGGCATTAGTGGATTAATTTTTATGACTGTCGGACTGGTCCTCTCCAGACAGGAGTTTATACTCCCCGACACCCAATGGCAAATGGAAATATTCACCAGGAACCTGCTGTTAGTATTCGGCACCCTGGCTGCATCGTTTGTACTATTGGGAATACTAATGATGTTTTTTCCACGAATCCGCCTCTTTCAAAGGTTGATCCTCAGCAGCCCCGGCAGCACTCCAAACCCAGAAACAACAAGCCCTGAAAAAGGGAGCGGTACATCTTATACACACACACCCCAAGCCCCACAGTACTCAGGCCTCCAGATCGGCGATACAGGTACGGTCCTCACTACCCTGCGGCCCGCTGGAAAAATTGCAGTGGGTGACGAGACCTATTCTGTAGTAACGGACGGACGCTGGATCGAAGCCGATGCAAAGGTTTCAGTTGTAGCCATTAGAGGAAACCGGATTGTCGTGGAGGAAGTTGGACAATGATAGCAATAATTGCTCTGGCGATTTTAGGAATCGCAGCTATGATTATCGAACTTTTCGTTCCCGCCGGCGGGATAATTGGATTGGTCGGCTTAGGAAGCATTATTGCTTCCATCGTGCGTACCTTTCAAACCCAGGGAAACTTAGCGGGATCTCTGTTTATGATTGCCGCCTTTATCGCCATTCCGAGCATTTTTATTCTCTATTTTAAGTACTTTCCCCGAACCTTCATGGGACGTCGACTCATATTATCAAAGAACCAGTCCCCAGAGTCCGGTTATTCAAGCCACACTGAACACCAGTACCATGAATTGAAGGGCACATCCGGCACCACAGAAACCGCTCTACGACCGGCAGGCTCGGTCATAATCAACGGAAATCGTTATAGTGCCGTTACCGACGGCGAGTTTATAGAACAAGGGGTATCCATTAGGGTGCGCTACACTGAAGGAAACCGCATCGTGGTGCGGAAAGGAGACTCATAATGGCAATGATTGTATTGTATGTGCTCATTGGTATTGTATTACTGGTTTTTATCGCCTTCTTTTTTAAGTTTTTTAGTTTGTGGTTCCGGGCTCTGCTCTCCGGAGCCCATATTTCAATGGGCCGTTTGGTCGGGATGTGGATTCGCAAGGTAAAGCTGAAGATAATTGTCGACAGCCGGATTATGCTGACGAAAGCAGGTATTGATATTGACAGTGATCTGCTTGAGACCCACTACTTGGCCGGTGGAGATGTGCTGCGAGTGGCCAAAGCGCTAATCGCCGCCAATAAAGCCAGTATCCCGCTTGTCTTTCAAAAAGCAGCTGCGATCGATCTGGCCGGGCGTGATGTGTTAGACGCGGTTAAAACAAGCGTAAATCCAAAAGTGATTGACTGCCCCAACCCGGAGATGGGCCGCAACACCATCGATGCGGTCGCCAAAGACGGTATTCAGTTGCGAGCGAAGGCCCGCGTAACTGTACGGGCTAATATTGAACGTCTCGTCGGCGGTGCAAAAGAAGAGACTATTATTGCTCGTGTAGGCGAAGGAATAGTGACCACTATCGGTTCCTCCGAGAGTTACAAGGATGTACTCGAGAATCCCGACCAAATATCCCGCACGGTACTTCAGAAAGGACTAGATGCGGGGACCGCCTTTGAAATTTTGTCCATTGATATTGCAGATATCGATGTAGGGGAAAATGTCGGAGCTAAACTGCAGGCCGATCAGGCGGAGGCCGACAAACGACGGTTTCAAGCGGTTGCAGAGCAGCGGCGGGCTGCAGCACAAGCCCGCGAACAAGAGATGGTTGCTCAGGTTCAGGAAAACCGGGCTAAGGTTGTACTGCAGGAGGCCGAAATACCCAAAGCTATCTCGGAAGCATTCCGCAAGGGCAACTTAGGTATCATGGATTACTACCGGATGAAAAATGTGCAGGCCGATACCAGCATGAGGGAAAGCATCAGCGGTGAAGAACCAGGCGGCAACAATCCGGAACAGTAAGGAGCGGTAAAATGACTCAGGTTGGCGATGCAATTGCAACTGTGTTTACCTTTCTTGTATTTTTGATGTTCATCATCTTTCCCATGGCCATGGCCTTTGCCCAGGCTAAAAAAGACCGTAAAGCCCCCTCCTCTCCAAAGGAGGGGGAAATGAGGGGTAAAACGGCCTCCGGTAAAAAGAGCTCGCGGGGTCTCTTCTCACAGCTTGAACGTCTGCGCGCACAAGATCGAGAGAGTGAACCTGAGGTCTCCTTCAGCGAAGGAAAGACTCCTGAAGAGGATAAGGCTTATAAACAAACCCATAAACCAAAAAGAGCAACGGAGCAGCACACAACACAGCAGCTTGGTGAAAAGTTTAATCCTATCGAGGGTATGAAAAACACCTCCGGCGCGGCTCTCTCTCAGAGAACTGAAATAGCTCCCACAGCGGCCCGGACCAAGCGGGCCGCCCTTCCAAGCTCGTCGGCCATTTCAAGGCTCCAAGAATTGAACGAACTGCAACGGGCAATCGTGCTTTCTGAAGTACTTGGCCCTCCAAAAGGGTTAGAATAGGTATTGAAGACAGGTGTTGACGGGATCCCTGATAATGCTATACTCAAATCTATATGAAATACGATATTAGCCGTGAATGTGCTGAACAGCTCGATCAACAGGATACCTTAAAACATTTTAGCGACCACTTCTATAAACTGCCGAATACGATTTATATGGACGGAAACTCCCTAGGCCTGCTCTCACGAGAGGCAGAGGAAAGTGTGTACCGTTTAATCGACGAATGGAAGCGGCTGGGAATCAATGGCTGGCTTGAACCCGAGGTTCCTTGGTACAACTATTGTGAAAAACTGGCCGCCATGGAGGCACCCCTGGTTGGCGCATCCCCTTCGGAGATGGCCGTAACTGCCTCGACCACTGTAAACTTACACGCTCTGGTCCGCAGTCTCTACGCCCCTAAAGACTCACGCACTATTATTCTTATGGATGAACTTAACTTCCCTTCGGATATCTATGCGGCCAAATCGATTCTCAAGTCCCTGGGACATGACCCTGAAACCCGGCTTCGCTTGGTAAAAAGCGCCGACGGCCGATTTCTTAGTGAAGCGGATATCATCGCCGGAATGGACGAGAGGGTTGCACTGGCACTCTTTCCGTCGGTACTCTACCGCAGCGGACAGCTGCTCGACATCCACCAGTTGACCAAGGCTGCCCATGAGCGCGGCATTACCATCGGCTTCGATTGCAGCCACTCCATCGGGGCGGTCCCCCATTCTTTTGACAAAGATGAGGTTGATTTTGCCTTCTGGTGCAATTACAAGTACATGAATAACGGCCCCGGCGGCACCGCCGGCTTATATGTGAACCAACGGCACCTGCCGGCAGAACCGGCTATGGCCGGCTGGTGGGGGTACAACAAGGAGCGCCAGTTCGATATGAAACTTAGCTTCGAGCCCGCTCCGGATGCGGGGGCTTTCCATATTGGAACACCCCATTTATTAAGTGCCGCTCCCCTGGAGGGCTCTCTGAAATTGTACCAGGCTGCGGGAATTGAAAAACTTCGTACTAAATCCCTACAGCTCACTGAATATCTTATGTACCTGATGGATGCCCTTGTCCCGGAAGCGGAAAGCGGGTACTCTATTGGGACACCCCGGGAGGCTGCTCGCAGGGGCGGTCATATAGCCGTAGAGCACCCGGAGGCGCTCAGGATAAATGAAGCCTTAAAACAGCGTGGAGTTGTGCCGGATTTTCGGTATCCAAACGTAATAAGATTGGCTCCGGTACCGCTTTATACCAATTACATTGAAGTATGGAACACAGTCCAGCACTTAAAAGAGATTGTAGAAGAAAAGGAATATCTTAATTTTTCAAAAAAGAGAGGACCAGTTGCATGAGTGAAAGCCGGCATTATTGTGTAAAAGCTACAGTGGGGGCATTAATCGAAAGCAATGGCAGACTGCTTCTGGAACAGCGAAATAATGAGCCCTTTGCCGGGCGCTGGTGCATCCCGGGTGGGCATATAGATTACGGCGAACCGGTAGAAAAGGCCATGGTTCGTGAAGTGCATGAAGAAACCGGCCTGCAGGTAATAAACTACAATTTTTTTAATTTCTATACCGAATATTACGACGAACTGAAATGGCATGCGGTGGCCCTTATCTTTATTGCCTATACCACAGGTTCACTCAAACGGCAGGAGGCCGAGGTTAAGGACCTTCGCTGGTTTACCCGCGAAGAGATGCATTCCCTCCCCTTTGCCTTCGAGCACCAGCGCATAGTCGAAGACTTTTACGGAGATCTCCACATCGGCGCCCCCTAAAACGGCCCAAACCCGATGCTCACCGCCACCATCAAAAATACCAAGGTTAAAGCGAATACCATGCCCTGAATAGGCAGAGTCCATTTAAGCCACTTTGGATAGCTCACCACGGTAAATCCCAGGGCAATCAGCAACAGCGGATTCGAGGGGTAAATCATGTTACTAAACCCGTCGCCAAAATCAAAAGGATTAACAGATTCAGAGAAACTATTAGCAAGCTTAGCAGAAAATACATTTCTTAAATTATGGAGTTATCCAAATCCTGTTAAAAATGATGGTGATGAACTCTGTGATTTGCTTGCAATTTTTGAAAACAATATATTTATTTTTTTCGATAGAGAAAGTAATATATTAGATAAAAGAGACAAAAATCAAATATTCAGTGGACCCGATCGAAACACAAGGTAATAGATGATCAGTCGAGAACAGCATATGGCGCAAAAAAGTATATATTACGCGGTGATAAGATATTTTTAGATAAACACAAAACAATTGAATTACCAGTAAAATTTAACAAAGAAAATATAAAAATATTCAAATTTATTGTTGCAAATGGGGCTGAACAAATAATTTTAAATGCGTCTCCTGATAACATTTCTGGGAGTTTATCAATAGCATACACGAAATTAGAATAAGCGATATCTCACTCTCTTCCTCCGCTATGTTCAACGCTTCTTCACCCGTATAGGCGATAACTACCTCATAACCGAATTTTTTGAGCATCCGGGCTTCATTCAAGGCAATGGGGGCTTCGTTCTCGACGAGAAGTATCTTTCCGGTCATAGTCGTCACCTTCAAGGAGTTTCAAAACTATTATACTAATTATAGGACCGGGCCCTTACATACACAAATTATGCTGAAATAAAAACCCATGGGGCAGGTGAAATAGACCTTCCGTCAATCGGCACACAGTCCGATGTTCGAAGAGCCGGAACTGATGGTTATCTGCAAAATTATCCTTTTCACGCACACCCCGGAGTTTCTGTAATAATGACTGTTTTTGTCATTTTAGCGGTCTATTGCGGGCCCGCAGATTGACGATAAAGTGGAAACCAATTACCATTCAATTATTACTATATGTATTTCATAACCGGTTTCTCACACTGCAAAAGGAGGCATCATGAGCAGTAAATCCGACACCAAGGTTCCGGAAGCGGATCTTGCAATAGCAAAAAAAATTGTACAGGAATTTAAGAAAGAGGCTGAAGCAGGAGTTTCCGGAGGGGGAGAGAAGACCGAAGACCTGCTTATTCCCCTTCTTCAGCAGATTCAGGAAGGATATGGCTACCTTCCCGAACAGGTCCTTGGATGGGTAAGCAGGGAGACGGGAATACCTACAAGCAGAATGCACGGTGTTATCACCTTCTATTCGCAGTTTTACACCGAACCCAGGGGAAAGCACATCATTCAGTGCTGCCGGGGAACCGCATGTCATGTAAAAGGTGCTTCCAAGATTATTGATGCGGTAAGGCAGGAAACGGGGCTCAAGGAAGACGGGTCTTCGGAGGATATGCTTTTTACCCTGGAAACGGTCAGCTGTCTTGGAGCATGCGCTCTTGCACCCTTAAGTGTCGTGGACGATACCTTCCACGGAAAGATGGATGTTGATAAGGCACGTAAACTGGTCAAAAACCTGAAAACGGAGCGTGATGAATAATGATTAAGAGCATAGATGAACTTGAGACGTACCAGCAGAAGCTGAAGGGCGCAGAGAAGAGCGGGATCAAGGAGATTAACATCTGCGGAGGAACCGGCTGTGTGGCTTTCGGCTCAAATGGTATGGTCGAGGCCTTTACCGACGAGATTGAGCGCCTGGGCCTTTCCGGCAAGGTAATCGTACGCTCCACCGGCTGCCACGGGTTTTGCGAGAAAGGACCGATCGTGGTCATCTCTCCCCCGGGGCTCTTCTATCCCGCAGTCAAGCTGGAAGATATTCCCGGAATTGTCGAGACCTCCGTCGCCGGCGACGGCATTGTAGAGGAACTTCTTTTTCGGAACCTGCAACGGACAAGCAGGTATCGTTGGAAAAAGAGATTGCCTTTTACGCGGGGCAGCAGCGGATCGTGTTCCTTCACAACGGAAAAATGGATCCCGTCCGGATTGAAGAATATATTGCCCGTGACGGCTACGCGGCCCTTGCCAAAGCCATCTCCACCATGACTCCCCAGGGTGTGGTCAAGGAGATCAAGGATTCGGGCCTGCGGGGAAGAGGGGGAGCCGGTTTTCCCACGGGGATGAAGTGGGACTTCTGTCTCCGGGAAGAGGGAGGAGAAAAATATCTTATCTGCAATGCCGACGAAGGTGATCCGGGAGCATTCATGGACCGCAGCCTCCTGGAGGGCAGCCCCCATGTCATTCTTGAGGGGATGGCAATTGCCGGATATGCCATCGGGGCAAACCGTGGAATTATCTACGTCCGGGCCGAATACCCTCTGGCGGTAAGCAACTGCACCAAAGCCCTGGAACAGGCGGCCGAAGCCGGCTTTCTCGGTGAAAACATTCTCGGCACGGGCTTTGATTTTACCATTGAAATAAGGAAAGGTGCGGGAGCCTTTGTCTGCGGTGAGGAGACTGCCCTTATCGCCTCCCTTGAAGGTAAGCGGGGCATGCCGCGATCCCGGCCTCCCTTTCCCGCCAAAAGCGGCTATAAGGGCAAGCCCACAACCATCAACAACGTTGAAACCCTGGCCAATGTCCCGGCCATCCTGCTGAACGGAGCACAGTGGTACTCATCCATCGGCACCGAAGGATCCAAGGGAACAAAGATCTTTGCCCTCGCCGGCAAGGTGAACAATAACGGCCTGGTGGAAGTGCCCATGGGAACCACCCTGCGGAAGATCGTCTTTGATATCGGCGGAGGTATTCCCGGCGACAAAAAATTCAAAGCCGCCCAGATGGGAGGTCCTTCGGGAGGATGTGTACCCGAAGAGTACCTTGATATCGCCATTGATTACGAATCGGTCAAGGAGATCGGGGCGATAATGGGTTCCGGGGGGCTCATCGTTATGGACGAGAGCACCTGTATGGTCGATGTCGCCCGCTACTTCCTGGAATTTACCCAGGAGGAGTCCTGCGGAAAATGCGTTCCCTGCAGGGTGGGAACCCGTCAGATGGTGGATATCCTCAACAGGATAACCGAAGGAAAGGGGGAGGCCGCCGACATATCCAGACTGGAAGAGCTGGCAAAGACGGTGAAGACAGGATCCCTCTGCGGACTTGGACAGACGGCGCCGAACCCGGTGCTTACCACCTTGAGATTCTTCCGGGATGAGTACGAAGCGCACATTCATCAGAAAACCTGTCCGGCAAAGGTGTGCAAGGGTTTGATACGCTACGACATTATCGAAGAGAAGTGCAAGGCCTGCGGATTGTGCAAAAAGGCGTGTCCGGTGAATGCAATCTCCGGAGAGCGGAAAGTACCTCATGTCATCAGCCAGGAAATCTGTATAACCTGCGGAAACTGCTACGACGTGTGTCCCTTCGACGCAATTACCATATCCTGAAGAGGAAATTATATATGAAACAGATCACATGCTATATAGATGATAAAGCGGTTACGGTTGCAGAAGGAACCACCCTTCTCAACGCGGCCCGGAAGGCGGGTATCGATATTCCAAACCTCTGTTACGATCCCCGCTGCGCACCGATCGGTGCCTGCAGGCTCTGCCTTGTGGAGATAGAGGGGCAGAGGGGCATGCAGACCTCCTGTACCAGAATTGTGGAACCGGATATGCGGGTTGCAACCGATACCCCGAAACTGAATAGTCAGAGAAAGCGCACCCTGGAGCTTATCCTGAGCGAGCACCGCTTTGAGTGCGGTACCTGTGACACCGATGGAGAGTGTCGCCTTCAGGATTATGCCTACGACTTCAAGGTCCAGGAGAACCGCATCCCCCATATTGAAAGCAGAGTGAAAACGAGGAACTATACCAGCGGAGAGAAGGCTCTTATCTATGATCCGACAAAGTGCATCCGCTGCGGGCGCTGCGTAGCGATCTGCGCGGAAGTGCAGGGTATCGAAACCCTTACCCTTCGTAACCGCTCGGGCCAGGTGCTGGTTACCACCGGCTTCGATGTTCCCTTAAAGGAATCGACCTGCGAAACCTGCAGTCAATGCATCAGCACCTGTCCCACCTCGGCTCTCTACGAACGGAGTGCAAAGTTCGCCGGCAAGCTTAAGGATATGAACAGGGTCCGCACTACCTGCGGTTACTGCGGGGTCGGCTGTCAGATAGATCTGAATGTGCACAAAAAAACCGGGAAGATTGTCAGGGTAACCAGCGAAGTCGGGGTAGTTCCCAACGACGGAAACCTCTGTGTAAAGGGACGATTCGGCATGGACTTTGTCGGAGATTCCCGCAGACTCACCAAGCCCCTTATCCGTACGGGAGAACGGGGCGACGGGGCGTACAGGGAAGCGGAATGGGACGAGGCCCTGGATCTGGTGGCCTCCCGTCTGTCAAAGATTAAAAAGGAAGCGGGCCCCGATGCCATTGCGGGCTTCTCTTCGGCCAGGACGACCAACGAAGACAATTTTGTCATGCAGAAGTTTGTGCGGGCTGCGGTAGGTACCAATAACGTCGACCACTGTGCGCGGCTCTGCCACTCTTCCACCGTAGCGGGGCTTGCTAAGGCCTTTGGAAGCGGAGCAATGACCAACAGCATAGCCGAACTATCCGACACTCCCCTCATTTTTATCATCGGCTCCAACACAACCGAGTGTCATCCCATAATAGGTATAAATATCCGTCAGGCCGTGCAGTCAGGGAAGAGTAAACTGATCGTAGCAGACCCGCGGCGCATCAGTATTGCCCGTTCCGCGGATATTCACATGCAGCAGCGCTCGGGATCCGATGTTGCCCTGATAAATGCCATGATGCATGTCATTCTTAAGGAGGATCTTGCGGACCGGGACTTTATTGCCTCCCGGACCGAGGGATTTGAGGATCTTCTCCCCGAGATTGAAGGGGCAACCCCGGAGCTTGCCGAGAAGATTACCTCCGTGCCGGCCGAAACAATACGCAAGGCGGCCCGGATGTACGCGACCGCCGAAAGCGCCGCCATCATCTACTCCATGGGTATTACCCAGCACGCCTGCGGTACGGACAATGTTCTTGTCCTTGCCAACCTGGCAATGATGACCGGTAATGTGGGGCGCAGGAACGCCGGTGTCAATCCGCTGCGGGGTCAGAACAACGTTCAGGGGGCCTGCGATATGGGTGCCCTTCCCAATGTCTATAACGGATACCAGAAGGTGGACGATCCGAAGGTGCAGAAGAAATTTGAAACCGCCTGGAACACGAAGCTCAGTAATAAACCCGGACTGACGGTGGTGGAGATTATGAACGGCCTGGAGTCGGGAAAGGTTCGGGGGCTCTATGTGATGGGAGAAAACCCCGCCCTGAGCGACCCGGATACAAACCACGTTCTCGAGAGCCTTAAAAAGGCCGACTTTCTCGTGGTGCAGGACATCTTCATGACCGAGACGGCGGAACTGGCCGATGTAGTGCTGCCTGCCTACAGCTTCGCGGAGAAAGAAGGAACATTCACCAATACCGAGCGAAGGGTCCAGCGCCTCAGGAAGGCCGTAACACCTCCGGGAGAAGCCCTGGAAGACTGGGAGATTATCTGCCGAATCTCCCTGCGAATGGGTTACGAGATGGCCTACGGGAATACGGAAGCGATCATGAAGGAGATCCAGAGCCTTACCCCGAGCTACGGTGGAATCACCTACAAGCGGATAGACAAGGTTGGCCTCCAGTGGCCCTGCCCCACGGAAGACCACCCGGGAACCCCCTGGCTGCATGAAGGCACCTTTGCCCGGGGCCTGGGGAAGTTCCATACCGCCGCCTATATCCCGCCCCGGGAACAGGCCGACACCGCATACCCCCTGGTGCTGACAACGGGCCGTCAGCTGGAGCACTGGCACACCGGAACCATGACCCGGAAAAGCGTTGTCCTTGACGACAGGGTACCACACGGGGTTCTGGAGCTTAACCCCGAAGATGCGACAAGGCTTGGAGTGGCAGATGGAGAGCCGGTAAAGGTCTCATCCCGCCGGGGAGAAGTTACGGTTCCTGCCCGGGTCGGCGACAAGACAGCCCCCGGCACGGTCTTTCTTGTCTTTCACTTTAAGGAGCACCCGGCCAACGCCCTGACCATTGCGGCCCTGGATCCGGTGGCCAAGATACCGGAGTTCAAGGCGTGTGCGGTCAAGGTTGAAAAATCATCCTGATTTCCGGTCCCGTCCTTTAGGTGCATCCGAGACCCCGCCCGTCGTTCATAATAACGACGGCGGCGCGGGGATTGGTGCCCTGGCTGCCCCATTGCGGATACAGAAATAGCTCTACCACGTTATACGTACGGAATTACGATTCTTAAGGCAGCTTTCAATAAAGTGCTTATTGTTGAGTGGATAATGAGATAACAGCTAAAAACCAAATGGTAGGAAAAGTAATCCGAGGCGATAATAGCGGATAAAAAGGCCTTTTTCCCAATCTGCAGACTGCTGCGCGCGGCTTGCTGCTGTTGTGTACTCATGTACCGCCCCTTTGTTGCTTGTAATTTTTTAGAAATGCTCAAATAATCGGGCGTATACCTTGGCCGCTTTCGCAAGTGTATCCAGGGGAACACGCTCGTTTGTGGAATGTATAGACCCCAGTAGCGATCGGTCTAAAACAAATGGAATAAACCGGTATATATTGTCGCTGCACTCTTTGAAGTTGCGAGAATCGGTTGTTACCAGCACAATTGATGGTGCCACGATGATGTCAGGATATACCCCCATAATGGCCCCTTCAAGCCAGCGAAAACCATTCTGTGTAATGCTTGATACCGGCAGCGTCAGCATACGAGACCGTCTAATAGCGAATCGCTGCAGACAGTTTATCGCCAATCTCCATGGTGTACCCCAGCAATTCGCAATTTGAAAATTTTTGGAAAATTTTCAAATTGCGAATGCTTACATTTTGTTTAAGATAAGTAGTTTATCTTAAAGATTTTTTGGGTATTCTCATTTTGGAAGTCTTATGACTTCCAAAATGAGAATTCCTGTGGTGTACCCTCTCTAAAGTAGTCAAATAGTAGTTTTGCTTGTATACTGTAGCCTGATAAACGAGTAGGAGTAGGTGATGTTTTTTATTTGGGGCCCCTTCTTTTTTGTATTTCCTGTGTTTATTCTCTACATGATAGCCAGGCATTTTATTGCCCCATCAAAACACCACCAGTCACGCTGGTACCTTGACGATTACTACAGTAGCTTTGAACCTACATATCGTGACAGTGAGCCCAGTAAAGAATCAAAACAGGTCTCTATATATAAGCTTGCGTATCAACTGGAGGGGCAAATAACGGTCTCGGATATTGTGATTGAAACAGGGATGGAGGTACAGGCTGCGGAAGAACTGATTCAATCTCATGGTAGATAATCAGCGGGTACGGATGGAAGTGGATGAGAACGGCATGCTGGTGTACGAATTCCCTGAAATAATTGCCCGCATGCAACGCGGACAGACAGACGATAGAGGCTCAGAAAACGAACCAGGAGGACAGGCTCCATCTTAAAGTTGGTCAGCCTTAGACCTCGCCAGCTTGCCCCCCTGCATCTACAGCTTCACAGCAATGCCTGCAGTCTCTCCTCAGAGACCGGCCCTACCAGGAACTCCCGGATCTTCCCGCCTTCAATAATCACCATCGAAGGGGTTCCCATAACTCCGAATTTGCGGGCAGTGTCCATGTCATT
The DNA here is from genome assembly GCA_034520965.1 of Spirochaetia bacterium. Classification (GTDB taxonomy): domain Bacteria; phylum Spirochaetota; class Spirochaetia; order DSM-16054; family Sediminispirochaetaceae; genus DSBN01. Next base: position 72,595 of record JAXHMY010000007.1, on the reverse strand, counting down.
CTGGATATCAACCTTGAAATAATTTGGGTTACTGCGGGCGTACCCTTCAATTATCGGAGTCATAGCCTTACACGCCCCGCAACTCTGACTGTAAAAATAGAACATAGCTTTTTTTCCTGAGCTGACGGCCTTGGCATGCTTTCCCGAAAGCTCGGGAGCATTCTTCCCCTTTTTCAACTTCATTTTCAATACCATAAAATATTGAAATCCAAAAAACAGAATAATCAATGTTCCAATTACATATAAAAAACCCATATTCCCCCCAATGCTTTAGTTAGCCTTAGTATAGTATATTATATATATAATAAACTTTATTTTTGTCTTGGGCAAGTAGAAAAGCGCCTTGACAACGATTCTAATTTTGAATAATGCAATGCAATATTCAAAATTAGAATGGCTATAACCGTTTCAGATACACGAAATTTTGCTAAGAAAATGAAACAAATTCTAAATTTGGAAGTTTTCCGACTTCCAAATTTAGAATTGTTCGCCTTGAGTGATTGCTAAAAAGTTTTTACAATAGAGGCCATGCAACTACTTTTTTACCCCAACCTGCCGGGGCTGCAGCATTTCGGCATGCAGATTCCGGTACTTGATAATCGGGCCACTACCACCATCGAAGCTCTTCAGCGGCATAAAATAATAGGTCCGCTTATACCCGAACTCCTTACAACTAGCCAAACTGAGGAGATAGTTCGGGAAGATATTGCACGGGTACATTCTAACTCCTATGTACAGAAGCTCTACTCGGAACAACTCGAAAGCTTACTGCAGCAAGCCTATGAGCTGATAGACGAACATGGCAACTACCATCGTTTTAACCCGGCTTTGGCCAAGAGCCCCCTTACTGATATTTTTAAGGTAATGTGCACCCGTACCGCCGGCAGTTTGCAATGCATGCGCACAGCGCTGCAGCAAGAATCCTGTTTCTATTTCGGCGGCGGGTTTCATCATGCCCACGCCGATTTCGGACATGGATTCTGCATAATTAACGATATCGTGATAGCAATTCGTAAACTCCAGGCCCAGGGAGACATTAAAACCGCCTGGGTCATTGACGGCGATGCTCATAAGGGTGATGGTACTGCAGCCCTCACAGCAAATGATGAATCAATCGCCACTTTGAGCATTCACATGGCCGAGGGCTGGCCGATGGACCTGCCTCGCTTTGATAACGATGACCAAGAGCACCCCTCGTTTATACCAAGCACCGTAGATATCCCCATTAAATCGGGGCAGGAACCGGAATATGCATCGGCATTGCACTCAGGACTGGTCACACTGGAACAGGCACTTCCCAAGCCGGACCTGGCTGTGGTGGTATTTGGAGCAGATCCTTACGAGCTTGACGGCCTCGACTCTACCGCAGAACTGCAACTTAGCTTAGCACAGCTGAAAGAACGGGATGAAGTCATCTACAGCTTTTTAGCCGAGAGATCAATCCCAATTGCATATTTAATGGCCGGTGGATACGGCCCCCACGCCTGGGAAGTAAATTACCAGTTTCTTGAGTGGGTTTTGCTTAACCGTGACCGGGCCAAGGAGTCCCAGCCAAAGGAGTCGCGATAGGTATGCTCCGTCTACAGCATATTTCAATAGAAAATATGCACAACCGCCGCAATCTCATGCAATCACGCTTTTGGGCCATGGTAAAGAATCGAATGGGCTGGAAGCCGGTTGCCTTCCAGATACACTGGCAGGGGCATCACGATTCCCTCCTAGTGTTCATCCAGCAGCCCTCAAGCGCTTATTCTTACGCCTACGTGCCCTGGGCGCCGACCTTTTCAGTAGCGGAGGAGTTTCGCGGCCTTTTTCTGGAAGAACTCTCGCAGCAGCTCCGCCGCTTTCTCCCTGCAGGCTGTCTGTTTATCAGGTACGATCTACCCTGGAAATCACCTTATCAGGACGAACCCTCGCCCTCTGAGCGTATCCGCGAACTGCGTATGAACTTCGGCACCCGACAGAAAAACCTCCGTAAATCTCCCACCGACGTTCAACCGCCGGATACACGCATCTTGGATATCTCTAAAGACAGCGATCAGCTGCTGCGGGAGATGCGCTCGAAAACCAGATACAACATCCGTTTGTCCGAGCGAAAGGGAGTGAGAGTCTCTGATGCTCATTTTAACCGATTACACGAATGGTACCGAATGTATACTGAAACGGCGCAGCGCAACGGAATCTCCCTGCACGCCTATCAAAATTTTGAGAAACTGTTGGAGGTAGAGCAGACGCAGGACCTGCCCAATACCGAAATACACCTGCTTATGGCAGAGAAAGACCACACCCCCTTGGCCGGAATGATATTGGCCCTGCACGGAACCACCGCCACTTATTTGTATGGCGCATCCCGAGGTGAACAACGGAACCTCATGCCTACCTACCGTCTACAGTGGGAGGCTATACGGCTGGCACAGCAGAAAAAATGTGTTTCCTATGATCTGTTTGGTATTCCACCGGCGGAACAACCCGCCCACCCCATGTGTGGCCTGTATCGATTCAAAACCGGTTTCGGAGGCTACTCACTTCACCGTCAGGGCTGCTGGGATTATCCGATTGACCAGGATGCCTATCTGCAGTATACCGGCCAGGAACCGGTCGGCACCTAGCCTATCACCGCCATTGAGCGCTAAAGTGCTCAAATAAGCTCGGGTATCCCCTCTTTGCGACTGCCGACCCCCTGCCACACAGGAGGCCTGCCGCCCCCTTTTTCCATCGATAAGGGCCAATAATTCTTTCTTCTGTTTGTTAAAATCAAATTCGACCTGTTCGGATACGGCCACCAGCCATTGAAAGCTCTCGCCCTGATGATTTATCACACAGGCAGCCCAGGGAAGGTCAGCCGGCAGCTCTTGGACCAGTTTTTTAAGAAAATCTTTCCCTTCATCCTCAAATTCAGCCGTAATAAGCGCCGGCTCGCCATGGGCATCCCTTAACAGCTGTTGAGCAGTCAACCGAGCGACCCGGCTCTCAAAGATATTGGCCCGCTTCCTTTGCTCATTCAGCTCCTGCAGGGAAGCCTCTACCCGCGGGAGCAGTTCCTGCGGCTGGGCAGAGAACCAATCCACCAGGGTCAGCACAGTTTCATTTTTGTAATCATAATCAAGCATAGCCCGTTCGCCTATTTTCCAGTAAAGCCGTACTCTGCCGCGGATTTTTTCGGTGGATATATGTTTGAGCAGTTTTACCTCACCCGTAGTGACTGTATGGATCCCCCCACAAGCCACCGCATCGTAGGTATCAAGCTGCACCAGCCGTATATCTCCACTTACCTTCGGTTGGCGCCGCAAATCATATTTTTCCAAATCCGAATCTTTCACCCAGCGGGTACGCATCGGTAAATTACGGTTAATCAGCTCCATTGCGGCAGTTTCGATCTCTTCTATATCTTCTTTAGAGATATCCTCGATATCGAGCTCGATAGTGGTAAAGTCTTCACCTTGATGAATGGCAACCGTGTTGTAGCCGAAACGCCGGTACATGACTCCCGAGAGGATATGCTGTCCGGTGTGCTGCTGCATGTAATCAAAGCGATGGCTCCATTTGATCAGTCCCCGGACTTCGGAATGTCCAGGTTTGTCCTCCAGGTAATGCCATACCTTATCATCGCGCTCTCTCTACCCGGATAACCGGAATGTTATCGATCCAGCCGATATCCGAGGGCTGACCGCCCCCTTCAGGGTAAAACAGGGTGCGGTTAAGCTGAACCGCCCACCCCCCTTTCTGCGGTTCAACTAAAGTTACAGTAGCGGTAAAGCTCGTCTCATATGGAGATTCATAGTACAACAGCTCGCTCATATTTTTGCTCCCTTCTTCACGCAGCAGCTTAGGTTACGAATTGTTCTACCTGCTTTGAGATTGCATCGATAGTTTCAGAAATCAGCTGGATAGCTTCATTCAAATCTGATACCGCCCCATTGATCTCCTGTATACCGGTATCGATCTCTGATACTGCATGGTACACATTCTGCGATACCTCTTCAACATTTGATGTGGAAGCACTGATCGAATCTGCACCGTTGGTCATTTCAGTGGAACCACTTTTCACTTCAGCGGTAATCTCACGCAGAGACTCAACCGCATTATTGATCTCCGTAGCCCCGGTAGAAAGCTCTTCCATAGTAGCGGAAACTTCGGTAAAGGCTTCAGTTGCTTCATTGGCCCTCACTTCTATGTCCTGGTAGGTTTGTACCGAGTTCTCAGTAAAGGTTTTTAATTCTGATATACTGTCGACAGTACTCTCCAAGGTTTCCGATATTTGGTTTGCATTACTTGAAGATGATTCAGCCAGCTTACGGATTTCCCCAGCCACTACCGCAAAACCGCGACCCGACTCTCCTGCATGTGCCGCTTCTATTGAGGCGTTCATCGCCAATAAATTGGTCTGATCGGCAATGTCATTGATCATTTGCACTATGTTCATAACCTCGGAGACACGCGCATTGAGGTTATCCACTTTCTTTTCGGTGCGGGCAATCTCTTCCCGACCATTTTTTGTAATTTTCAGCAGATCTTCTATCCGCCCCCGTTTTTCCGAGGTGGTAGTAGCTACACTCTGAATTGAGGCCACCATCTCATTAATTGATGCGGCCGACTCCTCTACCGCCGAGGCTTGATTGCTGATATGATTTTCAAGTTTATTTACGGTTGAACTTATTTTCTCCATAGAGTTTGAGGTATCCGATACTTGCAAATTCAGCCTTTCAACCTGAGAGAAAATTGAACTGCTTGTGGCGGAAATCTCTTCTACGGAGGAAGCAGTTTCGGTCGCCCCGGCCACAATGGCATCCCGTTGCTGATGGGCCTGATTTACCTCGCCCTTCACTGAATTGACGATTGAACGGAGGGTTTCAACAAAGCGGTTAAAATTGGCGGTTAAATCTGCAATCTCATCCCGGCCGGCTACCTGCAGTTCACGCGTTAAATCCCCACCCCCTTCAGCAATTTCTCTCAGCAGCTCATTAGCCCTCTTCACCGGTTTTACAATACGGCGGCTGAAAAAATATGCAAACAGAAGTGCAGCAACCAGTACTACTCCTAATATGCCCAGCATTTTTGAGATAGACGCTCTCGCCTGCTGAATGAATGTTTCCTGTTGTTCAGCTACTATTGCATCAATATCGTCGGTGTAGTTTCCGGTTCCAACTACCCAATCGAAGGGTTCAAAATAGAGGGAAAACCCGCGCTTCGGCAGGGCCTCGTCTCCTCCCGCTTTTGGAAACCAGTAGTCTGTAAAGCCTCCTCCAGGCTGCTTTCCCTTCTCGATGATTTCCTGTATCAGGTATTTGCCGTTTACATCCTGAAGATCCATACGGTTAGTCCCCTCCGAATCTCCGCCCAACAGGACCACATTCCGGCCTTCGCTGGTATCCACCCAGAAATAACCGTCATCACCATAACGCATTCCTGAGTAATATCTGCGGCTAATTTCTTTGCCTCATCCTGTTTGAAACGCCTCTCATCCTCCATCTGCTTGATCGTCGCAAGCATCGAGTGAACAGTCTGCACTTCATACTTTATGATATCGCATCAAATCCTTCCCGTAGGGATTTCTCATACAACTGCAGGCCTTCGCGACTTTGCTGCAGCAGCAGTGTTGACATAAAAAAACCGGTTACAAAACCAATTAACAGCGCGACCCCGACGGTCATAAGGACAATTTTTGAAGCAAGATTTCTCATTTATCTCTCCAGTTATTTAAATAGCAATAAATATGTAAAATTAATTCCATGAAAGAATAGACCCAATTATCATAGTTTTCAAGTTGGTTTGACAGTATACACAACTGTAAAGCAGGACTGTGAAGTTGCGTCCGCGCAGAGGAGCTTCTTCGAATCCCCTAATTCACCGACATATCGATTCTGAGACTCCGCAGCTGTTCTACATCCGCAGCTCGGTTGATATTCAGAAACGGAGCCCCTCCTTGCTGGGGGCGGGGAAGATCGGATTCGGAAACCTCAACCCGCGGCATCCTCTGCAGTGTCGGCTGCAGTTTATACCTTCCCTTTTGATAGGCCCGTTCCCAGTACCCCATAAGCTCAACAGGATAAAACCCGAGCAATGGCTGCAGGCCCTCCTTCGACCGAACTACGACCGCCTTGCCCGCTGTACGCTGCTCCCATAAATAGGGAAGCAGGCGGTCGGAGAACACTACAATATCGCAGGCCAACAGCAGCAGCCACTGCTTTACAAAAGGACCAACTGTCAATATTCCACTTAGAGGAGAAGAGGTGCTGTAAAAATCAGGCAGCACCGGACAGGATAGGTGCTGATACGCAGCCCTATCCTTTCCCAGCAGATATACATTCGAAGTAATTCCCTTCGCCCGCATAACCGACCACTCTATCAGAGAACGTCCCTGCCAGTTTAGAAAGGCCTTGTTCCGGCCAAGCCGCCTGCTCCGGCCTCCGGCAAGTATCCCGGCGGGTAGATGTCCCTTTTTTCCTTCACCGCTACTCCTATTTTTCAATCCGACATACACGTGACCTTCAGCTCCGGAATCTTTGCCACCGGATCCAGTACGTCATTGGTAAGACGATTGGCCGGGGATTCATGAAAATGAAACGGGATACATCCGCAGCTACCACAGCTCTTTTCCGCGCAAGATTCAATATCCCCACGGCGGGTGATTACCCTTACCCTGCAGCCGTCACAGGTTGAATTCTTCCATGCTCCGAATTCAGCAGATACAAAGGTATGATAACCGCGATGCACAAAGCCCAAAACCCCTTTTTCCTGAATCTCATCACAGGCTTGGATACAGCGTCCACAGCCAATACACTTCGCAGCTTCGTGATCCAAGTAACCGGCGGAGAGCTTCCCGCCACTGGGCAAGCCGGATACTTCCCTCCTGATTACCCATGGGTAAACTGGGTATACTTCTGTTTTTCTCGACACCTATATCGTAACGGTATGCAACGTCCTGCAGTTCACACTCGCCATTGGCGTCACACACCGAACACTCATAATCATGTTCCGCTAAATGCAGCTCCAAAGCGGTCCGTCGCAATCCTCAACTCATCTTGTTAAAGGCTGTAACCTGCAGGCCTTCCTCTACCGGGTGGAACAAGCGGTTACCAAACCCCGCCTTCCCTCTATTTTTACAATACACATTCGGCATGCAGCAGATGGAGTAAGTTTTTCCAGAAAGCAGAGGCTTGGTATATCAAAACCGTTCTTACGGGCCGTAACCAGCAAATTGGCTCCCTTTTCAGCCTCAATTTCCTTTCCATCAATAGTAATTTGACCATGTTCGGTCATTTACTGCGTTCCTCCCCTAAAAATGCAACACTCTACAACTGTAGTATAGAAGATTTCTTATACGGGGTAAAGTATAATACGGTTATTGAACTCTACCGTCAGATAGCGTTATATTCAAATTGAGGGAACTACGAAGGAGGAGATACTATGGGTGAAATAAAATCAACCTGGGAACTTGCTATGGAGCGGACCGCCGATATTAAAAGCGATAAAACTGCTATACGGAAGAATGAACTGAAAAAGACCGGTCAGAAAATCGCTTCAGACTATATGAACTCAGATACACCGGAACCAAAAAATCTGCAAAAAGCAATTAAGGAGTACAAGGGAGACGAGCGGAATACGGTCGAAAGCTCGGCAGTCGAAATACTCCTCTCGCACATTAGCTTGCCGCGGGATGAAAGTTTTCAGGAACGTCTTAACTATGTAGAGAAGGGCTTAAAAACGTTAGTCGGAAAAGGATAGTCAACTCTCTTCAGTTCTACAGCAGGTTTCACAATTTTTTACTCAGTATCTGCAGCATCGCGGACAATTGACGGAACAGGTTAAGCAGCAGTATGAGCCACAGCTGCAGCAGAAGCAGCAGAACCTTACCCGCCAGTACGGCTATGAAATCGAACTAAAGCCTGAACAGGACCCTGAATATACTCAACTGCTGCAGCGCCATATGCAGCAGCTTGAACAGCAGTATCAGAATGCACTGAACGAGGTAAAAGAGCAGATTAGAAGCTTCTACGACGAGTAATTTGTTCACGCCATTTGCTTGGAATCTCGCTCACGGGTCGAATAAAACCCATGGGCGAGTTTTTTTCGCCCATAGTAAAAGTAGGCAGGCCAACTAATTCGTAATAGGCATTAATAGCTGCTCCACCGGAATTTCCGGGAGTAAGCACCGCATCTGTCTTAATAAGTAAACCATTAGCTCCCTGTTCAAAACCGCTTACAATTCCGCGGGTTAACGACACTGAAACCTTGGAACCACTGCCTCCGCCTGCCTTTGCAGAACCGATAAAAGACATCGGCTCCACCGACGCGGCAGCTGCTGGGTTTCGGCAAGAGAAAAAGGAAAATCGATAGTCCTTGGGCAGGGCCCGATCGATACAAGCTCGGATTCGATCTGCGGCAGCGCAAGATCGGTTTTCTCGTCGTATTCAATGAGCTCCGCCTTGAACAACTCCTTGGGCGGCACCTGCTGCGAGAAGGAGACTGCAACAAAAATATCCTCCGAGACAGCCCCATCAAAACCACGCAGCACATGCCAATTTGTCAATAACAAACCGCCCTTTGATACCAGACAACCTGAACCCCGGCCGGCTTCTCCGATAACCTCTACAGTTGAAAAGAAAGCTTGCCGAAGCTCATCATCGCTGCGAGGGAAACGAGGAATTGCCAGCAGCTGTTCCGGCGGTTCGCTTTGGAAACTTACTTGCAGGCTGAACTCTTCGGCCCGGGCATTTGAAACCGCATCGTACACCGTAATGTAGTAAGTTCCGGCGGGCAGTTCCGGCTCATCCTCAGACCCATCCAATACAATACTTTCACGGCCAATCAGGCCATCTCGCAGATAATCGGCATTTTCATAGGTCAATACCGGCTGTTCGTAGCCTATCAGCAGATCAAGATCGGCTTTCGTATCAAATAAATCAACCCGGAGGTTGCTTAATCCTTCCGCGGCTCCAAATCCAGATAGCTAGTTGCCATACCCTCTTCGGGGAGTAAGTCGCCTTCCGGCAACAGATGTGCCCGGTTCCAGGCGGGTATGCCTGTCGGCTGATATGGTTTCAAGCTCGATTTTAAAGGGAATTTCCTCGTAAGCGATTCCATTGATGAAAGGGAAAGGATTCTCGTTAGGATAGACAACATCGAGATAGTACTTGCCTTCCTTCAAAGGAGGGTCGGAAAGGCTAGACAGAAAGAGCACTTCGTTATAGTCTTGGGAATCACTATATGCATCAACAAACTCATAGCTCTGTATATCCTCATTATGCTTGATATACAAATCAAGATCGGCGGGAGCCTCGGAAATAGACAGCTGCACTGCAAAGGTATCCGGTTCAACTTCAAAGGTAAAGGTTTTGTAGCCCCCTCCCTCTTTGGAAAGCGGAACCGATGCACTTATCTGGGTATCAGGACGCAGAGCTTGGTAACTCTGATCATTGTTCTGCCCCCACAAAGGGGATAAGAGCACAAAAAAAAGCAGACAGGAAGCCGTATTTCGAATAAAGACTCTATCGGTTGGTATGTACACGGAAACCCCTCTATATCAGAAAACTATGCATAGATAATAACATAAAAACACTATAGCGCATAGCATCAGCAATTCAAGGTTTTTCGCTTCAGAGCTTCCAACTGCCGGCGGGTAAACCCTTCCCATTCCATCGGGAAAAAGGAGTTATTGTGGTACAGGGGCTCTTCTGCAATCGGAAAACGGGCAGCGGCTACACTCTCCTGCCACAGGGCAGTCTGTGGCACAGGCGAATACTCGGCCAATGAAACGCGTACAGCAAAGGGCTCTACCTTCCGCAGGGTCTCCTCTACCTCGGAGGCACTTTGCCGCGGAAGCCCTGCCAAAACATACAGAATAATGGATTCCTCTGGAAACCCGGCCGCTTCGCCAGCGCCTTTACTGCGCGGGCAACTTCATCAGGGAGTGTATTTTCCATCCTGCCGGCGGTGAAACTGTTCATCCGCCGATTCATAGCCTATGCGAACCTCCTGGAAACCGGCGGCTCGCATAAGTCTTGCCGTTTCCCGGTCGATAAAGTGCATATGTACCGCGTTAGGGGTGTAGAAGCGAAGTGAAAGTTCAGAGCGGATTATCAGTTCCAGCAGGGGCAGCAGCAGTTTTTCCTTGTGCACCAGCAGGGCATCATCATAAAAGGCAAAGTTTTTTGTACCGAATTTCCGGTGCAGGTAAAGGATCTGTTCCCACACCTGACGGTACTCACCCGGCAGAAATCGTGGTTCAATTATGGCTGAAGCGCAATAGGTACAGCGATACGGACAGCCGACATTCAACCTGACAAGCCCGGCATCTCCCCAGGTTTCACGGCCTCCGAACAGAGTCGGCACGACACCCCGTTGTCCAGTCCCAAGCCTTCGGTGCATTCAGTTTATACTTTTCAAACAGACCCGGTAGTTGAGACAGGCCCTCACCGAGGACTACCTCATCGGCTCCAGTCACAGTACGGCAGTGCTGCGGCATAAGCGTAGCATATATTCCGCCTACCACCACCGGAACGGAGGGATGAGCCTGTCGTACCACGCGAACCGCCTCTGCCAGCCCTTGATACCAATAGGTCATTTGCGAAGTAATCAAAACCATATCCGGCTGTGTTTTGGCCACCTGCTGCGCAAAGACCTCCGGCAGCACTCCATACCGACTGTATTGACGGGGAATAGTTTGAATTCCCGGCGGCAGTTGAGCACGCTGCCGGTGGAACTTGCCCGTACCGTTTGCCCTGCGTCGCGGCAACCCCTTCGCGGCAAGAGTATACGGTTCTTGATAATCTAAGGCGTTGATAAACTCAACTTGATACCCCTGCTGCTCCAAGTAGCCTGCCAATCTCAGCAGTCCATAGGGCTTAAAAAAGAGGTCGTACAGTGCAAAATCATACACGGGAGGCTGTATACACAATATTTTCGGCCGTTTCGACTTCTTCATTGTTTTAAAGCAGCGATTCTCAATTTGGAAGTCAAAAAACTTCCAAATTGAGAATTCGCATCAATTTTGTTTATAAAGTTTACATTCTCGGACCGTGCAGCACACCCTCCCGGATAGCGATCGGCATGTACCCAAATGTTAACTGCGTGCAAGCCCGGACCGATGGTTTCGAACTTGCAAAACCTTTATTCACCGGTTCGAATCCGGTCGGCGCCTATTTTTTCTGCCTTCATTATTGTATCCGATCCATCCGCTTATATCTCGAAAAAAACTGCAGAGCAATAACCATGACCCCGTTATCGTATGCGCCGGTTCCCATCTGCCGACTCACCTTCTCAACCGGTTCCAGATGAGTGTGGATTTGTTCATTTTCATCCAATTCCTGTTCTTTATGCCACACCAAATCGTAAGCTAAAAACACATGCACCCGGTTATTCATAAAGGCCGGATTCGGTGAAACATTGCCCAGCGGAATGAGTGAACCCGCCGTATATCCCGTCTCCTCCAGCAGTTCCCGTTCCGCAGCCCCCCGGGGATCCTCTCCTGGGTCAATGGTTCCCGCTGGAAATTCAAAGGTCACTTTTCCGCTTCCATGCCGAAACTGCTCAACCATGATAAACTGCGGCCTCTGCTTGCCTCCCTGGTCGTTTCCCTGGTCGTTTCCCTGGTCTCCGGATAAGAGGGGCACCACAGTCACCCAGTCGGGAGCATCCAGGCAGATAAAATCTCCCTCCCGCCCATCCGAAGCGTGTCTGTGAATCGAACGAACACTGAAAATAGGGCTTTCGAGTAGAGTCTCGCGTCTCGATTCATTCCACATTAGCTGTTGATCTTTCATATCTGCCGAGTTTAAAGGATATGCGTACTTTCTTCCAGAGAGTTCTTGACCCCTGCCAATTGCAATCTATAATAAAAGGCATGATCAAAGATAAAGACACAAATGAAACGAGGTGAATAAGTGAGTAAGTTAAAGAAAGCGGGGAAAAATGTTGGTTTTATCTCCTTTCGGATATCGGGGACAGACGGGGTCTCCCTGGAAACTAAGAAATGGGCCGAAGTTTTTGAGCGCCATAACTACAACTGCTACTATATGGCCGGAGAACTCGACACCCCGCCTGAAGTGTCCCTGATTGTTGATGAAGCCCACTTTAAGCACCCGGAAATTGTCAAACTGTACAACATGAGTTTTGATCTACAAGACCGGCCGCGGGAACTGACCGACGGTCTGCATCGTTACCGGGAAATTCTGAAAAAGAAAATTTATGATTTTATTGAGCACTTTGACATCGATCTACTTATTCCGCAGAACACCCTTACCATCCCCCTCAACCTGCCCCTGGGCTTGGCCCTTACTCGAAGTAATTGCAGAAACCGGCATGCCGGTTATTGCCCATCACCACGATTTCTTCTGGGAAAGGAAACGCTTTCTTACAAACTGTGTGTGGGATTACTTCAATGCCGCCTACCCTCCACACCTCAAGTCGGTTCAGCATGTGGTGATTAACAGCTCTGCCCAGAATCAACTTGCCCTGCGAACCGGTATTGCCTCTACCCTGATTCCAAATGTGATGGACTTTGAAAACCCGCCCGACGGGAAGGACCCCTACAATAACGATGTACGGCAGGCCTTGGGAATTGCCGAGGACGAGCTGCTTATCCTCCAACCAACCCGGGTTGTTCAGCGTAAAGGCATTGAACATGCAATTGAACTGGTGGCCCGCCTAAAAATGAAGGCAACCCTGGTTATCAGCCACGCCTCCGGTGATGAGGGCTATGAATATCAGACCCGCGTAAAGGAATACGCCGAGTTGCTGGGCATTCACGCGCTTTTTGTTGATGATATTATTGCAGATCACCGCGGACAGACCCCCGACGGGCGCAAGGTGTATACCCTCGGAGACATCTATCCCCATGCCGATCTAATTACCTACCCCTCAATTGTAGAGGGCTTTGGAAACGCCTTTTTGGAAGGTATTTATCATCGCAAACCGATTTTGGTGAACAATTACTCTATTTACTCCCACGACATCAAACCGAAGGGCTTTGATGTGATCGAGATGGACAACTTCATCAGCAACAGTACTGTCGAATACACGCGGAAGGTATTGAAAGATCCTGAAAAACGGGCCCGGATGGCCGAGACAAATTACAATTTAGGACTACGATATTACTCCTACAGCGTACTCGAAACAAAGCTTCGCCATCTCACCACTTCAATCTGGGGCAGTAAGCAGTTTCGCGACAGGTAGGCTATTTTAACCAATAGACCCCAAAACCGGTCAGTTGAAACCGGAGGGAATTCCGGGTGAGCGCGGCAGTAAAGGAGTTTCCCCGTATAAGCTCGGTGTAGTTTGTCTTTAAGGGCTTGGGCAGCAGATTAATCGGTATTTCAACGGTGGTAAGCCCGGGATTCACACTAATAAAGGCCAAAACGTATTCCGTGTTATCCGGAGAGATGCGCAGGATACACATCGCATCCTTCTCCGTCGGCAGAATCTCCATCCGGCCGGCGGGGTGAAAGGCCTGCTCCCGGCGGCGCGCCTTCAGCATATCCTGAAAACCGCTAAATATCCGGTTCCGCAGGGTTCCCGGAGTATTAAGCTCGGTCATTACCTCGGAATAGGAGAGCTTTTCCCGGTTAATGCTTCGGTTCTCACCGGTCTGCTCCACCCCTTCTCTATAATTCTCTGATCCAAGCAGACTGTGAATATAAATACCCGGCACTCCCCGCAGAGTAAGCATCACCGCCTGACCGGCAAGGAACTTGCGTGCCCGCACACTGGCCGGTACATCTTGGTCCGGCAAGGGCATCGAGGTAGGTGATATTCATCTCGTGAGGGAACCTCTCCTCCGGCGTGGATTTATAATTGATAAACCCGCCCTGCTCACGGGTATTTTCTACCAGCCCCTCAATCTCTTCTTCCGAGAGGATTCCCTTGGCAGGCAGCAGTCCAATCCCGTCGTGGGAGGCCAGAAAATTGAAAAAAGTAGTCGTGCCAAGAGTATCCTGCAGTTCCGAGGCCCACTGCTGAAGATGCCGGGTATCTTCACGCCTGAAGGCATCCAGAACCAGCGGCGGAAGACTGAACTGATACACCATGTGCGCCTCATCATCAGAGTTTCCAAAGTAGCTGATATTTTCCGCATGGGGTACATTGGTCTCGGTAATTACTACCACCCAGGGGGCCGCAACATTGAGAATAGCCCGAAACAGCTTTACCGCGGCATGGGTCTTTTCATGGTGGATACTCGGATGTCCGAGCTCTTTCCAGAGATAGGCAATTGCATCCAGACGGATAATTTGAATACCGTTCTTAATGTGGAACAGCATCACCTTGATCATCTCTAACAGCACCTCAGGGTTAGCAAAGTTGAGGTCGACCTGGTCGGCGCTAAAGGTGGTCCATACATATTCGGTACCGTGGTCGGTTTCAAAGGGTGTTAACAGGGGATGGGTACGGGGACGGACTATCATCGATAAATCGGCATCCTTATCCTGGGTAATAAAGTACTCTTTATAGTGCGGGTCATCGTGCAGAAACTTTTGGAACCATTCGTTCTGTGCCGAGCAGTGGTTCAACACTAAATCCGACATCAGCTTGAAGACGCTGCCTATCTCTCGAATCTCCTGCCAGCTTCCCAGCTGCGGGTTGACCGAATAGTAATCGATAATGGAAAACCCGTCGTCGGAAGAGTATGGAAAGAAGGGGAGAATATGAATACCGCTGAAAATATCCCGCAGTTTTGCATCGGCAAAATCCCGTAAATTGGAAAGCGGCTGCTTGCCCTCCTGTAACAGAGTGTCGCCGTAGGTTATCAATAGGGCATCAGTATTATCTAGGGGCAGCTCCCCCTTTCCGCGATGGGTGGGTGCTTGAATATCGTGCTCGGCTTTCATCAGCAGGGCATGGATTTTTTTTTCTAGATCAGCCCCTTGCTGATCACCGTAGATAAAACGAATCAGGTTGTTTATCGAACTTGTCATTAGTATGTCCCCTCCGGGCTTATTTTATAGTCTTATATTAATGCATATCCCGACATAATTCTACCAGAAGAGGAATTTCCAACATATTTCGGCCACAGCCCGAATTTTTTTGAAAATTTGGGCGATGATGTTGTTATCTGCCTTCTTATACATTACATTTTTAGTAATGTATAAGAAGGAGGATTACATGTTAAGAAAAAATAGTACCATCATTTTAAGTATACTCTTTTTACTTGGAATCTCTCTTAGTCTCGTTCCGGCACAATCTAACCAGGTTATTGATCAGCTTCTTGCCCAGGAAGAGGCTTCTTTCGCATCTGCATTATATATGGTGCAGACCGCCGCCGGGGAGCTCCCGGAAGAGATTTCCCCTCAGACAGCAGCCGAAGGCTTCGACTCCAAAAGATGGCACTTGCCGCATGTTTCAACTGATGCGCCGATTACCCTGGGTCAATACTCTCAACTGTTAATGCACGCCTTTGAAATACCCGGCGGGGTTATGTACAAACTATTTCCAGGTCCCCGCTATGCAGCCCGGGAAACACACTATCGCGGTTTTATCCGCGGCAGCGCGCTACCCGGACGAAGCTTATCTGGGTCCGAAGTACTTTACATTCTGAGGGAAGTCCTTGAATGGAAGGAGGAATCGGCATGAGTAAAACTATCAGGAAACACAGAAATACCAGCTTATTTATAGCCGCCGCCTTTCTTATACTCATCGGTATGAATCCCCAGCCTGTTTCAGGCCAGACACTTTTTGATTGGGGCGGTTTTGCAGAAAGCTCCAGCGAACTGCAGTGGGACGGTGAAACCGATTATCAGCAGGACCTTGAGGCCGGTATATGGTTCGAAACCCGGTTTTCCGAAAACGCCTCTCTGAGAACCGAGGCCAAATACCAATTCAACCTTGACCGTACCTATTTCGCCGATATTAATCAGTTTGTATTCACAGGAACACTCACTTCACGAATAAGCTACCGACTCGGAAGGTTTAATTTTGCAGACTTTACAGAGTATGTGCTTGATCACAATTTGGATGGAGGGGAAATAGAGGCTGAACTCCCGTGGGGAACCATATCCGCAGGTGCCGGCTATACCGGCCTTACCTTTGTTCCCAACTCCCGGATACTGGTTACCCAGAGCGATATAGGAGTTCATCTAAGTGCACCTGACCACGGATATCAGAAGGCTCCCCCAAAAACTATTGGGCGCTTTGCAATTGCCTTCCCGCAGCTGCTGCTGGAACAGGATGTACATGTAAGCTTTATTGCGCAACAAGATTTACAGCAGGAGAGCGATCTGTTGACCTCAGAGGATCGTATTTTTACCGAATATTTCGGAATCGGAATTGCAGGGTCCATGAGCAGGGACTTGTACCACCGTTTTTACGGATTCCTCAACTACGGCCACGGGGCGTACAGCACCCTGGCCTACTTGGCGGGAGGAGAATTCACATATTATATGGAGGATCTTAACTATTCCCGGTTCAAACTGGCGGGGTTCTACTCTTCCGGTGATCCGGAACAGGGAAGCTATTACGGCGGGTACAACGGTTCAGACTATTCAAACCACTTTATTCCCCTGTCCCATAGCGAACAATTCGGCATTGCCTTTTCACCCAGCCCGGGAAACATAAGCGTCGGAGAGTTTTCTTACTCGATAAAACCCCTCTCCTCCGTGTATGCCGGAGAACTGCAGCTCGAGCTAAGTGCCTTGAGCTTTATCCGCAGCACCACCGGCGCAATCTCGGAACCGGGAGTCAGCACTACATCAGACCAACAGTATTTAGGAAGCGAAGCAGACCTGCGGTTGAACTACCGCCCCTTTTCAGATTTAGGTATTACCCTTAGCGGGGGAGTATTCATGCCCAATAACTACTCCAACAACAGCCCGTTTGCAAACAGCAGATCCGAAATAGAGGCGGTCGGCCGTTTGGATATTTCATTTACCTATTAATTTAGGAGGAAAATTCTAATGAAAACATATAAAACCTTATTAAGTATTACCTTTTTGCTGCTCTTTGCCGCAGCCATCCCGCTGTTTGCCGTTGATGCGGTAGTCCGAAGCACCGAAGGCAAAGTGGAAATAAAAGAACCGGGAGGCCAATGGCAGCGGGCCGCCTCCGGGGGGAACATATCCCGTAACACGTATATTTCCACCGGATTCAACTCGAAGGCGGTACTCGAGCTAGGCGAGAGTACCCTTGAGGTAAAAGCCCTAACCCGAATGCAGCTGGAGCAGATTGTAGAAAACAGCGACAGCCTAGACACCGACCTGTTTCTCGAGGTGGGAAAGGTCGAAGCAAATGTACGGTCCACCAAAGGCCTGCGCAACAACTTTAAGCTCCGCAGTCCAGTCTCGACGGCCGCTGTGCGCGGAACAAGTTTTGTTTTCGACGGTTTCACCCTATGGGTTACCGAGGGTACCGTCGTATTAAGCAACAGGGTCGGACAAAACCGCGGGGTAAGCGCGGGGCAAGAGAGCAGCACCGACGGATATTCAGCGCCCTCGAATTCCCAGCAGACCCTGCTAAACGGCCAATTTGAAGTAATAAGCAGCTTATCGGGAGACGGAGGGATTGTAAAAGACGGCGGCTCTCAAGTAAGCGACTATTCACGAGTAATTCTGAACCTCGCCTGGGAATAAGGAGGAAAATTATGAATTTAACAAAAAAACCATATATAAGGGAAAATAGAATAGCCCGAGCCCTGTTGTTCGGCACGCTCGGGTCATTGCTGCTTCTCGCCGGGGCCTGCTCATTTACAACGGATATGACTGAGGGCTCAGTTAATCCAAAATTGAGTGTAATGGGCCTGCAGAGCGACGTAACTGAAGTAAACATACGTGTAACCGGACAAGATTATCAGCGAGAGTGTAACCGTCACTCCCTCGGACAGCAGCGTAGAGTTTTTCCTTCCGCCTGGAGATGATGTGAAGTTCGAGGTAGAAGCTGCCAACCAAGACTCAGCTACCAGCCATGTGTACAGCTGGGGCATGACCCGCTATGCGGACCTTGTAGAAGGAGAAGAAACAGAACTCGATTTCACGATGGGGCCAAAGGATACGAAGATAGTTGTCCCGGATCTACGTCACATCTCCCGGAACAATAGTTCAGGTAAGCAATCTTGATGTGTCTGAGGATGTGAACTCTTTAACTTCCGACCAGTGGAATACGACAGAACTTGGCCTTGATTATCCCTACGATACAGCTCTGGACAATCAGGGAAGAATTTGGATTTCCTATTATGGTCCTTATTCTGAGTATTATCCAATTATTATGATCAACGATATTACATCATCAGCGCCAGATTACGACCCCGAAGTTTCCGGTTCAGCCATCGCTTTTGACCGTACGAACAACTATCTCTATATCGGTCAGCCTGGAGAGGGTTCGGCTATAAAATTTATACACGTGACCCAAGATGTATCAGACATAGCGGTCGGTACTGATACATTTGAATTGTGGCAGGAGAGTGAGATAGTAGTGTCAGCCTGTTTGGTCTAGCGGCAGATGATGAGGGGTATCTGTATTTTGCAGGTCAAGACCAGTCTTCACAGCCGACCATTTTCAAGTATGATCCTCAGAGAACTGCCGGCAACCGGGTAATAGCAACCTACAACGATCAAAATGTTATATCAAGCCTTTTCAATATGGACTTGCTGGTCAAAAACAACCATCTCTACCTTACAAATATCGGAGGCTCTTCCGGTAATGTAATAATAAAACTAACCAAGGAACTCCAATACGTTGATTCCTTTGGAAGGGTTGTTGATTTCACCTCAGGTGAAACTGCGGATCAGCTAGGAGAGTTTTACGGACCCACCCGTTTTTTGGCCACTACCGCGGAACACATTTACCTAACTGATGATAATGCAGAATATATTGATGGTTTTCCGGTTGAAAGTCCCAACAGGATAATACGTTTCAAGGATATAGAAGGCTCCGACTGGAAAGCTTACCGGCCGGTTGGTTCGGAAGGAGATGAGCTTGGATTATATGCTCCAATACCCTCGTAATATATTTTTACAGAAGCAACCAACCCGGGCTAAAGGCCCGGGTTTTTTCATGCTTGCTATCTTACAAAGCAGCCAGCGCTTTTGGCACTGTCTCCTCAGGTTTGACCTTGTACCAGGCCTGTACGATGCGGCCCTCTTCGTCGATCAGGAAGGAGGAACGCACAGTGCCCATTACAGCTTTACCGAACATCTTTTTCTCTCCCCT
This sequence comes from Spirochaetia bacterium, assembly GCA_034520965.1. Taxonomy (GTDB): domain Bacteria; phylum Spirochaetota; class Spirochaetia; order DSM-16054; family Sediminispirochaetaceae; genus DSBN01. The sequence goes on along the minus strand of JAXHMY010000007.1, from coordinate 53,464 downwards.
GACCCCATAGGCGTCGGCCGCCTCGTGGTCTGCATCCGATAGGAGGGGAAAGCCGAGGCTGTATTTGGCATCAAATTTCTGCTGGGCCGCCGGTTTATCCCCACTAATACCAATCGGTACAACCCCCTTCTCTTTAAGCTCCGCCCATGAGTCTCTTATGCTGCAGGCCTGTTTGGTGCAGCCGGGGGTGTCGGCCTTTGGGTAAAAATAGAGGAGGACCTTCTGCCCACGGTAATCTGAGAGGCTGATACGGTTCCCTCCTTGATCCAAAAGTGAAAAATCGGGAGCTGTGTCTCCCGTTGTAAGCTGATTCATACTATCCTCCGTATAATACAAGTGATAGAACAAATAATAGGACTCCTCCCTATAAATTGCAAAAGAAATTGCAATCAAAGCAAATTGATTCCCATCCGCAAATTGTAGTATCATGGCAGTATGTATAGAATAACCATCTTCCATTATCACCTGCTTACCGGGGGAATTACGCAAGTCATCACCTCATCGGTAAAGGCTTTGCTGCAGCAGCAGCCTGATCAGTTTGATATAACCCTGGTCTGCGGACGGGATTCGCAGAGGACCAATATAGTCGATAAAATAGAACAGGCACTTAAATCGCAGGGGGTTGAAGCCCAGGTTCACAGCCGGCCGATACCCGAGATCGATTATTTAGTTGAACAGGACACCCCTCCTAAGGTTGAAGATATTAAACAGAAGCTGAATGAGCACTTTAGCGACAGCATCTGGTGGGTTCACAATTACCATATTGGGAAAAACCCCCTGTTTACCGAGGCGCTGCTGCAAATTGCCCGGGAACAGCCGCAACAGCAGATAATCCTGCATATTCACGATTTTCCGGAGAGCGGGAGGTTTTCAAATTTGAAGGCCCTCTACGAGAACCTGGAATCGCCCATGTATCCCGTAAGTCCTAATGTACGCTATATAGTTATCAACAGTCGGGACCGGAATGTTTTAAGAGATGCGGGCATACCGGAGGACCAGCTGTTTTTGCTGAACAACCCGATTGAGCCGCACCCCTCCGCATCCATTGACTCCTGGCAGGTACAACAGAAAATTGAAACCTGGGCCGGTGAACATACCCCCGGCTGGGAGCCTGAAGGAAAGCTTCTGCTGTACCCGGTACGAAGCATCCGCAGAAAAAACGTGTTGGAGGCTGGGCTGCTGACAAACCTTGTTGAAAGTCCTACTAATCTATTGGTGACCCTGCCGGGAGTCTCGCAGCAGGAAAGGGCCTATTCTAATTTGGTAGAAAGTGCTTATCAGAACCGGCTTATCTCCGGCGCCTGGGGCATCGGGCGCAACCTGGATGAGATCGGCATCAGCTTTGAAGAGCTGACCAGATCTGCCGATGTGATAGTTTCCACCGCCATTCAAGAGGGGTTCGGCTACCTGTTTATCAACAGTGTGCTGTGGGGAACTCCGCTGGTTGCCCGGGACCTGGACATCCTTGGTGCGCTGAAGGACTATTTTTTACCTCAGTCGAGTTATTTTTACAGTCAGCTGCAGGTTCCCCTTTCTACCGGAGACCGAGCCGCCCTGGGCGATACCTACTCCCAGATCCTCAATTCAGTTGCCGGACTACTGCCGGATGATCAGCACAAGCGAATTCGCTATGAGGTAGAGCAGTTATTGGCAGAGAGGCTTATCGATTACTCCTTTCTCTCGGTAGAACAGCAGTATCAAGTACTTCGACAGGCTGCGGAATCACCAGAGTTTGTGCTGGAGCTGCGTGAAATTAATGCCGAAACAGTGGCTACCATGGAAAATCTGTTAAGGGGCCCCCAGGTAAAGAACCGCGACCAGATTATCAAGCAGTTCGGAGCCCCGGCCCATACCAAGGCTATTGAGTCTCTTTTGGCTTCCTTTAACGAGAACCAGATCCAGGAGCAAGCCGGGGACAAAACCGAAGAAAACACCGAAGGTCAGAGCAGCCCAGCAGCTGAGGACCCAATTCACCGTAAAGTGCTGCAGTCATTCAACCACCTGCAGTATTGCCGTCCTCGTTCTTCGAGATGAGTTTTTTAATATGAGCCTGTTGAACCACAGCTGCTAAAATTAGATAAATAGGACTCTCTTTGGTATATACCGTTTCTCACCTTGTAGGATATCGATAAATAAGGTATAATAATCACAATATTTTTCATAAATTAACTTAAATGAAGGGATACGAAATGTCAGAAAAAAACATGGTAACAATTGACGGCAACACCGCCGCAGCGTATGTTGCCCACGCAACAAACGAAGTTTGTGCTATTTACCCGATTACTCCTTCCTCTCCGATGGGAGAGCTGGCGGACCTCTACTCCGCCCAGGACAAACCAAACCTGTGGGGTACGATTCCGGAAGTGGTCGAACTGCAATCCGAGGGTGGAGCTTCTGCTTCAGTCCACGGCGCGCTTCAAACCGGCGCACTTACAACCACTTTCACCGCCTCTCAAGGACTTCTCCTGATGATTCCGAATATGTTCAAAATCGCAGGAGAGCTCACTTCAACTGTATTTCATATCGCCGCTCGATCTGTAGCAAGTCAGGCTCTCTCGATCTTTGGTGATCATTCGGATGTAATGGCTGCCCGCTCAACCGGCTTTGGTGAGCTGGCTTCGAACAGCATCCGATGAGAGAAGTAACCGACAGCGCACTGATTGCCCAGGCAGCTACTTTAGAAGCAAGAGTTCCCTTCCTCCACTTTTTCGACGGTTTTCGCTCAAGCCACGAAATTCAGAAAGTGGAAGAAATTCCCTACGATGTAATGCATAAGATGATCGACGCCGAATTAGTTCAGGCTCATCGCCAACGTGCAATGAACCCGGAAAAACCGATTATCCGTGGGACCAGCCAAAACCCCGACGTATTCTTTGCAGCCCGCGAAACAGTAAACAAATACTATGATGCAACCCCGGCCATCGTGCAGAAGGCTATGGATAAGTTCGCAAAACTAACCGGTCGACAGTACCATCTGTTTGATTATGTTGGTGCACCGGATGCTGAGAGTTGTTGTGCTGATGGGCAGCGGCGCCGAAACAATGGAAGAGACCGTTGAATACCTGGTGAAAAAAGGTGAGAAAGTTGGTGTGGTTAAAGTACACCTCTATCGTCCCTTTAGTGCCAAGGATTTCATCAAAGCACTGCCTGATACGGTAAAATCCATTGCAGTACTCGACCGAACAAAAGAACCCGGATCGCTCGGCGAGCCAATGTACGAAGATGTCCGTACGGCTGTCGGTGAAATGATGGAAAGCGGCGACTCTAACCTAAAGGACTACCCCACTATTGTTGGCGGACGCTACGGCCTCGGTTCAAATGAGTTCAACCCGGGAATGGCCAAAGCTGTTCTTGACAACCTGAGTGAAAAGGACCCGAAAAACCATTTTACCGTTGGTATTCATGATGATGTGACAAAGACAAGTCTTGAGTGGGACGCCGACTTCTCCACTGCCGGTGAAGATGTCACTCGCGCTATGTTCTACGGTTTAGGTTCCGACGGTACTGTGGGTGCGAATAAAAACTCAATCAAGATCATTGGTGAGGCAACCGACAACTACGCACAGGGCTATTTCGTATACGACTCAAAGAAAGCTGGTGCAACCACTGTTTCCCACCTCCGCTTTGGAAAAGATCTTATTAAAAGCACCTACCTCATCCAGAAGGCTAACTTCCTGGCTTGCCACAAGTTCACCTTCCTTGAACGCTACGACATGCTCAAGAATGCCGCGAAGGGCGGTGTGTTTCTGCTGAACTCTCCCTTTGATAAAAATGAAATCTGGGACAACATTCCGGTAGAGGTACAGAAGCAAATTATCGATAAAGAGCTCGATTTCTACGTAATCGATGCCTATAAAATCGCAGAAAAAGCAGGTATGGGCACCCGTATCAATGTGGTGATGCAGACCGCTTTCTTCAAAATTTCCGGTGTACTGCCGGAAGATCAAGCCATAGACCTGATCAAGAAGTACATCAAAAAGACCTACACCAAGAAGGGACAGGAAGTGGTGGACAAAAACATCACAACCATCGATATGGCCCTCGATGCGATCGAAAAGGTTGACTATCCCAAGCAGTCCAGCGGCGATAATCACATGATCCAAACTATTCCGGATGATGCCCCGCAATTTGTAAAAGAAGTAACCGGAGAAATCATTGCCGGCCGCGGCGAGGGCATCACCCGCTGTGCCAACTTCCTGCCGACGGAAGCTACCCCCTTGGAACCACAAAATACGAGAAACGAAACGTTGCCGAGAAAATACCCGTCTGGGATTTCGAGACCTGTATTCAGTGCGGCGATTGTTCGGCAGTGTGTCCCCATGGCGTAATTCGCATGAAGATGTACGATCCAAAACATCTTGAAAAGGCACCGGAAACCTTTAAGAGCACCGATGCAAAGAGTAAAATTTTTCAAGGCATGAAGTTTACCATTCAGGTTGCGCCTGAAGATTGTACCGGTTGTGGTGCATGTGTAAACATCTGCCCTGCTCATAAAAAAGTAAACGGCGAGAAGACCGAAGAAAAGGCACTGGTATTAGAGCCTCAACTGCCTCTCCGTGATCAAGAACGGGAAAATTGGAACTTCTTCCTTAATGAAATCCCCGACTTTGACCGCAGCGAGCTTAAACTGCAGACCACTATCGGCAGTCAGTTGCTGCGCCCGCTGTTTGAGTTCTCCGGGGCATGTGCCGGTTGTGGTGAGACCCCATATGTAAAACTGGTCAGCCAGTTCTTTGGCGACCGTTCGATTATTGCCAATGCTACCGGTTGTTCCTCCATCTATGGCGGCAACCTGCCCACTACTCCGTACACCACCCGAGACGACGGCCGCGGTCCTACCTGGTCGAACTCCCTGTTCGAAGATGCGGCGGAATTTGGATACGGTATGCGTCTCGCAACCGATCGTAATATGACCTACGCTAAAGAGCTTCTCGATCGGGCAATCAAAGAGGGTGCCGACGGCTTCGATACAGAGATTCTCAAGAGCCTCCGCGATAACGAACAGCGGGATGAGCAAGAAATAGAAAAGCAGCGTGAATGGAAAGACCAGCTGGTGGCAAAAGCTGAAAAAAGCAGCAATAAGCTGCTGAAAGAGCTTGCATCTGTGGCTGACTACCTGATCCGTCGCTCCGTGTGGATCTTTGGAGGTGACGGATGGGCCTACGACATCGGCTATGGCGGTCTTGACCACGTGCTGGCTTCCGGCCGGGATGTAAACGTTCTGGTAATGGACACCGAGGTGTACTCAAACACCGGTGGTCAGATGTCTAAAGCAACCCCAACCGGTGCAATTGCCAAATTTGCAGCCGCCGGTAAGGGCATCGGCAAGAAAGACCTGGGAATGATGGCGATGAGCTACGGCTACGTATATGTAGCCAAGGTAGCTATGGGTTACAACCGAATCCAGACCATCCGCGCTCTCCGTGAGGCCGAAGCTTATAAGGGACCTTCAATCGTGATCGCCTACAGCCACTGTATCGCCCACGGTATCGATATGATGAAGGGTATGGACCAACAGGCTCGAGCGGTTACCAGCGGCCTGTGGCCCCTGTACCGGTATAACCCGGAACTGACTGACCAGGGCAAAAACCCCTTCAAGCTCGACAGCAAAGAGCCCGCATCGGACATCGGAGAGTACGTCTAAAGCAAACGAGGGTCGCTACAAGGCTCTTCGCAGCTCTAACCCCGAACGGGCAGAGGAGTTGCTGGGCAAGATTAAGAAGGATGTTAACCATAAATGGAAGGAATACAAATACCTTGCCGACCGGCCCTTCTAATCGAAGCTTTACAAAAGTTTCTCTAGAGCAACTACAGCCGCCCCTTCGGGGGCGGCTTTTTTATTAGGCGAGTTTTTATGATGCTCTGTTTACATTGACTTTCTACACATAAAAAAAGACGTCATCTAGTTACACAATTTCAAGTAGTTAGTTCAATCAGTGCTATAAAATGAGATCTACTAAGAAGCGAATAGTAAATGTATAAATTTCAATCAAAGATCCTATATGCACTGGAGCGGCTGGGACTTTTTGTTGTTTTCACTCTGGAAGTGTTCAGATGGACTTTCAAACGTCCCAACCGGTTTCGCATCCTAACTGCCCATGTCGAAAAGATGGGGGTAGCCTCAATACCTATTATCGTGTTGTCCAGTTTCGCCATCGGTATGATCATATCGCTGCAGCTGGTAAATGTACTGGGTATGTTCCGAGCCGAACCCTTAGCAGGATCTGCAGTCGGAATTACTATGGCCCGCGAGCTGGCTCCGGTAATGACGGCGTTGATGTTGATAGCCAAGAACGGCTCGGCAATCACAGCTGAAATTGGAACTATGCGCATCAGCGAACAAATTGATGCAATGGAAACCATGTCGGTCCACCCCATTCAATATCTGGTAGTACCAAGAGTATGGGCGGCGGTTATTGTATTTCCTTTGCTTACCGCCATGGCAAATGTAATAGGTATCGCCGGCAGTTATGTGGTTACGGTATGGTACAAATCGGTAGATAAAACTACTTTTCTGTTCGAGCTCTACCGTATGGTAAACCCGAAGGATGTGTACTCCGGTATCATTAAATCGGCGGTACTGGGGTTAATAGTCGGCCTTATCTCCTGTTTTTACGGTTATTATGTGCAGGGTGGTTCAAAAGCAGTCGGAGACGCGACCACCAGATCGGTAGTGGCAGCCTCCGTCAGCATTTTAGTGGCTGACTTTATAATGACCGATATTTTACTGAAGGTTATGTTTGGGAGTCATTTTTAATGCCGAAAAGTGTGCACATTAATGATCCAGTTATAGAGGTGGAAGGGCTTTCTAAAAAGTTCGGCTCTTTGTTGGTACTTGACGAGGTGAGCCTTACGTTTCCATACAAACGCATTACCGCGATATTGGGTAAAAGCGGGTCGGGAAAAAGCGTACTTATGAAAAATATCATAGGAATACTGGAACCCGATGCCGGTAAGATAAAAATTAACGGAACTAATATTGTTCCGCTGCCGGAGAAACAACGGCGGAAGTACCGGCTGCGGCTGGGCTACCTTTTTCAGGACTCCGCCCTATTCGATTCCATGACGGTGGAAGAAAACATTGCATTTCCCCTGGTAGAAGTACTGCACATGCGCGACCGTGAAGCAATTAAGCGGATAGTAAAGGAGAAACTTGACTGGGTACACCTCCCTGGAATAGAGAAAAAACTTCCGGAAGAGCTCTCCGGAGGTATGCGTAAACGGGTTGCATTAGCCCGATCCCTGGCCGGTGAGCCGGAGGTTTTGCTGTTCGACGAGCCTACCACCGGCCTCGATCCGGTACTTGAAGAGAGTATAAATAATCTAATCCAGAGGGTAAATCGGGAGCTTGGAATGACTTGTATTATTATTACGCATGATATTGTGGGCAGCTTTCAGTTAGCCGATAAAATCGCATTTTTAGATGAAGGTAAAATTCAAGTTGAAGGAACTCCCGAAGATGTTGCGAATGTTGCTCACCCGGTTTTACAAAAGTTTCTGGAGAACTCCTTCACTGCAGCTCATAAAACCATGGATGATATGGAGATACTATGACACGGTTGGTAAAAATAGGCCTATTCGTATTGATTACCGGTGCCGGTAGTGTTGCGTATATTATGCAAACCGCCGATACAATTGACGCCCCGGATACTTATCAGGTAAGAGCGATGATCGAGAACGCCGCCGGCTTGATGCCGGGCACCCGGGTCTTAGTCTCCGGAGTTGCAGTCGGACGGGTACGGGAGGTCGACCTCGTGCAGGGGAAGGCTGAACTACTTATGGAAGTCTCATCGGAAGTACCGGTGTACCAAGATGCGGTAGTAAAGAAAACTATGCAGTCCATGTTAGGCAACGCGGTGGTAACCCTTCAGCAGGGAACTCCACAGCAGCCAAGGATCGAATCTGGCGGGGTTATATATAACGTCGTCAGTACCACCGCCATGGACCGCACCTTCGAAGTTGCCGAACAAGTCGGAGAAGAGATGGGTGTGTTCATGGAAGAGTTGAACAGATTCATGGGAGAAGACGGCTATCAAACCATAAACGAAATGCTGAGTTTAGCCCGGGATACTGTCGATACCACCAACCGTCTGGTAGAGAAAAACTTGGTGCTGCTCTCGCGATCCATGGAAAATGTAGTTCGTATAACCGAGAGGCTGGATACTTCCAGCAACCAGGACGTGCAGCAGCTGTCAACCATATTAGCTCATACCGCCTCCATTGCAGAACGGCTGGACATCCTTTTAGAGAACCGAGATGAAGATATCAATAACTCCATCGCCACCATCAGTGAAAGCGTTGAGACTTTAAATGCTTCACTGGAAGACCTGAATAAGGTCACCCGAAAAATTGAACAAGGTGAGGGCAATCTTGGTAAGTTTATAAACGATGAATCGATCTACGACCGGGTAAACCGTGTAACTCAAAATGTTGATGAGTTAGTGAACTCTGCGATGGGCCTGAACGTACAAGTTGGCGTCAAAACCGAGTACATGGCCCTTCAGAGTACGGCAAAAACACATGCGCAAGTACGTCTTCTGCCCCAGGGAAAACCGAAATACTACAGCTTCGGAGTGGTCAACACTCCCGACCATTTGAGCCGAACCACCGAAACCCGCACTATTGTTGTGGACAACACCAACGGAACTGTTGATGACACCACCACCACCGAAACCGAACGAACCGACGAATTGAAGCTTTCCGCCCAAATGGCCCGCAGTTTCGGTCCGCTTACCCTTCGAGGGGGCATCATCGAAAGCAGCGCAGGCTTTGGGGTGAACTATCAACCGGTCAAACAACTTTCACTCTCAACCGAAATGTTTGAATTCGGTCAGGAGGAAGCCCCTTACCTGCGCGGCTACGGGACTATCTATCCGATGTTTGATCCGGAAGCGAACAATCCACTTAACTGGCTCTACCTCACCGGCGGTGTGGACAACGCCCTGCACAGCGGCAAACGCGACTACTTTTTCGGCATCGGTCTGCGCCTCACCGATAATGATCTGCGAACAGTCCTGCCCTTTGCCCCCAGCCCATAGGTAAAACGAGGCTGTTATTTTTGACTTTTCTACTCCTGTTTTATAGTTTATAGATATAAACTACGAAGGAGAGGCGTATGTCACACAAGATTGATAGGGAAACCCTGAAAAAAAAGTTAGACAGCAATGAAGATATAAAATTAGTTGAGGTGTTGATGCCGAAACCTTTTAATCAGGCTCACATCAAAGGGGCAATCAACATCCCTCTTAACAGTATTGCCAAAGAAGCCTCAGGGCGGTTCAACAAGAACGATGAGATAGTTGTATATTGTGCCGACACCAAATGCAAAGCCAGTCCGGCAGCCGCAGAGAAGCTGGAGACCTTCGGGTTTACCAATGTGCATGACTATGAAGGCGGTAAAAAAGACTGGATGGAGGCAGGCTATCCGGTCGAGGGTAATGATGTCTAAGCAGAGATAGCTGCCTCCCCCTTTTTGTCACACTACTTTCCTTATACGAACATTTTTGCTAGCTTTTGCAGCCAAGGCTTCTCTGCCATTTCCATCATCCAGTTTTCGGCTGCCCGCTTATTCATAAGCGAGATAGTCGGGAAGGAGTGCTGCATCATCACAATATCGAACAGGGAGTGCTTATACTGCATAGCCATGGTCCATTCATGGATCAGCTCACTGGCAGTCTCTCCTACGACAGTCGCTCCAAAAATTTTACCTTTTTCGTTCGTTATAACCTTTACAAACCCCTCCGGCTGACCATCGGCAATTGTGCGGCCGTAATCGGCGTAATCCGACTGTATCACTTTAAACTTGATACCCGCCGCACGGGCCTGCTCCTCAGACATACCAACCTCGGCAATTTCCGGCTTGGTAAAGACTGACCAGGGAACGATAAAGTCACTATGCTTAAACTTCTTAAAGGGGGTGGGATTCAGCGCATTCATCAGTGCCAGCATTCCCTGATGCATTGCAGCATGGGAGAAGAGAGAGATGCCGTTACAGTCGCCGACAGCATAGATATTTCGACGGTTTGTCTGCAGTCTCTGATTAACAGTAATACCCCGCTTTGTAAACTCTACCCCGGCATTCTCGAGCTTCAGGCCATCGAAAACCGGTTTTCGCCCGGCTGCAACCAGAATGCGGCTTGTCTTAAACACCCCCTTATCGGTGTGAGTTACTATCTGGCCATCTACCTGTTCTACCTTGGTAATCGCTGTCTGATTATACACTTCGATATTCTCTTCTTCGAACATCTTCTGCAGCAAATCCCCGGCCTGCTTATCACCGGCAGGAATCAGGTGCGGGTCCATGTGGGCAACGATAACCTTGGAACCGAGCCGTGAAAAGGCCTGAGCCATTTCCGAACCAATCGCTCCACCGCCGATTATCATAAGGCTTTCGGGAATCTCCTTCTGCTCAAAGAGGTTCACATTCGTTAGCTTTTCGACTTGATCAAGCCCTTCGATGGGGGGAATCATCGGCTCAGTACCGGTGGCAATAAAAATCTTCTTACCCCGATACTCTTTTTCCCCTACCCGTACTGTACGGGTATCCACAAACTCAGCATTGCCCTGATCAAGCACCAACTCCACCTTGTCGAAGGTTTTCATCGTCTTAGGCCCGTTGATAAGGTCCACTTTTTCGCGGACAATTCTCAGCGGGTCATTTACCTCCGGTTTCTCGGCAGCTTGCATTCCAAATTGTTCAAGGTTTTCAATAACCTTGCGCATCTCACCGGCCTTCAAAAGCGCTTTGCTTGGGATACATCCGCAATTCAAACACTCTCCGCCAATTTTGTTTTTTTCTATCCCCAAAACGCTCAGACCGAGCTTAACAGCCATCGCTGATACCGCCATGCCGGCCGGTCCCATTCCAATTACTATAATGTCATACATACTATTCTTACCTCTTACTGTATCAACTAATTGATAACTAATATATACTATTTTTTACTATATTAGTCAATTTATATGATTATAATCACATTAAACTTGTTTTCATCATTTTATAAGAAAAAGGGTACTTTATTCATCACCCCTCCGCCCTTAAATCAAAATATTATAAATAAAATCTACCATTATTTGGGTATTCATTATTTTTCTAATAATTTTTTTATGTTTTACTCAACTTTTATTAGTTATTTTTACTAAAACACTTGATTTTAAAATCTATTTTAGTATATTAAAGACATCATAATCGTGGAGGCAATACAATGAAATACGGATTTACTTTAACTGGTGTAGGGGTGGCCTTACTAATTTCAAGCGGCAGCATGACAACAGCCCCGGCGTTTATGCAGGCCGGAATTCTTACTGTGGCAGCAGGCATTACCTGGACATTTTTGGCAGCTAAACGACAGGAAGCTCTTAATATGGAGCGAATCTCTAATACTCCTGATTTTCCGGAAAAATCGGCGGCCTAGGAACTCCAGAAAAATAAGGCAACTCCGCTTTTGTTAATATACATGGCCGATCCCCAAGACTTTTGGGGTCGGCTATATTTTTTATATTCACCCTCTCCCAAACTCAAAGAAAGGGGATCCTTTCACCCCCAATTCCAGTGCAAACAATCCACCTGCCTGCGGGTACTCAGCCAGCTGCTGCTCGTCAGCCGGCTCCCGGGCAGTAGTAACATACAGAGTTTGGAGGTCTTCTCCGCCAAAAGCACAGGCGGTTACATGCACCGCCGGAATTTTAATAAGCTCAATTAAACTTCCATCAGAGGGATCCCAACGAGCAACTGCCCCACCGCGAAACAGGGCGGTCCACAGCTTTCCCTCGGCATCAATACACATACCGTCCGGTTTTCCCAGCTCCTGAGGTACTAAAACCACCGGTTGCGGTTTGGAGATAGCCCCGTTTTCACGGTTGTATTCAAAGGCCACTACCGCGAACTCATTGGAATCGATGTAATACATCGTTTTCTCATCCAGGCTCCAAGTGATACCGTTTGACACCGTAACACCGGAAACCCGCTTCGTTACGCTGTAGTCAACCTCCAAACACCACAGGTTAGCCGCACCTCGTGTTCGGGAATATGACATGGTGCCTGCCCAGAAACGACCCGCAGGATCACATTTTCCGTCGTTAAAGCGAGTATCCGGATTATCCGCTTCCGGATCCACGATATACTCCAGACGTTCACTCTCTTCCTCAAAACCGACAAAACCCTTCTCCGTAGCCAGAACAAGACCGCCGCCGGCTGCCTCCGAGCGCGGAACCACAGCCCCCACCTTCACTCCTACATCCCACGTACGCCTCGCATCTTTTGCGGGAGAATATGAGTGGATCAGCCCCGCATCGATATCTACCCAGTAAAGGCACTGCCGGGTACTACTCCACACCGGCCCTTCCCCAAGACCTGATTTACTGTCAACCACACACTCAGCATTATACTCCATACTTCAATCATAGGAAGCCGAAAGACGGACGTCAACTAATCTCGTTTGATTCAGAGGTTTGAATCAGAAAACTTGGCGTTTCAAAAAACGAAGTGTTTCTGCTACAATACAGGCAAGGAGAACCGCTATGCAGTGTATATATAAAAATTTAGCCGCTACCTATTCTATTGTCGCCATTGATCAGCAAACCGGAGAGATGGGAATTGGAGTACAATCTCATTTTTTTGCAGTCGGTAGCGCGGTTCCCTGGCTCATTCCCGGTGTAGGCGCCGTCGCCACCCAATCTCTTGTAAATCGTCAATACGGCCCCGACGGCCTGGATTTACTACAGAAGGGCACACAGCCAAAGGAAGTGATCGACCAGCTCACAGGGAAAGATGAGGGACGCGATTATCGCCAACTGGCGGTGCTCTCAGCCGACGGGAGAGTTGCTGCATATACGGGAGCTAAATGTATCCGAGAAGCCGGCCATATTGTAGGCGAAGGCTTTAGCGTCCAGGCCAATATGATGGCCCGCACCGGGGTATGTGAGGCCATGGCTGCGGCATTTCAAACCAAAACTCAAACTGGCGCAGTTCAAGCCCGTCCATCCTTAGCCCGCCGCCTGTTAAATGCACTGCAGGCCGCCGAATCTTTGGGTGGAGATATCCGCGGCAAGCAGTCCGCTGCCATCCTTACCGCCGGCACTACTTCTAAAGGACACATCGCCGACGAATACCGTGTAAACCTACGGGTCGACGACCACCCCGAACCACTTGAAGAGCTGGAGCGGCTGCTTAACCTTCATGACGGTTACAAGCGCTTAGAGGAAGGGGACACAAAATTAGGAAATGGCGACTTCGAGGGGGCAATGAACGATTACCGCAGCGCACTCAAAACCGCACCTGAAAACCGTGAAATGCGTTACTGGAAGGCCGTCGCCCTTCTCCAGGCCAACTATCGTGAAGAAGCCTTCCACCTGCTAGAAGAGCTTATCCGCGAACATCCCGGCTGGCTGGATTTACTCCACCGTTTGGAGGAGGCGGAGCTGGCGCTGTTTCCGGAGGAGCTCCTGGCGGAACTGGACCGGCGCTTCGGATCATAAACATGCCAAATATAGACTCAAACTATCTGCTCAAAATATCTTAAGCTCAGAAACCCCGATATTGACATAAAAGCCCCATTTTCGGTATTATGCAGTCTATCGGGCCTATAGCTCAGTTGGTTAGAGCACCTGACTCATAATCAGGGCGTCCCAGGTTCAAGTCCTGGTGGGCCCATAAAAAATAGCCGTTCGCTACTTGCGGACGGCTATTTTTTTGGTGTTAGCGCCAGGACTTGAAAAAGTCCTGGCCAAGCACTTTGCGCCAGCAAAGTGCAAGCCCGAGGCTTTCTCCGAAGGAGAAAACGTAGGGTGGGCCCAAAATGAAAAAGCGGTTTGTTGCAAAACAGGCCGCTTTTTTATTGTGTGGCTGGGACCCGGCAGGACTTGATCCGGAACCGATGCGTACCGGAACGAAGTAAGGGCAGTAGAAACCGTCAGCTTCTTTCTACAATAATTTTCAGTTTTAAATTTGACCTTATTATTTCAAAAAGCTAAAACAACCTTTATCATTAATAGTATATGGGAGGTAGAACATGTATAAAGAACAGCCGGAATTCACAATCGAATCATTATTATCAAGATTAAACAAGTGGAGGTTTTATCCGAAGTTCCAGCTCGAACGCCATTTTGATGTAATTCTCTCCTTCATTCTTCCGGATTTACTTGCACAATTTGTTAGGAATGGAAACAGTTCTTTGCCTAAGGAGATCTCAGCGGAGTGCATGGCTAAGGCACATATCATTCCTGAATTTCCTCTCCCCCTTCGTTTTTTTAAGGAAACCGACCATCACCAGGCTATTGCCGTGGACTTCGCCCTCTTCATTCCCGATAAGGAGCTAAAGCGCATAGAGAACGTACTCTTCGTTGAGCTAAAGACCGATGAAAGCTCCGCACGAGAGACCCAGAATGAGTATATGGAGCAGCTGCAGACCAGCATTCCGCAGGAAAGAGGGAATTTTGGCGGAATTGTATCGGAAATCATCGAAATGATTTTAGCAAGCAATAATCCGAGAAAGTACCTGTATCTGCTCCACAATTTCAGTGCAATGGGCCTCACCAAACGCCTCGGCAATATGTTCGAGGATTTTTTTAACAACACCAACAGATTTCAGAAGGCTAAGTTTTTAAAGTCAGAGGATACTGTCCCCGACCTAAGCCATATTAACTACTCTCCTTTGCTAATCGCCCCGCAATCGGTGACAGAGAAACTCTTTAGTAATTCTGCTTCTTCCTCCTTGCCTGTTCTGGGTTTCAATACGGCGAAGAACTTAATTGAAAAAATTGAGAACAAGACAAACAGAAAGCTGCTGTCTATATTAGGCGAATACTTAGACCAATGGAACAGCAGTCCCATATCTCGGATTGAAGATGAAGACTTCTTCAAGACCCTCACATCAAAGGAAAATGTTACTTAAAAGTCTTTTATTGTGCCTGATTTCGGCACAGTTGTGGAGTAGTAATGATACTACTGCGAGCTTGCGATGAACCGGAAAACAGAGTATTCTGACAATGTGCATGGAAGAAATTTAATAAAAATTCTCAGGGCAATCGATGCTCTTTCAAACCCACAGGGGGTAACAGTTAAAGAGCTGCAAAGACAGCTGGGTATTTCTAGAAGATCGGTGTATCGTCTTTTCGAAACGTTGGAGCAGCTTCAATTTCCGGTCTATGATAATACGATTCCCGGAGAAAGGGAGAAACGCTGGCACCTGGAGGAGAGCTATCTACACAACCTCCCGAACCTGCGGCTGCCGGATGTAAAACTGACATTGCGAGAACAGCTGGCACTCTACTTTCTTCTCTCCCGTGATCGAGTATTTACCGGTACACCGGTAGAGAGTCTGCTCGCTTCGGTACGGCAGAAACTCGGTCTACTAATACCCGCCGACTACCTTTCAGCAGCCCAAACCGATCGCCTTCAGTCGATATTCGTCTCCGCTTCTCACCACCCCAAAAACTATTCGCACTTCGAAGTAATTTTTGAGAATCTATTAAAGGCAATCGTGGAACGAATCTCCTGCACAGTCACCTACACAGCCCTGTCCCATGGCCGCACTAAGAGCTACAATATAGATCCGCTTCGGCTTTTTGAACACGACGGCGCTTTATACCTCTTTGCACAACTTCCCGGCCCAAAAGTAATTCGCATCCTTGCAGTCGACAGAATAGAAGAAATTAGCTTACTCAATAAACATTTTGATGAACCGAATAACTTCTACCCGGAGGAACTACTTGAAACTACTTTTGACCTTACTCTTGGAGACGCTGTAGAGATCACCATCCAGTTTACCTCGGCCGCCGCCCGGAGGGTTCGCGGCAGAACATGGGCGAAAAACCAGGAAATTACCGAACAGCAGGACGGTTCGCTTAGCTTAACTATGGAAACATCCGGCAAGGCTGATGTGCTCCGTTGGGTTTTGAGCTTCGGGGACCAAGCCAAAATAACCAATCCACCGGAGCTCATCGAAGAGTTTAAGATGCTGATAAGCTCCCTTTCAAAGGTGTATAACCGTTAGATCAGAGGAGTTAGCATAATGAATGGGAGTAAAGAAAAAACAAAATACAGTTCACTGAGCAAAAGCAGATTCATCAACGGCCTTCAGTGCAGCAAACGTCTGTACTTAGAGACATACCATAGAGACCTGGCAAGCCCTCCTACTCCATCCCAGCAGCGTATCTTCGATACAGGGCATACTGTCGGAGAGCTTGCCTGTGAGCAATACCCCGAAGGGGTACTTGTAGACGGAGACTTCCGGCAACCGGAAAGAACACTAAAACACACCCAAGAACTTTTACAGCAGGGAGCTCCGGTCCTCTTTGAACCAGCCTTCCTTTTCGACGGTATCTTCGTACGGGTAGACATTCTCCAGCAGCGAATCGACGGAACCTGGAACGTCATTGAGGTTAAATCCACCACCAAGACCAGCGACACCCATATAGCCGACAGTGCAGTGCAGCGCTATGTAGTGGAAGGTTCAGGCCTTGAAGTTTCAGGGGTATACCTGATGCATCTAAACCGTAAGTGCCGATACCCAGACCTTCAGGAGCTCTTTGAACTGGATGATATCACCGAGGAGACGGAGATAGTGTGGAAGGCATTACACCCGAAGGTCGCAGAGTTCCATTCAATCCTCCAGTTACCCCAAGCACCGGATATTAAAATCGGAAAACACTGCCTGCAGCCCTATGAATGTCCATTCAAAGACCACTGCTGGAGGGAGGTGAAGGAGCCTTCCATCTTCTCCATTCCCCGGATAAGTGCACAGAAGATCGACAGGCTCACTGCTCAGGACATCTATTCAATCTACGATATTCCGGACACCTTTCCCTTCTCAGAGAACCAGAGACGATACGTGGGACTTTTCGATCAAAACAAAGCACAGATACTATGGCCGGCTATTAGAGACGAGCTTGCCGCACTCCAGTACCCCTTATATTTCCTTGACTTCGAGACCCAAATGGACGCAGTCCCAAGGCTTCCAGGATTACGGCCCTATGACCAGTATGCCTTCCAATACAGCCTGCACATCCTGCAAGAGAATGGAGAGCTGAGCCACAGCGAATATTTGCATACAGATAATACCGACCCCAGAGGGCCATTGGCCGAACAGCTCTGCCGAGATATTGGCCCAGACGGTACCATCATTGCCTTCAACGACAGCTTCGAGAAGCGAGTAATAAAAGAACTTTCTTTTGTTACCCCAGAATACCGAACTCAGCTAAGAGGAATGCTGGACAGGTTCTTCGACCTCATGAAGATCTTCAGAGACTACTACTTCCATCCTGCATTCGGAGGGTCGAACTCTATCAAAGCTATTCTGCCAGTACTGGTACCGGAACTTAGCTACAAGGACCTTGATGTGCAGAACGGAGGAGCTGCCCAGGTGGTATGGGACCAGCTTATAAAAGAAGAAGACCGGTCCAAACGTCTAGAACTGGCACAGGGGCTTAAGGAGTACTGTCGTCTGGATACTCTTGCGATGGTTAGGCTGTATCAGCATCTTCGAGAGGGGCTGTAAAAACAAGCTCATATTATTCCGTCCCCCCTTTCTGGTTTCATTAGAATGTCTAATTTCTTTATTCAAATTGTTCAACCTACTACTTAAAAGAAAAGCCCTCTGTGCCAAAAATCGGCACACACAGCTGATATTAGTAGGGTTGTAACCAACTGACGAAGGAGCTTCTGCATGAAGAACAATTTGAAACCACTTATCTTGTCTGCAATTCTCACCCTTGTTTTATCCATAGGCCTGGAAGCCCAGACCACCTACAACCTTTCCAGCGGAAAGTCCTTGCAGGTCTTTAACCAGCTACCAGAAACCTTGAAACCCCACTTCGACGAAGAGTTTATAACCGAACGCCTCGGCAATATGGAACCAGCTTTTGATTATCGAGTAGGTGCCAGTGCTGCTAATAACCAGATACAACTTATCATCATGATCCCGGATTACACCCCGGAGGAGCCACCCAAAGATGCTTTCGGTCGTCCATTCAAACCTGGTAATCGGAGACTCCTTCCTATCAGTGTTCCTCAAATCTACATGCTCCAACTTAACAGGTGGTACAGAAACGCATGGCGGTCTATGCCGGATGATCTTAAGCGAGCTGTAAACAGATACCAATTGAACTTCTTTATACTCTTCCAGAAAGGCGACCACAGCCTCATGTTCGGAGGAGAACCAGTCTCCCAAGGTTTACCGACAATTACCCAGCCAATCATCTCCACCGATCCTCAATACGGAGAAGTTCAGATATGGGGAGATCGTTCTGGATACTATACCACCGTACAACGGGCCCTCAATGACGGGTATTATCCACTTACTGCACCAGTGGACAAAGTAACCGGTGAGAAAAAGCCCTCTTGGCTGATTTACAAGTTCTTCGATGCTCTTCCGGAGGAGTAATGCCTCTGCTACGAAAACGTATCAGTTAACAGCCCCATTCGTGCAGCTTCCTTGCTGTAATCTTCATACTTGGCTGGATTATCCTCTTCAACCTTCAACAAGCTCTGCATGAACTCTTGAGGGAAATGAGCCTTCAGGAATGCAGACCGGTAGGCCAACAGCGAGTAAGATATGCTATGAGCCTTGAGTACAGCATATGTACCAGCTTCAGTTAGCATTTCAAAAATCCCTTCCGCAGAATCCTTAGACACACCAAGCCCCATTGCATCTTTAACGAAGCCTCTCTTCATCGATACTCCGAGCTGCTCATTCGGCTTCGACAAGGTTCGCCTGAGAATATCAGCCTTTCCGTAGGGCCACCCTGCCACAGCATGGGCTATTTCCATAATCTGCTCTTGATACACGAGAATTCCATAGGTTGAGGCCAGGATAGTCTCAAGATCTGGAATTAAATGCGCAAGTCTACCGGACTGCTTTGCTTCAATATACCTCGGTATCAGCTCCATGGCCCCTGGCCGATAGAGTGCAGTGAGGGCGGTAAGCTCTTCGATATTCTGAGGCTTGTCCTTCTGGAGAATGCCCTTCATACCGGAGCTCTCGCAGAGGAAAACTCCCGTGGTAGTGCCGTCTCCCAGCAGTTGGAAGGTAAGCTTATCGTCATCAGGAATGTGAGTAAGCTCAAAACCTGATCTATTCTCCCGAATCTTATCTCGGCACTGTTGTAGGAGGGTCAGCACCTTGAAGCCCAGAAAGTCGTACCTTACCAGCCCCAGTTCGGTTAGGCGGTCACTTGTGTACTGGGTGCATGCAGCATAGTGCTGCCGGTCCCTATACAGGGGAGAGTAAGATGTAATTGCCTTCCGAGAAATGACGATACCAGCTGCATGGGTTGAAACCTGAATAGGAAGGCCTTCCAACACCTGTGCTATCATCAGAGCTTTTCCATTCAACGGGTTTTCAGCTGCTGCCCTTTGCAGATAGACATTATCTTCCAAAGCTCTTTTAAGGTTCATACTTGGTTGTAATGGAATCTTCCTGGCCAAAGATTCTATCTCAGAATAAGAAAGCCCCATTGCTCTGCCAACATCACGAACAGCCAACCGAGCTTTATACCTTCCAAAGGTGATGATATTGGCTGTACGATCTTCTCCAAACTTATCCCTCACATAATCCATCACTTCCCAACGCCGATCATAGCAGAAGTCGGTATCAATATCTGGGCTGGCAATCCGTTCAGGGTTGAGGAACCGTTCAGAGAGAAGCCCATACTTCAGAGGATCAATGTCAGTTATTCCCAGGGCATATGCGACAAGAGAACCAGCTGCAGCACCCCTGCCAGGTCCCACTGGAATGTCACTCTTACAGGCAAAACCGATATAGTCAGCAACAATAAGGAGATAATCGGTATACCCAACCTGTTGTAGCGCCGCAAGCTCCTTCTCTATTCTCTCATATGCCTCCTGCGAAACCTGTTTATACCGACCAGATAGACCTTCCATCACCAGAGCCCTGAGATACTCATGGGAGGATGGGTATTCACTTGGGATATCCAACATCGGTAATTCAGGAGCACTCATGGGAAGACCTATTCTGCACCTCTGGGCAATGTGCAGCGTATTCTCGATGGCCTCCGGAAACTCAGAGAAGAGAGCATGCATCTCATCTTCACTTTTAAGGTACTGCTGATCCGATTGTCCTTCCGAGTTGTACTTCATTCCCTTGTGATAAAGAGAACCGATTTTCTGGAGGACCTGACAGGCCTGCGCCTCTTCTCTATGTAGGTAGTGAACCGGATTAGCAGCAACCAACGGAATACCAAGGCGAGCTGAAAGAACGGAAAGCCCCTCATTGACTGTCTTACTCTCTTCTGTTCCGTTATCTTGGAGCTCCAAGAACAGTGAATCCTTGTCGAAGATCTCCTGCAGCTCCAACACCCTATTTTCAGCCTGCTCATACTTGCCTTGCATTAATTGCCATGATACTTCTCCTTCCATCCCAGCGGTGAGAGCTATAAGACAGTGATGATATTCCCGCAGCAGAGTATCGGTGAGTAGGAGCTCTGCGTTATCAAGATGATAATGTGTGCTCAGCTGCATCAGGTTATGGTAGCCCTGGTTATTCTCTGCAATCAGGAGGATGGTCCCACGCTCACTTACTCGGTCAGTGGTAGCAGAGGCGGAGGAGAGGACAAACTCACATCCGATGATGGGATTGATTCCTGCCTCTTGGCACAGCCTGTAGAACTCAAGCGCAGCGAACATATTCCCACTATCTGTGACAGCCAGGTGCTTTAATCCCCGGTGCGTGGCCTCTTCTACATATCGATGCAGGTGAACAGTGCTGTCATAGAGGGAGTATTCCGAATGGACATGGAGGTGGAAAAATTGGCTCTTGCTTTCGTTCATTGTCTTTCTCCTATAGACCTCTACTGTAGCAGCATCAGTGTGCCGTTTATTGTCACAGTGGGGAAAAAAACAGAATGGTTATACAACAAGACTCTGCCCTGGTACGCACCAGCACAGAGTCTAAACGTCTAGTTCGGAAAATACTTCCGCAGAATCTTCATAAGGGTTCTCAAACCGTTTATATCGGTATCCTCATCTTCAGAGGGTCCGGTGAAACGAATTCTATAGACCGGCTCATCGGCTTTGCCATTCGGATGATAATACTGATTGCCCTTCTCATCCTTGTCCGTGATGTCGGCTCTGCCCTCAAAGGCATTCAGGGTGGTCTTTATCTCATCAAACCCCTTCTCATATATTCCCTTGTCGATTTGAAGTACAAACTGTTCGAGTACATTACCTTCTTCATAGGAATCCACCGTCACCACCCTGCACAGAGAGTTGAACTGGCCTTTACCAGGATTTGCCACCGCAGGAATACCAATTGCAGTATGACGTGGGCTGGCGGTGAGTGGTCTTTTGATCCCATCAATCTCAATTGCCCGACGCAGTCTATCCAGCAGGAGCTTATTCTCTCCCAGCGCCTCTTCATATTGAGAGTTGGAGGGGAATTTAGCAGCCGAACGAATAACAGGCAGCTCAAACCGGAAGTTCTTTATGGCAGCATTACGGAGACTTTTCAGAATATGCATAGCATGTGTGTCGGCTGGTGAAATAGACCCGTCATTCTGCTTATCAAGAACGTGCTTGATGAATCCCTCCACCAAAGACCATCCCATCACGTATACTCCACTTACCCCCAGCTCCTTACACGTCTTCTTTGCTGCTTTAGCGTAGCTTGATGCCTTACTACTGTCAGATGGAACCAGATAGCAGAGTACCGGATACACCGAATCTTCCGCAAGCTCCTCCGCATCAACGATCTCACTCTTGTAATCGGAGAGCATCTGCGCATAGGCCGAAAGCTGCTCGGAGTCACTGACCGAACCTTCATAGAGCTTCACCTCAATTCCGATGAGAAAAGCCATCGATTCATGCTTAATAGAAATAAGTGAGTCCAAACGTCTACGAGTTGAAGGCCCTTCCCCCGAACCGCTCCATTCAGGGGAAACGGTAATAAATGTAGAGGAGGCTTTCTGGTAGGAGCGTATTGAATCAAGTACTTCCTTCTTCAACTCAGGAACCTCTTCCTGCATATACTCGAGAAACTCCAGTAAAAGCTCACTTCCAAGGCCATGATCACCCTGGGGATCGAGAAAGTAGTTCAAGAATGATGAGACCACTGTCTCCCGAACCGTCTTGTCATTGTTAAAAGCTAAGACTTTCAATACATCCATACAGATACTGCTTTTATAGATAGCATACAGATCAACCTTGAGAATGAGCAGACCTAAGGTCTATCACTTCATCAGCGAGAGAGGTGAGCACTTCTTCATCTTCTATTTTACCCGAACGAGGCTGCAGGATACTGCCGACAATTGTGATACTGTGGTCCTTTGATAATCGAGAAAGTTCCCTGCACACTTTCTTTAATCTCCGAGTGGAATCGGCCTCACCGTTTACCTTCAACAAACCAGGGTAATCAACAACAACTATTTCAACTCCGGATTCTGCCTTTGCTTTTAAGATGATATCCTCTACATCAGATAGTTCAACGGGAATACCATCCTCAATGAACAAAGGCGATTGATAGATGACATCTGTTCCTTTCCGGAAGCTATCAAACTCTGCAACCGACAGAGCTCCCTTTCGTATTTTTCCCTCTCCAATACCGGACTTTCTTTCGATCAAACGGTTTATGAGTGCAGCTCCATCCATTTCAAGGGAAAGATAAAGAAGCGGGGTTTCTTTTTCCACTGCCGAGTGAAGTGTGTAGTCGAGTAAGGGACGGGTCTTTCCATTTATCTTACTGATAAACAGAACAAAACCCCCTTCAGTTAGATACCTGTTATTCATATTCAATCTCTCCTCCTATTTCTATGATGACGATCCTTGGGTAAGCAGTCCGATTAAGCGAGATACCTTTCTATACTTGAGAAGCATGAACCCCATTGATAAAAGAACCATTCCGATCCCGCAACCAAGTGTTGTTTTGAGCAAAATCTCTGATGAAAAAATGAGATGAGTAATGATTGACAGGATCAGAGCGATGATAGCTGTAACCCAGGCAACTCTAAAACTCCTTCGCCCTTCATCAGAAGCCCTGTTAACTTGATCTTTCCTCCGGTGGGCTTTCTCGATTGCTTTCTTCGCGTCATCAGCGCCGATACCATTGGAGGCTTCTATGACAAGCTGCACACCAGGCAGAATATCTTTTGAGAATACCGCATAGGTAAGCAATACCCGATCGAGCCCATTCATTATGAACAAGAGAAAGCCGCACACCAGAACGTAATCGATAATCAGGAGCATAACAGCGCCACCTCCATCCCCATGAATTACTACTACTATCTACACCACATTTGTGCCGATTCCTGGCACAGCTTCATGTACTCATTTAGAACAACTTATAGCCCTGTCGGTACTCGTATGATACTCACAGCTACTCACAGGATCGAGATTTTTATGAAATTCTGCCCCTACTCTCAGTCAATCTGAGGCCTTTCGTGCTGTTTACCACCAACATGAGACTCTCGACGGTGTTGTTGGCACATTTGGCGGCCTTTGCCTGGTTTGGAGCTGTGCCCAGAGAGATACTCTACGACAACATGAAAACCGCCGTTTTTGCACACACGAGAGAAAAGTAGAGTTTTCCAGGCCATAGTCTCTGATTCAAAACTCACAAGACACTATAATCCCTTTCGTGTATAATATTAGTGGAGATAGAATATGATAGAGAAGGTTGTACACAAAGGTAGGATACATAAAAATCAGGACGATTCGAGAGACAGCGACTACTGGTTGAGCCGCACAGCGAAGGAACGAATTTCTGCGGTAGAGACATTGAGAAGGCGGTACCATGGAGATACAGGAAGACTTTGCAGAACTGTTCGAATTATTGAACAGAAATAACGTAAAGTACATCGTCGTCGGCGGATACGCCCTCGCCTTCCACGGAGCACCCAGATATACAGGAGATATCGATGTGTTCGTAAAACCCGAAAAGAAAAATGCACAGAATATTATGCAGGCCCTCGATGACTTCGGATTCGGTGATCTCGAGGTCTGCGCAAAAGATTTTTCCGTACCGAATATGGTTGTGCAACTAGGTGTGCAGCCGGTAAGGGTCGACTTTATTACTTCTCTTAGCGGTGTAGATTGGCAATCCGCCGAGGAAGGCATGGTGCGAGGCTCATACGGACAAGTACCGGTCAATTTTCTCGGGAAAAAGGAACTCCTACGTAATAAGAGAGCAACCGCAGGTATAAGGACCTTGCCGACATCGAAGCCCTCGTCGAAAATGCAGAGGGGTAATTATATGCCCAACAAACGAGTTGCGACCCTCGCCACGATTATTGTCATTTCTACCGGCGCCCTCTGGGGCTTTTATTGGCTGCCCGTGCGTCGGCTTGCTGAGATCGCCCTGCCGGGCGCCTGGAGTACTCTGGCAATCGTCGCAGCTGCAACGCTTCTGCTGACTCCGCTGGTGATTCGGCGGCGTCGACAGCTGTTCGGTGCCGACCCTGTGGGGAGTGTCTCGGTCGCCCTCGGAGGGACCGCCTTTATGTTCTACTCGGTGAGCTTTGCCTACGGGCGCGTTGCGATCGTCATCCTGCTATTCTTCCTGACACCGGTCTGGAGTACGCTTATCGGTCGCTATATCATGGGGTGGAAGACGACACGCCTTCGCCTGGCGGCCATTGCGATCGGCTTCGCAGGTCTCGCTGTGATGCTCGGAGCCGATGGTCAAATCCCTATACCCCAGACTACCGGAGAATGGTTGGGATTGATCTCGGGCATTCTCTGGTCGATAGCAACGACCGGGATGCGAAGCCGGTCGAATCTGGGACCCGTCGAGGCCGCCTTTGTCTTTGCAGCAGGGGCAAGCGTTGGAGCGCTCGTACTCGCACCTTTTCTAGAGCCCTGGCCTTCCCATATTGCCTTCGAAAGTATCGGAAAGATTTTCGGCTGGGCAATCGTTACGGGAGGTATCTGGTGGGCGTTTTCCACTGCAAGCCTGATGTGGGCCACGCGGCGCCTGGAACCCGCACGGGTGGGTATTCTCTTGATGACCGAGGTGCTTGTGGGAGCCATCTCAGCCGCACTCATTGCCCACGAACATATGGTAGGACTCGAAATTTTAGGCGGTGCGCTGGTACTGCTGGCAGGCATTTTCGAAGTCTGGTCTATCAAAGAATTCAAAGGAAAAGAGAGTTCAGGCCCGAGCTAAGAACTTACGATTATCGGACCAATAGATTTGTTGTTAGCAGCACAGGCACTTAATAAAGAGATGATATTCATTACTAACAATGTAAAGGAATTTAGCGGTATCGAAGGATTGAGAATAGAGGATTGGAGTATCTAATGTTCCCCGCCAAGAGAGGTTTATGGGCGATTTTTTTTATTGATACACAGAAATTAATGCAATAGGATTAGTATATAATCGCATCATTGTTTAGGAGAGATAAAATGAAAGTATCAAAGTCAATAAAAGATTGGTGGAAGGGTTTCGATACATCACATTATACCGGTGAAAAAACTACTAATGAGAGAGAACATTCCATTGACAGCAAAAGTTCTTTTTTATCATTTCTTCGTCAACAAGCAGAGCTAATCATAGAGCACCAAAAGTACGAGAAAGACATTACTCATAGTGTTGCTTCTCACTCAGAAGTACTTGTCGAGTTCAAAATCGAAAATTATGTAAATAACATAGATTCATATCTCGAGAAGAAGGGATTGTATAACAATAAGATTGAAGAGCTTCTTCCCATTATTATTAATATTCTCATACCGCCAGAAGGTATCCGTACAATGCTCTCAAAAGACCTTCGTATTTGTCTTTTTGCTGGGATACTCATTCGAATAGGGCTTCACACGAATGTAAGTTTGGCAGACATTATTAAGGTGTACTATGATCAAATATCAAAAACAAAAGAAGAGGTGAATGGAGTAGATAAAGATACAGTGCTCGAGTTGTATAAGGAAAGCATTGAACGGACCAATAAACTACGTGAGGCAAAAGCTCGAGAGAACTCAGATTTGAGAGAAGATACCTTCAGAATGTATAAAGTCCTTGATGGAATCCTTAATGGGTTTTCAATTAAGAACGGAAGAGACTTGAAAAGATTATATTCAAATACCACATAGCGATTTGTGCTTTTCAACACGGCTCCGTTTAACTTTACTACATCCTCAGTTTTTATAATCTGATTTTCACGCATAAAGGGTAGTAGGCATTCCAGCACTTCGGCAGACAATTTTTCACTGTCATACTGGAGACTCCAATAGTCCCCTTTCCCCCGGTAGTGGCGAATTCGTACCCATCCTTTACCGATAAGACTCTCAATAATCCCTCTCCGTGCCTTCCCTTCAAAACCTATCTTCTCCTGGTGTTTTCTGTATTCTTCTAACAGACTCTCTCTATCGGTTTCAAATAATTGGGGATAGTCGAGCACAGCTCTTATGTGGGTTGAGTAAATCGCCAAAATATAATTACAATTATACGCTTATCAATTGATTAGATATTGGCATTTCATCCCAAGTTTTACCCTGCAGCAATCTTCCAGTCTTTTTCTTATTTACACCACCCCACTGTTTGAAGAAAAATGGCACATTTTGGATTTTACACTGGTCTTTAAGATCTAACACCCATTCTTCAAGCATTGGTCGTGCTTTTGGCCCTGATTCTCCCCCAACTATGACCCAGTCAATATTAGATAATGAAACTGATTCGAGGGGTCCGATGAGTGGTTCTATTGAAAGAAACCGCAATACTGCTGGTACATGTCGGAGATCATCAATACGATATTGTACGTCTGAATTTTCTACACTAACACCAACCCATATATTGTTTGCCCAATTAAGTTTTGAAGATAGTCTTTTTAATCTTCCGGAACGTTTTGTAAGTATCTGGAAACGATGCCAATAGGCCTGTTGCATGACTTCGAAAACTTTCATAATAAAATCATCAGGAATTCTTTCATGAAACAAATCACTCATCGAATTAACAAAAATAGTCTGAGGTTTCTTCCAATTTAATGGATATTCTAGGTACATGTTCATGAGTAGTAACTTCAAATCCATTACGATAATTCTTGTTACCCATCTTTTGGAGTCTTAAGGCCATTCTTTCCGCATAGCAGTTTTTACAACCAGAACTTATTTTCGTACACCCAGTAACAGGGTTCCAAGTTGATTCCGTCCACTCTATTTTACTTGTTGCCATTCTTTCTCCTAGTCTGGAAACTAACGATTGTTTTATCACCGAAACTACCCTTGCGAGGAGCTTTTCCCTTCTCTGTAACTGCACCTATAATCTTTTCATCATACAGATCTCGTAAGACTTTTTTGTAATTCTGCTTAATATACGGTGTATCGACATTGTGCTCTTCATATATTTTATGCATAGGGAGTTTTCTTCCTTTAAAAGCTTGTGAGCAACTCGTCTCTTAATTCATCTAGAGGTCTTGAAAGCTGAAATAAAAGAGACTGCTTCGGTAAAGCATCTGCAGGGTTATATTCGAACGACGGAACTTCCTGTGTTTTGTTGCTGCTTTCACGAGCCATGATATCCTTCATAATCTCATAACCCTTGAAGTGTTTACTTGCGAAAATTAGATGGTGGCTTGTTCTACCGCCTCTATCGTCCTTAAATCTAAATGGTAAGACAAACTCAATTCCACTTTCCTTTAATGCTTGACACAGTTCCTCGACGATAATCTGTTCTCTTTGATGAGGCCGTTTATCCTGAATCCTTTCACGCAGATACTGATATCGATCTCTTCCAAATAATGCCTCCATATGATTTTTAACTGCATCGTTATTGATTCCCATGTTTATTCTATTGTAATTGAAAAAGAATATTGAATCACTCCCCCAATCCTTCAATACGGAGTTCACAAGCCTAAGCGATAACCCCTTATATCCCCATGGGTCAACAAAAAATAAAGTAGGGATCAAAGACATACTCTCAAACATCTTTACAATCTCCTCTCCTACTTCATCATTCATAATTTGAGGGCTATATCTTAAAGAGCTTATTCCAGGAATACTCATTACAGCTTCTTCAAGGTCCTTTGTACTTCTTTCATCTTTATCATTAAAAATGGTGATGAGTCTTTCTCTTAAATCAGGATTCTGAATTGCTTTTTCTAATATCTCGACAGGAGTAGACATTGTGCCGTCTTTATATCTGCCGGGTCCAGCAAACAGGTCGATATAGGCAAGTTTTTGTGTGTATTGTGTGTATCTTTTCTGTGTACCAATAATTACTTGTGCCCATGCATCAAAATACTTCGCTACAATTTTCGACTTAACCATAGATTGCTCTTTTTGTTCTTCAAAAAAGCCATTTACTTTTTCCATTTTGCTTACCTCTTATACAAAAAATCGGTTATACGTCCAAAGGCATAATTATATTACTACAATATCCTAACATATGAGGTGATATATTCACAGAAAAGTATAACCCTCCACTTCTAATGGTATTTCATATCTATTTCTGGAGCAATCAAAAATTTTCCAGGTATGCAATGCACCCGTAATGCGTTCCGCACTACTAAATACCTACAAACGCCGTACCTTCGAGGTACAAGCGCATTACATCCGCATTACGGAGGTTATAGATGAAACAATTAGCATTTCATATACAGAAAGGAGGAGTCGGAAAGACCACCCTATCAGGTAATATAGCCTGGCTCCTGTCCGAGATTCAGAAAGTAGCAATCATAGACTGTGATCCTCAGGGTAATACCTCAAGCTGGTTCCTCACAGAAGCTCCTACTCATGAACTGACCGATGTCCTGCAAGGCAGTGTAGAAGTACCGGAAGCACTCATTGGAATTACTGAAAACCTCAGTATCCTCCCCACCTTCTCCCTGGACGGTGTATTGAAGCAATACGCAGAGACCCGTCTAAACGATGAACCCTTTATCTTCGAAGAACTCGGAGAAGAACTCAATACTCTTGGCTACGAGACTGTCATCTATGATCCTTCACCCGGTATGTCCAGATTAGAAAAATCGGTACTACTGGCGATGGATGAGGTCATCGTACCCCTTACACCGGAGTACTTCTCCGTAGACGGTATTACCATATTCAACAATGAACTTCAGAAACTGAACCGTAACTTCCGACGGAATGTACGGTTTAACAAGATAGCCTACAATTTAGTGAACAAATCCTTCCGTAGGCATATGGACTTCATCCAGGCACTCAAACGTCTTGATTATGAGCTTTTCCTTATTCCACAGGACACCCATCTTGCAGAAAGCCAGATCCACCACCAGCCACTCTGCGAGTACGACAAGAGCATCAGAGCCTTACCCGAGCTTAAACGTATAGCAACAACTATAGCGGATGAATAATGGCACTGAAGAGATCTTCATCCAGAGACAGCCTTAACCACTCAATAGAAACCCAGGTGGAGAAAGCAGGACTACTTACAAAATCTAAGGATACAAGGCTGAAGATCAGAAACATTAGAATGGCAGACTCAGACTGGGAAAAGCTGAAAGCTCACTTTGCAACCCGTGGTCTATCCGTATCAGCAGGTATACGGTTCATTGTAAAAGAGTACCTGCGACAGCATCAGTAACTTCCCAACCGTACTCATTTAGAAGATGTTATATATCTGGGTGTACTCATAAAGTACTCACAGCTACTCATAAAACAGGGATCTATATATCTAATTACTCTATTTACTAAATATAGCCCATCTACTAATATCCATTATCTTATAGTTGACAATTTCTAAAATCAGCATGAAACTACAGAAAAGAGATCATCGACTTATTACAAGGTATACATTGTGGCAACTGCAGAACAAATTAAATCTCTGATCAAATCTCATCTAAACGACGATTCGCAACAGTTCTACACTGTAGCCTTACAAGTTGCGGCGCACGAATCAAAAAAAGGCCATCGAGACCTTGCACATAACATACGTGAGCTTGTAAACAATCAAAGACAAAAAGTCGACAACAGGATTCTCAGCTTTCCAAAGGAGTTAAATGAACTTGTAGATGTCCGCTATCCGGATACTCCCAAAACGGCCTTAGTTATTCCAAGACAGCTCCAAAATCGCATAGACCGTGTGATTAGAGAGTTTCAGCAACAAAACAAATTGAAAAGTTACGGACTTTCTCATAGA
Source organism: Spirochaetia bacterium (assembly GCA_034520965.1). Lineage (GTDB taxonomy): Bacteria > Spirochaetota > Spirochaetia > DSM-16054 > Sediminispirochaetaceae > DSBN01. The sequence goes on along the minus strand of JAXHMY010000007.1, from coordinate 23,429 downwards.
AGAAAACTTCTGTTGGTTGGGCCACCCGGTACCGGAAAAACCATGACAGCCCAGGTTTTATCCAACAAGCTCGATATCCCTCTAGGAGTTATTCAAGTCGATAAACTAGTCACAAAATATATGGGAGAAACAAGTGCAAAGCTAAGGCAAATCTTCAACCTTATAAATCAAGAAACGGCGGTGTATCTCTTTGATGAGTTTGATGCAATAGGGGGAGAGCGATCCTTCGACAATGATGTCGGTGAGATGAGAAGAGTCTTGAATTCCTTCCTTCAATTCATAGAGCAAGATCAATCTAACAGTGTGATTGTATCTGCTACTAATAATCCAAAGCTTCTAGATCAAGCTCTGTTTAGACGCTTTGATGACATTCTGCATTATGATAAGCCTGACAGAGAATTGAGTAAAAAGCTTATGAAAAATATACTCGGCACGTTTATTCCAAACTCACTATCCTGGAATACTGTTTTATCAGAGACCGAAGGACTTAGCCATGCCGATATCGTTGGAGCATGTACCGATGTTATAAAAGAAAATATTTTAGGCGATAAGGATAAAGCTACTGACCAGCAACTACTCACCACCATTAAAGAAAGAAAGCTATATTATAAAATCCAAGAATAAAAAGGAATTATGCCGTTAAACTGGTATCCACATATAGTTCTACAAAATCCCCCTGATGTTCATCCTTACCGAAGCTTGCAACAGTATGGTAGGCCTCCACAAATTCTAACAAGAAACCGAGATACTCATAGTAAATACCTTAAACAAAAACTGCAAGAAGCATGGAAAGAGGCTGACAATCAAGAAGTTGTATACCATGCCACTAAAAAAGGCATATACTTAGAATTTCAGGGTGAACCCGGATTTGATCTAATAACCAAAAGTCTTGAAGACATGCGCAGCAAAAAAATCCGTCTCTTGAATATAAGAGAAGAAACAAAAACGAAACTGGATACGACTACAGGTACAGAGGAAGAAGAAAAAACAACCTATGCGACAGTCTATGTTGAAAAGGACAAAATAGAGTCTTTCTTCAACAAGATAGAACAATATGCAACAGAAATTGATTCCCGTTCAAATAAACCCAAAAATCAGAAGCTTATAAATAGTATCTCTGAAATAAAAGCAGCAATCGAGCTGCGGCCTTTCTGGCAAGATACTAAGCAGTTGATTCCAGGAAGAGAAAAAGAGTGGTGTGAAGTTTGGCTTAGTACTGATAATGATGCAGAAATAGAAGTATTTGAAAATCTATTGAGTGAGAACCACATCCAGTATAAAGAGGGTACAATAAAGTTTCCGGAACGAGCCGTTAAAGTTATAAAAGCGAATGCAGACGATCTAAATAAATTAGTAGCTTTATCGGACGCAATAGCCGAATTTAGAACTGCTAAAAGTACTGCACGGTTCTGGACAGAGCTTCCTAACCGACAACAAGCTGAATGGGTAGAAAACCTTCTAAGTAGGCTTCAAATTAAAACGGATATTACCACATCTATTTGCGTATTAGACACCGGAATCAACAATAGGCATCCTTTACTCTCACCTGTCTTAAAGGATGACGACTGTCAAACAGTAATATCCGATTGGGGATCACATGATCACAATAAACATGGGACCCTCATGGCAGGCATCGTAACATATGGAGACTTGGAACAGTCCCTTGAAAGTAAAGGCACCATCGAAATTAACCACAGTTTAGAGTCGGTAAAAATTCTTCCACCACCCCCAGAAACGAACTCACCTGACATCTGGGGCCATATCACCGCACAAGGCATATCTTTAGCCGAGATTCAAGAACCGGACAAATACAGGATTATCTGCATGGCTGTATCGGCAGAAGATACTCGAGATAGAGGAAGACCCACTTCCTGGTCAGGGGCAATAGACCAACTATGCGCTGGGGTTGAGAATGACGAAAGAAGAATAATTATTCTCAGCGCAGGCAACCATAAAGACACTCACCTCATAAATAATTATCCAGATGAACAGCTCACAGATTCCATACATGACCCTGGCCAGGCCTGGAATGCAATCACAGTCGGAGCATATACAGAACTAGATCGAATCGATGCCCCTGACTTAAGCGGATATGCGGTAATTGCACCCAGACAAGGCTTGTCTCCTTTTACTACTACATCATTTACATGGGAAAGAAAAAAATGGCCTGTTAAACCGGACGTTGTAATGGAAGGGGGAAATCTGGCCAAAGATGACACCAACTTCGTTACCGAAGCCGATGAACTTTCTATTCTATCCACACACTACAAACCTACAGAAGCCCACTTTCAACCTTTTAATATGACAAGTGCTGCTGCAGCACAGATAGCTTGGATGGCAGCACAGATTGCCGATCGATATCCAGAATATTGGCCCGAAACAATACGAGGATTGATTATTCATTCTGCCGAATGGACCGATATGTTGATTCAACAGTTCCGATCTTCTGATGTAAAGGGAGGAAATGAACAGCTACTATCTGCCTGTGGTTATGGTGTACCCGATATAAGACGAGCACTCTATAGTGCCTCTAATTCGCTTACACTAATTGCACAGAATGAACTTCAGCCATTTTATAAAAACGAAAATAACAATCTAACCATGAAGGACCTCCATCTTTACGATCTACCCTGGCCTGTTGAAGTTCTTCAGGAACTACCAGATGAAACCGAAGTAAGCATGCGTATTACATTATCCTATTTTATCGAACCCGGACCCGGAGAAATTGGCTGGAAAGATCGATATAGGTATCCAAGTCATAGCCTTAGATTTGATATAAAATCCCCAACAGAAAACAGAGATGACTTTCTCAAAAGAATCAACCTTGCTTCTCGAGAAGAGGGAGAAGAATCACCCGGAACAGCAAGTGCTTCCGATCACTGGGAGCTTGGAGTCAAGTTACGGAACCGTGGATCAATTCACTCAGACATCTGGCATGGAACAGCTTCCGAATTAGCCAATTCAAATATCATAGCCGTATTCCCCAGAACAGGCTGGTGGAAGGAACGTGCTTATCTTGAAAAATGGGACAAGCAAACGAGATACTCATTGATTGTATCGATACGCACTCCTGAAGAGACAGTAGATATTTATACTACGGTTGCTAACAAAATTGGAATTAGCACCCCAATAGAAATTACAACTTAATCACAGCAAAGCCCAAAACATGTGACCAAAAATGTGACCACCTCTGGTCAACTTTCATCAATTTCGGATCAATTTCCAATCAAACAAAATCAAGTTTCTCTTGACGCAAATCAATGTATAATCAATAATTACAGTACGGAAGGTCAATCTTCGTCAAGTTTGGTCGACTATTGGCTTGCACTTCAAGTCCTGGTGGGCCCATAAAAAATAGCCGTTCGCTACTTGCGGACGGCTATTTTTTTGGTGTTAGCTCATTCTATTAAGCTGTAAAATATACGCCCCTAAGATTCTTACCGATATTTTTCGAGTTCTTTCCAATATTGGCCACTGTGTGACTAAATGTTGACATTTATATATTAATGTGTACAATTTATCACATGGAAACCCAGCGCGATATTGCCTATCGTCTACTCGAACAACACAAAATAGTGAGAACAACAGAACTATCAAGAGCGGGAGTGCATCCGGAAACCATTCGTAGAATGGTGGAAGCCGGCGATATTATTAAGCTTGCCCGTGGACTTTATTCATTCCATGACTATCAGCCCACGGAAAACTATTCACTTATTGAGGCGCAAAAACTCGTTGAGCATGGGGTTGTCTGCCTACTGAGTGCTCTCTCTTTTCATGAAATAGGAACACAGAACCCTTCTCAGGTATGGATGGCCATACCAAGAAAAGCACGTCCCCCTAAAATCGATAGTTCACCAATAAAAATTGTGAAGTTCTCCGGAGAAGGATATCGAAACGGCATAGAAAAACATATTAGTGAGAATAACGAGATAAAAATCTATAACATCCCAAAAACAATAGCCGATTGCTTCAAGTACCGAAATAAACTGGGAATAGAGGTGGCCGTTGAAGCACTCAAGGATGTTATGCTGAATAAACGGACCACAGTTGATGAGCTGCTAAAATATGCTGAAATATGCAGAGTCCGTCAAATAATAACCCCTTATATGGAAAGCCTTGTATGAGTAATCCAAGCGACTATTCAGCATCTGTTTTAGCAAGACTGCTCAACCACAGTCGTTCTCATAGAGAAAACTACCAATCCTTGCTTATTCGTTATGTAATAGAAAGATTTCTCTATCGGCTTGGCCAGTCGGAATACAAGAACAGCTATGTGCTTAAAGGAGCCCAGCTTCTCACCATTACTCTTGAAAACCAAACATATCGAACCACGAAAGATATAGATTTACTAAAATCTGGCGATACTCGACCAGAGATGATACGAAAATCATTAGAAGATATCTGTAATTTACCCTATCCGGAAGATGGGGTCAGCTTTGATACTGCATCAATCAGGATGCAGGACATTCAGGAGCAGAACACATATCACGGACATAGGGCAAAAATTGATGCATTTATCGGTAAAGCCCGGTCAGTTCTTCAAATAGACATTGGGATAGGCGATAGCATCTTCCCTGATCCGGTATATACCCCTATACCTACCATTTTAGATCTACAATCATCCGTAGTCCCTTCGTATCCCATTGAAACAGTAATAGCGGAGAAGCTGCAAGCAATTATTGCCCTTAGTCTTCTAACCAGTAGGATGAAGGACTTCTACGATCTTTACATTATATCAAAGGTATTAACCCTTGATTATAATACCGTAAAAGCTGCGATTGAACACACATTCAAGAGAAGGTCCACTCCGATCCCGAAAGAAACTCCAGTAGTCTTCTCAGAGGTAGTATATAACGATGATACTAAGGTGAAGCAGTGGAAAGCCTTTGTATCCAAATTGAGGAATGAACATTCTGATCTTCGATTCTCAGTTGTAATAAAACGACTCAAGGATTTTACAGATGTGTTCTTCAGAGATAATCCTACAAAACTTAATTCGTGGGACCCTGAAAAAGGATGGAGCTAAATGCCGTTACACGGATTCGTAAAGTAGAGAATCAAGGTTGATTTTGTTCGTTCTTCTTGATAGATGCAAAATTTCGATTCCCACAACTTCATTATTTTCATTGTAATCAAGAATTACACCCGGGAAGTTTCTTCAGAGTCGACTATCTTTTTATCATCCAGGCGAAAATAGAGTGCATCGGTTTCCTTATCTATCTTAAGTTTCATAATTTACCTCTCATAGATCTGTCGAAATAAGCAGTTACCACATGGAAAGGGCTTTTTGAATTATTTACTATCACCCTTAGAACCCTGTTCCCATATTCCGGAATAGCCTTCAGTCGATGTTGAAGTTCCCTATCACTGCTATCATCAAGGATAAGCTCCGGATACTCAAATGTTTTTCTCAGATATGATTCTACGCCATTCAAGATGTTAAAGCAATATAACATTTATCTTGAATAATAACACCAGCTATGTTATTATTCATATATAATGTTAAACAACGAGAATCAATATATGAAAACTCTTGCCTCATATATAAAGAAAACCCTAGGTTTCAAAGTCGAAATCAGTGATTGGGAAGACAAAGAAAATCTTCCGCTCCTTCTTAGGGAACAATACACCTTCTATGTAATCCATTTGTTAAATACCGACCATCTTATTTTCACCGAAAACCGGGAAAACAGGAACACTCCGGCTGCCATTTCCAAACATTGTAAAATGCTGGCACAGTACTGGTCTGGAGGAATTATATACTCAAAAAACACTCTGTCCTCAACAGACAGAACAAGACTGATTCAAGCAAAAATACCTTTCATTATACCGGAGAAACAGCTTTATCTGCCGTTTTTAGGAATAGATCTTAAAGAAATCTTTCCTCACGAAAAGAGAAAGTCCGGAAAGCTCAGCCCCTCCGCTCAGTTACTGCTACTAGGTAAACTATATGAAAAAAACTGGATAAAAAAATCGCCTTCCAGGATGTCTGAGGATATAGGTATGTCAAATATGTCGATTGGCAGAGCTTTTAGTGAACTGGAACTTCATAATATTGTGTCCGTTAGAACATTTGGAAAAGAAAAAAAATTGGAGTTTCATTTACACGGACAAAACCTTTGGGAAAGCTCACTTTCTCTTTTAAGATCTCCAGTTACATCATCGGAAACTGTCGCATTTCAGAACAACAACAATCTGATCATAGCAGGAGAATCAGCCCTTTCCCGCTATTCCATGATAAATGAACCGAGTATACCCACTTACGCCGTATTAAACAGAGCAAAGAATACTATGTTACAGATGAATATGCTGGAAAAGGATTTGAATAAAGACATGATCATTCAGAAATGGTCATATGATCCCCGGATTTTATCCATGAACGGAATTGCCGATCCGCTTTCGATGTATCTTGAATTTAAGGAGTCTGATGATGAACGAATTGAAGAAGCCCTGGAAGATTTAATTAAGGATATGCCATGGTAAATGGACTTGATGTTTTTAGAGATCACTTCAAAGGTTTTGAAGACCGTTATGTACTCATAGGCGGTACCGCTTCCAGTATAGTGATGGAAGAAGCTGGTATGGCTTTCAGGGCAACAAAGGATCTTGATATAGTCCTGTGTATTGAAACTCTCGATTCCGATTTCGTACAAAGATTCTGGGAATTCGTTGAAAAAGGTGAATACTCCAGTCGTCAGAAAAGCACAGGGAAAAAGCTTTTTTACCGATTCCATTCTCCACAGAATAAGAACTTTCCCTATATGCTTGAACTCTTTTCCAGGACTCCGGATTCTCTTCAAACTTCCGCAAAGGATTCACAACTTACACCGATTCCTGTTGAAGAAGATGTTTCCAGTTTATCGGCAATCCTTCTTAATTCAGTTTATTATCGGTTTATCCATCAAAACATAAAGGTTATAGAGAATTTACCTGTTATCGGTCCGGAGGTTCTGATACCTTTAAAGGCAAAGGCCTGGCTTGATTTAACCGCAAAGAAAACCGCAGGAGAAAACATTGATTCCAGGGATATAAAAAAACACAAAAACGATGTTTTCAGACTGTTTCCTCTGCTCCCCGGTAATCTTTCAATAAGCTGTCCGCAGGATATAAAAGAAGACCTTGCACAATTCTCCGATAGAATTGTATCTGATTCAGGAATAAGTTTGAAAACTCTTGGTATAAGAACACAATCCCTAAACGGAGTTATTTCAAGGTTGAAAGAATTTTACAGAATTTGATTAACATGATAGTAACTGCGTATGAAATACAAGAAAGAAGCATTCCTCGATGAAAACTACAAATGAACACAAAATAACAGCAATAAAATCCGAACTGCAGCAACTCGAATCGCGAAGAGAAGTATTGCTTACAGAGTTAAAAAAATTAACCTCACAAGATACTGAATCACAAATCTCCGCAACGTTCCTTGGAGAGAAAGCTTTCGACAAAGACCCCGAAACGCCGGAAGAGAAGATACAGCTATTTTTGAAACTGTTCCGCTGTAGAAGCGATGTATTTCCTCGTTATTGGGAAAATAATAGATCCGGGAAAAAGGGATACAGCCCTGTCTGTTCAAACGAGTGGAAAAAGGGGGTCTGCTTTAAGCCGAAGGTAAAGTGTAGCGTTTGTTCCAATCAGTCATTCGTTCCCTTCGATGCAGATTCTGTACGAAACCACCTCATGGGTAAAATAGCTATGGGTTCATACGCAATTGATCAACAAGACAGGTGTATTTTCTTAGCCGCTGATTTCGATAAATCTACTTGGAGAGAGGATATTCGTGCATATACAAATGCCGCAGCCGAGATGAATATCCAGGTATCAACTGAAATCTCAAAATCGGGGAATGGAGCCCATGCGTGGATCTTCTTCAAGGAACATGTACCGGCAAAAAAAGCACGGCGCCTTGGTGAGATTATCCTCAGTAGAGCGATGGAATCTCAAAACACGTTAAATCTTGACAGTTATGATAGATTTTTTCCTAATCAAGACTTGCTTCCCTCCGGTGGTTTTGGAAATCTCATTGCCTTGCCCTTACAAAAGCACTACCGTAACGAAAACTTCTGTGTATTTCTTGATAGAAATTTCAACATCATCTCAAATCAATGGGAATACCTGTCACAACTGCACTGCCTAACAGAAAACGAGCTCGATACACTATTGTACCAGACCGATGTTCAGGAATACCGACTGGATGCAGCGGATGAAATGACGGTGGCCGAATCGGTTCTAAGAAATGCAAGCTATGAAACGAAAGATACCTACACAGGAACAGTCTCACTTACCATCAAAGGACAAATAGTAATTCCGCTAAAGGAGCTTCCCGCACAAGCCCTACTGAAGCTAAAAAAATTGGCTACCATTGCAAACCCTAAATATTTCGAAGCCCAGAGAATGCGCTTTTCGACATGGAATATTCCAAAATACATCTTTTGTGGGGATAATGACTCCAAAAACCTGTATCTTCCGCGCGGCCTCATGCCGCAGGCACAACAAACCTTGAAGGATTGCGGATTTGAAGTTGTGATAGAAGACCTCCGGAACAGCAACGAAAAAATCGACATCGGGTTTTCTGGTACATTATTTGAGTACCAAAAGAAGGCTGTCACATCCTTACAGGAAAAAGACAATGCGGTTCTGGTTGCTCCTACAGGCACAGGAAAAACCATTATGGCTCTCTCCATGATCAGCCTAAGAAAATCCAAAACCTTGATACTGGTTCACCGAAGCACCCTAATTGAACAGTGGATAACCTCTTTATGCGAGTATATTCCTGAAATTGAGAAGAAAGATATCGGAGTTTTAGGCGGTGGTCGTAAGAAACTGAAAGGTACAGTCGATATAGCCATGCTGCAGTCAATCGCAAACATAGAAGAGTTGGAAGAAAAAACAAATGGATATGATTTCCTTATCATCGATGAATGTCACCGAGTCCCAACCGTCACATTCGAACCGGTCCTCAAAACCATAAACGCCCGATACGTGCTTGGCTTAACTGCTACACCCCAGCGAAAAGACCGTTTTGAATCGATTATCTTTATGCAGTGCGGTCCTATCGCACACACTGTTGATGATGTAAATCTGCAGAGCCAGGAACGGAAGGTATTTTTCCGTAGCACCGGGCTGCCGGATATCGGAACTGTACCGTCCATCCAGAAATTATGGGAATACATAACCGAATCAAATGAAAGGAATGAGCACATATTATCCGATATATTGCACCTTCTTTCCGAGGGAAGATCTCCTCTGGTAATCTCCGATAGAACCGAGCATCTGGATATGCTCAGCAATTCGTTAAAGGAAAAAACTGATACCTCGATATTTACCCTTACGGGTACAATGGGAAAAAAAGATAGGAAAAAAGCCATTGCTGCTGTAAGAGAATACGTAGAGGATAGGAATCAGTTTTGCCTTTTCTCCACTGGCTCTCTTATTGGTGAAGGTTTTGATCTGCCGGAATTAGACACCATGCTCATCACCATGCCGATATCATTCAAGGGAAGATTAACGCAGTATGTCGGCAGACTCCATCGGCAAACCAGTCCTGAGCAAAAAGAGATAGTGGTGTACGATTATGTAGATACCTGTTCCGGCATGACCATTTCAATGTTTAAGAAACGCCTCTCCGCCTATAAAAAGCTTGGATATATACCGGTGTATAATCCGGGGGATAAGATTGGAAAATGGTTATAGTTTGGAAATATGTACTTATTTCTCTATAATGTACCCATGTGACAACAAGAACAACTTTCTATTGACGCAAATAATTGGGATAGAGTTCCAGATGTGAAGAGTCTCTATATCTCTTTTAGCTCAGCCTCAATTGCAGATAGTATTTTTTGAGCATATGCCAGTGCTTCATCTTTATCCTGTTGAGTGAGTTCTCTCATTCCCGGGTATCGAGAAATCACGGAATAATCGATTGAGTGCAATTGCTTCTTCGGTAAACACGCTGAACCGGTCGTTTCCTTCGCAGAGTTCAAGAAGCTGGTACAGATCATGAATCTTCGGAGGACGTATATCTATCGAAACGAGATAACCCTTCAAGGCTTTCTCTGCCGCTTGCTGACAGTGAAAGCAGATTATTTCAACTGGCTGAGGGTGTAAATTAGTGAGATACTCAGCAGCCCGTAAATCATTACGAGCATAATCGATCCACTCTTTTATCAAGTCGGCTTTCTTCATAGAGCTTTTCCCTTTTCCATAATCTCCGCTTCCATTGTAACGGAAAGGGAAGCTCGGTCCTCAAAAGTCGCTTTGTCATATACCAGAATATCGATTGGCTTATGTAAAATGGGATAAAGCTCTTTCCTTGAATCCTTCGGCTGATATCTCGAAGGCGCTCGGTAGGATCTTTAATTAATATGCACAGATCGATGTCACTGTCTTCAGAATCGGTACCTCTAGCTGTGGAACCGAAGAGCATCACCTGTGCCCGGGGGTAGTGTTTTCTCACTCGAGAAGCAACTGCCTGTAAAATTTCCTCATTCATAGATAAATTCAATAATATCATAGATTTTCCAAAAGTAACACTCTGTGACAAACAGCTCAGAAATGCAAAACATGTGACCAAAAATGTGACCACCTCCGACCAATTTTCGTCAAAAATGGTCAAGCCCGAAGGGACGATTCAAGTCCTGGCCAAGCACTTTGCGCCAGCAAAGTGTAAGCCCGAGGCTTCCTCCAAAGGAGAAAACGTAGGGTGGGCCCATAATGAAAAAGCGGTTTGTCGCAAGACGGACCGCCTTTTTTATTGTGGAGCTGACAGTTACGACCGATTTTTTCCAAACCAAGACCTGCTTCCCTCCGCTTTGTTTGAATCTAGATTTTGCCTTTTTTCAGATCTTCCACAAGGCAGCTATGGGCACCGCGGCCATTTTTTCCGAAAAAGCCACAGTCTTCTCTCCGGAATAAAGAATTATGCCGCGCATAAAGCGGGATCCTGTATGTTCTTTCAGAGCATGCATACCTTTAAAATCATTCGCTTTTACCGAAACTTTTCCCTTTACTTCCAATCCAACAAGGCTACCATCTGCCGACTCCACTACTACATCGACTTCATTTCCGCTTGCGCTGCGATAGTGATACAAGCGGTACCTTCCTTCCGTCCATCCAGATTGTTTTCTCAATTCACCAAGAACGAAAGCCTCGAGCAACGGACCGTACGAAAGCTCGTTATCGCCTAGCCTCTCTCCCCCTATTCCCAATAACGAGGCGGAGAGACCACAGTCGCTGATAAAAACTTTGGGCGATTTGACCAGTCGCTTTCCCCGGTTCGAGGACCAAGCCGGCAGAGGTTCAAAGATAAAGAGTTTCTCGAGGATACCAAGATACCTTTTCAAAGTCGACTGCGGTAAAGCAGAACTGTTCGAGAGCTCCGAATAATTGAGCATGCTGCCGTTTCTTGCAGCTAAAAGAGAAAGCAATCTCGGCAACTGATTGAGATGCTCAATATTCGCGATATCTCTTACATCGCGGCTAAGTACAGTCGATATATACGACTCGAACCAGGCTCGGCGACGTGCGATTTTCTCACGGGTGAGCACTTCCGGATATCCCCCTCTGACGACCCGCTTCTGCATGAGGTTTTTGTCGAGTTCAACCTTAATATCGGGTGTTTTTTCGAATAGCGTATCAATAAAATGTTCACGGTTACCCTCAATTTCACCTTGCGAGAGGGGCCTGAGTGTATGTACTTCTACCCTTCCTGCAAGGGATTCGGATATACGGGGAAGCGTCATGATATTCGATGAACCGGTTAACAAGTATTTTCCGGGTTGCCGGTCCTTATCAACGGAAGCCTTTATTGCCAAAAGCAGGTCCGGAACCCGCTGAACTTCGTCAATAACAGCTCTATCACCGAGACCGCGGAGAAAGCCCTCCGGGTCTGAGGCGGCGGCGGAGAGAACAGTGGCATCGTCGAGGGTCCGGTAGGGAATACCCTCTTTACCTGCAATTTGCAGTGCAAGGGTACTCTTGCCCGTCTGCCGCGCCCCGACAAGAAGCTGGACCGGCGTATCTGCTCTGCTCTCGAAAATAGATTGTACTATATTTCTTCGGTACATGGTTATATTTTAACCAGATTGTGGTTAATTTGCAATACTTTCTGTCAGTTTTTGATTTGCGACAATTAAAATGACCGACAGCAAGGATATGTATATCTTTGTAGCGATAGATGATGCAAAAGTCGTCGGCAGTATCATTTTCACCAGGCTGGCTGGGACAATCTCTGATTGGGGATGAAATCTAGCCGGTGAAAGACAAAACCGAGCGGTACCGGTTCCTATATTCAACCCCAGCTGTTCTACCCTCTGAAGAATTTTTGTAAAAAACCCTTTTTCTTGCTGCCCTCTTCCCGGATGGAAATGTCGCCCAAAAGTGAAAATCCCTCTAAAATGCAGGTTCCCGTGCTTTCTTCGAAACTTTCTTCCTGGCCACCCTGTTCATCGTTTCGAACAAGTTCGTAATCACCAAGCAGAGCTTCTAAATCGGTTTTTTACCTTCATTCCCCTGGGAATGATTATACGGGTATCCCCGATGAGAGAAGAGATCTTTATCCGTATGGGCTCTTCACAGTTTCTAAACCGGCGTATATCGATGTTTACATCACCTAATATGGAAAGGCTTTGGATACTCTTATTGGAAAAATCCTCCGCGGTAAGGTGCTGATCGCCAATCAGAGTGATTTTGGTATTATCATCAGACTCAGAGATATCCTTATCTATGTCAGGATTTATGTCACGGCCTACGGACTGTTGATGGCCTGGAAAATCATGCACTATAATTTCGAGGTCTTCTATGAATTCAGCTTTGTAGGCCAGATCAAGGCGCCTTTCATATTCCTCTAATTCCAGTTTGTTGCCGGCATATGCAGTTTCAAGGCGCCTTATAATTTTGTCCCTGTAGTCCGGGACTCCGTATTTTCTTTTTTCCGGTAGGTTATCCGACACTGCTTACTCCTTTATTAAAAGGTGGGAGTATTCTAAGATATTCACTCGTCGCCGGCTCTTTCCGTCATATTTGCCGGATATGCCATCTCGATCTGCAGAACAATACCGGTGGGATGATTGCCGAATTTTTCGCCGAATATGTTTAATCCGCCCCGAAATTCGGCTTCCTCTTTAATGCCCAGTCTTACTCTGATTCGATAATCGTCCTGCAGGTGCAAGTCTTCGATTTTCGTAGGGGCCGAATTGATACCATCAATAAAGGCGCCATCATTTGTGACTCTCCATGATTTTAGAAAGCCGTATTGGGTATTCTCCAGTCCCCACCATTTTGGAGTAAACCGGCCCCGCTTTCCGCCCATATCTCCGGGACTGGTCCAGGTGCCGACTTCTTTGGAGTTAATCCACATGGTTATATCACTCGGCCAATCCTCTTTATAACCGGGAAATTCCGCACAAATTTCAGTGGTAATTTGGATAGATTTTACTGACCGCTCTTTGGGTATGTTCACTGGAAAGCTATACTCTATAAATCCGTCGGTAAACCAGATTAGCTGGGCGTTGCCCCGTTTTGGACTAAAAAAAGCCCGCTCACTGTCCAGATAATCGATAATTTCAGTTTCACTTATCATTCCGCACGAGGGATGAACCTTAAAATCGGTATACAAGCCAATCGGCATATTTATCACGATAGTATTTTCATCAAGCTCCTCTTCCTCTTCGAGCAGCGGGAGCACCACCTCGGAGTAAATCAGTCTGCACATTTTCTGACTGCCGCGGACAGCCGGAACCATTTCTGTTTCTAAAAGCCCGACCCTCTCGAGTACTTGTATATTCATGGTGCAGGTAGAGGTTAAGATGTCCAGTTCTTTCGCCAAGTTCTGGATATTCATGGCTTGCTGTCTGAGGACATGCAGCATCTTTATTCTAAGCGGAGAGCTCAGGGCTTTGGCAACGGGTAGTACATCATCGCTTTTAGTAATAAAGACTTTAGATTCCATCAGTTATTCACTATTTCCCTGATAATTTTTCTGATAAGAGATGGTTCTACTTTTGGAGTTCTATCTGCAAAGAGCAAACCGTTTTTTTCTTTTTCAACGTCGGAAAACTGAGTATAACACCAACCGGATAAGCCGTCCAGAGCAGAGGCTGTTTCTAATATATACTTGAAAAGCTCGAGAAAAGCGTGGGTGCTTTCGGCGGTATCACCGTATCCCCAGTGCTCCGTTTGATCGGTCTCTCCGATAAAGCTGACGGCGCCGAATTCGCTCAGTACCCAGGGAAATTTCAACATATCCTTAGAACAAAGACTAAAAACCCTGCGATGGATGCCGCAGCGTTCGTTTTTGCGGGCCCGCTCCCAATCGTCTTGCAATGATTCTGCACTATGTTCGTAGCTGTGGAGCGTCATTATGTCGCTATCGAGGTGCTCCCATCCGTCATTGCTGATAACCGGCCGGGTCGGATCAATGCGGCGGGTCAGCGCAACAATTTCATTCACCCATGCTCTTATTCGATCCGATTTACCGATATCCTTTATTCCCCAGGACTCATTGCCGATTACCCAGGCGATCAAACTCGGGTGCCGCTTATCCCTGTTCAGTATTTCAGTCAGCTCTTTTTGAAACACCGAACACGATTTCTCTGAAAAGGAGTAGAATGAGGGAGTTTCTCCCCACACTAAAAATCCGAGCCTATCGGCAGCATACAGAAAGCGGGGATCTTCGAATTTCATATGCATGCGACCGCCGTTGAATCCCATCTCCTGTGCACGCCGGATATCCTTCTCAAAGCTGTCCACAGTCGGGGCCGTATATCCGCTCTCCTCCCAGATCCCCTGCATGAGAACCAGCTTCTGAAAGTATTTCTTCCGGTTTATATATAATCCGTCGGTCCTCACATCAATCTCACGGAAGGAGAGATACGTCTCGACGTGATCAAGGACCGCATCATTCTGCATAAGCAAAAAGTGCACCTCATAGAGATTCGGCTTTTCAGGGCTCCATTTACGAACCTCCGGCAGGTTAAAGTGTATTTCCGTACTCGGATAAGCACAGTCACTCGTATCTGAAGCTACGCGTTCACCTGCAAACTTTACCTCTGCAGCAATTCGGCACTCCTTACTGCAGGACGGATATCTGCAGACGAAAAGCTGCCGTACCACTGTCTGCATACTGCTCAGCCGTCAGTCCGGCTATGGAAACCTCGGGCAGAAACTCCAGCCACACGCTCTGCCAAATTCCGGTCACCGCTGTATACCAGCAGGCAAAGGGTGCAGCTATGGCCTGTTTCCCGCGGGGCTGCTCCGGAGACGGCTTATCTTCTACAATAAGTGCAAGGCTTACTGTCTGCCCGTCCTCAAAAAACGAGCTTATATCAAAATAAAACGGAGTGTACCCGCCTGTGTGGCTCCCGACACGTACCTCATCTATCCAGACTTCGGCAATAAAATCGACTGCAGCAAAATGCAGCAGTACCCGGGCCTCTCTTTCGGCTTCAGTCAAATGAATCTTTTTTCTGTATACAACCCGCTCATGAATATCTGCGGTTTCTATTCCCGACAACCGGGTCTGATAAGTAAATGGTACCTGAATGGTGTGGCTAAAGGATTCTGCAAGTTTTTCTCTAGGGGAAAGCACAAAAGCATCATCATAGAAATCAAATTCCCACGATCCGTTTAAACTGCGCCAAGTTTTTCTGTACATATTCGGTCGGGGATAATCTTTCGGTATCATACTCAGCTCCTTTTATGGTTCATGCTAACATGAAACAAAAACAATATCAACAATTTTTTCTTGACATATTCAATATAGGGTGAAATAATAACTTAATGATTCATATTTATATGATGTATAAGGAGCGGTTATGAAATCGAAATCGCGCATAAACCTCCCGGTTATTTATTTTGTTCTGCCGTTTATGGTGGTGTACGTAATTTTCCAGATTTATCCTCTGTTCCAAGCTGTTATTGCCAGCATGTTCGAGTGGGACTTACTTACCTCTTCAAAGAGTTTTATCGGTTTCAAAAATTATATCCATATGTTCCAGGATCCGACCTTCTGGTCCTCACTCACAAACACCATTAAGTTTGTTATCTTTTCGACCCCGCTTCTCATCGGAGTCGGGCTTCTGTTTGCACTGCTTTTGAACGGGACTAGTTCCAAAAAGGTTCTTTTCAGGACTGCATACTTTGCTCCGTATGTATTTTCAGTTTCCATAGTTACGCTTATATGGGGTTTTATGTTCAACCCCCAAAAAGGACTCTTAGGGGAGTTTTCCCGCATGCTCGGGGTGGAACCGATAAACTGGCTCACGGACCCGACCTTCGCTATGCCCGCGATCATCATTGCAACTCTCTGGTGGACGGTCGGCTTCAATATGGTACTGCTTCTGGCAGGACTACAGGACATAGACCCGGCGCTGTACGAGTCGAGCTCATTGGAAGGGGCTACATGGTTTCAGGACTTCCTTTACATAACTCTTCCCAGTCTAAGACGAACCCTCGAATTAGTCACAATCTTGCAAATAATAATGTCGTTTCAAATATTCGGACAGGTGTACATACTCACCAAGGGAGGCCCCGGCGGTACCACCAGGGTGTTGATCCAGTACATTTATGAAACCGGCTTCAGAGATTATCAGCTCGGTTACGCTTCAGCCATGGCTTTCATTCTGTTTCTAGTGATGGCAGTGGTTTCCTTTTTCCAATTCAGACTTTCAAAAGAGGAAAACTAATGAAGACTAAAAATTTAATCGTAACAACATTACTTATTTTATTAGCAGTTGTATGGATTCTTCCGCTCTACTGGATGATCGTTATGGCGATTACCCCCAACGATCTGTTGAAACTGAACTCAACGGCCCTGTGGCCGCAGGGCTTTACGCTGCAGAATTTCTGGGGAGTACTTCAAATAGGACTCACAGTCCGGTGGTTTCTCAACAGTATAATTGTAACTATTTTAGGCACAGCCCTCACCCTGGTGCTCCAGTCCATGGCCGCCTACGCATTTGCAAAGATGCGATTCAAGGGGCGACAACTGCTCTTCTCGCTTACCCTGGCCGGCCTGATGGTACCCAAGGAGGCGATGTTTATTCCGCTTTTTCTCATGTTCGCGCAGATAAACGGACACAACAGCTATGCCGCCCTGTACCTGCCGCGGGTTGCAATACCTATGGGCGTGTTTATCATGGCCCAATTCTTCAGGGGAATTCCTGACTCGGTCACAGAGGCAGCGCAGATAGACGGGGCAACTCCGCTGCGTACCTTCTTCAATATAATTATGCCGATGTCCATTCCCGCACTCACTTCGGTGGGCATATTCACCTATATACTCACCTGGAACGACTTCCTGTGGCCGCTGGTTTCAGCTACCAGAAAAGAGATGTTTACCATTACCACCGGTTTAGCTTCACTGCAGGGAAACTTTGCCCAGGCAACCGAGCTCGGCTCGCTCATGGCGCGGGGTGTTATTGCGGGATTACCGCTGTTTATCCTGTTTCTCATTTTCCAGAAGCATCTGATCCGCGGCATATCGATGTCCAGCGGCGGTAAATATTAAGTTCATAATTTTGGACTGAACTGGTCCAATAATATAATAAGGAGAACTGTATGAAAAAACTAACAATGTTATTTATGGGTCTGGTCATCACTCTTCTGCTGCTGGCAGGCTGCAGTGGTGAAAAAGAAAGTGCAGCGGACGCAGGCGACGGCGCAGAAGAGGAAGTAGTGGCATTGGAACTGGCCCGCTTTTTTGGTGAGCCCGACGACGAGTTGATGGATTCGACCGACCTGAGCAAAGCCAACTCCGAGGCGGCGACAATACAAATTCTCACCAACATATTCAATGAAGAATACGAAGGTAAGATACGGGTAGAAAAACTCGGCGGCAGCGCATGGGGCAACTATTACGATCAGTTGAATACCACCTTTGCCGCCAACGATGCTCCCGATGTGGCCGTTATGCACCAGTCGAATATGCCCGCATACGCCTCCCGGGATCTTCTCGTAAAATTGGACGACTATTATACCGAATACCAAATGAATCCCTCCGACTGGACCGCTCCGGCACAAAAGGCCGCATCCTATGAAGGTACATCCTACGGGGTCCCCTTCGATCTGCACGCCAACCTTCTGCATGTAAATGTAGATCTCTTTAAGCAGGCCGGCTTGGTAGATGAACAGGGAGTTCCCATTCTTCCTACCAGCACCGAGGAATGGTTTGAGCATGCACAAATAATGAAAGAAAAAACCGGAAAACTGTACTGGGTAGAAGACGCAACCCAGTTTCCGATTTCCTTTCGCCTGTTTCACTCCCTCATGGAACAGCAGGGGGTCCCAACGGTGAACACCAACTCGAATACGGTAAATATCGACTCCGATGCCGGAAGAAATGCCCTGCAGTTCATGCTAGAACGCTTCGAAAAGGGCTACTCCGACCCCAATGCCGACTACACCGCCGCGGGAGAGCTTTTTATGAATGGTGAAGCAGCAATTGAGATGAACGGTACCTGGGTGGTTGACCAGTACAGCCAGGAACTCACCTTTGACTACCGGGCGATGAACTTTCCCAATCTTATGGGCGAGAAGAAGGTGTGGGCAAACAGCCATATGTGGGTTGTACCAAAGCAGAAAGAAGGCAACCGCCAGTATGAGGCTGCTATGGAGTTCTCTAAATTCCTGAGCAATCATGTGTACGAGTGGGCCGCGGGCTCCGGGCATATCGCTCCCCGCAAGAGCGCATTGCAAGAACTGGCCGATAACAATATACCTCAGCGGGCCAACTATGCGGAAACCGCCTCGAACGCGGCCACTTTTCCACCGGTCATCAGTTACTCGAACATAGAGACAATTATCAAAGAAGAAATCGAGAAAACCTGGCTGCTGGGCAATAGCGTTGACAGTGTACTCGCGCAGGCTCAAAAGCGGGTAGAAGCAGTATTAAGCGAATAAGCCGCTGTAGGAGCGGACAAGGAACGGGGTGCCCGAAAAGGGGGCCCCGTTTTTTTATTCTGCGATACGGTGCCCCGGTTGCACAGGAAAAAAATGCGCAAATACCTCTCTAAGCTCGTAAAATATGTGCTGCCGGGGTATATTATGAAAATGGAGGAGTAAATGGCTGCGTCAAAGAAAAAACCGACCCGACAAGAGCAACTGCTGGAGGAGCTGGATAAGCTTTTGCCCCAGATAGATGAAGATGGTCTTAGTTTTCTCATACAGCAGACAACTACTCTTATCTACAACCAGAAAGTAGAAGAGCTGAACAAGAGTCGTGAGGTGGCCGCCCAGAATACCGAGCCGGATACCGAGCGAAATTCCTCCAAAAAAGAGGCAGCCGAAAAATCTGCAGAGGTCTTTTTTGAAGCCGGCAAAAAGCAAAGCACATTCTTCATGGATGTGCAGGGTAAGCGGGCGATTCTCGATCAGGAAGAGCTGATGCGGATGGTAAAAATCGCGCAATCTGCTGAAAACAAACCGGCGGCCGAAGAACGGGTCTACCGCTGGCTGAAAAACAACCGTGACGATGTGCTCTTCGACTGCGGGATCCACCCGAAAGACCGGAAAATCACTGCAATTTGCGACAGACTGCAGAACGATTTTTCCATACGGGAGGATTAACCCTCCGGCACCTGCTGCGGACGGGAGGCATACGATTTAACTGATGGATTAATAGCCCGGCGGCAGTTAAACCTCCACCGAAAGAACTCAATCAAAATAGACTGTTTCTTTACTAACAGGCGTTAACGGCATTTCTGCTTCACTCCAGCTGTCTTCTTTCAAAAATCGTCGTAATCACCCCACATTCCGCTTCTTAACAGCAAAATGTGAAATTAATGCAAAATTTTACATTTAATGCCAACTAGGTTAA
Source organism: Spirochaetia bacterium (assembly GCA_034520965.1). Classification (GTDB taxonomy): domain Bacteria; phylum Spirochaetota; class Spirochaetia; order DSM-16054; family Sediminispirochaetaceae; genus DSBN01. The sequence continues at coordinate 3,616 of JAXHMY010000007.1, read as the reverse complement.
AGTGTAAAATTTTACACTTTATTTTGACATTACACATGTTTTTTGTTATTCTTAGCATATGGAACGTCGTTTGTACCGCAAACTCACAGAATGGCGAAACGAGAAAAATCGTAAGCCTCTTCTGCTCTATGGGGCGAGACAGACCGGAAAAACCTATCTTCTTACGGGCGTTTTGGAAAAAATGAGTTCTCTGCACTGTATTATCTAATTTTTGAGCAAGACCCGGAAGCAATTAAGCTTTTTGCAGGCCACATATCACCAAAACTCTTATCCCTCTTATCGAACTGTATTTGGATAGTAAGATAAATCCGGAGTCCGATTTGTTATTTTTTGATGAAATACAGAAATGTCCCAGGAGCAATGACAGGCCCTCAAATATTTTCATGGGGAATCACCTCAAATGGCGGTGTGTGGTGCCGGCTCATATATGGGTCTTCTCGGTAATACAAATCTTTACCGGTAGGAAAGTACACACACTTACCCTTTATCCTATGTCGTTTTTTGAATTTTTGCGGCACTTAGCGGGCACTTTTTGAGTATTATGCCTCTTTCATCGAATCTCCAGAACCTTTACCCCTTATATACATGAACAACTGTGGAATACTCTCCTTTTATACTATTTTACCGGAGGAATGCCGGAGGCCGTACGTACCCTTTTAGAAAGCTCATCCCCGTAAATTGAGCGCTGAAACAAAAGAAAAAATAAGCGCAGTACATTCTGATCTTCTTACGGGATATCGAAGCGATTTTGCCAAACATTCCGGTACAATAAACGCTAATCACATACATAGAGTTTTGAACAGACACGATCCAGCTTTCAAAAGATATTGATGGAAACGCACAACGTTTCACTTTTAAGGGAGTAATTCCTAAGGCAAAACGCTACCGCGATCTTGCGGGCACCATTGATTGGCTCAAAGCAACCGGCTTGGTCTACAGCTCTCATATTATCGATTCGCCGGAAATACCTTTCGGCGCTCCGCACCGCAAGCATTTTCAAATTGTACCTTTTTGATATCGGTTTACTCCATCATATGCTCGGTATTTCCGCAACAAGTATACTTAACGTATCCTTCGGCAGTTATAAAGGCTACATTGCCGAAAACCTTACAGCTGCACAGCTGGTGACTGCGGGCATCAAAGAACTCTACACGTGGAAAGGGAGACACATTTCTGAAATCGAAGAAACGTAGTACTCTTAAATGATCATGTAATACCTGTCGAGGTAAAATCAGGCCCCCACATAGAAGAGCAAAAAGTTTACAAGTTTACTGTGACAAATATGATCCAGCCCACGCAGTGAAGATAAGCACCCGTAACTTTTCGCATCACGGTTCCCTCGTGCATATTCCACTTTATGCGGCAGGCGATTTGTATGGGCTGATAGCCAAATATTTCATGATAATGGGCATCAAGCCCTGAGGTAATTTTCCCGCGGTCCGTTGGCTGTCAAAATATCTTTTAACACCGTCGGGGCTCTACGCAAAACTCTTAAAAGGCGAAGGGGCGCAGCGGAAAACCCGCAGCTTCCACCCAAGGCCCGGGGCGATCGAGCCCCGGCCGGGCCGAGGGATGAGCGGAAGCGAGGATTTGCAGCGGAGCACCTGACCCCGGCGGACCCGAAAGCGGGGCCGCCGGGGCCCGCACTATCCTATTAGGTACGTGGCGCGTTTGTGGTATAATCCCCCTGGTATGAAATATCACAGGCGTTCATTTAAGCGGAGACATTGCCTATGCGCTGGGGCATACATGGTGCGGTGAAGTATCGTTTTCACATGCGCGTGCATATTGTGCTGGCCGTGCTGGCGGTCTGTTTCCGTTTTTATGCTCAGAATTAGCCATGCCGATTGGATGTACCTTACCATTACGATTACCCTGGTGCTGTTTGCGGAACTGGTGAACACCGCTATAGAGTCATATGTGGACTTGGCGACCAAGGAGATGGAGGACCGGGTGGCAAAGGATGTTGCCGCGGGGGCGGTCTTCGTTACCTGCGGTCCACGCTGTGCTTGCCGGTTTTATTTATCTTCCTGCTAAAGTTATCGCTCTGTAATACTTCAACGGTTCTAAGCCAGAAGGGCCATATGGCCCTCCGGTGCGCGTTCCGCCTACGGCCAGAGGATTCTACTTCAACAGATGGGTTTTACGAACGCGAGGAACGGCTGCGGCCTACATGATATCATGGCAAAGCAAATCTAATTTGGATAGCGCATTGATTCCAAGAGGCGGACCGGCTATGATGGAAGGATGAAACACTCTATTCCACCGGCGGCCGGTTTGCCGGCCTCATAGCGGCTGCGGGCCGCAGTACCCGGCGGCTTCTCCCTACTCTACTGCTACTCACCCTTGCCTTTTTGCTGCTCGGCAGCTGTGCCAGTCGGGACATACCCGAACAGCCTTCGGCTCCAGCCGCTTCGTTGCCCGGGCCTGCAGCACAGCGGGACTCAGCAGCAGTTTCACTACTTTCAGTCCCGCCGAGCTTACCTTCCATTTCGCCATTACAAACCCTGGCCCGGGCACGCTGCAGCTACACAGCTACCGCTACCGGCTGAAGGGGAAGGCCAGGCCCCGACTCCAGACCTTGACCCTGGCCCCAATCTTGACACAGATATTGAACCCAACCCTGACACAGCCCTCAACCCAGACCGGACCCCTCTTGCCTCCGGCCATCAGGAGCTTGCCGGTCGCAGGGTACCTGCCGGAGGGAGTACTTCACTTGAAGTGCCAATACAGCTGCCGCTGGGGAAGCCAATAAAAAGCCGCAGCCCCCGGATAGTGCAGCCAAACTGCGTTACCGGCTTGTAGTGGAAGTGTTGGTGGAAAGCAAAGCGGATAAGAATACTCAGCTGTCATCGAAGTGGATGGAACCTTACCGCTCCCAGCTTCCGCAGTACAGATTACCGAGGTAGTTATTACGCAGTTCAAAACCCACACCATCGACATTGAGTACAGGGTCAAAACTTCCAATCCCAATTCCTTTCCCCTCATTCTCTCCCCGGCGGAGTACACCTTCTCTGTAAGGGGAACTGTCTGGGACAAGGGCGCCCTTCCTCAGGGTCTGCAGATTCCCCCGAAAGCGGTAAAAGCGTATCTAAAGCCATAGTGTTAACTACCTTAAGGCCGGAAGAAAGACGGTTGATACCCTCATCGGCGGAAAAAGCATCGACTACCGTATCACTGGTACGGCGACGGCCATGCCTACGGAACTCCCGGCCCAGAATAGTCGTCAGAGTCAGCGCTGAAGCCCAGGCCCCGCAGAACCTGTCCCTTACAGTTTTTCCTTTGAATTGGAAGAGACCGCCGCCCTGATAAGGCCCTGATCTAAATACAAGGCCTTGATGTATAGATAAGGCCCTGACCAAAGCCCCGCACCTGCCTCTAATATTCATCCTTGAACACACTCCAGGAGTAGCCGAAATGGTTAAAGCTAACCGGCCCGGCCAGCTGGGTGCCCTCCAGTTCACCACTCACCGCCAGGCCGCTCACGGACCACTCGCTGCCCGTCTCCCGGTCTCTAATCTGCTCTCCGTCCCAATAAAATTTCAGCTGCCGCAATCCGACTCAGGAAAGTACGCTGGGCACTTCCACATCTCTTCCAGCAGCAACTGCCGGGGAG
>JAXHMY010000006.1:0-14654 GCA_034520965.1 Spirochaetia bacterium | reverse complement strand
ATATCCGTATTGAAATGAGACGGAGTTATCATGATAAACGACCAGGGACTGGCACGCTTTTGCCAGGCTGTTTCCGAGCTGTAAGAAAAGACAAACAGACAGAGACGCTTGTGGAGGTTTGAAGGGGTGTTTCGTCGTGTCGGCAAAGGGGAGAGTCCTCTGCCATCTGACGGCGACGAATGCAGCCAGCCTTCCCCGTGGTCATAGCCGGAGAGCTTGGCTCGTCCCGGGAGGTGGTAAGTCGTTTGCCTGAAGGATCGGAAGAAAAAGGCCTGGTTGGGCTTTATCGTGGGCTAATTGGAGGTAAAGCGATAGCACAAATGTCCTTATTGCAACAACTGCTCTCTGAAAGTATCTTTATAACATTATACTAATTACTAAACTATTTTTTCAGAGCAAAACGAATGCGAAAGATTAATAGCAGTTTTATTAACGACTGCAGCTTTATCGGCACTGCCTGTTGGCTGCGGTTCTGATGGAGACGGAGACCGGCAGAGATTGAATGCCGGGCGCTATGTCGGTATCCGTGGGCAGGCGAGGCAAAAGGGTACCTCCTTCGATGATGCAGGCGAATATATCGAGACGATCCTAGAACTCGATCAGGACGAGCCGTAATGTCGCCGACGCGACGATGTGGTTCCGGGTAGAAAAAGACGGATGCTGGGTCACCAGACAAAGTGGAAATGCGTATGTTGAAGATTGATTTCTCGGTTACCCCGACCACAGCAGGTACCGGGCAGCAATTTTACGAAGCGGGAAGATCGATGTTCCGCATGTATACGGCCGACGTGATGTCCTTCTATGCCACAGCTGTTGCAGCAGACGGCACCCTAGCCGTGGCAATTTGTTGACCCAATAATTACAGATACCAAATGGAAATGAAGTTCAGCCCGGATTTCTAATTCAAACCCAAATGAAGGAGCTTACCGTTGATGACCGGGCTTATGGTAGCGACAATTCGCGCTTCGGTTCCGGGTTTATGAAACCCCGAGAAGTTTTTGACGAAATCAGTGGTAGAAGCATACTACACATCCACGATGAATATTCACACGTAGTGAATGATAGTGCAAGGAGAATTGGCACAGAGTCAGACGACAATTCTACCCTTCGTGATTTTGTTGGTGCTTTTGGGAGTAAGTTTTGACGGCAACCGCCCCACAGGACCAGGATCCTTCTTATGGGTATTTTGGACTTGGGGGTTGGAAAGGCGACTACGACTCGGTAAGCAAGACCCTTGTTTTGGAAAGAATGCAACAAAAGTAACCTCACTGGTAAATTGGAATGTTGATAAGTTTGCCAAAAGGGGTGAACGGTGGCAACGACCGATTCGGGATGGATTCGGCGTCGGCGGTGCCAACTAAGACCGTCTTCAGTGGTTCGGTAGATGGTATCAGCCGGAGCTACGGTCCGCAGGTGTCGCCGAGAAGTCGACCTCTTATCAACGCGCATTGGTACAAGCGGGAACTTTATCCGAAGAAGAGGTAGTTACCTAGGACGGTTTTAATGGTACAGTTTGCTTTTAATGGAATCGGAGAGGACCAAGGGGTTCCCCGAGTGGTCTAGGGGTTTTGGTGTGCCTGATCTGCGGTTTATCATTCACTCACTATTGAGGATCTGATCCAGCTTTTCTCTCCTCACGACGTGGTCGAGTGCGGCGGTACCACTTCCTCCGATATCTCTCTCTATTCTGGGCTGAGTCTGGAGTTATCCATGCTGTAGATCGAGTGGTCGACCCTATTTCTTCGTTATCTTGTCGGCCCTGGCTCATACATTTCCCTCCGCTGTTGCTACCATGTTGTTCACAAGTCTATCTTTTGTGATCTTGATAAGAATTCTTGTGATCTTAAAAAATAGAACTCTGCTATCAGCAATTTTTAATACACTGGTAGAGATGTGCTCCGGTTGTTGTCATTTGTTATGTTACCTGTTGATATGGGTCTCTTCCTTCGAAAAGAGGAAGAGATGTAGTACAAACTGTGAATTCTCCGAGAGGCAGTTGCTCGAATTGGAATTGCCCTTCCTCCAGCAATCCTTGTTGCTGTCGGCTTACATGACAGCGGCCGGCATCTCACGCTACCTTTTGTTGGTCCTCAAATACCCGACGCCTTTATCTTTTTATCGGTAGCATTCCTACTGTCCGGAGCACTTGCCGCGGATCGTCAGTTGATCCGCCTTCACTTTTCAGGTTATCTGGGTCCCTGTGGAACTCTCGCACCGAATTGCGATCGCATGGCTCTTATCGTATTCATCGAGTGTTACCGCGGTATAGACAGAATCTGACCGCGGAAAAGCTCTAAAAATCTGAAATCAAAACACCTTCTGCAAGAAGAAGGGAGAGAGTCAGAGAAGAACTGGCACGACAAAAGTGATTCAGGTGCTCTTCGCCACCGGACTCCGTTTCGAACAGGTTACCTAATACAGATTGCCTTCAAAGGAGTCTGAAGACATATATACCATCCGCAATTCGCTAAACAAACTAATCGAGGAGGAATTCGAGTACTTCGTCAGTCGTTCTGAAACCCAATCCCTTGGCAGGCTCAAGGAGCTAATCTCGATGGTGCACAGGAGCATTGCAATGCCCTGCAGTCAGTTTTTTTTCCCCGCTTGAAATAACGGTTCTAACGAGGACGTTCGATACGATCTGCTCAGCTCGGTCTTTCTATCCTCTTCAGAAGATCTTCAGGCCATACTTACAGAAGCTGTTTCCAGATGCAGTGAAGCGCGGACACGCAAACGATCAATACGATATCGAATCAGCCTGATTGCAAAGCAACTTGTCCTATCAATTAATCGACGACGGCATCGGATTTCCGTCTAACTCAGCTAGAAGGCCGGGGGGCTGCCGTCAGATGAGAAATGGCGCCGATTCACTGGCGGGCGGCACTTGCGATTGCGCGATGAGATCATCAAAGAGAAACTCGGTTATACTATCGAATTTCACTAAAAGAGGACTCTAATGGATTAATTGTATTGATGTTTTTTATCATCGATGATCACGCAATTGTACGACAAGGACTACGCAGCTTATTTGAACGCAGCCAGGATTATTGAGGAAATAATCGGTGAAGCCTCTTCCGTGCACGAGACCAACTCTTCTCTACGGAGACATCACCGGGTGCCGATGATGTTCTTCTGGACCTGCACCTGAACGATGGCGATTGGAAGCTTCGGTCATCTCGCAAATCCGTTTTGTTAAACCGGAAATAAAGATTCTCATTTCTTCCGGTTTTATTTGAAAAGATACATTACGAAAAGCTCGAGCAACTCGGAATCGAGCGGGTATATCCTGGAAGATAGTGACGGAGCATATATCGAGTTGAGTCGGTGAGAGAGATTTAGCGGGCAAGCAAGTTTTCGACCCCGGAGGTACAGTGCCTTCTTGATTATTTGGCGAAAAAAAAGTTCACTTCAGAAAGCAGCTATCAAACCAACTTTAGGCTTACGGGAGACGGCAAGTTATCGCTTCTATAGCTCAAGGCAAGCTGAACAAGGAGATCGCCGACGAGCTCTCAGATTGCCGAAGAGTGTCCGCGACATTACTACTAGCCTGTTTAGAAAGCTTGGAGTATCAAACCGAACCGAAGCTGCCATACTTCTTTCGTGAAGAAACGAAAAAAGTCGAAGACCGTCGTGCTCTTCTTGACGGCGAGGGGATTTTCGCCGATCAGAGGCATCGTACAAACTTTGTGCTAAGTATCTATGCTGAATACCTTGACAATCAAACTTTTATCATTTACTTTTGATAATCAAGGTAAATGAAGATGGAAAAAATCGCTGAGACAAATAGATGAGCTCTACGAAGAGTATTCAGAGAACGCTCACCGGAATTCTTCGAACGTATGAACTCGTGGGAGCAGAGTGTAGTATCAGATTCCAGTGTCTCGCTGGCACAAATGCACCTACTCGAGGTTATCGGCAACCGTGGTGAGATGAGAATGAAGGAACTCGCCGGAATACTAGGTGTGACTACCGGCACACTCACCGTCATGGTGCATCGATTGGAAGAGAAGGGATATATATTTCGTTCAGAAGGATGCTCAGGATAAGCGTTCATACTTTATTGGTTTGTCCGAGAGAGGAAAAGAAGTAGCACCGCAATCATCATCATATGCATTTCCACCTCATAGAAGGAATCGTCGATGAATTGGGGAAAAGGAAGCGATGTATCCTTTTCCCGTCTAAAAAAACTACAAGATATTATATAGGAGCACTGGGAGATCGAAGCTGCAATCAATACAACACATTCACATCAGAGCATGATCAGAACTGTTGGAGGTAAAACGTGGAAGATGATCATTCGCATACACACGAAGTAAAAGATTTCGGTAAAGCTTTCGCAATCGGAATTGCATTGAACGTTGGTTTTATAATTGTTGAAGTAACATTCGGCTTAATTGTCAACTCATTGGCCTTGATTGCCGATGCCGGACATAACCTCAGCGATGTGCTTGGATTACTTATAGCCTGGGGTGCGAGTTATCTCGTGAAAAAATCGGCTAATGGGAAATACACCTATGGATACAAAAAAGCGAGTGTTCTGGCGGCATTTTTGAATGCGATGATTCTTCTTGTTGCAATCGGAGTTATAATGTGGGAGGCGATAGGCAGATTTGCCGAACCACAGCAAGTTGAAGGAACGACAATTATGGTTGTCGCCGGAATAGGTGTGGTAATCAACGCCGTAACCGCATTACTCTTTTTCTCCGGAAGAAAGCAAGACTTAAACATAAAAGGTGCATTCCTGCATATGGCTGCCGATGCCGGAATATCCCTTCGGAGTTGTCGTTGTCGGACTCGTGTTAACTTTTACAAGTTTTTATTGGCTCGATCGCGGTGATGAGTATAATAATAGCTTTGATTATATTTTGGGGCACTTGGGGCCTGTTGAAAGATTCCACAAGCTTAGCCCTTGATGCTGTTCCGAAAGGAATTGACAGAAGGGGTTAAGAATTATCTAAATTCTTTGTCGGAGGTAGAACATCTTCACGACCTGCATATCTGGGCAATGAGTACAACTGAAACTGCTCTTACTGTTCACGCGGTAGTTAAAGCACACTGTAACCGGAACGAACTTCTCAATAAGAATAAGCGAAGATTTACATAATAAGTTCAATATAACATCATACTACAATTCAAATAGAAGATCCCGGGAGATACAGGATTGCACCCAAAATCGAAAGTCCGAAGCAACAACCACCTGCAGAGTCACTAAAGGCATGGTTGAACCCGTCGCCGGTGTTATAGGCGCCCTGGGCAGTCGTCGTTTTCAGGCTGAACCTGCTCCTGGAGGAGGAACCTTTGATCACGGGTAAAGCTCTTCCGGCTCCCGAAATAGAAGCTTGACATGGTATTGACTTCATCGAAGCCAACGCGGTACGTTGACAGCAGCCCTGGAAGATTATCGAGGTAGATGGCAATTTACCAGCTTTTCTTAAAGCAATCAGGACGGTCGTTGATGCTCAAGGAGGCATAACAAAACTTGCTGAAAAGACAAACCTCAATCGTCAGCATCTCTACAGGTCACTTTCTGAAGACGGAAATCCGACTATAAAAACTCTTGATGCGATACTTCATGCGTTGGGGTTGAAGCTTACCAATCATTAAAGCATCTTAAACGGACCTCCAGATCAAACATGAGCCCATAACTTTTCAAGGTTTTCCGGCCCTCTGCCGACTGAAAGCTAAGTACTATTACTTGCTGCACTCCTGCTTTTACTGCGGATTTTGCGTATAAGGTAGTGAAGAGCAATAATCGGATGCCGGTAGATCATCCGCGGGCCGGCGAAGCGCATAACCGCCTTGATGGCAGCTCTCTCCTCCGCGCGGTAGCAGTGAATCCAGCATTCGGAGCATACCGGCTTATCCGGAGAGAGCGGGCAGTTCTCCAGTTTACTGTCGGCGTATGCCATTAGGCTGCGGCAGTCCGTACATAGACTTGCAGCAGCTGCTTTATGATGCGTCTGACAGTAATCTTCGATCATATTGTAGACCCTTTGTTCGTCCATGGCTTACATAGTATATTAGAAAGTCCATTGTCGAATGCACGCGGATTATTCTGTTTTGAGTGAGATTTGCCCCTCCCGACCGAACGGAGGCTGCGCCGGGGTTTATGAGCGCAGCATGTCGGCGATTTTATCTGCCGGAAGGATTTTCCACCATCGGTTCTCCATCGATTGCCAGGGCAGGAGTCATAGCTACTCCCATCTCCATAATTTTATCCACATCGGTTACCTTTTCAACCGGGGCGGCAACTACCTACCTCATCTATAGCAGCTTGTGCATTCTGCGCCAGTTTCTGACACTTTGGGCAGCCGGAACCGAGTATTTGTAATACCATTGTTTCCTCCTATTATATTGACTTATTGGCAATATAACCATACTACAGTTGAGTGTCAACAAGGCGTCCGTGGTCGACATAGTCCAGCTGTAATGACAAAAGAAAAAGTGGTTTTCTTCTTACAGGGCGGCGGAGTCGCTTTCGGCCTTCATTTTCAGGAGGGCTTCCGCCCCCTGGAGAAACTGCTTCTAGACAACTGCAGGCGAGGCTGTAGTATACGGTGGTACCGCTTTTTTCGCTGCGCACCAGGCCGACATTTGCGTAATATGGTCAGGTGCTTTGATATAGTCGAGGTGTCCGCCCCCACCAGCTCGGTGAGTTCGCAGACACAGTGAGGCGCTTCCTGCAGGCGTTCGCAAATGTACAAGCCGGCTCGGATGGCCCAGGGCCTTGAAGATAGCTGCTCGAGCTTCACAGCGTATTCGTTCTTGTTCAGTCATCAGTCTCTATTATGTTGGTATATGAGTTTCTGGGTCAATAGCTCTTGACGAACTTTGGTCATTTGGTTATATTACCAAATTAGAAATAAACTTTAACTTAAGGAGATAATGATGAGTTGTGATTGTATGAGTGATGCCCCTGTAAAACTGATATATGCCTGTTCCGGGGTTGCGAATACCGGATTTTTGGCCGATCGGGTTGCCGCGGTTTAATGCAAATTGGAATGGGAAAGATGACCTGTCTGGCGGCCATGGGCGCCGACCATTCCGGCTTTGTGGAATCAGCGAAGGCCGCCGATGAGAATATTGTAATCGACGGATGTCCGATTGCCTGCGGCAAACGGATTTTTGAAAGCAAAGGAATTCCCTTCACCCACCTGAAAACCACCGATTTCGGAGTTGAAAAGGGAAAAACTAAGATAGACGATGAGCTGGTGAGAGATGTACAGCGTCGGATGGCCAGTAAACTGCTCGGCTTAAAGGAGACGGTGTAAAATGAGCACTACAGTGAAAGAGCAAAAGACTTCTCCTTCTGTTCTTAAACGGTTCTGGGGAGAAAAAAAGAACCGTGTGCTGACACTGCTGACCGGTATATTCCTGGCCGCCTACTTCATGCCTTTCGGGAATGAACGGGTTTCTGCCGCCTTGCAGGAATCCTTTTTAATGCTGGGCGAATATGCCCGCGAGCACGTGCTGCTCTGTCTGGTGCCGGCCTTCTTTATTGCCGGTGCGGTGATGGTATTTCTGAACCAGCAGGCGGTTATGCGCTATCTGGGCCCGGACGCCCCCAAGCCCCTGGCTTACGGTGTGGCTTCGGTCTCCGGCACTATTCTGGCGGTCTGTTCCTGTACAGTCCTGCCCTTGTTCAAGGGTATTTACCGTAAGGGCGCGGGCATCGGACCGGCAGTGGCCTTCCTCTACTCCGGGCCGGCCATCAATATTCTGGCAATTGTGCTTACCGCGAAAGTGCTCGGCCTGCAGCTGGGTATTGCCAGGGCGGTCGGAGCGATACTGTTTTCGGTTCTTATCGGACTCAGCATGCACCTGATTTACCGCAAGGAGGATGCAGCCCGGGTAACCAACGGGGCAATGTTCTCCTATGACGATGAGGAAGAGGGCGGACGTTCTTTAGGACAGAATGGCCTGTATATGCTTTCGATGATCGGTATTCTGGTATTTATCAACTGGGCGCCCGCCGGCGGTTCTCTGGCGGTGTGGGACTTTATTTACCGCAGCAAGTATATCATCACCGCACTTTTGCCGGCGGCACTCATTTACATGCTAATCCGCTGGTTTCAACCGCACCGAACTGGGCGACTGGGTCGTGGCGACCCGCGATTTTGCCGTGCAGATTCTGCCGCTGCTCTTTGGCGGTGTGCTGGTGGCGGGCTTCCTGCTTGGACGGCCCGGCCATATGGCCATTATTCCCGAGTCGTGGATTGCCGCCTTTGTAGGCGGAAACTCTCTTGGTGCAAACCTGGCCGCCGCGGTAGTGGGCGCCTTGATGTACTTTGCCACCCTGACCGAAGTACCTATTATGCAGGGATTACTTGGCGCCGGTATGGGCAACGGCCCCTCACTGGCACTGCTTCTGGCCGGCCCATCTTTGAGCCTGCCCAACCTGCTGGTAATCGGCAGCGAGCTGGGGCGAAGAAGACCCTTACTTACGCAGGCCTGGTAGTTGTCTTTTCCACCATAGTGGGAATGCTCTACGGAAACATTGTCTTATAATTTTGAAATAGATAGGTGCACAAAATGGCTACCCAAGAATACCATGTAGATTTGAAGAGAAATGAAAATGGTACTACCACCACCGCTTCGGTTCGCTCTTTTTCCCTCGAACTCGGTGCAAAGAGTGGAGACCCTTCCGCCGCGTTCTAACCCGGCGGAAACCCTCCTCGCCGCGGCGGGGGGATGCATCACGAGTTCCATGGGTTTAGTAGCTTCGAACAGCGGGGTACAGATAGATGGTCTAAAAGTAAAGGTAACGGGGGTCCGGCAGGACTCCCCGCCGAAAATCATTTCCATCCATTATGAGCTGACTATCGACTCACCGGATACGGACAGAAGAATAGATTCCATATTCAAAGTCGCCCGGAGAAACAGCACCGTCCTGTCGACCCTGCGGGAAACTATGGAACTGAAGGGTGAATGGCATAGATAACATCAGAAGAAGATCCTCAGTAAGGCCTAAAAAATGACAATAATTCTATATACTGCCACAGTAATTCTGCTTGCGGTTTCACTTTATAAGGACAAACAGAAAACAGTAAAGGCGATAAAAAAGGCGTGGAAAGCATTCGAGAATATTATGCCCCAGTTTCTGGGGGTGCTTGTACTTACCGGAATAGTACTTTCCATAATGAACGCGGAAACAATCTCCCGAATTCTGGGGGTGGAATCCGGATGGCTGGGTACTATCGGAGCTGCCGTTGTCGGTTCGGTGACCCTTATTCCGGGTTTTGTCGCCTTTCCCACCGCTTCCATACTGTTGCAGAACGGGGCCGGTTATATGCAAATCGCCGCCTTCGTTTCAACGCTCATGATGGTGGGAGTCATTACTTTTCCCGTGGAGATTGAGTATTTCGGCGTCAAGACAGCAGTTATAAGGAACCTACTCGCGTTTCTCTTTTCTTTCCTGGTTGCGGTTATTATAGGATGGGTACACACCGTATGAAAAAGCTTTTTATTCGATATAGATTTTTTCTCATAACCCTGCTCATGCTTGTAGTTCTTGCACTGGTAAACACAGGACTCGCGCTAAAATCATTTTCCATTACGGCTTACAGCCTGAGGGAAGTCCTGCTCGTTATTCCCCCGATATTTGTTCTACTGGGGCTGCTGGATATCTGGGTTCCCCGGCACACTATGGTGCGGTTCATGGGCCACGGATCAGGGGTGAAAGGAGTTCTCCTGGCGGTGCTTATCGGTTCCGCCGCAGCCGGCCCCCTCTATGGGGCCTTTCCCGTGGCGGCGGTCTTTTTGAAAAGAGGGGCGAGTTTCCGGAACGTGTTTATCTTCATCGGAGCCTGGTCGACTACCGAGATACCGATGCTGCTGTTTGAATACGAAGCCCTTGGTCCGCGCTTCGCATTGACTCGACTACTCGTGGATATTCCCGGAATAATTGTCATATCCTGGCTCCTGGGCCTCTCCCTTAATGATTCCGACCGGCTGGATATAGTCAGGAAGGTAGAGAAACTTACAAAGTAGTGATTACCTGTTCAGGGATTCGAAACTTCAATCATATGACTGTAATGCTGCAACTTCTCTTTAATAAGCGGTTTCAACTGTGCTACCGCGTCGATAACGCAGGGGCAGGTAAGGGAATAATAGACATGGGTACCCTGTTTCTCGCGGCGTACAATACCGGCAGCCTTGAGGAGAGAGAGGTGCTTAGAGACAGTGGAAATATCAGCGCCGATCATTGCCGTGAGATCGCATACACAATAAGATTTTTTCCAAGAGCCTCTACTATCATAAGGCGGGATGGGTGACCAAGGGTTTTCAACAATCCGGCCAGCTCGCAAATACAGTCTTTATTCGGCATTTCGTTCAGCATTTGAGATTTAGTAACTGAGCAATACATACTTCATTTTTATCCTACAATTAGATATTTGGCAATATCACCAAAAAGACCGCTCTTATCAATGTACGCATAAATCATAGAACAGACCTTTTGTAATTTGAAACGGTAATAACACACGACGCACAAGACAATATGTGCGCCGTGTCGGAGTGTTAGAGAAATATCCGCTTAAGCTATGCCTTCAAGTACCCTTTAATTTCATCGACTTCGGCGATACGTCCCGCTACCTTCAGTTTGCCGTCAATCAGCAGTGCCGGCACATCCGAAAGCCCTTTTTTAATCACCGCTTTCTTGTCAAAGACCGGTACAACTTCCGCGTCCACGGCAAGATCCTGCACGGCTTTACGCGCGTTTTCCGCAGTGGTTTTGCATTTGACGCATCCGCCGCCGTAAACTTCAATCTTCATATAATCCTCCTTTAAAAATTATAATGTTACAATAAACGCCAGATAGAATAATCCGGCCAGAGCCGCCACAATCACAGCCAGAGTCGCGTAACGAAGTACCACATTCCAGCCGACAACTTGAGATACCCCCATCATGGATGGGATAGATGCCATGGGTGCGCCTATCAGGAAAGCGAGAGCCGCGGCGGGCGCCATTCCAAGGTTGAGCATCGCTTTTATGAGAAATATCTCAACCAAAGTCGGTGTATACGTTGGTACTCCCACTACTGCCCCTAAAAGAACGCCCTTCACACCCGTAAGATATTTCGCAACTATAGTTGGAGGAAGGTAGGCTTCTATGAAACTTATTGCAAATACGCCGATGATAAGATAGAGAAGCACTTTTTTTGCCAGCCCCCACGCTTCTCTGAGGGCAATTCTGGATTTTTCCGTAAAACTAAAAATATGGCCGTCCTCGGCTGTCATTGGCTCTATGTCTGCGTATTCGTCTTCAATTTTTTTTCCGACCGCTGTCCTGGATATAATCCAGCCTATAAGAATAGCCCCAAAAACGAGAATATTAACCGGGCGATCATGATTTTTACCGACAACAGTTCCCAGGTAAAAATGAGAGCCAAAATATTTGCCGCCGGAGCCATAAGCAGAAACGTAATGGCGGGTCCTATGCCCACTCCGGTTACCAGAAGACCCCCAAAAATCGGGATCATGGCACAGGAGCACACCGTAAGGACGGGGGCCAGTGCGGCGGCCAGTACATACGCCGCAGCATTTCCACTGGACATATACTTTTTCATTTTCTCTCTCGGCAAAAATGCGATACAGATTCCACCGAGGGTAAAGGCGAAGAGTAGAGCTCCCCAGGCACGGGTTACATAACTTGCCACATACACAAATGGTACTTGCCAGAATGAATAATTTTCCAGAACCCCGTAGTCATATACAGGGACCAAAGGCTGTCCGGTAAACCGCGGGTATATAATAGTCAACACACCAAAGGCAAATGGCAGCCAATAGAGAAGCGCCCGTAGTTTGAACGGCGCAGCCGGCCTTTGTATTTCAGTACTCATGTAGTTGTCCTCCTAAAAAAAATAATTTATTGCGTATTCTTACGAAATTGCCGGGACGAGAAGCAGGGAACTCTCAGCTTTACGTGCAACGGCATGGCTGACACTGCCGAGGAATATGTCCCCAACATATCCCCTGCCCTGACTCCCCATTACAGTAAGGCGTACATCATCCTCTTTAATCTTTTTTAAAATCTCACTCTTTGGTGATCCGTACACCACATCAATGGACACTGTACCCGCTCCGGCTGCGAGAAGCACTTTCTTCATCCGTTCAAGGCGTTCGGCATCAATCTCATTGAACTCTTCTATACGGTCTGATAAATGAGGATGCAATTTGGCCTTATCTTGTACATGGAGAAGACTTATGTGATCAGCCTTGCATTCGGCCAATTTCTTTAGATAACTAAAAGCATGTTCCGCATTATCAGAAAAATCAGTTGGGAAAAGAATATGTTTCAGGCATTCACATTCATAATTTCTGTTGGTAGTTGAGAACTCCGGCTTTTCCCGTAGTCGGATCAGCAGAACAGGTTTGGTAGCAAAATGTATAAGCTCTGCCGCAACCCCTCCGGACAAAGCTTCACCCATCAGAGAACGACTTTTATCGGCGCAGGCAATAAGTGAACAGTCATTTTCTTCCGCTTCGCGGGTAACTTCAATATGCGGTTTACCGAGTATGAGTTTTGATTCCGCGGTAAATCCAAAATTCTTTAATTGTTCGACCTGTCGTTTCATAAAAGGCTCAACGAGCTCCAGTGTCCTGTTTGTCACAGACCCGGTGTCATGAAAATCAAAACAGTGTACAATCAGGGCCTCGCGAGTGCCCCATCTATGCAAGCTCTGTAGAGCGTGTATGATAAATTCGGACGATTCAGTAAGGTCCGTCGCAATGAGCATTTTTCTGAACATGCATATACCTCCAAAGTATTTCGTGTGATATCTAAGCTTGAATGTATATGCAATATGTATGCCAAGCATGCTCTCAGTTTTTACTAATTTAGAGAAACAGTATAATAGGATAGCTATTATTTCTTTATAAGATGGTGTCTTATGGAGAAAGCATGCATACACGGATATTTCTTGTTTTAAGTGGTAGATCATTTTTCAGAAAGAGCTTGCCTGGTTCGCAAAGGTATAATTTGTTGCATTTCTGCTATTATTTTTATTTAATTGTCGCAATTATGCGACTGAAAAGTCACTTCCCGCCCTTGAGGGGAATTCCCATCCTTTTGATCTTCCGATAGAGGGTTGTCCTATGGATGCCCATACTTTCCGCGGTCTTTCTGCAATCATAATTATTCTCTGCGAGAAGCCTGCTGATAAGCGTTGCCTCTACCCGTTCCATTTCAAGAGAAGGATCATCTTGTGACACTGTGTTTTCAGACTGAAACACAGTATTGTGGATAAAATGTTCGGGAAGATGTCGTGGTTCAATTTGGTCTTCATCACAAATGACAAAAGCGTATTCAACGGCATTTTCCAGCTCACGTATGTTTCCAGGGTAGGAATGGGACATGCAGATCTTAAGCGCATCGCCTGAAATTCCCTTGATCTGTTTCCCGTGAACTGCATTGAATCGTGTTATAAAATGATCTATTAAGAGCGGAATGTCCTCTACACGCGAGCGCAAAGGCGGGAGATATATACGCACTACATTTATTCTGTAGTACAGATCTTCTCGAAACGATCCCAATACGACCATCTCCTTTAGGTCCTTGTTCGTCGCCGCGATCACCCGTACATCGGACTGTAGGGATTCTTGGGCCCCTAGAGGCTCATACTTATGATCTTGAAGGAAACGCAGCAGCTTTGCCTGAAACGCAGGGGATATATCACCAATCTCATCTAAAAAAAGAGTTCCTCCCTCCGCGAGCGCTATTTTTCCCTTTTTACGTGCACGAGCATCGGTAAACGCCCCTTTTTCATATCCAAATAGTTCGGACTCCAACAAGGAATCCGGCAGGGCTGCGCAATTAACCGGAATAAAGGGACGGCTTGACCGGTTGCTTGAATTGTGGATAGCCCGAGCGGCAAGTTCTTTTCCCGTTCCGCTTTCTCCTTCTATAAGCACTGTACTCGAGGTCCCGGCAATTTTCGGGATGATATCGAATATACGTCCCATGGCGGGACTTCGACTTATGATGTCATGTAGTTGGTAGGTCCTGTGTATTTCTTTACGCAGTTCTTCAATTTCGGTGAGGTCCCGGAAGCTTTCTAATCCGCCGATGACCTTGCCGTCGTGATCGCGAAACACCGCAGTTGAAATGCTGACCGGACGAATTCTCCCCGACCGATCCACCATTTCCAATCGTCTGTCTACAACAGCCCGACCGGTTTCAAGGGTCTCTCGCAAAACACAGTTACCCCGGCATAAGTCTCCCCGCAGAATTTCCCGGCAAGAACGGCCTATCGCTTCTTGACGAGAAAACCCTGTCAGCTTTTCCGCCGCACTATTGAATGAGGTTATTTTCCAATCGGTGTCCACAGTGAACACCCCGCAGGCAATGGTATCAAGGATAATTTCCTTCGCGTTGTGGGGAAGAGCTTCATGGCTGCCGTTGGTGTGAACCGGGACTGTTTGTTTTTCAGTATTCTTCTTCATTAGAGTTTACGCCCCTCATTGTACTGCATTGTCACCTCTTATCAATTGCTCATTTGTATAGCGCGTTGATGAACATAAAACCCGCCGCCAGCCAAATTGGTGTAGGCAAACAACTGCTTGAGATTCCGAGGTTTTGACTGTAATGCGAATTTCCTGTCAGGCCCTTATGCATGTATGCAGGAAAGAACGATTTTTAAGTATTCTTTAGCATT
>JAXHMY010000005.1:0-98873 GCA_034520965.1 Spirochaetia bacterium | reverse complement strand
GTTTTGCGGATGCTCCTGGTTCAGGTACGTATTGTTGGATAATGGGACCTTCTTCATTACATTCTCCCCAGTGCGGCGTGGGGTAAACGGTTGGCGCATCCCTTTGTTCTTGCGGACTATCTCACTGCATAGATAGGTAAAGTGCCTGGTTCTGTTACCGGGGTTCCATCGGGCAAAGTGATTATGGATGCCACATTGGTCGCTTTTGAAAATTGATCCTGAATTCGTTGAATTGCAGCGATGTCAAAAAGATCGAAGAAGAAACCTGCTCCATCTGATCGAGTGGGCGGGTCAGCGCGATCAATCGTTTTCCAGCGGTTTCAAGCAATTCGCTGGCTCAATTCTTCAATGGCTTTCCGGTTCGCTTCGAATAGCTTGAAGGCCATCTTAACCGACGCATCGAGAACGGTCGGGTTCGAATTTTTCACGACGTACCCATAGGACGTAATCTTCTTCCGTCTTCTCAACTACTTTCGGGTTCTGTATGAAGAAGGAGAGAAGAACGAATGGGAATATCCTTCTTATTCAGAAATCTCTCGGCCGCCTCGGTCCCGTCCATCCCCTTTTACCGAGGTCGATGTCCATCAGGATGAGAGAGATTTCGGGGTCTCAAGCTCTACCGCCTTCGATAGCCTTCTCACCATTGTGGGCGGTAACTACCTCATACCCGTGCTTTTTGAGCATCTGTGCTTCATTCATTGCAATGAGGGCTTCATCTTCTACGAGGAGAATCTTTTTGACATAGCGCACCTTCTTAAATAGAAAATCTATGTTTATTTGATTACTGATAACGTAATATGACAAGAGTAATATTTCTCTACTATATCTAAAAGTAAGATTCTATGTTTACTTTTGAGTGCAGGTAAGGCAAGCGATTCCGCTCATATGATATTAAAAGTGCACGAATACATTATTTGAGGCTGAGATAGTTCTGCGCCGTGATCAGCTGGCAGAATATGGAAGACTTTATGTCAGTAAACGGAAAATGAGTATCGGCAAGTTTAACTTTCGATTGGGAAAATTCTCCTGGCGGGGAACATTTTATTCCATCCAATAATTCTGTAACTCCAGTGCTTTAGTACAATAGTATAACCTTGATATTTAGAACTGTTTTTTATTCCTTGAATTTTCCTTGGAGGAGCTTTCACATCTTTATCTGCTAGTCTTATAATCCTCTCCCAGCTCAAGAGACCAAGCTTTTAAAATTCAATCCATTCTTCTCCATCATCACTTTGAAAGGCATGGTACAATCCATATTCTAATTCCTGGTGCTGAACAACACACTTAAGATATTTGTAGTCAACAGAAAGGAGAGAATAACTATAACCACTATCAGCATTAGTTTAACCTTCAGAGTAGTTTTTATTCTATCAATTGAAGGAACTACAACAGATTCTCAGGCAAGTCATTTACAGCATTAAGAATTAAGTTCTTCATCGATAAGCCCCAGTTCATTAAAAGACAAGAAAAGTAACCACCCACTATTAAAGAGCAAAATTCTGTACCTATAGTTACATGTTGGCATGCCAAAGTCATTTTTGGTCCCTTTCAATATCTTTGTCATCTTGTGTAACCCAGCTTTCAATTGTTGCCCTTCTCCAGGCTTTTCTCCCTCCAATTTTCCCATCTGGAACCCCTGCAAGTTTGGCTGTCAGTATCACTTATACTGAGTTGTCTTCTTGTTAATCCCTTTAGACTTGCAGACACTATCGAGGGTGTACCATTCTTGCGTATAGATTTGCTGTTTTGAACTACAGGCAATCTACTGCTTAGCGATTCAATTTCCTTGCATAACCCTTCTAAATAATCTCTGACCATTTCTGATATTTCGTTCATTACAAATCTCCTTGTTGTGTGTTAAATTGGATCGTTGGGTTTGCAAAAAAGCTTTTTTCCTAAGGGAGTTAGGGGAATCTAATGTAATTCATTACACGTTCAACAATTAAATATAATTAGACGATTTTAAGAAGAAATGAGGCTCAAACTTTTTTTATTTTTTTTTAAGAAATTTTGAATTTTTTTGCCAATTTCCGAAGGTACGCCAGTAGTTAAACCATCATCCTTATAAAAAAGACATGCACGTCATATCAGACTCATATAACACATACTCTCGCTGATCTAAACGGTTCAGCTGTGCCCAAAAGTGTACCTTTTTTGTACCCTTTATTTAGGAAACATGAGGGAACATCAGGGAAACGAACTTGACAGTGTCAGCTATTAATATATATAATGTAAATAAATAAAGAATCTCTGGGAATGGCAGGGAAAAAGAACTTCTACCTTCACACGGTAGAAGTCGCTGGTTCAAATCCAGCATCGCCCAAAGTACAAATTAACACCATTCCCGAAGGACGGGATATGGCGTTTTTTTTATTTTCAGCGGCTTGCTTCTCTGGGTCATTAAAGGTGACGGATAGCAGAGAGTTTCCAGAGTTAGCTTGACACACTCGCCGCCACCGGGCTTTGATCAAGTCTCGTTAAAGTATTTTTTCGTTCTCACCTGGCCCCTATCGCTAAACTACACTTTTCTGGCCCTTTTTGCTCCGATGTGTGTATAACGCACCCCGTATCTTCGATATTTTTTAAAAAGTTCACCAGGAAAATCGAAAAAATTTCTTAGCTACTCTTCAAGGCCCCTCATAGGCTCCAATCGACCATGCGGTCCCGCTCGCAGGCCGCTGATCCCCGTCCTTGTCGACTAAGTTGCCGCTGCCCATCCTCGGGAAAAGTTGGTCCAGCTCTCATCGTAGCCATTTAGTCCTCCGTCAATTACAGAAGCAGGGCTGCCTCGGCAGTGAGGTGGTAGTCCTGGTTCGCCGCATCCTGAAGCATCGGATGGGTGACGACACATTCCCAGAGGCGTCTGTGTCTGGCAGGCCTGTTACACCTGCTATCGTTGTGAGGTCCGTACTTCCTTCGTCATGATCAAGTGCGGTAATGCGGTGGCGGTAGAAGACGTGCTTTTTTAACCGAAATAGGATCACAATCGGTCTGTTTCATTTCCATAAATTCCATATTTATTTGTATCACCAGAGGAGAATAAAATGTTGTTTTCAATAACGACGGCAGACTCAGAACTTCCGATTAGTCTGATTTCCATAGGAATGATCATATACCCCGATCTTTCTCCATCAATGGTATCGTTCCCGATAATAAAAACACCCGTTCGGATTATTGTAACTATATATGCCGTGGGTATTACTTCCTTCGCCTCCATAAATAGTGTTGTTGCAGATGTAACTTTCCGATCCCTGTCTCATATGAGATTCCGTCAGGAAGACGTTCCTGAACCACCCTGGATATTGTTGTTTTGAATCAATGTATTACTTTCAACGAGTTGAGCATATATCCCATCAGTGGCCGCTAGTGCATGAGCCTCCATGTATCGCACTGAATTGATGATCTTTCGGATTATCTGCCCAAGTGCTCTAATTGCGATCCCCGTGTTTCCATTCCCACCACCATTTAAAGTATTGATTCTTTATAATCGGGTACGCATATTCACACACAATAGCTCCAGGGCCTTCGGCTCCTGAAGATGATCCACCAATCGTAAATCCATCAATTCTCTAGCATTAGTGATTCCATTACCACAATAGATAACAGCCTCTGGAACATTGATATCACCACCCAACGTCTGGATACCCCTGCATACGGATGGTTTCATATTGCAAGCATCCCGATTCCAACTTACCGGATCATAGCCACCGTACAGGGATATTCCATTCAATCATAGTAATTTGTGGCGTCGATCGAATAGGTGCCTGCTGCAATTCTGACATTAAGAAAGACCGTCGATATTAGCCTTGTCAACAGCAGCTTGCACAGAGTTCAAGGCATCCACACCAGTATGTCCTGTATTACCCGAAGCACCTGTTGTTTTTCCGCGTGAATAAGAAATCAGACCATTGTGCATATCAGAGTTTCGTCACTGCCTCCCATTGTGTAGGTATCTTCATCCGCCAGTATTCTACTGAACCGCCTGCAATCTGCTCGCCCAGCCGATGAATACATGAGCGTTTTCGGAGGAAAAAGCATTGGGCAACGAGTTGCCAGTGTACCCTTCTCCCGATTTCCTGCGTATGTGAGTCTTCCAGTGCCGCCGTCGGGCATATAAGTAATCGTGTGGAATACGGCAGCTGCCTCCGTCATTGATAGTCCAATTGTAGTTGTTGATTAAATTGATCCCTAGCGGTCTCGGCTGCACTTCCTGGAGTATAGTTGGGATTTCCACCACATCAAAATTCACTCCACTCTGGACTGACTGAGCAACCCCAACCGGTAAGCAATGCATCGTAGTTGTCTATTGAAAGCCGTACATTTGTAAACATTCCACTCATGTCAAACTCTGGTGTCACACTCGTTATATCCCAACCGCCGATATCTTGATCGAATGAAACTGCATCACAAAACATATATTCCATATCATCCACATTACCCGTATTCCAATTTCCAATATCCTGGTTGAAACGCTGTTGCACCATTGAACATACGTGTCATCGATGTAACATTAGTTGTATCCCACTCACCGATATACTGGTTAAAAACACTTGCATCAGAAAAAAAGATAGCTCATATTGCTTACATTAGAGGTGTTCCACAAGCCTATATCCTGATTAAATCATTCGGCATCACAAAACATCAGATACATAGTGTAAACTGACGCAACATCCCAATTACCGATAGTTTGATTGAACGTCTCAAGCAGATCGCGAACATACTATCCATCCCTCTGCACATTTCCCGTATTCCATGAAGTAAATGGATTGATTAAAGTCGACGGCACCACCGAACATCGACCTCATATTTTCTACTGACGATGTGTCCCAGCTATTCAGCGTATTGGTTAAAAGAGGATGCAGAGAAAAACATGTATTCCATATTAGAAATATGTCCGACATTCCAATTATCTATACCGGGAATCGTTACGATTGAGTTTGCTCCCGAAAGGCAAAACTCAAATCTGTTGTTCCGCTTTATATCCGGTTCATCAGTGGCGCTTATTACAAGGTTGCGAGCTCCATAAAACTGTCCTCTTGTGTTACCGAATGAAAGGGGGCCCGATGAGCTTCTTGGCGAAGCTTCTCTGCATCTCCTATTTGACCACCGTTATAAGCTGTTGCATCAGGATTAAAGCTCCACCCCGAAATGTCATGTTTCCGTACATGACAACATCGTACGTTCCTTCAGTTGCATATGTGTGTGTCCTTCGTATCATCCCATGCGGTAATCGCATCGCTTGTACCATCCCCCCAATAGACGGTAAAGTTATAATCGCCATTATCTACTAACGGCAGTCTTATTGTGTCTGGAGGACTACAGGTATCTGACCAATCGTAGAGATTTGTTTGCCAGTTTGTACTAAAAATAGTGGGGGTAATTGTAATGGAAACGGGTGGTGACTCTCCGAATAGGTTGTATGCGACCAAGCTGTAGCTAATCTCTTCGCCCGCATTTCCCGCGTAGCTTAGTTCTGCGGAGGTGGCGTCCATGTCAGCAGCCCCCAGCTCAGCCTCGGGACTGCTGTGGGGCTTCCCTCGTAGACGCGGAAACCTTCGTGAGTGGTGAGCGTCGCGGTCCAATCGAGGGTAAAGGTGTTTTCGCTGATATATGTGACCGTCAGACCGGTTGGTGTCGCAGGCGGCTGGGTAAAATCGGTAGTTTCCAGAATGAGGGTTTTGCTGCTGGTCAAGTTCGAATAGATTTGCGCGACGATGTCGGAGAGTGGTGGGTGGGTCACGCTCCCCCGGAACTCGGCACGTTTTTTGGAATACGACCTCGACGAAATAGTATCCTGCCGACAGATCGGTAGTAATTTCCAGTGTTCCTGATGAGAAGAAGTACTTGGTCGTAGTCGGTCCCTCCATGAGGGTGAACTCATCTCCGCCCCCAATGGGCCAGGGATCAACAGTGACGACGACATCATCAACTTCTTCGGTCGGAAAATTGATGGTATCGTCGAGCGTCCCATTGTCGGATCCCGAAATCGGCTCGAGTGTAATAGTCAAGGCTGAAGAAGAAGACTGAAGACTTTGTGGTCACAGGGTTGCCGCTTTCGGGAATACCCGAGACTATGCCGTTACCGTCGGCGGTATGCCGATGAGAGTGACGTTCCAGTTTTTTCCCGCGGTATGTTCTCTATCAAATCTCCCTGTGTGTAGGGATCCACAGTGAAATCTGCTTCACCGTTCGAGTGGTTGCTAAACTCGACACGATAACTCTCTACCAAAATCTTTAGATCACTCGGAGGCATGATGGTCTTTGAGGATACGAATCGGAGGTACAACAGATTCATTACCCGGAAGATGTGTCCGTACCCGGCATATCCTTGAGCGGATTCGGGCATCCAACGAGGAGTATCGCCAGCACTGCAGTGCACCTATTCGTGTCGGCGGGAAAATACTAACCTTTTCATGACATCTTACTCCTCAAAGTGGACATAACTGAACAGGAACTGATCAGAATAGGGGAAGTCCATCAATGACAACCACCAGGTAGAATTTTTTCCCCGTACTGGAACCATTCAGGATGCAGGCTGGAATCGAGGCTGATCGTTGAGCTGGTTCCTCTCGAAGTACCGTAAATGAACCAGTTCATAACTCGTGATCGTCACTCCGCTGCCCGGGGTAACGGTAACGGTCTCCTCGGTATTTCCTCCACCCTCTTCTATAGTGAAAGAACTGGGCGTCATCGATGTCGGACAAGTGGAGTTGCTAATGAGCGCGTGGTCCAGCCCCCGGCGGGTATCCAGGTAGCCGTTAGGGTCGCATCACCATTCCGCAAAATTGCGGTCGTTTATCGAGAACTTTCGGGTTCTGCAATGACAGCTGTTCCGGAATTTACCTCCCAGGTATCGAAGACATAACCGGAGTCAGCAACTGCAGAAATCGTGGTAATCGCATCATACTCCACAGTAAGGATAGAGATCACCGGTTCATCGATTGATCCCGGGATTGGATTGAACGGTAAGCTGAAATTCCTTGATATCGAAACAGGCCTGCAAGTGACATCGCTGGATCCTAAAGTGATCGTTGTAGCAGTTTCCCCACTGTCAGTAACGACCGCCTCGCCTGCGATAACCTGCCACCCTGAGAAGTCATATCCCTGGTTCACGTAAGCCTCAACAGGAACCTCCGTTCCCTGGAACTTAAACTACTGGATTCCGCAGGAAACGATGACCGATCCTCCGGTTTCACTACTTCGAGAGTAAGAGTTCGAGCCGCGGGCAGAATTACCTCAATCAAGGCAGCGCCTCCTGTGTTACCCGCCGTGTCCTTAGCAACAAGTATAAACTCGTAGATATTCCCATTGGCCAGTTCCGTGGCGGTATAGCTTCCGGTTCCTGCAGCGACTGTTTCAGCGCCGGTTTCGTCAGACAGGCGTCCAGGTTACGTCCACGAAATCTGAATCGATCGGATCCGTCCAGTTTAGCTCGACCTCTCTGATGTCTTTAGCGGGGGAGCTGAGATCCGTCACCGTGCCCGGATTGATCGTGTCTATTGTAATTGTTGTATCTGCCCAGTCAGGCGACACGTTGCCTGCCGCATCCGAGGCGGCGGCGCGAATGAGGTGTGTGCCTCCGATAAGTCCACATCGATCGTCCAGTCTCCGTTCCCGTCTGCACTCCCTTGACCGATAAGCCCATCGGCACTGCTCGTGAGCTCTACTTTTGAACTTTCTTCTGCACTGCCGGAGAAGGTCAAGTATTCAGAAACACTGGTAATGCCGTCGCTATCCGATCTCCCTGTGTCATCGTTCGAGTTGAGCTGTGGGGCGGAGGATTTACACCGGGAAGCTGTGTGTCTACGCTTATTGTTTTCAGTCCCGTATCGGACCAATCACCCTTGTCGTCCTTTTCCTGCACGTAGAGTGTGGTCACCATCGGAGAGCCATCTGGGGGATAAAGGAGGTGTTGGATGTCTGCGTCGCACCCGTCTCCAGGTCGGAGTCGTCCAGTTTATATCGGTATGTTCCTGTCCCCGTATCTCCGCCGCTGGTCCAGCTCCACGTAGGCGTGTTGTCTTGCGTCGAACTGTTTCCTTCAACAACCGGGGCCGCAGCAAGTAGCCCTCGGGGTAGGCTGCAAAACCGGTGAGTTCGATCTCATAGGATTCTACCTTGGTGATTGTTTTCTCTATGGTTACCAGGGCCGAAAATGGATTCACCTCGAAACTCGGCGTACAGAGCAGAGTGACGGTAATCGAATCTCCCGGGCCAATCTTCTTCGAAGGCGTATTCTGCAGGGAGAAAAAACCGGCATGATCGCCTGAAAACTGCACGCCTTCCGAGCTTTGTGAGTTCGAGATCCTTGTTTGCCCTGGTTCTCAATCCTCAGCTCAATCTCCGTGGTATCACCAACCTCTTCTGTGCCAAGATTGTAGGTATCGTCTAACTGCACACGCTGGGAATTCACGGCAATGTAGATGTTCGCTGAGTAGATGTACTCCCCAGCGGATTGCTGCAGCTCCACAAGAACGCGGTTGATGCGAGTACAAGCACCACTTGCCGTGCGTAACTTTCACTCCGCCCATATTACACTTCCTCCAACGCCTTCAGCGCTGAGCACCCTTCCGGCTTCTTCACCCCTCAAATCAAGATAGCGATAAGTCTCAGCGAGTTTCGGCTCGAGTTCCTGTAGTCTCTGGTAGTGGCGCCGCACCGTTCCGTAGTTCTCCAATTCGTGATTAGTCCGTGCTATACCCGGCATCACCGTCGTGCTCTGAGGCTGTATATTCATATATTCGGTAATTCTTTCGAGTGCAGTATAGTCATCCTTTTCCATAAAATACAGTGCGGAATTTATGAATGACGGTACGTAGGGCTCTTTGGAAAGGGCCTTGGTGGAATATTTCTTTGGAGAGTTTTTGGCGGCCGTAGCGTGCGTATACCACTATGTGGTTGAGCAGTTTATGTTGTCTCCCCCTCTTTTTCCATTATTTCCAAACGTGCAATCTTCGGGAATATCTCCCGATCTATGAACTTGATCATTTCGGCATAAAACTTCTCGGTTACCTCCGGAATGTTCTCAAGCTGCATCCCCTCGACTCCACCGGAAAAGAATCTCCAGATTGGGTGTACACCTTCCACGCTTCGTGAATAGGATACATTGTCGCCTGCCCTTTCGGCTTGTTTTCTCGCCACTGCTTCGCTCCTTTGGCCCAGGCTGCGAGAAAACCGTCGTGTATCATCGTAACCCAGGAACCCAGGCAAAATCTTCATGAAAAATCAGCTCATCGGTCTTAGGAAACGGCAGGCCGCCTCCTGCTTGTCCAGGCCGGTGGAAAATGCCACATATATGTGACCCGGAACCGTAATGAAGGCAGTCTAAATTCCAACCGCTTCCAGCAGGAGCAATAGAGGATCGAAAGGTCGTCGCAGTCCCGGCCTGATACTGAATGGTTCAACGAGGAAATTGAAGATAATCTATCGCATAGCTACTTCGAAAACTCTATATACGGCGTTTGCGGGTCGATTACATCATTGGGCCGAGATTCCCAGTTGAGCGCTAATGATGCCCATGCCCATAAGTAAATTGCTGTTTATCGCTTTGGACCCGCGGCGAGAGACGATACCTCAATATTCTTGCAATAGACAGTACGGAGGGATCTTTCGCAGAGATAAAAGCTGCAGCTTTTCGATCGTCGTCCAGGTAATCGCATTTCTGTCATAGATGTCGAGCGTCTCACCTTCGAGACGCGGGCCTCTCTGTCTTCGAAGGGAAACTCCACCGCTATTTCCGCTGCAACTTCGTTGCCTCGGTTATTTCAAGCACACTGCTGTTGAACAGGGCGTAGATGCTGATCTTCTTCGTTTCACCGGGCTCCAGGCTGACGCTCTCGGCATTTACCTTGGGAGTGTCCATGTAGACCTTTATGTTGATCATGAGCTCTATTTCCGATATTGTTTGGTCACTTATGTTGGACAGTGTTACCGTGCCCACGAGTATTTCGTCATCATCTTGTAGAAAACAGAAAAACCCTGTCGAAGGAAATCGACTCTATAAAAATCACTTCCTTTCCCCTGCGTTCCATCTCAGTTATTTGAAAGTTTCCCTCAACACGTGGCCGGGACCGTTTGCTAAAACAAAATGCCGAACCAATTTCGAGAGAAAGACTGTCATAAAACCCAGGGTAATTCTGATACACACCGCGAATGCTCAATGAAAACGTGTCGCTATCAAGAGGCTCCGGCTCCGACAGAAAGAAAAGGGTTGCCACCCATGGCATACTCTCCGTCGATATCGATGAAGCTCAGTGAATCCTCCCTGACCAAGCCCGAAAAATCACGCGTGCGGCGGAGCTGCCGGCCTGTGCAACGCCCGATAGACCGACCCGTGAAAGGAACTTGTTGTTCTGCATCTGTGTCATCGTGTAGTCGACTGCTCCAGCCACCGAAAGCCACTGGATGTCCTTCACCCCATAGAGGCCGGCGAGCTTGCTCGTTCCTCCATAGGTGAACACCTCCGACGTCTCTCCTATAGGCATCTCATAGCCGGCATGGAAGTCGAGACTTTAAGGGAGAGTATTCAGGTGTTTGTGCAAAAGCCGTCGGCGGCAGACAGTACACCGACAATAATGTAGAGGCTCCGAAACCACGTTCGACCCATACGTCATTCCTTTAATGCAAGAATAGAACGGTATGGTCTTTACCTCGGTGCAGGTTCGAAGCCGGTGTAAAGAGGGAAGAAAGACTTGGATGAATCAATTGCAAAGACCAGGGATGAAAATACCCGGTAGCAACTTACGTATTAGTATACCCAAACTGTATGTTTATCAACTTTTTTTTCAGTTATGACCGTTTTTTCATCGATTATATGGTTTTCTTAAAAACTCGTACGGCACTGCCCCACCAAGAGAAGTTTCCAAAAGAGAAACTACTGGATCACAGTTGCAGAAGGAGCTGTAGAATCGGTTTATCAAACTACTTTAAGGTTTACATTCACCCCCATCAACCTTAATATAAACGTATGTTTACAAGTATTTGTTAAGTTTATCGCTACTGATATAACCAAGTTTCACTGCAATTTGGCCAAAGAGAATATCTGGATGCTGTTTTTGGTAGTCTAATATCTCTGCAACATTCTCATTTTTCAAAAGTCCCATCCTTACAAGTTGACTGTCCTAAACGTTCAGTAGAATCTTTAAATCTGACATACTTAACTCCTCTTAGTATGGTTTTATATAACATTAAATATAATTTTTATTTGAGTTTCATAGTAAACTTTTTTACCCCCAAAATATTCCTGTAGAGTCTCCATCCATCTCTTTTATTGGCTCCTCATTAAAAGTTCATTCGAACAATTTTATACTCAACTGTAAAGAAATTTTCATATGATGAAAATGGAACTTTCCGCACTTCGTAGAGTATAATCGAGTCTCTCCAGAAAGAGTAGGTAAGATTAACTTTCTCCCGTGCGTGGGGCGGAATCCTTTTCTCGCAAAACTCGTTTAACTGTCTCTTTGTTGATTCCTTTGTAAGCTTATCTAATGTTATTGAGATTAATCATTCCTCTCCTATCGGAAACCTTATAGTAAAGAACGGATTAGGCTTTTTCTGCAGTTTTATAGTACCTTCTATTTGTGCAACTAAAGCATTTATCAACCGTAATCCAAGGGTGTCGGTGCTTTCAATATCTATATCTTCCGGGAAAGGGTTGCCGGTATTCGAGAGGGTCAGTTCATACCGGTGGTTCTCTGTATCTTCTTTCATTTTGACTGAGAAGACCGCCTCTTCTTTGTCTGTAAACCCGTGTTTTATTGCATTTGTGGCAATCTCGTTAATAATGAGCCCGAGGGTCATAGCGGTTTTTGTGGAAACACACAGATCTTCCACATTTTCTACAGTTCTCACCTGCTGGGTTGTAAAGGTGGAGAAGATGGAATTGAGCAAGTCATCGAAGTAATCGCGGCAACATATCTCTGTTACGTTCTCGGTTTGGTAGAGTTTCTCATGGATAAGTCCTATAGCCTCAATCTGGTGCTGTATGTCGGAGAGATCTATCTCTGTTTCCGAGTTCTTTAAGCTAATAAGGGAAGAGACCATAAAAAGATTGTTTTTCACCCGGTGGTTGAGTTCTTTCATGAGGAAGTCTTTTTCTTTAAGTGCTTCCCGCAGTTTTTCTTCAGCTCTCCTGCGCTCGGTGATATCCATGATGTGACCTTGTACCTTGACAACGCGCCCCTTATCTAAAACAGCTTGCGCCGAGGTCTGAACCCAAATCCGACGTCCCTGAGATGTGGTAAGAGGTAGCTCGAGAGTATAGGCCTCGCCTTCTTCCACACATTTCCGAAAAGCCTCATCGATCTTTGGTCGGTCATCCGGATCGTAGCACGCGAGGCTGCGCTGGATATGCTCGGGTGAACCCGCCGCGAACTCGCCCGGCTCGAACCCGTGAATAAGATAAGTCTGGTCGGCCCATGTCATTGTCTGCCGCTCCACATCCCATTCCCACCCACCTACTTGGGCAATCCTCTGGGTGGCATCTAATAGATTACGGCTATTCTTTAGTGCTTCCTCCGCCTGTTTACGCTTGGTGATGTCCCGGGTGCTGAATAAGATTTGCTCCGGGCTGCCGTTTTTATCTTTCAATATTGTTCCAGTGGTTTCAAACCACAGGTATTCCCCGTCAAGTTCGTCTGTACCGGTATTCGACCGTGCGCCGTTGATCCGGGATTGTACGAACTCGCTGAACTCTCCGGCTCACATAAGAGACATCCTCCGGATGGACAAAGTCCATAACGTTTTTGCCGATCAGATCCTCAATCTCATATCCCAGTATTTTGTGAGCTTTGCCGACCATTTCGTAATTGCCTTCAAGATCGGTGAGGGCAATAAGGTCGATGTTGTTATCGAAAACTCTCTCTAAAAGATTATTCTTGGCTTTTAAGGCTTCTTCGGTATGCTTGCGGTCGGTGATATCCTGTATAGCCCCATGCATTCTGACGGGGGTTCCCTTTTCATCGAACTCCAATTTTCCTGTACCTTGAACCCAGCGTTCTGCTCCATCGTTAATGCGGACAATTTTATATTCATGATCGAAAAAAGTTCTTTCCTTTACAACATGCTCATGGTAAGCAACGATTTCTTTGCGATGGTCCGGATGAATAAATCCAGCCCAACCTGCTATTGTATGAGGATATGTTTCGTCTATTCCAAATATTTTATAAAATTCAGGCGAGCATACCCATGCGCTCTCGTCTAATTCATTTACATTCAAATTTGTTGAATAAGAACAGATATGCGCTAATGATTCCGAATTGCGCATCATCTCTTCGCGCTCTCGTAGCGCTGATTCTTTTTCTTTCTCTTTAATGGACGCATCAAAAAGCTTAAATGCCATTTTGATAGAAGCATCCAGCACGGTAATGGATGAATTTTTTACCACATAACCATAAGAAGTTATTTTTTCGGTTTTTTCAACAACCTCGGGTTCTGTGTGAGAGGATAAAAAGACAGCCGGTATATCCTTCTTGTTAAGTGTTTGTTCAGCTGCCTCTGTCCCGTCTATCCCTTTTCCAAGGTCGATATCCATTAATATGAGAGAGATTTCCGGGTCATCCTCTATCATTTCAACAGATTTTTCACCGCTGTAGGCGATAACTACCTCATAGCCCAGGTTTTTGAGCATCTGTGCTTCATTCATGGCAATGAGGGCTTCATCTTCTACAAGAAGAATCTTTTTTGACATTGTGGCCACCTTGGCAAGCTTCTTTTTTTTTATAATTGTAAGGATAATATAGTTGCAGTGCAAATCGAAAGCTGGTGTTTTTGATGCTCACCGTTCCCTGCATGTGTACCCTTTATGTACCTTTCTGGGAACGTGGGGGAACCTCAACGAACACAACATGACAGTATCGCCCATCCCATTTCACCTAAACTATTGTTTCGCATTACGATTTGATGCTCCATCTTTACATCTCTTTTATGTTTACACTTGTGCGTGTATCCCGTTAATATCCGCGCCGCAGCGACACGAAACAAGGAGCTTCTCATGCCTGTCGATACCTATACTGTGCTTCTCCCGTATGTAAAAATTGAAGACCCCCCATCTTTGTACCGGTGCACATGCCCTGTTAGCTATCCGACAACTGTTGTTTCCCGGACTCCTGCGGCATGACGGAAAAACTGCTCAGGGTATTCTTGCGGAGGGCTGGGAGCGAACTGAGAACGGCCGAACCTGGCGGTTTCATTTAAAACGAAACCACTATTTTGAAGACGGACATGAAACTGACCTCCCGAAGATGTAGTATACAGTTTGAAGCGAGCTCCCGCACCTAATATAGCCGGGCAGCTGTTTACCGTAACTTACAATGAGTACTTTGGTGAAGCTGAGATATATCGTGAGGACCGTTATACCCTCGTGTTAAAAAAGACCCCGAGCCGATTGCAGACCTTGAAGCTCTGCTGTCAGGATTTAGCTATTCTACCTGCAGGGTGGAATAGCTACGCAAGACGGCACCGGACTTGGGCCATATAGGCTTACCGAATATGATATGCATTCAGCTCGTTTGGAATTAAAAACACACATAGCTTCAACGGCGCACTTACCCCATACTTTGCTTTTCCGAGCCGAGGAGGAGCCCGAGGCAAGGACCTCTGCAGTCCGCTCCGGGTGAGGCAGATTTAGCCCTCGATCCGCCAATGAAACCGAATCAATGAGCTTGCAGAAATCTTCCGACACCGAAATAATCGGATGGCGATTCCAGCCTGAGTGTGATATTTTTTATTGACTGCAACGCGCCGCCCCTGAATGATGCACGAGTCCGACAGGCTTTGAACCTGGCGATAGATAAAGAGTCGTATAATTAAAGAAATTGTTCACGGCCACGCGAAGCCGCTTAACGGCCCCTTCTCCGATCGCCACTTTGCCTTCGATCCTGACCTGCAGCCGTATCCTTACGAGAACCGATACTGCGCAAGAACTCTTGAAACAGGCGGGAGTAGCTGATGGCTTTGAGCTTCAAGGGTGCATCGCCGGCGACAGCATTCCTGACGAAGGCCCGCGCATTAGCTCGGAGCACTCACGGAGGCCGTTTTCGGGAACATCGGTATGCAGGCTCACCTCTCCGGCTGCATGAAGATCGAAGCGAATACGCTCGGCAGATTTCCCAAAAGGAGCTTCACGGGTTGTTCTGTTTTGATTCAAGCCCACTTAGTTCATATAAAGTGCTGCATGAAAAACTCGACTCACGCTTCGCCGGCACCTGGTGGCAAGGGTATCATAATACTGAAGTAAATGAGCTCATTTCATCTGCAACTGCTACCTGCAATGCTGATGATCGGCAAAAACTCTATCGCCGAGCGTACCGTATACTGCATCAAGAGGCTCCCTGGGTGTTTCTGTATCAGCCGCGCCGTTTTTGGGTGGCCCACAGCTCGTCTGCTCTTACCCAAGAGCATTTCGACGACCTCGGTTTTTTTAAGCTTTAAAGTCTTCGGTTAAGCGGTGGTGTTGCTTTGTATTCTAAGCTCGCTGAGCTCAACTTCTAAACCATAACCGGGCTTCTCGAGGGATCATAACGCCCTCTTTTAACGCAAAACCACCGGTGGCTGGATCTATTGATAAGTCCATGTATCCGTCAAGGTCGGAGAAAGCTGTACATTTCGAGGCCAGTGCAGAGTGGAGTGCAGCGGTAATACTGATAACACTCTCGTCATTGGATCCCCGCATTAGTCTTACACCCGAGAACTCTGCAATATCCGAGATTCGCCGCGCTTTAGACGGCCTTGCCGCACTTCATCATTTTAATATTGTAAATCCCAAATCTTTTTCTGGGAGTTGCCAACCTCAGCGCATCCGCCAGGACTATGCCGGTTCTCATCTGCGGCAATATTGGCGATAGTACGATCATGGAGAAGTTCCATATATTCAAACTCAGATGTGGGCAGCGGCTGTTCAATGACATCGAAGGAAATATCGTTTGTTTTCTTCAAAAACCATCTGAATTCCGATAAAGAGTAGCCCTGGTTAATATCGACCCTAAGCTGAACCTTATTTCCATACTCTTCACAGATTTTATGTAATCTCTCGACATCTTCTTCCACAGTTTTTCCAATCTTTACTTTAATGATCCTAAATCCATTCCGCATATAGTCCTGAATTTCTTCTAAAGTGTCAGGAATCGCTTTAATACCCACTGTAACCGATGTGGGCAGAGGCTTTACTCTCTGGCCAAGCAAACGGTAGACAGGTTTGTCCAACAGCTTGCCAATGGCATCCAATAGGGCACTTTGGATAGCTGTTCTAGCGAGCAATGACTTTGCCGCATGACTTCGTCCAAACCATCCGCAATTTAAAATCAAAGATATCTTCACCAATTAGCAACTGGTTCAGGGCATCCGATTCAAGTACTTTTAGACTATCAGAAGGCTTTTCCCGGTTACCTCCAGTAAAGGGGCGGCAGCTCCAAAACCGCAAAAACCGTTACTGGTAACTACCTTGAAAATGACGATTTCCACAGCATCAATTGTTTTATAAGTAATTGCATAAGGTTTAGATAGAGGTGAATCTATCTTGTATGCCGAAATAGATTTAATTACCATTTTCACTTACTCCGTGAATATAGTTAAGGACTAATTTAGCAAGCTCATCCACTCCTTCAGAAAGAGCAAAGATGCCGGTATCCCCAGCTCTTTTTGCAGGTGACGTTTCCATTGAGGCCATTCATGGGGGTTGGAAAAGTGAGACTCATTTAATGTTATTGCGAGAACCTCAGATCCGTACATTCGAATTAACTCAATTTCACTTTCAATTTGAGGGAATTGGCCAGTACTTTTCTTTTTTACCGGTTCGAAATAGGATCGTTTTGGGTCATGCTGCGATATAACCCCTCCGCTTGAGCCGAGAGTAACAACTCGGACCCGCAGGGGACCGGAATCGGTTTCGAAGTGAAGCCCTGACCTTCCATCAATATGACCTCCGGGTCTCTTTTCTCGATCGCAGGATGGTACTTGATATTCAAGCTCACCACTGACAAAATCATTCGGGGTTGCATCCAGGATAAAACCGTACTCCATCCCTTGCAGCCATCCAGTTTGACCGGTATAGATCAGTAGTGCTCAGCTCTTGTACCAGCCCCTCGCAGTACGTTCCGCAGCATATATCCGCTTGTCCGTTTTCCAAGTGCGCAATCGGTGCCCAATCAGAGCAATCCGTGGAGTCTTTACTTGTAGTATGTCTCCCGTAAAAAAATGCAGATCTTCAAGGGCTTTCGGTTTACGCACATCATGTATATAAACCTTGTATTCGTGTGCTAAACGCACGGCTTTAGGGTCATTCGCAATGTACTCATGCAAACAACTAATAACTGAAATTCCTGACTTTTAGAACCGAGTACACAAACTCAGTTAAGGCCGGGGTAATGCGTCCTCCGGGGGTGGCAACGGCAATAATGCACACCTCGGGTTTAACCTCCAGGGCCTTTAATGCCGTATCTATATCGGCAAAAACAGGGATTTCACGATGAGTACCGTCGATTACCTCACCAGCATCTTTACCGGCTTGCTCTTCATCGATTATCCCTGTTATTTCAAATCTGTCGGTACCGCGAATGAGTCCATGAGCTAATTTCCCATTAACTTTAGAGAGAAAAGATCCGGTATACCATAATCGCAGTTTGTGGTTTTAAAGTAAGCTCCTTACCCTTTTATCTATACCGGTGCAAAAGACCGCAGAGCGAGAGGGAATGTCCTTAAACTTCGCAACTGCCTTCATTTCCTGATAAAATAGCTTTCACGCTACATTCCCTTTATCTTGCGTTCTGATATATCGCAATACCTTTCACTAATAAATTAACTTTATTTTGTCTATTACATAAATACTTCCGCATAGTTTCTTTTAGATGTTGTCGAAGACATAATAAAGTTAAGGGGCGGTCGTTTCCAGACCGCCTCTTTGTAAAAAATGCTATTTCTTCTAAGCTTTATTCTGCTGCGCTTCCGGTCCCAAGCCATAATATACTGGTCTGCTCGCGGATTATAATCAAACGCATCTCTTACGGCGTACACATTGTCCGCTTTATAGATACTAAACACGCCGACTTCATCATGAACGATCTGCCATACTTCCTGCATGAGAGCATCCCGTTCAGTCGTAATCTACGGTCGCCAAGGCTTCTTCAATCAACGCATCCACCTTCTCATTGCTGTAGAAACCACGGTTAACACCGCCCCATCCGTCACGTTTCCGTTCCTCAAAAAAGGCAGTGTAGATAACGTCTTTTGCTACAATAGCACTCTCGGCGCTTGCGTCGCCCCAGGTCGAGAATTGCGGAAAGTCGGAGGCGTACTTCTCGTACATTCGCACGTAGCCCCACACCACGGAACTGGGCATTGGGTTTGGAGTAGCTTTAATGCCGACCTTGTTCAGGTAACTGGCAATTGCAATTACTTCGTTTGTGGTTTTCTCATGACAATCAATGGTAATTGCAAACCGGTATCCGCTCAAGCTTTCCGGAGTCCTGTACCGGGTAACCGGCCTTGTCCAGCAGATCTTCAGCCTTGGCGGGATCGTCGGCGTACTTCTGAATGTTGGGGTTATAACCATTAAACCCTTCCGGGATAATTGTAGGGGAAACCGAACCGTCAGCCGGCCAGCACCTTATCGATAGAGCTCGTCCGCATCGATAGCGCGAACAATCGCCTCCCGAACATCACCGGTTGTTAAGCGGGTTGGAACCATCCGGAGAAACCATCGGATAGTCGGAACCGGGGCTCGGGTCGCCTTCTACTTGGGCCATAGCAAACATACTCGGCTCAATTCCTTCGGCCTGAACAATGTTAACTCCGCCAAGATTCTTTAACATCTCCGCATCGCGAACCGCAACAAAGGGCATGAAGTCAATTTCATTGTTAATAATACTGGCGGTACGGGTACCTTCATTCGTGATAGTTTTAAATATTACTTTCTCAAACTCCGGCTTTTCTCCCCAGTAGTTCTCGTTCCTTTCACCAACAACGCGGTCGTCTTTTATATATGAAACCATTTTGTACTTACCGGTACCGTTTACATTGGTTTCCAGGTGTTCAAGACCCTTGCCTTCACTTGATTCCTTATCAACTATTATGATATTTCTGATCGTCTTCGGCAAAATAACATCAGGTTGGTTACAAGTTACTTCAACGGTATAGTCGTCAACCTTTCGGTAGCTTTCAACGGTTGCCATAGCATCCGCCCAGGCTAAGCCGGTCTCTATATTAGCATCAAAGGAAAATATTACATCGTCGGCGGTCAAATCGTTGCCGTTATGAAATTTTACTCCCTCCCGGAGGTGAAAAGTCCATACCGTACCATCTTCGTTTGCTTCCCAGTCGGTTGCCAAGGCGGGTTGTGAACTAAGATCAGCGCCAATCTCGATTAGACCTTCGAAAAAAGTGAAGTCGGATCGAGTTGCTCTGGTAGGTATTGCGGGCCCATGGATTCCAGGTGGTAACATCCTGGTTCATACCTATGGTGAGAGTGGTCGGTTTTTCCTGCACTGCAGTTCCCTCCCATCTTGCTGTCCGCCTGCAAACAGCACGGTTGCACGGAGCAGTAAGCGCTACTGTGAAAACCACAAAAGCTACGCTTCTTTTTTCATCTATTAGTCTCCTTTTATTTTTTACTGCAGG
This sequence comes from Spirochaetia bacterium, assembly GCA_034520965.1. Lineage (GTDB taxonomy): Bacteria > Spirochaetota > Spirochaetia > DSM-16054 > Sediminispirochaetaceae > DSBN01. The sequence continues at coordinate 79,265 of JAXHMY010000005.1, read as the reverse complement.
TAAACCTGCAGCTTTTTTCTGGAAAAATATGATTGAAATATGCTACTATATGAAACAGCATACCATTCAAATATACTATTTAATGCTGTAGCGTTCCGAAGCTACAGTCAAATTTTAAATGGTTCATCTATGCCTCGGGCTACGGTACGGTAAAGTAATGGGCCCCATCGGCATCCATATACACACAGTCTTAAGACGCATTCCAAATTCTCCATATATAGAGATATTCGGTTCGATGCTGAAGCACATCCCCGCTTCCAAGGTTCTGGAGTTGCCCGGGAGAATGCTTCCCACTCGTGTCCGTCCAATCCAATACCGTGTCCGGTTCTATGGGGCAGACCGGGAACCTTGCTAACCGGAGCCAAATCCGAAAGACTCTATGACAGCGCGGGCTGCGGCATCAACATCGCCGCAGGAAGCCCCTATTTTGGCCGCAGCGAAACCTGCGGCCTGAGCCTTCTGCTCCAGATTCCATATCTCCTGCTGCCGGGCTGTGGGTATACCAAATACAATAGTGCGTGAGATGTCGGAAGTGTATCCCTCTACCTGACAGCCTCCGTCCATGAAAAGCTACATCACCCTTTTAAGATAGGTCAGTTCCTTGGACCCATGTGGAAAGGCTGTTGCAGCACCAAACTGTACTCCAATGCCTCCTTTTACGCCCATTGACTTATGGGCTTCGACACTAATTTCTCGAAACTCGGCTTGCGACATTCCTTCACGAAGCATCGAAATGCAGGTCTTCATTGCTTCTGGCGGTTATATCGAGTTAGCCCTTTGCATAAGAGCTACTCCTGTGGGACTTAAAGAGGCGACACCCGCTTATTACCGGTTCGGCACTGACAAAATCTAAATGTGGTGCGGATTTTCGGAGGCCTTCAAAGAGGAAATAACGTGCCGCTTCCATCGATTCCAGATTAGCAGAATCCAACTCTGCGTCTGCAAAAGCATCTCAATTTGTGCATACGGATTTTCATCTTCTTTCCCAGGTATAAACATATGCCGCCCAAACAGCAGCATCTCCCGCAATGCGATCGGCCTCAAATGCGGGGCATACATATGCGACTTCCCCGTCGGCGGGAAGGACAGCAACCGTGACTCGTTCGCTCATGCGACCATATTAATGCCGGTAAAATAATACAAGGCTGGAAGCCGGCATCCAAGAGCAGGGCCTTCAGACCGTGCTGCCTCATTAAGTACCCTGAGCTTTGTTGATGCGGGACTCACGCTCTTGTTTTGAGATAGGCTGGATGTCGTCCAACATCGATGTTAATTCATTTAGGGGAGTTGCATTCAATTTCAATAAAAGCCTCCAGCTTACTTAATATAAATAGCAACGGACAAAATGACCAGGTTCAATTTCTTTTTCTTTCAGGCATTGCCTCTTTGCAAATCGGCATTTTGTACGGACAGCGTTCATGAAAGTAGCATCCTTCAGGCAGATTTACGGGACTCGGTATTTCTCCTTCCAAAGGTTTTGAATTGGCAAGATTATCGCCGGTTATTTTTGGAGTTGATGCAAGTAAAGCTTCAGTATAGGGATGCTTTGGATTTTTCGAATATTTTTTTCTAGAACCCATCTCCACAATCTTACCAAGATACATAACACCGATGTCGTTGCTTATGTGTCGAACAACCGATCAATCGTCCGGGCAATGAACAGGTAAGAGAAGTGGAATTCAGATTGTAGGTCCATCGTTAAATTTAAAATTTGTGCTTGTATTGAAACATCTAAAGCGGATACCGGCTCATCTGCAACAATAAACTTCGGATTTACCGCCAGGGCACGAGCGATACCTATCCGCTGCCGCTGACCTCCACTGAACTGATGGGGGAATCGAGAAATTTGCTCTTCCCGTATTCCCACTCTTCTAAGTGTTTCGATTCCTTTTCCTACTGCGTCTTCTCGGTTGCTAGCCATTTTATGAAGTAGCATTGGAGCTGTTACAATATCAATTATTTTTTCACGAGGGTTTAATGAGGCGTATGGGTCCTGGAAGATCATCTGCATTTCTTTTCGAAACGGTAATATTTGTCTGCGATTCAAAATTCGTAATATCAGTACCGTCAAATACAATTTTTCCCGCTTTCGGTTCAAGTATCTTTATTACTGATCTGGCGGTAGTAGATTTTCCACATCCTGATTCGCCTACCAGGCTGAAGGTCTCACCGTAGTTTACCTTAAAACTAATACCGTTTACTGCATGACATATTCAATGCCTCACGTACAATTCTTTTATTTTTAATTACTAATGAGTCAAGAAATGACTTAGCTCAGGTGGAAATTTTGTTCTAAGATTTGGAAACTTCAAGCATCGTATTCATCTATTTAACCGCCTCTGTTAATGGGAAAAAACAAGCTACCTTATGAATACCATCAATATCTACAATCTCCGGCTCATTTTCAAAGCATATCTTTTGGCTATATCTACAACGTGCAGCAAACTTACAGCCCTTCGGTAAATCGAACATATTAGGAACTACTCCCTTTATAGTAGTAAGGCGCTCTTTATCCTCATCTGTACTGGGAATCGAACCAATTAAGCCTTCTGTATATGGATGAGCATAATGATTGATAATGTCCTTAGTGTAACCGGTTTTCTATAATTTTTCCGCAGTACATTACATTGACCCGATCCGCCATCTCCGCAAAATAACCGCCAAATCATGGGTAATCAATATGAGTGAACAGTTATTCTCTACAACTATCTTCTGCATCAAACGCAGTATCTGTGCTTGAATAGTTACGTCTAAAGCGGTAGTCGGCTCGTCTGCAATTATAACCTTCGGGTTGGAAGCAAGTGCGATCGCTATTACCACTCTTTGCCGCATTCCGCCGCTGAACTCATGGGGATGATTTTTAAGACGTTTTTCCGCATTTGAGATACCCGCTGAATTCAGCAGCTCTACACAGCGTTCATGCCGTTGAGTTTTTGACAGATTGTCATGTAAAAGCAATACTTCTTCCAGCTGCTTACCTATAGTATATACAGTGTACAACGACGTCATCGGATCCTGAAATATCATTGAAATTTGCGAACCTCGGATCTTATTCATTTCGTGATCGGATTCATCCTTCACAAGGTTCTTACCTTCAAAGTTAATCTCTCCCTGTCTCAATTATTTCCCGGTTCATCAATCAGTTTAATAATCGAGAATCCCGTAATCGATTTTCCTCCGCCGGACTCACCCACTATGCCTAATATTTCACCTTCGCACAAATCAAACTACATCATTGACCGCTTTCACCACACCCTTATACGTATGGATGGTTTTCAAGTTTTTTACTTCAGTATTTTAGTTTTTTCTTCGATATTCTTCATATTTTGCCCCATTACTTCAGCTTTGGATTAAACTCGTCCCGCAAGAAATCTCCCAAAAGGTTAACCGAAAACACGATTGCAACAATGTAGAGTCCCGGAAAAATTGAAACCCACCATAAACCGCTGTACAATACCTTAAACCCGTCGCTGCATAGCATTCCTAAAGAAGGAGAACTGATAGGTACTCCTACTCCAAGGAAACTAAGTGTAGCTTCTATCATAATGAAGGAACCTACCCGCAGAGTAGAGATTACAATAATTGATGTGAGTACGTTTGGTAAAATTTGCTTTAATATTATACTTGCATTAGAAAAGCCGATTACCCTTGCAGCTTCCACATATTCCTTTTCTCTCACCGATAAAACCTCACCACGGACAATACGCGTATAGCGAACCCATCCAATCAAGGTCAATGCAATCAAAATATTTCGTATGCTCGGCCCGCTAATCCCCATTAAAAAGAGGGCTATCAGCATACTCGGAAATGCGAGCTGAATATCGGCAATACGCATAATCAGGGAATCCAATTTTCCCCCGAAATAACCTGCGAGCAGGCCTAGGGTAATACCCACTATAGATGTGAGCAAGACCCCCACTATTCCAATGTACAAGGAAACTCGACTTCCATAAATTATTGCACTCAGAATATCGCGTCCGTTTTGATCTGTTCCAAGCAAAAACTTAAGCTCTTCCCCTTCCATCCAGGCCGGTGGTTTATACGAGTCGCTCAGATTCAGACTTTTGATAATCATATGGATCTTGGACGGTAAAAAAATGAGGTCCGAATATTGCAGTGAGGATGATGATAAGCAAAACAGCAGTAGATATAATTGCTATTGGAGATCGCTTATAATTGTGAGAAACTCTGAATGTAGGAATAAATGCATTCTGTTGTTAATAGTTGCTGTTGACAAATTCCTGCCTTCCTTTATCAATTAAGATCAAATTTAGGATCGATGAATGTATACAGCACATCCACTACAAAGTTGATAACCACAAAAAGTACCGCGACAAACAGTAAATATGCAGAAATAATAGGACGATCGAGATGGTGATGGAGTCAATCAGAAGTTTACCCATTCCCGGCCAGGCAAATATCGTTTCCGTGATGGTCGTAAACGCGATCAGCTCTCCAAGTTGCAAGCCGAAAATAGTAACCACCGGAATCAAATATATCCTTCTAGTGCATGCACAATAGCACCTTACGGCTGGCAACGCCCTTTGACCGAGCAAACTTGATAAAGTCCTGCTCCATCGTTTCTATTGATCCTGCTCGGACAAGTCTTATGATGGTCGCTACGTTTACCAAAGCCAGAGTAATCGAGGGTAGGATAATATGTCGCCACCCGTTTAGGGTTGCTAAACTTGTTCGAATTTCTGAGATAGTACCAATCCCACCTCTTCCGGATACCGGCAGCCAATGGAGGGTTACTGCAAAGACAACACAGAAACCATCCCCATAAAAAACGAGGGGGCAGGGAAATACCGCTAAAGAGCCGAACATAATGACCTTGCTGATTTATGGATTTTTCGGCTTAGCCCCTGCAAAAACTCCCATGAAATTCCGTAAGAAGATTGTGAGGGTCATTGCAACGAGCACAATTTCAAGTGTAGCTGGGAATTTGCTTATACAAGCCCGAGGGCAGGAACGAAATGAGCATAGGACACTCCGAACTCTCCCTGTAAGGCGTTTTTAAGAAAAATCCAATATTGTACATAAATCGGCTGATTTAGGCCAGTTGTACAACTTGCTTAATCTGTTCTTCGCTGGCATCCTGGGGCAACATATTATATACAGGATTTCCGATAACACGAATCATAAAAAATACAATAACCGAGACAATCAGCAATACGGTTATCATCTGTATGGTTCTGGATTAAAAATTTAACATTCTTTCCTTCTGAAAAAGTCATTAATACTTATCGGTAACTATCAATGTAAGGTGTTTTCCGACAATCCCTTTGCCAAAAAATACAGATTTCTGACACCGCTGCCGGTACCGCCTTTGAACCGTAGCTCATTTTCATCTACCCAAGCAGAAGGTGCGATATCAATATGAACCCAAGGTAAGTCCTGTAGAACTCGACGAATAAATATGCCGGCCGTGATGGAACCGGGTTTACCCGGTGAATTAGTCAAATCAGCAATATCCGATTTTATCTGCTGCCTGTATTCATCGAAAATAGGCATTCGCCATTTTTTTTCACCCGCCAGCAGCGCGGCTTTATCAAGTTGCTCATACATTTCGTCGCTGTTAGAGACAACTACATCGGCGGCATAACCCAATGCGTGTGTGGCTGCCCCCGTCAAAGTGGCCAAATCAACTATCCTTGCAGCGCCTCTTTTTCTATCGCGTAATGAATGGCATCTATCAGGGTAAGTCGTCCCTCGTATTGCACCACCAACATAAATACTTCTTACCTGCCATAGAACCGATAATATCTTCCGGACGAAAAGCCTTTCCGGATATCATATTTTCAGACACGCGGCGATTACACCAACAACATTTACCTTGAGTTTCAATTGGGCTATGGCAGATAGAGCACCAATTACGGCAGCAGCACCGCCCATATCCCGTTTCATGGTAACCATTCCGTCATTGGTTTTTATGGAAAGTCCACCGCTGTCATAGGTCAAACCTTTACCAACCAGCCCAGAAGTTTCCTGCTGCAGAATCATTCCCCCTTATAGCGCAACACAATCAACCTTTGCGGATTTTCAGCGGCCCGGGCGACTTCCATATACGCCCGCATCTCCAGAGCTTCGATCCCTTCGCTAATTACTTCTAGATTTTAATCCGTTTGTGCACCGATGGCCTCCGCCCTGCGAGCCAACTCTTCAGGGGTAAAGAGATTTAGCAGGCTCATTCACCAGATCACGTGCACTTACTGTAGAGCGGCCGAGTACAGTTCCTCGATGTACAGCTGCCTGTACCTCCGCTGATGGGTTCTTGCCACAATCGAGGACAATTTGTTCTAATGGCTCTTTCTTCTTTTCGGTTTTATACCGATCAAATTGATAAACGGTTAATAGGGAAATTTCTTCCGGGGTATAATCCGGTGATACGAAGCTTCGGCAAGGCCGGTGCTGTGTCCGATCAGATTAAACCGTATTTTTCCGCCTTAATATGTTGAGCTTCACGGATAGCTGCATTCACCGCTTGAACGTATTCCTTCTAAACTCAGCTTTTCACGACGTCCAAGGCCAGCGAGTATAACCCTTTTGCAGTTCTGGACATGAAGGTCACACGGCAGCTTCACCAAGTTCACCTGTAAAAACGTTGCTTGAGTAAAGCGGTCAAGTTCTCATCAACAGTTTTTGCTCCCTTCAGGATAATAAATGGCTCAAGAGCTACCGGATCCTGGTAACACCCCATAACTGTTGTGTCAGTCTCGGGCAGACTTTCGCCGGCGGTGATCAATACTATTTCCATGAACTTTTATTCCTTATTGATCCGGTTGATTCCTAAACTTTATTGGTAGCCCTCCGGATCATCAAAGACAAAAGCTTTAATTTTCAGTTCTTCGCTCTGAAACATCTGGGAAGGTTGTCGACTTCAATGTTCTTACAGTATTCGTACCACGAATCGACATCCGGGGACCCGAATGCATATCTGAACGGTTTTGGTTTCGTGCCACTTATGCATTCCCCGGCTTCTCGTCGACCACACCTACGTAACCGGCTTCTGATATTCGGTAGATTTTGCTCCATCCTTGGTCAATTTCCAATGGAAACCCAAGCACGTTTCCGTAAAAATCCATTCCCTTTTTGAGGTCTTTGTAGTAAATGAAGGTAATCAGTTTTTCGGCCTTACCCTCAGGCAAATTTTGGATGCTGCATAATGATCCCCTTACAGAAGTAGCTCCCCATAAATTCTGGGGTAATTCTGTTGCTTTTTCAAATCCGAGCCGTTTTAAGGCCGCCCAGGCTTCCTTGTAGCCGAATTCTAAAATTCCAGTTTCATCTATATCTGCAACTCTGCGATGCTCCATTACACCCGTCCATTTACAATTACGGTATCTACATCATGGCCGGAGGTTTGATACACCATCGCAGTGCTTTGTGCCACAGCGGATAAAGGTGTAGGCTGCTGGCATATCAACTAAAATAATATCGGCTAACTTTCCGGCTTCTATAGAGCCGATGGCATCCTGCAAGCCCAGGGCTTGGGCGGCGTCGACGGTTACCATTTCCAGCAGTTTACCCGCCGGCAAAATTCCGGAATCATGGAAATGGACTGAGGTAGCGGGGCTCCCACGCGCATTTTTTCAAACAAGTCGTAGGTCCTGTCGGAGCGCTGGCACCAGTACAAAAATTGACGTTGCAACCGGCATCTATAAGTCTAACCACCGGACAAATGGCATCATAAGAGCCGGTAACTGGGCCCGCTGCATACGGAAGTACCGGTGTCGGCCAATATTTTAACCTCTTTTTCACTTATCCCGGTACAATGGGCTAAAGAGAGCCGCGGGCCCAGGACAAACGGGAAATGTTGATAGGCAAACTCGATATCCCCCCCATAAGAGTGGGAGTGAATCGGTACGTCATATTCATCGGAAATATCCTTCATAGCCCGGTTTTGCTCTATCAGCTGCTCAACAGTCAGCGGGTCACGGCGGCCAGTCTCGGAAGGGGTAGGATAACACATTGTCAATCCCTGATTTGGCGGTGCGGTATTTTTTTACTGCCTTCTTGGTTTTGGCAAAGGAGTCGGAATGGCTAAAGAGTGTATTCGCGAATATTCCTTGTCCATTCCACTCGCGAAAGGTCTTTGGAAAAGGAGGATTCGGGGCGCCGATACCGAGTATATTCCGTATTCCGATAGCGTGCATTCCCTCGACATGGGCGGACCAACGCTCGGGGCTGTCGTAGCGCGGATAGGAGCCCAACATACTCATACCCGTGGTAACACCGAACTTTAGTTTTTCCAGCCCGCTCAATCAGTTGCTTCGGCAAGCCAAAAATCAGGAGTCGAGCCCTGGAAGTAAATACGTTCCATAAACTCATCCCATCCACCATCAATTCCTGTTACCGCCTTCACCCAATGTTTTAGTAAGGCCGTGCCCAGCATGTGCATGGCTGTCAATAAGGCCCGGGAGCACTACTTTTCCGGCGGCATCAATTACTTTATCCGCAGAGGCCTCCTGTAACAGGTTCTTCAACTCAAGGGTGGTTCCAACCTGATGAATCCGATTATCCTTAATAAGTATAGCTGCGTCACGGAGGATGCGGCGTCTTTGATCCATAGTGATAATCGTTGCATTTTTAATTATAATAGAGTATTCTCCTGCCGCTTCTTACTCCGTTGTTACTCTGTTATAAATACTGTACCGCATTACGCAACTTTGTTTTATATTATTGTATAGTACGACGACCCCCTTAGTGTCAAACGGAAATTTTCCCGAAGGTTGACGTTTATTAGCAATTAGATGGATGATGGCACATATCAACTGTATGTGGAGCATAGAATGAGCCCTGCAGAGGAAAATCAAACTTCTATCTCAATTAAATCTATATGGCAGGCAAAAAAGCGTATCGCCCCTTATATAAAAGCTACACCTCTGATTCATTCGGCAAACCTGAGTAAACTCCTGCACGCAGAGGTTTATCTTAAACCTGAGTGTTTCCAAATTACGGGCGAGCTTTAAGGTGCGTGGAGCATGCAACAAATTGATTTCTATGTCAAAGGCGGAGCGCAGCCGCGGAATGGTCACTTGTTCAAGCGGGAGCCATGGTGCGGCCCTCTCCTACGCCGCTACTGTAGTTGAGAGTCCGCCTCCAATTATATACGTACCGGAGGATGCCGAGAACTACTAAAATAAATCGTATTCGCTCTTACGGGGCGGAAGTGCGTGCCCAGGGTAATGATTTTTCAGAAACCTATCAAATAGCGCAGAGATACGTGCGTTCCGTTGGTGCCGGAAGACATTCCACTCCCACGGCGATCCGGAAGTAATTTCCGGACAGGGTACTATCGGGTTAGAACTTCTGCAGGAGTCTTTCCGATCTGGATACGGTAATAGTTCCGGTAGGCGGTGGAGGATTGAATTTCCGGCATCGCAACAGCCGTTAAGGCAGGTGCTGAGGGTGCGCGTATTTACGGAGTGGAGGCGGCTGTACCGGCTCCCGGAGCATATCTTTCGCTTCAGGATGGGTGTGTGCCATGAAAGCGTCGAAATACGCCCTTCTTTAGCTGATGGATTGCTCGGGACCCTGACTCCACTTACCTACTCCATTGCTTCGGAATTGGTCTCCGGAATTGAAATTGTTAATGAGGATTCTATTGCTTATGCCATGCGGTGTTCTGCTCGAACATGAGCAAATTACTGTCGAGGGCTCTGCGGTAGTGGGCTTAGCGGCGGCTTTGGAGGGGAGGGGTGCGATTGGAGGCCGGAGGGTCGTTTTTATACTAACCGGACGAAACATCAGCTGGGATAAGTATTCTTTGATACGGGTTGCTCCCCGATAACACACGCTCTGCTGACAAGAAATAACAGAAATAATTGAAAGCCAACCGAAATATCAAAAAAAGGGCTGTCTGATATTTAGCAACGAGCCCTGATAAATATTAGTTTTCTCGCTTCTTTTACATTTATACGTTTATTCTGTCTTTTTGTTCCCTGCATTTTTCTCTCCAGTAAGCCAGAAAACTTCGTTAAGGGAACAAACAGCAAGAGATACATAACAGCTACGAAAATAAGAGGTGACGGGTTTGCCAATAGCGATTTTTGCGCCAACCCGGCTTTCAACAGCTCAATAATGGAAATTGCAGACGCCAAAGCGGTGTCCTTAGAGCTGGCTACGTAGTTTCCAACCAGGGGTGGAGATCACCACCTTGAAAAGCCTGCGGCAGAATTACCAGGCGCATTGTTTAATAGGAGACAGTCCTAGGGCATGGGCCGCTTCTATCTGTCCTTTTTTTATTGAGAGAAATCCGGCCCTGAAAATTTCACTTACATAAGCCGAACTATTTAAGCCCAACGCAACAATACCGGACATAATTGCACTTAAACGTATGTTCATAAAGGGAAAGGCATAATAGATTACCATCATAAGTACGATGATAGGAATTGCACTAACACATCAACATACAGTATAATAAAGAAATTCAGAACCGGATTATTGAAAGACCGAAACACCGCAAGCAGCAGCCCAATAACGGTGCTCACTACAGCAGCAGAAATGGCCAGTAAGATAGTTGTCCAGAAGCCTTGTACGAGATAGGGCCAGGCCTTCTTGATGACCCCATGTCTAAAAACAGCTGGCTCAGCGAGCGGTAGAATAGCGGTAGTACAACCAGGCCAGAACTATAAAATTTCAAAACGAATAGTGGTTTTGTTTATCCGACTTCAACTCGTCCGAAAGAACAATCGCCGCCCACACTACAACCAACAAAAAATACATAACCACAAGGGCCAACTCAATCGGCGCGGGTGTTCCTATATCCGGCAATAGAAATAAACCAAAAAATACTAAAAACGCCAAATAGCTGAGTATAAACTGGTTTTTGCGGATTAATGGTATATGACCGACTCGTGCCTTTACATCCGCAAGACGGGAGTCGGTTTGTGCGTTACTACTTTCCTTTGACATTTATCTTCCCACCTTACAACCAATTACAGGATCCTGCCAAGGGGACCCGTACGTTTATGTTGAGTTATTAAAGATTTCATCCGGAGTCCCTCTTCAACAATCATCCCGTCCGCCATAAACAAGACAGAACTCGACCGCGGCTTCACGAATAAATCCCATCTCATGACTCACCACAATCATCGTCATACCCTCTTCCGCCATATTGCGCATAACATCCAAAACTTCTCCGATCATCTCTGGGTCTAAAGCGGAGGTAGGCTCATCAAAAAACATGATCTGCGGCTGCATAGCCAAAGCACGAGCAATTGCCACGCGCTGCTGTTGACCGCCGGAGAGCTGTTCAGGGATGCGTGTGTTTTATCTGCAAGTCCCACCTTTTCCAACTCATTCCCCGCTCGGGTGGCCTCTTTATTGGATATATGGCGTACATTTATTTGGCGTGAGGTTCATGTTTTATGGCTGTCAAATGTGGAAATAGGTTAAAGCTCTGAAAAACCATTCCGATTTCAGTTCTGACCTTATTTAGTTGATGTAGGGAGCCATAAGATTTATCCCTTCATACATACTATGGAGGTTGGCTCTTCCATACGATTTAGACAACGCAAAAAGGTGCTTTTCCGCTTCTGTAGGGTTTCCCTAGACGGCCACAACCTCCGACCGGGTGACTTTAGTATCAATTCCTTTCAAGAGATGCAACTCTTCGGAAGTACTTGTGAAGATCTACGGTTTTAATGATAACATCATCTGTTTCTTGTTCATTTTATTTTAACCCTCTTTTCAAGCATATTTACAATTTCGTACCAGGGGTACTAGAACAACGAGGTAGACCAACGCCGCTGCGATTAGCCGGGTCGGGTTAGTTTTACTTGTATATAACTCACGCGCACGTTTGAGCAGCTCAGGAGCAGCAACAACCGACGCAACCGCTGTCTCTTTTAACATCGCCACCAAATTCCAGTGAGCGGTGGAATAACAACCGGGATCGCCTGGGGCAATAATCTCCCAATTTTGGTATGCCAGCGTCCGATTCCCAGGGACCGGGCAGCCTCAATCTGTCCGGAATGAACAGACTCAAAACCGGCTCTGAATGATTCGGCCGCATAGGCACCATAACCAATCGATAAAGCAACAATCGTAGTTACGATCGATCCAAAACTGATACCGGCATAGGGAAGAGCGAAAAAGATCAATACCATCACTACAATCATGGGTATGGACCTAAAAATATCCACATAAGCCTTCAAAAAGATATTGAGAGTCGGACTTTTGAAAGAACGCAGTATAGCTACTATAAGTCCTATCAGAACGGTGAATACAGCGGAGATGGCCGCCAACATAAGCGTAACACCTAATCCTCGAAAAAGTGTTGGCCAACTGCCGGCCATTTTTTCCCAATTAAAGAAAATTGGTGAAGTTTATCCCACTGCGCACCGGAATAATTGTAAAACAGCCAAGCCAATACTCCAATAAGCAGCAGGGAAACCCCCATTTTTAGGGGCTCGGACTTTTCTTTATCAGAGAGTACATTTCGCACTCCATGCTAATATAAGGAAAATAAAAACGAAAATACTGATATACATCACAACCGGTGTAACAGTTTCACGAGCAGGCAATAACAGTGCATACCCTGCGAGTAGGAGAAATGTGACCCCCACAAACCATTTTCGGCGTATAACTATGAACCAAAGGGGGTGCTAATGCACAAACCTATGTGGTTTCTTGTCTTTTACTTCACGAGGTCAACTTCACATTCGTTCCAGTTAACCTCTATAAATGTGTGCCCGAAATAGGATCCTTCTCGGGCACACTTTTTCAATTTAATACACAAAGTCTATCATGAACTTCTTAGTTCACAGGAGGCTTCTCATTCGGCATTGTAAGGTTCGATTATATTAATTTGTTGAACTCTCCGGGGAGGCGCAAGACCCAACGACTTTATGGATATCGGCCATGGTGCCGTCTTTCTTCATTTCGTTCTGAATTTTGTTAAAATTATGACGCAGGGGGGAACCCTTTTTGAATGCCAATGCCTGTCCTGCTTTGAAATCGGGAATATACATATCCATTTTCAGAGTTGAATCCGGATGCTGTTTGATGTAGTACAAAGCAATTGGATCGTTTACAACTACGCCGTCAATTCGACCGGCTTCAAGATCTAGCGGCAGCATCTACCCAGTAATCATAACTCTTGATTTGGTAAGGACCGGATTCACCCCAAGCTTCGATCAGCCAAGCTTCGTTCATTGAACCTGTATCTGAACCGAAAACTTTTCCTTTCACGTCTTTGAAATCGGTAAATCCGTCTTCACGAGTCATCATGCCGATACCTGAATCGTAATACGGATCTGCGGAAGTCCATAACTTCAGCTCGCTCCGCTTTAATCCAGATTGAGGACATTGCAACATCCCACTGACCGGATCAACACTGTAAGTACCGTTGAAAAAGGGAGCGCCCTTGTACTCAATTTTATAGCCTGCCCGTTTTGCAAACTCTTCAATAATGTCCGCCTCAAAACCGGTTATTGTGCCGTCATCGGCAAACACCCATGGTGGATTTTCACTGTTTACACCCACTGTAATAGTCTCTTTTCCGCCCTCAGCGCCTGAATCTTGCTGACCTCCGGCATATACTGCCAGGGATAGAGCCACCAACAGCACCAATAGTAAAATTCCTCTCTTTTCATAACACCTTCCTTTAGGTTTGATCTGTACCTTTTCTAAGGTTGTAATTCATTCTTACCCCATATCAAATAAAAACTCCAGATAAATTACATTTTTTGAACAGTATGCCGCTATATGGCATTCAGAAGAGGTATGTATTGCATACCACTAAGTAATATGTGTATTTGACATGAATTCACCGGCCTAAAAAAAAAAAAGAAGGCCGCTATCTTTTATATACGACCTTCCCTTTCAATAAAAAAACTTAAGGTTGCTTATATTTCTTTATACCAATTTTCAGGGAATCCGTCCGCATCTTCAATTGTCGGAGGTATCACATCAATATCTATTATTTCTGTGACATAAAGGGCCATTACAACTGCTATTTTAGTTCCCTCAAACAGATGCCCCCCAAAGGTCGCAGTGTCCCAGGCTCCACCGGAAACAAAGTGCAAAGCAACGAAGGACTCTTCCTCACCCTTATAATTTTGTTTCACTCCTATCATGCCTGCGCAAGAGAGGAGCATCGATAGATTTTCCACTGTCGCAATCTCTTCATTATGCCAGTTATTCCGATTTTGTATCCGGCGCCCATACCAGGCATTTTGCCGGACGAAAGCTTCCCATCCATGCTGCAGGAAATTTACTCAAGCGAATATTCTGATCGGCTGCAAACTTTGCAATTGCCTTCACCGGGTCCCGCTCCGTCCGGAAGCCGCACAAGGAACTTCTGTCCCTGACCCGCTTTTACAAAAACAGCTCTTCCGGACTTCTAGCCGGCATTCCCAAGGAATTCTTATCCATCTCCATTTTTTTCTGAATAAATAATTATCCGCCTCTAATCTCCGTATGTTCCCTGCAGGGAGGCTACCGCTGTACAGATTAACCTTCGGTAGATCCCTCGGGCGTTCCTTCAAGCTTTATTATTCCCCTTCCAGGCCGGCCAGGAGATGCCCCTGTTCACACCGCATTTGAGGATTGGTAATTACCCCGTAATGATACAAGTACGATCCCATACAGCCGGTGGCGGAACCGGTATAAGGATCTTCACCGGCATTATCCGGATCCATCAATCGCGAGAAGATGTCCCCCTCAGGAGTAAAACCTTCCGGAGCGCTCACAAGCATAGCGTTTAACTCAAGGCTTTTCAGCAGCTTGCGGATTTCCGGACGGTTCATTTCCGCCTTTTTTACTAGTTCGAGGCTCTTTAACGGAACCATCAGAAAAGCGACGCCGGTGCTGACTACCTGGATAGGCACATCAGCAATAAAATCGGTGGTTTTCAGCCCCAGTAGGGTGTCTGCACATCAACAGTTTTCCCGAAACCGGTGGCTGCTGCTGCATTCCAACCTGTTCCACAGCTCCATCGCCTCCGGTTTCAATCTCTACAGGAAGGACCCCTATATTAAACTCAAACTGCACGGTCGTTTTTTTCTCTTCCAACCTAATAAGTCCTTGTTGAGCTAAAAGATATGCGGTAGCGATGGTAGGATGGCCGGCAAAGGGTATCTCATGACGGGGTGTAAAATAGCGCACCTTAAAATCTGCTTTCTTTGTATTTAAAAGTACAAGCGGTTTCAGGAAGATTAGTTTCCTTAGCCAGATTCTGCATCTCTTCGTCACTTAATCCGTCGGCCTGAGGAAATACGGCACAGGGATTCCTTCAAAGCGATTAGTAGTAGCATCAAGATAGAAAAGGTATACACTTCTATTCCTCCAGATATGCAATTAGTTCAATTTCAACCAAAGCATCGACATGCGGTACTGCAGTTACACTTACACACGAACGGGCCGGCAATTTTTGCTGAAACTTTTCTTTGTAGACCGAGTTCATTGCTTCAACATAATGCGCATGTCTGTCAGGAATACAGTTGTTTTTACCACTGAATCCAAATCAAGGCTGTAGTTCTGCAGTTCCTGGTTCAGGTTGTCCAATGTTTGTTCGGTCTGGGCTTTTATATCCCCGCGCTGGATCTCACCGCTTTTTGGGTCAACCCCTACTTTACCGGAAACAAAAATATATTTTCCGGCCTTCATTGAAGATGAAAATGGAAAATCTCCGCTCATTATATTAAACTCCTTCTTTGGGTTAAGTCCCTCAAGTTAATTATCTTCATTTTGATATCCAAGTGATTCAGACGCTTTTTCTGCAATGTTTTTTACAATCGCCGCTAACGGAAAATCCCTTCTGACGGATCCGGGTGGTTGGTCCCATTACCGATATAGCTGCAATAGTTTTATGCGATTTGTCCCGAAGCGGTACAGCCACACAACGCCCTCCGATTTCCGCCTCTTCGTTGTCAACCGCATACCCCTGCTCGCGTATTTTTTGCAGTTCTTTTTTAAGATCTTCTGCATCAGTGATGGTTTTTTCGGTTCGAGGTACAAGAACCTTTCCTTGTAACATATATTTGTTAATTTTATTATCGTCCATTCACTCATCAAAACTTTTCCACCGGAACTGCAATGCAGCTCTATTTTCTTTCCTATCAATGGCTCTCCGCGGATCAGTCGGGTGCTTAACACTTGATCCATATATACCGAGGAGTCGCCTTTTAAAACCATAATCGAAGCGGTCTCTCCGGTAAGTTCAGACAGTTTTACAAGGATGAATATGATGCACAAGATTAAACGATCGTTCCGCTGCCCTGCCCAAAGCAATAAGTTCCAATCCGAGACTAAACCTTCGTGTTTTTTCGTCCTGGTGAATAAGGTTGTGAGAGCTTAAAGTGTTCAACAGTCTTAGCATAGTGCTTTCGGGAATTCCTGCTCGTTTGGAAATACCCGCCAAATCTATGTCCCTGTCCAGTGAGGCTATTATTTCAAGCGTGTTTATCGCTTTATCAAGAGCTCGAACGGTAGATTGATCTTTATCTTTTTTCTAGTGTCATGCACTACTAATTTATTCATTTGTTTTATCCACCTTCTTAAATTTTATCGGCATAGTTAGATATTGTTTCGTATAATGGTATACCATTTCATTCTAACTTTACCACGAAGTATATGGCCAGTCAAACAAAAATAAATTCATTCGCAGCACAAGGCGCGACTATAAACTCAACCACCTCCATGTTGGTAAGACGCAACTGCCTTATAGGGCTCATCCCAATTTTTACACCATCCCACCAAGCGGCTTGAAGTGGGACCAATGATTACGGTGTCATATGAACGTACAAGTTCTCCTGAGGAGCCCTTTACTGTCGGGTTTATAACTAAAACCATGCCGTTTTTTAGAATTGTTGGATCACTTACATCAATAAACGGCGGCTCTATGGGAAGAATCCCCATGCCATGGCCAAAGCCGTGTTCTTTAATGACCGGGATATTATTTGCCTCACAAAATTCCAGAATGCACTCGCCACATCACTTGCAGCAATCCCTGGACGTAAGTAAACTGAGTGCTTTTTTTCGAATAGCAACGACCTGTTGGTAGGAGTTTGCCTGTTCGGCTGTCGGTGAACCCATTGTAGCATTTGTTGCATCCGACCAATAACCGTGCAGACTTGCCCGTATTTCCATACGCACAAGTTCTTTTTCTTCTAAGTATTTGCCGCGACCCACTCCGAAAAAGGGAGCTTCCGGCCAGGGTGTGTGAGTGCGTTCACCAGAAGCACCAATTGACAGCGACTCATATCCTACCATATCTAATTCACGTTCAATGCAGTGTACCCGGATTATCTCTGAAAGCCCCTTTTCAGGGCGTGGGGCATACACCATTACATGATGGGCAGCACCACTGAGTCCATGATCAGTTCTCCTGGCAACATCTGCCAGCAGTTCTTGTTCACCTTCGGTTTTCACCATCCGGACATTAGTATTCCTTATTTATCGCACCCGGAAAAACGGACTTTCGGCAGGACCTTCTGAAGGGAATCATAGAGCTTGTAAGATATTCGATTCTCACTAATTCCAATTTTGGTCTCTAAACCAAACCGCCGGATTAGAATTGGCAATACGTCCTCAATAGCTAGTATACACCCTGAACATTGCGAATACTGCCAATGGATCGGAAGGTATCTTTTAACCATGAAGGGGCTATTAATATGGGTTCTTCATTTCGCTGAAGAAATACCGCTACTTTGTCGTTCTCTAACGTCCCCAGCAACACCCTACCTGCTACATATCGAATATTATCCAGGCCGAACAGGTATTATGTTTTCGGGAAAGCTCTGATTGTATTTTTTTAATTATTTCAGATTTATTCATTGTTCTCTTCCTTTCGAATTAGACACATATTAAAAATGATGATAGTTTTTTTATACTTTAATGTGCGGAACGGAATCCGTTTACCTCGTAAAGTACTTCCCAATTATGAAAATCGCTTATACATACGGCGCCTTGTTCACTGATAATAGGTATCCTTCACACAAATCAGTTCTTTTTCCGCTCCTGTGTAAACAGCCACGACTATACACATGCCAGGCAGCAAAGCTGTATCATCATCAACTTTTAGAAAGGGTGCTTCTCGTTCGCTGACTCCGACGCGGTGTCCAATGCCGACTCACCTCTGAAAGTCTATTCCTTCTGCAGAGGCTAAATCCGCCACTTCGTTGTACAGGGTCGAACATTTGACTCCGGGTTTCAGCATCGATACTGCTTTGTTTTTTAACTGCAAGTTCTCTGCATATGCCCGCTTTTGAAGCTCCTCAGCATCCCCGATCACCATCATCCGAGCAGCATCGGCCCAGTAACCGTAGTAGCGTGAAGTAGCTTCTATTCGAACCAACTCGCCGTTAACACTTTGCCCTGTGGTTGATCGTACCACTGCCCTTTCCCTTGCCCGCAGCGACTGCGGCAAGGCCTCCAGCGGTGCCGCCGGTTTCGTACACATGCACCCTGATTCTTTCACAAAACTCAGACAAGGTATATCCATTTTCTTCAAGGCTTCCTTCCAAATGTTGCACAGCCCCAATGACACCGAACTCAAGCTGTTCCGCCGCCGTGTGCAGCAATTCGAGGGCAGCAGGAGACTTCTGCATGCGAAGGAGCTCAATCGTTTATTTACTCTCTCCATTCGGTTTCGGGAAAATGTTCCTGTAGCTGCAGGTAAAGCGGATAGGGGTATCGTATTTCTCTTCAATTGCTATGCGTTCTGCTGTGGAACCGCTCTTCTTTATTAGCTGGGCAATGACTTCCACTGCAAATTCAATCGGATTCGCCTCTCCATCTCCATAGGCGGTATATCGCTTGCCATCCTTGATCTGCAACCGCCCTTCTCCATTCGTAGGGACAGATGATCATTGAGACCTTTGAGCTGAACATAAAGCAAACAAGGGGTCTGTTGGGAAAATGGGTACAAATGGTAGCTCATACCGGTAAAGTGGGTAATGGTATGGGGACTGTTTAACATTACCCCGTTGCTGTTAAAAGCCTCGGCCGCTTTGTGCAAACCATACCTTTCGCAATTATTTCATTTAATTCACCTCTTTTGTGTGCTATAGCGAAAAACCAAAGTGCTAATTTGTCCGTTGACAACAACCCACAATTTGGTATAGCGTTCCAGATTATTAAAACCTTGAAACAAAGACGTGTCAAGCAGTATTGTGAAAAATGAGGAGTTATTATGGGGAAACAGACTTTCAGGACGAACAGCGGTAGTAACCGGAGCGGCTTCAGGAATTGGCAGGGCAATTGCACTACGTTTTGCCGAAGAAGGTGCCGAATCTAGTGGAATAGTAGATATTACCACTGAGGTAAAAGAAGGCGGAAAAGCGACGGCCGAATTGATTCAATCGGCCGGGGGAACAGCTGTGTTCTGTAAAACCGATGCTCCAAAGTGGGATGATATAAACGCCATGGTTGAAGTAGCGGTTGAACAATTCGGTTCCTAGATATTATGGTAAACAACGCTGCAATCGGAGTTGATAAACCCCTGCTGGAAATAACAGAAGAGGATCTGAACCGGTAACAATTAGACGAAGGGCACATTCTCCGGTTGAAACGGGCTATCCAGCAAATGCTTCTGCAGGAGATTGTGGGGAGAAGCCCTGGTACGCATTATAAACATTACATCACAACATGGTATGATCTGTGCTCCAGGCAATTTTGCATATGGCTGGGTAAAAGTGCAGTTGTTCATACTACCCTGACAAATCGCAGTCGACTATGCAAAGGACTATATTATCTGCAACGCAGTAGCTCCCGGTAGAGTACTTACCGGCAAACCGCTCTCTGCTGCCGATCCCTTGGATTACTCACAAAACCGTACTCCCATGCCGCGATTGGGAAGACCGGAGGATATTGCGAAAGCGGTTCTTTTTCTTGCAAGCGATGAGGCTACCTATATAGCCGGCGTCAACCTAATGGTGGATGGTGGATGGATGGCTGGATAGTCTTCTACAAAAACCCTCTACAAAGCGGTTTATTTTATATAGACTGTCCCGAAGCTTAGTGCATTTTTTAATAATTTAACAAAAATTCTCGATTTCTTGAAGCAGAATAAAGAATTACCTCCTCTTACTAAGTAAGAACCAAACCCCAAGGAGGTATTCTCATGCTCTTGAGCTACCAATTTATCCCCCCATTCTGCCCACAGCCGGATTGCCCGATGCACTACGAAGGTTCGCACCCGGCAAAGTGGTATCGCAAGGACGGCCACCACGAGACCGCGTGCTTCGGCTCGGTGCAGCGCTACCTGTGCAAACACTGCGGCCACAGCTTCAGCACCCAGAGCTTCTCTTTAGACTATTACGCCAAACGCCTGGTGGACTACGAACAGATCTTTCGCCAGTTGCGCTCGACCGCCGGCATTCGTGATCTGGCCCGTAACCTTGAAATCTCCCGCGGCTCGGTGCAGAACCGCATCTTCCGCATGGCCCGCTGGTCGATCGCCCAGCACTGCCTGGCCGGCGAAACTCTCCACGTTAATGAAGATCTGGCCTTCGACGGCTTTGAGGGCTACACCAGAAGCAAGTACTTTCCCCACCATCTGAACATCCTCATCGGCATGCAGAGCCAGTTCTTCTACGCGATGGACTTCACCACCCTGCGGCGCAAGGGTAACATGAGCGCCGCTCAGAGGCTCTACCGCAACTTCCTCGACCAGGTCTGCCGTCCCGACCGCAAGGGCGTGGAGAAGTCTATCTGCCGGCTCGCTGAGAAGATAGCCTGCCTGTGTAGCCGCAGCTCCAAGGAGCCTCTGTACCTCTACAGCGATGACCATCAGGCCTACCCCAGAGGTTTGTACCGCAACCGCAACCTCTCCACACTCATGGCCGAGGGCCGGGTGATCCACCTGCACAGCAAGTCAACCAAAGAGCCGGGGCGGGGCAACTCCATGTTCTCGGTCAACTACATGGACCGGCAGTTGAGAAAGGATATGGTCAACTATGTTCGACAGACGGTCAATGCGGCGAAGAACGTCTGCTGTCTCTTGGATCGGCTGTGCATCTACCGGATGCACCACAACTTCATCAAGCCTTACCGGGAGAACAGTCCCAAGAGTGGTATCACCCACGGATCTTTGGCCGGTTGTGATATGGTCTGGATGAACAAGCTCTTAGCCCGGCGGTTTGTACACCGTCCCTTTGCCTCGCTGCTTCCCTTAGAGGCGGGAGAGAGGGGGATATGGTTTCGCCTGTTCAATACACCTCTGAAGTGGGGTGAGGAGTATCTACCGAAGTACGCCAGGGGTTAAAAGGACAGAGAGTGCGGGGAGGGATGTTGCTGTATCACAGCGATGAATTTCCTTAATTTTCCGCTAAGCTTCGGGACAGTCTTTATTTTATAAGCTCGAAGGTTTCGGAGGATTGATTGTAGTTGTAGATGATTCCTTTTCCGATATCATGATACCAGCCATAAATCTGTAAGGATGAGTGCTCTTCGGTGGACTGAATAAAGGATATGAGCGCAGATGTTCTATCTGCAGAATAACATTCTCCTGTTCCACCCTACGAGCAAAACTTCGCTCGTAGGGTTTTTCAGCGTCGCTTTTAACTCTGTTTTCCACACTTTGAGCATTTCTAAGCCATTCATGGGTAGACGGTACTGTCTCGGCGGTTGTCCCTGAAAATGGTACCTTCAAATAATTCTTGCATTCTGAAATTCCCAAATTGCCGCTATTCAAACCGCTATTCAAACCGCTATCAAACCGCTATTCAAACCGTTATTCAAACAGGGACGCAATTATTGCAGAATACTTATCGGCAATTACATGACGTTTGATCTCCTGTTTGGCCGACAGTTCCTCTCCGATTTGAAATGGTGTTTTCAATATGACAAAACGGTACACCCGCTCAAATACTCTAAACCCGGTTCTGCCGTTTACCAGAGAATTTATTTCTCCGTCCATCAGTTCTCGCACATCATCCGAGTCCAGCAGGTCCGCCGGCTGATTATAGGGAATATGGTTTTCATCGGCAAAACGCTCGACTGCATCTGTATTGGGTACAATTAAGGCTCCAAGATACTTCTGGTCTTGTCCTACCACAACTGCGGTGTCGATGTATTCACTCTCGGTTATCTTCTGCTCGATTGGCAGGGGTTCTATATTTTCTCCTCCCAGCAAGACAATAGTGTCTTTTGCTCGGCCGGTAATTTTCAGTTCGCCCCGAAGAGTAAGCTTGCCTAAGTCTCCGGTGTTGAGCCAGCCCTCTTCGGAGAGGACCCTTGCCGTAAGTTCAGGTTTTTTATAATACCCGCTCATGACCTGAGGTCCGCGAACAGAAATCAAACCCATGTGTCCCGCAGGTAAAAGCTCCCCATCTTCTCCGGTAATTCGACATTCCGTGTCCGCCAGCATCGGACCGACCGTACCGGGAACCGGATTAAACTGACTGCGTACCGCAAGAACCGGAGCGGTTTCTGTCAGCCCATAGCCTTCCAGCAGCAGAATTCCGGCGGAGCCGAAGAAAGAATCCACAGACGGCGGCAGCGCACCTCCCCCGGACACACCTGCAATAAATCGACCACCCAGTTTTGTTTTTATTTTTTTGAAGACCAGGGCGTTCCCTAACAGTTTTAAGGGGGACAACAACATATACGGCAGGAAGTTCAGGGATAGCTCCAGCACCCGTGAGCGGGTTTTAAACTGCGGGGCTCGTCCAAAAATCTTGTCGGCCATGCGTTTGTGACTTCCCCCGACGGCTACAAAAAAGTTGAACATAAGCAGCTTAATGCCCCCCTCCTGCTTAATCTTCCGATAAATTCCGGCCCTGACCGCTTCCCAGATACGCGGAACCGAGGCCATCCACTGCGGCTTGATAACCGCCATATCGGCAAGCATAATCTGTCCAATCGGCTTTGAATACGCAAGGGTTGAAGCACTGCCGAGGGCAAGATACTGAACAATTCGCTCGAATGAATGCCATACCGGCAGCACACATATCCAGATATCGCCAGGGGTTACATCCAACACACTGGGAATACAACTTACCTGATGCAGGAAATTTCTGTGGGAAAGGACTACGCCCTTGGGCTCACCGGTTGTTCCGGAAGTAAAAATTATAGTACAGGTGTCGTCCGCTTGTCCCTGTTCGATCTCTTTCTCGATAAGTTCGGGATGTTTTGCCAGCGCGCTCTGACCGGCATCACGTACTTCAGCATAAGTGGAGACTTTAATGCGGCCCGTATTGATGCTGTTGGAACTGTCGAAGTTAGGGTCCAGCACTAAAAAATGTTTTAAACTTGGAATTTGGTCCTTTACCGAGTAGACTTTTTTCAACTGCTCTTCGTTTTCCACGATAACCAATGAACACTCGGAGAAGCCTAAGATATAGGCCAGTTCCTGGGCCATACTGTCATTTCCCCGCGGCACATCAGCCGCACCCAAAGAAAGCAATGCCAAATCGGACACAAACCACTCTGCCCGGTTTTCAGATATGAGGCCAACATGATCGCCCCGCTTGACCTTGATCTTCTGCAGTCCGGCGGCAAAGCTGCTCACCTCACGGTATAGTTCCTCAAAACTCCTTGAAACAAAAGTCCCCTGTTCATCCTTACTCATCTGCGCAGCCACACGTGGATGTTTCTCCGCCATCTCCTGCATAAGTTTCGGGATTGTCTGTGCCATTACCTGCCTCTTTCTGTGTATTGATTATGATGTGCCTTCACGGCATTTGTCGGTTCTCGACCGACACAACTGAGTAAAGGTATCATATTAAACTCATCTGGGCAATTTTAAATTGATTATTACAACGGGAAATTTCAGAAATATTGTAAGCGAACCCTGCAAAAGAGAGGCATAGACAGCGGGAACTGGGTGATAGATGTAATCGGATAATATTATCTAAAAACTTATATATATCCATTTAATGTATTTTAAATGTTTTTAGAATGAAGGGTCTTTTATAAAATACGATTTTTGAGTATAGTCATACCATGAATATCCACAGCTCGGCAGCTGAAATCGGTATAAGTCTAGAAGCATATAAGCGAATTTGCTCACTTTTTATTGAAAATACCGATAAAGATTTGCTGCAACTGAAATCAGAACTCGAGATGAACAACCTTACACAAAGCGCGGCCACCGCCCACCACATTAAGGGAGCCGCTGCGAATATGGACTATACAGATCTTGCTGCCCTTGCAAAAAAGCTGCAGCTGCTGCTGCAAACCGGCACTGCCCCCTCAGATGAGCTATCAAAGCAGTATGAACAGCTTTCCCGGGGGTATCAGAATATTAAGGAAGAAATCTTATCACAACTATGAACAGAAAATTAAATAAAACTATAAAAAAAATTCTCGTTGTCGACAACAACCCGGTGATGCTGGAGTTTATGAATGAAATATTAGGGCAGGAGGGGTACAGCGTTCACACTGTTGATAACGTGTAGAGGCCCTTAAAATAAGCCGCACTTTTATACCTGATGTCATTTTTGTCGACCTTGTAATGCCCTATATCGACGGACGACAGCTGTGCGCACTTTTACGAAAACAACCGGAGCTTTCGGAAAGCAGTATTGTGATAATCTCGGTAATCGCTGCGGAAGAGCCCAATTTTGACTTTAGCGAAATTGCCGATGCATACCTGGCAAAAATGCCCTTCCGGCTTATGAAAAAGTATGTACTCGACTTATTACAGCAGTTTCATACTAACTCATCTGAGGTTTCTAAAAAGATAATTGGGCTTGATCAAGTATACCATCGAGATATAACTAATGAGCTGCTTTTCTCCAAGCAGCATATCGAGGTGCTGCTTTCAAGCATTTCCGACGGTTTTTTTGAGCTGAACCTCGATCTGCAGGTTATCTATGTGAATGACGCCGGGGCTTCATTGCTGGGCTTACCTCGGGAAGAACTGCTTACCCTGTACTTTCCATCTTTATTCTCACCGGAACTTGCAAGCCGTATAAAAAACATCGTCCACTCCTTGAATGGGGAAGAATTTGAAATCGGCATAAAAGAGCCGCTTCAGCTCGGTGATAAATACGTTCGTTTTCGATTTAATGCGGTAAGCAATGGAAGTTATCGCTCGGTAACGGTGATGATTCAAGATATAAGCTCCCAAAAAGAGGCCGAACGAATAGTCAGAGAGGATTTAAAAGAGAAAGAGCTTCTGCTGAAGGAAGTCCATCATCGGGTCAAAAACAATCTGCATGTAATTGCCAGCCTCTTAAGCCTGCAAACCAATTTTATATCTGACAAAGCCAGCCGCAAGCACCTCACCGAAAGCAGAAACCGGGTTGAAAGCATGGCTTTAATCCATGAACAGCTGTATTATACCGAAGGTCTGTCCGGGTGTACCTGGACAAGTACCTATCAGACTTGGTTGCCCAGCTTATAAATATCTACGACACCCACCCTGCTCCGGTGAAAACAGTAATAGATATACCCTCTGTGCATCTTAATTTATCCGTCGCGGTGCCCCTGGGGCTAATTATCAATGAACTCATCTCTAATAGTCTTGAACACGGGGCTGGAGAACATAAAAAACGGCAGTATAGAAATTAGTCTTACCGTAGAAGAACAGC
This sequence comes from Spirochaetia bacterium, assembly GCA_034520965.1. Lineage (GTDB taxonomy): Bacteria > Spirochaetota > Spirochaetia > DSM-16054 > Sediminispirochaetaceae > DSBN01. The sequence goes on along the minus strand of JAXHMY010000005.1, from coordinate 53,778 downwards.
GCTGCCGGTTGGTGATTCATGACAACGGCCATGGTCTGCCTGAAGGTTTTATACTCGACGAAAGTGAATCCCTCGGACTACTCATCATCTCTAACCTGGCGGACCAACTGGACGGCAGCTTTAAGCTATATAACGACAATGGGGCTACCGGCGTAGTCGAATTCAGCCTGTCTAATTCAGACTAACAGACGCCCCCCCAAAAATCACATAATCCGCCGCCGGACAAGCGTACGGCGGCGCCAGTTGGTAAGGCTTACCCCCGATATTACAATCAGCCCTCCCAGCAGCTGCAGGATTCCCAGTCGCTCTCCTAACAGCACCCACGAGACAAGGACCGAAGACACCGGGACCCCGTTTAGGAAAACTGCCGCCTTTGAGGCATCCACCCGGGTCAGGGCAAAATTGTACGCCAGAAAAGCTATTAGTGTGGCCCCAAGTATAAGAAACACCAGAGCGCCAATCGAAGGCGCATCTACCCTATTCCATTCAACCGACGACATCCGGAATAAAAAAACCGGAGCAAGCAGCAGCATTCCGTAAAACACCTGGTAAAAGGTAATTTCCACTGCAGAGAGATTGGACGATAAGTGCCTGGCGACAATCATATACATCGAGGCGGCCAGCACAGCCAAAAGCACCAGGCTGTTGCCAAGCAGGCTGCTTTCGGCATAGGTCGGGTTGTCATCGAAGCCCGCCAGTATAATGACACCGACAATCGACAGCAGCACCCCCGCCCATTGCCGCAGAGAAAGGCGCTCCTTCAGCAGGAACCCCGCCAGGAGAGCTACAATTCCCGGCAGAGCGGCGATAATCATGGAGGCACTAGAGGCTGAGGTGTACTGCAGCCCGGCACTCTCAAACAGAAAGTAGATTGTGGGCTGAAAAAAGGCCATCAGTACCAGTTTGAGGTGAACCCGCCTTCCCAGAGGCCGGTATCTGCGCAGCATCAAAACTCCAAAAATGAGAGAAGCGCCTACAAAACGGAGAAACACATAAGCTATGGGAGAGAAGCCTCGCAGCACTATCTTTGTGGCGGGGAAGGAACTCCCCCAAAAAAATGCCGCCAGCAGCAGTGCAATATATACCATCAGCAGTGAAGACTTCTCGTTTTGCGTATCATCGGCAGTGTTGTCAGGTATAGCCATGGTGCAGTTCCTTATTTTGGTAAGATTATTCGTTCAAAGTTCTCAAGTTTCGCTGCGTAATGGGCCAGCGCTTCGTGTCCGGCGGGATGCAGCTGGTAAACTCCTCGCCGTTGGCGTTCAAACCAGCCGTAGACATTCTTTAGTAGAATTGACTGGGTTTTTTCCGAAGTACCCGCGGTGCGCAGCTTAGCCGGTGAAGCGGGGCCGCTGTTCCGTAAGAAGTAGGCGATCCGCAGGGCTTCCTGTTTATACGCAGTAATTTTCTCCTCGGCCACCGCTTCACCCCCCTGGTTAAACTCAGCGTAACGCCCGTCTATCTCCCGCAGAATTGCCCGCTTCTTTGAAGGCCGCCTCTTTTTATTGTGTGTTGCCGGATGCAGCTCAATCCTCAGTTTTGTTTTGGTCTTCATAAAATCTACCAGAATACAGCCTACTCAGGCGCCGCACAGTGTCTGGTCCGCTTGAAGTTTGGGGGACGCCTAGCCACCCCTGGGTACCGGTACTGCAATATACACCGAATCGCTAATCTCTTTTCTTTCGGCTGCTTGTATCAGAAGATTCAGACTAATTGAACTTTTCAGCTCTACAAGAATCAGTTCATCCCCCTTTTGGGCCACAATATCACAATTGCGCACCTCGGCGTGCACAGAGTAACCCTGGCCTTCGAGATACGCCTTGAGGGGCTGGAAGAGGTCTGATTCTTTTATTTTTTTGGTTTTATTTTCCGGCTTCATTTTTATACATTGCTGTTTATTTCAAAAGTTCTTTTTTACTTTTTGTTCCCGCTTCTATTTTCATTTGTTCTGATTCCATTTTTTCTGAAAAGCCGTTTTTCCTCCCCCCGCAGCAGGCGCCCGATATTTTTACGATGGGTAAAGAGAATCAGTATAGCAATCGGAATTGAAAACCCCATTAACAAGGGTGATACCATTGATAGCCCGCTTGTATCAAGCGCATACAGAACTAAAGGAAAGGAAATTGCCGCAGACAGTGATCCGACAGATACAATGCCGGTCAGCAGTACCGCAGCCACGAAAATAACCAGTGCAGCGCTGAATCCTGCAGGATACAGGGCTGCAATCATACCGGCAGCGGTGGCTACTCCCTTGCCTCCGCGAAAGGCTGCAAAAACGGTCCAAATGTGCCCCACTACTGCAGCAGCACCCGCTGCAAGGGCCGTTCCATCGGCTGAAAGCACACCCGTCTCCATAGACCCTAAAAGCGGCAGCTGCGTTATAAAAAGTACTGCGCAGGCTCCCTTGGCAATATCAATAAGAATAACTGCGATTCCCGCGGGCCAACCAAAAACCCTCACCGCGTTGGTGCCGCCGGCATTCCCTGAACCAAACTCGCGGATATCCTTCTTAAAGAAGAGCTTGCCGATAATAATACTGCTTGGCAGAGAACCCAGCAGATAGCTGAGAATAAGTACGGCGGCCAGGTGAGCCGCTTGGAGTAGCTCCATTACTGTGCCTCCTACTGTGCCTCTGCAGGGGCTATATATGCCACCGCGCTTGTACCAAAACCGGTATGCAGGGCTAGGGCCGGAGAGGCATCCAGAATAAATACTTCCCTGGAGGGCTTAAAATACCGCTCAATTTGTTCCTTAAACCAAAGGGCCGTGCCGGGGTTGTCCACGTGGGCTATTGCAAAATCACCGGCCGCCTCGGTTCCAAGGCGGCGCTGCAGCATAGCAATAAGCTTTTCTCTACCCGCTGCCGGACCGCGGGTCATAGCCGCCTTTACCACTTTCCCTTGGGAATCAAGGGTAAGCAAGGGCCGTAATTTGAACAGTTGGGCAATAAAACCTTTGGTGCGCCCCAGGCGGCCACTTCGCATAAGTGCCTCTAAATGGGGAATGGTAATAAGCAGCCGGGTCCTCTCGACAAGGTCACGTACCAGTTTCTGTACCTCGAATATCCCCATTCCCTTCTCTATCGCCTCGGCCGCGCGCCGGGCAATCAGCCCCGCTCCAATGGTGACATTTTTTGAGTCGATAATATGCACGGAATCTCTGTGCTCCAATCTCTCAAGTGCACTCTTGGCAGATTTTATCGTTCCACTAAGCCCTCCGGCCAGGGACAGATACAGCACATGCCGGTAATGCTTTCCAAGAAAAGAAAACACCCTCTCGAAATCCGCCGGAGCAGGCTGCGAAGTGGTACCGACAACTTCACTGTCTGTCCGCACCAGGTCGTAAAAACTCTGCGGGCTCAGGGCGACCTTATCGATATAACTGTTCTGCCCAAAGATCACCTTTACCGGCACCATGTGGACAAAAGGTTTTTCCATCAGTTCAGGCGGCAGATCGCAGGCCGAATCAATTACCAGGGCCACCTCGGTCTGATGGTTATGGGCCGCCGCATACTGTTTGTACATATCGTCGGCCTTCTGATCGGCCAGTAGTCCGTATTGCCGTGCAAGCCCAAATACTTCTTCCGGCCCATCGGTATGAATGTGTATTTTGGCTCTGGTATTCGAACCGGCTACAATAAGTGAATCTCCCAATCCGGTAAGCTTCTGTTTCAGCTCATGCTGGTCAATAGGGCCGCCTTCAATGATGCATTCGGTGCAGTATCTAAAGTGTAACTCTTCCTCTACTTCGTTCACCTCCGGAATCTCATTTATCTCTATGTCCGGTATCTGCTCTAGGTCGCGTATCCTTCCACTTTCGATAAAATTTCACGATTCCCTCGATCATATATACAAAGCCGAGGGCACCCGCATCTACCACCTTTGCTTTCCGCAGGCTCGGTAGACGGCGGCGGGTATCCAGCAGCGCCTCCTTGGCATATGACAGGGATTCAGTAAAAAGCTGGGCAAAATCAGCTGTTTTTTTACTCGTTTCAACCAGTTTTTCCGACCATACCCTTAGTACCGTCAGTATGGTACCCTCTACCGGTTCGGAGAGGGCCTCATAGGTGTAATCGACAGCCCTACGCACAATTTCACTAAAGGCTCTGGTATTGATTCTACTGCGATCTTCAATTCCCTTGGTGAGCCCGTAGAAAAATTGGGAAAGTATGGTTCCGCTGTTTCCCCGTGCTCCGGACAGGGCATAATCGGCGGCGGATCTGCTTACAGCTGCCAAGCTGCTGTCCGAGCTGTCTATAATTCCCCTGGTCATGGCCGTTAAAGTAGAGCCCATATTGGTACCCGTATCGCTGTCGGCTACCGGAAATACATTGATGGAATTGAGCTGCTCCCGGTAAATTTGAACTCTGCGGCCGGCGGCAATCAGTGCTCGCTTCAGTCGAGGCCCGTCTAAATAGGTAATTTGCATCTGCTTCCCCCTCCATCAAGTAAGATCGTACAGCAAGATCGGTTTACAGTCACCTAGATTATAGCACATGCCATGCAAATGTGCTAAGATCCATTTTTAACACCCGATGCAAGGAGCGAATCTATGGAACAGACAAGAATTGCCGTAACAGGCATAGGAGTGTACTCCGCAATTGGTAATAACAAAAAAGAGTTTTGGAACGGCCTTATCGAGGGTAAGTCGGGCGCCGGCGCCATCAGCGGCTTTGATACAAGCAACTATAAAAGCAAAATCGCCGCAGAGATAAAGGGCTTTGATCCGCTGGAGTTTCTGAGCCGTAAACGCATCAGAAGAATGTCCCGTTTTTCCCAGCTCGCGTCGTGCGCGGCCATCCAGGCGGTACAAGAATCGGGAATTCAGCTGGATACAATGGATCCCCTACGGACCGGCGCTGTTGTTGGAACCGCAGCCGGGGATTATGAAAACCTGGAAGCACAGCATCAAAAATTACTAGAAAAAGGGCCCGGTTTCGGCAACCCCCTGGCAGTGCCCATGATCATACCCAACATGTCCTCCGCCAATATCGGTATCGATTTGGGAATTACCGGCCCGAATATTGGAATAACCACCGCCTGTGCCTCAGGAGGCCATGCCATCGCGATGGCTGCTATGATACTCAAAACCGGAGGGGCGGACGTAATGTTCGCCGGCGGGGCGGAAGCGGCCATTTCCCCGATAACGGTAAACGCCTACGGCTGTATGGGAGTACTGACCTCCCGCAACGAAGATCCGCAAAAAGCATCCCGTCCCTTCGATGCTGAGCGGGACGGTTTTCTTATCGGAGAGGGCGCTGCAGTGCTGGTGCTTGAGACTGAAGCCCATGCCCGCGACCGGGGGGCGGAAATACTCGGCTATATTGCCGGAGCCGGTATGACTTCGGATGCCTACAGCATCGCCATTCCCGAGCCGGACGGGAAAAATGCCGCTGCCGCCATGAAAATGGCCGTAAATAACGGCGGATTAAACCTTGAGGATATAGGCTACATCAACGCCCACGGCACATCGACCCGTGCAAACGATAAAATTGAGACCCTTGCTATCAAAAATGCCTTTGGCGAGGCTGCCTCCCGCATTCCTATCAGCTCTACTAAATCGATGATAGGCCACACCCTGGGGGCTGCTGGGGCGGTTGAAGCTGCCGCAACCCTGCTGGCATTAAAGGAAGGAGTCCTACCGCCGACTATCAATTACGAAAACCCCGATCCTGAATGTGATCTTGATTATGTGCCGAACCAGCCCAGAGAAACTCCTATTAAGGGGGCCCTCTCAAACTCCTTCGGTTTCGGCGGACAAAACTGCGTGCTGGCCTTTACCGGTCCGAATACATAAAACCGCCCGCCGGCAGCCCCGCTGCCGGCTCCCCCTCAGCACTCAAGTTTGACTATAAAATTGTCCGTATTTATCCTATAAGTAAGGAGTATGAACATGGAGCTAAAAGGAAAACGAGCAGTAATTACCGGCGGCAGCCGCGGGATAGGCGCCGCTACAGCCCTTGCATTGGCGAAAAAAGGGGCCGATGTGGCGGTGGTGTATCACTCACATAAGGATAAGGCCCAAAAAATAGTCGAGCAGGCCCAAAAACATGGGGTTACGGCGGCAGCCTTCGGCGCGGACCTGCGCAAGTGGCCCGAAGTACAACGGCTGGTGGGTGAAATCAAGCAGGCCCTGGGGGGTATAGATATCCTGATAAACAGCGCAGGAGTTAATGGAGATAATACCACGATCGAGGAGATCTCCATGGACGAGTGGAAAAACGTGCTGGACAGCAACCTGACCAGCGCCTTTTACTGTGTAAAGGCTTCGGTAGACGAGCTGCGGAAAAACAGGGGCAAGATTGTAAACCTCTCCTCCATCGCCGCCAAGATGGGCGGAAAACTCGGCCCCCACTATGCGGCCACCAAGGGCGGCCTGAGCAGCATGACCTTCTCCATGGCGAACGAATTGGCACCGGAGGTAACCGTAAATGCAGTAGCCCCCGGCCCGGTAGACACCGAGCTTATCAGCCCCGAGGTCAAGGAGAAGTTGGCAAAACTCACCCCCTTTGGCCGGATCGCCACACCCGAGGAGATTGCCCACACCATCATTTATCTATTAGAGAATGATTTTGTCTCCGGCGAGATAATCGATGTGAACGCCGGCCGGCACAAAGACTGAATAGCCGACTACAGTGCTGGACAGATACTATCCATGGATACTAGAGAAACTCATGCGAATTATACGCCTCACCTACCGGGTTCGGGAAATAAACCGGCCCCCCGCGGATGAGGCAATCGCCGGGGGTGGGCTTTTACTTGCATGGCACTGTTATCTGTGGATTCTAGCAATAAATCGGGCCCCCTCCCGCTACACCGCCCTGGCCGGGGTCAGCCGCAAAGGGCGGATCATCAGCCGGACTCTAGAACGGCTCGGCTGGAGGGTAGTCAGCGGCTCCAGCACCGACGGCGCGCTTAGTTCGCTGCGAACCATGCTGAAACTGCTTGCACAGGAGGTTCGAGTGGTAATAACCCCCGACGGCCCCCAGGGTCCGCCTAAGCAGATCAAGCTGGGAGCTGTGATGCTGCAGCAGCGCAGCGGTCTGCCCATTATCCCGGTGGGTATAAAAGCCTCCTGGAAATACACCTTTGCCCACTCCTGGGATAAGTTCGAGATTCCCTTGCCGGGCAGCAGGATTGTTATTCACTACGGCGAACCGATCAAAGATCTGGCCGGTCTGGACCGGGCTAAAGCCGCCCGCCGCATAAATCAAGCCTTATACGATGCCGAGGCAGCCGCCGAACAGGCCGCCGCAAAACGCTGAGCCTTCTTTGGTATATCTATATAAAAATGCTTATCCCTTAGACACCGGCCCGGAGGGCAGAGAACCCCGGCTGTGCTGCAGCGCCGCCGAGTAAGCTGCGGGTCGGCGTGTAAATAAGCCTCTACACCACAAGCCCCTCCGGCTGTCCACCGGCCTTGCAGCTAATGGAAGAGCATCTATAATAAAAAATGAACCGGCGCCTTGCATGAACCGCCCGGTGGGTTCCATACTTTAAACTGAGGAGGATGTGCCATGGGACTACTGAACAGAGGACTCAGTATAAGCCTGGCGGCCCTTTGCTTGAGTTTTGCCGCAGAGGTGGCCCTGCCGGCGGGAGGGCAGCCGGAAAAGCAGAAAGCCGAAGAGCCGGAGCAGCCCACTTCAACCGATTCTGCAGAGGTTTCCGGGGAAATGCACGAAGAGCGCCGCAGAATGGTACAGCAGGATATCGCCGGTCGAGGAATCGAGGACCCGGAGGTGCTTGAGGCAATGCGCAGGGTGCCCCGCCACGGTTTTGTGCGCAAGGGAGACCGATCCCGGGCCTATGCGGACAAACCCCTGCCCATCGGACAGGGTCAGACTATCAGCCAGCCCTACATTGTAGCCTACATGACCGAAATGCTCGAGCTGAAGCCCGGAGACCGGGTGCTGGAAATTGGAACGGGCAGCGGCTACCAGGCGGCGGTGCTGGCCGAGATTAGCAACGATGTGTACAGTATCGAGATAATCGATGAGCTGGCCTCCTGGGCGCAGGAAAACCTTGCCCAAAATGGCTACAGCGAGGTAAAGGTAAAACAGGGGGACGGGTATTACGGCTGGGAGCAGTACGCCCCCTTCGATGCGATTATTGTAGCCGCCGCGGCCGGACACATTCCCCCTCCCCTGCTGGAGCAGCTCAAGCCCGACGGACGGATGGTTATCCCCATCGGTGGGGTGTATGAGGTGCAGACCCTGATGCTGGTGGAAAAGGAGGCCTCCGGCGAGGTGCGCACCGAGCGGCTGATGCCGGTGCGCTTTGTCCCCTTTACCGGCGAGGCGCAGAGTTAGCATGTCCAGCAGGAGACCCAGTACGGGCTTTACTGCCGCCACGGCGGTGACGGTGTTTTTAGTTTCCTTCGCCCTGATCGCCCTGCAGCTGTTTTACATGCGGGCCCTGTCGGTGACCCGCAACTACCACTTCTCGTATCTGGTTATCAGTACCGCCCTACTGGGCTTCGGGGTTAGCGGCACCTTCCTCACCTTTGCCTTTGAAAAGCTTGCCCGGCGCTTCGAAGTGTGGTCCTACCGCTTCCTGTTCTTCTTCAGCCTGTCCATCCCCCTCTCCTACAGCCTCTCCCGGCTGCTGCCTATCGATATCCGCTACATCTTCTACAGCGGCGGGCAATTCGCGCTCTTGCTTCTGTACAATCTGCTGTTGTTCTTGCCCTTCTTTTTTGGAGCGGTGTGCATCGGCCTGAGCCTCAGCTATTTCAAGCGTCAGATCCCGGTGCTCTACGGGGTCAATCTGTTCGGCAGCGGCATCGGGGCGTGGGTGCCCTGGCGGTATTCCACTTCCTGCCTCCGTCACTGCTGCCCCTCTCGACAGTAGTGGTAGCCCTCGCTGCCCAGCTGTTGTGGCTGCTGCTGGTGGGAAAGGGGACGCACCGCCAGGAACATCGGCAGGCACCCCGCCAGGAAGCCCCGCAAGTGCGCTTACCGGAGCAGATTTTCTCGCTGCTGCTTGTCCTAGGTCTGGCGGCGGTCGCCCTGCAGTTGCCGGCGGAGATGGGGATGGGCCAGTACAAGACCCTGGCCCAGCTCCGCCGCCTGGAGCACCAGGGAGATGCCGAGAAGGTTCTTTCCGGCGACTCGCCCCGAATGCGACTGGACGTGTACGAGGCAAAGTCGCTGCACCAGACCCTGTTTGCCGGTCCCGAGGCGGGGGTAATGGCGCCCCCCCAGCTGGCGGTACTCTACGACGGAGAGCCGGCGGGCACCATTTTTCAAATTGAGGAGAACAGGGGTGCCCGGATCATGGACTCTACCCCCCAGTCACTTGCCTACCGGCTTGTGCGCTCGCGGCGGGAGGTCGGAGAGCTCAGGAGTGGCGAGGTTTCTGCTCCGCGAGCCCTTCTGCTGGGAGAGGTGGGCGGCACCAACATCTGGCTGGGCCGGCGGTTCGGAATAGAACAGTTTACCGTGGTGCAGCCCAGCGAAATGCTGATTGACGGGCTCAAGGGACCCTTGCGCAGCGCCGGTGGCGGTGTTTTTACCCTCCCCGGGGTGGAGACGGTGGTACAGCCTCCCCGCCTGTTTCTCGAGCGCCGCGGCAAGCAGCGCTATGATGTAATTCAGCTTGTTTCGGCGGAGGGAATGCCCGCTGCCGGCGGCGGGATGCAGTCCCTCCATGAGGACTACCTGGTGAACCGGGAGGGTATTGTCGGCTGCCTGGCTCTTCTTAAGCCAGAGGGAGTAGTATCCATCACCCGGGGAATCCAGTCTCCGCCCCGGGACAACCTAAAAATCTTTGCCCTGTTTCTGGATGCCCTGGAGCAGATGGGTGTCGCTGAGCCCCGGAAGCACCTTCTGCAGGCCCGCAACTACCTGGCCGTCACCACCATGGTGTCTGCCGACCCCTTTGACACGGCCGCTATTGACGCGCTTCGCCGGGAGAGCCGGGAGCTGGGAATGGATATCGAGTACTATCCCGGAATCGAGTCGGAGCGGTTAGAACAGCGCAACCGGATAGACGGCCCGCCGGGCGCGTCCTATTCCTACTACCACCACGGGGCCATGCAATTGACCGAGGGAAACCGGGAAGAGCTGTTTGAATCCTGGCCCTACAACATCCGCCCGCCTACCGACCAAAAACCCTATTTTTATAACTTTTTTAAGTGGGACAGCCTCGGGCAGTTTATCCGCAGCTACGAGGGGAAGTTCCTGCAGCGGATGGAACTTGGCTATGTGGTGCTGATGCTGACCCTGCTGGAAATAGTTTTGGTTGCCTTTGTGCTGATACTCCTGCCCCTGTGGATACGGCGTGGGCGAAGCCTAAAGGGACTGCAGGAGTCGCCCAAAGCCTACCGGCTGCCGGTGCTGCTGCATTTCGGGGCCATAGGCTTCGGGTTTATGTTTTTAGAGATGGTGATGATTCAGAAGCTCGGCTTGTTTCTGGGAGACCCCATCTACAGCGCTTCGGCGGTAATTACCGCCATTCTGCTGTGTGCCGGGGCGGGAAGCTCCCTGCAGGGGCGCATCCCCCTTCCGCCGGGCCGGCGGATAAAAACCGCAGCTGCAATAGTGGTGCTTTTGATAGTAGGACTGCTCTTTCTGCTTGACCCATTGGTAGACCTGTTGTTCGGATTTCCCCTGGTAATACGCTACTGTATTGGTCTTTTGATACTGGCCCTGCCCTCGTTCTTCATGGGTTGGATGCTGCCTTCGGGAATGGGAATACTCAGCGCCGGGGCCCCGGATATGGTTCCCTGGGCCTGGGGAATTAACGGTTTTAGCTCGGTGGCCGCCGGGCCTCTGGCGGTGCTGATATCGATGGAAGCCGGTTTTCCGGCTACCCTTACCGCGGCTGCCCTGTGTTATGCCGCCGCCGGCCTGACCGTGTACCTCTGGCCTCCTGCTCAGCCCACGCCGTCAGTGTAGTGCCGGCGGCTTTTCGGCGGCCTTTAGTCGGGGATGTTAAACTTGGATGAATCGAAGCGGTTGCTGCCTATCCACAGGTCGATCTGAGTGCCCTTGTCGATTCTGCTTACATCGGCCCGCTTGATCTGCCATCCGATCAAGTTGAGTCTGGCCGCTCCCACCAGGTCCGTCCCCCCCATAGAGCCGTAATACTCGGAGAGCTCCGGCCTGGCGCCGGTATTAAGGGCTTTTGAGATATCCTCTATATCCTCATCCGATCGTTCATGATCATCGAAGACAGCCAGGTGCAGTCCGTCGGACTCCTGATGCAGGGATATCACCATTCGCGAGGGGTCGGACTCTAAAATGTAGTTGGAAATTTCACTTATTAAGTGCAGTATGTAGTCTTTTTTCATCTCTTTTCCTTTTGGTTACAGCAATTCAAAATTTGGAAGTTTATGAACTTTCAAATTTTGAATTTGCTTCATTTTCTTAGCACAATTTTGCAACTCTAAACGTATAGAGGCATTCGAATTTTAGATAGTGCATTGCACTATCTAAAATTCGAATTGCTTTTTCTATTAGAATCTATCCATTCAATAATAGCCACAAAGAAGGTTGCTGTGAGTCCGCCGGCAAAGCCGTTGTTGTACAGATCAAGGCCTCCGTGCCAGGCAGCGGTTCGCTCTACAATCAGCAGGTGGGTAAACCCGGCGGCAAAGCCGACATACATGCCGAACTCTCCGGCCAGGGGCGCCAGGGTGGTGCCGAACAGCAGTGCCAGTACAGGGCCGGGGGCGGTAAGCGACTTTCCAAACAGCAGGGTGGCCGCAATTACACCCAGCGCCACGGGCCAGCAGTTTTTAAGGTGTTTTCCAAAAGTGGCAAAGCCTATAACCGTAAGCAGCCCCCCTATAATCGGCCCGTTAAAATCGGCACCGACAAGCAGCAGGTAGGCACAGGCTGCCAGCCCCAGCAGCCCCGCATTGACCAGGGCCGAACCGGGAGAAGCTATCTCCATGAAGTCGGAGGGCAAGCGGCCGGTCTGCTTTAAGATTTTTTTAAAATTCCTAAGGGTTTGCGTGCGGTCCATCGCAACTCCCCAGCCGATAAACAGAAAACACAGCACAGGGACCAGCAGGATAAGCTGTATCGAGGGCTGGTCGTTCCATATTACCCGGATGTCGATATCCCGCCCTCCGGCGGCCAGAAGAGCAGCAGCGAACAACCCAATGAAACCGCTGGTAAAGCCGATGTTGTAAATATTGTAGCCCTCGTGCAGCTTGAGCATAGCCACCGCCACTGCAGGCAACAGCAGCCCCGCGGCCAAGCCGCCCGCCATTCCCATCAACAGCGCCGCGGGCCCTGTAAACCCCGCCTCATACACCAGAAAGGTCACCAGCGGGCCCATGGCCGTGCCGAACAAAGCAATCAGGATGTAGCTCTTAAACGACTTTCCCACCAGCTTGGCCGCCAGATACACCCCAGCTATCACCGGAAGGGCGTTGAGCGGGGTCTTGCCAAACAGACTGAAGCCGATGATGGTAAAAATCGCGGCCACAGTTGGCCCGGAGAGCCGAATATTATTGATGCGGATAATAAGCAGCGCTATAAGGCCCATCAGGACGGCGTTCAGCATAGCCCCGCCGATGCCGCCCACCACGGTAAAGTCGTTTATCAGTCGGGCCGGATGCTGCTGCAAACGGATAAAGCCCTGCAGGGACCCGGCAAAACCGTCACTCAGCAGACCGACCAGTGCGAACACTCCCAAACTGGCCGCCATCAGCCGGTAGAGCGGTTTTTCAAACAACAGCATGTAGAACTCCTTGTGGGGGCGCGACCTTCAACATAAGTACTGTACATATGCTTATACACCGATTATTTTAGAATATTTCATCTTTCCTTTTTTACCCATAATCTCTTAATTATACAAGGTCGGTACACCCCGTTAGAGCAGCACCTGGATCCCGTATTCGGCGAAGCGGCGGTCTGCAGTTACTACCGGACTTTTAGGATAATCATTCAATGTTACCCCACTCTTCCTCATCCAGATCCTCCAGAGGATCATAGTTGATCTGCAACCTGGAAAGAACAGGGTCTGTCTTGCTCCGGGGCCGATTCGAACGCTTTCGAAGCTCTGCCACAGGCACCCCGTTCCGGCTTATAATGTAGACTTCCCCCTTTTCCACTTCCTCCAGAATTCGGGAAAGATGAGTTTTTGCTTCATGAGTGTTTATGGTCTTCATATAATTAGTTTACTGGCCTAAGTTTGTGTAGTCAATATGATTCTTTCTGTTATTCCAGCACTCCAACTTCCACTCCAATTTTTCCTTGACACACTACCTTGGCCCCGGCTATCCTCAACGTTCTAAGGACAACGTTCTAAGGACAACGTTCTAAGGACAACGTTCTAAGGACAACGTTCTAAGGACAATGTTCTTAAAAAAACTCCGAGCCGTATACCTAAGGGTAACTTGCCTAAGGTAACAGGCCGATGGGCCGGTGAAGAAATACACCGACCTCCCGTGTTTGGAAAGGAGAATAACATGATCAAGCGAAGTATCGTACTTGTACTTCTGGTCCTAATTGGGCTAGTTGGAATCACGCATCTGGGAGCCTCAGGTTCCCAAGAGTCCTCGGAACAACAGCAATCCCCCGAAACTGAAAAGGCTCAGCGCATTAAATTGGCCACCACCACCAGTACTGAAAACAGCGGTCTGTTGGCCTACTTGCTTCCTGAATTTAGGGCCGACACCGCTTACCAGGTAGATGTAATAGCGGTAGGAACCGGGGCCGCCCTGAAACTTGGAGAGAGTGGCGATGTTGATGTAGTGCTGGTCCACGCCAGGGACAAAGAAGATAAATTTGCTCGAGGGGGATACGGGGTACATCGGAAAGATGTAATGCACAACGATTTTATCATCCTCGGTCCTAAGAAGGATCCCGCCGAAGTGGGTGCTTCAGAGACAGCTGCGGAAGCCCTGGGAAAAATTGCCGCCGCCGAAGCTAACTTTGTCTCCCGGGGAGACAATTCCGGAACTCACTTCAAAGAACAGAGTCTTTGGCAGAGGGCGGGTATCGAACCGGCGGGCCAGTGGTACAAAGAGGCAGGCCAGGGGATGGGAGCTGTTATTACCATAAGCAACGATATGGGCGGATACACCCTGGCCGATAGAGGCTCCTTCATCGCAATGCAGGACACGCTCAAAACGCAGATCCTCTTCGAGGGAGATCCCCTGCTCTACAACCCCTACGGCATTATCTCTGTGAATCCCGAACTCCATGACCACATCAACTACGAGGGGGCAATGGCCTTGGTAAACTGGATGGTCGGCAAAAAAGCACAGCAGCTAATCGGCGATTTTAAGAAGGCAGGTGAACAACTGTTCTATCCGGACGCACTGCCGGATGCAGAATAAGATGGATACCGTATTTGCAGAGGCGCTCAGTCTCATTTTATCGGGCGATAAGGAGCTCTACTTTATCGCCCTTACCTCTTTGCGATTTTCCCTCATTTCAATTTTAATTGCCTCGTTCATCAGCATCCCCCTGGGTATTCTGCTGCACTTCTATTCATTCCCCTTGAAACGGGCACTTGTATCGATCCTCCATGCCCTGATGGCCCTGCCGACGGTGGTGATCGGGCTGCTGGTGTTCTCTTTTATCTCAAGGTCCGGGCCTCTCGGCCAGCTCAATCTCCTCTTTAATCCCTCCGGAATAATCATCGGGCAGGTAATTCTGGCATCGCCGATCCTCACCTCACTGGTGTATTCCGGCCTTTCAAAGCTCGACCCACGTTTCCACGAGACCCTCATTACCCTTGCGGCCCGGAAAGCCGATATTCTCCGGGCTTCATTGACCGAGGCCAGATTCGTAATAATTTCTGCCGTCCTCGCCGGATTCGGCCGTGTAATTGGAGAAGTCGGCGTCTCGATGATGCTGGGCGGGAACATCCGCTGGTATACCAGAACCATGACTACCACTATTGCCCTGGAAACGAGCAAGGGGAATTTCGAGCTGGGGCTGTCTCTGGGACTCATTCTGATGACAGTTGCCCTGCTTATCAACGGGACAACTCATATGCTTGTAAAACCGGAGGTATAGCCCTTATGGCCCTATTTTCAATAGAAGGTTTACGCTTTAGCTACACCGCCGAGTATCGAGGTAAAAAAGCTCCCGCGGTGCTGGAAATTGACCGGCTCGAGATAAACGCAGGAAAAATTTACGTATTGTTGGGCTCGAACGGTTCTGGAAAAACAACCCTGTTAAAACTGATGAACCGGCTCCTCCTTCCGACCAAAGGCAGCATCTGCTTTCAAGACGAGGATATACTTACCGGTAGTACCCTGCGGCAAAGAACGGTCTATGTGCACCAGAACCCCCTCCTGTTTTCCGGTACCGTCTACAGCAACGTTGCATACGGTCTAAAATTGCGGAAGTTCTCCCACCGTGAGGTGCAACAGCGGGTGCACCGCACATTAAAAGTGGTGGGCCTGCAGGGATTTGAGCGGAAAAGGAGCTCAGCCCTCTCCGGCGGAGAAGCGCAGAGAGTTGCCATAGCCCGGGCCCTGGCGGTAGAACCGGAGGTGCTGCTGCTAGACGAACCTACCTCGAGCATAGATAAAGACAGCATCGGTAAATTAGAACAGCTCCTTGCGGCTATACAAAGAGATTACGGTTGTACCATTATTATCAGCAGCCACAACCTCCCCTTCGCCTACCGGATGGGCGATACCCTGATCAAGTTAGAGGATGGACGCCTGGTACCCACCGGACAAAATATATTAAAGGGGCATATGAGTTCGGCTAAAGCCGGCAACCGAATATTTCAGGTCTGTGAACCGCCTGGGGGACCGCCTGGAAGACCTGCAATTTTTTGCCCCGACATCGATGGCCATTTTACCACCGCCGTAATTGACTACGATCGGATCCTCCTCTCCGACGAGCCTCTGCACTCCTCTGCGCAGAACTGTTTTAAGGGAACCGTATATTCGTTCACGGCGTATGATGGGCCGGAGCAGAGCAGCTGGAACTCCCCCGGCCTGGTAGATGTTACGTTAGATGTAGAAGGCAGACTCATTACCTCTAGAATTACCCGCAAATCTCTGGAAGAGCTTGCACTTTCACCGGGCGATAAAGTATACCTTTCTTTTAAGGCTTCTTCGATAAGGCTTTACTAAAAGCTCGGATGATACGGTTCGGATAATATGGTTCGGGTGAGGAGGCAAGAATAAGATTTTTAGCAATCCTCTTTTCTTCAAAATACTTTAGTGTTATAATCACATTTTATAACGCTCTGAAGGTTCGTCGCCTACCGCCTTTGGCCATGGTGCGAATCCAATGGGCCATACTCGAAAGGGTATGACCTCCCATGTTCGGAAAGGAGCTGTAGCTAAGAGTGTCCCCGCCCAATCTCTCTTTCTGCTTTTCTATTCCGAACAAGGCGTTATTGCAATAAAACGACTTTGCGATGGAGTAGATGTGCGTGAAAAAGAAACACGATGCCACACTAAGAGATTTTTCAGAAATATTTGAACTCACCCTGAACAGGGCCGCAGAACGAGCAAAATTTTCCGCCCAAGGTCAAGGCCAAGAACCACAAACCCGCACACATGCCCAGGCAGTCGAAGCGGTCGAAGTGGGAAAGAGCTGCGGCCGGGTACTGGCCGAGGACGTACTGTCCGACAGAAACCTTCCCCCCTACGACAGAGTAGCCGTTGACGGCTATGCCTGTCGAAAAAGCGACCTCCCCGGCCCTCTGCGCCTTATAGGAACCAGTTCCGCCGGCGATGCTGCCCTTCACTCCGTAGAAGAAGGCAGCTGTGTAAAGGTAATGACCGGCGGGGTTCTGCCCGAGGGTGCTGATACCGTGATAATGGTCGAACAAAGTAAAGAGTACCCTAAAGACGCCGCTGAAATGTACGTGCGCTACACCGGCTCCGATCCTGGGTTCCACCCCCCTAACTTCAGCCCCCGCGGCGAGGACGTACCCCTGGGAACCCGAGTCGTTACACAGGGCACCCTCCTCGGCCCTCAGCATACCGCCTTGCTGGCTTCGGTAGGATACGGGTCTGTTTCGGTATATGCGCTGCCCAAAGTCGGGCTGCTCTCTACCGGCAACGAGGTGGTAGAACCGGGGCAAAAACCCGAGCCCCATCAGATTCGTAACGCCAATGCCCCCCAGGCTGTAGCCCAACTGTCACGTATGGAAATAATTCCCACCTATTACGGAATCGTCCCCGACGACCCGCAGGCTCTGGAGAGTACCCTGGCAAAGGCCCAATCGGAGAACGACCTGATTCTAATGAGCGGCGGTGTCTCTATGGGCGACTTCGACTTTGGCCCGGAGGCAATCGAAAGAAACGGATTTACGATACAGTACGATCGGGTAGCGGTAAAACCGGGCCGGCCCACTACCTTTGCCGTTTCAGATAAAGCAGACCTGTTCGGCTTGGCGGGCAACCCCGTCTCCTGTTTCGTAATCTTTGAAATACTGGTAAAACCCTACCTCTACCGTCTGATGCACGGCATCTACCGTGCTCCCCGCAGTTTCGCTACTCTCGCACAAGAATTTAACCGCAGAAATAGCGAACGTGATGAATGGATTCCCGTAACCATAGACGAACAGGGTCAAATTACACTGCTCGAATACCATGGATCGGCTCATTTCCATTCGATATCCCGGGCAGAGGGGTTGATTAAGATTGAGCGTGGAATAGAACACCTCGATAAAGGAGCCCTGCGTGCTGTACGACTCTTTTAACCGCAAAATAGACTACCTCCGGCTCTCCGTTACCGACCGCTGTAATCTTCGCTGCATCTACTGCATGCCCGAGGAGGGGGTACCCTTCATTCCTCACCACGAAGTAATGAGCTTTGAGGAAATCACCGCGGCAGTGAGAACCGCAGTGTCCCTCGGCATTCGAAAGCTGCGGCTCACCGGGGGTGAGCCCCTGGTTCGCAGGGGCATCGTCGACTTAGTTGCCATGCTTGCAGAGATAGAGGGAATAGAAGACTTGGCAATGACAAGCAATGGAGCCCTCCTGCCAAAGATGGCCGGCCCTCTTAAAAAGGCGGGGCTTCAGCGGGTGAACGTAAGTCTCGACAGCCTTGACCCGCAGCGCTACCGGGAGATTACCCGCTGGGGAGAGCTGCAGGACGTGCTTGATGGAATTTTTGCCGCCCGCGAGGCGGGGCTCTTTCCCATTAAACTGAACACTGTAATCCCTCCCAATGGTGATAAAACCGAGGCCAAGCGAGTGGCCGAGTTTGGAAAAGAACACGGGTTTCAAGTTCGATTTATCCGGCAGATGGACCTCAGCTCCGGGGAGTTTTCCGTGGTAGAGGGGGGAGAGGGCGGTAACTGCCCCCTCTGTAATCGGCTGCGCCTCTCGAGCAGGGGGATCATTTACCCCTGCCTATTTAGCGACTCCGGCTACGACACCCGCAGCCTGGGGGTGGAGGAAGCCATATCTGCGGCGGTGCGGGAAAAGCCTGCCCGGGGAATCGTCAGTAACAGCAATACCTTTTACGGAATAGGCGGATAAACATGCACTTAGGAGACGAAATGCAAGAAAGCGAAAAACGAAAACAAGAGGGGCGACTATCCCATGTGGATGAGTCGGGAAAGGCGCGCATGGTGGATGTGGGGGCGAAGGTGCCGGTACACCGCAGTGCCCGTGCCGTCGGCTCTATACGAATTGCCCCGGAAACAGTTGAACTGGTGCGTGAAAATAAAATGAAAAAGGGCGATGTGCTGACGGTAGCCCAAATTGCAGGCATACAGGCGGCCAAGCAGACCCATACCCTTATTCCGCTGTGCCACCCCCTGCCCCTCACACACATTGAAGTGCACTGCCGACTGACCGAGACGGGCGTACAGGTAGAATCCACCATTCGCTGCACCGGACAGACAGGAGTGGAAATGGAGGCCCTGAACGGCGGTCAACCTGGCGCTGCTTACCGTCTACGACATGTGCAAGGCCGTCGACTCCTCTATGGTAATGGAGAATATCTATCTGCTAGAAAAGAAAAAGGAAGCTGTAGAATGAGCATCACCCTAGGATCGATCAACATATCCGAGCGTAAGGGCACCGTAAAAACCCCTATCCACCGAGCCGAAGTGTATGAACAGGGCCTCAAGGAGGA
This sequence comes from Spirochaetia bacterium, assembly GCA_034520965.1. Classification (GTDB taxonomy): domain Bacteria; phylum Spirochaetota; class Spirochaetia; order DSM-16054; family Sediminispirochaetaceae; genus DSBN01. The sequence goes on along the minus strand of JAXHMY010000005.1, from coordinate 34,751 downwards.
TGCCCACTCGGGAGACTGGCACCGGATGATAAGCCTTTTGGGTCAAGCCAGCGTTGAGCGCTTCGAGAAGCAAATGGACAGGAACATCGGTCCCGGAGAGTTCGGCGAGAACCTCACCATTGAGGGACTCGACCTGAACGAGGTGGCGGTGCTCGACCGCTTTACCATTGGAGGAGTTGAGCTTGAGATAACCCAGATAGGCAAAACCTGTCACGGCGACGATTGTGCAATTTTCAAAGAGGTAGGAAAGTGCGTGATGCCCCAGGAAGGGCTCTTTGCCAGGGTCATACGGGGAGGTACTATCGAGACCGGCCAGGATATAGAGTATCATCCCCGGGACTTTGTGATCCGGGTCTTAACCGTCAGTGACAGGGTCTCTGCGGGAGTGTATAAGGACCGCTCCGGTCCGCGGGCCCTGGAACTGGTAAAAGCCGCCTTTGCTTCAAAACGCTACCACCTGCGCACCGAGTATCAATGCGTACCGGACGAACAGGAGGCTATCGAAGCGGCCTTTACCGCCGCCCTTAACGCCGGCGAAGATATAGTTATCAGCACAGGGGGAACCGGAATCGGTCCACGGGATATAACCCCCGAGGCCCTTGCCGCGGTAGCCGAAAAAATGGTTCCCGGCGTCATGGACCACATACGGCTTACCGCCGGTGCCCGCAAGCCCAATGCTCTGCTCTCCCGCAGCGCCTGCGCGGTGGGGAGCTCCACCATCTTCTACACCCTGCCGGGCAGTGTTAAAGCGGTAGAAGAGTACCTGCAGGAGCTCTTCAAAACCCTCGACCACATGGTAGCCATGCTGCACGGCATCGGCCACTAAAGAGAAGTTCCGCTATCTACCCACTCCGGGCCACCCGCTCGGGGCGGGTGTAGATGTTCACCCGCCTGCCCCGGGCAAAACCGCACAGGGTAACCCCGTAGGCCTCTGCAAGCTCCACCGCCTTCGCGGTGGGCGCGGACTTTGAAACTAGAATCGGAATGCCGGTTCTGAGCATACGCACCACAATATCCGAGGAGATCCGGCCGGAGACCAACAGCAGGCCCTCCTTAAAACTGCTCTCGCCCCTTAAACTCTTGCCGCCCCCGAGCCTGTCGCCCCCTTCCCCCAGAAACACTTTACCGATAACCTTATCCACTGCATTGCGCCGGCTAATATCATCCGCCGAATACAAAATCCGCCGATTCTTAGCTCCAGCAAAAGCGGCCATATGCACCCCGCCGGTAGAGTGATACAGCGACGGCAGCCGCTGAAAGTCGGCTAGCAGGTCCAAAATCGTATCAACCGCTACAACCGGCCCCGGCGGTAGCGGCTCGATCTCCTCGCCAAACTCAATTTTAGAGGCGGCGCAATCCACCAGCTCTTTCATCGTAAGGTTCTTTACCTCGCGGCCTAGGGTGGTGCGCCAGGTCTCGTGCTCGTGCTGCAGGCTGAGCCTCTCTCCGACCTTCAGGTATCCCTCTACAAACAGATAGCCGTAAATAAGCTCTTCCACCTCCTGTCCGCTGACAGGAGCCTGCAGCAGCAGAATATCGTTGACATAGAGGTATAGCCAGTCCTCACGCACCACTGTATCCTGCACATGTTCGCTGCGGCCTTTCTGGTAGCGGATAATATTGATATTTGAAGTGCTCATAAACTATTGTATGGTCCTCCCCAGCCCGCGTCAAGCTGCAGGTCAAGCTGCCGGACAAGCTTTCAATCTTCACTTGAATCCGGTATACTACTTCAAAGCAAGAAACCACGCCAAGGAACAACTATGACCAACGCATTCGATAACCAAACCTACCTCACCGAACAGGCCTCTTTTATCCGCGAACGCATGCGCAGCTTCGACGGCCGGCTGTATCTTGAGTTTGGCGGAAAACTGGTAAACGATTTTCACGCCGCCCGGGTGCTTCCCGGCTACGACCCCAATGTGAAGGTGCGGCTGCTGAAGGAACTTCAGAAGGATGCGGAAATAATCCTCTGCATTCACGCCGGGGCCATCGAGCACCGTAAAATGCGGGCCGACTATGGCATCACCTACGACGCCGACGCCATGAAGCTCATCGACGATCTGCGCGCCTGGGGCCTTACAGTTTCGGCGGTGGTCATAACCCGATGGAAAAATCAACCCCAGGCACAAACCTTCCGTACCAAATTAGAGAATCGCGGCATCCGTGTCTACGCCCACGCACCTATTAAGGGCTACCCCAACGACCCGGACCTTATCGCCTCATCGGAGGGCTACGGTTCCAACCCGCGTATCGAAACCACCCGTCCCCTGGTAGTAATAACCGGTCCCGGGCCTGGCTCCGGTAAAATGGCAACCTGCCTCTCCCAAGTATACCACGACCATCAGCAGAACATTCGTGCTATGTACGCAAAGTTCGAGACCTTCCCTATCTGGAACCTGCCCCTGAACCATCCCGTCAATAAGGCCTACGAGGCGGCTACCCTGGACCTGCAGGACTACAACCTCATCGACCCGTATCACCTAGAGGCCTCAGGGGTGCAGGCGGTCAACTACAACCGCGACGTAGACTCCTTTCCCATTTTGCGGTCAATACTGGAGCGTATAACCGGTGACGAAAACATCTACAAATCTCCCACCGAAATGGGGGTAAACCGTGTGGGCTTTGCCATTATAGACGATGAGGCAGCCCGGGAGGCTGCAAAGCAGGAGGTTGTCCGCCGCTATTTCCGCAGCATCTGTGAATATATGATGGGTGCCGTGGACGATAAGGCCGTAGAAAAGGCAAAACAACTGTTAAGCGAGCTGAACCTGCAACCCGAATACCGCAAAGTGGTGCCTGCGGCCCGCGAGGCTGCGGAGGAGGCCAAACAAATTACCCTTGCCAACCCGCTCTCTCCAGATGCAAAGGGAGTCGAAGAGGTGTGGTGCGGGGCTGCCCTCGAGCTCGCCGACGGGCGCCTGGTTACCGGCAAAAACTCCACCCTGCTCCATGCAGCCACCGCAGCGGTACTGAACGGAGTCAAAACCCTGGCCGGGCTCCCAGATTCTATTCACCTGCTCTCCCCCATAGTCATAGAATCTATCTCCCGCTTCAAGCAGGAGGTGCTGCAGCGCAGCCGGCCCAGCCTGGACGTGGAAGAGTCGCTCATCGCCCTGTCCATCAGCGCCGCCCTTAACCCCACTGTACAGGCCTGTGTCGACCGGCTCCACGAACTACGGGGTTGTCAGATGCACCTGACCCACCTTCCCAGCCCGGGGGATGAAGCGGGCCTGCGTAAGCTCGGCGTAAACCTTACTTCTGAACCGCAGTTTGCCAGCCGCCGCCTCTTTGTCGAGTAGTGTTAATTTAGCGTTAATTTAGATATGTAATTTTTCCGACACTAAATAAATGGGCTGAAAGCATTAGCCGACACCCCCCAAAATAGCCAATTCTAATTAAGCCTATAAAAGCCGAACTAAAAACAAAAAAAGGGTAACCTCCTGGAATACCCCTGAGTTAACCTAAATTTTCCACTTTTTTCCTCTTTTTATTAAAATAATAACTCCATTATGACTAAAATAGCCCGTTTTTCTCACAAAATATTTTCTAACCGTCCTTGACTATCCCAGTATTTATGGTTAGTGTTGTAAACTAATACAGCAGATAAATTGATTGTTTATATTCTGCTGTATGTGAAATATGTAATCATATTGATAAGGAGATACAAATGAAAAAGCTAATGAAGTTAGTTGCTGTTGCATCTGTGACGGCTCTGCTGCTCACTGGAGTAGCTTTCGCAGAGGGACAACAGGAAGGCGAAGAAACAAAAACCGCCAACCTGGCCTATGTAAACTGGGCAGAGGGCGTAGCCTACACCCACGTGGCACAGGTAGTATTAGAGTCCAAAATGGGCTATGACGTAGAAATTACCGCTGCAGACGCAGCTCCCGCATACACCTCGGTTGCACAAGGCGACAACGACGTATTCATGGAAACCTGGCCCGTGCTGCATGCGGACTACCTCGATAAATATGCCGACAACATTTACGACGTAGGCATCATATACGAAGGAACCCAGGTGGGCCTGGTAGTACCCCAGTATATGGTCGATGAAGGCGTAAAAACAATCTCAGACCTGAAAAAACCGGAAGTGAAAGAAAAACTGCGGAGCAAAATTACCGGTATCGATGCCGGAGCCGGAATGATGCAGGATATTGAAAATGAAGTGATGCCCGGATACGGTCTGAATGAGGCCGGTTACACCCTGGTCGGATCCAGCGGCCCTGCAATGACCTCCGCCCTGAAACGAGCCATTGAAAACAACGAGTACATCGTAGTCGCCGGCTGGAATCCTCACTGGAAGTTCGGCGTATGGGACCTTGCGTTTCTTGAACAGGACGGACCTCAGGTATGGGGAGTCGGCAATATCCACTTGTACGCCAATGCCGGTCTTAAAGAAAACAAGCCTGAACTGGCTCAGTTTTTAGAAAACATATACTTCACCGACGAAGAAATGGGTAGTTTGCTGGTAGCTTATAAAGATGCCGACGATCCCTACACCATGGCCCAGGAATGGGTGGAAGCCAACCCCAGCGCATGGGAAGACTGGATTCCGTAAGAAAACTCAGTTCACATAAAAGTCGCCTCTAGGGGCGGCTTTTTTTTTGGGCCGGCCCCCTGCGGGGTCGGGCCCTCCGCTTTACTCCTCGCCTCGGCCGCCCCCGGCAGAACTAAGGGGCACATCCTTTCTCCAGCCGCAGGCTCCAACGCCTTTCGGCCGCCGGCCCCGCCCGCCTGCATCCCGGGCTCACTCCCGCTCGCCCTTGCAGGCGCCCCACGGCTGCGGGGTACCGCTGCGGTCCCTGCCGGCTTTTCTTGCGAAAGGCCCTCACGCCGGCGAAACCTTTTAAGATTGGCAATAAAATTTGTCTGAACTCTACCCATTTTATTCTGTCCTTCTTTAATCGAGATTTGCTCACATTTATTCGGGAATACCAAAAATTAGGCTTGTATAATTGGCTAATGGCCAGTAAACTAAAGTCTAAGTAATTGGAGTTATCAAAGTTTTTTGTTTTTTAGAGACACACATAAGTATCAACCTCTACCTACTTTTATGTTTATGTCGGTATCAATATACCTAACACACAAAGAGAATTATTATGAATAAAGACCAAATCAGTAAGCAGTGGGAAGATTTTTTAGATTTCATTTCCTATGCACCCATCAGTTTTATGCTCACAGATACAAAGGGCAAAATAAAGGAGGTAAATCGCGCTACCTCACAGTGTACCGGTTACAGCGAGCAAGAACTGCTGAACATGAATGTTGCCGCTTTACTGCCTCAAGCTGCGGAGGAAAGAACAAAACAGGCTATACATACCTTACTGTCTAAAGGATTCTACAAAGAGGAAACAGAAATTCTAACCAAGGATGGCTCAGCTAAAACTCTTTCAATTTCAATGATGAAGATTGATGAGAACGGTATTATCAGCTTTGCAGAGGATATTACCGAACGAAAAAACTTAGAACGGATTAACAAGAAGCGTAAAAAATATGCAGAAGCTATTATCGATATCAGTCCGAACGCCATAGCAACGCTCGACGCGAACAGCTGTGTAACCGGATGGAACCACAAGGCTGTGGAGCTGTTCCACTACAAGGAAGAAGAGGTTTTAGGGAAAACAATTGATGAGTGCATAGCCTTTCATGATAAAAATATTTACAACGAAGCCCTGTCGTTTAGCAGCAGAGCCCACTCAGGTGTGCCCGTAGAACCCATCGAAACTATCAGATACACAAAAGAAGGCAGCCCATTACACCTCATTGTCTCCGGATCCCCTCTCATTATTGACGGAGAGTTTGAGGGCGTCGTGGCTACCTATACCGATATTAGCCGGAGTAAGCAGAAAGAAAAGGAGGTAGAGACGCTATTAGAAGAAAAAGAGCATCTGCTGCATGAAGTGCATCACCGTATTAAAAACCACATGAACACAATCTCAAGCATAATTTCACTGCGCGCGAATGGTATTGATGATTTACACATCAAGGGGGTCCTTGAAGATGTGCAGACAAAAATGAGACTGATGCAAAACATCTATCAATCCCTCTACATCGGTGTGGATATAGGTAATGTATATATCTCCTCATTTTTAAGCCCGCTTATTCGTGATATTCGGGCTGCCTATATCTACAGCCGGTCCATATCCATAACCACGGATATAGAAGAGATAGAGATTACCTCAAAACAGTCTCTACCTGTGGGTATAATAATAACAGAGCTTATAACCAACTCCATCAAATACGCCTTTCCGGAAAACGACCGGGGAGAAATACACTTATCAATTCACAAAGACCAAGAGAAAACTAACCTACTGTGCATCGAAGTCTCTGATAACGGAAACGGCATGCCCCCCGAAATAGTAGAACAAGGAAAATACGGTTTTGGGCTCACCCTGGTCGAAGGGTATACGGTACAGTTTGACGGCACTATGAGCATACGCACAGAAGCAGGAACCACTGTTCGTGTGGCACTGGAATTGGAATAGGTCAGTTGTAACTTATTACCGATGTTTTTCTAATGCTAAAAACCGGCGGCCAGCTGCAGCTTTCTTCTATCTCCAAAACATAGGTATCAACAGACCCTATCGCAGTGAAACAGCGCAGCAGATCACCATTGGATAAAACGGGGCTTATGTGCTTGAGTTTCCACATTTCATCAAATGAGAAGTCTTCAATCTTTCCAACTAAGAGCCCCCTCGCACTTACAATGTAGACCACCTCATATTGTTTTGTAACTGCCCTATCCATGTTTCAAACCTCTTCCTCTATATGAATATACTCATAAAGGGTGAACAGGTTTTAAATTTTTCATACTATAAATTTGACATCAAAGCATTTTAAGGGATTTGTTTTTGTGACAAAACGTTTACATTTATGAATATTGATATACACTTAGTCACATGGAGACACAAGGATTATGCTGCTTCAGTGCTTGCACGATAATTGAATCACAGCCGTCAATACAAAGAGGATTATCAGTCATTATTGCTCCGGTATGTGGCTGAAAGATTCCTGTACAGATTTGGTCAATCGGATTATCGTGGAAGTTACGTGCTTAAAGGAGCATAGCTTCTGGCAATCACACTTGAAAACCAGACATACCGGACAACCAAAGACTATAGATCATACAGGCTGATAAGAGTTTGCATGACGAATCTAACATACTACGGTTGAAGCTCCAGTTACGTAACCATACACATGCTGAAGGGGTGCAGGATTAAAATCCGTACCAATCCACAGATACTCACGAAGCCTTATGATGCTGGGTAATCTTGTTCAGCTCTGTTTCTTTCTCTTCCATCAGAACTTCCAGATCATAACGACTCTGCATGTTCATCCAGAACTCTGGCGTTGTCCCAAAGTACCTGGACAGTCTGACAGCTGTGTCAGCGGTGATCTTACGTTTTCCTTTTATAATTGCGGCTATTCTGGGAGGATCTACAAAAATCCCTTTCGCAAGGGCATAAGGAGTAATACCCATAGGTTCGAGAAACTCTTCTTTCAGAACTTCCCCAGGGGTGGATAGTTCGATAAGTTGCTGTTCCATGATCTCCTCCTATTTATATCAACGGAGTTCCTCTAAAAAATTTCTATTTTCAATAGTTCCGTTGCTGTTGTTATTTGCCCCGTAAATTCAGTGCTCATAAAACCATAAAAGTACCGTTTTAACAATAGCTGAATACATTAGCAATACATTAGCAATACATTAGCAATACATTAGTTTTTCTTTTAATCAATTGCATTACAACTAATTTCCCGGTGGCTCCACTTGCACCAAGCACCAATGCTTTCATGTTCTATCCCCACTTTGAGTAATTCTATTCTCGCTGTCGCCCTCTTCAAGGGCTTCCAGGCTTTTAGGGTCTCCCGTTTCAGTGAGGCCGCCGAAATGATAAAACTCCGCCTCCGGTTTTTCCTGCAGAATGAGGCTTTTTACCTCCTCTACCCGCCCCTCGACCAGGAAACGCATGTTTTCACCCTCCGGTACTCTATCAAAAAAAGAAGGCGGGTTAAGGCAGTACACCCTAGGGTCGTCTCGACCGTATACTCTTCATCCAATATATATGCCTTATGTTGAGTATATAATTTTCTTGTTTTTTTTATCAAACCTTTATCTGATGTGAAAACAATTAGTATTTCGATTGTCTAATATAAAAGGAGAAATGTTTTATTCATAATACAGAGTTTATTTAATCTGTTTCTTTTTTGTTGAATTCCTGACAATCAGTTTTACATCGAGCATCTTGTTTGCAACCGGCTTTTCTTCAATTAGCTTATTTAATGCCCTTACTGATTCTTCCCCCAGGAAGAACATATCCTGCTGTATTGTTGTCAATGAGGGTTTCATTATTGTTCCGATCTCCAAATCACCATAACCGACAACGGATATATCTGAGGGAATTTCTATACCCTGCAGGTCTAATGTATGCATTGCCCCTCCTGCTACCGCATCAGAAGCAGTAACAATTGCATCGAAGCGTACACAACGGGAAAGCAGTTCCTTTACTGCATCATTGCCTGAATCAAAGCCATAGCCACAGATAACTACTAAGTTTGGGTCGTATTCGATTTCTGCCCCTTCCAGGGCATCCAGATAGCCGCGAAAACGGTCAAGACTGGAATAAACCTCTGCACCTGGAAGATCAAGACTTGATTTGATGGTAGTGGAGTTACAGAATGGCTCCCAAAAACTGGCAAAAAAAGCAATTCGCCGGTGCCCAAGAGATAGGAGATAACTAGTAGAAAGGTAGCCTCCGGATCGGGTATTTTGAAACACATGAATGAATTCAGGATATACTTTAGGTCCTCGGGCAGCTATAATAACGGGCAGGTTTCTAAAAGATTCTGTTTCTATAAAATCGTCATCCGTAGCTACCGGGGTGTAAATTAAGCCATCGATTATACTACGAGAAAATTGATGGATAATGTCATTCTCGATGGCCCGTTTCCCCTGGCTAGAAGAAACCAATATTGTTTGATCATGCCTGCGTGCCTCTTCCGTTGCCCCTTCAAGGACAGCAGAAAAATAGGGGTGTTCTATTTTTGGAAGAATCATTCCTATAGCCCTGCTTTTACTGCCTCGAATCGCACGAGCGGCATAGTTTGGCTTATAATCGAGATGAGCGACTGCCACTTCCACCTTTTGTGCCAAATCGTTCCGGATTTTTATTCCGTTTAGATATCGCGAAACTGTAGAGATTGAGACCCCTGCACTCGAGGCAACGTCATTTAGGGTGGGTAAGCCCTTATTTTCCATCTATACACTCTTATACATAACAGTCTTTTCCAGAATAACAATTAGTAAAAAAGATATCAACATAAACGCTAATCCAACCAAACCAGACCACAATCGTGGGAATATGAGAAACACTGCGGCAAGCCCAATAAAAATGCGGTAGACTGGTTTAAGGCGTCTGTTGAAAAACCAGCCTTCCAGAGATCCTGCCAGCAGTACTACACCAAGTAAGGCTTTAGCGGTATTCATGAGGATAAGCCACCATGCCCCTATAAAAATCAAAGAGGGTCCGTATACGAACATAAAGGGAACAATAAAACCAGCTATACCTATCCGAAAGGCAGTGAATCCAGTTTTCATACTATCTGAGCCGGCTATTCCCGAGGCGGCAAAGGCTGAAATTGCCACAGGAGGGGTTATAAAAGAAATAATTGCGAAATAGAGTATGAACAAATGGGCGGCCATGACAGGAATTCCAAGTGAAGTGAGTGCCGGAACAGCCAACACCGAAGTGATGATGTAAGCTGCTGTGGTTGGAAGGCCCATTCCAAGGATAATGCACGCCACCATTGTCAGCAAAAGAGCCGGAAAAAGATAACCGCCTGAAAGACTAATAATCAATTGGGTAAACCTTACCCCCAGTCCTGTAAGGCTGACGATACCTATAACAATTCCCGCAGAAGCACAGGCCATAGCTACCGGAATTGCTATTTTTGCCCCGTGAACAAGAGCATCAAAAAGTTCTTAAATAAAAAACGCTTTTCTCTGAAAAATGTCCAGATGAAACTGACAGCTACCAGTACAAAGATTGTAAAAACTCCGGCCCGCATGGGTGAATACATTCGGATAAAAAGAAAATAGATAAGGGCAATGAGAGGAATTACTACGTAATACCCTTCTTTCAGAACTTTACCGGCGGAAGGAAGTTCTTTTTTGTCTACTCCTTCAAGGCCCTTACGGCAAGCCCGGAAATATACCATAAAGCCTACGGAAATAAAATACAGTAATGCAGGAATTGCAGCAGACAGGGCTATTCTGTAATAGGGAACCCCCAACATATCGGCCATAACAAATGCGGCGGCTCCCATGACGGGCGGCATAATTTGCCCACCCGTAGAGGCTACCGCTTCCACGGCACCAGCATATTCTGATGAATAACCGGTTTTTTTCATAAGCGGTATGGTGAAAGCACCGGTGGTTACCACATTGCTAACTGAGGACCCCGAAATGCTCCCCATGAAGCCACTGGCAATAACAGAGGTCTGAGCAGGCCCGCCTTTTCTATGACCCGTAAGTGCATAGGCAAAATTAATAAAAAATGCTCCAGCACCGAGTTTATCCAGCATACTTCCAAAGAGAATAAAAATTATAACAAAGGTGGAAGATACAGCTATAGGTACTCCGAATATTCCCTGGGTAGTCCAGACAAGATTGTCAATAAGTCTCCAAATGGAATACCCCTTGTGAGCTATTACCGAAGGCATGTACCGTCCAAATAGGGCGTAAATGATAAAAAACACTGCCACCATTACAATCGGAAGCCCAATTGTGCGCCTAGTTCCCTCTAATACAAGCAACAGAATTATGAGACCGAGTACTTGCTCTATTCTGGTTGGACCCATAATCCCGCGGTTTAGTATTTCATCCGGACTAAGCTGAGTAAGAAAAAAAAGTGCTACAATAACAACTACAAAAAAAAGAAAAACATTATGCCAACGAAAGGCAGGTTCTTTCTGGTCATTAGTTTTTTTAACTCTATATATCAGAAGCCCAAGGGCCAGCAGCGTGAACAGGTGTATTCCCCCTTGCAATATTGGTGTTAGAACACCAAAAAGGGCAGTATAAATGTGAAAAATGGAAAATGCAAAGCCAAGTACTGCTATTGCCACCATACCAACAGTGTTTTTTTGTATCATTCTTACCTCTTTCCTGCACCAACAATTATTAGGTCCCCGGGTTCACCCATTTGTTTGAAAGAAAAGCTCTGCTCTCCTTTGATGGTGAGTAAGCGCATATGCTGTTCAATAGTATAACCAATTCTGTATGAAATCATTGCATAGCCCAGGTGTTTATAAATCCTTATATGCCATCTGTTTCCGGCCAATCGTCGATCAGAGTTTTCATATCGGCTCCCATGATAATCATAGGAATCGGTGTCATAGGTCATAACAATTGGTATTAGGCGCTTATTTTCTATTACAAAATATTCTTCAATTAGTCCGCGATCATAGGACTGTCTGTATACATAGCGAATCTCAAGAATCTCTTCTAAAGGAACACGTGCTACAACTTCACCGTTTGTTTCATTGTAGATAGTAAAGGAAGGGATAAAAAAACTCCTTCCCAATATCAGCAGAAAACACAGGAACAGGGCGGCAGCAGTAAGCCACAACCCTGTTCTGAAATATTTAGTCGATCGGCGCATACTCTGAAGGTATGGAGACTCTCATTTCTTCATAGTATTTGGCTGCTCCTTTATGCAACGGAGCCGACAGGTTTGTACATGCATCCTCCAAATTTGTGTATTTTTCCACGGCTGCATGAACCTTTACCCAGTCTTCTTCATTTTCCCAAACTGCCTTCATGGACTCATACACTATGTCCTCTGGAAGATTTTTGGTAGTATACATAACAATTCTCGAGGTTGGAGTATCAACAGGATAATCTACTCCTCTGTATGTACCTGCAGGAATGGTCATTCGGGTATAATAAGGATATTCATTGTAAAACCCTTCATCATTAACCGAAATAATCTTCACTTTAAAAGTAGTAGTAAGGTCCAGGAGAGCAGCCGATTTAAGCGGATGTGTGCTGATAAAACCGTCCAAAACACCATCTTTTAGTGCATTTACCATCTCGGAATCCGAAATAAATTCCGGAGTGATAGAATCGTAATCAAGACCGTAATAAGAAAGAACCTTCTTTGCAGCCGCTTCGCCTCCGCTGCCGGCTTGCCCAACCCCAATTCTTTTTCCTTCCATGTCCGATATTTCATCAATATCACTGTCAGCAGGAACAAAAACCTGAATCCAGCTTATCAGTGTGCCGAAAAGTGAACGAAGTTCTTTAAATTCTTTTCCTTCGTAGGGGCCGATACCATCGTATGCCTGAAAGGCAACTTCGTTCTGGCTTATACCCCATTCAACATTGCCCTGCATAAGGTTTCTCATATTTTCAAGTGATGCCCCACTAGATTCGGCGGAAGCTGTCATATCTTCAATATTGTTATTTAACACCTCAGCCAATGCTACCCCCATCGGGTATAATGCCCCGGCCGTACCAGCTGTAGCAATGGAAATGATCTTGGAATCCTCCTGAGCACCACCCGCCCAACTAAACCCTGCAACCAGCATACTTAAAATCAGAATTAAAACAATTTTCTTCTTCATTACGATACCTCCAATAAAATAGTAACAAATAAACTTCTGCAAACGTTATCTGTGTTTTATAATAGCAACTAAAAATATACCTTGTCAAACAGTTTTAAACTGATTTTCTTGAAATAATTTCAAAAATTAGCAAGATTCAAATTAATATTGACAGAAATCAAATAAAATACTATTCTAATTAACTGAAAACGTTATCTTTAAACATAATAGTGAGGTCTTTTAAATGAAATTTTTAGTGAATAAGACAGAATCTTTGGAGGGAGAGGTGCAAATTCCGGGAAACAAATCAGGCACCGCCCGTTCCATTATACTTGGTTCATTAGCGACAGGAACAACAAAAGTGCACAATCCTCTGCTTAATCTTGACAGCTTTTCTCTTATCAATATGATGCGGGCATTAGGTGTTAAGATTGATACATCCAATCCAAAGCTGTGGGTTATAGAAGGTTCCGGTGGTGCTCTGCAGGTTCCTGCTCAGGTTCTAGATGCAGAGAACTCCGGCACAGGGTTCTACATGGCAGTGGCCGTAGCAAGCCTTATTGACGGCTGTTCAGTAATCAGCGGGGATTACCAAATCTGTTATAGGCCAACCGGCCCGCAAATAAAGGCATTGAATGCATTGGGAGCAAATATTTATTCCACTCGAAATTCTGGTCTTGCTCCCCTTGTGGTGAAAGGGGTTCTTAGAGGTGGTGAAGCTGAAATGCCGGGTGTAAACTCCCAATGGCTCACACCAATTCTTGTGGCGGCTTCACAAGCAGAGAGTGATACGGTTATTCGCATTACTGATGATAAGATGCTTGAAATACCTTACATAAACATGACCATTGGAATGCTTAAACATACTGGAGTTTTAGTAGAGCATTCTGAGGATTATCTGGAATTCCGAGTAAAGGGTAGACAAAAGATGCAGGCAACCGATTTTACTATACCAGCTGACTGGGGGACATCCGGCTACCCAATGATAGCAACTGCCATTACAGATTCAAAAGTTACTTTCTATAATCTGAATACCCAAGATTACGCCGGTGAAAAAGCTTTTGTAAAAATACTCGAGCGAATGGGCGCACGGGTTGCTATTCGCGGTAGTGGGGAAGAAGGCATAACTGTTGAAGGAACCGATACCTTAAATGGAATTGAAATCGACTGTTCCGGTACACCGGATGCGGTTCCTATCTTAGCCGTTCTCGGATGCAGAGCCAAAGGAAAAACGATACTCAAAAACGTGTCGGCCAGTAGGCTTAAGGAAACTGACAGAACCGCTATTATACGAAAAGAGCTGGAGAAGATGGGTGGTAAATTTGAAGAAACTGAGGACAGATTGATAATTTATCAATCTGATCTAAAAGGGGCGTTCATTGACGGTCATCACGATCACCGTATTGTAATGGCCACTACCATTGCCGCTCTTACTGCAGAAGGTCCATCTATAATAGAAAATGCTGAATATGCAGCAGTGTCCTACCCGAATTTCGATGAAACCATGAAGGCTCTTGGAGCTAGAATAGAGCGGTTGGATAATATCGATTGATGCCCAATTAAGCAGAACACAAGCACCAATCGGTAGTTCAAAAGACATCCAGGAAACAAAGAAGACTACTGGATCAACAGGCATCAGAGAATTGTGTCCCCCAGGTCCTCATTCGTATTCTCTCAAGTAATTCTATTCTCGCTGTCGCCCTCTTCAAGGGCTTCCAGGCTTTTAGGGTCTCCCGTTTCAGTGAGGCCTCCGAAATGATAAAACTCCACCTCCGGTTTTTGCTGCAGAATGAGGCTTTTTACCTCCTCTACCCGCCCCTCGACCAGGAAACGCATGTTTTCGTTCGGCAGTGTTCCATATGCAAAAAAGATCTTTCCTACTTCCGGCATAAGCTCGCCTAAAGACTCATTGCATTTTGCGTCCAGTAGTTCCTCGACCGGCAGATCTGCAAACTCTTTTAAATTACCTATACGGGAGAAAAGATAAAGCACATACAACCTCGTATAGCCCTTCCCCCTCAGCACCTCCAGTACATTCTCCGGTACTCTATCAAAAAAAGAAGTCGGGTTAAGGCAGTACACCCCTAGGGTCGTCTCGACCGTATACTCTTCATCCAAAGCGTTCAAAATCCAGCACACATGTCTCTTTTTGCGCATGTAATCTTCTAAGCGTTTATTGTCCATGAATTGGAGTATACACTGCAGGCTATTAATAGTCTAACCGGCACTCATAAGGGGAAATATATACCTCTTTATATCACTTTCCAAGCAACAATTCTATTAACACTAGCAGTGTCATTTTTCTGTTGTGTTTACCTCCCAATAGCCGCCCAGCTTGGGACCTCGCCTGGTGATAACCCCAGCCTTTTTCAATCTCGCGATGTAATTTTCAACGGTCCGCTGTGTTTTTCCGAGCTTTTCTGCAATTTGTTCTGCGGTGAATTCGGGGCTCTGGTATATAATTTCAAAAGCTCTGCCAACTTCGCTTCCGAATTCTTTCCGAATTCTTTCCGAATTCTTTCCGAATTCTACTTTCGTTTTCTCCGACGTTTTCTCCCTAATATTTTGACTGGCCATACTTGCAAGACTGTGAGCACACACTGTCATAGAAACACCGCCGTTCTTTTCTGTGAATTCCGGCTCCGGTAAACCTGCTTCCCGGCATGCATTGATTATTTTCAGTGTTCCGCGCCCCCAGGTATCAATATACCCCCCTAAAAAACAGGCATTAGCTATTAGCGGGTTTCGAGGACGTGAGCTATGCTCTTTTTTGAGATCTTCCAGACTCAAGCCGTAGGGAAGAGCGCCTTCATTCCAAATGGAAAGCTGGTCGTCGTACACTCGCATTTGAATGGTCGCCCCCATATAGGTGCGATGAACAAGTGCATTCAAAAGCATCTCTCTGAGTGCGTCAATCGGATAAAGATCGTTTTCCAAGCGTTGAAAGACTTCGAATGTTATCGGGCGTGTCAAAAACTTGTAATTGAGCTGTACCTGAACTTCATGGAGCATCTGCACAAGATTACCCTCTACAATTTCCTGAAATCTCAGGTCTGCCGCGTCTATGCCGAAACGCCCGATTTTTACCTGTATATTTGGGTAAAACCGCATGGGATCTTTGCCGAACAGGATAATCGAAGCCCGTTTGAGTTTTTTGCCTTCAGTTAGTTTCAATTTTTCCAGAATCTGAAAGGTGTTGAGCCCTTCCGTTTCCGGCAATCGTCCTTTATCTCCACTGTCTTCAATGAATTAGGCAATACTTTTTTCGTTGATGTCTTTCACAGTTGCGTCATCTTCAATCATATCATCCCAGGTTTTACCCGCTTTTTTAATGAGAAACTCATTGAGTTCTACACCGGTAAGTTCCATTTTGGTGCTGCCGGAACGGTAGTAAAACCTGCCCCGTAGAGAAACCGGTACGGAATAGGGATTAACTTTGATGGAAATAAATTTCTTGTTGTCTGTTTCGTTGAGCTGAACATCGCAAATGATGCCCATGGCATTACGAATTTTGTTGGGAAGATCTTCCATCAGTTTGGCATAATTCGACAATCCGACTACTTTCCCATTGTCATCTTTACCAATATAGATCATTCCGCCGTCAGCGTTTGCAAATCCACAGATCCATTTGAGGTGTTCGTCGTGCCAGGAGGATTTGAATTCGGTGTTTTGGGTTTCATTGATTTATTATTTATAGAAGCTTTTTAACTTGCGGGAAAAGCCAACCGTAAAAAGTTCTCGGGAAAAAGTGCCAATACATAATCTTTATATTGACTGACGTCCATCCCGCCCCGTAGTTCATCACAGCTGGCCCAGAGGCTCGAGTAGAGTTCAGATTTTTTGATAGCCATCGGTAGTCCTTTTCTGCATTCATTTTGTTGAGGTTGTCATCACATTATGTAACTGAGAAAAATAGTAAACCCTTTCAGAACCCGGGTCAACATACGGGCGAGCAACAAGCGAAGCGCGTGACCAGCCCCGGTTGCATGGGCGAGCAACAAGCGAAGCGCGTGACCAGCCCCGGTTGCACGGGCAAACAAGCGAAGCGCGTGACCAGCCCCGGACCACGGATAAGAACTAAATTTAACTCCGGATTTGCACAGATGAACACGGATACTAAAAAATGAAATTTAAATTTTCCCCAAATTCTATTTTTTCCCATCCGCGACCATCCGTGTTACCCCCTTGCGTACACCCCATATATCCGTAGTTTATATAACCTCCCCCATCTATATCATTTAGGTTGATAGATTTAGGTAAAAGTCGTAAAATCTGAGTGTGCGGCGGAGCTTGCATTAAAACCAAGATACCGCTACTTCCTTATAAATTCTGGGCAATGTTAGACTAAAGGCGATTTATGGGATTCCAAAAAGCCCCAAAACACACCGGTAAAACCATGTCGCTTCTCCTGCTTATGTCTCTTACCGTGGCGGCCGGAGTATACCGAAACGGTTTTCCCGCAATGTTTCCCTTTATACACGCCGAATTCGGGCTTAGCCGTACCGTGATGGGGCTGTATATTTCCTTTCTGTACCTCGTATCGGCGGCCTTAGCCATCTTTGCCGGTTGGATTGCCGATCGATTAGGAGCTAAAAAGGGCATCCTTATCGGGATGGGCAGTCTGACAATTTTGATCTTTGCCCACATATTCGCTCCAAGCTTCAACATAATACTTGTATTAGCCGCCCTGTGCGGCATTGGCTTTAGTATCGTTAGCCCCGGAGCGACAAAAGGCGTAACAGACCTGTTTTCTCCCTCCCGTCGGGGAACAGCCATGGGAATATTGTTTATGGGGTGGTCTATCGGCGGACTCGCAGGAAGTGCCTTTCTGCCGGTAGTGGCACAATATTTCGGCTGGCGTTCGGCCACCGTTGTGATGGGCGGCTACATGTTAATTACCATCACGGTATTTCAGATTTACTTTAAAGAACGAACAGAAGTCGATCCGGCTGCCGAACAATCGGCCGAGAAGTTCCAGTTAAAAGAAGGATTTAGGCTGCTCCTTGAAAATAAGAAACTCCACCTCCTCTGTCTAAGAGCTTTCGTATTAGGTTCCGTAAGCGGCACCCTTGCCGCGCATTACACTCTATTTGTTCATTTAGACTATGGGTACAGCATGGTATTTAGCGGTATCGGTTTTGCATTCCTCAATGCAGGCAGTGTACTCGGACGGCCTGGGTGGGGTTTGATCAATGACAGGTTCCTGAAAGGTCGGGAAGATGTTGGGTTTTTACTGATTAACTTAATGAATACCCTAGTGTTTGCCTTGTTTGTACTCTTCTATAGATTTACAGAGATTCCTGCAGTTGGGATTGTCCTGGCAGCGACATTTATTGCCGGCTTTTCTACCCGAGGATGGCCGGGCGTATTTTTTGCAGCAGTCTCCAGAGACGCCGATCGCGGTAATACCGGGATGTCCGCCGGCCTCGCATTGGTCTTTGTTCGCCTGGGGATCACCCTGTCACCACCTGTATTCGGTTTTGTGGCCGATATAACCGGCAGCTATGAATACAGCTGGATCCTGATGGTTCTATTTACTCTTATTAGCGGAGTGGGATTCTTTATAAAAAAAGAGTCCGCTAATCAGAAAAATTAAGTAAGAAATTTAACTACGGATATACATAGATGGACACGGATGTAGAAAAAAAAAATTTAAAAATTTCTCCAAGCTCCTAATCTTTTTCCCATCCGCTACCATCCGTGTGGCCCGCCTGCCTAACCCCATATATCCGTAGTTTATATAACCTCCCCCATCCAGGTCCAAAGCAGTGCAACACTCGGGACTATGTGCATAGCCGGTCCAAAAAACTTGCGACGTCGCAAGTCTCATCCTTCAACGCCTAAACTACACCCGATTAATAAAGTTGGGATTGTTGAATCAGTTCGATACGGTTATGGACCAATGGTGGAAGAGCTTAATGTGTGGGTAAACGAAATCGTCGGGCACCCCTTGTTTTCCGCCCGCACACAAAGTGAAAGGCAAACAAATAAACAAAAACAACAGAGAACTGTCCGAAGACAGTCCCCTGCTGAAAAGTCAGGACGAATTGCTTAAAACTCTTCGACCTGTTGAAAGTTCAAGTGCAGCCAGACAGTATGGGGCGGAAAATTTTCGCCGTCCTGTTCGGTGGTATGAGCTACAAAGTGGAGCGTTTTCCGGTCGGGATGAGCAATAGAGAAGTCTCCCGGCTCCTTCGGACTGTAGTAGCCTTCGCCGCTTTCATCGTAGATGGCGTAGTTCTCCTGATCACGGGCCGCCTCGGTAAGCATAGTATGACCTACCAGGTTCTCATACACTTTCTCTCCGTCCACATAGATATCCACCGGGCCCCATGATGCGAGATCTGTTTTCACCATCGGCATCACCGGCGCTTCCTGCCCGGTGTCGCCATGGAGATAGACGTAATCGGCTATACCCCCCTCCTTGAACGCCGATCCGGCGCCGGAAAATTGCGTATAGACCATACGGATCTCTCCACTGTAGGTGATGTCCTTTTCAGGAGTGATTGTGCCGTTAAAGACGGCCTCCATGGTGCCGGTGTTTTTATCTGCATTCACGTCGACCGTGGCATTCCCCTCTGCGGGTCGTACATTCTCTCCGTCATAGGCAAAGTTGTCGCCGTATCCTCCGATGATGAGCAGTTCGCTCGCCTTGAGTTTCCACTGCGAAGCGTGGTCGCCCTCGTAACTTTTATACGAGCTCTCGTCACCGGCTTCGCTTTCAGTCGATGACTCGCTTTTCACCTCTTTTTCTTGGATCTCCTGTTCTCCCCCAGCAAATAGAGCGACGGGCATGATCGCCATAAACAACACTGTAAGTACAGTTATTATTAATTTCATATGTAGCCTCCTTCACCATCTTTGACGCACTGTGAAGGCTTTATCTTACTTATTTAGTAATATTTATTTTGATAGTATTTTATTGTGTATTCCCTTTCCACCCACTATACTTTATATCGATGGACGGTACAAAAGAGTCCCACATTGAAGCAGTATCCCGCACTAACGCCCAATGGACCGCAGAACTTCGCTCTGCCCCTCCGGATTGTAACGCGGCACTGGAAGAACTATATTCCTACCTGCAGAAGGGCTT
Source organism: Spirochaetia bacterium (assembly GCA_034520965.1). Taxonomy (GTDB): domain Bacteria; phylum Spirochaetota; class Spirochaetia; order DSM-16054; family Sediminispirochaetaceae; genus DSBN01. The sequence continues at coordinate 15,052 of JAXHMY010000005.1, read as the reverse complement.
AACCGCCGCATTCGGAGACAACAAGAACCTCTCCCACGAAGATATACAGGATTTTTCCCAGGAGTCGGAACAGAAAATCCTACATAACCTCGGATCCTTCCGAGGCTCCTCCAAATTCACCACATGGGCTTTGAAAATCGCCATAAACCATACTATCAGCGAACTGCGCCGGAAACACTGGCAAGAGCTCTCCCTCGATACACTCGAGTATCCCGAAGCACTCTTTTCCGCTCGCCGGAGCAATAGACCCTTTGAACAGCCCGAAAAGCGAGCATTAAAGCACTCCCTGATCGAACATCTCAATCAAGTAATCAGAGAAGATTTAACCGACCTACAGCGAAAGGCGGTCACCGCCCGCTTCCTCTACGGGGTTCCGCCCTCCCGCATTGCAGAGGAGTTAAACTCCACCCGCGGGGCGGTTTATAAGCTTCTGCACGATTCCCGCCTGCGCTTAAAAGCGGCCTTGGAAAAGAGGGGGATGGGCGCAGAAGAAACAAAGGAGCTCTTCGATTGAACTTCTACGTGAAACAAGTACAATTTCTTCGATATGTGCGTCCATTATATATAGAGAGAAGGAGTGAAATATAGAAGGATGATACGTAAACAGAGGCTCAACCGACCGGTCTTACAAATGATTCTCGGCGTAATCTACAGCACCCGTGAAGAGGAGATCGATTGCGACGTATGCCTTGAGGAGCTCGACGCCTTTACCGAAAGAATACTCATGGGAAAGGAACCGACCGAAGCTCAGGCGCTGGTGCAGGATCACCTCTCGCGTTGTGGCGAATGCCGTGAGGAGTACGAACTCCTCCTCACGGCACTTCAAAATATCGAAGAACCATTCTAAAGGAGTACTGTATGCAACACACACTCAAACCGTCCCGTCGGATCGCCATTACCGCCGCTGTTCTCATCGGCATTCTCACTTTAACCGCCTGCGGCGAGGACACCTCAAGCGAGCAAAATTCGACTTCAGAACAGCCCCAAAATTCCACTTCTGTCAGTGCCGAGGGCATCAACTTGAACTGGGACATCGAGGGCGACAAGGCCACCTTTACCCTCGAGGCGCCCACCACCGGATGGGTAGCGGTGGGATTCAATCCAACCCGGATGATGCAGGACGCAAACCTCATCATCGGCTATGTGGAGAATGGAGAGGCGGCTGTCAGAGACGACTTCGGAAATTACTATACTTCCCACGATTCAGACCTCAATATGGGGGGAAGCGACGATGTCGCAGACTTCCACGGCACGGAAAGCGAAGGAACAACCTCTCTCACCTTCACCATTCCCCTCGACTCCGGCGACGAGTACGACCAGCCTCTCACCCCTGGGGAGGAGTTGGACCTTATTCTGGCCTACGGCGACACCGACGATTTTGACACAATTCACAACAAAGCCACCAAGACCACAGTAACGTTCTAACCTGTTTTTTTTGGGTCTCCCGCTTCAGTGGGAATTGCTTGCTTCACAAAGCTCATATTTTCACTATAATATAGGATTTTCAAAGGATTATCGTTGTCTGTAAAGAATCGGCTATGCTATGATATCGCACAGACTGAGACTGGATGATTTGATACTTTTATTACAGTTATGTAAGAAGCGTGGTAAGGATATTTTGTATGCTCGAGTTGTGCGGGGTCTGTAAAAGCTTTCCAGCGAAAAAAGAGATGGTTCTGGCGGATATATCATTTTCCGTAAAAAAGGGCGAAGTTGTAGCACTTGTAGGAGAAAACGGCGCCGGAAAAAGTACTTTAGTCAGGATTCTCTCGCAGATTCTGCGACCCGATGCAGGTTCAATCTCGCTTGATACGGTGAGCTTCCATGAAGATCCGGGGTACATGAAAAACAGAACCGGTACTTTGTTTTCCGGAGAAAGTTCTCTGTACGATCGTTTGAGTGCCAGAGAGAATATCATCTATCATGCCCGTCTAAACGGTATACCCAAGGCAAAATATGAACCAGACCTCAAGCTGCTTATCGAAGAACTTTCACTTTCCCATTATATAGATGACAGGGTATCAACCTTCTCACGGGGGATGAAACAGCGCACTGCAATAGCAAGAACTTTGATTACGGATCCGGAGTTTATCATCCTCGATGAGCCCTCTTCAGGGCTGGACATTATTGCAAAAGATTCTGTGAAGGCAATTATTTCGCGGCTTAAAAAGAGCGGAAAAACGGTCTTGTTCTCAAGTCACTCTCTTGACGAAATCTTAAGCTGTGCAGACAGAGTAATTATTCTCCATGCCGGGCAGATCGTTTGTGATTCCCCTGTCGAACTATTTCAGTCCGGCAGAGGAAAAGATATAACATCCTATTTGAGAGACTAAATGAAACTACTTATTATTCTAAAAAAAGAGCTGCTTGATCAGGTTCGTGACAGGAGAATGATTATCGCAGCGCTGCTTATGCCGGCTGTTATCGTTCCCTTGCTGCTGTTCTTCATGACCCTGGAACCATCAAAAGGAGATGTGGGCTCAAAGGTGAGAATAATTATTGAGAAAGAAGCAGTTCAACTCCAGAATCTCATTCGCGAATCCATCAACGGCATTCAGTTTATTCAATCGAACGCACCCACAGAGACAATCAGGGACGGCAACGCCGAACTGGGGATAGAGTTTATACAAGAAGGAGACGAATACAAAGGGTTTACACTATATTATGATCCCGCCAGAAGAATCTCCGAGTTCACGTATGTACGTATTAATTCCTTGCTCCGATCGTATTTTTCCGCTTCCGAACCCCGCGAAGATGCACTGTCGGTTCAAAGCATCCCGGTGAGAAGCGAACAGAAAAACAGCTCCCTCCTCACTCTGTCGATCATTCTTCCAGTCTTCCTGATGGTCTTTTCCGCTTCCACGACTATGTCAAGCGTGATTGATATGAGTGCCGGAGAGAAGGAGCGTTCAACAATAGAGACACTTTTAAGCTCCAATATTTCTCGAAGGGCCATCATCATGGGCAAAACACTTGCCGCCTCCGTAGTAGGTATTACCGCAGTTGCCGCTCTGCTGGGCGGGCTGATGCTAAGTTCATGGTTTTTCCCAAAGATTACGGGAGGAGTGTCGCTGCTGGAAATTTCCAGCCCGGCATCCATTGCTTTGATGGGGATAATTATGCTGTTTTGTGTGCTGCTGTTTTCAGCCGTCGGCATGTCGATAGGCTTGTACGCAAAATCCATCAAGGAAGGGACCATACTCACGCTACCGGTTATCGTCCTGGCCTCAGCCTTATCCAGCGGCCTGATCGCCGGCGATCCCTACTTGATTGATCCTATTTTTTTGACGATACCTATTGCCAATGCCTCATTTGTAATTCGTTCAATTCTCTATGGAAGTGGCAGTCCAAGTGCGTTTATGATATCAATAATTATAAATTCAATGTATGCAGGGCTGTTTTTCTTGATCAGCACCTATCTGTTAAAAAGAGAAACTGTTATAAACAGAAGCTGAAGGAAAGCACTGCTGCGGCCGAGGCTAGCGAGAGTTTTTTCGATTACCCAGAGAGCCCATATCAAAGGCGATAAAAAGGTGGAGCTCTTCATCAAACCCGTAGGTACCTCCGACACGGAATAATGCCCCAAACCCATCGTTGAGGCGACCGCCTAACCCAACAGTCCCAGTCCAATGAGTGAAGTCGAATGGCCGCTCGATGTCTTTTACATCCTGCAGTACGGTTCCCTGCGATGCCTGCAACAATAAAAAGAAAGGGAACCCGGTCGCCCATGAAGCTCCTTTCAGCTGATACTTTATCTCAGCCCCAACGCTCGCGATGTGACTTCCGATACGCTCCCTTACTCCAAGGGGCCCAGGAAAAAATTGTCGATCATAGAGATTTGGCTTGTGGTAGAGCGGCGCCGCTCCTGCTGCATCGGCATATTCGCTGAAATCGGTTCCCGCCTTAGTCCACAGCGTGAAGGAGAGTGGAATGTTGAAGTCCGGAATGAAAAGGCCTTCGAGATTCAGGATGCGAAAAATAGAGGAGGAACCGGACTGAGTCAATGATTGATCATAACTGGACAAGATTGAAAACCCTGCGGTGGGAAATATAGGCGAATCCAGTTGATAGGACGAAAAGAAAATATTCCCGATAAAGACTGATTCCCTAGCATCTCCTGCGGGTACAATAGGTTCCATAGAAGCCTGTGCCAACTGGTAACGGACGCCCGCTGCGAGCTCCGCCCAGTGGACCGGGTTGGCTCCCAGGTTGATACCCATCTCAATGATCTCTGTCTGCTGGAGAGAAATAGTGGAGGAATTATTATAAAAAGCATCAGTTTCTTGACGCGCCATGAAAAACCCTTCGGCAAAAAGGTTTACTCCAAAGGGCTGCAACATAATAAGCTCAAAGGCCGTAGAATCCATTATTTTTGCGTTGATGGTTAATCTAGAATTTTCTGTTATTAGACTGCGGAATACCAGACTAAATGAAATACCTGCGTTACTAAGGTTTGAGCTTGAGTAGGTGGAATTATAATCAATTCCCAGACGAATTGAATGACCAGGGGCTTTCCGTTTCTGCAGTGTTACCGTTAACGTGGGAACAGATTCTTCTGTTGTCCGTCGTAGACGTATGTATTCATAGCTTCCCCTGGCTTCAAGAACTTCCACTGCTTCTTTCAGATCCGAGGCAACAAGTATTTTTCCCACAAAGGGTGCAAATAATGCATGGGCTCTATCACGATCTTTTTTGTCGGCCCCTTTTATATTCACCTTCAGGATCGGAGTCTGGTCTTTCCGGTGTATATCAGCGGTGTAGTCCGGAGGTTCGCCGAGTTTTGTTTTGAGGTTATCAAATTCTTCGTGCAATTCCTCCGCCGCCTTTTTGCCTAACGCGATAATTTCCAATGCTTTTTGATAATCACCGATATCATAAGCTCTTACATCAACCTTGACAGCAAGATCGGCATCAAGCAATTGACGCTGTACATTGGAACGAATCATGATATCTATGGAACGGGACATTGTTTCCAGAGGATTTCGATTCAGGGATTCCGGTTCAAAAGGAAGTTTTCTAACAAGGTTGACCGCAATGATGAGGTCGGCACCGAGTTCTCTTGCGACACTGACAGGAAGATTATCGACGATAGCTCCATCAACGAGATATTTGTCGCCTATACGGTAAGGAGCAAGAATACCGGGGATGCCCATGCTGGCCCGCATAGCGTCGGATAGCGATCCATGATCGATAACGACCCGTTCACCCGTAGCAAGATCCGTCGCAACAGCGCGGAATCGTCGCGGTAACGAATCGAAATCGGTGGGAGAGGAGACTCCCAGGGTCAATCGGTCAAGATAGTAGAGCATCTTCCGGCCGGTAAGCAGACTGCTGGGAACCTTGAATCCGTGGCTATCAAATTCTATGCGTGCAAAATACCTGGATTGGTCGATTCTATCCAGGTACCGTTCATCGATAAAAGTGACCTTTTCCGAGAAAATATCGTCCCAGTCGATACTCAGAGAAATTTCTTCCAGCCGCGCGGAGTCGTAGCCTAAAGCATAAAAACCGCCTACAGTGGCTCCCATACTCGTCCCTACTACCAGGTCGATGGGGATGCCCAGCTCTTCGATTACCTTTATGACTCCTATGTGTGCAAAGCCGAGCGCACCACCTCCTTCAAGAACCAGGGCGACCGAGGGGCGGGGTGTCCCAGAATGATCCTGCGCCCAGAGAGGTCCACAAAGAACTATCGGGATAATAAGTGTGATGAGTATCATCACAATAGAGTGTTTTCTCATGTTTTCTTCACTTCAACTATAAAAAGACTCTGGTACGATTAATTTCCGGCATGTATGACACGCACTAATTACGGGGAAAATCGGGTTTTGATCGTTTTTTGGTCACCTGTAAAAAAGTTTCAAGGTATTCTACCCGGCTCTCCGCTATCTTTGTCCGCCAGAGAGCTTCTAACGCATCCATCCCGGCATACCATTTCTTTCCAGTGTCATTTTCTTTCTTCCTGCACTCATTTGTATCCGACATAATGCCATTATACTCTACCCAATTTTATCCGTCTGTTCGCTATCACACATAAAAGTCACATCCATTCAAAAAATTTACCTCTCCAGATTACACTTTATTTATTGCCTCGCACTGCCCGCCTCCAAGTTCCGACGGAAAACAGTGCCGGCAAGGTAATTTTTCCTTAATAAAGCCGTGAAACTCTGCTCTTGGTTCCCTCTGTTATTAAAGAATTGAGACAAGTACAACTACTAGAATAACTACAACTAATACACTAGCTAAACCCATATCACTCCTCCTTGAATCAAGATAATTAGAAGATACCTATCCCAGGGTCTATCGTCTGTGCGCCGGCGCACATAGCCCCAAGTATATATGTAGATCAAACCGTACCGCTAAGCGCGCTACCGTACAGACGACGATTATCCTTTCTGCGTATCTTCTTATTAGATCGTGGAGAATCTATGAACGAAAGGAGGCGTTCTGCTTACGGTGCAAAGACTTACCCAAAAATACGGGACCAAGCGCACTCTATTCTTCATCATCCAATTCTAATTATACAAAGGAGTATATGATGAAGACCAAAACAATTCTAATATCCCTGATCGCACTATTTACTATATTTGCTTTTATGGGATGTAATTCCTCCGGTTCCGCAGGGGACTTCACGGCACCGACGGTAATTTCTACCATGCCGGATTCTGATGCCACAGATGTAAGCACCACTGGTACAATTTCCGCAAAATTCAGCGAGGCGATGGATCATGCAACCATAGTAGGGGCGAATTTTACTGTCCTGAATGGTACTACGGCTGTCAATGGAAACGTAACCTATGACCTGCCCAATGAGACTGCCAAGTTTGCACCAACAGAGCTTCTGGTCAATGAGATCGAGTACACGGCAAAATTAAACACCTCCGTCACCGACATTAACGGCAACAACATGGATGAGGACTATGTCTGGACCTTTACAACCGCAGCAGCCGGCCTCGGCCCGGACCCGGTACTGCTAGGCACCGCGGGAAACTTTGCGATTCTGTCGAAGACGGGAATCTCAACAGTCCCTGATTCGGTAATCACCGGCGACATCGGTGTAAGCCCGGCCGCTGAAACCTACCTGACCGGCTTTTCTCAAACAAAGGCAACAGGTTACTCGACATCACCCAGGTGACAGGGGTTCTCTACGCGGCCGACATGACACCTCCTACACCGACTATGATGACTACCGCAATTTCTGACATGGAAACTGCGTATACCGATGCGAAAGGAAGACAGAACCCTAATTTTTCGGACGAGGGTGGCGGCGAGATTGGTACCCTGACACTGGAACCAGGTCTTCACAAGTGGGGCTCTTCGGTAACAGCATCCTCTGATGTCACTATCTCCGGTGGCGCGAACGACGTCTGGATATTCCAGATGAGCGGTGATCTGACGGTAGCGGCCGATAAGAGTGTGATCCTATCAGGTGGCGCGCAGGCGAAGAACATCTTCTGGCAGGTCGCCGGCGGCGGCGGGGTGCTACTTGAGACGGGCTCCCACTTTGAAGGAGTAATTCTGAGCATGAAGGATATCACCTTTGATACAGGGGCATCGATGAACGGACGCGCTCTGACACAGACCCAAGTTGCCCTTGATAAGGCCACCGTGACCGAGCCCGCGCAATAGAACGGAGTTCTACAGATGCTACGGGCGGCTCTCAGTGCCGCCCTCTATTGACTGACAGAAATTTCATAAAAATAGCTGGTCTATGTGCGGCAACGAACAGTCTATCCGCAAAAGAAAGCATACTTTCAATAATAAGAAGGTTAAAAATAACCAAAGAAGCCTATAAGGTTTCAACGTTTTGATAATGTGGAGCATACAGAAATGTTTCACGCAAAATCCTGGGAGAGGAAAGGAGATTTATGATGAGTACTAATTTTAAAAAGAGGCGACTACTTGTGTTGATGGTTGCCATCGTTGGTATCCTGGCTCTTGCGAGGTGCAATTCTACTGGCGCGGGGACGGGCGCTGCTCGGTGCCCAGTCCCAACGGAGGGCCCGCTGCGGTAAGCCTTGGGTCCGCCGGCAACTACGTGATCCTTAACGAAGGCCGGGATCACGAACACCGCAATAACAACGGCGATCACGGGCAACATCGGAACGGTTGATACGTCCTTAACAGGCTTTTCGCTGACAATGGACTCAACCAACGAGTTCTCGACATCGGATAATGTAAACGGCAGACTCTACGCTTTTGACTACGAAGAGCCTACTCCCACCGAACTGACGGCGGCGGTCGGCGACATGGAGACGGCGTACACGACCGCTGCCGACCTGCCGGATCCGGATGCCACCGAGCTCGGCTCCGGGGATATCAGCGGTTTGACCATCGAGCCGGGGCTCTACAAGTGGGGAACCGGTGTCACTATCAACAGCGACGTCACGCTCTGGGGTTCGGAGACCGCAACCTGGGTATTCCAGATAGCAAACGACCTCACCGTGGCAAACGGCGTCCAGGTAACTCTTGCCGGCGGCGCGCTGGCTGAGAACATCGTGTGGCAGGTCGGATCGAACGCGACACTCAGTACTACTTCGGTGTTCGCGGGAACGCTCATGACCGCAACCGAAATTGCGCTCAAAACTGGGGCCTCGGTGAACGGACGGCTGCACTCACAGAAAGCGGTTACGTTGGACGCGAACGCGGTTACCCAGCCGTAACAAAAGTCAAAGAATCGAGGAAACCCGGATTTGATGGAGGGCGGACAACGCCCTCCCCAGGTTCCCACAGCGGCGATTTGATAGTCCCGATTGAAAATAATAGTCAATACAAATAATTAGGAGAATAGAAGATGATTAAGTACCGAGTGAAGTCTATGAGAGACACAATGAAGCTGTCGGCTACTACAACCATTCTGAAAACTGCTGGTCTCCTTGTTTTTCTAGGACTTTTTCTTCCGATCACATACGATTTGGGTGGATATCAGGTTGCGCAAGGCATCCTTGGAAATACGCAGCAGTTGGGGAAGGCCACGCTTCTGGGACCTATCGCAGACCTGTACGGATATGCACTGCTTGGCGTGTTTCTGTGTGCCCTACTGAGCATTGTGGCCACGTATGTCAGCAAGAGAGATTTCGGCTATTTCGTTGGCTGCGCTTTGCTGGCGGTCAGCTTATTGTTGTCCATAGTAGTGGCCCTCAAATTCCTCTCGCTGAGCAATTCGAAGTTTCTCCACTTCATAACAACAACCTTCGGTATACAAGTTACAATTCAGGCAGGAGGCTATTCAATGGGGGCAGGATACCTTGCGGCAGTCGTCGGCTTCGTGCTGCGAGTTGCAAAGATTATTAAGTGATCAGTCAATGCACAGCAGCCAACAAAGGAGTTTAATATGGCGAGTAAATTTGAAGTGTATAAGGACCCGGACGTATGGGGGCTTATCATGCCCCCCCCGGGTTCCATGTTTTTCACTGTCGGCCATCAGATCAAGAAATTATGTAATCTACCGAATGCTGTTATCAAATAATTGAAACAAGTACAACTACCAGAATGACTACAACTAATACACCTATAATATCCATATCACTACTCCTTGAATCAAGATAATTTAAAGGTACCATATGCAGGGCATGTCGTCTATGCGCCAGTGCACATAGCGTCCTGTATTTGGGATTAATATCTATCAAGAAATAAGTTAAATCCATATACGCGATAGCATATTTGTGTTGTGCGTCAGCTTCCAGTGTATTCATCGTAATAGTCGAAGACACATAAATTGTCCTCAAACCTGGGCCCACATGCTGCTATTAAAGAATCGAGACAAGTACAACTACCAGAATAACTACAACTAATACACCTATAATACCCATATTACTCCTCCTTGAATCAAGATAATGTAAAGATACCATAGGCAGGGCCAGTCGTCTGTGCGCCGGCGCACATAGCGTCCTGATATGAGCTGACCTATACTCGCAGGTATTTATTGACTTGGTAATTACCAATTATTATAATTTATTATAGGAGAGCATCATGTATGACCCAGAACAAGTAAAAAAACCGAACCCCCGTGAAAATCGTCTGCTTGGCGCTTTGAACGATTCCGACTTTCAGCAGATTGCCCCTCATTTGGAGCTGGTACCCATGCCGCTTGGCGACGTGTTGTACGAGTCGGGAGGGGAACTAAAGTGGGTCTACTTTCCCACCGACGCTATTGTATCGCTTTTGTATGTTATGGAGGATGGATCGTCCGCAGAGATTGCGGTGGTCGGCAAAGAGGGGGTGGTCGGAATCGCGCTGTTTCTGGGCGGGCAGACCATGCCGAATCGTGCAGTAGTGCAAAGCGCCGGCCAGGCATACCGTTTAAAAGGAACGATACTGACCCAGGAGTTCAACCGTTCCGGGGGAGTGCAGCACCTTCTACTGCGTTACACCCTTGCGCTTCTCACCCAGATGGCGCAAACTGCAGTCTGCAACCGGCACCACACGGTGGATCAGCAGCTTTGCCGATGGCTGCTGCTCAGCCTCGACCGTCTACCGACCAACGAGTTGAGTATGACCCAGGAGCTAATCGCCAATATGCTGGGTGTCCGGCGGGAAGGGGTAACCGAGGCAGCCGGAAAACTGCAGAAATCGGGCCTCATCAACTACCATCGCGGCCGTATCACCGTGCTGAATCGACCGGGCCTTGAGGCCCGGGTGTGCGAATGCTACGAGGTTGTCAGAGCAGAATTTCAGCGACTATTACCTGATATCTGATACCTAATATCTGACGACCTGACCGAGCACTGAACCTCGGTCTGTTATGTTATGAAACAGCGTTTCTACCATCTGCCTATCCTAAATCGCGGACCTGTATCCAGGATTCCAAAGGCGTTCAGGATAACCAAAATCACCACGATTATAACAACCACATTCAATATCTTCTTGATATTCGCCTGCATCGGTATGTAGTTATTGATTAGCCAAAGAACTACCCCCACGACAACCAACACTATTAACAATTCAAACAACGGCATATTATCTTCTCCTCTGCATAAGATATTTCAAACTTACACTTTCTCAGCCATTGCCGTCTGTTCGGTAGCGTACACAGGTTGGAGGAATATTACACATCGAATTCTAAAATACTTCTCGCCCCTTCCGACTCCTCCCGATTCTCAATCGCATAGCTTCCACCCAGGTGTTCGATGAGCATTCTGACAAGGGTGAGTCCAAAGCCCGTTGACTCTTCGATGGCAAAATCTTCGGGAAGCCCCCGACCGTTATCTTGTATGGTGAGGGTTACCTGATTTTCCGTCTTCGTCAGTGAGACGACTATCGACCCGCCGGTTTTATCGGCAAAGGCATATTTCATTGTATTGGTAAAAAGTTCGTTGATAATGATTCCGAGGGAAAACAGCGTTTTTTGTGGGAGGTTGAACTCGTCGATCCGTGTCTCAATTGTAAGATGTGTTTCGTCGGAATAGAGGTTCCTCAACGATTCGATAAGTCCCTCCGTATAGCTCTTAGCCGAGCTATCTTCGTAGTCGTTCTGTATAAGGAGTTTGTCGTAGAGCACCTTCATGCTGTTTACACGACCGACGGCATCCTGCAAGACGGAGAGAGCCTCCTGGTTGCTCACGGATTGGATCTGCATCGAGAGGAGCGATCCAACAGAGGCGATATTGTTTTTTATCCGGTGGTGGACCTCCCGCAGAAGAAGCTCCTTCTCTGAAAGCTGCTTTTTTAGCTCATCTTCCATCTGCTTGCGGGATGTGATATTTACGAAGTTGATTACCGCCCCCTCAATTACGTTGTCCATGGTGCGGTAGGGCAGAATGCGCATGGTAAACCAGTCGCCCCCGTTGTTGCGCACCTCCACCTCCTTGGGAATAAGGCTCTCGAGCACCTCCTGGATATCGGCAATCATGCGGTCGTAATTCTCGAGGTTGGAGACGATATGCCCAACGGGCCGTCCGACATCACTGCCTATCAGGTTTATTACCTCGCTCGCGGCGGGGGTGAAGCGGAGGATACGAAGCTGGTGGTCGACAAAGATGGTGGCAATACCGGTGCCCGCGAGCAGGTTGTTCATGTCGTCGTTGGCACGCGAGAGGTCCGCTACCTTGCTCTGCAGTTCGGTGTTGACCGTGGCGAGTTCCTCGTTGACCGACTGCAGCTCCTCCTTAGAGGTTTCCAGCTCCTCGTTGGTTGACTGGAGCTCCTCGTTCATCGACTGCATCTCTTCGTTGTAGGATTTGAGCTCCTCGTTGGCGGTCTCGAGTTCCTCGTTTGCCGTCCGCAGGTACTCCTCTTTGAGCCGCAGTTCCTTCTTGATGTCCTGCTATGCCTCCGTCGTCGTCCTCATTGCTCAGGTCGGGCGGTTCTTTTCCTTTGGCCGTATCGCGCTCCCCCTCTTCCAATATCACCAGGTAGAGGGGCGGGCTTGACGTTCCATCGGAGGTATCCGCCGCCGGGCAAATGCTCAGATTTACCGGGCTGAAGTGATCGTTGGTCTTGACGCGCAAGCCGGGGCGACGGATGGTCCCGCCCTCCTGCACGACCTTACGCAGGGCCATGGTCAGTTCGTGACGCAAACCTTCCCGGGCCATCTTGAGGATGTTGTAGTGTCCTACTTCCCCCGTAGCCGGCTCTAGGAACATCCCCGTTCGGCCGTGGAGGTAGAAGATGTCCCCATGCTCGTTTACCAGGGCGCTTGCGGGGGCAAGCTTCTCGAGGAGTGTCTTCTCGGCCACCTCGCGCGAGGGCGGTCTTTTTGCTGCAGCCTCGAGGGCTGCTCTTGCTCCGCGGAGCATCCTCTGCGGAGGAAACATGGGGGGCAGAAAGCTCCCGGAGGACTTGTAATGCGCGGCGGCGGTATCCTTGCGCTGATAGAGCTTGGCCTTGCGGTCGAGAGTGTGGAAAAGATCGGTGCATTCGCCGATGCTCTCCGAAGTACCTAAAAACAGCATGCCCCCCGGCCGCAGGGCATAGTGGAAAAGGGGAATGAGTTTCTTGTGTACCTCTCCGTTGAGATAGATCATGAGGTTGCGGCAGCTTATAAGATCCAGATTGGAGAAGGGCGGGTCTTTGATGAGATCCTGCTTGGAGAAAATCATCACATCCCGAATCTTCTTGTGTATGCGGTAGCTCTCCGGTATGCCCTCCGATGTAACCGACTCCTCGGTAAAATAGCGGGAGAGGCGCTCGGGACTCACGTCGGCGGCGATACTGGCGGGATAGATGCCGCCGCGGGCGGCGGCGATAGACCGGTCGTCTATGTCGGTGGCAAATACCTGGAGGTTGTAGTTCTCCTGCAGGGTCTCCATGTACTCGTGGAGAAGGATGGCTATGGAGTAGGCCTCCTCGCCGGTGGAGCAGCCCGCCGACCACACCCGCAGGGAATCTCCGGAACGCTTTCCGGCAAAGAGCTGCGGGATTATCGACTCCTCGAGTGCCGCAAACGCCTCGGCATCCCGGAAAAAGTTCGTCACCCCTATAAGCAGGTCCTGAAACAGTGCATCGAGCTCATCGCTTGTCTGTTGCACATACTCCACATACTTCTCGATTCCATCGATCTGCAGAAGTGCCATGCGTCGTTTGATGCGTCGCAAGACGGTAGTCGGCTTGTAGTGGGAAAAATCATGGCCGCTGTGCTTCCGCAACAGCTTGAAGATTGTTTTCAGGCTCTTCTCTTTCCCCTTTTCCGGCGCCTTCGCCTCGGCGGCGGTCTCGCCGAAGGCGCGGGAGGTGTAGGAGATAAGCGCGTCGGCCATCTCCGCCGGGGGAAGCACATAATCGACCATGCCGGTGGCGATCGCGCTGCGGGGCATCCCGTCAAAGTCGGTGGATTCGGGGGACTGCACCATGATCATGCCCCCTTCCCCCTTAATTGCCCGTATGCCGAGGGCGCCGTCGCTCCCGGTCCCCGAGAGCACCACGGCTATGGCCCGCTCTCCCTGGTCCTCCGCGAGGGAGCGGAAAAAAAAGTCTATAGGAAGGCGATGGCCGCGGGGGGCTGCGGGCTCGTGGAGCTTCAAGGTGCCGTCTATAAACGACATGTCATGGCCGGGAGGAATAATGTAGGCGCTGTTCGGGTGTACCGTCATCCCGTCTTCTACCTCGTAGACCCGCATCCGCGTGTACCGCTTGATGAGGTCCGTGAGCATGCTCTTGTGGTCCGGGGCGAGGTGCTGCACCAGCACAAAGGCCATTCCCGGGTCGGTTTCGGTGGGCATGCCGGAGAAGAAAGCCTCAAAGGCCGCTAATCCTCCGGCAGACGCCCCAACGCCTACAATTGGAAATGAAAAGGATTCCGACGGTGAAGTCTTATCACGAGTAATAGACTCATTTGATGGTTTTTTTTTATTCAAAATAAATTCCTTTATTCAGTATACTTCTATTTTGATAATCCTACAACCTGAAGGAAAAAGTTAACATCCTCTATCGATTCGCCGGAGTTTTGCCGGAGATTCGCCGGAAAGTTTTGTCTTGACCTCCCAGTGCTTTTTTCCTACACTTTCAAGTGTAGGCATTTTATGTATACATTGTATGCAAAAGGAGCAATCAGTGCGGCAATATACTGTGAGGAACATACCCAGTGCTTTGGATCGAGCATTACGTGAATGGGCTAGACGGCGCAATGTAAGTTTGAACCAGGCCATAGTGGACGCCATTAAAAGAGGCATTGGTATGGATAAGGAACAGGAGCACAAAGATCTCGATGATCTTATCGGGACATGGCAGCAGGATGAGGAGTTCGAGCAGGCCCTTAGCGAACAGGATACTATTGAGCAGGAACTATGGCAATAGATATTGCAATAGATACGAATCGGTATAGGGACTTTGTGGATGCAGTGCCCGAGGCGGTTCAGGTTTTCCGTAAAGCCACAAGAATTTGTGTTCCCTTCATAGTTATAGCTGAGTTACGTGCAGGTTTTGCAGTTGGTAGCAAAGGAAGAGAAAACGAGCGTATTTTCGACCAGTTTCTCCAACGAGAACGTGTGGAAGTACTTATGCCCACAATGGAGACCACACGAGGGTACGCACATCTTTTCCGTCAGCTCCGGGAAGCGGGAACCCCAATGTCCGACTGAAGTGACATACGGATCGCTGCCATAACCATTCAACA
>JAXHMY010000004.1:0-9452 GCA_034520965.1 Spirochaetia bacterium | reverse complement strand
AGCGGCGGTCGATAATTCCGGAACCATTTGGTCATCTTCAGTAAAGGAAACCCCCAGTTTTTCGGCACTTAACAGCGCCGCTATAGTACGGTTAGATGTTAAATCCGGGCAGCAGGGGTACCCGAAGGAATAACGCTTGGCGGATACCGGGGGCTGCAGTTTCGACTGCATAAGAGTCTGTACATACTCAGCCGCAGCTTCGGTGAGTTCTACTGCTAAACCGTGCAGGTGAAGATAGTCGCGATAGTTGTCATTACTGAATAAACGATGAATCTCCCGTTGGATCGCACTTCCGAGCGTCACTATCTGCAGGCCAATCAGATCGTGTGTGCCCGCTGAATCGGGAAGAAAATAGTCGGCCACCGAAAGGTAGGGAGGCTGTCTTTGACGGCTAAAATAAAATTCCGATTGTGAACCATTCTCAAAGATGCGGACCCTGTAATCGCCGGTGCGATTACAGGGCAGCAGCCGGAACGCAGCCTTCGGATGGAGCAATGTGTCCTTCACCCAGCCATGCTATTAGGTTTTCAAACTCCGGCTTAATTATAGTCTCTTCAAGTTCCAGATACTCCTGCTCAGAGGAGGCCCCCCTCCGGTAGCCCCAACGTGCGCGGAATAGCCGCTTGCGGTTGATATAAGGCAGGAGGCTGTCAAAATCCATGGTCAATTGCTCTAGGTCATTACTTTCCGGAAGCGGAACAGCATGCGATGCGAGTTCCATCGATTCGGGGGGAGCTTGAGCCTTAGAGACTCCCACGGAGGAAACCTCCAGGGGCTTTTTTTGCATGGCCTTCCTTGGAGCATCTGTCGAGGGAGCTCCTGCGGCTTCTTCGATTCTTTCCATTGCCTGAAGTCCATCAAAGGCATCTTTGCAGTAGAAAACCGGTGCATTTATCAGGGGGGCACACTCATGTTCTACAAATTCGCGGGTCAGTGCAGCTCCCCCTAAGAGTACCGGTATATGCAGGTTGCGATCGCGCATTGCCTCAATATTCGACTTCATAATTCCGGTTGATTTTACCAGCAAACCGCTCATCCCGATGGCTCCAGCCTTCACCTCTTGTGCTTTTTTGAGAACTGTATCGATGTCAACCTTAATTCCGAGGTTGTACACCTTGTACCCGTTATTTGAGAGGATAATGTCTACCAGGTTTTTACCAATATCGTGCACATCGCCCCTCACGGTAGCCAGTACTACACTTTTGCCGGGAGTGCTGGTCTGTTTTTCCATAAAAGGCTCCAGGTAACCTACTGCCTGCTTCATTACCTCTGCAGATTGAAGAACAAAGGGGAGCTGAAGTTTTCCCTTGCCAAACAGTTCACCAACCCGCTTCATGGCGGGGATTAACAGATTGTTTATAATTTTATCGGGGGCGGTGTCTTTCAGCAGCGAGTCCAATACCGGGAGTAAACCGGCATGGGTACCCTCCAGCACCAGCTCTTCCAGCTGCTCCTCCGGGGATAGAGGTGCGTGAGTTTTTTGTGTGTCCACCGGGCCGCTTTCTTTATTTGCAAAGTGAGTGATGTAGGCGTGCAGCGGGTCATCTGAGCCGCGGTTATAAATCAAATTCAGCGCTGCGGTTGCATCGGCCTTGGAAATCTTAAACACGGGGATGATTTTTTTTACGTTTACTATTGCAATATCTAAGCCGGCCTGGATGGCCTCTTCCAAAAACACACTGTTAAGCACCTCTCTGGATCGGGGCTTTAGTCCGAAGGATATATTGCTGACTCCCAGGACAGTATGAACTCCCGGCATTTTCTTTTTGATCAGGCCGAGTGCGGTAAGTGTAGCTGCCCCAGCACTGCGCAGGCTATCATCACCACTGCCGAGGGTGAAGGTGAGCGGGTCAAAGACCAGATCCTCAGGCCGCAGCCCGTAGCTGCTGGTAGCACTACGAAATAATCGCTCGGCAACTGCAAGTTTTATCGTTGACGGTACGGGCCATTCCAGTTTCGTCAATAGTCAGGCAGATGACGGCGGCGCCGTAACGTTTTGCAAGTGAAAAAACGGCACCAGCTGCAGCTTCTCCATCTTCAAGGTTAACTGAATTGATAAGTCCACGACCACCCATCAGCTTAAAAGCGGTTTCGAGCACCTCCGGGTTGGTCGAATCGATTACCAGTGGAAGATCTACGCTGGTTCTCAACCTGCGTACAAGCTCATGCATGTCGTGCTGTTCATTACGACCGGTATAGGCAACACATATATCCAGGGAATGTGCTCCGGTTTTCATTTGCTCTTTGGCCATGGCAACCATGCTGTTCCAGTCGTTCTCCAGCAAATGGGTTCTGAACTTTTTACTACCGTTGGTGTTGGTCCTCTCTCCGATAAAAAAGGGCGGCGGCTGCTGTTCTAGTTCTTTGCGGCTGTAGAGCGAGGTAAGCGCCGCCTCTGTCCGGCCTGCGTTATTAGCTTCCACCGTGAAGTATCGGCCGGTGGCCTTTGCTGAGTTTCGGGATACGGCGGCGAAGTTCGGCAATAAAAGCCGGGTCGGTGCCGCAGCAGCCGCCGATAACATCTACCCCAAAGTCCGACACAAATGAGCTTAGTACATCCGCAAACTCTGCCGGCGGGAGGGAGTAGACCAGCTCTCCATTTTTGTGCTCCGGAAAACCCGCGTTGGGCATACAAAAGAGTGCTCCCGGGAACTGCCGGCTTAGTTCTTCAATATGCGGCCGCATCTCCTGAGGGCCGGTGGCGCAGTTGATACCCACTACATCGATGTCCAGCGGCAGCAGGCTTGAGGTGACGGCATTGATATCCGAGCCCACCAGCATTGAACCGTTTGTCTCCACCGTAACGGATACGATCAGCGGTAAGTCCAGCTGCTGCGCCGTTGAGGCGTCCTTGACTGCCGACACGGCCGCCTTGATTTGCAGAAGGTCTTGTGAGGTTTCGATGATGAAAAGCTCTACTCCCCCTTCTATCAAACCACAGGCCTGCTGATAGTAGGAGGTATACACTATATCGAAATCTGCTTGCCCTAAACTCGGCAGTTTGGTGCCGGGGCCTAAGCTTCCGGCCACATAGACCGGGCCCTTTGAAGGATCTCTGCTGATATATTGATCTCGTTCGTACACCGCCAGTCGGCCTGCGGCCTTATTTATCTCTCTTGTACGATCTTCGAGTCCGTATTCTGATAGAACTATCCGGTTGGCACCGAAGGTGTTGGTTTCTATCACATCGGCCCCCGCTTCTAAATAGGCGCGGTGAATGCCGGTGATTTTATCCGGAGCCGAAAGGGTGAGCATTTCATTACATCCGGGATACTCGCCCCATTCACTGTCCTGAATATGGAGTTTTTGAATTTCTGTGCCCATTGCACCATCAAACAGGACAATGTGGTTTTCGAGGTAGGTAAGAAAGTCCATTTCCGCTCCTTCTTAATGGCAAAATAATATCAGAAGCTTGCATTGTGCCGCTGTGGGTGCACTTTGGGTGAAATCGCGTAAATGGAGTCAAATACGGCTATATCTAAAATCTGAAAAAATCAGCGATATCAGAGAGCTGATAGTTTAGTGCCAATTGAGGGTGCTCACATTTTCGAGATAAGTAATTTATCTTAAAGGGTTTGAGGTTATTCTAATTTTGGAAGTCAAAAGACTTCCAAAATTAGAATTCCTTTGAAAAAATATTTGTTTTATTTTAGTAAACATTGTATAATATAATGAACATAATCCTACTATAGTAAAAGGAGAGGGAAACCTTGGCACGTGGAAAGCCTGAAATCGATAATGAAAAATGCAAGGGATGCACTTTGTGTATTGAGGCATGTCCGGTCAATATTTTAAAGATGTCGGACGATTTTAACAAGCAGGGCGTCTCGTACGCCACCTGTATTAATGAAGATGCATGCATCGCTTGCAAGTTTTGTGCGATGATGTGTCCCGATATGGTAATTAAAGTAGTGCAATACGTCTAGGGAGAGTTAGTATGAGCGACAAAATATTGATGAAGGGAAATGAGGTGCTTGGTGAAGCGGCGATTATTGCCGGGTGCCGTTACTACTTTGGGTATCCAATTACGCCGCAGAATGAGGTCCCTGCTTATATGGCACGGCGTCTTCCGCAGGTTGACGGGACTTTTCTTCAAGCAGAGAGTGAGATTGCTGCCATAAACATGGTGTTTGGCGCGTCTGCCGCCGGTGCGCGGGTTATGACCTCCTCATCATCACCGGGAATCAGTCTTAAACAGGAGGGTATTTCATACCTGTCCGGAGCCCGTCTTCCGGCGGTGGTGGTAAATATGATGCGCGGCGGACCGGGTCTTGGTAATATTGCCGGTGCCCAGGGCGATTACTATCAGGCAACCCGGGGCGGAGGAAACGGAGATTACCGTACCGTAGCTTTGGCACCTGCAACGGTACAGGAACTGGCCGACCTAACAATTAAATCTTTTGACATTGCCGATAAATATCGGGTGGTTGTCATGATAATGGGTGACGGATTTCTTGGTCAGATGGCGGAGGGTGTTTCATTGCCCGAGCCCAGCAATATGAAGTTTGAAAAACCGTGGGCTTTATCGGGTGCAAAAGGCCGGGAACCTAACATTATTGCCTCCCTTCGATTAAACCCCGAGGATGCTCTGGAGAAGTTGAACGATGAACTGCAGGCAACCTATAAACAGATAGAAGAAAACGAGACCATGTTCGAGTCTTATATGACCGATGATGCGGATTATCTGCTGGTTGCGTATGGAATGTCCTCTAGAATTTGCCGTTCGGCCCTGCGTGCTCTGCGGAAAGAGGGGGTTAAGGTTGGGCTTTTTCGACCAATTACCCTGTGGCCCTTTCCTGAAAAAGAACTGCAGAAGGCGGCTGAGGGGAAGAAAAAGGTGTTGACCGTTCGAAATGAGCGCAGGACAAATGCTGGAAGATGTAAAACTATCGTTACACGGCACTGGAGATATAGATTTTTACGGCCGTACTGCCGGTATGTTACCCGATATTGATGAAATTGTGAGGAGAGTAAAGAACTATGGAAAGTAAGGGAGCACAATTCGAATATATTTATGAAAAACCCGAATCGCTTCGTGAGGTAAAAACCCACTACTGTCCCGGCTGTGGTCACGGTATTGTACATAAACTAATTGCAGAGTCGATGGACGAGCTGGAAATACAGGATAAAACTATTCTGGTAGCTCCGGTGGGATGTTCGGTTTTGGCTTACAACTATATAGATGCAGACGGCTGTGAGGCAGCCCACGGTCGCGCTCCGGCGGTGGCTACCGGCCTTAAGCGGGTGCATCCGGATAAAGTGGTAATCTCATACCAGGGCGACGGCGATTTACTTGCCATTGGTACCGCAGAAACCATCCATGCCGCCAACCGCGGGGAAAATATTACGGTTATCTTTGTAAATAATGCAATTTACGGAATGACCGGCGGGCAGATGGCACCAACAACGATGGACAAACAGGTAACCAAAACCACCCCCTATGGAAGGGATACCTCGGATGTAGGGTTTCCAATCCGCGCCTGTGAAATGATCGCTACCCTGGAACGGCCGGTGTTTATCGAACGTACTTCCGTCCATGATGTAAAGAGCATTATGAAGGCTAAAAAGGCAATCAAAAAAGCCCTTCAAAATCAGGCTGAAGGAAAGGGATACTCATTTGTTGAGGTGCTTTCGATGTGTCCGACCAATTGGGGGGTAGATTCGCAGACTGCAGTTGCCTTTGTGAAAGACACTATGGCCCCCTACTATCCATTGGGAAAATTTTCGAGACCGGTAAGTCCGGTAAGTTGAACAGGACAAACAAAAGGAGCGAAAGGTTATGACTGAAAAAATAATATTTGCTGGATTCAGCGGACAGGGAGTGTTGCTGTCGGGAAAGCTTACTGTGTATTGCAGGTATGCGCGAGGGGAAGTATGTGTCCCATATTCCTTCTTACGGAGCTGAAATGCGCGGCGGTACTGCAAACTGTCAGGTAATAATTTCTGATGAAGAGGTTGCCTCGCCGGTAGTCTTTCATCCGGATATCGCTATAGTTTTGAATACTCCCTCGCTTATAAAATTTGAACCACGGGTTAAGGCGGGGGGGCTGTTAATTTACAACAGTTCCCTGATTGACGAAAAACCAAGCCGGACCGACATCACAGTGGTGGATATTGCGGCTAATGATATTGCCGAAGAAAATGGTTCGAGTCGTTCGGCGAATATGGCGGTTATCGGTAAGCTGCTGAAACAAAAGCCGGAATTAGCCTCGCTGGAATCGGCTGTTGCAGCGCTGGAAGAGGCGGTATCAGCTCGGAACCGGAAGTTCAATTCGGTTAATGAAAAAGTTCTCAAAGCAGGCTACGCTGCTTAATATACTGTTTTTCACATCACTCCTGGGCCCCCGTAAAGTATCGACTTACGGGGGCCTTTTATGTGAATACTGGGTCTCGGGGAGTATCCTGTTTTTTTTGTGGGTAGGCGCGCAGAAAATCGACTAGTACTTTAGCATTGGTTTTACTGCGGTGTTCCTCTAAGAAATGCTGGTACAGCTTGTGAATATAGCTACGTATCTCCTCTCCGACCGGTAAGATATTCCCGTACCGGTAAACAGCGTATCGATTATTTGATAGGCGTCCTTTTCCTCAAAGGGAAAGTCATTGGAAGTGAGAGTAAATAATCCGGCGGCAACACAGTTTACACTGTGCTGCTTAATCAAAAGGATGCTGTCGGTAATCAGCACCGCCTGTCTCCATAGGTAGTCCTTTTCCCTTTGATACTCAGCTGGGTTTTCGGCAAATTTGTCTATTATCTTACTCATGAAGGTGTAGTTCAGGCAGACAATCTCTACATGAAGCGATGGAATGCAGTGCAGATGGGGATCAAATAGATGGATTACCTGGAAGTAAAACCCCCCGATGTAGCGCGGACGATTGGTGGTAGACTGGATCTGCAGAAAGACCTTTGAACTTTCAAGGTAAAGAGAAGTAAGGGTTTCAACAAACTTTATTATATCGTTTAAGGACTGTTTACCGAACTCACGGTAGATAAAGCCTATTGATTTGAGCCATAAACTTGTAAAACTCAGATAGATTGAAACATGATGTGGTTTAAAGGGAATTTTTTTATCTAAAGGATGATCTACCCAGGCGACCGGGCGGCGTCGAAATTTGTATTGTGTCATCAATTGGGGGGCGAAAAAGTGAGACCAGATGGTGTAGAGAAATTTAATGCCGGTGGACCGGGTCTTTTTTTTTGACAAAAAAAGCAAAGCATAGAATAGGGCGTTTTTACCCTCGATGCGGTTTTTTTGAACTGCCTGTATCTCTTTAAGTGAAGAAAGAAGGTCCATACTCCAGCCTCAAATCCTTTGTGCAAACTTCAATGTGTGAATGATACGACAGCTTTGAACTCTTAGCAAGCACATAACCGCGGTACTTGCAGCGATAGTATCGCCTTATCCAAAGGGAAGGCAAAAAGGGGGTCTCAATTGGCCGGGAAATGGCGTCGGACCAACACCGAATTAAAGCCCATGGTCGCCAGTTTTGTCAGTAATGTATCCAGCTCAGCTTCCTGCACCTCCGGAAGCACCACTCGAGTGTGACCGCTGTCCGACTTTTCAAGCTCCGCCGGCAAACCATGGTCGTAAAGCCGGCTGTGCAGGAGTTGAGCGTTTTTACGCGCTGAAAATGAAGCAATTTGAATGGAATAGTGTGAGAGCTCCGGTGAAGAGGATGCACTATGGATTATTTCTACTTTTACCGGTGCTATACCCGTGCTCATCATTCCGATCTTCGCGGCGGCGGCTCGAGAGAGGTCAATGATGCGGCCTTCCACGAAGGGGCCTCGGTCGTTAATGCGAACTTCTATGCTCTTTCCATTGTCTAAATTGGTAACTTCCACCACTGTACCGAAGGGGAGGGTTTTGTGGGCGGCCGTCAATTTGTTGGTATCGAATACTTCGCCGCTCGCCGTTTGTCTGCCTTGAAACTTTCCCCCGTACCACGATGCATAACCGGTTTCTCCCCATGCCGGGAGTGTAGGCAGCAGTAATATACTTAACAGAACTAATACCAGCTTGTTCACTCTTCCCGATAGTCGATCTTTATGTCTCTTATCTCGGCGCATTATGTATCCTAACTGTAACCTTAACACATGAGAGTTTTTGGTTCCATATGAAACAATACTAAATTTACCTCTATAATGCACGGCTATGAAGGGAAATACATTTCATTGGGCAGACAGTACTGCCGAAAAAATAGTACGTCAAAAGGGCGAAAAAGGTACCTGACGTGTGCGCATCGGGTATCACTCCCTCAGGCACTGTGCATATTGGTAACTTTCGCGAGATTATTTCGGTCGAACTAATCGTGAGGGCCCTGCGGGATCAGGAAAGCAGGTTCGTTTTCATATACTCTTTGGGATGCATTATGATGTGTTTCGCAAAGTACCCAAGAATATGCCGAACCCGGAGCTACTGGAGAGTTATCTTCGCAAGCCCATTACACTGGTACCGGATACCAGTTCAGGGTATTCCAGTTATGCAGAGGCGAACGAGAAAGCACTGGAACAGCTGCTGCCGAAGGTGGGGCTTAGCCGGAGTATATTGACCAGGCCCGAACGCTACCGCAGCCTTATTATGCCGAAGGGATTCGGACTGCTCTGGAACAGCGGGACACCATCCGCAGTATCTTAAACGAACACCGTACCGAGCCCCTTCCCGAAGGTTGGTGGCCCGTATCGGTATTCAGCACCTTTACCGACCGTGACACTACGACGGTACTGGATGGGACGGAGAGTGGGGGCTGCGCTACCGTTGTGAAGATACCGGTAATGAGGAAACCCTTGATCTGCGTGAAACAAGCGCGGTAAAACTGCCGTGGCGGGTAGACTGGCCGATGCGCTGGCGTCGAGGAGGCGTTGAAGCTGGACCGGCAAGGAGCCACCACTCCGAGGGCGGATCCTTCGATACCGGCCGTAAGATCGTCAAAGAGGTGTACGGCGGAGAGATACCGGTTTCCTTCCAATATGACTTTATCCGTATCAAGGGGCGTGGAGGAAAAATCTCATCCTCCTCCGGAGAAGTAGTTGGCCTGTCCGAAGTACTAGAGATCTATCAACCGCAAATTGTCCGTTACCTGTTTGCCGGTACCCGGCCGAACAGCGAGTTTGCAATTTCCTTTGATTTAGATGTGCTCAAAATCTACGAGGACTACGATAAGTGCGAGCGAATCTATTTTGGTGAACAGGAAGTCGGCGAGAAGAAGCGCCAGAAGGAAAGCCGGATTTACGAGCTTTCCCAGGTTCACGGTGTTCCGGAAACCATGCCGGTACAGCTGCCGTTTAGACACCTGTGCAACCTGCTGCAGATCAACGGCGGGGATATAGAAACGGTACTCTCTATGTTTGAGCTGGATGAGGAGCAGCAGCGACGCATGAGGGTCCGAGCCCAGTGTGCCTGGAACTGGATTACCCGCTTTAGTCCGGAGGAGTTTTCACCGCTTTCACCTGC
>JAXHMY010000003.1:0-713232 GCA_034520965.1 Spirochaetia bacterium | reverse complement strand
CAGAGTACAGTTTTTTAAGGGCAAAGAAATGACCCCTCCGGGACAGAACGCTGGTTGCGGTAGGTAAAGAGGGTGCGCATGTGTACCCCTCTTTTGGATTTACACTGATTCGATTATATCTCCTTAGACGACGGCCTCGGCTATGTGTAGACCGGCAATTCCCTGGTCCACCGGAGAGACAAGCCCAATATCTGTTTCGTCCTCAGCTCAGGATAATCGTTTCAGGTCTGACGGCGGCGACGATTCGGGCTAGGGCGGTGAAGCCCTAGGCTGATGAAGGGTGTGCCGTTTGTCAAAGCGCCGGTTCACATCATCGAAGCGACGTTCCTGGGCGGAAAAGCGTTCGATCCATCTGTTTTTGCAAGGCCTCGAATCGTTTGTCCTGAGCGGCAAACCGCTCGTCTACCCGGCGGAAGCCCTCCTTCATGGAGGCCAGCATTTCCTTTATGCTGCTGCTCAGTTCGGTGTAGCGGCGTTCGTGAGTTCCCTGCTCGACGTAGGTGCCGGTGAGCAGGGCAAAGCAGCGGTGCAGAGATTTGGGGTTCTTTTCCTTCGACTGCCTCGGGGGAATTCTTCTTCCAAGCACTCTTTGGCCAGGTCCTTCATGTCCATGCTCCTATTATACATCGGATTTACCTATATAGACAGAGTGACAGGGAGGGGTGCTTCAAAATTGAGCAAAAATTGTTTCACTCGCCGACCCAAGGGGCCTCGGGCCGGCTACTGGCTGTGGCCCGCGGGCGGGGAGCGGAGCGAGCCGCCCGGGGGGTGGAGGCTGTCTACAGGATGTGCATTTTTTATAAAATATTAATTTTTTAATGTTTTATTCTATGATAAACAGGGAGATGAGAAAGATATGCTAAAATACAAACAGCGGAGGAGGAGATATGTCCGGTTTGATCTTTTTCACAAGCAATGAGCTTGAAGGTGTAAGAAAATTTTATATTGAACGGATTGGGGATGGCAATCGTGGATCCTCAGGGCCCGTGTATTATTCTGAGGCATGAAAGCTTTCTGCTGGGAGTTTGTCAGGGAGAAAAAAAGGCGGGTGATCCGTGTATCACGTTCCTCTATAACTCTCGATCGCGGGTGGATGAGGAATATGAGAAACTAAAAGATGTGGCAACTACAGAACCTGACCTGAATACGAAATTCAAGATTTACCATTTCTGGGGGAAAGACCCTGAAGGCAGAACGCTTGAGTTTCAGTGTTTTCTTGATGAGCATTTGAAGATATAGGCGAGAGGTTGATGCGTCTCTCATCAGTGAAACACACAGGAGGCGCGGGTGGATTTTATTGAACTGCATGGAAACAGAGTGTATATGGGCGCACGGCCGCTGTTTTTTTATCCGGAGTACGAGCTGCAGGCTGAGCTCGAGCGGCGCTATGTACCGGCCCTGCTGGGCGAGGGGGTGCATACGGTGGCGGTGCTGATGCCGATGGAGGAGATACAGCGCCATTACGGGCGCGATCTGCTGGACTTGTACCGGGGCTACGGGCTGGAGGTGCTGTGTTATCCGATTGAGGATTTTCACGCGCCCGCGGATATGGACACCTTTGATGAGTTTATCGGCGGGTATCTGGATGCGGCGGTGCGGGCGGGACATGTGTATGTGCACTGCTCGGCGGGTATCGGACGGACCGGCTTGGTTTCCGCAGCCTTGCTGATTTACAACGGCGAGAGTGTGGAGAGTGCGGTTCGGCAGGTGCGGGCGGCACGGCCGGGGACGATCGAGACCAGCGGACAAATGTATTTTCTGCAGGAGTACCGGGAGTTTTTGGCAGGTTTGAGCAGCCCATAAGGTTAGTGAAGATTATGACCGAAGGATTTTTGTTTTTGTGTCTCTGTATAATGTGAGGAGAGACGCAGACTATTTAGAATCAAGAAGTGAGCGCCACTCTTAAATTCTCTATGTGCAGGGGGTTATGCTGCACGCCTCAAAGCCTTGTAATTGATAAAATAGAAATGGGTACACTGTTGGGAGCTATTAGCTCAGGATAATCGTCAGATTAAAGGCGGCGATGACCAGGACCATAGCGGTAAAGCCCAGGCTGATGAGTTTGTACTGGCGGTCAATTTGGCGTTCCTGCGAGGTAAAGCGTTCATCGATCTGTTTTTGTAGCGAGGTGAAGTGCGATTCCTGGGCGGTGAAGCGTTCATCCATCTGCTTTTGGGTAGCGGCAAAGCGTTCATCAATCTGTTTTTGCAAGGCCTCGAATCGTTTGTCCTGAGCGGCAAACCGCTCGTCCATGCGGCGGAATCCCTCCTTGATCGAGGCCAGCATCTCTTTGTTACAGCTGCTCAGTTCATTGTACTGCCGGTCGTGAATGTTCTGTTCAACGTAATTGCCGGTCAGCGGCGAATATGTCGCGGTGCAGAGATTCAGGGTTCTCTTACTTCAACTGCATCGGAGAGTTCTTCTTCCAGTAGATTTCGGCCAGATCTTTCAGTGTTCAGTACTCCTACATCAATCTACCGTTCTCGTCTATACAGACAGGGTGAGAGGCGGCTCCGCTTCAAGGATGCGCCAGAATTTTTTCTCCACGCCGACCCAAGGGTCCTCCGGCTGGCTACTCGCTGGGGCCGCGAGCCGATTGGGCGGCGGCGGCCGTCTACAGGATGTGCATTTTTTATATAAAAATTGTGCTGACGTTTTTATTTTACCTGTCTCATTTGTGTGATTCTGAAGGAGAGGGCGGAATGAATCGGGATACAATTGTATAGTTGTTAACAAGTTTTAACTTCCCGCAAGCGTCTCCTCAATTGTTGTTCAGTCGGGCACCCAAGTGATATCTTTATCCTTGACAAGTTTATTTGTCCCGCTTAGCATATAAGGTCCAATTAAGGTCCAATTATCCTAAGGAGGATTGGCATGAAGTTAAAAAAAGGACTGGCCTTCTTACTACTAATCCTGTTTCTTTTCGCGAGCACGGCTCTTTACGCTGAGACGAATGAGCTGATTATCCTCCATACTAACGATATGCATGGGCGAGTCAGCGCAGATGATGATCTGATGGGTATGCCGTATCTCTCTTCGGCGGTCAAGGACTACCGTGAACGTTTTGAAAACGTGTTTGTTTTAGATGCCGGAGATGCCCTGCACGGTCGACCGATTACCGACAAACTTGAAGGAAGGAGTGCGGTGGAGCTCATGAACAGGGTCGGATACACGGCCATGGCCCCCGGCAACCACGATTTCAACTATGGATATCAAAAGCTTATCGAGCTGACCGAGCTCATGGAGTTCGATCTTCTCGCCACAAATGTGGAAAAAGAGGGAGAGCTGCTCTTTAAGCCGTATGTTGTTCATCAGATGGGAGAGTTGAAAATTGGTATCTTCGGCTTGGCCACCTCCGACACCTACAGCAGCACCCACCCGAAAAATGTGGTCGGAATCGATTTTACAGACATGATCTCTGCGTCGGAGAAATATGTTGAAGTGTTGAAGAACCGGGAAGAAGTTGATTTTGTCATCGGCCTTACTCACGTGGGAATACAAAGCTCTACCAAAATCGCGGAATCCGTGGCTGGAATCGACTTGATCGTCGACGGTCACAGCCACAGTTTCTTGAGCTCGGGGAAACGAGTCGGAGAAACTTTGATTGTACAGGCCAACGAATACACCAAATACCTGGGAAAAGTCAGGGTCAACTTTGACGCCGCAGCACCTAAACTCGAGGCTTCTCTGATTCCGGCCGAAGAGATAAAAAATAGCTATGAGCCCGATCAAGAGATTGTGGAAATGCTGAAAGAGTACAATCAGGAAGTCACTAATATGATTCTTGGTCTCTGATGTGCCGTCGGAATAAACCTTTTCGTTGTATATAAACTTTTTTTAATCCAAAGGAGGGATTATTTTATGAGAACAAGATTATTTTCAATTGCCGTTACGCTTATCTTGGTTTTGTCTTTCGTGGCCTTGCCGGTATTCGCCCAGGAGGGGCTGGATACGGTAATCGGAGAGACTGAAATCAGTCTCAACGGCGAGCGACAGCATGTTCGCACCCAAGAGACCAACCTCGGCAACCTTGTGTGCGACATCATCAGAGAGAATACGGGGGCTGACATAGCACTCTACAATGGAGGCGGCATTCGTGATTCCGCAGATTTGGGTGAAATCACTTTAGAAACTGCGATGGCTATTCTTGCCTTTGACAACGAGGTGGTAACTCTTGAGATGACAGGACAGCAAATATGGGATGCCCTGGAACACGGTTTGCATGGTTATCCCGAAGTGGTTGGAGGCTTTCTGCAGGTGAGCGGGCTTCGTTTTTATTTCGACCCTTCCAAGGAGCCCTACAATAGAGTCGGAAAAGTCCTGGTAGGGGGAAGCGGTATCAGTCTGAATAAGACCTACACCGTAGCGACAAATGGGTTCATAGCCTCAGGAGGAGATGACTTCAGCATGATGGGAGAGGCCAAGCAGCTGAAGACTTTTGAACTCACCGACCAGAAGATGTTTATCCGCTACATACAAGAGAACTCACCCCTCTTCCCGATGGTCAAAGGAAGAACTTGTAGTTCTACAAGACTAAACATAGCATTCATTACTTTATCTGAGTGCTGCGCGGGGGGCGACCTTTGTGTCGTTCCCTGCAAAACTTTTTATTCTCACAGATGTATTTGATGTAACATAAAATCATCAGGGTCAAAAAGTGACGGTAGTTTTGGGCATGATCGTACCAACACCTAAGATAGACATAGTTTTTGTCGCCATTCCTATCAGCTCAGGATAATCGTCAGATTAAAGGCGGCGATGACCAGGACCATAGCGGTAAAGCCAAGGCTGATGAGTTTGTACTGGCGGTCAATTTGGCGTTCCTGCGAGGTGAAGCGTTCATCGATCTGTTTTTGAAGCGTGGTGAAGTGTGATTCCTGGGTTGTGAAGCGTTCGTCCATCTGCTTTTGGGTAGCGGCAAAGCGTTCATCAATCTGTTTTTGAAGTGCGGTGAAGTGTGATTCCTGGGTGGTGAAGCGTTCGTCCATCAATTTTTGGGTAGCGTCGAAGCGCGCATCCATTTGCTTCTGCATTGAGGCAAAATGTGACTCCTGGGCGGCAAAGCGTTCATCAATCTGTTTTTGCAAGGCATCGAATCGTTTGTCCTGAGCGGCAAACCGCTCGTCCATGCGGAGGAAGCCCTCCTTTATCGAGGCCAGCATCTCTTTGATGCTGCTGCTCAGTTCATTGTACTGCCGGTCGTGAATATTCTGTTCAACGTAATTGCCGGTCAGCAGCGATATGTAGCGGTGCAGAGATTTTGGGTTCTTTACTTCAACTGCTTCGGAGAGTTCCTCTTCCAGTATTTCGGCCAGATCTTTCATGTCCATACTCCTAGTATACTATGGTTTCATCTATATAGACAGGGTGAGAGGCGGCTCTGCTTCAAGAATAGCCAAATTTTTTTACACGCCGATTCAAAGGAGCTCCGGCCGTCTACAGGATATGCATCTTTTATAAATATGTTATTTTCTTGATGAACATTTGAAAATATAAGATGTTTCGGGGCGGATTTATTTTTTTTCTCTTATACTTATCAAGAGAATGATAAGTTTTACCCAGTTGAGAAAAGAATTACACATGGAAAAATCTCTCGGCAGTCGGGACTCCCTTCGCCGGTATTATTCCAGGCTCTATCGCTATGTTGTTTCTCGGCCGCGGGAGACTCCAATGGAAACATGCCTTTTGGAATTACTTGCGGCTGTGGTCGAAAAACTGCCGCTTCCCCGGGGAGCGGCAGAATATCTCAGTTTTTTCGGCATAGAGAGCGTTTACGACAGCTATTTTATTGAAGCATCTAAAAGAGATGCGAGTTTGAAAAGCTGGGCCGTCCAACACATACCCACCAGCGCCGAAAAGAACAACGATGAGGCGGCCTTGAGATCCTGGGGGAGATTTTTGCTTGCGATGGACCGGGACAAGGAGCTGCTTTGCAAGGTAGCCGCCTTCTGCCGCATTCCTTCGAGCGATTCAGTGTTGAACAGCTACCACAAAATGCTGCTGCGGCGGATGGCAGATGAAGATTGTACGGTGTGTGGACCGAAATTCAAAAACAAAGGCGAACCTTCATTTCAAATAGTAGAATCTCAAATTCCCTTTCTGCGGGAAAGGGGAATAGTTCTGTTTCAATTCCTGTTTCACGGTGATCCGGCCAGAAGCGGGACTGGGGACAGCGGCGGGATGGCAACCCTGGTGGGTGATCTGGGAAATATGCTTGGCCGCCAGTCGAATATGGCCGGTGTCGTAACGGTGGTGCTGTACGATACTGCGTATCCCGCCGAGGCTGCTGACACCTTTATACCCCTTTCCTTTCCCGAAGACCGGCATGCTATTCTGCGCATTCCGGTTTGGGTGAATGGAAGCACTCCCGAACGCTACAGCGAGGCGGAGACACTGATAGAGTATCGTCTGTTTTATTTGATTGAAGATTTAGGGCTGCTGGATCGGGAGGATCCGGTGGTTTTCCATGTTCGCTATATTGACGCGGCATCTTTTGCGGCAGCAAAGCTTGCGGAGAGACTCAAAATTCCATTGGTGAGTACGCTCACCCCGGACCCCCACCGCAGCATTGATGAGCAGACGCCGCAAAATAGCCCGGAGGACGCGGCTGCGCTGCCCGCGGGGGTGCAGGATTTTCACCGGATCATAATTGGAGACCGCCTCTGTGATATGTCGAAGGGAATAGTTGGAATAGGCCGCAGCTCGATTGCCACAACCCTAATTCCCTATTTCCCTAAGCTTAGAAATAAGGAAAATACCGTAATCGAAGGAATAGATGAGGGAATCCGAATCGGTGTGAACCACAGTCGCATAGATCTGGAAGAGTTCATGGCTGATTCCAGTTACCGGTTTCACATCGATGCTCGATTTTCACACCAACCGGTCATTTTAAACATTGGAAGGCTTCATTCTGCCAAGGGGCAGTATACCCTCCTGCAGGCCTGGGATCTGTGCGCATTGTGGAAGGTGTTCAACCTCATTGTGGTAGGGGGCAATTTCCAGCATCCCACAGAGGTGGAAGGGGAGATAATTGAAGGGTTTTACGAGTATCTGAGGGCGAGACCTTATCTTCACGGGAGAGTCCTGTTTCGATCATCACTGCCGAATCAGGAAGTGCGAAAACTCCAAGAGACATTGGCAAAAGGTTCGACAAGCAATTATCCTCATATATACCTTTGTTCGAGCAAAAAGGAAGAATTTGGGCTTTCGATAGTGGAGGCCATGAGTGCGGGAATGCTCACTATGGCGCCTCTCAAAGGCGGAGCCCAAGAGTACCTTCATCATGGAATAAATGGATTTTTGCTCGATACCGGCGATCCAAAATCGATAGGAAGAGATGTGTGTGCGTATATCTGTAAATCCGGATTGCAGAGTCCGCAATGGAGGGCGATGCAAAAAAATGCAGCCGCAACAATACGGCGAATGTATGCTCTGGAGAACATAGCACAAAAATTTGCCGATTTTTATGCCCGAGTGGTGGAGAGAGAATGAAAAGCAATCAAAATAAACCTGCAGCGGAGCTGCATATATGTTTTCTCGCGCCGCCCTTTTTTTCTCATCTTAGACCAATGCTCCAGCTGGCGGCAGCGCTGCGGGAGAAGTCCCTACGAGTTACCGTAGCTTGCGCCCCCTTTTTCAAGAAGGAAATACTCGCAGCCCGTTGCCGGTTTGAAGAGTTATATATAAACCGTAACGCCAATAGCGGTTCTGCGAACGAAACGGAACAGGCGGATGAAGAGAAGCAGAGATTGATGGAGTTTTTTGAAGCGAGCACACAGGGGGCCGTGGAGACCTTAGCTATTCAGATGCGCCATCGCCGGCGGGATATGTTTGCAAATCCTGACGAAGTCTTGGATGGTATCATTAGGCTGCAGCAAAACATCGGGCCCGACCTGTGGGTGGTGGATCAGCTTTCCTATTCGGTGACCCTCTCGATGCGGGCGTTGGAGCTGCCCTTTGTGAGCTTTTGTCCTCCCCACCCCGGAACTATTCCTCAGAAAGGAAGCGTATATGGAATGCCGCTCTGCTGGCCCCAGCGCCTCCAGCCTGGCCCGCAGGAGATAGCCGAATTGAAACTATATGCGCGGAGCGCGGAAAAAGACTTTGACCGCGCAGCCACCGAGTTTTTGCAGAGAAGAGGATATCCGAAAGAGGTGGTCACACATACCTTTTCCCTTACTTCTCCTCGTGCGGTAATTTTCAACTATCCGGATTTTGGGGATAATGAAAACTCTGTTTCTCCGCAGCGTATTTTCATGGGGTATTCCTTTTCCCAAGAAATTTTGGATGAGAGATGGGCTGCTCTTTTGAAGGGGAGAGAAAGAATAATATATATTGGTCTGGGAACCTTTTTGGCGCAACGGTCGGATGTCTTGAGAAAATTGATCCTCCACCTGCGTGAAATAGTCCCTGCGGCCTTATTGATTGTAGCGGCCGGGGTTTCGAAAGAGGCGCTTCAAGCTTTGGAAAATGAGAATACCGTGATAGAAGATTTTGTCCCCCAGAAGGCTCTGCTTCCCCGGGTAGGCTGTGTAGTGCATCACGGGGGAGTCGGGAGCTTTACCGAAAGTTTGTATTTTGGAAAACCCGCAGTAGTGCTGCCGTTCTCAAGTGATCAGTTTAATGTTGCCTGCGATGTGGAGCGTCAAGGGCTGGGGGTAGTACTCGACCCAAACAGATTTACTAAGTCAGATTTGAAAGGGGCGCTGGAAAAGATTGAGGGCGGTCTGTTGCGTGAAAATCTGGCCCATTGGAGCAAACACATGCGGGCCCGCGGGCCGGAATATGCCGCGGACGCGCTTGTACGGCTTCTCACTGCGGGGCACCTGCGGGCTCCCGGTGAAAAAAAGAAGGAGGAATAAGTATGGTTGCATCGGAAGAAATCCGGAGAATGGTGGCTGAATTACTATCCGAACAGTTGTTTGCCGTATTATCGACCCAGGGGGAGGATAAGCTTCACTCGGTATTGGTGGCGTTTGCTCCTGCGGCAGACATGCGGCAGATAATATTCGTAACGCCTCGGTCTACCCGGAAATTCGAAAATATTCAGAAGCATAACTATGTGTCGCTTTTTATTGATAACCGCAAAAATGATATTACAGATTTACAGCGGCTGATCGGGGTGGAGGCCCGCGGAGAGGTAGAAGAGATAGATGCGGGAGATCGCAGCTATTATCGGGAACTGTTTCTGGCTAAATTCCCGCACTTCAACTGGTTTGTGGAATCGCCGGGAAACGCAATCTTGGGAATCAAGGTTCAGCGTTATGATGTGGTGCATCATTTTCAAAACGTAACAGTATTGGAAATGCTATGATATACTCCATTGGACACATACCCGCGGAACAATCTGCAAGCTGCGGCGCCAAGGCCATGGTCCTCGATAATCTTCAGAAAATGGCTATTCGAATTCCTCTTGACGGCATGGTTCTAAGTACTGAATTATACCGTGTGTTCGTGGATTATAGCGGCCTTCAAGCCGATATCAGCCTGGCCCTCGAAACCAAAGAACTAAAGGAGATGCGCTGGGAAGAGGTGTGGGATCTTTCACAAAAGATACGGCATAGATTTCTCAAAACCCCCTTCCCTGAATCTGTGCAGCAACAGTTGTTGGACCAGCTCGAACCGCTTATGGACTCAGCTTTGGTAATCCGGTCTTCTTCGGTCTTTGAGGACAGCCAGGGAAGTTCCTTTGCCGGTATGCACGATTCAATAGTGAACGTAAGGGGCGCCGCCTCGGTCTTGAATGCAGTCAAAGAAGTCTGGAGTTCTCTCTGGTCCGATCGGGCTCTGATCTATTTCAAGGAGTTGAATCTGAGGGTTGAAGATTCAGCTATGGCGGTGGTAGTTCAAAAGTTCATCGAAGGCGAAGCATCGGGAGTATGTTTCACCGAAAACATTCAATCCCCTGATCACCTGTTGATAGAAACAGTGCCGGGTCTGAACGAAGGTCTGGTATCGGGAACGGTGACACCCGACCGAATCACTGTGGAGCGTCAAAGCGGCCGGGTGCTGGAATGGCTGCGGCAGGAGAGAACCCATGAGGCGCGTCCGGCGGGCCAGGGAATCCAACGAGTTGAAGTGGCCGCTTCGAAAAGCGCTGTGCCCCTGAGCGAGGCGAACATCCGGGATATAGCTGCTATGGGCTTCCGTCTCGAACAAAAGTTTGGAGGAGCCCAGGATGTGGAGTGGACGCTCTCCGGCGGTGCTCTTTATCTACTACAGTCGCGGCCTATTACTGTGCTTCAGCGGGATGAAACACCTTTGTGGCAAATGGATGATAAGCGCGCCTGGTACCGCACACTGCATGTATCCTATGACAGACTCCTGGAAATTAAACAGGAGATTCAAGAGCACTATTTTCCGGAGTTGGAAAGAACTGCCCTTAAGCTGGCAGCTGTAAATTTGGACAGCCTTGATGATCAACAGCTCGAGGAGGAAATACAACGCCGCAGGGAGCTATTTGAAAAGTGGGAACATACCTATTGGGATCTGTTTATTCCATTTGCCCACGGAAGCCGCCTCTTCGGCGAGGTCTACAACCGGGTTATCCAGCCCGATTCTCCCTTTGAGTTTATCGAGTTGTTGAGCCATGAACAGATGGAAAGTCTCCGCAGAAACGGCGAATTGAAACGATTGGGAGAGCGTTTAGACTCCTATCCGCAGGCCCACACTGTGGAGAAGCTGCCGCTTGAACTGCAGGTCGAATTAAACCAATTCATGGAAAACTATGGAGATGCCGCCTTCTTCGATACCCGGCTTTTCAAGGATATGAATCAACTAGTGCAGCTGGCCCGACGGCTTTCGAAAACCGCCGCTCTCAAAGAAAACGACCACAAGGGTCAAATGGAAAAACGCGCACAACTCGAAAACTCCTTTCTCAGTGCAATGCAGGCACTCGGACGGGATGACGGGCCGGGACTCCTTGAACTGGCTCGAATCAGTTATCGATTGAGAGATGATGACAACCTCCAGGTTTCGAAAATTCAAGGAGAGTACCTCCGCGTGCGGGATGAACAGGCCCGACGCCAGGGCGATGTGGGGGATACTGCCCGAAAAACCCCTGTACAGCGTGAAATTCCGGGAAAAACATCCACCCCCGAAGATGAACCTCGTGCTTCCCAGGGTATTGCACGCGAGCAGAGTATGAAAGCCTTTGGAGTAGTGGCGGGGCAGGATATCCGGGTAAAACCGCGCCAAATCACCGGCACCAGTGCAAGTGAGGGCATTGCGACCGGCAGAGCCCGGGTGATAGAGAACGCTGAAGACCTTTTTGAAGTCCAACCCGGTGAAATTCTGGTTTGTGATTCCATTGATCCTACCATCACCTTTGTTATTCCGCTGGTGGCCGCTATTGTGGAGCGGCGGGGAGGAATGCTGGTCCATGGTGCAATAATTGCCCGGGAATACGGTATCCCCTGCATTACGGGTATTCCGAAGGCAACCAAGGCCTTTCAGACAGGAGAGGTCCTGACTGTGGATGGATTCCTCGGAATTGTGACTGTCTTGGGGGACTACACATCGCAATAATTCCTGAATCCACAGTTTCCGCTCCCAAGAACTCCCATGCCCACGCTGTGAAAAATTGCGAAAAGCAGTTTAGTTTTTTACAATTAAGGAAATATCATGTTTAAGCAAAGGATAAAAAAATGAAACGGATTTTCTTTGTATTTTTTTGTGTGACTTTGTTCATAACCTCCGGACTGTGGGCGCAGGAGCAGCGGGGCGTTTCCTTCGGCATTCGTATTCTAGCCGGCGGGCGATACGATAATGTCCGAATGTGCGTGGGATCGCCGGCGGGTGTACCGGGAGGTCCGATTGGTGAGGTGTATTTTGATATTCGGGTGCCCGTGAGTGACAGGGGGACCGTGGTAGTAAACCTTCCGCTGTTTCGGCCGATTATGTTTGCCGCTGCATTTGATATACTGCAGCTCGAACCGACGGTGATGTATGAGCACCGTTTTGGAGAAGAGGGGGGAACCCAACCGGTTGTCGGCGGCGGGCTTGGTACGATCTTCCATTATGGTCCGGATTACAACTCTTCCCAGGAGAATCGTGGGGATTCGTTTTTTTCGGTTGGTCCCCTTGTCAGCGGATTTGCCGGACTCAAATTCGCTGAAACCAATTTTACCGCCGGCGTAAAAGGCTTTTTTTCCCCACTGTTCACAGCTAACCAATCAACGGGAGTTGTGGCGGGGGGCGGTGTGGAACTGAACTACAATTTCGAATAACAGGTCCGGCTGCTGGAGAGGGAAGTAAGGTTGTGGGACACAGCGCGGAGATTCTCAGCTTAGTATAAGTGTCAGATTGAAGGCTGCGATAATCAGGGTTATAGCGGTGAAGCCGAGGCTGATGAGTTTGTGCTGTTTGTCAAAGCGCTGGTTCATATCGTCGAAGCGGCGGTTGCTTGCTTCAAACCGTTCATCAATTTGTTTTTGCAGCACGGTGAAGTGTGATTCCTGGGCTGTGAATCGCGCATCCGATTGTTTTTGGCTAGCATCAAAGCGCGCATCCATTTGCTTCTGCAGAGCAGTGAACTGTTCGTGCATCTGTGTCTGGGTAGCATCAAAGCGAAGCTCCATCTGCTTTTGCAGTGCGGTGAAGCGCGCATCCATCTGTTTCTGGGTTGCATCGAAGCGCGCATCCATCTGTTTCTGGGTTGCATCAAAGCGCTCATCCATCTGTTTCTGGGTTGCATCAAAGCGCTCATCCATCTGTTTCTGGGTTGCATCGAAGCGTTCATCCATCTGTTTCTGTTGGGCCTCGAAGCGTTCGTCGACCCGGCGGAAGCCCTCTTTCATTGAGGCCAGCATTTCTTTTATGCTGCTGCTCAGTTCGTTGTGGCGGCGTTCGTGAGTTTCTTGCTCGACATAGGTGTTGGTGAGCAGGGCGAAACAGCGGTGCAGAGATTTTGGGTTCTTTACTTCGACTGCTTCAGAGAATTCCTGTTCCAGGATTTCTGCCAGATCTTTCATGTCCATACCCCTATTATAGCTCGGATATACTTATATAGACAGGGCCGGAGAGTTGTGTGCTTCAAAATTAATTCAAAATTTTTCACACGCCGGCTCACAGGTCCTCCGGCCGGCTACAGATAGAGCATTTTTTATTATAATATTATTCTCACAATGAGATAATGGAGTGATGTAAAATGAAACCGATGAAAAGGTCGATGATACTACTGATATTGGCGCTGTTCGCGCTTGCCGCTGCGGGGGTGTATTTCCTGCTGGGGGAGAGGAGCCCTGCAAAAGAGGTGCAGAGAAAGGCTGCGGTACAGGCCGCGAAGAGGTGGATAAGGAATTACTCGCCGACCTTTGTGTACGACGGAACCGGCCTCGAGCTGCGGGAGGTAGAGCGAAAAGACCGGGAGGGGGAAGGGGCTGTCGCCTATGAGATGCGCTTCGAGTTTGAGTCTCGCCATGCGGGCTATGGAGACCGGGAGGGAGAGATTCTTGCCCAGGTTATTACTCCGCATACGCTCGAAATACAGGTTGAAAGGGATCCGAACTCCGGCCGCTGGAAGGTTGTTAGGGCGGTGACCGACGGCGTGTTTGACGAAAGGGCCGGTGAGTTTCTAGAGGAGCCGGAGGAGCGGGAAACCAAACGGGTAAATCTGTATTTTATGCGGGTGACGGATGGAGTGGAGGAGGCGGTTCCGGTTTCCCGGGATATTCCGACCGCCGGAAGCCTGGAAGTAAACGCCCTGGAGGCTCTTCTGAAGGGGCCTCGGCCGGAGGAAGGGGAAAATGATTATTACAGCTCGATTCCCGAAGGGGTGGAGATAGAGCAGTTCGAGATACAGGATGGAAGGGCACACGTGTCCTTTAGTGCAGAGCTGGAAAGAAATGTCGCCGGATCGGCAAGGGTGCAGGCAATACGAGAGCAGATACGACTGACCCTTAGGCAGTTCGAACAGATCGAGACGGTGGAGATTGCCGTTGAAGGAAAAACCGAGGGGATTCTGCAGCCTTGAGTGTGCTCAGCTCAGGATAACGGTCAGATTAAAAGCGGCGATGACCAGGACCATGGCAGTGAAGCCCAGGCTGATGAGTTTGTGCTGGCGGTCGAATTGGCGTTCCTGTGCTGAAAAGCGTTCATCTATCTGCTTTTGCAGTGCGGTAAAGCGTTCATCCATCTGTTTCTGCTGGGCTTCGAAGCGGTTGTCCTGGGCGGCAAAGCGTTCGTCAACCCGGCGGAAGCCCTCCTTCATAGAGGTCAGGATCTCTTTGATGCTGCCGGTAAGCTCGTTATACTGCCGCTCGTGAATGTTCTGTTCAACGTAGTTGCCGGTGAGCAGCGAGATGTAGCGGTGCAGGGATTTGGGGTCTTTTACCTCCACCGCCTCGGATAGTTCTTCTTCCAGCATTTCGGCCAGATCCTTCATGTCCATACTCCTATTATACTACGGGTTTACCTATATATACAGGGGCGGCACGCCTTCTGCTTCAACTTGAGATTCAAAATGTGCATAGGAATGGTTATTGGCTTTGAAGTCGACCCATGGGCCTCCGGCCGTCTACTGGCTATGATCGAGGCCGGGTGGCCTCGGCCTTTAGAAGCACATATTTCTTCTTATAAAACTTCAGAGAAGTAGTTTGGTCTGCTGTTCTATTTCGGATGCAATAAATGATCGGTTGGTATTTAACTCTTTTAGAATCAGTTGAAATAAATATGGTGAGGAAGATAGCATATAGATTAGGTTGAATAAAAGATTCAGGTGATTGTTATTCGGGTGCAAATTTTTTTTAGAATCAACTGACCGTTTATATCTGAAAAATGAAAAATTTTGTTTATCGATGTCACTGGAGCACAAAAAACATGGCAATCAAGAACAAGATGGATCCGCAGATGGGAGTTATAGTTACTTAAGATAACGTTATACCAAATAACGTAAACAAAGGAGGAGAACATGAAACTAACTAAATACGTGGTGGTAGTTATGCTGATGCTCATTTTAGCAGGACTACCGCTTTTTTCTGCAGGGCAACAGGAGGGAGAAAAAGGTGCAGATGGAAAAGTAACTGTCACTTTAGGATACAATGCTTTTTTAGCAGATTCGTTTACTGATGCACCCCCACCGATCGATGTGATACAAGAAGAATTGGCTAAGAAATACCCGGAGATTAGTTTAAAATACTACACCATGCCTTCAGATATGTTGAGCTCTCTCACCATATGGATGACCAGTCAGGACGGAACTATTGATATCTATGGTTTGGACACTCCTTGGGTTACTCAATTTGGTCGAGGAGGATGGGCTGTCCCGCTAAACGATAAGTTGCCGCAATTGGAAGAGAATTTCGAACAAGCAGGGTTGGATACCTTTTCCTACGAGGGCAAGCGCCTTGGAGTACCTTTCTGGGGAGGACTTTCTGGGTTGTTCTATCGGACCGACCTTTTGGAAAAGTATGGCTTTCGCAAGAAGGAAACCTTAAACGACATCGTAGAAATCAGTAAAAAGGTAAAGGCAGATCATCCGGATAAAATGGGTTTTGTGTGGCCCGGAGGGCGCTATGAAGAACTGGTGCAAGTGTATGCAACATTTCTGCATGCCTTTGGTGGAAAATACAAAGATAGTCAGGGCAATTATGTCTTTGACTCAGAAAAAAATATTGCCGCCGCACAGTTCATGCGTACATTGATTGAAGAGGGAGTTTCCCCTCGGGACTCTGGTTAACTGGGAACGACAGGAGACTGAAAATCCGTTTCTCCAAGGCAGAGCGGTTTTTATGTGGGGCAATCAAAGCAATCTAACTAAACTAGATGATCCAGAGAAGTCTAAAGTGGTTGGTAATTGGGATTTTATTCCTCTCCCTCCCACAAAAGATGGTGAATCGGTTGCAATTACAGGTGGGTTTGCCTTTTCGGCCAGTCCCTACAGTAAGCATCCGGAAGAGACTCTTAAAGTACTGGAAGTGATAGCCAGCAAACCAGTACAGAAGGGATTTGCATTAGCTTGGGGTCCGGTTCAGTACTATAAGGGACTATATCAAGACAAAGAAGTTATCGAGCACAACGATAATATTGAAAAGTTAGAGCCTGTGCTGGATGTAGTCAAGAACCGCCCGCCTTCTAAAAACTACGCCGAGTTATCCGGAGTTATACAGGAAGGAATTCATGGTGTGATCACTGGGACCGTTTCAGCAGAAGAAGCAATGAAAAACATCAACCAGCGAGCTAAGAATTTAGATTAGAACTAGAAACAAGTTTAAAAAGAAGATTCACGCCGCTGTCTCAAATTGGGGACAGCGGCGGTATTTCGTATAGGAATCAGGTTCTAAAGAGGAGGAATATGATATGAGTTCATCATCTAAAAAAAAGAAAAATTCTGTGCTCCTGATACACGCAGATCAGCACCGTGCCGACTGTTGTTCAGTATACGGGAATCCAGATGTAATGACACCGAATATCGAAAGTCTTGCCAATGATGGTGTTGTGTATGGAAACCATTTTTGTCCTTATCCTATATGCACTCCATCACGATATTCCCTGCTCTCCGGGAAGTATGTGCATCAACACGAAGGGTGGACGAATCACAGCACGTTGCGGCCGGATATTCATACTCTTCCCAGAGAATTAAACAAATTGGGTTATAAGACCTCTGCTTGTGGTAAAATGCACTTTACTCCCACATATCTCGATGTCGGTTTTCAGAACATGAAACTTTGTGAGCAGCTGGGTCCTGGTCGTTGGGATGATGATTATCATCGGTATCTGATGTCAAAAAATAAAATCGATTTACTTGATCTCATGGATCAACATCCGGACTTCAGGCAGCACGCTCCAGAGGAGTATTGGGAAAGTTTTGGTGCTTTATCAAGCAATCTCGATGAGAAGGATACTTCCACGGGCTGGATTGGAAGGCAAGCTGTGGAAGCGATAGATACCTGGGAGGATGACCAAAATTTTCTCATGGTAGGTTTTGTCCAACCACACCACCCTTTCGATCCTCCACAGGAGTGGATCGATGCTTACTCGGAAAAGAAACTAAGTATTTTACCGGGATGGACAGAATCGTTTTTACCGAGGGATCTTAGTCATGCGAAGGGCCACTTTAATTATGAAGGGTTAACGCCGGAGAAACTCAGGAAAGTAATGGCTTACTATTATGCAAGTATATCGCAAATCGATTTCTATGTAGGGAAGATGATACAAGCGTTGAAACAAAAGGGTCTGTATGACCAGACTATGATAATATATACCTCTGACCACGGTGAATATATGGGTTTTCATCATATGCTTCTGAAGGGAAACCATATGTATGATCCTATTATGCGGATTCCTCTAGTTATCAAGTATCCAGAGAACAGCAATTTCGGAACAAAAAACAATACCCTTTCGACGAACACTGAAATTCCCGCAACTATAATAAAGAGCCTTCATTTGCCGGAGAATCCAGAATTAGGCAATTATACCTAAAAACTCCCTGTACTTACGTGTTTGCCCATGCTGAGGAGGGGAAATGGGGCATGGTCAGGTCAGAAGAATATAAGCTTTTACGTAACAATATAAATGGGCAGAGATTGCTCTTTGATTTAAAGAAAGACCCTAATGAGTTTGAAGACATAGCAGCAGATTCATCCAACGATGATATATGCCAGGCAATGACGAATGCTCTTGTTGAATGGCAAGGGGGGCATGAGCCTGAGGTTCATATATATTTGGATGAAGACGCTCCAATTTGCCACGCATCTAACGCCCGTCCCCGAGATCCTGAGTTGAGAAAAACAGTTAAAGAGTATTATACAAAACGGTTTACTGAAGAGAGGAATAACTAACCCACATAAAAATGATTTTATACAGCAGTAATGTAATCATTGAATGAGAATTTGCTGGTATACTTTTCTGTATTTATTTGGTGGTACCCCATATTTTTTCTTAAAAAGGTGGTAAAAGTGGCTTAAATTTTCAAAACCCGATTCAAAAGCTATATCAAGAACGGGATTATTGGAATGTATAAGCGAGCGGGCGGCATAGTTTAGACGAATTTCATTCAAGTATTCAGTAGGAGTTTTACCAATATTATTTTTAAATACCCTGGATATATGTGCTCTACTTTTATGAACGGTTTTATATAACTGAGAGATATCTTTTGTAAAATATTCTTTTTTATGTAAGTTGGTGAGAAACACGTTCATCCAGGAGGGATAATTTTTTTTCACATCAATAAATTGTCTATGTAAAAGACAGGTAAGAATATCAGCCATGATCGCTCTGAATTCCGCTTTTATTTCGACTTTGTTAAAATAAGTGTTAAGTTTATCAATTCGCTCACGTAGAAATTCGGTATGTTTTTTTGTTAATAAAGTGGTCAATGGCATATGGGGACCCAGAAAATAATCTATATCAATATTTTCTCCGAGGTAGGAGATAAGCGACCTGAAAATCTCGGCAGAGAACGCAAGGTTTATGAAATTGCAGGGGTTTTCATCAACTTTTTCGTAGTAATGGTAGTCCTCGGGTCGTATTAAGAGTAGCATTCCTTCATGCAGCAGTTGGATTTCCTGTTTTATTAAATGATTCATTTTGCCTTTTGTTACCAGAACTACCTCAAAAAAATCGTGATTGTGAAATGAAAGATAAGTAGGCATTTTTTGGATAAACTCGTAGTGGAAATCTGTCTCAGGGTCTATTGAATTGTTGTCGGAAAATATTGTAGGTATGTGCTCAATTTTCATCGATATCATTGTAACACAAAGATTCTAATAATCAAGTATAAGAGTA
This sequence comes from Spirochaetia bacterium, assembly GCA_034520965.1. Classification (GTDB taxonomy): domain Bacteria; phylum Spirochaetota; class Spirochaetia; order DSM-16054; family Sediminispirochaetaceae; genus DSBN01. The sequence continues at coordinate 694,509 of JAXHMY010000003.1, read as the reverse complement.
ATGCTTACTTTCAGCACGTATTTTTTATGTTTTGACTGGATTTGAGAATGATATTGGGCTCATGTGCAGGCAGAATAAAATAGAGGTTTAAAAACTATCGGAACTGAATAAAAACATGGAATTAAGATTATTCTCAAATATCACTGTAGTACAATAACTTCATCAATTAAGAACAAGATGCATAGATGTACTGATTGTATAGTAATACCAGGTTGTGCAGCGTCATGAGTCTTGCAATTATGGATAGAAAAACATGACGCATTTTTTAAGAGGAGGAACAAGTGGCTTCGAAAGATGATACACGGGTTGCAATACTTTTTATCGTACCGGCTCTGTTTTTTTTGACCGTTTTCAACTATTACCCAATAATACAGACTTTTATTTATAGTGTTTTCGATCTTGATCTAACAACGGATTGGTTGAACTCTGAATTTATTGGAATGGAAAATTATCGTCGCGTTATGATGAGTAGCCAGTTCTGGTATACTTTCAGCTTTACTCTGGGGTTTACGGCTGTAGTTGTCATTTTAGATCTCTCCATAGGAACAGCCCTCGCATTATCAACTTTTTATGTGGGGCCTGTAATGCGAGGTGTCCTGAGAGCTATCATCATCATTCCTTGGGCGATTCCAAAGGTCATCCAGGCATCAATGTGGAAATGGATGCTAAATAGTGATGTTGGTCCAATTGGCGATATGCTAGTACGGTTAGGAATAGTTCAGGAACCACCGCTTTTTCTCGTGGACCAGTTCTTAGCTATGGGTAGTATTGTGTTAGCCTATTCATGGAAAGGGGCTAGTATGGCTGCTTTCTTTATGATGGGCGGCTTAGCCCTTATTCCCAACGATGTCATAGAAGCTGCAAAAATTGATGGTGCTAAAGCTCTTCGTCGTTTTTTCTACATTATCCTTCCTATGGTTTTACCTACCTTATCAGTGGCTACTTTGTATAGATCAAGGGATGCTCTAAGAGTATTCGATGTTGTGTATGGGCTCACAGGTGGAGGTCCAGGAACAAAAACCGATACGCTAAGTTCTTTTGCCTATAAAACGTACTTTGAATACGCTCAGTTCGGCAGGGGGTCAGCTTATGCGGTAGTTACTTTTATCTTAGTTGTTATTGTAGGGGTCTTTTATATAGACCGGATCAAAAAAAACTTTAGCTTTAAGGAATAGTTTTTATGAAAAAGAAACATAGAATTATTAGGCATAGAATTTTATCTACCTTACTGTTTGTTCTCATCACATTCTGGTGTTTGGCACCATTGGTCTGGATTGGCATTACTTCAGTAAAGCCACAGGGAACCGAATATAAAATACCTGTAGAATACTGGCCTGAAAATCCTACGATTGAGAATTACGGCGTTGTGTTAGGAGAAAAATTCAGAGTACAGCAATCTATCTTCAACAGTATTATAGTTTCCAGTACAGCTTTAATCGGCACACTAATACTATCAATCTTTTCCGCCTATGCGATAGCTAGATTGCGTTTTCGTTTTAGGTATCACTCTCTTTATTTTATTCAAATTGCCGGAATGATACCACCAATTGTCGTTATCGGCCCTACATTCGTGTTATTACGACATTTTGGTCTCCTCCGTACATATTGGGCTATGATTCTTCCAAACATGGCGTATGCAGTTCCTTTAGCTTCCTTTTTAATAGCAAGCTATTTTGCAAATATTCCGTTTGATTTGGAAGATGCCGCTAAAATCGACGGCTGCGGATCAACCCGTATTGTCTGGAATGTAGTCTTACCTATTGCCGCTCCCGGGATTTTTTCGGCCGGTGTGCTGGCATTTTTAGGCTGTTGGGGAGAATTTATGCTGGCCTTTACCGTTACACTTGGTAAAAAATCGGTTGAGACCGTACCAGTTGCGATTTTGAATATGAGTCAGGCCTTTCAATTACAGTGGACATGGGTTTCGGCTGGAACAATTATTTCTCTTATTCCTATTGTTGTAGCTGTCCTAGTTTTTCAACGTTATGTAGTACGTGGACTCACAAACGGCGCGGTAAAATAATTAATTTATACAGGAAATTGTGATATGGAAAAAACAGTAATGCTTATCTCCCACACACATTGGGACAGGGAATGGTACAAAACTCTACAGGAGTTTCGACTTGAACTGGTAAAAATGATGGACGGACTACTTGAGCTTCTATTACAAGACCCTGAATTTAAATTTTTTCACTTAGATGGTCAGACGGCAATTGTAGACGATTACCTTGATCTGCGACCGGAAAAAAAAGAAACCATTATTGAGTTGATCAAATCAGGAAGGTTGAGAATAGGACCATGGTATCTTCAGCCAGACAATTTTATCGTCTCAGGAGAGGGTCTGATAAGAAACTTACTAAAAGGCACCATGTACGCGAAAAGTATGGGAGAAAACAAGTGTGTGGGGTGGCTACCTGATTCTTTTGGCCATCCTTCTCAATTGCCTCAAATTCTCACAAATTTTGGTATTGAAAGTTTTATTTTTAGCAGGGGTCTCGGGAACCATTTAAGCAAAGAAGCGATTGAATTTATCTGGGAGTCTCCACATAAAGACCCGGTTATTGCTATTTTTCAAAACGGGGGTTATTACAGTGGAAGTAATCTTGCTTATCCTTTTTTTTGGGGGGATATACGGACGCTAGAACCAAATCATACTTTAGCAGTAACCAAGTTACAAAATCTTATTAAAAACAGTGAAAAGAGTTCTTTTTCTGACGTCATTCCCATCTGGAATGGGTCTGATCATATGGCTCCTGAAAGGAAACTACCCGAAACTATCCAATATGCAAATACACATATTTCCGATTATCAGATAGTTCATGGTTCTGCAGAGGAATATGTAAGGACAGTGAAAAAAAACATTACTTCCCTTCAAACTATTTCCGGTGAATTAAGGGGAGGTAAATACGAGGCTATTCTTGCTTCAGTCCTTTCATCAAGAATGCATATTAAACAAACAAACTATTCTCTTGAAAGAGCATTAGAGAGAGAAACAGAACCACTTATGGTCTTTGCAGATTTGTTAGGACATGCTTATCCGAAATACGCCCTTGATGATGCATGGAAAGCGCTACTAAGAAACCATTTTCACGATACAATTTGCGGCTGCAGTATAGACCAGGTCCACAATGAAATGAATTGGAATTTTACGAAAACAGAACAAACAGTAAATTCACTGTCCTACGATGGATTAAACTATATAGCCTCAGTACTCACTCCTGGAAAAACCGGAAATAACTACAATAACTCAGTTAACCTGTTTCTTTTTAACGGTATTCCTCAATATCGAAAAGATGTAGTGTATACCAAAGTTGATGTACCTTATTGGGAAGGGGAGTGCAGATCTTTTGTGTATGGGAACGAGATAGAAGTACCCGTACAAATTCTAAAAAGTGAAACTATTAACGACTTATGGGTACCTGCCGAAGCAAGGGCGGATCACATTATTAAAAACATTCATTGGTGGCAAGAGTATCTCCGGTATATTGAGAAAGAAGTATTGTCGCTTTCAGTATTGATACTAGTTCAAACAACCCGTCTCTTATATTGAAATGCGGAGATATTGCACTTGAGTCATCCCATACTATTGATAAGATAATTGAAGAAATTAGCTGTTTCCCCGATGATACTGTGTTTAAAACGAATACGTACTTTTTACGTCTTCACTTACTTATACCTGCTTTTTTACCTGCGTACGGATACACATTAGTTAAACTTTTTGCAGTTAAGAACAACAAACTTGTTGAACCCAATTTTAACAACATCGAGGCGGGGGAGGGCTTCCTTGAAAACCGTTTTATTCGCGTAGAAGTAAATAAAAAGGGAAAGGTAAATCTTTTCCATAAAGAAAGTGGAAAAATATTTTCCGATATTCACAATTTTCAAAACCAGGCTGACCGGGGCGATACTTATGATTTTTGCCCGATAAACTCTGAGAACGAGACAAATACCATCTTGCAACCGAAAAGTGTTGAGACAATGCTTTTAGAAAAGGGACCTGTCAGAGGGTGTATTAAAGTCTCATATATTTTTGAGCTGCCTAAAGAGTTGGATTCTGAGAACCGAGATGTTCGCTCCGGCGAAACAGTAAATTTTATAATTGAAAAAAAGATCTTTGTTCTATGGGATACTCCTTTCGTAGAATTTGAGACTAGGGTACACAATAATGTCAAAGATAACAGGCTTCGTATGTATGCACGTGTTCCCTTCCATACAGAACATCGTGTCCGACGGAAAGTTTTATATCGAAAAAAGAGCAATAAGCGGTCAGCCACATGAGGGTTGGGTAGTTGATCCTCCGAGTGTATTTCCTCATGAGCGTTGGGTTGCTCTTTCCGATGGAAACAGCGGGCTCGCAGTGCTGTCGGAGGGCTTGCCTGAGCACAACATTGTTCCCGACGGAGATGAGATGTATATAGCCCTAACTCTTCTGCGATGCATAGGGTGGCTCTCAGTACAAGATAACCCCTCCAGGCCTGGTCATGCAGGACCTCCTGCACAGACACCCGATGCACAATGTCAGGGTAGTTATACTTTTAGATATGCACTATTGCCCTTTTCCGGGGATTTTCAAGAAGATCTCGTTCTAAATGCGTCTCGGCAGTTCGATGCGAAGCCACAGGTAAAACAATTACATCAGACGCCACTAAGTCATCCAGCTTCCCTTAGCTTGCTCCAGCTTTCACCAAGTACCCTAGTAATGTCAACAATTAAAAAAAGTGAAGACGGAAAGTATATGTGTCTTCGTTTTTACAACTCTAAAGAAACTGCGGTAGATGCACGAATTGAAGGAGACCTTGCCGTGAAGGAAGTGTGGCGAGCAAGAGCCGATGAAACCGCTATCGAGCAGATTGGATACCAAGAATTAAAGCTTGATATAGATTTTACTGTAGATGGGTATGAAATCGTTACTCTTTTATTGGATGTTGATTGGCCTGCTAGTGTGGAGTAAAGATATAAGCGACCACGAAAATACCGATGTGATTTACATAAGGACTTAATAACCCGCTAATTGTGAGGAGACGTTAAAATGGAATTTAAAAGCTTCAGAAAGGCATTTGGGCCTCTTTTGTTAATTGTTTTTATATTTTATTTTCATATCTTTGCCAGGACGCTAATTTCACCACTGCTCCTTAAAATAGAGATTTTTCACTTCACATACTAAAGCCTCACAGCTGTTCTTATATCTCAGTGTTGGAACTTCGGTGATGACCTTTTTTTCTGGATTTGTCTCCGCTCGACTGCGTCATAAGGGTACTATAGTATTCTGTTCTTTGATTGTAGCTGCTTCCATGTTTCTCATGGCCATTGCTCCAAGTGTGTGGTTTTTACAGATAGTGATGGTGCTGCTTGGAATAGGTACAGGACTCTATCCACCTTCTGGAATACCCACGATCACCGGAATCCCTGAGAAAAAAGGATTGGCAGAAGGGGCTCTCTCTACATGAGCTCGGATCTCATTTTGCTATGGCTACTGTGCCAATGTTTGCGGTGGTTCTCAAGCCGTGGCTCTCTTGGCGAGGGGTGTTTGCTGTTGCAGGGGGAGCTGTACTTATTGTAACCCTTATTTTTCAACTATTCGTGAAGGTGGGAAGAGAGCGGGGTGAGCCACCAACAATCGGCAATATCTTTCCATTATTAAAACTTCCCTCCTTTTGGATTCTAATGCTTTTTCTCGGGTTTGCTTTGGGAAGCGTGCAGGGAATATATATGATGATACCTACTTTTATGATTTCTGAGGTAGGGTTCTCCCCAGTTTTCACTAATATGGTCTTTGGCATCTCACGATTTGTGCCGGTGATTGCCCTCCTGACGGCAGGTCTCATCCTTGACAAAATAGGTATTAGGAGAACTATCTTTGCTGTAATGGGTCTTTCAGGTCTCAGTATTGTTTTTTTAGGACTTTTCTCGGGTCGTTGGCTTACGCTGACGATTTTTTTTCAGCCTGCGATAGGTGCATTGGCTGTTCCGGCGGTTCTCTCAGCTCTATCTTCGATTGGACCTCCTGGTTCACGCAATGTAGCTCTCTCCATGACCCTCCCAATAGCATCATTTATCGCCAGTGGTGGAGTGCCCGCATTCGTTGGATTTATGGGGGATGCTGTGTCTTTTTCATTCGGGTTTATTCTAATTGGGCTCTTTATGATTTTCCTGGCATGCTTGACTCCCTTTTTGAGATTGAATATCGCGGACTAGTAGCCGGTATTCTCAACTGAAGGTTTTGGTGTGTATGTCCGAAAACGGGCAGTCTGATTAGCCCAGAGTAATTGTTAGCTTGAATACGATGAAGAGTAGGAACAACCCGGTAAAACCTATAGTGATGTGTTTCTCCTAACAGTCAAAGGGAGTGTTCATATCGACAGAATACTCCCGCGTAATTAAAAGTTCTTGCTCGTTTTTTCGATACTGAACTGCGGGTAAGCTTTCTATCATTTCAGAAAACACAATTTTATCCATACTCCGGTTATACTACTCTGTCGTATAGCATGCAATTATCTGGCCGAAGTAGAAGCTGTGGTACACCGAGTTCGGGTATACTTCCGAGTTTACTTCCGGCTTCAGATTGTCCTTTTCCATGTGCTGTTTGTAGATTATTTCGCATTCGTAATGAACCCGGCACTCGCCGATTACCGGCACATCGGTTTCCCGGCCCGGAACAGGGGTCAGGCCGCATTCGGCGAACTTGTCGTAGTCCCGGCCGGATTCGCTGCCGCAAAAGGCAATGGCTTTAGTGAGTTCGCCTGGTCGCGGGACACTGACTGTAAAGTGGGTGGAGGCTTCCATCAGCCCGTGGGTATAGCGCGATAATCGTACGGGCACTAGGAAGATCGGCCGGCGGAAATATACGTTGATTCCGCCCCAGCCGATGATCATGGTATTGGTTTTCTTGGCCTTGGTGGTGAGGAAGATCCCTTCACCGCGCATCTGCTGCATAGTTTCCGACATAGTGCTGATAATTGTATCCATTAACATAGTAAAACTCCTTGGCCGATTATAGCCTATCCGAAGGACAGGGGTTTTCAGCTTGGTTGTTGCCCTCGCTTTCGGTGGGCCAGCATGGCCAGAAACTCATGCACAATGGCGCCGCCGAGATAGGCGGTGATTTGGGTCGGGTCGAAGGAGGGCAGTACCTCGACGATATCCATGGCCACGTAATTGAGGTCCTTGGTTTGACGCAGTAATTTTAGAGCTTCATAACTGGTGAAGCCGCCCACCTCGATGGTGCCCGTGCCGGGGGCGAAGGCCGGGTCGACAAAATCGATGTCGTAGGTGAGGAAGGTTTTGGCATCTCCGACCCGGGCGGTGATCCGCCGGCCTACTTCATCGAGCCCCATTTCACGCATTTCCTCGGCCATGATGACCTGGAAGCCTAAATCCTCCGATACTTTTCGGGCGGAAGTGTTGAATAGACCGCGGATGCCGACCTGGATAGAGCGGGCGGTATCGATGAGTCCCTCTTGGCAGGCTATGTAAAAGGGGGTTCCGTGGGTGAGGGTATCGCCATTTTCGATATCGTAGGTATCCAGATGGGCATCGAAGTGCACCAGCGCCACCGGCCCGTGCTTCTGCGCCACGGCCCGCAGTTGCGGCAGAGTGACGGAGTGGTCTCCGCCCAGACAGATGGGGATTACATCCCCGGCGAGTATGTTGGCCACCTCGGCTTGAATGGCAGCATGCGCTTTTGCCAGGTCGCAGGGGCTTACATTTACGTCGCCCCAGTCGACCCCGGAGATATATTCGAAGATGTTGATGTCGAGGGTAAGGCTGGCGGCTCTTAGCATCATAGACATTTCCCGGATGGCTGCGGGAGCGAATCTTTGGCCGGGTCTGAAGGTTGAGCCGGTGTCCGCCGGGGCTCCGAGGATTGCAAAATCTACATCATCGTGGGTTTGTGCTTGGGGGAGTCGCATGAAGGAACGTATTCCGCAGAACCGCGATACTTCAGAGGCATCGACGGGATGGTATTTTTTCAATTTTGCCATAGGGGTTACTCCTTTCATTTATGCTTATTTTACAACGGAATACGGAATTTTCATAATCTGATTGCTAAAAATCGAAATATGTTGATTGGCCGGAGTGTGGTTGCCCGCAGGTAGAACTACGAATGGCGTCCATTTGGAAAAGGCGACAGCGGCTTGCAGTTTGACATCGGACTTCTTATGGTGTAAGTAGAAATAGAGGAGGCAGTTATGGGATATACACAAATTTTGAGGCGTATGACCGAGGGCGGCGTGGTGCTGATCGACGGAGCCACCGGCACTGAGCTGGAGAAGCGCGGCGCCGACATGAACGACGACGCCTGGTGCGGGCCGGCCAACATCAGCCACCGTGGAATGCTGGAGGAGGTTCACCAGGACTACATTTACGCCGGGGCCGAGATCATCATTACTAACACTTTTGCCACCACCCGTCTCATGCTTGAACCGGCCGGATTTGCCGACCGTATCGAACAGGTCTACCGCAGCGCTTGTGCCGCTGCAATAAAGGCCCGCGAGAGAGTCTCCGGGGAACACGGCCACAGCGACGTACTGGTGGCCGGCTCGCTCTCGCATATGGTACCTATGACCTCCATCGGCTCCGAATCGGCCGACCCTTATTCCGGGGTGGGGCGCGAGAAGTTCTGTGCTGCGCTGCACGAGGCAGCCGGATTGCTAAAAGACGGCGGCTGCGACCTGCTTATGCTCGAGATGATGTACCATCCCCAGCGCTTCCAATGCGCACTGGAGGCTGCGCTGTCCACCGGGCTGCCGGTGTGGGCCGGTTTTTCCGCCCGCTGGGGCGAAAACGGCGAGGTGCTGTCCTACTTTCCAGAGGAGGATATCCCGCTCGAAGAGGTAATCGCACTGCTGCCCCGCAAGGGAGCCGATGCGGCCGGCATTATGCACTCGAATGTGGATATAACCGGCCCGGCCCTTGAAATTCTCGGCCGCTACTTTACCGGCCCGCGCTACGCCTACCCGGACAGTGGCTTTTTCCGTATGCCCCACTGGCAGTTCGAAGACATCATATCGCCGGCCGATCTGACGGCATATGCCGTCGACTGGATAGCCGACGGGGTGAGTGCCGTCGGCGGCTGCTGCGGACTGTCGGTAGAACACATCGAGGCTCTGTCTACCCTGAAGCACTAGCATGAAGCATGGGCTGCGGATGTCTATGGAAGTGCATTTTTATTAAAACCATATAGCCTTCGATCGGACACCGTGATATACTTTTTTACTCCAATGGCTTTATTCAAAACGTTACCGGAAAACTTTTTCAGGCCCCTGGCTTCGCCGCTGAAGGAGCATTACGCGGCGCTGCTGCTGATCTTTTATCGTCTGTTTCTCGAGTACCAGGGAAGCATCGAGCGGGCCCAGGTAGTGCGTGAGTTCGAGGACTATTTTCGCAGCCATGAGGTCGAGGCGGACTTTGACGACGATGCCGCGGAGACTGCCCCGCCCGGTGAAGCCGAGCCAAAGGCGCCGCCCGGAGAAGGGGCGGCGGACGAGACGGCTGCTGCGAGGGATGAGCGCAGCCCGCGGGATGTGGCCAACTACTTTTTGCGGCGGCTGACTGCCTACGGCTGGGTGGGGAACGAGATTCTGGAGGATTTTACCCAGCTGGTGACGATGAACAGCTGGGCCAAGCCCTTTTTCGAGGCGCTCTATTCTACTTCGACGGGAATGGCCGAGGAGTACGAGAGCCATATTGTGGCGGTGTATTCTCTGCTGACCGGCGGGGCGGCCCGGGAGAATGGGCATTACAATCTGATGAGTGCCCATTCACATGTGCGGCGTTTAGTCGAATCGCTGAAGGTTTTGAGTCAGAATATCCGAACCTATCTGCAGAATCTGTATAGCGAAGAGGCAGAGGTGCATGAGATTCTGCATATTCACTACGACTTGTACATGCATGAGGTGGTCGACCGGGCCTATAACCGCTTGAAGACTTCTGATAACCTCTCTAAGTACCGGCCCCTGATCAATAAGGCGGTGGGAGCTTTTCTGCAGGACGAGGCCTGGCTGCGGGCTAACGCCGAGCGGCTGGCGGTGGTCAAACGGACCTCTGTCGAACAGGCCCGTAAATTGATGGTGGAGATGCTCAAGGAGATCCGCGACAGTTTGCGGGGAATAGACCCGATACTCGATGAGATCGATGATAAAAACCGGCGCTATTCCAAGATTTCTACCCAAAAGATAAAAACCAAGCTGTACAGTGATGCCAGTCTGCAGGGAAAGCTGCGTGACATTGTGACGGCCCTGGCGAAGGGCAGCCTTGGTGCGGGGGAGGTTCCGCTGCAGCTGTACCACTCCCGCTTTCTGGCCCCTGGGTCACTCTACACCCGGCCGAGGGGCAGCCGGAGTGTGGAGTCGGCGGCGGTCGGCGTCCCGGAGGATGATTCGGATCTTCTTTTCAAACAGCGCGAGATGGAGCTGAAGGTAACCGGACAGCTAAACCCGAGAAAGGTGGCGGAGTTTCTGCGGGCTGTGCGTGGTCGACCGGATGATGCGGAAGCCGATATGCCCCGGGGAGCCCTGCGCTCGCAGGATATCGCCCGGGATATGGACGGGTTTATCAAGCTGCTTTATGCGGCCGGCTATGCCGAGGCCGGGCGTGCCGACTTTCCCTTCGAAGTAGTGTGGGGACAGGGCGAGGTGGAAGTGCAGGGGTTTCATTTTCAGGACCATTACTATATCGAGCGGAGGAGGGGCGGCGATGGCGCTTGAGGGAGTACTGCGGCTGAATGCCGGCGACCGGGAGATGTTTGCGAAGGTGGTGCGGGTTTTGCTGAGCGAGGTGTTTTTGCTGCGGTCGGTGGATGCGGAGGAGCAGCTGTACAGCTTTGCCCTGCGAAACTTCGCGGCGGTGGAAGAGTGGTTTTCCTTTGTCGGCCTGAGCCTTTTGAAGGACGAAGGGCTGGGGCTCATTACCTACCGCGGCGAGGCGGGCCGGCGCACAAACTTGAACTTGGAAGAGACCCTGGGGCTGTTGGTGCTGCTGGTGATATACAACGAGAAGCGCAACGAACTGTCCCTGCGCAGCGAAGTGACCCTGCAGCAGGTGGAGTTTCAGGACCGTTTCAGGGTTTTGACCGAACGGCCGGTTTCGAAGACCCGCTTTATAACTATGCTGCGGCGACTGCAGTCGTTGAAGTTTATTAGCATCCTCGGTGAGGCGGAGGATCCGGGGAGTCTGTTGGTCTTGTATCCGAGTATCCCCTTTGTTTTGGAAGGCCGGGATATTGAGGAGTTGTTTGATACTCTTACTGCCGGTAGTGATGATGAAGACGGGGAGGAAGAATGAAGTTGCTGCTGAACCGGATGCGGTTGGTAAATTGGCACTATTTTCAGGATGAGACGGTGCAGTTCAAAGAGATCAGTCTGCTGGCCGGCGATAACGGGAGCGGAAAATCGACGATTATCGATGCGCTGCAGTATGCTCTGGTGGCGAACATAAATAAAATCCGCTTTAACTCTTCTGCAGCCACTTCGAGGCAGAGTGCCCGCAGTCTGGAGAGCTATGTGCGCTGTAAAATGGGGATGGAGGGGGCTGAATACGCCCGCGGCGACACTATTGCCCACATTGTACTGGAGTTCAGCGCCGCCGACCGCATCTTCTGTGCCGGGGTGATGGTCGAGGCCTTTACCGACGCAAGCGTGAAGGAGAGTCAGTGGCTGCTTGATAACCACCGGCTGGATGACGTTCCACTAAGCCGGGACGGGTTCTACCGGGCGGCTAAAGAGCTGCGCCGCAGTCTGCAGGAGATGGGGGCGGTGCTCTGTGCCACCAAGCGGGAGTACAACGCCCAGCTGACCATGCGGCTGAAGGTGCATCGCCGCAATGTGAGCTTTAATCCCTACCTGGAAGCGCTGCTGCGCTCGGTCTCCTTTACCCCGCTTACCTCGGTCGACCAGTTTGTCTGCGACTATATTCTGGAAGAGCGCTTTGTGGATGTGTCGGCTATGCGGGAGAACCTGAATAACTACCGCGAGGCCGAGGAAGAGGCGTCCCTGATGGAACGCAAGATAGCCGCTTTAGAGGAGATTGCCCGCAGCCAGGGGGAAACCGATACTGTCGGCCGGCAGATAGAGAGTCAGGACTACCTTCGCTTGAAAGCCGGTCACTTGGCGGTGCGGCGCGAGGCAGAGGTGAATACTGCGGCCTTGCAGCGGGCGCGGGGTGATTTGGCGGAGGTGCAGCAGCAGCTGGCAAGCCTTGAAGAGCAGCGTATTCGTTACGAGCAGCTGCGCGATGAGCTGAGGGCGGCCTTGGCCAATAACGATACCCAAAGGCTGCTCGAAAGCCTGGAGAACAAACGGGATGAACTTGCCCGCCGGCGGGATGAGTACCGGCGGCAGGCCGAGCGCTTTGAGCAGGTGCTGAGTGAGTGTGCTGCGAAACTGGAGCGGGACCCGGCCGAGGATGTGGACGCCGAGATTGCCTCTGTCGCGGAAGAACTGGAGGCGGTTGGGGAGCAGACTGCCGGCTTGAACCGCCTTGTGAAGGAGCAGCTGGCCGAACTGGCCGAGCTGCAGTCCGAGCTGGAAGAGCTGGAGGCTGGTCGTCTGCGTTATCCGACGGCAGTGGAGCGTCTGAAGGCGGCCTTGGAAGCGGCGGGCCTGCAGGTGTGGATTTTCGCCGAGCTGCTGGAGATGAGCGACCCGCAGTGGCGGAATGCAGTTGAAGGGGTCCTCGGAGACAGGCGTTTTGATTTACTGGTGGAGGACTCGCATTTTGAGCAGGCTTTTGAACTGTATAAACAGCAGGAACCGGAGGTGTCCGGAGTGGGGCTGCCGTATCTGGCCCGGATGGAGGATGCCGAGGTAGCGGCGGGTTCTCTGGCGGAAATGGTGGAGACGGAGAATCCGCCGGCCCTGCGCTACTGTGCCCAGTTGATGGGCGATATTATTCGCAGCGACGGTGAGTCCCTCACTGAGTTTGAACGGGCGATCAGCTCCGACTGTATGTATTACAGCGGCCACACTGTGTTTAGGCTGGAGCCCCGGGTATATTCGCGCTGGTATATCGGCGGCGAAGCCCGCCGCCGGCGGCATGCCCACATTAGCGCAGAGATCAAGCGTCTGAATGCCGAGTACGAAACTGCCCGGCAGGATTTGGAACGGGCGGTACGGCGCAGACAGATGCTGACCGACGTGTTCGGAGTGCTCAATCAGGTAAAAGATTTTGCCGGAGCCCGCCGGCTGGAGGCCCAATACGACCAGCACTGTACCGATGTAGAAAGGCAGATTGGCGAGATAGATGTGTCGGAGATAGAAGAACTGCGCGGTCGAATAGAAGCGGCCGATGAGGAGTTGGCTAAGCTGCGGGGCGAGCGGGCGCTTGCCAATGAAAGGATCGGCAAGCTGCGGGGCGAGATTGACCGTCGGGAGGCCGATGCCGCCGGACTGGAGGTGGCTGAAGGGCAGGCCGCCGGCCGGTTGGAGGAGTTTCTGAGTGAACGACGGCACCGGCTCGATGAGTTTGAGACCTATTTTCTGGAGCGCCTGCGGGGAGGGGAGTCCGCCTCTCTGGAGGATTTACGCACTCTGCTGGCCAACTACGAGAACGCCCGCAAAGGGCCTGGAGACCCGCCTGGAACGGGCTAAAGCGGAAGCTGCTGAAGCTGAAGAGCCGCTTTAATCGGGAGTACCGCTTGATGCTGGATGAGACTTCGGAAGGGTCACAGCCTTTCATTGATTTGCTGCTGCGTTATCGGGACACCGAGCTGCCGGCTTACCGCGAGAAGATAGCCCGGGCACGGCGTGAGGCCGAGCGCCAGTTCAAAGAGCACTTTGTTGCTCGGATGAACGAATATATCAACGACGCCCGCGAGAGTTTTGCCGAGATCAACCACACCCTCAAAGAAATTTCCTTTGGTGAAGATCAGTATAGTTTTTCAATTCGTGAGCGGCCCGAGAAACGGCAGATTCTGGAGGTGTTCCGTACTGCCATGAAGGTGGAGGAGTATAAGGATACTCTGTTCGAGAGCCTCACCTCGGAGGAGGAAAAACAGAGCATCGAGGCGCTGTTCAAGGAGATTTTAACCAATGACCTCGACTCTCCTCGGGTACGGGAAATCTGTGATTACCGCACCTACTTCACCTACGATATCCGTATCCGGCATATGCACAGTATCGACAAGAGCACCGGCAGGCCGCACGAGTCGAATTTGTCGAAGGTGCTACGGGAGAAATCGGGAGGCGAGGCCCAGACTCCCTACTACGTAGCCCTGGGGGCCAGTTTCTTCCGTTTTTTCAAGGAGGAGGAAGGGGCCATACGACTGGCCCTGTTTGACGAAGCCTTCAACAAGATGGACGACACGCGTATCGGCACCGCGCTTACCTTTTTCCGGCGCCTGGGCATGCAGGTGGTTACGGCGGTGCCGACCGAAAAAATCGAGACCATCGCCCCCTATTCAGACCAGGTGAACCTCATTTTCCGCCACAACTATCGGGCTTATGCCCGGGAATTTGCCCAGGATTCACCGCGTGAGGAGGTGCCGTCGAGCCTATGACCCCCAAAAGTTCGAGCATTCGTAGCGTCATATTAAAAGAGTTTGAGAACGACTATCCTCATTCTGCACAGATACGCGGCGGGCGGGCGCTGCGTAAGGGCCGCTGGGAGCGGATTTTTCCCGGTATCGAGACCGATCCGCAGTTAAAGGATGAGTTTATCTCGGCGGCGGAGGAGCTGGAGGCGGCAGGGGGTGTTGTCGATAAAGTGGGCCCGCCACCGTCGGGGCGACCGGATAGAGGCGCTTTTCCTCAAGGACCCGGTACGCTTGCATCAGATGCTCGGGGGGTCTTCTCCGGAGCAGCAGCGGGAGGAGTCGCTGGCCTTGCTGCGGGAATTCCGGGCAGGGGGCGGCTGGCTGAAGGACGATCAGCCGGGGTTTACAGAGGGCCTTATTGAGCATCTTCAGGCCCGGCTTGAAGCGTTTATTCCGACGCCCTGCGGGGATCCGCAGAGCCTCGATGACCTTCTAAAATTGTTGGCCGCCGACCGGAATATGATCGCCGGACTGCCCCTGCGGGCCTTCAGTGTCCGTCTTTACAACGATTCGAAACGCCTGGAGCGGCTTTTGCCGCAGGCCGACAAGCTGGCGACGGCAGCTGCCGGCGAGAAGCTGTCGGCTCGATTTGGGCTGGCCCGTAACTATCCTCTGGCGGCAATCCGGGGAGAACTGGAGCTAGTGATGCAGGACGGCCAGGCCTGGAAGCTTAGGGATGAGCCGCTTTTTTTCGGACCTGAGCTGGCCGAACGTTTGGTGTTGATATCCGCCGGCGCACCGGTGCTGGTGGTAGAAAACAAAGAGACCTTTATGACCCTGCCGTTTAATAAATGCGGTTTCGCCGGTCTGGTATACGGTGGCGGGCATTTGAACTCTGCGGCGATCAAACTTTTACAGTTAGTCGAGCAATCCGGCATTTGGATGTACTATTTTGGCGATCTCGACCCCGACGGCCTGCTTATTTTTCAGGAGGCCGAGAGCCTGTTGAACGGACAGCTTGTTCCCTGGCATATGGATGCGGAGACCTACCGCAGATATGTGCGTTTCGGATATCCACTTTCGGAGGGAAGTTCTGCCCGGCTCTCACAGCTTCGCGGTCCTCGTTTTGCCGATTTAATTGGGTTGATGCAGCAGCATGGCCGGGGAGTCGAACAGGAAGTGATTGACGTGCTCAGCCCAGAACGATGAATCTGTTCGGGCGGCAGCAGCCGTCTGTGGAATTTGGTTTTTTCCTTATAAAAGGTCCAGGAATGAGGTTGGGCTGAATAATTCGATATCGGGAAAGTCGGCAAAGTCGGACGGGTTCTGGGTGATGAGCAGGTGGACATTTTGCTCATGCATCACGGCGATGAGATTGGCGTCGTGGATTGATTTGCCGGACAGCTTGTAGCTGCGGACAAGGGAGAGGAGCTCGGATGTGACGAGCTCAGTTTCTTCGAGAAGGAGTAGGCGGCGTTTGAAGTTTTCGATATTGTGGATGGCTTCGGCGGAGCTGAGGTCGAGTCCATTTACTTCGACAGGGCGGGTGGCAACTACCAGGTATTCGCGGATGATCTGAGCGGTGATACAGAGGTGGACTCCAGCGGCCAGGGCTTGGGGGAAGACCGCGCGGGCTGCGGTGTGCTCCGGGCGAGAGCGGTCGGTGGCGGTAAGCAGGATGTTGGTATCGACCAGGGCAAGTTTACCTCGCATTGTCGTAATAGTCCTCCCGTTTCCATGACTGCTTATTTTCGGTTGAGACGGTGATGAGGTCGAGCTCTTCGTCCGGGTTGGCAGCGGGAATTTTTCGCGTCGCCTCGGCAATAATGGTTTTGAGCTCGCCCTGCATGGAGCGGTGGTGCATTTCAGCGAGTTTTTTGAGACGCTGCAGCACCTCCGGATCGATGTCGCGAATGTGTATCGATTTCATACTGGTAGTATAACGCTACCATAACTGAATAGTCAAGTTTGTATGCCGAGCGGGGGCTGTGGCGGGGCAGATGAAGCTGCGGAGGCGGATGCCTACTCCCCCCAAGTCCTCGATGCCGTTAGTCAACGTTTTGAGGAGGCGATTTGATTGACTATCGGCATCGGGCGACAGTGTTTTTGACACCTTTACTTCAAAACTCATAATTTGCCCCTTGTCTTCTACCCCAGCAGATACCGGTTATTCGGGCTATCTACCGGCGCAGGCGCCACTTCCGACTGCACAGCCCCAGCCGGCTACGGGAAGAGCATTTTTTTTATAAAATTCCGGAAGGGGTTCATTTATACTTTTAATTGGGAGGAGATAGTATGTCTATAATAAAAGTAATAGGGACCGTGGTAATTCTGATAGCAGGTCTTCTTATACAGAAACTGCTGCAAAAGACAATCGACCGTTTCACCCGCAAGTACCGAATTGCACATAGGCGAAACCTCGCGGTGCACAAGACGAAGACAGCAATAAATTCCACGTGCCGAACAACTTCTTTTTCCAGAGGTATGTAAAACACTCTGAAACGAGTATTAGAAGCCGGAAGTGAAACTTTTAAAACCTCCTCGCTTTGAACGCGTATATTGTTAATAACAGGAGGCAACGTATATGAAACGTAATTTATTTGTTATTGCAATTATTTTGGGAACTATGATGGTGACACCGGCGATTTTTGCTGGAGGTGCTCAGGAAGCGTCCGATGGGGATTTCCCTGGGAGGCTGGAAACTGCGCTTGTCAATTCCGATTTTAACAGCGAAGAGGCACTGGATATAGCAGAGGCAGCTAGGGAATTGTCATGGGAAGAGGCTGAGAATGCCGATCCTGAGGTAGTGGCTCGTGCATTGAGTCTGGCCAAGAAAGAAAATGCAGAACTTGACCCGGAGCAAAATGCAGAACTGGCGTTAGAATTGGCGCAGAATGCCGTTCGTTTAGAAAATGAGAACTATGAGGATGCGGTAGTAGCACAAGCAACGCTTGAGGCTGTACGTACAATGCTCGGACAAATCGAAGAGTGGAAAAGCGGTGATATGAGTGAGAATCTCGGTGAGATTGTTCGCTCGACGGTGAGTACTGAGGCAAAAAAGGCCGCCCAGAAGAGAGCTTCGGAGAATAAAGGCGTCGAAACGAGTAAAGACAAAACCTCGGAAGCTACTTCCGGTACACCCGCAGAGGGCACTACCGATTCTTCCGATGGCGACATATAGCATCATAGTATTACTTGAAAAGTGAACTTTTGGGGCCATCCACATTTATGAGGGTGGCCCTTTCTTTACTTGAATATTTGGGGTGGGGGAGTTTATGGATAAAAGAGAGTCGAAGTTTCAACAGTTTAAACCCGGCGAGGTTTTGTTTCGCGAAGGTGATACAAGTCGTGATATGTATATTATCCGTTCGGGAAGGGTCCGCATAACTATCTCAAAAGGCGGAAAGGAAATACCTATAACTGAGTTGGGAAAGGGTAGTTTTGTGGGCGAGATGTCTCTTATATCCGGTATTCCACGTACTGCGAGTGTGATTGCTGTTGAGAGGGTATACGCCAATGTGATAAGTAGAGAGGTCTTTGAGAATAGTAGATTTGGTATACCTGATTGGATTCAGAGCATAGCGCAAACTCTGGTAGAGCGGATTCGTCATACGACTATTATGCTGAGTGATTACATTGCGGTAGGGGATGTTCCTGCCCTCGAGGATCAAAAAGTGGAGGATGTTCCTGATACCTTAACTATTCAAGAGGATACAGAAGAAAACAGAGTAGTACTAAAGGGGTATTTTTGCGGGAAGCATATCAATGATGTGAAAGAACTGGTGAGGAAGACAGTATCCAAAAATTCTTCAGTAGTAACCATTGATTTTTCCGGGGTAATTGATATTGACAAAGATGTGTTGAACTATCTAAAAGAACTCATAAATTCGCCCGCCGCCCAGAAAGAGAAAATTCGATTTACCAATGTACAGCTTATTTATAATAAACTCTCTGAGCTCAAAGGGGTAACCTCACTTATCGATTCCTATAAAATGCAAATACGGTCGGTGGCGAAGGGAGAATTTCTTATACATGAGGGTGAATTGGCTAGGTCTATGTACATAGTACGTACAGGAAAGTTTGAAATATTCCGAGAAAAAGAAGAAGCGGTACCCTTGCCCTCTATAGTTTTGCCGAGGCCGGTGATGTAATTGGGGAGATGTCTCTTATTCACGAAGGTGCCCGCTCTGCATCGGTAAAGGCAATAACTGGAGGTTCGGTATATGTAGTAGAAGCGAAAGATTTTTATCATGGGTCATACGGGGTTCCGGAGTGGTTTATGAGCGTGCTGAGGGGGCTTATAGCACGCCTGCGGAGCACCAACGAGATGTTGAGTTCAATAAGCACTCATAAAGAAAGCGATGAAGACGAAAATCAGGAGTCTGAAGCGCTCAAAATTACTGTCGATGTGAAGCGTCCGGGCTATTTTATTCTTAGCGGGCATTTTACTTTTGGAAACCTAGATTATTTTTCTGCTGTGGTACGGCGCTGTATGTACAAGGGAGAGAAAACTATCACTGTAGATCTTAGGGATATAGATGTAATGGACCGCCGAAGCATACACTATCTACTTCATGTTCACTCAGCCCTGAGACAGGGTAAGGGTGATTTGAAGCTTATAGGGAATAAAGAAAAAATTACTTGGTTATACAAACAGAAAAAAGAAGAAGCTTTTACTGTTTTTTAAAACCTTTGGTTTGTATATGCGTATATCCAATTAGGAGATGAAGATGGAGTGCAAAGAGTGCAGAGATAATCTATTTACATACGCTGAAGAGGCTCTGAAAAACGAGGATTCGATGCCGGGAAAAGCGGGGCTTTCTCAAGAGCTTCGGGAACATCTGTCGGAGTGTGAAGCGTGTGCTGCCCTGCATCAGGCCTTAAGTCTGGGATCCACGGAGGGGGCCTTGCATTCGGAGGTACCCGAGGGGGTACCCGAAATTGTGCTCCAGAATGTAATGAGCCGCATTTCCACTGAGTCTAATGTGATCGAAGGGAGATTCGGTGAAAAGAATGGGAAAAACGGGAATAAAGAGAGCAAAAAAGCGAGATTAGAAAAACCCCGAAGTATCGCCTCGCTTGCGGCGGCGGCTGTGCTTTTAGTGGCCCTCTCAGTAACGCTTACTTTAATGGTTACCGAACGACAGATCCCCCAGGGAGGGGCGGCTGTGGTACAGGCTCCTTCGGAAGAACAAACACCCCCAAAAGAAGTAATTACCGTGCACCTTACTCTTGAAGCTCCCGAGGCTGAGAGTGTGGCTGTGGTAGGAGATTGGAATGGGTGGGACCCGGAGAAAAACCGCATGAGCGACCCAAATAAGGACGGAATATGGGAACTGCGCCTTAAGCTTGAAAAGGGTGGGGAGTATCAGTACCAGTTTTTAATAAATGGTAAGAAATGGATACCCGATCCCGATGCACCCCTAAGGGTGGAAGACGGCTTCGGCGGAACTAATTCGGTTTTGAATATTTAATGTGCACTAAGGAGGATTTAGTATGAGAATGGGATTAAAGAGAGTTATGGTGATTGCTGTTGCGATAGGGCTGCTTTTAGGCGGGTTCGCAATGGCTCAGGAAGCAGAGGATGAAGGCTTGCCGCAGGTTGTTAGAGAAATGCTGGAGCAATTAGAGCAAGAGGGGTGGACTGAAGAGCAGATTGCAGAGTTTGCAGAAGCAGCCGGAGAGAGAGACTGGGAAGAAGCTGAAGGTGCCGAGCCGGAGGTTGTTGCCATGGCACTGCAGCTGGCGAACCAGGACCGTGAGCAACTTGAGGGTGCGGAGAATGCTGATCTTGCACTAGAGTTAGCTGTGATGGCCGGCTCTATGGAGCGCTCCGGTTTTGAGCAACGAGAAATCGCGCGAGCATCTTTTGAGGGAACCCGAGATGTAGTGCAGAACATGGAGCGTATACGCGATCAGGTAGGCGCTGGAGATATGACCCAGTGCAAACTATGATGAGAGAGCAGATTAAGCCCGACTTGATAAGGCAATGGAGAACCGTTCTCGTGCCTCCGGTAGAGCCGAAAGAGCGAAAGGCGCCGGCGCAGGTCCGGGAAATATGGATGGGATATCGGTGTCTGATTACGATCCTGGACGACTGCCAGGGCGAGAATAATTTTATATGAGAAGTGGTTTTAATACTGAGAAAAAAGTTTATACTGACGCATGGGTGCCTCAAGGCACCCTGCGTTATTACTCGTTTATTGGAATCCTTGCGCTTTTGTTATTTTGGAGCAGTCCTCTTCTGGTGACAGCTGAAGAGGAGGGAGCTGTTGCTTCTGGGGCAAGCTCGAAGGTAGAGGGCATTCTTGAAGAGCATGGATATACCCGCACCGAGATCCAGAATGTGCTGAACTCCTTTGAACTGGCTGAGAGTAAGGATATTCCCGGAGATATGCTTGTACCTCGTGTTCAGGAAGGAGTAGCTAAGGGCGTGTCGGCCCCTCGCTTACATGTGGCCCTGAAGAATGATATTGAATATTTGATGAGTGCTCGAAGGCTATTTGCTGAAGCAGAGGCTGAGGCGGTTTTTATGAACCGAGAAAGCCAGTGGAAGCGGGCGGCAAATATGCTCGCCGCCGGTTTTGGTTCAGATGAACTGACTATCCTTATTGAGATATGTAAGAAAAATCCGGAAAAATTTAGACCGATTTCTTTTCTCTATGCCTCCCTGAGCACTTGGGGACTATCTAAAGAGGATGGCTTGTCGGTAGCGGAGGCGCTTGTCTCCTCTGCTATTCCTACTGCAGAATATGAGGGAATACTTGACCTCTATAGAATCGCACGGCGAGAGAGAATCCGTCCAGAGGAGCTGACCGAACGCATAGCAGCACAGGCCGGTTCAAGCGAGAGTGTGGAAGAGCTGGAAAGAGTGATTTTGCACTGAAGATTTTGTACAAATAAGACAGAGAGGAGGCTTTAGATATGAGTGTACTTGAAAATAAATTTATGCAGGTAATTGCCCTTGTAGTGGGTGTATTTATGGTGAGTGTGGTGCCGCTCGCGGCGTTTTCCCCAACTTTTATTGTGGGCACTTCGGCGGAGTATTCAGACTACTCAGAGTATAACTCTACTATATGGTATGATCTGTACGGCATAGGCAGCTGGCGTACCGCCTTCGACGGCGGGGGCTACGCCGCCCTGAATGGAAATGCCACTCTTGAGTATAACCCCCAGAGCGGGGTAACCCAAGATGAGGAGAACTTGGATGTGGCGGTGGGACTTCCTTTTACGGGGGGGACGATGCTGTTTGAAACAGGATTTAACTCGACCCTTGATAATTCTTCCTACGGCACCACGTTTAGACCGAAATGGAGCGGAAAATACACCTATTCTCCCGGTTCGAGCAGCAGGAAGGTGGTGGAACCGTATATCGAGTATTCGGGGTACTATGTCTACCAAGAGCTGGGAGTGGAGGATCGTAGCTCCCATTCCGCATCCCTCGGGTTAAGTTACGACCCTTCCATAAAGATAGGCTACCGCCTTGAAGCTAGTGGAACGGCGGAGTTCTATGGGGAGGATTATACCCAGAACCTCTCCGACACATACGTCCTCCAGGGGGAGGCCAATCGACAGGATATTATCGCCGCCGGAGAAGCGGAAATAACGGGCCTGGCCGGTTACTTTGCCGACTGGAGCCTGCGGTTGAATGGGGGAAAGCGCATAAGCAACGACGAGGAATACCTTTCCGAGGCGAACCTTAAAAAAGATGGCACCGATGCGGTCTTTGGAGAGGTAGAGGGCAGTTTTTCCTGGAGCCCAACCAGGGAACTGCAGCTATCTTCACTTCTATATACACAGGGCCGCCGTTATACCGATCGAAAGGCCTTAGATGAGAACGAATTCCCCACTACTGAGGAGCTTACACAGCTTGATGTGGGGGGCGGCCTAGAGGCGGACTGGACCCCTAACGACCAAATTTTCTTTGTTCTGCGGGGCTCAGCGGGCAAGACCTTTTCAAACGATCCGAATTACGACACGTGGAACTTCAGCATAAGCGGAGGCATTGAGTACGGGTTTTAACTAAAAACTTGTGAGATGTACTCGTAACCGGGGGGCTGTCTGAGGGATTATCTTAGACAGCCTTTTTTTATTAGGTGGAAACGTTGTAACTGAACTCCCGGGAAATCGCCGGCTCTATCTACCGGCCTTCATTTAAACGCGCCTTGTTTTTCAGTCGGTACGTATTATACTCTATAGCAAGTGTACGATGTGCTGTACCGGGAGTAATCGTGAAAGAAACGCGAAAAGAACAAATTGTGAGGCAGGCGGAGCTTTTCTCAGAGCTTTCCTTAGAGGATATCCTGGTGGTAGCCGAAAACAGTGTAATCCGCCGTTGTAAAAGCGGCGATGCTGTATTTCTGCAGGGCGATCCGGGCCGGTCCTTGTACATTGTGGAAACCGGGCAGGTGATAGTCCGAAAGACCGACGAAGAGGGCCGTTTCAAGGTTATTGCCCGTTATGTGATGGGTAATCTTTTTGGGGAACTAGATTTGTTTACCTCTGCAGTCAGGGGCGCTTCGGCCCTGGCAGATGAGGAAACGTGGGTTCTGGAGTTTCCACGTCGGGGGAAAGATTTTTTGAGTTTCTCGAAGAAAGACCTTCAGTTTCCGCCCGTATTCTGCACAGGATT
The DNA here is from genome assembly GCA_034520965.1 of Spirochaetia bacterium. GTDB lineage: Bacteria > Spirochaetota > Spirochaetia > DSM-16054 > Sediminispirochaetaceae > DSBN01. The sequence continues at coordinate 671,407 of JAXHMY010000003.1, read as the reverse complement.
CTCGTTGAGACAGCCGGGAGAATACGGCGGGTAAATACGCTTGTAAAAGAGAACTCCCCGCTTGTACAGGAGCTGCAGAAACAGGTGTACCGGGATACCCTTACAGGGCTGTACAACCAGGTGTTTCTGACGGAAAAGCTGCGGGAGCTGACCGACAAAAGTGATTCCTCAAAGGAAGAAGCTTCTTTTGCTCTGGCTATTACAAAACCGGATAACTTCAAAACCTTAAATGATGCATACGGTCATGATGCGGGTGATCTGGCCATCAAAATTATGGCCCGGGGTTTGCGGGATTTTATCGGAGAGGATGAAAGGATTGCCAGGTACAAGGGAAACGCTGTGGCGGTTATTTTTCCCGGAGTGAGCCGTGATGAGGCGCGTGAACAGGCCCACAAACTTAAAGAGTTTATGAATAAGCTTGATGTATCGAAGGCCGCCGGGGGCAATGAGTTCCGGGTGACCGCCAGTGTCGGAGTGTGTATGTATCCAGGTTTTGAAGGCAATGTTGAAGAGATGCTTTTCAAAACTCATGAACTGCCCCTTGCGGGGAGACGCCGCGGGGGTAATAAGGTTCTCTTTACCGATGGGCAAGGGGAGTCTTGAGTATGGCCAAAACACCGGTGGAAGTGCTGAGATCGATAGATATTTTTCTTCTCTTTCCTTGGATGATCTAAACCGGCTTTATTCATTAATGAAGACCGAAGAGTATCAGGAGGGAGAGACCCTTTTTACAGAAGGGGATACCGGGGAGATTATGTACATCGTCCTTTCAGGCTGTGTTTCTATTTCGGTGGGCACCCAGGACGGGGGTGTGTTGGAACTGGCGGAAATTTTCGGAGGGCAGTTTTTTTGGGGAGATGTCTATCTTTGACAGTGCCGAAAGATCGGCCACCTGTACTCCGAAAAGCGATACCACCGTCTTGAGTCTGAGGGCGGGTGTTTTTTATGAGTTCATAAAATCTAAACCTGAAGCGGGTATCAGTATAATGCGGGGGATGCTCAAAACTACCGCCCAGAGGTTAACGGCAACCGGCGCTTTTTTATCGGATATGGTAACCTGGGGCGAGAAGGCGCGGGCCCGGGCAATCACCGATGATTTTACCGGACTGTACAACCGGAGGTTCCTCGATCAGGCAGCGGAAGAGCGTTTGATCGAGGCCCAGCGCATAGGCGCTCCCCTCTGCCTTATGATGCTCGATCTTGATCATTTTGGGAGCATCAATGATGAATACGGCCAGGTTGTAGGGGACCAGGTTTTACGGGCTGCTGTGGAGGCCTTTAGAAAAACTTTCAGCTCCGATACTGTCTCCGTCCGCTACGGCGGGGATGAGTTTACCTTTCTGCTGAAAGATACCTCTCCGGAGCAGGCCCTGGAGTACTGCAAGGGTCTTATCCAAGAGCTGGGAAAGATTAAGTTGCCGGTACAACCGGGTGCTTCGGTGAAGCATGTTGCTGCAAGTATAGGTATAGCCGCTTTTCCCGAACATGGAGATTCCTTTGCTGTGCTGATGAAGCAGGCCGACAAAGCCCTATATCGAGCAAAAGAGGAGGGCCGAAGCCGGGCGGTTGCATGGAATGAAAATGGTCAAGATGGACGGCGCAAGACAGGCATATACAGTCTTAAGGAGAAAAACCGGATTATATCGCGCATAATTCAGGCGATTGCGGAACAGGACAATTTTCTTATGCTTGGACACCGGGATCCGGATGAGGACTGTGTTGCCTCGATGATCGCCATGGGACTTTTGATCAGTAAGTTTGCAAAAAACGTGTATCTGATGATTCCTAGAAGGGTAAACGAAAACTACCAGTATCTTCTTCATATCTCAAGGTATAACGAAATAGGAATTATCTACAACGACGAAGAGCTCCCGCGGGATATTTCCACTGTATTTCTAATGGATACCCCCAAACCGGCCATGCAGGAGTCCTTTCCCGGCTCTGCGGGCCTACTGGCCCGCAGGGAGTTACTTAAAATTGAGATAGACCACCACCTCGGAGCCGACAGCAGCTACGCGGGGGACCCCGGCTACTGCCTTGTCGACGAGGCTTCATCGGCCAGTGAGTTGGTCGGCCTTTTGGCCTTTAAGCTTTCCAACGAATGTTCAATTATAGAAGCATTTTCGATTCAGGAAATATTTTCCCGGAACTTTGTCCTGTCGGTGCTAACTGGTATTATTGGTGATTCAAAAATGGGGAAATACCTCAAAACAAGGAGAGAGCGTTGGTTCTACAATTTGTTCAGCGGAATGTTCAATGAAATGCTGAACAGTAAAACCCGCCAAAATTCCAGAAACTTTTCCTCCATGGACCAAGTGTTTACCGAACTTCAGCGGCTGACGCGGGAGGAGGAGCAGTGTTTCAACTCTATGATGGAGTCGCAGGCCTTTTTCTCTAATAAAGTGGCGTCGGTAATTATTAGAAGAGAGACTATGGGGGTGATCGAGTCCCGTTTTGACCACGACACAATTGTGTCGGTGGCAAGATATCTGGCCGATGTGTTGGCTGAATCGAGCAAAATGTTGAGCCTTGTGGCATACCCCGATCATAAAGCAGGCGAGGGGCTGATACAGTTCAGGGTTCGCCGCAGTGAAGTATACAAAGACATAGACCTGCGAACCATACTCAGCACCTTCTCAATTGAAAACGGCGGCGGGCACCCCGGTGCCATCGGCTTTCGCGTACCCGAGAAGGATATACCGGATATTTCCCACTATTCCCTCGAACTGATCAGGGGGATAGAGAAGCTGATTGAAAAGTGATCTTGTGTAGCATCGTTTGGTCGAACCACGCCGACCCAAAGCTTATTGGGGGCGGCTACCGGCGCAGGCCCGGCGGCAGGGGCGGTCGCAGCTGCGCCCGCCCGGGCGGCCTCGTGGTTCTACGGGATAAGCATAATAGCGGAGCTCCTTTTAATAAGTTTAGAACAGGGTTTTTAAGCTGTAAGTTATATAATTCTTCATTTTAATTGACTTTTATTGAAGGACCGTCTACTATATATAGTATACAGTTCTAAATATTACAGTTCTATATAAATATTCTAATATGTCTGTCTGCCCTTGCGAGCAGAGGGGTGGAACTTATTGTGCATGAGGAATTGAGCTGAATAGGCCATACTATTTTACGCAATTGAAAAGGACGAAGGGAGACGAGTAAGCAAAAATGGGTTTATTGCGGTATTTACTTAAAAGACTATTCCTTTTGATTCCTACAGTAATAGGAGTGACTATTCTTGTTTTTCTTTTAGTCCACTTTATACCTGGGGATCCGATTGAGGTTATGCTGGGCGACAAGGCCACCGAGGCGGCCAGGCAGGCACTTACCGAAAGGCTGGGATTGGATAAGCCAATGTACGAGCAGTATTGGAATTGGTTTGTCCACGCTCTGCAGGGGGATTTTGGTATGTCCGTGCAGAGCCGCTTGCCGGTGACCGAAGCGATACGCTCGCGTTTGCCGGCAACTATTGAATTGGCCTTGACCGCTACAATTGTGGCGGCCGTGTTTGGAATTATTGTGGGCGTAAGTGCGGCCTACCACCATAACTCCAAGTTTGACCATCTGTTGGTGACATTTTCCTTGGTCGGTGTTTCGATTCCTATTTTTTGGCTGGGAATTATGTTGATGTTCCTGTTTTCCGCAGTTTTAGGCTGGCTTCCGGTTTCCGGGCGAATTTCTATGGGAGCGGGAGTGCAGGAGGTTACCGGGTTCTACCTGGTTGATACCCTCCTGCAGGGCGATATGAGTCTTTTCCTCGACAGTTTAAAACATCTCCTGTTGCCGGCCCTGTCTTTAGCCACCATTCCTCTTTCACAGATTGTGCGGGTAACCCGATCGAGCATGCTGGATGTCCTGAGCGAGGATTACGTCAGAACGGCGCGGGCGAAGGGGCTGCCCTATCGAAAAATTATCTACAAGCACGCTCTGAAGAATGCGCTAATTCCGGTTATTACGGTTATCGGCCTGCAAATGGGAAAGCTGCTGGCCGGTGCTATACTAACGGAAACGGTGTTTTCCTGGCCGGGAACCGGGCGTTTGTTGATTCAGTCGATTTCGAATCGTGATTATCCGATGGTACAGGGAATTGTATTTATTCTGGCGTTAGCCTTTATTTTGGTAAATATTATTGTTGATTTGATATATGCGAAACTCGACCCGCGCATTAGGTTTGAATAAGGATGGACCACATGCAAAGTGAATTTTTACAAAAGCTTACAATTTTTAAAAAAAACCGCTTGGCTATGGTTGCTCTGTTTGTAGCCCTCCTGCTAGTTGTGCTGTCTCTTTTTGCATCACTGATCTCTCCGTATGATCCGGTTTCAACCAATTTGGAGAATAAATTGCAGCCCGGTTTTTGGGCCGGCAACTGGGAGCATCCCCTGGGGACGGATAATTTAGGGCGCGATCTGCTTTCACGGATACTGCACGGCGGTGCGATTTCGCTGCGGGTCGGCTATATGGTAATTGCGGTAACCGCATTTTTCGGAACCCTGCTGGGTATAGTTTCCGCCTATTACGGCGGGGTCGTGGATATTCTTATAATGAGAGTTATTGATGTGTTCCTGTCTTTTCCACCGCTTTTGCTGGCATTGGCCGTCGCCGCCTCTTTAGGTGCGGGGCTGCAGAACGCGATGTTTGCGATTTCCTTGGTATATATACCGCAGATGGCGCGGGTGGTGCGGGGTTCGGTTTTGAAGGTAAAGACCAACTCTTTCATTGAAGCATCGCGGGCCTTAGCCGGAGGTAATGTCTGGATTATGGGGCGTCATATTCTGCCGAACATATTTCCCTCCGCCTTAGTGTATTTAACCCTGTTATTAGCGGATGCAATTCTGTATACCGCTTCACTCGGGTTTTTGGGAATCGGTATAAAACCTTCCACCCCGGAATGGGGAGCGATGTTGAGTTCCGGCAAGGAGTACTTGTTGATGGGACAGTGGTGGGTGACCGTGTTTCCGGGAATTATGATTGTACTGGCGGTGCTCTCCTTCAATCTGGTCGGCGATGGTTTGCGCGAGGCCTTCGATTCGAAATTAAAGCGATAAGGGCGTTAAGATGAGTAAGCTTCTGCAAGTGAACGACTTAAAAATAGAGTTTCACACCGACCACGGTGCGGTAGTTGCGGTGGACGGTATAGATTTTAGCCTTGAAAGAGGTGAAACCCTGGGGCTGGTCGGTGAATCCGGGGCCGGCAAAAGTGTTACCTCCCTCGCAGTAATGGGCCTGCTGCCGAAATATGCAAGTGTCACCGGAAGTGTCAACTATCAGGATAAGAATCTGCTTGCATTCACTGAACATGAATTGCAGAAAATTCGGGGTGATCGAATTTCCATGATTTTTCAGGAACCGATGACCTCCTTGAATCCTGTATTCACTATTCAGGACCAGTTGTCCGAGACTATCGAACTGCATCAAGGCGGAAGCCGGGCGGAGATTCTTGAGAGGACCGTGGATTCCCTTGATTTAGTTGGCATTCCGAATGCGCGCAGAATAATGAAGCAGTATCCCCACCAGCTGAGCGGTGGTATGCGGCAGCGAATAATGATCGCCATGGCCCTGGCATGTAACCCGGATATTTTAATTGCCGACGAACCTACTACCGCTCTGGATGTAACCATTCAGGCCCAAATACTGCTGCTGATGAGGAACTTACAGGAGCGTCTGGATACCGGAGTGCTGCTGATAACCCACGATCTGGGGGTAGTTGCGCAGGTGGCCCATAAGGTTGGTGTAATGTATGCCGGGCAAATTGTGGAGTTTTCCTCAATGGATGAGCTTTTTCGGCGTCCCAAACACCCTTACACGCGGGGCTTGTTAGCGACAATTCCGAATATAGACATTAAACAAGCCAAACTGCCTATTATCGAGGGTACTATGCCCGATTTGACTACTCTGCCCGCTGCCTGCCGGTTTCATCCGCGCTGTCCCGAGTGTCGTGAAATCTGCCGTATAAAGGAGCCGCCGGCGTATCAGGTAGGCGAATCAATGATTCGCTGCTGGAACTTTGAAAATGAAGGAGTGGTGACGGATGAGTGAGCCCTTGCTGAAGGTAGAAGACCTCTATAAACATTATCCAATTCGGCGTCAGAACACACTTACGAAATACGATCAGGTAAAGGCGGTTGATGGAATTTCCTTTTCCGTCGATGAAGGGGAGACCCTGGGCTTGGTAGGAGAATCGGGATGTGGAAAATCCACCACCCGTAAGCTTGTTCTTAATCTGGAGCCGGCTACCCGGGGAAATGTATTTTTTCGGGGCGATGATATTTTCTCAATGAAAAAGAAGGAGCTGGTTCAGTTTCGTAAACAAGCCCAAGTTATTTATCAGGACCCCTATTCCAGCCTTAATCCGACCTGGAAGGTCGGTTCTATAATAGCCGAGGCCTACAATGTGCATCACATAGGAACTGCGAAAGAGCGTCGCGAAAAGGTTGTGGCTTTGATGGACAGAGTCGGGCTGCGCAAAGAATACTACGACCGCTACCCCCACGAGTTTAGCGGAGGGCAGCGGCAGAGAATCGGGATAGCCCGTTCCTTGGCCTTGAACCCGGGGTTTGTGGTAGCTGATGAGCCGGTTTCCGCCCTGGACGTTTCCATTCAGGCCCAGGTGCTCAACCTTCTTAAAGAGTTACAGGAAGAGTTTGGTTTAACCTATCTGTTTATCAGCCACGACCTAAGTGTGGTAAAGCATCTATGTGACCGAATAGCGGTAATGTATCTTGGTAAAATCGTCGAGATTGCTCCTACTGATCAACTGTTTGCCCGAACATCGCATCCGTATACCCAGATGCTCTTGAAGGCGATTCCTTTTCCCGATCCCGATCGACGACTGGAGCTGAGTGCACTTGAAGGTGAGGTTCCCAGTCCAATAAATCCGCCCTCGGGATGTCGCTTTCACACCCGTTGTCCCCACGTAATGGAAAAGTGCAAACAGGATATTCCGCAAATGGTAAAGATTGAATCCGGTCACGAGGTGGCCTGTTATCTATATGAATAAATACTTTAAAGGAGAACAAAGTATGCAGAACAAAAAATTTCTTAGAGCATGTGTGCTGACGACAGTAATGCTGAGCCTATCAATAGGAGCAGTCTTTGCCGGTGGACAGAGTGAAAAAGCGGAGGATAGTGAGAAAACTTTCATTGTCGCACGTAGTACCGATGCCCAGACTCTGGATGCAGGCTACGCCTGGTCGGAGGGTGAGATAGACCTTATGTTTCATTTGTACGATGGACTGGTTCGTTTCAAAAATGATCAGTTAGAGGTGGAACCGGCTTTGGCTACTTCCTGGAATCGTTCGGATGATGGGCTTGTCTGGACTTTTAACCTTCGCGAAGGGGTAAAGTTTCACGATGGAACTGATTTTAATGCCGAGGTAGTTCGGTTTAGTTTTATGAGGCTGATCGATCAGGACCATGAGTTTTACGGATTGGGCGATTATTCGTATTTCGACTATCTGCTGTCGGAGGTTATTGAGGATATAAAGGTTGTCGACACGTATACTGTGGAGTTTCAACTGAAGAATAAGTTTGCCCCCTTCCTGACCTACATGGGCTACTATTCGCAGTTCCCTGTAAGTATGGCAGCGGTGAAAGAGAAGGGGGAAGAGTTCTATCGGAACCCCGTCGGAACCGGACCTTTTGAGTTTGTAGAATGGAAGAAAGATGAATACATTGTTCTAAAAAGAAACGAAAACTACTGGGGCGAAAAACCGACAGTTGACAAGGTTATTTGGAAGGTCGTTCCCGATATTTCCACCCGTTTCTTAGAACTGCAGTCCGGCCAGGTTCATGCCATCAAGGGGCTTGCTCCAAACCAGATTGAGAGTGTGAAGGGCAATGACAAAATGGTACTTCACCAGGTTCCCGGAGCAAATATTTTCCACATGGTGTTTAACAATACCATGCCGCCGGTTGATGATGTACGGGTACGACAGGCGATTGCCTACGGTATTGATCTTGAAAAGCTGGTAAAAGGAGTATACGAAGGACTGGGAACCGTTGCCAGTACAAGCCTCCCGCCGACAGTATTCGGACATGCCGACAACATCGAGCATTACCCCTACGATCCGCAGAAAGCTCGGGAGCTTCTGAAAGAAGCCGGGTATGCCGACGGCCTGGATATTACCTTGAATACCTTTATCCACGCCCGGCCTTATGTAGCTAATCCGGTGGATTCGGCGGAGGTTATAAAAGACGATTTGGCGAAGGTTGGTATAAATGTAAACATTGAAAGTAATGAATGGGGAACCCATTCTGATTTGATGAACAACTATAAGCACCAGATGGCCTTTTCGGGATGGTACGATGTGCCCTATCCGAGCAACTTTATGAAAACCATGCTGATGGAAGGTGCCAATACCAACTGGAAACCCCAGGAAATGGTTGATCTTGTGCAAAAGGCGATTTCGACTTACGATCGCGTCGAGCAGGAACAGGCCTATCTTGAAATGCAGGCGATTGAGCACGAACAGGTTCCTGCACTGCCGATAGCTCACAATGATTACACCGCCGCATCTGCAGCAGGTGTAACCGGATTTGAACTGGATGTGATCGGAACCGTCCGCGCCCATGAGGTAGATTTCGATTAGGTAAAATGTAAGAGAGTACTCACACGGGCGGAGTGACAAGCTCCGCCTGTTCTATTTATAAAGGAACTGAGATGTTTTTATTTGAGAATACAACACTAGTGGATGGAACCGGAGCGCCTCCGGTTTCCGGAATGGATATCCTGTTTGACGAAGACGGGATTAAAGGAATTGCGGCGACGGGAGAGCTTCAGGTTCCCGCAGATACCGTAATAATTAAAACAAAGGGAAAGGCGGTTCTTCCGGGGCTTATCGACACCCATATTCATATGGACCTTCACGGGTATGCCAATACCTATGATGAGAACCTAGTGGAGGATAAGCTGCGTTCCGTGCGAACGGCACAAGAGATGGAGCACACCCTTAGAAGCGGTTTTACCACCGTTCGGAATGTGGGAAGTGTGAATGGAATCGATTTTGCTGTAAAAAAGGCGATTGAAGAGGGATTCATACAAGGCCCGAGAATTTTAACCAGCGGCCAGATTATCAGTATGACCGCCGAGGGGAACGACTACTTTTTAGGTCTGTACCATGAAGTTGACGGGGTGGATGAGGTACGGAAAGCAGCCCGGGAACAGCTAAAAGCGGGGGCTGATTTTTTAAAATTGATGGCCACCGGTGCAGTTATGAATCCGGGGGGAGTGCCCGGAGCCCCGCAGCTGAATGTGGAGGAGATGCGTGCGGTTGTCGAGGAAGCGGACAAGCTTGGTACTCATGTAGCTGCCCATGCCCATGGTGCGTTAGGTATAAAAAATGCTGTGGAAGCGGGTGTGCGGACCATTGAACATGGGACTTTTTTAGATGAAGAGGGAATTGAATTGATGCTGAAAAGGGGTACCTATCTGGTCCCGACTCCGGTAGTGGGGTATCATATGGCAGCTCATCAGGAAGGTATTCCCGCGCACATGCTTTCAGAACATGACCATCAGGAGTCCAGTGCGAACAAGGCCCATCGTGCGGCAATAAAGGCGGGAGTAAATGTATGTTACGGTACCGATGCGGGCACCAATTATAATTATCACGGCCTCAATGCCATGCAGCTATCTCTGTTTGTGGAACAGGGAATCTATACGCCCATGGAGGCAATTCACTGTGCAAGCCTGGCATCGGCGAAAGCGATCGGACTGCAGGATGAGATTGGCAGCATAGAGGTAGGCAAGGTAGCCGATTTAATTGTGATAGATGCGGCACTGCTGGAAAATTTACAGGGAATCGAAAAAGGTGTTGAACAGGTATTTTTTGGCGGGAAACCGGTAGAAGCTGTGCCTCACAGCCTTTAAGAACTTACAACAATGCGGTTGCGGCCTTCTTTTTTGGCTTCGTACATTGCCTTATCCGCTTCCTCTACAAGACTGTCTGCCGAGGAGTCATTGCTCGGTACTGTGGTTGCGACACCTATGCTGCAGGTGAGGTAGGGGGATATTTCCGATTTTTCATGGGGGATTTCTTCTTGGGCTAGGTTATTTTGTATTTCAAGGGCTATTTGCTGGGCTCCTTCGAGAGGGGTGTTGGGAAGCAAAATGACAAACTCCTCGCCTCCATAGCGAGCCGCGATATCCGCCGGACGGCGGGTGACGTTTTCCAGGATGCCTCCCATTATGCGCAGGCATTCGTCGCCGGCTTGATGTCCATAATGGTCGTTGTAGGGTTTAAAGAAATCGATATCCAAAAATAGAAGGGAGAGGGGCTGCTTTTCCCGGCCCAACCGCTCCCACTCATGCTGCATGGTTTCGGTAAAATAACGCTGGTTTGCGATGCGGGTTAGTCCGTCCATATTGGCAAGTCTGTCGAGTTTTTTGTTTTTCTCGGCCAGTTCCTGGTTGGTACGCTTCTGACTTTCTATTTGTCGGGATAGTGTTCGGACCATGCTGTTCATGTAAGCGTTCAGGGTAAGAAACTCATCCTGCCCGGAGACACAGGTGCGTATGGTAAGGTCTCCCCGGGTGATGTCATGCATATAGGAGTTAAGGCTTTTTATGTTGGACAGCACGTATCGGGCGATATATATGCTGCCGGCGCCAGTTACGAGGATTCCGAGCAGGGTAACTATAATAATGATGTAACCAAGGGTTTCCATATCGGTCATAATGGCACTGCGGGGGGTAAGGCTTACCAGATAAAACTGAAGCGGGGTGAGTTCTTTGAAGGCCGCATAATAGGTTGTACCGCTCAAGCTGATGTAGCCGCTGCTGTCGGTATTCCGAAAGAATTTACTCCATTCGAAGGGGTTGTCTGCAGTATTCACATCCTCTTGTTCAGGGGTGAGGGAAATAGACTCGTTGTTGCGGGTAACTATGAGGAGTTGAGAAGTCTCTTTCAGTGCCTCGGTGCGCATACCCTGGAAGAAATCCTGGAGAAAGGTGTCTATTGCCAGCACTCCGGTGAAATCACCGTTTTTATTATGGATGGGGACGGCGGCGGTAAAGACTGTTTCTTCAGTGATAAATTCGGCATAGGGTTGTACCCAGGTTAACTGGCCACTCTCTTTAGCAGCGGTGTACCACGGGCGCTCTCTGAGGTCGTAGTCCTCCGGTGGTTCCCAGGGAGGCGAGACAATAATGCGGTTGTGGGTATCGCCATAATAAATCCAGGCCCGCTTAGGAAATATTTGCTGCAGCAGTTTCCAGTTTTTAAGAATCCGATCCTGCACCTCCGGATCATCGTGGATTCTCCACAACTCATCATCTTCAGAGAGGACTAAAAGTGTATTTTCCATTGCTCCGGCGTGCCTGTCGACTACTTGGTTTTTTATTGAATTCAGGATGGATATCTGCTCTTGGTGAAATCTCTGTTCGATTTCTTCCCACGCAAATATGGTAATGAGCAGTCCCATAACACACAGCGGTACTAACATTGTGAGTACATGAATGAAGATGAACTTATGTTTGGCGGAGGTCAACATCGGCTGATTTTAGAAGATAAATCCTTAATGTTCAAGAACTCACAGAAGGTGGTTGGTAAAAGAAGGTGATTGTAAATAAAGAAAGCCGCCCGGAGGGGATGCCTCGGACGGCTTTTTACTTTTTAAGCGCTCTTTTAGTGTTGTGAGCGCGTATGCCTTGTTAGCGGCGTTTACCGCTAAGCGCCTTTTGGGCGAGCTCAAAGTGGGGTGCAATGGTTACACTTACCCCCGAGATAGCGTCGACTCCGCCCCCGGATTTTAGAATTTTACCGGGATCCTGCATTTCAAGTAGTTTTGCAGCGGCCTTGTCGGCTTGTACATACCATGCAGACTGGGCATCGGAGTTTGCTACCATGCCGTAGTCGCCCTGGACAGAGGCCAGATACTTCATTTTATCGCCTTCTTCAGGAATAGCATCGAAATGGGCATTAACAATATACCCGTTTTCTACCACTATACTTACTGAGTTTTTCCAGCCGTGACTAAACTCGCCTCCCTGGGCTTCATAGGTGCCGTCGCGCCACATGCCTTCAGCACCGGCAACACTTGCAACTACAAATAGTGCAACTAGTAAAAATCCAATTTTTCTCATCTTCTTCCTCCATGATTATTTTACTTATGTTTAAAGCATAGTAAAAGATGGGGGAAACGTCAAATTTTATTCATCCGCGTAAAACAGGCGTTTTGCTAAGTCGGTTTTTAGTTCATACTCCATTTCTTCTAAATCTATCAACGAGGACATCGAATTGCGTATATGCGAAAGGGCGTCCAAAAACTTTTCCAGATCTTTGTCCTTCCTCAGTTTTTTTAATTCCCGTTCTCTGTATTCCATCTCGCCAATGTGCAGTTCATTGTCTCGTTTCCACTCTTTACCGTATTCCTTCTCCGGGTTTTTAACCCCCTCAGCTATATCGGGTAGCAGCATTTCATATACGTAGTTGGTATTATCACAGGCAAGAAATTCGATGAATATTGCATCCAAATCATCAAAGAAATCTTCCGTGAGCTCTTTCCGATTGTACTCATTATTCATCTTTAACTCCTAAGGCTGATTCTATTCTTTCCCTTTTTACTTGTCAAATGTTATGACCTTTTATTCTTTTATCTGGAGTTATCCGGTGAGTCATCGTAGACTGCCTTTGACTGATCGGTAGGCGACTGATCAATTGAAAGAAGATCTTTGGTTAATTCGGTTGAGTCTGTATCGGTTTTAAAGACACTTACCTTTTCTACTAAATTCTCTTCTAACCAAGGCTTCGCGGCTTTCTTAGTGCGGAAGTATTTTGTATACCCTTATAGAGTATTACTGCCAAATGGTACCGATGCTTCAATGAACTCCGTGCACTACAACCGCGAGGAGGAGCGGGCCTGGGTCTGACTGGTGAAGCTGCTATACCCTGCGGGATAAGTCCGGGAGGAAAGAAAATGGAGCGGTCCGCCTAGCTCCTCTCTGTGCTACTCGCGCTTTTTGCCCTTGGTATCCGAATCCGTTTTCCCGGGGTCGGCTCCGTCTTCCTGGCTCTCCTTCTCAGCCTGCTTCTTCTCCTCTTCTTCCTTCTGCCCCTTCTCGAACTCGTGCTTCGCCTGGCCGAGGGAGCGGGCGAACTTGGGAATTGCCGAGGCGCCGAAGAGGACCAGCCCCACCCCTACCAGTACGATAATTTCTGTGGATCCAAGCATAAACTCACTCCTCCTTTGTTCGATTCCTATACTCTTCCGGCGGCAGCCCGTCGGTAGAAGCCTCATTATGGGTACGGCTTTCGTGCTTCGCGATTTTTCCATCTTCCTGCGAATCATCCGCGGCAGAAGTCTCGTCGCCGGGGGAATCGGGCTTTTCTGTGGAGCCGCTCCCCTCCCGCCTGTACGTATCTTCCGAGTGTTTGACCTCTTCTTCGAAGCGGCTCATCGTTTCGTCGAACTCTCGTTTGAGCCGCCGTAGGCGCGCAGAGAGCTGCCCTGCCTTGTGAAACAGCTTCGGAAGCTCCCTGGGGTTGATGAATATCAGTGCGATCAGTCCGAGCAGAAGAATCTCTCCAAAGCCTATCTTAAACACCTTCTTCTCCGAAGCGGAATACTATGGCTATCAGAATAGTGAGATAGTAGAGACCAATCAATGGGAGGGCGATGCTCACCTGGGAAATCACATCCGGGGGCGTAAGGATTGCCGAGAGTATGAAAACGCCGAAAATGAAAAACTTGCTGATCTTGAGCATGGTGCGCCGGCGCACCAGGTTGAGCACCATGGTCAGCTCTATCACCAGCGGCAGCTGGAATATCACCAGCGCAATAAGGAGAAACTGCAGGATATAGAAGATGTTCTGCCCGTAGTTGAGTAGAAGCCCGACCTCTGCGGGAATGAAGCCACTGCTGGTGAGAAAGCGGATGGAAAGCGGAATGATCTTGTTGTAGCCGTAGTAGAGGCTTCCGGCAATGAGAAAAAAGCTGGCGGCCAGGGTGATCTTCACGATTTTCCGCTCCTTGGACCGGAGCCCGGGAAAGACGAACTTGATGGTGTTGTAAAGGTGGACCGGAAGGGAGAGTATAAGACCTGTTAGAAGAGAGATTTTTAGCTTGGTAAGAAAGCCCTCGAAGAGGGAATTGATGAAGAGGGTGTTGCCGGTGAACTCGGGTCCGTTCAGCACCTCAAAGGGGGCGAAGAAGAAACGGAAGATGGCGTCGTAGAAGACAAAGCAGAACACTGCTGTGATAAGCACTGCAATGAGGGAAGAGATGACCCTGCGGCGCAGTTCGACGAGGTGCTCGAGAAAGGTCTGATCATCCACGAATGCATTCATTGCGACTCAACTCGATTTCCGGGCTCTCGGCGCCGGTAGCGTATAGACCCAGCATAGGGGAGCAGCATATGTATGTCAATCTACTTGCTCCCCACATGTGATGGGTTTTCACATAAAATAGTTATTATTATGGGTAATATATGTACGCAGCAATTCTGATATGATGCGACCTTTTGTCAACCCTTTCTATAGAGACTTTGTGGATCGTCACCACCAGCTTCTCCCTCTCGGCGGCGGAACTGCGAGAAGAGGCTCACGTGCGCTGGTCGATCGAAAAAAACGTCTTCAAAAAACTCTCCGGTTTAGTGAAGATGAAACGATTTCACTTCAAAGAACAGCGGCCATTTTTCTCGCTGCTGCACATCATCTGTGGTGCTCTGATGGGGAATTTCTGTACTGTAAGGTTTTTTGTTGTGCTGTGTATAACTCTGTTTTATAATGAACTCGAGTACGATAAGGAGGTTATAATGAGTATTCCTAATACCGAAAGAACGGAGTATCAGGAGGAGAGCCCTCGGAATAAGAAGGTTACACGGAGGGCTTTTCTCACCAAGACCGGTATAGGCCTCGGGATAGCGGCTGGAGCCCTCTCGCTCGGTGGGGGGAAGCTGTTTGCCGCGCAGGGGCGCAGCAGCACGGCAGACAAGCTGCCGTGGGGCTATGCCCCCTTGGATCCGGAGCGGGTGCGTAAACTCGGCCATCAGAACTACTACGAGGAAGCCTGCGCCTATGGCGCCTTTACCGCCTTGCTGCACGAGCTACAGGATAAGGTAGGCGGACCGTACCGTAACATACCGTCTCAGCTGTTGAGATACGGTCATGGCGGTATTGCTGGCTGGGGCACGGTCTGCGGCGCTCTTAATGGCGCTGCCGCCGTTATCAACATGGCCTTCGCAAGTAAGCATGCAGACACGATCATCAGCGAGCTTTTCGGCTGGTACAGCACCACGGCACTGCCGACGGACAAGGCTAACCGCTACGCCGTACAAGGCGAGTACCTGGTGAGCGACTTGAAGAGCGACAAACGCCTGCCGCAGAGCGTGGCCAACTCGCCCCTCTGTCACGTCTCCGCCTCTGTCTGGGCCAAGGAGGCGGACATGAAAATAGACAGTGCAGAGCGCTCCGAGCGCTGCGGCAGACTCACCGGCGACACCGCAGCCCGGGCGGTGGAACTGATGAATGCCTTTTACAAGGGTACCTTCACCCCTGTTTATGCGGTGTCCAATACGACCGAAGGCTGTCTCTACTGTCATTCGGGACACATCAAGGGCGCTAAGCAGGAGTGTCTGGAGTGCCACGAAAAGCACGACTGACGCATTCCGCCTGCGAGAGTCCGGGAACTCGAGGGCTCCCGCGCTTTTCTTTGAGCTAACGAGCTCTGCTTTGGAGTAGAAGCATGAAACTATTGCGGCTGCTGTTTTCGCTGCGACTGGCGATCGTTCTACTTATCCTGATCACCCTTCTCTCTGTGGCCGGTGGAGTGTTGCCGCAGGGCGGCTCTGCAGAGATGTACTCCCGGCTGCTTCCGGCGCCGGTTGCCGGGGCGGTACTGCTGCTGGGTCTCGACCACGCCTTTAGCTCGCCCCTCTTTTTTGCTGCCGCAGGACTCTTTCTGATCAATCTCGGGGCCTGTACGGTGCGGCGCTTCACGGCTCAACAAAAGCTCCGGCGGGCAAAACGTTCTGTCGGACCTGATCTGCTTCACATTGGGATTCTGGTTCTCGCTGCAGGCGGTGTACTTACCTCCGTAGGACGGGAGGAGCAAGACTTTCTGCTCACCTCCGGGGAGGAGCATCTCATCGGCGGGGAGTACCGAATAGAGCTGAGCGATTTCGAGTATCAACGTTATGAAGACGGTGCTCCGAAAGATTGGATTTCCACTGTCAGTGTCCATCGTGGCGGCGAGCTCCTGCATGAGAGGGTAGAGATCGAGGTCAACGCTCCCCTGCGGCTGGGCTCTTACACTCTCTATCAGGTGCGTCACGCGATGCGACCGGTGGCCCGCTTCAGCGACGGGGAGTTTCGGGAGCTGCGGCTCATCGTTGGCCACCCCACGGAGATAGACGGGGCGACGGTCCAATTTGCCGCAGTCCCGGAGGGAGCCGGCTCCGATCCGGAGGAGGGAATATTTATGATCCGGGAGGGAATGAAGCGTACGGCCCGCAGGCTCGCGGTCGGTGAGTCGCTACTAGGGTTAAAGCTGCGTTCGATTCGCACCGTTCACATCAGCGGACTGCAGGCGGTGCGTGATCCAGGCTACACGGTGGTACTGGTTGGCTTTATTCTGGCCAGCCTGGGACTTGCCGTCACCTATGTGGGTAAAATCGTGCGAATACGGGAGGAAAACTGATGGCTACCGCTGCATTCATACTGCTGTTGATCTCCGCCGGAGGACAAATATTCATACTTTTGCTGCGAAGACAGCGCGCCGATGCCGTTTCCCACTGGCCGGTGGCTGCCGCGGCACTCCTGCTGCTTGGCGAGCTGATTCGCCGCAGCGTGGCGATCGATTTCGTGGCGGTGACGGGGATCTTTGAGTCGCTGCTGTTTTTCGCTGCCTTTCTCGCCGCCGCAGGTTTCGCATACCACCTCCAGCGGCGCTTACCGTTCTACCGCCTCCTCTTCTTCGGCCTGACCGTCCTGACCATCGCATTGCTCGCGGTTGCCTCCTCGCCTATCGCCCCGGCAGATCTCAAGCCCCCCGTCCCGGCGCTCCAGTCCTCCTGGCTAGTGCTGCACGTGGCCTTCGCCTTCCTCGGGGAGGTCTTCTTTGCAGCGGCCTTCGTCGCTTCGCTCATCTTCGTCCTTACGAAATCAGAAGAGCGGCGGCGCGGGCTGGACCGGATCATCTACACCAGCGTCGGCATCGGCTATCCGCTCTACACCCTCGGGGCGCTCATCTTCGGGGCTATCTGGGCGGAGCAGGCCTGGGGGCGCTACTGGAGCTGGGACCCCAAAGAAACCTGGGCACTCATCACCTGGCTTGTTTTTACCCTTTACCTCCATCTGCGTCTGGTGTGCCGCAACACGAGCACGGCTGGGCCGATCATCGTGATCCTGGGCTTTTTGATTGCCCTTTTTACCTTTCTAGGGGTGAATTACCTACTGCCTGGATTGCACAGTTATACTTGAGTACACCTAGGCAGCTCCACAGTGGCATCCCCTGCGTGCAGGGTGGCAAGAGAGCCTGCCCGTAGGGCATGATATGAATACGCGGCAACGACATCGACCTCCTCGCGGAGCACGCTCCCTCAATGGATGGAAGCTCAATAGATGGATGTGTTCTTCTTCCGCAGGATTATCCCGGTGGCGCTCTTATACAGAACCATGTTCCTGGAAAGCTCGGCAAGCTCTTTTGCCATATCGAGGTCCCGAATTGAGCTCTGCGCATCCTGCAGGTTCAGTAGGCAGTCCTGTTTGCCTTTGATTGTGAGCTCCAGCGTGTGCGAGCGCACACCGAGCTTGGTACGCGGCCCGGAGAGTTTTGACTGCACCGCTTCTAAAAGGCCGAGTTCTGCGGCGGGTGCTTCCACTGACGGAGAAGTTGTTCAAACCCAGAGCTTTGATGGTCAGTTCGGGAATGACCGTCTTCTTGTTGAAGGTGGAAGTTTTTGCATTCATCTCGATCTTCCGCAGCAGCTGTTCCACTTCGCCTTGCAGTATCTGCCGGTCTGAGGGCAAATACACCTACTTGTAGAGCCGCTCAGCTCTGCTTTTTGCTAAATTTTACCTCCGAAATGGAAGGAAACGTAGTGATTCAAGACTATAGAAAATAGCCATATACCTATATAAGAACTGAAACGCTCAAAAAACCGGCCAGTGCAAAAGGCTCAATCGGTTTTGCTCTTGACGGATCGGCTGTTTTGGCGCACCATTTATTCACCTCCTGGGTGTTTTTGTGTTTGTGGCTAAACCATTACACCACATAGAGGTATTTTTTTTCTACTATCTGGAATTGCTAAGTTTAGGTAATAAATTCATTTCTGTCGGAGCAATCCGATTAGTATAGAGCTAATATGAGAACAGCTGTTTCTAGTGTGATTTTGTTTACTTTTTGATTTTGCCCCCCTACAATAGGGCCTATATGAGTGTATACCCCTTTTTTGCGGATATCGAAGATATGCCGGTAGTGGTTATCGGGGGCGGAAAGGTAGCTACTCGTAAAGTTGAAAAACTTATCGAAAGCGCCGCCGATGTGTATGTAATCGCCCTGTCGATAAGCGAAGAATTACAGAGTTTAGTACAAGAACGGCGTATTACCCTTCAGCTAAGGGCCTATGGCTACGGAGATCTTGAAGGCTATGTGCTTGCCTTTGCAGCAACGGACAATAAGGGTACCAACGAGATGGTGGTTCAAGAGGCACGGAGGAGAGGTATCTTGGTAAACAGGATAGACGGAGAGCTGGAGAGGGGAGGATTTATTGTTCCCTCGGTAATAAGAAGGGGCCCCCTCGCTGTGGCTTTTTCCACCGGCGGAATACCTTTGCTTACAAAGAAACTAAAAGAGTACTTTCAGCGTAAACTCTATCCGGAGCTCGCTCAGGAGCTTGAGGAACTGCGCGATGAACGACGACAAATATGTGATGATACTAGATTATCGTGGCTTGAAAGGAGAGACAAAATCGAACAAAGCTTAAGCGGAAAAACCAAAGATATTTTTGAGAAGATAGAAAGACTGTGATTTGTGTAGTTGGAATTAACCATACAACGGCCCCGGTAGCAATTCGCGAGAAGTTCTCCTCCTCGGACGAGGAGATAGTTAGCCTGCTCAAGGATCTGCTTAGCCTCTCGACGATAGACGAGGCGGTGTTTCTCTCGACTTGTAACAGAAGTGAACTTTACCTCGTTGCCGGTCCTGAAAATGCAGATGAGTTTCGAAGGGATATACTGGAACAGCTCCGGAACTGGAAAAATGCAGAAGAAGAGGAGATGGACTGTTTCTATCATTATCGTAACAGTCATGCGGTACGGCATGTGTTGGGAGTAGCTGCAGGGCTTGATTCTATGGTTCTTGGAGAGAATCAGGTGCTTGGACAACTAAAGCAAGCCTATCGCTTGAGTGCCACGAGAGGCATGACGGGAAGAATTTTGGATCGTCTATTTCACAAGGCCTTCGAAAGCGGGAAGCGTGTGCGAACGGAGACCCAGTTGAACAAAGGCTCCTCTTCGGTGAGTTCCACTGCTGTGGAGCTGGCAGTAGAGTCTTTGGAAAGTCTGCATGACAAATCTGCCTTACTGGTCGGAACCGGAGAGGCCGGAACGCTTGTTCTGCAGAGTCTCTCCGACAGAGGCTGCGGCGAGCTGTATGTAACCGGAAGAAATCCGGAGCGAAGCGCTGAGGCAGCCGCTCAATACGGTGCAAAGTTCCGTGAGTACGGGGCGGTGATGGAGAGTTTGCATGAATACGACTTAGTACTTGTCTCCACCGCCGCTACACAGCCGGTTATCCGCTCCGAGCACATTCTACGGCTCTCGTCTAGGCTCCAGAGCCCCCTGCTTATTATGGATCTTTCAGTCCCCCGCAATGTAGAAGTACCGCCGGAGTGCCCGGCTCTGGTGCATCTATACAATGTGGATGATCTACAGGCGCTCACCGAACGAACCAAAGCCCGTAGATCGGCGGAGGTGGAGAAAGCCCAGCTGATCTTAAACTCCCAGAGAGACGAGTTTCTCGCATGGCTCTCTTCGCTGCAGTTGTCCCCGACCATTCATAAGCTCAAACAAAAAACCCAGTCCCTGTACGAGGAACAGCTCGCGTCCTTAAAGAAAAAGATTCCTGCTGAAGAGTATCAAAGGCTTGAAGAGTTTACCAGCTACCTTGAAGGCCGTTGGCTCGGTCTGATAATACGGAACTTGCGGAAGCTCACTGAGGGGGGACGGAATCTGGGATATATCGAGATGCTGCACACTCTCTTTCAACTGGAAGAGCAAGAGAAAAATAAAGATGAGCTGGATGGGGGCGGATGAAAACTCGTAATTCGATTCGAATAGGTACGCGGGGCAGTGCCCTTGCCCTTGCTCAAACATCCGAGGCGGAAGCCCTGCTTCGCAGCGGCCACCCCGATTTAGGTATTGAGCTGGTCACCATACGTACCGGTGGCGATAAAAATCAAACCTCTCCGATTGCCCGGATTGGCGGGTCAAATGTGTTTGTGCGGGAGATCGAAAAGGCGCTTTTGCAAAAAGAAATTGATATGGCGGTACACAGCTTGAAGGACCTGCCCTCAGCCCTGCCGCCCGGGCTGTGTATTGCCGGGTAGTTCCACGCGCCGATCCGCGCGATGTGTGCATAAGCAGCTCCGGCAAACGGCTCGAAGCCTTGGAGCCGGGCGAGGATTGGTACCTCGAGTCTGCGCCGGGCGGCACAAATGAGGCGCTACCGTCCGGATCTTCACATTGTTCCAATGCGGGGAAGTGTCGAAACCCGACTGCGAAAACTCGATTTGGGTGAGTGCGAGGCACTGATTCTTGCGGCGGCGGGCTTGTTGCGTTTAGACTTGGAGGAGCGGATTACCCAGTATCTGCCGATCAAGGATTTCGTTCCCTCCGGATGCCAGGGTATTATCGCCATGGAGCTGCGCTGCGATAACGAGGAGCTGATGGAGCTTGCGGGAGCAGTAGGCGACCTTCGGACCCTTGCACAGAGTGTTGGTGAGCGGGAGTTTCTGCATGTGCTTCAAGGGGGCTGTCATACTCCGGTGGGCTGCCTCTCCGATACTACCGACACGGGTGAGTACCGGATTACCGGCTTTGTAGCAGACCTTGAGGGAAAACGCAGTATAGAACATAGGGTGGTTCGAAGCCAAGGAGAGGAGAGAGAGGCGGGGCGCCTATGCGCCGAGGCTATACTGAATCAAGGCGGACGGGAGATATTGGAGGCAGTCGAAAATGGACAGTAGTGAGAAGGGCTTTGTGTCTCTGGTAGGTGCCGGTCCCGGCGATGAGGGGCTTATTACCGTACGGGGGGGTGAGCGCCTGGAGCAGGCGGAGGTCGTAGTTTATGACTACCTTGCAAACAACAATTTCCTTGATATGTGCCGCCCTGAATGCGAGAAAATATACGTGGGCAAGCGGGCCGGCAGCCACACCCTTGGACAGGAGGAGATTAACCGCCTGCTGGTAGAGCATGCCCGCAGAGGAGAGACGGTGGTGCGTCTGAAGGGGGGAGACCCCTTCATCTTTGGACGGGGTGGCGAAGAGGCGCTGTATCTGGCCCAGGAGGGTATTTCTTTTGAGGTAGTGCCGGGGGTAACGGCGGGAAGCGCCGCTGCTGCATATGCGGGTATTCCTGTCACCCATCGGGGGCTTTCGAACGGGGTGACCTTTGTAACGGGGCATGGAGCAGTTAAGGGATC
The DNA here is from genome assembly GCA_034520965.1 of Spirochaetia bacterium. GTDB lineage: Bacteria > Spirochaetota > Spirochaetia > DSM-16054 > Sediminispirochaetaceae > DSBN01. Next base: position 649,773 of record JAXHMY010000003.1, on the reverse strand, counting down.
GGAAGAGCAGGAACAGAATTGGAAGAACCTGGCCCAAAGCGATCACACCCTGGTTGTATATATGGGGGTAAAAAACCTTCCCTCCATTGTGGAAGCCTTACTGATGCACGGCAGAGCGGCGGATACTCCTGCAGCGATTATCTCCTGGGGAACCACACCGGGGCAGAGGGTGGTGAGCGCCAGTTTAGAGACCCTTGCCGCCCGGGCGCAGGCTGAAAGTATATCTCCACCTGCAATTGCCGTGATAGGACGGGTAGTAGAGCTGCGCGAGAAGATTCGTTGGTTCGAAGAGCTTCCCCTTTTCGGCAGCCGTATTCTCGTGACTCGGAGTTCGGATGATGCCAAGAGCCTTTCTGTACCCCTAAGGGCGCTGGGAGCAGAGGTGATCGAACTTCCAAGTATAAAAATATCGCCGGTGGAGAATTTCTCGGACATAGACGCTGCTTTGCGGCAGATATCGGGGTATCGCTGGATTGTGTTTACCTCGCCCAAGGGGGTGGCGATATTCTTTTCAAGGCTGTTCAGCCTTGGCTTAGATACCCGGGCTCTGGCCGAAAGTAAGGTGGCCTGTATAGGGACGGGGACGGCCTCGGCGCCTCCGCCTACGGGATACGCGCTGATCTCGTTCCAGAGCTGTTTACTTCCGAAGGCTTGGCCCAGGCCTTCAAGGAACGGAAGGGCGAGCTTTTGGGGGAGTATGTGCTTTTTCCTGTATCAGAAATTGCCCGGGATATTGTTCCAAATGCCCTTACACGCATGGGGGCCCGCTGCAGCATTGTACCTATCTATACGGTAAGCAAGCCCGTGTATAGCAGGGAAGAGATAGAGCGGGCCTTCTGAACCCTTTCCGGATATAGTAAGCCTTACCAGTTCTTCCACGGTACAGAACCTGGTCGCTCTTTTAGAGGAGCATGGACTAGGTGCGTACTGCTCGCGAATACGCGGGGCAAGCATAGGTCCGGTAAGCACCCGGACGGCTGAGGAGCTTGGTATACCTGTGGTGACGGAGGCTAGGGAGCACTCTATACCCGGTCTTATCGAAGGTATCCGGAGTTTTTCCCAGAAAACGGGTGAACAAAACGGGTGAACGAGGCTTTGAAACGAGGCTTTGAAACGAGGCTTTGAAACGAGGCTTTGAAACGAAGCGCTTAAACAAGGAGAAATTTTGTGACAGGAATATCTAAACTCTACTGCGGAAGGGTTGAACCGTCGGATGTGCTGCGCTACGGAAGAAAATCCAGCTCCCTGCCTTCCCGGCTGCTGCAGTTCTCCCGGGACAAGCGGCCGGTTGTGGTATGGAATGTAACCCAGCGCTGTAACCTTAATTGCCTTCACTGCTACTCCCGCTCGGATGACAGCACAGCCGAAGAGCGGAACACGGAAGAGTTGAACACGGAAGAGGCTAAGGCAATGATTCGAGACCTTGCCGAGTTCGGCAGCCCGGTGCTGCTTTTCTCCGGTGGAGAACCCTTAATGCGCCCGGATCTGTTTGAGCTTATTAAATATGCCCGGGATCTGGGCATGCGGGCGGTGCTCTCCAGCAACGGGACCCTTCTTACCAGACCGATAGCGGAACGCCTCGCCGAGTACGGGCTCTCCTATGTAGGGATAAGCATAGACGGGGTGGGAGAGACCCATAACCGGTTTCGCGGGCGTCCGGATGCGTATGAACGGGCATTGGAGGGTCTGGAGCACTGTAGAAGTGCCGGGATAAAGGTGGGACTTAGGTTTACCATGACCAAGAGCAACAGAGCCGAGATTCCTGCAATTTTCCAGCTCCTGGAGGAGAGGTCCATTCCACGGATCTGTTTTTATCACCTTGTGTACAGCGGCCGGGGAAGCGATCTTGTCACAGAGGGCTTGTCACACGAGGAGACACGGGAGACAATCGATTTGATTATCGAGCGGACCCGCCGCCTCCACGAGCGCGGAAAACCGACGGAGGTCTTGACGGTGGATAATCACGCCGACGGGGTGTACCTCTATCTAAAGCTGCTGGAGGAGGATCCGGAGCGGGCGGCCCGGGTGCTGGAACTGCTGCAGATGAACGGGGGAAACAGTTCGGGTCGGGGAATAGGCTGTGTGAGCTGGGACGGTGAAATTGATGCAGACCAGTTCTGGCGGCACTACAGCTTTGGCAATGTCCGCAAGCGGCCCTTCAGCAAGGTATGGACCGGAACCTCGGACCCCTTGATGAATATGCTGAAAGAGAAGCAGAAGCATGTGAAGGGCAGGTGCGCCGAGTGCTGTTTTCTCGATGTATGCGGCGGGAACTTTAGAGTGCGGGCCGAGGCCGCCACCGGTGATACCTGGGCGGCCGATCCGGCCTGTTATCTTCGAGATGATGAGATCGGAATAGAATAGACGCTATAAAACAAGGAGGCTGTGTGGAATTTCCTAAGACAAGAATGCGACGATTGCGGCGTACGGAAGGACTCAGAGAGATGGTGCGGGAGACGCAGCTGGACTCCGGGGATTTTATCTATCCCCTCTTTGTAGTCCACGGAAAGGGTATAAAGGAGGAGATCTCCTCTATGCCCGGAAACTACCACTTTTCGGTGGACGAGCTGGTAAAAGAGGCCAAGGATGTGTACGAGCTGGGGATACCTGCGGTTCTGCTTTTCGGCATTCCCCAAGTGAAGGATGAGTTTGGCTCTGAATCCTTTTCACAAGAAGGGATTATCCAGCAGGCAGTGCGGGCGATCAAACAGGCTCTGCCCGAATTGATGGTAATAACCGATGTATGTATGTGCGAGTACACCAGTCACGGCCACTGCGGAATCGTGAAAGCGGGGGCAGTGCAGAACGACGAAACCCTCGAACTGTTAACCAAGCAGGCGATTACCCATGCCCGGGCAGGGGCGGATATGGTAGCCCCCTCGGACATGATGGATGGAAGAGTGGGGGCTATCCGAAAAGGTCTCGATGAGGCGGGGTTCTCCTGGCTTCCGATTATGGCCTACTCGGCCAAGTTCGCCTCTTCCTTCTACGGCCCCTTTCGAGAGGCCGCTGAGTGTGCTCCCCAATACGGAGACCGTAAGAGCTACCAGATGGACCCAGCCAATGGCAACGAGGCGATGCGGGAGGCCGAACTGGATATACGAGAGGGGGCGGATATCGTGATGGTAAAGCCGGCCCTGGCGTATCTGGACGTTATCTACCGGATAAGGACAACCTGCGGCCTGCCGACCGCGGCGTATCAGGTGAGCGGAGAATTTTCTATGATTCGCGCCGCCGATGCCAAGGGCTGGATAGACGGAGAGAAGGTAATGATGGAGAGTCTAACCTCCATAAAGCGGGCCGGCGCCGACCTCATTATTACCTATTTTGCCAAGAGCGCCTCCCGACTGTCGAGAAAGCAGGGCAGCTAATGGAGAAGATAAAGGATTTGAAGGCGCCGACTTTGCGGGTTATGGCCTGGGAGATCACCAGGACCTGCTCTCTCAATTGCAAACACTGCCGTGCAAAGGCTGCAGACAGAGCCTACGCAAACGAACTGTCGACAGAAGAGTGTTATAGGGTCCTCGATGCTGTGGCCTCCTTTGCCTCGCCTATCGTCATTCTTACGGGCGGAGAACCGATGGCCCGTCCGGATTTTCTCTCTATCGTTGAATACGGGACTTCTCTGGGCCTGCGGATGGCCGCCGCCCCCTGTGGACCACTGGTAGACAGAGAGAGTGCAAGGGCAATGAAGGAGGCGGGTATACGGAGGATCAGTTTGAGTCTTGACGGGGCCGATGCTCAGACCCACGATGCCTTCCGGGGAGTTTCCGGGTCCTTCGATGCGGTCCTCTCCGCCGCTGAAGCGGCCCATGAAGTTGGCTTGGAGTATCAGATTAACACCACCATCAGTATGTTTAACTCTCATCAGCTCGATAAGATAATGGACCTGGCACAAGAGTTAGGTGCGGTGGCTTTTCACCCCTTTCTGTTGGTACCCACTGGACGAGGTGAGGATTTGGCTGAGTACGAGATATCTGCCGATGCGTATGAAGAGATGCTCCACCGTTTTTATGAGAAGAGTCTTGAGAAAAGTATCGAAATGAAACCGACCTGTGCCCCCCACTACTACCGGGTGCTCAGAGAGCGGGAGCATGAAGCCGGGCGGAAGGTGACGATGCAAAGCCACGGGATGGCAGCTATGACAAAGGGCTGTCTGGGGGGCAAGGGCTTTGTGTTCCTCTCGCATACGGGCAAGCTGCAGATTTGCGGCTTTTTAGATATCGAGGCGGGGGATATCCGGGCTGGGAACTTCGATTTTGCCGGTCTATGGAGGGATGCGCCGCTGTTTCAGGAGGTCCGCCGGGTAGATGAGTACGGGGGCACATGCGGCGTTTGCGAATATCGCCGGGTATGCGGAGGCTGCAGGGCCCGCGCGTATGCAGCAAGCGGTGACTACATGGCTGAGGAGCCGCGCTGTATTTACATCCCGGAAGAAAACGGGGGAGAAAACGAGGTAGAAAGTGGATGATATAGACCGGTATCTGCTTGATTTTATTCAGAACGATCTGCCCGAGGAGGTTGAGCCCTTCTTTACAGCGGCCCAAGACTACGGTATATCCCAGGAAGAGCTTTTCAAAAGGCTGCGGGCACTTTTAAATGACGGCTATATCCGCAGGATAAGCGCCCTGCTCAGTGCTCAGCGCCTCGGGTACCACAGCACCCTAGTGGCCGTGAAAACCACAGGGGCCCAGGCCGATTTAACGGCCGCCCGCATTAATCGCCATCCGGGGGTCAGTCACAACTACCTCAGAGACGGGGACTACAATATCTGGTTCACCCTCACAATTCCCGGGAAGAAGTCCCTGCGCAGAGAGGTAGAGCAGCTGCTGGAGGGGATGGTGTATGAGGATATAGTTCTGCTGCCCTCTCTGCGGCTCTACAAACTAAGGGTGCACCTGCCGACGGGAGGATCCCACGGGGCTGCTGCGGATCTTATGAGAGTTTCGCCCAGGAACAGTGCTGCCGAAAACAGTGCCGCCGGGAACCTATCTGCCGGTACAGGCCCCGCGGTCGAACTTGATGAGCGCGACAAAGGGCTGCTCAAGGAAATTCAGGAGCCCTTTCCCCTTGTCCCGCGTCCATGGGATGAGATAGGTAGGCGTCTGGGGATTTCGGGGGAAGAAGTTGTGCGGCGGGTACACCGGCTTAAGCAGAGCGGTATAATTCGCCGTATATCAGGGGCCCTCCACCACAGGAATGCCGGGTATTCGGCCAACGGCATGGCCTGTTTTCAGATTGCAGAGGGGAGTGAGGATGAAGCCGGGGGGATCGCCGCCGCTTTTCCGGAGGTCTCCCACTGTTATCTTCGTGATGTTCCGGAACGCCTGGGTTTCCCGCTGTTTGCGATGATTCATGCCAAGGACAAGCAGTCCTGCAGCGAGAGCGCCGTCCGTATTGCCGAGGCGATTTCAGCGCAGGACTACAAGATACTCTTCAGTACGAAGGAGTACAAAAAGGTGCGAACCACCTATAAGCCGGAGGATATATGAACCGTAAAAGCGAAGAGCTGTTTAAAGAGATGCAACGTTATGTGCCGGGAGGGGTGAACAGTCCTGCCCGGGCAGGGGCGTCGGTAGAGCTGGATCCGATTTTTATGGAGCGCGGAGAAGGGTCGAGTATCTACGATGTAGATGGAAACAGGTATATCGACTATGTGGGCTCATGGGGCCCGCTCATACTCGGCCATGCCCATCCGCAGGTTTTAGAGGCGGTAAAAGAGTATGCGGCCCGGGGGACCAGCTTCGGTACCAATACGGAGATAGAATTGAAGTTTGCCCGTCTCATTGTAGAGGCAATGCCCTCAATAGAGCAGGTTCGCATGGTGAACTCGGGAACCGAGGCCACTATGAGTGCCCTCCGCCTCGCACGGGGAGTGACTCGCCGGGATAAGCTTATCAAATTTGAAGGCTGTTACCACGGCCATGGCGATAGTTTTCTGATAAATGCCGGCTCCGGGCTTATGACTCTGGGAATACCCGGCAGCCCGGGGGTGACCGAGGCTGAGGCTGCAAACACGCTTACCGCCGTGTTCAACGACATAGAATCGGTAAAGAGGCTTGTAAATGCCCACAAGGGAGAGGTTGCAGCGGTCATGCTTGAGCCGGTAATGGGAAACGCCGGCGTGATACCTCCGGCACCCCAGTTTTTGGACCAGCTGCGAGAGATTACTGAGGAAGAGGGGATTATACTTATTTTTGACGAGGTGATAAGCGGCTTCCGGGTCTCCCTAACCGGAGCCCAGGGCTATTACGGGGTACGTCCGGATCTTACCTGTCTGGGTAAGATAATTGGGGGAGGTTTTCCGGTGGGAGCCTTCGGCGGACGGAAGGAAATAATGGAACAGCTTGCCCCAGCCGGGGATGTGTATCAGGCGGGAACACTTTCGGGAAATCCTGTAGCCATGGCCGCTGGGTATGAAACCCTGTCTCTTCTTAAAGAGGAGGGCGTCTATGAAAGGTTGGAGAGGAAAGCCGCGAGACTGGAGGAGGGGATGAGGGAGAACGTAAGAAAACTCGGTTTGCCCTACACGGTAAACCGGGTAGCCTCGATGCTTTGCCTTTTCTTCACCGAAGGTTCGGTTACCAGCCATGGGGAAGCGAAGCGGGCGGACACCCGGAAGTTTGCCGCCTACTTTAAGGAGATGGTCAGACGGGGCGTGTATATTGCTCCCTCCCAGTTTGAGACAACTTTTGTATCCGATGCGCACAGCGACGAGGATATCGATACCACCCTGAGAGTACAGTATGAAAGCCTCAAAGTGAGCGGATAGGTTTACAGGAGAATGAATGCATAAAACCAGAGGAGCGGGGCGGGTGATACTTCTTGCCCACGGAAGCAAGGCGGAGTCGTGGAAGCAGCCCTTTGAGTTGCTGTTGCAGCGCCTGCGGAGAGACGGAAAACACGGAAACCTCAGCCTTGCCTATATGGAGTTTACCGGCCCCACCCTCGAAGATAAGTTTGAGGAGGCGCGGGCCGATTCGGTAGAGAAAATTGCGGTACTGCCGCTGTTTATTGCGGTGGGAACCCATGTAGGCCGTGATGTTCCCCGGCGCATCGCTGCGTATCAATCCCGGTATCCGGAAATCGAGATAGAGCTGTTGCCCGCCCTCGGAGAGGATGCTGAGTTTATTGAGATTCTGGCGGCCTACATAGCCGGGTATCTCCGAAAAGAAGAAAGCGTCTGAGTTATCTTGCTGCCTCAAACCAGGAGCCGCTCTCGCCATACCCCTCGATGTAATCGGTAGTGGCCGCGGAGTGGTAACTGCCGAGCAAGCCCGAGACCTCCTGAGCAATGTGTAAGAGGCTGCTGTCGATTAAGTGTTGGTTGAATCCGGTTTCGCCTAGGGTGAGCACCATGCTCATGGCAGCTATGCGGCTGACAATCTGGCCAAGTTCGGTGAGTTTTCGCTGCGGCAGGGGCAGCTGCAGCTCAAAGTCAAGCTGCTTATGCAGGCGGCTTAGCTGCATCCCGGCGGCATCGGTGCTTTCCGCCGCCCGGCTGCCGGCAGCCGACTGGGTGAGCTCAAGGGTTTTAAGGAACTGCAGCAGGTTGTGTTGTTTTTTGCGCTGCATCTGTTTCTGGACGGCCTCCGCAATTTGAATATAGAGAATATCGTTGGAGCCCTCAAAAATCTGAAAGGGCCGGCTGTCGACAAGGGCCCGGCCCGCGATATGGTCGAGACGATAGCCCTTGGCCCCCTCAAGCTGCAGAAGTGACTGGGCCGAGCTCTGCATCAGGTCGGTTACATAGGTTTTTACCGAATTGGCCTCCAGCCCGATGCCGGAAAGGTCGTTTTCTATGCCCGCCTTTCCGGCACTGTTGAGGCACATGGCCGAGCTGATAGTATAGGCCGACTGCAGCCGGGAGAGCCGCTGCTGGACCTGGTCGTAACTGAACAAGCTTCTGCCTCCCACCTGCCGTTCTTTGCAGTGGGTCACCGCTTCATCCAGCATGCGCTGCAGAAAACCGGTGGCCATTCCGGGGAACTCCATTCTGCTGCGGTGCAGCAGGTCGAGCATCATCCGCAGGCCGGTACTCTGCGGCTCGAGTTTGTGGCTGTGCGGGACTTTTATGTCGATTCTGTTTCGCCCATAGGGGAGCATATAGATTCCAAGATTTTTATAGTACTCTTCAACCACAATGTTCTGCTCGGGCTCCGAAGCATCGCTTATAAAAAAGTCGATAGCCCGGCCTAAACTGCCGTCCTCATTTTTACGCCTGGCAGTCAGAAGCCAGTAATCCGCCCAGCCGGTAAGTCCTGCCCAGTGTTTGAGTCCCTTTATGTGATACGAGGACTGCTCCTGGGTATACGAGCTTATCATGTGCAGGGCATCGCTGCCGTAGCCCGGTTCGGTTATCATCAGGCCGCCCATCTTCCGATTCTCTAAAAAGTCGCTAAAAATACCCTGCTTCACACCCTCCTGTGCGTATTTGGCCACCGGCTGAAGGAATAGGGCCCAGTTGATCCCGAAGGCCAGGGAGAGGGGCAGCGACTCGTAGGCGGTAGCCGAGGCAAGCTCAAGCCCCTCTTTGACGCTCCCTCCGCGACCTCCATACTTCCGTGGAATGTAGGTAGCCAGGGGATTTGCGGACATAATCTCCCGCAGGATAAACGGCGGCAGCCCGCGTGTAACACTCAACGCATCTATATCGCTCCGCTCGTGGAAGAGGTAGGCCAGCTGGTCTCTGAACTCTTGAATAAACTCCGGAAAAGGTTTTGTCCCTGTCATAACGGCACTCCTTACCAGAAGTGTAGGAGGAGAAACAAAAAAAGGCAATATCTGATGAAAAAACTAATGTATTTGGACACAAAGGTCCCTGCAGGTGCATACACAGGCGTATAAAATTTTCGGCAGGTTTAGCTTCGAATGAGGTGGTCGATCTCTTGCATTGTAACAGGTTTAACGAAGAAGCCCAACGGTTCCAAGCTGTTGGCCCTCTCCTTCGTGGGAGCTTCGTAATTGCCGGTTATGAAGATAAGAGCCGGAGCTGTTTCGCTTTGCATGATGAGCTCCGCCGCCTCGATTCCGTCCATTTGTCCCTTTAGGTGAATATCCATCAAGACCACATCCGGCTGCTGCTGCTCGACGGACTGTACAGCCTCTTGGCCGGTTGAGCAGACCCCAATAACGGTATACCCCCGCTTCTCTAAATCCATTCTGTAGGTCAGGGCGATAAGTAATTCATCTTCGACTATAAGTATTGTGCTGCTCATTGCTGCCCTCTTCTGTGGGTAGAATTATTGTGTAGTGAGTTCCGTGGTCTGTAACGACCTGTTTGGAACCTTCCAGTTGGTCAATGAGCGTATCAATAATGAGCAGACCTATACTGCTTTTTTGCTGAGGTGATTGTGGGGCTGCCGGCTGGATTCCTATGCCGTTATCATTGATGTGTAGCTCGAGATGTGTGCTGTTTATTTTTTCAATCCTTACCTTTATACGGGGCTGAGCAACAGCTTCGAAGGCGTGTTTTATTGAGTTGGAAACTATCTCATTTACCACCAAGCCCAGGGGGATCATGAAGTTGATTGAGAGCGTCAGCTTCTCGCAGGAAATTACACACTCAACTTCGGTAGAAGAGGAGCTATAGGCTTGTATAATTTCATGCACTAAATCGTGAATGTATTCGGAGAGGTCGATGTTCTCAATGGTACTGTTACGAAACAATTTTTCATGGACCAGTGACATTGCCTTAATACGCGTCATGCTGTCTTGCAAGAACCTATTTAGTGCATCGTTATTTGATACCATGGTTTGGAGATGGAGAAAAGAGGAGATGAGGGCCAGGTTATTATTTACCCGGTGATGTATTTCACCGAGCAGAATATCCTTCTCGCGGATTGTGTTTTCCAGCTGATTTTGAAAGTGTACCGTCCGAGTGATATTCTCGATACCTTCGTACACTCGGTCCCATTCTTTTTCGTTGTGCGGGGCAACGACCAAGTGCAAATTGGTCCATATCGGGTCCTGAAGATGTGTCTTCATCTGTGATGGGGCAGAAAACTTTGTCTCGCCCCTATAAAAACTGAGAAGCTCCTGGGTGAATACCTCCAGGGTTTTTTCCGAGAACCGCCTGGAAAGACCTGTTAAAAGGGGAGCTTTGCTAGGTACTTTGAAAAGTGACAATGCCTGCTGGTTTGCATCGAGAATTCGGACCATGCCGGCACACTTCTCTACCTCCCGGGGGTTTTCCTGTAAGAAGCTCTCTAAGCTCTGTCCACCTGGGATAAGCTGGAAGTCTAAATAGCGCTTTACCTCGGAGTAATCTTCTTCAAGAAGCGCGACCGGCGCATATTCGAACAGATCCCGGAAGCGCTGCTCACTTGCCATCAAGCGCCGGGCCATACTTTTCTTGCGCTGGATGTTGAATATCAAAAGCAGGATAAGGGCCCCCTCCAGAAAAATTACCACCATCAGGGACCATATTTGAACCCAGTTTTCACGGTAAAAGGACTCGGGACGGTTCATTACCTGAGTGCCCTCCGGGAGGTCTTGTTCCCGTATGCCGTACTTTTCCATTTGTACATAATCGGCCATGTAGATATTGGGACTTTCCTCAACCACTGAAAACTCGTCCACTGTTGTCTCCGAGAAGAGTATCTCCTCCATTATGGCGGCGGCGGTAAGGGCTTGCTGGTAATGGGAAATTAACTTTCCCCCAAAGATGCCCTTACCCATACCGTGGTGATACAGGTGAAAGATTGGTACGGAACTGTTCGCAGTAATTCGCGAAAGGCTTTCCTCGAAGGTGAGTCTGTCTCCGGTACGGTCATGGTAGGCGGAAATTAGAAGAACTACCGAATTTTCATTGAGGCCGCGGAGCCGCGCTTCCAGCTCGTCAAAGCTGAGTCTCTCTAGGGAGAGCTCGTCCAAGGGGAAGCGGCTGCTGTAACTGTAAAATGTGGCCAGGTCCTCTTGGCCTGTCGGGGTACGGTCGACTATGGCATAGATTGTGGAGGTTTGGGGAAACAGCTCCATGGCCATCTGCAGGGTTGCCTCCATAGACACTGCCTCTACAACTCCGGTAACTTGGGGGTTCCTGTTCTGGGCAAGGGCCAGCTTACGGTTGTTTATCCCGAAAAAGGTGATGGGAATAGATGGAAAAAGTTCCTTTTGATGGGCAAGGGCAAAGGAGAGGGCGTTGTCGTTGGCGGTAATAACTCCATCGTAGGGCGGCAGTTGTGAGAGCTTTGTACTGAGCATGTCCAGGAACTGCAGACGGAACTCTTCTTCTATAAAGCGCTTGCTATCCATAAACTCTACATCGAGCAGCACATCCCGACCTGCAAAGGTATCCCGTACCCCGTCCACCTGCTGCCGGTAGGTAGGAAAGGCCGGGTGGTATGAGGAGAGCATGAGTATTCGCTTAGGGTTGCTGTCGGCGTTTTCACCGCTCACCCCACTTACCACACCGAAGGTCAGAATGAGCAGGAGTGGGATGAAAGGAAGTGTAACAAATCTATTATTATGCAAATTAGTCACAAATGTAAGTATAGTGAAAGCGGCGGCACTGTCAAACCTTTTTTTGACACCCTTTTTTTGATAAAGGGGGCGGATAAATTGAGCGTGGAAAAAGCGATCGGCGAAAAAGGCTGCAAACTGTCATCGAATTAAGTCTGGAGACGGGGGTAAAATTGAGGGCTGTCTTCTCAAATCAGTTCGGCCACCGACCGCCCGGCGACGGCTCCAGAGGAAAGCCAAAGAGTACCGATTTAAGGAGCTTTTTCCGGCTGCCGTCAAGGGTTCCATAGTGCTGCCGGTGTGGCTGATGTTGCAGCGGCCGGCTCCGACTATCAGAAGGTCGCTGTATATCGGCTTTATCTGCTTCAGGGGTAGAGCGGCATCTTTACCGCACGGTAGCTGCGATAGCCACGGTGACTGTCGGGGTCTGGGTCGGCGATGGTGATGCTGAGTACCTCCTGGGCCGGTTGTTCTGGGGTAACCTCGATAATTCGGGCCTCGACCTTCATGGGGTTGATGCTGTTGTTCTCGAAGTCGAATATTTCGATTGCCTCGCCTTCAAGGGAACGGGTGATGCCCCCGAAACAGACCAGGCGGTTACCGTTGGACAGGTAGTTCGCATCGCCTATGAAGGGAGTGTAGAGCTCTGAGCCGTAGCGGCGGCCGAATTCCCATATTTGGCGGACCTCCATGCTGGAGGGGTCTATTTCGTACTCCACCGCCCGGGAGTAGTTTTTTGTAGCCGGCAGGGGATTGTCGTAGGAGCGCCGGTTGCCGTTGTCGAAGACCAGCAGCCGCCGGGGGTTGTCCGGGTGAAACATGGGGGCGTGTTGGCCCCACTGCCACTCAAAAGAGCTGCCTTGCCCGGAGCTGGGCTGGAGGAGGTACTGCCGGAAGGGCTCGGACCAATGCTCGTGGTTGCCCAGGATCCACTGCAGTTGGCCGGACTCACGCTGCACTTTTACCACCGCGCTCTGGTCGCGGCCGGAGAGGATAAAGCTGTCGTCGGAGGGGTTGTAGTCGATGCCGTTGAGGTGCAGCCAGTCCCCTTTCTCGAGGTTGCGGGGCTGGGGCGGCCGCTCGGGCTGGAGTATATTCCGCAGGTCCCAGCCCCGGAGTACTTCTCCGCTGTTCCCGTCGATTTCCACCACCCCGTCGTCGTAGGAACCGAGGGCGCTGGTGAGGGCCAGAATGTTGCCGTTGGGCATGGGAACCGCATCGTGGTGGATACCGGTTTGCACCTCGCCTCGGAGTGCCACCCGGCGGCCGAGAGGGTCTATTTCCAGCAAGTGGTCGTTGTTGGGAGAACCGGTGGTCTCGCCCCGGGCCCGGCCGTCTTCGTCGCCCTTGCGGTGAATGAGGAAGTTACCGTTCTCCAGGCGTGTGAGCACGTGGCCAATTTCTCCGGTATAGAACCAGCGGACCCGTCCGTATTCGTCAATAGCCGAGGGAAAGGAGTGAAAGTTGCCCTCGGCGTCGTAGTGGCCCAGATGCAGGTAGATAAGGCCGGGGGCGATTTTCTCCGGCTGAAGGCGTTTTACCCGGATATCCGGATAAGCTTCCGGCAGAGCCTGGGTGGTGAGGGTCAGGCTGCGCTCGAAAACTCGGCCCTTGTCGGTGGTGATGCGGAACTCAACCCGGTTCTGGTAGTCCGGATACAGCCCGAGCACCGGGATCTGGTGCCGGCGGGAGGTCTCTGGAAAATCTACCTGCAGGTCGTTATCGTCGCGGCCCCGTATCCGCAGGCTGACCCGGGAGGGGCGACGGGTTTTTACCTGTGCCAGTGCGCTGAGCGGGGCGGCTTGAGAGAGTTCTGCGGAGATTCGGACCGGCTGCAGGGCCTGAGAGCCATAATAGGCTGCGGGTATAACGGCAGCCAGGACAAGGGCTCCTAATATGAGTGAGGGTAGTAATGGTATGTGTTTCATAAGTGCTGAATGATAAATGGAAATGGGCGGAACTTCAAGGAGTCATCTACCGGCTGAACGGGCAAGATGCCCGTGGGTGTAGGCCATCTACGGGAAGAGCATTTTTTTAATTTTTGACAATTTCGGGAGAGTCAGCCTACATTACATACTAAAGAGGAGCTGAGATTTATGTATGACCTAGTAATTAAGAAGGGCAGAGTAATAAATAGTGATGCGTCGTTTACGGCGGATGTAGCGGTAGAGGACGGAAAGATTGCTGCGGTGGGAGCGGACCTGGCCGGAGAGCGCGAGATAGAGGCGGCGGGTAAGCTGGTGATACCCGGCGGGGTGGATACACATTTGCATTTTACCCTTGACCTGGGGGGTGACCTAGTGTCGACTGACGACTTTTTTACCGGGACCCGCGCGGCGGCTTTCGGGGGGACGACTACGGTAGTTCCTTTTATTCATCCGGAGGAGGGTGAATCGGCGGCCCAGGCCTTTGACCGGCGGCAGCGGGAGGCTGTGGGACAGGCGGTGGTAGATTACGGATGGCATATGAATATCGGCCCCGAGGCTTTCCGGCGCCCCGGCGGGGTGCAGAGTTTTGTGGAGGAGACGGCGGCCCTCGGGATTTCCACTTATAAACTGTATATGGCCTACGGGTATCGGCTGAACGATGCGCAGTTGCTGCAGGCGATGGAGGCGATTGCCGGGGTAGGGGGACTTGCGGTGGTGCATGCGGAAAATTGGGAGCTTTTGTCGCACCTGGTGCAGCGGGCGGTTGATGCGGGGCACCGCCATCCGCGCTGGCACGGAAAAACCCGTCCGGCGGAGTTTGAAGCTGAAGCGGCGGCGCGGGTGATTGCCATTGCCCGCTGGGTCGGCCTGCCGGTGGAGATTTTTCATGTGGGCACCCGTGAGGTGGTGGCCCAGATACGCCGCGCCCGCCGGGAGGGAGCACCGGTGTACGGCGAGACCTGTCCCCAATACCTGTTTCTGAACAATGGGGCCTTTGAGCGGGAGGGGATCGAGGCGGCGTATGCGGTGTGCGCGCCTCCCCTGCGCAGCGAGCAGGACCGGCTGGGTATGTGGCAGGCCCTGTCCCGGGACGATCTGCAGATTGTCTCTACCGATCACTGTCCTTTTACCAAGGAGCAAAAGCAGGCCGGGCTGCAGCGGGGTTTTCATAAGATTCCCGGGGGGGTGCCTTCCCTGGAGATGCGGATGGCCGCCCTGTACAGTGAAGGGGTGGCAAAGGGCCGCTTTTCGGAGAACCGCTGGGTGGAGCTGTGCTCGACTTTTCCGGCCCGGCTCCACGGCTTTGCGCAGAAAGGGGTGATTGCCCCGGGCTACGATGCGGACCTGGTTGTGTTTGACCCCACGGCCCGCCACACTATTACCGCCGAGGGGCTGCACGAGGCCTGCGGCTGGACCCCCTATGAGGGGCTGGAGTTAACCGGAGCCGTAGAGAGCACCATAGTTCGCGGAACCCCGGTGGTGGAGCAGGGTGAGTTTACCGGCGAGAGGGGCAGCGGCGGGTACCTGTACAGGAGCGGGAAGCCCTAGATGGTGGCCGGGCCGGGCCGGGTCCGCCGCAGGTCCCCGGCGAGGGATCCCGGGACGCAGCTTTACCCCTGTGCCCTGCCCTTTACCCCTTGAGCCCGATGCCGTTAGTCATCGTTTTTCACGTCTGAATTTCATTGACTAACGGCATCGAGGTACAGCCTAGTGGGATGGGTGGGGGACCGCTTCCACTGTTCCAGGGGCCAGCGACATGCCAGCGACAAGGCAGCGACAAGGCATGCGGCAGCCCCACGCAGCATTCGCGGACTCTCCACTTTTGGAATGTGTGCTGTAAAAGCTGACAAAAATAATAATAATTAGTATACTAATACTATGAAACGTATAGAATATCCAAAGATAGTACAAGAATCTGTAGTCCGCGGGGTGGCCTTGTGGGTGATCCTGCTGAGTCTTTCCGGAGTGTATTTTGGGGGGATGTGGATACCCCTGCTGCTTGCGGCGGATTTCTTTATCCGCGGGTTCATACATCCAAAATTCAGCCCCCTTGCTTGGTTGTCAAAAACAGCAAGTTCCCGTCTTTTTACGGCAAAGGATAAGCAGATATTTTTTACTCCAAAACGTTTTGCGGCAAGGATAGGTTTGCTCCTGTCCGGTATTGCTGCAATTTTAAGCTCAGTGGAATTGCCGAATTATGCAGCGGCAACGCTCCTGCTTTTGGGCACATTCTCCTTTCTGGAGTGCTTCCTTCGCTATTGCGCCGGGTGTAAGATTTTCGGTTTGCTTGCGCGGTATGATCTGGTGGACACCAGCAGCTGCCCCAACTGTAAGTACTAAAACTGTCCCAGCCCCTGGCTCGGGCCTTCGGGCCCAGCCATCTGCGCATAGCTTGCTATAGCAGTGTATTTCCGTTACAAATAGAGATATGTCGGAAACACAAGAGTTAAGTTATCAGGAAGAAAACCGCCCGCTTACCACCATCACGGCCATTATGGTGGCGGTGCTGCTTATGGGGGTCGGATCGGCCCTGCAGGGAACGGCGCTGGCGATTCGTGCAGGTATCGAGGGCTTCCCCGAGCCGCTCATCGGTGTGATTATGTCGGTGTACTACGCCGGATTAGCCGTCGGCGTCTTTATTGCCGCACCGGTTATCCGCACCGTAGGCTATGTGCGGTCCTTTGCCGCCTTTGCCTCAATCGCCTCGGCCTCGGCGATTTTCCATGTTATCCTCATGTAACCCCTATGCCTGGATCGTGCTGCGCCTGATGCACGGCCTGTGTCTGTCGGTGATGCTGGTGGTGGTAGAGAGCTGGCTGAATGTCTCTTCAACTAGCCGGAATCGCGGGCGGGTGCTCAGTGTGTATGGTATGGTCTATCATGTTTCGCTGGGACTTGGACAGCCGCTTATCGGGGTTTTCTCTCCGGCAAATTTTGAAATATTCGGAATTACCACGGTGCTGATCTCCCTCTGTTTGGTACCCCTGGCGCTGACCAAGGTAACGGGGATGCCCCAGGTACGCAAGCAGAAGGCTCTGCTGGTGCAGACCTTTATGCGTTCGCCCTTGGCCGGAAGCGGGATAATGTTAAGCGGGCTCATATTTGGAGCCAGTTGGAGTCTGGTCCCGCGCTACGGGCAGCAGGTAGGGGTAGCTGAGGCGCAGATCGGTTTTCTGATGCTGTTGGTTTCCCTGGGAACTCTGGCCTTCCAGTGGCCTTTGGGCCTGATTTCCGACCGACGCGACCGTAGAAAAGCGATTCTGCTGAGTGCGATAGTTGGAATCGCGGCGGCCCTGATGATTGCGGTGACCAAGGCGAGTGGCCTGATGCTGTATCCCCTTGTTCTGCTGTTCGGCGGCTTTGCAATGCCCATGTATTCGCTGTGTATTGCCCTGATGAACGATCAGCTGAACCCGGACGAGATGGTACATGCCGCCGGCGCTATCATTGTATATTACGGAATAGGTTCGGCGGCGGGGCCGCTGTTAGGGGGGCTGTTTATGTCCAGGTTAGGTCCGGCGGGGCTGTTTTACTCGATGGCCCTGCCCCTGGGGCTCTACATTCTGTTTGCTCTGCTGCGGGTGCGCCTTGTGCCCCGGCTGCCCCGGTTTCGCAAAAGCTCCTTTCGTGTGTATCCCCGAACCTCTGCGGCGGCATTTCATCTGCTGCGCAAGGTGGGCCGCCCCCTGAAAGTCAAGCGGCGCACTTCAGTACCCCAAGCTCCCTCATCTCCCCTATCTCCTCCGGAGTGATTTTCTGGGCGCCTCCCGGCCCGCCCCTCTCGGAGTGCTCTTTTACCGGCTTGAACCGCTTTTCCGCCGTTATTGATCAGTATGACACTCCCAAGTACCGGCAGCACTGCCGCGACCTATCGGTTATGGTGCTCGACCAACTGCAGCAGTATCCCTCGTATAATTATAAACTGCTGGTGATTGGCCTGGACGGCAGTCCCTCATGCGGGATGAATATCACTGGAACATCTAAAGAGTGGCGCGGCCATCCTACCAATATAAAAACAGAAGGGTATCCAGTGCAGCCGGGCAGCGGGGTGGTGATAATCGACGGAGCAACCGGTACCGAGTTGGAAAAGCGCGGGGCCGACATGAATGATGATGCCTGGTGCTGCCCGGCTGTCTATGGAAATGAATTTATAAAACCTATTGATTAAAATAAATCATATGAATATAATAGAGAAACAACTTAAGCTTTACATCAATATAGCCCCCATTACCGGGGGCTTTTGCTTTTTAAAGGGTAAATCAGGCCAAACTGAGGTCGAGCTACTCCAGGCGCTGCTTGAGCTCGTCAAAATCGTAGCTCGTGCTGTTTTTAGCCCATCACATGCGATGCAAGCAGTTTCTGCAGCGCGTACACATCTACTTTCTTGTTAAACTGCTTATCGATAGTGGGGGAGTTTTCTCCGGAGAGCCATATCTTCAACTCAGCATCGAGGTCGAAATGACCGGAAGTCTCCAGACTGAAACGGCTAATGCTCTTATAGCCCACTGAGAGATAAGAAGTTTTTTTACCAGTGATACCCTGTACATCTACCAAAATGAGCCGGCGGTTGGTGAATATAAACACATCCCGTACCAGCTTGAAGCCTAATTCGACCTCTTCGCCCTCTGTAAACAGTTTGCCATACTGCTCCTGCAGTTTCGAAGGTTCTACCGCACCGGCATTGCCCATCAGACTCGATACTAAACCCATACACTCGCTCCTTATCAATTTTTTTATGTCTTAATTGTAGTAGTATTTAGATTTAATTGGTAGGAAAAAATGCATGTGTAGTATTGATGTGGGTGACTATGAAACACGTCTAGAAAGTATGCTATAAAAGTTCTCCCGCTTCCCGATCATTAAAACAGTAATAATTTGATCCTGCTTGGAATACATATAGGCAATTCGATATTGGAACTTTTGAAACTTGAAATGATACGAGAGGATCCCATGTAGATAGCCTCTCAAAGCTTTCCCTTTGGTTGGATTTTCTTTAATAACTGCAAGATACTCATCACGGATTTTATTCAAAAGTTGTGGTTCGAAATGCTTTAAATCTTTTTTTACTTTGGGATGATAACGAAGTTGAGGCATCAAACATTTCTTCGTGAGATAAGGTCGTTATCTTTCCACTCTCAATTTCCTCTTTACGGGTTTTCAATTCTTCACCTTTCGGTGAAAGCAAAAGTAATAAAGTTTCCCGTTCTTCAGAAGAAAGACGGGAAATAGACTCTGCAATGTCCTCAATAGACATATCTACAGTAACTTTAGGCATCTAAACCTCCGTCCGTAGTATAACAAAAAAAGTTTCCTATTGCTATCTGTAAACCTTTACTCGCTGCAATACAGCAGCTGGTCGCGTAGGTCTTCGATCTCCTTGCTCCAGTAGGCGCTGCCGCCCCAGTGGGGGTGTTCGGTGCGAAAGCGGCGGTCGTTGCGCTGCCGTGCTTCCCAGGCCAGGTAGTAGAGCATGCGCATGGCCCGGAGGGGCTCTATCAGCCGCTTCTGAGAGTAGTCGAAGGGGCGGAACTGCTCGTAGCCCTCTGCAATCAGGTTGAACTCCTGCGGGCAGTTATCTACCCGCGAGGGCAGCAGAAGCCACAGGTCCTGGACGGCAGGACCTATCATCATATCATCGAAGTCGATTAGCAGGAGTCCCTCCCCAGGACGCTCCAGAATGTTGCCCCGGTGGCAGTCTCCGTGCACCCGTTGAAGGGGCACCCCTTCAAACAAGGGTTCGATACGCTTGCGAATCTCCGTGGCCAGTTCAAAAAACTCCTGCCGGTGCTCGGGGTGCACCGCATTCCCCTCGTCAAGTTCCTGCAGGCACTGATTGATAATGGGTGACGGCAGGCAGTACTGCCGTCGGTCGGCACCTCGCTGCAGTGCTGCTGTGTGCATGCGCCCCACCAGGGCTCCCAGCCGCAGCCAGTCCTCCTCGGTCTCGGCGTCGAAGTTGCGACCGCCCCTTTTTGGAAAGAGGGCAAAGGGATACTCCTGCAGGTTCGCGGGCTCGGAGGCTGCGGTGCTTGTTCCGGTCGTCCCTGATTCTTCCCGGGCCGGATCTACCACCTCCACTACAGGGAGGGTGTCTCCTCCGGGTCTGGCAGGGGAGCTACGGTGGGAATCTCCATCTCCACACAGTCCTGAATGAAGGTATGTTCCTCCAGGATTGCTTCTTCGCTCCAACGGCCGGGGCGGTAGAACTTTGCCATGTACCGCCGGTCGCCCTCCCCGTGGAGTTCGTACACACGGTTAATGTAACTGTTGTACTGGGTAATGTTGTCGGTCAAACTAAGGCCAAAGGCTCCTTCCACCGCCTTCAGAACAAGCTCCGGAGACAAAAGGTCGAAATCGCCGGCGGGGGATGCATCGTGTATACTGTTCATACTCTCAGACTAGGCTTTGTGAATCTCCACCGATTTAATACTGTCGCCCTGTTTAATATCATCCACCACCTCAGCGCCCTTGGTCACCTTGCCGAATACGGTGTGTTTCCCGTTCAAATGGGGTTGAGGGGCATGGGTAATAAAAAACTGGCTGCCGTTGGTGTTTGGTCCGGCGTTGGCCATGGAGGCTACTTTTGCCTCATGCTTCAGGGGATTGCCCTTCGTCTCGTCCTCGAAGCGATATCCGGGTCCGCCTCGTCCGGTTCCGGTGGGGTCTCCGGTTTGTACCATAAAGTTGTTGATAACCCGGTGAAAAAGGACCCCGTCATAAAAGGCCTGCTCGGCGAGAAACACAAAGTTGTTCACCGTCTTCGGTGCGTGCTCGGGAAACAGCTGCAACTCTATATCTCCCTTGCTAGTTTTGAGAGTCGCAAAGTGCTGCGCCTCGGTATCGATCTGCATCTGCGGTGGGTTGTCCCATTGTTGTGTACTCATTTTATCTGCTCCTGTATCTTTTTTCGTCTTTGATACCATCACTGTACTGTATTCTTCCCTCACTTTCAATGCGCTGTGTTTCCAATGCAGCGATTCTAAATTTGAAAATTTTATTAAAATTTTCAAATTTAGAATGCTCACATTTTTTTTAGGATAAGTAATTTACCTTAAAGGGTTTGAAATTATTCTAATTTTGGAAGTCAAAAGACTTCCAAAATTAGAATTCCTGTTTCCAATGGTCTCGTTACTGTGTTCATGATACTATATTTCTACTGCTTCACAAGGAGACAGAAGATGAGTAGAAACCAGCAGAAAATTCAAGAGCTTTCCGATAGCTTTGGAACCTGGTATGAGGATGAAGAGAAATTAAAATCGGGCAAAATGACAGCCGATCTGCACCCTTATACTGCGATGTTTTCGCCGATACAGATAAACCGCCTCACAATAAAAAACAGGCTGGTGATGGCCCCCATGGGCAATATCAACATGGCCGAAGAGACCGGCCGGCCCAATTCAAAAATGATCGAATACTTCACCGCCCGGGCGAAAGGCGGGGTCGGCTTGATTACATCGGGACTGGTACCGGTGAGTCACGGGATAGATCCTTCGGTGACCGAACTCGACAAGCTGACCTATTTCCCGCGGATAGACCGCAGCCGTTCCAACCTGGCCGGGTGGCGCGACCTGGCAGAGCGTTGTCATGCCCACGGGGCACGCTTCTTTATCCAGCTTACCCCCGGACTCGGACGGGTCGGGTCTCCTGAATGTATGGTGAACAAACTTAAAATGCCCGTATCGGCTTCGTGGAACCCGAACTTCTACATTCCCGCAATTCCCTGCCGCCCCCTTTCAGGCCGACAGGCGAAGAAGATTATCAAAAACGCCGGCCAGGCTGCGGCGGACGCAAAGGCTATGACCATTGACGGCGTGTATCTGCACGGGCACGAGGGCTATCTGCTTGAGCAGATGACCAACCCCGCTTTCAACCGCAGAAAAATAGGTGCGTATTCGGATTGGAAGCGTTTCGGTACCGATATGGTAAGGGAGATCAGAAGAAGAACCTGTGACTCATACCCGATCATGTACCGGATCGATCTTTCCCTGCTGTTGAATGAAACCTATGGAGAAAAGCTGCCAAAAATCAAAAGCCTGAAGAAGTTCAGGAACGAGCGCACTGTAGAGCAGACCCTGGATTACATGGAGGCATTGGTACGGGCCGGGGTCGATATGTTTGACGTTGATGTAGGTTGTTACGATAATTGGTGGCTGCCCCATCCTCCGGGTTCAATGGCGCCCGGCTGTTACCTCGATGTGGCCCAGCTGGTGAAAGAACACTTTGCCTCCCGCAGTATCAAGTCCAATGCCGGCCAAGAGGTTCCGGTGGTTGCGGTGGGTAAACTGGGTTACCCCGATCTGGCCGAACAGGCCCTGCGCGATAAGAAATGCGACATGGTAATGCTCGGACGCCCCTTGCTGGCCGATCCTGAATGGCCCAACAAAGCCTTCGCCGGCAGGGTCAAGGACATTACCCCCTGCATCGGCTGCCAAGAGGGCTGCATCAACGAGTTTGTTGAAGGGGGGCATCCGCAGTGTGCGGTAAATCCCAAAACCGGGTTCGAAGATCTATACGACGGCAGCGAAATGGCGCCGGCCAGGAAGGTCAAGAAAGTGGCCGTTGTCGGCGGCGGTCCGGCGGGAATTATCAGTGCTCTCACTGCTGCCCAGCGAGGACACCAGGTTACACTTTATGAGGCCCGGGAGAACATTGGCGGAATGTTGATTCCCGGTTCGCAGCCGGCGATCAAATTCGATATTATCAACTATCTGGAGTATCTTAGAAAGGAAGTCGAAAAGGCAAAGAGAGAGTGTGGTTTCATACTGCGTACCTCTACCGCTCCCGGTGTGGAAGAGCTGAAAAAGGAAAACTATGAGGTAATCCTTCATGCTGTCGGCTCACAGCAGAGCCGCCCGCCGGTACCCGGAATCGATGCCGATAATGTGGTGTTCGCGGTAGATGTATTGCGGGATCCCGCCATTATCGGAGAATCACAAAATATTGTGGTAGTCGGCGGCGGGGTAGTGGGCTGCGAAACTGCGTACTTCCTGTCCCACGAAAAGGGACGGAATGTGAGTGTGGTAGAAATGCTGCCCCACATAATGCCCGGGGTCTGCACGGCCAACCGGGGATGGCTTATTCACTATTTGGAGAAGCAGAAGGTGCCTTTGCTCAACTGTACCCGTCTGAAGGAGGTCCGCGAGAAGGATGTTCTGCTGAGCCGGAATATCTCCAAGACTGTTCCCGATCCGTACGTGACCTGGGCTCCTCTCCTGCCGGAGAACATTGAAAACCCCTTTGCCAAGAAAATCAAGGAAGAACCGCAGGATGAGACAATGCCGGCAGATATAGTGATTTTGGCCGCCGGTGCACATCCTGAAGATGGCTTGTACCGGGAACTGATACACTCCAATGCTGCTCCCGATATAAGAGTAATCGGTGACTCCTTTGAACTGGGCAAGGTCCTGGAGGCCAGCCGTTCGGCGTATTCGGTGGGAGTCTCAATCTAGGCAATATCCAAAACAAACACTTTCTGATATACTTTAAAATCGAAGCATTGAAACAATGACAACTTAATTTTGGAGTAATATGATAAATGGCTAAAGATAATTTTGAAGAAAACAAAGAAAACAAAGCGGATTTTGCAACGCTTTATGAAGAAAGTCTTTCCGCGATGGATTCATTGGAGCCTGGACAACAAATAGAGACTATCATAGTTTCCATTTCGGGGGACTCCATTTTCCTGGAGTTGAGCGGTAAAAGTGAGGGCATCCTGGACAGGGCCGAGCTGACTGACGCCGATGATAAAATTTCAGTGAAAGAGGGTGATAAAATAAAAGCGTTTTTCCTGTATTCAAAAAACGGAGAGATGCATTTTACAACCAAAATTAGCGGGGACAAAGCCGGTAATGCGGTCTTAGAACAAGCCTTTGAGAGCAAAATCCCTGTTGAAGGGCTTGTTGAAAAAGAGATTAAGGGCGGTTTTGAAATCAAAATAGGTGAGACCCGGGCTTTCTGCCCCTATTCCCAGATGGGCCTAAGGCGGATAGAAAATCCTCAAGAGTATATTGGAAAACAGCTTACCTTTAAGATTTTAGAGTATAGCGAAAACGGCCGCAATATCCTGGTTTCCAACCGGGTAATTCTGGAAGAAGAGCAGAAGCAGCGAGTAGAAGAGCTAAAAAAGACATTAAAGGAAAACACGGTTGTCACCGGCACCATAAAATCAATTCAGGATTTCGGTGCCTTTGTTGATCTGGGCGGTGTGCAGGCTCTGCTTCCGATCTCAGAGATCAGCAGAAGCCGCGTGGATGATATCCATGCAGTATTTTCAGAAGGTCAGGAAATCGAGGTTTCGATTATCAAACTCGACTGGCAAAATGAGCGCATCACCCTGAGTATGAAGGCCCTGCTACCCGACCCATGGGATGAAGCCCCTTCAAAATATCCAGTTGGTTCAAAGCACACGGGAGAAGTTGTGCGAATTACCAATTTCGGTGCCTTTGTGTCACTGGAACCGGGTTTGGACGGACTGCTGCATATCTCTGAATTAAAAGGCGATACATGGCAGAATAACCCGAGCGATACTTTGAAGAAGGGACAAAAAATTACCGTTGAAATCAAGAGTGTAGACACCGAGAGGAAAAGGATTTCATTGAAACGGGGTTCATCAGAGCAGGAGGATAAAGATTATCAAAAGTATCTGGAACCCGAGTCTGAATCTGAATCCGAATCAGACACATATAACCCCTTTGCGGAACTCTTGAAAGACAAATCGAAGAATTCATAGAAGAATTAACCGCAGAGAATTAGCGCAGCGACTTGAAATAATCGGGAAGGGGTGATTCAAAGATCATCTCTTCCTTTGTAAAGGGGTGCCTGATCTTCAAAAAACAGGAATGCAGAGCCAGTCTGTGTATGTTTTTATCATTTTCTTGGGTACCGTAAGTCCTGTCTCCCGCCACCGGATGCCCCTTTTCCGAAAAATGAACGCGTATCTGGTTTTTTTTGCCGGTAAGCAGGTCTATCAGCAGCAGACTGTAGTTTTTCGATTCGCGAATCACCTTATAGCCGGTCTCTGCCAGTTTGCCTTTATTCGGATCAGTTACAGAATACATTTTGTGCATACTGTTCTCAGCGAGATATGAGCTAATTAGCCCCCCTTTTTCCGGCAGCTGTCCATGCACAAGGGCGTAGTATTTTTTTTCAAAGTGCTTCCATTCACTCTGAAGATACTGTTTGGCCGGTTCGGTTTTTGCAAAAACGAGCAGCCCCGAAGTATCCCGGTCGAGGCGATGCACAACGAAAACCCGGTTCCGGGACTTCTGATTTCCCTTTTTGACATATTCATTCAACAGAAAATAGGCTGTCTTCTCTTTGACCTTTTCGTTGCTTACCGTGAGAAGACCGCTGCTTTTATCCACCACAACGATGTAGTGGTCCTCAAAAATGATGTTCAAGCCTTTTGGGTGAAATCTTTTGGGGACTGGTTTGAACTTCTTCTTGCTATTCGGCATATGCGTACAGATTCTATCACATTTTGAAAGCAGTTACTGCATATTTATGGATTAGATTGACTTCAAAACGGATACCCGAGATAATGGACCTGATGAAATATATTTCAGTTTTAACAGCGCTTTATGTCTTACCTGTGGTTCTCTACTTGAAGAATCTTTCTAAAATTCGAAACAGGTTCATTTTATGTTTTTTGTTGTGCAGTGTACTGTTGTCTATTACAGCCTGTTCAATGAGAGAGCATCTAATGTGGAAATATAGGACTAATGGGGCTGTGATGTCTGGGCCTGCGACAGGGGCCGGCGCGGTTTACTTTGGGTCATACGACAATTACATCTATGCCGTCAACATTAAAGACGGGAGCCTGAAATGGAAGTACAAAACAGGAAGCCTCATAGATTCGAGTCCGGCGTTGCACAGGGGTATTCTCTATATAGGTTCATGGGATCGGCATCTTTACGCGATTGATGCAGAAAGCGGTACACTGAAGTGGAAATTTGAAACAGGCGACCGGGTAAGATCCAGTCCGGTGGTCGCGAATGACGTCCTGTTTTTCGGTTCGGATGATTACCATGTGTATGCCCTGGACTATGATACAGGTGCGTTGATATGGCGATATAAAACGCGATACAGTGTCAGATCCAAACCCATAGTGATGGACGGTGTTTTGTATTGCTGCTCCGGCGATAACTTCATATACGTTCTGGATGCGAAAGACGGAAGCCTGAAATGGAAATACAAAGCCCCCAGTCATCTCAGTGATCCGGTTGTAATGAAGGAGACAGTCTATTTTTGTTCAGATGAGCATCTCTACGCCTTTCACACGAAAAGCGGTTCACTAAAGTGGAAATTCAAGGCCGACAGCTGGCTAAAATCCGGTCCTGCCGTGGTAGATAATACCGTATATTTCGGTTCAAGCACCTCCATCTACTCTGTTTCAGCTGATAATGGCACACTCAGGTGGAAATACAGAACCGGAGAGTTCGTGGAAGCCACCCCTGTGATTTTTGATGGTGTGGTCTACGCAGGTTCCAGCGTTCATCTCTATGCCCTTAAAGTTGCGGACGGTAGTTTGTTACAGAAATATCGCACAGCTGCGGATGTGGAATCCACTCCGGTCATTGCTGACGGGATCCTTTATGTCGGTTCAAACGACAAAAGTGTGTACGCCATAAAAATCAAATAAGTTGAGATTCTTCCGAGCCTTTTTCGTACAGAAAAATAGCGTACAGAAAAATAGCGTTAAATTTTCTTGAAATATCTCGACTTTAATCACATAATATAATGTCAGGAGGATATCATGAAAAATGTTTTATTGCTTTTCACTGTTGCGGTATTGATTGTTTTCCTTATCTCTTGCGGACCTTCAAATGATCTCAGCGGAAAATACGACTGCATTGAACATTTTAGCGAAGATATGGTCGGGAAGGTTTCTCTGGAATTGAACAAGGACGGAACTGCAGTCATGAATCCGATTAACCATGAGGGAACCTATAAAATGGAGGGAGACAAAGTGATCCTCGAACTGGAGCATTTTGATCTTAACTTCACTCGAGATGGAGATAAATTGATTTCTTTTGATGAAACAACGGTGTACCAGAAGAAATAGTTTTTCGAGAGGAAAGTCTAACTAAACTAGAATCCACTGGAGTACCATAGTACTCCTGGTCAATAGATCCTGTCGCATGGAGGCTGTTTGTACCGTGTAAACGAAATGCGCAGTTGCTGCGCAAACCGCTCGGACTAAAGTTCAAATTCGTCTCTTCGAAGCACAACAAAAAAAGCACACCTATCGGCGTGCTTTTTTCTTATCGGGCTGGGCGGATTTGAACCGCCGACCCCATGTCCCCCAGACATGTACGCTAAACCACTGCGCTACAGCCCGTAGCATAATATGCGAGATAAAAAATAGCATAATGCTTTCTACGTGTCAACGGCCGGGGGGAGACATCCATGGTGGAAGACATCCAACCCTACCCCGAGCCGCCGATAATTCCGGCAATTAATCCTCCAATTAATCCTCCGATACTCAGAACAGGTCAACAGGCCTGTATCCAAGCGCTGTACCCCGATGCCGAAAGTCATCGTTTTTTTGTCACAATTTGATTGACTATCGGTATCGAGGTACAGTGTTTTTGGTCTCCACCGAGCCTGGAGCCCAATCTTGAGCAAAGCCTATGGCCGCCTCGCCTGGGCTCCACCTGGGCTCCACCCATTTACCAGCCGCCCCACCACGGGTATAGTAGCCCTATGGAACATAAAACCGACCGCACACAGATCTACGCCCTGCCGACGCACATCGAACTGGTGGCCGGCGAGCTTAACATACGACCGGCACAGGTGCAGCGCACCGGGGAGCTGCTGGCCGACCAGGCCACCGTCCCTTTTATAAGCCGCTACCGCAAAGAGGCCACGGGCAACCTGGACGAGGTAGCCATCGCCGCTATCAAGGAGCGACTGGAAAAGCTTGAAGCCCTCGAGAAGCGCCGCAGCACCATTCTTGAGACCATTGCCGATCAGGGCAAGCTCACCGATCAGCTGGCCGCACGCATCCGCGCCAGCTTCGATCCCCGCGAGCTGGAGGACATCTACCTTCCCTTCAAGCCAAAACGCCGCACCCGCGGTACCATTGCCCGCGAACACGGCCTGGAGCCTCTGGCCACGAAGCTGCTGGAACAAACCCAGGCTGATCCTCATGAACTTGCCCGGGAATTTTTATCGGAAAAAATTAGCGACACCGACAGCGCCCTGGCGGGAGCCCGGGATATCATTGCCGAGTTAGTAAACGAGGACAGCATAAGCCGTGCCCAACTGCGTGCTCATTATGTTAAAGCCGCGGTGATAAGTTCGAAGCAGGCAACAGGGAAAGCGGCCAAAGAAAAAGCAGCAGCCGCCCCGGAGCAGGCCGCCAAGTACCGCGACTACTTTGAGTGGAGCGAGCCCCTGAAACGCTGCCCCGCCCACCGCTTTTTGGCACTCCAGCGGGGCGCCCGCGAGGGCTTTCTCTCTCTGAGCGTAGCTCCGGAAGAAGAGCGGGCGCTGCAGCTTCTGCAGCAGCGCCACGTGAAGCAGCACAACCCCTGCGGCCGGCAGGTGGCCCAAGCGGTGGAGGATGCCTACAAGCGGCTGCTGGCCCCCTCCCTGGAGAATGAGTTTTTGGCCGGTGCCAAAGAGGCGGCCGACCGCGAATCGATTGCCGTGTTCGCCGAGAACCTGCGCCAGCTGCTGCTCTCACCGCCCTTGGGCCCAAAAAGGGTTCTGGCCGTCGATCCCGGCTTTCGCACCGGCTGCAAGCTGGTCTGCCTTGATGAACAGGGCTCGCTGCTGACTCACGAGGTTATGTACCCCCATCCGCCCCAAAACAAAACCTCCGAGGCCGGGCAGCAGCTGAAGCGGCTCATCCGCGACTACCGTATTGCCGCGGTGGCCATTGGCAACGGTACCGCCGGCCGAGAGACCGAAGAGCTGCTCCGCAGCTTATATGCCGCCGACGCCGACCACGGCCACGGCCCAGGCCCCGAAGTGTACATGGTAAACGAGGACGGCGCCTCGGTGTATTCAGCCTCGGCCCTGGCCCGCAAGGAGTTTCCCGGCCACGATGTGACGGTTCGCGGGGCCGTTTCCATTGGGCGCCGCCTGATGGACCCGCTTTCGGAGCTGGTCAAGATAGACCCCAAGTCGATCGGCGTAGGACAGTACCAGCACGATGTGGACCAGAAGCTGCTGAAGGCTGGCCTGGATACAGTGGTAGAATCTTGCGTAAACCAGGTGGGGGTAAACCTGAACACCGCCGGCGCCCCGCTGCTGCAGTACGTCTCGGGCCTTGGCTCCAAGCTGGCGGCCGCCGTAGTCGCGCACCGGGCTTCCCAAGGCCCGTTTCCCTCCCGCAGCGCCCTGAAAAAGGTTCCGGGGCTGGGGCCGAAGGCCTTTCAGCAGTCCGCCGGGTTCCTACGCATTCCCGACGCGAAGAACCCGCTGGACGCTTCGGCGGTCCACCCCGAGTCGTACGGCATTGTCGCCCAGATGGCTGCCGACCAGGGCTGCAGCGTGGTCCAGCTTATGCAAAACGCCGAGAGTCGTACGGCGATCAAGCCGGAGGAGTACGTGAACGAGACGGTCGGCCTTCCCACCCTTCGGGATATCATGGCAGAGCTGGAGAAACCGGGCCGCGACCCTCGTGAAGCAATCGAAGAGTTCAGCTTCGATGCAAAGGTGCACACTATCGACGATCTGCAGACGGGTATGATTCTGCCGGGTATCGTGACCAATATTACCCGCTTCGGCGCCTTTGTGGATGTGGGGGTGAAGCAGGACGGGCTGGTGCATATCAGCGAAATGGCCAACCGCTTTGTGCGCGACCCAGGCGAGGTGGTCAAACTGCAGCAGACCGTACAGGTACGGGTGCTTGAGGTAGACACCGAGCGCAAACGGATTGCCCTCTCACTGAAATCGGGTTAAGCTGCACAGAAGCGCAGGAGGCGGCACTATGGTCACTACAGGAAAAACAATCAGGCGCAGCGCTGCGGCGCTGCTGATCATCGCTACACTGTTGTTCAGCGGCTGTGCATCTATTGAACGGATGCTCGCTCCGGGGCCGAAGGAGGAAGCCGCCGGCCGGCCGGCCGGTGAGAAAACAGCCGGAGTACTGCGGCCCGAAAAGCCGGATACCCTGCCTCCTTTTGAAAACGAATACACCCGCGAAGGGTTCATCAAAGCCCTGGTGCAGTTCCAAGAGTACTCGGCCATGGCCGAGAGCCTGCAGTCCTATCTGTGGGGCGACCGAATATTCGAGGACCGCCTGGCCACTGTGGCCTGGCTGGAGTCCGGTCCTTACCAGGCCGGACGCGCCGTCACCCTGGGGGTGTACGACGAGGAGGGAATGCAGCATGCCGAAATTACCCGCGGCCTTGTACGGGAGGTTCCGGGCAAAGGCCGCTGGTGGCGTTTCAACTATAAAAGCGACGACACCA
Organism: Spirochaetia bacterium; assembly: GCA_034520965.1. GTDB lineage: Bacteria > Spirochaetota > Spirochaetia > DSM-16054 > Sediminispirochaetaceae > DSBN01. Next base: position 619,958 of record JAXHMY010000003.1, on the reverse strand, counting down.
GCTTTACCTGCGAGTACTTTACCGACCTCAATTCGGTGCCCCGTCAGATTCTGCTGAAAAACAACGCCTCCGGTGAGAAGGTATCCCGGGAACCCTTTTACACTGAAATGCTGGCCGATTCGGCCCCGGCCTCCGGCAACGAATGGGAGTCCGGCAGCCCGAAGTCCGGCCCTCCGGCGTGGTTCGACCAACTGCGGCAGGAAGAGTACCAGGCCCAGCTGAACCCGCTGTACGCCGGTATGGAAATTCTGGGTGAAGAGGCTCAGCTGATAGACGGGCGCTGGATACGGGCGGTGCACATGCGCAGCGGATCCGGAGACAGCTCGGTCCACGCCTGGTTCTCACCGGATGTGCGTGGACGGTTGTTACGTATTAAACGTTCGGATGATCACGTAATAGCCGAGGTGGTGGACCGCATCAGCGGGTACGCGGCTCAACTGTCGCAGCCGTAGGCCCGGGAAAGACACAGCGCTGTCTGCTTCAATTCTGCAGACGCCGGCAGCAATTCTAAATTTGGAAGTCTTCCGACTTCCAAATTTAGAATTTGCTTCATTTCTTAGCAAAAATTGGTAGATCAATACAGTTGGAGGCATTCTCAGTTTGGATAGTGCATTGCACTAGCCAAACTGAGAATTGCTGAGACGCCGGACTTTGACTTGACCCTTTTATTAGAATTGGTTATTATATTAATACAGTTTTCGGGGCAGGGTGCATTTCCATGGTGGAAATAATTCCCGACCGGCGGTGAAAGTCCGCGAATCTTGCGGTATGCAGGGTTGAACCGGTGAAATTCCGGTACCGACGGTACAGTCCGGATGAGAGAAAGCTATAGATAGGATCAAACCACCGATCTTTCGGCCGGAATGGTTCCGTATCTAATGCAGCTGTGAAGCCAAGCCCCGGGTCTATACGACTCGGGTTTTTTTATGTCTGCATACAAACCAGCTTCTCTTATCCTCCCTCCCCGATAGGGGGGTTCATGTTCACACATCAAGATCAGTTGTTTCTTTCTGCTGCAGATTCTCTGTTGAAGCTGGGCGGAAGCGCGGTCCGTCCGAATCCGAAGGTCGGGGCGGTACTCGTCCGGGAGGCGGAAATTGTGGCGGAGGGTTATCACGCCAGGTACGGAGGCCCTCATGCCGAAGCGCTGGCCCTTGAGAGGGCCGGTGAGCTGGCGCGGGGTTCTACGCTTTACTGTACCCTCGAACCCTGTTCCTTCACTGCGCCGGATAAACACAATGAACCATGCACTGCCAAAATTATACGTGCAGATGTAAGTCGGGTGGTTATCGGACAGCTCGATCCGAACAGCCGGGTACGCGGCCGCGGAGTGGAACAGCTGCGTCGTGCCGGTATCGAGGTAGAGATTGCTGCGGATGAAGAGTTGTCACGGAGCCTGTGGTATCAGAATGCACGCTTCAACACCGCCCATGCCCTTAAACGGCCCTTTGTGAGACTGAAGCTTGCCCAGTCCCTCGACGGCAAGATCGCTACCGGTCAAGGCGACTCAAAATGGATTACCGATGCCCAGGCCCGCAGCGAGGTCCACCACCTGCGCTCCGATCACGACGCCGTGTTAGTCGGCGCTGGTACGGTACATGCTGATGATCCGCTGCTGAACGTGCGACTTGCACGCAAGGATGATGCCGTAAACTCTAAACAGCCCAAGGCGGTGGTGCTGGATGCATTGGCACGGACACCCCTCACATCCAAACTCGTGCAGCTGCGGGCCGAAGATCTCATATTGTGTGTTGCCGACGAAACCGCCCTCGCTTCTCTTTCGTATGCAGAAAGCGCAGCATTTCATAAGCGGGTAGACAAGCTTACTGCTGCCGGTGTGCACATCCGTAGAGTTCCTGCTGCGAACAAGCGGCAACTCTCCCTGATACACGTTCTGGATGAGCTGTATCAATTAAAAATTCAATCGGTCATGGTGGAAGGCGGTGCTCAGGTTATCACTTCTTTCATAAACGCAGGACTCTGGGACGCCATGAATCTTTACATTGCACCGATTCTGATCGGCGGCGACGGTCGCGGACTGGGCACTCTACACACGGAGAGAATCTCCGAAGCAGTGCAGCTGGAGCGGGTAGAAACCCGAAGCATCGGCCCACAGGCGGTAATCAGCGGGTTTAGAAGCGGCTGGTTCGAATCGGTGAGCCGATCGGTCAAGGAGGAATTGCATGTTTACGGGACTCGTTGAGGAAGTGGGGGTAGTCGGCCGGGTCAACCGCCGGGGTGTCTACCAGCTGTTGCGGATAAACGCACAGAAAGTGCTGGACGACCTAAAACTCGGCGATTCTGTAGCGGTGAACGGTGTATGTCAAACCGTAACCGAACTGCATGCCGACGGTTTTTCAGTGGAAACTTTAGAAGTTTCCCTCCAGAAAACCAGCCTCGGCAGTTTGAAAGCCGGTTCGCGGGTAAATCTGGAGCGTGCCCTGCAGGCCGGCGCCCGCATGGGAGGCCATGTAGTGCAGGGGCATGTAGACGGGCTGGCGCGTATCACCGCAGTGCAGCGCAGAGGTGAAAACGTGTATGTTGAGTTGGTCCTGCCGCAGGAACTGGCGCGCTACTGCGTTTCCGAGGGTTCGGTTGCGGTGGAGGGAATCAGCCTTACCATTGCAGCGCTGCGGGGCAGCCGCATCACACTTAATGTGATACCCACCACCTGGCGCGAGACGGTACTTTCAGATAGACGACAGGGGGACCGTGTAAACATCGAGGTTGATATCATGGCCCGTTACGTTGAGCGATTACTCACAAGTCAAAAACAGTACACAGGAGTACGGCATGAATAATTTTGAAGGGATTACCCGCGCACTGGAGGCCTTAGAGCGGGGCGAAATGATAATAGTAGTAGATGATTTCGAGCGGGAAAATGAAGGCGATCTGATTGCGGTTGCTGAAAAGGCCACCTCAGAAACCATCAATTTTATGGCCACCTATGGGCGGGGTCTTATCTGCCAGCCGATCACCGCCGAAAGGGCTGCTGAGCTTGAACTTCCGCTGATGACCGACCGCAGCAGCGATCCCCACGGGACTGCCTTTACGGTGAGCGTTGACCATACGAGCTCGAGCACCGGTATTTCAGCCCATGAACGGGCCCGCACGGTTAATGCCCTGGCCGAAGCGGGAACCACAGATAAAGATCTGCAGCGGCCCGGCCACATCTTTCCGCTGATTGCCAAAGACGGCGGGGTGTTCGAGCGCAAGGGACACACCGAAGCGGCAGTCGACCTGGCCCGCCTGTCGGGACACAGCCCGAGCGGCGTAATTTGCGAAATAATGAATGATGACGGCAGCATGGCCCGGGTTCCCGACTTGGAGCGTTTTGCCGAACGTCACGGGCTGTTGATGGTCTCCGTCGAGGAGCTGATCCGCTATCGCGATGCTGTCGGCGATGTAAAAGTCACTCTTCAGAGCGAGAGCGCCCTGCCAACCGAGTACGGTGAGTTTCGCATTATGACCTACATCAGCGAGGACCCGGCGTCGGGCGATATGGTGCTGCTGGAGAGCACCCGGCCGACAAAGAGTCCGGTGGTGCGAATTCACTCGGAGTGCGCTACGGGGGAAATTTTTGGAAGCGTGCGCTGCGAGTGCGGACCGCAGCTGCAGACTGCCCTCACGCGAATCGGCAGTGAGGGCGGCGCCCTGGTGTACCTCAAGCAAGAGGGGCGCGGAATCGGCCTGGCTGAAAAAATCAAGGCCTACGCGCTGCAGGATGCGGGGGCCGATACTGTCGAGGCCAACCTGGCGTTAGGCCATGCCGCCGATGCCCGCCGTTTCGGAGCGGCTGCGGCGGTGCTCAAGCAGCGCGGCTATTCCTCTGTACGGCTGCTCACCAATAATCCGGAAAAAGAGCAAGCCCTGCGAAATATCGGCATCCACATTGAAAACAGAGAAAACCTAGTGGTTGGTGTACGGCCGGAGAACCTGCGGTACCTTACCACTAAAATAGAAAAATTCGGTCATACCTTAGAAGGAGTTCACCTATGAAAATCAAACAGATTGAAGGAAAATTGAACGGGGAGAAGAGAAAATTCGCCGTTGTTCTGAGTCGGTTCAATTCATTTGTTACCGAGCGCCTGCTCGAAGGAGCGGCGGACTGTCTCGTGCGCCATGGGGTGCAGGAAGATGATATTACCGCCGTCCGCGTGCCGGGGGCCTGGGAAATACCGCTCGCGGCCAAAAAAGTGGTGGCCTCGGGCAATTATGATGCGGTCATTTGCCTGGGGGCGGTAATCCGGGGCGAGACACCCCATTTCGACTATGTGGCCGCCGAGGTGAGCAAGGGCATTGCCTCACTTTCGCTGTCAGCCGGTACCCCTATCGGCTTCGGTATTCTTACTACCGACACCGTCGAGCAGGCGGTCGATCGGGCCGGCACCAAAGCCGGCAACAAGGGCTGGGATACGGCCATGAGCGTGCTTGAGATGAGTGATCTACTGGAGCAGCTCTAGTCTGTAAATATGTGGGAGCATAAAAATACGTTTTTTCTGAAACCTCCCGGGCGACTGTGCGTATATCTATAACAGAGAAGGAGGCAATACTATGAAAAAACATGTATTCATTTTTGCAATTCTACTGGTTACTTTGGTTGCTGTTCCTGCGGTATTTGCCGGAGGAAATCAGGAAACGAGTGAGGAAGCGTTCCTCGACAGGCTGGAAACAGCTCTGGAAAACACTGAATTCACCGAGAGTGAAGTTCAGGCAATAATCGAAGCATCCGGTGAATTTTCGTGGGAGCCCGCCGAGGGGGCCGATGCACAGGTAGTGGCCCGTGCCCTGGCCTATGCAGACCGTGAAAACGCCGATTTGGAACCTGGTCAGCAGGCAGAGTTGGCCCTGGAGCTGGCGCAAAACTCAGTTCGCCTCGAGGAAGAGAACTATGAGGAGTCAGTTGTTGCCCAAGCAACCCTCGAAGCGGTCCGCACTATGCTGGGACAGATTGAAGAGTGGAAAAGCGGCGATCAGACTGAAAACTTGGGCGAAATCGTTCGAAATACTGTCAGCAACGAAGCCCGCAATGCTGCGAAGAGGCAGGCATCCGAGCAGAAAAAGGCAGCCGACGCTGGAGAGGAAAAGGCTGCTTCGGCGGTCGAAGACAGCCCGGCCGGGGGGAGCGCCTCTGCTACCTCAAATGCCGACAGATAATTTTTAGAACTATTGATCTGAGCAAATGCGTAGTGAGACCGAGTTGTAGAAAATTACTCGGTCTCGCTTTTTAAACGATTGGAGAACACAATGCGGTACATTGAACTGGTGAGCAATGCAGAAATCAAGGCTGAAATCGAACGAATAAAACGGGAATATCGTGATCTATCCAAAATCTTTATACCTCAACAGAAAGATGAAACCATCCGGGGGGCAAAGATTATCACTTTATTTAGGAATTTGGACCCTATTCTCAAAGTAGAAGCCGACAATGATCTGCTGAATAAATTTATTGAGCAGATGGAAAACGAAAAACTGAGTTACTGAGAATCATAGCGAGTTGTGAGGGGTTATGAGTTCTAAAGAGACTAAATATCAACGTTTCACTTCAGGCGAATTCTTGTTTCGCGAAGGTGAATTGAGCCGCGAAATGTCTATCTTTAGCCAAAAAAGCCGGTCTGGTCAAACTGTATAGTGCAATGCACTGTCCAAACTGTGAATTGTTGGTTCAATAAGAGATGTGCATATGATAGGGTGGCTACATGTTATTTTTGTGCCCCCTGTGCGGCAGCAGCTTGGCGGACAGCGGTGAAGAGTGGCTGCGTCTTGAATCGGCTTGCTACTACCGCTGCACTCAGTGCGACCTTGTCTTTCTCGATCCTCGGCAGCGCCCGGATGCCGAGGGGGAGCGGAGCCGTTACCTGGAACACAATAACTCGCCCGATGACCCGCGCTACCTTGCCTACCTGCGGGGTTTTGCCGAGGAGGCCCTTTTGCCCTACATGGGGCCGCCTGCAAAGGTGCTGGATTTCGGCAGCGGTCCCCAGCCCGTGTACGCGGATGTGCTGCGGGGGATGGGCTATTCCGTCGATATCTTTGACCCCCTGTTTGCTCCGGGCAAGGCCTGGCAAGGAAAAAAGTATGATGCGGTGACCGCGGTGGAGGTGGCCGAACACTTGTTCGAGCCCCTCTATGAGTTTAGGCGGTTGCAGGGGGTGCTTCAACCCGGCGGGTATTTGGTGCTGCGGACCCTGCTGCATTACTGCGACCGGGAGCGTTTTCGCAGCTGGTGGTACCGGCAGGACCCCACCCATGTCTGTTTTTATTCGCCCCGCAGCTTTCAGGTGCTTGCAGAGATGCTGGGGATGGAGCTGGTGGAGATTATCTCCGGCCGCAGCGTGGTGCTGCGGCGGCCTCAATTCTGATCGAGGTCAAAGTAGAGGGCGGTCACTTCCAGCTCCCGGCTGCATTCGGAGTCCTCCCCAGAAACTTTTGGAGCTGGTAGCAGTGGCATCTTTGGGTGATAATTTGTATACTACACGCTTATGAAGCGATATATCATTCGGCGTCATGGACGTTATTCGGTGGAATTAAAGTTTCGTTATTTCATACACCGGCAGGTTAAGAAACGAAGAAACTATTTCAATATCAAGTTCTACCTGTTTTTCCCGTACTCCTTTAATATCAACTCCACAAGTTACCCAAAGGATCACTTTTACGAGGATCAGAAGCTGTACCTGCGGTTTAATACCCCGGTATTTACCCTCGAAGAGCTGCGCTCCGAGGAGAATTCGCCTTTTGTAAAAAGTTCGACGATACTTGAACAGGCGCTGCAAGAGGGCCATGAGCCGGATATGCAGGACTACGTGTATGAGACAAAGCTTTGCGGAAGTGTGTATAAGTCGGTGTTGCGGGACTCTTACAACAGTATTCGTAAGCGACTGCGGCGGGAAGAGCCTGAAAACCGGGGGGCTGAAATTGAATCGATGATGGCCGATATGGCCGGTCCGGTCAAACAGTTTCACGAACTCACTAAGACCTCTGCCAAGTTTTCGGAAGATTTTCACTATCATACTCTGCTGATTGATGAATATATTTCACTGGAGTTGGAGAGACATTTACTCTGGCTGTTAGATTTGGTGCATAGCCGTGTGCATTCAGGGGAAGAAACCGCCCATCTGCTGGAAAAATTGATATACCAGGAGATGGAGTACCGGAAGGCCTGCGGGTATACTTCCGTCAGCGGGACCAGCGAGTCCCAGCGGGACTACGAGGAATATGTATATCGAGCAAAAATTCTTAAGAGATATGCCAGTGAGGTCCTCTTTTTTAATGTCCGCAGGAAATATCAAGGGAAGCGGGTCGAGCATATCCTCTACGCAATCGCAGCCGGAATTGCTATGTTCTTTGCCACAGCTATAGCTTTTTTAGGCCAAACTACCTTTGGTAATTTAAGTACCTCTCTGTTTATTCTATTGATAGCAAGTTACATGCTCAAAGACAGGTTAAAGGACGTGTTTAGAGATCTGTTTAGTAAATCGATCGGTGCCCATTTTTATGACCGGGGAGTAAAGGTGTATGACCCGCGGCACAAGCAAAAAATGGCGTATATAAAGGAGCGGGTAGCTTTTAGCGATATTAATAAACTGCCCCTGCAAATTCGCAAAATGAGGAGCCGCGGCTCCTTTGAACGCTTTCTGGCTACCACTGCTTCTGAGAGTGTGCTTGTGTACGAGAAGAATATCCGTTTGAACGCCACATCAATTAGAAAGCTGCACTCCCGGATTAAGGGAGTTGCGGATATCAATATTATAAGTGTGCGAAGGCTGTTGCGCTATCTTACTGTGCAGAGTCGCGAGGTTCCTCTGGTTTCCGAGGGGTATGTAAAAAAGATTATTCCCGTAAAGCGTATTTACCATTTGAATTTGGTGGTATGGTACCAGGGTGATGATACCAGCTTTATCGAGCGGGTGCGTTTGGTGGTTGACGGCAAGGGCATCAAGCGCATCGAAAAAGTAGATACCGCCGACCCCCCATCAGCCCCTAAATGAAATAAGAAGCAAGCTTCAAGTTGAACGGAAAACTATCAGACCACATTACTGCTGCATTATCTGCACCGGATCCCGGATTTCAATCTGCGGGACCCCCTCGTGTAATTCCACGGTTCCCGCCACACAGATGCTTTGCTGGTCGAACTGCAGTTCGGGGGGCGCGGGCAGGCCGGCCAGGAAGGAAGGGCGGTTTTCTTCCCAAATGAGAATTTCGAAACGGGGTGTGCGGGGATGGGGATTGCCGAGGTTGATAAAGGTCGGTTTTCCTTTCATACCGGAAATAAAGGCGGTGGTCGCAACTGTGCCTTTCACCGCGACCACCTCTCCCCGGTACTGCTCGGGCGCGTTCCACACCTCCCGCCACGGGATGGCTTCACTGCAGAGCTCGGCAGCCTTCGGCGGATCACCCTGGTGAATTATCGATACAAGGCCCATACGGGTGGACAGCAGAATGATGGCCACTGCAACTGCGATTCCGGCGCCCAGCCTCTTTTTAACACTTTTCTTAGCCGACTTTTTCTTATTCATTTACAAATCCCGAAGGAATCTCAGCGTGCCCGAATATTTTCTTCGACAAGGGAGATAAACGTGTTCGGATCCTCGACCATCACAGAATGGCCGACGCCTTCAAGCACTCTAAGTTCTCCCTTAGGAAAGGCGTCCGCGGTCGCTTTCGCCATATCCCGGCTGATGATAACATCCTTCTCGCCTACTATCACCAGGACGGGTTTGTCGAACTGCGCTCCCTTCCCCTGGTAGTTAAATCGTTCAAGGGCACGGGCATTGCCGGCAAAGGCTATCGGGTTCATTTTCATCGCCTGTTCTGCCAGCTTTTCAAGAAAACCGGGGTCATCCATAGTGGGAGTAACTGCCTGGAGTGCCTGCTGTAGCAAGTTTTGGTCGGTTTTGTATTGTTCGATAACGGGGTAGTATTCTTCAGGGGTTTTTAGGCCGTCCATGGGTGCGGAGTCCACCAGAATAAGCCGGGAGATCAGTTCGGGGTTACGCAGCCCCAGGGATATAGCTACGGCCCCTCCCAGTGAGTGTCCTACTACAGGGAGGGGGGTGGACAGTTTAAGAGTTAAGATGAAATCACGCATATAATCGGCGTACTCGTCGATATCGGCTGTGGAGAGACGCTCTGATTCTCCAAAGTTTGGCATGTCCGGGGCAAAGGTGCACACCCCTTCGATTTCCATAACCCTTTCGAACCATAGCTTAGATCCTGTGTTTCCGTGGATATACAACAAAGGCATTCCTGACCCGGAAGTGTTGTAGGCGATATCGATTCCATTTACCTTGACCGTCTGAGTTTTCATTATACTTCCCTCCTCATTGTCGCAGGCCCTTGTGCAGTAGTTCTCCGATTTGCAGAATTGTCGCTTCGATGTCGGATACATTTTTACTGAAAATAGATTCGATTCCGAAATAGTGTGAGATTCCCATAAGGGCATTTGCAACAAGTTTTTTATCATCAATTTTTATGTGATTGAGTGTCTTCTGGTATCCCTGTTCAAACTTATCATAGTAGGCGGTAGCCTTTTGGTTCACCACAAACTCCGCCTCGAGTACAATGGAGTAATAACTCTTATGATATCTAAAGTGTAGGTAAAAGAGGTACATCCCTTGAATTTCCTGTTCTGTACGGTTCAGGGAGGTATCCAGATTGGTAGAGATGAAGTGGCGAGTACGTGAGCCGATAGTATCGACTATTTCTGCGAGAAACTTTTCTTTGGTAGGGAAATAGAGGTAAAAGGTTCCCACCGAAAACCCCGCTTGTTTTGCGACCTCATATACGTTGACTTTATAATAGCCGCGTCTTCCGAAGAGCTTGATGCCGGCTTCAAGAAGCTTGCTGCGTGAGCTATCCTCCGGAGGTGGGAGGGGGGTGTGGTCGGTGGTAAGAATGCGGCTCGGGTCGCCGATCTCTTCGGTAAAGAATCCGTAGAGCAGGAGGGCATGCAGCTTATCAAGATCAATATCAGTTTGTTCATAGATTGAACGGATAAACACAAAGCGGGCTGCGGAAATCAAAAAGATATACTCCGCTTCATTAATCTCTCGATTGTACATACGGGTAAAATAGCTCATGCATATTTCCCGAAACTTTTTTTCATACCGTATAAACCGGTACTGCCCCTCGCGATAGACCGTAAGCAGTTTGCGATGCTCTCGGCCCACTTCGAACATCACCTTCAAGAAACGGTTTAGTTCTCCCTCTATGGTCGGTTCGACAGTCTGGTTAAGCCGGTCTGAAAAAATAGCGAGATAGCGATCGAGAATCTCCTTGAAAATATCTTCTTTTTTAGCAAAATAGTTATAGAAAATTCCGTTGGAGAGGCCTGCGTTGCGGCAAATCTCTGCGATGGACACCGTCTCATACCAGCAACTGGAAAACAGGTCTATAGCTGATTGAATCAATCTCTCTCTTGTGACCGTTTTACCTGCTGTTTTTCCCATGACCGGTAGAACCCCTTTTGCTATTATAGTTTCGCATGCCGCTTCGCGGCAACCGAAACAACGAAAATAGCCGTATTCGGCTATTTTCTTAACAGATTGTAGACACAGTATAGAGTGAAAGGGCTGTGATTTCCATACCCCCGGTATAACTGAGCGGATGCGCCGCAGATAGTACCGGGGATGGTGTTTAGTGCAGCCCTATTGCCGTTCCACGAGTAAAGCTATGCCTTGCCCGCCGCCGATACAAAGGGTAGCGAGTCCTTTCTTTACATCCCGCGAGCCCATTTCATGGAGCAGGGTCACCAAAATGCGGGCTCCCGAAGCGCCTATCGGATGTCCTAGGGCGATGGCACCGCCGTTTACATTCACAATTGAGGGGTCGATTCCGCCCAGCTCCTGCTCCATTCCCTTGAGCACCGCCAATGACTGGGCGGCAAAGGCCTCATTGAGCTCCGCCAGCTGGATATCTTGAAGTGTCCATCCGGCCCGCTTTAGAGCAAGTGTGGTGGCCGGAACCGGACCGTAGCCCATATACGCCGGGTCAACCCCACTGGAGCCGAATCCGCTGATAAAGGCCAGCGGCTCTATCCCAAGGGCGCCCGCCTTCTCCTCGGACATGAGAATCACAAAGGCCGCACCGTCGTTGATGCCCGAAGAATTACCCGCGGTGACCCTTCCGTCTTTTTTAAATGCGGGTCTCAGTTTGGCCAGCCCCTCCGGGCTTGCCCCGCGCCGGAAATGTTCGTCGGTGTCGATGTTAAGGGGCTCTCCCTTGTGTTGGGGGATCTGGATCGGTTCGATTTCTGCTTTAAAACGCCCGGCATCAACCGCCGCCTCCGTCTTATTCTGGCTCTCGGCGGCAAAGATATCCATCTCTTCCCGGCTGATGTTCCACCGGTCGGCCAGGTTTTCGGCGGTTACTCCCATATGATACTCGTTAAACACGTCATACAAACCGTCGCGCAGCATAAGATCCACCATTTCTGTGTTGCCCATCTTAGCCCCGTAACGCGCTTTGGGTACGGCATAGGGAGCCTGGGTCATGTTCTCCGTGCCTCCGGCGGCAATAATATCGGAGTGGCCCACGGCAATTTCCGTTGCCCCCAGAGTAATGGATTTGAGTCCCGAGCCGCAGAGTTTATTTATCCCGTAACTTGGAACTTGGACTGGTATGTCCGCCCCAACAGCGATCTGGCGGGCCACGTTCTGGCCCAATCCGGCGGAAAGAATATTACCGACGATAACCTCTTCAATCTGATTGGGCTCGATCTTTGCGTCCCGCAGCGCGGCCTTTAGGGAGTGGATCCCCAGCTCAACCGCCGATACCCCCGAAAACATGCCCCCGAAGGTGCCGATAGCCGTCCGTTTGGCGGCCACAATTGCTACTCGTTTCATATAGTTATACCTCTCTTTACTTATGTAATGTGAAAGCTTTCTGTAATATTAAAGATACCCAAGCTTTTTAGCCCCTTGGGTCAGTTCTTCCCGGAAATCCGGATGGGCTACGGCAATTAGGTTTCTTGTCCGCTCCCGCACCGTTCGTCCTCGCATGTAGGCTATTCCGTACTCGGTGACGATATGGTCGACATTGCTCCGATGCAGGGTAACCGCAGTACCTTCACGAAGGGTGGGAGTGATTGTGCTGAGCGTACCGTTCTTGGCAGTTGAACGGCAGGCAATAATCGACTTGCCGAGTCCGTCATAGGCCTCTTTGGCTCCCACCGCGGTATCTGTCTGCCCTCCCGTACCAGAATACTGGGTGGTGCCGATTGATTCGCTGGCCACCTGTCCGGTCATATCCACATTTAAACAGGTGTTAAGAGAGACCATTCTGGAGTTTTGTCTGATAACCGCCGGATCGTTGACCCAGGAGCCGCGTTGAAACTCCACCGCCATGTTATCATCGAGCCATTCGTACAGTTTTTTTGAACCAAAAGCGAAGGTGCAGACAAATTTGTCTTTAAACAGGCTCTTTTTCTTATTGGTAATAACCCCCCGTTCATGGAGATCTACCATCGAATCAACTACCATTTCGGTGTGTACTCCCAGATCCTTCTTGCCTTGCAGGGCCAGGGCAGCCGCGTTGGGGATGTTTCCGATTCCCAGCTGGATGGTAGAGCCGTCATCCACCAGCTCGGCCACGTAGTTTCCAATGGCCTGATCGGTCTCGTCCGGTTCCGGCATGGGCAGGGTAGGTGGTTCCTGATGATTTTCGACAAAGTAGTCCACATCGTCCACGTGTACATGGGTGTCCCCGTAGGTGCGGGGGAGGTTCTTGTTTACCTCCAGCACTACCAGTTCCGCCGCCTCCAGCACGTCCTTCTCATAGGTAATTCCCAGGGAAAGCGAGACAAAGCCTTTAGAATCCGGCGGGGTGCAGGTGCCAAAGAAAATATTCGGCCTCCTCGCCTGTATACGGTCCATGGCCGCCCGGTGAAGCATGTTCGGTACGTAAGTTACCGTGCTTAGTCCGGCCTTGAGGGCTTTGCGGGAACCGGGAGCGTGAAACCAGCTTGCCAGTTCAAAGTGGCCTTCCATTTCAGGTTTCATGTAGAAATCGTAGGCCTGAAGGGTGAGCACACTAAACACTCTGACCCCTTCCACCTTGTCACGCATGGTGTGAATTTTCGACATCAGCCCCTGAGGCTCAGAGGCACACTGGCCGACGATAATATCGTCATTAGATTTAATATGCCGTACCGCCTCTTCAGTAGTAATGAGTCGTTGCTGGTAATCTTTATTCCAGTCTTTCATAACCTGTAACTCCTTTAATATACAAACAGATTGCTGCCCACAGCTAAACCGGCTCCGGAGGCCACAAACATAACCGTATCGCCCCGTTTAATGCGGCCGGCTTTTACCGCATCGTAGAAGGCCATCGGAACGCAGGCTGAACCGGTGTAGCCGTATTTATCCATAACGGTGGTGGTCTTTTCCATCGGCAGTTCGAGGATATCCATCACCTGCTCGATAACCGATCGGTTGATCTGGGTGAAAATGAGGTGATCCACCGCAGAGAGCTCTACCCCGGTTTTCTGTAAAAGGTGCTTGACCAATGGCGGCCATAGCTTCACGTTGCGGTCTCCCGGCAGGCGCTGCAGCAGCTGCAGGCCGTATTCCCCCTCCTCTAGCCTCTTATGGGTCACCGGCATCCTTGTTCCGCCGGCGTAGACCCCTACATAGTCCCACTGCGTACCGTCGGTAATAAACTGGCTTCCCAGATAGCTCTGGGTATCACGCTTTTCCAGTACAAAAGCAGCCGCTCCATCGGAAAAGATAGAATAGCCGAAGGCATCTCCGTCACGCACATAGGCGGGCATGTTATACACCCCTACTACCACCGCGTAACGAGCCTCGGGATCCCGGCAAGCATTCGGGATGCAGCATCATAGGCGGTCACGAAACCCGCGCACGAGCTGCCTATGTCAAAGGAGCCGGTATATTTTCGGCCCCCCTGGATGCGGCCTTGGACGAGCATGGCGGTGGAAGGGGAGATGTATTCCGGAGTATCGGTTCCGACGATAAAATAGGCCACCTCCTGCGGATCGATCCCCGCGTCTTCGATGGCCTCCCGGGCGGCATTGCTAGCAAAATCGGCGGTAGTTTCGCCGGTGTTACGCAGCTTTGCAATATGACGTCTTTTTATACCGATTTTGTTTTCTATTTTGTCTACATTAAACTCGATACCGGCAAGCCTCTGCAGTTCGGTATTGTCGATAGGTTCTCCGGGTACGTAAAGCCCCAGTCCCTTGATTCCTGTATGTTCCACAATTCCTCCAATAATGAGAAGTGATTCATAATACAATTTATTATAAATTTGTTTCTGTTTCCTGGCAAGGAAAAACTTTCGCTAAAACCAGGTAATTTTAAAGGATCAAGCCTTGTATAGGTACGGTACCCCTAACATTTGGCCTTAGAAGGGGGCAAAATAGCCGAAAAAATTGATGAAAGAAAAAACTTGACCGATTTTACAAAGGCTTCTATACTAATTGAGAGATGATTCAACACTTAGATTTGAGGTGATGCATGAATATAGGCATTCGGGGCTTAGGTACTTACTTACCCACAAGAGTAATGACTGCAGCTGAGATAGGAGAAAAAACGGGTATACCCGAGGATGTAATTGCCCGTAAGTTCGGGGTGAAGCAAAAGCCGATTCCCGGCCCTGAGGATTCCCCCAGCTATATGGGACTTCAGGCGGCGAGAAGGGCGGTAGAGCAGGCGGGAATCGACCCCGGGGATATCGATTTGGTTATTTGGAACGGGGGGCAGCATAAGGATTATCCCTGCTGGCTTGCCGGTCTGAAGGTTGCCCATGAACTGGGGGCCGAAAATGCCTGGTCCTTCGATATGGAGGCGATGTGCGGTTCTATGATGGCCGGCCTTGATGTGGCTAAATCCATGCTCCTTGCCAAGGACGAGTTACACCGTGTGCTGCTGGTAAGTGGATATCGCAACGTGGACCTTATCGATCTAAGCGTAAAGGAAACCAGCTTTATGGCGGATATCGGTGCCTCCGGGGCGGCGGTTTTGCTGGAGAAGGGGTACAACCACAATGTGGTTCTGGGGTCATCCTTCCGGGGCGACGGCAGTTTTGCCGAAGATTGTGTGGTTCCTGTTCTAGGGGCTAAAGCCTGGCCTCCCAAGTCGGAAGATGCCGAGAAGGCGCATTTTGTGGTAAGGGATGTGGAGTCTTTCAAGAAAAAACTCGGTGAACGTACCATGCCTAACTTTTATCATGTGATACGCGAATCACTGAAGCGCTCCGGCGGGCTTACTGACGAGCACATCGATTATCTGGCAATTCTGCATTTCAAGCGCTCCGCCCATGATGCGGTACTTAAAGAGCTTAACTTAAAGGCGAGCCAGACCACTTATCTGGATGAGTACGGTCATTTGGGGCAGAACGATCAGGTTCACTCAATTGAATTGGGTGTGGAACAGGGAAAAATAAACGATGGGGACAAGATTGTTATGGTCGGGGCCGGACTGGGCTTTGTATGGGCCTCTACCGTGGTTCATTGGGGAGATTATCCCGAATACTAATCTGATTTAATAGAAAAAAAGGAGGAAAATGGATGGATCTTCACGGAAAAATTTGTGTAGTCACCGGTGGAGCTAAGGGAATCGGTAGAACTATTGCCGAAAGCTTTGTTGCCGCCGGGGCTGAAAAGGTTTACGCCTGCGATGTCGATGCTTCGGCACTGGAGGCGGTTGAAAAAGAGGGAAGCGGCTTAAAAGGGGTAAAACTTGATGTAACTGACCCAGAGGCCATACGCAGCTTCGTCAAAGAAGTGACGGAGAGTGACGGGCGCATTGATGTGCTGATCAATAATGCGGGAATAACCAAGGATTCTCTTATTCATAAAATGGATGACGAGGCCTGGGAAGCGGTAATCAGCATTAACTTAAAGGGGAGTTTTAACATGGCCCGTGAAATCGGTCCCCTCATGATGCAGCAAGGCAGCGGTTCTATTGTCAATATCTCGAGTATCGTAGGCCTTGACGGGAATATGGGACAGACTAATTACGCCGCAACTAAAGCCGGTGTTGTCGCGATGGCCAAAAGCTGGGCTAGGGAGTTTGCACGAAAGGGCGCGGCCGTACGGGCAAATGCGGTGGCTCCGGGATTTATCAACACTCCCATGATCGAGACCGTACCGGATAAGCTTATTGAAAACTTTACCTCCCGCACCTCGTTGAAGCGTTTGGGGGAAGTGCAGGAGGTAGCCAATGCAGTTACCTTCCTGGCAAGCGACGATGCCTCTTTTATAACAGGCCAGGTGCTGCGAGTAGACGGCGGTTTTTCTTTGTAAACTGTGAGAGATGATTCATGTTACAAAAAAATTATAGAAAAAACTTGACGATTTACAAACTTAGGGTGAGAATAGATTCACATATCAGAAAAATTAAAAGATGAAGATTACAGGAGGTTTCTAAGATGAAAAAGAGTTTATTAGTGGCAGCAATCGTGATAGCCATGCTTGTGCCGATGACTGTATCGGCCATAGACGCGGACTGGAGCGGTTCCTATGAGCTGCAGGGTTTTATGCAGGGAGAGACTGCGGACGATATTCAGGGATTCTACCAGAGCCTGCGCATCGCACCGACCTTTGACCTGGGGGGCGATGTAAAGGTCCATGTAGGCCTGCGCCTCTACGACCAGTACTGGAGCGGTGACCACCGTAAACCCGGCGGCGGAGGAGTTACCGAGTGGGATGATAGTTCCTCGACAGAAAATTTCGGCCTTGATATCGGCTATGTGGAGATGCCCTTTCTCGGTGGAAAATTGAGTGTAGGCCGCCAAGAAGCGAATTGGGGCCACGGCCTTACTACCTCCGGCGACCGTCGCGATCGGATTGCCTACCAGTACGATCTGGACAAGGTTCTCGGTGGCCCTCTGAGCCTGTTAGCCCTGTACGACCTCCGCCAGGATGTTGGAATCGAAGACGTTTCCAGTAACGGTCACCTGTTTGCTGCAGCGGCGGTAGGCTATAATCTGCAAAGCAAGATCCTCTGGGGACTCTTGGGCGGCTACTTTGTCGGCGATGCCACAGCAACTCCTCCGTTCCTGCTAGACAGTGTTGCCATTGTTGGTCCCTTCATGGAAGGTCCGGCAGGCCCAATCGACCTTAAGTTTGCCGCACACACTATGTTCCCCATAGACAATGACCGTGATACATTTGGGGACCTAAACGAGGATGGTACTTTCGGTGGAATAAATACAGAAAGTGGAGGATTATGGAACACTTTCAACTTTGCAGCGATGCTGCGTCCTGCACTCGATTTTTCTAAGGTCAGCGATCTGCAGCCTCAGGTACTGGTTGTCGAGGCGCAGGGACTGTTTGTATTCAATGGAGCCCTGGTAGAGCCGGGGTTCGATACCTTCTCGAGCATGATCGGCAATTCCGGGCGTAACACCGTAAACCCGACCAATGTATTTAATATGGGTGGGGCAGGTTATGAGGATGACCATCAGGCATTGGCATCTGCGCGGGTAAATTACGAAGTAAGCCCCGGCCTGAACGCTATTGTGGCCGGTGGTATGTATCACTTCTTTGAGTATAAAAGGAAAGCACTTGAAGAAGTACATGGTTTTACGGATTCCATAATGCGTGAGGCGCGAACCGGCTATTTTGCAGATGTGAGTGTTGAATACGCTGTAACGGAACAGGCAACTCTGTATGCTACATACGGATTTCTTAATGAAGACAATGCTGGTATTGCGCGGCAATTTGACTGGAACACGTTTTCTTGGAACGATATAGAATCTGGCGATCCCAAACAGCAGATTTCTGCTGGTGTTAAGGTGAACTTCTAAAAAAGTGTTATGATGCGGGCGGCTGCCCTGCGGATATCCGCGGGGCTCCGGCTGCACCTTGAAAGTGCATCGAAAAAGAATCGGTGAAGACCGAGTTTCAGTGAGTTTTTATTAGTTTTTAGTTTTATAAAAGGAGAGAATATGAGAAATAGAAAAATGATGTTCTTAAGCGTAGTTTTTTGTCTTGTCTTGCTTCTGCCGGTATTCGGCGGCGGTCAGCAGGAAGGTACGCCGGGAGTAAGTGAAGATGAGATATTTATTGGAAGTACCCAGGCTCTATCCGGGCCGGTAGCCAGTATTGGAACTCCCTTGGCAGAGGGTATGCAAGCTTATTTTGCCCATGTGAATAAAGAGGGTGGTATTCACGGACGCAAGGTGAACCTGCAAGTGGCGGACGATCAGTTTGATCCTTCGAGCACCACTACATTAACCCGCCGGATGGTGGAACGCGATGGAGTGTTCGCAATGGTCGGAAGCCTCGGTTCGCCCAACGTATTGGCGGTTATGGATTATTTGAACGATCGGGGGGTACCCTTTGTGTACCAGGGCGGAGGAGCTACCGAACTTGCAGTACCGCCTAAAGAATATGTGTTTCCCTTCCAGCCTAATTACCTCTTGGAAGGAAACCTAATGGTCAACTACTTGGTAGAAGAGCTTGGCCATAAGCGTCTCGGTGTCCTTTACAGGGCAGCAGAGGATGGACAGGATGCCTACGATTCGATGATGGAAACCATCGAGATGTATCCCGATGCGGAGATCGTAGAGGCAATTTCAGTTGAAAGCGGAGATACCGATTTTTCAACGGCTATCAGCCGTTTTGAAAGTGCCGATGTGGACGGGATCATGACCGTACTGTTTCGCCCTCAGAGTGACCAATTTCTTGAACAGGCATATGAGTTTGGTTTGACCAAACCGACCAAACTGTTAACCTACGCCAACGCCGACCAAACGCTTATAGATGCGCTGGGAGCCGAGGTAATGGAAAATGTTCAGTCCATGGCATGGGTACTGGCCGACTTTGACAACCCGGATTTCCCGCCCTGGCAGTGGTACGCCGACTATGTTGGCGAAGAAGGGGCTGTGCCGAATGCCTATGGTGTAGCAGGTATGGTTGCCGCCGAAATTTTTACCGAAGCAGCAAGACGTGCAGGTGAAGATTTAACCCGGGAAGCTCTGGTAGACGCCCTCGAGAGTATGAATGGGTGGGACGGATATCTTGCACTGGGTGTTACCTATAGTGAGCATGATCCTGAAGATACCACCTGCCGACTTGGTAAGCAGAGTATGTACGTTATGGAAGTTCAAAAGGGCGAATGGTTTCCGGTTAGTGAGTGGATCGAGTATAAAGACCCAAACTGATAAGTTTGGATTTGTGTTGCGGAATTTGAAGAGCGAAATTGGGCGGGGTGCGGCGTGTTCGCACCCCGCACTTTATAAAAATACGAGGCAATAAAGTATGAAAATGCTCGAAATAGCCAACGTCGGGGTTGTATTCGGCGGTTTGGTTGCGGTTGATGATTTTTCGATGATAATCGAAAAGGGAACAATTCATGCCCTGATAGGACCGAACGGGGCCGGGAAAACTACCCTCTTTAACTCCATTACGCGTATAGGACCGAGAACTAAGGGCAAGGTTTTTTTTAAGGGGAAAGATATAACCCGCCTTCCGGACCATAAAATGATTCATAAGGGAATCGCACGTACATTTCAAAACCTGCAGCTGTTTACCAAGATGACTGTCTATGAAAATCTGTATGCCGGGTATGCGTTTCATTTTCGAAAGGCCTTTCCTTCTATTTTTTTGGGAGCCCATAAGAAGTTTGCCCAGGAAGTGGAAGAGCGCATTATGGCGGTAGCCGAGACAATGGGAATTACTTCGGTCCTGTTCAACATACCGGAGAACCTTTCCTACGGGATGCAGAAGCGGGTGGAGATTGGAAGGGCCATTATTTCGGAGCCGGAGATGCTGCTGCTCGATGAACCGGCGGCCGGACTGACCCATCAGGAGACCGAAGAGCTGGATGAAATTCTGGCGAATCTCTGTCGTGAGCAAGGCATGAGTATTCTGCTGGTTGAGCATGACATGAATATTGTAATGAAAATATCGGATCGTATTTCAGTGATGAGTTTTGGGAAGAAGATCGCGGAGGGAACTCCGAATGAGATAGCCAACAATCCGGAGGTTATTCGGGTGTATTTAGGTGAGGAAACCAGTGCTTAAAGTATCAGATTTAAAGGTCTCTTATGGGCCGATACACGCAGTAAAGGGAATTTCCTTCAGTCTGGAGAAGGGTGAGATTGTTTCCATACTCGGGGCTAACGGCGCCGGAAAGACCTCAACCCTGTTTGGGCTAATGGGAATTGTCAAAAGCCGTGGACTTGTCGAGCTTAAGGGGGAAGCCCTCAAACGGAAGAACTCTACGGAGCCCACCACCAAAGGGATGGTGCTTTGTCCGGAAAATCGGCGCATATTTCCCGAGCTTAACGTAGAGGAGAACCTGCGGCTGGGAACCTTCGTCCGCGGTGATTTTGCGGCGAATGTACACACGGTATATGAGCTGTTTCCGATTCTTCGTGAACGAAGCCGCCAGCTGGCCGGCTCTTTGTCCGGTGGAGAGCAGCAGATGCTCGCCGTTGGGCGGGCACTGGTAGCCTCGCCTGAGGTTCTCCTCCTCGATGAGCCCTCTCTTGGTTTAGCTCCGGTGATCGTTGATGAGATGTTTCGGGTTCTTAAGGGCCTGCGTGAAAAGATGTCGGTGTTGTTGGTTGAGCAAAATGCGACCAAGGCGCTGTCGATTAGCGACCGGGCGTATGTTATGCAGAACGGCAGCATCGTCCATTCCGGAAATGCCGATGCGATACTCAAGGACGACAGCCTGCGCAAAGCATATTTGGGCATGTAGGAGCAGATGGTGAGTGAGTTACTTCAAGCAATAACAATAGGCATTCCACAGGGTGCACTCTACGGGTTGATGGGCTTTGGGATTGCGATGATCTTTCGATCGGCGGGTACCCTGAACTTCAGTCACGGGTACTCGGCTATGGTGAGTGTACTGATTACCTTAAGTGCGATGCAGACATTTATCGGTCTTAATTTACTGGATGGCCGGTTAGCACTGTTCGCGGCGATACCGGTGGGGCTAATAGCAGGGGCGGTATTTGGTGTTTTAATCGATCTACTGCTCATGCGCCGGGTGAAGCACGTCTCCCCGGCGAGCATGCTTATGATAACCCTGGGTCTGCTGCTGGTATTTGAAGGGGCGGCTAACCTGATCTGGAGCCCGGATTATGAATCCTTTCCACGGCTCCTGCCGGGGCCTCCCTTTATATTTGAGGGGGCCGGTTTGTTTGAGGGAATAAGGGTTGTGTTTCGGCGGAACGATATTGCGGTGATGCTGATTGCCCTGGTAATTTCGGTGTCCATGGCCGCCCTCATGAAATATACAAAGATAGGTCTGGCAATTCGAGCCCGGGGACAGGACCCCGTGGGGGCTCAGTCGGTGGGCATCAATACCAATCGTGTCGACTCGATTGTGTGGGGCCTCTCGATTACCCTGGCGGTGGTGGTCGGTATCTTGATTGCCCCTATCACCCGGGTGCATCCGACCATGCTAATGAACACACAGCTGCTGGGTATTACCGCGGCAGTTTTGGGTGGCTTCAGCAGTTTATTCGGAGCGATTTGGGGAGGACTCATGATTGGTGTTCTGGAACGGCTGATTGATATCGTTCCGGCCTTGGATGGATATGAGACAGCTATAATCTTTTTTCTCATCATTTTGATTCTGGTATTCAAACCTATGGGGCTCTTTGCAGGGAAAGTCGGGAGGAAGGCGTGAAACGGATATTCTTACTTGGGAGCGGGATACTGACGGCAGGGCTGTTCGCATTTCTACTGACCGGTGGAACCTATACTCTGGGAAATTTGTCGCTTGTGCTAGTCTGGGCAATCGCCGGTATGGGCATGGTGATCATTATCGGTAATACCGGCCAACTTTCTCTGGGACATGCCGCCTTCATGGCTATCGGCGCCTACTCCACAGCTATTTTTACCGAGCTCCTCCCTGGGGTATACGGGGGTATGCTGTTGGGAACTCTCATCGGGCTGCTCATTGCAACGGTGTTTGCCCTGCTGATTGGCCTGCCGGCGCTGAGGTTGCGCGGCTATTATCTGGCCATCGCCACCATCGCATTCGGAGTTGGTATGGAACAGGCCATTCGTGCCATGCCCTTTCCCAACCCGGTATACAACATTCCCCATATCCTTAGCTTTACGAGGTCGGGGCCGATTCGAGATGTGGCCACCTTTGTTCTCATGACCGTCCTATTTCTGTTGTTCTACGCTATCGGGCTGGTAATTCTCAAATCGCCCTTCGGGGTAAAGTTTCGTATGATTCGTGACAGCCAGGTGGCGGCGCGCTCCTACGGCACTAACCTTGCCGCCAACAAGCTGCAGGCATTTATTGTAAGTGCCGTCTTCTGCGCCCTGGCCGGCTCGATGTATGCGGTTACCCAGGGGGTAATTCAACCGGTAACCTTTGGCCTGATGGCGGCAATCGACCTCTTGCTGATAATTATCATCGGCGGGGCGATTCTCCTTGAGGGCGGGTTGATTGGATCCTTCATTATTGTAGGGCTTCCGGCACTGGTGCTGGAAGAATTAGTACCGCCGGGTTCACTAACCCTCATCTATGGAATACTGCTTATTATTTTTGTGATTGCCCTTCCGAGCGGTATTGCTACCGAGCTTTACATAATGTGGAACCGCAAGATGCAAGTGCCCTATATGGCGGTTCTGCGTTTTCTTCACCGCCTCAAGCCGGTAAAGGGCAGCTTTGTCGAAACCATCGAGGGGAAGCAGATGTATTATGTGGAACAGGGAGAAGGTCCTGTCCTGCTGTACATTCACGGAAATACCGGCTCGTACCAGTGGTTTCGGGAAGTTATGGATGTGCCCGGCTACCGCACTGTGGCGATAGACCTGATGAACTTTGGCCGTTCCGACCGCATTGAGACCACCGACGATATCGATACCTATGCTGACCACGTGGCCGCTTTCATCGACCAGTTAGGGCTTGGACCCTGTTATGTGGCCGGCCACTCCTTTGGAGGAGCGGTTGCTATGTCCCTGGCAATACGGTATCCCAAAAAAGTCCGCCGGATGCTGCTGATCGATTCGGCACCGATAGACGGCCTGCCCCTAAGGGATGATTCGGAAGCCCGTATTGAAGCCTTGCGCCGCCATTACGGAGTACTGAAGAGCGCCATAGGCAAGGTGATGGGCAGCCGCTCTGAGGATCGACGCCTGCATAGCCTCTTAACTAAAGAGGCACTGCTGATGAACCGGGAGGCCTACTTCAACCATGCCCTTGCTCTGGCCGAGTTTGATTATAGTGAAGCTGCCGCCGGTTTTAACACCCCAGCTTTAGTGATTCGGGGCGCTCTTGATCCGATTATTAGTGATGACCACGCCCGGCGCACAGCTGAAGCTCTAAAGGCCGAACTAAAGGTCTTTGATAATATCGGCCATGCCCTGATAATTGAAGACCCGGAAGCGTTCAAAAGGTTGGTAGTTAACTTTGATGCTGCCGGGCAAGCTCCCTAGTCTCCCTATTTAGGGAAAAATTATAAGCTGTTGGAATGCCTTCCTCGCGAGCTTAAAAGGCAGTACCGAGAAAAATAGTTTAGGATCTGTAACAAAGTTGCCGGTGGTGCTGTGTAGGAAACGCGGCAGTACCGGTTTTTTTTTCTTGACCTGGGTCAAATAGGGTGTACAATTGTATATGGGTTCTGGGATCCCAAAACCCATAAGCAGAGACTACTAAAAATAGGATAGAAGCGTGGACTTTGAAGATTTTGCTATTAAACGGCCGGAACCAATCAAGTATGCGGTTTACAAGAAAATTAAAAATGCAATTCTGTTCGATCAGCTTGAACAGGGTGAGGTTCTAAATGAGAGAAAATTGGCGGGAATGCTGACGGTCAGTAGAACTCCCGTACGACAGGCGCTTGAGCTGCTGCTCAGAGACGGTTGGGTTGCGAAAGCCGGCAAGTCCGTTCGGGTAAATTATATCTCCTACGAGGAGTACCTCGAATTGTTGCCGGTACGTCTGGAAAATGAAAAACTGGCTATTAAATTGGCCTTACCACTGATTACGGACAAGTATTTAAGGGATATGAAAAAACGACTCAACCAGATGGGAAAGTACGCACAGGCAATTCAATTCAGGAATTGGGAGAGCGACAAGCGTAATTTTCTAGAGCTTGAAAAAAGTATTCACCTGTTTTTTCCCCGTATCTCCGGAAATACTCATTTGTATTCGCTCCTGGAGAATTACATGGATAGGTTCCTTAAGCTGGGAATGATATCCCTTAAATACCGGGACGATTCGGTTATTACCCATAAAGAGCTGACGGAGCTCTTTGACGCAATTTCGAGTAGAGATCTGGAAACAGCTTTATTGGTGCTGGAGAAAGAGCTGTATCGAGGAAAGGAGCATGCAGCGGATTTCCTTAAAAAAAGGGATCCGGAGACTGAGTGGTTTACTACTTCCTATGATGAAGCTATGAGTGAATCTCAAGACAGGAAGTAGATTAAAATAAAAAGGAGGGATGTGAAATGTTAAGAAGAGTTGTGAGTATCCTTATTCTGTCATTGGGTGTGCTTGCTTTCAGCTTTGCCGGGGGGCAAGGCGAAGCAAGCGGCACAGCTGAGGGGCAAGACGAGTTGACGGAACTGAAGGTAGGAATTTCTACTGAGCCCTGGGATCTAGACCCCGCTACTGCGACAGATACCGGCTCGTACCATCTGCTCAAAAATATCTACGACCCGATAATCGAGTACAACGAAGAGAATCAATTGACTACGGAAGGCTCGCTTACAAAGGAGTACGAATGGAAAAACGAAAACAAGACTCTTATTTTGTACTTGCGTGAGGGGGTAAAGTTCCACGACGGTAGTGATTTTACCGCGGCGGATGTAAAGTATAACCTGGAGTGGCAGCTTAATGAGGATAACGATGCTCCGTGGAAGGGGCAGATCGGTCCGGTAAGCGATATAAACATACTGGACGATTATACCCTTGAAGTTACCTTCGAGAGTCCTACACCCCACGCACTGGCAATGTGGGCGGGAACTTCTATGTTCGGAGTTGTGCCGGAGGGCTCCCATGGTAAACGCACCGAGGAAAAGGGGGTAGGTGGAAAGCCGGGAACCGACTTAACCAGAGCTCCAATTGGAACCGGACCCTATAAGTTTGCCAGCTGGCGAAGCGGCTCTAGAATTGTTCTGGAGAAAAACGAAAACTACTGGGACGAGGATGTGCAGCAGGCGGATCAGGTGATTTTTGAGTTTATAGGCGATCCTTCGGCCAAGCTTTCGGCTTTGATTTCAGGCTCGGTTGATATAATTGATAAGGTCCCTTTCAGAGATTATGAAACGATAAAGAATATGCCCGACATTGAAACCAAAAGAATGCCGGGAACCGCGCTGCAGATACTCTATCTTAACCTGAGCAATCCGCCGATCGGAATTTCCGAAGACCAAATTGGTGATGAGGAGGAGATAGAAAGGGCGTATCACGTAAGGAAGTTTCTCTATCATGCCATCAATCGAGAGGCGATTGCCGACCAGCTTTTCTACGGCATGGCAACTATTGCCAAGGGACCCTGGTACCCTGATAGTGAGTGGACCTCTCCAAAATTGAAAAAAATGAAACCCTATGATCCGGAATTGGCAAAGGAGCATCTGGCGAAGGCCGGATTTGCAGATGGAGGTTTGAGTTTTGAGATGCAGGCTACTAATGCCCAATGGTTTGTCGATATGGCTACCATTATACAAGAGCAGCTGCGCAAATACGGTGTCGAGTCCGAGGTAGTTCCGGTGGATAAAGCCACCCTGTTTGACACCATGTACGAGAGCAACGACTGGGACATTCTGGTTGAAGACTGGGTATTCAGTGATTTCTCGGTACTGTCCTATTTGGGATTTAACTACCCTTGGAACAACTGGAGCCCGAACCATTGGCACCATGCCGCCCCAGATCTACGTGACCTGTATCACGAAAGTGTTCCTGGCCACGAGGAGTGGGTTGAGCTGCATAAGCAGGCCATCAAGGAAACCGACCCAGAGAAGCGTAAAGAGATGGTGTGGGAACTGCAGGAAATGGTTGTTGAAAAGGTAGTCGGAATTGACCTGATGATAGTAGACAGCCTGTTTGCATGGGACCAAGACTTAAAAGGCTATGGTGACGGCCTAAGTTCAATCGGTATTGTGAATCTTCGTCATATCAACAACTTTTCCGAATAAAAGCAATACGCAGCGGCTGAGACGGGGAATATGTTCCCGTCTCAGCCTTCAAAGGAGTTATTGGTGAGCATCTATATTTTAAAAAGATTTATGATGGCAATTCCGACCCTCATCGTCGCCAGTATTATCATCTTCTTATTGGTGCATATTGCCCCGGGAGATCCCGTCCGCGTTATGTTGGGTCCGATTCAAGACCAAGCCTTAGTTGAAAAGATGCAGCAACGGTTGGGACTCGACCTGCCACTGCACGAGCAATATTTTATGTGGCTTGGAAATGTACTGCGCGGTGATTTCGGGATGTCAATTAGTGTTCAAAGAGGAGCTCCGGTGGCGAATCTGATTGCCGAGCGCTTCACGGTTACCCTGGAGCTGGTAGTCTTTGCAATGGTGGTGGCCCTGCTGATTGCAATTCCCACCGGCATTATCTCGGCTCTTAAACAAAACAAACCCATCGATCATGCAGCCAGGGTCTTCGCCTTGGTAGGCATATCGATACCAAATTTTTTCAAGGGTATTTTATTAATCCTCCTGTTTGGTGTGATATTCATGAAAAGTTGGGGAGCCGGAGGTTTTGTTCCTCTAAGCGATGGGCTGGGCCCGAATTTACAAAGGATGCTGCTGCCGGGCCTCGCCCTCGGCTCATCATACTCGGCAATTGTTATGCGAATGATGCGCTCGTCGATGCTCGATGTGATGAGTAAGGATTATGTGCGTACTTCCCGTGCGATGGGCATTAAAAGGTCGGACGTGGTTGTCCGGGATATCGTGAAGAATGCACTGATACCGGTGGTTACTGTAATAGGCAACTCGATCGGATATTTATTGGGGGGCTCAGTAGTAACCGAGAGTGTGTTTCGGCTACCTGGAATCGGTAATTTAGTGTTGAACGCGGTATTTCGACGAGACTTTCCGGTGATACAGGCGGTGGTACTCATCATTGTACTGGTGAGAATAGTGGTGAACCTCGGAGTGGATCTTACTTATGCAAAACTCGACCCGCGGATCCAGTACACCAGTTCTGAGTAGGAGAATAGTGAAATGAATCAAGCAAAAGCAACTGTCCAGTTGACCGCTGCCCGCCACCGTGGAGTCGTCAAGGAAATCTGGAAAAATTTCAGTAAAAACAGGCTCTCGGTAATAGGCGGAAGCATTGTACTGGTGTTTATTATTATCGCTCTGTTTGCACCCCTGCTGTCTCCGGTAAATCCGGTAGAGCAGTTTAAAGCTCCCGCGGGAGAGCATAATCCTTTGCCTCCTCTGGAGAGAAGCGAAGATGGTCACTTGTTTCTACTGGGCTCCGACAGATATGGCCGCGATATTTTGTCCAGGGCTTTCTACGGAACCAGGTCAATGCTAAATCTGGCGGTGGGAGCAATCGGAATTTCTTTTCTTTTGGGAGTGGTGATGGGCGCTCTGGCAGGATACCACCGCGGTACCTGGATAGACGAGCTTATTATGCGGGTGGTGGATATAATGCTCTCCTTTCCGGCGATAGTGCTGGCGATTGCATTGATCGGAGCCTTCGGCATAGGGGAAACGGTTATTTTCGGGGTTTCCGTTTCGAACATGTTCAAAATCATGATGGTAATCGCTATTACCTACTCCCCCCGCTTTGCACGGGTAATGCGGAGTGTAGTGTTGCAGGAGGTGAGCGAAGATTATGTGGCTGCGGCCAAGGTGATCGGGGCCTCGGATACTCGAATAATCGTCAAAGAAATTTTTATAAATACAATCCCCCCGATTTTGGTCCAGGCCTCATTAATGATGGCTGAAACGGTATTGATAAGCGCTTCACTTAGTTTTCTTGGATTGGGGCTGCAGCCCCCGCATGCGAGTTTGGGGGTTATGTTGAACGAATCCCGGGATTTTCTCTTTAGTGGAAGTTGGTGGTATGCAGTGGTGCCGGGGCTCTTTATCTCGACAGCTATTCTCGGATTTAACTTTCTGGGAGATGGGCTGCGGGATTCTTTGGATCCGCGGCAATCCCGTAGAATTCAGCAATGAGCAGGATGGAAGCATGAGTGAAAATTTGTTGCATATGGAAAACCTGTTTACTCGATTTTATACGGAATATGGTGTGGTGCGAGCGGTGGACGGAACAACCCTCACACTAAAGAAGGGAGAGACCCTTGGTATTGTGGGAGAATCCGGTTCCGGAAAGACAGTCACGGCAATGACAATAATGGGGATGGTCGAGAATCCTGGTAGAATCGAGAGCGGAAGCATCTTTTTCGAGGATGAGGATTTACTGAAAAAGAGCGAAAACGAAATGACTTCCATTCGAGGGGGCAGTATTGCCATGGTCTTTCAGGACAGCCTCAGCTCGCTTAATCCTACTATTACTGTTGGTGACCAGATACGCCGGGTTTTGCGCTATCATACCAAGTTAACGAAGGAGCAGCTGAAAAAACGAGTAATAGAGCTGCTTGAATTGGTGGGAATTCCCGAACCCCATAAACGCTACGGGAACTATCCGCATGAGTTTAGCGGTGGAATGCGACAGCGGGTGTTAATTGCCATGGCTATCAGCGCCAACCCGAAACTGCTGATCCTCGATGAGCCAACCACTGCTCTGGATGTGACCATTGAGGCGCAGATATTTGAACTGATCGATTCACTTAAACATGAACTGGACATGGGCATTATACTCATAACCCACGATTTGTCAGTAGTGGCTAATAGCTGCGATAAAATAGCGGTGATGTATTCGGGAAGAATAATTGAACAGGGAACGGTAAAAGATGTGTTTAAGCGACAGCTGCATCCCTACACACGTGGCCTCATGCGCTCGATTCCGCGTATTGATGAGGCGGTTACTGATAATCTCTTCTCGATTAAGGGTGAAGTGCCCGACCTGATAAATCTTCCTCCGGGATGCAATTTTGCACCTCGTTGTGTGTATGCCAAGGACGAGTGTAATGGAACCGATCCCGGTTTGGAGGAAGCTGTATGCATCACATAAGGTAGCCTGTATCCGCGCAAGGGAGCTCGATTATGCCGAATGAACAACTATTGTCGGTAAGAGATTTGAAAAAACATTTTCCCGTAGGGGGAGATTGGTTTTCCCAGATTTTTGATCGCAGGAGTGTGCAGGCCGTAGATTCGGTGAGTTTTTCTCTTGGACGCGGCCAGACCCTCGGCCTGGTGGGGGAGTCGGGTTCAGGCAAGTCTACTGTTGGGAGGCTCATCGCAAATTTGACTGCAGCCCACCGAGGGACAAGTGCTATATAAGAACAAAACTGTATTTGGAGTAAACCGCAAGAATGAGAAAGTGCTTCGACGCAGTATTCAGATGATCTTTCAGGATCCCAGCACTTCCCTCAACCGTCGAAAGACTGTCGGGCAGATCATCAGCGAGCCCTTTCATATTCACAAGTATCTTTATCGGAAAGACTACGAGGACCGCTTGCTGGAAGTAATGGATATGACCGGCATACCCAAACGCTTCATCAACCGCTATCCCCACGAGCTTTCCGGAGGACAGCGGCAGCGGGTTGGCATTGCACGCGCCCTCTCGGTGGACCCTGAGTTTATTATCTGTGATGAACCGGTAACGGCTTTGGATGTGAGCATACAGGCTCAAATTATAAATTTACTGTTATCCTTACAGGAGAAACTTAACCTTTCATACCTTTTTATTGCCCACGATTTGAGTGTGGTGAAACATGTGAGCGATAGGGTAGCTGTAATGTACCTGGGCTGGATTATGGAAAATGCCGACACAAAAACTCTTTTTTCCAATCCCAAACACCCCTATACCAAAGCCCTGTTGGATTCGATACCTCGATTGGAACCGGAGGGTCCGAAGAGAAAAGTGTTGCATGGAGAAGTGCCGAGCCCGATCAACCCGCCACATGGCTGTAGATTCCATCCTCGTTGTCCTCGTAAAATTGGAAAAATATGCGAGGAAACAGAACCGCCCAGTGTAGAGACTTCCGACGGTTCTGTGGTGAAGTGCCATTTGTATGTGTAAAGGCTTGAGGGAGGCTATTACTTAGATGAAGGTTGAAGATCAGAAACAGTCTGTGTATATGGCGATTGATGAGTTGACCCCGCGGCTGATAGACATATCCACACAGATCCATGCTCATCCTGAAACTAATTTTGAAGAGTATTTTGCATCTAATTTGTTGTCTGGAACTGCGGAGGAGTTCGGGTTTGAGATAACTAGACAGATTTCAGATGTGGATACAGCCTTCAAGGCGGTGTACCGAGGTAAACACAATGGACCGGTGTTAGCTTTCTTATCGGAATACGACGCCCTGCCTGAGGTTGGCCACGCCTGTGGTCACAACCTAATAGGTACCGCCGGACTAGGTGCGGCACTAGCGATTGCCACTGCATTTGAGACTCTGCCGGGTATCGTAGAGCTTATAGGCACCCCGGCAGAAGAGGGGGGCGGCGGAAAAATACTGCTGGCCGACCGGGGGGTGTTTGACGAGGTTGATGCGGCGATGATGTTTCATCCATCCCCGCAAAACCAACTCTGGAAGTACGCAATGGCAAGCCGGATTGTGGAGATAGAGTTTATTGGGAAAGCCGCCCATGCCGCCAGTTCGCCGGAGAAGGGGATTAACGCGCTGGATGCGGCTATCCAGACTTTCAATAATATCAACGCCCTTCGCCAGCATATGCGCACAGATGTCCGAGTCCACGGCATAATACTGATGGGGGCAAAGCCCCAAATATAGTGCCGGATCACTCATCAGCACTTTTTTATGTGCGCTCCCTTGATGATGAGTACTGCACGCAGATGGTAAAGAAGGTAAGGGATTGTGCCGCCGGTGCAGCCTCTGCAACCGGGGCTATCCTTAATTTTCACGAGCGCGGCGGTGCGTATAAAACACTCAAGACAAACCGGCCTCTCACAGAATCTTTTCAGCGGAACATTGAATCCTTAGGAGTGGTCTTTAAAGAGAACGAGCCGATGGATGACATCGGATTCACTGATATGGGAAATGTGAGCCACATTACCCCTTCCATTCATCCCTATCTGGAAATTGGGGACAGCTCCCTCATCTATCATTCCCGGAAGTTTGCCGATGCGGCTGTATCCGAGCAGGGGCACCGCACTATGATCCTTGCCGCTAAAGCGATGGCTGCTACAGCAGTGGATTTTTTCCTGGATGAGGAGTTCCAAATGCAGGTAAAGCGAGACTTCAATAAAGACTAAGTGGAGTCTGTTTAGTTTCGCCCTGTTCGAAATCCTCATACTCCAAGTAAGTGGTGCCCTGCTCCCGGGTGAAGCCGGTGGGCAGTAGGCCGGCGCCGAGCTTTTCGGCGGAGGGGCCAAAGATGCGTTGGCTCATATCCCGTCCGGTGGGAGTGTGGATTACTGCGTAGGTGCTGGATATCCGGCCCTCATCAGCATAGGCGGGCTCCTTAATTACTATCGCCCACTCCTTGTTGCGGCTCGTCTCTACCAGGGTAAGTACGTATTCAAAGTCGGAGTAGGTGGGGATCTGTTCACCCGCACCATCGGTAATAACAAGGCTCTTGTCGTCCTGCGATACGGAGGCTTTCGAGGCCCTGCCGTAATCCGGCCAGAGTTCTGCGATGCAGGTGTCCTCCCACTTGGATCCGGGGTAGGTGTCGGCTATCTCTAAACGGATAAGGTAGCGAAAAGAGACTGACAGTCCTTCGCTGCCGTCGGCCCCCATTTCTGCGGCTTGGGGGAAGTCCCACGAACGTACTTCCTCGGAGTTGCGGAACTCACGCATACGGGCGAGTATGCGGCTGCGATCGAAGGGCAGTTCGGTTCGCTGAGCTTCCATTATGTCGGCAAGCTTGATAGTCTGTGAATCACTTATCGGGCGGGCATCGAAAAACTGGGCTATTTCGGTTGCAAAAGCACTGACGGAGAGGCCTGCGAAAACCTGCACCCTTAGCTCTTTTACCCGGTAGTTTTTTTCAAAGAGGCCCCGGTTTTTTGCATAGCCGTTTATGAATCCCATAGCTTCGGGATAGTGGGGCAGACCAATTACATAGCTCTCGCCGAGGCCCGGACCGGGGACCCCCTCTACCCAGGCAGTGGCAGGGTCGCCGTCCAGTGCCTTTTCCGGTCCGTAGCGCGAGTCCCGATACAGCTGATCCGATTCCAATACCGAGGAGGCTGTCCAGTCGGGCTTGGATGTTCGGCCTGTGAGGGTGAAGCGCAGCCAGCCATCCGAAAGCTGCTCCTGGGCGGAGATGTTCGGGAGAGAAATGGATAGAAGCAGCAGCATCAACACAGGCAGGAGAGTACTGCGGATGTGTAACTTACTCATATTCGAACTCCTAAAATATTCTTCGGATAAACCTGCGCAGGACACGTCGAATCATATATGAAAAGGAGGTTTGGGCTTCCCGCTTTACCGAATTTATCACGCTATTTTTAAGGTCCTCTCTGCTTCCGGGAGATTCGGCAGCTTGGGATGCTCCGGCCGGAGAGGAAGCTGCAGAAGCAGGCTTTGCCTCGCCTATCTGCGAGAAGGCTGTGTGTGTCTTCCAGGACTCGTCATGTTGAAAGAAGGCGGTGAACATCTTCTTTACGGTCTGGGGAGGAAGGCTGGGGTCTATACCCTCGTAATTTCCCGAGGAATCACCGTATTGGACCAGCAGGCCGGATCCGGAGGCGGCTGTCTGTATATAGGCATCGCCATCGCTGAGAATACAGTGGTCTATCCCTTTTCCTACTTTGTCGATAAGGCTCTCGATATCCTTTGGACTCCTTGCCTCGGTGACTGTTCCTGACGAATCTTCCAACTTCATTGATGTTCCTCCTTACGTTAATCTATATAATTATTGTACCCCATATTTGGCTAAAAGCAATCTATCTTTAATTGAAAGGTACCGCGTTGAAAGATACCGCTTTACCTTACCCGCAAGAGGACATATAGTAGTGGGGTTATGCTTGAAATATTTAAACTGATTGTGCCCATTTTTCTGTTGATTGGAGTTGGATCTGTCTTAAAGATCACGAAGGTTGCCGATGATACCTGGGTGGAAGTGCTGAACCGCTACGGCCTGTATATCGGATTTCCCTCACTTATCTTCCTGAATTTGATTAGTCTGGTTCCCGAGGATGTGGCGGAAAAGGCGGAAGTGTTTCTTGTGAACGGACTTTTGCTGGTTCTGATTATGCTGGGGGCGTTAGGGGTGTCTATTCTGTTGAAACTGCCCCGTGAGCGGGCGAATGCAATTATGGTGGCGGCTATCTTCGGGAATGTAGCCTACCTGGGCTATCCCTTGATTAGCAGGGTGTATCCGGGGAAGGGGCCGGAGACGACCATTATTATTTCGATCTATGTGCTGGTGTTGTTTTCGCTGGGGATTTTGCTTTTGGAGGTACGGCGGCATCAGCGCGAGTCTCTGCTGCAGATTGCCTACGGTATTCTGCGCAACCCTTTTATCGTAGCCATTGTATTGGGCGTGCTTGTGTTTGCCCTGGGCTGGGAGGTTCCCGCTGCAGTGCACGCAGCCCTGGATATGATTTCCCAGTCGGCCTCGCCGGTAGTGCTGGTGAGTTTGGGGGTGTTTCTGGCCCGAAAAATCCCACTGCGTTCAATTTGGAGGCCCGCCCTGGCGGTATCGGCGGTGCGGCTGTTTATTGTACCGGCACTTTTTTATCTGGTAGCCTGGAGGCTGAACAGTATTGAAATGTACCAGGTGACGGTGCTTGAGGCGGCGATGCCCTTGGCGGTAACGCCCTTTGCCCTGAGCTCGATGTATCCCCTGGACCGCTCCTTGACTGTTACGGTGATATTTATTTCTTCGATAGCATCCCTGCTTACCCTGCCCCTGTGGGTGACGTGGATGGCCGGGTAGCTAAGGCAAGATTGAATTGCTGATCATATCAGGTTCTCAGCCTACCGCCGACAGGAGTTTTCTGATATACTCTACTATAAGTGGGGGGCATTATAGAACGATACAGTTGGGAAGATTATCGCTCATGGCCGGAAGAAGAGCGGTGGGAACTCATCGATGGAGTGGCCTGGGACATGAGTCCCGCCCCTTCACGAAATCACCAGCAGATACTGGTGGAATTCGTACGGCAATTTGCAAATGCAAGCAAAGATTCCGGCTGCGAGGTATTTGCCGCACCCTTTGATGTGAAACTAACCGAAGAGGATGAAGATGACGCACCAACGGTGGTACAGCCGGATGTGGTCCTCTGCTGTGACGGGGACAAGCTCACTGAGTGGGGTATGCAGGGAGCGCCGGACCTAATAGTCGAGATAGTCTCTCCTGCTTCAGGAAGAAAGGACAGAAAGCAGAAGTTTGCTCTTTACGAGAGGTACGGGGTACGCGAATACTGGATTGTCGATCCGGACGAGCAGGTGGTGGAAATCTACCGCCATAACGGAGAGCGTTTCGAACGCATGGGCGCGTACGGTCCCGAAGACCGGCCGGGGGTGGCGGCCCTACAGGGGTTCGAGCTGGACCTGTCGGAGACTTTTCGGGCAAAGGGTTGAACTGGTTCATCCCCGCAGTCAATCGGCAGATGTGGTTTTATTATTCAAGCCCCAACGCCAAGACAACTTTTCGCGAGGTCTTCCTCATGGTTGCCTCGTCCAGGGTGCCGGAGTATTTTACCAGCCGCTGTTTTGGTACGGTGTGTAGGTTGTCCGCCTGTACGAAGGAGGGTGAGGGAAGATTAGCCATATCACCAATAAAAACCTCTGTGGGATACCCCTTGTCCCGGGTGGAGACTTCGGCCACGGTAACCTTGTTCAGGTGCTGCAGTACCGCCTGCCGGGTAAGAATTACTACCGGACGCCTTCCTGCATGGCCGCCGAGATCGACATACCAGATGTCGTCGCGGTTCATTTTTCTCATTCTTCGTCCCAGGCTTCGGCGGCCATCCAGAGTTCGGTGTCGTCGGAGTATTCCGTTGTATCCGATTTTAACGCTGCAATCCAATCCGATTCGAAACGCTCGGCGGCGCTCTGTTTGATCCAGTGGTATATTGCATCGCGGATGACGGCGGAACGGGTTTTGTGCTGATCCGAGGCAATGTGGTCAAGAAAGGAGACAACTTTGTCGTCCAGACCGATCTGCAGGTTTTTCATAATAGAAGTTATATGTTTTTTTATACAAAAATTCAAATAAAAATTTACATTAATTGTATGGGAAGCGGTTCATGGTGTACGTGCAGCACTGCTGATGCTATCCGCGAGCGATTGCAGCGGAAACCCTGCAGCCCGCGCCGGCGGATGCCGGGGCGGGCGAAGCGTTGGAGCGGAAAGCGCGGCCCCGGCCCGGCCGCCTTGAGCGGCCAGGGGCGGGGCGCGGCCGGAATTAATACAGACCGGTGAAGCTGCCGATTACAAAGATGGAGCCCGAGACGATGATGCTGGCGATGATGGTCATGAAGACTCCGGCCACGGCCATGTCCTTGATGGAGAAGTAGCCGGCGGAGTAGGGGATGACGTTGGTGGGGGTGCTGGTGACCAGGATGAAGGCCATGCTGGTGGTGAGGGCCGCGGGCATGGAGATGCTGAGGGCGTCGATGCCGAGGCTCTGGGCGAGGGTGATCATGATGGGGATGATGATGGTGGCGGTGACGGTGTTGCTGGAGAAGCCGATTTTGAGGAAGGAGATGATCAGGACCACCAGGAAGACCTGCATAAAGGGGTGGATGCCGCCGATGCCTCCCAGGAAGACCACCGCCAGCCATTCGGCGGCGCCGGTTTGGTAGAGCATCATGCCGATTGAGATTCCGCTGACGATGAGCAGAATGCTGCTCCAGGAGATCTCTTTTTCTACTTCGCTCCACTTGATGGTGCTGACCTTGGGGAAGAAAAAGAGCGAGGCGGTGAAGATGACCGGCATAGAGATGGGGATGGCGATGCCGAGCCAGTTTTCAAAGAGGGGGGTGGTGAGCCACAGGAAGACGGTCAGCAGAAAGATGACCAGGGTGACCTTTTCTTCCCGGCCCATCCTGGGCAGTTCGGAGTACTCGGCGCGGAGTTCGTCTTTGGTTTTTTTGAGGTGCGTCATTTCCGGTTTGAAGAAGAGCAGGATGATGCCCCAGGTGGGCAGCAGCAGGAGGAAGCCCGCGGGCACTCCGTACATCATCCAGCCGGCGAAGCTGAGGTCGACCCCGGCCATTTCCTTGAGAAAGCCGATGGCTAACGGGTTTGGACCGGCCCCGGAGGGGGCGGTGATGCCGCCGATGATGGGGCCCCAGGCGGCGGCGATCATCAGGGCCTTGCCGAAGTTGCTCTTGAGCGGGATGACCCCCTCCTCCTTGAGGATGGAGACGCCCAGGGGCATCAGCATGGCCGCTACGGCGGTGTTGGTGATCCACATAGAGAGCAGGGCACCGACTACCAGAAAGCCCAGAATGATTATGCTGGTGCGGTTGCCGGTTTTAGACAGCAGATAGACGGAGATACGGTTGCCGAGCCCCGAGTGGGTGATAAAGGAGCTGAGGGTCAGTACCCCGATAAAAAAGACGATGATGTGGTTGCCGAAACCGATTGATACAATGTCCTTGAAGCTGCCCACCTGCAGCAGGCTCAGCATGAAGATGCTGAGCAGTCCGGTAATGTGGAAGGGAACTGCTTCGGTCATCCAGAGGATGAGGGCGAAGAGCAGGATGCCCATGGCGGTTTGCCCGGCGGGGCTGAGGGTGGCCTCGCCGACGGTGCGGGTGGCCTCGGGCAGCGGGAAGAGGGCGAAGAGCCCGGCGGCGGCAAAGGCCAGGACCAGGTAGACCAGGCGCATTGTGGGGGAGGAGCCGGAGCCGAGGGGTTTGGGTTTTGGGCCGCCCGGGCCGGCTGTGTTTTGACTGTTGCCGCCGGCGGCCGATTGTGGGGGCTGGCCGTTGGTAGTGTTTTGGGGGCCGGCGGATTTGCTTTGGTTTGGGCCCTTTTGGCCGTTCTGATTTGGGCCGCTCATTTTGCAGCTCCCTTGCGCTCATCGCCCTCACCGGTTCCTTTAGATTTTTTAGTTTCTTCAAGGGCTTGGCGCAGCAGCTGGCCAACCTGGCGTGGGCGGGCGGCTACCGAGGCGCCGGCCTTTTCCAGGGCGGCCACTTTGTCTTCTACCGAGCCGGTGCCGCCGGTGACGATGGCCCCGGCGTGGCCCATTTTTTTCCCGGCTGGGGCGGTGCGTCCGCCCAGGAAGGCGACCAGGGGTTTCGTAAAGGAGTCGTTGGCTAAGGCGGCGGCCACTTCCTCTTCCATGGTGCCCCCCAGTTCGCCGATGATTACTACCGCGTCGGTTTCGGGGTCCTGTTGATAGGCAGGCAGCATTTCGGCAAAGCGGGTTCCCGGGACCGGGTCGCCGCCGACGCCAATGAGGGTCGAAACACCGAATCCGGCTTCAACCACCATGGAGGTTACCTCGTTGGTAAGGGATCCGCTGCGGGTCATCACGCCGATGCGGCCGGGGGTATAGACCCGTTTGATCCAGTAGGGGAAAAAGCCCATCATCGCTTTTCCCGGCGAGATTACCCCGGATGTGTTTCCCCCGACTACCAGGGCTCCCGCCTCAAGGGCGGCTTTGCGGATCTGCACCGCATCGTGCACGGGGATTCCGTCGGCGACGGTCACGATTTTTTTAATTCCCCCTTCCAGGGCCTCGAAGACGGCATCTTTGGTAAAGCGGGGCGGGACAAAGAGCATGGCCGCATCCAGCTGATGGTTTCGGGTTGCCCGTTCTACGCTGTGATACACCGGGATTCCGTCTACCTGCTGGCCTTCCTTACCGGGGGTAACTCCGGCCACGATGGTGGTGCCCATCTCCTGCATGTGCTTAGTCCAGTAGGCACCCTCTTTACCGGTGATACCCTGGATGAGTACGCGGGTCTGTTCGTCGATAAATATGCTCATGCCGCCCCTCCTTTTGCGATTTTGACGGCGGTGCGGACCGCCTCTTCCGTGTCGAAGATTGGTGTTAATCCTGCGCCTTCTAGAATTTTCACCGCATCTTCCTCGTTAGTTCCGCGAATGCAGGTGACGATGGGGCGGTTCGGATTGAGTTTCTTGATCGCCTCGACCACCCCCTCGGCCATTACGTCGGCCCGGGCGATGGTGCCGAAGGTGACTATTAGAATGACCTTGGAGGGGTTCTGCAGGCAGAGTTCCATGGCCCGCATGGCCCGGCGGTAGTTCGGCCCTCCGAACTCCAGGTAGTTGGCCACGCTGCCACCTTCGTAGTTGATCAGGTCGTAGACGGTAGTGGTCAGACCGGCACCGGCACACATCAGGCTGATATCACCGTCGAACTGCAGGTAGGGAATTCCGTCCATGGCTGCTTCGTACTCCATATCGCTGGAGAAGTGCTCCCGGGTAATGCTGTACTCCTGCTGGCGGTGGGCGGCGTTGTCGTCGATCGATAGCTTACCGTCGCCGGCGATTAGTTGCCCCTCTTTGTTCGGTCCGTCCTTGATAATCCCGGACTTGGTTAGAAAGAGCGGGTTTATTTCGATGAGCTCGGCGTCGTAGGTGGTGAAGGCTTTGTACAGGCCCATCAGGATTTTAACGGCCTGTTTGGCCGCATCGCCGCTGAGCCCCATGTCGTAGACCGCTGCCCTGGCCTGATAAGCCTGCAGACCGCGGGTCAGGTCGAAGTTTTTACGGACAATGGCTTCGGGCCGCTCCTTGGCCAGGGTTTCTATTTCAACCCCGCCTTCGGCACAGGCGATCACCAGCCCTTCGGCCTTCACCGGATCGAGGGTGATGGAGAGGTACAGCTCTTTTTCGATGTCCACCGCCTCTTCGATGAGGAGTTTTTGCACGCCCTCGGGGCGGGAGAACAGTTCCTCTGCTATCTGCAGGGCCTGGTCTTTGTTTTTGGCCAGTTTAATGAGCCCGGCCTTGCCGCGGCCGCCCATCAGCAGCTGCGACTTTACGGCGCAGGGGGTTCCCACCGCATCCACTGCGGCGGCCGCCTCGCTGCGGTTATGGACAAGGCGGCTGTCGGGTACGGGGATGCCGCTGTTTTTGAACACCTCTTTGGCCTGGTATTCGAATAGTTTCATGCTTATGCTCCTCCGCCGGAAGTTTCTTGAGGTGTGCTGCTGTCGGGGCCGCCGTGGCGTGTCCAGAAATCGCCCCACATATCTTCGTCGCTGGGCTTTTGGGGCGGAAAGGGTTCGGAGACCCAGGTGATATTGAGGAAGTGCTTGTAGTAGATGTTTTCGGTGGTGACGTTGCCGCCCCAGGTGCCGCAGCCGAGGGTTACGGTGGAGGGCATGCCGTTGAAAAAGTTGCCGCCGTTGGCCGGGGCCTGGGGCTGACGGACCATAATGCGGCTGGTGTGCATCTCCAGGCTCATCTGCTCGATGTATTCCTGATTATAGGTATGGATTCCGCAGGAGTGGCCCCGGCCGGCGTGGTCGGTAATAGCCTTCAGCAGGTCCAAGCCTTCACGGTAGCTGTCGTATTTCCACAGGGCGAGTACCGGGGAGAGTTTTTCTCCGGTAAAGAGGTCTTCTTCCACCGGCCGGCTGCCTTCGACCATCAGCATGACCGTGCCTTTAGGTACGCTGAGGCCGGCATCGGCGGCGATTTTTTCTGCGGACTGGGCAATAATCTTTGGATTAATGCCGATTTTTCCCTTTTTATTGGGCCGCCACATCCAGTCGACCAGTTTGGCTTTTTCATCGGAAGAGCAGAGGTAGCCTCCCTGTTTCTTGAACTCTTCAACCGCCTGATCGTACACACTCTGTTGAATAATGACCGAGTTTTCACTGGAGCAGCTGGTGGAGTAATCGAAAATTTTACTCACAGTAACCTTTTGGGCGGCATCGGCGATGTCGGCATCTTCGGCAATCATCTGGACCGAATTACCAGGGCCTACTCCGTAGGCGGGGGTCCCGCTGGAGTAGGCGGCCTTTACCATCGGGCCGCCGCCGGTGGCCATCACCATGTCCACCTGCCGCATTAGCTCACCGGTCAATTCGATAGAGGGCTCCTCGATAATTTGGATCAGATCTTCGGGGGCACCAACCTTCCGCAAACCGGCCCGCATAAAGTCTACCGCCAGCTTGGAGGACTTTTTTGCCGTAGGGTGGGGAGCAAAGATGACGGCATTGCGGCCCTTCAGGATGGTAACACCGTTACTGGCGGGGGTGGCAGTGGGATTGGTCACAGGGGTAAGGGCACCGACCACTCCAACCGGCTTCGCATATTTCTTGATCTTGTTTTCTTTGTCTTCTTCAATCAATCCAACCGATTTAGCACCTTTAATATCGCGGATAACACCCAACACCTTGCCCTTGTGCTTTTTGATTTTATCCTCGACATTGCCCATTCCGGTTTCGGCGACCGCTGCTTCGGCCAGTTTTTTGATATTGTTGTCCTCGTAGACCTCCCAGCCGACGGCCAGACAGGCATCGTCAATTTGCTGCTGGGTATACCGGTCGGCCACAGCCTGGGCCTTGCGTGCGCGGGCTACCAGTTTTGCAATATTTTGTACATCCTGTTCGCTTACTGCCATACTCTGCTCCTTTGCTTTTAATTAGGCGAGGCCGCTCAAGGCCGGCCCTTGAAATATAAAAGAACAGGCCCAGAATTGTCCGCGTACAGCTTTGCAGCTGCCGCGGATCATCCTGGGCCTGCCGTAGTGATTCTATTTGAAGTTTTCTTTTTCTATTTCCTGTACCTGTTGAAAGGCGTTGGTGAGAAAATCCTTTTTGAACTCCATCTTCTGGGTGAATGCCATCGAGAGCCAGGCGTCGACAATCTGGGTACCGAGAAAGGGGGCTGTTATCCAGCCGCCCATGGTAATGACATTGGCGTTATTGATAATTTTTCCGCGCTCCGCGGAGAATAATCCGTCGGCCACGGCGGCATATATGCCTTTGAATTTGTTGGCCACAATGGCCATGCCCTGTGCGGTGCCGCAGATCAAGATTCCCTTATCGGCTTCGCCCTTCTGAATTGCTTTGGCTACCTTGGGGGCCTGCTCGACATAGGGTTTCGGCTTATCTTCAGATTCAATGCCGAAATCGATAATTTCGATGTCATCGCGGTCCTTCAAATGTGCAACCACCGCCTGTTTCAGGGGAAATCCGGATAAATCCGATGCTATTGCCAGTTTCATAGTTTCTTCTCCTTATTATTTTTTCTGTTTGAGTACAGCCCGAGCGTTGTCTGCGATGTTGGCTGCGGTCAAACCATAGCGCTCTTTCAGATAGTCGAGTTTGCCCACTTCGCCGAAGGCATCCTGTACGCCGACCCTTTTCATTAGGGCGGGGTGTTCTTCCGCCAGCACTTCAGCTACCGCCGAACCGAGAAAGTTGACTACCTGATGATTTTCACAGGTCACGAAAGCACCGGTCTTTTCGGCGTATTTTACGATCAGTTCGCGGTCGATCGGTTTGATGGTGTGCATATCGATTACTGCGGCCGAGATGCCCTCTTTTTTCAGTTCATCCGCAGCATCCAGCGCCTCTTGTACCATCACCAAGCCCGTGGCTACCAGGGTGACATCGCTGCCGTCGCGCAGGACAACGCCCTTACCGAGTTCGAACTCCTCGTCTTCTTTGTAAATGATGTTGCCGCCCTTGCGGTGCAGGCGCATGTAGGTACAGCCTTCGTATTCAGCGGCTTTACGGATCAGTTTTTCCAGGGACACGTTGTCGCAGGGCTCGAAAACCACCAGACCGGGAATGTTGCGCATGAGACCGCCGTCTTCGAAGGACATATGCGTCCCTCCGTTTACCTGTGCGGTAATGCCGGGGTCGGTGCCGACCATTTTTACATTCAGGTGGGCATAGTTTGCGGAGATGAAAAACTGGTCGTAGGTCTTGCGACTGGCAAAGGGAGCAAACGAGGCTGCAAAGGGAATTTTTCCGACCGAGCTGAGTCCTGCAGCTACTCCGGCCATATTAGCTTCCGCCACGCCCATGTCGAAAAATCGTTCGGGGTAGGTATTTTTGAAAGTCACCGTCCCGCTGGCATTCATCAGATCGGCTTCCATAAGCACAATTCGCTCGTCTTTTGATGCCAGATCGATTAGGGTGTCGTTGTAGGTTGCGCGCATATCTTTTTCTTTTCCCATTACACTGCTCCTTTTTCAAGACGGGTAATTGCCTCTTTGGCGGTGTCGTAGTCGAAGGGCATGTTGTGGTTCCCCAGATTACCTTCGGCAAAGTAGGCCCCCTTGCCCTTGATGGTATCCATAATGATCATTGTGGGGCGACATTTTTCCTCTTTTGCCTTACGGATAGCCCGATTAAGGGCCGGAAAGCAGTGCCCGTCAACCCGAAGTACGTTCCAGCCGAAGCCGACCCATTTTGCATTGAGGTCGTCCAGGTCCATGATGTCCTGGGTATAGCCGTCTATCTGCATTTTGTTGTAGTCGGTGAAGGCAATCAGGTTATTCAATTTATAATGGCTGGCGCTCATAGCGGCTTCCCATACCTGGCCTTCATTACTTTCTCCATCGCCGATAATAACGTAGATTTTGCTGTCGATTCCGTCTATGCGGTGACCAAGGGCCTTACCAATTCCGGCGGAAAGGCCTTGACCGAGGGACCCGGCGGTCATGTCGATTCCGGGGGTGCGCACCATGTCGGCATGGCTCGGGAGGCGAGTTCCGCCGACGTTTAAGAGTGTGCAGCCACTCCATCGGAAAGTAGCCCTTGTCGGCCAATACGCTGTAGAGGGCCGGACCGGCATGACCCTTTGACAGAATAAATTGATCCCGATCGCGCTTGGCCGGATTTTTGGGATCGATGTTCATATGGCGGTAATATAGAATCGTCAATGCTTCCACAATTGACAACGCTCCTCCGATGTGACCAACGCCGAAATAACCGATTTGGTCGATCGTGAGAGTGCGGATTCTCCTTGCGGTATCTTTAAGCTCCTGCAAGGTGTTTTCATCCATAGCTGACTCCTTTATGCGTGAGAATATATTATTTACTTCCTGAAAATAAATATAAAACAGGTCCGCAAATTATGCAAGAGGACAGTAATTCTAAATTTGAAAAAACTCTGTACAGGGAATGGTTCCTCTGGTACTATTGCCCTTGAGGTACTTTTTAAAGGAAAGAAACGAATATGATAGGTGAACCGCTGCGCGGAAACGACGTCCGCGAGAAAAATGAAAAACTGGTACTCAGGATTATACACAAGAGCGACGGTATTAGCCAGTCCGAGGTGGTACACCTGACCGGTCTCAAGCCTCCCACGGTCTTTCGAATTTTCTCGAGCTTGGAGGAGGGCGGTTTAATAGGGGTGGTCGATAAAAAGGTTGAAGCCAGTGAGCGCAAGGGGCGCCGGCCTGTATATTACCGCTGCAAATCGGATGCACGTTTTGTAATAGGAATAGATTTTTGGGTAAGATCAGCTTCCATAGTGATTGTAAACTTTAGCGGCGAGCCGGTGTACGAAGAGGTGGCTGAACTACACGACTTTATAAATGCGCAGCAGGTAGTCACTGTTTTAAAAGAGCTAATTGAGAAGTCTCTGCAGCAATCGGGTATACAGCCTGAACGCTTAATTGGAATTGGAATTGGTGCACCCGGACGTGTGGATATTGAGTCCGGCACGGTAGTGCATTACGGCCGTATCAGCGGAATGAGTAATTTTTCGATCAAAGCTCCGATAGAAGAGGCCTTCGGATTGCCGGTATATGTACACAACAATGCTACAGTGGTGGCCTTGAGTGAATACCGTTATGGCGTTGCCCAGGGAAAGCGTACCCTGCTTACCGTGTTAATACGAAGCGGTGTAGGTGGTTCGTTTATCAATGGTGGGCACATTTTTGTGACAAATAACAAGACCACCCTGGAAATTGGGCACATGTCAATCGATATCAACGGCAGACAGTGTGAGTGCGGCCACCGCGGATGCCTGGAGAGCTATGTATCGGAGGAGTCTCTTATCCATGATATTCGAGAGGAAGGGGTAGAGATTAACATTGACGATTTGGACCAGGCAATTAGCTCCCAAAACTCAACCGT
Source organism: Spirochaetia bacterium (assembly GCA_034520965.1). Classification (GTDB taxonomy): domain Bacteria; phylum Spirochaetota; class Spirochaetia; order DSM-16054; family Sediminispirochaetaceae; genus DSBN01. The sequence continues at coordinate 575,976 of JAXHMY010000003.1, read as the reverse complement.
GTTAAGAGTGCTCAATGAAAAAGCACGGATTCTTTCCGAAGGGGTATACAGCCTGTTTCAGCTGTTTGGTCCCGACTCATTTTTGCTGGTAACCCGCTCGGAGGCGCTTTCCAATTACCTGGCTGAACAAATTCAGCTGCAGCTCAAGTGGACTGAATTCGCCCAGACTGATGAAAAATGTGTGGTGCTGCCTTGTAAGTACGATCCCATTCTGGCCGGAGTAGGGGCATCCGACCTTGTGTTGGACCATTTTTTTTATTAATCCTTTTACTCCGGGAAACATATCTTAAGGCCATTTCTATTTGTTCACTCATATGCTTACTCGCAAATCCAACTCATAGCAGCACTTCAAAGTGCTTAACACATTGCATTTAACCGATAAAGCTCCTAAAATATCAGTAAAAGCAAATGTACTTATACAAGGAGAAGTGAACAATGAATGAGATACTCTTTACGGATATGCAAGCCGACTTTGGGAATTCGCTGGAGAAAAAGTTCCGTAAACTAATTAAAAAATCCGGTTTTTTAGAAACGATCAAAGAAAATGAGTTAGTTGCCATTAAGCTGCATGTAGGTGAACGCGAGAACCTCGGCTACCTAAACCCGAACTATGCCCGAATTGTGGCTGAAGAGATAAAAAACCGCGGGGCAAAGCCTTTTTTAACCGATACCAATACGCTGTACTCCGGTGGGCGCCATAATGGGGTGGACCATCTCCTTGACCGCGGTGCAGCACGGTTTTAACTATGCAACTGTTGGGGCTCCCTTTATTCCGGCCGATGGAGTTCGCGGGCTGGATTATCGTGAAGTGTCAATTCCCGGCCGGCATATTAAAAAGGCCAAACTGGCCGGAGGAATTCTCCAGGCGGATAGAATAATTTTTCTAAACCACTTCAAAGGTCATATGGAAGCCGGTTTCGGCGGCGCCATCAAAAATATGTCCATGGGCTGTGCCTCGATTGCCGGGAAACGTGAACAGCACTCATCTTCGAAACCGGTGGTGAACCGCGAGAATTGTGTGGGCTGTCGGCAGTGTTATAATGTCTGTCCGGTCGGGGCAATTACTATGGAAGAGCATAAGGCGGTAATCGATTATGCCCTGTGCATCGGGTGTGGGCAGTGTGTGGCCGCGTGTAACTATCAGGCTATGGAGGCGGGCTCAAGCGAGGATAATAAAATTTTTATTGAAAAGGTAACCGAGTACGCCTATGCGGTTCAGCAGTACTTCAAAGAAAAGGCTTTTTACATCAATTTCGCTATAAATATCACCCCCGACTGCGATTCGCTGGCCGGCGAATGATGTTCCGCTGGTTGAGGATGTAGGTGTTTTTGCCGGCACTAACCCATTTGCCCTGGATAAAGCGAGTCTCGATGCGGTAAGTGCATCTAAGGCTCACGCGAGCAGCCGTCACTTTGAAAAAATACACGGAGGGCATAACCTGTTTCAGGAGGTGTACACAGACATCCACAGCGACAGCACCTTTGAGTATGCGATTCACCAGTTTGATGTGTCGCTGCAGTATTCGCTGCGGACTATTAAGTAAGCTAACACCGGCATTAGCTGCAATTTTTCGTTGACAACTGCATATTTCTATGGTCTACTTACTTATGGAAAGAAAATAAACATTTCAAAGGAGGAAAAAGGGGAATATGAAAAAAATTACTGTTTTTTCAATTATGCTGATTGCTCTATTTACCGTACTGGCTATGCCGGTGCTTGCAGGTGGACAACAGGAAGCACAAAAAGAGGTAGTTCTGAACTGGCCCTGTATTTGGGTAGGTGAAGATGCAAAAGCGGACGCGGTAGCCGACATTGTTGCCGAGTTCAATGAGAAGCATGCCGGACAGATTAAGGTTCAAATCGAAGAGATGCCTGACTACGATATCTACGACAAGAAAATTCTTGCCCAGATTTCCGGTGGTCAGGTGCCCGACATTTTTACTCTGAAGTGGAACCCCGATACGAAGGATTTCTATTCCGGAGATATTCTGGTAGATTTTTCCGAAGATCTGGCAGGCGGCTGGGGCAACCGGTTTGACTCCAGTATCGTAAATGAAGTCACCCTCGACGGTCAGACCAAGGTAATTCCTTACGAAATGGCAATTACCCCCATCTGGTACAATGCCGACCTGTTTGCAGAAGCCGGTATTGACGGTTTTCCAAAGACCTACGATGAGTTTTGGGAGGCAGCCGAGAAGTTAAAAGCTATCGATGTGACCCCGACCTCTCAAATGACCGGCGGAGCCAATGCATGGACAAGTATGCTGTGGTACTCCCACATCATGGCCAGTGTCGGCGGCCCGCGGACGTATGGGACAAGCCTCTCTCGGATCCTGCGTATGTAAAGGGTGCCGAGATCCTGAAACAGCTGTATTCAGATGGAAATACCACTAAAGACGCCATCGGCGGCGGTCCTTCAGTTCCTTCCGGCCACTTTCTGGCTGAGAGAACCGCAGTGTTCGTTAATGGTCCATGGTTTATCGGTAATATCCGTGAGAATGCCCCTGAGGTTTATGAAGCTACAGAACTAAGCTTCAGCTCCGGCAGCCGCCGGCGGCGAACAGGGTGCGCAGGTAGGGTTTATCCAGACGGTGTTGGCGTCCGGCGCAACCGACGATCCTGCCAAACGTGAAGCTGCTTTAACCTTCCTGCAGTACATGAGTGAGCCAGAAAACGTAAAGCGCATTTCGATGGACTCCGGTGCTTTAATGGTACCGAAATTTACCTTTGACGCAAGCGACGATGTTGATCCGCTTCAGAAGAAATTTGTAGAAGCACAGGAAAATGCGTCATTTGTAGTCAGCCACCTCTCCGGTAAGTTCTCTGCTTCTGTAGTCCAGGAGTTTGGAGCTGCATTGGACCAGCTGGCTCTCGGACGAGCCACTCCAGAAGAGTTTGTAGAAATGCTGGAAGAGGCCAACGACTAAGAAGCTTCTCTTATATAATGATTGATGTAAGCGAGGCAAATTTACGGACGAGGGCCATTCGGTTCTCGTCCACTTTTTAAGGAGCCCCTCTTATGTTGGTGAAGAACAAAAATTGGAAGTGGATTCTTATTTTCATGATTCCAATTACCGCAATGTATACCACCTTTTTTATCTATCCCTTTGGGTTTGTCTTTTTTTCAAGTCTTACCGCATGGAACGGTATCAGCCCAATGGAGTTTATAGGGTTTGATAACTATTCGAAGCTTTTACAAGCCACGACGTCTGCAAATTTCAGTACGCAATAATATCATATGGTCCCTCTCTCTCGGCTTCCTGCAGATAGGATTAGCCACAATTATCGCCTTTATTCTGGCGCGAAGGCCGAGGTTCTGGAAGACTCTACGTACTGTGTATTTTGTACCGAAGGTTATTTCGGGAGTTGCGATTGCGATGCTCTGGAAGGCAGTCTACAACGCCGAATACGGTGCTTTGAATGCGGTCTTGAGCCTGATTACTGGACAAGAGTGGTCACACAACTGGCTGGGTGCGTTTAACACTGCTCTTCCGGCGATTATTGCCCAAGAGGTGATGTACATTGGCTATTTTATGATCATTTATTCTCAGCCGGGGTTATGTCGATTCCTACCTCCTATTATGAGGCGGCAGAGATCGATGGCGCCTCTGTATGGCAGCAGGAGACCCTGATTACGCTTTCCGGTAGTGTGGGGTATTATTGTCACGGCTATGACCTTAGCAATGGCCTACGGTTTACGCCACTTTGAAGCGACCTTCCTGATGACCGGCGGCGGTCCGGGGCACAGTACCTCCACCTTAGCCTTAATGATGTACGATAAGATCGGGGCGCGTAAGTTGGGGGAGGCAAGTACAATTGGAACAATACTGGTAGTGGTCGGTTTCTTTGTGATTGTCACTCTAAATAGGACCCTAGGCAGTAAAAGCCTTACCGGTGAAGATCAATAGGGCGTACAACTGGAGAATAAAATGAAAACACTAAAAGCTGTTATAACTAATTTATTGAAGTGGGCGTACCTTTTGTTCTTTTTTGCAATTGCGGTACTGCCTCTCGTGTGGCTTATTCTCACCTCTTTTAAGACCGAAGCTGAGTTTAATGCCTACCCTCTGGCCTTACCTGCGGTATGGCAACTACAAAACTACATAAATGCGGTCAGCGTTGCTAAAATGCATGTGCTGTTTATGAATTCGATTATCATTGCCACTACAGCAACCCTGCTTAATATCATGGTAACCTCATTGGCCTCATTCGTAGTTTCCCGGGAAGTTTTTCCCTTTCGACAGAGCGTTTCAAATGTGATTGTGGCCGGAGTACTTATGCCGATAGTTGCCTTCATGGTTCCGTATCTGGCAATTATTCGAAATCTGGGTTTATACGATACCCGGGCAGCGCTTATTCTCACATATGCCGCTATCAATATACCAATTTCGTTTTTTCTGATTAAATCGTTTATGGTAAATATTCCAAAAGACCTTGAAGACGCGGCTATTATAGACGGCTGTTCCTTTGTTCAGCGCTACAGCAAGGTGGTCCTGCCGCTTTCCAGGTCGGGTCTGGTAACTGCCGGTACGCTTACCTTTATATGGTCGTGGAACGAATTTATCTATGCTCTCTTGCTGACCTCCTCCAGTAGTGTGCGTACCATACAGCTGGGGATAAGCTTTTTTACCACCCAATTCCGCAGCGACTACCCCTCTATGTATGCTGCCGTTGTATTGGCGATGATTCCAAGTATTATCGTTTATGTATTTTTTCACGACAAAATTATCAGCGGTTTAACTGCAGGAGCGGTAAAGGGTTAATAGTATGTATACAAGAGTTCCTTACAGCTCCGGCAGACTTCTGCAGGTGCAGCAGTCTGCCGGTAATATTCGTGTCTATTTTAAGGGCAAGCGGCTTATCGATCACAGTGAGACCCAGCCTTGTGTGACCGTTGGCAAGGGGCAGGGATCCTTCCAAGACTGGCACGCCAATTTTAAGATCAAGGATCAAGTGCAGCAAAAGCATGTACTGCGGCAGCTGAAGGTAACTGAGGCAGATGAGCGTCAAGTTGTTCTGAAAGCTGAAAATGGAATTGTGGTACAGTTTACCGTTGATGCCGGAGAACTATTTATCAGGCTGCAGGACAGCAAGGGAAATGTTCCGGATTTCAATCGTCTGTGGCTTCACTGAGCCGCGGAAGAGCGGGAGCATCTCTACGGCTGCGGAGAGCAGTACTCCCGGCTTGACCTTAGGGGCAGCGAGGTTCCCCTATGGGTTGAAGAGCAGGGGGTCGGCCGCGGGAAGGGGCTCATTACGCAGTTTGCAAATGTCCACTCCCATGCCGGCGGGCACTGGTACTCTACCTATTTCCCGGCCACCAGTTTTGTAAGCTCGAAGGGGTGGTACTGTTATGCCGATACGTCTGCCTATGCCGAGTTTGATTTTACCGGGCGGCAGCAGTATAGCCTCCATTTTTGGGAGATGCCGGTACTCCGAATTGGTGTTGAAGACGGTTTTCCGGCCGCCGCAGCTGCACTGAACCGCATACACGGTATTCAGCCCCCCCTGCCGGAGTGGACCTACGACGGTATGTGGCTGGGGGTTCAGGGCGGCCGCGATGAGATCGAGCAGAAACTGGAGCATGCACGTAGTGCCGGTGTGCAGGTCGGCGGTCTGTGGGCTCAGGATTGGGAGGGCAAGCGGGTGACCGCCTTTGGTAAGCAGCTGATGTGGAACTGGAAGTATGCCCAAGACCAGTACCCGGAACTGCCCGAACAGATTAAGAGCCTCAATACCAGGGGTGTTCATTTTCTCGGCTATATCAATCCGTTTTTAGCAATAGAAGAGGACCTCTACCGGGAGGCCAGTGAAAAGGGGTACCTGATAAAAAACAGCGAGGGCAAGGATTATCTGATTGAAGTTACGACGTTTCCGGCTGCCCTGCTGGATTTGACGAATCCCGAGGCCTTTGAGTGGATTAAGGGCATTATAAAAGAGCATATGCTGGGAATCGGCATGGACGGCTGGATGTGCGACTACGGTGAGTACCTTCCGGCCGATGCGGTGCTGCATTCCGGGGAAAGCGCCGAAAGGTATCACAACCGGTATCCTGTTGAGTGGGCCCGGGCAAATCGCGAGGCGGTAGAAGAGGCTGGAGCACTCGGGAATGTGGTCTTTTTCAACCGCTCCGGCTACAACGGTGCCTCTCGTTACGCCCTTTCCTACTGGGGTGGTGATCAGTTGGTTAACTGGTCCCTGGGAGACGGTTTGGCCACTGCAATTACAGCAGGGGTGTCGGCCGGCTTTAGCGGGGTTGGGTTTTATCATAGCGATTTGGGCGGGTTTACCTCCCTGGGCTGGATAAAGCGCAGCAAAGAGGTCTTTATGCGCTGGGCCGAGTTTGCCCCCTTTAATCAGATAATGCGCTCCCACGAAAGCAACCGTCCGGATGACTGCTGGCAGTTTAATTCGGACCGTGAGACCCTTACCCATTTGGCCAGGATGACCAAGCTGTATTCCATGCTTAAACCCTACCACCAGCAGATTGCCCGGGAGTATGCCGAAACAGCCCTGCCTCCGAACCGCCATCCGGCACTCATGTATGCCGGGGATGAGACCCTGCATGAGCTAAAATATGAGTACCTTTACGGGCCCGACCTGTTGGTGGCACCGGTCTATAAAAAGGGCAAGCGGCGGCATACCGCGTATCTTCCCGACGACGTGTGGATCCATCTGTGGAGCGGCCTGGAGTACAGCGGAGGCTATGTAACGGTGGATGCACCCCTTGGCCGGCCTCCTGTGTTTTATCGGAAGGGTTCTGAGTTTACCGAGTTGTTTACACACATCTCCAGCGAGCTGGCCTAGATTAAGGCGGGAAAGCCGGGTAGGGCGGGTTTCTTGTTAAACTATATTGGTTTATGCCGATTATAGAGACATGAGAGCCCGCCACTTTTTTTTATGGAGTTGCCTGCTTATCCTCTGGTTTCTCGCTTTGCTGGTGCCGGTGTCGGCACAGCAGGCAACGGCGCAGAACCCGACACAGCTGCAGCTCGGTGCCGAAGACCTTATCCTCGAACAGAGTCTGGAGGGGGGGTATAATTTATGGATCAAAGCAAAACCGGGAATCGGGTCGGTACTGCTGACCGACTCAACCGCCGACCCGGAAAAGCGGGTCAGTACTTACGCACTCCGTAACCCGGAATACCATCCGGTCAATGGCGATGAAAAGAGAATGCTCGACGGAGAGTTTTTGCCTTCTAAAGAACGGGGGCTGTTTTCTCTGATCGATTCGACTCCGGAAGAGCATCCTTCCCTTGGCGAGGCCTTTCATATTTTTATCCCCTATGTTGTTGAATACGGTTATCCCTGGACTCGTGAGGGAGAGCTGCAGATACTCAACGGCACCTGGCTCAATATCCGCAGTTTCTCCAAACCCTACGCCAGTTACGAGGGGCCCTTTGTAGATAATCCCTTTGTAATTGAGGTTGTCCAGCGCCCCATGGAACCGAAGCCGGCGGAGGGCGACTACATGCCGGACACGGTTGAGTCGTATGAAGAGATTTCACGTGAATCCAACGGGGGAGTTACCTTCGGAAAAGGACAGGAGGATATCATCAATAACCTGCGGGATGTGCTGCGCGGAGTAAAAGCGAAATCTATTGATATAGTGCTTTGCTTAGATACCACCAAAAGCATGCAGGATGATATTCCCCATCTCCGTAATTCTCTTATACCAATGCTGGAAGAAGAGATTAAAGGTTTCGACAGTTTTCGTCTTGGAATTGTGCTTTACCGGGATTACTTCGAGCTTTACCTGGCCAAACCGTATCCCTTTGAGCGTGATTTCAGTAAAATACAAGCTGTGTTGAACCGGATACGGGTGTACGGCGGACGTGACATTCCGGAGGCTGTGTATGAGGCCCTACATACCGGAATTCACTCATACGAATGGAGGGCAGATAAAAAGCTGATTGTATTGGTAGGAGATGCCCCTCCCCATCCACGGCCCCGCGGAAAAATTACCAAGCAAATAGTCTATGATGATGCTCGGGAACGGGGCATCGAAATTCACACAATTATTCTACCGCATTAGTAACTATTCCGGCTGAGGTTGAGCCGGCATGGTTCCGGTTGGTGCTGCTTGTGTGTGCTCTGGATCAGAGCTCATTTTATCAAGTACTTTTTCGGCCAAAACTTGCGGCCAGCGGGGGAGCACGTTTGAGCCTTCGTCATCATAATATGAAAGCATTTCTTCAAATTGCTGACGGGACAGGTCGTAGTCTCCCTGTTTATACGAGAGATAGGCGATTTCGTACTTGGCCTCAACTATTCGCTGTATATCCTCGGGGTAGCGCTCAATAAATGTCTTGTAATAACGTTTAGCAAGTGCGTAATTTTCGTCTTCGCTGGCGATTTTTTGACCCCGTTGAAAGTACTCAATAGGTTCAAGGTCTTCAGGTATTTCTTGAGGCTGAGAGGCACATGCGCCGAGCAGTGCCGCTATAACAATCAAAAGTGGGAGAATACGGGTAGAAGTGCTTGTTCTCATGTTAATTAGCTCACAGTGTTTTTATTAAGATTCGTTTTCAGAGTAGAGCTCGTCTTTGATGGGCAAGGTCTTTTTAAGCTCCCGGATGAATTCCTTTTCATCTCCCATCGGTTCGTATGTGTCGCACTCGTCTATACTCCGACGGGCCACGGTGAAGTATTTATAATACTTTTCTCCGCCAAGTTTTTTGATCCATTTCCCGGCATCGCACCGAACCCTTAGCGTGTAGTGATTTCCGTCACCCTGCGGTGATCGGACCAATTTGCAATGACTGCAATTAGCGCAGTAGATTTTTTTTGTTCTCTGTTTGTTGCTCTCTGTCTCACTCGATGTTGAGTTGGACATGAAGTCCCCCTTTTCAAAGGCGCGGTTATAATACCATGATCGTCTTTTTGCCGTCAAGTATTGAGTGAATAAAGGTTATATATTGGTCAAATACGTACTTTGTATACAAATATACCTATACTATTAAGTCCGGCGGCAATGGTTTTGACCTGAACTAGTGGAAAGCCTTCAATGAGCTGGGGAACCCCTCCTAGGCTCATGTAGTCCTTAAAATTCCGGTAGTGCTCACCACCGGCGGTCCATTCAATGGCGCGAATAACCGATTTTGAATACCTGCTGCTTGCAGTGGTAAAGTGAAAGTCCGTTAAAATAATGTGTCCCCCCGGCTGAACTACACGAATCATCTCCGAAATGATCGCCTGGGCAATTTCCTTCGGTTTTTCATGGAGTGCAAAGGTAATCATTGAGGCTGCAAAGCTCTCGGAACTGAAGCTCATGGCGGAAGCGTCCTGGAGCAGGCATTCCGGGCATAGGGGCCCTTCTGCGATACACGCAGCATCTCCTCGGAGAGGTCTACACCGTAGGCCTCAAAACCGTGTTTCCGCAGCATTTTGAGTTGACTGCCGGTTCCGCAGCATACGTCCAGTATCGACGAGTAGTTCTGCTCTATGCACAGCTGCAGCAGCTTCAGACGCAGAGAGTGAACAAAAGGATACAGCAGTATGTCGTACACCGGTGCGATTGAATATTCAGCCATTCATTTAGCATAATTCACTGCAGTACTCCTTTCAAGTGGGTGGTTCTTGTGTGTATAATATACCCGTGATTCGTAAAATATTTGTGAAAAGCGTAATCGTACTGCTTGCTATTGTATTTCTATTCAGCGCCTTTCAGTCGGTGCGGCTTATTCTCCAGGATGCCCGACGAGGCAGATCGTATCTTTCTCAGTCGGAACCGGCGCGGTACCACTTTATGGTGATCCTTCCTACAATCGAGGACGAGTTTTTTCAGAAAATGTGGGAAGGGATTCAGGAGGCGGCGGCGGAGATGAACGTTGGTGTCGAGCTGCAGGTGCCCCGTAATATCCTGGAGCTGCGCAGCGGCACCCTGGAGCTGATGGAGATAGCCCGATTGTCCCAGGTTGACGGGGTAGCCCTGTATGTAACCAATGAACAGGAGTTAAAGCCCGCAATTAACCGCACAGTAGTCTCCGGTATACCGGTGGTTACGCTTGAGTCGGATGCTCCAATGAGCCGGCGATCGGGCTTTGTGGGGTCAAATAGTTTTAAGCTGGGTCAGGAAATCGGACGTCTGATGCAGGCTGCCCAGCCGGAGGGAGCAAAAGCGGCATTGTTAAAAAACGAATACTTTTCCGAGCGTGCCTCCCAGTGGAGTATCATCCAATACGGAAATTCTTACGAGCCTGTCCAGCGGAAACTCCCACGAGATAGTTACCGAGCGAAAAACGCAAAATAGGAGTACTCAGTTCAGAAGAAAAGAGCCGTCAAATACTCTATCTAAACCCTGAGGTAAACGTAATTTTTTGTACCAGTTTGGTCGATACCATTTCAGCTGCCAATGTAGTTGCGGAGTTTGGGAAAGAGGATGAAATTAAACTTATCGGCTACGGGTATAATCAGGAGATAGCCCGCGGTTTAGAGGCCGGCTATATTTATGGAACCTTGGTGCGGGATCCAAAAGCGATTGGAGAACGGGGCTTGCAGGCCCTGCTTGGGCTTAACAGTAACCAATACGTGCCCTCGTTTATATATATTCCCAGCCGGGTGCTCACGGGGGATACTCAGTGAGACCGAAACGTACTATAAGAAATCGCCTGCTGCTTTTTTTTATTTTGATAATGCTCATTACCGCCCTTACCAGTGTGTACAGCCTGTTTGCCTCGCTCCGTTTAGGAGGGCGGGTAGATCAACTTACCCGGACAGAGGTGCTCATGCGCAATATCAGGGGACAGCTAAGCGAAACCAAGCAAGCCCTAGATAATTACCTGCTCCTACAACACGAAGAAAATCGGAAACAGGTGCAGCGCACTACTGAGAACCTGCAAGCTTTAGTTGTCGGTCGAAATACACCTTACCAGAGTCAGGAACAGTTGATGGTAAAGAACATTGGTTCTCTAATTGATAAATATACCATTCAGTTGAACGGGGTTATCGAAGCTAAAACAGTTCGGGACATCATGGGATATACAGAGGCCTATAAGTCGGCTGAACTAACCGCATCTTATATCAATTCATACATTGATAAGGTTTTGATTGAGAATCTGAACCGCCGTACAGATGCGTACCGTTTTTTGTCGGAAAGTTATAAACAGGTGCAGTTGTTTAACTTTTATCTGGTAGTAACTGCCGTTCTGCTCACAGTGCTGCTGATTATGCTGTTCACCGACAGCCTTACTCGACCGGTGGTGCGTTTGGCCCATCTTGCCGAGGAGATCAGCCGCGGCAATTTTGAGGTTGAAGATGTGCAGGTGAATACAAATGATGAGATAGGGATAACTGCCCGTGCGTTTAACGAGATGAAAAACAGCATTCGCCGTTATGTGGCACAGATGCAGGAGAAGGCGCAGATAGAGAAAAACCTGGCTGCCCAAAAGGTAAAGAATTTAGAAATGCAGCATCTGTTAAAAAATGCAGAGATGGCTTCGCTCCGCTCACAAATGAATCCTCATTTTCTCTTTAACTCACTGAATACCGGTGTGCAGTTGGCGATTCTGGAAGAGGCCGATCGGACTGCCGAGTTTATGGGGAATCTGGCGTCCCTGTTCCGCCACAATGTCCGCCGTCTCTGGCGCAGTAACACCATTGATGATGAACTAAAGGGTTTGCACTATTATGCAGATTTGCTGAAGGTTCGATTTGCAGCTACCTATCGGATTGAAATTAGCATTCCCGAGGAGCTCCGGCAGATTCGGTTCCCGCCCCTCATTTTTCAGCCCCTGGTAGAAAACTCAATTATCCACGGCTTTGAACATAAAGAGGGGGGAGGGCAGGTAAGTGTGACCGGTGGTAAGGAAAACGGTAAAATTGTGTTTAGTGTGAAGGATAATGGAAGCGGTATGTCCCAGGACGAAATTGCACCGGCCTTAAAGCCGATTTCCTTCTCCGACGAGGATTTCTCCTCCCGTAGCGGTTTAGGAATGCGAAATGTAGTGTTAAGACTTCGTCTTTTCTTTAACCGGGAAGACATAGTCACAATTGAGAGCAGCCCCGGAGGGGGCTCGGAAATTCGGATAGAGCTGCCGGAAGAAGAGGCGGAGTATGTATAGTGTACTGATAGTCGACGATGAGCAGCCGGTAATCGAGAGCATCAGCTTTATGCTGCAAAAGTATCGACCCGAACTTGAAATAGCCGGTACCGGAATGTCGGGCCGCGAGGCTATCGAAATAGCCGAAGCAACAAAACCGGATATTATCCTGATTGATGTGAAAATGCCGGGTATTGATGGGCTTGATGCCTTGCGTGAGATAAAGCGAAGAAGTCCGAATGTACTGCCGATTCTCATTACCGCCTACGAACGGTTTGATATTGCACAGACAGCCTTTGAGCTGGGAGTACAGGACTATATTCTAAAACCCTTTTCAAGAGAAAAGCTGATTGATGCGGTGGATGCGGCGGTTGAGTCGCTGGGCCAGCGTTTGGATGGTCGCGGAGAGAGTCTAAAGCATATAGAACTGTACCACACCCTCAGCAGTTCCATCGAAACCCTGCTGTTTGTTGCGGTAAAACTGAATAGCGAAGTAAACGCCTTTATCCCCTATCTCAAATCTTCGCTTGCGTTCAATACATCCAGGGGCTGCGTGGGAATTCTGGAGTGGCAAGGGCAAAGATCGAAGGCCTCGAAAGGGGCGCTACCGGCGGCGGCGTCTGAGAGTCTATCGAGGGATCTTATCAGCCTCGGCCGTGAGGTGATAAGTAGATTAAAGTTCAAATTTCCATGCCTAGCCGCACCGTTTGAGCAGGAAGTACTGTTCTTTTTTCCGGACATATCTGAGGTGAACTCGGTTCCCGGTGTGGAGAACCTCGCCGCCGTTGTCGATCCGGAAAAAAACAGCAGCACCCAGTGGCATTTTGTGACTGGAAAGTCGGTGGAGTTTGAGAATATTAATGTCTCCTATTTAGATGCGCATCAAAAAATGAGGCACCACATGGAGCCTTTCGATTCTGAGCAGTTGATATCCTACTCGGAGCAGTGGCGGCGGGAACTTGAGGTTGCGCTGCAGAATCTGGATGAGGGGCTGCAAAAACGGATATTTGCAACAGTACTTGCTTCTACTGACACTATCGACAGGGCAGAGGCCGTGCTGTGTGATCTATTGCTGTATGTTGAGCATGCCAATTCTGTGGTCACCGGATTTCATCTTATGCGCACAGGGCATAAGTGGGAAGAAGAAGATTCGGCTGAGAATCTGTTAGCCTTTTATTCCGGATGGGCTAAAGCACTGGCTGATAAAATCAAAACTGTTCAGGCTGAAAATCTCCCCAAAGTGCTGTCAAGAGCCCTCGACTATATCAAGTTGAACTACGCCCACTCGCTTCAACTGTCGGATGTGGCTGATGAGGTGGAAGTGAGTTCTGCTTACCTGAGTAATCTCTTCTCCCGTTACCTGCGAAAAAGCTTTGTCGATCAGCTTACTCAAATGAGAATGGAAAGGGCGAAAAGACTGCTGAAGGAGCATAGCCATTCGATCAAAGAGATTAGCTCAATGGTCGGGTACCAGGATCCAAATTACTTTTCGCGGCTGTTCAAGAGGCTAGTGGGCTGTTCTCCAACCGAGTTTGATTGATCTGGATTATTCTCATATAAAATATGTCCAGACTAAACTGCAGATTGAGTCGTGTTGTGTAAATAAGTAAGAAATGTGAAAAACAATCCTGCAGACGGCTATACTCCGCAATGGTAAAATTCATTAGAATTTAAAACCTATTAAGGAGGTTGAACAATGAAAAAGGGACTAACCCTGATGATCACACTACTGCTGTTACTGCCGATGGTGTCCGTATGGGCCGGTGGACAGCAGGAAGGCGCCGCTGCTGCGGAAGAAACCGAGACTGCAGAGGTTCCGGAAGTTAAATTGGATTACGGAAAACCGAGCGGCGATTTGGAACTTTTTTCCTGGTGGGCAGGCGATGAAGCCCCCGCGCTTAATGCACTGATCGACCTGTATAATGATAATTATCCCCAGGTTGAAGTAATCAACGCTACTGTAACCGGCGGTTCCGGTGTAAATGCAAAGGCAGTTCTGAAAACCAGAATGCTTGGTGGCGACCCGCCCGACTCTTTTCAGGTTCATGCCGGACAAGAGCTAATCGGTACTTGGGTGGCAGCCGAGAGAATGCTGGATCTTACTCCCCTCTTCGAATCCGAAGGCTGGATGGATGTTATTCCTGAAGACCTGATCAATCTGATCGGTACCGAAAACGGTATTTGGTCGGTGCCGGTAAATATACACCGTTCCAACGTCATGTGGTATATTCCGGAGAACCTAGACAAATGGGGAGTAGAAGTTCCGCAGTCTTGGGATGAGTTCCTGGAAATTGCAGACGACCTGGAAGCAGAAGGGGTTGTGCCTCTTTCGTTGGCTACTAACTGGACTGTAAACCACCTGTGGGAATCGGTTGCCCTGGGTGTGCTTGGTGCGGATAAATACGATGGACTGTGGAACGGTGAACTGAGCTGGACCAGCGAAGAAGCAGTTGAAGTGTGGGCGACTCTGGATGAAGTTCTAGAGTACACCAACGACGATTTCTCTTCCTTAAGCTGGCAGCAGGCTACCGACCTGGTCGTTGGCGGCGATGCCGCGTTTAACATTATGGGCGACTGGGCTGCAGGATACATGAGCACCACCCTTAATCTTGAACCTGGAAGCGACTATAGTTGGGCAGCTTCACCGGGAACCGAAGGGGCTTTTATGTTCTTGGCCGACAGCTTTGGTTTTCCGAAGGGTGTCAAGAACCCTGCCGCTGCCTTGGCATGGCTCAAAACCTGTGGTTCCTTGGAAGGCCAGGACACTTTCAATCCTCTGAAGGGCTCTATTTCTTCCCGTACAGACTCTGACCTGAGCAAATACAACGACTATTCACAATCTGCAGCAAAAGACTTTGCTGATAACCGAATTGTAGGTAGCCTCGCTCACGGGGTAACCGCAAATGAAGGTTTTATGAATGACTTTGCTACTGTTATGGAAATGTTCCTGAATAACCGCAATCCTGAGCAAGCTGCCAACGCAGCCCAGGCAATTGCGATACAGAATGGAATTGTAAGTAGATAAGAATCTACAAAAGTTGAATTCGGGGAGCAGGGGTTCTGTTAAGGAATACCTGCTCCCTATTAAAGTTATAAAGGGAACAATATGGTAGGTTCAAAGAGAAATTCGGTGTATTCAATGCTAGTATTGCTGCCTTCACTAATTCTATTATTGATTTTTGTGTACGGCTTTATTGGCAACTCATTTTACGTCTCCCTCACAGACTGGGGAACCGGGGCTGCCTTACGGGAGAATCCGGTGAAAAACTTGATAGGTTTTGAAAATTACCGCCGGCTTTTCACTGGAGCCATCCATGAGCGTTTTCGCCAAGATCTGATCAATGCAATATTCTATTCCCTCTTTCTAGTTACGGGTACCCTGGGTTTGGGACTGTTTTTGGCAATAATGCTGGATAAGGGACCGAAGGGCGAGAATATCCTCCGTACGGTATTCCTCTTTCCTATGGCTCTGTCGTTTGTCGTAACGGGTACTATCTGGAGGTGGATTTTTTCACCGAAGGGGGGGGTTAATCTAATCCCCACCTGGTTTGGGATGGAACGCGGAGACTTCCTCTGGTTATCGAGCCGCGAGAAAGTGGCCCTTTTTAACTGGCAGAGTGTTCCTCAAATTATTGCGTTAATTTTGTTCGTGATTTTTGCCTTTATGCTGTACGGGGGTTGGAAGAACGGCAGGAGAACTCAGACTATCTGGGGGGCCGTGCTTTCGGGACTCATGCTGTTTTACGCAGCAGTATTGCACTATTTGTTGCCGCCGATACTGCCGCATGCCGAGTTTCATGGCTTTAGCTTGGCGACTGTGGGCATTATAATTGCCGCAGTATGGCAGTACTCCGGATACACTATGGCCCTCTACCTGGCAGGTCTCCGTGGACTGCCGGTGGCTATGTACGAATCGGCAAAGATGGATGGGGCCGGTGATATTACTTATTATTTAAAGATTGCAATACCGAATATGTGGCCGATTACCCTAAGTGCCATCGTTATTATCTCTCACATTTCATTGAAGTTGTTCGCCCTCATTTTCTCAATGGCCGGAGCCGATAATGCCGGCACCGGGCACCCCTCGGTGCTGATGTATCTGATTACCTTTCGTGCCAACAACTTTGCAGTCGGTGCCGCAATATCAGTAATTCTGTTCCTGATGGCCGCCCTGTTTATTATCCCTTATTTGATTCAATCATACCGGGCGCGGAGGTAACCGATTATGTCACAAAATACTTTACGACGTGTAAGTCCGATAGTGTATATTATGGTGCTTGTGATGATGGTTATATTCCTGGTGCCTATCTATATGGCTCTTATTACCGCCCTGAAGAATCCGGCGGAAATTAAACTGGCCACTGCGTGGCATCTGCCCTCCTACCCGTATTGGCAAAGTTTTGTAGAAGCCTATAATATGCTGCTGCCGAGTCTTCGGAACAGTCTTGTCCTGACTATTAGCGGCACTGTACTCTCTGCTCTAGTGGGATCTATCAACGGCTTTGTGTTTTCTAAAAACCGTTTTCGGGGGAGTGAAATAGTTTTTACTCTGTTTCTCTTTGGTATGTTTATACCGTACCAGATAATTCTCATTCCCCTGTTTCAGTTGCTGCGGGCTATCGGTATATACGGCAGTTTATACGGATTAATCCTGGCGCATGTCGTCTACGGGATACCGATTACCACCCTTATTTTTCGCAACTTTTACGATCAAATTCCCGATTCTTTAGTTGAATCTGCTCGGCTGGATGGGGCAGGCTTTTTCGGCCTGTACGGTCGCCTGTTTCTGCCTCTGTCGGTGCCGGGCTTTGTGGTGGTTGGAATATGGCAGTTTACCCAAATATGGAACGAGTTTTTGTGGGGTGTAACCTTAACGAAACAGTCTTCCCAGCCGGTTACGGTTGGCCTTGCCCAGCTGGCCGGAGGGCAGGCGGTCAACTGGAACCTGCCGATGGCCGGATCCTTTTTAGCGGGCTTTCCGGTGCTGCTGATTTACATTTTCTTTGGAAGGTACTTTATCCGCGGGCTGCTGGCCGGTTCGGTAAAAGAGTAGGCCCTAGAAACTGCACTGCTGAGTAAACCTCAGGTAGTGCAGTACGTGCGGCCCTCATATTTTTAGTTGTAATAAAAAACTAAAGAGATAATTATACCAATTAAAATACCAGCTACTGCTTGGGGATAGGTATGTCCAAGCAGTGTTTTCAGGTGCTGACGTTCGAATCCCTCGTGCAGGAGATAATTGAACTCCTCCAATAGGTCGTTCAGTATCTCCGCATGCTTGCCTGCTGCACGGCGGATGCCGGTGGCATCGTAAATAACTACCACAGCCAGTACGATGGAAATGGTAAACTCGGAGCTGTTCCAGCCATGCACCAATCCCATACTGGTAGCCAGAGATGCCACCGCCGCCGAGTGGCTCGAGGGCATTCCACCGGTTTCAAATACCCGGTGGAGGTTCAATTTACGTTGAAAAATTATTTCCTGGGTGGTTTTCAGCGCCTGAGCGATAAAAGCTGCCAGAAAGGTTGTCCAGAGTATACTGTTCTGTAGAAGTTCAGCCATACTATCTATTTTTTTCCGAAGCGGCGAGACTTTTTCTTTGGCTTTTCTGCAGAAACTACGGTCTCCTGCGATGCAGATTCAGCTGCAGGAGAGGCGATCTCTTTTTTAGAGGAGGCGCTGTCCTTTAGCTCCTCTTCCTTTTCCTTCAGGGCTTTCTCTTTATCTTTGGCTTTCTTCGAGCGTTCTCGGACCCTCTGCTTGCCGGATTTATTAAAATAACTAAGCACGTAGTAGAAGAACGAGTAGATGATCCCAACAATAAACGCAACCAGTGTTACTGCTACCGTAGAAATGTTTGAGAACATATATCCAAACAAGTTTATACTGGTAGTATACCCTACATTCAGGGCAACAAATGCAACAACAATGGCCAGAAGGATGATGTGAATGACCAAACGTATCATTTTTTCTTTGTCTCCTTATTAGTTTTTTCCGAATTCGGTGGAATACCTCTTTTCGCGCGATATTCATCAACGGTAATCATGGGCGGACGTTCTTCTTCAAGAATCTCTAGCTCAAGAGCTTCAAATTCTTCATCATGGGCTTGAAACTGCCGCAGAATATGGCTCAGTTCAAGCTTGTCATGAATGATATCCAAGGCTTGCAGCCGCGAAAAGAAAGTCTGTAAAATACCAAAGGCCATCTTTCCTAGGCTGCGGGTGTCTTGATTGCGGTGGACCCGCTGGTCCAGATCAGTTTGGGCAAATGCTGTAAGCCCCCATTTCTGATACACATCGATAATGTGAGATGTCTCTACTCCGTAGCCAATAGGAAAGGGAATTTGCTCCAGTACCTCACGGCGGACAGCATATTCCCCGGAAAGGGGCTGAATCAAGCCGGTGAGGTCCGGAAAAAAGAGGCTGAATAGCGGACGTATAAGAATTTCCGTTACTCTCCCACCACCGGAGGGACGAATTCCTTGCGAAAAAGCCAGGGGGCGATCATAAAATGCTTTTACATATTGTATCTCTTTACGGTATATCAGCGGTGCAATTAATCCGTACGCAAACCGGGGATGGATATTTTTTATATCCGCATCAATATAGACTATTATATCGCCTTTGAGTTGATAAATTGCCTTCCACAGATTCTCGCCTTTTCCTTTTTTGCTGTCGAGGTCGGGCAGTATATCATCTGCCAAGTATACATCTGCGCCAAAGGAGCGGGCAACTTCCACAGTGTCGTCTGTAGAACCGGAGTCTATAACTGCAATCTCATCTAGCAGAGGATATCGGCTCATTAGCTCAGACCTAAAGAGTATAATCTCCTTGCCGATAGTTGCCTCTTCGTTGAGCGTGGGAATACAGAGCGAGATGCTGAGGCCCTGCTTCTGTTTCTGAGCGACTAAATCTTCCAGCTCTGCAAACGCTGAATGGTGATAGGTGTTTCTTTTAAGCCAGGTGCTAAGCTTCATCGCAATACCCCTTGTCGATAGCTACCAGCATCGCCAGCAGCTGTGTGAGTCCGTTATAAATGGGTTCAATTTCAATACTCTCCTCAGGCTTATTGATGCTCTCACCATCCGTGAGCCCCAGGGTGAGTGCGGGGATCTTGTGGTTGATAAAGGCAGAAAGCTCTGATGTGCTTGGAGATATTCGCGGGTTGATGTCGAGGGATTTCATAATCGCTCGTGCGTTAGAAGCAAGTGGATGTGAAAATGAGATTCCCCCCGGGTTCCTTTGGGCAAGGATTTGAATTTCGACTTCTGAGCCGTTGTGTGATGACACTTCGGCCGCGATATCCTCTATTTGCTGACGCAGGGTGTGAACCATCTGATTAGATTCACTCCGAATTTCAAACCTCAAGACTGCATCACTGGCAATTGTGTTGAAACTGCGGCCTCCGGAGATAGAACCAAGGACAATACTGGTTTTTGGCCGGCGAGGGACGGGGATTTCAAGAATACGGTTAATAAGTTCGTTGATTGTAACAATTGAACCCACAGCCCCAAAGCGCGTCCAGTCGTACTCTTCCGGCAGGCGATAGCTTATTTCACAGCGGGCCATTCCGATAGAAGTGTGGCTGAGTCGGCCAAGCTTAACTCCTTCTATACAGACCCCGTCGTGAATGGGCATGTCCGTGTTATCAAGAAAAAAGCGCAATCCTTCAATGTTGCCATGGCCAAGGCTGCGTGACGAGCCCATTAGTATCAGGTTGGAGTTTAATTGTATATCAAGTTCCTCCAGCAATGCGGGGATTGTCGCCAAGGTCGCCACCCCTAAAGCATTATCTCCTACTGCGGGGCCTTGTACGCGGTTTGGCTCAATCGAAATGGTGTGGTCCACCGTTTCGTCAAAGACGGTGTCTAAATGGGCTACTATTAAAATATTACGTTCTCCGTTCTTTCCCGGAATAATTCCCAATCCGTTGCCAACCTCGTCGGTTGAGCAGTTCAGCATATGATACTGGGTAAACCTGTTTACCAGAAAGCTCATACGATTGTGTTCGCGGAAAGTTGGGGCCGGAATTTCACCCAGCATTACCAAATTGGTAAGCAGAGTATCGCGCATACCCTTTACTTTACTGTACATCTGGGGAAGGGTTTCTATCAGCTCGGTAATCCTCTGGTCCATCAACATACTCCTTTGATGCTGTAATTGTAATGTAGGAGCCCCAAAGATGCAATTACTTATCTTTTCTATGCTCGCAGTGTTTGTCTTTATACTGGCGGAATACATGCAGTTTTAAGCGATATCGAAGGAAAAATGGACAAAATATTTTATAGGGTTGGATATTTGCCCCTTTTTTTTCTTATACTAGGAGAAAGACGAATTTTTATCCCTATAAGGGAAGAGAGGAGAGTATATGGTCGATCTTAAGACAAAGTACATGGGAATTGATGTAAAGAATCCAATTATCGCAGGGGCTTCAAGTCTCACTTCTCACATGAGCAGTATTCATAAGCTGGAGGATGCCGGAGTCGGAGCACCAGTTATCAAGTCGCTTTTTGAAGAGCAGATTCAGCTTGAAAGCTACAAAATGAAAGAGGATTTACATAAAGATGATGATCTGTATGGAGAGATGCTGACCATTTTTCCCGAGTTAGAGCACTCCGGTCCCGATGACCACCTGCATTGGCTGCGTAAGGCCAAGGAGGAAACTTCCATTCCGATTATTGCAAGTTTGAATGCTATTAATCGACAGACCTGGATTGATTATGCAAAAAAATGGAAGAAACGGGAGTGGATGGATTAGAACTTAATTTTTATCGTCTGCCGGTAGAGTTTGATGTAGACGCGCGCACTGTAGAGAAAGAGCAGCTTGAGGCAGTGACCGAGGTGGTTCAGAATGTAAATATACCGGTCTCGGTAAAACTGAGCCCCTACTATAGCAGCCCGCTGTATTTTATTAAGCAGCTGGATACTTCGGGGGTCAAGGGTTTTGTGCTGTTTAACCGGCTTTTTCAGCCCAGCATTAATATCGATCGGGAAGAGAACGACTATTCGCTGAATTTGAGCAACAGCAATGACTATCGCCTTGCACTGCGTTTTGCCGGCTTGCTGCATGGTCAAATCAATGCAAGCGTGTGTGCCAGTAATGGTGTGAACTCAACCGAAAGCTTAATTAAAGTCTTATTAGCCGGGGCAGATGTGGCGCAGATGGTGAGCGCCATGTACAGTCATTCAATTGTGATTGTACCGAAGATGCTTGGAGAACTGAAAGAGTGGATGGATGATAAAAATTACAAATCCTTAAAAGATTTTCAGGGTAAGTTAAGCTATGCGAATAATCCGAAACCCGAGATTTACACTCGAGCCCAATACGCACGGGCACTGCTGCATCCTGAAAAATATATCTTAACCGGCGAGTAGCATTTACGCTTGCTACTATCATAAAAGCGGCAGCTCTGCGGGGGTGCCGCTTTCTTTATCATGTCGAATCTATAAACAAGCGTGCCATATCCTCGTCAAGAGGTCTGGAGAAGAAAAAACCCTGCCCCAGTTCACATTTGAAATTTCGCAGAGCAGTTGCCTCATTCGAGGTTTCTATGCCTTCGGCGATGACTTCTTTTTTCATTGAGTGACCAAGGTTGATGATGGTTCGAACAACTTCGCTGTTGTCATGGTTATTTTGAAGCCCGCTCACGTAGGAACGATCGATTTTCATGGTATCGAAGGGAAAACGGTACAGAAGGTTAAGTGAAGAATAGCCTTCACCGAAATCATCCAAATGGAGCTTTACACCCATTTCTTTCAACTGATTGAGGGTTGCCAGCGCGCCTTTGCTGTCTGTAATAATTGCACTTTCGGTAACTTCGACTACCAAGTTCTCCGGAGGCAGCATGCTCTCTGCAAGAGCATTCTCGATATCCTGCAGCAGTACGGAGGATTGAAGCTGGCGTGGAGATACATTTACGCTTATGGTAATGTGCTTGAGGTGTGACGGAATATGCTGAAGCCAATTACTCATATCGTTGCAGGCTCGGAAGAGTACCCATCGTCCGATTTCATATATTAGTTCGCTCTCTTCTGCAATCGGTATAAATGTTTCCGGGCTTATTTGACCCAGTTCTGCAGAGTTCCAGCGTATGAGGGCTTCGAATCCCTTAAGCGTACCCTCCGAGAGTTCTACTATTGGCTGATACTGTATATCAAAGCCGCTCTGATGAACCCGTCTCGCGTAGTTCCTGCTCGATTTTCATATGACGAATAGCCTTCTCCTGCAGTTCTCCCTGAAAGATGCGAGTGCCGGTGTCGCCCCTGCTGTTTCGCGTGATATAGGGCAATATCTGCATCACGAATTATCTCTTTCGGGGCCTCATGTCTCTGTTCGGCAAAACAAATTCCGATACTGCTTCCTATCCGTATCTTAGTGCCGTTGAAGTTAATTTCCTCCTGCATAGCATCTAATATCCGTTCGGCCACCTTAATTGTCTGGGAGGGCTCGCTGATTTCATCCATCAGTACCACAAATTCATCCCCGCCTATACGGCCTACCGTATCTACATCGCGTAAACATTCATGTAAACGGAAGGCGCTTTGCTTTAGAACAAAATCGCCAGCAGGTATGACCGTACGTATCATTCACAAACTTAAAGTGGTCGAGGTCAATAAAGAGTATTGCGAAGGTCATACCACCGCGATGTTTATATTTGTTAAACGAGTGCTGAAGATACTCGGAAAAGAGTTCACGATTGGGCAAGCCGGTTAAAGAATCGTGAAAAGCGGTGTGCCGCAGTTGTCCTTCAATTTCTTTGCGCCGCTGAATCTCATCTTTAAGAGCGTAGTTGGCCTGCTGGAGTTCTTGAGTACGCTGTTCCACCTGCTCCTCAGTTTTATGAAATAGATCCTCGATTTCATTCATAACCTTTCGGTATTCCCGTACATCTTGTATAACAAAGATAGTGCCGGAAACAGTGTTATCCCTGTTAAAAAGGTGAGAGGCTGAAACCTGAGCAGGAAACAGATAGTTCTCGCGGTCGTATAAACTCGTTTCGATTGAAGCGCTGTTCTCTGTGCCCAGCAATTCGATAAGTGAGAGCAAACGTGTGTAGTTGGAGCAGTCTTGTAAGTTTTTGTTGATCAGCTCGCTGTGTTCATAGCCGAACACTTCAGTAAAGGCGTTATTGATGACTTTGATGGTGCTGTTGCGGTCACATACCAGCAGGGGATCCGGCATAGCATGGATGATGCGTTCGGCAGCCGGAGAAGCGTTCATTTCTAAAAAGAAAGTTGAGAACTCCCAGAACAGCAAAAGGGAGTTGTAGATTGCCGCGGCAATAATAATTACCCCTAGAAGGGAAAGAAACGGGCCAATGGCTGCCGGCGTGAACATATAGATTGTATTGAAAAGTTGTACTGACTCTGTAAGCATTATTTTTTATCCAAAAACTATAATAAATATAATTAGTTTAATAGTCAAGCTCTAGGAGCTGTTACTCTTCCCATATCAGGGGCGACTCGATTCATCGCGGCTTATTAAGTCTGCCATTTCATCTACCGCATCATTGAGCTCTTTATTCAGTGTATCCACCTGCCCGCGAACCTTCTGATATCTCTGTTCAAGCTGCTGCTTTTCAGTTTCCAGCTGGTCGATTTGATTTGAAAGTGAATTGATGCGCTGTTCCTGTGTGGACAACGTGTTTTCTAATCGGGAAATCTGCGCATTTTTTTGCTCGATTTCTCTGCTGAGCTGAGTGGCTGAGGTAGAACGTTGTTGCAATGCCTCACTTAGAGCTTGCTTCTCCTCTATAAGCTGTGCGATCTGTCTTTCTAGAGAGTTAATACGCTGTTCATAATCAGCAGCCTCTGATTGCAACCGATTGTTAAAAATCTCAACTAACCCTTTTAATGCGCTTCCGGCCGCGGCTGAATGGACATCGGCTGCCTCTGTTACCGCTGCGGTGAAATGTTCGATTGCCTGATCGTACTGTTCGTTTTCTACTGCAGTCTCTCCGGCTGAGAGTAATTGACGAATTCTATCAGCTTGTTCTTGCCGGTTGATGTTTTCAAGTTGGTTTACGGCTGTAGAAACAGCCGGGATGAGTTCGGTAGCACGGTTAAAGTATCGTTTTGCCTCGTACAACTTGCCCTCTTGCTGCAGTTTTCGTGCTTCAGCGACGGTAGTTCGCAGAGTGGAGATAGTTTTGGCTGATTCCAACAGGGATTCATCAGGTTTAGCGGCGGCGGTACTAAGGCTTTGTTCTTCCAGCAGGTCTATCATAAACTGATCGATGTCCATTCGTCTCGCAAGTGAAGGGGCATCCTGAAATGAAATGTTTTGCAGAAACTCACGCATATCTGTGATTCTTGCCTGGGCGGTTTGACGATTGCCCTGTTCAAGGGCTTGCTGAATATTTCGGTACATCCCATTTATCTGATCCCTGTACAGCTGTTCATTTGATCGTATTTTCGATAGACGTTCGAGTTCCTGCTGGACCTCTGAAGTTTCTGCGGTAAGGCGCTCACGTTCTGTTTCGAATTGCCGGCGCAATTCAGCTTCTCTTTGCTGGGTATCCTCTAAAATTTCAGCCTTTTCCCGGTTTGCCTCAGCGAGAATCTGCTCTGCAGTAGCCTGAGCTTCTTGCAGCTCCTGTTCCTTTTCAGCTAACTGCTGACTAGTTTCGCTTCGGTATTCCTGCAGAGCGGCTTGATATTCCTGTTCCTGCTGCTGTCGAAACTCCTGTAGGCGTTCCTGCAGCTCCTGGCTGCTTACTCCTTGCGATTCGAGTCGTTCCCGCTCCTGCCTAAGTGTTGCTTCAAGGTCGCTTCGGAGCTGTTGCTCTTTTGCATCAATTTGAGCTTGCATATTTTCCTGCAGCGACTGTCGTTCTCGTGCAATTTCCTGGAGGTCTTCACGTATCTGTGATATTTCAGCCTCTTTGGCGTTTAACTGTTCTTCAGACTCTTTTTTTACCGCTTCCAGAATCTTTCCTTCAGCCGATTCAAGCTGGCCGGATTCAATACTCAAGGCCTCAATCTGCCGATTGAAGTAGTAGTTGGCCCCGAAAACACCTGCTCCAATTAGAATGAGGGCCAGCACGTTTACTACTATTGGAAAAAGTGAACCCTTTTTCTGAGGTTGTATATTCGAGAAAGCCTCGGATGCACCCAAACGATTACTTCGGGCTACCTGATCAATTTGATCGACAATATCCCGGCGTTCTTCCTCTGAAAAGCCTTCAACCTCAACCGGAATTTCATTTCGAGGTGTACCCTGTGCAGTGTGCTGTGAGGGAGAAGTTGTGGCCACTTTTCATCAGTCTCCTTGAGCTTAATCACTATAAGTTGTCGACACATTAACGGTAAAAGTTTAAGCGCTTGGCTGTAGTAACCGATTATTGTGATAAAGCCCGTGTGCAAAAATTGTGCAGGAATAGGGCTTTAATTAGGAGCGTAGCAGCAGAGTGAGAATCCGAGCAAAGATTATTTTTGTCGTAATACCTATCCTCATGAGTTCTCTTATCATAACCGGAGTAGTGTCTTCTTTCTCTGCGCGCAGCGGAATGACACGAGTTGCGATTGAATTCCTAGGGTTCAAGGCCGAAGAGCTGGAGAACTACGCGTATAGTCAGTGGAATCTACTGGAACAGAATCGCTTGCACGAGGATGAGCGCTACCTCAGTGTTGCAAAGAATGCCGTTGCTTCATACGCTGAATCTATTATACGCAGTGATACCGAGTTGATTATAGCCCTTGATGCTGACGCCAGAGTGGCTATGGCCAGCGATGATATAGAGCTTACGGTTGTTGAGAAAGCCAGACTGTACAGGAAAATTCATCAAGAGGAGGAGGGCTGGGTAAATTTCACTCTTGGAAATGTGGAACGTGTAGGGCAGTCTTTTTCATTCCCCCCCTTCGATTGGTACATTTTAGTTACCGAAAGCTCTCAGGCTTTTTATCGGGAAGCAGACCAGATAATTGTGAATACCGGGTACGTGCTGGGCGGCTCAATAGTTCTTTCACTGATAATGTTGTTTTTCTTTTCCGGTTATCTGACCCGCCCTATTCGCCTGGTGGTGAAGGGAATGCACCACATTATCGAAACTAATGATCTTTCTCATCGAGTACCGGTTGAATATGACGATGAGATAGGTCGGTTGGCCCACACTTTTAACATGATGTCTACCGAACTGGAACGTGCGTACAACCAGATAAAAGAGTTTGCCTTTAAGGCGGTACTAGCCCAGAAAAATGAACACAAGGTGCGCAGTATATTTCAAAAATATGTTCCCAAAGATGTGATCGATACTATCTTTATGAATCCTGAGCGGATGCTGGTTGGTGATAATCGAGTTGTAGCAATTCTTTTTTCAGATATTCGCAGTTTTACCACTATTTCAGAAGGCTTTATGCCTGATGAACTGGTGAGTGCCCTAAACCGCTATTTTGAAATGATGGTGGATATTATCATCAGCCACGGAGGGGTAATTGATAAATATATCGGCGACGCGATCATGGCATTTTTTGGTGCACCGGTAAAGCATGAGGATGATGCCGTTCAAGCTGTGTTGGCTGCGGTTGAGATGCAGGAAGCTCTGAGGTCTTTTAATGAAGAACAGAGCAGGAACGGCAAGCCGGAGTTCAAAACCGGTATTGGAATAAATTATGGGGTGGTAACGGTTGGCAATATCGGTTCGGAGAAAAAAATGGATTACACCATCATTGGGGATATGGTAAATCTAGGCTCCCGGCTTGAGGGATTGACGAAGCCCTATCAGCAAAGCATCATTTTTTCTGAAAGTGTCTATCGGAAAGCGAAGGGAAAAATTCCCTGTCGCTTAGTAGATAAGGTGGTAGTGAAGGGCAAAACCACAGGAGAAAATATTTATACTGCCGAACGGACGATCACGGCGCGGCAGAAAAAGGCCTGGCAATATCACCATACCGGCTTAAAGTACTATTATCAGAGACATTTCAACCAGGCTTTAAAGTATTTTGCGGGAGTTAAGAAGTTTTTGCCCGATGATTATTTGGCCGATCTGTATATTGAACGCTGCCGTGCCTATATTAAATCTCCCCCTCCCGCCGGCTGGAGCGGGGTTGAAGTGCTTACTTCTAAATAGTTTCGCATGCCGCTGTGGGGCAAGCGAAACGACGAAAATAGCCGGATACGGCTATTTTTTTAATAGCTTGCATAAATTGAAACAGCTTACTACACTACTCCTCAAGCAATTGCATAGAGAGTAGAAGGGGAGAGTATGTCGGATACTAAAGCAAAAGATTATAGCGTTCCAGCCTTAGGCAAACGAAAAATTACATCACCAATAATTATGTCGACCGAAGATGGAGATATGGTTGCCAATTACGTAAATGATGAGGAAAAGATCCTTTATCATATCGAAGGGGTCGTGGAGGATCATCAGCAGGTATGTT
Source organism: Spirochaetia bacterium (assembly GCA_034520965.1). Taxonomy (GTDB): domain Bacteria; phylum Spirochaetota; class Spirochaetia; order DSM-16054; family Sediminispirochaetaceae; genus DSBN01. Next base: position 548,557 of record JAXHMY010000003.1, on the reverse strand, counting down.
TTGACCCACATGAGCTGCTGGAAAAGGCCGGTCCCCGCGAGAAGATTTACTTCAACCCAAAGCATGTACATGCAGCGATTGTCACCTGCGGGGGGCTCTGCCCCGGCCTAAACAATGTTATTAGAGCAGTAGTACGCTGTTTGTGGTATCGATATAATATTACAAGAATCACCGGCATTCAGAATGGGTATCGGGGTTTTCTCCCGGAAACCGGTTTTGCGCCCTTGGAATTGGACCCGGAGATTGTTGATGATATTCAAACCAAGGGGGGAACGATTTTAAAGTCGGCACGGGGCGGCGGAAATCGAGTTGAAGAGATTGCAGATGCAATCGAGCGTATGAATATTAGTATGCTGTTTACCGTTGGTGGTGACGGCACTCAGCGCGGAGCTTTAGAGGTAGCGGAAGAGCTTGAACGGCGCAACCTTAAGATTTCCATTATCGGTATACCCAAAACTATTGATAATGACCTCAGTTTTATTCAGCGGTCATTTGGATTTGACACGGCGGTTACTGAGGCTGTAAAAGCTGTTTCTGCAGCTCATACCGAGGCTCACGATACCATAAACGGCATTGGTTTGGTAAAAGTGATGGGGCGTGAGTCCGGTTTCATTGCAGCCCATACGGCTTTGGCAATGAGCGATGTAAACTTTTGCCTCATCCCGGAGAGTCCCTTTGACTTAGATGGAGAGAATGGTTTGTTCGTTCACCTGAAACGTCGCCTTGCAGACCGGAATCATGCGGTTATTTTGGTAGCCGAAGGGGCCGGGGAAAAACTCACCAGCGAAACCGGCAAAACCGATTTGTCCGGAAATAAGAGTCTAGAGGACATTGGCTCAGTACTAAAAAGAAGAATCAAGGAGTTTTTTGAAAAAGACGGCATGGAAGTAAATATCAAGTATATTGATCCCAGCTATATGATTCGCAGTGCTGCAGCAAATCCAAACGATTCAATCTACTGTTCACGACTGGGTGCAAATGCTGTGCATGCGGCGGTAGCGGGAAAAACAAAAACTCTTATTAGTATGGTCCACGACAATTTTGTGCATGTGCCAATGCGGGTTGCGGTTTCTAAGCGTCGGCATGTCGATATTGAGGGCAGTTTATGGCGTGACGTGCTGGAAAATACTCGCCAGCCGATGAGTATGAAAAACCAGGTGTACATTAAAGATAAATAATATTTTTTGTGAATAATATAGCAATAAAAGCTATAATAGATTAATAAATTTAAAAAATTTGGTCTCATTTCTAGGGTGTATAATATTTATGTGAAAATTATTACATTTGAGTATTGACATTTTTTTTCGTTTTTATTAAGTTACTGGAGATAATTAATTTATGGTTTTTTCCATAAATTATTTGTTTCTATGTAACCATATCCAGCCAGAATGGTTTTTTCATTGAAGAGCATGGAAACTTTTTCATCGACCTCCTTTTTTTGTTATCCCTCAGGGTTTTGTACCTCCTTTTCCCTGAGGGTTCTTTTTAAGTGCTTTTCATTTTTAAGGGCTGCCGGAAGTTTTTCGGCAGCCCTTTTTTGTGTATTCTATTTAGAAAATAGCCGTATCCAGCTATTTTCGTCGTTTCGGTTGCCGCGAAGCGGTATGCGAAACTGATTTGATATAAGTGCGAAATGAGGATTACAGTGGAGCTTTTCAGAGAACTCCCAGCAAACGGGCGTATGCGCTCAAACCGGCATCCTGCGGTTCGCCGCCAAGAACTTCCTTGGTAAGCAGTTTTCCCAGCTGAACTCCTTCCTGATCAAAAGAGTTTATATTCCAGGTGAAACCCTGAAACATTACTTTGTTCTCAAAATGGGCCAGTAAAGCTCCAAGGGATTCGGGCGTAAGTTCGTTCCCATACAGCAGGCTGGAGGGGCGGTTGCCGGGAAAGGATTTGTTAGGCTTTTCATCTTGCTTGCCCTTTGCAAAGGCAACAATTTGAGCCGCTAAATTTGCATTAAGCTTTTGGCGGCTGCTGAAACCGTCTTGTACTGAATCCAGGTCGCGCTGGTTTTTCAGGAAGCCAATGAACTGTAAATTAATCTGTTCGGTTCCCTGATGCAGTAGTTGATAGAAAGAGTGCTGACCATTGGTTCCCGGCTCCCCAAAAATAACCGGGCCGGTGTGATAAGCTAAAGGCACTTCACTGCGGCTTACTTGTTTCCCATTACTTTCCATATCCAGCTGCTGCAGATGAGCCGGGAAGCGTCCCAGAGCCTGGGAGTAGGGCAACACCGCACTGACCCGATATTTCAAGATATTGCCCATGTATACTCCCATGAGTGCATCGGCTAAGGCAGCATTGTCGTAGAAGGATGGTTCCAGGGCATGGCGGTCGGCATCGTGGGCTCCTCTGAGTACACGTGCAAACTCATCCCCTCCAAAGGCCAGGGAAAGGACTGTCGCCCCGACTGCACTGGTGGAGCTATAGCGACCGCCAATGTAATCATCGATGTAAAAGCTATCAAGAAAGTCCTCGGAATCGGCCAATGGGCTGGCAGCACTGGTGACCGCCAGCATATGTCTACGTGTATCAATTTTAGGGGCGTGCGAAGAAATATAGTTATGTACCAGCTTTTGGTTTGTCAGGGTTTCTTGGGTGGTACCGCTTTTGGACACCAGGATGAAAAGCGTGCTTTCCAGGTCAAGCCCATCGAGTACGGCTGCGGCATCATCGGGGTCGACATTAGAGATAAAGCGGGCCTCTAATTTGGCTTGAGAGTAGTACCCCTTTAAGGCCAGGTAGAGAGCCCTTGGCCCCAAATCAGAACCGCCGATGCCGATTTGCACAACGGTGGTAAAGTTCTTTCCCGTTGAGCCTTTAATGGTCCCTTCATGAACCTTGTTGCTGAAGGCCGATATACGCTCCAGTTGGGTTTCATAAAAAGCTCTAAAGTTATGACCATTTTCTTCAACGGCATTTCCAAGCTGACCCCGCGTCAGGTGATGGAGTACCATCCGGTTTTCACCGGTGTTCATGCGTTCACCATCAAGCAGGGCTCGGTATTTGTCGATAAGCTGCTGCTCATCGGCAAGTTCGGCCAGGGCGGCGGATATCTTTTTATCCACCGGAAGTGCGGCATAGTTGAAAGACAGTCCACCGCCGACCGGTATGGTACACGCGGAAACACGCTCAGTGGTAAGAACCTCGCGCAGCGAAGGCACCGGGAGTTTATTTAATACTGAAAAACTCTCGGTTGCATCCAAATTTTCATACTTAAGACCCATGTTTCCGCTCCTCGACGACGCTGCCCCGGCACTATTTATCGTGGTAGGTGGCGGCCGTCTTTTTCATTTCGTTAACCTGTCCGGTTGACTCTTCCAGTTTCCTATGTGCCATCGCCGACACGCCGGTAGACAGGCCGTACAGGTTAATAAACCCTGTGGCGTCCTTATGATTGTAAGAGGTTGCGCCGAAGGATGCAAGGTCTTCCAGGTACAGACTGTAAGGGGATGTTCGACCGGCCACAATTACGTTGCCTTTGTAAAGAGCCATTTTTACCGTACCGGAGACAAATTCGGTTGCCTTGGCCATAAACTCGTCAATAGAATCTTTTACAGTGGTAAACCACTTGCCTACATACACCAATTCAGAGTATTTGAGGGCCAAAGTATTTTTCATACTCATAGTGTCCCCATCGAGGGTAATAGTTTCCAGCTCTTTGACTGCAGCGTAGAGAATCGTGCCACCGGGAGTCTCATACACACCTCGGCTTTTCATACCTACGGTACGGGTTTCTACCATATCCGAACGGCCGATGCCGTTTTCCGCACCTAATGTGTTAAGCTCGTCCAAAATTTCCTGAAAACTCATTTTCTTACCGTTCAACGCTACGGGAAAGGAGTGCTCAAATTCCAGGGTGACGGCAGTCTCACGATCAGGAGCATCCGCCGGCGATTTACTTAGCTGATACATGTGCTCCTGAGGCCGGTTCCATGGATCTTCCAGGTCGCCCCCTTCATGGCTCATGTGCCAGCTGTTCCAGTCACGGGAATAGATATTCTTTTTAGAAATGTTGCCAAGGGGGATGTTATGTGCCTTCGCATAGTCGATAGCCTCTTCACGGCTGTGGATATCCCACATACGCCAAGGCGCGATTACTTTCAGATGCGGCGCCAAGGCCTTAAAAGAGAGCTCGAAACGAACTTGGTCGTTCCCCTTGCCTGTGCAGCCGTGGGCAACCGCCTGTGCATCCTCTTTTAGAGCAATTTCTGCAATGTGCTTTGCCTGAAGGGGCCGAGCAATCGAGGTTCCCAGCAGGTACTTACCCTCATACACCGCTCCGGCTCGCAGCATCGGATACAGATAGTCATCACAGAACTCCTCTCGTGCATCGATAATGTAGAGCTTAGAGGCGCCTGAGGCTTTTGCCTTGTCCTCCATATTGTCCCAGTCCTCATCCTGGCCTACATTGACGCATACCCCGACAATTTCGGCGTTACTGTAGTTCTCTTTTAACCATGGGATGATAATCGAGGTGTCCAGCCCGCCGGAATAGGCGAGTACAATCTTGTCTATTTCTGTAGCTTTCATATTTATCTCCTTATGCTGTTAAGAATAATTATGTATCTACTTCAGGAATTTTTGACTGAAAAGAGGTTGTTAAATCCTCTTTAGTCATCCCTTCCCGCAGAATTACGAAAATGGTGTCGTCCCCGGCAACTGTGCCCAATATTTCCGGCAGGTTCAGCTTATCGAGTGCCAGGGCCACGCTGTCGGCATGCCCAGGCAATGTTTTTATGACTCCAAAGTTATAGGAAAACTCCAGTGCAACGATTCCTCGGCGGGCATCCTGGATGTAGCCCTGTTCAGCCTTCGGGGGGCTTTCATCGGTTGGCAGGGAGTAGTAATAGCCCGACCAGCCGTCGGAAATTTTACTCACCCGCAGGTACTTAAGGTCTCTGGAGAGAGTAGCCTGAGTCACATTGAAATGTTCCTTCTCCAAAAGTGAAAGCAAGGATTCCTGGCTTTCAATACGGTGATTACGAATGAGTTCTTTGATCTTCTTTAGACGTTCGGATCTATCTTTCATTATAGGTATCCTGTAAAAATTTCAATTTGTATATTTATACTCATATTTTGAATAAATTTACACTTATGAGGTGATAATTTCAAGATGTGAACACTCTTTTTTTAATTAATACCTATGTAAAGTTGCGTTTTCATCGTAAAACTGTTTTAATATTTTCTTATGAAACAACTTCACCTGCCCAATCCTTTCGGAGCATCCATTTTTTATCTTTCAGAGGTAGATTCAACAATGCAGGTGGCCCGCAGTGAGTTTGAAGATTCTCCGGAACATGGGCTGGTGATAACTGCAGGACGACAAAGTGCCGGGCGAGGGCGCGGCAGTGGACGTGAGTGGCAGGCAGGGCAGAATGAAGGGCTGTTATGCACCATAGTTTTTAAGAGGGAGAATATGAAAGCCCCCGTCTCCTCACTACCGATTCGGACAGCCCTGGCGGTAAGTAGACTCCTCAAACAGGAGTTTCAGTTCAGATCTCTGATAAAGTGGCCGAACGATGTGCTGGTAGAGGGGAAGAAGATATGCGGTATCCTCTGCGAAAGCACTTCCGAGTATGTATACGTGGGAATTGGTTTGAATGTGCTGCAGGATTGGTTTTCCTCCGAACTGCGTAAACCGGCCACTTCCATTTTTTTAGAGGGTGGAGTACGCCCGGAGCCGGTGGAACTGCTGCCGGGATTGCTGTTGGAATTGGATAAGCTTCTTATGGTGGTGCAGCTGCCCATACTGGTTCGGCCGTGGCTTTACCAGCTGGATGAAGAAGTATCTCTAGTAGAGGGCGATCCCCACTCCGGCCGCCAAGTGAGCGGTATTATAACCGGCATTGGGGAGTCGGGGGAGTTGCGGTTGTTGCAAAAAAGTGGGAAAATACATTCACTATATAGCGGAGAATAAGGAGTAGCTACATGGATAAACCAACCCGAGATGACGCATGGAATTTGTTAAATGAGTATATTCAATCGGATAATTTAATCAAACACTGTCTGGCAGTCGAAGGAGTGATGCGATACTTAGCCCGTAAGCACGGAGAAGATGAGGAGAAATGGGGGGTGGTCGGACTGATCCACGATGTCGATTACCAGCAGTACCCAGATCAGCATTGTACGAAGGTCAGGGATATTCTCGAAGAGCGAGGATGGCCGGAAGAGTATATCCGAGCGGTTCAGAGCCACGGCTACAGCCGGGTAAACGATATTGAACCTCAATCACTTATGGAAAAGTCCCTCTTTGCTATTGATGAACTGACCGGATTGGTAACCGCTACTGCCCTTGTGCGTCCTTCGAAGAGTGTTCTGGATACCAAGGCAAAATCTGTAAAAAAGAAATGGAAAGATAAAGGCTTTTCTGCAGCGGTCGACCGCGATTTGATACAAAGCGGTGTGGATTACCTAGGGGTCGAGCTGACGGAGTTAATTTCCGATACCATTATGGGAATGCGAGATGTGGCTGATGAGATTGGATTGAAGGGTGAGCCCCAGACCGAATAGAAGGGGTGAGGAAGCATGACAATAAAAAAAATTAATTTAACAGTTGATGATTGGCTAAAAGATTAGTATTTTGTCTTTAGATTTATAGTGTAATCCACTCAAAAGAAAGTTAAAACACAAATTAAAAGAAGCGAGGTAGAATCATGGCGAAACAGCTAATGTTCAATGAAGAGGCCCGAAGAGCTCTAACCGACGGCGTTCGGAAAATATCCAATGCAGTCAAAGTTACTTTAGGTCCCAAAGGACGCAATGTTCTGCTTGATAAAAAGTTCGGAGCCCCGACGGTAACCAAAGATGGTGTGTCGGTGGCGAAGGAAATCGAGTTAGAAGACCCCTATGAAAATATGGGAGCCCAGCTGCTGAAAGAAATAGCTACTAAGACCAATGACATTGCAGGTGACGGAACTACCACTGCAACCGTATTGGGATACTCTATCATCAAAGAAGGGATGAAGAGTGTTGCCGCCGGTATCAACCCCATGGGGATTAAGCGTGGAATTGATAAAGCGGTTGCAATGGCGGTTGAAGAGATCCGCAAGCAGGCAAAAGAGATCAAGGATAAAGAGGAGATCGCACAGGTCGCTTCTATTTCCGCGAACAACGACCGTGAGATTGGTGATGAAATTGCCAATGCGATGGAAAAAGTTGGAAAAGACGGAGTTATTACCGTTGAAGAGTCCAAGAACATCGAATCGAGTACCGACTTTGTAGAAGGTATGCAGTTTGATCGAGGTTACCTCTCTCCATACTTTGCAAGTAACCGTGACACCATGACAGCAGTGCTTGAGGATCCTTACATTCTTATCTATGACAAGAAGATCTCCAGTATGAAGGATCTTCTGCCTATTTTGGAGAAAGTAGCCCAGGCCAATAAGCCGATTCTGATTATTGCAGAGGATGTTGAGGGCGAAGCCCTGGCAACTTTGGTTGTAAACAGTATTCGCGGTACCCTGAGTGCAGTGGCTGTAAAAGCACCCGGTTTTGGCGATCGACGCAAGGCTATGCTGGAAGATATCGCCATTCTGACCGGTGGTGAGGTAATCAGCGAAGAGATTGGTCTGAAGCTTGAGAACACCGAACTCGAGCAGCTTGGACGTGCTAAATCCATCAAAGTTGAAAAAGAGAACACCACTATTATCAGCGGAGAAGGCAAAGAGGCTGAAATCAAAGACCGGATTGGTCAGATCAAAGCCCAAATCGATGAGACCTCCAGTGACTACGATCGCGAGAAGCTGCAGGAGCGACTGGCTAAACTGGCCGGCGGTGTGGCAGTTATTAACGTAGGAGCCGCTACCGAAACTGAACTGAAAGAGAAAAAGCATCGAGTAGAAGATGCCCTATCAGCTACTCGCGCAGCGGTTGCCGAGGGAATTATTCCCGGCGGTGGTATTACCATGATTCAGGCCGTACATGTGCTCGAGAAGGTCGATGTGAAGCAGTTCGACGAAGAAGAGCAGGTTGGGTTTAAGATCGTACGCCGTGCACTTGAAGAACCAATTCGTCAGATTGCAGAAAATGCCGGTCTCGACGGGGCGGTAATTGCTGAAAAAGCTAAGCACGAGAAAAAGGGCATTGGTTTTGATGCAGCTGCAATGGTATGGACCGATATGATCAAAGCCGGGATTATCGATCCGGCCATGGTAACCCGCAGTGCACTGCAGAACGCCGCATCAATTGCGAGTCTGCTGTTGACCACTGAATGTGCAATCACCGACATTGCGGACAATGATGAAGGTGGTGGTGCAGGTGCCGGTGCCGGCGGCATGGGCGGCATGGGCGGAATGGGAGGCATGGGCGGCATGATGTAAGCCGCATTTCTCCCACGCAGCATATATAATATATTTAGCGTGTAGTAAATAAGTGGGGCTTGCGTGCAGCAGTACTGCACCAAGCCCTTTTTTTGTGTTACTATTATTATGGTGCTACTATTCTGGGCAGAAAGGAGGAATGATGAAGCGAGATGATTTTGTTTTTACAATCGGGTATCAGGGCGATACTGCTTTGATAGACAGTCGCGCGCGGAAGGATTTTAGTAAGCTTTCAACAGAAGAGTTGGCTGAAAGGGGTCTCTGGCGGGCAGCATTTTGCTCTGCGTTGTATGCACAGAGTGAAGAGCAGATGCAGCAGGTAGTCGAAAAATATAACCAGAAGAGTGGAGCCAAGCTGGAATCTGTAAATGATATGAAGCGAATGCTGGGTGTATTTGAAGTACCTGAAGAAATAGAAAAGATTAAAGTCTTGTAATTTAAGTACGTACACGGACTCCTTGACTATGCCTAGTATCCGTGGTACGTTTTTCCAACTTCCCAAAAACTATTATGGAGAGGATTGTTAAAAATGATAAACCTATTAGCACATGTACCTATATTGATGGGTGCACCGCAGGGCGGTGCAGCTGGTGGTAGTGCATCCGGACAAATGATGACGACATTTGTTACATTTGGACTGGTAATTCTTATCTTCTATTTTCTGATTATTCGTCCTCAGAACAAGAAGCAAAAACAGACACAGAAGATGATAGCCGCGCTCAAAAAGGGCGATAAGGTTGCTACCATCGGCGGGATTCGCGGAACAGTTACGTCCGTGAAAGAACAGACTGTGGTTGTGAAAGTCGATGAAAACTCCAAGATTGAGTTTTCAAAGAACGCAGTTGCTTCCGTGTTGGACAAGAAACAGGCAAAAGAAGAAGAAATTGAGGATTCAGAAGAAACTGAAGCCATTGATGAAAAAGAGTAACTAACAATTACAAGTACAATTACTGAACAAACCCACAGTCGGAGTTAACCTATGAGCAAACGTGGACGGTTACTGGTTATTATTCTGGTGCTTGTTGTAAGCGGAATTTTTCTCTATCCCACTTTTGAGTGGTACTTTATGGTACCGGAAGAGAAAAAGGAACTTGCCGCCGGATCAAAAATCCAGATACGGGAGTATGCCCGCGGGCAGGCTGCCAAAGAACTTGAGCAGTTAAAAGAACTGGTAGAAGAAGATCCTAACCAGACTATTCCTACAGACAATCAACACTTAATCGAGACCGCAGAAGAGCGGTACAAAATGGACGGTCGAGACCTGCCCGATAATTGGACGGTGCAGACTATCTTAGCTGCTTTCGACAGCGAGTCGGAAGCTTTTGACGCATTGGAAGCCTATCATCGTAAAACTTTGATAGAATTAAAGGAACAGAGCAACAGCGTAATGCAGCTCGGTCTGGATCTTTCCGGGGGTATGCGCATTTTACTCGAAGCTGACCTTGACAGTTTGGAAGAACGGCTGGATCGTGAACCAACAAGCCAGGACCAGGAACAAGCCGTCAACCGGGCGATGGAAATCCTCAATAACCGAATTGATAAGTTCGGTGTGACCGAGCCTGAGATCCGCCGTCAGGGGCAGAATCAGATTGCGGTAAATATACCCGGTGCTGCCGACCCTGAACGGGTAAACTCATTTCTAATGGGCAAAGGTTCTCTTAACTTTCACATTGTAGATCAGGAGATGAGCGAGCAAGTATCAAGTTACTTTGTCGAAAATCCAACTAAGGTCTATACGGAGAGAGGCCAAATACGAAGGCCGGATTTTGTGCCGGCAGGTTTGGTGATCCGCGGTTATTATACCAAAGACCAATACGGAATCGATAAACTACAGCGTTATGTGGTAGTTCGCGAAGAAGTTGGACTTGATGGATCGCACATTCAGAACGCTACTGTTGGGCAACACCCAATTACCAGCAAGCCGGTGATTAACTTTTCTATGGATCGTGAGGGAGGCGAGATTTTCTATAAGCTCACCTCAGCTAACCAGGGCGAAACTATGGCGATTCTGCTGGATGATAAAGTAAAATCCATGGCACGAATTTCTGAGCCTATTCGTGATCGTGTTCAGATGACCGGTTTTGACCGAGACGAGGCAAATGACCTTGCACTGGTTCTGCGGACCGCCGCATTACCGGTTGACTTAAAGGTGAACAATCAACAGGCAGTTGGTGCATCTCTGGGTGAAGATTCGGTACGTCAGGGACTGCAGGCGATAAGCCTTGGGTTTATCTTGGTAATTATTTTCATGGTTATCTATTATAAGCTCGCAGGTGTGATTGCCGACCTTGCATTGATTCTAAACCTTGTTTTTATTGTTGCTATTCTATCGGCGTTTAATTTGACGCTGACTCTCACCAGTATTGCCGGTATTATTTTAACGGTTGGTATGGCGGTGGATGCAAACGTTATTATATTTGAACGCATCAAAGAGGAGTATCGCTTAGGAAAAACTCCTGATGCTTCGGTAAAAGCAGGTTTCCGGAAGGCCTTCTGGACCATCATGGATGCCAACATTACTACCTTTATTGCAGCTCTGGTACTTTCCCAGTTGGGTTCAGGTCCGGTGCAGGGATTTGCCAATACCCTTGCTGTAGGTATCGTAAGTTCGATGTTTACCGCCCTGTTTGTATCGCGGCTGGTGTTTGATTTTGGTGTCGAGCAGTTAAATGCGAAGAAACTGAGTATAGGCTGGAGGGTTCGATGACCAAGATGATAAGATTTACTAAACTTCGGTATTATATGATAGCTGTTTCTGTTGTGGTAATCATAGCAGGAATTGCCGCTACCGCCGGCCAGGGCGGATTTAACCTGGGAATTGATTTTCAGGCCGGACTGAATCAGCGAGTACAGGTTGCTCCAGTCGGATTTACCGTTAGTTATACGGGCGAGGACGATGCTACTCTGAACGTCCAGGGTGAAACGATGGTGGTTGAGGTTCGCGGCGAAGAGGGGGTAGATACCTACGAGCTCCCTTTTAGTCAACACGAAACCTTGCGAAACTTAACCGGAGCACTGGATGGGCTTGAGAACATAAGCACTGACCTGACCGCAGATCAAACTCTTGATAGTTCTCTGATTGTAACTGGACTCAGATACCCTCAGGAGCTAGGCGAGTCTCCGGTTAAGGTGAACCTGCGTAATGATGATCCTGATAATTATTTGCAAATTGAACAAATAAGAAATGCGCTGGGTAGTCTTGATAACCCGCAGGTACAGGTGGTAGGTACAGCCTTCCATCAGGAATATCTGGTGCGGGTCGAGGATCCAACCGGAGATAAAAAAGACCAGTTGGAAACTGATATTCGTAGGCTGCTCGAAGAGTCCTTTGGTGATGGTTCAGTGGTGATTAAGAGTTCGGAATACGTGGGTCCACGTTTCTCGCAAACCCTGGCCCAACAGTCATTCAGCTTAACACTTATGGCTCTGGTGCTGATTCTTATTTATATTTGGTTTCGCTTTCAGTTCGGCTATGCAATCTCTGCTATTGTTGCCCTGACCCACGATGTGGTGGTTATGCTAGGGTTTATTGGTGCGACGCAGCTGGAGGTTTCAACTACTACGATTGCTGCAGTTCTGACTATTATAGGTTACTCTTTGAACGATACGATCGTAATCTTTGACCGAATACGTGAGAATGAAGGACTGCTGCAGGGGCGCGATATAGAAGATATTATCAATACCAGTATCACCCAGTCTTTGAGTCGAACTTTGATCACCTCATTGACTACTTTGTTGGCAGTTACAGCGCTCTACACCTTCGGTACCGGTGCTATTAAAGATTTTGCCCTCAACCTGATTGTTGGTATTATTGTCGGTACCTACTCATCTGTATTCGTGGCATCTCCAATGCTGTTAGGATGGCGCCGCAGCCGTGAAAAAAGGCAGCGTCTAAAACGCGGCCTGGCTCCTAAAGCAACTAAAGCCGAGATCGAAGAGAAGGCTGTTCCCGCTAAGGGAGAGTCTGCGCCAGTTGAAAAAGCTGTAAAGAGCGAGGATATCGAAATACCTTCAGCAGAGCGCAAGCAGAAGGGCAAGCGTAAAAAACGAAAGAAGAAATAAATAGTAAGTAGCTAAGTACATAAAGTACAACCCGGGTTATTCAACAATTATATCCCGCGGCGAAGTTTCAAATAAAAAGCGACCTACACCTTTGGGTGGAAAGGTCGCTTTTTTATTAGTATACTTATTCTAATGAAAGCGAAGAGAGTGAAAAGAGCCAAAGTGCTTGGGTTCTGTATGGGAGTTCGAGCAGCAATGAATAAAGTAGAACTGGCGGCAGATCGCGCTGGTGAACATGATACTGTAACTACTTACGGACCATTGATTCATAATGCGCAGGCTATTGAAAAATTGGCCGCAAGGGGGGTTGGCCAGGTCAATACTCCCGATGAGGTCGATGGGGGAACAGTAGTGATTCGCGCACATGGGGTGCCGCAGGAAATATATGGAAAGTTAAAGGATCATGGTGCTTCAATTGTTGATGGTACCTGTCCTAGGGTACTCCGCTCGATGAAGCTGGTTGAACAGTACTGTCAAGCAGGCTGTCACGTGATTTTGGTGGGAGATGCCGACCATGGCGAGGTACAGGCAGTTGCAAGTTACAGTGATGAAGTTACGGTGGTAGAAAACAGAGAACAGGCTGCACAGATCGATGTGCCGGATGAATCTTTGGTTATTGCACAGACCACCGTTTCGCAGCGAGAATACGATGCGGTATGCGAGGTACTGCTACAGAAAAATAAAAACATCACAATTGTTCAGAGCATTTGCCCTGCTACTCAGGAGCGGCAAGCTGCTCTTAAAAATTTGGCTCGCGAAGTAGAAGCGATTTTGGTGATCGGTGGGAAAAACAGTTCAAATACGAAGCGTTTGTACGATCTTGCGGTCGAAACCGGCAGACCTGCCTGGCACATTGAAAGTTGCGAAGAAGTACCGTACGAGATTTCCGGCTTTGATAGTATAGGAATTACAGCCGGGGCTTCGACTCCCGATTGGGTTATTGATGAGGTTGAAAAGAGAATTAAAGAACTATAGGAGTATCATATGCAAGGATTATTAGAGGTAATTGAACAGCGAAGAGCATACCGAGGAATAAGCGAGAAGCCGGTAGTCCAAGAGGTCCAGGATAGAATAATGACGGCGGCCATCTATGCCCCTTCCTGTTCTAACAAACAGCCCTGGAGGTTTATTGTTGCAGCGAGCCAGGAAGCGCGGACTAAGGTGCAAGAAGGTTTGCTTGGCGGTAACTATTGGGCTAAAAATGCACCTATGTTTGTAGTAGCAGTCACAAAAGCGGACCTGGATTGCAATCTGAAGGAAGGCCGTGAATATGCCTTATTTGATCTTGGGCAGGCGGTTATGAGCCTTCAGTATCAAGCGGTGCATGAGGGGCTGATAGCCCATCCAATGGCGGGATTCAAACCGTCGGTTTTAAAAGAGCAGTTTAATATACCCGATGAATTTGTGGTGATTACGGTTATTGCGATTGCCCATCCCGGTGACGATGAAAAACTAAGCGATAAACATAAAGAGAGTGAGCATTCAGCCCGCAGCCGCGTGCCGCAGACACAAGTAATTGCACAGGATGAGTGGAATTTCGAAGAATAGAGAGCCCAATTGCAGGTTTTTTTATTTTCTCGATGAGCAGGGGACACAGACCAGGGCTTCAGGTACCAGGCGCAGCCGGCCAAAGGGAATTTCACTCCCGCATTTAAGACAGGTTCCATAGGTACCTTTGTTCATACGTGCCAGGGCGTTGTGGAGCTTATCCAAAATCTTGCGATTCTGTGAAAGCACATATTCATTTACGCCTTTTTCGCTCAACGCATCCATCCGGGTGAGCCGTCCAAGGCTTACACTCGGTGCGATGGCTTGAGTCTCTTCTTGTAAGTAGGGAAATGCTGCCTCGATCTCTTCAATTCTAGCTTCAATAATATTTCTTAATTCAGCGTGTTCTTCTTTAGTCATGTACACAGTATAGCGCCTCGTCAGCTCCTTCACAAGCGGTATTTACAAAACTCAGCGATTCTAAATTTGACTTAATTACTAATAAATAAGTAAATTAATTCTTGGAGGCAGAGAATGAAATATCGATTATCCTCAGGTTTCATTATTCTAATTTTGTTGATAACAGTGTTATTGCCGGTGTACGCTACCGCACAGCAGACATCGTTCCAGCTTGAGAGGGTAGTGGAGGGTCTTGAACACCCGTGGGGAATGGCGTTTCTACCAAGCGGAGATATCTTGATAAGTGAGAGGCCCGGCAGAATACTGCGGCTGAGCGGCGGTGAGCTGATGTCGGTGGACGGGCTGCCGGATATATACGCTATCGGACAGGGAGGCCTGTTGGATATTGCGGTTCACCCCGATTTTAAAAACAACAGATTTATCTACTTTACTTATTCCGCTTCCGGAGCAGGCGGAGCGGGACGGTTCTGTACCGCGCCCGCCTGGAGGGAAACCAGCTGCAGGAGGGGGAACAGCTGTACCGACTGCCGCGTTTTACCCGAAGCAATGTCCATTTCGGCTCGAGGATTGTGTTTGCCCCGGATGGCAGCCTTTATATGAGTATCGGGGAGCGTGGTAAGCGGCAGAGGGCGCAAAATTTGAACGATGCCGCCGGTTCGACTCTCAGGCTAAACCCCGATGGGAGCATTCCGCGGATAACCCCTTTGTGAATCAAGACGAAGCTCTACCGGAGATTTTCTCGTATGGACACCGTAACGCACAGGGTATGGCGGTGCATCCGGATACCGGCAGAATCTGGCAGCACGAACACGGGCCACGAGGCGGAGATGAAGTGAATATAATTAAAGCAGGTGCCAATTACGGCTGGCCTAAGGTAAGCTTCGGCGAAGAGTATCGGGGAGGATCGATTGGGACGGGTAGTGATGCTCCGGGCATCGCGGCTCCTCTTCTCCACTGGACCCCTTCTATAGCTCCTTCGGGGATGAGTTTTTATACCGGCGATTTATTTCCGGAATGGCGGGGTGATCTGTTTGTCGGTGCTTTGGCCGGACAACATTTACGACGTGTGGAACTTGAAGGGACTCGAGTGGTAAACCAGGAGGAGCTGCTACAGGGACGTATAGGTCGAATTCGGGATGTAAAGGCTGGCCCGGGAGGGTACCTCTGGTTATTAACAGATGAAAAAAACGGTTCCCTTTATCGTCTAAAGCCATGAAATGAGAATTTTGCAACTTTATTTTAGACTGATTTAAAAGCAGCAGGCCATTTCACCCCCTCTATTAATAAATAGGGGGAATCATGGAGCTATGTGAAACTCAAGATGCGTTTGAACAATGGCGGAGCTATCTTTCACGGATTGAATTAGATCGGCTATTTGATAACCCGGCCTTAAAGCAAAGAGCGCTTGGATTGTACTATCGAGATTCATGTATATTTCATGCGATTGAGCCGGAGTTGTTCAGCGCGGAAGTTGTCGGGGGACACGCTGTGTACTGGGTAGAGCTGCATCGCAGGGGCACTCAACTGAGGGGTGAGTGCAGCTGCCCCTCCTATTATAAACCCTGTAAACATATTGGGGCGCTTCTGTATACCATCCAATCGCCTTCAGCTGAGGAAGACTTTAAACCTGGTGAGGTTTTAGATGTAACCCCGGTGGATGTTCCCCTGCAGGAGTATTCCGGTTCCTTGGAGCAGGACCCTTTTTTTAGCCAACTTATGGTACCTCGGTCGATCGGTAATTGTTCTGAAACCGCCTGTTTCCGCCTCGCCTTTAGACTTAGCAGTGTGCAGAATTTCCAGCAGCCGACGGAAATACAACTCTTGATTGAGCCCGTACTGGTATACCTGCGTAAAAACGGGGCTGACGGAAGAATTGTGCAGTATAAGCCCGGTATGTTCCGACGGCGGGGTGATGATGCTTCTGAAAAACTGCTGAGCCGTCTTGCCGGCACCGCCAAATTCCACATGTCCGAATGCGACCATTCGGATTACAGCAGCAGAGCGATGGGCTTGTGCCGCCACTGGTGTACAGAGGCCTTCCGTCGAGGGGCTCCTACTATGGAAATTCCCGTAGAGTTGTATCTGGAGCGGCCCAGCCGCTTAGATCGTGAGCTGCCGGCGGTGACCCGGCGAATAGCTCGCATTGGTATTAGCTGGCGCCTGGAGCGGCAGTACCACCAGCAATTGTACTATTGGCCGATACTGGAGCTCTACGATAAGACGGATTACTGTGAAAAATTTGATGCCGGGCAGCTTACATATGAACACGATGTCGATGCACTACTGGTAGTCACCCCATCAACCGGAAGCTTGTGGCATCTGTTTCAACTGGAAATTCCGGAAGCTGAACCCGGTAAGATACAGGCGGTGGCCACAATGCTGTATATGTTGACCGGCTTTACCGCGGCAGAGGCCCGCACCTTCTCCGACCTCTGCCGCAGTCGATTTTCCGGTTTGGTCGAGGTTGCTCCGGTGCCCGTAAATCTGCGGATAATTACCTTGGTTCCCACTCCGGTAGCTAATTTTCACATGCTGGGCGGGGGGATGGAAGAAGACACCTACATCGAAATACAGCTTTTCTTTCGCTATAAAGGTGAGGAATTACGTTACCCCGGGAGAAACGAGCTTATCTCTGTTTCGCTTGAAGAAGTAAGGACGATATTAAATGGGTCTCAGAAACTCTATGGAAAGGCCAAAGCAGCGGCGGAGGAGGCTGGTGTAGCTGGGAATACCGGTACAAGTGAAAAGGAACTTCAGTGGTTTATTGCAACTGATTCACAGGTGGAAGACGAATTTGCAAGGATTCTGCGTTCGACAATCCGGAACCATAAGGGTACCGGTACGGATGAGGCAGATCTTCCATTAGACAGCGAAAATTTCAGTTGCTCCCAAGAACTTTATGATGCTCTATCAGGCCTGGGAAAGGATTTGCAGGACCGTGGGTTTGAATTGCAGCTGGAACGGCAGAAGCTGTATCGTCCCCCGGGAACTCCGGGGGTCTACATCACCAGTAGTGGGGAGTTTTGGTTAAAGGTAGAAGCCGGTTTTCAAATAAAGGATGATTTTATTCCCCTTGAGGATATCCCTGCCAGGGGAATTGTTCGTGCCGGGGGTAAACTGTACGTACTGCCGCCGGACTCCGACATGGCTGCGATGTGCCAAGCGGTGGCAAATAAACGGGTTGGTCGGCGGGACTTTGCAGCTTTGGAGGCTCTGGTAGATCATGTGTTCAATTCCGACCATCCGGGATTGGAGGACTTTTTCTCTCTGAAAGAGCGCTTGGCCTCCTTTTCCCAGCTGCAGGAAACGGCGGTTCCCGCCTCTTTCAGGGGAATCCTGCGGCCGTACCAGCGCAGCGGGCTGTCGTGGCTTTGGTTCCTGCACAGTTATAAGCTTGGAGGCTGCTTAGCTGATGATATGGGATTGGGAAAGACTATCCAGGCTCTAGCCCTTTTAGCAAAAGTCCACGAGGAAGGGCAGCTGTGCCGGGTACTGGTGGTGTGTCCGGTATGTACCCTTGGTAACTGGCAGAGTGAATGCCGGAGGTTCACCCCACAGTTCAGCATCGCTATTCATGCCGGGCCGCAGCGGGCCTGCACTGCGCAACAGCTGTGCACTGCCGACATCGTGCTGGTAAGTTACGCTACCCTTTACCAGGATGCACAGCTGATGAAGGATGCCGATTTTAACTACCTTATTCTGGATGAGGCTCAGGCGATAAAGAATCCCCGGGCGAAGCGCCGCAAAGCAGTTGCTGCTATTCCGGCCCAGCACCGGTTGGCTTTGACCGGAACTCCGATGGAAAACAACACCCTTGAACTGTGGTCGCTTATCGATATCTTAATACCTGGAATTCTTGGCACACGAACAGATTTTACCCGGCGCTATGGGGAAGAGATTGAAAAACAGGAATCTGGAACAGCTTTAGAGAGTCTTCAGCGGATTATCCGCCCCCTTATATTGCGCCGAACAAAGGCGGCTGTAGCACCAGAACTGCCGCCGCGGGAGGAGCTTGTGCTGTATGCCGAAGCGGGCCGCAGGCAGAGCCGGGTATATGAATCACTGCGGCAGTGGTACGAACGAGAAGTGAAGGAGAACATGAAGAAAAAAGGGGTTATGCATGGAGGTAAGTTATTACTCGAGGCAATGCTGCGACTGAGGCAAGCAGCAATTCTACCGGCCCTGGTTGATTCGGAATATAATAAGGTCCCGAGTGCCAAGCTGGATTTACTGTACGACCGTATAGTTGAATTGCGGGATGAAGGAAATA
Source organism: Spirochaetia bacterium (assembly GCA_034520965.1). Taxonomy (GTDB): domain Bacteria; phylum Spirochaetota; class Spirochaetia; order DSM-16054; family Sediminispirochaetaceae; genus DSBN01. The sequence goes on along the minus strand of JAXHMY010000003.1, from coordinate 529,993 downwards.
AGGCTTTGGTATTTTCACAGTTTACCTCCGTTCTCGATGAGGTGGAGTTGCGTTTGGCAGAAAGCGGGCTGCAGCTAATGCGGTTGGATGGAAGTACCCCCCAGAGCGAGCGGGATAGGCAAATTGATGAGTTTCAGGGTGTGGAAGGGGCTGCTTGTTTTCTAATTAGTCTTAAGGCCGGCGGGGTAGGCATCAATCTTACCGCGGCGGATTATGTCTTTCTGCTCGACCCGTGGTGGAACCCTGCGGTGGAGTCCCAGGCCATTGATCGAGCCCACAGAATTGGCCGTGTCGGCAGGGTTCTGGCCTACCGACTGATAACCAAGGGCACCATCGAGGAGAAAATAATGCGTCTGCAGGCAAGAAAGCGTTCTCTGTCCGAACGGCTCATCCAAAATGAAGGAGCTGCGCTGCGCGAGCTTTCGGCGGAGGATATCCAATCCCTCTTCAGCCGTGAAGAGGGCTATCGGAGCTGCTCCGGTCGGTAGACATAGATAATAGAGAGGGCGGTGTCACCCGACTGTATACGGCGGTCGGGGGTATGGTCAGGGAGGGCGAAGGTGTTGCTGATGATTACCGGGCCGGTTAGCTTAAGCTTGGCGATATCCTGCATACCTCCGGGAAAGAGGTAACACACGAGGATGTCGGATGAGGCGAGTGGGGCGCGGCGGTAATCACCGAAGCGAAAATTTAGATTGTCGTAGCCCGCCAATTTAGCCCTCAGTCGGGAGATCAGATAGGGAAAGGGGGAATTCTCATACCCTTGAATTTTGGACTGCGGTAGACGGGCGGCCAGAGACAGGGCGACACCTCCCCAGCCTGAGCCAGTTTCTATCACCACTGCAGAGTTGGTCTTGACCTGACGCAGCTCCTCGACCGTGGTTTTGACTAGTGCGTCCTTAGCCTTGCGGGAGCTTGGCATGGGAGTTATTCCATTTCGCCAGCCGGAGTAAACGAGGGATGTTGCGACAAGAAGACTAATGACTAACAGCACATACAGACCCATCATAGTATCGTTGACTATAGCATATACCGCGAGTAAATGTTCTCAGTGGCACCAGGAATTCTCATTTTGGAAGTCATAAGACTTCCAAAATGAGAATACCCACAACATCTTTAAGATAAACTACTTATCTTAAACAAAATGTAAGCATTCGCAATTTGAAAATTTTTTAAAAATTTTCAAATTGCGAATTGCCGCAGTGGCACTTTGAAATTAGAGAAAAAATTTTGTATCCTAGAGGAAGGAGGATGTTATGAATAATTCAATACAGTCCCTTTTAGGAAATGAAGCGCAGGATTTACTTAGCTATAAGGCCAAATACTCGGCGGATAACCTGCATTTGCCGGGACCTGATTTTATCGACCGAGTGTGGAAGGATTCGGACCGCAGCGCGGCGGTGCTGCGTAATATGCAAAGCCTATTTGACCATGGTCGTCTGGGGGGCAGCGGATATTTATCGGTGCTGCCGGTCGACCAGGGAATAGAGCATAGTGCGGGAGCCTCTTTTGCACCCAACCCCATCTACTTCGACCCCGAGAACATAGTGAAGCTTGCCCATGAAGCCGGCTGTAATGCCGTGGCTTCCTCTTTGGGAGTGCTCGGGTCTGTTGCACGCAAGTATGCCCACAAGATTCCCTTTATTGCGAAAATCAACCACAACGAGCTTCTCTCCTATCCTAATACCCACGATCAAATACTGTTTGCCAATGTTGACCAGGCCTTTGATATGGGCGCAGTCGCAGTAGGAGCGACAATCTATTTTGGCTCCGAGGAGAGCCAACGGCAAATAGAGGAAATCTCCGATGCCTTCTCGTATGCCCATGAACGCGGGTTGGTAACCATTCTGTGGTGTTATCTGCGCAACCCGGATTTCAAGACCAAAGACGACGACTACCACACCGCTGCCGATCTCACCGGCCAGGCTAACCACTTGGGGGTAACAATTGAAGCGGATATCATCAAGCAGAAGCAGCCCACCACCGACGGGGGCTTCAAAGCCCTTACGTTTGGGAAAACCGACGACAGGGTTTATAGCGAACTCTCCGGGGACCACCCTATCGACCGCACCCGCTACCAGGTAATCAGCAGTTTTGCGGGCCGTGCCGGTCTGATTAATTCCGGCGGGGCCTCTAAAGGCAAGGGCGACCTGGAAGCGGTAGTTCGCACCGCAGTAATTAACAAGCGAGCCGGCGGTATGGGCCTTATCTCCGGACGCAAAGCCTTCCAGCGCCCTATGAATGACGGCATCCAACTGCTCCAGACAATTCAGGATGTGTTTCTCAGCGAGGATGTTACGATCGCATAATTAAAACCGCCTCAAAAAGCATCAGCTAAGTTGTGTATCTTGAACAAAGGCAAAAAGCCGCGGTACTGCTGCGATATAGCCGTTTGATTTGACACGATTTCTTTTTTACTCTATTCTTGCTTCTGATATATTAATCTGTTACTGCTACTGCTGTTAACCAAAAAGTAAGTAGTTTTGCCGTAAATTAGAATCAAATTTAGAATTTAGAAAGGACGTGTTATGAAAAGAGCAGCAATTTTTTTACTTATCGTGTTTCTATCTACAGGTACGCTTTTTGCCGAAAATCTGAGCTTAAAGAGTGCCCGTCAGACTTCAACTTACTACGCCTTTGCGGTGGGTATAGCTGAAACATTGAACAAACATGCTTCAGACTCGAATGTTACAGTTGAAACAAGTGCCGGATCGGTGGAAAACGTCAAGATGGCACGGGTACGACAGAATTTTCTGTTTACCTCGCCGCCTTCCTTGGTGCAGGAAGCGATAAACGCAGGAGGACAGTTCAGTGAGGGTGGTTACGAAAATATTCGCTCCCTATGGCCAATTCCAGGATTGGTAATGCACTGGGTTGTTCGCAAAGACAGCGGGGTAGAGAGCTTAGAGGATCTGGCGGGGAAGCGATTTATTCCCGGCGGCGCCGGCTCGGCTGGTGAGCGTATTACTCGGGCGGTGTTGGAATCCAAAGGGATTTACGATGATATTAATCTGCTGACCGTGGACTTGAGTGAAGGAGTACGAGCCGTGCGTAACCGTCGAGCAGTAGGATTTGGAACTTCCAGCACACCTCCGGCTTCGATGGTACAAGAGATTGCTTCTACCATAGATGTACGAATCCTCGAGCTTTCCGATGCCGACTTCGCAAAGGTGAGTGACCAGTACACCCGCACAGTTATTCCTGCCGGTCTATATAAGGGTGTGGATCAAGATGTGGATACTATTAGTTTGCCGGTGGCTCTTTACAGCACGAAAAACCTCTCCGAGGATACTGCGTATAAGCTGACTAAAGCGTTTTGGGAAAACCGTTCAGAATGGGAAGGGACTCATCCGGCGATGAAGCTTATCAATATGCAGGATGTCAACTCCATGAAAGCCCGCCTTCATCCCGGTGCGCTGCGTTACTATCGTGAGATTGGCTTTGACGTTAATCCCGGTATGAGATAGACAGTTAAAATTATGAGAGTAGACTCGGTATACCGAGGTATGCGCGGCTTCGTTTTCGGAGCCGCGCTCCTCTTTGCACTGTATCAACTGGTACTACCGGTGTATGCGTTTCTCCCGGCACTACGTGCCAGGGCGCTGCATTTGGCCTTTGCTTTTATTCTGATTTTTCTCGGCGAGACTTTTACCGAGAAAAAACAGGGCCGGCTTCCAAAATGGAGAGAAATGTTAGATGTTCTTCTGGCTTTATTGGGGCTAACGGTTACCCTCTATGTGTTTATTGATTATCCACAGATAGTGCATCAGTACGGAATTCCCACCGGGAATTGGCAGGTGGCGGCGACATTTATTTTAATTGCCCTTATTTTGGAATCGGCCCGCAGAATGATCAAACCAACCCTGCCGATAATAGCTTTGATCTTTCTGCTGTACGCATTGTTTGGACACTTAATTCCAGGGACCTTCGGTCATCCAAAATACGACCTAATGACACTTTCGGGCCAGCTCTTCCTTACAACCGGCGGGCTATGGGGCTTGCTGGTGGGGGTAAGTACCAATGTAATAGCTATTTTTGTGTTTTTTGGGGCTTTTATCTTTGCTACCGGTGGAGGGACCGGTTTTATGCGCCTGGCAATAAAGCTGGCCGGCCGTTTTTCCGGTGGACCCGCGAAAGTGGCCACTATCTCCAGTGCTCTGTTTGGTTCGGTATCGGGTAGTGCCAGCGCAAATGTGGCTACCACCGGCTCTTTTTCTATCCCCATGATGAAGAGGTTGAAGTACAAGCCGGAGATGGCTGCTGCGGTTGAGGCGGTGGCCAGCACCGGAGGACAAATTATGCCGCCGATTATGGGAGCGGGAGCCTTTGTGATGGCCGAGCTGACAGAGACGCCCTATCTTCAGGTAGCATACCACGCCTTGATTCCTGCATTTCTCTATTTTTTTGCAGTAGGGATCGGAATTCACTTTTACAGCCGGCGAGAGGGTTATGTCGGCCTTCCGGCAAGTGAGATTCCCTCGGGGCGGGATACCCTCAAGGCCAGCGGCTTTTTTCTGATTCCCTTTACCGTACTGATTATCTGGCTGATGATGCAATACACGCCGCAGTATGCCGCCTTCTGGGCGACCATGTCCACTCTCATTCTGGCTTTTATCTCCGAAGACTGGAGTATTGAGATTCGCGCCGCCTGGCCGCGGCTCGGTGGGGCAGTACGTAACGGCGCCCGGCAGGCAGCCTTGATAGCTGCAATTACCGCCAGTGCCCAAATTATCATAGCAGTAATTGCCATGACCGGACTGGGAGTGAAGATAAGCTCGTCGGTGCTCTCTTTCAGTCAAGGAAATCTGCTGCTCACGCTTCTATTGATAGCCCTTACCAGCATCATCCTTGGTATGGAGGTTCCGACCACGGCGGCCTACATTATGGCGGTGGTAGTTGGAGGACCGGTGCTGATGGAGTTTGGTCTGCCAGTTTTAGCGGTGCATCTGTTTGTGTTCTATTTTGCAATTCTCTCGGCAATTACTCCCCCCATTTGCGGAGCGGTGTACATTGCCTCCGGGATGGCGGATGCAAACTGGGTAACTACGGCCAAAATATCACTAAAACTGAGTTTTGCCGCCTTCCTGCTGCCCTTTTTGTTTATCTATGACCCTTCGCTGATTCTGCTCGGCAGCACAGTTTCAGGATTATTGGGCCTGGGCAAGACTATGCTCGGCATTGTGTTACTTTCGGCCGGTTTTATGCGCTATTGGAGGGGAGAGCTTAATTTGCGGCAGCGCCTTATCATACTTGTTGCAGGGGCTTTGATAATACTTCCTATCGGCCCTTATAGTTTGATAGGTCTTGCTTTGGGACTGCTTGTGACTGTGAGATGATTAGACTGTACCGAAGCTTATTGATTTTTTTACACCAGAGTTGAAGCAGAGCCTCTTTTTTTCCCCTCTATATAGGTAGAACCACCAAAGAGGAGGGGAAAGCGAATGATCACACCGCCATTTTGTCCTTATAAGGAGTGCTCTCAGCATTTTGAAGGTAAGCACCGTCATTGGTATAGGTGTTATGGACACCATTGTACAGAGGCTTTTGGGAAAGTTCAACGCTACCAATGCTTGGCCTGTAAGCGTACCTTCAGCGATCAGACCTTCAGCTTAAACTATTACGCGAAGAGAGTTATATCCTACGAGCAGATCTTCCGACAGCTCAGGTCCACCGCCGGGATTCGCGATTTATCCCGCAATCTGGAAATCTCCCGCGGCTCGGCCGAAAACCGGGCTCTTCCGCATGGCCCACTGGGCCCTTGGCTTTCATGCCCTAAGCCGTCAGCATATGCACCTTAAGGAGGACCTGGTGGCAGATGGTTTTGAGGGCTACCTGCAGCGGCCGGTATTTTCCCCCACCACCTGAATATTCTTAATCGGTAAGGAAACCCAGTACTTCTATGCAATGGACTTTACCACCCTGCGTCAAAAGGGGCGTATGAGCCCCACCCAAAGCGGTTCGGCAGTTTTTTGACCGTGTGTGTCGCCCTGATCCGAAGGGGATCGAAAAGTCGATGGCCAGCGCTCGCCGAGGAGATTTTTGCATCTGTTTGCAGGACGGCATAAAACAGTTCTCAAGGTGTATACCGATGATCACCAGGCCTACCCGCGGGCTTTTCGCCGGCACAAGGCCTTTGCTCAGCCTGCTGTACGGCAGGGGTGTATCATCCACGATGCGGCAAAGGGGACTAAACAGCCGGGGCGGGTGAATAAATTGTTTGCTGTTAACTATATGGATAGGCAATTTCGAAAGGATACTGTCAATTATGCGCTACACGGTGAATACGAGCCAGAAATGCAAGCAACCTTCTGGAGCGGCTGTGTGTGTATCGGCTCCACCATAATTGCATCAAGCCCTACCGGGAGAACCGCCCGAGACGGGAAGTGGCACTGGAATCTGGCCGGTGTGAACGGTAATCTCGTAGCCCCGATGCTTGAGAGCCGCTTTGTGTGGCGACCCTTTGTCACATTTCTGGACCTTACTCCCGGGGAGAGGGGCTTATGGTTTCGCCTGTATCGTACTCCCCTCAAAAAGGGAAGGGAGTATCTACCAAAATATGCATATAGTTGAAAGAAGCCTTTATGCTAATTATGTCTACAATGATAAGCGCCGATAAAATCAATAAGCTTCGGGACAGTCTTTATACTTTAAACCGCTCTATTTCCTCGGAAAGTCGGTGAAGCTGTTCTACTGATTTTTGGATCATGTAGGACAGATCCGTGCTGCCGTCTGAAACCTCTTTATTTCCGCGTTCAATTTCGTCTGTGCCTGAATGGATTGTTTCTATCATTTCTCGCAGTTGCTTGTGTCCGCTGATGAGTTTCTGCATACTCTCAGCGGTGTGCCCGCTCAAGCTCGTTCAGAGCGGAAGACTGAGTTTCGATGGTGGCAGCGAAATTAGTAATAGTATCACTCTCCGAATCAAGCTGTTGGAGTGCATCCAGGAGTTGTCTAAGGAACGCTTCGACTTCGCTGATAGTGGAGGCAATTTGCTTAAAGTGTTCCCAGTTACTTTTAGAGGCGGTATCGGTGTCTTTGATGTGTTCGATTATTGCAAGGATTTCATTTTCGATTCGACCCGTACTTTTCGTCGGCATGTCCGAGAGTTTTCTTTATCTCCCCCGCCACGACTGAAAAGCCACAACCCTGTTCTCCTGCATGAGCTGCCTGTATCAAGGCGTTCATCGAAAGTCGGTCGGTTAGTTGGGCGATATCTTTAATGATCTCTACCACTTCTAATATAGTTCCAGCACGTTGGTTGATTGTGTCGGTCCGTTCCTGTACCTGAAAGGCCAGGTTCTCGCCGGTAGACGCAGCCTCACGAAGTTGAGACACCGTGTTCTGTTGGTTAAAGGTGTCCTGGGAGAGTTTTGCCATTCGGTTTGATGTGCGGTCGGATATTTGTCGGGCTTCCGAGGCGGAATTCATCAGGTTCTCTACTATTTCCTGTAGGCCGGCATACTCCTTATTTACCCCGTGAATCTCTTGTACTGCTTCCGTCGCCCGGCTATGGGCATTGTCGATTTGCTTGTTAAGGTGGGTGACGTTAATGTAAATCTGATGGGTAGCGGCGGCGGTTTCATGGCCGTGGCTTCTATGTTGTTGGTGAGCTCACTGAACTCACCAACTGTTAATTTTATATGAGAAATAATAGTTCTTAAGGCCGATAAGAAATGATTATAGTAGGTAACCATTGCGCGGGTTTCATCTTTTGCGCTGCTTTGTATACTTTGAGTAAGGTCCGCCTCTTCCTCGGCAATTTCTTTCAGCCGTCGAGTAATAAGATTGATCGGTTTGGTGATGCGATGGGCAAGCAGGGTTGAGATTATTATTGATGAGAGGCTTAAGATAAGTATTAAGAAGTAAATGAATTGTTTGATCCTGGCACTGTTTTGCTCAATTTTTTCTCCAGTTCTTCCATGCCAGAGAGCATTTCTGAGTACTTGAAAACTGGTTCCAATGACCCCGATATCCGATAGAGGGGCAATGAAGGTTACTATTTGTTCAACCCAGCGGTTTCAGTATCGGTTTTGGCGGGCGGCTGATAGTACTCAACAATCCCCCTCCCTTGCGACCCTGGGCGATGAAATTCTTCAATATAGTTTGTCCCGTGGGTGTCTTCCCAGTCTGAGGCATCAGTCCCTTTCAATTCCGGATTTTGTCCATGGGCAAGAAAGGTTCCAGAATTATCTAATATAAAAAAGAAGCCCCTACGGGAGTAATTAGCGCACTCAGTTATTTTAGCAACGTTTTCAAGGACCGTCTTTTCGGCTTCCCGGTCGCCGGTTGCTTTTAATAATTCTGAGCTGATACTGATTTAATCGACAGAGTGAGGTATTCGAGCTTCTCTTTTTCCGAACGGATAAGGCGAGTTTTGCTGATCTCTACCATTGAGTTTTGGAAGCCCTCGACAGTTCTAAATAAAAACATCAAAGATATCACAGTGATAATAATAATGAGAACAACCAGTAGTAAAATTTTCGTTCTGATTTTCATGATGGTGCTACCCGTGAAGCGGTTCGATCTATGTAATTGAGCCACTCTCATTTCCTAAGATTTTTTTCTGTGAGCTGCTGCAAAGATTGGAACATAAGCATAGCAACACCGGTTATATCTGTCAACTCGTACATACGTTTGCGGCATCAACAGTCATCAGTCTATTACTTTCAATCAAAATTGCTTCATGTTGTTTTTTCTTTCAGGTTGATGCGTTGGTCTATGCAATATGTTAGAATATGGCATGTACCGGTTAGAGCAGCCTTACCAATGGATAATTGCACTTTTCAGTGAGCATACCGGGATGCTTGCATCCGTTGCCGGCGGATCGTTGCTGCTGTTTGTGGGGACCATTCTGGCGATGCCTGTGCTGATCGTATCGATTCCCACAGGGACTGATTTTCTGTATAAAAAGGCGAGGAGCCCTTCGGTTTTTATAAGCGCCATCCTGTAATTCGACTGGTGATGCTGGTCTTAAAAAATGGAGCAGGAATAATGCTGCTGGTGGCTGGTTTTGTGATGTTGTTTATACCCGGACAGGGTGTGCTGACAATGTTTATCGGCTTAATGCTGATGAGAACTTTCCGGGCGAACGGCGGTTGGAACTGCGGCTGGTTAGAAGTTCTCGGATATGACGACGCGGCATCAATCGGACTCGCCGACGTGCCGGACGTTAGGCCAGCTGCAGCTGCCGGAGTGAATTGCCGTATGTGTGGCTGTTTTGGGCTTTGACTCTTTAGGCTGTGATCTGTAACACTGTCGGCAGTAGGAGGAGGAGAATGGCTGAACAAAAAAAGACGATGGCGACAAACCTCGAGGCATCTGAGCTGCTGGAGCGTTTGCGAGGAGGGTCGTGGAAGGGGCGGCGGGAACTGCTGATTATTACCCATACCCATCCCGACCCGGATACCATTGCCTCAGCGGCGGCACTGAGATTACTGGTGAAGAAGTGTTTTGGGGTAAACTCCAGTATTGCCTATAAGCGGGATTATTGCCGGGCGGAAAACCGGGCGATGGTACAGAAACTGAATATTACTCTTTAAGGAGTACAAACCGCATTAAGTTTATCAGCGCTACGACTGTATTGCCCTGGTCGATTCGCAGCCCGGAGCCGGTAATAATGTACTAACCGCCGATTCGGACTGTGATATAATCATCGATCATCATCCTCGTCGAGAGGACACGAAGGGTAAGTTGGTGGTGATTGATCCGGAGATTGGTGCCACTGCTACGATTCTAATTCGCTGGTTAGAAGCGGCCGAGATAACGATACCTGCAGAAATCGCTACGGCTTTGGCGTATGCAATTTCCTCGGAAGCTCGATATCTACCGTGAGGCTGCTCGGGAGGATATCAAGGCCTATATTCTCTCGGTCTATGTGCGGGCCAGCATTCGAACTTTATCTGAAATAATTAACGCTAATTTGCCGCATTACTACTTTCAGCAACTGGGTAATGCCCTGAATAACGCCTTTGTTTTTGGAAATATCATTGTTGCCCATCTTACTGCTATCTGGCGCCCGGAAATCGTCGCCCGAGATGGCCGACTTTTTTCTGAAGCACGACCGGATCAGGGTCAGATGTCTTGTGCACCGGTTGCTATAAGCATAGTCTCATTCTTTCGATTCAAGTACTCGGGGGCAATCGAAAAAATGCAGGTGAGCTTATCGAGCAGCTGCCCTTGAACCCGGACCATGTGGGGGGCCGCGATCGAACTGCCGGCGGCTTTTTAACGGTCGAAGGTCTGTCTACTGGAAGAAATCGACTGCTGAAGTGCGCCAACTGCAGAATGCCTTTGCCGCTCTGGTCGGCAACGATTCTCCAATTCCTGGAAAAAGCTGCTGGACGAGTAGGTAATTGTCCTTCTGTATCATTCGACAAATAGACTCAAGGCCCGCCGCGTGTGAAAAAAATAAACATTCTTTAACGGGAGCATTAAGTGAAATCAGATTATGCCGGTCGCCTCCTCTTCGCCTGGATAAGCGGATGCGAGGGTGCGGTTTAGCGGTACTTCGACTCCGAGCCGGTCGGCGAGCTCGATCAGGCTTGCCCCCAAACATCTCCACTTCGGTTTTGCGGCCGGCCTCGATATCCTGACACATCAGCGTCTTGCCTTCCGGCGAAAGGGTCTGCCGCCGAAACGGCAATCGAGCTGATCGATATCTTCAGGATACAGGTGTATGTTGAGCGTATGCGCTACCTCGATGGCCTCCTGCATGGCTGATATCATTAATTCCTGGGCATGGGAGGGCTGCTGAAAGGGCCTGTAGGGGGCTTGGAGTACTGCGGATACCTGGTTGATTCCGATATTCAGCATAAACTTGGACCACAGGCTGCGGAGGATGTCTTCTTGGATTTCGTACTGGATGCCGGCGGCATCGCAAAGGCCGGTGAATGTACGGATGTCCGGGTCCTGCTCAACAGACCGGGGCTCGGGGCTGTGCGCGGCGGGAGTGTCGGCTCGGCCCAGGAGCAGTTTTCCCGTGGTGCTGTAGTTTGTGTTGTGGCCTTCGCGGACGGCATCCATCCCAAGGGCGACTGTGTACAGTACATGGTCACGGCCATAGTGTGAGGCAATATAATCTTCAGAGTCGATGCCGTTCATGACCGAGACAAAGATGGTCCCGGGGCCGGCATGTCCTTTTACATCGGCTGCCGCCTGCTCCAGGTGGTGGTATTTAACCGCAAAAATAACTATATCCGCCGGCCCGGCGGTATCCTCAGCCGTTTCGATGCGGTACTTGAAACTTGCTCTGTTGGCCCTAAGGGGTGCTGCGTAACCGGGCTGCCCTGGTTTTGTTGGTGACGAAAATTACCTGATGTTCGGCTGTCCGGGAGAAGGCGTGTCCGTACAGGGTTCCGAGGGCGCCGTGGCCGACTATTGCTATGCGCATGCTGTCTGCTCCTTCACAAATGTTAGTTTTAATATAGTGCTTGAGGATGGCGGCGGCAAGCACCACCGGTGAGGTGGTTCTGATTGGATTTCGTCTTGTGCGACGTGCAACTTTTCGCTACGCTTAGGTCTATGAGTACTTCAATTGTATCGTGGAACGTGAACGGAATTAGGGCGGCCGAGAAAAAGGGTTTGCTTGAATATGTGGAGCAGGAAGGGGCGGATATTGTCTGTCTGCAGGAGACCAAGGCCAAGCCCGAGCAGCTGTCCGAGGAGTTAACCGCACCTAGGGGATATACTTCTTTTTTTAGCTCGGCGGAGAAGGGCGGATATTCGGGAGTGGCGGTATATACACGCCACAAGCCCCTGGAGGTAAATACCCTTGGAGTGGCGGAATACGACGCTGAGGGTCGGGCCTTGGTGCTGGAATATCCGGAGTTTGTGCTGATTAACGGCTATTTTCCCAACAGCCAGAGTGAGGGGAAGCGACTGGAGTATAAACTGGGCTACTGCGATTCGGTGCTGCAGTTGTGTAACTCCCTGGTGCAGGAGGGAAAGAACGTGGTGGTGTGCGGAGACTACAACATTGCCCACAAACCGATTGACCTGGCACGGCCTAAGCAGAACGAGGGGAATCCCGGTTATCTGCCAGAGGAGCGGGCCTGGATGAGCAGCTTTTTGGAGGCGGGCTACACCGATACCTTTCGCATGTTTAACTCGGAGGGGGGTAACTACACCTGGTGGTCCTACCGTACCCGCGGGCGCGAGAGGAATGTGGGCTGGAGGCTGGATTACTTTTGCGTGAACCAGGGCTTTTCCAACCGCATTGTAAGCTCGGAGATTCGCTTGGAGGTGATGGGTTCAGACCACTGTCCGGTGGTACTGAATGTAAAGGACGACCGGTAATAGAGTGTTTCTCCGCGCCGACCCGTGGGTAGACAAGTGACTACCGGCGGAGGCGTCGGGCTGCCCGGCTTTTGAGCCGTCTACGGGACGAGCATTTTTTTATAAATTTGGGAGGCTCCATGCTGAAGAAAGTACTGATTCCTCTGCATTTGCATGAGTCAAAAGAGCGATTAAGCGAGATGGCCGAGTTTTTGAAGACCCTTGGTACGGAACAGGCGGTGCTGCTGCATGTGGGGGCGGCTACCCGGACGGCGGGGGAGCATCATCGCAGGCGGCTGGGCGAGGCGGCGGAGCTGCTGCAGGGGCTGGGGTTTGCGACCGAGACGGCGGTGCGGCCGGGGTCGGTGCAGATGGAAATTGTGCATGCGGCCGAGGAGTTCGGGGTGCAGTACATAAGCTTTGCCTTTCGGCGGAAAAACTGGCTGAAGCGGGCGATTATGGGCAGTACGGTGAAGGATGTAATTCGGCAGAGCGATGTGCCGGTGTTTGCCCATAAGGGGAGCCGGCGGGCCGAGTCGGATAGGGTGTACAGGGTGTTGTATCCGACTTCTCTGCAATGGAAAGACGATATTATTGTGGAGTATATTCGCAGCAAAGAGTTTCAGCCGGACGAGGTGGTGTTTCTGTATGTGGGTAAGCGGGCTCCCGACCCGGTAGTGGAGCAGCAGCGCCGTGACCGGGTGGAGGAGCAGCTGGAGGAAACCCGCAGGCAGTGCGGTTTGGGGGAACAGGAGAGCCGGCAAATTTCGCTGCTTGGATCGCCGCGGCGGCAGATTGTGCGGATTGCCCGGCGGCTGCCGGCGGACGTGGTGCTGCTGGGTAAGGCGGATTCGACCAGCGGGATGGGGCCGGTGCTGGGCTCGACCGCCGAAGAGGTGAGCTACAACGCCCCCTGCTCGGTGTTGATTATTCCGCGGGACCTAGGACCGGGTAGTCCGGGTGGCAGTGGTCGCGGGTTAGGCGACCAAGGGGGGCAGGCATGAGAAAGGGTACAACGGTTTTTGTGACTTCCCTGGTGCTGGTGCTGTCCTTTGTGGGGCTCGGGATTGTGGTTCCTGAGCAGCTGGACAAGGTGAGTGCCGCCCTGCACGGGGCGATTATTGAGCATTTTGGCTGGGCATATTTGTTAGCGGCTTTTGGCTTTGTGGTGTTTAGTATTTATCTGGCCTTTAGCAAGTACGGGCGGATAAAGCTGGGCAGAGACAATGAGAAGCCCCAGTACAGCTATTTCTCGTGGTTCAGTATGCTCTTTGCCGCCGGAATGGGCATCGGGCTTATTTTCTGGGGGGTGTCCGAGCCTCTGAGCCACTTTGCCAACCCTCCGGCGTATATTGAGGGGGGCAGCGGCACGGCAGCCCGCTTTGCGATGCTGCGCAGCTTTTTTCATTGGGGTATTCAGCCCTGGGCAATTTATATTGTGATGAGTTTGTCGATTGCCTATTTTTCTTTTCGGCGGGGGATGGCTCCTCTGATTTCGAATACCTTTTATCCCCTGCTGGGCGACCGGGTGTTCGGCGGTATCGGCCGGCTGATCGATGTGCTGGCGGTGTTTGCCACGGTTTTTGGTATTGTGACCTCCCTGGGTCTGGGCGCTCTGCAGATCAATGGCGGGCTGAACGCGGTGTTCGGGCTGCCGACTAACGATACGATGACTTTTATCATTATCGGTGTAGTAACGGTGTTGTATATGATATCAAGCATGACCGGCTTGGATACGGGAATACAGATTTTAAGTAAGACCAACGTGCTGATAGCGATTCTGCTGCTGGCTTTTGTGTTTGTAGTGGGACCTACCTCTTACATCCTAAATGTGTTCACCGCTACGGTGGGCGAGTATGTATCGGAGTTTGTCAATTTAAGCTTGACCACCAACCCCTTCGAAGGTTACGAGTGGACCAAAAACTGGACCCTGTTTTACTGGGCCTGGTGGATCTCCTGGTCACCCTTTGTGGGACTGTTTGTGGCCAGTATATCCCGGGGCCGGACGATCCGCGAGTTTATTTCGGGGGCGCTGCTGGTGCCGACTCTGCTGACTTTTCTGTGGTTTGCCGTATTTGGGGCAACCGGCCTGGACCTGCAGCTGAACCAGGGGGTCGATTTGGCTGCCTCGGCGGTATCGGATGTGACTACGGTGCTGTTTGAGATGTTCTCGTATCTGCCCCTGGGAAGTGTGTTGAGCCTGATTGCGGTGCTGTTGCTGAGCGTGTTTTTTGTGACCTCCGCCGACTCGGCTACTTTTGTGCTGGGGATGATGACCAGCAACGGCGACTTGAACCCTCCTATGTCGAAAAAGCTGACCTGGGGTATTCTCCAGTCCATGGCAGCGGTAATACTGCTGATGTCCGGAGGCCTGGAGGCGCTGCAGCGGATGGCGATTGTGGCGGCTCTGCCCTTTACTGTGGTGATGGTGTTTATGGTCTTCAGCCTGCTGAAGGCGCTGCGCTACGAGTGGAAGTACGAGCTGCAGGGCCGGCGATCGGCGGACAGAAGGTGAGGGCTCCTTGCGATGCGCGTTGATCGGCTGCGCCGGCAGGACTACCCCGGCGGCCTGACTCGCTGTCGCAGGGTGTGATAAAGTTTACTACATGAAGAGCAACAAATCAAAAGCTGCGGCCCGAGGCGGCATGCCGACAGCCAAGCCCTTTTCACTGCTGATCAAACCTGCCGGGCCGGATTGTAACCTGCGCTGCCGGTACTGCTTTTACCTGCCGAAGCTGCAACTATTCGGAGCGGAGACGGCCCACCGCATGAGCGATGAGGTGCTGGAGCAGCTGGTACGGGGGTATATGAGCACTGCACAGCCTGCATATGTGTTCAACTGGCAGGGGGGCGAACCGACTCTAATGGGGCTGGAATTTTTTAAGCGCGCTATTGAGCTTCAACGCCGCTATGCTCCTCGAGGAAGCAGGGTAACCAACACAATTCAGACTAACGGAACTCTTATTAACCGTGAGTGGGCGGAGTTCATTGCCCATAACCGTATACTGGTCGGAGTCAGCCTGGATGGCCCGGAGGATATCCATAACGAGTACCGGCTCGATGCAGTCGGGCACGGCTCATTTGACAAAGTGATGGCCGGAATCGAGCATCTGCGCAGCAGCGGGGCCGAATTCAATATTCTCAGCATGGTGACTGCCGCCGGTGCCGAACGGGCGCAAGTGATGTTCGACTTCTTCATGCGCAACAAGTTTAACCATCAGCAGTATATTCCCTGCGTCGAGTTTGATGCGGATGGATCCCCTCTTGAGTATACCGTCGGCCCCGAAGCATGGGGCAAGTTTCTGGTAGATCTGTTTCATGCCTGGTATCCGCGTAAGGTACGCAGAGTAAGTATTCGCAACTTCGATAACATTGTTAATTTTCTTGCAGCAGGGGAGTACTCCAGCTGCACCATGCGCGGAAAATGCGACCAGTACTTTGTGCTAGAACACAACGGCAACGTATATCCTTGTGATTTTTTTGTAGAGCCGGAGTGGCGGCTTGGAAATATCATGGAAGAGGGGTGGGAACACTTTAGCGGTTCTCCCCTGTATCATCGCTTTGGTGCTATCAAAAGCAAGTGGAACGATGCGTGCGGGGAATGTCCACATCTACAGCTCTGTTCCGGGGACTGTCCGAAACTGCGGTATGTAAGCGGTCGTGACCCTGCTGCTGTAAGCTACTTGTGCCGCGGTCACCGTTATTTTTTTGACCAGACTATTGCAACCTTCAACGAGCTTTCCCGAGGTGTACAACACAATCTTCGTACCAACCAGCCGGGTTTCACGGGTGAAGGCTTGCCCCCTTTTAAGCTTTCGCTGGAAGATCCCTGTTTCTGTGGAAGCGGGAAGAAATTGAAAAACTGTCATCGGAGTACCATGACTCACAGCCCACCAGGCGCGATGTAAGCCGGCATAGCAGCTTTTAGTCAATAACTTTTGGATGTGCCCATTTTGCCGTAAGTTTTACGCTATAGCGTTATAAGAAAAAATATTGTCAAAATGGAAACATTATGTTATAAATAACAACATCATCAAATAATAAAAGGAATATGTTATGGAAGCGTATGGATGGTTAGCCCTTGTACCGCCTGTTCTGGCAATAGTTCTTGCAATCTGGACACGGCAGGTAATTGTTTCTCTGTTTCTGGGCATCTTTGCCGGTGCCACTATTATTGCCGGCTGGAATCCTCTAGAGGGATTACTCAACTCATTTTCCACCTACCTGGTCTCAAACTCTCTGGCTGATAGCTGGAACATCGGAATTATCGTGTTCTGTTTGGTGATCGGCGGTATGGTTGGAGTTATTGGAAAACTCGGCGGAACCAAAGCAATTGCTACAGCGGTTGTCCGGCGGGCAAAGTCCTCAAGAACTACTTTGCTTTCGACTGCGGTATTGGGAATTATTATGTTTTTCGATGATTATGCAAACACTATGATCGTAGGAAACACAATGCGTCCGATTACCGATGAGGAGAACATCTCCCGAGAGAAACTTGCGTATGTGGTCGACTCTACTGCGGCACCGGTCAGCTCGATGGCACCGGTATCTACCTGGATAGCCATGGAACTGGGCTTGATAGCTGCCGGTTTGCAGAGCCTTAATATCGAAGGGAATGCGCTGCTGGTTTTTTTTCAGACTGTGCCCTTCCGATTTTACTCAATTTTTGCCCTGGTTTTGGTCATTACCCTAATCGTTACTAAGAAAGACTACAGTTTGATGTATAAGGCTGAGTACCGTGCACGGACTACGGGCCAGGTGGTCGAACCGGGTACCTTTCCGATGATCACCGAAGATGCCGATATTCTTCCCGATGAAGGGGTAGAAGGTTCTGTGTGGGATGCGGTAGTCCCGATAGTGGTTTTTATCTTAGTAACGGTATTCGGGCTCTATTATAACGGGTATGAAGAGGGTAAAACGGTAATTCAGGTCTTTGGCGATGCCGATGCCTCGGTGGTGCTTACCTGGTCGGCCTTTATAGGTTCGATTGTTGCAATCGCAATGGGCCTCTTACGACGTGTATTCTCCCTGAAGACTGCGATAGATGCATGGGTCGGCGGTATAAAATCGATGGTGATTGCGGTAATTATACTCTCCCTTGCGTTTGCACTGAAGAGCGTTATTTCCGATATGCAGCTGGCTGAATGGCTGGTAGAAATTACAGAGGGTATCTTATCTGGTAAGATCCTGCCGCTGATTGTGTTTGTGGTGGCGATGCTGATTGCCTTTTCTACCGGAACTTCCTGGGGTACAAACTCGATTTTGATGCCCTTGGTTATACCGATAGCTGCAGGTGTGTCGGGAGCAGAGGGTGTACTGACACCGACTATTATCGCCTCAATTGGTGCGGTTTTGACTGGTGCAGTGTTTGGTGACCACTGTTCTCCAATATCGGACACTACCATACTCTCTTCTATGGCTTCAGGCTCGGATCATATCTCGCATGTGCGGACCCAGATTCCCTACGCTGTAACGGCAGCGGTTATAGCAGCGGTTTTTGGTTTTATTCCAGCCGGTTTTGGAGTGCCTGTGTGGCTGCTCTTATTGTTGGGAACTGCAGCGATTATACTTTTTGTAAAGTTTTTCGGGCATCGAGTAGAAGATTCGGTTGAAGCTGCCGCCTAGGGTAGGTTTTTATACAGATTAGACTAAAAGAGCGGGGCTTGGCAGCTATATTACTGTCAAACCCCGCTGTATTTTATTAGAATAGGTAGTATTATATTGCTTTTTTATGGGTTCGTTTATACATTAAAAATAGATCAATTAATCTGGAGGGTGTTATGAGCTGGAGAGAGAAGCTTGAAGAAGGGCTTTCTCAAGGTCTCGATTCTTCGAAATCTTTGTTGGGAAAAGCCGGCAGCCGTGCCCGTGAGTTGGGCGAACATGGGGTGCTCTCTCTTGAAGTTCGGCAGTTAGAGGCCAAAGTACAAGACGATGTGAAAAAGCTCGGAGAGCGCGTGTATGAGGTCCTGAAGGGAGGCGAACAGTCCACCGTAACTGCCCGCACAAGCGGTGTGAAAGAACTGCTGGAGGAGATTGAAACTGCTAAGGAAATGCTTGCCGAGAAGCGGGCGGCTCTGCATACCGAAGACTCTAAAAAATCTCTTTGAACCGGTTGACAATTCTGGGTAATACCGGTACATTACCTCTCAGCAATTGAGCACATGTCTGAAACATTCGGGTGTGTTTGAGAGTCTTCTTAAATCGTTAACAAAACAGCAAAAGGCTGTTGACAAGATAGCCTTAAATTGTTATAAATCTTTCACGGTCGGCGGTACTGAGGTACAGCGGCCGAAGAGAAGTTCTTTTACAGATGAAATAGGGAAGGGGAGAGAAAAAGAGAGCAGGGTGCAAACCGCCACTCGAAGCCGAGCTGTAAGGCGAGGGGGAGAGGAGCGAGTTTGAAAGAGAATTAAATAAGACTTTAGCGCCTTCGGGCGTTGAAGATATATGACGGAGAGTTTGATCCTGGCTCAGAACGAACGCTGGCGGCGCGTTTTAAGCATGCAAGTCGAGGGGTAGGACGCCTTCGGGTGTCTGAGACCGGCGGACGGGTGAGTAACACGTAGATAATCTGCCTGAGGGTTGGGGATAGCCCATGGAAACATGGGGTAATACCGAAAATACGACTTATCCCACATAAGTGAGATAAGGGAAAGGTGCTTAGGCACCGCCCCCAGATGAGTCTGCGTCCCATTAGTTAGTTGGTGGGGTAATAGCCTACCAAGGCATCGATGGGTAGCCGGCCTGAGAGGGTGAACGGCCACACTGGGACTGAGACACGGCCCAGACTCCTACGGGAGGCAGCAGCTAAGAATCTTCCGCAATGGACGAAAGTCTGACGGAGCGACGCCGCGTGTGTGATGAAGGCGGAAACGTTGTAAAGCACTTTTCCTGGGGAAGAATAAGGTGAGGAGGTAATGCCTCATCGATGACACGAACTAGGGAATAAGCCCCGGCTAATTACGTGCCAGCAGCCGCGGTAACACGTAAGGGGCAAGCGTTGTTCGGAATTATTGGGCGTAAAGGGCGTGTAGGCGGCCTGGTAAGTCTGGTGTGAAAGACCGCAGCTTAACTGCGGGACCGCGCTGGAAACTATCAGGCTAGAGTTTAAGAGGGGGAGCTAGAATTCCAGGTGTAGGGGTGAAATCTGTAGATATCTGGAAGAATACCGGAGGCGAAGGCGAGCTCCTGGCTATAAACTGACGCTGAGGCGCGAAAGCGTGGGGAGCGAACAGGATTAGATACCCTGGTAGTCCACGCCGTAAACGTTGTGCACTAGGTGTTGGCCTTATTGGGTCAGTACCGTAGCTAACGCGATAAGTGCACCGCCTGGGGAGTATGCTCGCAAGGGTGAAACTCAAAGGAATTGACGGGGGCCCGCACAAGCGGTGGAGCATGTGGTTTAATTCGATGATACGCGAGGAACCTTACCAGGGCTTGACATATACCTGGAGCCGTAGAGATACGGCTTCCCTTCGGGGCAGGTATACAGGTGCTGCATGGCTGTCGTCAGCTCGTGCTGTGAAGTGTTGGGTTAAGTCCCGCAACGAGCGCAACCCCTACTGTCCGTTACCAGCATGTAATGATGGGGACTCAGACGGTACTGCCGGTGACAAACCGGAGGAAGGTGGGGATGACGTCAAGTCATCATGGCCCTTATGTCCTGGGCTACACACGTGCTACAATGGTCGGTACAGAGCGACGCAAGACCGCGAGGTGGAGCAAATCGCAGAAAGCCAATCTCAGTACAGATTGGAGTCTGAAACCCGACTCCATGAAGGTGGAATCGCTAGTAATCGCACATCAGCATGGTGCGGTGAATACGTTCCCGGGCCTTGTACACACCGCCCGTCACACCACCCGAGTTGGGGGTACCCGAAGTCGCTAGTCTAACCTGAATAAGGGGGACGGTGCCGAAGGTATGCCTGGTAAGGGGGGTGAAGTCGTAACAAGGTAGCCGTACCGGAAGGT
This sequence comes from Spirochaetia bacterium, assembly GCA_034520965.1. GTDB lineage: Bacteria > Spirochaetota > Spirochaetia > DSM-16054 > Sediminispirochaetaceae > DSBN01. The sequence continues at coordinate 509,746 of JAXHMY010000003.1, read as the reverse complement.
GCGGCTGGATCACCTCCTTTCTGCTAAGAAAGGTCAGACGGCGGCTACGTCAGCTGCGCTCGCAAAATGTGCCGTGTTAGGCCTCTCTGCTCTTAAATATCTCTCCTTCCCTATTTTAATCTGTACATGCAGCATTGGGGGCATAGCTCAGCTGGCTAGAGCATCGGCTTTGCAAGCCGAGGGTCAGGGGTTCGAGTCCCCTTGCCTCCATAGCAAATGATACTTAAAAAAGTATCAGTAATAGATACGTTCTTTTACAAAAGATCGCCGGTCACGGCCGCATGAAAAGTGCGGCGCACAAGATGTGTAGACCGGAGTGACATAGAGAAGGATTACAGGAAAATATGGTCAAGCGAGAAAGGGTCTATGGTGGATGCCTTGGAGCTGTCTGACGAAGAAGGACGTGGTAAGCTGCGAAAAGCCTTGGGGAGGAGCAAACATCCGTTGATCCAAGGGTATCCGAATGGGGTAACCCGGTCGTTTAGATAACGATCACTGTACGGTCAATACATAGCCGTATGGAGAAATACGCAGGGAACTGAACCATCTAAGTACCTGCAGGAGTAGAAATCAAACGAGATTCCCAGAGTAGCGGCGAGCGAAATGGGAAGAGCCTAAACCCGTGGTGTGTAAGCCTTACAGCGTTGCATCACGGGGGTTGTAAGAGAGTGCTGTAGGTCGTGTAAGAGGCCTGGTGCAGTGAGAAACCTAAAGTATAGCCGAACGCTACTGGGAAGGGCGACCAGAGAGGGTGAAAGTCCCGTAGGCGAAATACTGAAGGCTGCACGAGCATTGATCTTAAGTACGGCGGGACACGAGAAATCTTGCCGGAATCAGGGGGGACCACCCTCCAAGGCTAAATACGAGACAGCTACCGATAGCGCATAGTACCGTGAGGGAAAGGTGAAAAGCACCCCGGGAGGGGAGTGAAATAGAACCTGAAACCGTAGACTTACAAGCGGTCGGAGCATGTTTTATACATGTGACGGCGTGCCTTTTGTAGAATGGGCCTGCGAGTTACCGTATGTTGCAAGGTTAAGGTACAGAAGTACCGGAGCCGAAGGGAAACCGAGTCTGAAATGGGCGATAAGTTGCATGCGGTAGACCCGAAGCCAGGTGATCTATCCATGGTCAGGTTGAAGCTGGGGTAAAACTCAGTGGAGGACCGAACCCTAGTCTGTTGAAAAAGGCAGGGATGAACTGTGGATTGGAGTGAAAGGCTAAACAAACCTGGAGATAGCTGGTACTCCCCGAAATAGCTTTAGGGCTAGCCTTGCGGGAGTGTAGCGGAGGTAGAGCACTGGATGGGCTAGGGCCCTTCACCGGGTACCAAACTCAACCAAACTCCGAATGCCGCTACATGCTCCGTGGGAGTCAGACTACGGGTGATAAGGTCCGTGGTCGAAAGGGAAACAGCCCAGACCGACAGCTAAGGTCCCTAAACTACGCTCAGTGGGAAAGGAAGTGCAACGGCGAAGACAGCCAGGAGGTTGGCTTAGAAGCAGCCATACCTTCAAAGAGTGCGTAATAGCTCACTGGTCGAGTCGTTGTGCGCCGACAATGTAACGGGGCTAAGCGTAGTACCGAAGCTTCGGCTTGAGTAGTTTACTACTCAGGGGTAGGGGAGCATTCCATGGACCGATGAAGGTGAGCTGAGAGGCTTGCTGGAGGGGATGGAAGAGAGAATGCAGGCATGAGTAACGAAGAGGCAGGTGAGATCCCTGCCCGCCGAAAGCCTAAGGATTCCAGGGTAAAGGTAATCTACCCAAGGGTTAGTCGGCCCCTAAGGCGAGGCCGAAAGGCGTAGCCGATGGGAAACTGGTTAATATTCCAGTACCTCTTCTGATTTCGAGGGGATGACGCATGAGGTGAAGCGCGGCCCGGCGATGGTAGTCCGGGTGCAAGCGGCAAGCTGTTGAGACTGGTAGGTAAATCCGCCAGTTGAGGTGAGCCGTGAAGCCGAGCGGAGCTACGGCAAAGCGAAGCGTGTGGAGTCAAGGTGACAAGAAATAGTCTCTAAGGTTAGGTCAGAAGGGACCGTACCGCAAACCGACACAGGTAGGCGAGATGAGTATTCTAAGGCGTACGGGAGAACTCGCGTTAAGGAACTCGGCAAAATGCACACGTAACTTCGGGAGAAGTGTGGCCCCTTTTGGATGTTAAAGTTTACGAGGGGTTGCAGAGAATTGGTTCAAGCGACTGTTTACCAAAAACACAGGTCTGTGCAAATCTGCAAAGAGAAGTATACAGACTGACACCTGCCCGGTGCTGGAAGGTTAAGGGGAGTTGTTAGCTTCGGCGAAGCAGCGAACTGAAGCCCCAGTAAACGGCGGCCGTAACTATAACGGTCCTAAGGTAGCGAAATTCCTTGTCGGGTAAGTTCCGACCCGCACGAATGGTGTAACGACTTGAACGCTGTCTCAACGCGAGACCCGGTGAAATTGAGGTAACGGTGAAGACGCCGTTTACCCGTGGTTAGACGGAAAGACCCCGTGAACCTTTACTGTAGCTTGGCATTGGAATCTGGGCTCACATGTGTAGGATAGGAGGGAGACTGGGAAGCATGGTCGCTAGGCTGTGTGGAGTCGTTGGTGAAATACCTCCCTTGTGAGTTTAGGTTTCTAACGTTGACCTTGAAGCAGGTCAGCGGACCATGTCAGGTGGGCGGTTTGACTGGGGCGGTCGCCTCCTAAAGAGTAACGGAGGCGCGCGAAGGTCACCTTACACTGGTTGGAAATCAGTGTGTAAGTGCAAAGGCAGAAGGTGGCTTGACTGCGAGACATACAGGTCGAGCAGGTACGAAAGTAGGTCTTAGTGATCTGGCGGTGGCGAGTGGAAGCGCCGTCACTTAACGGACAAAAGGTACTCCGGGGATAACAGGCTTATCCTACCCAAGAGTTCATATCGACGGTAGGGTTTGGCACCTCGATGTCGGCTCATCGCATCCTGGGGCTGGAGCAGGTCCCAAGGGTTTGGCTGTTCGCCAATTAAAGCGGTACGCGAGCTGGGTTCAGAACGTCGCGAGACAGTTCGGTCCCTATCTGCCACGGGCGTTGGATGGTTGAGAGGATCTGCTCTTAGTACGAGAGGACCGGAGCGGACGAACCTCTGGTGTATCAGTTATCGTGCCAACGGTAAGTGCTGGGTAGCCAAGTTCGGACGGGATAACCGCTGAAAGCATCTAAGTGGGAAGCCCTCCTCAAGATGAGCCATCCCCTCTCCTTTAAGGAGACTAAAGGCACCAGAGAGAATATCTGGTTGATAGGCTGAAGGTGTACGCATGGTAACATGTTAAGCCGATCAGTACTAATATGCCGTGAGGCTTGACCATATTTTTCAGTAATCCTTCCCTTCTCGCTGAGTGGGAAAGGCTGCCGGTCGACAGATCGGCGGCGGGAACACTGAGCGAGAAGAAAATTATTTAGTCTGGTGACCAAAGCGGAGGGGAACCACCCGTTCCCATGCCGAACACGGAAGTTAAGCCCTCCTGCGCCGATGGTACTGCCTTATGGTGGGAGAGTAGGTCGTTGCCAGGCTTTTTTATTTTAAAAAAGCCTGGGGACCCCAGCTGCGTACCGCAGACCACGAGGTGGTCGAGGAACGCAGCGAGCCCGAAGGGAGGCTTTTTTCATTTGAAGGAGAAAAGAAATAGCCTGGGAACCCCAGCTGCGTACCGCAGCACCAAGTGCGAGGAACGCAGCGAGCCCGAAGGGAGGCTTTTTTCATTTGAAATGAGCGAAAAGGCCATAAATGCCTCGATAGAAGCGGCTCGTGCCGTTGAGGATGTAGCAGCTTACATACAAAAGTTTACCGAGTTAATGCAAAGTTTTTCAGAGGATATCAGTACAATACGTGAGGGGTTTAACCGTAGTAAAGATGCTTGATAATGAGCAGTAGGGCCCGCAGTAGGCTTTAGTTTATATACATTTTTTTTGCAAAAATTTTGACTCCCGACCCTGCGGCTACTATAGTTAAAGAAGGGAAGGTGCTTCTTCCAACCGATCCAACCCCTTACCGAGTTTAGGATCCAAGTTGGAGACACCTTCCCTTTAATTAAAGTTTCGTATGCCGCTGTGCGGCAACCGAAACGATGAAAATAGCCGTATCCGGCTATTTTCTTAATACTATCGCTATTTACCCATCCTGAAAAGTATTTTTTTTCCTGTTATAGCTAGAAATACCAGTAAAAAGACTCGACCTTACAAAAATCGAAAAAATTTGAGATCCTCTGACTTGATAAATTTAAAAAGTGGAGTTATTCTATTTAAATATGAACGCGTTCATAAATGAAGAGGTTCAACAATGCCGGGATTTAGGGAAACAAAAAAACAGCGGCGCCGCGATAGGATTTATGACGCAGCCATTGCGCTACTATCCGAAAAGGGTTTTAACAGCACCCACATGCGTGATATATCCAAGCGGGCTGAACTCGCAGTAGGGACACTCTATAACTACTACGCCTCGAAATCCGAACTCTATATGGAGATCATGGAAGAGAAGTGGAAGGAAATCAGTTATACCCACACACGCCGTATTGTTCGACTTGTCTGCAAGGAGGAAGATCTTTTTACCATATTAAAAGGTATCTTATGGCCAATTTTTCAGGATATGCTCGCAATGGGAATGGATGACTGGGGCGAAGTGTTTATGGCGGTGTTTTCTTCTAAGAAATTTATGGCCCGTGGTGCAAGTATGGATATGGAGGCCATTGATGGACTACAAACCATTCTCGACAAACTCCAGAAGCGCGGACTCATTCAGCAGAGTGCGCACCCGAGAACAGTGGCTACCACCATATACTCGATAGTTGCATTTAATTTCTTGTCAATTTTGTTTATAGAAGGTATGGATAAAAAATATTTTTTTCAAAGTACAGAAAACCAGCTCCAACTCATTATTGATGGACTGGAAGTGAGGAAAGAGAAGGAGGGGCAATAATGAATTTTCAGCTGAAACACTGTGGATTAGTTCTCATTGTCTTTTTAGTTGGGTTTTCGCCGCTTTTGGCACAATCCGCTGCTGAGCAGCGACCGGATATCGAGCAAGTGGTGAATGCAATTGATCGACTCTATCGTCATGATTCAAGCCACACCCTAATGGAAATGGAGATTCATACTCCCCACTGGAGTCGCACTCTTAAGCTTGAAGCATGGTCCGAGGGTATGGATAAGACGTTTATTCGTATTTTGCAGCCCCAAAAAGAACGGGGCATGGGAACCCTGCGTATAGATAATGAAATGTGGAACTATCTTCCCAAGACCAACAAGGTGATGAAGATTCCACCTTCGATGATGATGAGCTCGTGGATGGGCTCGGATTTCAAGAATAATGACCTGGTGAAGGAATTTACTTTTACAGAAGATTATACCTTTGAATATATACGTCCGGATGAAGAAAAAAAGGGACTGATCTATCTGAAGTGCATACCGAAGCCCGGAAAACCGATTGTATGGGGCCACGTACTGGTTGCCGTTGATGTGCAGACCCTGATTCCGAAATGGGAGGAGTATTATGATGAGCATGATGAGCTGATGCGGATTATGTACTTCAAGGAAGTGGAAAACTTTGACGGCACACAGCTGCCCTCGATTATGGAACTTGTCCCCCAAACCAAAGATGGGCATAAAACAGTACTGCGCTATATCGAAGCAGAGTTTGATGTCCAAATTGAACGCCGCATTTTTACTTTGCGGCATCTAAGGACTTTTCGCAGGTAAGGAGGCGCTGGTATGCTGACTCTTAAATTGGCACTGCGGAATCTGATGAGGCAAAAGCGTCGCACCATATATACCGGCTTGAGTATGCTGGTCGGTTTCGTACTGGCGGGCTTTTTCATTGGATGGGCAGATGGGACCTACAACCATATGATCGACAAGTTTACCCGCAACCGACTGGGGCATATACAGGTGCACCGGGAAGGCTATTTGGACAAACCGAGTTTGTATAAGACCATCGGAAATCCCGAGGAGGTCGGCAGGCGTATAGACGAGTACGAGAACGTGGAATCGTGGGCGCCGCGAATCTATTCAGCCGGGCTTGTCTCTATCACCGAGAAGACTGCCGGTGCTGAGATAATCGGGGTTGACCCGCAGCGCGAAGATGCGACCACCGCATTTTCGAACAAAGTCGTCGAGGGGCGCTACTACGAGAACAGCGGTGAGGTCCTGATCGGAAAAGAGCTGGCCAAAATATTGAACGGCGGAGTGGGCGATGAAATAGCCATCTTCTCTCAGGCAGCTGACGGCTCGATAGCAGAGAATCTGTATAAAGTGGTAGGCTTGTTCGATATGGGCGATCCGCGGCTCAACCGCAGCGGGTTTTACATGCAGATTGCGGATGCTCGTGAGCTGCTGGTGCTGTACAATCAGGCCCATGAAATTGCGGTTACCCTGCATGATCTGCGGCAGGTGGAGAGCGTAACCCAGGCACTGCAGAGCGAGTTTTCCGATACCGAGTTGAGTGTGGCTCCCTGGCAGGAGTTTGCCAAAGAGTTCTACCGCGCTATGCAGGCGGATAAAAATGGTATGTATATTTCTCTAGTAGTAGTAATCCTGGTGGTGGCTATTACCATTCTCAACACCATTCTCATGTCGGTAATGGAACGACAGAAAGAGTACGGCGTACTTAAGGCAATTGGCACCCGCCCTGGGAGTATTGTAAAGATGGTGGTTGCCGAGACAGGTATGCTGGCTCTGCTCTCGATCGTTATTGGATCCATACTCACTTTCTTCCTGAATTTGTATATGGCTGAACATGGATTGCATTTGGGTTCGCCTATAAACTGGGGCGGGGTACAACTCGAGTATATGAAAGGTGAGGTAAACTTCCGCAGTTTCTTCCTGCCGGCGATCACCGTAGTGGTGACCTCTTTGGCAGTGTGTCTGTTCCCGGCGATAAAAGCGGCGCGAACTGAACCGGCCAAAACGATGCGGGTATTCTAAGGGGGAAAGGAATGAAGTTTTACCTGAAAATGGCCTGGCGGAATATATTTCGCAATAGAAAACGTACCTTTCTGACTGGTCTGATTATTGGAATAGGATTGGCCTCGATTATGTTCACCGATGCAATCGTGGTTGGTATGAAAGAGAACATGATACAATCGGTAACCTCCTCGTTTATTGGGGATGCTCAGATTCATTACGAGGGTTTCCAGGATTCTTATGACGCAAAAAAAACTATTGAAAATCGTAAACAACTGTTATCCGGCCTGCAGCAAGACGAGGCGGTTGAAAGTATCACCGAACGAACTGCCGGTTTCGGCACCATCTCTTCGCCATCGGACATCAATTCGATACTAATCTATGGAATCGATACCATCCGCGAGCGTTCAATTTCCAAAATAGATGAGGCCATTCGGGAAGGCTCCTATTTCAACCCGCAGGAGGACGGCGGCGAGCAGTTCGGCGGTGTGCTGATTGGCAGCAAGTTGGCCGAACGGCTTGAAGTGAAAGTGGGCGATCGGATAGTTCTCTCTGCTACGAATGTAAAAACCGATGACCTGGCACAAAATATGTTTCGGGTAGCCGGTATCTATACAATGCAAATTGACGAGATGGATACCTCAGCTGCCTTTATTCCAATTTCACAAGCTCAGGAGATGTTAGGGCTCGGAAGTCGGGTGCATGAAATCGCAGTGAGTTTCAAAGACGTACAATATGCATCCCAACACAGTGATGAGTTTGCGGCGGCCTACTCGAAGGGCGGCAACAAAGCCGAGACTTGGCCGCAACTGGTTCCCCAGATGAAAAAGATGCTGGACCTCACCGATTTTTCCGTCGGTATCACCATGATTATCGTTTTTGCAGTGATAATCTTCGGCATCATCAACACCCTGTTTATGTCTCTGTATGAACGCATTTTCGAGTTCGGTGTGTTGCGGGCGGTTGGAACCAGGGCGGCCAGTTTACGGAAATTGATCGTATTCGAAGCGGCCTCTCTGGCGCTGTACTCGTCGGTGATCGGTGTGTTATTGGGTACTCTAATTATTTATATCGGTTCAATTCACGGAATGAACCTTACCGGAGTGGAATTCGCCGGTGCGACCTTTACCGAAGAAATTAATACCGTTTTCAGACTGCGGCAGTTCATCCTGCACCCTCTGCTGATTTTTCTTTTTACTGTGCTCGTCAGTCTGTATCCGGCTAGATACGCAGGTAGAATGTCAATTACCCATGCGCTGCAGAAGACCCTCTAGCGGCGTTCTTAGGAGGAGAAGTATGAATACCGTAGAAAATGTAATCGTTGCAGAGAATGTGAAAAAGGACTACCGAAGCGACAGCATAGTAGTGCATGCAGTGCGCGGGATCGATTTAACTATACAGAAAGGAGAGTTTACCGCAATAGTAGGCCCCTCCGGGTCCGGAAAAACAACCTTCCTCAATCTAATCTCCGGTTTAGATACGCCAAACGGTGGGACGGTTCTGCTGAATAATAAAAAAATATCTTCGATGAGCGGAAACGAGCTTTCAGATTTCAGGCGGGACAATATCGGTTTCATCTTCCAGGCGTATAATCTTATTCCGGTACTGAATGTAGAGGAGAATGTCGAATACATTATGATGCTGCAGGGCAAATCCAAGGAAGAGCGGCATGCCCGGGTGGGAGAAATACTCGCGAAGATGGGCATGCAGGGCTACCAGGAGCGGTTTCCCAGCCGGCTCTCCGGCGGCCAGCAGCAGCGAGTGGCGATAGCCCGGGCTATGGCCAGTGAGCCGGCCCTGATTCTTGCCGACGAGCCGACTGCTAACCTCGATTCAGGAACCAGTACCGCCCTGCTCGACATGATGCGTGATCTGAATAAGGACACCGGAATGACCTTTGTATTTTCCACCCATGATCAGCATGTGGTTGATAAAGCCCGTCGGGTAGTAATTTTGGAGGATGGAAAAAATGTGCGCGATGAAGTTAAGGAGTAAAAACCTAAAGAAACCTTTATCATTAGCCCTCATCTTTGCAGTTGTGCTACTAGGGCAGGCGGGGATTCCCAACGCCTATGGGCTGGAGGGAAACCTACATGGTTCTTTCAAGACGTTTTTCCTAGGAACAGATGAGTACGGGCTCTCGGACAATACCCTCCGTCTGCAGGCGCGGCTGTATCCAACCGACAAAATAATTGTTGAAACCGCCTATTCCCTGTCTCCCCAGGTATTGGCCCAAGAGATGAATACAGCTAATGGGGCCGATTCGTTTCTTTCTGTAGGCGGCGAGACAGGATACCGGGCATATGATTTTGATGAGAAGCTGTATCCGGAGCAGAGTAGTGCCGATCAAAACCTTGCCGTGTACCACAATCTTGATCGGATGTACGGCTCGGTGTATCTTCCCTTTGGAGATCTTTATCTGGGCCGGCAGGCCATATCCTGGGGAAGTGCGCATGTAATCAATCCTACAGATATAATTGCCCCTTATAGTTTTTCCAAACTGAATACAGAAGAAAAAGGCGGGGTGGATGCGGTTCGGCTGCGAATACCTGTCGGTGGGATGAGCGAAATCGACCTTGGCTATGTCGCAGGTGATGAGTTTAGTTATGCAGAGAGCGCGTTGTTTGCTCGAACACGGCTGTATGCGGCGGGTGCGGATATGTCGTTATTGGTAATGGACTTCCAAGAAAACCTGCTTATAGGCGGGGATGTTACCCGTTCGATCGGCGGCGCCGGTAGCTGGATTGAGGCGGCTTATGTGCTTCCGGAGGCCCTTGGCAGTGACGGTGCTGATGCAGAGCAGCAGTACACGACCGTCTCTGCCGGTATAGATTATAATTTTGGACCGAAATTGTACGGATATGCGGAGTACCACTTCAATTCACCCGGAAAAAATGATCCTTCCAATTATACGGCATATACCGAGGGGTCGATATATCTGCAGGGACGCCACTATGCGGCCATCGGAGGAACGTACCAGCTTACTCCCCTCATTCCTGTCTCGGGTATGGTCTTGATGAATATTACCGATATTTCTGCCAATTTTTCGCTAAACATCGATTATAACTTTACCAAGGATGTGTACATAAGCGGCGGCTGTTATCTAGGCGCAGGTGAGTCGCAGTCTACAGAGTTTGCTGCTTATCCTGATCTCTACTATGTCTCAGTTAAGCTGTATTTTTAAGATACGGAGAAGAGCTCCATAAGCTTCAAATACGGATAAACAGATTAAATCAATTGTAAAATTTTGTAGAACAGACGATAATGTAAGCAATAATCTGTGTTGTATTTTTTGGAGTTTCTAAGGAATGTGGTGTAGAAACAGAGAGGCCCTCAGCCGATACCAGTTGATAATTGCAGCAATTCTCATGCTGTGCGCCCCGCTATCGGTGTTTTCCCAGACAAAGGAAGCACAAAATAAACCAGAAACGATCATGGTCGTTCCGATAGTACCCCAAGGAGCGCCCCGTTACACGGGGATGCTTATGACTAAGCTGGTTGAACAAAACTTTTCACGAACGGAAGCTTTGTCGCCCTCAGTTTTAGCACAGGATATGGTAATCACCAGTCGTGAGGGTGAACTCTCTGAAGAACTTGACCCGCAGGAGCGTAACTCCAGACTGATAGAGCTTGGCACGCAGCAGGGGGTGCGGTATGTGGCTGCCGGTGCTATCAGCAAAGATGGGTCTAACTATCACTTTAGAATGATAGTCGTTGATGTCCAGCAAGAGCGGCGAGTTCTCAGCGGCGAAAAGACCGCTGTTGGTTTGGAGAATGTAGACCGGATTGTGAGGGCATTTACCGACGAACTGATATCAGCGGAATTTCCAAAAGTTGTGCAAGAAAGGGTACAGCAAATTCGTGAAGAAGAGGCTGATGAAGACGAGGAGCTGCGGGAGGACCTGGCCGACCTCGAGCAAATAGCGGAGGAAGATCCGGAAGAGGCCATTAGGCGCCTTCCGGAGAAAGTTCAAAAGGCGGTTGCCGCAAAAGCCAAAGAGCAGGCCAAAGATGAGGCCCGTGAAGAAGTTGTCCAGGAGGAGATCCAAAACCTGTACGATAAAGAGAAGGAAGAGCAGCGTATAGCACGGGCACGGAAGATTCAGAAGTACTCGATGCTATCTGGATATGGATTTCAGTATCTTTCTAACACCCTCGTCGATGCTGCTATTCAAACCAACATGCGTGCCCTTAAATCTTGGAGTCTATACATGAACGATGTGCTGTGGATGAACCCGTATGATGAGTACCGCCACTTTCACGGAGTCTATACCGGCCTTAATATCGGAAGCTATGTGTTGGGCGGTCTTGGCTCGGGAGCATTGGCTTATTCTTACCTTAATTTGCGGGATGATGTGCTTTTTATACGTAAAGGTACCCGCGGATTACTGGCAATTTCTAATAATATTTATATAGCCGGGAGAGCCTCTTCGCTTGTTTCAGGCGGTATCGGCTTTTACAGCATGGAGCTGTATAACAATTATATGAATGAAAACGGCAGCCCGGATGAAATTACAGACAAATACGATGAATACCGCGACATGCACTTTATATACGAAATTTCCAGATACACTGCACTTTCATTACAGACTTTAGGGGCAATCGGGATTACCGCTGCCTATTTTTGGCCCGGGGAAAAAGAACAACTTATGCTTTCCGAATCTGCCGGCTTTCAATTAGGCCTCAGCAATATTTTTTCCGGTGCAGGTACTGTGTTAACTCAAGTTGCACTCAATTTGTATACCCAGGCGATTGAATCTTCCATTTCAGCCAATTCGCCCTTCGGAAATCCGGAGGCTGATCCTTCACCGATGTACAAAACCTATGCTCTAACTGCTGGTCTCAGTGCGCTGGCCATGTACAGCACTGCCGCTGTACTTTCAACAAAGGCCATTACTGACCGCGCTTATAGTGAGGTTGTCGAGGAAGCCCGGGAGGGTACACCATTTGCTGTAGCAGTTGTTCCAGATCCAAGAGGCATTACAGTTTCGTTCGAGGTGAGAAGATAGCTATGAAATCTTTTTTCAAATTAGCGCTTACATTGTGTATATTGATTCCATTTTTCACGGCCTGTGATGCGTTTGTCCTGCTACCGGCATTTAATCATCACCCGGATGACCCAAATCAGGCCTTTGGCCCGTTACGGGCCGGTATTGTCGACGACGGCACAATTCGCGTGATGTGGGACTGGTATGATTTGGAACGGGTAATCCGCGGGTTTGAACCGGTATATGATGAAATTGTTATCAAACACAATCGCGGCAACTATCCCGACAGTAGGCTGGGCGGCAAGTCTTTCGAGATTAAAAACTGGGATCCGGCCACAAACCCCTTGTGGCCGGCGACATTTTCAGACTTGAAGAATGACCGCGAACACTACTTTGCCCTGTATGCCCATGAAAAGGACGGCCGCTGGGTAGGGCCGATGTATAACTCTACCTATATGGAGGGGTTTGAGTATGACGCGTGGAGCAGTTCTCCCTCACATAGCATTTCTGCGGTAATTTCGACACGTGCAACCCCCGGAACTGGCCTTGGAACGATTTCTGGGGATGAAGCGGATCTCTATTATTATCAAGACTTCTGGGAAGATGAAGTTATTATGTCTGCAGAATTGGTATTAGAATTCACTAGTATTCCAGCTGATGACACCGTATTTATATACCCTTTACGTAGCTACATCGAGGATGCGGATACGGATAATTTAATTGATCAAGGAATTGGACTGGCAGAGTTTTCTGTTGATCGAAGTATAAGAATTGAGGTCCCACTGGTTGCAGGTGGTACTGGTACTCAATTAGTCGATATAACAAAGGTTTTGGCAAAGTCTCAATATCATCATCATAATGGAATCTTACTTAAGATGACTAGAGGAACATAAACGACTAGCTGAACGGATACTCCTGATCGATAAATATCGAAATAGCGAGGAATTGGTAATGGTGAGAAAGTGGGTATTCCTAAGCGCTGCAACCGTTATTGTTCTTTTTTTCACTGCATGTAATTTTTTACTATCACCAATGCATGGAAGAGAAAATCCAAACGATTGGAAAACACAAATATATGGTGTGTTTGCCGCTCAGCTTTCCTCGAATACAGTAAAAGTCAGTTTTCCGTGGCGGGATCGTTTTAATAATTATGATGATGAAGATGTTATTGAAGAGGCTATGCTTGTTTACAGTATAGGGAAGGCGATACCGATTAGAACGACACCGATGCCACCCGATTCCGGTGGAAGCTTTGGGTTTTCATTTGAAGACGGAAAATATCTTTATACCAAACAGATTGATGGGCTTTCAGAAGGTGATGAAGTGTGGTTTGCCTTGTATCCAAGGATGGGGATGCGGTGGCTGGCTCCTCTTTATGAAAAAATTGAGATTAAAAATCCTGCAGAGATCTTGTAGTTTCTACACGTGCCGGCCCTTTCTATCCAAGTGAGGGATTCACAATGGAGTCAAGTGACGGCCTGCTATAACGACTTACCCTGGAGCACCTGGCAGATTCATATCAGATAGACGGATCAGTCGGCACTGAACGGTATCTGATTGTTCAGTTTTGAACTTCCTGATAGAGTTCAGTGCACAAATGCCTATGCTAGTATATGCCTGTTTCAACTGGCGAGTGCACACATAGCGGTACTGCATATCCGATAATTATCACAGATATTTAGAACATGCAGATGATAATACGCGCATTACAACTTGTTGATTACAATAATAGTAGTAATTTTGTATTCGGCGATGCCGGAAGCGGTTCTGCCGATATTACTGAAGCAGTCGATACCGCCATTGCTTATGGTTCTGACACTTTATTAATTGCAGTTGAGTCCGGTGCAAGTGAGAGCACTTTAGATCCACCTTATTTTGGAGATGAATACTTAACCATAACCTACGAACAGTATTAAAACTAACTATCTCACAAAGTACTTCTCCTTCCATATCAGTTGTGCTAACCTGATGGTATAGCGCACATACACATTATCGTTTATTATGCTTGTTGAAAGGAGCCTCCCCATGCAGTTTTTGGCCCGGTTGCGGCATCTGAAAATCGGAAAAATTGAACCCCTGGAATTGTTGAAGCAGGCCGTTATAATTATTGTGGGCAGTTTGGCCTTCGGGGCGGGGCTTTCTTGGTTTTTGGTTCCGTATAAAATTGCACCCGGCGGGGTAGGAGGCTTAAGCCAGATCCTGTTTCACTTCTTTGGCTTTCCCGTTGGTATCAGCATGATTGTAATGAATATTCCCCTGTGGTTTGTGGGGATGATATTTGTGGGGCGCCAGTTTGGGATGGGTACTTTTGCAGGTTTTTTTGCAAGCGCCCTGGCAGTTGATGTGCTCTCGCCGCGGCGTATGTACAAATGGGGCTTTTTGAGGGAGATGTTTGAAAAGTACAATATTCTACCCGACGGTTCCATCAAACCGCTCAATCAATGGGCCCTTACCGACAGTATTTTTGTGGCGGCTATTGCAGGAGCCCTGCTGGTGGGAGTGGGAATCGGACTTATCTTCAAAGCCCGGGCCTCAACCGGGGGTACCGATGTGCCGGTGGCGATTTTAAAGAAGCATATGAATATCTCGATGGGTAATGGATATCTGATCGTTGAAACCGCAATAATTCTGTTTACCGGTTATATGTTCCGGGATGTAAATATTGTAATCTGGAGCTATTTTGCTCTGTTTCTCTCGTCGCGCTTTGTTGATATCGTAACCGAAGGTCTGAGCCGGGTGAAGGCCGCCTACATAATACCAGCCAGCAATGAGGCTGCCGAAAGAATAAAAGACCGGATCTATTCAGAACTTGACCGCGGGGCTACCTATTTTCAGGGTATGGGTACCTACTCTCATCTACCAAAGACAATTTTGTACGTTACCTTTCATATCCGTCAGACCTCTCGGTTAAAGCGCCTGGTACTGGAAGAAGATCCGGGAGTGTTTATGGTAATGCACGATGTGCATGATGTAATCGGCTATGGATTTCGTACCCGCGGTATAGAGATGTGAGGTTCTGGCTCCTATTGATCCTGTTGGCGGAACTCGTTAAATATATCATCCAGGTTTATCACGCCTAGAAATTCCTTATGCGGGCCCACCACCGGCAGTTGAGCTTCCCCAGCCTCAATCATAAGGCTCAGGGTTTCCTGTAGATTGTTGTTTTTCTCAACGGTAATGGCATCATCTATTAAGGTGAGTCGCGGATGACCTGTGCGTTTACTCAGTTCAAGCACAAATATACCCTTAAAACATCCTTCCCTATCAACTGCCATAGCCCGGTTTGATTCGGCGTTTTCAATTATAGCTTGTATCTTTTCTCGTTTGTCGGATTTTGTTACCTTTAGAAACCCTTCATTCACAATGTAATCACGGTTTTTTTTCAGCACCAGGGCTTTTATGTTGCGGTCATGGCCCAGCAGCTGCTTTACAAACTCATTTTCAGGGTCGTATAGAATGTTAGTTACATCATCATGCTGTATCAATTCACCGTTATGCAAAATTGCAAGCTTGTCACCCAGCTTTATTGCCTCGTTAATATCGTGAGTAACAAATACAATAGTTTTCCCGAGCTTCTCCTGTATAGAGATAAATGACTCATGCAGTTTCGCCCGGTTTATCGGATCGATTGCCCCAAAGGGCTCATCCATCAGCAGAATCTT
This sequence comes from Spirochaetia bacterium, assembly GCA_034520965.1. Classification (GTDB taxonomy): domain Bacteria; phylum Spirochaetota; class Spirochaetia; order DSM-16054; family Sediminispirochaetaceae; genus DSBN01. The sequence goes on along the minus strand of JAXHMY010000003.1, from coordinate 494,176 downwards.
CGGATCCGCTGCTAATGCACGTGCCAGACCTACCCGTTGGCTTTCCCCGCCGGAGAGCTGTAATGGGTACTTGTGGATGTAACTTGTATCCAAGGTAACCAGATCCAGCAGTTCTTCAACTCGATCCTGTATTTTACGTTCATTCCATTTCAGCAACCTGGGAACTACGGCGATATTGTCAAAAACATTCATATGGGGAAACAATCCAGTCTCTTGTATTACATAGCCAATACTCCGACGAAGAGTAACTGCATCAAGATCATAGATAGATTTGTCGTCTATAAGGATATCACCTTCAGTAGAATCAATTAGACGATTTATCATTTTTAGGGTAGTGGTCTTTCCGCAGCCGGAAGGTCCGATAAGCATAGTAATTTTTCCAGCTTCCATTTTAAGGCTGAGGTTTCTTACGGCAACCTTTTCATCAAAGTTTTTGCTTAGGTTTTTTAGCTCAATCAAATCTTTTTCCTTCGAAGAAGTTAATTTCAATTACGATCAGAGAAACTACTAAGGTACCGGACGACATAATCTTAAAGTTCACCCATCCAATTCTAAACAAAATCCGAGCTTTAGTGAATCCTACACAGAGAGAATGATGTAATGATTAGAATTATAATATAATGCGTAATAGAAGTTAACTTGACTATCTATTCTTTTTGGCTTATATAATATATTACTCTATGAATGAGAGTGAAATGTGTGTTTATATGGTGATATTAAAATAAAATTTTTGATAAAATCGTTGTTATATGCATATTTTTGCCTTTACTAATAAAAAAATATTAAGTACTATAAATAATAGATGTCTAAGTAAAAGAATATTATTAGATACAACAAGTATAGTGAGGCTGCACAAATAGATACAGGCCTCTGGGATGCGTGAGTGGGGGAAAAAGTGAATACTAAACGAGATATAAGCTATGATGTGCTGGTAACACTTCGTCAAATTATACGTGCAATTGATATGCACTCAAAGCAACTCGTCAAGCGCTACGGACTTACCGCACCGCAGCTCATGGTTTTAAAAGAAATCAATAATGACGAGGATATAAATATTGGTCGGGTGGCAAAGAAGGTGAGTTTAAGTCAGGCTACCGTCACCAACATTATCGACCGTCTAGAGACACGGAGCCTTGTAACCCGTGAGCGAAGCACTCAAGACAAGCGGCGTGTCATTGTGCGGGTAACCGATAAAACTAGGGAAATTCTCAAAACCGACCCGTCGGTGCTGCAGGAAGAGTTTGTCCGCAAGTTTCAAGAGTTGAGCGGTTGGGAGCAGAACCTTATACTTTCTTCTATCCAGCGAATTGCCACTATGATGAACGCAGAAAATATAGAGATTACTCCGGAAATCGAAAACAGATATATATAAACGAGTGCTGCTCAGGGCATGATCAGTTGTTGATAGCGCGGCGTTTTGGTGATGGAAAAATCTTCCCAGCGGTCAATAGCAATAGAAAAGTTTATACATTCACCGGGTTTGAGGTGTATCTGCTCTTTCAACAGTAAGAAGGCAAACTCTTCGAGCGAAGGGTTATGGCCCACCAGCAAGGCATAATTGACCTTCGCCGAAATTTCCCGCACTACTTCAAAGATGTCGTCGGTTTCGGCTGCGTATAGTTGGTCGTACAGCTTGATATTATTCGTTTCAGCAAATTCTTTTGCAAACAGCTTCGCAGTTGATGCGGCTCTCACCGCAGGTGAGCTTAGAACAATATCCGGCGTTCCCCATGCCTCAATAGCACGTTTTGCTATTTCAAATATTCGTGTAGCTTCTGTGTCAATAAGCTGCCTCTGAAAATCTTCTACACCATTTGCATTTGGCTCTGCCCTTGCATGCCTTAAAAGGGTTAACTGTTTCATATATATACACTTTAATCTCTTTTTTCAAAATTCGCCAGCCTTTATTTCAGCTTCTCTTACAGCTTTTCTTACTGAAAATCTCTATAGAATGTGTACAATGTAAAGAGTTTTTGTTATTGTTGAAATAGCTAGCAATGTATTTCAGTGGAAGGGGGTGTGAATCCCCCACGAACCCGTCACTGTGTTGGGTAAATTCTGTTTCATACTGCCACTGGTTTATCCGGGAAGGCGAAACAGTAAGCCCTAAGTCAGGAAACTCTGGTACATTGTCTGTGCAATCAAGCTTCGGGAGATAAGTTGGTTTGCAAAGAATGCCTATACCGGATTACAGATATATAGAGTCTTTCTTTTCTGTCAATTACTTCTTTTCTTCCCGAGGAGGAGTAAAATGTATGCTATTCAAAGTTCGTGAATTACTAAAAAAGGTGCTAATAGGCAGCAGCTTTCTCCTTTTGAGTGTGGGGAATCTGCTGCCTCTGACTGCACTTTCGGTAGAATATGCAGAGGGTTTTTCAGTTGAAGAGCGCCCTGGATTAATCCTGCTGAATGTACACCCACCGGAATCCGAAGGTTATAATTCCATTAGCTATGCACTTGTAGGGCGAGACAAGTTTCAAGGCCTCACCGCCGACCAGCTCCGGGAACGTTTTTCAATTGAGGCGAACGAGTCGGAACTCCAAATTATAAGAACCCCCATAACACAACTAATCCCCCTCTCTACAACTTTTCTGCCCCCGCTGCTGTGGTTGGACCTTGATGATGTGCTCAGCGGAGTTGATAAGGTGGATTACATCTACAGTCAGAAACTCCGTGATATTATCAATAAACGCAGTATTCCTCAGGTTGGAAATGGGCCGTCCCTAGATATGGAGCGGATTGTGCAGCTTCAGCCCGCGGTGGTAATGGCCAATATTACCCAGGGGGAGTGGAATGTAGTTCCCAAATTAAAAGATGCATCTATCCCGGTGGTCCTTAACGGTGACTACCTGGAAACTACTCCTTTAGGTCGCGCAGAATGGATTAAGTTTATCGGGCTCCTGTGTGGGAAGGGCGAAGAGGCCGAGGAGCATTTCGACTCGATGGCTGATAGATACACTGGACTGCAGCAGATGGTACAGGCTGAGCTTTCTGAAAACACCAAGCGGCCGAAGGTTGTTATGAACAGACCGATGAACGGACGATGGGTTGTACCGGGGGGAGAGGGGTATATGGCGCAGTTTATAGAAGATGCCGGCGGAGACTATCTGTGGTCGAGTGACTCTCACTCCAGCAGTTTAGTGCTTGATGCTGAGGCGGGGTTTATGAAAGCCCGTCTAGCTGACCTGTGGCTGCATCAATACGGAATTACGAGTCTTCAAGAGTTGTCACAAGCAGATTCGCGGCTGCGAAGGTTAAAAGCATTTCAATCTAAACAAGTAATTAACAATGATGCACGGACCACTGAAGCCGGCAGCAACGACTTTTATGAAAGCGGGCCGTACCAGCCTGATCTCATTTTAGCTGATCTCATCTCCCTGTTTCATCCATCCCTGCTGCCCGGGCACTCTCTGCATTACTACCGATTTTTAGAGTAACCAGTTATGAAGCAAGGTCTCCAGAAGCACTCCAAAACCGGTATCATTCTTCGCTTCCTCTTAATTCTGGGGGCAGCCTTCTTTTTATTCGCCCTGGATGTATTCAAGGGGTCGGTAGATATTCCCTTAGAGAGGGTGCTGGGGATTCTATTCAGCCCCGCAGATTGGTTGTCGGAGACGAGCGGGTTAGGCCTTGAGCAGACAGGACAGCGGGATATTATTTTGCTGTTCCGCCTGCCCCGGGCTGTAACAGCCTTGCTGGCGGGGATGGGTTTGGCCTTGAGCGGATTATTCATGCAAACCCTGTTCCGCAATCCCCTGGCCGGACCTTCTGTACTGGGGATCAATGCGGGGGCCAACCTCGGAGTGGCCCTCGTTGTATTGGTTTTAGGAGGGGCTGCCGGAGGATTTGTGGCTGCCTTGCCCTTTGGAATGAAGGCACTGGTAACTGGAGCGGCTGTCGTTGGTGCGGGAGCCGTGCTGGGTGTCGTGCTGCTTGTCTCCCGATTCATCGGTTCGGTGACACTTTTGTTGCTGGTGGGTTTGATGTTCGGTTATCTGGCCAACTCGCTGGTTACTCTGCTGATCCATTTTTCGGCGGCCGGCCGGGTGCAGGCTTATCTGCAGTGGACCTTTGGAAGTTTCGGTGCCACTACCTGGAAGGATATCTATATTATGATGCCGGTTATTGGAGCCGCAATACTTCTTGGAATCCTACTTATTAAACCTTTAAATGCTCTGTTATTGGGTGAAGAATACGCTCGCAGCATGGGAGTGGCACTTATTCGAGTGAGGATGACCGTGATAATGGTCGGTGCTCTCTTGGCGGGGGTAGTGACTGCATTCTGCGGGCCGGTCACGTTTGTGGGAGTGGCGGTGCCGCATTTGGCACGTGGTATTTTCCGGACTGCCGACCATCGAACCCTAGTCCCGGCATCTCTGCTGTTAGGCGGAGCTACTGCACTTACAGCAGATATTGTGAGCCACCTGCCGGGACAAGGTGGAATCCTACCCCTTAATTCGGTTACCGCCCTTTTGGGAGTGCCGGTGGTAGTATGGGTTTTAATTCGCAGCCGGACGGGCAGGAGTTTTGTATGAAGGTGCTTGATGCCAGATCAATTCATACCGGTTACCGCCACGGATTTCGCGGAGCGGTGACTATATCAGAGCATTTATCAGCCTCTATCTTTTCCGGGGAGGTGGTGGGGCTAGTTGGACCGAACGGATGTGGCAAATCAACTCTACTGCGCAGTTTGAGCGGACTGCAGTCTGTTCTTGATGGAAAAGTATACATCGGAGAGACCGAAATCTCCCATATGAGTCCTCTAGAGCGGGCGCGTAAGATATCTGTTGTACTTACCGAAAGGGTTCATGCCGGGCATCTGAAGGCTGATACAATTGTCTCTTTAGGCAGATACCCGCATAGCAGGTTCTCCGGTGGTCTGACAGCGCATGACCGGTATGTAGTGGAGCGTTCTTTTTCTGCGGTGGGAGCAGAGTCGTTACGCTATCGAACCATTGATGAGCTAAGTGATGGTGAATTGCAAAAAGTAATGGTAGCTCGTGCCTTGGCCCAGGAACCCCAAATTATAATGATGGATGAGCCCACGGCCTTTTTAGATGTGACCCGCAAGGTAGAGTTAATGGACCTGCTGGAAACGATTACCCGGACCCAGGGAACAGCCGTCCTAGTCTCCTCGCATGACCTTGAACTGCTGATGCGGATAAGCACCCGTGTGTGGCTTATGGATGAATCCGGGAGGCTGCACAAGGGAACACCTCAGGATAGCGAATTTAAGTCTTTGATTCGAAATGTATTCCGCATTCCCGCCCATTACGTATCCTTTTAATCGTGAATTTGTTGTTGCATTTTGTTGCGCTCTTGAACAAACCGCAGAATAAGTGTAGATTTTTACTCACTTACATAATTGATCAATAAAGGAGCGGATATATGGCTGGAGAACTACGTTGTGATTGCACTCGGTGGGAATGCAATTAAACAAGCCCACGAAGAAGGAACCACGGAAGAGCAGTTTTTGAACGTAGATAAGACGGCCAGAGAGATGGCCCTTATCATAAAAGCTGGGTACCGTCCGGTAGTGACCCATGGCAATGGCCCACAAGCAGGAGCGCTGTTGATTCAGCAGGAAGAGTCGCGTGAGCATGTTCCTGCACAAACATTGGCTGTCTGTGGCGCAATGACCCAGGGGCAGATTGGCTGGATGATGCAGAATCGAATGAGCTTTCGTTTACTCGAGGCAGATATTCAGCGTCCTGTATGCTCCGTTATAACTCAAGTGGAGGTAAGCGAGGACGATCCGGATTTTAAGGATCCATCGAAGCCGGTAGGACCGTTTTATACTCAGGAAAAAGCTCAGGAGCTGCAAAAGGAAAAAGGGTATATTGTACGTGAAGTAAAACCGGGAGTGACCAAAGGCTGGAGACGGGTGGTGCCGTCCCCCGAGCCAATATCTATCGTTGAACGTGAATCGATCAAGAAACTGGTCGAGGCCGAAGGGGTAGTAATTGCCTCCGGGGGTGGAGGTATTCCCGTAAAGCGCGAAGCTGATGGAAGTTTTTCAGGTGTTGAGGCTGTGATAGATAAGGACCGAGCCGGATTCAAACTGGCTCAGGATATAAATGCCGACAAGTTTATGATACTCACCGATGTAGAGAAGGTTTACATCAACTTTAACAAACCGGATCAGAAGGGTCTGGGCTTTATTAGTATTGCAGAAGCTGAGGCCTATCTTAATGATGGACATTTTTTAGCCGGCTCGATGGGACCTAAGGTGCAGGCTGCAGTACGTTTTGCAAAATGGAGTGGTAAAGAGGCGATAATTACATCCCTGGATAAGGCAGTGGATGCACTGGAAGGGAAAACCGGAACACACATCGTACAATAGTCTGCTTTTTTTTATTGGAAAGGTGGCCTTTTTATGTTTAAATAGCCTAATATGTGTGGTACAATTAATGCGATTTTTATCGATACAGCATACGTTGACTGCAAAAAGAGGTAATTATTATGAACAAAATTGCGCTTGAACTAAATGAAACATTAGGTGGTACAGCAGCCGCACGCCTATTGTCGGACTTCGGGTCCCGTTTTTATTTTCCAAAGGGTATTATTTCACAGTCCGGAGAGGCAAAGAAGAAGGCCACCCGCTTTAATGCAACCGTCGGCATGGCAACCAAACAAAATATACCACTGTTCTTACCGAGTATTCAAAAATTGATTACCGGTCTTTCTGAAAATGAGATCTACCCTTACGCACCGACCCCGGGTGTACCGGAATTGCGGTCAGCTTGGAAGGCGGAGATGGAACAGAAAAATCCTTCTCTGCGGGGTAAACTAACATCTGAGCCCCTGGTAACCTCGGGTTTAACCCATGGAATTATGATTGTCGCCGATTTGTTTGTGAATGCCGGGGAAAAGGTAGTGGTTCCGGATATGTTTTGGGGAAACTATCGGCTTATTTTTGAAGGGCGCCGTCAGGCAGAGCTGGTGACCTTTCCATTTTTTAATGAGAGTGGATCCATTAACCTTGAGGCCCTCGAGCAGTCGCTGCGCAGCTGTGGCAAGAAAATCTCGCTGGTACTGAACTTTCCCAATAATCCCACCGGCTACTCACCATCAATGGCTGAAGCCCGGAAAATCGTGGATCTGTTAAACAGCCTGGCTGAAGAAGGCAATGATGTGCTCTGTTTTATCGACGATGCCTACTTCGGATTGTTCTATGAGGAAGGGACTTTGAAAGAATCGCTCTTTGGCCTGCTTGCGGATACACACGAGAATCTATTAGCCGTCAAATTTGATGGTGCCACAAAGGAAGAACTCGCCTGGGGGTTCCGTCTGGGCTTTATTACCTATGGCGGCAAAGGATTGAGTAGCGAACAGTATACGGCGCTACAAGAGAAAACAAAGGGAGCGATCCGAGCTTCAATTTCGAATGCCAGCCGTATGGCCCAGAGCCTTATGCTCAAGGGCTTGCAAAGCCCCTCGCATGTAAAGGAGAAAGAGGATGCCTTCAAACTTCTAGAGGCGCGCTACCATAAGGTACGCGAGGTGCTCGGAAGCCAAGGCAGCGACAGTCCCCTCACGCCTTTGCCCTTCAATTCCGGTTATTTTATGACCTTCACCTACCGGGGTGATGCAGAGAAGCTGAGGATTCACTTGCTTGATGCATACGGTATCGGAACCATCGCAATCGGTACCAAGTACCTGCGGGTTGCCTATTCGAGTGTGGATATCGAAAATATCGAAGAACTTTATACCAGCATTGAGAAGGCCGCCAGAGAGCTTCTTTAGCTCGACAGGAGAGCTCAACAGGAGAATAGGATGGATATCCCGGAGGAGCAACTGAAACTCGACTTTGTCCTTAAAACAAAGTTGTATCTGGCGGAGGCCGACGGGGACTCATTTATGGGAATCGGTGTGCTGTGGTTACTGCAGTACATCGATTCTTTTGGTTCTATCCGTAAGGCCGCCGCTCATATGAACCTCTCTTATGTGAAGGCCCATCGAATGCTCACGGAACTTGAAAAGCACATGAACTTTAAGGCTGTGGATCGAAAAAAAGGTGGTGATAGGCGGGAAGGGGCTACGCTCACCCCGCAAGGGCGTACGTTTGCAGAAGCCTACGATCGATTTCAAGCAAAGGTAAAGCAGCAGGCGGAACCGCCGTTTGAAGAGTTTAAGCAGGAAATAAAAACGGGACTTCAGCCGTCAAGCCAAAGTCCCGTCAAATGAAAGCGACCTTACAGGAACTCTACTCCCGCCTTACGGTATTCTTCAATCATTTCATCCGGCCACACACTAACCTGAACCTCGCCGATATGCGATTTTTGCAGCAGCAGCATACACAGACGGGACTGTCCAATTCCCCCGCCGATTGAGAGGGGCAGAGTTCCATCAATTACACCGGATTGAAATTCTAACTCCCCCCGTTCCTCCATTCCCATCTCTTTAAGTTGAGCCTGAAGGGACTCAGGTGATACACGAACCCCCATGGATGAAAGTTCGAGGGCTTTTCCGCGGGTAGGATCCAGAACGATTATGTCGCCATTCAATCCCATGGTGCCCTCTTCGTTTATGGTGATCCAGTCGTCGTAGTCCGCCGCCCGTGCATCGTGCCGGTCGCCGGAACGCAGCTCCCCTCCAATACCAATCAGAAAATAAGCCCCGTATTCCTGGGCGGCTTTGTGCTCTCGTTCTTTGGGGGTAAGGTTGGGCCAGCGGTCTTCGAGGTCTTGGGTATGGACGAAGCTGATTTCTTTTGGAAGTCTGGGTTGGAGCACGGGAAACTCCTTGCTTATTAGCTCTTCAGTTTCAACTAATGCACGGTAAATCTCCCGTACCGTGAATTTCAGATATTCAAGCGTTCGATGGTCGGGGGTAATGGTCTTTTCCCAATCCCACTGATCAACGTACACACTGTGGATTTCACTTACATCTTCATCTTTACGGATAGCATCCATATCCGTGTAGAGTCCGGTATCGGGGTTGAAATTGTAGCGTTTAAGGGCCATGCGTTTCCACTTTGCCAGGGAGTGAACAATCTCGAGTCGGTTCGGTCGGTGTTTTACATGGAATCCTACGGGAACCTGGGTTCCGGCCAGGTCATCCTGGAGGCCGTTTCCGACTTCAATAAAGCGTGGAGCACTCACACGCTGTAGATTAAGGTGTGTTGCCAGTTTGTATTGAAATGTATCTTTAACTACTTTGATTGCTTTTTCCGTGTCGATTAAGTTTAGCTTTGCTGTATAACCTTCTACCATTGATATTTCTCCTTGGGTTTATCTGTAAGTGTAAAATACCAAATAAATTGGAATAGGAAAACCCTTTAATATATGATATCCTTTACACGAGTAAGTAATATAAAGGAGCTGTATATGCCGGTAATTCTTTCTTGGCTTGGACATGCGAGTTTTCTCATAAGCGGTTCTTCTACAGTGTACATAGATCCGTGGAAGATAGACGGAGAACCCCACGACGGGGATATAGTCTTGGTGAGTCATAGCCATTATGACCACCTTTCACCGGAAGATATCCGGGCGGTCTCAAAAGAGAAAGGGCGAATAGTCGGCAGTGGCGATGTAGTTGAGGAGCTTGGCTACGGCCAGGTGCTGCTTCCCGGCGGTGAATACACTTTAGATAATTTAAAGGTCCAGGGAGTGGCTGCATATAATCTGGATAAAGAGTTTCATCCAAAAGAGAACGGCTGGCTTGGCTTTATTATCGAACTTGATGGAAAAAAAATTTATTATGCCGGCGATACTGACGCGGTGACCGAGATGGAAAGCTTAGAGAACATTGATGTTGCCCTGCTGCCGGTTGGCGGGACGTATACCTTTAATGCAGAGGAAGCTGCCGGAGCGCTGAAAGCCTTTAAGCCGAAGAAGGTTATTCCGTACCATTGGGGAGCGGTGGTCGGACACAGAAAGGATGCAGTGAGATTTGCTAAAAAGACCGACCTCCCGGTTGAAATCCTCTCTCCTATGGATTCAATATATCTGGACTAAGAACTGGAACTTAAGAACTGAGACCATACAGTTTTCTACTTGCCCATGTATTGGCCGAGATGTTCAGTGTCGCTGTGGCTTGGATTATACTTTACCAGTGAAGAGAATGAGGGGACCCACCTGTTGGTGGATATCCCCTCGTAAATCGTTTTATGGCTTCACCCGTTTACGATCACGGGGAAAAAGTGAGGCCTCTTTCACGCTGTTGAGCCCCAGAATTTTCTGGGTTATGCGCTCAAGTCCAATCGCAAAACCCCCATGGGGAGGGCAGCCGTAACGAAATACCTGCAGGTAGTCACTCAACTGCTCCGGCTCCATGCCATGGCGTTTGATGCTTTCAACCAGCATATCGTACTCGTGGATACGGCGTCCTCCGGAGGTTATCTCTAGGCCGCGGAACAGGAGGTCAAAGCTCATAGTTTTGCGGCCGTCTGGATAGGTGTAAAAGGGACGTTTTTTCCGGGGAAAGGAGTGGACAAACAGCGCCTCTACTCCACTTTGTTCTTTGGCCCAGTCGCAGAGTTCCCGCTCGCCTTCGGGGTTGAGCTCAAAGACCCGCTTTCCCAGTCGCTCGGAGAGAATCCTTTTCGCCTCATCGTGGCTTATGCGCGGGGTAGCCTGCATCTCGACCGAGGAGGGTAAATCTGTGTGAAAAGTTTCTAGAATATCGCTATGGTGTTCTCTGATTCGGTCGAAAATGTAGCCGAGAATGTCTACTTCAAGGTCCATAAGCTCCTGGTCACTTTCGATAAAGCCCATCTCAATGTCGAGGCTTACATACTCATTCAGGTGCCGGGGGGTGTCATGCTTTTCCGCCCGGTATGCAGCCCCAATTTCAAAGACCTGTTCCATCCCGTTGGCTACCATCGCCTGTTTGTATAGCTGTGGAGATTGGGCCAAATAAACCTTGCGGTCGAAATATTCAACCTCAAACAGTCCTGTCCCTCCTTCTGAACCGCTTCCGATAAGCTTACTGCTTTTAATTTCGGTAAACTCTCGGCTTCGCATATATTCACCAAAATAACCGAGGATGGCGGATTGCAGATAAAAAATAGACCGGATTTTAGGGCTGCGCAGGCTTAGCATACGGTGATCCAGCAGTGCATCGAGGCTGAGCTGATCGCTGTCTTGGTTTACCGCAATCGGCAGGTCGGCGGCGGCGGGAGCCAAAACCTCCAACGAGTCGGCCTGCAGTTCAATTCCTCCAGGTGCCTTTTGATTGCCGGTGATGCTGCCCTGAATGCGTACCACTGACTCTAAAGTAACATCCGGTGCTTCGTCCCATACGGTTTGGATGATACCGGTGCGGTCACGAAGCAGTAAAAAGGTAACCTTTCCTAAGCTTCTGATACGGTGTACCCAACCGGCACAGGTTATCGTGCCTTCCATTTGTGTAGTGCAATCTTTAACATATGTGCGTTCCATAATTTACTCCTTTTTAGAAAATTCTTCTAATAATATACTGCGGGTAAGTTGAGGGTCGGACCTTCCGCTGCTGGCCTTCATCAGCAATCCCATAAAGAAGCCCACTACCTTATTCTCACCAGCCGCTACCTGAGCAGCGGCCTGGGTGGCTGCAGCCGGATTTTGGGTAATGATCTTTTTTACCAATGAACGGATTTCCTCAGGATCGGTAATTTGTTCCAGTCCCTTCTCTTCTAACAAGCGAGTTGGGTCTTTATCCTCTACAAATACCGCATGCAGAATCTGCTTGGCGATTTTACCGTGAATTCTGCCGGAGTTGATTAAGCTGATAAGTTCGGCAAACCGCTCCGGGGTCAAAAAGGATGTCTCCAAACTGAGATGACTGCGGTTGAGGTGACGCAGTACATCCCCCGAGAGCCATCGATAGACCTCCCCGGCTGCTCCGTTTCCGGCTGCCGAGTTTCGCTCAGGGATGAGTGCGAGGGTCGCTTCAAAGAAGACAGCCCGGCTTTTTTCTTCGGTAAGAAAAGAGAGTGCCTCGCCCTCAAGGCCATAATCCTTTTTAAAACGCTGCATACGCTGCAGGGGCAGTTCTACATTTTTCTTATGTACCGACTCAAGGTACTCCGGGGTGGGGCGGAAGGGGGGCAGGTCCGGCTCCGGAAAATATCGGTAGTCATGGGATTCTTCCTTGCGCCGCATTACCACGGTAATGTCCCGGTTCTCATTCCACAAGCGTGTCTCCTGCTGAATTGGGCTGCCCTCGGTTAAGAGTTTTGCCTGCCGCTGCCGCTCATGGTCAAGTGCCAGGCGCACAAAGCGGGAGGAGTTAAGGTTTTTTACCTCGACCTTTGTGCCCAGACCGCCTCCTGGGTAGTTAAGCGAAATGTTGGCATCGCATCGCAGCGACCCCTCTTCCATGTTGCCGTCGCACACTTCCAGATAGCGTACAAAGCGGCGGAAATACTGGATAAATGCTTCGGTCTCATCGCCGCTGGTAAGGTCGGGTTCAGTCACTATTTCCAGCAGTGGGGTGCCGGCACGGTTGTAGTCGATAAGCGAGATATCCCCGGCGTGAATCATTTTACCGGCATCCTCTTCCAGGTGCACATCGTGGATTCTGACACTGCGAACTTCATCGTGGTAAGGGAACTCAATTTTTCCGTCCATTCCGATGGGGTGCAGGTACTGTGATATCTGGTAGTTCTTCGGCATATCCGGATAGAAGTAATTTTTCCTTTCAAACACCGTACTGGAAGATAGTTTACAGTTGAGCGCTGTTGCTACCCGATACGCCTTAAACAGCGCCTCTTCGTTTAAAGCGGGCAGCACCCCGGGATACCCTAGACAGATTGGGCAGACATTGGTGTTAGGTTCCTCTCCGAATCCAACCGGGCAACTGCAAAAAACTTTCGTATTGGTTGTAAGCTGGATATGAATTTCAATTCCAATGAAGGTGCGGTATTCACTTTCAATACTACTCATGGTCGACTCCTTGCGGTGCTGAGATAGTGGGCTGAACGAATTCAGGCAGAACCGGCCGAAAGGCCTGTTGATAGGTTTCAGCGGTTTTGAACAGCATCTCCTCGGCATGCATCGGTGCCATCAGCTGCATTCCGGCCGGAAGACCATCTTCAATGGCCACCGGAAAGGCAAGGGCCGGTATGCCCGCCAGGTTGGCGGTAGCAGTAAAGCGGTCCGCCAGTTTCTGCTGAAACTGATCAAGGTCACTGCTGTCATGCTGGAATGCCTGCACCGGAAAAGTAGGTGAGAGCAGAAGGTCGACCGAACGAAAAATAGCGTCGAAATCGCTTCGTAGGGCAGTTCGGATTTTCTGAGCTCGTATGTAGTACTGCTCCTGGAATCCGGAACGCAGCACATAGGTGCCCAGTAGAATTCGAAGTTTAACCTCCGGACCGAAGCCTTCATCGCGGGAGCTTTCCATAAGCTCCTGGGGGTCCTCGGCCAGACTGTTTTGATGGCCGTAGCGAATGCCGGCATAACGAGCCAAGTTGGCACTTGCCTCTGCCGAGGCAATAGTGTAGTACGCCGGTATCACGTAATCGAGAGTCGGCAGCTGTACCTCTTGGATGTCGTAGCCAAGTTTCTTAAACTCATCGATGGATGTGAAGTAGGCCCTTTGGAGGGCCGGTGAGAGGCCTTCAATGTGGGTTTGAGCTAAAACTCCTATTGATTTGACCGGCTTCTCCGGAACCTGTGCAAGTCCGGTGGTTTGATCGTGCTGGTCTTCATCCCTCATTGTTTTAAAAATGGAGCGGGTCAGGGAGAGAGACTCAGATACTACTCCAATACCTTCCAGCGAGGAGGCGTAGGCCACCAGGCCGAACCTGGAAACACTCCCGTAGGTCGGCTTGAGTCCGTAGATTCCACAAAAAGAGGCGGGTTGGCGGATTGAACCACCGGTGTCGCTGCCCAGGGCCGCCGGCACTAAACCGGCGGCTACAGCTGCGGCGGACCCACCACTGGACCCTCCGGCGACTCGGCTGGTATCCCAGGGGTTGTGGGTTCTTAGCAAAGCAGAGTTGTCGGTTGAAGAACCCATTCCAAACTCATCGAGGTTTGTTTTACCGACAATCCCCATGCCGGCTTCCTGTAGTTTGTATACCGCGGTGGCTGTATAGGGTGAGCGTACATTTGACAACATTTTAGAGCCGCAGCTCAGTCCGAAACCCTCAACCGCGATGTTGTCTTTCACGGCAATTGGTAGACCCTTGAGGGGGCTGTCTTCCGCAGCTTTCGGAGGGACGCGCTGCGGGTCGAATTCCAAGAATGCGCCGATGCGGCGGTCAGTGTGACGCACAGCGACAGCATACTCCTCAATCTTCTCCTGGCTCTTTAGAACCGATTTCCAATAACTCTTTCTTTCCCGAAACATTCGTGTACTCCAACATGGTTTAGTGAAGAGTGGAGAAAAGATGTGTGTCGTTGTGCGTGCTCCGACAGATACACCTCTCCCGCATGCACCTCTTCTGTGCATTGTGTTTTGAGGAGTTACGAAGAAGGGTATGTAATACTTACGGTGCTTACAGCACGTTGGGAATTACGATGAACCGATCTTCGAGTTCAGGAGCATTATGAAGGAGAGAATCTGTCATGTGTGACAAACGCTCCCCATTCTCCTTTGCATCTGTGCGCAATCGGTTCACCTTTGAAAAGGTGTGGGTGGTGGGTTCGAGTGAGTCAACGTCTATTTCCCGCATGCGTGCAAAGTGCTCGAGCATACGTGAAATTTCGCGGCTCAACGTTTCAGCTTCCGCATCTGAGAGCGAGAGCTGAGCCAGGGATGCTGTTGTATAAAGTTCCCTTGTATCCATAATGGTAATAACTATAGTAATGTACGGGAAAATGTCAACAGCTTTGATGGGTCTTTTGTGAATTTTTACAGTCGTCCCGCCGAACAGAGAGTGCTCGCTGGTCCGTTTTGGCGAATTTCATCGGGAGCAATTCCGTACTCTTCCTGCAGGATTTCTGCTATTCTCGCCAGACAGAAGCCGCCTTGGCAGCGACCCATCATAGAGTGGGTTCTCTTTTTAATTCCGTTCAAAGTACGCACTCCCAAAGGATTTTCTATAGCTCTTAGTACTTCGCCACGGCTAATTCCTTCGCAGCGGCAGATGATCTCGGCAAAATCATGGTCCTGTTGGGCCAATTTACGGCGTTCTGGCGGGGAAAGAAATTCTCTGCGAAGGGGTGCAGGTCTGTGGACTGTGAAATTTTCATAAGGCCGAAGCTTAAAATAGGCGGCGATAAAGTTGTCTTTTATGTAGCTCGCAATTGCCGGAGCACTGGTAAGCCCTGGGGATTCAATACCCACAAGATTTATAAAACCGGGAACCGAAGATGATTCCCCAATATGAAAATCGGCGAAGCTGCGCCCTGAAGAGGGATGGAAAAGTTTTGGCCGAATCCCGGAGTAACTGCGGATAACTTGGGCCCCCCGGAGGGCCGGCAGCAGCTCGAATGCCTCTTTTAGCAGCAGCTGCATGGTATCCCCGGTGGTCGCTATATCCTCCCGGCCTTCAATGTACTCGGTGGAAGGTCCAATTAGTATATTTCCATTAATAGTCGGAGTAAGATGTACTCCTAAACCGCTGCCGTCCCGGGGCGGGACCGGGTATACAGCCAAGTCGAGCAGTTCCGAGTGCTGCTTGTCGAGAATGTGATATTCTCCCCGACACGGGTAGATGGTAAGGGGAAAGTCGGGATCGGCCATTCGGGCCACTTCGTCGGAGTGTGTACCTGCGGCATTAATTACTATTCGAGCGCTAAACTGTCGCTGATCTGTGGTGACAGTAAAAGCTGTATTTTGGGCGGCCTGCACAGCTTGCACGGTATGGTTCAGGAAAATTTCAGTGTTGTTTTGCTGTGCGTTTTCTGCTAATGCTATGGTGAATTGATATGGGTTTATAATACCGGTAGATTGAGAATAAAGAGCAGAGCGACCACTGATGCCGGGGGCTAAACGTTTGATCTGTGTGGAATTAATTAAGGAAAGCCCGGTACTCCCGTTCCGCCGGCCCTGTTCAAGGAGTTTTTGCAGATACGCGTGTTCCTGATCGTCCTTAGCCACTACCAACTTGGTGCAGCGCTTAAATTCTACCCCAAGTTCGCTGCACAGCTGAGGAAACATCTGCAAGCCGGCTATATTAAAGCGCGCCTTCAGGCTGTCGGGTTTTACATTGAAGCCTGCGTGCATCACTCCGCTGTTTGCTTTACTTATTCCTTCGGCTACATCAGCCTCTTTTTCCAGCAAAGCTATTCTGAGCTGAAAGCGGGAGAGTTCGCGGGCAATAGCAGTGCCGATTACACCGGCACCGATGATAAGTATATCGTACTCTGGTTCTAGGATACCCTTTTTGCTCATATCCGGATAAGTATGAAATATATACTCCCGGACTTCAAGAGCTGCTGCAAAAGTATCGCAATATGCTGACTTTTGGGAAATTTAGCTTACGGCTTGTTTTATCACATTCTCTGCAATTTGTTCCAGAGATAAGACCTGATCGACACCTCCGCGCTTAATAGCCTCCTTGGGCATACCGAAGACTATGCAGGATTTTTCGTCTTGGGCAATAGTATAAGCTCCGGCCTGTTTTAGCTCCAGCATTCCGGATGCACCGTCGTCTCCCATTCCGGTCATTAGCACTGCAATCACGTTTTTGCCTCCATAGCGGGATGCGGACCTGAACAGTACATCCACCGAAGGGCGGTGGCGAGAGACCAGCGGCCCCTCTTTTACCTCGGTGTAATAGCGTGCTCCGCTGCGTTTCAGCAGAGTGTGCTGGTTGCCAGGGGCGATCAATGCTTGCCCCCGGAGTACCGAATCGTTGTTGGCCGCCTCCTTTACATGGATCGCGCAATACCCGTCGAGGCGCTTCGCAAAGGCGGTGGTAAACTTCTCGGGCATGTGCTGCACAATGACAATCGGAGGTGCGTTAATAGGCATCATCTCTAGAAAAACCTTCAGGGCTTCGGTGCCGCCGGTTGATGCTCCAACAACAACTACTTTCTCGGTTGTTTCTATTGTGTAATTCCCGGTTGCGGCGGGCATAATTACATCGGCGGTGTTTTTGGTGAAGCGACCGGTACTCTCGCTGGGCCTCGTTTCTATCTGACTATCGATGGAGGGTGAAGGGGCTGTGGGAGTTCGTCTGTTCACCGATTTAATACGCGCTTGGGCAGCCGCTTTTACCGCATCGGAGATAGTTACCTTGGATTCTTCAAAAAACTGCTTGGTTCCAATTTTTGGTTTTTGGATAATATCCACTGCCCCGTATTCCATTGCTTTAAGGGCATTAGAGGAACCGGACTCCGATTTACTGGAACAGATGATAACCGGAAGCGGATTTTCGGACATCAAGCGGCTCAGGAAGGTTAGTCCGTCCATCCTCGGCATTTCAATATCAAGGATTATCACATCGGGTCGCTCTATTTCCATCTTTCGCATTGCCATAATAGGGTCGGGCGCAGTAGCAAATAGCTCTATATCGGGATCGCTTTTTAAGATATCACCTAAAGTCTCTCTGACTAGAGCAGAGTCGTCGACTACCATCACCTGAATTGCTTGCATTTGTCCTTTCCTTCCAACAGACTTGCCGTCGGCTGAGATGCCTTAGACGCCGGTCGAAATCTTTTCGGTTAATTTATTTATATCAAGAATAAAGGCGATTGTACCGTCGCCAAGGATCGTTGAACCAGAAACTTCCTGGATAAAGTTGAGGGCGGCATTGAGCGGTTTTATAACCGTCTGATGCTGTCCAATAATTGAGTCTACGATTAAGGCGACCTTACTTTCGCCTGCTTTTACTACGGTTATTTCACGAAATTGGGGGACGGCTGCCTGAACAGCAAATAGCTCTCTGAGATCAATATATGGGACTATCTCACCGCGTATGGATAAATACTCATTTCTCTGCCCCTTTGGAAAAAGGTCCGGGGTGAGCTCAAAACACTCTTCTACCGCTGAAAGGTTGATAACATAGCGCTCAAGACCTATAGAAACCAGTAGTCCGTCGATGATAGAGAGGGTGAGCGGAATAGTGAGGGTAATTGTAGTTCCGAGGTTCGGCTGAGAATCGATATGTACTTTTCCACGCAACTGCTCAATATTCCGCTTTACCACGTCCATTCCCACCCCGCGGCCGGAAACGCTGGTGGCCGTTTCGGTGGTAGAAAAACCGGGAGAAAAGATAAGCGAATAGAGCTCTCTGTCGCTAAGTTTGCTGTCTTTGCTAATAATTCCGCGTTGAACAGCCTTTTTTCTAATTTTCTCGGAACTCAGGCCTTGTCCATCGTCCTTTATCCTGATAAGCACATTTGCACCGGAGTGCTCCGCACTGATACTCACCGTTCCACTGCCGGCTTTTCCGGCTTTTTGACGCTCCTCTGAACTTTCTAAACCGTGATCTATCGAGTTGCGGATGATATGAACCAGGGGATCATTTAGTGCATCAATAATGTTTTTATCAAGCTCCGTCTCGGCTCCGGAGGTTACCAGTTCTACCTCCTTACCAAGCTCGGCCGATAAATCCCGGACAAGTCGATGAAAACTGTTGAAGGTCTCCGCCAGTGGAATCATACGGATATCCATAGTATTTTCACGCAGTTCCGAGGTCAGGCGGTCCATATTCTCGCTCACATTCTCAAGTTCAGCCACTGATACCCTGTCTCCGTCACGTGCACTTTCGGTATACTGTGCTAAACGTGCCTGAAGCGTAACAATCTCACCAACCAGATTGACCAAATCGTCAAGCTTTTCACTCTTTACCCTGATGGTAGTACCGGACTGGAGCTGCTGTCTTTGGCGCCGTACTTCGCGAACATACTGCTGTTCGCCGAGGGCTGAATCAATAGCATCCTTCGACACAACGCCCTGCTTCATTGCAACTTCGCCGAAGCGTTCCTTCTGCTTCATTATCGATTCGACGGTTTCCTGGTCTACATACCCCTGTTCGTACAGAATTTCTCCAATTCTCTTATATTCAGAGGTAATATCAAGCTGGGCAGCATCATCTATTACGTTGATGTGCAGCTCGGAGTAGTCTTCGACAAAGATAAAAATATCCTGAATCGCATTTCTGTTTTTGGTGGTAGTTAAAAGGATGGTCCAGCTAGTATAACAGAGTTCGGGGTCTATTTGCTCAAGGGCTGGAATCTCACCGGTGTGGGCAAATATGAGCGGTGTTCCGAGTGCTTCAAGTTCCTGCAGCAGGGGAAGTACTTTTGCTCCGCGCAGGAAAAATTCCCGTTGAGGTGAGATGGTGATCCGGAAGGTTGTTTCCAAAGCATCATTTTCCGCCACAGACTCAGTAACCGGCGGCGGGGCAGGCTGCTTTGTAGACTCTTTGCTTCTTTCCGAAGAACTTCGCTGTGGTGCAAGGTAGCTTCGGACGCTCTTGAGAATACTCTCGCCGGCTGCAGGGTCAATTGTTTCAGAAGAAAAGATAAGGTCCGAAATATGGTCTTTGGCAGCCAATGCGATATCAATGATCTGCTTATTGCTGGAAATCCGCTTGTCCCGTAGGTAGTCAAACAGGGTTTCGATTTCATGGGTGAATCCTGCTACCTCATCGTAGCCGAACATGCTTCCGGAACCCTTAATAGTATGAAAAGCCCGAAAAATGGCGTGAAGCAGCTCGGTATCTTCCGGCTGGTTTTCTAAATCAATGAGTTTCTGTTCAATGAGTTCCAATAGTTCTCGGGCTTCTTCCCGATAATATTCCGATTGATCAGCCACGGTCCCCTCCCTGCATTACCTGTGTATAATAGTTGGCGAGGATTGTACTTGTGGAAGAACTACCCAAATGCTCCGCTTCACGGTAGAACCCGCCCCGCATAGCGCTCTTTATTAACGCATCGCAGTATGCAGATGGATCGATCTGAATACTTTTGTCATTCTCCTTGGCCGTTCGTTCGGCGGAGACCAACAGCTGCAGAAAGGTGATATCAACTTTTTTTACTCCAGCTATATCAATCATTACTGCAGGTTCGAGCTGAAGGGCTTCAAGTAGAACATCACGGACCTCTGATGCGGCCTCTGCAGTTGCATTTCCTCTGCACACAAGGCGAGTCTCTTGCGTATTCTTTTGTAATTCAATATCCATTTGTGTCTCCTTTACTGCTATCCGGCAACCTTTTTTACCGTCTCAATCAGTAAATCGGAGAGAAGGGCTTTACCAGCCAGGCAGTTGCTCCTGCTTTTTTACCTTCTTCCTGCATGTTCATTTCCGATTCCGTAGTAAGAACAATAATGGGGGTGAATTTGAATTTTGAGTGTTCACGGGTATGTGATATAAACTCAATTCCATTCATCTCTGGCATATGAATGTCGGTGATTATTAACTCAGGATGAAAGCTGTCCAGTTTTTCAGTTCCCTTCAAGCCGTTCACCGCTTCTTCTACCTGATATCCCTCTTCTTCGAGTGTAAACCTGATCATCTGACGCATAGAGTTTGAATCGTCAACGATGAGTATTTTTTTTGACATATTAGGATTCCCCCTTTTCTGTTTCATTCTTGTTGGTCAAGCTGTTTTTTAGAAGCTCTTTTTCCGCTTCCATGGTGTATTTCTGTTTTAGACGATCCAGTGCTGAATCAAAACTGCTTAGCTGTTGTGCTGAATCGGTACGATCGATGTTGTTCAGGTACTCTCCGATTTTCTCCATATCCGAGGCAAACTCTTTGAGAGGTTCTATCACATGTTCTATCCGTTGACGGGTGATATCCTGAAATTGAATTGATACTATGATTGATTTTATATCCTGGGCAAAGGATTCTGCCTGTTCACTCAGTTTTTGCAAGTCCTGCTTTGCGCCATCCATCATTGCATCAATTTTATCTAAAGACTTGCGTCCATGGGTTTTGGTTTCTTCGCCTAAGCGGCGGCTGATATCCTTACTCTCCTCAATTTCTGTCTGAACCGACGCGATCAATTGGGAGATCATACGGACTGTCTCCTCGATTTCTGCAGTAGCTTTTTCAGACCTTTCGGTCATCTGTTTGAACTCGCCCGCAACTACGGCAAAACCGCGGCCATGTTCGCCGGCCCTGGCAGCCTCAATGGTTGCATTGATTGAAAGGACCCTTGAGTTTTCAGTAATTTCGTTGGTAGTGGCAACGATCTCTTCAATTGACTTGGTCTGGTACAAAATACTGTTGATTGATTCACTGTTTTTCTTAATCTGCTCCAGTAAGGTGGCGAGACCCGAAGTGAGTGAGTTTAGGTTCTCACGGATGTCGACCAGGGCATTCTTTTTATTCCCGTCATCCTCACCGGGAGACATCGTACCGAATACCCGGCGTACATCATCAACTTGCTCCTTTGCCTTACGGTTAATGCTGATGAAGCTGCGTGACAGCTCCATGGCCGCCTCTTCGGTGTAGTCTATCACCGCCTGGAGTTGTCCGTTCAATATGGGAACAACTTTGGCCATACCGAAGAGTGCTTCCACGATATGCTGATGGGCGTTTGTCTCATGCTGTTCAGCTTCGCTTGTAGGTAAGGACTCTGAAGCGGGTTCGGTTGAAGTTTCAGCTGCCTGTTCAGCTGATTGTTCAGCCGATGGTTCAGTAACGAGTAAACTCTCCCCTAAAGTGGTGGTATCTATCGGCTGATCTGCCGGTTTTTTCCAGCTGTGGTTCAGGTAAAGGGCTAAAGCTGATAGAGCCAGCGCCGCAGCACTACCGATTATTAACCGCAGGGAGGGTTCTGATATAAACAATGTGGAGTATAGAAGCAGCGTCAGTCCGATAATGAGGACGCTTGAAGTCTTTATCAGTTTTTCCGACATACCCTTATTACTCCTGCTTCTCAGTCGAGCCGCTGGTATCCTGTGCGGCCTGGTCCGCCATAGAAGTTATCTCTTCTGATGTGAGTATCTTATCGATATTCAAAATTACTAAAAAACGGTCATTATTCTTCCCAATCCCCTCGATGAAGTCGGTATCTAAACGAGTTCCAATTTTGGGGGTTGGCTCTATTTCTTCCGGTTGTATTTCAACAACTTCGTGCACATTATCTGCGATAGTTCCGACAGTAATAGTTTCATTTTCAATGGCTATTTCCAGTACGATAATACAGGTATCGACAGTTTGTTCCTGTGCAGGAAGGTCAAATTTGAGTCTGAGGTCCACTATTGGGACAATTCCTCCTCGAACATTTATAACTCCACGCATAAAATCAGGGGTTTTAGGAACTCTGGTGATAGGTTGATACTCAAGTACTTCTTTTACCTTGGATACTTCCAATGCGTATAATTCATTGCTCAAGCTGAAGGTGAGGTATTGATTGGTGGTATCTACATTATTTGTGCTCATTGAGGGTCTCCTTCTGAAAAATTCCGCACTTTTGCATATACTCAAAAAAGAGTGCTACGCTTTCAGGACATAATTGGCTGCCCTTTACTTCATTTATAATATCAAATGCTTCGTGCGGGGAAAAGGCGCGTTTATATGAGCGTTCGTTGCTGAGTGCATCGTAAGTGTCGGCTACCGCAACTATTCTAGCCCATTTGGGAATATCCTTTCCGGCTATTCCGCTGGGATAGCCTTTGCCGTCGAAACGTTCGTGGTGGTAATGTACAATGGAGTGGGCGTCTTCCAGCCTCGATAGCGGCATGAGAATACGATAGCCGATTTCCGGGTGGCGCTTTATCTCGGCATACTCATCATCGTTTAAACGGCCAGGTTTATTTAGAATGGAGTCGGCTATGCCAATTTTGCCAATGTCATGCAGTAATGCCCCACGTTTGACCTGCTCAACTTCCTCTTCCGAGCTGCCTGCAATCTCCGCCATCCCGGCGGCAATCTTGGATACATTCTCCGAATGTCCCTTCGTATACAGGTCCCGGGCTTCTAACGCCGTAATTAGGCTCGTTATGTTGTCAAGCATCGCCCTCTGCTCCTGTTCAAGCTGCTCTTTTTCGTGCAGTAGAAGTAGATACTGGTCGGAAAGGAGTTTTTCTATGAGCACCACCAGAGAGTCTATGTTAAACGGTTTTATCAGATATGCCGCACTGCCCATCTCCCGCATTTTACGGATACTGCGTAGGTCATTGTTGGTACTCATGGTAATGACCGGTATGCGCTTTTGATATTCGGTCTGCTTGAAGGCGTGGAGAAACTCTATCCCGTCCATTACCGGCATAAATACATCGCTCAGCACAAGGTTGATTTCAGTTTTGCCAAGAATCTTAAACGCCTCTTCCCCGTTGCGTGCGGTCTTGACCTTGAATCCATAGCGAGAAAGCCGGCCGGAGATCAGCTTTAGGGTAGTATACGAGTCGTCTACTACTAGAATTGTTTGATTTTGGTAAAACGAGGCCTCCGACAGAATATGCTGTACACGCTCGAGCAGCAGCAAGCGGACTTGAGGCTTGGGTACGTATTCCGAGGCACCGGCTTCGAAGCCGCGGTTGATGGCTTTATCGGAGTCGAACTTACTGACCATGATAATCGGTATTCCCCGTAAATCGGGTTTTTCCTTTATCCGTTTGCAGAGCTCGACCCCGTCCATCACCGGCATGTCTATATCGGTGATTACTGCATCAAAGTGAGATGACTGAACTGTTTCAAAGGCATCGTGGCCGTTCTCCGCTTCACTTATCTCCGCTTGTAGTGGAGAAAGAATGTCGGCGATGAGTCGGCGCGATGATGAACTGTCGTCTACTACTAAAATCCGCATAGAGCCTCCGGCACCGCTTAGAAGCGCTCAAAATCCTCGGAGTCTAGTCCGTTCTCCGAAGTGTTCTGTTCTTTTTTGTCCGCCTGGGCGGGGGTAATGCCGGTTTCTTCCTGGTTGCTTCGCGATGCATGCTGCTGTGTTGTTCCTCTTTTTTTGCCTGTAGCGACAACAGAGTCTATCTGCAATCTTTTCTGGCCTTTTTCCCGATTTTCCTCACTGGTTTCTATAGTAAAGAAGCTGATTGTCTGCTGCAGCTCTTCGGCCTGACCGGTAAGCTCTTCGGCAACGGAGGCCATTTCTTCAGAGGCGGATGCATTCTGCTGAATAACCTGGTCAAGCTGGGTAATAGCTGTGTTTATTTGATCGGCCCCGTTGCTCTGCTCCCGGCTGGCGGCACTTATCTCTTGAACAAGGTCTGCGGTTTTGCGGATATTCGGCACCAACTGTTCCAACATATCCTTCGCATTTTGCGCTACACTCACGGTCGATGAAGACAGTTCGCTGATTTCCCCGGCGGCATCTTTACTACGGGCGGCTAGCTTACCAACTTCGGAGGCTACCACCGCAAAGCCCTTTCCATGCTCGCCGGCCCGAGCCGCTTCGATAGAGGCATTTAGCGAGAGCATGTTCGTCTGACGGGCGATCTCTTCAATGATGGTAATACGTTCAGCGATCTTATTCATTGCTTCCACCGCTTCCATCACGGCTTTGCCGCTTTTCTCAGCATCCTGGGCCGATTGAATTGCAATTTTTTCGGTCTCGCTGGCGTTGTCCGCATTTTGGCTAATATTTGAACTCATCTCCTCCATCGAGGAGGACACTTCTTCTATGGAAGATGCCTGTTCGGTGGAACCCTGCGAGAGTTGTTCCGCGGTGGAGCTCATCTGCTGGCTGCCGGAGCTTACCTGGGCTGAGGCCGACATTACATCGCCAACCATCCGTTTCAGGTTGCTTATCATTTTACGCAAGGCCTTGGCCAGTTCTCCAATTTCATCGTCATGTTTTACTTCGATGGTGGCCTGTAAATTCCCGTCGGCTACCTCACCGGCAAAATTTACTCCCTGGCGGATCGGCTTTGTGATACTGCGTGTGAAAAAGGCCAGTATAATTATGCCGAGTATGACGAATATCGAGGCAATGATTATCATAGTCATTCGCATATCGTATATCTGCTGGAATATATCATCACGAAAGCCGCCGACTGCAATCGACCACTCCGACCGTTCGATCGGTGAGTACCCGAAAAAACGCACTGATCCCATAAAGTTGTACTCGTCGAAGCCCTCTTCTCCTTCGGTCATTCTCTGCAGCATCTGTGCAAGACGCGCAAAATCTGAGTTCGTTCTTCCTTCCTCAATAAAATTACGCTGATCAAGAATATAGTCCCGGTTGTCGTGGGCAATCAGCACACCCTCGCCGTCTATCATATACGCATATCCTGTATCGCCGTAGCCTATTCTGTCGGTGATGTCGCTAAGCCAGGTGGCATCCAGGCGTATCAGCAGCACTGCAGCAGGATCGTCGCCGTTATCTGTGATAGGTACTGCCAGAATCATAACGGCGGAATTCGTCACGCGGGAAATAAGCACATCGAGAAAAGTTACCCCTGCCCTGCATCGCCTCTTTGGAAATACCCCCGGTCGGCAAGTTCGGCGGTGGTTCCGTCGGGGTAATAGGCTGTCCCGTCGGGATAAATTACGCCCATACCTAAAAAGTCCAGCCGTTCTTCCATCGTCCGCAGGGCCTCCATTTGTGTGTCAAGCTCCATGCGAATGAGGTCCGGATGTCGTGCAAGTTCGGTTCCAAGTTCGAGGTAATGATCAAGCTCGCTTCTTACCAATACCGCCGCTTCGTTGGATTTGTCGGTGATAGTCTCTTCAACCTGATTTTCCAGCGCAATACTTGCTTGATAAAAAGCGGTGATCCCGATACCAGCTGCTACTGAGACAATCAGTATTACAAACAGGGTAATCATTTTGGTTCCGATTTTCATTTTCTTAAACATTCATATCCCCCTCAACTCTTAGAGTTTTCTTATATAACTTACTTTTGAATTTTCTGTCTTCCACATTTTTCTGCCTTACAATAATAGTAGGAGTGACAGGAAGCATTCTTACAATAAGTCTTGTTGATTGATGCTGTGAAGTAAAGAGTTGTTGTTAAAAAAAAACTTTGAAATTATCAAATTGCTGCCGCACTTTGGGTATTGATCTGTTCATCATTTCTACAATAAATAAAAAATTACTCTTGCGGTAATATATTAACTCTCTTACACTTACCGTAGCTGGTTACGAATTACTTTTTCAGACCACAAGATCAGAAGCACCGGTGGGAGGATAGAATGAAAATTTTAGTAATTGATGATTCGGGAGTCATGCGCAGAATCCATAAAAACACTCTGTTAGAGCAAAATATTGCCGAATCAGACATTATAGAGGCGACCGACGGAGAGGAAGCCCTGAAAATCGCCAAAGAGCAGGATATCGGTATCTTTTTGGTGGATTGGAACATGCCAAAAATTGACGGATTGAAGCTGGTTCAGGTAATTCGTGCTATGGACAAGTATGCTGAGACTCCAATCATCATGATTACCTCTGAATCCGCCAAATACAACGTAGTGGAAGCCATCAATGCCGGGTTACCAACTACATAATCAAACCTGTTCGCGGAAATACACTCTGGGAAAAAATAGGCAAATATATTCAGGAGTAGGAGACAGCATGCAGGCAAAATATATCAATCCCTTTATCAAAGCAACTACAAATCTATTCAACAATTTTATCAATGTTGAAGTAACCCCTCAAAAGCCGTATCTCAAAAAAGATCCAAAAAATATGTTTGAGGTTTCGGGTATTATCGGCTTGGCCGGCGAGACGAAGGGAGCTGTAGTTATCAGCTTCTCCCGTGAAACCGCCATTCAGGTGGTTTCCAAGATGGAGCAAAAAACATACCAGGCGTTGAGTAGTGAAGTGATCGACGGAGTGGGGGAGCTCATCAATATCATTGCCGGAAATGCAAAGCAGGATTTGCTCGATTTCAGAATTGATATATCCCTGCCGGGGGTCGTCACCGGCACCAGCTATCATATTCATTGGCCGGAGGGAATTCCAATTGTGGCCATACCCTTTGACTCCGAATGTGGTCCCTTCTCAGTGAATGTATCACTCAGAGACATGGTGTAAGGAAAACAGATGCAGCAAAGGTCGATTCGAGGCAAAGTAGTTACCGCAATCACTCTGTTGCTGTTGATCAGTGTCGCAGTTTCCATCGTGATAGCGGTGACCAATCAACGGAATGCAATTCTCGATACACAGAAGCGCAACTTGATTACCAGCAATGATATTCTCAACAGCGTCATCCAAAATCTCATGCTGAGCGGGGAAGCCCCCTTGGCAGTGAACACTATGGACGACCTCACGAGCGAATCCAGGGTTTTGAGCAGCTCGAACTGTTCCGCCGCGACGGAACTATTGCATTCTCCGACTATTCCACTTTAGAGTTCGTCAATTCGTTTCAAAACAGAATAATGTTCGATCAAACTCCAAGAGTGGAAACGAGAAAGAACACGCGCGAGGTGTTTCAGGAGGTAGTCAGTTCGAATACTCCCCGCTATGTGGAGAACCTGGACGAACAGAACATCGAATACTTTTTTCCGATCCTGAACTACGCAGAATGTCGTCAGTGCCATGGCACGGAAAAGCTTACCCGCGGCGTGGCGTATTATCAGAGTTTTCTTCTGGATAGAACATTTCAGCAAATCTCCTCCTCTCGAAATATGCTTACTCTTTTCTTTATCGCGACAGGAATCGCAATTGCAATGCTGCTCATTTTGCTCATGCAGCGCATTATCATTAATCCCTTACTGGAAATTGGAAGCGTGGTCGGTACGGTAGGGAGCGGTAATCTCGATGTGCAGTCCCGGGTCAAAAGCAAAGACGAGCTCGGGTTGCTCTCAGAAAAAATAAACAGCATGATTACGGGCTTAAAAGAGAAGAGCCGCCTCGAGATCGAAAACAGCGTTATCGAAACCAAAAACAGTGAGAACAAGAAATACCTGGACAATATCAACGAGGGCTTACTGCTGATACGCAAGGATGGAACTATCAGCGACCGGTACTCCCCGGTACATCGGTGAACTATTTGCCACCGATGAAATTGCCGGACGCCGGTTCAGCGAGTTCATTTATCCCGGTCGACCGGAAGATTCTGAAGAGCGCAAGGAACTTGACCAGTTTATCAATATGATCTTCCAAAACACACAGACCGATATGGATATGATACTGTCCATCAACCCTTTGTCTGAGAAAAATTTGCAGATAAAAACCCCGGATGGAACCAAAGAAATCGTGGTAGAGGTGAATTTTCAGCGTATCTTCTCCGGAAACCAGGTCGAAAACGTAATGGCTATCTTTAACGATAAAACCGATATCGTTCAAATGCAGGCCGAACTTCAGCAGGAAAAGGAACGCAGTAAATCGGAACTCGAGCATATCGCTACACTTCTCAAAATCGGACCGGATTCCTTTGTCGAGTTCGAGGCCGATGCGCGCTCAACCCTGGAGAAGCTGAAGGAGGTGCTTGAGAATCCCGATGCGAACCGCAACATCACCGCGTATATGCGCGACCTGCACTCACTCAAAGGTTCTGCCCGCTACCTCGAGTTTCGCAGAATTGCGGATATAGCCCATGAGACCGAATCGCTGTTGCTTTCGATACGGGACAAAGTCCCGGCTCAAAACGAAGATATACTCCAACAGCTTGAATCACGTATCGAAGAACTGCGACAGGAGCTGCAGAACATCCGCGATATGAATGATAAGTTTCAATCTTTTGCCCAAACTACTCCGGACTCGGATTTGGCCGAAACATCTCTGCGCAACTTTTTAGAAACCATCGAAAAGATGATTTATGATATTGCCGATGAATTGGGAAAAGGGGTCGAGGTAGAAGTGCACAATGAAGTGAGCAAAGTTCCGCAGCTGGCCCATTTGCGAAATCCGATAATCCACCTGGTACGCAATTCCCTGGACCATGGAATCGAGGAAAGCATAGAGAGGATCAGCCTCGAGAAGTCGGAGAAGGCCCATCTCAGTATCAATTTTGCTGAAAAAGACGGGAGCATAAAAATAGAGATAAGGGACGACGGACGCGGGATCGATCTGGAACGGGTAAAGCGAAAAGCTGTAGACCAAAATCTAATCGCTCCCGATAAAGAATACTCCGAAAAAGAGCTTATCAAACTTTTGTTCAAGCCCGACTTCAGCACCAAAAGCGAGGCCAACCAATTATCCGGCCGTGGAGTGGGCCTTGATGCGGTCTACTCTGAGGTCAAAAGACTGGGCGGGAAAATCGGTGTCTGGACCAGAAAGGGTTCCGGCACGCGCTTTACTATTACCTTACCAATGGAGGAGAACCCATGAGGCGCACAACGGTCCTATTTGCCCTGCTCGCAGTGGCGGCGGGCTTGCTTTTTATCGGCTGCAGCCAAGAGGAGCAGCTTGTACTCGAACCGCTCGAAAAGGGCGAAATAGATGCTGAAACCCTTTGGCTGCGCATTACCGAGGAGAATCCTTATACCAACTACGAGTACTTGCCGGGTCATGAAGGACTGCGGCCCGGACAGGCACCGCATGGGCCTTTCCACAAGGTCTTCGTGAACCATACCCTCATTGAAGCACTCCCGGTAGAATCAAAAATCGCCCCCCATGGAACACTCATCGTAAAGGAAAACTACAGCACCGATGAAGAGCTGAGTGCAATTACCGTCATGGCAAAGGTGAAGCAGTTCGCACCGAATGATGGAAACTGGTTCTGGACTAATTATGCGCCGGACGGAACGGTAAGGGTCTCCGGCCGGGTAAGCAGCTGCATTGAGTGTCATGCCGGTATGAAATCGAACGATTATGTGATTATCCGTCCCTTAGACGCGCCTATTAAAGAAAATTAACTAAAGCAGTTTGGCGCCGTTTTCAACCGGCCTTTCAGGGACAGCCAGCACGACCGCCCCGTCTTTCTGATAAAACCCGGTTACTAGGCATTCCGACATAAAAGTGCCTATTTGCTTGGGAGGGAAGTTGACAACGGCCACAACCTGTCTGCCTTGAAGCTCTTTGGCTGTGTATAGTTCTGTAATTTGGGCGCTTGATTTTTTGCTCCCGAGTTCCGGTCCAAAGTCTATGACCAGCTGGTAAGCCGGGCGACGGGCTTGAGGGAAGCTGTGCACCCCTGTTATTGTCCCTACTCGCAGTTCAACTTGCTCAAAATCGGCCCATTTAATCGTATCCATTGATATCTCCTAATATTGTATTACAATCATTATACTAGTTAGTAGAGTATAGAGGATAATAGCTTTTATGTGGAAGATGAAGTTCAGGGGAAGAAGAATCTCGGCCTTGCGCTTCAGCCGGGAAAAAATCAGGCGCTTTCAAAAATAAAAGGAGCAGAACATGTCGGAAGTACAGCACGATGAGAAAACTAAGAAGTTTTATATAAAAGTAAATGGGAAGGAATCCCATATGACTTACCGGTATAAGGATGATACCTCGGTGGTGTACCAGCATACCTACTCGCCGCCGGAGCTGCGCGGCGGTGGAGTGGCAGGAAAGGTGGTGCGGGCCGCATTAGAATGGGCCCGCAGCCAAAATCTTAAGGTCATTCCCACATGCTCTTATGTGGTGAGTTTTGTACGCAGACATCCCGAATACCAGGATATCGCTGAATTGACAGAGTCTTAAGCGCCAGCCATTATCGCGGCAACATCCTCTTTTACCTCTCCGATAGGTTTAATATCAAAGTTCTCTACCAGCACCTTCACCACGTTGGCCGAGAGAAAGGCGGGGAGGGTTGGTCCTAGCCTGATTCCCTTGAAGCCGAGGGATAAGAGGGCCAGCAGTACTATCACCGCTTTCTGCTCATACCAGGCCAGATCGAAGGATATCGGCAGTTCATTTACATCATCAAGTTCAAATACTTCCTTCAGTTTAAGGGCGATTACGGCCAGGGAGTAACTGTCGTTACATTGTCCGGCATCCAATACCCGGGGGATTCCCCCAATGTCACCTAGGTTAAGTTTGTTGTAGCGGTACTTCGCACAGCCGGCGGTAAGGATAACCGCATCCTGGGGCAGCTCCTGGGCTACATCGGTAAAATAATTGCGATTTTTATGCCGGCCGTCGCAGCCCGCCATAACTACAAAGCGTTTAATCGCACCGGTTTTTACGGCGTCCACAATTTTATCGGCCAGCTGCATAACCTGATGGTGGGCGAAGCCGCCGACTATTTGCCCGCTCTCAAGCTCGGTAGGGGCATCACACTTCTTGGCCAGTTCAATTACCCGGCTAAAGTCCTTGCTGCCGCCCTCAGGTCGGTTGGGCAGGTGCTGAACTCCCGGATATCCGGCCATATTGGTGGTAAAAATACGGTCTTTATACGTATCTCTTACAGGGGTGATACAGTTGGTGGTCATTACAATCGGGCCGTTAAAGGCCTCAAACTCTTTGTTCTGCTTCCACCAGGCGTTGCCGTAATTTCCAACAAAGTGCTCGTACTTTTTGAAGGCCGGATAGTAGTTTGCCGGCAGCATTTCGCTGTGGGTATACACGTCCACACCTGTTCCCTCGGTTTGTTTCAGCAGCTCATCCATGTCCTTCAAATCGTGACCGGAAATAAGAATTCCAGGGCGGTCTCGCACTCCGATATTTACCTGCGTTATTTCCGGATTTCCGTAGGTCTCTGTATTGGCCGTATCGAGCAGCTTCATAGCGCTCACGGCGGTTGAGCCGGTTTCCAGTACCAGGGCGGTAAGGTCCTCCGCCGATAGATTTTGAGTTGTAGAAGCCAGGGCTTTAAGAATAAAGCGGTATACCTCGATATCTTCATAGCCGAGTATTTTTGCATGGTCTGTGTAGGCCGACATGCCCTTTAGACCGTAGATGGTTAGCTCCCGCAGGGAACGGATGTCTTCATTTTCCGTGGAAAGCACGCCTACTTCAGGGGCTTTGTCGAGGTACTCCGTTTTTATCAGTACCCTGCCACACCGCTGCATCGCCGAGGTCGGCGGAGTTGATTCCAGCCCTTTCGGCAAGGGAATCCCGCAGCCGCAGGGCTGTATCGATCAGTTTCGAGATGCGGTCTTCATCAAAGTTTGCATTGGTGATGGTGGCAAACAGCGCCTCTACTGTGAAACGGCCGGCTTCCATCTCGTCAGCTTCGCTCAGATTACCCTTGCTGTGGATAAGCCCGATTCCCTTTAAAGTGTGGATCAACAAATCCTGAAGATTTGAAGTAGGTTCATCCTTACCGCAGACACCTTTGACGGTGCAACTGACGTTTCCGGCAGTTTCTTGACATTGATAACAGAACATATATTGTTCCTCCTTGGTTCAATTTTTTCTATTTTTATTATATCCTTTGGATCGGAATAAAGCTGTAACATATGTTACAACTATGTGTAACGGAGGAGGCCGGCATGCAGGAAGATCATCTAAAGGCTTTACTTGCCTGTCATCTGTTTGATGGAATGCAACGCAGTAAAGTTGAAAATCTGTTCTCCGGGGAGCAGTGTCATTTGTTCCGCTACAATCGCGGGGCACTGATTGCCTTTCGCGGGGATGTGTATACAAACTTATGGATACTAGTAGAGGGTAGGATTGCTGCGGAGTTTCAGGATTTTAGCGGTAAAGTGTTAAAAGTAGAAACTTTGAAGACCTCCGAAGCGGTAGCTTCTTCAATTTTATTTGCTCCGGAGAATAACCTGCCGGTAAACCTTTCCGCTGAAACCGATGTCGTTATCTGCAGTATACCCCGACCACAGGTCATACGTTTGCTACAGCAGGAAGAGCGCTTTCTTACCAACTTCTTACGGGATTCCGGCCTCCGTTTGACAATATTGGCGGAAAAACTGCGTCTGGTGCAGTTTGCCACTATCACAGAAAAAATTGCCGGTTATCTTCTTGAACAGGCCGATACACAGGGAACCGACAGCCCTTTACTCCCACTCACCAAGGAAGCTTTAGCGGAAATTTTTGGTGTTACCCGACCTTCCCTGTCCAGGGAATTTTCTCAATTTTGTACCCGCGGGATTCTCTCGCAAACGGGCCGGCAAATACATATATTAAAACGGGAAAAGCTGGAAGCTGTTTTAGAGAAGAACTGACTGCCCCTCGATATGTAATCCTTCGATCTACTCCTTGGGCTGATCTTTTTTTCGCGGCCGGCCAAGCACATACATAAGTGGTGGGTTAGGCAATTCCCGCTTCCATCGTTCCTACTACATGGGTGGCTGAAAAGTACCCATCCAGTTCGCAGGTATTCGTTTACCTTCTCGTGTCCAAATACTTCCTTTACTTCTTCTATGTCCCAGTTATGCGGCATACAGCCTCCTTGTTTTGTTTAAACATAAGAATCTATTACCGGTAAGTCAAATTGTTTGACCCAAGAGGAAGACAGGGCTACACTGTTTTTAAGTGTATTCTACAGATTTTTAAAGAGGAAGGCAGAGTATGCATATACCAATACGAAGAACTCATGCAGTAATTGATCTTGATGCTATTGAACATAATATCAATACCTTGTGGAAGCGGGCCGGGAAGGAAAAGGGGTATGTGGTACTCTTAAAGGCTGATGCCTACGGCCACGGCAGTGTAGCGGTAGGCCGATTGGCAGAGGAACTAGGTGCCTTTGCCGGAGGGGTTGCAGCTTTAGAGGAGGTAGAGTATCTGCGCAGCAACGGAGTGAACCTGCCGCTAATGATGCTTGAAGATCTTTTCTCCGATGAAATTGCCCCTGGGATCGAGCGAAAGGTAAAGTTCAGTGTTTCCTCTTTAGAGTATGCCCGGGAAGTAAATAAGGTTGCCGCGAAAATGCACAGCACCGTTCCAATTCATGTAAATGTCGATACCGGAATGGGGCGGCTCGGAGTACAGATGCCGCGGGCCTTAAATTTTTTTAGAGAATTACAAAATTTATCTTACCTGCAGCTTGAGGGCGTTTTTACTCATTTTCCAATATCCGACGAGAGTGACAAAGGTTTTAGTTTTCAGCAGATAGAAAGTTTTTCCAACCTGCTTCGGCAATTGAAGGAATTGGGAATCCAACCGGAGTATACCCATGTTGCAAACAGCGGTGCGGTGCTTGATTTTCCGCATGAATCCGGCTTTCAGCTTATCAGACCCGGGGTATCAAGCTTTGGTATGTACCCAAGTAGTGAGGTCGATCATTCTGTACCGCTGCAGGAAGCTTTTACCCTGCAGAGCGCGTTCATTAAGGTCGATGATTTTCCCGTCAATACCAGTATTGGGTATGGTCGAACCTTTGTTACCAGCCGTCCTTCGCGTATCGGGGTGCTGCCGATTGGGTATGGCGACGGTTTTATTCGCGATTATTCAGGCAATGCGGATGTGATAGTCCATGGAATGCGGGTACCTGTGGTGGGGCGTGTATCGATGGACATGATTACCGTTGATCTGACTGATATTCCTGAATCGGTGAAAGTGGGGGATAGGGCTGTACTGCTGGGAAGCCAGCAGTGGCAAGGGCGAAGCGACCGTATCAGCAGTGAAGAGCTGGCGGAGCGAGCCGGCACAATTACCTACGAAGTAACCTGTCTAATTGGAAAACGGGTGCCCCGGGTGTTCCTGCGAGGGGGATGGAAAATCGGTGTTGATGCAATGAGCGGCTCCTTTCTCTCCTGGATTCACGGTTAAGGTAACAATTGATATATTTGTATATACAAAAAATAATTTGACAGAGTAAAAATTTGGCTTCACAATACATAAATCAGGAGATCAATATTTAAAATAATTGGAGGTGGTTTATGAAGGTAGGCTCTGTGAAGGAAATTAAGCGCCATGAATACCGTGTGGGCCTGACTCCTTCATGCGTGAAAGCGTATGTTGCGGCAGGTCATTCGGTGAGTATTGAGGCGGGGGCTGGTATAAACGCCGGTTTTACGGACGAAGAGTACACCCAGGCCGGGGCTTCGATAGCAAAAGACCGGAAAGAGGTGTTTGATAACTCAGATATGATTGTAAAAGTAAAGGAGCCGCAGCCCGATGAATGGGAGCTGTTTCATAAGGGACAGATCCTCTTTACGTATTTGCATCTGGCCGCCGAACGTGAGCTGACCGAGGGTTTGTTAAAAGCCGGAATCAAAGGGGTTGCCTACGAGACCATCGAGACTGCGGACGGGCAGCTGCCGCTGTTGAAACCCATGAGTGAGATTGCCGGCCGCTTGAGTATTCAGGAGGGGGCCAAGTTTCTTGAACGCCCCTTCGGAGGGCGCGGGGTACTGCTGGGCGGAATTCCGGGGGTCGAAAAGGGCAAGGTTGCTATTCTCGGCGGGGGAGTAGTCGGCACCAATGCGGCTAAAATGGCATATGGCTTGGGTGCTCAGGTTACGATCCTTGATATCAATGTGAACCGTCTGGAATACCTTGATGATATCTTCGAAGGACATATTAATACCCTGTACAGCAACCCGGCCAACATCGAAAAAGTGCTGCACGAGAGTGATTTACTGGTTGGAGCTGTTCTGATTCCCGGCGCAAAGGCTCCGAATTTGGTGAAGAGGGCTGATCTGAAAAAGATGAAACAGGGTTCAGTGATTGTAGATGTGGCGGTTGATCAGGGCGGATGTATTGAAACCACTAAGCCCACCACCCATGATGAGCCGACTTTCACCATTGACGGCGTAGTCCATTACTGCGTGGCGAATATGCCGGGTGCCGTGGCACGTACAGCTACCCTTGGACTTACCAGCGCTACCCTTAAGTACGGCCTTATGATTGCCAACAAAGGGCTGGAGAAGGCGGCCAAAGAAAACGAAGCGCTTAAATTAGGTATTAACCTTTACGATGGAGCACTGACCTACAAAGCGGTGGCAGATACCTTTGGAATGGACTACACACCGGCTATATAAGGAGGGAAAAAGTGAAAAATATTAGGAAAGGAGGTGCAGGAAAAGAGAAAAAATTGGTTTCACCATTTACGTAACTCGAACTGTTCTAAAATGAACAGCATCTGGGTGGTGGAAAATTTTTATAAAAAACAAGGAAAACAAGAAAAACAAGGAGTGAAAAATGCAAGCAATTGAAAAAGCAGTTGCAGCTGCAGGTTCATTCGCCTGGGGTCCTGTAATTATTACAATTCTATTTGTTGCCGGTATTATACTTACAGTCGGTACAAAGTTTGTTCAATACCGCAGAATCGGCAAAGCCTTTAAGTATCTGTTCGCAAAAGATGTAAAGGGTGAAGGAGATATCAATCCCTTTGCCGCTTTAATGACCACCCTCTCGGCTACGATCGGTACCGGAAATATCGGTGGTGTGGCCACTGCTATTGCAGCCGGTGGTCCCGGAGCCGTTTTCTGGATGTGGGTTACTGCGGTCTTTGGCGGTGCTATTAAGTTTGCCGAAGCTGTTTTGGCGGTACGATACAGAACTACCGATGAGTTCGGTGAAAAATCCGGCGGTCCAATGTACTACGCAAGTGTCGGTATGGAAGAACGCTACGGCGGTAACTGGAAATGGCTTGGTTGGCTGTTTGCCCTGTTTGCCTTCGTCGCCTCCTTCGGTATTGGAAACATGGTACAGAGCAATGCAATCGCCGATGTTATGGATTCATCCATGGGAATTCCTACCTGGATATCCGGTTTGGTGGTTGCAGTATTAGTTGGACTGGTTGTAATCGGCGGTATTAAGAGAATTGCAAAGGTTGCGGAAAAACTGGTACCTTTTATGGCGGTCATCTACGTGCTTGGCTCCCTTTTCGTCATTTTTGCAAACATAGAATTCCTGCCGAGAGCCTTTGGATGGATCTTTGGGAATGCTTTTAACGGCAGAGCTGTAGCAGGTGGTTTTCTAGGTTCAGTAGTTCGCTTTGGTGTTGCCCGCGGTGTATTCTCGAACGAAGCCGGGCTCGGAAGTGCGCCTATTGCACATGCCGCCTCCAGAACTGAAGACCCTGTACGCCAGGGCTTAATTGCTTCTCTCGGTTCGTTTCTCGATACCATCGTGATATGTACCATGACCGCTCTGGTTATCTTCATTTCGCCGGTTATCAAAATTGGTCCCGACGGGATGATGAGTGTGCTCGACAATCTGGACGGTGCTTCGCTTACCTCTACCGCCTACAATATGGCCCTTCCCGGCGGAATCGGTCAGTTTATTGTCTCCATCGGTCTGCTGCTGTTTGCCTTTACCACAATCCTCACCTGGTACTACTACGGATACAAATCCCTCGAGTTTATTACCGGTGAGAAAATCGCAGCGTACTACAAGTATGTCTGGGTTGTGCTGGTATTCGTAGGTGCTATTGCATCTCTCGGTTTTGTATGGAACCTCTCCGATGCATTCAACGGTCTGATGATTCTGCCGAACCTCATTGCACTGATCGCATTGAGCGGAGTAGTATTCAAGATGCTCAGAGAGTACGAAGACAAGTACTACAAGAAATAAAGTACTTTATACAATCTACTAGTAACAGCGCCGAGTCCTCGACAGGGCTCGGCGCTTTGTTGTGCTGCTATAATAATTATTCGTTCTAAAATTTAATCGCTTGTGGGCTAAAAGGGCTGACCTTCTTGGCCATGCTGCTCACTCTGGTCGTACTGCTGCAGGGAGCGGAGTATCGGCTTAAAGGAGAAGGCGGGGCTGCGTGTGTCGTGGTGCTGTATTTTTTTGAGCTTCTTTTTTAGTAGTCCGTAATACTTGTGGGAGGATACACTTTCCGGTAAATCA
The DNA here is from genome assembly GCA_034520965.1 of Spirochaetia bacterium. Lineage (GTDB taxonomy): Bacteria > Spirochaetota > Spirochaetia > DSM-16054 > Sediminispirochaetaceae > DSBN01. The sequence goes on along the minus strand of JAXHMY010000003.1, from coordinate 456,855 downwards.
TCGATGTACTTACCCGAGAGGGTAAGGATATGCTCAGCTGCAGATTGAATAATGAACAGATCTAAACCAAGGCTGTTGAGAGCTATTTTTGCCCTCCATAACTGGCCCTTTTCGTTGTACCTTTCAGCTATTAGAAGGTTATCTTCTAATTTTTTTACCACATCACGGGCCCCCGTTTCGATGCTTCTATAATCGTACAAGCCCTCTTCTTGGTATATTTCGGCCAGGTACAATACCGTGTAGTAGGCGGTGGGACCGAGGGCCTTAAGTTTTTGTCCGTAATCATCCGTTTCTTTAATGGCATCGTGATAGTTGTCTAAGGTTTTTCTATATTCTTCAAGCTGCTCGGTCATCTGCTTTTCTCCAGTTTGTTCGAAAATTTGTTCGAACTATCAAGTTTAGGGTGCGGTAATGAGAATCTCGGGCTTAGTGTAGCCCGAGTTGTTCTTCAGGTCAATAAAACACCTCAATTGGTTTATTAAGTCAAAGCAAAAATTATATCTAAAAAATACTATATGATTAAAGCTTGACGCCTTAACGCGCATGCAATATAGTGAAAATTAGACCATCATGGTAAACAGTTAAGGAGGTTCTATATGGCCAGTCCGGAAAAATTAAAATTCCAAAAATCGCACGAATGGACGCGAGTTGAGGGGTCCATTGCATATGTGGGCATCTCCGACCACGCACAGGAAGAATTGGGGGACATCGTTTTTGTAGAGATCCCGGAGGTCGATGATGAGTTCGATGCCGGTGAAGAGGTAACCAACATCGAATCGGTAAAAGCTGCCTCACCGATTTACGCTCCGGTTTCCGGTAAAGTGGTAAAGGTAAACCAGGAACTGGAAGATGCGCCGGAGCTGATTAATCAGAAGCCCTATGAAGCTTTTATTTTTGCAATAGAAATGACTGATCCCTCAGAGTTGGATAATCTACTCAGCTACGAAGAGTACCAGAAAACAATCGAAGAAGAGTAGGGACTTTTCATTGTTTCGGTTGCCGCGAAGCGGCATGCGAAACTTTTTTTTAGTAAAAGGAGCGTGTCTATGTTCCCGTATTTACCTCATACAGATAAAGAAATAAAAGCGATGCTGTCCGACATTGGGGTCGACAGTATCGACGAGTTGTTTGCGGATATACCCGCAAAAATTCGTTTTAAAGGCGAACTGAATCTTCCAAAGGGTCAATCCGAATTGGAAGTGTATACAAGGCTTAAGAGGCTTGCAGAGAACAACCGGCAAGGGGTCTCTTTTTTAGGAGCCGGAAATTACGATCATATTATTCCCAGTACCGTGGGAGCTCTCATGGGGCGTACAGAGTTCTATACCTCATATACCCCGTATCAACCCGAAATTTCACAGGGTGTCCTCCAGGCGATTTTCGAGTTTCAAACCCTGATGTGTGAGCTTACCTCACTGCAGGTATCAAACGCCTCGCTGTACGATGGCCACACTGCGGCCTCCGAGGCCTGTGCCCTGGCGGTCAACAGTACCCGCAAAACCGATACTATTCTCTACTCAAGTACCATCCATCCCTACACCAAACAGGTACTTGAAACCTATTTTGAAGATTTGAACATAAAATTGGTGGAACTGCCGGAAAAAGCGGGCGTTCTCGATACGGACAGCGTAAAGGATCAGTTGGGTGACAACGTGGCGGGTCTGCTGGTACAGAGCCCGAATATCTACGGAAATCTTGAGGATTACACCGGGCTCTCCGATCTGCTGCACGAACACAAATCTTTGCTGATTGTCTCCTCAAACCCCATGGCCCTGGGTGCTATCAAGAGCCAGGGAGAGTGGGGGGCGGATATTGCCATTGGCGATACCCAGCCCTTCGGCCTGCCGGCTTACTACGGCGGACCCTCGGTAGGCTATATAGCCGCCACCGAGAAGCTGCTGCGTAAAATGCCCGGTCGAATTGTTGGCCAGTCGGTGGACGAGGACGGAAAACGGGCCTTTGTGCTGACCATGCAGGCGCGGGAACAGCATATTAAGCGCGAGCGGGCAACCTCTAATATCTGCTCCAACCAGGCATTGGCCGCCCTCGGAAACACTATTTATCTTGCTACAGTAGGAAAGGAAGGGTTGAAGGAGCTTGCCGAGCAGAATATGCAGAAAGCCCATTACTTAGCCGAGAAGCTAAAGAAAGAGGCCGGCGTCGAAATGGCGGCGGATCAACCCTTTTTCAACGAGTTTACCCTTGCACTGCCGAAGAAAGCCGCCGATATAGCCGAGGCGATGGAAGCGGATGGTATTTTTGCCGGAGTTGCACTTAATCAGCTCGATGCATCCAAGCCGGAGAATTTGTTGACGGTAGCAGTAACCGAGAAACGGACCGTAGAAGAGATGGACCGTTACGTGCAGAGCATGAAGGGGGCTTTGAAATGAGTACACAGTTAAAAAATAAGCTGATATTCGAGCGTTCCCGTGAAGGACGCCGCGGCTTTCGAGTCCCGGATATCGATGTTCCGGCAAGAAAGCCCGAGGAGATGGTAGATAAGAAGTATTTGCGGGTACATGAAACCGCCCTGCCCGAGGTATCCGAGGTGGATGTGATTCGCCACTATACACGGCTGTCACAAAAGAACTACTGTGTTGACCTTGGATTCTACCCCTTGGGCAGCTGTACAATGAAATATAATCCAAAGATTAACGAAGTTACCGCCGGGTTGGCGGGTTTTGCCGGACTGCACCCGCTGCAGCCTCAGAAGACTACCCAGGGGATTCTGGAATTGATGTACGACCTGACTGAGCGGCTGTGCGAGGTAACCGGGATGAGCTGGGGAACCCTGCAGCCCTTCGCCGGTGCCCATGGCGAGTTCACGGGTATGAAATTTTTTAAGTCCTACTTTAAAAAGCAAGGCGATACCGGACGAACCAAGGTGCTGGTACCGGATGGGGCCCATGGAACTAACCCCGCTTCGGCCCACATCTCGGGCTTTGAGGTAGTGGAAGTTAAATCCAACGAAAAGGGAATGGTATCGGTGGAGGATCTGAAACAGCACCTCGACGAAAACCTGGCCGGTATCATGCTGACCAACCCCAATACCCTCGGCCTGTATGAAGAAGATATCGCCGAAATTGCCGAACTGGTGCACGATGCCGGCGGCCTATTGTACTACGACGGGGCTAACCTGAATGCAATTATGGGCAAAAGCCGCCCCGGAGATATGGGATTTGATGTGGTACACCTTAACCTGCACAAAACCTTCTCTACCCCCCACGGCGGTGGAGGTCCCGGCAGCGGTGCGGTGATGGTCAATAAAAAGCTCGAGCCCTTTCTCCCGGCCCCCACGGTCCGCAAAAAGGGCAGCGAGTACTATCTGGACCATGACATTCCCGACACTATGGGCCGCATCTCCGGTTTCTACGGAAATATCGCGGTTCTGGTGAGGGCGTATACCTACATCCTTACAATGGGCAATGACGGCCTGAAGCGTGCCTCCGAGCTGGCGGTATTGAATGCCAATTATCTTAAGGAGAAGTTGAAGGGACGCTACTTTTTGCCCTACGACCGGGTGTGTAAACACGAGTTTGTTCTGTCCGCTCAAAAGATGAAGGATGCCTACGGCGTCAACGGTACGGATGTAGCGAAAGCCCTGCTTGAGTTTGGTATTCACGCTCCGACGGTTTATTTTCCGTTGATTGTCCATGAGGCGATGATGTTCGAGCCAACTGAAACCGAGTCGCGGGAGTCACTCGATAACTTTATTGAGGTGATGCACGAGATTGCCGATTTGGCGGAAAAAGACCCGGATAAGCTGCACGAGATGCCCACGAGCACTCCGGTACGCCGGGTTGATCAGGTGCAGGCCGCAAAACATCCTGTTTTGCGCTGGCAGCCGGAATAGAACCGCTGGAATCGCAGTTGTTAGAATAAGCAATAATAGTAAACGCAGCAGGCGCGGCGCCTTTAGGGGAACCGCGCCTGTTTTATTTGAGTCGTTCTAATGAGAGCCTGTTTTTAGAGTTCGTCTATAGCGCAGACCAGCCCGCAGGGCGAATACCCCGATTATCAGGGCAGTTACCAGTACAAACCAGTTGCCCCAGCGCAGGTAGGGAGTAGGGGGGCGGTCGTATAAGGCTACCTCCGGCACAATCACCCCTTCCTGGTAGTAGGGCAGGCTCTCGCGGATACGCCCCTCCGGGGAGACGTAGGCGGTCATGCCGCTGGCGGTCGAACGCAGTAGGGGCCGGCCGTTTTCCACCGCCCGGAAGAGGGAGTTGGCAAAGTGCTGCTGTCCCTCCACCTCGGTCAGCGACCAGTAATCGTTGGAAAGGTTGAGTATCACGTCGGCATCCCGCCGTACAAAGGCGCGTACCTCCGCGGGAAAACTGTCCTCAAAGCAGATAGGCGTAAAAAAGCTAAACCTGGGGTGCTCGAAAGTCACCCGCTCCTCGCCCTTCTCCCACAGGTCGGCATCGAAGTCCTTCAGAATAGTAAACACCCAGGGGTACTCCTCCTGGTAGGGAAAGTACTCGGAAAAGGGCACCAGATGCAGCTTGCGGTAGGTGTCCATCCGCTCGCCCTCCGCCGAAAACAGCACCGTGGCGTTGTAGTGGGACTGAACCACCCGCCCCTCGGGGTCGCGGATCTCCTCGTAATCGTCGTTCCCGGTCAGCAGCCATGTGTCCAGGCTGCGCTGGTAGTCGCGAAAATCGTGGACCAGCCGCGCCAAAGAATGCTCATCCGGTTCCATCGCCCCCCACTTGCGGATGTTGGGAACAAAGGCCGTCTCCGACCAAGCCACCAGGTCCGGCTTCTGCAGCACTGCCCGGTCGGTCAGCCTTTTAAGAATGTCGAAGCTGTAGCGGTAATCGTGCTTGCGGGGGTCGGTGTTCTGCTGGACTAAAGCTACTTTTACGGTTTCCCTGGGGACGGCTTTTTCTAAGGAGTGTATATGGATAAGTCCGAACCCGAGAGTGACAAGCCAGAGAAGCGCAAGGCCCGCGGCGGGCCCGCGCCGCCGCCCGGCCGGCCGCTGCCACAGCTCGAAGAGCAGCCCGTTGGTCAGAACCACCACAAAGGTCACCCCGTACACGCCGGCCAGGGCGGCGACCTGGATAAAGGGGACAAACTGGTACTGGCTGCTGCCGAGCATGCCCCAGGGATAGCCTAAAAAGCCCTGGCTGCGAAGAAAGTCGAACAACACAAAGCCTGCCGGATAGAGCAGCAGGTGTGGAGCACGAACCCGGTGTCGGACAATCAAGAGCATCCCAAAAAATAAAATATATTCTAGAGTAAGAAATACACTTACCAGCTGCAGGGTGATCAGGCTGAAGGTTCCCAGCCAGTAGTTGGTGAGCAGCAGCTGTAGTATACCGAAGGAGACCCCGTAAAACAGGGCCCAACGGTAGGAGTGTACCCTTAGGACGGCGTACAGCGGTATTAGGGCCACGAATGCCAGGGGTGCCCAGCCCTCGACACTCAGGAAGGAAGGCAGGGAGAGGGTATACAGGATCGCCGCCAGCAGGCTCAGCGGCAGGGACCATAGGGCGGCCGGACCGGCGGTGCCGGTGGTGTGGAAAAAGCTGTCCCTTTTTTTGATACGGAAGAAGATCAGCAGCGCAAGGTCGTAGAGCAGTAAGGGGCCGTAGCGCAGCAGGCTGGTCAGGCGCTGGATAGTCGAGTTGGGGGCCAGGTTGAGGTTACCGCTGGTTTCGGCAAACATTTGAGCATAGGAGAGGTTGGCGTTGGAGGCAAAGATATAGCTGAATAAAAACAGAGCCAGCCCGAGGGTCAGCAGTATCTCCGGCAGGCGGAACAGGTCGAAGTGCAGCTGCGAGGCGGGGCGGGTGAGCAGGACGTAGGCCCACATGCCGTGGCCTATAAGAAGGGCTAAAAACAGATAATCCGCGGTCCCCCGGCTCTCCGGGGCCCATATGTGAGCTCCCTGGGCGGCCCACAGCGGTCCAATATAATAGATCAGCAGCTCGGCCACTACAATCAGCAGCAGCGGCAGGGCGGTCGGTACGCGTCGGCGTAGGGTATTCATGGGTAGATAGTAGCGGAAATCCCTGGGTTGTGCCAAGGCGGCTGGGCGGGCTGTTCGGGGGGGCCTGGTGGTGGTGTGCAAGCGGGCCTGGGGCCACCCGTGCGGACTTTTTTCTCTATTATTGAGGCTTTGGACATCCGTGCAGCCTTCCAATATTTACATAACTTTTGTACAGTATCAGGTATGTCGAAGCAAAGCCAAGAATAAAAAAACCAATCGTTCTATTTTTAGGAACCTTTCGCCCCTCGATCACCGCTACTACCTCTCCAATATCGAACTGTTTGAGAAGCTGGAGGATTATATTAGCGAGGATGGAGCGGTGCGTTACGCCGTACGGGTGGAAGGGGCCTTGTTGTCCGCCCACCTGAACCGGCTGGGAATGGGCACGTCGGAAAACCTGCGGGCGGTGGAATCGGCTGTAAAGCAGGTGGAGCCGGAGGCTGTGTACCTGGAAGAGGAGCAGACCCATCACAATGTGCGGGCTCTGGTGAACGTGATGAAACGCGATGCTGCCGCAGGAGATAAGCCCTTACGTGCATTTAGGGGCTACCAGCGTGGATGTGCTGGATACGGCGGCTTCGCTGCGTTACCGCGATGTGACCCGGGATGTGCTGGTGCCGCTGCTGATGCAGCTTCAGCGTACCCTGATAGAACTGGCCGAGAAGGAGGCCGAAACTCCGCAGGTAGGCCGTACCCACGGGCAGCACGCCGTGCCGGTGACGGTTGGTTTTGCCCTGGCCGAGTATGTGGCCCGCCTGGGCAAGGTAATTCCGCGGATTTTAGATGCCGCCGATCAGCTGGCGGGTAAACTGTCGGGAGCCGTGGGCGGCTACAATGCAATGGGGCTGATTGTCGAGGATCCCCTGGCCTTCGAGCAGGAGGTTCTGGGCAGTATAGGCCTACCGGTCAGCGAGTACTCTAACCAGATTGTCGAGCCGGAGTATCTGCTGCATCTGATGCTGGAGCTGAATACCGCCTTTGGTATTGTGGCCAACTTGGCCGACGACCTGCGCCATCTGCAGCGGACCGAGATTGGGGAGCTGCGGGAGTTTTTCAGTTCCAATCAGGTGGGCTCGTCCACCATGCCCCACAAACGCAACCCCTGGAACAGTGAGCATGTAAAGAGCCTGTGGAAGGCCTTTGCTCCGCGGGTAATGAGCTTTTTTATGGATCAGATTTCCGAGCATCAGCGCGATTTAACTAATTCGGCCAGCGGACGCTTTGTCTCTGATTATATTGCCGGCTTTGTAGCCGCAGTAAACCGTATGCTGCGGGTGGTCGGTACCCTGCATATCGAGCGGGAGAATCTAGAGCATAATCTGTTGAGCAACGGCGACTTTATCCTCTCCGAGGCGGCCTACATACTGCTGTCCCAGGCCGGGGACCCGGATGCCCACGAGCGGGTGCGTAAGATTACCCTGGAGTGCGAGCAGAGCGGGGCTAAGCTGCTGGACAAACTGCGGGAGGACCCGGAGAGCTGGGCTAAGATTGACCGACAGCTGCAGCGGATGGTGGGCATAGGGGCCGAAGAGTTTTTCAGCAATCCCGCCCGCTACCGGGGCAGCACCACCGAAAAAACGCTTGCGATAACCGAGCACCACCGGAACATGCTGGCCGAGCTTGAAGCGCGGCTGGCGGTGGAGAACTGACAGGGGTATAAACTATGGATAAACTACTAATTCTTGATTTTGGCGGTCAGACAACACAGCTGATCGGGCGACGTGTTCGTGACCTGGGAGTCTATACCGAAATTTACCCGGCGGATACAGAGATTACCGATGATCTGCTGCAGGGTACCCGCGGTCTGATTCTATCGGGCTCACCCTATTCGGTAAACGATCCGGCTCCACCCTGGCCGCATCCCTCTGTATTTGAATGTGGTGTGCCCGTGCTGGGTATTTGTTTCGGCACCCAGATTCTCATGAAGCACTTTGGCGGAGATATTACCTCCCTGCCTACCAGGGAGTATGGACGAGCGACTATTCGCATCCGCAGTGCCCGAGCACCAATCTTCGAACAAGTCGAGGATGGGTTTGCCTCTTGGATGAGTCACGGCGATAGCATTTCGACTTTAGGTAATGGCTTTGAGACAATCGCTGAGTCGGAGAATGGAATACCGGCGGTGGTATATAATGCCGAGCGGAACTTTTACGGGCTGCAGTTTCACCCGGAAGTGAGTCACTGCGAGTACGGTACTCGGCTGTTGGAGAACTTTGCGGTAAAAATCTGCGGGGCTGAAAAGTCCTGGAATATGGACCGCTATATCGAGGATACCCTTACAGCCCTGCGTGAACGGGTCGGCCGGCGCAAGGTTCTGCTGCTGATCTCCGGCGGGGTAGACTCCACCGTAGTAGCCGGGCTGCTGCTGAAGGCCCTGCCTCCGGAGCACATTCATCTGCTGCATATCGATACGGGGCTAATGCGAAAGAATGAGTCGGAGGAAGTTATCCGCGACCTCGAACAGCTGGGGGCCAGCCACATTCACTTTGTCGACGCTTCGGATGAGTTTTTGGAACAGCTGAGGGGCGTTGACGACCCGGAGAAGAAGCGCGAGATTATCGGCGACCTGTTTATTACCCTGATGGAGCGGGAGCTTGCCCTGTTTGGATGTGAAAGATGCCTTTTTGGCCCAGGGAACTCTATATACCGACCTGATAGAGTCGGGAAAGGGTGTGGGTAAAAATGCGCAGGTAATTAAGTCCACCACAATGTCCGCTCACCTCTGGTGGAAAAGAAGCGGGCCCGCGGTCTGATTGTCGAGCCCCTTGAACGGGTCTATAAGGATGAGGTGCGGCGTATAGGCCGCCGTATCGGCATTTCGGAGGACGTAGTGCGCCGTCACCCCTTTCCCGGTCCTGGTCTGGCAATGCGTATCCTCGGCGAGGTGACCCCCGAAAAGTGTGAGGTCCTGCGCGAGGCGGATGCTATCTATGTGGAGGAGTTAAAAAAGCGGGGGCTCAACGATGAAATTTGGCAAGCCTTCTGCGTACTGCTGCCTATTCGCTCGGTGGGAGTCACCGGAGATGCCCGCCACTACGGGTATGTGCTTGCCCTGCGGGCGGTGAACTCTTCCGACGGCATGACCGCCGATGTGTACCATTTTGACTTCGAGCATCTGCAGGCAATCTCCTCCCGGATCACCAACAGCATCAAGGATATCGGCCGGGTAGTGTACGACTGCTCGTCAAAACCCCCGTCGACCATCGAGTGGGAATAGCTGTTTTAATATAAATAGGTATTGACCAATTCTGCATAAATATAATACTCTGCTTTTAATAAACGCATAATTATGCAGAGAGGGTGTATGCAGAAACAGGTTTTTCTAGTTTTGGATGACGGAAGCTTACTTAAAGGAATTGCTTTTGGAGCTGTGGCTCCAACCGTAGATGAAGCAGCCAAGCAGGCTGAAGCGGGCATAGGAGAGGTTGTATTCAATACCGGCATGACCGGCTACCACGAAATTCTCACCGATCCGTCTTACATCGGACAACTGGTCCTGATGACCTATCCTCACATCGGTAACTATGGTGACCATGAAGATTGGTCGGAATCAGAAGTACCCGGTATTGGGGCGGCGGGGCTTATAGTGCGAAGTGTATATCGCGGAGCAGTCCCGGCCGGCCGAGAGTCACTGCATAGCTTCATGGAACGTCGTGGAATTCCCGGAATTTCAGGTGTAGATACGCGGGCTCTTACCCTCAAGATCCGTACCAGTGGAAATCAAAAGGGAATGATTGTCAGCCCTAGCGAAGCCGACACGCTGAGCAATGCCGAGACCGCTGCATGTATTACCCTGTTAACCGGGTATCCGGATATGGAGGGGCGCGATATAGTCTCCCAGCTGCAAGAGCGGCGTGAGGCTGCCCTTGATCAAGGCCTTGATGAGGGAAAAACCGCGCAGAAGGCTGAACCAGCTAGGTACTCAAAAAAGAAAAACCTACACGTTGCACTGATAGATTTTGGGTACAAGGCCAATATTAAACGGGAACTCATCCATCGTGGATGCCGCGTAACGATTTTACCGGCTGGGGTATCTCGCCGGGAAGTAGATGCAATTGGTCCGGATGCAGTTCTGCTTTCAAACGGACCAGGCGACCCGGCCGTGTTGGGGGGCCCTATCCAGCTGGCCTCTGATATAGGAAAAAACTATCCCCTGTTTGGTATTTGTCTTGGTCATCAGATAATTAGCCTGGCCTTCGGTGCACAGACTTACAAAATGAAGTTCGGTCATCATGGACTCAACCATCCGGTACGTGATGAGGAGAGCGGCCGGGTGTACATTACCTCTCAAAACCACGGTTTTGCGGTGTCTGGAGAGGCACTGCTGCCTGAAGGGCTTGAGTTATGGATGAAAAATGCAAATGACCAGACGATTGAGGGAATTCGTCACCGGAAAAAGAGAATAGCCTCCGTACAATTTCACCCGGAAGCTGCCCCCGGCCCCTACGATACATTATGGGTTTTTGACGAGTTTTTATCAATTGCACAGGGAGGTAATTAGCATGCCCGCCAGACAAGATATTAGCAGCATTTTAATCATCGGATCGGGGCCAATAGTAATAGGACAGGCCTGTGAGTTTGACTATTCGGGGACCCAGGCGGTGAGCGCACTGAAGGAGGAGGGCTACCGGATTGTGCTGGTGAATCCGAACCCGGCTACGGTAATGACAACCCCGGGCCTGGCCGATGCAATCTATGCCGAACCGCTTTCGGCCGACTATGTGCGAGAGATTATTGCAAAGGAGCGACCGGATGCGGTGCTCCCGACGATGGGAGGACAAACCGCCCTCAATCTAGCCCTCGAACTGTATGAGGCGGGAACTTTTTCGGAGTTTGGTGTTGAGATGATAGGAGCTACTGTCAATGCGATACGACTGGCCGAAGATCGTGGACGGTTTAAGCAGCTCGCCGGTGAGCTTGGAATAGAGGTACCCAACTCGGCATTGATAGGTGACCTTGAGGCAGCGCTGGAGTTTAAGGGGCAGTCGGGGCTGCCTATCATTATTCGGCCAAGCTATACTCTTGGTGGACAGGGGGGCAGTATTGCCGAAACCGAAGCAGAGTTTGCCGAACTTATCAGCAACGCCCTGGCTGTGAGCCCGGTACACCAGGCCTTAGTGGAGGAGTCCCTCGTAGGATGGAAGGAGTATGAACTGGAACTGGTCCGGGATAAGGCGGACAACACTGCGGTTATCTGCTCTATTGAAAATATTGATCCAATGGGGGTTCACACCGGCGACAGTATTACAGTTGCTCCGGCACAGACCCTCAGCGACCGCGAATATCAGCAGATGCGCTTGGCGGCTATGAATATTATGCGGAAGGTTGGGGTGGATTGCGGAGGTTCGAATGTGCAATTTGCAGTCGACCCTGATACCGGACGCATGATTGTAAGAGAAATGAACCCGCGGGTCTCTCGCTCCTCGGCCTTGGCAAGTAAGGCTACCGGCTTTCCCATTGCCCGCTGTTCGGCAAAACTCTCCGTGGGTTATACACTGGATGAGGTAGTCAACGAGATAACCGGGAAAACCGTTTCCAGTTTTGAGCCGGCCTTGGATTATTGTGCGGTAAAGGTTCCTCGTTTTGAACTGAAAAAGTTTCCCCATGGTCATACCCAACTGGGTACCCAGATGAAGTCGGTAGGAGAGGCGCTGGCAATCGGACGGACCTTTCCTGAAGCGCTTAATAAGGCAGTATGTGCGGCTGAAATCGGGTATGAAGGCTTGGAAGAGCTGGATATGGGCTATGACGGATTGGATAAAATGCTGGAGACCGCCCATCCTCTGCGCCTTTGGGCGGCCTATACGGTTATCCGGCGGGAGGGGAAGCGCGCAATTGCAGCTCTTTCTACAAAAACCGGATTCGACCCCTGGGTACTGTATAATCTTTCAGAAATTGCCGAAGTGGAGGAGGAGCTTGCCGATGCCGGATCGCTCCACAGTGGGTCCAACAGCGGAGAGCCGGGTTTCGATCTGCTGCTACGGGCTAAACGAGCGGGACTTACCGATCGTCGGATTGCCCGCCGATTTGGAATGTCTGCAGCGAAGCTGACTGCTCTGCGGCTCAGCCTAAAACTGCAGCCGGGGTATCATTTGGTGGATACCTGTGCCGGAGAGTTCAGTGCTGAGACTCCTTACTTTTATTCAACTTATGGTGAGATTGATGAGGGGGATCCCCTGGGCAGCGAAGCGGTTTTGATTATCGGCAGCGGCCCCAACCGCATAGGACAGGGGGTAGAGTTTGACACCGGGTGCACCTTGGCCTCCCTTTCCTACCGCCGTCGAGGTATTAAGGCGGTCATGATTAACTCTAATCCCGAAACCGTCTCTACCGACTTCAACATTTCCGACCGCCTGTACCTTGAACCGGTTCATCCCGAATTCGTACAGTCGGTGTTGCAGAAAGAGGGAATTCGAAAGGTGGTGGTTCAGTTGGGGGGACAAACACCGTTGAATATTGCCGAAGAGTTGGCAGATTCCGGTATCGAGGTAATCGGTACCTCGGTTGCCGGCATCCAGCGCACCGAAGATCGCCGACAGTTCAGTGAGCTCATGACCTCTTTGGGGATTCGGCAACCACGAAATCTAACCGCCCTTTCAGTTGTGCAAGTGCATGAGTACGCGGCTGAAATTGGATACCCGGTTTTATTGCGTCCCTCCTTTGTGCTGGGAGGACAGAGCATGAGTGTGGCCTTTACAGAAAAAGAGTTGGAGCTGCTGCTGCACACCCAGCTGGAAGTCGATGAGCAGCATCCGGTACTGGTGGATCAGTTTCTGGAGGATGCCTTTGAGTACGATCTTGATTTGCTGTGTGATGGGCAAAACGTGTATATTGCCGGTCTTATGCAGCATATTGAGTCGGCGGGTGTTCATTCCGGTGACAGTGCCTGCGTATTTCCCGCCTATAAGACTTCGACGGAAAAAAATCAGGAAATGTATAGGGTTGCGACCACAATTGCTCGGGCGCTGGAGGTGAAAGGCCTGCTTAATATACAGTTTGCCCTAAAGGACGAGGAGCTATATGTTATTGAGGTAAATCCCCGTGCCTCCCGGACTATTCCTTTTTTAGCGAAGGCATCTGGGGTTAATCTGGTTGATGCGGCGGTGCATGTGTGGACCGGAGGCAACCTTGAGGAGCTTGGCCTCTGTACGGACGGCTTTGGTGTAGGTACTCCTTTGGAGAAGTGGGCGGTAAAGGAAGCGGTGTTTTCCTTTGAACGGTTTGAGCGTTTGGATCCTCTTTTGTCGCCGGAGATGAAGTCTACAGGAGAGGTAATGGGCAGCGGGGATAGCCTGGGAGAGGCCTTTCTTAAAGCGCAGGCGGCCGCCGGAAGTACTCTGCCTAAAGAGGGGGCTGTCTTTGTATCGGTGCATGACAAGGACAAAGCAACTATTCTTCCGATTGTCCAGGAGCTTTCCGAGATGGGTTTTCACATTTTAGCTACTCGCGGCACTGCGGAGTATCTTTTTACGCATGGGGTTTTTCCCGAGGTTGTGCTTAAGCTTCATGAGGGGCGACCGAACCTGGCGGATTATCTGCGAAGCGGAAAGGTTCAAGCCATTATCAACACCCCTATGGGGCAGTTTTCGCAGCATGATGATGAGCAAGTGCGGATACAAGCGGTGAAGCTGCGTATTCCCTATACCACCACTTCGACTGCTGCCTGGGCAACTCTGCAGGGAATTCGCTATGCCCGCACCCAGCAGAAGCTTGTGCGGCCGCTCCACTTATCAAAGGACTTATCAAGAAATTAATTGCCCAGTTCGCGAGTGAGCAGTACACGATACATGTTCAGCAGCTCAGTGACCTGCTGGTGAAGCTTGAGGTAATCGGAACGGGCACGTTCCCAGTTTCCTGCTTGAAGCAATCTTTCTACTCTGAGTGCAAGGTCGCGTTCGGCGGCAGCTTGGAGAATCCCAACTACATTTGCAATCGAATGGGCTTTTTTACAGCCTTTCTGAAGTTCTTTGCTTCTGAGGCAGGAATCCATTTGTGAGAGGCTTTCGGGCAGTTCCTTTAAGGCCATTTGCAACAAGGTTCTGAGGTCATCCTGGTTATTCCGATACTCATGCAGGAGGGCCTGCAGGTAGGGGCTTGTCTGTTTATGGCTCACGCTTCCCGGTTCTGCATCTGATCCCAGGTGTAGCTCAAGCTGGGCTTGTTCAGGGTAAGTCCGATTCTGATGGATGAGCCGCTCAATTGCATCTTTGACCATTTGCGTGGTTACCGGTTTGGTCAGATAATAGTCAAAATGAACAATCTCTTCGCGATGAGTCTCTTCACGCAGCGGGTAAGCCGAAAGGGCACTGATCGGAGTTCTTTGCCGAGGTGGATCTGCGGTGGCCTCAATCTCTCTGATTCGCATAGCCGCTTTAAACCCATCGGTTCCGGGCATCTGCACGTCCATAAATATAAGGTCGATGCCCTCTTGCTGAAAAAGCCTTATAGCTTCTGCACCATCGGAGGCCATTGTAACCCTATGGCCCATTTTGGATAGAAGGGTCCTTAAATAGAGTTGATTAACTGGATTGTCATCGACTACCAGTATAGAAAGTTGTCGTTCCGACATACGCAAGTTTCTCAAACGCTACAAGATTATGTAGTTATATTACAGCTATCCCAATTATTCAAGCGCTCATTGACGCTCTGCAGCCGGGTGTGGTATCAGTAGTTTTTGATCGCAAGGAAGACAGGAGGCAGCAAAGTGAGTGAAGTTCGGATTCTGGAAAGCGCAGAGGAATTTAACCGCTACCGGGAGTTGATCCGTTACTGTTTCAGCGATGAATTCAGCCAGTCGGCGCCAATATTTTCTTTCCTTGGCGATGAGGATGAAGCATATGGATTATTTGAGCAGGATCGATTAGAGACAGGAATCATTAGCCGTGATTTTAATTCCAATTTGTGGGGGCAGCCCATTAGGCTCCACGGAATCACCTACGTTGCCTCAGCCCCGGAGGCGAGAAACAAAGGCCATGTGCGGACACTGATGAACCGAATTCTAAAGGACGCCTATGAAGCCGGCTTTCACGCATCGGCACTTTACCCTTTTCTGTTTCAGTTTTACGCCAAGTTTGGGTATGGAAGCCTTGGAGCGCGGCATTCTTATCGCTTCACCCCTCGGGATATTCAGGCGGAACTGCTTTCGCAAGTAGCCGGTACTTTCGAGCCCCTGGTAAGCGGCCGTGAAGAGCTGGATAAGCCGGATATGATCGACTTGTTCTCACAGCGTTTTGCCGAGGCACAGCAGGTGTATAACGGCTGGACGGAAAATTACAGCCTCGGAATAGAACTGCCGATGACAGCCGAACAGCAGCGCCGTTATATAGGTTCTCAAAATGAGCAAGCCTATCTGTACCGAAATTTGGAGGGACAGGCGGTTGGATACCTGCAGTATAAAATGCGACCGGTCGGGGAAGATAACGTACGGATAGAGGTTCAGCGCTTTGCCTATTTAACCACTGAGGGGTTTCGGGCTCTTATGAGCTTTTTGGCCCGGCATCGGGATCAGTGCCTAGAGATAGTCCTGCGTACCCCCCGGGATGTCCCGGTCCACCTGCTGATGGGGGAGCCTCGGATAAAAATTACATCAGATTCGGAGTGGATGGCCCGTCCCTTAGCAGTGCAGGAACTTCTAAAAATGAAAATGAAGCAGTCCGGCTACTCCGGAACCCTTCGCTTCTCCCTGCAGGATCCGATGATTGAGGCCAATACGGCCACTTATACAATAAATTCCGGGGAGCTATCGGTTGGAGCCTTTACCGGAGAGAACGAAATCTCCTTCGAGAGTTTCTCGTCACTGCTGTTCGGAGCCTACAGCTGGCAGCAATTGGCTCTTGCCGGTAGGGTTTCAAGCGCCGAGATGGGATTGCTTACTCCGAATGCCGAGGCGGAGCTTTCCTTGCTCTTTAAGCCCGGTCTGCCAATTATGCTCAGTGAAAGTTTTTAGCCGCCGGCCGACAGATCCGAACCGTTTTAATTCTGTATTTTTACAAATAAGTGGTATACTTACTAGTGTAATACTTAATGCAGGAGGCAGGGTATGGGTAAAAAAACGGTAATTGTCGGATTAGTAGTGATACTGCTTGGTGCAGCCTTACCTGCAGCAGCGGATTCGCAGGTGGATATCGGTCTGCATATTCCCTATTATATCGGTGTTGAAGCGGCAGATGACGAAGGAGATATGGGGGCGGCCCTCGATTATGCGTTCCTGGTACCGGATGTCAAATACAACTACTTCTTCAACGAATCGGGTATCAAAATCGGTGTCGGTGCCCGCCTGTTTACGATTATCCTCGAAACGATGGCCTATCCCATTGTCACTCTCGAAACCGATGTCGGGCCATTCACCCTCAGCAGCCATGTCGGCGGCGGAGTTTTCTTATTCTTCGGTCTGTACAACGACATCAACACCGGCCAGTACTATCTACCGGAGGTTTCGGTCGCCTATCGCTTCTCGGAAAGCTTCAGCGTCGGGACCGGAGCCGGGTTCTTCTTCGCCCCGGAAGCGGCCGATTTTAACAACTTTGCCTATATTGGCGACGTATTCGCACGCTTTACTTTTTAAGAGTATTTTAAAAAAATGCTCTTCCAGTAGAGCGCTCACCTGTGGGGCAGCCGGCTGCGGCCGCCCCCAGGGCGGTGCCCTCGCTCTCTTTCAATGTTTGCTTATAAAAGTAAAACGCTGCTCCGAGGGCAATCAGAGACGTAATCGGAGCCAGCCAAAAAATTGGAGTGATCATAGTGTCCTCCTTACAATTTGTAATGTTATTGAGGCCCTGCCTCCAGCACTTCACGGTAAATCTGCTCTACTTCCTCAACTCTATCTTCGGGAACTTCTACATGTCCCCAGCCGTGTTCCAGCTGAAACAGGCCGGCGTAGGCAGAGTCGTGGTACGAAACCATATGGTAGGGAATCTCCCGGTCTTTCAGAACCGACTCAAGATAGCGGGCATCAATCTCTTTTTCGATAGCAATGACATTAGGGCGTTTTTTGACTGGAAACATATGGTACTCCTTACTCAAAGTATACTTGTAATTTTTTTTCATGGCAAATCTTGTCACGGAGCACTATTATGGATATATGAAACTATCAGTACTACGTCGACAACAATACCCTTATAGACCGCTACTACTTCGGCGAACCGGGAGTCTCTTATTTCGTGGAAACCGAGCAGAGCCGGGTGCTCTTCGATGTCGGCTATTCCGATGCCTTTTTGCGTAATGCCCATACCCTCGGTATCGATTTGCTCAGCATCGACACTCTCGTTCTCTCCCACGGGCATATCGACCATACGGGCGGGCTCGATGTGCTGCTTAAGGAATATATGGAGGCCCGCTTTGAGCGCCGCCTCGATAAGGTCCCTCGTCTGGTAGCTCACCCCGATGCGTTTCTTCCCAAATTCCTTGAATCCTGTTCTCCCGACTCACCAGGCATCTCCATCGGCTCAACCCTTGGGAGGGAACTTCTATCCCGCAGCTTTCATCTGCACAGCAGCCGTGAGCCCCTGTGGCTGGATGATCGCCTGGTATTTCTGCGGCGAAATCGAGCGTATCATGGAGTTCGAACATCCTGGTCCCATAGGCTATCGGACAACCGAAAATGAAAACTACCTCCAGCCGGATGAGCTCCTCGATGACACTGCCCTGGCATACCTTGCCGATGATGGACTGGTCATTATTACCGGCTGCTCCCACGCAGGGGTCTGCAACATTGTCGAGGCCGCCCGCCGTATTACGGGGATTGAAAGGGTAGTGGATATTATCGGCGGCTTACATTTGCTGGATCCCCCCAAGGCCCAGCTGGATGGAACCGTGGAGTATCTGAGCAGCCTGAAGCTGCCCAGCCTAAGGGCCTGTCACTGCACTGACCTACACAGTAAAATTGCCCTGTCTACAGTCGCTCCGCTTACAGAAGTGGGCAGTGGTCTGGTGATCGAATACTAGGTCGAATACTAAGAAAACCGTCGCTTAGAGCCCCATCGCTGTCATCCAGCCGGATATGCCATTGAACACCATCTGTACGCCGATGGTCATGACCACCAGACCGGTAATTCGGATGAAGGCGCCCAGCACATTGTAGCGGCTGAGCAACGCGCTGATAGGACGGGAGAAGGCCATGATTCCGAGGTTCAAGGCCAGGGCGATACTCACCGCAATCAGAGTTATGGGTATGCCTATTTCGATCGAGAGGGTGATGGAGGCGGTAATCGAGGCAGGGCCGGCGATCATGGGACAGGCAAGGGGAACTATTGCCAGGTCAACGAACTTGCTGTGGTTGTCGTGGCCAAAAAACATTCCGGTTTTAAGGGCCTGAAAGCCTACAGTAGAGAGCACCAGTCCACCTGCAACCCGTAAAGAGTATATCTCCACATGGAACACCTGGTTGAGAATTGCCTCACCAAAAATAATTAAGGCATACAGCAGCAGGGCGCCGACAATGGTTGAACGCAGGATAAGGGGAAAAATCTTAACTTTATCCGTTACTTGGTACGCTGCTGCAGCTTCGGCCTCTTCCGCCTGTTGGCCCATTGCTAGAAGGGCCACCTTACTCAGAGGGTTTATAACGGCTAAAAGGTAAATTGAGTTTACTATCAAGTCTATTATAACTGTCATATCCTGCTCCAACCGAGTCAAGAAATTAATGCCCCGCGCACTCAGACCCTTCGCCGCTATGCCTGAGTGGTGGCTGCAGCTCTAGTCGCCCTGTCCTTCTGCCTCAGCTGTTTTAAAGCGGAGGACTGCATGAGTAAGGCTTCGGGCAGATTCTTCATTCTGCTGATTAAGGTCGTTGATATGTTCCATTGAGGTACTGATGTTAATAACTCCATCCTCAATTTCGTGGATGCCGTCGTCAACGTGGTGGCCGATGGTCTCTATTTTTTCGAGGGATTTGTTTACCTCATTGGTGTTATCGCGCATTTCTCCGGCAGATTCCTGAATGTTTTGGGTAGTTTGGCTCAGAGAGGTCATGGCCTCCATTATTTCTTTGCTGCCGAGGGACAGCTCGCCCATGCTGGAAGATATTTCCGCCATTGAATCACTGGAGTTCTTGGATTCCTCCTTTACTTGAGTGAAGGCGGATTGACTTTCGGTGCTCATCTCTTGAATACGGGTAATTCTGTCTGCGATAGTGTTGATGGTACTGCGAATCTGCTTGGAGTTTTCGTTGGTAGTTTCAGCTAGATTGCGGATCTCCTCGGCAACTACCGCGAACCCCCGCCCGGCTTCTCCCGCATGGGCAGCCTCAATAGCTGCATTCATCGACAGTAGGTTAGTTTTACTGGCAACATTGTTGATGATGCCGATGATATCTAAAATCCGATTGGTGTCTTCGGCGTTTTGGCTTATCAGCTTGTTAGTTTCACTCAGTTTTGAATCGGTCTGTTCCACAATTTCCACTAGTTGATCGCTGGCTTCTTTACGCTGGTCGCTGATGGTATTGACGTTTTCGATACTGGCACTCATCTGTTCGACCGACGAGGTCGACTGGGTGACTGCCGATGACTGGGTTTCGATTTTTTCGGTAAGTTCGACAATTTTCTGGGTAATTTGCTGCGTAGAACCACGGGAACTGGAGATGTGCTGTACAAGTTGTCGGATTTCTTGTGAGATAGAGCTTATGTTTGAACTCATCTGATGCACCGCGGCGGAAGATTCGTTGGTGGCCCCGGTTACTTCCTCTTTTTGCGCGGAGGTAGCGGCTGCTCTCTGTTTCACCTCTTCTATTATTACGGAAAACTCATCGACAAAACTGTTTACCCTATCGCCTAACTGGGTAAGTTCGTCTTTTCCTTTCAATTTGATGTGATGAGTAAAATCGCCTTGTCCGATTATCTGGATAGATGCCTGTAGAATATCCAGCTTTTTTCTTAAACTAAACATAATCGCAAAAAGAAAGCCTACAATTACTAATAAAATGACCGCTGCTACTGCGGTGGCCATTATTTGTATAGTCACAAGCTGCTTTTCCGCAGTTTCACTGATGATGCTGGTAGCTCTATTGATGGTCGTTTCAAACACATCGCCCAGATAGATAGTGAGGTTTTCCAGGTCACGTGCGGCGCGTATTACCTGAAACAGTTCTCCCTCAAAGAACTCTTCATCAATTTCCAGGGGCCCGGGCAAAGACCCGGAGGTGCTTTCAATCAGTGCCCGAGCCGTCTCTTGGGTTCCTGCATATTTTTCATCGGTCATCTCTAAAATGCGTAAAAGCGACTGCTGTTCTTCACGGCTTTTTTCAGAAACAGCAGCTATTCTTTTAAAATCATCGTTCTCCACAAAGTTCTCAATCGAGGTGTAGAGGTCCTGGTACTGCTTTTCAAACACCTCAAAATCCCGCTTAAAGTCGTCGGTAAACAGGGTGGTTTTAAGAGCCGAGTTAGTCTGGTAGACTTTAGTTGTAATCCGGTTTGCTTCAAGCTGCAGAGAATTATACCGGTTAATCAAATCGCCATAAAAGTACATCACCATGACCAGACCGAGCATACCCACGGCTACTAACACATTAGAAAAAATTAATCGCGTCTTTATCTTCATACTGAAACCCTTCTACGTACAAATGAATATTTTTAGTTAATTGCAGTTATTGGTGAAAAATATGTACCCACTTAATGTAGCATATTTTTATCACAAAGGTAACCCGGAAAAACTAATTTCCTGCCCTTCAAAGTAAAGGTGGGAGATTATAGCTAATAGATCGACATTTCCATTATATGCAGAGTTCTAAATAATGGTGATGAAAGCTTACTATTCCAATAATAATCAACTTTTTCTGCTGTTCATACTCTTGCTGACTACATTCACTCTTGTTAGTTGTGAATCAGGAAAGCAGAATTTGCAGGTCTCGGCGGCTGCCAGTATGAGTGAGGCTGTTACCCAGTTGTCGGAAGCTTATGAGACCAGGAATCCGGATATACAGGTAAAGATTCATACGGCAGCTTCCGGAACAATAGCAAGCCAAATAATTAGGGGAGCGCCGGTAGATATATTTATTTCCGCTTCACAATATCACATGCAGAGAGTCTTCGAATCCGGGCATACCGACGGGCACGCCCCAATAGTGCTGTGTACTAACTCGCTGGTGCTGGTATATTCAGCAAACATAGCCCAAAAAGACCTGGTTGCTTTAGATGACCGTACGAGAAAACGGTCGAAGCTACAGCATCTGCGTTGGTCCAATATCGAGAGGATAGGTATGGGTAATCCCGACTATGTGCCTGCCGGCCGTTACGCTGCACAGCTTTTGAAGTCCGAACAACTCTATAGTCAATTGCAGGATAAACTGGTGTTTGCCGGGAGCGTGCGGCAGGCACTAGCCTGGCTCGAGGCTGGAGAAGTAGATGCTGCTTTTCTTTATCGGACCGATGCCGGATTAGTTCCGCAGCTGAGTATTGCCGCGGAATGGAAGATTATCGATCAAAGGCCGATTGAATATCCGGCGGCGATCATTCGCAGTGAAGAACACCTCTCTGAGGAACAACTCAACTCAAAGCGAACAGCAGCCCAGGACTTTTCAACCTTTCTCGATCGAATACAGCAGCTACAATTCTGAAAAGCAACGGCTTTCTTTCGGTTGTTACAAAGGTAGAAATGAAAGTGGGAGTGAGCAAGTGAATATGATATTTGCGGATCTGTGGATTCCGTTGCAAATAAGCCTGAGCGTGGCATGTACTGCAACTCTTTTGGTCACCGGCATTGGAACGCTCTGTGCGTGGTGGCTAGCAGGCAAACGCAGTCTTGCTGCCACTATTGCCGATTACCTCCTGAGTGTCCACGTGCTTCTTCCGCCAACCGTACTCGGCTATGGGCTTATTCTGTTTTTAGGAAACTCCGGCAGCGGAGGGTCCGTATGGTCCGCCATAACCGGTACCTCCTTTCTGTTCAGCCGAGGGGCAGCGGTTACCGCCGCAGCTTTGGCCGGTTTGCCGTTATACTACCGAACAGCAAAGAGTTTCTTCGAATCCATCGAGCTACACTTGTTCGAAGCAGCAGCGGTAGACGGGGCCGGTAGAAGGACTCTTCTTACCGCAATTATTCTCCCAATATCTATACCCGGCCTTTCCGCCGGTTTCATACTCGCATTTCTGCGGGCTATGGGGGAGTTTGGAATTCCTGATATGATCCGGGAAGTGTTCCAGGTAAAACGCAGACGGTCTCTCTGGCCATTTGGGATGCGGTTATGTCCGGCCGCGATGGGAAGCAACTCTGCTGGCACTGCTCTTGGCGTTGATCAGCCTGGGGCTGTTGAGCCTGTTTGCACTATTCATCCGCCGTACCAAGCCCTCGCAGCCGCTTGCTTCGATTTTCTCATAGCTTTGATCTCAAAAAAATTGCCCCGGAAACCGCATAAGGGTCCGGGGCAGTGAGCCCTAGGGTTTTGGTCAATTTAACTCTGTTCGGTCAGATAGTCCACCTGGATTGCGGGTACTTCTTGTTCCCCTCCGACAGAGGTTTCAAACTCTAACGTACCGATATATCTCCCAAACAGATGTACGCTTTGGTTCTCTTCCACCTGGGCGGTACTATCGACATATACCAGCATTACTTGCTTTGACTCCATGTTTTCTGCACCTCCACTTTCCTGTGGGAGGTCAATCAACACATTTACCTGGCCCTTTAAGGGTTTGTCTAAAATTCGGTTTACTTTACCGTTCAATTCAAGCAGTGCCCCTTGATCATAGTTCCTTAAGAGTGCATCTTCATAATTTAAATCCGATGCATCTTCTTGATACACACTCTGATTCGGTTTCGAGCCGTCGGTAATAAGCTCCGCTCCGGCGGGAGCGTTCTGGGATGTTCCGAAGAACAGCAGCCCCAGCAGTACCAAAATGCCGATACCCGCGCCGATAGTCTGTTTGGTACTAAGTGCGGCGTGCTCTTGCTGAGATTTATCTTGAGAATTTTGGGTAGCCATGCTACACCTCCTTAAAATAGTTACAGACAACAGGTTTATATAAAAGTACACATACAAAACCTGTAACTCAAATTTAACCAGATATATTAGTTTCTTCAACCCGTTAGGCCGGCTGAGCCGGGGGATATCTGGTTCCTTGTACTGAATGTATTCAGATTTTCAGTGTGCAGGCGCTCATTTCTGTTTAATTTATTGACATTTCTAATTTAAAGTCTTCATATATACTAGAGGAAGTAAGAAAGAAGGAGAAATTGGAGTATGATAAACAAAAACGTATTCGTTGTCGGTTTAGATGATGCAAACCGCCGTTTATTGGAAAGAACCCCGCATGCTTCGGAGTACATTTTTAACGGTTTACTAAGTCATGCGGATCTGTTTGAGACCTACGACTTTCCTATAGCAGACATGATTCGCCGCAGTATTGAGCAGATCCGGGAGTTTCAGAAAAGGACCAACCAGTCGGTAGATGCTATTTGCGGCTATAACGATTTTCCGGTAAGCACCATGCTGCCATTAATCTGCCGAGAGTTTGGAACACGTTCGCCGAGTCTTGAATCCTTGATGAAGTGTGAACACAAGTACTGGAGCCGCCTGGAACAGCAGAAGAGTATTGCGGAACACATACCAGCCTTCGCAGCATTTGATCCCTTTGATGATAATGCTTTAGACAAAATACAGCTTGATTACCCCTTCTGGATAAAACCGATTAAATCTTCCGGCTCTTTTCTGGGCTTTAGAATCGAGAATGAGAATGAGTTTCTAGAAGCTGTACCGCTGATCCGTGAGCAGATAGGACTTATCAGTGACCCCTTTGGTTATATCCTGGAGCAGCTTGAGCTGCCGGCGGAGGTAGCCTGGGTGCAACCACACTACTGCATGGCCGAAGGTATTATCGGCGGCCGGCAATGCACCCTGGAAGGCTATGTCCTTAACGGTTGGATAGAGAGCACCGGAATAGTAGACTCGATCAGGTATGAGAACGGAATAAGTTTTTTTCGTTATGAATATCCCTCCAGCCTTCCGTATAAAATCCAGGAGCGGATGATCCGCATTACCGAGAAAATTTTATCTTCGATCGGTTTTGACAACAGCGCCTTTAACATTGAATATTATTGGGATCGGGGAAGAGATAAAATTTGGCTGTTAGAGATCAACACCAGAGTAAGTGAATCCCACTCCGATATTTTTGAAAAAGTCGACGGGGCTTCAAATCAGGCCATTACCGTAGATGTTGCCCTAGGCCGGGATCCGGAGTTTCCTTATCAGAAGGGAGAATTTCCGCGGGCAGCTAAGTTCTTCTGGCGAGTATTTGAGAATGGGGTTGTAAAATCCGTACCTACAGACGAGGAGATAAAGCGTGTTGAGCGTGAGATCCCCGGTACGGTAATACGGCCGCAGGTAAGTCCCGGCATGCGGTTGGATGAGTTGTTAGAGCAGGACAGTTACAGTTATGCCGTCTGTTACTTGTTTATAGGCGGAGAGGATCAGAAGGATCTTCTAGATAAATATATCCGCTGCCAGGAGATGCTGACATTTGAAATAGAGCCTATTGAAACAGGAGAGTCCCGTGAAAACAAGGAATGAATTCCCCGGAAGGTACATGAGATTGAGCATTTTAGCATCAGAATGAGCGACGGAACCCAGTTGGCAGCTAGAATGTGGCTTCCCGAAGATGCCGAATCAGAGCCGGTGCCGGCCATTCTCGAGTATATTCCCTACCGTAAGCGCGATCTCACAGCAGAGCGGGATGTGCGCCACCATCCATACATCGCCGGGTACGGGTATGCATCAGTGCGTGTTGATCTGCGGGGCAGCGGCGAATCGGAGGGGATATTAACCGATGAATACCTGCAGCAGGAGTTGGACGACGGGGTAGAGGTCATTAACTGGCTGGCTCGGCAGAAATGGTGTAGTGGAGCGGTAGGAATGATTGGGATATCCTGGGGCGGTTTTAACGGACTGCAGTTAGCAGCTTTGCAGCCGGAGCCTCTGAAGGCAGTGGTAAGTATCTGCTCTACCGACGATCGCTATACCGATGATGTGCATTATATGGGCGGCTGCCTGCTCGGGGACAACCTCTCCTGGGCCTCGACTATGTTTGATCAAAATACCCATCCCCCGGATCCCCTGTTGGTAGGGGACAAATGGCGGAAAATGTGGATGCAGCGGCTGGAAGAGAGCGGTCTGTGGCTTGAAAAGTGGATGCGCCGGCAGCACAGGGACGAGTACTGGAAGCATGGTTCGGTGTGTGAAGACTATACGGCCATCAAGTGTCCGGTAATGGCGGTAAGCGGCTGGGCGGACGGCTACTCCAATACCGTGTTTCGGCTGATGTCACACCTTTCGGTTCCGCGCAAGGGTTTGATTGGTCCCTGGAGTCATAAGTATCCCCACGAAGGAGTTCCCGGACCGGCGATTGGCTTTCTGCAGGAGATTCGCAGGTGGTGGGATCGCTGGTTGAAGGACGAGGAAAACGGGATCGAAAATGAACCTATGTTTAGAGTGTGGATGCAGGACAGCGTACCTCCAACTACCAGTTACCGGGAGCGACCCGGCCGCTGGATCGCCGAAGACAGCTGGCCGAGCAAGAACATTCTCGATCAAAGCTTTATTCTTGATCAAGGCCGGTTAGCGGCGACGACGGAAGGAGTTCCCGAAAAACCGCTGACAATTCAATCGCCCCTGTCGGTGGGGCTGTTTGCCGGAAAATGGTGCAGCTATCAGGCTCCACCTGATCTTCCCCATGATCAGCGCCAGGAGGACGGCGGTGCGCTGGTGTTTGAAAGCAAGGCGCTTGAGGAGGATCTGGAAATTTTCGGTTCCCCGATAGTGGAGCTGGAGCTGTCGTCTAACCGTCCGGTGGCCATGGTGGCCGCGCGGTTGTCCGATGTAGCCCCGGATGATAAGGCTACTCGGGTTACCTACGGGCTGTTGAACCTTACCCACCGGGAGAGCCATGAGAACCCCCAGCCCCTCGTGCCGGGAAAACGCTATACGGCAAAGGTTGTGCTCAATGGTGTCGCCCAGCGGTTTCCCAAGGGGCACCGCCTGCGATTATCCCTTTCTACTAGCTATTGGCCCCTGGCATGGCCGTCTCCCGAGCCGGTGCAGCTTACTGTATACGCCGGTTGTAGTTCTTTCCTGCTTCCCCTTCGGCCTCCGCGTGCTGAAGATGCAGCCTTGCGTCCCTTCGATGAACCGGAAGGAGCTGCTCCTTTACCAATTACCTTGATTCGGCCGGGGGAGGAGTCCTGGAAGGTTATTAAAGAGCTTGGGAAGGATATTTCAACCCTGGAGGTTCTCCTTGATACGGGCACAACCCGCTACGATGAAATCAATTTAGAGATCAGTTCTCGGACTCGGGAGTCCTACAGCTTCACTAACGATGAATACAACTCTCTCTCAGGTGAGACGCGCTGGGAGCGGAAGTTCAAGAGGGAGGACTGGGAAATCCGGACGGTTACCCGCACCCTGCTCACCTCTAATGAAACCGAGTTCCGCATCCGGGCCGACCTGGATGCATATGAGGGTCCGAGCCGGGTATTCAGCCGCAGTTGGGACAGCCGAATACCCCGCAATCTGGTATAAAGCAGCTGTACATGTAAGCTGTACTGGCGATTAGAGGTGTTATTCGCTCTGAAAGCGAACTATCATATAGATTTCAGACTCACCGTCGTAGATGTTTTCGATGGTATGCTCAATATCGGCGTGATACTGGATAAAATCTCCCTTAGATAGTTCTGCTACGTTTGTGCCGGCTGAAACTTTGATTGCTCCTTTTAAAACGGTGAGAAACTCCTTAGTGCGGGCGGCATGGGGGCTTGAAGGAAGGGACTGTCCGGCTTGAAAGGTGAGAATATACATCTCAAGGTCCTCAGCCATAGAGAGCGGACTCAGGACTCTGATATGTACTCCCTCCTCCTCGGTCTCCAGGCGGGTAATATACTCCTCACGGCTGACCTGAAAGCTGCGTTGAAGATGCTCCTGGCCGGTCAACAGTGAATCGATGTCGACATCTAGACCCTTAGCAATTTTCCAGACCGTGGCAATTGTAGGGTTTACTTTCTCTGATTCTATCTGAATGAGCATGTTTTTGCTCACCCCGCATCTTTCGGCCAGAATGCTTTGGGTAATCTGGTGTTTCTCACGAATATTTTTGATATTTTTACCGATATGAAGCGGAGTTTTTTTATCCATAGCCTCTCCTTATGATTTCATTCAATGAGTCGTACCCCATTCGCGCGTGTCAAGCTGAATTTGAATATACGGTAGAGAGCAGTTAGAGAGCAGCTTGGAGATAAATATTCTTGACAGATGAACACACTAGTAATAATATTCACTATGCTAAAAAATCATCAGTTTAATAAAAAAGGTTGAAAAAAGAGAGGCGTATGCAGAACAATTCCCATCCAAGTATCGGCAGCAGTATCCAGAAAATGCGTAAGGCCCATAAGCTTACTTTAAGCGCGCTTTCACAGAAAAGCGGGGTTTCAGCGGCCACCCTCTCCCAGATTGAAGCTGACAAGGTCAATCCTACCATCGCCACTTTATGGAAAATCGCCGAAGGCCTTGAGATAGATATTCAGTCTCTGCTTTCCGGGTTAGAAAAACAGCGACCGATGTTTGACGTCAGCCGAAAGGATGAAATTACCCGATTTGATACTGAGGAGGAGGGAGTCCACATTCGGGTTTTCAGTCCTCTTAGTATGGCTGAAGATCTGGAGGTGTACACGCTCACCTTTAAGCCTGGACAGAGGCTCCTGTCGCAGCCCCATCCCACAAAAACTGAAGAATTCCTAACCGTTGTGCAGGGGAGTATCAGCGTTCAAGCGGGGGAGAACGAAGCCCGATTGGAGCCGGACGATTTTATTCGCTACCATGCGGATATAGAGCATTGTATTGAAAATATTGGAGAAGAGACGGCTCGCATCAATATGGTGGTTCGTTTCAAAGAGGGAGGAGAGTAGTGAAACAGATTTTAGTGACCGGTGCATTAGGCCAGATCGGTTCTGAACTTACCGTCTTGCTCAGACAGCGTTATGGTCGGGACAATGTGCTGGCCACGGATATTCGCGATGATGTAAACCTGGAAGTTATTGAAAACGGCCCCTTTGAAATTCTGGATTGCCGGAATGGCAAGGCCTTGTCGGAACTGGTTGGAAAACGCAGAATTGATACGATATATCATCTAGCAGCGCTGCTCTCGGCTACCGCCGAGCACAAGCCGCAGATGGGATGGGACATTAACATTAACGGTCTCTATACGGTGCTCGAAGTTGCCCGCGAGAAAAAGTGCTCCGTGTTTACTCCCAGTTCAATCGGCTCCTTCGGACCAACCACCATAAAAGACCATACCCCCCAGGATTCCCCACAACGTCCCAGTTCGATGTATGGGGTAACCAAGGTGGCCGGAGAACTGCTGTGCGATTATTATTACCACAAGTTTGGAGTGGACACCCGCGGAGTGCGGTATCCCGGACTTATTTCGAACAAAACTCCTCCCGGCGGGGGGACTACCGACTATGCAGTGGATATTTACTATGGGGCAGTCGAAAAGGGCCACTATACTTGTTTTCTGAAGGGCGATACCTACCTGGATATGATGTATATGCCGGATGCCCTTAAGGCGGCCATCGATATTATGGAGGCGGATCCGGCCGCACTGCGCCACCGGAATGCATTTAATGTGACAGCCATGAGTTTTTGTCCGGAAGATCAGGCTGCCTATATCCGTAAGCATATTCCGAACTTTGAAATTTCTTACGACATTGACCCAGTGCGACAAGCTCTTGCAAACTCCTGGCCTAACAGTTTGGAAGATTATGCGGCCAGGGTAGAGTGGGGCTGGGCCCCGGACTTTGATTTGGAGATGATGACCGAGGATATGCTGGGGACGCTGGAAAAACGAAAAGGGGGATGAGATGTACGGGAAAATAAAAAATAACTTACAGGATGCAATTGAGAAACTGAAACGTGAGGGACTCTACAAGAACGAGAGAGTTCTTACTTCCCCGCAAAGCGGTACCATCGAGGTTGGTGGCGATACACGGGTAATCAACTTTTGTGCAAACAACTATCTAGGCTTGTCAAACAATCCGGGTATCATAAAGGCCGCCCAGGAGACAATGGAGAAGTGGGGGTATGGCCTCTCATCGGTGCGCTTTATATGCGGAACCCAGCAAATTCATAAGGATTTAGAGCAGAGGGTTTCCCAGTTTCTGGGCACTGAGGACAGCATCCTGTATGCCGCCTGTTTTGATGCCAATGGAGGGGTGTTCGAGCCGCTGATTGGTCCGGAAGATGCGATTATCTCCGATGCCTTGAACCATGCCTCGATCATTGACGGGGTGAGGCTCACAAAATCGCAGCGCTTCAGATACGCCCACTCGGATATGCAGGAGCTGGAACAGGCTCTTAAAGAGGCTGAGGCGGCCCCGCGGAAGATAATTTGCACCGACGGTGTGTTTTCCATGGACGGGGACATTGCAAAACTCGATAAAATATGCGATTTAGCCGACCGCTACGAGGCACTGGTTCTGGTGGATGATTCCCACGCCACCGGCTATATAGGGCCCGGCGGAAGGGGTACCCCCGCTTACTACGGTGTACAGGATAGGGTAGATATTGTTACCACCACCTTTGGAAAAGCATTGGGCGGTGCCTCAGGAGGCTGTACTTCCGGTCGACGGGAGATTATCGAGATGCTGCGGCAGCGCTCGCGGCCCTACCTCTTTTCAAATACCCTGGCCCCGGCGGTAGTCGGCGGCACTCTTAAAGCTCTGGAACTGGTAGAGGAGAACCCCGATCTGCCGGAACTGGTACTGAAGAATGCCGAGTATTTTAAAGGGAGAATGGGAACCGCGGGCTTCGATATTGTACCCGGCGAGACGGCTATTGTACCGGTTATGCTGTACGACGAGCAGTTGGCCCTTTCTATGTCCGACGCCCTGCTGCAGGAGGGCATCTATGTGATCGGGTTTGTGTATCCGGTAGTACCAAAGGGAAAGGCCCGTATTCGGGTGCAGTTGTCGGCCGCCCATAGCCGTGAAGAGATTGACAAAGCGGTTGCTGCATTTACCAAGGTGGGGAAGGATTTAGGAGTTATTTAGAGAATACAGATTACTTGTCCTCTGAGTAGGTTCGGTAATAGTAGTCATGTTCGGTCTCTGTGTCTGAAAGCGGCTCGGTTCGGTAGCGCACGCGGCGGGCCGTTTTTTTATCCAGGCGGACGATCGGCAGCCAGGATACAGCAACTAGTATCACCCCGGTGGCAAAGGAGCCGAGGGCACGCCCGGCTTCCGCCGCCTGGGGAAACAGGAGGAAATTACCTATAAGCAGCCCGCTCACAAACAAAGCCAGCGGGATTCCGTAAACAATTCCAGTCAGGCCGAGCAGGCTGGTGTTCTCCATCTTCAGCTTAACCGTTCTGCCCGGTGTAAGTTCTTCTGCAGGTATGCCGTCTAAACCTGACCTTGAAATGCGCAGCAGCCCGCCGTCACGGTAGCACTGTTCCGACAAATCACAGCTTTCGCAGGCCTCTTCCCCGGTCACCTGGAACACCACCTGCTCCTGTCCAACTTCAACTACCGCCGCCTTTTCTTCGATCATTCCTTGTCGCTCTCTCCCGCAGGGGCCTTTTCTTTTGGCTTGTCTTTGACGAAACTCTCATAGTTTACGCTGTTCTTGCGGCTACTGTAGGCATCGGTGGGGCACTTTTGGCCATACTCCGCTTTAGCCGTATAGTTATCGGTATTCACCACTGCCAGGTTCCCGTTCATTGTAACTGCCTCGGGGTTATCGTCCGCAGCGGCGGCCTTTACACAAATTTTACAGGCGATGCACGCCTTTTTACATACCTTTCTGGCAATAGCACCGGGGTCTTGTGATTTGCAGTACACGAAGGCCTCATGCGAAACTGGATGCAGTTCAATAAGGTCTCGCGGGCAGGCGGTTACACATTTACCGCAGGCGGTGCATTTTTCCGCATCTACGTAGGGGATGCCCGTCTCACTCATATGTATTGCATCGAAGGGACAGGCATTGACGCATGAACCGAGCCCTAGACAGCCGTATTTGCAGCGTTTTGCTACATCCTGGGAGTAAACCGCAGCTGCACAATCGAGTATCCCCCGGTACTCACCGGGAAAACCGGCGGCCTCGGAATCTCCCTGGCAGAAGACCACTGCCACCAGCTTCTCTTTGTCTTCGCCGGCAACCTCGACCCCCATCACATGGGCGATCATTGTGGTTGTTTCGGCTCCACCGACAACGCAGAGGTCGATATCCTCGCCGTTTTCCGCCACTGCCTCGGCATAGGTGGCACAGGAAGGATAGCCGCAGCCGCCGCAGTTTACCGCGGGCAGCACCTCTTCGACTTCATCAACTTTGGGGTTGGTTTCTACATGGAAGCGTTTATTGGCAAATCCCAAAAATACTGAGAAGCCTACTCCGAGAACACCCATGAGAAGTATTGCTTGTATGATAATCATACCTAACTCCTTATAACTATGCGGACACCAGTCCGGTAAATCCCATGAAAGCCAATGCGAGTACTCCGGCGACAATAAGTGTGATTGCCGCACCGCGGAAGGGCCGTGGAATGTCGGCTACCTCCAGCTGCTCTCGAATGCCCGCCATAATCACAATTGCCAGAGTAAAACCGACCCCCGCCCCAAAACCAAAGGCGATACTGGTAATAAACCCGTAAGCACGCATGGCCTGGATGAGTGCAACAAATAGAATTGCACAGTTGGTGGTAATCAGAGGTAAAAATATCCCCAGGGTTTTGTAAAGTTCGGGAAACGTTTTTTTGATGAACATTTCCAAAAACTGTACTAACGAGGCAATTACTACGATATAGGAGACATATTCGAGAAAGGGGAGCCCGAAGGGTATCAGCACCAGGTTATTGATTAACCAGGTAACCGCAGCGGTAATGGTCATTACAAAGGTCACCGCCATCCCCATACTTGTGGCGGCATCAACTTTTTTCGAGACGCCGATAAAGGGACAGATTCCCACAAAATAATAGAGTACAAAGTTGTTTACTAAAACCGCTACAATAAAAACCGCAACTATCTGCATATCAACCTGCCTTCCTCAAAATTGGAGAATCCTTCTCTTGCAAATGATTGAAGAGAGCCATCAAAATTCCCAGCACAAGAAAAGCTCCGGGCGGAAGAATCATAATCAGCATAGGCGGATAAGCTGAGCCAAAAATGACCGCGCCGAAAATCTCACCGGCACCCAAAAGTTCGCGGACAGCACCAAGTATCATCAGTGCGGCGGTAAAACCGGCCCCCATTCCCAGGGCATCAGCCAGCGAGGGCAGAATAGGGTTGCGTGTTGCAAAGGCCTCAATGCGTCCCATGATCATGCAGTTTACCACAATCAGCGGGACGTAAGGTCCGAGTGCTGCCGACAGCGGAGGAAAAAAGGCCTTTAGAATCAAGTCGGCGATCGTCACAAAGGTAGCAATTATTACTGCATACACCGGAATTCGTACCTGATTGGGAACGATTACGTTTACTATCGTGGCAATGGTGGCTGAGAAAAAAAGTACAAAAGTAGTTGCCGCTCCCATGGCAAGGCCGTTGACTGCACTGGTTGTTACTGCCAGGGTGGGACACATACCCAATACTTGCACAAACACCGGATTGTTCTTTATCAATCCTTTTCCAAAATGGCTTAATAGCGTTTCGTTTTTCATTATTCCCCTCCCTCTCCGGCTCTATCGGTAAGTGCCGGGAGCGCGGAATCTAGGGTTTTATTGATTCCGCTGACAACCGCATCAGTAGAGATGGTTGCTCCCGAAATCGCTTCTATCGAATTCTCTTTCGCCTGAGTATCTCCGCCCTTCACATAGGAAATATCCTGCTGGGGCTGCAGACCCTCGAACTGCTTCTTAAAGGAAGAGTCGTCAATTTTACCTCCCAAACCGGGAGTTTCAACATGTTCTACCACTTCCATTCCGGTAATCCCTTCCAGATTGGGGCCAATACCAACCAGCAGGCGGATTTCACCACCATAGCCGGTGGTCACTACTCTCACGGCGTAGCCGATTACTTGGCCCTCCGCGCGGGCTCGATATATTGTCGGTCCCTCGGTTTCGATTTCGGAAAATTCGGGGCTCTCACCCTGCTCGAAGAGTGCACCCAGAGAACGCTCCAGTGCAACCTGTTGATTATGCTGGATGCGAGGCAGAAATGCCGAATAGGCGATTGCCAGGGTGGTACCGGAAATAATTGCAACTGCAGTAAGAACGATAATCATCTTTTTCATGAGACCGCTCCTTTCCCGGAGGGGCTGCCGAAGGTCTTAGGCCGGGTGTATCGGTTAATTAAGGGAGTTACAGCGTTCATAAGGAGAATTGAATACATCACACCTTCCGGAAATCCCCCGAAGAGGCGGATCACTACTACAATCAAACCGGCACCGACTCCAAAAATAACATTACCCCAGGGAGTGTAGGGGGATGTAGCCATGTCGGTGGCCATATAAAAGGCCCCTAGCATCAAACCTCCGGAGAGAAGGTGGAATAGAGGGGAAGGGTATGTACCAGGATCGATTAAATAGAACAAACCCGTCAACAGAAAGACCGTTCCGAGGTAGGAGAGTACCAGGTGCCAATCAACTATTTTCAGTGCTATCAGTACTACTCCTCCGATGATAATCAGCAGAGCACAGGTTTCACCGATACTTCCGCCGATCTGACCCAAGAGCAGTGATTTCAATGGTGCAACTACTCCCTCGAATCGGGCCGCTGCAAGGGGGGTTGCCCCTCCTGCTGCATCCACTCCGCCGGCAATGGGAAACAGTGCCTGGGGTTGGGAGTAACTGGTCATCTGTACTGGGTAGGATGCCGAGAGAAAGGCACGTCCGACCAAGGCCGGATTAAACACGTTAGCTCCAAGCCCTCCAAAGACTTCCTTACCAATGAAAATAGCCACAAAGGCACCGAGGGCAACAAACACCGGGGACAAATCGGGGGGAACTACCATTACCAGCAAGAGTCCGGTGATAACGGCGCTGCCGTCATAAATGCTGCGGATGCTTTTCCGGCGTGCCGCCTTCACTGCAGCCTCGGTCGCCACAGCTGTAGCTATTGAGACTGCATACAACAGTAACACCTTCATGCCAAATAAAAGCACCGATACTAGAGCCACCGGTAAAAGGGTAGCGAGTACCGTATACATAATTTTTGGGGTAGTCGAAGATGAGAATAGGTGGGGGGAAGAGGTTATGATATAACCTTCTCTTTTTTCTGTCATCTAATTGCAACTCCTTTCCTGAGCGTGCATAGGTACGGACGGAAAGACCCACTCGGCCGCCGCCTAAGCTGTACGCAGCCCGGCCTTTCTGCGTCCTCTATCTCAGAGACCACGTATATTGATAAAATTTTTCGCATAACGAATCCAGGCGACCAGACGAATTTTTGCAGGGCAGCCAAAGGCGCAGGCACCGCATTCCACGCAGGAGGTGGCATCGTACTCCTTAGCCTCGGCGTACTGCTCGGCCTTCGCCAGTGCTGCGATACGCAGTGGAACCAGGTTCATAGGACAGGCCTGCACGCAGCGTCCGCACATAATACACGGTCCCTCTTCCGGTACCGAGGGACTGTCAAAGAGAAGGTAGCCCGAAGAACCTTTCATCACTGAATAGTCGATAGTCGGCAATGCAACCCCCATCATAGGTCCGCCGGCGATCATTTTTCGGGGTTCGCTTTTCATCCCGCCGCAAAACTCATACAGTTTTGCAATTGGAGTACCAAGGGGAGCGCGGATATTCTTTGGTTCTGCAATACCGTCGCCTGTAACTGTCAGAACCCGCTCTATTAAGGGTTTCTCCCGGTAGAAGGCTTCGTACATGGCATACACGGTCTGCACGTTTGAGACGACCGCTCCCACCTCAAGCGGGAGTTTGCCCTTGGGAACTATCCGACCGGTAAGGGCCTGGATAAGCATCTTTTCCGCCCCCTGGGGATACTTTACCTTCGTGGTAACCACTTGAATCGGAAGATCCTGATATTTATCGGCCTCTTCCTTAAGAGCCTGTGCGGCGTCACTTTTGTTCTCTTCTATACCGACGAGTATTTGTTCAAAGGCGTACGCTTTGTGGAGTATTCTGATTGCAGCAATAATTTCCGCAGCATGCTCCAGCATCATCCGATGATCGCAGGTAAGATAGGGCTCGCATTCCGCCCCGTTAATAATCAGACTGTCTAATGTCTTTCCTTTCGGGGGAGTAAACTTTACGTTTGCAGGAAAGGTTGCTCCGCCCAGGCCGACTATTCCGGCTTCTTTGAGCGTCTGTGCTACTGTCTCCTGAGTGGCATTTTCAAGGTCAAACTCTTTCTCGGGGAAACTGAAAGCCTCGGTTGCCTCTTTGTCTACTTCGATCTCCATGTACTCACCCATGCGCCCGCCGGGAAGCGGAAGCTGGACCAGCTTTTTTACTTTTCCAGAAACTGGAGAATGAACATGGGCAGAGATAAAGCCGTCGGCCTCACCGATTCGCTCACCCACTGTCACTGTATCACCACGGCCTTTCGTCGCTTTTGCGGGTTTACCAAGATGTTGTGATAGGGGTATCGAAATCTTCTCTGGAAGAGGCAGATCGGCAATTGGAATGCTCGATGTGCGGTCTTTCTCTTCCGGAGGATGGACTCCCTTAGGAAAACTCGTTTTTACCATAGTTTCTTACTTCCTGTTGGCAGATATCAATAAGAGCATACAAAAATGAACAAAAAGGGACAAGGCTATTACCGGTCTTTTAGGCAAATTTGGCGGCTCAAAAATTAAAAATCTCTATATTCTGGGCTCTCTATTCAAATCTATGTGACAAAATAGGGTACCCAAAGAATAAGTCGGAGTTTTTGGAGTGCTTTAAAATATCGAGAAGGAAGGCGACACCGATTTTAGACTAAACATGACAAAAAAAGTAATAATTGCCTACACCTGGGGGGCACTTGCAAAGTATGCAAAACTGGTATCCTCGGCCAGCGAAGGTGCGGTAACCGGATAATGCCTCATTCCTTAAATGTGCAGGTGGATATTTTTTCGATTGACAATGAAACAACTGATTTAGAAGATGAGCAGGGAGAGCAGGAATAGATTCACTGCTGAATTATTTCCACTATATCCTTAAAAAAGCGCACAAAATCAAAATCTACGTTGTAGGTCAGCGGGTTTCCCCCGATAATATCGCTGTGACTGAGCCCCTCGTGCCCATAAAGAGTACAGACCAGCCCGCGAAAGTCCCCCCATTTGGCCGATTCTACCGGAACAAAGCCGTCGTTTGCTCCCGCTACCTCATGTACGGCCTCTCCTATGGTTCGGTAGAGAAGGCTTGGGTACTCTTCTCCAATCTGGGATGCGAAGCTTAGATAGTAAACCCCCGGGTGGTTCGGCGTCTTCTGGTTAAAACCTTCTAAATAAGCGGGGGTGAGCTGGTGAAAGGCACTATCCGAATCAGGTTTACTGTCTCCCAACAGGGTTCCTACCGCATCTGCAACGGTTGTTGCTATTAGTCGCCCTCCCTCTCCCGCATCTTCGGTTATAAACTCTGCGACCGGTGTTCCTCGGTGAGGTGTTGAGAGAGTAGTCAGACTTGCTACATGTGTCCGCCATGTCCAGGCGGCTGATCATATAGCGCGCTTCGAGACCTCCCTTTGAGTGTGCAATGATATCTACTTGCATATAGTTCGGATGTTCGGCAAGATAGTTCAGAACTTCCCGCTTCATCACCCGGGCGTTTTCTTCGATTGAAGCAAATGCGTCTTTCTCTGTTATGAAAGAGGGAACCCCATCATCCAGAAGCGCTAGTTGAACTTCCTGCAGGGACCGCATGAGCCACTCGACATTTTGATAGGCAATTCCGTATACAAGATACACCGGGCGAGGGACAGACTCCTCCTGCGATACGGGGGCGAACTCTTTTTCGTTTGCCATCGCGAGAGCGGAAATGCTGATTACGAAGATAAGAACAGTTGTGATTATGGAAAATTTCATGCTAAGCTATTATGCAAGTCTTTGAATAATTATTCTACCTCCATCGGAAACACAATAGTATATGAACAAAAAGATATTTATCGTAGAAGATGAAATGATCCTCAATGAACAGTTAAAGCGTTTTCTCCAAAAAAACGGGTATTCCGTAGAGATGTTCGCCCACGGAGAGCCGTGCTTAAAGAGATTAGATTCAGGAACGCTGCCCGATTTGATTCTCATGGACATAAACCTTGGAAAGGGCAGTATGACCGGTTCCGAAGTCACCGAGAAATTTATGAGAAGTACGATATCCCCGTAGTACTTCATTCGGCCTACACTGATAAGACAACCTTGGATACGACCAAGGACATGATAAAGTACGGCTATATCCAAAAAGTACCGGGTAATGAGCAGTTCATTCTTGCAACCGTCGAAATGGCTCTAAAGCTTCATTCCACCGAGACCGAATTAAAAGAATCGGAGAATTTCCACCGGACGATTCTTGGAAGCATATCCGATACAGTGCTACTTACCGATGAAACCGGGATGTTTGTTTATATATGTCCTAATGTACATGTGATTTTTGGCTATTCTCCCGAGCAGGTAAAATCTTTTGCACATATCTCTAATTTTTTTTGGGGATCCCCTGAGTCTCTAATGAGGATCTGCGGAAAAGGGAGAAGTATACAATATAAAGAGAACTTTTCGCTGATACACATGGAGTGGAACATGTGCTCTTGGTAAACGTAAAGAGTGTTGATATCAAAGGCGGGACACGGCTGTACACCTTCCGGGATATAACCGAACTTTCAAGAAAAGAGGATAAACTGAGGCGGAGTGAACAGATGTATCGGGAACTCTCTGCACATCTGCAGAATATACGTGAGGAGCAGAATGCTGAGCTTTCACGGGAAATACATGATGATTTGGGACAATCATTAACTGCCCTCAAAATGAATGTTACTTTCTTAGAGCAATGCCTTGAAGATGAGAACCCGGACAAAGAAAATCTGCAAAAAGCTGTTCATGATATGGAACGTATTATCACAACTACGGTTAAAAAGGTTAGGAAGATATCCACGGAACTGAGACCAAGTGTGATTGATGCCGAAGGCCTCATAGAAGCACTGAAATGGCAGGTGGAGGAGTTCAAAAAAAACTTTAATATATCGGTTACATTATCTACACTAAAGCGGGATGTAGACTTGGGAAAACAGAAATCGCTCCACGTGTTTAGGATAGTCCAGGAGTCCCTTACCAACTGTGTGCGCCACAGCGGAGCAACCAAAGTTCATATTTCAACTGCAATTAAAAACGGGATTTTGTCAATTGAAGTGAAAGATAACGGATACGGTTTTAATGTGGATGAGATAGAGGGTAGTATGAGTTTTGGATTTATCGGAATGAAAGAGAGAGCCAAACAGTGTGCTGGAACTCTTGATATAGAAAGTACTCCCGGCACAGGGACAACAGTGAAGCTCACAATTCCGGTCTCTGAGAATGAGGTACAATAATGATCAAAGTGGTAATTGCCGATGATCACGAACTGTTACGGGACGGAATGAGCAAGCTTATTGAAAAACAGAGTGATATTACTTTGATAGGCGAGGCGGAGAGTGCAGAGGAGACGATGCAGCTGCTCAGAACCAATAGTGTAGATGTGGTGGTTCTGGATATTGGATTGCCCGATAAAGACGGTATCGAAGTACTGAAGGATATAAAGGCGGAGAGAATTAAAACTAGAGTTCTGATGCTCAGTATGCATCCGGAGAACAGATACGCCCAGCGAGCTATCAAAAACGGAGCGGCGGGTTACCTGACAAAAGATTATGCGGCAAAGACTATAGCTGACGCTATTCGAAAGGTGT
The DNA here is from genome assembly GCA_034520965.1 of Spirochaetia bacterium. GTDB lineage: Bacteria > Spirochaetota > Spirochaetia > DSM-16054 > Sediminispirochaetaceae > DSBN01. Next base: position 418,089 of record JAXHMY010000003.1, on the reverse strand, counting down.
ACCACCAAGGGAGTTACATAACCGAGGAAGTGGCCCGGCAGTTGTATACGAAGGATTTTAATGCAGGGGACAAACCGGCGCATGAGCTTCTTTCGGACAGGGAGTATCAGATCTTTGTCCTCATCGGGCAGGGAAAATCGGTAAGCGAGATTTCCGAACAACTGAACATAAGCGTAAGCAGCGTCAACACGTACAGAAAACGAATCCTCGATAAGACGGGATTAACAGCAAATACAGATATTATTCGCTACGCCTACACCCATAATTTGGTATAGTTTCCCATGCCGCTGCGCGGCAGCCGAAACGATGAAAATTGCCGGTACCGGTTTCTGTTAATTACGCAGTTCCGCGATAAGTTCGGGCAACGGACACGCTTCTATGGATTCATGCAGAGGATAACGTGCGGCCCCTGGATATACAACGTATATTTTTTCAAGCTTCAGGTCTTCAAGCGCAACGTGCTGGGAACGAGTTGTTTTTGGTGACTCGGTAAACTTGCATTCCACACCGATGTTTTTCCCCCGATGTAATGCAAAAAAGTCCAGCTCCGCCCCGCTGTAAGTTGACCAAAAGTAAGGAACAAGAGCGGGAATGTTTCGCAGTATTTGTTCTATTACAAAGCTCTCCCAGGAGGCGCCCAATTGAGGATGACCCAAGAGGTCCTCCATGTCACTGAGCCCTAGTAAATGATGAAGAAGACCGGTATCCGAAACATAGATTTTTGGCGATTTAACCTGACGCTTTTTCAGGTTTGCGTGCCATGGCTGTACCTGGCGGACCATGTAGGTAGAGGTCAGGATATCAATGTAAGAGCGGATGGTCTTATCGTTCATCCCCATGGATTTTGCGAGTTGAGAACTGTTTAGAAGTTGCCCATGACTATGGGCCAGCATGGTCCAGAACCTGCGAAGGGTTGCAGAAGGTATGTGTATACCAAGCTGAGGAATATCACGCTGCAAAAAGGTCCTGACAAATCCTTCTCTCCATACGATACTGTCTTCTTCTGTGTGTGCAAGATAGGAAGGGGGGAAACCTCCTCTGGTCCATAGCCTGCGATAATCTTCCCAGCCCGTTTCCGAGATGTTGAAACCGTGCAGGTCGATAAACTCAATCCGTCCTGCCAGAGATTCGGAAGCTCTCTTTGAAAGGTCCGGTGAGGCGCTGCCGAGGATAAGAAATCGGCCGTTTTTATCAGACCTATCGGCAAGCACTCTAAGTACCTGAAACAGTTCGGGGCTCTGCTGGATTTCATCAATAATAATGAGACCGGGGATACCTGTAAGGTACTGCTCCGGATTTTGCAGTTTTGCCCGATCAGAGGGAGATTCCAGATCAAGAAAATGAGATTGTATCTCTTTGGAGATTTCCGTGGCCAGGGTGGTTTTCCCGCATTGCCGGGGGCCTAATATAGCTGTTACTTTGGAACGCTTTATTGCTTTTACTATGTGGTTTTTATACTGCGATCTGGGTATCATAATGGATTTTATCATTGAATAATCAGAGAGTCAATACGAATATTCAAGTAAAAAGTACGATAACCCCGCTTTTTATGAACAGATAAGATAGAAATCTCTTTGTCATATTATTTACGACAGGCAATGTAGCACATTTTGTGACATACAGGGATGGAATTTCCCCCTATACTTTTTTACATGATCATTCTTATCGCCGATGATTCGGCCCTTATTCGAAGCAACCTTGGGAAACTTATTACCCAGAAAATAGAAGATATCAACCTGAAAAACTCTTCCGATGTGAAAAACACCCTCCGTAATCTATATTCACTACCGGTAGATGTCCTGATCCTCGATATCCAGTTTCCCGACGGAAGCGGTTTAGATGTGCTTCGTTACTTGAAAAATCACCCCGACAGGCCTTTTATCATAGTGCTTACCAATAATTCAAGGCAGAAAATAAGGGAACAAAGTTTGCATCTGGGGGCGGATCTGTTTTTTGATAAAACCGAAGAGTACGAGAAGGTCGTCGAGGAAATCGTACGGCTTAATAATAGATAACAGGAGAAATCCAGGAGGAAGATGATGAAAGAGGGAAAAATATCGTTTTTCAAGAGTATAGGGGGCAAGATTACCCTGATGTTTGTGGTTGTGGTGGCCCTTGCCATAGGAGTGGTCACCTTTTTAGCGGTGCAGCAGTCTACCGATTCTCTTATGGAGGCGCAGTACGGGCAGCTGTCGGCAATACGGGAGATTAAAAAGGGTCAGATCGAGAACTACTTCGGGGAGCGCAGGGGTGACATGAATGTGCTCAACGAGACGGTGGGGTCCATACGCCAAGCCGCATTCAGGAAGCTCCAGGCGGTACATTCTAACAAAAGGGATGCGGTGGAGAATTACTTTCGCACAAACGAGGTTAGCCGAAACGACATAAGCCCGGACAGCACCTTTAACCGGGCTATGAACCGAATTTTCGATAACCGTACGGGTATGGGAGAGACCGGCGAGAGCTATCTTATGGAACAGGTAGACGGACGTATGTATTTCCGCAGTGCGATGGAGACTATGGGAGGGGGCGACTTCGTCTTCGGCTACGATGCCACCGACATTGCCCCCGCGTATTTAGAGCTAGCCTTTGAAGGAAGAGAGGGCTCGGAGGTATTTACCGACAGCGCGGGAGAACTGGTCATGGTCGTCTACTCTCCGGTTACTGTCGATGGCTACGATTTTGTAATGATTAGCAAGATGAATATGGAAGAGGCGATTGTGCCGACCCTCAAGGGGCGGACGGGCGACTACTTTACCGAATACATCGATGAGTACGGCTACTCCGACCTTTTTCTCATCCATCCCGAGGGAAGGATCTTCTACACTGTCGCGCAAGAGGCCGATTACGGGACCAACATCATAGATGGGCAGTATGCAGACTCAAGTTTGGGAGAGGCGGTACGGGAATCTATAGATACCCAGGATTTTGGTTTCGGTGACTTCAGCCCCTACGAGCCCTCCGGCGGTGAGCCGGCCTCCTTTATCGCTCAGCCTATCGTTCGTCAGGGAGATGTGGAACTCATCGTCGCCCTGCAGCTGCCCCTGGACCGGGTAAACTCGATCATGCGGGAACGCACCGGCATGGGAGAGTCCGGAGAGAGCTACCTCGTAGGACCGAAAAAACTCATGCGGTCGGATTCCTATCTCGACCCGGAGAACCACAGCGTAACGGCCTCCTTTGCCCGTCCATCCACGGGAAGCGTCGATACTGAGGCAGCCAACTCTGCGCTGGCCGGAGAAACCGACGCAAAAATCATTATCGACTACAACGGCAATCCGGTGCTCTCGGCCTATGGACCGGTCGAGGTATACGACACGCAGTGGGCCCTCATGTCGGAGATAGACGAGGCGGAGGTGCGCGAGCCGATTAATGCCCTTACCATGTTTATCCTCATAAGCGCCCTGGTGATGATCCTTATCGCTATTGTAGCGGCGGTACTCTTTGCGAGGACGATATCGAAGCCGATACTACTGCTTGTTGCGGGAGCACAAAACCTTGCGATAGGCGACATTAGCCTCTCGAGTGTAAATCCAGAACGAGTTCGACAAGATTAAACGAGAGAGAAGTGATGAGCTGGGAGTTATAGGAGATTCCTTCTCCAGTGTAATTGACTATCAGACGGAAAAAGCGGAGATCGCCGAGAAAATAGCGAATAAAAACCTTCGGGTCCAAGCCTCGGTATCTTCGGAACAGGATACCCTTGGAAAATCCTTCCAGCAGATGGTCAGTGCCCTGAACGAGCTGCTCGGCCAGGTCAACAGCTCGGTAGAGCAGGTAAACAGCGGAGCCGACCAGGTAAGTCAGGCCAGCCAGAACCTCAGCCAGGGGGCCACCGAACAGGCCAGCAGCCTCGAAGAGATAACCAGTTCCACCAACGAGATAAACAGCCAGAGCAAGCAGAATGCGGAAAACGCCACCGAGGCCCACGGAATAGCCAAACAGGCCACCGAGGACGCGGAGAAGGGCAACCAGCAGATGCAGCAGCTCGCCGAGAGCATGGAGAAGATAAACGCTTCCAGCGATGAGATTAACAAGGTGGTAAAGGTAATTGACGACATTGCCTTCCAGATCAACCTCCTTGCCCTCAATGCAAACGTAGAAGCAGCGCGGGCAGGCAAGTACGGAAAGGGCTTTGCGGTAGTGGCGGACGAGGTGCGGAACCTGGCAGTAAAGAGTACCGACTCTGTAAAAGAGACCACCCAGATGGTGGAGGACACAGTCACCAACATCAAACAGGGTACCGAAGCGGCCGAGGCGACGAACAAGCAGCTTACCGCGATAGTAGAAGGCTCGGGAAAGGTGGCCAACTTCTTAGAGGAGATTGCCCAGGCGAGCCGGGAACAGGCCCAGGCCATTGAACAGATAACTGAAGGACTCGATCAGATAGACGAGGCGACCCAGGCGAGTACCGCCAGTGCCGAGGAGAGTGCCTCAGCTTCAGAAGAGCTTGCCGGACAGGCCCAGCAGCTTCGCAGCATGGTGGCAGAATTCCAGCTTGATGAGCGTTACAGCAGCGGGGAACAGCAGCTCCTTACCCAGGGAAGTCATCTGAAAAATCTCGGACATCAGCAGCAGGCCCGTAAAAAGCCTCAGCAGAATACTGCCGGAGGATGGGGCGGAAGCAACCAAAAGTCTAAGAGCGAGACCGGGATTACTCCGGTAAAGCCGGAAGATCAGATATCCCTTGAAGATGATGATTTTGACCGGTTCTAAGAAGGTCCTAAGAATACAAGGAGGCGCTGGAGGCGACTATGAGTAAAGACGAAATGCAGGACAGTGATTTTTTTGATGAGACCGATGATGAGATCCAAGAAAACAAGTTTCTCATGTGCAAGATCGGAAACGAGACCTACGGGATCGACATACAACATGTAACCGACATCATAGAAATGCAGAGGATAACCGAAGTGCCGGACATGCCCGAGTACGTACGGGGAGTAATAAACCTGCGGGGCAATGTGATACCCGTAATTGATTTCCGTCTTCGTTTTGGAATGGAGTGGAAGGAGTTTGATGACCGCACGGTGATAACCGTGGTCAATATAAAAAACTACTCAATCGGTTTTATAGTAGATACAGCCACCGAAGTAGTGGACATTCCAGAGAAGGACATCGATCCGCCCCCGAGTTTTCAAGAGGACGGAGGAAAGCAAAAGTATATTGCCGGCTTGGGAAAACTGGAAGACCAGGTAATAATATTGCTTGACATGCAAAAACTTGTAGGACAAGAGGAGATCGAGTCTATCCAGTCCGGAGTGAGTTAAACCACGATTCTTTTTATTATGCTGCGGAGGGCTTCTGGAACAGAAGCCCTCCGTATTTTCATAGACAATAACAGGACTATCGTCTCTGATTAGCAGTGTAAAGCTGCCCCACGAATACAATCTCACTCCCATCAGGCGATATCACACCTGCGGGAATCGTAAATACCGTTGCGGTAGATTTCTACTGCACGCCATTGTTCCGGTACAACGAACTCAATACTGAGGGGCTGTGAAAACACTTCATCTTCCAGGTCATCTTCCACCGAAAAGGTTATGGTAGTGGGTGAATGCCCTAGTAGTCTTACCGATGCGGCGTCTCTTTCTTTTATATATCGGAGCACATTTCCAAATGGGGCAATCCAAAAATCCTTAGTTTCAATGTAATCGAGCACAGCCTTAAAGTTGTGGAGCGAAAGAGGATCCCAGCCAAGAGCATCTTTGGGGATGTTGCCGTCGTCGATGCCGTGAAAACCGCCTATTAACCAGTTCCCTTCCTCGAAGACTTGGTTCCCGAGTCTCTTCATCTCCCGAATATCGAATTTTTCACTTATCCGCATAGAATTGATCTGGTAGAAGTTCTGCGGAGTCTTTTGGGGGATACCGCCGAATCTGTGGGGATAATGGCTTAGCCTTCCACCGCCTGATCTTGCCCCGATAAAGTAGGTATGTGCGATTTCCTGGGTTGCAGCGCTACTGCGCCAGTACGGCCAGCTGAGGGTCATTCCCTTTGGAAGTGCAGGAATGTGCATCCTTATTGTATCTCTCGATTTTTCAAATTCTCTATATGCATTAACGGTTCTTCCGGATAAATCGGTATGTGTGCTACTGTGGCTTGCGATTTCATGACCAGCTGCGGTAATGGTTCGGGCTTGTTCCCAAGAAAACAGCAATCTTTTGATAGATCCGTCTTCCCATATCCCGGTTTCCCGCGGATCGGTAATGAGGAAAAAAGTGGCCCTAATATTTCGCTTCTCCAGTTCGGGAAAGGCTATAAGATATTGGTCGAGGGTACCATCATCGAAGGTTATGGAACAAGCCGAAGGGCTAAACCCATACCAGGGGGCTATACGGTATTCGAAGCTATATTTTGCTGTTTCTTTGTCAAATTCCTCATCTACAGATGCGGTGGAGGCGCATCCGCTCAGAAGTAAGATTAAAGCCATTCCAACTGGGACAATTAAGAGAAATCCGTGTACTTGTGTTCTTTTTCTATTCATTGCCTGAGAGATACTCCTCTACAGTTATAGGGTAGTTCCACAATTTAATACTATAATATTCGTGCAGCACGTCAAGTGTATGGGCAAGTGCTATAATCGAAGCATCCCTTTGGGTCCGGTGTTGGCGCAGAGCCTGAGCTTTAATTCTCCTCGGCAGAGCTGCCGGGTTTTCCGGTTTCCATCATCGAAATCCCCACTACTGCGGGGTAGTGCGCATCTCCTATAGTATTTTCCATGGCATCGACCGGAACCAGGTGTCCCTTGATGGAGCTCTGGCCTTCTTCCATTAGTTGGTCGATGGCTTTGCTAACAAGGTATCCTACCGTTTTGTGTTCGAAATGCTCGTGCGCTTCACTGTCGTTTTTGGGAGAGAGGATAACTGAAGGGCTGTACCCCCGGATCAATTCTATAAGGGTTGTTATAAGGTCCGCTTCCCCTCCCCAAGCCTTAAGCACTTCTGCTTTACCCAGAACTTGTGTACTGCTGCTATAGGGGTGATTTTTCAAACCCAAACGCACGTACTCTGCAACAGCAAGGTGGCTCAGAGCTCTTTCGGTTTCTCCTACTCTGATTACCGCCAGCTCACGAGGTGAGGGATATTGACCAGGGAAGTCACTCCTTACAACGCCGGACTCCCCATCAGTAAAAAGAACAGTAACAATCCTTTTCCCGTGCCGTGATGCTTTAGCCGTGAAGCCCCCAAAATCTATCGATTCGTCATCCGGGTGAGCGTGGATGCACATGATATCCGCATCGAAAAACTCCGGTGTTTCGCCGGGTTTAATCATGCGTGGCTTGAGCAGGGGGAGTCCTCCGTACTCCTTGCTACCATCATGAAGAGTCGGATAATCTGTTTTAATAATTGCAGTGCTGCTTTCTGATTCTCCCCCCGGTATAGTAGCCTCTCTAGTACCGGAGAGATTTTGCAGTGCAAGACCCGCAGCAAGAGTGAGCAATACTACAAAAATGGGGATACTGTATGCAGGAAGGAAATCCGGCTTTTTTTCAGGGTATATGGGGACACTATGGGTACCTTGAAAAAGAATTCGTTCTGAGCCCCACGCAATTCTGCTTCCCGGTGAAAGTTTTTTTTGCTTCGCAGCAACCCCGTTTACCAGGAGAAAATGCGAAGCGCTAAAGAAAACTCCATGCTCCGTAATTTCGATGGAAAAATTGTCTGGTCCGGTATTTCCTTTCCGTCTCGGCAATTTGAGGTCGGCATCTTGAGCATTTCCGGCCGTTATTTTGGATTTCGGGAAAGAAAACTTCTGCTTTTCAACAAAGTCAGGGGACCAGAGCATCACATCGAGATAGTGAATCCTTTGAGACTGTAAGTGGGACTCTTCCTGGGAGTTTCGCCTTTGGTAATACCATCTTACGGCGAATGCAAGAAGACTCATGGCAATAACGCCCAAGAGCAATGCTTTGATATGCAGCAAACTCATATTTCTATACTTTATCATCAGCAGTTCCTTACAGTCTGGGAGAACAAAGGTTAGCTCTTGACCTTTCGGTGTCAGATTTTGTCATAGCAGAATAGTATATTCCGCTAAAAATATTACCGTAATTTAATCGTTATCCTCCGCCGCTATAGTAAACTAAAAATATTACCGGCAGGGAATTAGTGGGGTTATCCTCCGCCGCTACGAAGCAAAATATTACCGCAAGAAAACTCCGCCTACGTCCACCTGCAGTATATGATTATTCTTCGCTGTCGAACAACCAGGTTGAAAGGTACCTTTCTCCGGCATCCGGCAGCAGAGCGACAATGAGCTTGCCGCTGTTCTCGGGACGTTTCGCCAGCTCCAGAGCAGCCTGGAGGGCGGCTCCCGATGAAACCCCGACTAGTATTCCCTCTTCAACGGCTAAGCTCCGCGTAACTTCACCGGCGGACTCGTCCTTTATTCTAATAACCTCATCGATTACATCTGTATTCAGCACCTCCGGTAGAAATCCTGCTCCGATTCCCTGAATTTTATGGGGACCCGGTTCTCCCCCCGAGATAACTGGAGATTTTTCCGGCTCAACTGCTACCACCTGCACTGTTGGTTTGCGTTTTTTCAATTCCTCGCCTACACCGGTAATGGTTCCGCCGGTCCCGACCCCGGCAACAAAAATGTCGACGCTGCCCTCAGTATCTCTCCAAATCTCATCCGCGGTAGTTTTACGGTGCATATCGGGATTTGCCGGATTTGTAAACTGCTGAGGTATAAAGCTTTCTTCAATGGAAGCTTGCAACTCTTCGGCTTTTGCGATGGCGCCTTTCATGCCCAGTTTCCCGTCGGTTAGCACAATCTCCGCCCCTAAGGCTTTTAAGAGTTTCCGCCGTTCAACGCTCATCGTATCGGGCATAGTAAGGATAACTTTGTATCCCTTTGCGGCGCCCACATAGGCAAGTGCAATTCCTGTGTTTCCACTGGTCGGTTCGATAATTACTGAACCGTGGTGCAACAGACCGCGTTCCTCAGCTTCTTCGACCATGGCAAAGCCGATGCGATCTTTGACACTGGATAGCGGGTTGAAGGACTCAAGTTTTACTGCCACTTTTGCGGTACCACCCTTGTTAAGCTTATTGATGCGGACGAGGGGGGTATTGCCGATTAATTCTGTAATGTTCTCTGCAATATTCATACTGTGTGACTCCCTTTACTTTGAACACCTATATAACATAGGTAAATTGACGGTTCCGGTTATTCTGAACCACAGTTTCCAAATTTATACTCTCCAGGTAATCCGAAATGGTTTTATCAAGCCCGCTCCACACTTCCCATGTAGGATCCAATGGATCCTGTATGCACTCTACCGAGGATGTATCACCCTCCAGTACATCGACGATCTGTTTGACCGTGATTTTTTCCGGCTCAATTGCAAGGCTGTACCCGCCATGAGCGCCTCTATAGGTATTGATAAGTCCGATCCCTTTAAGGGGGATAACCAGTTTACTCAGATATTTTTCTGAAATGTTATGACGCTCAGCAATATCCCTAAGTAAAACCGGTCCCTCTTTATAGTGAAGTGCCAGCTCAAACATGAATCGTAATCCGTATCGGCTGCGGGTAGACATTTTCATACATCCTCCAAAACTTACGTAAATACTACCAAAGAGGTCTACAAAGAAGTATATAAAAACTTACTTGAATTGTCAAGAATAATCTACATCTCCTTCACATTTTGTTTACAATTTTACTATACTTTAGAGTAAGAAACTATAACCGCCCTATAGGAGCACTTAATATGATGATGAATGGATTTGGCTTTGGTTTTCCTTTTTTTATGGGAGGCCCTTTTCTGTGGCTGATAATTGGTGTGGCCGGATATTTTATTATGCGCCGTTTCTTTAATTCCAAACCCAATAGGCAGCACGCTTCTGCCGATAGGACTGAAGCCTATGGGCGGGGGCAAGAATCTGTTGAAACATCGATATATCGCTTAGCCGCAAAACTTAGTGGTACAATTACAGTTTCCGATGTAGTTACGGATATGGGTATTGAACCGAAAAAGGCTGAAAAGATGCTGGAATCTATGGCCGACGGTGTGCGAATTCGCATGGAAGTAGATGATGCGGGAATAGTGTATTACGAGTTCCCGGAGTTGAAGCCTAGATAGACGGGTATATTATATTGCGTACACTCGTTATCAAGTACTCCAGGTGCCGACAGTGCGGTCAGTCCTGAAGCCGGCGGGCCAGCCAGTCCTGGTCCACGGGCAGCCGTTTAAAACGGACCCCCGTTGCATTATACACTGCGTTGACCACTGCCGGGGGAACCGGCATGGTAGAGATTTCGCCAACCCCTTTTGCTCCGTAAGGCCCATCCGCGGTGGGGTCTTCAACGATAAAGGATTTCATTACCTCGGGTACGTGCTTGATAGAAGGCATCCGATACCTGGAAAGATGATCAGTGATTACCCGTCCGTTTTCCAGTATGAACTCCTCGGTAAGCGCATGACCTAAGCCCATGATGGTTCCGCCCTCGACTTGTCCCTGCAAACCCAAAGGGTTGATGGCTTTCCCGACATCGGTAGCAGCGACGGCTTTGAGCACCTCAACCTCACCGGTTTTAAGATCGACTTCCACCTCTATCGCTTGGGCCGCAAAGGAATAAGCAAAGTGTTTATCCCCTTCTTCACCCAGCGGTGTAGTTTCCGGAGCCCAGTATTCATACTCAAATTTTGGGTCCCGGCCTTTCTCCCGCATTGCCTTCCCGATCTCTGCAAAGGAAAGGCTCTTCCGGTTTATCCGGGCTGAACCATCAATGATGGAGATTTCTTCGTATGCTTTGTCGTAAGCAATATCGTATTTTTCAGCAATGGTGGCCAGCATCGCTTTTCGCAAAGTAATTGAAGCGTACTTAGCCGCGTTGCCGGAGATATAGGTTTGCCTGGAGCCGGTGGTTGGTCCCCCATCAGGGGTCAAATCGGTGTCCGACAGCAGCACTTTGACCTGATCAAGTTTCATTCCCAGTTCCTGAGCGGTGACCATTTGCAGTACAGTGACCAAGCCCTGCCCGATTTCGGCAGAGGAGGTACGCACTTCTACAGTTCCATCCTGAAGCAGTTCGACTTCGGCGGTAGCTTTATCCGGAGCCCCCTCGCCAAGGCCTGTGTTTTTGAAAGCCAGCGCATAGCCCCAGGCTCGGCGTTTATCGGGTACCCCGGGGACAGGGCGGGAGCGGAAAAGATCTCCCTCCGGCAGATACTCACGCATAGCTGTTTCGGTTTTTTCTATACATTCCAGCAGGCCGACGCTGTCCTTCAAATACTGCCCGGTGTTGGTAATCGATCCGGTTCTAAGGACATTTTTCCGCCTGAGTTCTATCAGGATCCAGTTTTAATTCTTCCGCCGCCTGGTCAATCATAACCTCAATGGCGAAATCCGCCTGCAGAGCCCCAAACCCCCGGAAGGCACCAGCCGGGGGATTATTGGTGTACATTGCATAGCAGTCAATTTTGACGTTCGGCACTATGTAAGGCCCGGTAGAATGGGTGGTTGCCCGGCCCATCACCTTAGCGCCCAGGGAGGCATAAGCCCCGGTGTCGCCGTAAAGCTCGGTTTGAGCGGCTGTGATAGTACCGTCTTTCTTAAGCCCCAGTTTTACACGGATCCGGGTAGCATGTCGTTTGGGGTGAACCAGCATGCTTTCGTGGCGGTCATACAGAACTTTGACCGGTTTCCGAGTCGCCCGTGAAAGCAATGCAGCATGGATCTGGCCGGCTATATCCTCTTTCCCTCCGAAGCCGCCCCCAATCAAAGGCCCTCTGACTCGGACTTGTTCCTTGGGGATATTTAGTGCAGCGGCGATCTGATCACGGTCTGAATAGGGAATCTGAGAACCGACATACACTTCCACCCGATCATCCTCAGTGATCCGGGCGATACTGCACTCCGGCTCCATGAAGGCATGCTCGTACGTTGGGGTAGTAAAAAGATCTTCCATGATGATATCCGCTTCAGCGAATCCCTGCACTATATCTCCTTTATCTACTTTGATATGCTTGAGCAAATTCCCCTCTTCATGAACCAGGGGCGCATCCGGCTCTTTAGCAGCCACAGGATCAGTGACAATCGGGAGCGGTTCATATTCTACATCAATCAACGTCAGCGCTTTTGCGGCAATATGCCGGGTATCCGCAGCCACCACGGCCACTGCATCGCCGACATAACGGACCTTTTCTCCAACTCCCACCAGGGCGGGCCAATCCTGAACGATCAGCCCGTGGTTAATTCGTCCTGGAATATCCTCGGCCGTCAACACCGCACGGACACCTTTCAGCTTCTTTGCCCGGGAAGTATCCAGCGATAGGATTTTTCCATGGGGAATTCCCGCTCTGAGGGTCGCTCCGTAAAGCATATCCGGAAAGGTGATATCATCGGTATACACCGCCTTGCCGGTAACTTTTTCCACTGCCTCCGGTCGCTGTACAGTTTGTCCGACTACATCCAGTTCCCCTTCAAACTCAAGGCTCGGGAACTCAATTGGTTTCCCGTGCTGAATGTAATCTGCTGCAGCCAGAACGGCGTTAGTGATCGCCGGATAAGCCCCGCAGCGGCAGAGGGTATCGTTCAAGGCGTATTCAATATCCTCCCGGGTAGGTTCGGGTTTTTCTTCCAATAAGGCTGCTGCCGTCATAATCTGCCCGGGGGTGCAAAAGCCGCACTGGGAGGCACCGTATTTGATAAACGCTTCCTGCAGGGGATGCAGGGTTCCCTTATCTTCCAAGCCTTCAATGGTTACAATTTTCTTTCCCTGGGCTTTTAGTGCGGGATAATTACAGGAGAGAACAGGGACGGAGTCCACCAACACGGTGCAGGCACCGCATTCTGCTTCATTGCAGCTGACTTTGGTCCCGGTCAAGCCCAAACTATAGCGGATAATGTCCGAAAGCATTTCTCCTGGTTCAACAGATACGGTTACCTGCTTATGATTTACCCAACAAGTAAGTTTATTCATGGCTTCCATCCTTAAGGTGATAGGGTTTCTTGATGCTGCGCGAAACGGCCCTTTCGAGCACCTGCTGAAGCAGGACAGGCAGCAGCTGCCGGCGATACTCTCGGGTAGCCCGGTGGGCACTGGTGCGTAAACTTACTTCTTCCCCAAGAATACGACTGGCTTCTGTAAAGAAGCCTTCGTATATCGTCTTTCCCTTGATAAATTCTTCGGTTTCATGGCCCCTGAAGGGCTTTGGGCCTGCCGGTCCGCAGGCAATCCGGAGGTCTATTATCTTTTCCCCGACCACCTTGACCCAAGCGGACATGTTGAGGATAGCAATGGCCACCCCCTGAGGCCGCATCACCCGGTGAAAAGCCGATGCTTCACCCTCTCTTTTCTTCTGGAAGCGAAAACCAACAACTAATTCCCGGCCACGGTCAAAAGTAACTTCGCCCGGACCGGCGAAGATCTCAATCAAGGGCAGCCGGCGGGTTCCCTCCCGGGAAGCTAACTGTACCTCGGTGTCCATCGACAGTAGGGCTACGGTTCCATCTGCGGCTGGAAGTGAATGGGCCACATTCCCTCCAATAGTAGCTATATTTCTTACCTGGGGTCCGCCGACCAAACCACAACCCTCGACGACACACTGACCGTTTTCCCGGATAATCGGGTTGCTGATGATCTGTTGGTGAGTCGCTCCTGCGCCTAGGAAAACCCAGTCCTCTTCGAGGGTAATAGCGCCCATCTCTTTCACCTCAGAGATATCTACCAGTAAATCTACTTCTGGGTGTCGTCCCTGGCGGATGTCCAGCAGTAAATCCGTCCCTCCCGCCATCACCACCGTGTTTTCCGGTCCCTCGGAGAGGATTTTTACCGCTTCGTCAAGGGTTCCGGGTTTGGCATAACTTTTAAATAGGTTCATTGGAGTCCTCAATAATTTCGATTATTAGTCTTGAGCGAATGGTAGACCACTTAATCCGAGTAGTCAAACAAAAATGAAAAAATGCGCGCACTCATGATACCGCTTCTTCAAGCTCTTCCTTCTTTACTCTCAGCAGTTGCGCGTTGATGGCCACTATAACCGTAGACAGTGACATGAGAATTGCTCCCACTTCGGGGGACAGAACGATTCCCGCGCTGTACAGAACGCCGGCGGCCAGAGGTATGGCGACTACATTGTAACCGGTGGCCCATATCAGGTTCTGGACCATTTTGCGATAGGTTGCGCGTCCGAACAGGATTAGTGCGGTTATATCGAGAGGGTTGGAGTTTACCAGCACTATATCGGCTGAGGCGGCGGCAATATCGGTGCCCGAGCCTACCGCTACTCCTATCTGGGCCTGGGCCAGGGCGGGGGAGTCGTTCACCCCGTCGCCGGTCATGGCCACATACTCTCCCTGTTCCTGGAGTTCCTTGATTTTGTCCTGCTTCTCATCGGGCAGCACCTCGGCGAAATACCCGTCCATGCCAAGCTCCTTCGATACAGCCTCCGCGGTTTCACTGTTATCGCCGGTCAGCATCCAGCATTTGATTCCCCGTTTCTGCAGGGCTTTGATTGCCTGGTGCGATTCCGGGCGGATAGTGTCGGAGAGGGCAATCGAGCCGGCTATCTGATTATCGACCAAAACAAAGACCCGGGTCACGCCGCCCCGACGTTCGGCCTCCGCAGGCGCTGCAATATTCTGCTCTTCAAGGTATCCCGGGCTTACAACCGCAACCGGTTTCTTATCCACGGTTCCCTGTACGCCTTTGCCTTTGATTGCTTCGAAATCGTCGGCGGATCCAATTGATACACCTGCATCTTTGGCGGCGGCGACAATTCCCTTGCCGATCGGGTGTTCGGATTGCCCTTCCAGCGCCGCGGCCAGCCTTAGAATATCGTTTTTTTCATAGCTGTCGTTATGGACATCCACGCTGCCGACTTCGAAAACTCCCTTGGTCAATGTACCGGTTTTGTCGAAGACCACGGTGGAAATCTTTCTGGCATTCTCGAAGGCTGTGCGGTTGCGGATCAAGAGTCCGTTCTGGGCCGATTTGGCTGTTGACTGGGCAACTACCAGCGGAATCGCCAATCCGAGGGCGTGGGGACAGGTGATTATCATTACCGTGGCCATTCTGGCAATCGAGAACTGCAGCCCCTGACCGGCAATCAGCCACCCGGCCAATGTTGCCGCCCCGACGGTAAGCGCAACTATGGTGAGCCACATGGCCGCCCGGTCGGAAAGCGCCTGGGTTTTGGATTTAGCGGACTGGGCTTCGCGGACCATGTCGATTACCTTGGACAGATAAGAATCCTCACCGGCCCCTTCTACTTGCAGTTCGAGGGAGCCGTCGCCGTTGATCGAACCTCCGATCAACTCATCGCCCTCGCCCTTGCTGACCGGTTTTGATTCGCCGGTGAGCATCGATTCGTCGATGTAACTGCTGCCTTTCACAACTTTACCGTCGGAGGGTATCTTTTCGCCCGGTTTAATAAGCAGGACATCCCCCTTTTGCACTTCCGACAAGGGAACATCCTCGGTTGCTCCATCCTTCCTACGATGGGCCTCGCTGGGCATCAGCTGGGCGAGTTTTTCCAGCGCCGAAGAGGCGCTGACCACCGAGGCCATTTCGATCCAGTGCCCGGCCAGCATAATAGCTATCAGGGTGGCCAGCTCCCAGTAGAAGGGGGTTCCCTGCAGGCCGAAGGTAACCGCAGCGCTGTATACATATGCAACGCTAATTGCCAGACCGATCAGGGTCATCATCCCCGGAACTTTTGACTTGAGTTCATCCACCAGCCCCTTTAGAAATGGCCAACCACCGTACACAAAAATAACTGTTGCAAGCACAAATACAAAAATACTGTCGCCGGAGAATTCGAGACTGTACCCCACGAACTGTTGAATGAGTTCCGAGAGCGCCAGCACCGGCACACTCAAAACGAGGGTGATATAAAAGCGTTTCCTGAAATCACGGATCATCATCCGATGGTGCTGGGTATGGTCATGGTGAGAATGTTCAGTACTCATAACTCCTCCTTACGGTAGTAATATAAGTATACTAATAACCGAGCTCTGTTTTCAAATGTTCGAATTCATCCCGGCTGATCTCACCCTTTGCATAGCGGGCTTTAGCGATCTCGAGTGAAGAGGACTCCCCGTGTGAGGGAGCCCAGTCCGAAGTTTTGCTCGCAAAATTGTTAAACGCTACATACGCGAGCGCTATAATTCCTATTAATAATATAATTCCCATTTCCTACTCCTTTTGATTCATTTATTAGTTGTCAAGCGATCGATTACTTTCTGCAATCTGTCTTTGATCTCTCCGGCGATCGTTTCAATTTCCGCATTGGAAACTCCCTGCATTGAAGCCTGCGGATCAACTGCAGCAACTTCGATTGAGCCGGGTTCCGTTTCCTGTACAATCACATTACACGGAAGCAGAGTTCCGATTTTATCCTCCGCCTGCAGAGCCTTATATGAAAAGGGCGGATTGCATGCGCCCAATATTCGGTACTTGCGAAAATCAACGCCGAGTTTTTTTTGTAATGTTGCTTCGACATCGATATCAGACAGCACTCCGAAGTCTTCCTCTGCCAGCTCGGATTTTACGCGTTCAACTGTTGCATCAAAATCTCCGTTTAACTTTGTACTTATGTAAAATTTCATAGTATTCCTCCTAATAAATGTTTATGAATTTTTCTTGGGGAACAGCAGCATAACTGCGGCAATTCCTATTAGGATGATGACAAACCATCCCACATACATCTCCGGGCACCTGATAAACCACTGCATATTCAACTGCCTTCGCGTTTTAGCGCTCCAAATCTTCCAGAGCTTGCAGATACTCTTCCCGGTTTATTTCACCGCGGGCATAACGCTGCTTCAGTACTTCTTCCGGTGAATTATAGGGGATAGACTGGAACTCAGAACCATTTCGACTCCAGCCTCGGCCCATCATGCCGGATCCCATCATACCCATGCGCCCTCGGCCATAGCCGTATTCCGAGCTATCCGTGAGATACCGGTATCCCATCCAGCGGTGTGCCGATGCCAGGGACTCCGAACCTTCACCGCCCATCATTCTGTCCATCCATGAATGAACTCGCTCATTGGGGTGAACCTCCGACATGACCGCATCGCCGAGTTCTTCAAGAAACGGCTCAGAAACCGCATCGGGGTCAATAGTCTCTTCTGCACTCAGCCCCATCTCGCTCCGAATCTCATTGATTACCTGTTCCGGATCTGCCGAATGTTCGTCGGAATTTGTATCGGTAAGCGTCCAGGCGATAAAAGCAACTGATAACAGAACTACAGATAAAATTATTACACGCTTCATTTTTTCTTCTCCTCTTAAATAGTGTGTAGTGTGAATATACAAGAGGAATATGAAGCTAGGTGAAGGAAATATTACGGGAATATGACAAGATTAGCTCATTTAGTGGAAGAGTGAAATAAAACCGGCTGCCCCGGTTCGGTCCGGGACTGTCGGCTTGCAGACTGCCGCCGTGAGCTTCTACAATATGATGAGCTATTGTCAGGCCGATACCGCTTCCGCCGCCGGCGCGGGACCTGGATTTATCGACCCGGTAAAATCTTTCGAAAAATTTGAGCTATATTGCTCTCAGTAAGGCCGATCCCGCTGTCTTCGACACTGCAGACGACCTTATCATTGAGGGCTTCCGTGTTAACACGAACCGTGCCCCCGGACGGTGTATACTGCAGTGCATTACCGAGGAGGTTAATAAGCACTTGCTGCAGGCGTTCCCAGTCGGCCTGTACTAGTATTTTTGTCTCGGACATTTCAATTTCCAGTTCGATCTGTTTTTCTAAGAACTGGGGCTTCAACTTCAGCACTACGTGGTCCAACAGTTCCTTCAGATCGAATTCCTGGATATTCAGTTTGATCTGCCCTGCCTCAGCCTGTGAAAGGTTTTCCAGATCGCCAACAAGGCGCTGCAGGCGTGAAAGTTCGCTTTGTACTGCCGAGTAGGTAGAAAAATCCGCCGGCAAGACTCCGTCAATAACCCCTTCTATCAGACTGCGCATTGATGCCAGGGGAGTCCTTAGTTCGTGGGCAACGTTACCGATAAGCTCGACGCGGCGGGTTTCGGTGGAATGCAGTGCCTCTGCCATTCGGTTGAAGTTTCTGGCCAATTCGCCTAACTCGTCGTCCCAGACGAAGTGGGCTCGCTGTCGGTAATCTCCATCTGCAATTTTTACCACCGTTTTTATCATTGAACGAATGGGAGAAACTATTCGCCACGCAATAAAACTGCTTACGATTACAGCTGCCAGGAAGGCACCGAACGCAGCAATTAGTAGCACCTCGTTTAGGGCAGTCTGAAAAGTGTTCATTAAATTCTGTCGTAACAAATCGTTCTCACCGATAAGGTGTTCCATCTGCCGGATATGCTGGTTTAATGCGTAGGGTGCCTGGAGCCGGGCTGTGAGCAACAGGACTACTACGCCGACCCCTATGACTAATAGATGAGAAACAAAGATTTTACGGCCCAGGCGGCTGGTCACCAGCTTCTTTATTTTCACTGCTCGGCCTCGAAACGATAGCCGCTTCCGCGAACCGTGGTAATATACTCCTTGTCATCCTCTGAGAATCTCATTTTATTGCGCAACCGGCGGATATGTACATCAACTACGCGCTCTTCGATAAAATATTCATCTCCCCACACATGTTCGATTAACTGATTACGGCTAAGCACACGGCCACTGTTTTCCATCAAAGTCAGTAGTAAATCAAACTCGATGCGGGTAAGCTCGAGTTCATGCCCTTCCCGCCAGGCTCTTCTGGCGGAAGGATCAATGGAAAACTCACCACTCTGCAGCACCTCAAGTTCATTGTCGCTCTGTTTTCTCTGTCGTCGGACGATTGCCTGCACTCGGGCCACCAACTCGCGGGGACTGAAGGGTTTTAGAACGTAATCGTCGGCTCCCATTTTGAGTCCGATTATCCGGTCGTCTTCGCTCGTTTTAGCAGTTAGTAAGATGATATAAGGGTCGGCGTTTCGCCTGAGTTCCCGCAATACCTCCAGTCCGTCGATTCCGGGAAGCATTATATCTAATATTACCACATCAGGTTTAAACGTTCTTGCGATCGTAAGCGCCTGCAGTCCTTCGAGGGCGCTTTTGACCTCATAACCCTCACGCTCGAAATAGGCCTGAACTGTAGTTACGATGGCGGTTTCATCATCGATAACCAATATCTTCATGTGCAATCCAACTCTCCTTAATTGAGTATCTTAATTTAGCGGGGCGGTGTCAAACCGAATATATAAGGGTCAATAGGCGATGGGATGAGAGTGTCGGAAACGATTTGAACCCGCGGTTATTAAAAATTTGAGCTCAACCTTTTTGCAGCCTCTTTTAAGCGCAGATGTATGTCCTTTCGTCTCTCTTTCTCGCATAGCTGCGGATCCTGATTGGATAGGCCCGGCACTGTTGCCGGAAGAATCTCGGTACCTTGAGGAAAGATATCCCACACTCCGGCTACATCGCATGTCTGAGCGAAGCCGCATTTGAAACAGGCGTAGGAGCCTTGTACATGCACCGTATCGACTATACGAATTTGAGCATCTTCAAAGAAAGCCGACAGGTCGCGAATTGCAGCAGTAGCATCACCGTGACCGGCAACTCCAATAATGATTCCATACAGCTGTTTCAGGGGAAAGGCACTATTGTGCCGACTCATAAAACAGACCCGCTCCCAGAATGCGCGGGCTTTCCCATGGACTCCATCCCAATACTCCGGGGCAGCGAATACTACAGCGGAGGCTTTACATAGCTCATCTACTATCTCATTTACTCCATCATCCTTCACACAACGGTGCGTCGTCAGACAGCCCAGGCAGGCATCGCAGGTTTCAAGGGGCAAATCTGTAAGAGCAAAGATTTTATATTCCTCTCTTGTGTGTTCTAAGACATATCGGAGGGCGCCTTCTGAAATCTTGCCTCTCCGCCCTGAATGTATTCCAACTACCATTGTACTCTTCTCCCAATACCTTTGACTTATGCTTATTGTTTCTCTAAGGTTTAAGTATAATGAATTGCAGACTGCAATAACAAGGGAGGAGAGCGCGATGAATGAGAAACTGGTAGTGGTATGGACCAGCGGGGACAAGGGGGTGGCTAAGAATATGGTCTTCATGTACACCCTCAATGCAAAGAAGAGGGGCTGGTTCGAGGACGTGACCTTTATCGTGTGGGGGCCTTCCTCGAAGCTTCTCTCTGAGGATACGGAGTTACAGGGGACCGTGAAAGAGATGATCGATGAGGGGGTGAGGCTTGAGGCCTGTCTGCGCTGCGCCGAGAACTATGGAGTAGTCGAAGATCTCAAGAACTTAGGTATAGATGTAAAACTGATGGGCGAACCCCTCAGTGAGTATCTCAAGGAAGATCGTAGGGTCCTTACCTTTTGAGCCACTCTTCGAGCCGGATAGTTGTCAATTAAATAGGTTTAGGGGCAGCTCTGCTTTTATCGATTACTCTCATAGGAGTACTGGAGTAAATAGCACTTGGCGCATTAGCTGACAGCTCTATCTGGAACAAATGGCCGGCGAGAAATCGCGACTATTGAGCTATGCATAAAATGCTGTTCTGCTATTCGTGGGGCAATTAGCAAAATATACTCCGAAGACCAGAACATTTAAACTCAGTTCCGGCGGCTCTCACCCGTTACAGAGTTGCTAACCATTCCTTCCATTGAGTGAAAAACTCCTGTTTGAGATTTCCGGTAACATCCTCATAAGTGGTCCCTGGAGTGAGAAAACCCAAGACTTTTTCCCGTCCGTACTGCGTCTCAAGATATTCCATCATCTTATAGGCAAGGGAGTAACCCCCTACCTTGGCGAATTGCATCCCCTAAGGAAGAAACAACTCTGTCTCTGTTATTGGCAATCCGTCCAGCTATTCGAGGAACCTCATCTACGTCGGCCTCTACTGCATAGACTATAATTCCTTCTGCCTCGTACATATTCATCCCTGGAGTGTGTAGACTTATCATGGGAGAAAAATTCACCAGTCCTAATCCAGCTACAACACCTAAAATCCACAACATAACGCCTCCAAAATGCCTCATTCTTGTCTCCTTCCGGCGGTATGCTTAAATCGGAGAGCCGATCCAACCTGGGTTAAAGAGATTCTAATAGGCAGGTTTTCTTAATATCAATTGACGATAACTGAAAAGATATAGCTTTAATTAAATCTGTGGGAACATCTATCCCAAGGTTAATGAGGAAATATTTCCATGTTAGCTTTCAGGATATTCTTCAATTGTCTCTCCGAATATATCGTTGGTAATATATTTTCAGTACGACGTACCAAATAACGCTTCTCCTACAGCGCATCATCACCAGTCAACCGCGCAAAACACGGGACGGTGATCACTCAACCCTTCCGCATGGATCGCCATACCATCGCTGACCGTCACTCCGGAAGATGTGAAAATGTAGTCGATCTGTACGGGCATCGTAGCCAGTGTCGCTCCTGCATCAACCGCATCACGATAGACATTTATCATTGTCTGATATGGGGTGCTTCCCCTTTGACTGTTGAAATCTCCACCGATGATCTTGATACCGGCGATATCAGATACAAATCCGATGAGCTGTTTGGCGCAGCGTTCGTTTGTCTCCGCGGATTCGGGTGACAAATGGGTGGTAACCGTCGTGAAAAGCCTATTACGATTGTTGTCGTAGAGCACCGCCCAGACGAAGTTTCGGGCAATTGTGTTGCCATAGGAGGTCGAATCGGGAATCTCGGGGGTCGAAGAAAGCCACCGGATGCCCTGATCTATAGGTACGAAACGCTCCCGGTTGTAGAGTATCATGTTCGAGCCGCCGGTTTTCGAGGCTCCTTCTGCCGTGATCATACCGTACTCTTCCGCCTCTTTCTGCAGCAGACGGCGGAAACGCGCCGGTTCCCTCACCACCTTGTCTTCGATCGTCAAGACCTCCTGCAGCAGCACGATATCGGCACCCGCCTCCCGAATGTGTGTGAGCTTCGCCTCGAGTGTCTCCGCAGGGGTGTCAGGAGTGTCGAACCGTACGTTCCAGGTCATCACGGAGATTTTTCGTGTTCCGGTTCCAGGGACTTCGCTCACCGGGGTCAACATGCAGGAGACGAGCAGCAAGATGAGGGGTCCCAGTAAAGCAGTTATCCATCGTATTTTCTTAACTATTGAAGTACTCACATGTCACCATTTATTAACAATAGGAAAAATAATTGAGAAGCACAAGCCGGAACCCGGAAATATCGGAGAAATTGGGATAAAGAATTGGCAAAAACCTGTAGTTCTTTATATGGGGTAGAGCTGGTATTTTGCTTCGCAAAAACCTGTAGTGCCTTATATGGGGTAGAGCTGGTATTTTGCTTCGCAAAAACCTGTAGTGCCTTATATGGGGTATGCGCAAGGTATTTTGCTCCGCAAAAACCTGTAGTGCCTTTTAAAAGTATGGAATAATCGAGCTGTTTTTCTTGGTCGCACTACAAACACTGATCGATCAGTGGATCCAGGCCCAATTATTATTGTTCTTACGAATAATAAATGCAAAAAAAAAAACGGGGGGGGGGGAAAGTTTGCTATTAAGGACGGATACTTTTACAATTATAAGAAGAATATAAAAAGTCGTTGTGGAGATAATAACGCTTAACAATAGTTGAAACGAAGCTATCGAGAGGAAAAAGGAATGAAGAACATTAAAATTGGAGTAAAGCTGATCGGTGGATTTTCCATTGTCGCACTTATTGTGCTGATAGTCGGGTTTTTTGGCTGGAACGGTTCCCGTCAACTGCAGGGGCACATTAACGAGATAGGTGAAGTTCGGCTTCCCAGTATAGAGAGTCTGCTGGAAGCTGAGCTTGCCCTGGAGGAGTTGCTGCTTGCCCAGCGGACGCTTATGTCCGAACAGCTCGATGCCGACGCCCGGGCTGTCTATTTGGAAGATTTTAACGAGGCACGGGCCGAGTACTACGAAGTATGGCAGTACTTCCTCACCCTCCCAGCCACCGCCGAAGAGGAACGGCTGAGCAGTCAGTTTGAAGAGGAGATCGGCGACTGGGCCAAGGAGAACGACAGGTGGCTGCAGCTCAACCAAGAGTTTGAAGCTCTTGATATTTTGGATCCCGCCAGCCTGGTCGCTTTGATCGAACAGTTTCAGAAGGACCACTATGCCCTGGAGCTGAATGTAGCCCAGTTCCTGCTCAGCGGAAAAGAGTTCGAAGGCGGGGGAGACCCCACCGCCTGTAACTTTGGTCGATGGCTCCGTGACTTTTCGACCCGCAATTCGGAACTGGACGGACTTCTTGAAGAGATACAGGAGCCCCACGACCGCTTTCACTTTGCGGTAGATGATATTCGCAATGAGTACCGGGCGGGGAATGTAGAGGCCGCCATAGATATCTTCGAAAATGAGATGATAGCTGCCTCTGAAGAGGTGTTCGAAGGTTTTGACGAGCTTCTCGGGCTTGCAGATAGAGCGAATGCACAGCGTAATGCGATGACCGAGCTCGTGGTTGGCCCCATAACCGATCAGGCCTACGAGGCTATGGCTATCCTCGATGAGATTATTCATATAAATGAGAATATAGCCGAAGAGAGCGTAGCAACCGCCGCTGCCGATGGGACGCAGGTGGAGTTAATAGCATTAATCGGGATGATCTTAGGAGTCGTCCTGGCCCTTATTCTGGGAATCATTTTGACCCGGGGTATTACCGCACCACTGGCGAAGGGTGTGCGCTTTGCCGAGGATGTCTCTTCGGGCAATCTTGATATCGATTTGGATGTAGAGCAGAAAGACGAGGTGGGCAAGCTTGCCGATGCGTTGCGCTTTATGCTCAAAAGCCTGCAGTACAAGGAGCGGGTGGTAACACAGATAGCTCAGAAGGATCTTACCGTAGAGGTGGAACCCGCCTCGGACAAGGATAAACTCGGCTACTCCCTGCGCGCAATGGTGGAATCTCTTAACGAGCTCCTCGGCCAGGTGAACAGCTCGGTTGAGCAGGTAAACAGCGGAGCCGATCAGGTAAGCCAGGCCAGCCAGAACCTCAGTCAGGGAGCCACCGAACAGGCGAGCAGTCTCGAGGAAATTACATCTTCGACAAATGAGATCAACAGCCAGAGCAAGCAGAACGCCGAAAACGCCACCGAGGCCCACGGAATAGCCAAAAAAGCCACCGAGGACGCGGAGGCGGGAAACAGGCAGATGCAGCAGCTCTCCGAGATAATGGAGAAGATAAATGCTTCTTCCGATGAAATCAACAAGGTTGTCAAAGTAATCGACGACATTGCCTTCCAGATCAATCTTCTGGCGCTCAATGCAAACGTAGAGGCGGCCCGGGCGGGTAAATACGGCAAGGGCTTTGCAGTGGTGGCGGACGAGGTGCGCAACCTGGCGGTAAAGAGTACCGACTCGGTAAAAGAGACTACCCAGATGGTAACCGAGACGGTGACCAACATAAAACAAGGTACCGAGGCCGCCGAAGCAACGGGCAAACAGCTCACATCCATTGTTGAAGGTTCGGGAAAGGTGGCCAACTTCCTAGAGGAGATAGCCCAGGCCAGCCGTGAGCAGGCCCAGGCGATAGAACAGATTACCGAGGGGCTCGATCAGATAGATCAGGCAACCCAGGCGAGTACCGCCAGTGCCGAGGAGAGTGCATCAGCCTCAGAAGAGCTTGCAGGACAGGCTCAGCAGCTGCGCAGCATGGTCGCACAGTTCAAACTCAATGAGCGCTACAGCGGCGCGGGAGCCAAGCTCCTTACCCAGGGCAGCCACCTGAATAACCTTGGTCAGCAGCAGCAACAGCCTCGGAGACAGACTCAGCAGAGTAAAAATGCTCGGACGAATAAAGCGGCTTCCGGATGGGACGGGAGCAGTCAAAGGGCGAACAACGAGACAGGTATAACCCCGGTGAAACCTGAAGATCAGATTTCCCTCGAGGATGATGATTTCGACCGATTCTAAAAAAGTTCTAAACTTAAAGGAAGGCGCCGGAGGCAGATATGAGCAAAAATGAAATGCAGGACAGTGATTTTTTTGATGAGACCGATGATGAGATTCAAGAGAACAAGTTTCTCATGTGTAAAATTGGAGGCGAGACTTACGGGATTGATATACAACATGTAACCGATATTATAGAACTGCAGAAAATCACAGAAGTGCCGGATATGCCCGAGTATGTAAAGGGAGTGATAAACCTGAGGGGGAATGTGATACCGGTAATTGATATGCGGCTTCGGTTTGGACTGGAGTCGAAGGAGTACGACGATCGGACGGTGATAACCGTGGTCAACATCAAAAGCTACTCAATCGGTTTTATTGTAGATACGGCCACCGAAGTAGTGGATATTCCCGAAAAGAACATTGATCCACCACCAACGTTCCAGGAAAGTGGGGGTAAGAATAAATATATTGCCGGATTGGGAAAACTGGAGGATCAGGTAATTATTTTACTTGATATGGAAAAACTCGTAGGAGAAAGAGAGATCGAGTCTATCCAGTCCGGTGTGAGTTAATTTACCGTTATATTCGAAAAATGCGGAGGGCTTCTGTTGCAGAGGTTCTCCGCTTTATATCAGAATCGCTGGCTTTATATACTTTTACTTGTGTTGCTATTTTTCTATATCCTTTTTTTTCGCTTTGACTTATACATTTCTGAATCAGCATTTTTAATCAAAGTTTCAAGTTCGTAGCTGTCATCCGGATAAAAACTCACTCCTGCACTGACACTGATAGGAATTTCCTTCCCATCAATGAATAGTGGTTTTTTAAGTTCAATAATCAATCTATTTGTTACTTCTATTATTTTTTCTTTTGAGGATAAATCAGTCAGAGCAACTACAAATTCATCTCCTCCCATTCTGGATTTTAAGTCTTTCCCCTTCAGACTATTTTCCATTCTGGAAGCAATTTTTTTTAATACCTCATCACCAGTATCATGTCCATAACTATCGTTAATTTCTTTGAACTTATCGATGTCAATAAAAACAACTCCAATATTACCTTTATTATAACTAGCTTTATTTTTTAGCTTGTTAAATTCTTCTACAAAATATTTTCTATTTGTCAGTCCGGTTAATTTGTCGTGATGGGCCTGATGTTCAAAATACTTGAGCAAATATACTACAACAGTAATGAAGCTGACAAATAGCACAGCCATTAAAATAACATTTACTAAAAATAAATTCCTGTGCTTTAGTATCTCTTTCTGCATCACCTGATTATTATAGATAATGCCAACTACATAAGAATTCCAGCCTTGCCCATTTTTTTCTTCACTAATTAATGCTGGAAAAAATCGATAGCTTTGCTGTATTCCCTCTGTAGTTTTTGTGCTGCTCTGCATGGTATTATTAATAACTGCCTGTCTGGCAAGTTCCTCTTCAAAATCAGGAACATCCGGGTTCAAATATGGCCGCTTGCTGCTTCTAAGTTTGGCAACTCCATAATTAAGCGGCTCCACACTATAAAAGCCTATGTCCTCAACCATCTTATATTCTTGAGTCAAAGAAGTAGCATTTTTAAATAGATTCAAACTCTGAAAAGAAGGATATTTCTCGTCAATACTGACACTGAGTTCAAATAAATATTGATTATCCGGGCTAGGCATATAGCTGTACTTTTTAATCTCTCCTGCCTGAGTGGAAAGATCTATTCTATCAACTTCAAATTCATTTCCAGCCATTCTATCTCTTAATATGGAAGCAAAACTACCAAATTTAGAAAAATCAAGGCCAAGGTCTTTTTTATAGGTTGTTTCAATAATTTCTAAATCTTCATTGACAATATAAATATCATAACCGGAAAAATGCTCCTGCAGCTCAGCTAAATCCCATTCCAAAACATTAGGGTTCTCTTTGTATTTTTCTACCATCTGCTCTGAGTATTCTTTCATTTCCTGATTTAGTTGCTGTTCGGCAATTTTATACGCATTATTTATATAATTTACCGTCTGTAGAATATTTTTCTCGACCAATTGCTGCTGACTATTATACTTCTCTTCTACTACTTCTATAATATTTGTATATTGTGTTGAGAAAATATAGATCATTATAATGGCCAGTAAAATTATTATTATATGCTTAAATTTGCTAAGTAATCTCTCCAATCTGTTTACTCCTAAAACCGATGCTGTTTTGCTCCGACCAATGGTAGGAAAAATGATCCAGGTATTCAATGCCATAATTAGAAAAAATGATGTTATTTTATCTCCTCTTCATATAAACTATTCAAGCTCAAGAACCACACTTACCCTTGTTCCTCCCTCGGTGCTTATACTCATGGTTCCGTCAAACTGTTTTGTATAGCCTTCGACCAGGGTAAGCCCAAAGCCATATTCTTCTTTCTTTGTTACTTCGGGGCGAACATCAGCATTTTGTCGGTCAGAATGAACCTGTACGCATCAGGTATAGAAACGAAGTCAAAATCAAGACCAACCTGGTCCAGGGCAAACGCAGTTAGACCTTAAACAAAACTTTTTCAAGATACCCGGTGTCCCAGCCGGCCAACAGCTGTTTACCTGCGATACTCCGTGTGCAGGAAGCTATATCAAGAAACCAATGCAGAGAAATTTCTATTCCACAGTGCCCGCTTATAGCAGAAGCCAGCAGTGGCGCGTCGGCTTTACAGCTTGAAATATAGTACAACTTCTCGCTCGAGCGCTCTATATCATCCCATTTATCTGCCCCGCAAATCGATGCGCTGATGGTGTTCCCCGCCAGCAGTTCCTTCCCCGCCTTGCCACGGCTGATTTCCGCCGCCTGAAAAAAGGAAGTTCCAGCGGTATACCCGCGGAACTTCCTGGCAACTGCCGGAACTCTGTGACAATTATATCACATCCTGCGGCAGGTCGGCAGTGTCGATGATGCTCCTCTTGTCGATGGCTCCCTGCACAATGGCCTTATAGCACAGCGAATTTATATGGCGGGCGATACCATTGGTGCGTTTGAATATCTCCATTTTAGCGTTGTCTGAAAAAAGCTTTTCCTGCCGCTTCACAACCTGTAGGCCATGGTCGATGTACTCGCAGGTCTCACTAAGGCTCATACCCGACATGTGGTTCGACAACCGGATACGGGCCCGCAGCGAATCGAAGTGAGCATAGCCAAGAGTGGTAAGAAGCTCCGGTTGCCCCGCCAGAATGAAGGTGATTCGGGTGCGCGAATCCGATTCGAAGTTGGTCATTGCCTTGAGTGCTAACAGGGCATCGGGGGAGGCATCCTGGGCATCATCCAGGATCACTACCGACTTGCGGGCTGCTTCGCTGGCTGCCGCAAAGAATGCCGGCTTGGCCTTCCCGATTGAGTGTGGAGGATCAATTTTCATTCCCAACAGCACCATTTTGTACAGCTCGGCTGCTGAGGCAATACTGCCGCGCAGATAGATAAGCTGGTATCGGTTGGTATCCAGCTGTCCGGCCACCCGCCGCACCGCCAGCGATTTTCCGCAGCCGATTGGACCGGTAATGAGGATAATATCCTCGCTTTCCAGTCCCAGCTCAATCATGGCACCGGCCTCGTTCATGCTCTCGGTGGGATAGATTTCATCAGCAGAAATATTCTTGCCGAAGGGCAGCCGGGAAAACCCGTAGTGATTCAGAATGGTGTCGATCATTGTGTTGCCTCCTGCCCCTTGAGTTTGCTAAAGCTTACCTTCTGTTGCCCGGCAGTGAGCGCAGCCTGACTCTCGCGTAGCTTTTCGAAATAGCGAGCCGAGTCACGGCTTGTCTTCTGCGGCGCATCCGGGCTTTCTTCGGCGATGGTTTTGGCCTGGTCATGGACAAGCTTTTTGACCCCCAAGGTTTCAACAGCCAATCCTTTTTCGAACCGCCAGACCTTTTTCAGATCAAACGGATTGTAGCGCACCTCGACCACTGTCCCATGCCTGGCAGTGGTTTTATACAGATTCCCCTCAAGCTTGACGTCTCCGTATTTGGTTACTTTGCGGGTGTCCTGCTGCAGAAACAGGTTCTCAAACCATTGCAGGTCTTCCACCCGGCGATGGGTTTCGGGTAGTCCGTTCACAAAGCGTTGCTCAGGTGGTTCGCCGGTGGTGCTGTGACTACGCCGGTTGTATTCGACATCGATCCATGCCCACAAGGCGGTATTGAGCTCTTCAAGGGTGACAAACCCTGCCTGTTGTGCCTCGGCCTGAAACTCTTGCTTGAGGGTTTTCATAACCGACTCAACTTTGCCTTTTGCCCACGCTTGATAGGGACCATGATGAATCTTTTTGATTTTCAGATCGGCCAGGATACGTGCAAATTGTTTCGCAATATAGACATTGCCGTTGTCGAGGTTATCCCGAATTCGGGATAACCTTGATTATGCCGAAGAAAGCGTAATGCCGAAAGCGATGTGCTTCTACTTTCTTTGAAACGAAATAGCCGCAAAAACTTCGGCATAATGTTTTTCCCTGATTGAGACCCTTCTATAATGTTAGCTGGACATACCGTCCACATACATTCAAGGAGGACAATCAGATGGAAACGAATTCTTTACTATCCAGTGACCTTTTTCAGGGAGTACTCGAACGACTACCCGAACTCGGGCTGTGTACCGGATCAATTTATCAGTATGAACGGGCATTCGCACGAATTTGGTGCTTTTTCGAAATGGAGGAAATGAGTTCTTACACCGAGACGATGCATGAACGTTTCATGGAGCACGTCGAGGAATGCTACCAAAAGGGACAATATGGGCGTTCACGAAGAAATCACCTGAGGCGGGCCGCTTTCATACTGCGGGATTATGCCGCATCGGGATCAGTTGCATGGCCTAAATACGGTGGTTTGGCGGTTCCTCGAGGGCCGGAAGCGGAGGAGTTCGTCCTGCTGTATTCCGAATTTCTTGGTGATCTGCGGCAACGTGGCAAGAGCTCAAACACGATACAGTCATCAAGAAACATCATACGGCAGTTCCTCATGTTTCTGGAAAATAGCGGGTACCACAACCTGTCAACGGTACCTCCTGCTTCTGTACCCCTATTCTTCCGACATCTACTGGCCACCTACCAATCTACAAGTATACGGACCGTCGCCTCACACGTTCGTTCGTTTCTTACATACGCCGAAGATGAGCCGCGTCTTGTCCGCGCGGTTCCATCACGTTGTGTCAGGAAGAATCCGATCGTACCGATTCTTTCGGAAGAAGAAAATTCAGCTCTCAAGCGTCTATTGCAGACGGATATGGTGTCGCTACGGGATAACGCCATTATCACATTGGCACTCCGTACCGGCTTGAGGGCGATCGACATCGTGAATATGAAATTGTCGGATATCGAGTGGATACACGAAAGCATCGTTATACCCCAGGTGAAGACTCGGAAGCCTTTCCGGATTCCATTGACCGTCGACGTCGGGAATGCGCTCAGTCGTTATATTCTCGAAGAGAGACCCCAAGTGGACAGCCGGCATGTATTTCTTCGTGTCCAGGCGCCGTTCAGACCGTTATCCGGTCATTCACCGTGCTACGCTATAGTGCGCAAGGCCTTTCACCAAGCGGGAATCAGACTCGGTTCCGAGAGAAAAGGGATACACCTGATCCGTCATTCCGTCGCCTCGCAGACTGTTGGCGAAAGGGGTAGCGGTAACGACTATAGCGTCAATGCTTGGCCATTCCAACAAGACATCTACCGAAGTATATCTATCAACGGATCAAAACCGCTTACGAGAGTGTGCGCTTAATCTTGCCGGGATTCCACTGTCTCTTGGAGAACTGAAATGAGCCCCCGGTATTGCAGTGTTTTCGCCTCCGATCTTAAGGATTTTGTCGCATTGAAACGAGCGGCAGGATACCGCTATGAAAGCGCCGAGTATTCGCTGTGGCGGTTTGATCGATATGCGTGCAAGCATGCGGAAGACGGATGTTTTTCCCGAGAGCTGATCCTTGTGTGGGCACAAGCTACAAACGAAAAACCGGCATCCCACAAAGTACGGATATCACCGGTACGAGAGTTCGGCAAATACCTCCAATCGATTGGGATTTCCGAAGCGTTTGTGCTTCCCACCGGGTTGCACCGTAAAACTGCGCGCTATGTACCGCATTTCTTCACCAAAGATGAGATTTTCTCATTTTTTCATGCCTGCGACAGTTTGAAACCTCACGGTTCGTTCCCCATTCGACATTGGGTCCTGCCGGTCTTGTTCCGACTGCTGTATTGCTGCGGTTTGCGCACGTGTGAAGCGCGAACGTTGCGGGTCGAGGATGTTGATTTACATCTCGGGCAGATCGATATCGTTGCTTCGAAACAAGAACGAAGCCGTCGAATACCAATAGGTCGCGATCTCCTGGAACTCTTGCAAACGTACAATACGCAGATATCGACCGTATACCAGGACAGAATCTTCTTTTTCCCCACGACACCATCGCGCTGCTATGCGCAATCAAGTCTGGGTATAGCGTTTCGGAAAATCTGGAATACGGCAGTGCCTGGAGGCGGGTACGGGAATAAGGCTCGTGCCTATGATTTCAGACATCACTTTGCACTCACTAATCTGAATAGATGGGTAGTCGCCGGCGCCGATCTCAATAGCATGCTTCCCTATCTCAGTACGTACATGGGGCACGCGTGTCTGCAGAGCACCGACTACTACCTTCACCTCGTACCCGAGTTCTTCCACACGTTTCGCGAGAAGCTGCGAAGTACAGAAAATCTCATTCCGGAGTTTCGCCATGACCAGTAATAACAGGAAATCTGAACGGCAATTTTGGCAGTATGTTCGTTCGTACCTTACCGTCTATCTACCCAGAATCCGTTGCCTCAGCCCGAAAACATCCGAATCATACAGGCAATCGATCGCAACGTACTGCACGTTTCTCAAGGAGACGTGCCAAACCGAATTCTCTGCTATCTCGTTCAGCCATTTCGACAGAACGACAGTCGTTGAGTTTCTCCAATGGTTGCGCCGACGAAACTGCCGATCAACAACGTGCAATCTCAGACTTTCTGCGATCAAGTCGTTTCTCAAGTACTGTGCCGACGAGGACCTGCGTCTATATTCCATGTATCTGGAGATCAAAAGCGTTCCCATGATGAAGGTTCCGAAGTCGACGATTCAATACTTGTCGGAACCGGCAATGAAAGCCATATTGGCACAAGCAAGTGGAAAAACCACGAAGGCTGCGAGAGACGGAATGTTGTTGATTATGCTATACGACACTGGATGTAGAGTGCAGGAGCTTGTGGACCTGAAAGTTGGGGATCTTAACCTGGCAGTAGGCGATCCGTTCGTGATCGTGACGGGAAAAGGAAACAAACCAAGAAGCATCCCCCTTATGGACAAGACCGTTTCACACTTGAGGAAGTATATAGACCGGTTCCATCCTAACGAGGTGTCTGTAAACTCTGCTCCACTATTCTATTCCATACACCGGGGTAATCCGCGCTCGCTGTCTACCGATGCGGTTAGCGTAATACTCAAAACGTGTGGTGAAAGGGCCGCGAAAACATGTCCGGATGTTCCTGATAGAGTTAACCCGCACCTTATCAGGCACACTCGAGCGATGCACCTTTATCGCGCCGGCATGCCGCTATCCTATGTCGCGGAATTTCTCGGACACGCAAGTATTACCACTACCGAGATTTACGCTACCGCAAGTACCGACATGCTCCGCAACGCACTGGAAACGGCTGATCCTGATATCGCCGGTGAAGTGCCGTCATGGAAGAACGAGGAAACCTTGCGGAGGCTGTGCGGATTATAGCCACAAAACATTATGCCGAAGTTTTTGCGGCTATTTCGTTTCAAAGAAAGTAGAAGCACATCGTTTTCGGCATTACGCTTTCTTCGGCATAATCGAGGTACAGCTTTTCCGGTATTCCCCAACGCAGCACCATGGTCTTGAAGGTCGCTTCCATTCTGGGCAGCTTTTCATCCCAGAAATACTGGGCATGCAGGATTCGCCGCGAATAGTCATCAACCCAGGCAAACAGATAAGTTTTCCGGGTCTTTGTGTCGCCCGGCTGTGCCGGCAGCCATATTCCGTCACGGGCATCTCCCTGCACCAGCTGCAGAGAGCAGCTTGCTTCGAAGCGATGAAATGCCGCCCTGTCTCCGTGTATCCGCTTGGCCATCCGAGCCTTCTGAGTAAGGCCCTGCTCATACAAAAACCGGTAGATGGTACGATCCGAGACCAGTTCGATGCGTGGGGCAAACTGTTCATCAACGGTGAGCAGTCTGCGCAGCTGAGGAACCGTTCGTCGCGGCCGTTCCTCTATCAGCTCCAGAATTTTGTTACGGAGAGCTTCGTCATGAATACGCGGTGAAGCCGATCGTGTGTGACGATAGAACAGCAGTCCATGCTGTCCCTGCATGCGATACCGACGAATGTAGTTACGGATCGTCCGGTCACTGACTCCCTGGGTATAGAGGTAGGCACGCCGCACCTCCTGCCGCACGGCTTCATCGATGTTGTCATCCAGCAACGTCTCAACCAGCGCCACGCGGCGTTGAAATGCGTCGAGTTCCTTCGAATTCAGATTCTTCCAGTCATTCCCGTTCATAGGGCCTCCTTCACAGTAGTACCCTGGATATATCATGGGGGACGGGCAACACGTGATACACAACTGGTTGGTGGTTTACCGACAAGCTTCCACCACTGTTCCTGCAGGGATTGCCGCAGACTGGTCACCGGGCGGCCTGCTGCACCGGCAGCCTCAGTGGTTCGGTGGTATAGGCTATTCAGTCGAAGGACTGTGCACTGCCCCGGTTGCGGTTCCGGCAAACGAGCATACTGCGGGATATGTGCCAGGTACTCGGATAACTGCAAAGCAACTGAGGCTGCTGCGGTATGCAGGCGCTTGAGATGTTTTCGGACGGTCCGCAGTTCCAGACACCCCAGAATATAACTACAGTCCTCAAGTCTCGCACCTTCCTCTCGGCGGCTGCGTTCAGCTTCCAGCACACGATCCAACCGGATAGGACTATAGGGGATAAGGAAATCCGGCAGCAGACGCTTGGTGTATTGTTTTCCGGCCGCCCGGGCATGGGCACACTTGATTACTATTACCCGAATCCATACGCGTTCACCATTGGCGTCAAACCAACTGCGTCGCGGGGACGTGTGAATCGTCAGCGGATGAACCTTTCCGCACAATGGACAGGGATAATGTGCATACAGGAGGTGGCATTCTTGTGTAAATTCGGGTAGAGTATATATGACTGTGGTGCTTTCACAGTTACCGGGTGCCCGTTAACTCTTACCGGAGTTGGGCACCCTTTTTTCGTTGGCAGGCGAGGGAGAAAAACTTTCTGTCAGCCTACAGAAATATCTATCGGCAAGTTTGCAGGTTTACTGGAAGGAACTGCTGGCGGGGAACATTATTCCGGTTTGGAAACTATCCTGCACTCCCGGTGAAGAAGCCGGTGATATGTAAACCTCGCCTTCAGCGAAGGTTCGAACCTGCGGCTCCGCCGTTTTTTGGATGCTTGCACAGCCGGCGGCGATAAGCCCTACGCCAAGTAGTACCATGAATAATTTCAATGTAACTATACTCTGTTTCATTGGAGTACCTCCTATTGTAAGCATAATAACTATGTAACAAGTAAATATGGAGTAAGTGTTAAGATTCTGACAAACTATGGCTTTGCATTCGCCGTCGATGTACCTCTGTTTGCCGGCGGGCTAGGGGCGGAGCGCTTACCCTGCTTCACGGAGCGATGTGTGCAGCACTGGAACCGGACTCTGATGCCTGGATAGCTATCGGTTCGACTCTTCCCTTGGGAGAAGTGACAGCCCAGTAGCCTCTAGCAGATTTAGAATAGTGACTATTCTGACAGCTCTCTATTCCTCTGCATCCGGGAATCTTATAGTAAATATTGGATTCGGTTTCTTCTGCAGTTCTAAAGCACCGTCTATTTGTGCAACCAAAGCATCAACCAGTCGTAACCCAAGGGTGTTGGTATTTTTAATATCTATATCTTCCGGGAAAGGATTACCCGTATTTGAAAGGGAGAGCTGGTACTCACTATTCGCTATGTCCTTTTTCATCATAACGAAGAAAACCGCCTCTTCCTTCTCGTTGAAACCATATTTTATCGCATTAGTAGCAATCTCATTAATAATGAGCCCGAGGGACATGGCTGTTTTGGTGGAAACACAAATATCTTCTATATCTTTTTCAATTCTCACCCGTCGTGTAGTGAAGGAGGAGAAAATGGAATTGAGCAAGTCATCGAAGTAATCCCTGCAACAAATCTCCGTTAGGCTTTCGGTTTGGTAGAGTTTTTCATGGATAAGGCCGATAGCTTTTATTTGGTGTGTCAAATCGGACAAGTCGTATTCGATTTCATCATTCTTCAGAGTGATAAGAGAGGAGACCATATTGAGGTTGTTTTTTACCCTGTGGTTGAGTTCTTTCATGAGAAAGTCTTTTTCTTTAACTGTTTGTCTTAACTCGTTCTCTAATTTTTTCTGTTCAGTGATATCAGACATCTGTTGCAAACAAACAATATTTCCATTAGGCCAATGTATAGATCTATTAATACAGCGATACCATCGGCTATTTTTTTCATTAAAATACTCCCAGGAATAATGATTCCAACAGTTATCGCCAAATGTCTGATTGACGTCACAAAATGAGCATGGTTTGGTATGATCATGTAGTACTCTGTAGCATTTTTCATATTCATGATGCTCCCCAAAGGTTTCACGGAATGCAGGGTTAGAGTATAGTAACTCATATGAATTCGGGTCGACTACATAGATAATATCGCTAATACCATCGAATAATGAAGTTAACTTGTTCCGTTCAAGTGTAAGAGCTTCTGCATGGGCTTTTGTCTCCATTTGAGCTCTTCTTAAGCGCAGCATTATTTCTACTCGGGCTATAAGCTCTCGCTGTGAAATTGGTCGAGCAATATATCCATCTGCACCACATGTGAGTCCATCTGCCTGCTCATCTGAGGAGGTTCTTTGTCCCGAAAGTAATATTAAAAAGGAGTCCTTGAGAGTTCGATCATTTTTTATTCGTTGACATACCTCTGTACCATTGATATCAGGCAGCATCACATCGAGAAGTATTAGTTCGGGTTTATGCTCCCTTGCAAGATTTAAGCACTCTTCGCCTGAAGATCCTTCAATAACTTCAAATCCAGCTTTATTTAAAATACGAGAGGTCATCATCAATATATCTTGATCGTCATCCACAATAAGGATGAGCGGCTTTCCATTAGACTCTGAACTCTCCTGTCTATCTTTAGCTGACATACACCTTCCTATTTTGAGCTACTCGGAATAATCTTCATTGCAAGGTTCAACGAATGAATCGCTTATGATGGTAAAAGAAGGAATATTTACAATAATCCATTTATAAAAAGGATATACCTCATTAAAGCTATCTGTTGAAAGAATTTCACGAATAATTTCCACACAAGTATCTACATTTGCGGGCCAAAAACTAATATTGAATCCGTGAGAACGGTAAGTTCGGAACACCCACAAAACTGTATCGACAAAAACCTCAGGTTTGTAACTTTGAAAGTTAGCAGACATAAACCTACAAAAGTTACGGCTATTGTCTTCCAGCATAGCTTTATTTGCAATATCTCCAATCAAATTCTCAAGATCAGCACGTGCGGTCATGTGCTTATTTAGCTCATTGGCAATGTGCTCAGCAGCAGCTTCAAATTCTTGGGAGGCCTCGGTGCTTGGCTGTTCTAAGGTCTGTGCCGATTGTATGAATTCTTCTCGTGTCATACATTTTACTCCTTATTGGTAATTGGTAATAATATTTTGATGGTGGTTCCTTCACCTTCCTTACTTTCAATTTTTATTTCACCTTTGTGCGCATCTATTATCTTCCGTGCTATAACTAAACCTAAACCAGTACTTTTTTCTCCTCCAGTTTTCCTGGAAGTTTTTCTTTCAAAGGGATTGAAAAGAATAGGTAGATCCTTATTAGGGATTCCTACACCATGATCTTCGATCTCTATATGAATTGAGTTATCAACAAGTTTAGTTCGAAGGAATACACTACTGTGCTCATTAGAATGGTCGACGGCATTTGTTATGATATTCCTCAAAACTTGTTCAATCTTTTCAGGATCGAGTTCTATTTGTGGTATATCCGCATCCTGCTTCACTATAAGTTCTATACTCTTTTTTTTAGCCTGAATTTCGGCAACACTGATCACTTGCTCGATAATTTTTGGAATGTTAGTGAACTGTATGTTTAGGTCGATATTACCTGATTCTATTTTAGTAACATCAAGGTAGTCGTCAACTATTTGTCTCATATAATAACAAGAAGAGTGTATTTTTTGTAGATAATAGTTGTGTTCCTCCGATAGATTTTCTCCTGTTTCATCAATCAGGAACTCACTGAAAGTCATTATTAAACCTAATGGACTCCGAAGATCATGGGTGGCCATCCCAAGAAACTCGTTCTTCATTTTATTTAAGCGAGAGAGCTCTGCATTGCTTTTATGGAGTTCACGGGTTGTATTGCTGAGTTGTTGATTAAGATTTAATATCTCCTTCTGAACGATAGCAAACTCCTGATAATCGGTCGAACCAATTATGAGATATCGATCGTTCATAAATAGAAACGCACACTGAAAGTCTATAGGAAGATTAGAAGAATTTGAAATGCTGATACGGTGAGAGTTTTCCGGTTTTTGTGAAAGCGCTTGTATATCAATCGATTCTGTAAAATCTATAATAACTTCACGGTAATGTAAGCCTGATGGATTTTTCCCTACTAGTTGTGTAGTGAACTCATTGACCATATCAATATAGCCTTTAGAGTCTAGTTCAATATATAATATGGGAGCATTGGTTCTTATGTGCTCTATAAGTTTCAAATTCATCTTAGTAAGTTTTCATGACTGATTCTAACTCATCAAGGGAGGTAAGGAGTCTAACCCCTTCATAACCATATTGAAGTTCTTGACCTCCCCACCGAAAAGCTTGACCACCAACAAGAATAGGCAATTTTTGGTTATGTGCTCTAATAACCTCAATTGTCTTATGCAATTTGGGCAAATTAAAATACAAAGATAAAGATAACGCTACAAGATCCGGTTCCTTTTTGTCTATAAACTCAACTAAATCCTTAACAGGTGTATTAGCTCCAAGAAAATGTGCGTGCCAGCCATTCAACTCTAGGAAATCAGCAACTATCTTACCACCAATTTGATGGAACTCATTCGCCACGCAGCTAACGATTGCAGTACGTTCATTGTGGGGCTTTGAAAAAATAATAGGATATACAAGTGTAAGCAGACTTTCTGTGATTGATGTAGCAAGATGTTCTGTAGCAACAGAAATCTTGTTCATCTCCCATAATTCACCGGTCTCATAAAGGCTTCGTTGAAACAATTGGTTGTAGAGCATCTTAATATCAACTTTTTCATCCAAGAGTTGTGACACTATCTCTGTGCACCGTTTTTGGTCTCCACTTAGCAGGGCCTGAAGGTAGGTGGAATAGTGTTTTTCTCTAATCATTGGTCCCCGTCTTTTATATTTTAGCTTTGGAGAATAGACTGTGTTTATAAAATAATTTTAATAACCACCTATGTCAAATTAATTTAACAAATTGCTCTAATTCCTTAAACCAGACAGCCTGCTATTAGTGCCTTCAATTTATGGGCAATTATGTTTTTTCGAAATTTTTTTATTATTAAAAAACCAATAGATACAAGACGATAATAGTAGTGAAAATAATCATTTTTAGGTTGATAATTAGATATGCGCAAAAAGTTATTCATAGTAGAAGATGAGATGATCCTCAGTGAGCAGTTAAAAAGGTTTCTCGAAAAGAACAGGTACTCTGTGGAGATCTTTCCCCA
Organism: Spirochaetia bacterium; assembly: GCA_034520965.1. Taxonomy (GTDB): domain Bacteria; phylum Spirochaetota; class Spirochaetia; order DSM-16054; family Sediminispirochaetaceae; genus DSBN01. Next base: position 379,393 of record JAXHMY010000003.1, on the reverse strand, counting down.
TGGGGAACCCTGTTTGGATAGATTAGCCGAAGGTGTTATTCCTGATGTGATACTCATGGACATCAACCTCGGAAAAGGTCGAATGAAGGGACCCGAGGTAACGAAGAAGATTTATGAAAGGTATGATATTCCGGTAGTCCTTCATTCAGCATACACCGATAAAGCCACCCTCGACACCACTCGAGATATGACTAAGTACGGGTATATACAGAAAGTACCCGGCAATGAACAGTTTATCCTCGCTACTGTGGAAATGGCATTAAAACTATTTGAACGCACAAAGGCTCACATCAACAGTGAGAACAAATACAGAGAGCTATTACAGCACAGCCATACCATACGGGAAGAGCAAAACGCCTTTATAGCTAAAGAAATACACGATGAGTTAGGACAGTCTCTTACCTCCCTGCAGATGAGTCTTGCGGTGATCGAAAGTGACATGAGTAATCACAAAGATCTACATGGCTGTGAAAGTATAAAAGCAATAATCTCTGAGATGAAAAATACCATAGGCGAAACAATACAGAAGACAAGAGAACTTTCGTGGCAGTTAAAACCCTCCGTACTCGACTCTTCGGGAATAATAGAGGCTTTAGAATTGCAAGTGAGTGAGATCAAAAGAAGAATGGCTCTTCCGATACGTTTTACGAAACCGAATAAGGATTGTGAAATTGAGAAGAATAAGGCGCTGGCAATATATCGCATAGTGCAGGAATCTCTCACGAATTGTGCCAGGTATGCAGAAGCTTCTGAAGTGGAGGTAATAAGTTCCTTGGATAAAAAAAATATCAAAGTGCGGGTACGTGACAACGGTCGTGGTTTTGATCCGGAGGGCAAATGCATGAGGGATTCATTCGGACTATTGGGGATGAAGGAGCGTGCAATGCAATTCGGCGGAGACGTAAATATACAAAGCACGCCTGGGCACGGTACCGAGGTCTATATGCACATGCCGATATCCAATGGAGATTGAGTAAGTGATACGAATTGTCATAGCCGATGATCATCACTTGATTAGAAGAGGGTTTAGGCAGTATATCGATCGGATAGAGGACATGGAGTATGTAGCGGAAGCTGAAACTGCCGGAGAACTCTTGAGCATTTGCGAGAGTGTAACCTGCGATATCATCATTCTCGACATTGGGCTGCCCGACCGTAATGGACTCGAAGTTCTGAATGATATCAAAAACTCCCATCCCACCATAGGTGTTCTCATACTCAGTATGCATTCCGAAGAGAGGTTTGCAAAAAGAGCTCTTGAGAATGGTGCCAGCGGATATCTCACAAAGGGAAGTTCGCCGGAAGACTTGGAGAGGGCGATACGAAAAGCTTTTAGTGGGGGTAAATATATCAGTGATACTTTGGCTGAGGAACTTGCCTCTGAAGTCGGGAAAACACACCCCGACCTTCCCCACCATCGACTCTCACACAGGGAATTTCAGGTTCTCCTGCACCTGGCAGACGGCGAAAGAGTCTCAGATATTGCCGAGGCGCTTCATGTTGGGGTAAGTACCGTCCATACTTACAAACAACGCATTATGGAAAAACTCGGCCTCAACACAATCGGAGAGCTCATTCACTATGCATACAGATATAAACTTTTCGATTCCTGAACTTTGTAGCGTTTTTGCTACAGAAAAATCATAAAATCTACTACATACAACTCAATCATCCTCCTTTAATGTAGTTCACTGAGGAAGGACTAAAGGGATGCATATTTTACTTTCCGATGACTCTCGATTAATAAGAAGAAACTTGATCAATTTGATAAGCCGTATCGAAGGGGTAGAACAGATTTCCGAGGCTGTGGATGTACCCCATGCCATCGAGCACATAAGGCATAGCCTGCCGGATGTGGTAATACTCGACCTCCATATGCCGGGAGGCTCGGGACTGGATGTCCTTTCTTATATTAAAGAACAGAATATCGAAGTAGAGGTAATTGTGCTCACAAACTATGCAACGGAATACTACAAAAAAAAGTCTCTTGAGCTAGGGGCTCAGCATTTTTTCGATAAGTCGACTGAGTTTAATAAGGTTATTACACTGCTTGGCAGTATGAAAAGTACAAAGAAAAAAACATAAATAAGTAGAGAAATATGGCTCAAATGAAAATGCGTACTAATATTACAAGCGGTTTTTTGTTACTGATTATGCTTTTACTGCTTGTAAGCGGCGTTGCAGTATTTTTTTTCAACCGGGCATCAGAAGACTTTGTTCAGTACAAGAAATGGGCGGTTGATTCCAACATGATGAATGAGCTTCAAGAGAATATGCTGATGGTTCGGATGAATGTGAAGGATTTTCTCATTCGAGGTGAAGAGACAGATGTTGAAGAGGTTAATGAGTATTATGAGGAGACGAGCTCTTTTGTAGTGACTGCCCAGACCGATATTCAAGATCCCGAAAGAATGCGCCTTGTTGATAAAATCGAAGAAGACCTCACCGCGATTCTTACCTCTGCTGAGTAAGAGGGTGAGGGAGAAGAGTCTGGAGCTGGGATCCGATCTATTTTTCGACAAAACTGAAGAGTATGAAAGAGTCGTAGAAGAGATTATACGGCTTTACAATAGTGAAGACAAAGATATCAGGAGGAAAAAGGAATGAAGAACATTAAAATTGGAGTAAAGCTGATCGGTGGATTTTCCATTGTCGCGCTAATCGTGCTGACAGTCGGGTTTTTCGGCTGGAACGGGTCGCGCCAGCTGCAGGGACATCTGCATGAGATCGGAGATGTACGCCTGCCGAGTATAGAGAGTCTGCTGGAAGCTGAAATTGCCCTGGAGGAGTTGATGGTCGTCCAGCGGACGCTTTTGTCCGGAAAGATCGATGCCGACGCACGGGCAGATTATTTGGAGGATTTTCACCAGTCTCGGGCTGAGTACCACGAAGTATGGGAGTACTTCCTTACCCTCCCCGCCACCGCCGAAGAGGAACAGCTGAGCAGTCAGTTTGAAGAGGAGATCGGTGACTGGGCCAAGGAGAACGATAGATGGCTGCAGCTCAACAAAGAGTTCGAGGCCTTCAACATTTTGAGTCCTACCGGCCTGGTCGCCTTGATCGAGCGGTTTCAGAAGGACCACTATGCCCTGGAGCTTAATGTGGCGCAGCTTCTGCTTAGCGACAGAGAGTTCGAAGGCGGGGGGGATCCCACTGCCTGTAACTTTGGCCGATGGCTCCGGGACTTTTCCACCCGCAATTCGGAACTGGACGGACTTCTTGAAGAGATACAGGAGCCCCACGACCGCTTCCACTACGCCGTGAATGATATACGGGATGAGTACCGGGCGGGGAACATCGAGGCGGCCATAGGTATTTTTGAAAATGAGATGCTGACTGCCTCGGATGAGGTCTTCGAAGGTTTTAAAAACATTCTCGGGATTGCAGATAAAGCGAATGCCCGGCGTAATGAGATGATCGAGCTCGTGGTTGGCCCCCTAACAGATAAAGCCTACGAGGCTATGGCTGTCCTCGATGAGATTATTCATATAAATGAGAATATAGCCAAAGAGAGCGTAGCAACTGCCGATGCAGATGGGGCGCAGGTGGAATTGATAGCATTAATCGGGATGATTTTAGGAGTTGTCCTGGCCCTTATTCTGGGAGTCATTTTGACCCGGGGTATTACCGCACCGCTGGCGAAGGGAGTGCGATTTGCCGAGGATGTCTCTTCGGGCAATCTCGATATCGCATCTGGATGTAGAGCAGAAAGACGAGGTGGGCAAGCTTGCCGATGCCTTGCGATTTATGCTCAAAAGCCTGCAGTACAAGGAGCAGATGGTAACACGGATAGCACAGAAGGATCTTACCGTAGAGGTGGAACCCGCCTCGGACAAGGATAAACTTGGCTACTCCCTGCGCGCAATGGTAGAATCTCTTAACGAGCTCCTCGGCCAGGTGAACAGTTCGGTTGAGCAGGTAAACAGCGGAGCCGATCAGGTGAGCCAGGCCAGCCAGAACCTGAGCCAGGGGGCAACCGAACAGGCGAGCAGCCTCGAGGAGATAACCAGCTCTGCCAACGAGATAAACAGCCAGTAGCAAGCAGAACGCCGAAAACGCCACCGAGGCCCACGGAATAGCCAAAAAAGCCACCGAGGACGCGGAGGCGGGAAACAGGCAGATGCAGCAGCTTGCCGAAGTAATGGAGAAGATAAACGCCTCCTCAGATGAAATAAACAAGGTGGTAAAGGTTATAGACGACATCGCCTTCCAGATCAATCTTCTGGCGCTCAACGCAAATGTGGAAGCTGCCCGGGCCGGGAAGTACGGCAAGGGCTTCGCGGTAGTGGCGGACGAGGTGCGGAACCTCGCGGTAAAGAGTACCGACTCGGTAAAAGAGACCACCCAGATGGTAACCGAGACGGTGACCAACATTAAGCAGGGTACCGAGGCCGCCGAAGCGACGGGCAAACAGCTCACATCCATTGTTGAAGGTTCGGGAAAGGTGGCAAACTTCCTAGAGGAGATAGCCCAGGCCAGCCGTGAGCAGGCCCAGGCAATTGAGCAGATAACCGAGGGGCTCGATCAGATAGACCAGGCCACCCAGGCGAGTACCGCCAGTGCAGAGGAGAGTGCCTCAGCCTCCGAAGAGCTTGCCGGACAGGCCCAGCAGCTGCGCAGCATGGTTGCACAGTTCAAACTCAATGAGCGCTCCATCGGCGGGGGAGCCAAGCTCCTTACCCAGGGGAGTCATCTGAATAACCTTGGACAGCAGCAACAGACTCGGAGAAAGACTCAGCAGAATACTGCCGGCGGATGGGGTAAAGGCGGCCAAAAGTCTAAGAATGAGACCGGGATTACCCCGGTGAAACCTGAAGATCAGATATCACTTGAGGATGATGATTTTGATCGATTCTAAGATGATTTTAACAAAGAAGAGGGACACTGGAGGCAGATATGAGCAAAAATGAAATGCAGGACAGTGATTTTTTTGACGAGACCGACGACGAGATACAGGAGAACAAGTTTCTCATGTGCAGAATCGGCAACGAGTACTATGGGATCGATATCCAGCACGTGACCGACATAATAGAGCTGCAGAAGATAACGGAAGTGCCGGATATGCCAGAATATGTAAAGGGGGTTATCAATCTGCGGGGCAACGTAATACCGGTAATCGATATGCGGCTTCGTTTTGGACTGGAGTCGAAGGAGTACGACGACCGCACGGTAATTACTGTGGTAAAGATCAAAGACTTCTCTATAGGCTTTATAGTAGACACGGCCACGGAGGTGCAGGATATTCCCGAGAAGAACATTGACCCTCCGCCGAGTTTTCAGGAAAGCGGGGAGAAGAACAAGTACATTGCCGGTTTGGGTAAAATAGACGATCAGGTCATTATATTGCTCGATATGGAAAAGCTTGTGGGGAAAGAAGAGATAGAGAGTATTCAAGCAGGAGTGAATTAGACTATTCACATAACCCAATAGGCGGGGGACTTCTCCAGAGAGTTCTCCGCCTTTTCTCATATTAAGGAATAGTTGTCATGTATATAACGATAATCGCCGCTTTTCTCATATGTACAGGAACCTCACTTATATTCTTTAGCTCCCTACTCTCGTCCTTCATACTCATTTTTGCATCGTTGGTGGGTATCATAGGGGTGATATATTCAAATAAAAAACAGTCGAAGTTGAATGGGGAGTTAAAAGAGCTACGAGAGGAAAACCGCGTTTTGCGAGAAAAATACGAAGCTATAGAGGATGAAAAGCGGCAGGTTGAAGAGAGAAGCAGAGAGCAAAATCAGGAACAATCAGATAGCTCATCTGCAATAGAGGCATTGAGCCGCCAGTGCCATTGTGTCTCGACTGGAGGGGAGATCGGAAGAAGACTCACTTCTATTGTGAAAGAGAAGACCGAAGATGCAACATTGGATCTTACCAATAGGGTATATCGCATCCTGGAGTTGAGTGAAGAGCTCAATGCAACGATTCAAAAGGTCATAGGAGGGCTGTCTGCTGATGAAGAGGGGCTGAAAAACGATGTACAGCTTATAGAGGAAGAACAAGAGAAGATCACAGTACTCATAGAGGAGTTTACCGGGATACGAGATGGATATTCCAAAGAGATGAAAACCATAGAGTCGTACATGAAGTCCGTCGAGGAGTTCACTGTTTCTATAGATGATATTGCCGACAGGACGAACATTTTGGCAATAAACGCCTCGATAGAAGCTGCTCGTGCAGGGGAGTTGGGGAAGGGCTTTGCAGTTATCGGTAATGAAATACAGGAGCTGTCAAAAACGACAATGAGTATCGCAGAGCAGATTACCTCAACGATTGCAGAGGCAAGTAAGGCGATCAGCAGCTCAATCAGTCTGTATGAAGAGAGAATTGGCTCGGCGGTGAAGAGTCTTAAAAAGAGCGGAGATATGCATTCGATTCTAATTGAAAAACTTGCTCCGCAAATTGACAGTCTTTCGGCAGTCGTTAGTTCTTCCAGCAATCTTTCATCAGAGATTCATGAGAATGTAGATGGGATGGCAAAGGAGCTCCAGTATCAAGACCGTATTCAACAAATCATTACGCACCTCATACAGTTTCTCGATGAAATGGGACAGGAAGCCCGGAAGACTGCCTCTATCTATTATAAAGTAAGTAAAAATGAACAAGAGAGCATCAAAGAGACAATGGTAGAGAGAGCCGCTCGTTACTTTACTACCGATGAAGAGCATGATGAGTTTGGATATGAAAGACCACAAGATAACAACTCAGAAGGTACCTCATCGCAAAGTGAAGATTTTGAAGGTGATGTCGTTTTATTCTAAATTTTATGTATTATGGAAAAGTATTGTAGACGGCGAAACAGAAAATGGGGCAATGATATGAAGGTGCTACTGGTAGAAGACGACATTTTGATACGAATGTTTATTAAAAGAAATATGATGAAAATGGGATACGAAAATTTATTCGAGGCCTCAGAAGGAGCTGAAGCGCTTGAGATGGTAGATGAAAACAGCCCGGATATTGTGTTTCTTGATATCAAGGTCAAGGGTGAAATTGATGGGGTTGAGCTCGCACGTAATATAAGAAAAAATACTACCCCTCACATTGTTCTGGTATACATGAGTGCATATGATCAGTCGGTATTCGATGAGGAAGAGATCAATTCATTATTTGATTATTATCTGGCAAAACCGGTAAATCCGGATGAGCTAAGAGCATTATGTGAAAAAATAACTGCCCGGGTGAGAGGTTATGATGAGTAGAAAATTTGTCCTGTTTATTGTGGCGGTCATTATTGTTGCTTTAAGCGGTTGGGTCATTATAAACAACTGGCATTACTCCCGTGTTAAAGAGGAGGTAAGGCTTGGTATAAAGAATAAAACCTTGCCGTACGCACAGTCGTTTTGTTCACCCTTAAAAGAGCGATTTGCATTACTCGAAGGACTTTATAGCTTCGCCCACACTCTTAATGAAGATGAAATACGTACGCACTTCGGCTCATACGCAAAAGACATCTATACCATAAAAAATGGTATTCGCAATCTGTCGATAGCCCCTGAGGGTATACAAAAATATGTATATCCTCACACAAGAAATGAAGTAGTTGAAGGGCATAACCTGTTGCAGGATTCACGAGAGGAGGTCAGGAAAGACATCCAAAAGACAATAGAAAGCGGAGAAATTGAGATAAGTGGTCCCTATGAACTCAGGCAAGGCGGAGAGGGGATAATCGCAAGAAAAGCGGTTTTCGAGGATGATACGTTTTGGGGATTAGTGACAATAGTAATCGATATGCCGCATATATATGAGGAGAGCGGATTGGATAAAACAGCGAATCTCCTCATAGCCCTAAAAGATTCAGAGGATAGAATAGTATGGGGTGAGAGTTCAGTTTTTAGAGAGAACCCGATAATTATACCCATTTCAATAGCACACGAGTCATGGTCTGTAGCTGCCATACCTCTGGGGGGATGGAGTAAGGCATACCGAGATGAATATCTTCTTTTTTCTCTAATTACACTTTTCATAGCGATTCTTGTAGTTATAAGTATCGTTTTGTTTGCCCGGAAGTTTTCTTCAGTATCCGAGAGATCAAAACAACAGCAGGAGAGATATGAAAACCTGTTCAACAGCATCAGAGATGTAATAGTAGTAACAGATAGTGAAAGAACGATCGTAGATATCAACCAACGGGCGCTAAAAAGGATGTTTGGCTATGATCCTTCAGAATTGACGGGTGAGAGTACTGAAATATTATATGAATCATTTAATTACTATGAAAAAGCAGGGAATGAGCTTTTACATACAAAAGACCTCAACAATACTACTGCTTTAGAGTTATCTTTCAGGAAAAAAGATGGAAGAGTATTTTCGGCGGAATTAACTGCACTGAATCTTTATGATAAGAGAAAGAATGTTGTTGGATATGTAGGTATTATACGTGATGTGAGTGAGAGAAAAGTACACGAAAAGACTATACGAGAGAACACACTGAGTAAAGAACTGCTCAACGAACTCGCTGCAAAGTATTTGTCCCGGCAGGGCTATGAGCCCATCATCCATGAAGCAATAGAGCAGCTACACTCATTATTCCCTCAATATAGGGCCGCCTACTCTACAATCGATATAGATGGAAATCTTGCAGTAAAATATTCGGTGCAGCCGGAGAATATGCCTGACTTAACAGGTTTAGAAGCAGACGTAAAACCTGCAAAAGAATATCTGTATTCCCTGCAGACAAACAGAGTAACCAGAATCGGGAACGTAGAAGATGATTCAAAAATTCAGCCGTTGAAGGGGGCTATGAAGGAGGGAAATACTCATGCGGTACTGGACGTTTCCATACCCCTCAGGGATGAAATTCGAGGCTTGCTATGTTTTGATTCGTCTGCCCCAACGGCTTGGTCTGATCACGAGATTCACATTTTAGAGGAATACGCAAACTTTCTTACCCTCATTATGGATAACGATGCGTATCAGAAGAAGATAGAAGAATCGAACATTAGGCTTCAAGGTGCTGTGAAAGAAAAGCAAACATTACTCACCGAGGTTCACCACAGAGTAAAAAACATTTTAAATGTAATTGTAAGCCTTCTGAAACTCCAGGAAGATGAGGTAGACAGCGTAGAAAAAGCAATAGAGGCATTTCAAGCAAGCCAAAAGCGGATTTATTCTATGGCACTCGTACATGAGAGTCTGTATAAATCGGATAAACTATCTGAAATAGACCTCGATCAGTATATACAAACTTTGGCGGGACAACTGAAGTATAGTATAGAAGGATATACAGATATCGAGTATCATTTTGATTTAGACCCTGTATCTGTTGATATTATTCAATGGATATTCCGGTTATAACTGCCACTGATTCCGGTTCAATCCTGCCACTTTGTGTCCCTCAATCGACCTGCTGATATAATAACCTGAGGTGGCAGGTTTGTGCTACTTATTCCGGTACATTTTCTTTCGAATAGACTCTCCCTGAAGTTCGATTCTGAAGGAATCATAGACAATTCGATCCATAATGGCATCGGCAATGGTAGAGTCTCCGATAACCCCATGCCATGAAGCAACGGGAAGCTGAGAGAGGAAGATAGTAGATTTACGCCCGTGTCGATCTTCCAGAATATCGAGTAGAGCCAGACGGCCCTCTTCATCAAAAGGGCTGAGGCCGAAGTCTTCCAAAATTAGAACATCATTTTTTAGAATCTTAGGTAGAGTCTTGAGATACGATCCGTCTTTCTTTGCCGCTTTCAATGAGCCCAATAAACGCCCCGCAATCTGGTAGTAAACCCTATATCCGTGATCGCAGGCCTGGTTCCCAAGAGCACTTCCGATAAAGCTTTTACCAACACCAGTCGGTCCTGTGATAAGAATATCACGGTGCTCCTTAACCCATCCGCAGTCGGAGAACCTGAGAATCTGATTTTTATCAAGATTGCGATTAAGTGTGAAATCAAGCTCCTCGAAAGAAGCCTGATACCGAAAGTTTGCTGCTTTACGAAGCCGCTCACGTTTGCGAAAATGGCGGTCATCCCACTCTGCATCGACAAGATGTGATAAGAGCTCATCCAGAGTAAATTGGGATTGCATTCCCGCTTCAAGAGTCGTCTGAAAGGCCCTTGCCATACCATGCATACGCATGTCATGCAATTTGGAAATTGTTGCTTGATTGTTGTTCATCTTCGTCTCCTACTTATAATATTTTTCACCACGAACATTTTCGTGAATGGCGGGAAGCAGACTGTACTGTTTCTGCTCCTCCTCCTGTTGGTACTGTTTTTTAAGTTTTTCAACCTCCTTTGAAATAAAACCGTAGTGTATCCGTTCTGCGTTGCAGGCTATTCGGCAGGCCATATTAAGGATCTCATGACCATGTGTTGTTGCCTGAGATAGTATGCCCATACAGGATTTATAAGCCTGCTCCGGATGAGATTTGGATTCAAGAATATGGGTAATCGCCCGCAGAGTATCATTGCCAACATTCCCAGCCCACCACTTCAGCTTCTCTGGATTCCACTTCTCATCAAATCGGTGTTTCTTTGGCATATGCTCTCTCACTGTGGTGTATTTACTGCGGCGACGGCTTCTTTTATGAAGGGCTATGCGGATATTGTTATGGTATATTGAGACGCTCCTCTCATCGTAGATGAGTTTTACTCGTTGTCCCTTCAGAATATAAGGGACACTATAGTAATTGTTGTCTTCCTTGAGCTCCACGTGGTAATTGAACTGAACAAGGCTATTCGGCTGGAAATGTTTGATGGGATACGGATGGACTGGCAAGGTTATAAGCTCACTCTTTTCGACTTCTTCGAAGAGTTCACGCCGAGAAACTGTCATTTTTGTCAGCTTTCGGTTATTATGGTCATCGAGCCGGTCCTTGATCGCGAAATTGAGCTCTTCGATGGTGTAAAAGGTTTTACTACGGAGTGGGGCAAACACCCGTTGATAGATAATTTTTACCGCGTTTTCGACATGGGCTTTGTCTTTTGGTTTTCGAGCTCTGGCGGGGAGAATCGCTGTCCGATAGTGTTCGGCAAAGTCAGCAAACATCGGGTTAAGGTCCGGCTCATATTTACTTGCCTTGAGTACCCCCGCCTTCAAGTTATCGGGAACAATAGCGGCGGGAACGCCTCCTATGTAGCGGAGGGCTCGCTCATTTGATCGGACAAAATCTTCCTGGGTTTGACTTTCGGAAGCTTCAGCATAAGTCAGTTGGCTTGCCGGTAGAATAGCCACGAAGACTTCGACTTCCCTGGTCCTACCGGTTTTTCTATCGGTGAGGACCATCTTCTTCCCGGTATAATCTACAAACATTTTATCGCCGGCCTTATGCTCGATATGCATTGAGAGTTTCTCATCCTTGCGCCACTGCTGAAAATGGTAGCAAACTGTGTGTACTTAAGACCCTCCGGATTCTGAGCCAGGTACTCTTCCCATAAATGCGTAAGAGTTACACCTGTTTTTTTCAGCTCCTTTGCATAGTAAGGAAACTGTTCCTTTAATTCCATCGATTTACTGGAAGGCTTTCTGGCTGTGGCAAGATACTGGCTCAGCTCAGAGTCTGGCAATGATTTTATCTGCGTGTAGGTTAGATCAGCACCTCGAATTTTCTCAATAGTGTCTGCAACTACCGGTCGTGAGATATTCAGTGCGTTTGAAATCTGCCGCTGGCTCAACGAAGCTTCGGTAAGCCGCATTATATCCCGTATTTTGCTCATACTCGTCCTCTTTTTTGACAATGTACTCCTCCTGGTTGATCATGCTCTCAGGGTGGTACCATGCCTTATTTTTGAGGTCGATTGAAGAGCAGTAAATGATTCCGGAAATCATCTAAAAAGTGGCAGTTTAAACCCGGAATGGGTGGCAGGTTTAAACCGGAATGCCCGGCAGATTAAATCCGGAATTGGTGGCAGGTTTGCGCCGGATTTTCCAATTCAAGCAGTACCCTGTGGTATTATTGTGAATGAGTTGATTACCAATGCTCAAAAACATGGTTTTGAAGGTATGGATACGGGAAAAATTCTGATTATGCTAAAGAATATTGATGATGGGTTTATTGCACTGTCTGTTGAGGACAATGGGAAAGGGTTGCCTGAAGACTTCTCTATGGAAAATGCCGGTTCCCTTGGGCTCAGTTTGGTTAATATTCTTGCCAGACAGATAGATGGAGAACTTACAGTAGACTCTTCCAACGGGACATCCATGTCCATTAGATTTCCAAAAGTATAAAAATATATTTGATTAAAGCATAATTGTGGAATAGACAGAAGTAATAAAATACAAATCTCATTTGGAAATAATTCTGAGCTTGCAGAAAAGGACAGGAAATATTGGGAAGCTGCAAGCGATGAAGCACACCGTCAGCAGAAAATGTTCACCGCCGTCGATCAGCTACCCGAATCATCATTGCAGAACTGAAGAACTCCTCGAACAATATTGTGTAAACCCGAGCTGCAATTGTTCGGATGTATTTTTATCCTTCTATATTACAGGAGTATCACACACAGCAGAAAGTAGGACGTAACAACCCGTGTCCCTGCGGGGGAGGCTACTACTTCAGATGCGCGAGGACCTGTTCTTTCCTCTCGGCGAAGACTAACTCGTCGAGGGCTGCTTCTATCTTCTCGAGCTTTTCGGTGTTGTGGACCAGCTCTTTCTCCTCCTCGCTGAGGCTGAATTTCCTGTCGAGCAGCCGGATAAGGGTGTTGTGTTCGCCCTTTTGTATTCCCCTTTCCATACCTCTTTGTATCCCTCTTTTTTCAGCAGCTTCTGCGTATGTCATCGCTCTCTCCTTCTCTTTAGTATAGCCTGCTCTAACCAGTTTGCCAAGAAGCAGCTCGTACTCCTGTTCCTCCTTCACCTGAGACAGCACCCTGTAGCACTTGTCGTAGAACTCCCTTAAATAAAGCGGCACTGGACCTTCCCTGTACATTGTCTCGACCAGTCTCCGGGCCGCCTCCCCGTCGAGCCGGCGGCTGAGATATTTCAGCACCATGAGTCCTACTACCGTCTTTAGCGATCCGGTAAACTGATCGTCGCGGTATTCTGAGATTCTTCTTGCTCTCCTCAAGCTTTCTTTTAATTTCTAATCGGGTGCTCACGTCTCGTATGAGACCGATAAAGCCGCTTACCTCGTCTTTATCATCGTGGAGATAGAATACATTCGTCTCTCCTGGAAATACGTATCCGTCTTTCTTTCGGTAACGTAGGGTATACAGAAAATCCGACAAGTTTCCTCGGTGAGCCTTGATCGCCTTTCCCATTCGTCCCATTTCTCAGCTTTTGCCTTTGTTGTTTGCCCTGTGGAGTGAAAATTGGTTTCATCAGGTAATCGATAGTAATAATAGTTACCTCTTTTTTAAGTAGATAAGGCCTTTTTATAATGAATATGGTACAAATTTGGTACACTTATGCCAATTTTCAAAATAAAAAACCACCCTATATTTAAGGGTGGTCTATAATCTCTTACAATATAATGTATTATAGTGCTGCAGAAAGGACTTGAACCTTCACGAGCGCAATGCCCACTAGCCCCTCAAGCTAGCGTGTCTACCAATTCCACCACTGCAGCGTGTGTAATTGAACGAGTGCAAATTTACACGATTGTCCAACTTTTGTCAATTCAGTTTCACGAAGATTGGTGTTGTCTATTTTTATTTGGTTTTTGTTCAGCATAAAGGTATGTATTTGTGTAAAACCGCAATTGAAGTGGGTGGGAGAAGGCATTTCTGCAGTGCTGCGGCAATAGCACCAAGCTTCGTACAACTGTTTTGACAGGGAGGGGATGTTGCTTTATCCTTTCCCCATGCCTAACCTAACCATCACCACCGACTATGCCCGCTCCATCGGCAACCCCGAGCCCTACTTGCAGCTGATAGGGCAGGCCGGATTTGCCGGCGTGCACTGGTGCCATCAGTGGCTGGGAGAGCACCGCTACCGGCCGCGGGAAGTACGAAGGATCGGGGAGATGTTGGAGAGGCATGGACTGGACATGATCGATTTGCATGGGGCGGTGGGAATTTTTTCCGACTGGAGTTCACCGATTGAACTGCGCAGGCGGGCTGGAGTAGGACAGATAAAAAACCGGATAGAAATGACCGCGAAGCTGGGGGGAGATGCGGTGGTGTTGCATTTGCCGGAGGGACGTGTTGCAGCGGGGGATGAATGGAAGAAGTCTGCCCGCAGATCGCTGGATGAGCTCGAAACTGATGCGCGGAGTGCCGGGGTGAGGGTTGCCCTTGAGAATTTGCCGACCCCAGGGCATATGGAGGCCATGATTGCCTTGTGTGAGGAGTATCCCCCTGAGTTTCTGGGAATCTGCTACGACTCCGGGCACGGGAATATGGCCGGGAACGGATTAGACTTACTTGAGCAGGTGGTTGAAATGGCGGAGAAGGGCGGCGGGAGACGCCTGGCGGCTTTGCATCTGCATGATAACCTCGGCAACAAGGATGATCACCTCCCGCCGTTTTGGGGGAATATTGAGTGGCGGCGGGTGATGAGAATTCTTGATGCTGCCGAGTACCGCAAACCCCTGTGTCTGGAGTGTTCCATACGTCACAGCGGGCATAAAAACGACAGGGAATTTTTACAGGATGCCATGACGGCCGGAAAAAGGTTGATTGAGCTGCGGGGGGTACAGAGTGGCGGCTGAGGGAGATTCTGCAGAGATGATTTACGGCTTTCCTCCGATTATCGGCGAACAACCGAGGGTGCTTATTTTGGGGAGCATGCCGGGTGTGAAATCTTTAGAATTGGGACAGTATTACGGGCACCAGCAGAACCACTTTTGGAGGATTATGAGTGAGCTGCTCGGCCGGCCGATGCCGGGGGGCTATGCGGGGCGCACAGCGATGCTGTGTGAGGCCGGAATTGCGGTGTGGGATGTATTTGATAGTTGTCGAAGAGAGGGGAGCCTGGACCAGTCGATTCGGGAGGCAATACCGAATGATGTACCGGGGCTGCTGCGAAAGTACCCGAGTATCCGCCTGGTGGTGTTTAACGGGAGGAAAGCGGAGCAGGGTTTTTATAGGGCAGTGAAGGAATTGTATAGCGAGGCGGTGAATGCGGCGGATTTTTCTAAGAAATCGAAGCTGTCGAAGCTGACGGAGCTTTTGGAACTGCCGGAGCTGAGAGAGCGGGAGTTCCGGCGGCTTCCCTCCACCAGTCCGATTCCAACCCGGCGCCATAAGCGTTGGCAGGATAAGCTGGATGAGTGGCGGATTATTTTGAAGTATTTAGATGGGTAGAAGGAGAGGGGAATGCGTATTGGGATAATCGGGGCAGGGGCCCTGGGCAGTTATTTTGGCTATAAATTGGATTCCGGGGGGCACGAGGTGCTGCTGCTCGACCGTGGTACACGGGCGGCTCAGATTGCCCGGGAAGGGGTGAGGCTGAAGGATGCGCTGACCGGTCAGGTGCTGAGGGCAAAGCTGCCGGTGCTGGATGTGGGAGCCGGGACGGAGGAGCCCGGTTTGAGCCGTGAGGCAGTGGGGGCTTTGGATCTGCTGATTGTGGTGCTGCGGGCACATCAGGTAGAAGCGGCCCTGCCGCTTATTAAAAAAGTTGCAGACCCCTCGGAGGTCGAGCCTCCTGTGCTCATGGTCGGCAGCTATGTAAAAGGGATGAGTGAGTGGGCTAAGAAGCTGGGGGAGGAACGGGTGGTGTTCGGTTTTCCCGGGATGTCGGTGGTGCTCGAGCGGGATGAGTCGGGAGTTGTGGTGGAGTTTTGTGAGCGGGGAGAGGATGATACCGAGCCCTGGGGAGTTACTCTTGGGCGGCTGCGCGGCAAGGCTCCGGAGAACTCGGAAAATCCGGAGAACCCGACGCATCCTAAGAACAGGGAGGCGGCCTATCAGCTGTTACGCGGTTCCGGGATTCCCGTGCATGCTGCGGGGGTGATGGAGGCTGTTTTTTTAAGCCAGGCTCTGGTGCGACTGCCGATGATAGCGGCTCTGCAATTAGCCGGAGGGACGCTGGACCAATTGGCGGCACGGAGGGATTTGTTGCGGTTGATGATAAAGGCGATTCGGGAAGGGATGGGGGCGGTGAAAAAAACCGGTCTGCGTCCCGTGCCGGATACTTTGGAGATGTATCGTTGGGTGCCGATTTTTATTAGTGTGAATATGATCAAGAACCGTTTTGATACTATCCCCAGTAAAATCGGTATTGAAAAGTTTGCAGAGCGGGCTGGGGAGGAGCTGCAGCTGCTGGAGCGTCAGTTCTTGGAGCTGGTGGCCGGCAGCACAGTGGAAGCCGAGCATCTTGAACAGCTGCTGGGAGGCTTTCAAGAAGATGAATAAGGCTGTTACGGCCTGAGGCGCTGGGCCGGCGGCTGATCACGGCTCCCGGGCACTTGTAAAAGTGCCCGGGGACCGGAGGGACTGACGGGTTGGGGGCGGCCCCTGACCCTCTGCAGATTTCCTAGAATAAGAGCCTGGTGGCGGGGCTTATTAAAGAATAAGCTGCTCGAGCTGGTGGAGGCGGCGGTTGAAGTTTTCCATGGCGCTGCGAATGGGCTCGGGGGAGCTCATGTCGACCCCGGCCAGCTGGAGCGATTCCAGGGGGTAGCGGCTGCCGCCGGATTTGAGGAAGGCGAGGTAGTCGCGGCGTTCCTGGGGGCCGCCGGTTTGGACACGGGCGGCCAGGGTAACGGCGGCGGAGAGGCCGGTGGCGTATTTGTACACGTAGTAGGCCCGGTAGAAGTGGGGGATGCGCAGGCATTCGATGTCGGCGGCTTCGGGCAGGTCGACTTTGGGGCCGAAGTAGCGGCGGAGCAGTTCGCGGTAGGCGGCGCGGAGGGAGTCGACGGTGAGGGGGCGGCCGGTCTCTACCATGTGGTGGGCGCTGTGTTCGAACTCGGCGAACATGGTCTGCCGGAAATGGTGGCCACAAAGTCGTCGACCAGCTTGTTGGTGATGTAGGCCTGCATTTTGGGATTGTCCGCATGGGCCAGCAGGTGCTCGGCCAGGAGCTGCTCGTTGAAGGTAGAGGCGACCTCCGCCTCGAAGATGGTGTAGTTGTAGTGGGCGAAGGGGTTGTTGCGGGCGCTGTAGTAGGAGTGCATGGAGTGGCCCCCTTCGTGGGCCAGGGTAAACACGTCGCGCAGGACCGTGGGCTGGTAATTGAGCAGAATGTAGGGGTCGCCTACGTAGCTGCCGGCGGAAAAGGCTCCGGAGCGCTTGCCCCGGTTTTCGTAGCGGTCGACCCAGCCGCCCAGGAGCCCCTGTCTGAGGGTGTTTTGGTACTCCTCGCCCAGGGGATGCAGAGCCTCGGTGACGGTGTCCACGGCCTGCTCGTAGGGGTAGTTGGTTTGTACCTCGCCCACGATGGGCACGTAGACGTCGTAGTGGGCCAGTTTTTCAAGCCCCAGGGCCTTGCGGCGCAGCTCGTAGTAGCGGTGCAGGCTGGGCAGGTTTTCGTGGACCACGGAGATAAGGTTGTCGTAAACGCTCTCGGGAACTTTGTCCGGGAAAAGGGCCATCTGCCGGGCCGAGTCGTAGCCGCGCACCCGGGAGCGGTAGATATCGTCCTGCACGCTGCCGTCATACAGAGCGGCTAAGCTGTTTACATGGTCGCCGTAAACTTGGTAGAGCCGCTCGTAGGCGGACTGGCGCACCTGGCGGGAGGGGTTGATCATAAAGGAGCTGAAGGTCGACTGACTGAGGGGTTTGGGGCCATCGGGGGTGTCGATGTGGCCAAAGTCGAAATCCACGTTTGTCAGGGCGGAGAAGGCCTTTTCCGGGGTCTGACGTGCTTCGGCCTGCAGGGCCAGCAGTTTTTCCTCTTTCTGGGAGAGCACGTGGTCCTTGAAGCGCAGGAGTTTTTCCAACATGATTTTATAGTCTTCCAGCTCCGGGGCGGCCAGGTACTGCTGCATGGTCTGTTCGGGAATGGACTGGATTTCTGGGGTGAAATAGCTGGTGGCCGCGGAGAGCCGGGTGGCTACCTGCATGTAGCGGGCGAAGCGCTCCTGGTGGGCGCTGCTGCCCACGTCCTCGGTGGTTCGCAGGTGGGCATAGTAGCCCAGCCGCTCTTCCAGCATTTCGGTGTCGTTGAAGTATTCGAGGCACTGCTTGATCTGGGCCACCGAGCGGTCGAGGCTGCCCTGGAACTGCTGCACCCCTTCGATTCGCTGCTCTAGGTCCTTGAGGCCCTGCTCCCACTCCTTGTTTGAGGGGTAGAGTTTGGAGAGGTCCCACTTGTATTCGTCGGGGACTTCGTGGCGCTCGGGGATGCGATTGGGGTTTTCCGACTGTTTTTCCGGCATGTTTTTATCCTTTAATTGTTTTCGGCGTTGTTTTTATCCTTTAATTGTTTTCGGCGTTGTTTTTGACCTTGTTATTAGAGTGAGTCCAGTACGGCGCGGAGGCGTATACCTGCCCGGCCGCGGTGGCTGATTTTATTTTTTTCCGCTTCCGGGAGTTCGGCGACGGTTTGTCCGTATTCGTTGAGATAGAACAGCGGGTCGTAGCCAAAGCCGTGGTTTCCACGAGGCTCGCTGATGATACTCCCGGGCAGGGTTTCCTGGGCCACGAAGAAACGCTCCGGGGTGAGCACAAGTACCATGCAGCAGACAAAGAAGGAGCGACGGTCGGTAAGCCCCTCCATTTTGTCGAGCAGGTAGCGGTTGCGATCCGGGGTATCTAAATTCGGGCCGCCTGCAGGCGAGCCGTAGCGGGCGCTGTAAACCCCCGGTTCTCCGCCGAGGGCGGGCACTACCAGGCCTGAATCGTCGGCGATAACCGGTGTGAGGGCCTGTTCCAAACGGACTTTCTCGAAAAGGGCCAGGGCTTTACCCTGGGCGTTGGCCAGAAAGGTCTCGCCGGTCTCTTCAAAGTAGTAATCAATGTCCCTCTCGTGGGGGGTGAGAAGAGTGTGGCCGGCAAAAATTGCGGACAGCTCTTTTAACTTATGTGTGTTTTCCGTTGCTACCAAAATTTCCATACCGACAGCATAATGAAAAGCCTGGCCTGCGTCCACACAGAAATTCTCAGTTTGGATAGTGCATTGCACTATCCAAACTGAGAATACCTCCAAAGGTTGAGATATATAAAATTTTGCAAAGAAACTGATGCGAATTCTGAATTTGGAAGTCAAAAGACTTCCAAATTCAGAATCGCTGCCGTCCACCTTTTAAATTTAGGCGGCCGATTGCTGTTCATGGCTGTCCCTTTCAAGCACATAATAGATTCCTGAATCTATCGATCCCTTTGGGATGTTGAGTACCTCCGCTATTTCTCGATTGGTGGGGTGGACATGTATTTTCTGCAACTGCAGTGAGACCCTGCGTAAACGGCGGCGCACCTTTAGAAGCTCGCGATGGTAGAGCCGGACTTGAGCCGGAGAGTTACAGTTTTGAATCTGCAGCTGAATGATGTAGTAACGGTAAAAACAGGTGTTGTGGTATAGTCGAGCCCTCTCCAGGCGCTGCTTGCGGTCTTCGACTTTACGGCGCAAAGCCATGACGCAGTTTAAAAACCACCGTCGATCGATGTGTGTATACTGGACGATTGCCTCGATCAGGCTGTGATCGAGATATTCCGATTCCCGAAGGGCAACGTAGATGAGGCGCTTACGGAAGGTAGTGAAAGAGTTATGCGGTTCCTTCGGTAGGTACGAGGGAGAGTATTCCGAATAAAGCGGTTCCTCCTGATGAACATCCCAAAAGGGTTCGAAGGTGAAGAGTTGACGTTGAAGTCGCTCGCGGCCTAGCTTCTTTTTATAGCTTAACACCTGCCACCGCAAAGTAGTATACAGATAGGCCTCGAAGGGATATCCGCGATTCTCAAACTGCAGAATAAGTTTACGGATTTTTGGATAAAAGTCACAAAAAAAGTTTCCCGCCTCATCCGGATCAAGTTGAAACTTCCTGTTCAGCTCCTTATATATCCAGCAGGCAACCGCCCATTCCGCCTTTTGAATTTGTGAGGGGTCGCGCTGCCCCTCCATAACTAGTGCAGTAAGTTGTGATGCATACATACTCACCCCTCCTTGTTATATGTAATGACGTGGGAGTATGTGGTTGCAAATTCTGTGCCAAACTGGGCTAGGGTAAAGGCGATCAAATGGAGGTTCTAAAAGGGCGAATTTACATTTATTTACAATTCAATTGCCGATGTAACTAAAGTAAATATAATTATATTGGGAGCTACCACTTTTGAAGAGGCTTAAAAAAATAAGAATTAATAAAAATCGTGCAGAAGTACGGTGGTTTTATTCATTAGTAACAGCATGTACAGCTGCTTCAAGGGCGTTTCGTATATGTTCTTGGGCGCTCTGGCGGCTTCCCTGCCAGCTAAGTCCGGCTGCGCGGGCGTGGCCGCCGCCGCCAAGCTCGAGGGCGATTTTACCTACATCGACAAAAAAGTTAGAGCGTAATCCGATGGAACATTCCCCAGGTTTCTCTTCGCGGATCAAAGCGACTGCTTCACAGCCCTCGATACTCTGCAGTTGCTGGTACAAGCTGTCGGAATCACGGTTTTCAATTCCGAACTGCTGTTGTTCTTCAAGGGTTTCATAGCTTATTAGGACTTTGCCATCGGCATATGCACGGGCTCTGTGCATCAATAGGCCCAGCAGCTGTTTTGAAGCCAAGGGGCGGCCTCCATACATTTGGCGATGAATCTGGTTTGGATTTGCACCGGCGGCGGTCAGCCGTGCAACCGCCTCGAAGGTTTCGGGGGTATGGGCTCCGAGGTGCCGGAAAAATCCGGTGTCTGTAGCTAAGCCGAATAGGAGAGTCTGGGCCTCTTCTTCGGTCGGTTTGAAGCCTGCGGCTTCAATGATATGGAGTATCATGAAGGTAACCGAGGGCGCGGTATCGTCGATGAAGCGATGGTCGCCAAAGGAATTACCCGAGGAGTGGTGGTCGATAACTATTACCGGAAGCCCTTCAATTTCTTCAGCCAGATAATCGATTCTTTCTAGGGTTGAACAATCTAAAATGATTACCGCGGTGTTCTCCCGATTAATATCTTTCGGCACATGGGCGGCGAAGTGGGGGCTTAAAGTTTCAAGTTCCGGGCGCTGGAACGGGCCGGGCGAAACTAAATGGCAGCTTTTTCCCCTGCGTTCTAAAAACCTACTGAGGGCGAGCCCCGAACTGGTGCAATCCCCATCGGGTTCACGGTGGCCAATGAGGATATATTCGTTCCACCCTTCGAGGGCGTCTAAAATATGCTGTGGTATTGTGGTCATAATTTTCTCTTATTCCGCCCCAAAGGGGCAGTGCAACTTGAGGATGTTGGGACTCTGATGCTGTGTCGGTCTTAGAACTCTATCGACAGGGTTTCGATATTAAACTGGTCGTCGAAGTTTTCCGGGTTTTCTAAATCGCCATAAGATAAATGGCTTAAATTTTTGTGCAGATACAGCCTTATATGACTGAACTCGCCTGCCTCCCAGAAGATAGAGAAGTAAGGATAGGCCTGATTACGCGCCATGATAAGCTCAGCCTTTGGGTCCTGTTCTCTGTCCGCCGGCATATCAAACCATTGCTCAGGTACGTAAAACACACCGAAGTTAAGATCGCTTTTTTGATATACAATTCTGTATCCAAGACTGTGCATGTATACCTTGGCGATAGGAACAGACTTTACGTAATAGTTGGATTGTTCGGCATATGCAAAGCCGCCTAGCAGTATAAGAATAAGTAGTGTTAGTAAAATTACCCTTCGTTTCAAAAGAGCCTCCTTCTGTTCCAATCTCAGTTCAATTATAGCGGTAGTGGTATGCCAAATCAAGTAATTTTTAGAATTAGTTTCACATGCCGCGTAGTGCTGCTCTATTGCCTGTTTTCGCTATTCCTACTATCCGATTGTGAAAACAGAAATTCAAGTGCCTCCTCTACTGTAGAGGCGAAGTGAAATTCTATCTGTGCTTTCACCTCCTTCGGCAGCTCCTCGGTATCCTTTCGGTTTTCTTCCGGCATCAGTACCGCCTCAAGCTGGTTTCGATAGGCGGCCAGTACCTTCTCTTTTACCCCTCCAATGGGTAGAATCCGTCCTGTCAATGTTATCTCGCCGGTCATGGCGGTACAGGGACGAATCGAACGAGTGGTCAAAGCCGAGACCATGGCTGCGGTTAGAGTGATTCCGGCGGAGGGGCCGTCCTTTGGTATGGCCCCTTGGGGTACATGGATGTGGATATCGGTGTCCTTCTGAAAATCTTCAGCAAGGTTAAATTGGTCGGTATGGGAGCGGATAAAGCTTAGGGCAAGCTGGGCACTCTCTTTCATTACGTCCCCAAGACTGCCGGTAAGAATAAGCTTGCCCTCGCCGGGCAGAAGAGAGACTTCCACCGGGAGCATTTTCCCTCCCATCTCGGTCCAGGCCAATCCGTGGGCCATTCCCGGAGAGGGTGCTCTGTATACCAGGTCTTGCTCAAAGGGTGCCGGTCCGAGATATTTTTTGAGGCTTTTTTCAGCCACCACTACCTTAAACTCCGGCTCAGGGTTTTCTTCAGTGGGAAGATACCCCTCTTTTACCGCCTCCCGGGCAATTTTACGGATGATGGCCGCAATTTGCCGCTCCAGGTTTCGTACACCCGATTCCATGGTATAGCTGCGTATTACCGCTAGAATGGCCGGTTTTTGGAATTGAACGTCCGCCCAGGCGAGTCCGTTTTCACGGAGCTGTTTTGGGATAATAAACTGTCGGGCTATTTGTTCTTTCTCGAGGTCGGTATAGCCGGGTATTTCTATTATCTCGGTTCGGTCGCGAAGGGCCGGTGGAATAGAGTGGACCGAATTGGCCGTAGTGATAAACATTATATGGGACAGGTCATAGGCGACTTCCAGATAGTGGTCCATGAAGGTGGAGTTTTGCTCGGGGTCGAGTACCTCCAACAGGGCTGAGGCCGGGTCGCCGCGAAAGTCATTGCTCAGTTTGTCTATTTCATCAAGCAGAAAAACCGGATTGATCGTTCCGGCCTTCCGGAGCGACTGGATTATCTTGCCGGGCAATGCACCTACATAGGTTTTGCGGTGACCGCGGATTTCAGCTTCGTCGCGAACGCCGCCCAGGGAGACCCGTATGAACTCCCGGCTGATTGCCCGGGCAACTGAACGGCCGAGACTCGTTTTACCGGTTCCCGGGGGGCCTACAAAACAGAGGATCGGCCCCTTGGCCTTATCCTGCAGCTGTCTGACCGCGAGAAAATCCAACACCCGCTCTTTGGGCTTCTGCATATCGTAATGGTCTTCGTTGAGAATTTCCTCGGCTCGGTTTATGTCACGATTATCCTCGCTCTTGTTGCTCCATGGAAGGTCGGCCAGCCATTCAAGATAGGTACGCAGCACTCCCGATTCGGGTGACATAGGCTGCAGACGCGAGAGGCGCTTAGCCTCTTTTTCTGCTTTTTCAAGGGCTTCTTGGGGCGGATTTTTGGCCTTTATCCGTTCAATGAGCTCATTAGAGCCGCTGGTATCCTCTTCATCTTTACCGAGCTCTTTATTGATCTGGCGGAGCTGCTCGTTGAGATAGTATTCTTTTTGGCTCTGCTCCATCTTCTTCTTGACTCGGCCGTTAATTTTGTTTTGCAGAGAAACGACTTCACTTTCCGCCTCTATGTGAACGGCTAAAGTTTCCAGTCGTTTGCGTACATCGCCAATACCTAAAATCTCGACCTTCTTATCCGGTTTTAGACTGGAGTTGGCGGAAATCAAATCGGCCAGTTTATTGGGGTTTTCGGTCTTATTGATGGAGTCTATGGTTTCCTGGGGCACTTTCTTTTGAAGTTTGGTGTAATTTTCAAAGGCGCTTTTGATGGTTGTGATGAGAGGTTGCAAGCTTCCATCCGCCTCGCGGCTCTCTTCGAAGGGTATAACAGTAGCCTTACGGTACCCTTCGCGGTCGTCGTATTTTTTCATCCACGCTCGCTGACGGCCTTCGGCCAGCACGCGGGTAGTGCCGTCGGGAAGTTTGAGCATCTGAAGGACCTTACTGATTGTTCCGGCCTGGTACATATCATCGCGGCCGGGGTTTTCCGACTCGCCCTTCTGACAGACTAGAAACACCTGGCGATCGTGGTTCATGCTCTCTTCAATCGCCTTTACCGATTCCGGATTTCCCGCGAAGAAGGGGACCACCATATGGGGGAACACAACAAGCTCCCTCATAGGTATTAGAGGGAGCTCTCGTTTGGCGCTCTTTGGAAGTGCAGGTAATTTCATGCAGATTTCTTTTTGTAGACAATCTCCGGTTTTGTGGAATCGTCAATTACACTGCGTTTTACCACTACCTGTTTCTCACCTTCGATGGAGGGGAGTTCAAACATCATGTCGATCATGATTCCCTCGACGATAGAGCGTAAACCGCGTGCTCCGGTTCTGCGTTCGATTGCCTTTTCAGCTATAGCTTCAATAGCATCATCTTCAAAAATCAGCTCAATACCGTCAACTTTTAAGGAGCTTTGGTATTGGCGAATTACCGAGTTTTTAGGTTCGGTGATGATGCGTTTGAGATCTTCTTTAGACAGCTCGTTTAGGGTAACGTGTATCGGCAGTCGTCCTATAAACTCCGGAATCAAACCGAATTTTACAAGATCATCCGGATGCATGTAGCTGTACAGTTCTACTAAATTTTTCTCTTTAGAGGCACGTATATCCGCACCAAAACCCATCGGGTGTTGACTGGTCCGCTCTTCGATAATACGGTCCAGGCCGACAAAAGCTCCGCCGACAATAAAAAGGATATTAGAGGTATCCACCTTTATCATCTCCTGGTTAGGATGCTTGCGGCCGCCCTGGGGAGGTACCGAAGCAATGGTGCCTTCGATGATTTTAAGCAGGGCCTGCTGTACTCCCTCGCCGGATACATCCCGGGTAATGGAGACATTTTCCGATTTTCGGGCTATTTTATCGATTTCATCGATATAGATAATCCCGCGCTCCGCTGAAGCGATGTTGTTACCGGCGGATTGGATCAGCTTGAGCAAGATGTTCTCGACATCTTCACCTACATAACCGGCCTCGGTGAGGGTAGTTGCGTCGGCAATGGCGAAGGGAACTTTGAGCTTGTGGGCTAGAGTTTTTGCCAGCAGAGTTTTTCCGGTACCCGTAGGGCCGGTGATAAGTACGTTGGACTTATCAAGTTCAACCCCGTCTTCAAGCTGCTCCTTATGTCCGATTCGCTTATAGTGGTTGTACACAGCCACCGAAAGTACCCTTTTAGCAGGATCCTGCCCAATCACGTACTCATCAAGATACTCTTTTATCTCTAAGGGAGTTGGTACGTCTTCCATAAACTCGGTGGTGGCTACTTGTTCTTCCTCGTCAAGTATACGCTTGCACACATGCACACATTCGTCACAAATATACACACCCGGCCCGGCTATTAAACGGCGGGCGTGGTCGGCGCTCTTTCCGCAGAAAGAACATACTTTCATTCCGTCATTTTTGTTCTTTGACATTCTTATCCCTCACTAACACGTTATCGACAATTCCGTAGTCCATCGATTCCTGGGCGGACATGTAATAGTCTCGTTCTGTGTCTCTTGCAATGGTATCCTGGGGTTTACCGGTATGCTGGGCAAAATACTCAATAATCAACTGTTTAAGGCGGATAATCTCTTTGGCCCTGATGCCGATGTCGACTGCCTGTCCCTGAGCACCGCCCCACGGCTGGTGCACCAGTATTCGTGCGCTTGGCAGGGCAAAGCGTTTTCCGGCGGTGCCGCTTGCTAAAAGAAGGGCTCCCATGGAAGCGGCTTGTCCCATACAGATAGTTTGAATATCGGGTTTAATGTACTGAATAGTATCATAAATTGCCAGACCGGCGGTCACACTGCCGCCTGGTGAGTTGATATATATACTTATATCACGTTCCGGATCGATGGACTCGAGAAAAAGCAGCTGCGCTACTACTAAGTCGGCGGTTAGATCCATGATCTCTCCGTCAATAAAGACAATTCTATCTTTTAATAGACGCGAGTAAATGTCGTACGAACGCTCTCCAGCACCTGTTTGTTCAACAACGATGGGGACAAGCGTGTTACTCTGTTCATTCATACTGAAGTATCCTCTTGAATATAGACTCTGCCTATAAACTAATTATTATTTTGCACAAAGTCCAGGTAATCTATTTTCTTACCCTTCTTAAGTTTCGACTGTTCGAGCAGAAAATCGAAGAGTTTTCTATTCTGTACATCGGTTTTTACGTACTCCATGAGGTTATTTTGTTCATATTGCTGTTTTACTTCCTCATAGTTTTGGCCGGCCTGTTCAGCCTGCTGTTTGAGCTCCTCGTACGCCTCTTCATCAGTGGCTTCTATGCCTTCGGTCTCTCTGATTTTTTCTACCAGCAGCTGGAACTTTAGGCTGCGTTTGGCATTGGGGCGCCATTCAGCCATCATATCCTCTTTCGTTTTGCCCTGCATTTGTAAAATCTGCAGTACCTGCTCCTCTCCGATACGGGACTGCTGAATAAACCGCTGCCAGGAGTTGTCAAGCTCAGCTTCGATCATTGATTCCGGCGGATCAACCTTTGAGTTTTCTATAATTTGATCGAAAAGCTTTTCGATCTTTGTTTCACGTAATTTCTGATTTAAGGTCTCTTCCAGTTGTGCACGTACGTCTTTTTTTAGATCATCCAGGGTTTCGTACTTATCACTTACATCCTGGGCAAGCTCGTCGTCCAGTGCAGGCACATCCTTCTGTTTGATGGTTTTTACCTTTACCTTCAGGCGGACCTTTTTGCCGGCATATTCTTCATGCTCGAAGTCTTCGGGGAACTCTTTTTCAATTACCTTCTCTTCATCCTTCTGCATGCCGATGATATCTTCATCGATTTTGAAGATGTTATAGCCGGTGCCGACGGTGAAGACAAAGTCACTGCGCGAGGTGTCGGGTTTTTCGTTGCCCTCTTCATCAATCTCTACGTAGTCAATGGTTACAATATCGTCTTTTTCTACCGCTCCGCCCTGCTTTTCGGCCACCATGGAGTTTTGCTCCTGGATATTTTCAAGCTCTCGTTTTTCATCTTTCTTAAGCACCTTTACGTCGGGCACTTCAATTTCAAGGCCCTTGTATTCACCCACTTCAATATCGGGAAATACATCGTAGATCACCGAAAAGGTGAAATCTTCACCCAGAGTTAAATTAAGGCTTTCTTCGTCGTCGAGACGGGGCTGGGCGTAGGGAAGGGGCTTCTGTTCAACATCCTCAATGGCCTCTTTCAAGCCTTCGTCCAGGATTTCGATTGTGGCTTCCTCTTTTATCCCTTCGCCATATTTTTGTTCGAGAATTTTTGGTGGAACCTTTCCCTTACGAAAACCTTTGATATGGGCTGTTTTTGCATATTTCTTTAACAATTCGTCATATTTTTTCTGGGCTTCCGTCCCGTCGACCGTAATTGTTAATTTTACGGATGCATGTTCAAGTTTTTGCACATCTTTCTGTGTTACCATTAAACTACCTCTTATTCTAGGAATTATTACTCAATTAGTTATCTCAAAGTATACACGAATTTCGAGTGTTCAGGAAACCACTCATTGTACCTGTATAGTTTCGTATGCCGCTGTGGGGCAACCGAAACAATGAAAATTGCTTTCAGCAATTTTCTTAATAGAAAAAAAGGCGGTCCGAGTTGGGACTCAGACCGCCTTTTGAGAGCGAGAGACGGGATTTGAACCCGCGACATCCACCTTGGCAAGGTGGAGCTCTACCACTGAGCTACTCTCGCATAGTCTCTGTGGTGGATTGGTACATAATGTCGCAATCCTTTGCGAGAGAAGGGACTTGAACCCTTACGCCGCAACGGCACTAGATCCTAAATCTAGCGTGTCTGCCAATTTCACCACTCTCGCAGTGATTATACACAAATAATTGTCGAAGCGTCAACCTTCACGACAATCGATACTTCGGTAGACCATGTTGAGCCGTGAAGGGATCGAACCTTCGACCCGCAGATTAAGAGTCTGCTGCTCTCCCAGCTGAGCTAACGGCCCAAAAGTAAAAAAATATAATACGTCCGGCAGGATTCGAACCTGCGACCTACGGATTCGAAGTCCGGCGCTCTATCCAGCTGAGCTACGGACGCATATACGTCAGCGCCCATGGACGCTTAAGGGTGGATGACGGGACTTGAACCCGCAACAACCAGAACCACAATCTGGTGCTCTACCTTTGAACTATATCCACCACATTTATGTGCAAGTAATGTGTATAATTTTTAGTCTTTTGTCAAGCCGGGGATTCCAATTTTTCGAAAACAGTATGAATTTAGATAGAACCGCGCTGTGCCTGCAGAAAGCAGACAGTCGAGCGCCAATCTACCGTGAGCTCGCCTAGTTCCTGTTGGAGGGCTGCTATGAGACGTTCTGCGGTATCGGCAGAATAGTTTTGCTGCAGATATGCAGCCAGGGTCTCGGGGGATGTGCTATCCGCCAGCCAGCGCTGGATATCCGCCTTGCGGATATAGCGCTGCTCTTGTATTTCCTCGGCCTCGGTGGTGATATTGGTAAACCCTGCCTCCTCTGCACCGGATTCCAGCTCGGGGATATCCCAGGCCAGCAGTTCTCCCCGGCGGGCGCTGTAGAGTTGATCTTCAATTTCCGTCAAGACCCTCTGCAGTTCCGGGTCGATTTTTTTGTCGGATTGGGTAAGAATTTCGGACAAGCGTTGAGCGCGCAGGGGGACTGCCTCCGCCAGCAGCAGAGTCCCCCCGGGGCTCAGGGAGCGAAAGAGGGGCTGCAGCAGCGAGGTTTTGTCTTTACTGCGGCTGGTGTAGTTCCGCCCCAGAATAAACTCGAACTGTTCGGAAGGCTCCAGGCATTCTTCGGCTGTGCCCTGATACAGGAACGGCTGCTCGACTTGTTCAAGCTGAGCAGCATAGTGCTGCAGCAGCTCAAGTTTTGCAGGGCTCGATACTAGCCCGGTTACTCCCCCTTCGGGAACGCTGCGCAGGGCCTCCCACAGTATTATCCCGTCGTCGGCGGCGACCACACAGATGCGGTCGTGTCGGGCCGGCTTGATGCGCGAGAAAATGGCCGCACGTATCGCCTCCAGGCTAGCACTGCGGTCTGCTACTACCCGGTTAATCCACTGCTCTCGACCTTGATCGGGAGGGGAGTAGCTGAGCACCTCCGTGTGTTCCTGGGTAAGAGAAGCGGACAGCTGCGCCTCACGCTGACGGGCCACCTGCAGCTGAATGCTCTGTTCATAGCCCTGGTCTGAGGGACGGTAAAATATCTTTCCCTGCAGACTGGTCGGCAGATACTGCTGGGCAACCCAGTGATCGCGGTAGGCGTGGGGGTATAAATACCCTTCGCCGTGACCGAAACTCTTCGCATCGCGGTTGGCATCTTTTAGGTGGTTGGGGACATCCTGGCTGCCTTCACGTGTTACCTCGGAGAGGGCGTCGAAAAAGCCGAGGGCGGAGTTGCTTTTAGGAGCAGTTGCCAGATACAGGGCGGCATGGGCCAGATGGTAACGCCCTTCGGGCATACCCACACGGTCAAAGCTTGCGGCTGCCGCTTCAACTACTCCCAGGGCGTAGGGATCGGCCATTCCGACATCCTCGGAGGCGGAGATGAGCATGCGCCGGAAGATAAAGTGAGGGTCCTCTCCCGCATGGACCATCCTGGACAGCCAGTAGAGGGCGGCATCCGGGTCGCTGCCGCGCAAGGATTTGATGAAGGCGCTGATGATATCAAAATGATAATCCCCTTCTTTATCGTACAGAACCGCTTTTTTTTGAATACTCTGTTCGGCGGCGTCCATGCTGATGTAGATATACTCGCCGGCGGGGGGCGGAAAGCTGTCGGGGGTGGTCTCGATAGCCAGTTCCAGGGCATTCAGCAGACTGCGGGCATCGCCATCGGCTATCTGCAGCAAATGCTCCAGAGCTCCCGCTTCGAACTCTATTTTATAGTTGCCATACCCCCGTTCATGGTCCTGCACTGCCTGTTGCGCTATCTTTAAGAGGTTTTCTGTCTTGAGGGGCTTGAGCTGGAAAATGCGGCTGCGGCTTACCAGTGCCGAATTCACTTCAAAGTAGGGGTTTTGGGTAGTGGCTCCGATGAGCACTACCGTACCGTTTTCGACCCACGGCAGCAGGGCATCCTGTTGGGCTTTATTCCAGCGGTGTACCTCGTCAATAAACAGTATGGTCCGCTTTCCGTAGAGATCACGTTTTTCACGGGCGGTTTGAATGGCCTCCCGCAGATCTTTTACTCCGGTAAGCACGGCATTTAAGGCGGTGAAGGCGCTTTTGGAGGTGCGCGCGATAACTTTTGCTAGGGCGGTTTTACCGGTACCGGGAGGTCCGTAGAAAATAAGGGAGGAGAGGCGGTCGGCCTGAATGACACGCCGCAGAAGCCGGCCGGGGCCGACTATATGATCTTGCCCTATGTATTCGTCCAGCGAACGCGGGCTCATTCGATAGGCAAGAGGTTGATTACGCTGGTCGGTATGTGAAGAAAACAGATCGTCACTCATACTATTGTTGTAGTATACAGGAGAATCCGCCGTTTATGAAATGCTTACATGCTTGACCTTTTGGTACTTAAGTGCGATTTTTTATGAAACTATAGACACTTTAAGGAGAGTTCAATGGCACAAAGCAGAGCGGAGTTTTTAAGTATCCCCCGTGCACGGGAGCGAAATATATTACGGAACGTCTATCTATGGATGACCGGTGGTTTGGCGCTAACCGGTGTCATTGCAGTGGGAGTAGCCGGGAATGAGACGATGGTCAGAGCTTTAGCCGGAAACCCGATCCTCTTTTTCGGTCTAATCCTGGGCGAGCTTGGTTTGGTTTTTTATCTGAGTGCCCGAATCATGAAAATGTCGGCATCCACGGCAACGCTGTCGTTTACCGCCTATTCGGTGCTGAACGGTATTACCTTGTCGGTGATTTTCCTGGCCTACACCGGGGCCGAGATTTCTTTGGCGTTTTTTACCGCCGCCGGTACATTTGCCGCCATGAGCCTGTATGCGATGACCACCAAGCGTGATCTGTCCGGCTTCGGGCATTACCTGATTATGGGCCTTTTCGGTATCATCATCGCCAGCGTCATTAATATATTTCTACAAAGTTCCGGATTATATTATCTGATAAGCTATCTGGGGGTGTTTATTTTTCTCGGTCTTACCGCCTACGATACCCAGATGATCAAAAAGTGGAACCAGCAGTTTGGTTCCACTGTAAGTGAAGAACAGTACGTCAAACTTTCAATTATGGGAGCTTTGAAGCTGTACCTTGATTTTATCAATATTTTTCTGTTTCTGCTGAGGATTTTCGGCAGCCGGAATTAAAGCTACAATTAAGTTTTTTCAGAGCGATCATGGCGGGTGATTTTACGCCGCAGGTCCGGATCTGCATGGCGGATCAGCTGCGGCGTATTGCCGGCCATCGCCAGTTTTTCCCCCTTAATAGCTACTGCACCCTCAATTTTGCTGATACCGACAGCCGTTTCTACTGCCGATTGTAGATCGTAGTGAGTATGAACACGGTTACAGAAGGCTGTAGCGGCCGCATCGGCAAGGGAAGCATCTTTTGAAAATACGGTAAATAAATCGCACCGACCAAAACTCATGGAGTGTCCAAGGATTGATGAGGAAGAGCAGACAGCCAGCGGGCTGTCTGCCGGTTCAATCATAAAAGCCAATTGGCGAAAAGGTGATTCAGGTCCTATCCATAAGCCTAAACTGAGGGGCTGCTGAATATACAAATACACATCGCCCCCATTTTCGATAATTGTTTCCCTATCGCCGGACTCCTGCCCGGCTTGAGCGGCTAACTGGGCAAAGGTTCCGGCTACAGCTGCCATCGGCCCTACATCCGCAGCTTGAGAGGCTTCGATCATCCGCCGGGCGCTTTCCGGGGGGGTGCCGGGAATTACGGAGAGGGGCTGGAGGGCGTGGGAAAACTGGGGGTAAAGACTGATAAACTGTTCGAGTTCGTTCCATAGCCTGCGAATTTCACGGCTAACCGCCGTAAAATGAGTCGAATGGACTCTGTACACCGCTTCTCTGAATTGAAAACTGCGGAAATCTCGCTGATTCCTCATGATTCTAAAAGACCGAAGTGACCGCTCCATAGGGACAGTTTGGGATGCAATTGAGGCATTCCACACATTTGTCGGAATCGAAGGCAATTTCACGGGTGGCCCCATTCACAATGTACAGCGCATCCACTGGGCAGTGGGGCAGACAGTTTCCGCAGTGGGTACAGACTTCTTGATCCCAGCGAAGGCCTTTTTCCGCGGCATTGACAGTAACGCCATTGTTGCGAATAAAATCTATGCCCTGTGAGATATGCTCATCTGTTCCGGACACCTCCAGTACCATAAAGCCTTCCTCGTCTGCGGTGATGCGGGCTCGAAAAATGTTTATAACCAGGTCGTATTCCTTTACGAGGTGATAGACAATAGGTTTTTCCGCCAGCTGATTGTTAAAGCTTAATAAGAACTTTTGAGTTTTCATTTCACGGTTCCTCCTTCACCCTCACGCAGCACCATCGATTTGGATTTGTTATTTCGTGGTAACTTCTGCATCGGTTCGCTGAGGAGGAAGTTGCCGCTTTGTATTTCGGCTTTCAAAAGTTCGGCAATGTGCAGGGCCTTGGAATAACTCGACATAGAGGAGACTTCAATTTTCTTTCCGTTTACTTTAACCTCATCGCGTTTCATTTGCCCGTAGGTAAGATGTGCTATGACTTTACCGCTTTTCATAGGGTAGTCGTAGGAGTAGTCAATAAGTTCAGCCTTTATTTCATCGTCCCGAACTGTGGTGTAGTGCAGAATTTGTTCGTTTAGAATTGGGATAGGAACCCCAACTCCCAGGGCCAGGGACACGCCGTAACCCTTCAGGCTTACTCCCCGTACAAATTCGGAGCGCATCTCCTTCATATCGGCGGTAAGTGCCAAGGTGCCTGCCCCTTCTGCGGGAACCCCGTTTTCAGTGCGCTCCACGCTGCCGGTGTGCTGGGTTCCTTCGGAATACACATGGCCGCGAGCTCCGGCCAGCCATACCGCCGATCCCACGCCGATGGTATCGTAATACGGGTCGTTCAAGAGGGGGGAAAGCTGTCCTGCTGAACTGTAGGTCAGGTTCTGCATGCGGGGTTTTAATAAGCCCATATATGTATAAATAGGCTTATCCGATGTGTTGGTCGCCACATTGTAATTCTGATAACAGTTTCTCGGATTTACCATAACTGCCTGGTTTAAGTCGTCGATAGTGAATATGGTGCGCAGTTCCCGCCGCGGGTATTCATCTGTACCGTACGAGAGAGCAAACAGCTGCAGCTCCTTACGGGCTACAAGTTTCTCAATTACATGCCCGCCGCCGAAGCGGAACTCTCCCGGGTAATACATATTGGCCGAGTCATTGTGTCGCAGCTGGGAGGCACCCATGAACAGGTCAACCGCAGCTAACCCGGAATATGTTAGAACATCATCGATCCAGGCTTCAGTAATACGTATTTTGGGTATACTGTGGCCAAAGTTAAGAAAACAGCCGGAGGAACACATCGGGCCGAAGGTAGCGGTTGTTACCACATCAATTTCTTCGGCAGCTGCTGATAAGCCCTTACGGTCGACGTAATCACTTACCTCCTCCGCATTCAAAACCACCGCTGAACCAGAGGCGATTTTCTCGTTTATCTCTGCATAGCTTTTCATGTCCTCCCCCTTCAAACGGAGTAATGGTAGAGTAACCGATAAATATATTCAAGAGAGTTTCAGTTTTTCTCACAAACCTAAGTTTTTAAAAGAGCTGTGTTGAAATTAAAATAAAAACCCATAAGAATAGAAGTAGTCTGAAAAAGGGGGACAATTTGAAAACCACAGGGGATTATCCTGAAATAAATAATCGCACTCCCGATGGGCAGAAGCCGGATGGGGCTGCGTATCGGGTATTGCTGGTAGACGACTCGATTTTTGTAAAAAAACAACTCAATCAAATACTCACCAGTGAAGGGTATACTATAGCTGATACCGCCGGCGATGGGGGGGAGGCTGTAGATAAATATAAAGCTCTTTTTCCGAAGGTCGATTTAGTTACTATGGACATTACTATGCCCGGAATGGATGGAGTAACAGCGCTGGAAAAAATTGTCGAGTTTGATTCCAATGCCAGGGTAGTGATGATCAGTGCTCTCGGACGCCCGGATTTAGTGAAAAAATCGTTCATGCTGGGGGCCAAAAATTATATTATTAAACCGCTTGAAAGAAAAAAGGTATTAGAACGTCTAAAAAACGTGCTTAACGAATAAGTGATTGATTGAATTACGGGCTACGTTGTCGGCTCAGGGCCGCCCTCAGGCCATTGAATGAGGGAGTGTCCAGCTGGTATTTGCTTGGGCGGCTTGCGATATCCTCGGGGTAATGGGCATCAGAATTGGTGATGATCGGAAGTCCTAGGGTATCAATGCCGCAGTTGGGGTTTATGCACTCAATTGCATCATAGGGAAGCTCGGGCAGGAAGCCTAACTGCATCACAATACTGAAGGCAGGTCGGTCGATATGGGCGGGAAAAACAATCCCCTCCCGCTCATGGACCATGGCAACTATCTGGTCAATTGAGATATCCGTAGCAGCAATTAAAAGTTTGTTCACCTGGCCCAGTATATTCTCTTCGGCATCGACATATACCTGGTCGCCTCCCATACTTGAGCTACCCCTCACCTCCGGAAGTCGCGATTCTATATACTCGCCAAAGTCCATTGCCTCAGGGGTATCTTCAAATATACAGACCACATGGGCCTCCTCAATAGAGGTGACCTCCATACCGAACAAAGGAACAATACCCTGCCTGTTACAGCACTCCTTAAAGGCGGGGGCGTTACGGCATGAATTATGATCGGTAATGGCCATCATTTCGATATGCCGGGCTGCCGCCTCTGCAGCTATCCGCTTAGGTGACATCTCTAAACTTCCGCAGGGGCTGAGGCAAGAATGGTTATGCAGATCGGCGGTAACGTGCATGGAGCTCTAAACTTTTCCCAGGGCTTGGGCAATTTTATAAGATGCGGTAAATTGGTCAAATTTTGTTGTGTATAAAGCTATGCCCTCTTGCTCCGCACTTTCCTGCATGTCCTGGGGTACTCCACGACCATTACAGAGAATAATGGCCGGCATGCCGACCAAATTCGCAACTGCCACGGTGTTTTTATGCCCTTGAACCGTGATTAGTACACTGTTGGCGGGGGCATTACCCATAACATCGCTCAGAAGATCCGAGGTATAAGCGTTTTGTATTTCCGCCGCAGGGTCTCCCGGGGCTTTAGCCTCCCCAGCTATGCAGTCTTGTATCTCCTGTACCTTCATTTGTTACTCCTCCTGTGAAGTTTGATGTGTCTGTTTTTGTTCAGGATGCGGCAGTAGAATAATCGACTTAGCGTGGGTTCCGCGGGACGGTTCGGAGGTCAGGGAAAACTCATCGGAAACCCGTTGCACATTGGGCAGCCCCATTCCTGCTCCAAACCCTAAACTACGAATCCATTCAGTTGCCGTGGTGTAGCCTTCGGTAAGGGCTTCTTCAACATCTTCGATTCCCGGTCCTGTATCATCGGCCTGTACTAAGACACGGCTATCATCCATTAAAAAGTGGATCGAACCTCCATTTGAATGGACAACCAAATTCATCTCGAGTTCGTATGCACTAATTGCTATCCGGCGGGCTGTTTGACTGTTGATACTTCGTCCCTTTAGTATTTTTTTGATCTCTGTAGAGGCGAAGCCGGCATTCTCAAAATCATAGCGCTGTACTTTGAACCAGCGTTCAACCTGGCCGGTATACACCTCCTGGGGGGCGCCGCTTTTTTTCTCTAAGCGCTCAATTTCGCGGTTAGCTTCAACCAGGAGCTTGGTGGTTATATCCCGGGAGGTTACGATGCCGACTAATTCATTGGCTTTGTTTATTACCGGAAAGCGTCGGTATGAGTAGCGCCCGAAATAAGAGATGGCAAAGAAGATCGGCATATCCTCTTCGAGGACAATCAGTTTTTTACTCATATATTGTTCTACCGGCGCATCACTACCACCTGTAGCGATGGCTTGCAGCACATCTTCCATACTGACAATTCCAAGTATTTGATTATTCTCTATTACCGGAAGACCGGTAATGCTATTATTCTTGAGAATAGTACGGACTTGACCCATAGTGGCACCAGGTTTGCTGGTATGAATATCGTAAGTCATTACATCTTTAACTTTTAATTTATAGATGAGTTCAAGTACGGCAGTGGGTGAATCATATGTATTTATAGGTATACTCTGCATACCTGTAGTATAGATGTTTTTAGGCTTTAGGTGTAGTCGTTCAGTTATCCGCAGTATAGAAATGTTTGTTCAAGGTCTGTGAAATTTCTTCGTCTATTTTTCCTACCAATTCGGTCTGCACACAGCGCAGCTTTGAGAGGGGACAGTTTAAAAGTGAAGCGTGGATATCAATAAACAGCTCATAGGGTTGTATTTCCAGCGAATCTACGATCTTTTGTATCGAATTGGCAGATGGAAATTTTTTACCTGATTCAATATCGCCAATAAAGCCCAGAGATAGATTGGCTCGTTCCGCCAGTTTCATCTGTG
The DNA here is from genome assembly GCA_034520965.1 of Spirochaetia bacterium. Classification (GTDB taxonomy): domain Bacteria; phylum Spirochaetota; class Spirochaetia; order DSM-16054; family Sediminispirochaetaceae; genus DSBN01. The sequence goes on along the minus strand of JAXHMY010000003.1, from coordinate 342,907 downwards.
AGAGACCGTTGTTGTAACGGGCTCGCTTTAGGTTCACTACTAGTAATTCTTGCACTTTTGTCATAATATCCCCTTCTTGTTAACCTCAGGTTAACATAATATACTGGTAAATAGAAACAACATTTCTTTTGCGAGTAAAATACTCGCCGGAGGAGAGTTAAGGAGGGGAAACCCTATGGATTTCTCAGAGCAGTACCGGCATAGAATGGTGGAAGAGCAAATTGCTTCCCGCTGTATCAGTGAAGCGCGACTCCTGCGGGCTTTTAAACAGGTCCCGCGACACCGGTTTGTGCCTGGAATTGATCCTGCTACGGCCTACACAGATGCGCCCCTGTCGATTGGTTCCGGACAGACCATCAGCCAGCCGTATATTGTAGCTAAAATGTGTGAGCTTGCCGAATTCCAGGGTACCGAAAGGGTCCTTGAAATAGGAACCGGTTCCGGCTATGCGGCGGCAATTCTTTCTCTCTTAGCCGAAGAGGTGTATACTATTGAGCGTATTGGCACACTGTATGAAAGGGCGCAGAAATATCTTGAAGAAAATGGGTATTCTTCCGTCCATTGTATCCAGGGTAACGGCTACGAGGGGTATCCGGAAGCAGCCCCCTATGATGTAATCCTGCTGTCGGCAGCTCCGGGGAAAATTCCCTCTGAACTCTTAGAGCAGCTGAAGATTGGAGGTCGAATGGTAGGGCCGGTTGGAACAATGGAACAATACTTGGTTCGAATACTCCGCACCTCAACGGGATATGAACAGAGTGAGCATGGAGCTGTTCGATTTGTACCGATGAAATAGGATAAAATTGAAGAAATAGTATTTTCTTGACGTATTACCTGAATAGTGATACGGTTTACTACGCTATTTGCACAGGCGACAAAATTACCCCACAACTTAAGGTAAGAGTATGGAAATTGGTTTCAGAAGATACAAAGATGTTTATATTGTAGATGTCCAAGGCGATATGGATCTTTATAATGCGCATGAGCTAAAGGATATTATTAACAAGCTTCTTGATAAAAACATTACAAAAATTGTAATTAACCTCGAGAGTGTTGATTACATCGACAGTAGTGGTGTAGGTGCCCTTATTCACATTTTTACCTCGGTCAAACGAAATGGCTATAGTCTGCGGATTACCAATGTGCATGGCTCGGTTGCAAAAGTCATCAAGCTTACCAAATTGATGGGATATTTTCCAATTGTGGAAGATGTAAAAACAGCTCTGCAAGAATTGAGCGCATAGGGTAAGGGGATAATAATATGTCACATACTAAAGAGATACTCATAGACGGAAAGCATCCATTGTTTGATAAGAGCGGTATGTTTTATAAGGAGTTTCCGAGCGATTATCGTCAGGTACGCTTTTTTTCAATGTTAATAGTGCAAAAGGCACCTGCAGAGATCAAAGAGATTAACCTGCTGGAGCAGCAGATAAGCGAACTTATTAAAAATGGGGTTCGCCACGGTAATAAGAAGGATCCGGCTAAAAAAGTGAGAGTGTGGGCCTCCTTCAGTACCGGGCATGCTCATTTGATTGTCGAGGATGAGGGTGAGGGGTTTCAGCAAGTAGAAGAATGGAACCAATTCAATAATAAGCGTAATGAATGCTTTGAAAACCATAACTTTGAAGAGCTGGAAAACTATTTCTCTTATCGAACCCCGAATAGTACCGAGGATGACGGTGGAAATGCCCTATTTGCTGCGGTTGAGTACTGGGATGGCGGGGTGGTGTTTAATGATAAGAAGAACGCTATTGCAGTATATAAAAATTTTAACGAAAAAAAACGGCCTGGAATTGAGATCTCAAGCTCTTAAGCATGGGAAGAGATACTAAGTCTTCGATAATTGAACTGCCCGTACAACTCACTCTCACCGATGAGGGGGAGTACTTTTTTAACCAGCGGCATCGAACCAACGAATACATGCAGGGGAGGACGCAGGTAGACCCGGGGGCGGTTGTTCTGCACAGCTATTCTGCCAAGACCCTGCAGCGACTGGTGTATGCAGGGTATATCTCACGTCTTGAAGTGTCCCGCAGTGATTTTACCTCCAAACGAACCGAAATAATGGATCTGGCCAAGTTAATTGCCTATGGAGTGCTGTATAAGGAGTATTCCGGAAAACTGGCTAAAGCATTAAAAGAGGCCCCGATGGTGGTACTTTGGAACCGTAAAAATCCCGGTGGGGCTCTGAATACCCAGACTATTTTACAGCAGAACAGAAATAAAGAGTACACTCAGCAGTTTGAAAAGGTGAGGCCGGTATTTAAAGAAGCGGTTGAAGAGATTTTTAGGCTTCACTCGCCGGAATTAGAAGAAATGTCGCAGGAGGAAGATCAGCAATTGCGGCTAAAAGGACAAAATTTTTTAGAACAACTTAATCCGTTAATCTGGGCATTGCTTGCCCGTGAACGGGGCGAGACCCATAACTTTTCCAGCACAATTAAGGCCTTGGATGGAGTAGTCTGGAGCTATCTGGCAAAGACCAATATCGCCGATTACCTGAGCCTGTTAGTCCTTGAATTGGCAACTTTGTCTGAAAAAAGCTTGATGCAGAAAGCTGTCGACAGTTATCTGCAGGGGAAAGTTGATTTAGAGCACTTTATGAAAAATAGAAATGACAGGCTCAAAGTACTGGAAAGCATGGAATCCCACAATGAGAAAGCTACCATCTCTTGGAGAATTCAGGGGCGGCATGGCACGGTAACCGAAACTAATCCCTTTCAAATTATGTTCTTTAATCAGTCTACAGAGGCAGACAACATCCGCAGGGATATTGAGGATAAAAAACATCTACACACCCAAGGCAAAGATCTGTCGGAGTTTTACGGCCATCTTACCGCTGACCACGAAGATCAACTTGGCTTGTATTATCTTACCTATCTGCAGGAGGAATGCCGCCGGCAGGGAACCCTATTCGACAGCTATGTAAACCGCTTTGAACAGCACGACATCTCATTTATCACCCTGGCCATGCGCTTCTAAATACCTCACTTAATTTTCATTACAAATAGGGTCTGGTCGTCATGTTGTTCGGCCGCCTCGGTAAAGCGGTCCAAATCGTCTTTTATGTGCTTCGAAATTGCCTTAGCCGTTTTACCTCTTACCTGCTTTAAGGAACTTTTCATGGTTTCAGTAGAGTACTCACGACCATCCGGTGAGCGAGTCTCCGGAATACCATCTGTGAATAGAATAATAATATCCCCGGATTGAACGGCAAATTTTCGTTGCTGGTACTGTTCCTTTTGCTCAATACCGATTGGCAGTCCCGGAGTGTCAATCTCCAGAAACTCATCCTCTGAGGAGCGGTAGAGCAGGAGGGGCGGGTGGGCTGCATTCGAATAGGTGACCTCTTTTTTCGCTTCGTTGTAGCTGAACATACTCAGAGTAGCGAAGTGCTCGGTACCGATTCTTCCGATTATACCCCGGTTGAGCAGGGTTAACAGCTGAGCAGGGGTTCGCTGGGGAGATGATATAAGTCTGATTACCGTACGTATCATTACCATCAGAAGCGATGCCGGCACTCCTTTTCCAACAACATCACATACAACTACACCCAGAATTCCCTTTTCAATTAAAAAAGCATCGTAATAGTCTCCACTTATTCCCCTTGCTGCTCGGGAAAAGGCCGCTATTTGTGTTGAAGGGAGTTCAGGTATTTCCCGCGGCAACAGACCTTTCTGGATATTTGCGGCGATCTCGATTTCCCGGTGCATCTCCCGTTTCTCGATCAGCTCTTCGTAGTTAAAAATGTTGTCGATTGTAAGTGCGGCATAGTCCGCAAAAGTCTGCATATGAGTAAAGTCGAGGTCTGTGAAATTGCCCCCACCGGCTTTTTTAGTCATTACGATAGTTCCCAACACACGCTGAGATATCATCAGCGGGCTTATGATCATCGACTCAATGTACAGGGGATCATCCTTTTCTCGGTGAACACCAAGCGTTCCATTACTCAGCTCGGAGGCGGAACGGATAAACAGGGGTTTTACATTTTCAACCGCTGTTCCAATTGCGTTCTCCCCAATTGTAAGTTGAGTCTCCCGGGCGTATTCCAGCGCTTTCTTCTGTGATTCAGCTGCCTCTTCCGGAACCGGAAAAGGAGGTATAAAGTCACCGGAAAAAGTCTGGGGAACCAGCTTTTTCTGCTCGCTGTCTACCAGGTAAAGAGCTGCTCCGTCGGCATCGGTATTTTCTACAGCTGAACTGGTGATGATGTTCATGATACGCTGCAGCTGGGGGCCTTCAGCCAGGGAATTACTTATATCAACCATGAAACCAAGCACGGAGTTCAGTTTTTCCTGCAGCTGCGTTTTCAAGATATTATAGTTTTCCGAGAGTTCCTGAAACTCATCTTTTGATTGGATATCGAGCTGAGTGGAGAAATCGCCCCGTGCCAAATGCCGCATCGCCTGTTCAACCTTTCGAATTCGTGAACCCATTAAGTGGGCAAAGCGCGTGGTAATGAAGATGGTAAACGCGACAGTCAGTACAATCAAGGCAATAACAATTCGGAAACTTTGCCGAATGTTGCTATCTACTTGTTGCTCGATGCTGGAGGTTAGTTCAAGCAATCGGTCACTGAATGTCTGGGTCTCATCCATAATGAGGTCGCGGTAGTTACGGATAGTATGAAGCTGACCCAAAAAGCCGGGGGGGTCCCCCTCTGCAGACTGTAATTCAAGCAATGTGCGTAGAATTCCCCGACTTCCAACCGCACTTCCAGACTCACCTCCCTGCATTTTTTGCAAGTGGTCGATAGCCGGTTTGTAGTACCACTGATAGATCTGTTCCCACCAGCCGGTAAGCTCGGTCATCTGTTTTTTCTGGGTGTCGCTTAAAACCATCAAATTGGAGTATCCTGAGAGAGCTTCCAGGTCTCGTTCAAACTCATTGATGGTGTTGGTCCAATGCACACTAATCTCTATTACTGGAGCACGGGTGGTCAGTAAACTCTGGGTCTGATAATTCATCCTCCGTAAAGAGGACATGACTACGTTTGACTGCACCTGGAAGTCTTTTAATCTAATTATTGAATTGGTGTAGAAAATTACCACGCCCATGGCGATCAGAAATCCGACGACTAGAATCAACTCAACAAATCCGAGCTTTGTGCGAATACGCATATGCTGCCTGCCCCTATCAAAAATTCAAATATTACTTGGAAAATAATAACATGGTTATGGAATAAATGCTACTGGACGTATTGGATAAACGGGGTTACAATGGTCGAACTTAAAGTGGTAAGAAATAAGTAATAATTAAGGCAGCGGTATGAATGTTGACAGAAGCACCATTGATTACGCAATTCAACGCAAAAAGGTTTTAACAGTTACCTCATACAGTTATCTTGGCAATGAGCGGGAATACATTGATACAGTGCTGGAACGCTATTTAAGCGAGGTGGGGCTGAATGTGCTGATGAACAACATCAGCTATTGTATACACGAAGTAGCCGGCAATGCACACAAAGCAAACTTGAAACGCCTATATTTCGATTTAAAACAACTGGATATTGAAGATCCTGTGGATTATAACAGTGGAATGGCTAGTTTTAAGCGGGAAGCACTGCAGCATCCTGAAAAATATGCATGGCACCATAAACAGAACGGCTACTATATAAAATTTCATTTTCAGATTGAAGAACCTTATTTCAAAGTAGTCATTCGTAATAATGTATGCTTAACGGAACAAGAGCAGCAGCGCATCAACAAAAAAGTCGAGATAGCACGACACGCTCATAATCTGGCGGATGTATATGCCGTCTCAGAAGATTATACCGAGGGAGCCGGTTTAGGGATTGTGATGCTGCATGTGATTTTACGGAACCTAGGGTTTGAGGACTCTCCTTTTCGAATATACACTAAGGGTGAGGAGACTATCGCCTTTCTTAGTCTTAATATCGGATCCGCGACAAAGCTCGAGCAGAATTACGCCCAATTGATGCTCGGGAATTAGACGGCGGTACGCCTGTATGCGCCTACTCCATACTTCAGACTGGCATTTAGGAAAACGACTGGACCTTTTCTCACGGATAGAGGAGCAGCGTCAAGTTTTGGATGAGATCTCCGAACTGGCAGAGCTGCATAAGGTAGATGCGGTACTGGTTTCAGGCGACCTGTTTGACTCGTTTAATCCCTCGACGGAAGCGCAGGAACTCTTTTACTCAGCATTAAAGCGAATGAGCTGCAATGGTGCTCGACCGGTGATTGCTATTGCGGGGAACCATGATTCAGCCGACGCAATCCAGGCCCCGGATCCGCTTGCACGTCTGCACGGAATAGTGTTAATTGGCTATATCACTACCAAGCTGCCTGGAATAACCACAGATTCCGGGGTTACTATCTCTTTTCCGGCCCCCGGCGCGGTGAGAATTGAACGGGAAGGTCTACCTACTCTTAATGTGCTGGCAAGTCCATATGCCAATGAACGGCGTATTCAGGATATTTTAAAAGATCAAGACCCGGAGGATAAACAGGGCTCGAAGGAGAACGGGGCTGGGAAGGAGAGGTCGGCCCCGGACAAAAGCCGGGCCCATCCTGTAACTGACTCCGAGTTGATTGCCGGCCTTTCGAATTTGTGGGATAGCACCGCAGCTGCGGCCTTTCGCAGGGAAGATGTAAATGTGATGGCGGCCCACCTGTATGCGATCGATAGAACGAGCGGCCGGAGCAAAGTTCCAGGCAGAGACCTTGATCAAAAACAGGGGCAGGAGCAGCTGCAGTTCGAGCTTGAAGAACCCGCCGTATCAATGGAGAGCCTGGCTGAACCCGAGGATGAAAAGCCTATTCTCTATAAAGGGGGCCTGCCCCCGGTTCCTGTTTCTGCATTTCCGGCACTTTGCCAATATGTTGCCCTGGGTCACCTGCATCGCGGCCATTTTGTGTGCCCAAAACCGGTGCCGGCAGCCTATTGCGGCAGCCCCCTGGCGTATTCCCGCAGTGAATCGGAACAGCAGAAGTATGTATACCTTGTCGACCTGGAGCCGGGTGCAGAGGCCAATGTAAAGCCGCTTCCCCTGCAGAGCGGCCTGCCTGTTTTGAGGCCGGTCTGTGAAAGTACGGAGGAAGCAGTACAGTGGCTTGCGGAGCATCAGGATGCGTATGTAGAGCTTACACTGCAGCTGGACAGCTACCTCAGTTCCGAAGAGCGCCGCCGTATTTTTGCCGCCCACGATCGAATCTTAAGCATCATTCCGGAAATCCGCGGGGCTGAAATGTCCGAGGAGGCTAAAGTGGCCGATGTGAGCCAATCGATAGATACCCTGTTTGCCGCGTATTATGCAGCTGAACACCAGGGCTCTGAGCCGCCGAAGGCTTTGACCGAGCTGTTTCGGGAAGTGCTGAGTACTGCCGAGGAAGAGAGTTGAAACCACTGTACCTCTCAATTAAAGGACTGTTCTCATACCGAGAGGAAGCTGAAATCGATTTCCAGCCCCTCACAGCCGCCGGCCTGTTTGGTATTTTCGGTCCCGTGGGCAGCGGTAAATCGACTATTCTTGATGCAATTACCTTAGCCCTGTACGGCGAAAATGACCGACTGAGTGCCAAGGACAGCCGTAATTACAATCTGATGAACCTGCAATCCCGCAAACTCAAGGTCCATTTTCGTTTTATTCATGCTGGACAGGAGTACCTGTTTACCGTTGAAGGCAGTCGGAATAGTAAAAATTATGAAGATGTACGCAGCTTTAAGCGCCGTGCCTACAAAATTGAGGATGGGACTGCCATAGCGCTGCATGATGATAACCGTTCCTATTCCGCCAGGGAGATTTTAGGCCTGTCCTACGACAATTTCCGCCGAACGATTATTATTCCCCAGGGTAGGTTTCAGGAGTTTCTGCAGTTAAGGGCAAACGACCGGCGTACCATGCTCAAAGAGCTTTTTAGCCTTGAAAAATTTGATCTGAGTCCAGCTACATCGTCACTGTTGCAAGAGGCGAAGGAGCATCACATCGAGGTGCAGAGCAAGGTGTCGATGATGGAGGATGTCTCTGCCCAGGAGCTGCAGCGATATCAGAGTGACTTGGCGGGGGTTGAAGAGAAGGCCAAAGAGCTGTATGAGAAAAAAAGTACGGCCCGGAAGGAGTTGCAGAAACTCGAACAGCTGGAGCAGCTGTTCTCCCAACTCAAAACTGCCGAATCGACTTTAGAGTCCCTTGAATCACAACGAAGCGAGGTCGAAGGGCGTCAAGCCAAGCTGAACCAGTACGAGGAGTGCCGGCTTTTTGCCGCAGCACTGCAGCGTATCGATGAATACATCAGCAGCTACCGGCAGCTTAAAAGGGGCGAACGGGAGGCCGAGGAGGAACGGAAGAGAATAGCCCAGGAACAAGCAGCAGGCAAGGAGCACCTGGAGCAGGCCGGGCAGCGCCATGCACAGAAAGCTGAAAAGGAAGCACGGGCCCTGCGGATTGAGGCCTTATCGAGACGGAAGGAGCTGCAGAAGGAGCTGGAGGGGCTCTCCTCTTCAGTAGAGCAGATTACAGAGCGTCAGGCACGGATAGCCGCGTCGATTGAAAAACTGCAGCTTGAGCGGACTACACTTCAAAATAGATCGGAAGTGCTGCAAAATGAAACTGCTTTGTTTGGAAAAATGAATGCGATTGCCGAATGGTACAGCCGGCGGCAGCAGCTCCTGGACCAGGCACACGACCGGCAGCAGCAGTTGGAGCAGTACCGGCAGGAGGCTGAACAGCATGCGCGCAGCCTTCAGTCCGCTGCGGAGACGGTTCAGTCTTTGAGCGCCTCAATAGCCGACACTGCCCAGCAGTACGAAGAGACGGCAGCAGTATACGAACGCTTGAAGGAGCTTCGACAGGAACTTTCCGCATTTTATCGTGAATTGACGGACCGCATCTCCGGCTTTGATAGCAGCAGTACAGAGGCGCAGCCCGCAGGTTCATCTAAAGAAATTGCACAGTCTTTTGACGCGGCGGAGGATGCCACAGGCGCGGCACTGGGCCTCCTGCGGCGTAGCATATTGGATGGGGATGAGCAGCATAGTGCAAGAGAGTTGAGCCGATTGCTCCGGCCGGAGCATCCATGCCCAGTATGCGGATCGCGCGAGCATCCGAGCCCGGCCTATGCACAGGCTGAGGCTGCAGAAGATGCGTTACAGGAGGTCTCCGACAAAGAGAAGACTATCGAAGCTTTAGAGGCCCTTCGCAGCAGTCTGATTCAGCAGAAAACCGCGTGCGCCGGCAGTCTCGATATAGTGTACGGCCGCCTGACAGACGCATTTCCCAGGTAAAGAGCGGGCTTGCAGATATTGAGCAGCACTTAGCCCTGCATCGCAAAAAGTTTGTCTGGACTGAATTTTTACCTGATGATGAGACTGGGTTTCGAGAAGCATGGAAGGCTGCACAATCTGCTCATGCTGAGGCGGATGAGGTACGGAAGGCGATCCAAAAAGTAGATTCGGAAATAAAAGATATTGAAGAGGAACAGTACTCTCAACAGACCCAGCTGCATACCCTCCAGCAGGAACAGGCCGTTTTGCAGCATCGGATTTCCGAAGAAGCTGCAAAAATAGGGGATGGAATAGAGGTCGAATACCGGAATATGGACACTGCCCAACTATTCGAGCAGGCGGCTGCGCTTAGATCTGAGGTCCAGCGGACTGAAGATGCGTATAAGCAGGCCGAACAAAGGCAGCAAAAGCATGAGATTGATCTAAGTAATGCCAGTGTGACTGAACAGGAGCGCCGCCAACAACGTAGGATGGAGGCGCAGAAAGTTGCAACAAGTGCACGCAGGGCAGCTGAACAGCTTTCTGTTTCCAACTATGGCTTACTCAGAGAAGTCAGAAATATACTGGCACTCGATATCGATCTTGCCACAGACCGAAAAGAGATAGAAGCCTTTCATAGAAGCTACTCTTCGGCTAAAGAGAGAGTGACCGATCTTCGCAGCGAGACTCAGGGGATAGAGTATCGCAGCGACTTGCATCAGGAGGCGCGTGAAAAGGCTGAACAGCTGGAACAGGACTACTCGAAGCTCTTGCAAGAGAAGGCGGTATTACAGAGTGACATGCAGTCATTACAGAATCGGTTCACCCAGAAAGAAGCTCTTCAACGGGAAAATGAGCGTGTAGAGCTTCGTCTTGAAAATCTTAATGAACTTTCTAAGCTGTTCAAGGGCCAGGGCTTTGTAAATTTCGTGGCCACTCGTTACCTGCATGAACTATGCGCACGGGCAAACGATCGTTTTTTCCATCTTACCCACAAACAGCTGCGGCTTGAGGTAAACCGGGAGAATGATTTTGTAATACGGGACTATTTGAACGGGGGGCGGGTTCGTTCGGTAAAAACCCTTTCCGGGGGACAGTTGTTTCAAGCCTCGTTCTCTTTAGCCCTTGCATTAGCCGACAGCATCCATCAAAATAAGGAGAGTTTCTTTTTTCTGGATGAGGGTTTCGGATCCCTCGATCGACGTTCACTTCAGGATGTCTTCGACACCTTAAAGTCTCTGCGAAGGGAGAACCGGATTGTAGGAGTGATTTCACATGTCGAGGAACTGCGGGAGGAAATTCCAGTTGCTCTGCAGGTGAGTGAAGACTCGGAAGCGGGAAGTCAAATTGTATCCTCGATATGAGGAAGGAGGAGTATATGCTCGGACGACTTATTTTACTGTTTACATTGGTTCCGCTGGTGGAACTGTTTTTATTAATTAAAATCGGCACAATAATTGGTGCCCTCCCTACCGTACTAATCGTGGTAGGTACCGGAGTGCTGGGGGCTTACCTGTCCCGGCAACAGGGCTTTATGGTGTGGAGCAGGATTCAGCGGGAGATGGAGATGGGGATGTTCCCTGCCGAAGATATGCTGGACGGTTTGCTTATCTTTGGAGCCGGCGTGGTACTACTGACGCCGGGGGTGATCACCGATGTAATTGGAATACTGATTCTTATACCCTTTACCCGCCTTTACATTCGGGAATGGATCAAACGACGTTTGCAAATAATGATGGACAGAGGAAATGTGCACTTTAACGGGTTTCTTAGATAGTTTCGCATGCCGCTTCGCGTAATCTATTCCGACCTGAAGGAGGACTTATCGAAGCCCTCCTTCAGGTTTTATTTTGTTGCTATTGGGTACTGCTGTCAGGTATTATCCCAGACGTAATGCTCCATCTGGTCGATAATAAAATCCTTTTTTCCGAGCTCCGCCTTTACAATATCTCCGATTGAAATTAGACCGATAACCTTATTGTTTTGCATGACCGGTATGTGGCGCAGACGTTTGCTGGTCATTATGCCCATGCAATGGTCGACACTTTTATCTTCGGTGACATACAGTACTTCGGATGTCATTAGCTGGGAGACTGGGTGGTTCCAAGGGCATTCTTCGCCCTCTTTTGCATGAGCCGCGTAGCGTGCGTAGTCACGTTCCGAGAAAATACCCTTCAGTTCTTCCTTGTCATCGACTACCAAGATAGCCCCGATGTTTTTATCGGCCATAAGTTTGAGTGCTTCCAGTACTTTTGTGTCAGGATTCACCGCCCATACATGATTGCCCTTGTGATTAAGAATGTCTTTAACGTTTTCCATACAATTCCCCCTACGGAATTTTATCTTTGCTTACCTTAATTATAGCTTAAAATTCTTCTCTCGCAAATTCATTTAAATTTTAATATCTCATTGGCACAGATGTGAGTGAGCTGATAATATAGCCCGTAATACTATTTTTCTGCGGGAGGATGGAAAAAATACTGTTTTGACGATGAGCTAAGACCTGAGATCGAAAAACGAACCGAGCAGGCGAAGTTTACCGGATGGTAAGCGAATTTCCTCTTTACTCTAGCAGTTCGGCATCGTAACCGGCCTCATCGATGAGAGCGATTAACTTGTCCGAAGGGAGTTCAGAGTCGACGATGACGGTTTTTTCTTCTATGTGTACCTCCGCCGTGCTCACCGAACCCTGGGCTAATAGCGTAGACTCGATACGGTTTTTGCAGTGCTCACATGATACATCAGGTACGTTGAATTTGTAATGCATTGATTTCTCCTTTACTAATTTTCAGGGAATTTAAAATCACGTTAATCGAACTGAAAAGCATCGCCAGTTCGGCTATTACCGGATGCAGGAATCCGAGGGCCGCCAGGGGGAGGGCTACTAAATTGTAGAAGAAAGCCCAAAAGAGATTCTGTTTGATGGTATCCACGGTTTTTCGGGATATCTCTATTGCAGCGCTGAGAACTGCCAAATTATCCTGCATAAGCACTATATCTGCGCTTTCAATGGACAGATCCGTTCCGCTTCCGACGGCAAAGCCTACATCTGCGGTTTTAAGGGCGGCTGCATCGTTAATCCCGTCGCCGACCATTCCCACCGGCGCACCCATGCTGCGATAATGGCGTACCATTTCCGCTTTGCGATCCGGGCTCACCTCCGCAATCACCTCATCAATTCCGACCTTGGCCGCTACCGTGAGGGCGGTGGTATAAGAGTCCTCCGGTAAGCATCACCGCGGTAATTCCCATCCGGTGCAGACTCTGTACCGCCTCAGCTGCTTCAGGTTTTATCGGGTCGGTAATAGCGATCCACCCGGCTATTTCGCCATCAGCCTCTACTTCGATTACCGTGTAACCCTGCTGCATCAGCTTTTGATATGCTTCTGGAGAACGTGGTTTTCCTATTCCATACTCGATTCCCTCTATACGTCCGCGAATTCCCTCGCCGGCGGTCTCTTCCAGCCCCTCAATATGCGGCAACTGATCGAGATTGGACTGATCGGGATTAGAATGTCCGAAAGCGTGTTCGGCCACTGCTGCTGCCAGGGGATGGATAGAATGCGACTCGATTGCGGCTACTCGCAGCAGTAGGTCCTTCGAAAGGGAGGTTTCGACTACCTGCGGTCGACCACGGGTAATGGTACCGGTTTTGTCCATCAGCAGATAACGCAGAGTTTTGGTATTCTGCAGGGCCTCACCATTTTTTATTAATATACCGTGGGTGGCCGCTTTTCCGCTGCCGGCAATTAATGCCATTGGGGTTGCCAAGCCCAATGCGCAGGGACAGGCAATTACCAGCACAGTTACAAACACAAACAGTCCGGCCGTAGGGGCTCCCGGATCGGGGTAGAGCCAGAACAGGTATTGAGATGCCCATTGCAGAAGCGGCTGCAGTTGTGGGTACAGCAGGTACCAGAGGCTTCCGGACAGCAAGGCGATTACAATTATGGCCGGAACAAAGTACACGCTAATGCGGTCGGCCAGGGCCTGTAGGGGGATTCGCGAGGACTGCGCCTCTTCCACCAGACGAATCATCTGCGAGAGAAAAGTGTCTTCTCCGACCTTCTCTACTTCCACGGTAATCGAACCCTGCTGAACTATTGTACCACCTATTACCTGAGAGTTCTGTTCATGCGGAGAGGGCACAGGCTCACCGGTAACCATCGATTCATCTACCAGTGCCGAGCCTTCGATAATCCTTCCATCCAGGGGAATCTTTTCTCCTGTCCGCACCAGTACGTGTGCTCCAGGTTTAACTGCTTCAATAGGAACCTCTTCGATTCCGGCGTCGGTACGCAGGCGGGCATTGCGGGCCTGCACATCCAGCAGGGAGCGAACATCCTGAGCGGCTCTGTGTTTAAGCCGGGCTTCTATGTAGCGGCCTCCCAAATGAAAAGTAACTATCATGGCCGAAATCGATCCGAAGGAGATTTCCTGGATACCCGCAGCCCCCAGTATAGCCGTGAGCCAGGATACAAAGGCGCTTACCGAAACAAGGGTGTCCATATTGGTATGCCAGTGGCGAAGGGCGATAAATGCGCTATTAATAGTGCTGCGGCCGGGAACAAAAAGGACTACTCCGGCAACTATCGCCTCTATGGCAAAAAAGTAGGGAACATGGATACCGCTCATATGCAGTATCATCAACGCCATAAGTGGAAGAGTGAGGTACAGGGCTGTTCTGATCTTCTTGCGAGAGGCGGCAAACTGACGGGCTAAGACATCATCCCCGGCAACTTCCTTACTATAGGTATATCCGCCTTTTTCAACTGCTTGCTTAATATCCTGGGTTTCGACAGTTGGTTCGGAGACTACGTAGGCCTTGTGGGTGGCCAGATTAACGGAGACAAAATCAACTCCGTCTAGTTTGTTGAGATTACGTTCTACTATTCGGGCACAGGAGGCACAGGTCATCCCTTCCACCGAAAAAGAGTGATGCTGTTGATCGGGTGCACTCATATATACCTCCATAATGATTAGTAAAATAATAATATAAACCCGCGAAAAAATTCAATTCCTGTACCGTATGGAGTTTCTTATAAAACTAGTTGATTCTGTTATATCCACAATACTCGAAATTTGAAAAATTTAAAAAATTTCAACATTTTGCAATGCTCACATTTGTTTAAGATACAAGTAACTTAGCTTAAAGTGTTTGAGGTTATTTTAATTTTGGAAGTCAAAAGACTTCCAAAATTAGAATTCCTGGTTCTATCCGACTTGCAAGAAAGCGTTTTACCACATAATATTATGGGTAGGGATTGATATTTAGGCTGAGGAGGTTCTGCAATATATGATCCAACAAGTGGCCCCTTTTTATGTGAGAGTAAAGAACGACCTGGAGAAGGCGTTTCAAGATTTTTTCCCCCATATGTCTTCAAACTACATAAGCACAGCGAAACTATTTCGCAAGGGTAAAGTGTACCCGGTCTTAGGGGTGGAAAGCGTCACCGTTTTTACCAAGGACGGATCGGAGGTTGAATCTGCGCGTTTTTTGGTACCTTCTGAAAACAACAATTTTATCTGGATCCAGTGCGAGCTGTTTGAGTTCGCCGGTTTTGACGGCGATCTGGAGGGTGCCGAGGCAGAAAAGGGCTAAAAAATCACTGCTTTTACGGTTACTCTTTTGTAGCGGTTTTTCGGGCTGCTTTCGTTGAGGCGGGACCAAGACATAAGTGACCAGTACTAACAGTCCAAAACCGATGTACAGCGCTGTGAAAAACCAACCAGGAAAATCATAAAACAGCACGGAACGAATCAGCCGGCCTACAAAGGAAATTTCAGTTTCGACCTGTTGGCCGGCCGTAGTTCGAAGAAAGTGCTCAAGCTGAGTAAGTGGGCATAAATAGCCAATGAGTGCTTCAACGGCGACTAATAATACCGCTATTAGGTGCAGTAATCTGAACAGCTGTCTACGAATCCATCGCCAATGAAGTAGAGCTCCCAGAAGAATCAAAAGTTCTCCGCCAAGGGTAAACAGTAAATAACCTAAATGAAGAGCAACTACAAAATCTGCAAGCAGGGCTGCTGAAAACAAGGAATGCTCCTTAGCCGGTGTGCTCGTACCAAGCTATGCTTTTTGAAAATGCTGAGTGTACTCAGCAAGTTTGTACTTTAGCTTGACCGGAACCCGGGCCTCAATTAACACTGAATCATCCTGATATTCCTCGTGAATAACTTTTCCGCTGCGATGGATTTCCGCCACTAAATCGTACTTGGATAAGGGGAACTTAAAAAGCACCTGCGGGGTTGAGTGGAACAGTATCTCTTCGAGTTCCTGGGAAATTGTATCTATACCACTATTTTCTTTAATCGAGACAAATAACGCATGTGGATATTCGCTGTGCAGTTGTGCGAGGTGCAGTTCGTCCTTGCACAGATCAATTTTATTAAAAACCAGTAGTGTGGGGGTGTCACTAGCTTCCAGTTCACTCAACACCTCTTCGGTAGTTTTAATGTGCTGCCGTACTTCGGGGTTGGAGGCATCGAGTATATGAATAAGAATATCCGCTACAACTGTCTCCTCGAGGGTAGAATGAAAAGCGTCGATCAGGTTATGAGGAAGTTTTCGTATAAACCCGACGGTATCGGTGAGCAGTACTTTGGTTCCCCCCGGAAGTTCCATCTTTTTAGTGGTGGGGTCGAGGGTAGCAAACAGCTGGTCCTCCACAACCGCCGAGGAGCCGGTAAGGGTATTCAGAAGCGAAGATTTACCGGCATTAGTATAGCCCACCAGCGCGCCGGTTGGTACGGGAATGCTGGTGCGCTGCTTGCGGCGGGTTGTACGTTGCGACTGAAGCTTTGCAAGCTCCCGTTTTAACTTTGTTATTTTATTGAGGACCACCCGGCGGTCAACTTCAAGCTGAGTTTCACCTTCGCCACGGGTACCACGGGTACCTCCACGCTGTCTTGAAAGGTGCGTCCAGGCTCGAGTTAAGCGGGGGAGGCTGTACTCCATGCGGGCCAAGCCTACTTGGAGTAATGCCTCCTTTGTCCGGGGCATGTTCGCTAAAAATCTCTAGGAATGTACTTCCTGCCGGTCGATTACACATAGACCGGAAATCTGTTCGAGGTTCCGCTGTTGCGAGGGCGAAATAGTGTCATCGAATATAATACAATCGGCTCCAATATCATCAGCTATCTCCGCTAGTTCCTGGGCCTTTCCTGAGCCCACCAGGAAGCGGGGATGAAGGTGTTTAATCGGTACAACCAGTCGCTCAATCGGCTCTATCCCAAGGGTGGTACAGAGACTCTCTAATTCGTCTAAGTAGTTTATGCACTGCTGTTCGCTTAAATCAGGAGTGCGCAGGGTCAGCAGTAAGGCCTGCTGGGCGGGTAAAGATGTGTTGTTCATTAAGTTTACGATAAACCGCAGTTGGGTTTACGTCAATCCACGCAGAAGCTATAACAGCCTCAATTGCTAAAGCTATGAGTCGAATAGAGGTTTGCCATATTGCCGGCTCGCTTCACGGAAAAAAGAATTTATTGTAAGCTGTGACAATGAGTGAATACTTAATTGTGCCGATTATAGGTGGTGTTGTGGCTCTACTGTTTGCGGCCGGACGAATGTGGTGGCTGCACCGGCAAACTCCACAGAATTCAGTTCTCATACAGCAGGCAGATTTAATAAAAAGCGGGGTGCGACGCTTTACTTTGCGGCAGTCAATCCTCTTTGCCTTATTCGTTTTACTTATAGGAGTAATCCTATTTTTTTTAACTGATGGTCCTATGCGTTTTATAATGGTTTCCCTAATAACCGGAGCGGTTCTTACAACGACCGCAAGTGCCTGCGGGGTATGGGCTTCGACTGCAAGTAATATCAGGACTGCAGAGGCCTCCAGCCGGAGTACTTTCTTGGCCCTGCAAACCGCTTTACGAGGGGGCAGCGTGATGGGGTTGTCGGTTGTCGGTTTGGTTCTTACCGGCCTTACTCTGCTTTTTCTCCTGTTTACCCAGGTGGCGGACTGTGGTGCTCTCAGCCTGGAGTGTACGGTGCTTCCTGTACTCTCCGGCTATGCCTTAGGGGCAGGGATCGTGGCTTTGCTGGGCCGCATGGCCGGCGGTATATATGCAAAAGCGGCTGATGTGAGCGCCGATACAGTTGGTAAGAACGAGTTTGGATTAGACGAGGACGATCCCCGTAATCCGGCATCTTTAGCAGACAACATCGGCGACAATGTGGCTGATATCGGCGGGCTCGGCCTGGATGCCGGCGAATCTTATGTAGGATCGATTGCAGGTGCTATGATCATTGGAGCTTCGATGAAGAGCACCTCCCTTACATATCTTCCTCTAATCCTTATGACTGCCGGTATTGCAGCTTCGATTATTGCCTATTACCTGGTTCGGATGCCCGATTATGGAAACCCCTATAAAGCTATTTTTCGCGGTATTGTCTCGGGTGACCTGTTAGCCCTGGGGTTTGGTTTTATGATTATGTTTTATATGTTTCCAGCAGATACTGCCATACGGATTACCGGGGCCTATGCGGTTGGAATTAGTACGGGAATATTAATCAGTTATATCACCAATTATTACACAAGTCGTACCCGTTCTCCGGTAGTAGGAATCGCCGGAATGACCGAGTTTGGCGCACCGCCGGCAATCACAGAAGGCATGGCGGTCGGTATGCTGGCGGTTGGGTTGCCAATTCTTCTGTTTTCTGCAGCGGCGTTTGCCGCATTCCAGAGTTTTGGGATATACGGCCTGGGTATTGCAGCTGTAGGCCTGTTAGCCGGATCGGGGATTCAGGTTGCGGTAGATGCATCCGGACCGATTACCGATAATGCGGGAGGACTAGCGGTTCGTGCCCAGCTTACACCGGCTACTCGCGAACGGACCGATAAGCTTGATGCGGTGGGAAATCTATTTAATGCAGTTGGAAAGGGCTACTCCATTATTTCCGCTGCCTTCACCACCTTGGTGCTGTTTATTGCCTACAAGGAAGTTGCAGAAATAGAGCTAATTGATCTTACACAGCTGCCGGTCTTACTAGGTATTTTCCTGGGTGGAGCTTTTCCATTTGCATTTTCCGCCTTCATACTCAGTGCGGTAAACCGGGTGTCCGTGGTGTTGATTGGAGAGGTTCGGAAGATTTTAGCACGCCATCCGATGGACAGTCTCATTGATGAGCCCCATTTGGAGGAAATACCGATATATGAAAAATTTAACCGTTTAATTGAGATAGAATCATTCCGAAGGGTACTTCTGCCGAGCCTATTGGCACGTAGTGGTTCCGATTTTAATATGGCTTGTGGGCGGAGAAACTATGCTGGGAGGTTTTTTAATAGGCGTTCTGGTAAGCGGAACTATGCTGGCTCTGTGGATGAGTACTGCCGGAGCCGGTTGGGATAACGCAAAAAAACATATTGAGGCTGGTGCATACGGCGGTAAGGGGTCAGCTTCCCATCGTGCTTCGGTTATAAGCGATACAGTGGGTGATCCTCTCAAGGATGCAGTCGGTCCGGTTATGGATATTTTGATGAAGTTACTAGCAATAATCGCAATAGTACTGGTGGCGGTGTAAAGTGATAATAGTAAGGTACTGCTATGTCGACAACGCGAGCACCTAACTGTCTGAAGTGTCTTTTTTTCTACGTAACTTGGGATCGGAAATTCCCAAGAGGCTGTCGCCAGTTTGGAATAAGAAGCCGTGAGCTTCCAAGCCGATTAGTGTATCGAAGCACCGGTTACCATTGTCCGGCCTTCCAGCGTTCGCCGGCGGTGAAGGATTGAAATTTTTCCAAGCTTAAGGTACGTTTCAGTGAAGAGACACAAAATAATTATCTTTTTAAGATTCCCCCGTGAAATGCAGAGGATAGGAACAAATATATGGGACTAAATTGCGGTATTGTAGGATTGCCTAATGTCGGTAAGTCGACCCTTTTTTCAGCGCTCACTTCAGCTCCGGCGGAAGCCGCCAATTATCCGTTTTGCACTATAGACCCGAATGTGGGTATAGTGAGCGTACCGGATTCGCGGCTGGATAAAATAGTGGAGCTAATTCCCCCTGCAAAGGTGGTTCCCGCTGTGGTGGAGTTTGTCGATATAGCCGGATTGGTGGCAGGGGCCTCCAAAGGTGAGGGCCTTGGCAACCGCTTCCTGTCACACATACGCGAGGTTGGCGTAATAGTGCATATTGTTCGCTGTTTCGAGGACCCTGATGTGGTCCATGTAAGCGGAAACATCGATCCTCAGCGGGATATTGATACCATCAATACTGAATTGGCCTTAGCTGATCTTGAGACTGTTGATAAACGGATTGAGAAAAACCAGAAAGTGCTGCGAACCGGCAAAACAGAAGCGGCGAAACAGGCAGCAGCCCAGGAGCCGCTTTTGCGGAAATTGTATGAAGCCTTGCAGGAGGGGCAGCCGGCCCGCTCGGTTGAGCTGACCGATGATCAGTTGCACCTGTTGCATGACCTGCATCTTATTACCCTCAAACCTCAAATATACGTATGCAATGTTGATGAAGATGGAATTGTGTCCGGAAATAATCATGTGTCGAAGGTAACCGAGATAGCCGCGCAGGAGGAGGCCGAGGTGCTCGCTATTTGCGGCAAACTTGAGTCGGAAATCGCCGACTTGGAGTCGGCTGAAGAGAAGGCTGAATTTTTGGAGTCCGCCGGTTTAAAAGAATCGGGTATGAACCGTCTCATTCACGCCGGCTATTCCCTGCTTGGGCTAAGGACTTTCTTTACCGCCGGACCCGATGAGGACCGAGCGTGGACCTTTCATGCCGGTGATACCGCCCCTCAGGCTGCTGGAGTTATACATACGGATTTTGAGCGAGGGTTTATTAAAGCCGAAGTGTACCATTGCAGCGATCTGTTTGAATACGGCAGTGAGCAAAAATTGCGGGTAGCCGGCAAATTACGGATAGAAGGAAAAGAGTACAAAGTACAGGACGGAGATGTAGTACATTTTAAGTTTAACGTCTAGGGTTGTGAATTAATATGGATCGAGACCAGCTGTACAAAGTAGTTGATGCTATTCTCAATCAGGCAACCGAGGATGACCTCGAGGTAATTCGGGCTGCACTGCAGCGCCGGGCTGGTGAGGATGAAGAGGGGGGCGGCAGCTCCGCTTTTCAGTTTGCTCCAAAGAAGATTGCCGAGGAGTCTGCCCACAGTGTATCTGAACAGGTAAGTTATTCCAAAAGTACCGTTCGCAATATGATCAAAAATTTTGCGGTGGATATAATTCGCAAGGAAGCACCCGAACTGTCGGATGAACAGGTGCGCGAATTATTGAAGGCCTGGATCCCCGATCCTGAGAGCACTCCCCGCCGGGCTCAGCAGAAAAAGAGAGTAATATTCCCTTTGATATGATGATTGCCATGATAGAGCAGTTTATTGAATATTCAGAGGGACGTCTCTCGGTGCGTCAGCAGTCTCAACTGCGGCAGGAGATGGGGGAGTGGCAGGAAAAATACTGGAAGTGGTTTCCCCCGGATATTAGAGAAGCACTTTCTCTCTACTTAAAAGGAACTATCGATAAGGAGACTTTCTGGCTTGATGTGCATAAAACTCTGAGTTGATACCGATCAGATGGGCTTGAATATTTAATTACAGAAGGTATTGTTCGGATAGCCTTTATCACCTTTTTAAAGTCATCGCGTTTTTCTATTTCCATCGAGAATCGGCCGCTTAAATTTCCCCGTTCGTCCTCTTCCAATTTTCCTTCGATTAAATGGCCGTGATACTTGCGCACCGCTCCTTCAATTTCAGAGAAAAGATCGGAGGTCATGCGGGAGGTGACTCTGAAGCGGCGAACCTCCTTTGGTGAAGAAGTTTCCCACTCAACCTCAACGCTGCGGTTTTCAAAATCTTGTATGTGCTTGAGATTCGGGCAATCACGCCGGTGAACAATAATCCCCCGCCCCCGGCTCACATAGCCGATTATATCGTCCCCGTTTGAGGGGTTACAGCAATTGGCAATACTGATCATCATATTTTTTTCGTTGCCGATACGGAATGCGACTTTGGTGCGGTCTACCACCTGTTTGATGATCGTGTCGCTCTCAGTTGCCTCCTGCTGTTCCTGAGGTTTACTGCTTTCTTTTTTCCCCTCAGTATGCCCGGCTTGTTCGGCAGGCCGTTTCTTGGCGATGATGCTCTTGTCAATAAATAGATTTTCTTCGTTTTTATTTAACCAGTGCCTGATTTTTTGACGGGCACTAGCCGTTCTAGCGAACTTTAGCCAATTTACATGCGGTCTGGCCTTGTTCGAAGTCATGATCTCTATAACCTGAGTGTTTTTCAGGGGCTGGTTAAGGGGGATAATCGATCCGTCCGCCTTGGCTCCGACTGTCCGGTTCCCGACTTCTGTATGGATGTGGTAGGCAAAATCAATAGCCGACGAATTTTTCGGCAGTTCAACTATATGCCCGCGTGGTGTAAATACGTAAATTGAGTCCCGCAGTAATTCAGATTTTATATTATGAAAGAAATCCTCTGAGGAAGAAAGGCGGTTCCAATTCTTCAGTTTATTTATGATGGGTAGTTCTTCCGGCTTCAGCCGGGCTCCGGAAAAAGCCCGTTTGTAAGCCCAGTGAGCTGCGACACCATACTCAGCGGTCTGATGCATTTCATAGGTTCGCACTTGAATCTCCAGCAGCCGTCCATCGTTGCTCATTACCGTGGTATGTAAACTTTGATAGTGGTTTGCCTTGGGCATGGCAATATAATCTTTAAAACGTCCTTCAATCGGCGGCCACAATTTGTGAATTATCCCCAAGAGGGTGTAGCATTCATTGCTTGTCTGGCATAGTACCCTGATGCCGAGCAAGTCGTATATCTCATCAATATCTTTCCCGCGGCGCTTCATTTTTTGATGGATGGAATAGTAGTGCTTCGTTCGGGTAGATACGGTAATATCAATATCTTCTTTCTTGGCAGATGTATATATTTGACGTTCGATCTTTTTCAGGTAGTTGGAACGTTCCAGTTTTTTGGAGGTAAGGTATTTTCGTATAGAGCTGTAGGCTTCCGGATTGAGCTCCTTCATTGCAAGGTCTTCTAATCCGGTTTTCATCCACGAAATACCCAGTCGATCTGCAAGGGGAGCATAGATATCGAGGCACTCCGTAGCGATAGCCTTTCTTCTGTCCTTCGACAGATGTTCGAGGGTGCTCATATTGTGGTATTTGTCCGCCAGTTTAATGATGATAACCCGAATATCCTTAGTCATCGCGAACAGCATTTTTCGAATAGTCTCGGACTCTTGCACACTTTTGCTTTTAGCCTTGACTATCGATATCTTTGTCACACCGTCTACCAGTGAGCTTACTTGTCGACCGAATCGCTTTCTCAGTTCCGGCTCTTCTATTACTGTATCTTCTAACACATCGTGCAGCAGCGCGGCGATAATTGTATCGGAATCCAGCTGCATATCGACGAGAATTTCAGCTACCTGCAGGGGATGGATAAAATAGGGCTCACCACTGGCACGCTGCTGCTCAACGTGCAGCTCTTTCGCCCATTCTGCCGCGTCGCGTATGCGCTCGCGTTCCTTTTCTGTGTAACGGGTTAGTTCCTGTTTGAACTTCTCAATTCTACTCAACATATGGTTTATATCCGCTTACGGCGCGGTTGCGTCCGCTTAAATCGGGGTAAGATTTAATTCCCTGATATCCTCGGCTTCGAAGGATCTCCTCGATTGCGCCAATCTGTTCAATACCGGCTTCAAGAAACAAGGCCCCTCCCTCTATTAGATGATC
Organism: Spirochaetia bacterium; assembly: GCA_034520965.1. GTDB lineage: Bacteria > Spirochaetota > Spirochaetia > DSM-16054 > Sediminispirochaetaceae > DSBN01. The sequence goes on along the minus strand of JAXHMY010000003.1, from coordinate 319,956 downwards.
ATAGGCTTCATCATTATAGGAATACGGATCGTGTCAAGTCCATCCTGACCGCCTTCCAGGGCCGTCATTGGTTCAGGCCAGTGCCTCTCCTGCATCTGAGCTATTTCACTGCTGGTAAGGTAGGGCGGATTAGACACAATAATATCAAAGGTGTCCGCAATATGCGAAAAGAGATTGCTTTCGATCAGAGTAAGCGACTCAGTCAACAGGTGGCGACTGTTGAGTGTGCAGACAGCTAAAGCAGATTTAGAAATATCCGCCGCGGTAAGCTGAAGCCGGGGCTGCAGGTGTTTCAAGGTGATTGCAATACAGCCGGTGCCGGTGCCGAGATCGAGGACCTTAAGCTCCTTCTGCCGCGTGGACTTTCCGTTGATGTGTTTCAGCACCTCCTCAACCAGTGTCTCAGTGTCGGGACGTGGAACCAGGACCCTTTCGTCCACGTAAAAGGGAAGTCCAAAAAACTCCTTCTTCCGGCGGATATAACTTATCGGATAGCCGGAGAGACGCTTGGTTACATGATTATTAAATTCGTGTATCGCAGACAGAGGGATGGTATCCGGATATGAGGCTAGGAGTTTTTCTTTGCTTATTCCTAACGCATGAGACAGAAGCAGCGCAGCATCCAGAAAGGGAGTTTCTACATTAGCCAGCCGTTTTGTACCGTCTACTAAAGCTTCTCGTACAGTTGTCATTCTACCTCTTTCAGGTACTCCTGACGGGCTGAGTATTTTAGATTTTCGATAATCTCATTCAAATTACCCTGCATAATCTGATCCAGTTTATGAATGGTAAGATTTATACGGTGGTCGGTTACACGGTTCTGCGGAAAATTATAGGTGCGGATACGCTCGGACCGATCTCCTGATCCTACCTGATTTTTTCGGTTCTCGGCTCTTTCTTCCCGGAGTTTGCTCTCTTCTTCTTCATAGATTCGGGCTCGAAGTACCCGCAGCGCCTTGGCCTTATTTTTGTGCTGTGATTTTTCATCCTGGCAGGTGACTACCGTACCGGAGGGAATATGGGTGATGCGCACCGCCGAATCTGTAGTGTTTACACTCTGGCCTCCCGGACCGGAGGAGCGGAACACATCGATCTTAAGGTCTTCCTGGTTAATCTGGATATCAGTTTCCTCGGCCTCAGGCAATACCGCGACTGTTACTGCGGAGGTATGGATGCGGCCTCCGGACTCGGTAGAGGGTACTCGCTGCACACGATGGACTCCACTCTCATAGCGGAGGTTTTCATACACATTTTTACCGGCAATTGAGATGGATATCTCTTTAAAACCACCGATTCCGGTTTCACTGGATGAGAGCAGCTCTATTTTCCAATTATTTTCTTCGGCAAAGCGGCTGTACATACGATAGAGGTCGGCTGCAAACAGTGCAGCCTCTTCACCCCCCGTGCCGGCCCTGATTTCCATGATGATATTCTTTCCATCCAGGGGATCCTTGGGAATGAGAAGAGTTTTAAGGTGATTGGTGAGGGCATCTCGCTTTTCTTCCAAAGATTGAATTTCCTCTTTAGCCATTTCCCGCATCTCCGGGTCATCTTCTTCTCCGATCAATGCCTCAGCTTCCTCGACCTCTTGGGCTACTTGCTTGTATTTCTCAAACTCCTCGACCATCTCCCGCAATTGGGAGTGCTCCTGCATCAGCTCTTTGTAACGCTGCAAATCCTTCATAATATCCGGGTCAGAGATGAGTTGTTCCACTTCGTGGTAGCGCTCAGCAATGCCCTCTAGCTTATCTAACATCGTATTAAAATTTCTCCTTAAAATAGGGACATGTATAGACTACCAGTTCAAAATCTTCCTTGCTTTTCACCGCTTCCAGCGCATTCGTAAGTTTTTTCTGGAATGAGCACTTTTTGTCGTAATGACAAAGTGGACATGCTCCATTACCTCGATTATTTATTTTTACCTGCATGAACAAAAGATACCAAAAAAACGCCGCATATGCAATGTACTCATTTTTACATTGGACAGCTTATAAAGTCGGATTTATACTAGAGTTATTGGAAGGAGGATCAAATTGTATAGTAAAAAAGCTGTTTTAATTACGGTGGTTGTTCTTCTGTGCTCTACTACAGGTGCGTTCTCTCAGGAAGAGAGCGTGATTTGGGGGTCCTGGTATTCTCCAGGGAATGTTGTTTTTTCGGCACGGGGGTCATTTGAAACACCCGCGGGTTACTCCGGTGGCTTGGGGGTATACCCGGGTGCTGAAGTAATTTTGCATAAGTATGGTTTCGAGGACGTTGCTCCGATTGATATTGGAGTGGCCGCTCGGGGGCATTTTGGATTAGTAGACGACAGCGCCTTGGATAACAGCATGTCAGCTGGGGTTGGCGGAGTGGCTACTTTTCATCTCGGCTTCAGGGGGCTTGATTCTTCAGATTCCGGGATACTCGGTAAACTGGAATATTTTGCTGAACTCGGCCTTGGGTTCGATAACATGAAATACAACGAAAACGATTCGGCACTTCGTTTTGTTACTATGACCGGTTTGAACTATTTTCTTAATCCCTCTGTTGCAATTTCCGCCGGTTATAATCGGTGGGGGGATATATCCGGAGGATTCCTCGGTCTTACAGTTGAAAATCGGCCCGACCCCGAAGGTAGATTCCACCAAATTTGAGTCGGATATTCGCGCCTCCGGTAGAATAATGATGACCCAAATGTATGTATCTCAGTTTTATGCTATCTACTGGTACGCCTTTGCGGCTGGAGGGTTCTACTTTGACGATTCAACTTATGAAGTCGGTCAGGGCACTGTCTGGTCGTTGACCTCTTCTGATGAAAATGAGGAAATCCGATTGGAAAGGGCACTGCTCAGCATAGAGGATGACGGGTCAAAATGGTGGCGGGTTGCCTTTTCTAGGGAAGGGGACCGCTTAGTGTACGAGTATCACATCGCTCCGGATTACCAGCTCCTAAAAATGCGTTTTAAGGATGTGGCGGAAAATAAAGTTGGAGAGTACGAGTTTTTAAATGAGACGGATGAAGCTGAGTATGAGTCGGCCGATGTGGAACCAATTACTCCTGAAGACTATGCAGAGTATAAAACCGGTACGGAGCGTGTAAAGATTGCCGGAAACACTTATGAATGTGATGTACTGGAACACAGCTATTCAGCCGACAGTGACGAGTGGAGCTACACGTGGTGGGCTTCGCAGGATGTACCGGGAAGCTTGGTACAGTTCTATTGGGAGCTGAACAACGAAGAGGAGTGGATGCAGGGCGAGCTAATTGAGATTACCACAGGCAACCGTCCGGAGCTAAAATAGGGCTTGTTTGTTATTTACGGGAGTACGGGAGTACGGGAGTATTGGTCGGGCTTATTTGCGTGGGCGCAAAAAGCCGAACATACTCCCGCATATGCCCCCTGCAATGTGGGCAAACTCGGAAATCTGATTCGCCTGTACCGATGAAATAATCTCTTTTGCCAGGTACAGAATGAGAATCAGAATGAAAGTAAGCGGAATCTCTCCATTGCGAATGTTGGTAAACGAGACCAGCAGAATCATCATAAAAGCGACCCCGCTGGCACCCAATAAAGCGGTAGAAAAGAAGGGCATTCAACAGGCCGGTGACCAACGCGGTAATAAGAATCATGATAAAAAGTGAAACTGAACCGTATTTTTCTTCTAAAATAGGACCGATCAGGAGAATTATAGCAAAATTACTCAAAAGATGTGCCCATCCTACATGGCCAAGGACATGGGTGAAAATTCTGACATAGTCAAGAAAAGAAGTAAAACTGAACGCCGCTTTTCCGGGAACCATACAGAGAGCCGGTATAATGCCGGCACCGGTAAGTTGATCTATTGCCAAAACTAGAGCTGCAACTAGCGCAAAGGTGAGTGTAATCGGTGCATTATAACGGATTCGCATATCTTCTCCTTAATTTTTTAGCAGGTTAGGCGGCGGGCACTGAAAAGTCAAGCACAAAGACGCACAAAGACGTACAAAGACTCTAAACCTCTAAGCAAAATTCTGAGGAAAATCATGCAGATAATAATACAGCAGGTTTGCGGTGTGTTCCATGTCAGTAATTCGCAGCACCCCGGCGGGACTGTGAATGTAGCGGCAGGGCACAGAGAGTATTCCGGTTGGAATACCGGCTCCTCCGGTGGAGATGGTAGCGGCATTGGTTCCGCCGTATACCGGTTTTTTATACTGCCACGGAATAGCGTGACGCTCTGCACATGCCTTTAGTGAGTTGACAATTCTTTCGGGTACCACATACTTTGTGTCGGCAAGGGTAAGTGCCGGCCCTTTACCAAGCTCGGCAACCTTGAAGTGTGTTGGGGTCCCGGCTGTATCGGTGGCGGTGGTATTCTCCAGCACCAAAGCTGCAGCAGGCTTCAAGGGCAGTTGAATGCTCCCTGCCCCCAGCTGATTATGCTCCTCGGCTGTTGAAAAAAGAAACACCACGGTGGTGTCAATTGGATTCTCAGTAATCCTGTATGCGGTTTGCAAAAGCAGGTTGCAGCCGCTGCGGTTATCAAAAGCTTTGCCCATCAAGGAGTTTTCTCCCAGCCGCTGAAAGGGAGTAAAAAAAGTTCCGGTACTGCCGATATCTATACCGAGCTCTCGCAGCTCAGCCTCAGAGGCGGCGCCCACATCGATAGTCAGGGCTTCAGTTTTGAGGGGGCCTCCGTTGCTGCCCAGACTGTTTTTTACATGGGGAGGGATACTGCTGAAAACTCCGGTAATGCGGCCAGTGTTTCCGTTTTCAGAATTCACGTTGAACTGAACCGTGGCACCGGGCAGTAGACTGGGATCGATACCGCCCAGGGCCGAAACACGCAAAAGCCCGTCCCCTTCAAGGTGGTTCACCATAAAGCCAACCTCATCCATGTGGGCGTCTAATAGAACTACATCGCTTTTTTCGTTCCGACCGTATTTAACGGCGATTAAATTCCCCGCAGCATCTTCCTGCAGTGTATCCACATAGGGATCGATGCTGTTGTGTATATACCTGCGGACAGACTGTTCCCTTCCGGGGCAGCCGATCAGTTCGCTTAGCTCTTGTTGCGTGTGTATAAGTTCTTTCATAATGGCTGAAGTATATACGAGCTTGAGGTCTCCCGCAATGCCGAGCAATGCCGAGGAAAGCAGGATATTGACATGCAGCATTGAAAGAGATATGCTTTCTTTCACTGGACACGTAGCTCAGCTGGATAGAGCGCCACCCTCCGGAGGTGGAAGTCGTGGGTTCGAATCCCGCCGTGTTCATTTTTTTAATTAATGCCCTTTACGCTTATTTCCGAGTTCAGTATTTCCGGAGAAATGTGGCAATAGGCGAAATGCGTATCGGAAAAATCTAACCTTTGGCGGGGGAGTTGTATCGCAGACAGACCCCACCTTGCGGTGGCAGCGTCCGGCAAAGGGGCAGCCCTTGATCTTACGGGTCGGATTGGGAGGCGCACCTTGCAGCCGTATTTCGCCCTTTTTGAGGGAGGGGTCCACGTCGGGGACCGCCGAGAGCAGCGCCTCGGTATAGGGGTGGCGCGGAGAACTTGCCACCTCGGTTTTCGTACCGTATTCGCAGATCCTGCCCAGGTACATAACCATAATATAGTCGCTCAGGTAGTTGATAACGTTGAGGTCGTGTGAAATAAAAATGTAGGCGGCCCCGGAATCTTTCTGCAGGTCCACCAGCAGGTTCAGGACCGATGCCTGCACGGACGCATCCAGAGCGGAGGTTGGTTCGTCACAGACCAGGAGATTGGGGCCAATGGAAAAGGCCCGGGCCACTGCGGCCCGCTGCATCTCTCCGCCGCTCAGCTGTTTGGGGCGCCGATAGAGGTATTCCTCTCCAAGATCTACCTTTTTCAGGATATCCACGATTAGCTTGCGCCGTTCCTGCCGCGATTTTATACCCAGCAGTTTCAGCATAGGCCGTCCGATAATGTTCTCGATGGTAAACGATGGGTTCAGGCTGCGCCCGGGGTTCTGGAAAATAAGCTGAATATCCCGCAGGGTTTCCGGGCTGCGTTTCCGCCAGGACACCGAAATATCGGTACCGTCGAAAATAATCTTTCCGCGGGTGGGTCGCATCAGCCCGCTGACCGTATGACCCATGGTGCTTTTACCGCATCCCGATTCGCCGACTACCCCTAGGACGCTGTTACGTTCGAGGGTAAGATCCACCCCGTCCAGAGCCCGGATTCTTTTTCCGTGGGGACCGTAATATTTATAGAGATTATCTATTTTAAGAATAGTCTTGTGCTCGGGCTCACTGCCCTCCGGAATGGACCCTTTTTCCCTTGACAGAACCTTATCCGGAATATCCGTGGCATAGGCTCGGTCACAGGCTGAAAAATGATCCGGCTGCCGTTCCACCATGCCGTACTTTTCCTCACAGGTTGCGTTTTTCTTCTCGCAGCGTGCGACAAAGGGGCAGCCGGTTTCGGCGGCGCTTCTTCGGGAGACATATCCCGGTATGGTGTTGAGCTGGGTATTCTCTTTCAGAACTCCCGCCCGGGGCATGCAGTTTATCAGTGCCCTGGTATAGGGGTGCTGAGGGTTTTTATAAATGGTGTTCTGATTACCGAATTCCACCACCTCGCCGCGGTACATAACCGCAACCCTGTCCGACACCTTGTTTACAACGCCAATATCGTGGGAAATATAGATGAGGGACATATTGTACTTGTCTTTCAGCTCTTGAATTATGTCCAGAATAACCGCTTCGGTGGTAACATCCAGAGCGGTGGTCGGTTCGTCTAGAATCATTAGGTCGGGTTTGCAGAGCAGTGCCATGGCAATGCAAATACGCTGCTGCATGCCGCCGCTTATCTGATGGGGGTAGCGGCGGACTATACCCGCCGCATCACCGAGGTGCAGATTCGACAATGTTTCCACCGCCGCCTGCCGGGCTTCCTTTCTGCTCATTCCGTGATGGAACATGGAAACCTCTTCAAGCTGAAAGCCGATCGTAAGCGACGGATTCAGGCTTGAATAGGGGTTTTGGTACACCATAGCAATTTTGCTGCCGCGGAACTTCGTCATCTGCTTCGGCGTTTTAACTACGAGGTCCTCACCTTTGAACAGTATCTCGCCAGAGCGTGAGGCGGTAACCGGCAGGTAGTCCATGATTGCGTAAAAAAGAGTGGTCTTCCCGCATCCCGACTCGCCGATAATTCCGAGGGCTTCGTTTTTACCAACCCCGAGGGACACCCCTTGCAAAGCCACTACCGTCTCTGTAAGGGTGTGGTAGGCAACATCGAGTTCTTTTATTTCAAGTACCGGTTCAGTCTTCATTGATCATCACCTTGCTGACAAAGTCCGAAAAGAGAGAAATAGCAATAACCAGGGAGGCAATCGCCAGGGACGGATAGAGTACCGTCCAGGGTGCCGCCCGGATAAGCGATTTGTTCTCGATCACCATCATTCCCCAGTCCGGTGTGGGCGGCTGAAGGCCTACCCCCAGAAAACCGAGGGAAGCTATCATCATTATGGAATAGGCAAAGCGTGCGGTAATCTCAACTATGACCGGGCCGATGGTGTTGGGCAGAATCTCGACGAACATAATGTAAATGTGCGATTCTCCCCGGATACGGGCCGCATCGACATATTCAGTACTTTTACAGGTCAGAAGTGCCCCGCGGGCCACGCGAGCAGTGGCCGGGGTAAAGGCAATGGAGACAATAATGGTAAGTCCGGCAATGGTCGAGTTGCCGAGGATACCGAGTACCACCATGGCCAGTACCAGCGGTGGAATGGCCATAAGAATATCCATTATCCTGAGAAAGATCGTATCGACGATTCCTCCGAAGTAGCCGGCGGTAAAGCCGATGATAATTCCGGCGATGGATGACAGCAGGCTGGTCAAAAGGGCGATGGTCAGAATGGAACGGCTTCCGTAGATAATCCTGGAAAAGACATCCCGTCCCAGGGCGTCGGTGCCGAGAAGGTGTCCAGCCTGCCCCGGAGCAACCATCTGATTATCCATATCCATCCCGGTATAGGTGTAGGGCAGCAGGGAGGGGCCGGCAATGGCGGCTATAATCCAGATGAGGAGAATCGTTAGGCCGGCGATGGCCCGCGGGCTGCGTTTAAGCTGCAGAAGATATGTGTTCATACGTCCCCCCGTTTATAGCGGATACGCGGGTTGAGAAAGGCGTACAGCATGTCGGTTATAAAGGTAGAAAAAACAAAAATGAAAGTGATAAAAAGTACGCAGGCCTCAATCAGCGGAATGTCCCGCGTTTTGATGGCCGACATGGTCAAAGAGCCCAAACCGGGAAAGCCGAAAAGGGTCTCCACTACGATCAGGCCTCCGAAGAGCCATCCCATATTCATTCCGATAATAGTTATGGTCGGAAGAAGTGCATTTTTAAGGGCATGGCGGAAAATTACGTATTTGCGCGGCATTCCCTTGAGAATGGCCGCTCGGATATAGTCCGCTTTCATGACGCTGACCATAGAGGAGCGCTGCATACGCGAAACATACCCGAACATCACGAAGGTGATGGAGAGGGCCGGCAGAACCAGAATGTCCAGGTTCTGCCAGAGGTTCTCTCCTATGGGAATAATGCTTGCGATGGGAAGGATCTCTAAGCCCACCGCAAAAACCGTTATGAGAATAATTCCTGAAACGAATTCCGGAAGGGCCATGGTTGCCAGCCCCACAAAAGAGATTATCGCGTCTGGCGCCTTCCCCTCCTTTACCCCCGCAAAGACTCCAAAGAGGATTGACAGGGGTACGTAAAAAAGGAGCGCGGTTAAGGCCAGTACAACCGAATGACCGACCTTTCTCCAGAAAATAGTGTTTATCTGTACTCCGCGCATATAGAGGGACTCTCCCAGGTCGCCCCGGATAAATCCTCCAGCCCAGCGGATGTACCTCTCGTGCATGGGGTCGTCAAGCCCCATCCTATCCCGAAGAGCAGCCACCGATTCCTCGGTGGCACTCTGGCCCAGAACGGTCTGGGCCACATCTCCCGGCATTATTTCGACCAGGAAGAATATCAGGATAGACATGGCAAGAATGGTCAACAGCGTAAAACCCAACCGCTTGGCAAAACGTTTCAGAAAATCCATATCTCCTCGCTATTTTATAGTGGTGTATTCGAGCTGGGGCAGCATTGTGAGGGGCTGGCGGTAATCGGTAACCGCGTCGCTTACGCCGACCAGGTAAGGAACCTGGAGGTTAATAACCGTACCCTCTTCATGGAAAATTTGCTGGAGTTCGTCATAATAGGTCTGGCGAACCTCGGGATCCACCTCGCCTCGGATTTTTTCGATAAGCTCATCGATCCGCGGGTTGTCTATATGAGATTCGTTCCAGGGACCTTCCGAATGATACGCGAGCATGAGCAGCATGGAGGGGTCTACCCGCACTCCCCAGCCGGTAAGCAGCATCGGTCCGTCCATCCAGTGCTGAGAAAGGTAGATGTCCCGCGGAAAACCCTTGAGGTTGAGTTCTATACCTGCGGGTGCAGCCAGCTCCTTAAGGGTCTGTGCAATATCGCTACCGTAGGGATGGTCGGAGGCATAGAAGAAATCCACCGACAGTCCGTCGGGATAACCGGCTTCCGCCAGCAGTTCTTTTGCCTTGTCAATATCCCGGCCGCGGAAGGGAATTTTCTTGTACTGCGCGAGGGCGTTCACAATGGGAGTCTCGTTGTAAAAAATGGTCTCGCCGAGGGTGCCCTGACACGCTTTGGCCAGAATCTCCGGATCCATGCTGTATTTGAAGGCAAGCCTTACCCGGTTGTCGGAAAAGGGCTCCCGATCGTCGGCCAGAGCGATAAAGCGGGACTCCTGGTAGGGAGAGACGACCTTGAATCCGTCCATGCTTTCCAGGCGCTTTTTGATAATTGGGGAAATCTGGGGAACGATATCCACCTCTCCCGCTTCGAGCAGGGAAACACTGGAATCAATATCGGGAACAAAGTAAATTCTCAGTTCATCTGCCTTTGGCAGTCCTTCTGCCCAGTAATCACTGTTCTTGACCAGCAGGGCGGATTCTTTCGGAACAAGCTTTTCAAGTTTGAAGGGTCCGGTTCCCATGGGTGCCGATTCTCCCTTCGAAGCGTAATCGTAGTCCGAAGAAAGTATCGCCATGTTGTAGTCGGTAAAAATGAAATTGAAGGTGGGCGCTGCCTCTTTGAGGGTGATTACAACTGTATGATCGTCAGGAGTCGCAATCTTCTCGAGGTTTTCAAAATCCTGCGCTTTGAGGTGGCCAATATCCGGGTCCTGGGTCCTTTCAAGAGTGTACATTACATCGGCGGAGGTGAAATCGCTGCCGTCGTGGAATTTTACTCCTTTCCGAAGTTTGAAGGTCCAGACCTTACCATTGGGGCTGTTCCATTCTGTAGCCAGGGAGGACCAGATTCGCCGGTATTCGCGTCCATTTCAATTAGATAATCATAGATGGACCCGTTCAGGGAGAATGCTTGTCCGTCCCATACTCCGGGGGTTATCAGGTTGGGCACCTGTTCGGCCACCCGAATTATCATTTTCTCTTCAGTCTCCTGTTCGCCCCCCGCAAAAACCGTTGCGGCTGCCAGCAGGAATACTGTGCATAACATTATGCTTCTTTTCATCTTTTTCTCCTTATCTTGATAGTATTTTTAATACTGATCCCTCTATTATATTTACAACACTAGGAAAACGCAAGTCTTTTATTACATGAAGAGATGTTTATTTTATTTCACTATATAAGTGCGTATCAGTTTATTTCTGTTTATTTATTGTGCTATCAACAATTATCAGGATTTATTGATGTGCGTTACCTATATAAATAGTGATAACTAAATATTACAACTCGATATATTAACTTGTGGTAACTTCCGTAGGTTAACTCCTCCGGATCTTTTCTTTTGATGTTGACGGTTCATGGTTTGCCCCGTACACTTTTTCCAGCTATCAAACTGTGGAAGGAGACGAGTATGAACTCAGAAACAATATTGGAAGAGGTCCGGAAGCTGCTGAGCCCGGGACAGGTGAACACTGACCGGGAGACCCTCTACGACGCATCGGCGGACCGGTACAAGAAATATGCTAAGGCCCGCGGGGTGCTGGATGTACCGATGCCCCTGGCTATCGTGTATCCGAACTCCACCGAAGAGGTTAGCAAGCTCTTGAAATTCTGTAACGAACACAGAATAAACGTGATTCCCCGGGCGGGCAAAACGGCCACCGAGGGCGGTTTGGAAAACTGGAAAGAACAGACCCTGGTGATCGACGCGCTCAACTTGGATAAGATTATCAAGGTAGATACTTACAATATGCAGGCCACCGTACAGGCTGGAGTTGCCCTGCAGGATCTGGAAGAGGAGCTGCGCAAAGCGGGCTGCACCACCGGCCACTCGCCACAGTCAAAGCCGGTGGCTAAACTGGGCGGCCTGGTGGCCACCAGAAGCATCGGACAGCTCTCCACCCTGTATGGAGGCATCGAGGACATGGTGGTGGGGCTGGAGTGTGTCTTCCCGGACGGCCATATATCGCGGATCAAGAATGTCTCCAGACGCTCCGGCGGTCCGGACATCCGGCACATCGCAATTGGCAACGAGGGAACCCTCTGCTATATTACCGAGGTCACGGTGAAGTGCTTCAAATTCTACCCCGACAACAACCGCTTCTACGGCTACCTTGTCAAAGATGTTGAGGCTGGGATAAAGGTTCTGCGCGAGGTGATGGTAAACGGCTTCCGCCCCTCCGTGGCGCGCACCTACTCGGATGAGGACGCGGCCCAGCACTTTTACCATTTCCATAAAAACAAGTGCGTGCTGCTCTTTATGGCCGAAGGCCCGCAGGGGATTGTCGAGGCCACCTGCCGGGGCATCGAAGCTGCGGCGGAAAAGTTTAAAGACGGGATTATCGAGCAGGTCGACAGTAAGTATATCGAGGATTGGTTCAATAACCTAAACTGGTCGCAGCAGGATATCGATGATGAATACGAAGGTATGAAAGAACATGATTCCCACGCCGGCTTTACCACCGAGATATCCGCCGACTGGGAGACCATCCCCAAAATCTACAACAGCGTAATCAAGAGCGTCCGGAAAGAGTACCCCCGGGCCCACGAGCTGACCATGCTAGGCGGACACTCCTCACACAGTTACATAAACGGAACAAACATGTATTTTGTGTACAACTACGATATTCACTGTGCACCGGAGGACGAGATGCGGGTCTACCACCATCCCCTGCAGAAACTGATCGTGGAGGAGACCCTCAAATTCGGCGGCTCGATGTGCCATCACCACGGCATAGGCAAGTTTCGCAGCGAGTGGACCAAGGATGAGCACGGCTCGGCCTACTATATGCTCGAAAAACTAAAAGAGGCTTTCGATCCCGATGGTATAATGAACTTCGGCACCATTTTCCCCCAAGAGGAAGGCAGGAAGTACCTGACTTGAAGATAATCTGCGTGGTGAAGATTGTCCCCGATGTGGACAGCTTTGCCTATGACTACGAAAACAACACCCTCATCCGCGAACACATCCGGATGGTTCTCAACCCGGACGATGCCTGCGCGCTGGCCTTTGCCCTTAAAGTGAAGGCCAGCCGTCCCGACTGCAGTATCGAAGTGGTGACCATGGGCCCGCAGTCGGTGCGCCCCCATGTGGAAGACCTGCTGCGGCTGGATACCGACCGGGGCACCATCATCAGCGACCCCGCCTACCGGGGCAGCGACACCTATGTGACCAGCAAAATCCTGGCACGCTATCTGTCCAGCCGGCAGTTCGACGTCCTTTTTACGGGCAGCCACGCTCTGGACGGCGACACATCCCATGTCCCGGCGCAGATAGGCGAAGAGCTCGGCCTGGAGCAGATGTCCGGGATAACTGCAGTCGACCTGGAACGCTTTGATGGGCGGCGGGCTGTCTTCGAGGTGGAGTACGAACAGCTCGGTAGTTACCTGGGAAATGGCCATGCCCGCAATCCTGAGCCTGGACCGGGAGAGCGGTTACAAGCTGCCTTACGTGAAGTACGAAGACTTCCAGAAGGACGTCTCCGGCAAATTGACGGTGATCGGCAACGGCGAGCTCGGCTTTGCCCCCGAGGAGGTCGGCAGCGAAGGCTCCCTGACCGCAGGTGGTCCGGACCTACACACAGAGCTTTGAGACCCGCGACCGCAGCATAGTGCAGAACGACGATGCAGGCATCGAAGCGGTGTTCAATTTCCTGTTGGAAAAAGGATTTCTTATAAAATGAAGCAGGTGAAGCGGACTTTGATTTTCCAGGACTGCGAACAGATCGAACGTACCGTCGATCTGCTATCAGCGGCCGAAAAAATGTACGGAGAAGCGCCCTTTGAGGCCTACGCGCTGGTGATCGACGGCTCCGCCGGCCCCGACGGCCCCGACGGCCCCAGCGAACCCTTGTCCGGTTTCTTTGATAAAATCATTCACCTAAGCCGGCAAGTTATAGAGCCCCACGATCAGATCGGAATATGCGCAGTTCTTACACAGCTGCAGAAGGAATACCAATTCGATTCCATTCTGGTTCCGGCTACCCCCTTCGGCCGCATGATCGCCCCCCGCCTGGCCAAACGTCTGCACACCGGGATAGTGGCGGACATAACGGATATCCGCCGGCAGGACGGAAAAGTGGAGATTATCCGCCCCGCCTACAGCGGAAGACTAATGGCCGCGATCGTCACCCGCGGAAGCGGACCGGTCATGATGAGTGTACGTCCCGGGGTTTTCAAATATGCGGGAGAAGGCGGGATGAAAACGGAAGTGCGGAAGTATACGGCGCCCGTAGAAGCCCGCGGCAGCCTGAAGCCGCTGGCGGTAAAGGAAAAGCAGATATCCTACGACATCCGGGAGAGTGATGTCCTTATCTCCGGCGGCGGCGGAGTACTGCGCAGTTTCTCCGGGCTGCAGCGCCTGGCAGATGCCCTGCAGGGACGGGTTTCAGCCAGCCGGAAAATTGTGGACCGGGGCATCGCTCCCCGCAGCATCCAAGTGGGACAGTCGGGCCGCACCGTCAGTCCGCGGCTGTACATCGCCTTGGGAATCAACGGTGCCATACAGCATGTCGACGGTATGAAAAATATAGAATCGATTATTTCAGTCAATACCAACCGGAATGCCCCTATCTGCAGTCTAGCGGACATCGTCGTCGAAGGCGATGCCATGGAGTTTATCGATAAACTGACAGATAGAATTGAGGCATTCCGCAGCGAAGCACAAGGAGAGCAGCAATGAACTTGACAGATTTCAGCATGGACTATTTCTCGCTCAAAGGAAAAAATGCGCTAGTAACCGGCGGCAACACCGGCCTGGGGCAGGTATTCTCCCTCGCCCTCGCAAAGGGCGGGGCTAATGTAATGGCCGTCAGCATAATGGATGACGGGGGAGAAACTGCGCAGATGGTCGGAGACTGCGGCGTGGAGTATACCTATAACTATGCCGATATTACCGCCGAGGGCGAATGTAAACGGGTGGTCAAGGACTGTGTCGATACCTGGGGCGGCATTGATATTCTTATCAATTGTGCGGGAATCAGTATTAATATAGAAGATGTGACTAAATATACCCGCCGGGAATGGGATAAAATGGTCTCTGTTAATCTGACCGCTGCCTTTGAAATGACCCAGGAAGCCAGCAAGTTTATGATCGAGCAGAAGAGCGGGAAAATAATCAACATTGCCTCGCTCTACTCCTTTCTCGGCGGGCAGTGGTCACCGGCCTACGCGGCCACCAAGCATGGTATTGTCGGGCTTACCAAAACCATGTGCGACGAACTGGCCCAGTTCGACATCCAGGTAAATGCGCTGGCGCCGGGCTATTTCGCCACAAAGCTAACCGAGAAAACCAGAAACAATACAAAGCGCAACGGGGAAATTCTCTCGCACATTCCCGCCGAACGCTGGGGTCTGCCCGGCGAACTGATGGGCTCCTGTGTTTTTCTTGCGAGCGCTGCCTCGAACTACATGAATGGAGCCGTCCTGACGGTGGACGGCGGGTACCTGACACGATAAACCGGGAGTTGAACATGGAACAGTATATTATGGCCATTGACGGAGGTTCCCAAAGCACCAAGGTGGCAATTTTCGATACCTCCGGAACGGAAATGATGTGCTCAAACCGAGCGACTCAAGGCCCTCCATCTATACGGAGAAGGCCGGGCCGAGCATCCCGATGACGACCTGTGGGATAGCCTGCAACAGGCCAGCCGGGAAACCTGTTTGAAAAATTTTCCGGTGACAGAAATGCAATCATCGGAGTCGGGCTGGGGTCGATCCGCTGCTGCCGGGCCCTCATACGAGCGGACGGCCAGCTGGCCGCCCCCGGTGCAGAACTGGATGGATATTCGCCTGTCAAAACCCTACCAGCACGAAGACGATGCGGTGCGCTACGTGACAACTTCTACCGGCTACCTTACTCACCGGCTGACTGGAGAAACCCGGGATACCCGTGCCAACTACGTTGGCCCCTGGCCCATAAATCCGCAGACCCTGGAGTGGTACGAAGCCGGAGAGACCTTCGACTCCTACACCACCCCGCGGGAAATGCTCTTCGATTTGGTAGACCCCTCCAGCGTCCTGGGCCGTATCACCCCGGGGGCCAGCGAGGCCACCGGCATACCGGCGGGCATCCCCGTTGTGGCTACCGCCAACGACAAGGCGGTGGAGGGGCTGGGGGCCGGCCTGGTAAACGACGGCACCGTGCTTGTCTCTCTGGGAACCTACATCACCTCCATGATGGTGGGTAATGAATATAACCCGGACAGCGTCCATTACTGGAGCAACCCCGGCGCAACCCGGGGCGAGGTTCTCTACGAAAGCAACGGCATTCGGCACGGCATGGCCACCATAACCTGGATAAAGGATCTGCTCGGATCCGACATCGTCCGGGCAGCGGAGGAACACGGCCTGTCGCCGGAAGCCTACCTCAACAAGCTGGCCGCCGAGGTTCCCGTAGGCTGTGACGGGCTGTATACGGTCCTCCACTGGCTGGCAGAACCTACCCGTCCCCACGAGCGGGGAATGATGATCGGCTTCAACGGCAGCCACAAGGGCCCGCATATGTTCCGCTCCGTTCTGGAGGGAATCGCCTTCACCATGAAAAACCACGCCCAGGCCATGTGCGACGAGCGGGGGGTAGAGCTGACACACCTCATTGTCAGCGGCGGCGGCTCCAACGGCGAGCTGTTCATGCAGATATTCGCCGAGGTATTCGGAGTTCCGGCGCACCGGAATGTGGTCAACGAATCGGCCGGCATGGGAGCCGCCATTTGTACCGCCCTGGCCCTGGGAGTCTACCGCGACCGGCAGGAGGCCATCGAGCAGATGGTCCGGAGGAAGGACACTTTCCAGCCCGTAGCCGAAAACGCCGAGCTCTACCAGCGGATCAACGAGACGGTCTATCAGCATATCGCTCCCCACACCGATGAACTGCTGAAAAAATCGCACGCGATATTCGGCGGCAACGGTGGTGATATAAAGTTATAACGAGGTTCTCTTTAACCGATCAAAATATCGAAGGCTTCGAGGATCCGACGCTGTTGAGTTCACTCTCCCGGGAAGGGGTGTTGTTTTTTGATGGAGAAAACAGCTATTCTCAGTTTGGATAGTGTAATTACACTATCCAAACTGAGAATGCCTCCAAAGGTTTAGATATATAAAATTTTGCAAAGAAATTGATGCGAATTCTATATTTGGAAGTCAAAAGACTTCCGGATGTAGATATCGCTCTGGAGAAAAGGTATCCCTTGCTCCTGCAAAGGACTTTGCCTCGACAGTTGTGCCGGCCCAGGATACAGCCGCTAAGAATGCATTACAGATTCGTCCGGGTACAATAAAATAAGTAACGGATTTATTATCATTCGTACAGAAGTATACCGTCGATTGAATAGAAATGACGGTCGAAAGTGTAGAGTGCCAGTCCATGCTGCATACTGGATGCTGCTATCCATATGTCGTTGGTAGGAATGGGAGTACCCTTCGATCTGAGTTGTCGGAAAATGTAAGAAAAGAACTCTGCAGTCTCCATGTCGTGTGAGTATAGAATAACTCTTTGTGAATTGAGGAAATCGGTAAGCTCTTCTCGGTTTTGTTTGCTTTTCCTTCCCAGGTCAAAACCGGCATATAGTTCAGCGAGTACCGCACTGTCGATGCCTATAAGATCAAAACTGCGGAAGGCTACTACCACATCGGGATTTTTTTTCTTGAATGCAGTGTAGATATTGGTGTCGATGCATACTTTTCTCATTTCCACATCTCTTCGTCGATTTGTTCGAAAGGGGTAATGTACTCTTCAAACTCGCGGGCTTCGGCTTCACTCCATGTACCGGCAAGATGATCGAGATCATCGTATGTTTTTAGAATCTCTGACTTCTTGTCTTTGACAAGATTATTTTGCAGTATTCGAATAACAAGCTTATTCATGCTCATGTGTTCTTGTTGTGCTTTCTCTTTAAGTGCTCGCTCTAATTTTTCATCGACACCGCGTATTGTGATGTTTTTCATTGCAGCCCCCTTTATGTGTCTGCACAATATGACAGCATAACGCTGTCATTATTAGATTACATCCATGTTTGAGTAACTGTCAACACTTAGGTGCAGCTATTCTCATTTTGGATAGTGTAATTATACTATCCAAAAATGAGAATACCTGCGAGCATATGAGATATATAAAAGTTGCAAAGAGATTGATGCGGAAATCTGAATTTGGAAGTCTAAAGACTTCCAAATTTAGAATCGCTGACTTAGGTGGCTGTCCTGTGATGCGAAACTATTGTAGAGATCTATCCAAACAGATATGATTAAGCATGGCAATAATTAGCATAAAAAATCTCAGTTTAAGCTTCGGGGGGCCTCCGTTGCTGGATGGCCTGGAGCTTCATATTGAATCAGGTGATAAACTCTGTTTGCTCGGTAAGAACGGAACCGGTAAATCGACACTGCTTAAGTTAATGGCCGGTCTGCTTGAACCGGATTCAGGGGAGGTTGTGTGGGAAGGCGGTGTGAAGACTGCCTACCTGCGGCAGGAGTTTCCAAACGGCGCTCAAGGCAGGTTGATTGAACTTGTCACCGACGGCGATCCTGAACGGAGTTTGGCTGCCGAGCAGGCTTTGTCTCTGCTGGGCCTCGATCCTGAACAGGAATTGTCTTCAATGTCCGGAGGGGAGCAACGGCGGGCTTATCTGGCCCGGGTACTTGCAGCTGATGCGGAGGTTCTTCTGCTGGACGAGCCGACTAACCATTTGGATATTGATACTATCCGTTTGCTGGAAGATTATCTGCTGCGGCGGGTGAAGACGGTGGTTTTTGTAACCCACGATCGCAGCTTTGCAAAACGTCTGTCGAATCGGGTTGCAGAAATTGATCGAGGCAAGGTCTACGCATTTCGTACTTCCTACGAGCAGTTTTTAGAGCGGCGTGAAGAGCTATTGGAAGCCGAAGCAAAAAAGAGAGCTGAGTTTGATAAGCGTTTGGCTAGAGAGGAGGCCTGGTTACGGCGCGGGGTGAAGGCCCGCCGAACGCGGAACGAAGGTCGGGTACGGGCGCTGCAGGAGATGCGCGACCAGTACCGTCAACGACGGGAACAGACTGGAAAAGCGCGCATGGAAATCCATAACGGTGGGCGTTCGGGAAATTTGGTGATTGAGGCCAAAAGTATCAGCTTTGGATACGGCGAAAAGTCTGATGGTCAATCGATTAGCGAACCGATTATTGACAACTTTACTACTACAATTATGCGCCGGGATAGGGTCAGGATTATCGGTCCCAACGGTTCTGGGAAAACGACCCTCTTGAAACTTTTATTGAAGGAACTTGAGCCCCAGAATGGCACTATTCGCCATGGAGTAAACCTTGAACCCGTATATTTTGACCAAATGCGGAGACAGAATTGGACCCGGATAAAAACGTAATCGAAAGATTTGGGCGATGGATATGAGACAATTGAACTGAACGGCCGTAAAAAACACATTATGGCGTACCTGCAGGATTTTCTGTTCAGCCCGGACAGGGCTAAAAGCCCGGTTGCCCATTTGTCAGGGGGCGAACGGAATCGTTTGTTGCTGGCTAAACTGTTTGCCCGGCCGGCGAATCTGCTGATTCTGGATGAACCGACCAACGACCTTGATGTTGAAACCCTTGAGCTGCTGGAAGATTTACTTCAGGAGTATCAGGGGACCATACTGTTGGTCAGCCACGACAGAACTTTCCTCGACAATGTGGTAACCGATTGTTTTGTATTGGCAGGCCGGGGACGGGTGATTGAATACGCCGGAGGCTACGCCGATTGGGAGGATTCCGAGCTGCGCCGAAAAACTGAAGAGCAGCAGAGTAGTAAGGATGTCCCCGTTAAGGTTGGTCAAAAAACTCTACAGGCCTCCACAGAGGAAAAATCTGCTGTTCAAAAGCGTCGGGCTAAAAAGCCTAAAACAGAAAAACCGCGGACCCTCTCGTACAAAGAGCGTCAGGAGCTGGAGAACTTACCCGATACAATTATTAATATAGAGGCAGAGTTAGAGCGAATACATAATGAATTAGCCGATCCGGAGCTTTACCGCTCTGCCCAGGGAGCACCGGCTGTCCTTACCGCCCAGCTGAAAAAGGTAGAATCGGAACTGGAGGCTGCGTATCGGCGCTGGGAGGAGTTGCAGGAACTTGAGGATACTGCCTCATCCTAAAATGACATAGTATGTATCAACCAATATTTGAAGCGGTACTAAAACTTGCCGGGCTTGCTTTGCTGGGCTTCGCTCTTTTTCGCATCCCGGTGATGGGACGGCGGGTTTTGAAACCGGCTATTTTTACTGTGATGAATATACTATTTCCACTCTACTTTTTACACAGGCTGCCCCTTGGGTGGGAAACGGCTGTTTCCGTGGGTTCCCAGTGGTTATTTGTATATTTTATCGCCTGTTTTGTGATGATTGGAACTCAGGTTCTAATAGCACGTGCGCTGGTTCGTACCCGCCCCCTTTATTCTCATCAGCCCAATTCAATGATAGCCCTGTTTACTATCCATAATGCCGGTTTTATACCTCTTCCCATAATAGAAGCTCTGGCACCTCCCGAGATAAGCATTTATATGTTTATGTTTGTATTGGCATTTAATATTATCTTATGGACGGCAGCGATATCACTGGTAAGTGAGGGTCCTGCTCGCTTTACCCTTAAATTAAATCCTCCGCTGATAGGGCTGATCGGAGGAATTATCCTTGCCACTTTTAATCTGTCAGGTTATATTCCCCATTTTGTGCGTCCCCTATTGGAGTTTTCCGGAGAATATGCTTTAGATTTGATGCTTGTAATGCTGGGGGCCGTATTGGCTACTATTCCGGGGAGAGACTTAAAATATCGTCCTGAATTCGGTCGTTTAGTATTGCTGCGCTTTGTACTTTACCCGGCGGTGTTTATTGGAATAGCGGCACTCTTACCGTTGAATGCGCTGTCACCCTCTATGCAATGGGGCATACGCTTATCTTTAATATTGCAGGCAGCGGTACCTCCGGCAACTAATTTGCTCCTGGTAGCCAAGGTCTATGGGACTGAAAAACAGATTCATTATATAGGAACGGGAATCTTAATTACATATTTGAGTGCGGTAATTACCCTGCCTATTTTCTTAGTCCTTGCAACGTTTCTGTTTCGTTAGTATTGCTGGGCGGCTTAACCGGAGACTATTATTTTTTCAAGGAGAGAGTATGCAAAAAAAAGCAGACATAAAACGTATCTTATTAATTGGAATCCCGATGCTTCTGCTCGCAATTGGAATTAAGACGCTGGGTAACGAGTCCCGTCTTTTATGGTTCGAGCGAAACAGTACTGATTCCACCCATGCAAGTTTTTTTCTCTTCTCCGGTGATAAAGAACGAGCTTTTAAGGTGGAAGAGAACGAGAAAGTAACCGTTGAATGGCTGCCGGAAATAAAAAAGGGAAGTTTGCAGCTTTCAGTAAAAAAGCCTTCAAGTGAGGAGACAATTATTTTTAGACAGGAACAGACCCTCTCTTTCACTGCAGAACATAAAGGAAAAGTAAGGCTGTTGATAAGCGGACAAGACAGTCGGGGTAAATTTGAAGTGAATTGGAGTATTAGCTCTACCGATCCCTAGGAATGCTCAGTCGGAAGCTACATCTACCTCAACGGCATTGCTGATTGTGAGCAGCTGATCAAAGGTGACCGGTACACCTGATGCATCTGTACCTGCTGCCGGATACACGGTCGGCCATTTTTTCAGACTGGAATCGAGAAATATTTCGACCGTATCCACCGCAAAGGGGCATACGCTGCCGGGTAAAAAGCCGGTTACCTTCTGAGTCTCTTCCGCGCCGGCTAGGCTGTGTTTGACTCCAGTCAGGCGTTTGACCTTGCCGGATGATATTTTGCAGTCGCCGGCCAAAACGAACATGCGATAAGTGTCATCCTTTCCACGCATAAGAATAGATTTTGCAATTTGGCCTACTTCAACTCCGAGCTGCTCAGCAGCCATCAGAGAGGTAGGTGTGCTGCCGGGCTCAAATTCTATGGCTGAAAGCTTGTGATTATCTAACACTGTTTGTACATTATGAGGTATCATAGTGTAATACTATGGAGTCACGCTTCGTATGTAAAGGGGTGGTTAATGGTTCAAACCATGGGGAATTGAAGCACAGATGCGACTTACCCCCTCTATTAGAGTGTACCCACACTTTATTTTAGAGGAGGCCTGCCAATGCTTATCCCCCCATTTTGTCCCCATCCCGAATGTGAATATCACACCCAGCCACCTGACCACGGGCGCTGGTACCACATCAATGGCAGCTACGAGACCCTGGCCCATGGGACGGTCACCCGCTTCAGATGCCTCAGCTGCGGAGGAGGTTTCAGTGAGCAAACCTTCCGCCTCGATTATTATGTTAAACGAAAGCTCGACTATCAGGTGATTTTCGATCATATGACCAACTGCGGAGGAGTGCGTAAAACCGCCCGTATAATGGAGGTCAGCCACCAGGCGATCATCAACCGCTTAGGCCGTCTCGCCCGCCAGGCTATTGCCCTGCAGGCGGATGTCCTGCAGGACTATGTTCCCTGCGAGGACCTGGTCACCGACGGCTTCGAGAGCTTTGTCAGCGATCAGTTCCAGCCGAATAACATTCACATCCTGGCCGGCAAGAGTTCACAGTTCTTTATCACCTTCGACTATGCCCATTTGCGGCGCAAGGGAAAGATGACTGAGCTACAGAAGGCCGAACGTGACCAGCGGGAGAGGCACTACATCCGCAAAAGAATCTCCATTAGTCAGTCCTTCCTGCAGATTGTCGATCTGATCGAGCAATACGCACAGAAGCGGCGGTTTACCTGCCTCTACAGCGATGAGAAGTTAGAGTATCAAAGATTGGTCATGGGTTCGGATGTGCTCCAGAGCCTAAAAAGCGAGGGGAGGTTTGAGCATGTGAGAATCTCCTCCCTTTTGGCGCGCACCATCGACAATCCACTTTTTTCTGTCAACTATCTGGACAGGCAATTTAGGAAGGATAATGCCAATCATGTGCGCGAGACGGTCCGCTTCTCCCAGAATGTCAATAACTGTCTTGAGCGCATGGCCGTCTACCAGCTGTATCAGAATTATTTTAAGCCCTTTCGCATCGGGAGATCCATTTCTTCAGAACTTCTCCCATGCCGAGGTGGCCGGTGTGCCCGGGGTAAAATCGCGAGAGGGCTGCGGGGTATCTTTACCATGCGCAAGTTCTACACGCATGTAAAGCTCAACTGGTCACAGCTGATGGTATGGGCACGGATGACCGGAACCCTGGATAAGTTCGACGGGATGTACTGGCCCAAATATGTGTGGATGTAATCGCCCTTACTCGCAGCCGGCGTGTGAAAAATTGCATCCCCCATGGTTTGAACCATTAATAAAGGGGTGTTACTATGATGTATTAGTAATTCAGTTAATTGAAGGTTTGTGCCCGGTTTCAGCGGCCAACCAGTACACACCGCCCTTTTTGTAGAGTGCTTGTCTCCATGTTTCTACTGGATCCTGTGAAAAGACCAAATCGGCCGCAGCCGGTATAACTATCCAGTCATTCCGCTTAAGTTCATCTTCCAGCTGCCCCCCAGCCCAGCCTGCATAACCGGCAAAAAACTTTACCGTTGGAGGTATTGACCCGTCCTCCTGTTTCAGTTGTCTGTAGTTGCTGTGCAGCAGGGTAAAGTCAGGTTCAAACACAATATGATCGGCAACCTGAATAGCGCCATCGCTTTTTACATTACCAATAAATCCTGAATGCAGCGCGAATAGATAATTCTGATCTACCGGACCGCCAATATGAATAGGAGCATCGGCAAATTCGGAGGTCTCCATATCTTCTGTAATTTCAGACAGTGTGGCCTCACTGGGGCGATTAATAACTAATCCCATAGCTCCGTTTTGGTCATGGGTTAATATCAACACAATTGTTTGAAAAAAGTTGGGGTCTCTCAGATCAGATTCCGAGATGAGCATATAGCCCAGCAAATACTCGGGTATCTTTTCTGATTCTAAAGGTGGCGGTACGTGCAGCGGTTCAAAATCCATCATGGTTACAATATACAAATTCAGACACAAACTTCCAAGTACTGAGAGCAATTCTAAAGTACCGAGAGCAGCTTTACAGCTCTATTCGGCTTCCTTGTCCCCGCTTCTTCGGAAGAAAGTGGTTGGACTTCATTCTCATTATCGTGGGTTTCAGTCTTAAAAACAGCTACTCTATCAACTAAACTGTCAATTGAGTTGCTGCTTTCCTCATTCAATTCATTTACCTGAGTCATTGAGTGGTTGATGTCGATTATTCCTGCTTCAATCTCCTCCATACCGTCTTTAATCCCGTGCCCAATTTCTAAAATGCCTTCAATAGACTCATTTATGTTCCGGGAATTAGAAGTTACCACAGCAGCGTTGTCCTGGATCTCCTGGGTAGTATTCGAAAGAGAGCTCATTGCCTCTAAAATTTCATTACTGCCGGTAGAAAGCTCTTTCATGCTGGAATTTATTTCGGACATGGCTTCGCTTGAGGAGCGGGTTTCGGCCTCAATAGTTTTAAAGGCATCCCGGCTTTCATTACTTGTGCTGTGAATTGTCTCAATTTTTTGGGCAATAGTATTGATACTGGTTTTAATTTTTTTTGCATTCCCGTTGGTAGTTTCTGCAAGCTTTCTAATCTCATCAGCAACAACTGCAAAACCACGCCCGGCATCACCGGCGTGGGCCGCCTCGATTGCAGCATTCATGGAAAGCAAATTGGTCTGGCTGGCAACATTATTAATTATGTTGATGACTTCCAGTATTTCACTTACATCCCGGGTACTTTCTTCAATCAGAGCGTTGGTGTTCTCAATTTTTTCTCCCCCTGAACTAGTTATTTCGACCAGTCTATCGCTTGCAGTTTTGCGTTTTTCTGAAATGGCGCTTACATTTTCTACTGCGGCAGTCATTTGTTCAATCGAGGCTGAAGATTGGGTAACTGCAGATGATTGAGAATTAATTTTTTCTGTCAATGATTGTATTCCGGTTAAAATTTCGCCGGTAGCCTGGGTAGCTGTTTGCATTCTTTCGACTAAACCCTCAAACTGATCACCAATGCTCTGGATATTAGAACTCATTTGATTTATAGCGGCAGCTGATTCATTGCTGGCACCAGTAAGCTCATCTTTAAGACGGGTGCTTTCCTTGGACATGGCCTTTATCTCGTTGATCACAGCAGAAAAATCAGTGAGAAATGTGTTTATTGAGTTTGCTACTGCCGAAAGTTCATCTGCACCGTGCGCTTTAAGGCGGTGAGAAAAGTCACCCGAACCCATGATTTCAAGGCTTTGCCGAAGATCGTCAAATTGTTTTTTTATATTGAACATAAGCGTTCCTGAAATAATCAGGATTAATAGAATAAAACCCGTAATCATAAAGTACACTAAGTTCTGGAGAGAGTTCTCTCGATTTTGGGCACTATCCTCCAAGCGTTCGGAAAGCTCGTTCAAGGTCGAATTAAGTGATTCTCCGAAATAATAGCTAAGACTTTCGATTTCTGTCTTCAGCTCTGAAAGCTGTGGATCATTATACTCCCGAACGGCTAATAACAAGCCCGGCAGCCCCTGGGGATAGTTCTGGATGAGGTTTATCATTCGTGGATTGATTTGTTTCACATTATCATCGGCTCCCTGCAGGATACCCTTCAGATAATCGGTTCGCATGAGTCCATGTTCGTTTTCTGAAATAAGATCAATGTAGGAGTCGGAGTTGATCAGT
This sequence comes from Spirochaetia bacterium, assembly GCA_034520965.1. Classification (GTDB taxonomy): domain Bacteria; phylum Spirochaetota; class Spirochaetia; order DSM-16054; family Sediminispirochaetaceae; genus DSBN01. The sequence continues at coordinate 294,764 of JAXHMY010000003.1, read as the reverse complement.
TCAACCGTACGGTTGTAGAAGTTGTTGTATTGATCAAGAAAACGGGAATAAGCCACAGAAATTTTTTCAGTTAATAATAGCTCTTTTGTCAGAGAGTTTGTTCTGTACATATGCGAGGTGATCGTCTGCATTTCTAAAACTAAACTGTTTAGGCTGCCTCGTATGTTGTAGAGTATATACGAACTGATTCCTGTTCCCCCCAAAGCAAGCAGGAAAAGAAGGTTAAGAAGTAGAATGCGAGTTTTTATTTTCATAGTAACCATCCAAACTCTAGGCTGCATAGATTTTATCAGGAAAATCCCAATTTGACTACCGTTAAAAAAGTTTAATTTATCTAAAATATATATAAAATGTAATAGAGTTAACAGAATTGTATGTGAGGATACTAAAAATATCCATATTCCTTAGATAACACTTGAAAGTGTTCCTTTTAAGCTGTTATTTTGTAGGGGAGTTAAAGGGAATCCCGGGTGGATATGCCTTTGACTTGTGTATGAACCTATAAAGTGTTCAAGAACAATTTTATGTTTTAGGAGATATATTATGCACGCAAGACGTATGCTTCGCCTTTTTACAGCTTTATGTATTATGCTGTTTATCAGTTCCGCGATGCTGTTTGCCGGAGGTAAGCAGGAAAAACAGGATGACGACCAAAAAGATGCTCAGCAGGAGACGAGTCAGCAGGAGACAAGTCAGCAGGCGGACCCCCAGGAGAGTGAAAACGCCGGCGGCGGTTCAGCACAAGCTTCCGGATCAGCACCAGAAGGAGTTGTGGCTAAAGTGAATGGAGAAGAGATTGGTCGACAGGAGTTTGAACAACTACTCAACTATTTTAGATACCAATATTCGCAACAGGGTATGCAGGTTCAGGGGGCCCAGCTTCAACAACTACAGGCAATGGTGCTTGAAAGTTTGATTGATAATGAACTCATGTATCAAATTGCGGAGGAAAATGGTTACGGTCCTTCCGATAAAGAATTGGATGAGGAGCTGCAGAAAACTAAAGAGCAGTTTGCAGATAAAGCTGCTTACCAACAAGCCTTGAATCAGCAGGGAATGTCGGAGCAGGAGCTCAAGCAGGAATTGGCCAAGCAGATGACTAAAGTACAGTTCGAAGAGAGCAAGTTTGGTGATCAGGTAAAGGTGCAAGCCTCTGAGGTAAAAGCTTACTATGAGGACAACCCGGAACAGTTTGAGCAACCGGAGCAGGTAAGAGCCAGCCATATACTTATTCAAGCAGGGGAAGATGCCACTGAAGCGGATAAAGCAGCTGCGAAAGAGAAACTGCAGGCTGCCAAGAAGCGCATTGAAAATGGAGAAGAGTTTAGTAAAGTTGCTCGTGAGGTTTCCGAAGGTCCCAGTAGCGAGAGGGGCGGTGATCTCAATTACTTTGGCCGCGGTCAGATGGTACCCGAGTTTGAAAAAGCTGCCTTTAATATGGAAGTAGGAGAAGTAAGTGATATTGTTGAAACATCTTTCGGCTTTCACCTTATCAAACTTACCGACCATAAAGAGGCTTCAAAGGCATCTTTTGGTGAAGTTGAGGACAATATCAGGACTCACCTTGAGAGAGTAAAACTTCAAGAAGCTAAAAAAGCATTTCTGGATGAAGAGAAACAAAGCGCGAATATCGAGCGGTTTGGTCTTAGCGGTTAAGTATATTCTGTAGATTGACAGGAACGGCCGGCTGACAAAAAGCCGGCCGTTTTAAATTCCCTCTGGGGGACTTGATTTTTTAGCAAAGTATTAGTATTTTTACTATAAATCAGGAAACAATATATATATCAAAAGATATATAATAAGGTAAAGGAGATAATATGCCCGAACATTTGACAAAAGAGACGTTTTTAGAGAAAGTTTTTGACTTCGAAAAGAAGAAAGAGTGGGAGTTCCAAGGAGATCTTCCAGCGGTAATCGATTTTTATGCGGACTGGTGTGGTCCTTGTAAAATGGTTGCCCCGATTGTAGAAGAACTCTCGGAAGAGTATGAAGGAAAAGTCAATTTCTACAAGATTGATACGGAAGACCAGCAGGAGCTGGCCGCAGCATTTGGAATACAGAGTATCCCTTCAATCCTGTTTATTCCCTTGGAGGGAAAACCTCAGATGGCAGCCGGTGCACTGCCGAAGGAGTCTTTTAAGCAGGTTCTCGATGACGAGCTGCTCGCTTAAACTACCTATAGAATCTTAAATAGAAGAAAACCGGCATCCAAAGGGATAGCCGGTTTTTTTGTATATTCAGCGAAGAGCCGAAGTTAAAGCTTATCCCTTAGCTCGTTACTTATATAGAAGTGGGTGAATAAGTTCTTTAAGGGGCGCCATCTCGACGCCAATGATAGTATGAACTATGCCTCCGGTTAACATTGTTAAAATGATATCGGCATATACTTTTGTGTCCAGGGTATCGCCAAAGACAGTATCCAGCCCTTCCTGCAGCATCAATTTCCATCGCCCGTAGGCTGCTTTTATTTTCTCTTGCAATGGTCCTTGGGTTGTAATTGCCTCATGAATCAGGTAGATGTGCAATTTGCCCCTCGTTTTTGCGTTGAAGATGGTGTGGAACACTGCCTCTAAAATATTCTCCGGCGCGGTTGTTTCCTTTAAGCTTTTCACCCAGTCAAGCAGGCCTTCTGTAAGTTCCTGCATGTAGACATCGGTTACATCAAATATGAGTTCGGCTTTACTAGAGTAGTAATAATATAAAGTTCCCTTGCTGATGTTGAGGGCCTGGGCAATTTCTGCCAGGCTTGTATCCTGTGCTCCTTGCTGGATAAACAAATCGGTTGCGGCTTCTAGGATACGCTGCCTATTATCTATTCCTACATAGTCTTGCTTGCTTTTTCTCATTTCTAAATCTCCATCTTATTTCAATATAGCATTACTATCGTGGAAAAGCCAATTATAACAAGCAATTATAACAGAGAAGTAATTCTGCAGTTGGGGTTGGAATAGGGCGGCATTTAAGTATAATTTGAGTAGAAATACTATAGGAGTTTGTTTATGTTCGACATATATACCCAGCTGCAGAGGTGGACCGGTGATACTAGGAAGAACCCGATTTACCTTGCGACAATAACAGATATAGAAGGTTCGGCAGTGCGAGGAGCCGGAGCGACCATGGGTGTTGCTGCAGATGATTCACTGACCGGATCAGTGAGCGGCGGCTGTATTGAAAGCACCGTTATTGAAACGGTAAATCGGCTACGTGCCCAGAATGGAGCCCGCCAAATTAGATTTTGCCCAAATGACGATCCCTTTGGTGGGCCCTCTCCTTGTGGCGGTACCGTACAAGTATGCATTTATCCATATTCAGCGTCTGTCGGAGCAGCCGTTGCGTCGCGCCTCACCCGGGGGCAGAATATTCTCTGGGGTGTATGTACTGTCGGTCCGGAGGATTGGCTGGGTACGTCCTTTGCCCTTGATAGTCAGGATGAGTTGCACATCGGCCTGCCGAACAGTCGGTCAGATTCTGCGGCGCTTAGGGAGCTGCTTGCTAAGCTGCTGTCCCACACCTTTCCCCACTCGTTTTCCCAAGAATATGGGGTTATTGAAATAACTGCTGAGGAAACGCAGCCTGAAGTACGTTTTTTTATACAGCACCATCCGCCTGTTCCCCATGCAGTGATAGTCGGCGGGTCTCACATCGGAGAAGCCCTGGTACATCAGTTGAAAGCCCTTGGATGGCGCATAAGCGTTGTGGATCCTCGCGAGACCTTTGCTGCGCCTGAGCGTTTCTCAGCTGCTGATGTCCTTCTGCATAAGTGGCCCCAGGAGGCCTTTGAGGAGCTTGGAATTTCCGGCTGTCCCACCAACGCTCATACGCCTCCACGCACTGACCCCCCGGCCCGGCATACCGCAGTGGCGGCCATTACCCACAGCGAACAAATTGATGATGCTGCAGTTGGAGAAGCCCTTGGGAGTAACTGTTTTTATGTAGGAGTGCTTGGCAGCCGCAAAACATTAAAGAATCGTTTACAACGATTAAGGGCAGAGGGTTACACGGAGGAGCAGTTATCCAGGATTCACGGGCCGATTGGCATTGATATTGGGGCTGCAAATCCTGAAGAAATTGCACTTGCAATCGCCGCCGAGATGGTTCAGGATTACCGCAAAGGGAGCGAAGGGCATGGACACTTCAAATCACGAGCTTGATATTATCCGCGAGAGCCTCGGCTATGCTCAGCGCTTTCGCGGGCGGCTGTTTGTTCTGTATATCGACCTGCGGATAATCGAAAATCAGTTCTTCCCTGTATTTATAAAGGATATTGCCACGCTCCATCAATCGGGTATACGGATAGTGCTGGTTCCCGGTACAAGAGAAAAAGTGAACCGAATACTCGAGGAGTATAAGGTGCCCCAGCACTCCTACCGGGGGTTGCGGGTTACCGACGAGGCAGCGCTGCCCTTTGTAGAAATGGTTTCTTTCAATATTGCGAATACCCTTATGTCTGCCCTCGCTGGAGAGGGGGTTAGATCGGTTATAGGTAATTGGGTTCGAGCGAAGGGACGCGGTATCATAGACGGGGTGGACTATAAGTATACAGGAGTGGTAGAGCGAATTGATACGCAGGCCCTTACTACCATTATCGACCAGGAGGTCATACCCATTTTCCCTCCTATTGGCTGGAATGCCAATGGAAAAACTTACAATATTGCGGCGGATGAGCTCTCGGTGGCGGTGAGCTCACAGCTGACTGCAGAAAAACTCTTCTTTGTTGGTGAGGGCCGTGCGGTCCATACCGAGCATCTGCTACTTCCCCAGGGGCTTGGAATTAAGCCGGGTGACAGAATTAGCCGTCTGACGATTCAGGAAGCCCGTGAGTTGGTGAAGATCAATTCAATCGATGAAAAACAGGGGAGTTTGAAGGGTGATGAAATGCTGCGCAGGGTGAACCTCGGTCGTAAAGCCTGCGAAAGCGGGGTAGAACGGGTGCATCTGGTCGATGGATTGCAGGAAGGGGTTATACTACGCGAGATTTTTTCGAATATAGGTATAGGTACAATGATCCATACCAGTATATTTGAGTCGATCCGCCCAATGCAGCGGGTCGATGTGTCGGAGGTGCTGCGCGTGATGGAACCCTATATTACCCAGGGAGTTTTGGTTCCCCGGGATACCCAAAGCTTAGAAGAGGAATACCAGGATTATGTGGTCTACGATATGGACGGCCGGGTGCACGGCTGTGCCGCCCTGCATGAGTATCCGGATACCCAGGGCGAGATTGCGGGTATAGCGGTTGATCGCGGGTTTGCGGGTATGGGTATCGGTAAACGGCTGGTACTTTATCTTGTCGAGAAGGCGAGGGAGCGAGGCTTGAAACGCGTGTTTGCCCTTACCACACAGACGGCCGACTGGTTTGAAAAACTGGGCTTTAGAGAGGGAGATTTGAGTGAAATCGCCCGCAAAAAACGGCATTACTACAATAATTTACGTAACTCAAAAATTTATATATACGATCTGTAACACAATAAGCGGTAAAAGACACAGCATTGTGCACACCGCATCCCGGCCTTTAAAGAGGAGGCTGCTGTGCAGCACGCTTTCATCGAAGCTGCGGCTTTCGAGGGCCAGAGCCAGCTCTTCCATTTGCATCAGCAGTTTTTCCATAAGCGGATTCATAATACTTCTAAATCGTTTCACAGGATTGCGGCAGCGATCGATGCCCCGGGCTTTTCTGGCTTCTCTAATTTCATGGGCCCCATCGAGGAGCAGGGGAATTATAACTATGCTAAGCGATGCGTGAGCAGCCAGCCGGCCGGCGGGAACACCGGGAAGAGGCCGCAGCAGCCAATACAGCACTGCATGCAGCTCTGAGGGTTCAGTGACAGCGGTGAACAGAATGCCCAGCCACACTATCAGAAGAAAGCGCCAAGCAAAAAACAGCCCCTCCTGCAGGGCCGTCTCGTAACCACTCTGAAGAGATGTAAAAAAGTGAGATGTGAATATAATCAGTGCTAAGAATAGAAAGACCTTCAGCTCCCGTTTAAAACTGTTCGGGTGTAAATCGGCGGAGATGGAGGCGGTGGTCAACAGGAGCGTGACGGCCAAATAGTGCATCCAGTTTCCGGCAAAAAGTGCGGCGATGTAGCCAAGCATCAGCAGTACCTTGAAGCGCGGATCAAGCCGATGCAGGGCAGATGTGCCCGGATGATAGTGCAGTATCGCTATTTCAGCCATGTGAGCTCTTTTACATCGCCTCCCAAAGAACGGGGAAGACGTATACCAAAATTTTCTACTTCCGTTAGTGCGGATTGCGGGGTGGTATCGACGGCAATTTTCCCTTTATCAAAGATGATCATGCGGTTGGCGTGGGCGGCAGCTTTTTCTATATCGTGGGTCACTATGATTACTGTATGACCGCTGTGATGAAGAGCTACTATATGGCGGAGTACCGACTGCACACCGGGATAATCGAGGTTTGAAAAGGGCTCGTCAAATACTACCACCGCCGGTTCCATTGCGATCACCGAAGCTATTGCCAGGCGCCGCTTCTCGCCCCCGGAAAGCTGGTGTGGTCGATGATCTGCAAGTTCGTATAGATCCAGGGTTTGCAGGGCCGATTCGACTCGCTCTTCAACCACATCCTTCGGCAGACGCAGGTTTTGCGGGCCAAAGGCTATGTCCTGACGGACCGTTTGGCCGACTATCTGGCTGTCGGCATCCTGAAAGACCAGCCCTACCGTTCGGCGGGCATAGAGGGGTCTTTTGCAGTACTCCGTCCATCAATTTTTACCCAGCCTGAGGAAGGCTGATAGAGAGCATTCAGGTGACGTGAAAATACCGTTTTGCCTGAACCGTTTCGTCCTGCGCAGAGTATAAACTCGCCCTGATTTATAGTCAGGTTAATTCCTCGAAGTGCCACTGTACCATCGAGAAAGGAGTGGGTAAGATCTTGTACTTCAATAATTAAATTGTCGGGCACCCTTATTTTTCCACTTGTAAAAATTCATCCACCCTGGCGGAAAAAGTACGGCCGATTAAAAATGCAACTACAACTTTCAAAAGGTCTCCAAGGATAAAGGGTACTGCACCGGCCCCGATAGCCGCTTTCCAGCTCATTTGAGTGGCAAATTTAAGCCATGGTACCCCTATTAGATAGATACACAATGTACCGGCTATCAGTGCAATGAATTGCATGAATGCCGGATTCAATGTCGAAACGGCCTTGTGTACAGGTCGTCGGGCAATGAGACCGGTAATCACTACCGTTGGAAGATACGCTATTAAGTACCCCCCGGTTGGACCGAAAAAATGGCCGATGCCTCCGGTTCCCCCGGCAAATACCGGCAATCCAAGGGCTCCCAAAAACAGATAAACAAACACGCTTGAGAGGGCGATTCTGCTTCCAAGCAGTAATGCGCTTAGAAGTACAAAGAAATTTTGCAATACAATCGGTACCGGTCCAATTGGTATGGATATATAAGCTCCGATAGCAATTAAAGCGGTAAAGCCGGCGGCAGCTACGGTTTCCCTTAAGTTGGTCATATTAGGTCCTCAACAATCTGAATTATTTCATCGACATCGAAGGGCTTTGAAAGCACCCGATCTACATTAAATTGCTGAGCTAAACCTTGGATTGCATCGGCCCTAGTCTCTATTTTCCCGGAGATAGCAATAATTTTTATATTTCTATTTGTATCTCTTATCTCAATAAGTGTCTCTATTCCTCCCTTTAGGGGCATCACCAGATCGATAATAGCCACATCAACTGGGTTATTTTTTACATAGTTGATTCCATCTATACCGTTATCGAAATCTACGATTGTATGTCCGCGGAAATTGAGAGCTTTCTTTATGAGCTCGCGTATATACACTTCGTCATCTACTACTAAGATCCTAGCCATTTTGTGCTCCAGTATGTTCAGCTGTTGTTCTCGATATAATCAAGTATATCGCACACTTTTTCACTTATATAAAAAGAGTCACGCCATTGGGGGCTAAGGAAAGTTTCATGGGACAGGAAATTAAAGAAAGCGAACAGTTGGTTGTAAAAGCCGGCAGTGTTCAGCATGGCAATTGTTCGCGGGTCGTTATCTCGAAATTTTGCGGCGGCGATTTCAAAGAATTCTTCCATCGTGCCCCATCCGCCGGGTAGAACGATAAAGGCATCGGCTTTTTCTATCATCAATGCCTTCCGCTCGTGTATGGTGTCTGTAATGATGAGCTCGTCCACTTTGTCAAACCGCTGTTCCTTCGAACGTAAATATTCCGGAATCACACCAATAACCTTTCCACCGGACTGCAATGCAGACTGGGCAACCTCACGCATCAGACCTACATTGCCTCCGCCAAATACAAGGCTGTGTCCGCGGGTGGCTATCTGCTGCCCCAATTCTTCGGCGGCAATTTTGTATATGAATGGAGTCGAGTCGCTAGAAGAACAAAAAACGCAAATATTCATAATATCTCCCTTTCTGGATATTGAGGCCAATAATAGCATACTTAAATGTTTAAATAAAGAACATCGCCGCTACTCATGTGTCGTGTGTCAATCTTTTGCTTCAATCTATTCTTGTCAAACCAGTATTACCTGGGATAAACTGGTATTTTGGCCTTCAGAATAAAGATGGCGGAGGGTGTGTGATGGGCAAATTATTCAAGCAAACCGCATATTTGATAGCAGATATCGACAACTTTCTCGATAATATTTCGAAGGCTGGGCTGTTATTCGGCTTAGCACTGCGGGAATATCTGGAAGGTGAAGAAAAGAAATTTCATGCTCGTATCGATGAGATTGCCGAACTGGAATCCGACTCCGATGTGCTGCGCCGTGAGATTCGCCATAAATTGTACTCTAAGATGCTCATTCCTGAATCCAGGGGTGACGTGCTGAACGTATTGGAAAACATCGATAATGTAATCGATACAACCAAAAAAGTCGTATTTCAGATTGATATTGAGCGGCCCAGTATATCGGAGGATCTAAAGAAGGATTTTCAAGAGCTGGTAATGACTTCTCAAAATGCCCTCGATTTTACGGTGAAAGCTGCCAGAGCCTTTTTTAGGGACAGCGAGATTATCAATGATTATGTACACAAAGTGTATTTCTACGAACATGAGGCGGATAAGATAGAAGAGCTGATTAAGCGGAAGGTTTTTTCCTCCGAAGAACTGCCGACGCTTGCCGAGCGCATGCATATTCGCGATTTTGCCACTTATGTAGCCAGTTTATCGGATGAATCACAGGCCGTGTGCGAGCGTATTTCTGTGGCTGCGGTAAAACGCAGCCTCTGATTTTTTAATCGGTAATCCTTTAATCGTTTTTTTTATCGGGAGGCTGCTTTGGGATCGCTCTTGTTATTTCTGTCCGGCGGCCTGTTTCTGGGATGGTCGCTCGGGGCCAATGATGCAGCCAATGTCTTTGGTACCGCCGTTGCGACCAGGATGGTGCGCTTTACCCTTGCCGCAGCTATTTCCAGCATCGCCGTGATAGCGGGGGCGGTGTATGCGGGAGCCGGAGCGGCGGGAACTCTGGGACGTTTGGGGGCGATTACCGCTCTTCCCGGTGCGTTTACCGTAACTCTTGCGGCGGCTTTGAGTGTGTTCTTTATGACCCGTGCTAGTCTGCCGGTATCAACCAGTCAGGCTGTTGTGGGTGGTATTCTGGGATGGAATATATATGCCGGCCATGCGGTGGATTATACTGTCCTTATCGATATTCTTACAAGCTGGGTGCTTAGCCCGATCATAGCGGCGGTGATCGGCTTTATTCTGTTTTATTTTATTCGTTTTCTTATCAAGCATCTCAGTATCCATATTATGCGAAGAGACCTGTATACCCGGATAGCTCTTATCATTAGTGGGGCCTTTGGAGCGTACAGCCTGGGGGCTAACAATATCGGTAACGTAATGGGAGTCTTTGTGCCGATCAGTCCGTTTCCGGATATAACTGTTTTGGCCGGTTTGGAGTTTAGTGGAGCGCAGATGCTGTTTTTATTAGGAGGGATGGCTATTTCAGCCGGAATTTTTACCTATTCTAAGCGGGTTATGGAGACTGTAGGGTCGGATATTTTTAAGCTTTCTCCCATTACTGCCTTTATTGTGGTGCTCTCCTCCGGGATAGTCCTGTTTTTATTTGCCTCAGAGGGGCTGCATGACTGGCTGGTACAATCGGGACTGCCGGCCCTGCCGTTAGTGCCCATATCGAGCTCGCAGGCGGTAGTTGGCTCTGTGGTTGGTATCGGTTTTGCTCGTGGAATGCAGAATATACGCTACAAACTGTTGGCTAAAATAGGTGCCGGCTGGGCTACTACTCCCCTGGTTGCAGGGGCTCTCTGTTTTCTGCTGCTGTTTTTCATGGAGAACCTGTTTCCTCCTGAATGTGCAGCTAAGCAGTCGGCGGGCACCCGGGAGGTAAACCTTCCCAGCCCGCCGCTTGTGCTAAAAATTTTTAAACAGTTGAATTCCCTTTGATATTGCTACAAAAAGCCGGTCAATCTCCTCTTCAGTATTGTAAAAGGAAAAAGTAGCTCGAACGGTTCCATGGCTGCCCATTGCTTCTACATAGGGCTGGGCGCAGTGAAAACCGGCTCGCACCGCTACCCCATGTTCGTTGAGTACCGTACCCAGGTCGTGGGGGTGTATTTCGTCGATGGTAAAGGAGAGAACAGATCCTTGCTGCGAGGTATCGAGGGGACCGTACACATGCATTCCGTCTATCCCTTCTGCCCGCTGCAGGGCGTACTCCATCAGTGTTTTCTCTCGATCCTGAATTGCAGACATGCCTATACCATTGATATAGGTAATTGCCGCCGAGAGCCCCAGAGCTCCGGCAATATTGGGAGTTCCGGCTTCAAGAAGATACGGGGGCTCACGAAAAGTACTATGTTCCTTTTTGACATCTAAAATCATATCTCCGCCGCTGATGAACGGAGACATGCTTTCCAGAACTTCCCGCTTTCCATAAAGTACACCAATTCCCGTTGGTCCATACAGTTTATGTCCGGAGAATACTAAAAAGTCGACATCGAGTTTCTGTACATCCACCTCTGCATGAACCACGTACTGTGCGGCATCGATCAGCACGAGTGCATCTACAGCCCGGGCCGCTTCTATCAGCCGCGGCAGCGGATTCTCTACCCCGGTTACATTGGACATCCCGCTTACAGCCAACAGTTTTGTTTTCGGTGTAAGAATCTGCTCAAGGTTGTCCAGCTGCAGGAGCCCTGTTTTTGGGTCGATTGGAATAAATTTCAGGTGAGCTGATTTTCTTGCGGCCAGCTGCTGCCAGGGAACCAGGTTGGCATGATGCTCCATCTCGGTAATAACAATCTCGTCACCCGCTTGAATGTGTTGATCCCCCCAGCCGTAGGCTACGGTGTTGATCGATTCGGTGGCGCCATGGGTAAAGACAATCTCTTCCTCCGAGGCTGCATTGAGAAAAGCCGCTATGTGGGCACGACTTGATTCGAACTGCTCTGTGGTCTGCTCGCTCAACTCGTAGATTCCTCGATGGATATTGCATGAGGAGTTGCGGTAATAGTTTTCGATTGCGTTGATTACCGGCAGCGGTGTGAGACCTGTGGCCCCGTTATCAAAATAGGCGAGGGGATGACCCTTCATCTGGGATGAGAGAACCGGAAAATCTGCCCTTACGGCAGGTATATTGATCTTATTCATTGTGTACATCCTTTCAATTCCCACTATACAATATCTGAGGACTGTCGCAAAGAGCTAATTTGGGTAAACATTACAAAAAAAGTAATTAATGTAGCGGTCATAAGGTGCAGGTGAGCACATTAATAAGAGTTTAAGTATAGCGTAGGTAAAAATCATCTCTTATAGTTATGGTATGAGTACACGGATATTGATAGCTGATGATGAGGGAATTAACCGGTTGTTTATAAAAACTATTTTAACCACTAACGGATGGATAGTCGACGAGGCTTCCAACGGGCAGGCAGCCGTTGATCTGGTGGAGAAACATGAGTTTGATATAATCATTTTAGATGTTAAAATGCCGGTTATGGATGGGAAGCGTGCTGCAGCAGAAATACGCTCCATAGAACAGAAACAGGAGCGAAGCCCGACTGCTATATTAGGGTTGACCGCCTATGCAGAGAAAAAACTAATTGATGAACTAATGCAGCACGGGATGGATGGGGTTATCCATAAGCCGATTACCGAAAAAGCGCTAATCGGGAAAATTACCGCCATGCTGGGTTCTAAACAAGAGTGAATGAGGAGGGATAATAACATGAGTAAAAGCGCTTTGATTATTGTCGATGTGCAAAATGATTTTTGCCCCGGCGGTTCGATGGCCGTTGCCAGAGGAGATGAAATAATAAGCCCAATTAATACCTTGCTTCAGAGCAAGGTTGAGCCGCAGCGCAGTCTATTTCATAAAGTTGTGGCAACCGCCGACTGGCATCCTCCGCATCATGTATCCTTTGCCCAGGAGCATGAAGGTCACAAAGAGTATGAAGTGGTGGAAGCCGACGGACTGCAGCAGAACCTGTGGCCGGTGCACTGCTTGGCCGGTAGTGAAGGCGCGGCTCTGCATCCTGAGCTGGATCAAAGGTTTCTGGATCTTATTCTGCATAAGGGCGCGCAAGTGGGGCTTGATTCATACTCCGCCTTCTTTGAAAATGACGGCACCACCCCTACCGGACTGCACGGGTATTTGCAGGAGTTTGAAATAAAACAGGTGTATCTAGTGGGGCTGGCCTTGGACTGGTGTGTGTATTTTACCGCCCTGGATGCCCGGCGCTTAGGATATATGACTATACTAATGGAGGACTTGAGCCGACCGGTGGATGTTCCCGCCGGTTTTGCTGAACAGCGGTTGGCCGACTTACGTGAAAAGCGTGTAATAATTGAATCTTCAGAGACATATTATGAGTGAGGGGCAACAACTGCAGCAGTGCGATATCAGTTCAGATTTCGCACACATAACGGATTTCGTGTTTGTCATATTTGGCGGGGCGGGGGACTTGTCCCTTCGGAAGCTGCTGCCGACTCTTTTCTCTATGCACCAGCGGGGTAACTTGCCGGACAATTTTGAAATTATCGGTTTTGGCCGTCAGGATTTGACGGATGAAACCTACCGTAAGCTGGTGAAGGAGAGCATAGAAGCCTCCGACGAGGTAGGAACTCCGGAAACACAGCACATTAAAGACTTTTTATCTCATCTCTCATTCTCGTACGGCCATTTTGAACAGGAGGAGCATTACAACCAGTTGGAGCAGCTGGTGCGTGTAAAAAGCAACAAGTATCAGATGGACGTGCTGTATTATCTTTCGATACCCAGTTCTTTGTATCAGCAGGTTATCTCGCAAATAGCCGATTCAAAACTGCCGACTGCGGGTGAGGGGAGCCGGATTATCATTGAGAAGCCCTTTGGAAAAAACTTGGCTACCGCACTGGAGTTGAACAGGACGGTGAATCGTGCTTTTCGTGAAGATCAGGTGTTTCGTATGGATCATTACCTAGGGAAAGAGACGGTTCAGAATATTATCTTTTTTCGTTTTTCTAACAGTGTGTTTGAGCCCCTTTGGAACAGTAATTTCATCGACAGTGTTCAGATTACCGTAGCGGAAGATATCGGCGTAAGCCGACGAGGTCGGTTTTACGAGAAAACCGGAGTCATCCGTGATATTTTTCAAAACCACATGCTGCAGGTACTTGCCTTAATTGCAATGGAGCCCCCGGCGGAGTTTAACTCCAAACAGGTTCGCGATGAAAAGGTAAAGGTAATGCGTTCCCTCCGCCCAACAGCGTACCAGGATGTAGGGGATGTCTCTGTGGCAGGTCAGTACCGCGGCGGGGAGCTGCACGGCGAACAGGTAAAGAGTTATCGGGAAGAGGTAAACGTTGACCCAAAAAGCACTATGCCCACCTACTTTGCAGCTAAGCTGCATATCGACAACTGGCGATGGGCGGGAGTTCCCTTTTATGTAAGAACGGGCAAGCGGCTGCCGCGACGGGTGACCGAGGTGGTAATTCGCTTTCGCCAGCCTCCGCTTAAACTATTCCGGGACGATTGCAAACCCCTGGATGCCTCCCGGCTGGTGCTGACTATTCAGCCCGAGGAGAAGATCAGCTTTCTCCTTGGGGTAAAATACCCGGAATCAAGCAATTTGATTGTTCCCGTCAATATGGATTTTAAGTACAGCGATTACTTTGACAGAACCTACGTATCGGCCTATGAGAGGCTCCTGCGGGATTGTCTAGCCGGCGACCAGTCCCTGTTTGTACGACAGGACGGAGTCGAGGCTGCCTGGGAGTTTGCCGACCCCTTTGTATCCTGGTGGGAGGAGTGTAAGTGTGTTGAGTTCTACCCTCCGGGCAGTTGGGGCCCCCAGGGGGCGGAAGCCTTAATTAAAAAGGATGAGCGCTTCTGGACCACTGAATGAACACTGAATGAATTGCTAAAATGAAAATTGAAAACAGAGGGGCTTGCAATATCGGCGCGGCTGGGTAAGAATGGGGCCAAAGGAGTTGCTGTTTATATGCCGGAAAAGATGCGTAAAGTTCCCCCACATGTAGCGAAACTGGAGGAGTCCGGACAGGTCTACTACACGGTTTTCTGGTCACCCCTTCGCAAGGCTGAAAAATTTGATATAGTCAGGCATGTGCCGGCGATGGCCGGTATTTTTGAGCTTTATTATATGGACGAGAACGAACGTATCCGGCGAATGTGTATTTCCAGGGCCTGGTACGGCGGTTTACGGTCGAAGCTTAGGCATGACACCGACCCCGAATTGGTAATGGATAAGAATTGGCGTAAAATTCTAAACAAGTATAAGTGCTACTATCGCTATACACTCACCAACAGTATGGACGATATGTTGGATGTACTGCATTTTTTTTCAAAGGTATATATTCCGGACCAGCCTGTACCTCAGGATTCAGGCCGTTACCAGGAAATCTTTCTTGAAGAGATTTCTCCGGACAAAGTTGTCACAATTTAAGGAGGCGTCGAATGCGAACGTTGAGTATTGGAATGGTGCTGCTGCTGTGCATCAGTGCTGCCGGATGGGCACAAACAAGTGCCGGCGAACTATTTGAACAGGCTGATGAGCTGTATAAGGCTGAACAGCACCAAGAAGCCGCGGAAGTTCTAAAGAAGGCGGAACAGCTTGTTAGCTCAAATGCTGAAAAGGCGGAACTGTATTGGCGTCTCTCACGCACTACCCTTAATTTGGCGGATGAAGCAGAGCGAAATGGTGCATCCGCAGACCAACTGCTTGAAGAGTTCGAAAAAGGGGAGGCCCTGGCGAACCGGGCACTGGAGTACGACGACGATAATCACCACGCCTACTATTGGCGGGGTTCGAATATTGGGCGCTGGGGCCAGACCAAGGGTGTGTTAAATAGTCTTATGAAAGCCGGTCCGATGCGAGACGACATTGAACGGGCCGTGCGCAGCGACAGCGCCCATGCCGATTCTTTCTACGTCTTGGGCATGCTGTATGCTTCGGTGCCAAAACTAATTTCATTTGGAAATAAGGAGTACGCCGTTTCTTACAGCCGGCGGGCAATAGATGCCTACCGGGGCGATAAAACCAAATACTCCTACTATCTGAAACTCGGTGACCACCTCTACCAACGCGATTGGAACAGCCGAAAGCGACAAAAAGAGGCGCGTAAAATGGCCGATGACTTTTCCGAGGCCAGTGATCCGGTAGAGCGGTATAAGTACTTTACTGCTGCCTTCGATCCTGCAAAGTCTCAACCCTATAGCCGCAGCGGTGTGAAGGGTATGTCCGACCGGGAAGAGGCACGTGCAATTATGGAATGGATTGTGGATGAGCTGAAAGGTAAATATACACTACTGCCCAGCGAAAAAGATAATCTTGAAGAGGCACAGGCTTTTCTGTCTGAGTGGGGTTAAGATTTATTCTTGAGCTTCGTCGCTTCGGCTGGAGAACCGCTTCTCTTCGCGTTTTTTCATTTCGGGTACCGCATCAAGCAAACTGGCCTTCTCTATCCGGCTGCCCTTTGACCGGATAGAGTTGACCACTTTTTCCACTTTTTTTTGTCGGTCGTAGGGGTCGGAAAAGAGCTCCTGCTGCTCCGGCTGCTTGTCGGCGGTGAATACGCTTGAGACTCCCACGCCGATCAGGCGGATCTCCTGCTGCCGGCTCCAGCGCTTTTGCAGCAGTGAGTGGGCAACGCTAAAGAGCTCTTCCGCCGAATAGAGGGGGCGCCGCAGCCGCTTCTGCGCGGTGGTGGTGGAAAAGTCGCTTAAACGGACTTTGATAAATACGGTGTAACCGATTTTTTCCGAGTTTAACAGGCGAAACATGATTTGGTGGGAGAGATCGAGAATCACCTGTTTTATTACTTCCGGGTCGCGGGTATCCTGCTCGAAGGTTACCTCTCCAGAAATTGATTGGCTTTTGGTTTCCTGCTGTAAAATACCCGGATCTATTCCACGGACGGCACGATGAAGATACTCACCGCCGGCTTTTCCGAATAAGCGGCACAGGGATGCCTTTTTTATCTGTCGCAGCTCCTGGGGGGTGGTGATATTCAATTCGTGGAGCCGCTCAAGGCTCTTCTTGCCGACTCCCCAAAGGTCTCCCAGTTTCAAGCTGTCGATAAACTGCTCTTCCTGTCCCGCCTGAACTCTATGAAGACCGTCGGGTTTGTCATAGTCGGAGGCCAGTTTGGCTAAGAACTTGTTGGCGGCAATACCTATAGAAATAATCAGACCGGTGTTTTGGGTGACCCGTCTTTTTATAAGAGCCGCCGCCTCTTCAGGGGTGCCGAACAGCCGTTCCGTACCGGTCATATTCAAAAATGCCTCATCCACTGATATTTGCTGGATCTCCGGTGTAAACTCTTCAAACATAGACATTATACCGCGGCTCACTTCCTGGTAACGGCCCATCCTGCCGGGAAGAAAATTGCCGTGGGGGCAGCGGCGGTAGGCCTCTGAGATGGGCATCGCCGAACGCACACCGTAGGTACGGGCCTCGTAGGAGCAGGCGGAAACGACCCCGCGAGTGCCCGGACGGGCCCCGATAATAACCGGTGTACCTCGCAGTTCAGGATTATCCTGCTGCTCCACAGCGGCGTAGAAGGCATCCATATCTACATGAAAAATCACCCTTTCCATAATACCAAAACTTTATAGACCGGTAGTTAGCGATGTTTCAAGCTTATCCAGTACTTGCTGTACCTCCTGGTTCGATTCGGTCTGCCGGCGGCGTTGTACGACAGTTCTTAACAGAGAGGGTTTTACCTCCCTAAGCAGTCCCAGGATAAAGCCTTCCTGGTCCGATCCGGCGGCCATGTCTATCAGCAGCTCCACCGCTGCATCATTCTCAAGGCGAGAGAGGGCGTAGGCAATTTTAGTATAAGTTCCACTGTCCTGGGTGTTTTCAAGAACAGTACCGGCAATTCCGACGGTTTCGTCAGATCCGGCATCACCCAATAGGCGTACCGCCTCGGTCATTATTTCGATGTTTTTGCTGCGTTTTGCCATTCCCGCAACTGTACTAACCGCCTCAGCATCCATGGCGCCAATTGACCTAAGAGCCTGCAGGGCTGCAAGTCGCAGGTGCTGTTCTTCTCCGGGCGAGGCGCTTTGCAGCAGCGCATCTATCACTTCCGGCTGGTCTGCGGAGAGCTGGGCCAAAGAATCGATCGCATAGTAGCGAAGCATTGAGTATTCGGGAGCCCGCAGTTTGAGGGTGGTCAACAGGGTCTTGTAAACTTCGAGCTGGGCATTCTCGGTTCGCATTGCCCCCAGAGCCCTTACTGCATTGATGCGCACTTGTACCGGTTGAGTTTCGCTGGTCACCAGTTTCTGTATTTCACCTACAATCCGGGCGTTCCCCTGGGGCCGTATGCGGTAGAAAGCCCAGGTTACGTTTTTGAGTACCTCCGGATACGGGGTCTCAAGCATTCTCAGCAGGGTAGTAAGCGCCGCCTCATCGGCAACTTCTGCAATTATCGAGGTGGCTTGTTCAAGGAACAGACTGTCCTCCGACTCCAGCACACTGCGGCTTAGGTTCGAGATAACGGTTTTGGAATCCCGTTGGTATTGGTTAAGCAGGGCCTGCCGGGCTGTAGTGCGCACCTCCTGATTTTCATCGTTGAGATATGTAATAATCGAGGGCACTCCCCGCGACCCGTTATCGTTCATCCCCACCGCCCGTATAATCTCTTGTTTGAGCGTACTTGAGGTGCTGGGTTCATCTAATATGTTAATGAAGGTGGGGATAGTGGAGGCATCGTTCAGTGCATTTAAGCTGCGAACCAGGGTAATTTTTACCTTTTCGTTCGGTTCATCCTTCAGCAGGGGAAGCAGTTCGCTAGTAGCCATTCGGGCCCCGAAACCGGCTATACCTTCAACTGCTACTCCTCGAATTTCCGGAGATTCATGGGAGAGGTAGTCCGAGAGTACCGTGAATATTTTACGGTTGCGGCTGCCCTGAGAGGCAAGATCCGCCAGGGATTTTACGATAGTGGCCTCCTTCTTCTCAGGAACGGCAGTTTCGCCCTCTTGTTCACCCTCTTGGGCCTCAGTATCCGGGAGTATGGAGAGTAGGTATTCGGCACTTTCCTCGCCGCCGACCTTGCCCACTGCCCGAATCAGGGAATACTGGTATTCGCCGGGTTCGGAAGTTTTGAGTGCAGACATAAGGATAGACCGGGCCTGGGTATTGCCGATCTCGCCAAGCGCCGCGGCCGCTGCGGCCTGATAGGCGGTGGAGTCGAGCAAGTTTGTCAGATACGGCAGGGAACTTTCCGCCTGCATACGTCCGAGGGTATTGATAGCCGCCTTGACTCGCTGCTGGTTTTCCTCACCATTGGAAAGAATGGTGTGAACCATCGCGCTTACCAGTAAATTGCGGTCCTCGGTGCCGATTGGAGGCAGGGGATACCCGGCCTCTATCATTGAAAACAAGCTCTCCCGGGCATCGGAGAACTGCTGCACATACTCTTGCTCTTCCTTCTTGTATGCATGCAGCATGGTTGCGATATAGCCGGACATTTCCTCGTGCGCCCTGCGCAGGGCAGAGGGGGTGAGGTATAGGTCGTCGGCCCCGAACTCGCGCTTCTGTTCAATTACCTCGGACATGCGCATTTCGTAGGAAAGTGCAATTATTTCGGCAATTTGCCCCTCCGCCTCGGATAAAACAGTTTGAATTTCCTCCAGTTTGGCAACCGGGAAAAAGCGGAACTGTTCAATAATAAAATCCAGTACTTCCTGCACTTGCAGAACCCCATCCTGAACCAGAGATTCAGAAACCTTTTCATCCATATCCTCAAGGCGGTCCATAGATCCGTTTGAGTTTAGGTCGATGTATCCCTCGGAGAGTTCAGGAAAAAGTTGAGAAAAATCATTTCCCAGGGGAGTATCAACAATCGAAATGGACCATATTGGTACTACAGTACAGAGTATGGCTATAACAGCAAAAAAAAGTGATCGGTGTCTTTTCATAGTTTACAATCCTACTTTAAGGTACAGGCGGTGTCAATTAAGGGGGATAGATTGAATCGCCTTTAGATGGTACTCAATATCGAAACGGCTGCGGTCGAGCTGAGTAGTATAAGGCAGGGAATACACCTCTGCCGCTATTTTTAGTACCCCCTTCAGTTCTTCCGGTACTGTAAAGGTGAAACTAAAGGGGTTGCTTGGGAATCTGCCGATATGAAATTGCAAGGTGTTGGGGTCGCGGAGGGGCGAAACAGGAAAATCGGAATCGTATAGGGTAATCGACGCCTCTGAAGAGAGAGTTACCTGCAGATCCTCGATCGGAAAGGGAGCTGTAATCCCTAATTGGTAGGTTGTGCGCCCCAAAAAATCCCGGCTGTCGATAGTAACATCCAACAGAGGATCTTGAAAGGGCAGTTCTTTGCGGGTCTCCCGGTTATCACTCTCAACCTCCACTGCTTGGCCGTTCTCTTTAGCAGTGGCCAGTGGGGAGCTGCCGTACGTGAAGAAGCCTAAGGGCTCGCTGCTTTCGAAGTTCAAAGTATGGTGGTTCCGGATGGCATCGATCTGTTCGTACACCTGCAGGGGGCGGCGGCTGCCGGGGCTGAGGGAGTAGAAAAACAGCAGGTATACTAAAAGTGCGATACTCAGTGTTCCAAAAAGCAAGTCAAAGGCCAAGGTTATGCGCCGGGTGTATGATTGAGCAGGGTGATGGTACAGAACTCTCAAGCGCAGGATAAACAGCATGTAGGGCAGCATGTGAAAAGCGATCAACAGGTTGCCCTGTACCCGGGAGAGCAAAATAAGGTAAACAGCGCGACTTGTACCGGTTTGAAAGATTGTAAGCAGGATACCAATGATAAAGACAATTGACAGTATCAAATATATAAGTTTGGTAAGCCGACGCCGAACGACTGTAAATAGGAATCCCAATATAAAAATTGCTGCGCCGTACAGAGTAAGGGAGAGATTATATGTGGTAAGAATCAGCACATTGACTAGTAAGAAAAATAGACCCGCAGCGGAATAAAAGCTTCCTCGAAGTCGGGTAAAGTGAAACGGGGTGGTAACCCTGTGGCTAAGGGCAAACAAAAAACCGGCAATACTGATCTTCAACAGCAGCAGCAAAAAGGGCTGTTGCTGCCACAGCAAGTTATACTGCCGGTAAAGGGCAATGCCTTCCAGCACTATCGTGGCCAGGAGCAGGTAAAAAAACATTAACGCTAAAATTATCGGGAGCACCCAGCCATTGCGCCGCATCGAGCCTAGGTAGCGGTAGAACCGTTTTCGGCGAAAAAAGGGGTAGAGAAGCACCGCGGCAAATAAGGCCAAGATAATAATAATATAAGAGAACTCGGGAATGAGCTGTGTATACGTACCCAGTTTATATAGAATGTAATGTCTGTCCCACTGGTCCGGGATTTCCTCAGGGTAGGATTTTACATAATTTATCAGGAAGCTGTGAAGCTCATCGATATTTGTGTGCTCCTCCGCCGCGGCCGAATCTTCCGATATCGGTTCCCCGAATAGGTGAAGGGAGGGCAGGTTCGAGTCCAGATAAGGATCTATCCGCGTGGTAGTTTCATTAAGACCCATTTGATACAGGTTGAAGCGGATTGTTGAAAATTGGAAAGCTACTTGATTTCTTAGAAGTGAATTGCTTGTGTACTCTACAAACCACGCAGGTGACACGATCCCGCTGCCGGCTGCCCGTAGTTCGATTTTAAAGTCCGACGTGGGGATGGTGAAATAGAGTACCTGTGAAGGGGTTTCGGAGTGGTATTCTTCCAGAAAGGCCCGGGTTCCAAGTTTGTACTCATCCGAGCGCCCGTATTCGGCTCCCAAAAAAAGCACATGAACATTCTGTGTAAGGTTCATTTCAGATAGGCTCCTGCAGAGCTGAAGGGCCAGGGTAAGGCCGGCGGCTCCGCTCTTCACCTGAGCAGCATCCATTGGATGGTTTACGGGAAAAATAAAATAGAGATCATTATCTGTTGTTCCTTGAAAGTTGGCCTCAACTATCGACGAAAAGGAATGAAAGTTTTCAAACCCGCCCAAATCTATGCGTCGAAAATCTATATTTTTTTTATCCAGTTCATTGATAATGTAGTTGAATGTCTGTTTTTCATTTTGGCTATTTTCAAAACGGGGATAGTTTTTGTAAAAGGTGTGCATATCCTCTAATGTATGGTAAGATGAAGGGAATGGTAACGCCACCAAAATGGTGAGCGGTAAGAGTAGGCTTAATACAGTGATGAACGCAATTCTTTTCATTAACATCTAAATTCACCTTACGAGAATTACTGTTTTCAAGTCAAGCTTTATTTGAAATTATACATATAGAATTGAGGGCGTATGGAAGTATTAAAAGAGATATCCGACTGGGTAACCATCTCCAATTTCAAACCGGACAATATTCCCCAGGAATCTCTTGACCGTATTGTTTCTGCTGCTCAGAGGGCTCCCTCAGCCAAAAACCGCCAGCCCTGGCGCTTGGTTGCAGTGCGAAAGACGGATGTGCGAGAGAAGATTTATTCTGCCGCCTATATGGAGGAACACGTTGGGAAAGCTCCTGTAATAATTGCAGTGTGCACTACAAACGTAGATTATAAAATGCCCAACGGCCAACTTGCCTACCCGATTGATATCGGCATTTCCCTGGCCTTCATGATGGTTCAGGCACGGGCTGAAGGCTTAGGAGCTCACACAATTACCACCTACGATGAGGAACGGGTTCGACAGATCCTTACGGTTCCCTATCAAATGCGGGTGGTGGCGCTGTTGCTGTTAGGGTATGCCGAGGAAACACCCCTGCAGCGCGAGCGTCGACCCCTCGATCAACTGCTGTCTTACGACCACTGGTAGAGGCGACCACTGGTAGAGGTTTACTCGCGGGTGTAGTGAAGGGCAGTTCGCTGTTGATACCGCTCAATACCCAATTCAATCAAGGTAGTAATTAGGCTCGGATAGCTCAGTCCGGTGTGCTCACAGAGTTTAGGAAACATACTGATGCTGGTAAAGCCGGGTATGGTATTGATTTCGTTCAGGACCACACTGTTTTCTTCGGTTACAAAGAAGTCCAGCCGCGCAAAGCCTTCAGCATCGGCACTCACATAAGCTGCTACCGCCAGTTCCTGGACTGCAGCGATAGTCTCGGAGGGCAGCTGTGCAGGAACCTTCAGCAGTGCTCCTTCGGGGTCCAGGTACTTCGCATCGTAATCGTAGAACTTGTGTTCGTGGGTCGGGACAATCTCGCCTACCGCATATGCATCCGGGTATTGATTACCCACGACCGAACATTCAACCTCGCGGCCGGTCACTTCCGGTTCAACCAGGGCTTTCGTATCAAACTGAAAGGCTGTATGCAGGGCGGTCTGCAGTTCGGTCCGGTTAGTGGTGCGGCTAACTCCGACTGATGAGCCGGAGCGGGAGGGTTTTACAAACAGAGGAAAGTCGAAGCGCCCTAAAATTCGGTCGAACAGCGCCGACAGGGTGGTAGCGCTTTCAAGTTCACGATTGTGAACCTCCACAAAGGGGATAGTCGCCAACCCCGCCTCAAGCCACACCCGTTTTACCATAGCCTTGTCCATACCAAGGCTGCTGCCTAACACACCGGCCCCTACATAGGGAATGCCCGCCACTTCAAGTAAGCCCTGAACTGTGCCGTCTTCGCCGAAAGTTCCGTGCAGTACCGGAAATACCGCCGCTAATTCAAGCCGGCCGGTGCCGGTCCACAGCCCCTGTCCCGGCAGGACACTTACCAGAAAGTTCGGATCGGGGTTCAGCTCTAGGCTCGCTCCATCTTCCGACACGCGAGGTTCAGGTTGCAGATACCAGCGGCCGTCACGATCGATGCCTATTAGTACCGGCTCAAATTTATCCTTGTCGATGTGGGTAAATACCGAGGCCGCCGATCTCAGGGACACCTCGTGCTCACCTGATTTTCCGCCGAATAAAATACCAATCCGTGATGTATCCATACTGTCTCTCCCTGATAATTTATTGATTAAGGGGCTTGTAACCGAGCCGGCGCAGCTGCTCCCGAGCAACTGTTTCCTCATCCCAGGGGATGGGGCCATCCGCATATATAATACTGCCCTCGTGGCCCTTTCCTAATAGTACTACCAAATCACCCTTGTTCGCCAGTGTAAATGCGTAGCGAATTGCCGTAGGCCGATCCTCTATTAAAAATAGCTCATGTTCCCGCTGCATAGACCCGCAGCCGGCGGCTACATCTTCCAGAATATCCAGCGGAACCTCTCCGCGGGGGTCTTCATCGGCCAGCACAATGATATCACAGTAGGCAGCGGCAATTTCGCCTAACTGGCTGCGTTTTTCAATATCTCGCTCGCCGGCGGAGCTAAAGACAGCAATAAGTTTGCCTGTATCAACTTGGGCACGCAGGGCAGGAAACAATTTGCGGAATGAGCCGGGAGTGTGGGCGTAATCGACAATAACCTGAAAGGGCTGGCCTTCATCCACCGGCACCATGCGTCCTTTGATAGGTTTGAGTTCTGCAATGAGGGGAAAATAGGACTGCAGGGATTCTCCGGGCAGATGCCCTAGGGCCAGCAAAGCGGCTAAGCTGTTTTCCACATTAAAACGGCCCGGTTGGGGCAGCTTAACACGGGTTTGAATCGGTTCTTCTGCAGTGTCTGCAGCACTTGTTTTACGGCTGATAAAGAAGGATTGCCCCGCCGGGCTCTCTTCAATCTCCGAGGCGGTGAGGTCGGCTGTTCCCGGGGGCTCTTGTGCTCCCGGGCTTATTCCATAGAAATACACGGGACAGGCGGCGGCATCGATAAAGGCCTGACGGTGGGGCTCCTCGGCATTGATAACGGCAATGCCCGTCTCCGGCGGAAGAGCCCGAAACAGATTTGCCTTGTCGTCGATATACCGTTCGAGGGTTTTATGAAACTCCAGGTGTTCGTGGCTGATGTTGGTGAGTACCCCTACATCAAACTTTACATCCCCAAGGCGGTTGTTCAGGGGCGAGAGGCCGTGGCTGGTGGCCTCGACCACCGCGTGGGTGCAACCATTCTCCCGCATGGCGCGCAGGAGCCGGTGTATTTCGGTGGCCTCGGGGGTTGATTGGCGCAGATAGTTTTTCTCTGCTCCCCGGCCTAAATCAAATTGAACTGTAGTAAGCAGCCCCGCGGGTTTGCCGCTTAACTGCAGCAGCTGCTGGATAAAGTAGCTGGTAGTACTTTTTCCGTCGGTTCCGGTTACCCCGATAATCGTCATTTCTGAAGAGGGATCATCGTAAAAGCTGCAGGCAATTGGAGACATAGCCCTGCGGCTGTTCTCTACCCGCAGGTAAGCCACACCCCGGGCGTAGCGGGGAAGGGGATCGCTGTGGACCACTGCTGCAGCACCTTGGGCAAGCGCCTTTTCTATGTAGTCGTGGCCGTCGCTATGCAGCCCCTTCAAGGCAAAAAACAGGCTGCCCTGCTGTACCTCGCGGCTGTCATAGACAAGGTCGGTAATCGGTGGATCGGAAGGTCCGTGTTGTTCAATTATATTGATCTTTGCAAGTAAAGCTGTTAGTCTCTTTCCGGTCATGCCGGAATGGTATCAGGCCCTCAGCCTTTCGACAAGTGATGGGGCCTTTGTTTCTACAGATTATCTTACTCGCCAGCTAATTGCCTACATTGGCAACAAAAGGCGCATCCTCGGGTTTTTATACCGCATCTTCTCCCGGCTCAATGAACAGCACCCTATTACCCGGGTTCTCGACCCCTTTGCCGGCAGTGGAGCGGTAGCCAGAATGGTTCGCCAGATGGGTTTACAGGTAGCGGCCAACGACTGGGAGGAGTATTCGAAGGTCATTAACACCGCTCACCTTACCTTGAATCCTGCTCAAGCGGAGGAGCTGTTTTCTGATTTTGGCGGCCTGAAAAATGTCCTTGACGAACTTAATACACTGCAGCCCGATTCACGGAGCAGGCGTGGGAATCGATCCTTAAAACAGCCGCAGCGGCCTTTGATCAGCCGTCATTACGCTCCGGCCTCCACTGCGGAGGCAGACTATCGTACCGAGCGTCTGTTCTACACACGGGAGAATGCCCTGTTTATCGATCTGGTACGGGAGCATATAGACCGGTGGTTTCCGGAGGGGGGCAGGGCACACGAGCTTCTGCTGGCCCTGCTGCTGTATCAGGCGGCCACTCATGTGAATACCTCCGGAGTGTTCAAAGCCTACCACAAGGGCTTTGGCGGTCACAGCCGTGATGCCCTGGGGCGTATCATGGCACCGATGCAGCTTGAATATCCTGTGCTGATAGAGGGCCCCGCCGAATGCGAAGTGCAGCAGTTGGATGCCGCCGAGTTCCTCTCTCGTCGCAGTGGCGACCTTTGCTATTTAGACCCCCCTTATAACATCCATCAGTACGGCAGCAACTACCACCTGCTCAACACTATTGCGCGGTGGGATTTTCCCCCGGTAAATGATGGAATCGGGGCGGACGGAAGATTAGTATCAAAGGCCGGGATACGGCCGGACTGGCAGTCAACCCGCTCGGATTTCTGTTCACGGGCACGCGCCCCCGAGGCACTGCGGGATGTGCTGGAAGCTGCGGATGCCCGTTGGTTGGTACTCAGCTATAACAGCGAGGGGATTATCCCCATGGAGCAGCTGATGGAGATTCTCAGCGGGGCCGGCCGAGTGGAGATTCACAGTCTGGATTATATAACCTACCGCGGCGGCCGGCAGAGCATGAACCGCCGTACCTATAACACGGAGTTTCAAATTGTAGTGGAGCGCTGCAGTGAAAGTGGGAGGAATCGGGAGAAGCTGAGTTCCACCCGAACTGTCTTCTGTCAGCCGGATCTTGGCCGGTTCCTGCCTGCTCACCGCATCCAGGCATTGCTGCAGGCTTCTTTTGTACCGGAGCGGCTCTGCGAAAACTTTGTGACCCGGGGTGCTGAGGTTCTGCTTGCGGGCAACGAAGGCTGGGGGTGGTTGGCTACCGAGAATTTATATCGCTTTCATGAGATTCCGCAGATAGATGTATTACAGAAGCTCTCAGCATCAGAATTGAAACGGATCGAAGCTTTGCTGGAAGAGGCGGCCTGCGGTGACCGGCTGGAAGAGCTGGATGTGGTGCGCCGGCTCATGTGCAGCGCCGACACCCAGGCCCAGCGACGCCGGTATCAGAAGAAAGTACTCCACATTCTAAAAAAATTCACCCACAAAAAGTACCGCCGGCAGTGGGAGATAGAGGTAAATAAGCTGCAGGAACTGCTGCAGGGCGATGGATCGCAGCTGGAGATACTGCGACTGGGGCTGGCGGACTTAATAGAGCTGGGGCACCGACGATTTGAGGGGTGAGTGTCCAAAAAAAACCGCGGGTTCCGATTACTCGGTTCCCGCGGCCACTTTATGCGATTTTTGCCGGATTATTCGACAGTTCCGTCTTCATTGTACAAATACTTAAAGTAGTCCATGTCGGTGGTAAGGGTTTTCTTAAACTTGGGTATGGTTTTGCGGTACGATTCGATCGAACGCCAGAACTCAAAGAACTCCGGGTCCTGCTCATAAGCCTCAGCGTAGATCAGGGTTGCCTCGGCATCGGCCTCACCGCGAATACCCTCAGACTCCTGGTACGCTTCCGAGAGGACTGTTTTACGTTCGTTTTCAAGTCTACCAAGCCACTCGGCCTTTTTCCCCTGTCCGTAGGAGCGGTATGCTTCGGCGATCTGGTTTCGCTCTTTAATCATACGACTGTAGACACTTTCGGTAAGGTCGTCGGAGTAGCGTATTTGACGCATGATGATATCAACCAGCTCAATGCCGTAGTCGGGGGTTAATTCAGCCGCTAACTCGAACATTTCCTGGGAGAGTTCTTCACGACCCCGATTCACTGTTTCATACGATCTCTCAGTTTGGGTCAGCTCACGAAGCTCTTCTTCGTCCACCTCTTCATCCTGCTGCTGCAGAATTTCCGTGGTGGCCTCCATCTCGTTGATGATGTTGGTGTTACGGACTGCTTCCCGCAGATTGTTGCTGGTAATGACCGTACGGATGGTCGAATCTATAACGTCGTCAAGCCGGGCCCAGCCCTGTTCAAGGGTAGAAACCGCCTCGTAAAACTTCTGGGGGTCGGCAATTTTCCAGCGGGCCGTGGCATCAACCCAGATAAACTGGTTTTCCGCGGTAGGCACCCGTTGTGCATCTCCGTCCCAACTCAGTATTTTTTTAGAGTATTTTACTACGTTGTCGATAACCGGTACTTTAAACTTGAGGCCCGGATTGACATTTGTAGTTACTATCTTACCAAAGCGGGTTACAACGGCCTGTTCACCCTGTTCTACAATGTAAAACGGGCCTAGGAGCACGAATACTACCACGATAATAAGCAGCACTACTAAAGTTGTTACTAATTTTTTCACTGTGTGCCTCCTTGTGCTGTCGGCAGGCCTTTAAAGGGAATAAAGTTCTCCAGTCCCCGGTCGATCAGGTCGGTACCTTCTTCTTCCTGGAAGAGCGCTTCAAGGGTTTCGATGTAGAGACGGGTGCGGGTTACCTCGGGACTCAACTCATACTGGTCGAGGACCGATACAAAGCGGGCTACATCACCTTCTGAATTATTTACACGTTCGGCTGCATATCCCTGGGCTTCTTGAATCAGCTGCTGGGCCTGGCCGCGGGCTTTCGGTATTTCCTGGTTGTAAGCCTCTTTTCCTTCATTGATAAAACGGTTCATATCCTGAACAGCACGGTTTACGTCTTCAAATGCGTCTTGTACTTCGCCCCGCGGAGGTACGATGTTTCGCAGTTTGACCGTGGTAACCGTGACACCAAGACCGTAATCGTCAAAGCGCTCCTGCATTTTGTCCTGGCCCTGCTGCTCGATGCTTGCTCGTTCTGAACCGATTACATTCAGTATCGCCCGGTCGCCTACCAGCTGATTGATAATCGACTGGCTTATGTCGCGTAGAGTCTGTTCTCGAAACTCCACATTAAACAGCCAATCTACAGGCTCGCTTATCCGATACTGAATGATCCATTCGACATCGATTATATTAAGGTCTCCGGTCAGCATAATCGACTCTTCGGGGAAGTCGGCGCCGGAGTAGGTGGTATTGATACTTGCCTGCTGGGTGCGAAAGCCAAACTCCATTTTTTGAACTCTCTGGGTCGCTACGTTGTAGTTCTTTTCGATTCCCAGGGGAACCTTAAACTGCAGGCCCGGGCCGACAATTCTGTTCACCTTACCGAACCTAAGCACTACTGCTTGCTCAGTTTGGTCAACGACGAAGAAACTCGACATGACCACGGCTATGACCACAACTATAATTACCACGGTTACTATAAATTTCGGTTTTATCGAAAAAGGTAGTCCCGGTGGTGATACGTCACGTTCGGACATATGTCCTCCTTTGTTTGATTCTTTAAAAAGATTCTCTCTTTAAGGGTACTTACAGAGGTGGGGTGAGTCAAGGTAATTTTCTATTAATGAATAAAGCGACCGAAAAAGGCAAGAAAAAACCGCGGCCCCTAAGGTACCGCGGTGGAAAAGACTATATGGTAACTCTATTAGTTCATTTAATAATAGAAGCTAAAAATGTCGACATTGTCCACGCCCTGCGGCATATATGTATCCCACCCGCCGAAGTCGGTATCAAAACTTACTATTCTGATATGTTGTGACCCTTGTCAAGTATTCTATAGTAAAAGTTTATAGTACCCCCTTCTTTATAAGACCGAGAGGAGAAAAAGATAGAGGAATACATGCAACCGTCGATGTACAGACTGATATTCGCGGATTGGTTACCTGCAGTGCAATGTAATCGTCGGGAGCTTGCCTCTGTCTCAATTCAAGGATTCCTCCTACCAAAAAGAGGGCCTTCAGAATAGCTCGAGGATTCTCCTTCGCTTCTTCTCGTATTCCTCTATCCATTCTACCCCTCGGTTTCAAAACTCAGTTAAACCTCTACGTTGTTTGTTCTCTCATTATTCCCCAAATAAAACCGCAAAGCTCACGTGCAACTGCCGTAGCAACCTTCTGTGAAGGTTTTCCTGTAAACAGAAGGTGCTGATATCGCCGCGAAAGTCTTTTCCCTGCTTTATCGGCATACGCTCTTGCCTGAGGATCTACTTCTCGTCTTCGTTTTATCAGTCGCTTTGAGGAGGGATCATAGGTGCGACAATGCCAGGCACTTTCTACCAACAGGCGCCTCAAACGCTTATTTCCTGATTTTGTAATACCGTTCTGACGACGACGTTCTCCACTGGAGTGTTCAGCCGGTACCAAACCAAGATAACTCATGAACTGCGAGGGCTTGGCAAATCGCCGAAAATCACTTATTTCGGCAATGATTGATAACGCGGTAAAGGTTCCAATCCCCTTAATGGCCATCAGCCTTTTCACTTTTTCCCTATAGCGCCCTTCAGAGGCAAGGGCTTCAATGCGCTGGTCGATTCGTTTAATATTTTCAGTGATGTAGTCCAGATGCC
The DNA here is from genome assembly GCA_034520965.1 of Spirochaetia bacterium. Classification (GTDB taxonomy): domain Bacteria; phylum Spirochaetota; class Spirochaetia; order DSM-16054; family Sediminispirochaetaceae; genus DSBN01. Next base: position 264,912 of record JAXHMY010000003.1, on the reverse strand, counting down.
CCAGGTACTCCTTTACAGTCTCTTTCTGCAATGAGTTGAGCTCTGCGATGGCTTTCTTAATCCACAGTCGGTGTTTTCCTGTCCAATTATCCCCATCACGGTAGATCAGACCATGACGAAGCAGAAGACTGAGAATTTTCTGCTTGTAGCGTCTCTGCTCGTCTTTGTAATCATCCCTGACGTGCAGAAACTCACGCACCGCCTCATCGGCTCTGGTGGGAATGTGAACCCCTGTCAACTGTCCGGAACGCAAATTACGGGCAAGCATGTCGGCGTCCCGTTTGTCGGTTTTTATTCGCTCTGATGGTTTTTTTGGAATCAGTCCCGGGGCTGCAACAAGACAGGCAATGCCCATACCTTCGAGCATCCGATAGGTACTGTAACCGCTTGGCCCTGCTTCATAGCAGCACAGAAGCTCACCCTTTTCCTGGAGCTTCTTAAAATATTTGCGCAGCTCACTTTCCCTGTTTTTCTTCTGAACGACTATCGATGGGACCTGTTCGCCATTCTTATACCCGACGATGAATACCGTCTCCTTGTGGACATCCATTCCTACATAAATTACACTGTTCATAGTGGCCTCCTGTTTGTATGTGGCGTGTTTGCCATTGTGTTTTTACCATTTTGCAGGCTAATCCACGATTTTGCAAACACGGGGGTCACTTCATATTGTCTCATTTGAGGTAATATCTCCTATAGGTGCATCGATAGCTTCATCAATCACATAGATTTTCTTGTTGGTAGAAGCAAGGAAGCGGGAAGGGCCGAAAAACTCGCCCTCTACAGTGGTTCCTAATTCAGTTGCAGCAACTCCGAAGCTGCCCACCAGCACAAGGTCTTTGTTCAGTTTGAGGATTTGTTCTCCGTCGGGCCCTGCCCGGTTCGTCACATATATATGCCCCTCCTTGTAGAGTAGGTCGGGATAGTCGTAAGGAGATGCATCGGGGTTGGTAGTAATTTCTGTGGTAGATGCTTCTATTGTATCCGGTGAATCAGGATGTATTTTATAGAGGTTCCATTGAGGTGTTGTAGACCCAACATTAACGGTAAAATAGATAAACCCCTCATCATCTACTGCTAATCCAAATGGATAAATTGTATTAGTAGCAGAAACGACAGTAGAACTGATTTCTGTAATATCGGTAATAGCTACGTCTAATATATCAAAATCAGTTGTAATCCTATTGATGCTATAAAAGGAATTTCCCTCATCAAGAATATAATACAAGTAGTTATTTTGGCGGTCGAAGGCGAGTGAATAAATAGGAGTTGTGTAAATATTCAAAAGTTCAGGTAACTCTGACTCGTCATAAGTTATTGGTACTTCGTATATTGCACTTAGCGAATTATCGCTAGCTATCCATATTTGTCCCAAGTTATCTATCTCTATATCCCATGGAGCGCCTAGTTCGAAAAATGACAGGTCGGACTCTTCCCAATCAGGAGAAACCGGATTATTTTCACTTATAGACATGTTTTTCAACTGTATTAACTTACTTAAAGAATAATCCGGGACCAGTATTTTGGTTTCGTAGGGGCCCATGTTGAAGTTTAGGTTGATTGACTTTCCAGCAACCAGGTCGGCATACAGGACGCCGCCGTAGGAGAGTACGGGGCCGGTGTAGGTGCCGCCCAGGGTATCCAGTTGGGCTTCAACCTCAAAGCGCACATTATCAGCCTCGGGCAGGGAAATGACGATACTGTCCTCCTCCTCAGAGAAGAACCACTGCTGGTCAATACCGGGCCCGGTAATATCGAGCTTTATGCTGCCGAGCACATCTCCAAAGCCCCTCGAGGCAGTCGTGAAGCTAAGGTGGGGAGTAACCGTTGCCCCGGCCCGGGGTTCTACATAACAAGAAACAACACTCAGCAGCAGGAACATAATAAGTACTGCGGCGGGACGTGCATAAGTTCTCCGGCCAAAATTGAAATTCTGCTTGTTCATTCCACTCCTCCAAAATCCCAATACAGCTTAAGAATTAAGGTTGCATATTCGGGATACTCTTGTTCTAAAAACTCCACAACCGCATCCTCATCCAACGCGCCGGGATCAAGATTAAAAACCGAAGAAATAGCATCCTCCACATGAGAAGGTACGGAATAGCCGTCGGTACTGCTCTGTTCGCCACTGCCTACCGAGCGTACCTGCCCGAGCTTGTTGCTTAGGGATACTCGCCCTTGCTCCACACTTAAGGTGTACCCGTCGTATACAAAAACCGTACCGCGCACCGCTGCGGTAGATTGGGCGCTGCGCAGCTTGAAGTTGTTCTGAAGCCCTGCGGAGGAACGCACATTTGCCTTTATCTTGCCGACTTTTAGGTTGAGTTCGGTGTCGATGGTCCCCTCTTTCTCTATTAACTCCTCCAACTCCATGCGGGTAAGCGGTTTTACCTCCAGTACGGTGTCACCGATAGCAATTTTCGCGTTGGCATTAAAACCCGTTGAAACGGTGGTTCCGAGCCCAATCTCCATACCGACTTCCGCTTTCCGCCAGCTGCCCCCGATGGCTTTGAGCTCTACTTTGCCCTTTGTTTCCTCTATTACTGCATTCACCGAGTAGACCGGTGCGGCGAGCAACAGAAGCACAGCAATAAGCAGCAAAATAATTGGTATTGTTTTATATTCTCTCATTTTGATCCTCACTTTAAAACCTGAAAGAAGCATCAAGGCGGGCCACCGACTTCATGTTGTCATAGGCTTCCATGAAAACTTTTTCGTTCGGAAAAAATAAGCCTCCGGAAAGGGTTATGCCCACATCGGAAAGGGGCCTGAATTGCAAGGACAGGTCAATTTCGCTTCCCAGATACGATTTATCGGATGTAAGGTCGATGCCCGCTTCCGAAATAACTCCTCCGGTGTTTCTAAAGAAGGTAATTGCCGCCAAGGTTGTTTGGAACTTTTCAAGGATACGGCTATTCGTCTTGGAGAAAGGCCTCATAGAAAATGATATCTCACCAAGGGACATATTTCCAATTTGAGGGGAAAAAACAATTCCGAATTGAGGAGAGGAGGACAGTGTAATAAAGTGGCTGGAAATTCTCTCTCCCCCGTACCCGCCGTAAAAGAAGTTGTAATCGTTATCTCCTGAGGAGTAGAGCCCCCTTACTCGAACTCTGGTAAAAAGGAAGTCCTGATTGTAGTAGCTAAGGCCGCCGCCAAACAACGATGCCGCGGTAGCGTATTTGCCGTGGCCGCGGTTCAGGTAAAGAAACAGGTTCTGGTACAGCGACGGCGCAAGACCACCCCGTAATCCGAACCCGATGTGTTCACTGTGTATACGGTCATCCGTGTTTGTAAAGTTTTCTTCCGGCTGCAGATCCTGCTGAAGCACTACGTTAAGAATCAGCTCCTGCTCAAAGGCAACTGCGGGAATAGTCATTTTCAGGGTTTCAATGAGCTTTGGGGAGCTAAGCTCATACCCGTGATCAGCTACATTTTCCTGCAGGTCGAAATCGCTCTGAGTAACTAATATGGATGAACTCGGCACAAAGGTAAGGCCGGTGTAACCGGCGGAGGCCTCAAAAGAGAGGGCCGGCAGTTCGAAGTTCAGCCGAAAACCGTCCAGGTTGTGGTTAAGTACATAGCCGGTAAACTCGGAAAAACGGAATCTGCCCAGGGAGTAGCGAACAAGATATTCCTCACCCTCTGAGCCGAGCAGTGAGCTCCCACGGGCATACAGGTTCTCTATATCTGCAAAATACGGACGGTCTTCATTGTAAATGTAGGATCCCCGGGCATAGAGACCGAAATTATCAGAAAAATCGGTACTCAGCCAAAGGCCTGTTTGCACAGCCTGGTCAAACTCGTATTCCGGTTGAATGGCAGCCCTGCTGGTGCTCTGCAAAAAACCTCCCCAGTCGGTTACAGTTTCGGAAAATAAGGGAGGGGTTAAAAAGAAGAATAGCAGGATTAAGCCCCCTATGGCAGAAACACGGGTTTTCATGAGCGCTCCTCCTTCCACTCTAAAACACGACCGAGAATTTGAACCGCATCGGTACCGCTTATAGACCGTCCGGGAGTGGACTTACCGGGAATACACTGCAGGTACTTCAGTTCCCGGGCGGCATACCGGGGGCCGGGAAACAGCGTGTACATTAGGCCACCGCGTACATCGAAGGCCTTCATTAACAAGTAGGAATACTCTCCTAAGTTGATGAGATCGTCACTTGCCGACAAGCTGTTCTTCCATCCCATCCGGCTTACCGCCGCAGCCGCCTCCTCCGGGGAAGCCTCCTCCGGCAGTTCTCCTGCTGCAGTCAGAACCATATAGGCCGAATATCCGAACACGGCCCTTTCCTGCGCTAAAAAGCGGTCGAGGGTTTCGTTCGACTGAGCACAAAGATGAGAAACGGAAAGGACAAAAAGAAAGCCGACTAAAAGATGCGGACAGAGCTTTTTTCTCATAGAACCTCCATAGTCATGGTTGGCTATTAAGTAAAGGCACTAAGTTTGCGGTCAGCCAATCTTTTTTAGATGCTTATTCACTATAAAATGTGTACAATTTGGTATACCCCAATTATACTACGCTTATAAACAAACGCAACATAAACTTTTTAACGAATTGCTACTGTACGTAGGGGGCACGGATGCGCGGTAAAACTTTATATATTTTTTTTATTCCCGTACTAATTACTCTACTGTTTTCGCTTATAAGCTATCTGCCGGTTTATCAGACCTTTGAAAACAGGTTGTACGATCTTTTTCTGGCCATTCGACCGGAAATTGAGGAGGATGAACGTCTGCTGCTGCTTGATGTGGACGATTTAGCTATTTCCGAGGTAGGGGTGTGGCCCTGGAGCAGGGACATTATGGCCAACGGCCTGCTGCTTTTACGGGAGTTCGATGCCGGGCATATAGTCTTTGATATCGAGTATACCGAGGAGAGTCCCCTGGGGGTCAACTCACAGGTTTTACGCAAGGAGATTCCCGAGCTGTTTCAACAGGAGTTTCGAGAGGTACAAAATAACATCGACGCACTTTTCAATGCCCTGGCGGCCGGGCAGATTCCCCTGGATGAGGCTGAAGGCTATATTGATGATCTGCAGCAGCTTACCGAAAATTCTCGAAGCACGCTGCTTGCAAAGGTTCGGGATATAGAGCGGGATAACGATGCCTACTTCGGCAAAATGGCTCACTTGAACGGGAGAAGCTTTTTTACCACATCCGCCCTCTCCGAGGAAGATACCTCGGTGAATGAAACCCTTATAGAATACGCCGAGGAGCATGTTGCCCTTACACAGGTAGCGGGAGAGAATCCCGGACTGCGCAAAGCAGAAGGGATACGGCCTGCGATCTACCCAATTCTGAGCCGGGCCCGGGGTGCGGGTTTTCCCAACGTAAAGGTCGACCCGGACGGGGTGCGGCGACGGATAGACCTGCTGATAGAATACGAGGGCAAATATCTTCCGCAACTGGCTTTTGCACCTCTGTTGCAGTGGCTGGGGAATCCGGAAGTAGAGTTGGACAAGCATGCTATTACTCTGAGGGATGCCGAGCATCCGGATAGAGGAACGAAGGATATAAGGATACCCCTCACCGAGACACAGCACGTGCTGATCAATTGGCCGCAAGAGAGCTATGAAGAGAGTTTTCGCCACCTTAGTTACTACGAACTGGTATATAACCGCGAGCTTGAACAGCGATTAATTGAAAATTTGAATATAATGGAAGAGGCGGGCTATCTTGCATACCACGAAGGGGATTTTCCACTTATGGATGCCTATAATTATGCGGAAGATATCAAACAGGAGGTACTGGAGGGGGGAGATCCAGAATTGATGGACGAGTACATTGAAGTACGTCGTATGTTTTTTCCCGGGGTCGAGGCCTTCTTGAAGGGTCCGGCGGAGTCTTCCATCGATTCTGAGATAGGCAGGATACTCTCCTCTGGTCAACTGGATGAGCAGACGGCGGAGGAGTACCGGGAAATAAGGGGCCAGATTCCCGAAGTTTTTTCGGCCGCGAGGGACGTGCAGGAAAACCTCGCATCCTCACGGGCGCGCCTATCCGAGGCTATTCCCGATTCCTTCATTATCATTGGTTTTGTGGGTACCTCCACCACAGATATCGGGGTCACTCCCTTCGACGAAGAGTACATGAACGTAGGTACCCATGCCTCTTTGGCAAATACTATTCTTCAAGAGAACTTTCTTGATGAGCTTCCCGAATGGTATTCGATGGTTATAGGACTTTTTGCCGCACTGTTGGTGACTCTGGTGATCAGACGGATGGTGCCGGTTCATTCCCTGCTCTTTGGTGTTCTGTTTTTATTGGTGATTGTTGCTGCGGACCTGGGTGCGTTTGTAACAACTGGGGTATATTTACCGCCTCTGATACCGATCTCTTCCGTATTTTTTACCTTTTTACTTCTGACTGCGATTCAGTTTCTTCAGACTTCGAAGGACAGGGTGTACATTAAGAACGCCTTCAGTCACTATTTATCGACTGATGTTATCAACGAGTTACTCTCTGATCCGGACAAGCTGTCCCTCGGTGGAGACAAAAAGCATATGACCGCCCTGTTTACCGACGTAAAGGGCTTTTCGACTATCTCAGAGCAGCTTGATCCAACTGAGCTGGTGAGTTTGCTGAACCAGTATTTATCCGAGATGAGTGACGTAATTTTAGAGCAGAAGGGAACCATCGATAAATATGAGGGTGATGCAATTATCTCCTTTTTTGGGGCTCCACTTGACTACGCCGATCATGCGGCGCGAGCCTGCAGGTCGGCAATACGGATGAAAAAAGCGGAAGAGGAGCTGAACAGTCGCTTTCTTTCCGAAAGGTTGTCTCCGGTGCCGGTTTTTACCCGGATAGGCATAAATACCGGTGAAATGGTAGTGGGAAATATGGGAACGGTACGCAAGATGGATTATACCATCATGGGAAATTCGGTAAATCTGGCTGCCCGGCTGGAGGGAGTGAACAAGCAGTATGGAACGTGGATTCTGGCGAGTGAACCCACATTTCTCGAAGCCGGCGGAGAGTTTGTAGGCAGAAAATTGGACAGAGTTCGGGTTGTCGGCATAAAGGAGGCGGTGCGTTTGTACGAGCTGATAGATGAGAGGAGTGAGCTTGACCCGGATGTGGGAGAAGCTTTGGAAATTTTTGAAGAAGGTCTGGAGGCCTTTGAGCAGCGTGACTATGACACGGCACAGGGGCTTTTTAGTCAGGTGCTAATGGTCAAACCGGAAGACGGACCTGCACAGTTTTACCTTAGTCGATGCAACAAGTTCAAGAAAAAGGCACCCCCTGAAAGCTGGGACGGCGTGTTCAACTTAACCCTGAAATAGCGCCTTCTTTTGCTTTTTAATCTCCTGCATACTTCTTTGCTAACTATTTGACTGCTTATAGAAATGTGCTAAAATGTATTAAAAGTTTTGCGAAGTTGATGGAGACCTCTTTCAACATTAAAAACGGAATTAACATTGTTTCAGAGAAGCTATGCTTGGAGAAAAGGACAGAGAAAAACTGTATACCTAAGCACACCGGAAGCTTGGATTACAGTAATAATATTTTTTTAGGAGGAGTACATGGAACGGAAAGTAATTTACACAGATAAGGCACCGGCGGCGGTCGGTCCTTATTCGCAGGCGGTAGCCTGGGGCAATACAGTCTATGTATCGGGTCAACTGCCTCTTGATCCGGCACAGGGAAAGATTGTGGCCGAGAGTATTGAAGATCAAACCCGACAGGCTATGGAAAACCTTAAGTCTATCTTGGAAGAAGCCGGAAGTTCTCTTGACCGTCTGTTGAAGGTGACTATTTTTCTGCAGGATATGGGCGATTTTAAACGGGTAAACGAAGCCTACGGCAGTTTTTTCTCAGGTGATTATCCTGCCCGTTGTGCCTACCAGGTTGCAAAACTACCCTTGGGTGCAGATATCGAAATTGACGGCATTGCAGCTATTTAAGGAGCAGACACTATGAAATCGATGAATGAACTGGGAGTGCCAGTACCTGCACATAAATCCCATGTGATTCGCAATATCAAAGACGTCACTCTTGAGCAGCGTGAGCGTGCCCTGCGGGAGACTGAATACAATATGTTCTCTTTTCCCGCGGATTTGTTGGTGTTGGATTACCTGTCCGACAGCGGCAGTACCGCCATGAGTGAGCTCCAATGGGCGGCTTTGTTTCACGGCGATGAATCTTACGGAAGAAACAAGGGCTATTTTGTACTGTTGGACAGCATCCGTGACACCTTTGAACGGGGTGATTCTCCCCGGGAAGCATTTAAGCTGATCCTGTCAGGTGAGAAGGATGTAGAGAAACTGATGGACGAGGTGTATCTGACTAAGGAGGAGGGGGGCTTTGTCAACGCCGGGGCGAACCAACTGAGCCGACCGAATGCCTTTATTACCCCTCAAGGTCGAGCAGCCGAACACCTGCTGTTCAGCACTATTCGGGAGGTGCTGGACGAAATGAACGGTCCGGGCAAAGCCTACTGGATTCCTAACAACGGCCATTTTGATACCACCGGCGCAAATATCGCCGCGAATGGAATTGAACCGGTGAACATGTTTAAGCCGGGGGTATTGGAAGAGTTTCCGTGGGAAAAAATGGACAGCGAAAATCCCTTTAAGGGGGATATGGACCTTGAGCGTCTGGAAGCCTTTCTCAAGGAGAAGGGGCGTGAGAATATTCCGGTGATTTATCTGACAATCACCAATAACACAGTTGCCGGCCAGCCGGTGAGCCTTGAGAACATAAAAGCGGTACACAAGCTGGCTAAGAAGTACGATATTCCGTTGTTCTTTGATGCCTGCCGCTTTGCTGAGAATGCAGCTTTTATCAAACAGTTTGAGAAGGGATACAAGAAGCGGTCTATCCGCAGCATTGTACAAGAGATGTTTTCTCTGGCCGACGGTTTTAGCATCAGCCTAAAGAAAGACGGGCTTTCCAATATCGGTGGAGGTTTGTTTCTCCGCGATAAAGGGGAGTTTGTGCAACGGTTTTCTACTGTCAAAGAGGATGTAGGAGTACGGTTAAAGGAAAAACAGATAGTCTGGTTCGGCAATGACTCCTATGGCGCTTTAAGCGGGCGGGATATCATGGCCCTGGCTGTAGGATTGAATGAGGTAGTCGATCAGTCGTATCTATATGACCGTATTGGTCAGACCCGTCTGTTAGCCGGAAAATTAGCACAAGAGGGAGTCCCGGTGGTGCTTCCGGCGGGAGGCCACGCGATTTACCTTGACATGAACCGCTTCTTTGAAGGCTCCGACATGAAGATAGACGATTTCGGGGGAGTAGGGTTTACCATTGAGCTGCTGCGAAATTACGGCATCCGGGCTTGTGAATTAGGACCCTTTGCCTTTGAGTGGGACCAAAAGAATGAAGAACAGCGAAAGGGAATTCTGAACTTGGTGCGCTTTGCCATTCCCAGGAACGCCTACAGCCGCGAGCATATCGACTATACGGTGGCTGCGGTGAGCGAACTGTACCGGAACCGAGATAAAATTCCGAAGGTTGAAATTACCCGGGGGGCTGAGCTGCGGCTGCGGCACTTCCAAACCGGCCTGAAACCGGTGTATTAAACCTTCTAAGCTAAGTTTTTCGGGCCGTTCAGCCTGTTGCTACTAGGGCAATCAGGTTGTTCGGTCCGGTTGACATGAAGGCAGACAAGAACCTATAGTCTGTAGTTATGAAAAAGAGACGACTGATAACTTCGGCCCTTCCTTATGTAAATAATATTCCCCATCTGGGTAACCTTATCCAGGTGTTGTCGGCGGATGTCTTTGCGCGGTATTGCCGCAGCAACGGGTATGAAACCCTTTACGTCTGCGGTACAGATGAGTATGGTACCGCCACGGAGACTAAAGCCCTTGAAGAGGGAATAAGCCCCAAAGAACTGTGCGACCGGTATTTTGTGGTGCACGACGATATCTACAAGTGGTTTGATATTAATTTTGATCATTTCGGACGCACCTCACGTCCGGAACAGACTGAAATTGTTCAGGATATATTTAAGAAGGTGGATGCCAACGGGTATATCAGCGAGGCGACTATCGAGCAGCTGTACTGTGACAGCTGCCGGCGCTTTTTGGCCGACCGCTTTGTGCGGGGTACCTGTCCGCATTGCGGCTACGAGGAAGCCCGGGGTGATCAGTGTGAGGATTGCGGGAAACTGCTTGATCCAACCGATCTAATCCAACCGCGCTGCGGCACCTGCGGGGCCGCTCCCGTTTTGAAGCAGACCAAACATCTGTATTTGAACTTACCGGAAATCCTTCCAAAGCTTCAGTCATGGATGGATAAGGCCTCGGTGGACGGTTTCTGGGCGCGAAACGCAATTCAAATGACGAAAAGCTGGATCCGGGACGGACTAAAACAGCGGGCGATTACCCGTGATTTAAAATGGGGAATCCCGGTACCGAAAGAGGGCTTTGAAGACAAGGTTTTTTACGTGTGGTTTGATGCTCCTATTGGGTATATCTCAATTACCAAGGATTTGACCGCTGAGTGGGAGTCCTGGTGGAAGAGTCCCGAGGATGTCGAGCTGTATCAGTTTATCGGCAAGGACAACATTCCCTTCCATACGGTTATTTTCCCTTCTTCCCTGCTGGCTACCGGTGAGAATTGGACCATGCTGCATCATATGTCGTCCACCGAATATCTGAACTACGAAAGCGGGAAGTTTTCCAAGAGCAAGGGCGTCGGCGTATTCGGAAACGACGCCAAAGATACTGGTATTCCTGCGGACGTGTGGCGTTTTTACATTTTTTATAACCGGCCGGAGAGCTCGGATGCTGTTTTTACCTGGGATGACTTTCAGGAGAAAGTAAACGGTGAACTGATTGGAAACCTGGCCAACCTGGTAAATAGAACCCTGTCATTTATCGGCAGATTTAAAGCGGGCGAGGTGCCCCAGGTTGAACCGGAGGGTGACTTTGTACAGGAAGTAAAAACCCGCGAAGCGGAAATTACTGCAGCAATGGAACGAGCTGAGCTGCGGCAGGGGTTTCGTAAAATATTCGCCCTGGCCTCCTACGGGAACCGCCGTTTTCAAGCTGGCGAACCTTGGAAGACCCGGAAAACCGATCCGGAGGCTGCAGATCGCCTGCTGATGGAACTGGCCTATGTAGTGCGTGATTTAGCGGTGATGATAGAGCCGTATATTCCCCAAACATCCGCCAGAATATTGCGTTTTCTTGGCCAGGAAGGGGCTACATGGGAAGTTATTGGAGATTTCTCGGGTCTTAAAAAGATAAGCTCTCCGGAGATACTCTTCGAGCGGCTGGAGGATGACCTCATTAAGGGACTGCGCGAGCGCTTTGCCGGCAGCCAGGCGGATCGGGCTGAGAAAGAGAAGGAGAGGAAGGCAATGGAAGAGACAGAGAAAGCAAAAACTGAAGGACAGGCGGAAAAGAGTCTTGAAGAGCAGTTTACCGAAGCGGTGGATCTGCGGATTGCAAAAATTACCGCCGTCGAACGGCACCCGGAAGCCGATAAACTGTATATCGAAACCATCGATGCGGGGGATGAAGAAGAGCGACAGATTGTGAGCGGTCTCGTACCTATTTACGAAGAGGAAGAACTGCTGAATAAAAATATAATTCTGGTCTACAATCTAAAGCCTGCCAAGCTGCGCGGTGTAAAGAGCCAGGGAATGCTGTTAGCAGCAGAGAAGGCCGGTGACGAAGATCATAGTAGTGTAGAGGTACTGTTTGTCGATGAAGCGGTTCCGGGAACTCGTGCGGCTCTGGAGGGGTATTCTCTACCGGAAACTGCGCCGAAAAAACTAAAAATCGACGACTTCTTTAAGATTCCCATTAGCGTAAAAGATAATACTGTTATGGTCGGCTCTGCTGCCCTGACGGTCAACGGGAAACCGGTTACTACCGGAACAGTGGTACAGGGAAAAGTCGGTTAATACGATTTAATGGGAGTTATTCAACCGGTTGAATCCGAGAACCTGCCAAAGGGCTCAAATTTTCTTCAATCCCCCTTCTGGGGGGACTTCAAATCGCGTTTTGGATGGCAGGCGCATAGCTTTTCCGTACAGGGACATCCACTGCTGGTCCTGCTTCGCAGGCTGCCCGGAGGAGTTTCGCTGGCCTATGTGCCGCATCCCCTCTCGACCTTAGCTCCAGAGCGGCAAGCATTACTGGGAGAGCTGGCGGGGGAACTGCCGAAGTATCTACCTTCAGGCACCCTGGCGGTCCGTTACGACATTGCCTGGGAGCTTCCGCTGCGTTTAGCAGAGTGGGGAATACCCAAGGCCCAGAAGGCGGCCATGGATATTCAACCTCCCAGCACGGTAGTTCTCTCCCTTGAAGCTGAGGAGGAACAGCTGCTGCAGGCTATGAAGCGCAAAACGCGCTACAATATTCGGCTGGCCGCACGGAAAGGGGTGGAAACCAGGCTGGAACCGGATGAGTTTCTGCAGGAGTGGTACGAACTTTACCGCGAAACAGCCGAACGGGACCAGATTGAAATTCACAGCTACGACTACTACCACAGCTTATTAGAACTATCCCAAGCGCAAGGCACTGAGGGACCGCAGCTGAACTTGGTCAGCGCCCGTCATGAGGGGGAGCTGCTGGCCGGTATCATTGTCGGCATCTACGGTCGGAGGGCTACCTATATGTACGGAGCTTCCTCTAACCGTAAGCGCAATTTGATGGCCTCCTACGCGGTGCAGTGGGAAGCGATCAGGTTAGCCAAAAACTCCGGCTGTGCAGAATACGACCTGTTCGGAATACCCCCCGCCGATGACCCCGAGCATCCCATGCACGGACTGTACCGGTTTAAGACCGGTTTTGGCGGCCGGGTAGTTCACCGTCCTGGAACCTACGACGTGCCGATAACGCCCGTCAGGTACGCTCTGTTTAGACAGGTTGAAAAAGCCCGGAAATTTTACTACAAAAAAATGAAAAAGCGAAGAAACTAAAAAAGCGCCGGCCGAGCCCGCCGGTTACGTCACCGATCAAGTTCACCCTGAGCACTTTACTCCTTCAACTCTTTCAACTCCTCAAGCAGCGCTTTAAAAACCCGTCCGCGGTCGAACTCATTTAAGAACATTCCGAAGGAGGTGCTGCCGGGCGAGAAGAGTACTGCGTCGCCGGGGGATGCTGCTGAGCGGGCAGAGAGAACCGCACTGCGCAGATTGTCGAAGGGGCCCGAGAAGGGCACGTGCTGTTGCGTTAACGCTTTCTGCATATGATCACTCGCACTTCCCTTCAAAAGGTGGACTGATGCAGCGAGGCTCCAGGCTGCATTCAGCGGTGAGAAGTCGAGCTGTTTATCGGTTCCCCCGGCAATCAGATGTATTTTGCCTTTTAAACTTTGCAGCCCCGCTGCAGTGGCATCCGGTATGGTGGCTGCACTGTCGTTGTACCAGCGTACCCCGCCTATTACTCCCACCAGCTCCATACGATGCTCGATTCCGGTAAAAGCTGCCCCTTCACGGTGGATTATTTTTGTCGGCACTCCCTGAAGAGTAGCAATTAAAGCTGCCACCAGCAAGTTTAAGCGGTTATGTACACCGGCAACGTTTACGTGCTCCGGGATTATCTCATGCAGCTTATTATTAGCCCGGTAATATCCCTTTCCTGCCTCCAGGAAAGCCCCGTTTCCCATTTTTTCTGGCAGGGGTTTTGCAGAATAAAACATCGGCTGTCCGGGCGTGTTCTCTGCAAACCACGGGCCATAGGAATCATCAAAAAAGCAGATACTGGGGGATTGTGCGTCCTGACCAGCGAAAATCCGGGCTTTATCCGCGGCGTACTCCTGCATATTCTCGTAACTGTTCTGATGGTCGGCCAAAATGTTAGTTATTACGGCTATGCGGGGCTGCAGCAGTGTAATGGGCTGGATGTCGGCCAGCTGCCACGAAGAGAGTTCAAGGATAACCGGACTGATCGAGGGGGAGAGACACTCCTCGAGAAAGGTAAGCGGCGAGACGGTAATATTACCGCCCAGAAGTACCCGAGGGTCGGCTGCTTTCATTATTTGATGCAGGGCCGACACGGTGGTAGATTTTCCCTTGCTTCCGGTAACGGCAATTAGGGGCCGCTTGTTCAATCGTAAAAAAACGGATATATCTGTTTCGACCTGACGGGCGAGCTGCAGATACTTGGATTTACGGGGTACCGCGGGGTTTTTTATCACCAGGTCGGCCGTTGTGAAATCTTCATTCTCATGCCGCCCCAGGATGTACCTTATTGGAAGATCCGCAAGCTTTTCCAGGCTGGGTGAGAGGGTTTGTTCATCCCGCAGGTCTGTTACCGTAACATGGGCCCCGTGTTCTGCAAAAAAACGGGCGGAGGCAATGCCTCCACCGTGCAAACCTAGGCCCATAATGGTTGTTTTTAAACCGTGAATATCATTCAGGGTAGAAATCAATCTGAAACTCCTTCATATCCTGCTCATTCAAGTAGGTACTGATTTTAAGGGGGGTCCATACGTCTTGCCAACGGTTTGAAATTTTCTGTTTGAGCTTTCGAAACAGGGGCAGTTCCTCGGAAAAATCATTTTGTGTGAGGGTCTGCTGAATGTCCTCGAAATGGGGCTGCAGGAAGGCTCGCGCCTGGTACAGCAACTTCAGGTGTTTTGTCCGCCCCTCCGGTGAAAAGTCGAGTACGGAATGGCAAATAGTCTGGTATTTGCAGGGAAAGGGATAATAGGGATAGGTTCGTTTGTGCTCAGGGAGGAAAAGCTTTGAAAAAAACTTTGTAAGTTCCCTGTCAATCCAGATACCCTGAACGAAATAGCCTTTTCCGTATTCACCAATCCAGGTGTCCGAGAGGTGTTGTTCAATAAAGAACGAGTGTACCCGATGTTCTGCTTCTCCCAAAGAAGACAGCGGAATGATGTCGTTTTCCAGGAAGAGCGCACTGCTTCGGTAAGTGTGGGTTGAATCGTTCCCGCCCTTGCTTATGATCTCTCCGTAATGGGTGCGAAAATTTAGATCCACTCTCAGCAGATATAGAAATAGTTGGTCCTTTACACGGTAAAGATGAAAGAAACCAGGCCGATGGATATCCGAAGGATCAAAGAAATAGGTAAGACCGTTGAATATTTGGGGGGTTTGTGCAACCGCAGTCTGCATAAAGGTCTCTAATGCCTGTTTGTAAACTGCTGAAGGGGTTGTTTCTGAAATGTTATGGTGAATCGGAAAGCCCGGAAACTGGATAGGCTGGGGTAACTTTATGAAAAAATCTTCATTTGAGGTAAAGTGCAGAGAGAACTGGTTCTTTTGAGATAGGTGTTCCTGATTGATGATACGGTTAATTTTATCATCGGTCGAGTACAGCTGGATTTCATTCCTCTGCTTTTTCATTAATACTACTATACTATTGTTGATATTCAAGCTCAAGCACTATAAATGTGGTTGCGCGGAAGGTGCATACGTTGGAATTGCTGTACCTACTTGACTTAAGAGGCTAAAACAGGGCATACTCGTATTACGCATAGTTGCGTACTAATGATGTAATATCCAGTTGTAAACTGATAAAAACGCCTTGAAACAGAAGGAGATCTGCTGTGCCTTGCGGAAAAAAGAAGAAACGCCATAAAATTGCTACACACAAACGTAAGAAAAAGCTAAGGAAAAATCGACACAAGAAGAAATAGTATGAGGTTTCCCATAAGTACAGGCAGGGAATATAAGTATTCATTAAAAAGTGCCGCATTTGCAGCGGCACTGTTATTTCTGTCTTTCACCCTTTACGGGGAAACTTTATGGGACCAAAATTTTAAGGGTTACATAGCCGATGGAGCTGCCTTAAAGGTCGGCGATATTATTGCTGTCGGCATAAACTCTACTACTACTCTCACCCTTAGCGCATCCCATGTAGATTCACAGGAAGGAAAACTCAGTTTTACCGGAGGAGAAGGGAAGGCTCTCTTCTCTTTTCTACCGGAAGGTTCCTCGAGTACGGTGCGCGAGGTTGAAGAAGATAGTACCTATGCACTTGAAACTAAAATACCTGTGCGAATAGTGGAGCGCGATCAGAACGGTTTGTTGAATATTGAAGGTCAGCGAAGCGTTACCATAAATGGAAATACTGAAACTGTACGGATAAGCGGGTTGGCGAGTGCAGAGTCGGTAAATTCACAGGGAGTCTTGCAATTCGAAGACCTTTACAATGCGGTTCTGGAATATACCAGCCCCGGCTTGGAGCCCTCGGAGTTTTTGACAGTCGAAGATATAAACCGGTCTGAACCGGAGCCTGCTGAACCTCCTGCCCCTCTCGCCACGGCAACACCCGAGGCGGACAACCTAGAACAGACACTTGAACAGCAGTCTGCAGAAGAACAGTCAAATACAGCCACGGCCGGCTCAACCTTATCGCTTACCCCAGAAAAACAGCAGGAACTGTTGCTGCAGTTTTTCAATAGGTTCATCTCTACTCTTTTTAGACCAACGGAATAATTTTTTCTATACAAATTGATTTTTGAAAATAATGCCTTATATTTAATTGGTACTAATAAGAAAATTGCTGAAAGCAATTTTCATTGTTTCGGTTGCCGCACAGCGGTATACGAAACTTTATTAAGGATGTTCTTATGGATATAAATGAAAACAAAGAAGACCTTTTGTCTTTTGTGAGCTCGCCGGAAGAATTGAAACTGCTGGACAGAGATAGGCTACCTCAATTAGCGCAGCAAATACGTAAGCGCATAATCAGTGTAGTGTTGGAAAACGGCGGGCATTTGGCCTCGAACCTCGGCGTGGTTGAACTAACTATTGCTATGCACAGAGAATTCAACTCTCCCCATGATATGTTCTTCTGGGATGTGGGCCATCAATGTTATACCCATAAGCTGCTTACCGGGCGTAATGATAAGTTTTCTACTATCAGGCAGCAAGGGGGGCTCTCAGGTTTTCCGAAGCGGACTGAAAGCATTCACGATTTGCTGGAGACCGGGCACGCTTCAACCTCGATATCCGCCGGTATAGGGGCACTTGAAGGAAAACGTGTGCTCCATGACGACGGTAAGGTTATTGTGGTGGTGGGCGATGGAGCCCTGACCGGAGGGATGGCCTATGAGGGCTTGAATTACGCGGGTCACCTCGGCAAAGATCTTATAATAATTTTTAATGATAACAATATGTCCATCAGTCCGAATGTCGGCGGACTTTCTCTGAACTCAAACCTGAGCAAGCTATCTAACTATGTGAGTCAACTCACTACAACACCCGCCTATCAGTACATGCGTGAGAAACTGGACCGCGGAATTCAGGGAATTCCCATTTTAGGCTACAAGCTGTATGAACTGTTTGTTCGTTTCAAGCGAGCGGTCAAAGCGGCCTTTCTGGGGGAGACTCTTTTTAGTGAATTGGGTTTTGAGTATATTGGACCGGTTGACGGTCACTCATTTTCACGGCTTGGGCAGGCGCTCAAAAATGCGCGACGGCTTAAAAAGCCGGTATTACTGCACGTGGTAACTCAAAAAGGGAAGGGGTACGAGTTAGCCGAAAGCTATCCCTCCCGCTATCATGGCGTCTCTCCCCTTACTCAGGCCGATGGGAAACTGGAGAAAAAGCCTTCTGTCAGCTTTACCGAAGCCCTGGCCGGAAGCCTGACAAAACAGGCGGATAAGGACGAGCGGATTGTAGGTGTAACCGCCGCCATGGCGGATGGTACCGGCTTATCCTATTTTAAAGAACATTTTCCCGATCGCTTTTATGATGTGGGAATTGCTGAACAGCATGCGGTTACCTATTCGGCCGGAATGGCTATTTCCGGACTAAAACCGGTTACCGCTATCTATTCTACCTTTATGCAGCGGGCGGTGGATCAGGTGATCCACGATGTAGCACTACCTGGTTTACCGGTTGTGTTTGCAATGGACCGATCCGGTTTGGTAGGAGGTGATGGAGAGACCCACCAGGGGCTCTACGATATACCCCTCTTTCGTAGTGTACCGGGGCTTACATTTCTGGCTCCGGGTGATGCGAATGAGGTTGATATGATGCTGGATTGGGCCCTTCAGCGGGACGCACCGGCAATGCTGCGCTATCCAAAGTCCGCATGCCCCGATACACGGGGTCTTTTGAATACAGAGATCACCCTCGGTCGCGGAGTGATGGCTCAACAGAACGGAGCAGATGCCCTGTTGATATCGGTTGGAGGACTGTTCCAGGAAGCCCAGGAAGCTGTGCGGATTAGTGCGGAGAACGGAATAGGGGTCGATCTGTACAACCTTCGTTTTATAAAGCCAATTGACGAGGAGTATCTGACGGAAATTATTTCGAGATACTCCCAGGTGTATATGGTAGAAGACGGGGCTGTAATGGGCGGTATTGGTGAGTATGTTGCCGGTATGCTGCTACGTAAGGGCTTGCCGGTTCAGTTTCGGTGGTCGGGAGTCCCCGATAAATTTCTGCCCCAGGCAAGTCGAGGGCAGTTAATTGAAGAATGCAAGCTAGACCGAGTCTCAATTGCCAAAACCTTAAAACAACAAATATCAAGCTCCTTTAGTATCGTCAAGCCTGCTGTCTCTTAGGATGTTTTTAGAACGATATACAGAGCGGTATTAAGGTCGATATACAGAGCGATAGAAGCAGCTGCGATTTCCGGTGTGACAGGCCGGCCCGGTCTGTTGCACCCTGTACAGTAAGGTATCGTCATCGCAATCTATTCGAATTTCAACTATCTTTTGAAGGTGACCAGAGGTCGCCCCTTTTTTCCAAAGACTGCTGCGGCTGCGGCTGTGGTAATGGGCGTAGCCGGTTTCCAGCGTAGCCTTTACCGCTTCATAGTCGGCAAAGGCCAGCATCAAAACCTCACCGTTCTCGGCATCCTGGGTTACCACGGGAACCAGCCCGTTCAGCTTAGAAAAATCTACACTCTCAAGGAAGTTCTCATGTTCTGTTTCGGGGTTCATACTATCTCCTCCGGTGCTTTGGGAAGCCAGCGGTTTTGATCAAGTTTTAGTCCGTAGGGCCCTTCCAATGCTCGTTTGAGCCCATTATGTAAATTACTCGCAATGGGATGAAGTTCCGGTGGGTATGCCGGATCGTCTAAACCAATACCGCTGGTCATCAGGTTTTCTATTAGTAATTTCGATGCGAGAAAGCGGTCGTATTTGTGAACTCCAAAAATCAACGGTCGATCCATCATACCGATTATTTCCCAGGTAATTTGTTCGGCCTGGGAGTAACGGCCGGCGTCCTTGTCCTGATCCGAGAAGCGGGTAGGGAGTTCTGTAGAAATATATTCAAGCTGCTCGTCCAGATACTTCAGGTCGAAAATTCCGCTTGCACAGTTAAACAGAATGGGGGCCCCGGACTGTTCCGCCTGCTGGAGCTCTTCTTCTGATATAGCCGGCCCTATATCGGCGGCATTCAATCTGCCAGCTTCATTTCTAACCAGTATTCCCCCCTTCACATCAACAGGCGTTTTAAAGGAGAACTCAAAGGCACCCTGTTTTCCGCTGAGGGCCAACAGGGCGATACTTGTTGGGTCAACGGTATTGCCGAGATTATCTATATTTCCCAAATAAGCGTACCTGTAACCCTGGGCGTACAGATCACGGTAAATGTGTGCGAGAACTGAAAAGTTCTGTCCATGTCCGCCGGGAAGCGGCAGCAGGCTGTTCGGCTTACCCCAGGCCTCTGTGAACAAGCCCTTAGGACGTCCCTCCGAGCTGTGGGTATATGCCGCTATCAGCGGTTGGACGGCGGTATACGGGTGGAGAGTTGCAGGGTTCAGGTCATTGAGAAGAGTTTCAATATAGGGGCTGCTCCGGTACTCCTGCAGGGCCTCAGTAACCTTTGAATCCGTATAGATGCTGGTCATTTGAAAAATGGGGAGAATACCCTGTATATTTCTATCTGCTGCAAATTGACGGCGATAACGCAGCGACTGGATAAGCAGGGCTCTGATTTTTAATTCAAGGAAGCTTGGCCCGGGTGTTCCATCCGGGTTGATAAAGGCGGGGGTAATTCCTTTTGGTTTATCCCGCGAAACTGTGGAGGCCTTCTTAAATACCGGGGCTGTAATATGAAAAAGTGTGTTTGAAAAAGAACGGTTTTTCTTCTCGTCAACGTAGCTGGTAGCCGAACCCCCGTTAAGAATTCCGTAGGCAACCTTGGGCATCAGCTGCATTCCAATCTCATATAGATCTTGAGAAGTCAAATGTATACGACCTGCCTCGGAGGTACCATATGTATGAACGGAAACCTCGGGGAGTAATTCACCTATAGTTTTTCGGTAATCCTCTAAATTGGTTTTGTATTCAGCCGGCTTGGTCATATCGATGATCTGCCGGCCGTCTACTCGAGGCAGGCTTTCTACTTGAATCGGTTTAAAGTGATCAAACTCTCCTCTGTTAAAGCGGTCAAGAATAGTGAGAGTAAGAGAGCGGTTGATATGTGTGCGCCCGAACTCTTCCTCGATAGGTGGATTGAGAGTAGTGGTATTCAAAGGGGGCCTCCCATTATGTGTTGTTGCTTAGAGTTGATCGTCAAATAAAAACTTGTACTCTTCAGAGCTGATCAGTTCCTCCGGTTCTTCCCGCATAATAATTTCATTTAGCAGCCTTCGGATTTTCAAGATTTCCTCTTCCTGCTGAATTTGTGCATTATTATACTCATTAAAATGGGAGGAAAGGTCAAGGTGGGGGGCAGTATGGCCGGAGGTTATTCCATCCAGCAGGTTGCAGTACAAACGTTTGGTTTTATTGAGAAACCTGAGGTTTCGCGGACGCTCTAAGATTTCCTGGTTTGCGGTTAAAGAGCGGTAGAATTGGGAGAGCATATTCTCAAAAAATATCAGCTCTTGATGCACGTGCTCCGCAAAATAGGCGGTATCAAGATGAAGCTTGAGATCGCGCGCCAATAGGCGGATTTTCTCATTCAGAAAGAAAATATCGTCCTCGTAATGTACCCAGTGTCCCATATACAGTATGTCGGTCTAAATGTTCTGTTACTTGACACAGATTAGTGCTTATGATAGTTTTTGACCACCTCTTTATCCGCCCGTAGGGTGGATCAAAACGTCCGTAAGGAGGCCACATGCGTCAATACGAACTCACTGCAATCCTCGGTACCGAGGAAGATGAGACTTCTACAGGTAAAGAACAGATAGAAGAGCTCTTGAAAAAGGGCGAAGCTAAAATCGGAAAGAAGGAAGATTTTGGTATTCGCGACCTTGCCTATAAAGTAAAAAAGAGACCGAAAGGGCACTATGTCTACTATGAATTCGAAATGGATCCGCAGAGTGCCTACAAAATGGAAGAAGAATTACGGCTTGCCAATCCGCTGCTCAAATATCTTCTCATCAAAAAAGAAAAATAGTGAAGTGGAGTTTTTAATATGGCCAACGATATAAATCAAGTAACCCTCGTTGGACGACTGACCCGCGATGCTGAGCTCAAATACACCGGGGGCGGTACAGCCGTCTGTAAGTTTTCGATTGCTCTTAATCGCAGCCGAAAAAACGGTGACCAATGGCAAGAGGAAGCACATTTCTTTGATATTGTGCTGTGGGGTCGACAGGGTGAAGCAATTCACCAGTATTTAACTAAGGGAAAGCAAATTGCCGTCCAGGGTGAGCTTCGTCAGAACCGTTGGGAAAAGGACGGTCAGCAGCGAAGTAAGGTTGAAATAACTGCCCAGAATGTGCAGTTGCTGGGTGGGCCCAGCGGCAATCGAAATGAAGCCCCCGCTTCCTCTTACAATAGTCGTCCTGCTACACAGAACGGACCTAGCGAAAATTCAAATAATTTTTCCGGCGGTCCGGAGCAATTCGAAGACGACATTCCGTTCTAGGACCATTTTGAAAAATTGAAGGAGATACTATAATGGCTGAAGAAGGCGTAAATAACGAAACAAAACCAACGGAGAACAAGCCCTCCGGAAGTGAATATCCACGAAGACCCGCCGACAATCGTGATACAAGAGATAACCGGGATAACCGGGATAACCGGGATAACAGAGACAGTCGCGATAGTCGCGACAGTCGTCCTTATCGTGGTGGCGGCGGTGGCGGCGGCAGGCGCCCCTTTTTCAAGAAAAAGGTGTGTCGTTTCTGTACTCAGGGATTAGTCGCCGACTATAAAAATCCCGACCAACTGCGAAGGTTTGTTACCGATCGCGGCAAAATTTTACCAAGACGAATAACCGGTACTTGTGCAAAGCACCAACGTGCTCTGTCACGGGAGATAAAGAGAGCCCGAGTATTGGCTTATCTTCCATTTGTAAAACAGTAAGTAAGGATGGATTTAAGAGCGATACCGAGAGAGTGGACTGAAATTGCTATTTTCACCGTAGCGGCATTTCTCTTGTACCAAATTAATGTACTGTTTTTTCTTATAACAGTACCGCTTATTGTTCTGGGCTTGAAACGCGGGCCGGAAGCCGTACTGTATAGCGGTACTATATTGCTATTTGCTATATTAGTACAGGTTTTTATTCGGACCCGCGGAATTGAAGATGAGGTGTTGCGCCGTTTCTTTTTTATGATGGAGGCGGCATATCCTACAGCCCTGATTTTAGGGGCCGCGCTGCTTTTTTGGGGGCGCGGTAGAATCTTGTACCGGCTGCTTAGCGCCACTGCGGCAGTGTTGCTTGTAAGTTTACCTATCGTCGGAATTTATTCCGGCAATCAAGAGGTGATGGAATTCTTACAACAGCAATTCAAGCTGATACTGGAAAGCCTGCAGGGCGGTTTGGGTGGAAATGAGGCTGGTGCAAACGGAGTTGAAGTGTTATCGGCGATGGATGCTGAAAGCTTCTATACGTTGATATCGGAAGTGTTTATACGGCACTACATTTTCAGCTTCTTTCTAATGCTTTCAGCTTGCTGGGCGTTTTCTTATGGAATTTACAGCAGAAGCAAGGGAAGCATGCCTTACAATCTGGTACATTTCACCGTACCTGAGAATTTGCTATGGCCCTTTATCGGGGCGTGGTTCGGTGTACTACTGGATGTATTGGTAGGTGTACCTTTAGTCGGGTTCCTGTTTTGGAACTACGGAATGATACTGTTGAGTGTATATGCGATGCAAGGAATAGGGATAATGAAGTCACTATTCCAGCAACATGGGGTATCGCGGTTATTACAGCTATTGGTTGTTTTTTCCGCAGTAATTATACTATTGACCCCAAGGTTGAACCTGGTATTGATTGTTGGAGTGCCCTTATTAGGCCTCTCGGAATACTGGATCCACTATCGAGCCGGTCACTCTGCTACAGAGGGCTCATAAAACTTTCTGGTAAGGAGAGAAGAATGAAAATCATTTTGAATGAGGATGTGTATAACCTTGGCGAGGAGGGAGATATCTGCGATGTAGCTCGTGGATATGCACGGAACTATCTGTTTACTAAACAGTTAGCGTTCCCTTACACCAAAGAAAATATTGCCAATTTTGAAAGCCGAAAGGCTTCTATCGAAAAGCGCAAGGAAGATAAACGGCAGCAGGCTCTGAGCCTTAAGGAGCGACTTGACGGCAAGGAAGTAGTAATTACTATGAATGCCGGTCAGGGTGGAAAGCTGTTTGGTTCTGTTACAAGTGCAATGATCGTGGAAGAGCTGCAGAAAGAGGGAATTGAGGTCGAGAAAAAGAAAATCGACTTTAAGAGTCAATCTGTGAAAATGGTAGGCACCTATCCCGTTATTGTAAAGCTGTACGAGAATAACGAGGCTGAATTAAAGCTGAAGGTTGTGAGTCAGAGCGGTATGGAGCAGCCTCCGCAGAAAACAGCTGAAGAAAAGAAGGCTGAAAAACAGGCCGAAGAGCCGGAAGCAGAAGGTGCTGCCAAGGAAGAAGCTTCCCCAGGGGATAGCACTGAAAGCTCTGCTGCAACCGAGGCATCTGCCGAAACTGCGGCTGAGGAAAAAAGTGCTGAAAAGGCCGCCGCCGAGGCAGTAGTGGCTGCTGAAGAGGCTGAGCCGGAAGAAGAAAAAGAAGAGTAATAGTTTGAAACGAGCAGCCCTATGAATTCCCTTTCTCGACAGGGAAAAGTTCCGCCCCATAATGTAGACGCCGAAAAGGCTACAATTGGGGCGGTTCTGCTTGATGGGGATGTCATATCTACAGTTCTGCGTTATTTAAGAACTGATGATTTCTATACGGCTTCACACCAGAAGATATTTAAAGCGATTATAGATCTTTTTAATCGTGGTGAAACTATCGACCTCATCTCGCTTACCGACCGTCTAAGTGCGGGCGGTGAGCTGGAGGCCTGTGGTGGAACAACCTACATTTCCGCACTTACCGATGAAGTTCCTACCAGCGCAAACGTTGCCTATTACGCGAAAATTGTAAAAGACCGCAGTGTACGCCGTCAGCTTCTAAAGATATCCGGCGGACTGCTTACCCAGGCTTACGACGAGGGTTTAGAAACACGGGTACTTATAGAAGAGGCTGAGCAGCGAATATTTGAAATCACCGACAGCCAGCACACAGATTCCTACCGCGGCGTTCATGATATTATTGCCGAGACTATTGAAGCTATTGAACGGCTGTATCATACAAAAGACAGCTACACGGGGGTTCCGACCGGTTTTTCCGACCTGGATAATATGACCAGCGGGTTTCAAAAATCAGAGTTTATTGTGATAGGAGCCCGTCCTTCGGTTGGTAAAACGGCGTTAGCCCTTACTATGGCCGCAAACATGGCCATTCATGGGAAAGTGCCGATCGGTTTTTTTACCCTTGAGATGGCCGACATGGCCTTGATGCAGCGGCTTCTGTCCAGTGAAGCGCGGATAAATTCTGAAAAGTTGAGAACAGGTATGTTGCGTCCGGCGGATTTCCATAATTTGACCGAGGCTGCGGGTAGGATCTATGAGGCACCTATGTATATTGATGATACTCCTAATATAAAACTATTGGATTTACGTGCCCAGGCACGGCGAATGAAAAGTAAAGAGGATATACAGGCCCTGTTTATTGACTATATAGGGTTGATAGAGCCGGAGAATAAGTCCAACGTTCCTCGGCATGAACAGGTGGCTGAAATTTCACGGTCAATTAAATCTTTGGCCCGGGAGCTTCAAATACCGATTATCTGTCTTTCCCAGGTTGGGCGTCAGTCCGAGGGTAAACCTCCCACACTGGCTGATTTACGGGAATCCGGATCTATCGAACAAGATGCGGATGTGGTATTATTCCTGCATAGAGAGCGGGAGGATAGCCGTGACAGCCGTGAAGGAAATGCCGGGAATGTGGAAACCGATCTAGTGGTGGCAAAGCAGAGAAATGGTCCGGTTGGTACGGTCAAACTGGCCTTTCTGCCAAGTTATACTAAGTTTGAGTCCTTTTCGCATGAGAAACCATAGAGAATACCTGTATAGAGGAGTGAAGCGCACATGAGTATTGAAGAAAACTATAATTTTGAATACCTGGTGAATGAAACAGAACGAATGGTACTTGCCGAGCTTGAGCATCAGTTGGAGCAGGAATGGGCAGCAGATATTTGTAAATGTGAAGAGTGTGTACTTGATATGGCCGCTTTATCCCTTAACAATTTACCGCCGATGTACCGAGTCTCATTAATGGGAACCCTTTATGCGCATTCGCTTCAGGGTACCGATTATGGGGTGAAGGTCAAAGACAAGGTAGAAGAGTCGATTAAGAAGGTTGCAAAAAACCCCTCCCACGGTTAGGGGCGAGCAGCGCCCATTTTTTTGAACCCCTTTTGCATTCCTAAAGCATGCAGTCAGGCTCAGAAAGGCTTAATCTGCCTGGTGTATCCATTGCTCCGCACCGTCGGTTCCATAAAAGCTGCCGTCGGCGAAGGCAATCGCCCAGTCGAGACTTTCAAACAAATACAGAGTCATCAACAGATTCCCACGATTGATATCCCATACGGATACCGAAGAATCCCCGTTCAAAGAGTAGAGCAAGCTGTCATTGGTAAAGAGTTTTCGCGGTATATGCTCAATCTGCTCCATAGTTGTGAAACCGTCCCAGGTAAACATGTGCACGTCACCGTATCCCAGTGAGGTAAACACTCGAGATGTGGAAGGATCGATCGCCAGGGTAGCCTCATTGTCCTCTCCGGGATAACTGAGTAAGGTTGCTACCCGACCATAGTTACGTCCCTGATGCTCTTTGAGTACGGTACGAATAGAATTTCGGCGTTCCTCGAAACCGAGAGAATACAGCGATCTTGTTGTACTATCATATTCGAGTACAAAGGTAAGAAGGTTTCGATCCGGTATTGGAACTGTTTCACTGGTTTGTGGATTGATTGAAAGCAGGGTAGTATTAATTAGTGCGTTTTTATTACGGGCAACAACAATATTTTCGTCACCGGCCTTGGTGGCACCCTGAAGTCCGAAGGATGAATAATTGAAAAGCTCTTCATCCGCCCTTGGATCTACTATCCTCAATATTCCACCTTCTTCGAGCAGGAGTACATCTTCGTTGTACCGTTCAGCGGCTTGTACCGTCCCGTTCAGTTGAGTGTTCAGCTTGCGGAAGCGGTTTTCATTAAACAAATAAAGATCGTTAGAGGGCCCTTCGACGGGATATAATAAAAACTGCTTGTCAGAGAGAACTGTAATACCGGCGGCGGTGTTGAGCGGGTTCTGGTACTTCTCGGTCAGAAAGGAAAAGTTTGAGTTTTCAACATTTTGCTGTCCCTTGGAAGTGAAAGCTTTAGAGCTTAAAGATAAAATGTTTTTTTCAGTTAGCAAATAAATACTGTCTTCAGAAAAACCAAGATCAGAGATTTTCAAAAGTACTGACCTGGAAAACGTCTCTGGTTGAGTTGAATAGGCTGACTGGGTTAATATGCTTCCGTCCTGCTTACAAAAGTACAGGGTTGACCCTATTAATTGCAGGGGAGGGCGTATATCATCCGGTGCCATGAGTGAACTTTGTACCGGACGTAAAGAGCTATTTTGTTCAACACGAAAAGAGAGGAAGCGGGGACGGCTGTTTTCGGTAATATAAGTTGTAACTAGACTTGTGCTTGGATTGTATGAATATCCATAGAGGCGTTCGAAATTTTTCCGGGTTTCAATCTGTCCATTTATCAGATTTACTAAATAAAGGGTGTTTTCTTTCCGTCCGAGCATATATACGCCGTTTCCGGAGAAGTGTATTTCGTTCATGTCGGCGATAGTTGAAATTGGTGTAGTCTTCTGCTCACCTGTTTCAGTATTCCAGTAGCGAATAGTACCGGAAGAGTTGTAGGTTACGAGTGTATTTTCAGATTGTGAAAGAAATACATCTGAGACAATACCAAAGCCTTCATCTATAACCGGAGTAAATTGCCCTGTGTCCGCCCTTAAAAAGACAAGGCTTTTCCAGTCGGTTCGACTGTAAATTAAGTAAGTTCCTTTGGGTGAATATTTGAGGAAGAGCGGAATTTCTTCAATCTTGTGAGAGTAGAGTTCTTTGCCCGTCTTATAGTTCCATACGCTCAAATGAAAGGTGTTAATACGGTCTGTTCTAACTAGTGCAACTTCAGGTTTGCTGGGGTGTACCGCAATTTTCTCAATTGGAAGATGAGATATTTGGAGTTTGTATAAAAGCTTTTTTGAGTTGATATCCCACACGCGCAGGGTCCCGTCATTGCCGGCTGAGAAAAGTGTATCCTTTGATTTTTGAAAGGCTAGTTCATTAATGCGTTCAGTGTGTCCGGTGCTTATAAGAACCCGGCTGTCGGTCCAGGCAGCTGAAATTGAGATAAGCATAATCACAAGTGATAAGATGAATACACGTTTCACGAATCGTCCTCCGCTTCGATTGAAATTTTATTGATTGATACATAGGGTGGTCTTACGATTTCTGCATACACTTCAGTGTCCAACCGAGCTGATAAGCCGTCAACTACTTTTTGGTATAGTTCCTGTGAGACCCGCGGTACGGCTACCTCTGTTTTCTTGAGTCCATAAATATAGAAACTAAGCGTATCTTCTTCTACTGCATTTAGTATAATTGAAAGATCGCTGAAGGAATGGTCGCTCAAGTCGTGGTCAAGAGCATTTTCTAACAGTAAAAATTTAAGAACTTCCAAAGCGCGATCGTCTAAACCGTGGGCTGAAACGAGCATTTTTTCACGCAGTTCCGGGTAGCCGATAACGACCCGCTGAGCAGTAGTTTCAATTTTATCCAGGAAATACTGACTGCGTTCAAGTTCCGGAATAAAATCAAGATTCAGCAACTGGTCAGCTATTTTTAGCTTTAAAAAGTGAACAGGAAATTCCGGTTTTAGTATTTTTCCGCAAGAATCACATGTTACCTGCATAAAAGCACCTTCAAGAATCTGCTGAATAAACTGAGGTTCCTCCGATAGGTCGATAGTATCAGGAAGATCCCGCTGCATTGTATATCCACAATGACACACTATATCACGTTTCATGCTTAATATACTCCTTTACTGAGAAAAAAGATAGGAGAGGTCGCTAAAGGTGGTTAGGAATAGTATTAAGAGAATAAATACAAATCCTATAGTTTGATATCGGTAAAAGGTCTTAGGTTTTACGCTGCTTCCCTTGACCGCTTCAACCACCGATAATGCTATCAGACCTCCATCCAAGGCGGGTATCGGCAGCAGATTTCCAAACGCCAGGGCCACACTCAATAAGCTTAAAAAACGGAACAGATTTATAAAGCCGCTTCCAATGCCCTGTGTGAAGCCTGCCGTAGCGATCTCACCTACCATATAGGTGATGCGTACCGGCCCGGATACCGCTTTTTGGACATCGACCCCGGAGAAGAGCAGGGCAATTCCTTTGATAGTAAGGGCAAATGTCCTAAATGTTTCCTTGGTACCCCTTGCTAACGCCTGAAAGGGATTCATTTGAGGGCTTGAGTGGGTAATACCGCGAAAAGCTATACCCAGGTCGGCATTGCCGTTTTCGTCGTAAAAGGGAATCAATTCAGTGCTTCGGTTAGTACCGTTACGCTGAAAAGTAATATCAAGCTTAGAAGATTGATTGCTCATAGCTGCATGAAGTGCAAGTGAGTGGGGCACTGGAGTTCCGTTTACCTCGACTAAACGGTCCCCGGCCCGGAGTCCTGCATTCTGGGCACTACTGCCGTCTTTTACTTGTCCGATGATTGGTGCTATCCAGGCCGCTACACCTATACGGCCGGCCCCGGTATCGCGGTTCAACTCGGGAGTAATACTTAAGGTAATGCGTCGGTCATTGCGTTCAACTGTTATGGATAGAGTTTCTCGCGGTGAAGGGGCAATTTTCTGCTGAATGTCGGTATAGGTTTCAACCTGCTCCCCGTCAATGGAAACTATTTCATCGCCCGTGCGCAAACCTGCCTGGTCGGCTGGGTAGCTTGTGTCGGAGAAGAGGCTGGGGTAGTCCGAAAGAAGTACAATCTTATTCTCATAGGTATTGATGGAGAATCCGTTAAACCAGATTAATGATAATACCAGAATCGCAAATAAAAGATTAAAAAAAGGCCCGGCGGCATAGGTGAGCATGCGTTTCCACACGGAAACAGAAAACAGTGAACCCTCCTCATGGGGAATTTGGCTTGCGTCATCGGCAACGGCTTTACGAAATAGCTCCTCCCCCTTCATTTTACAGTATCCGCCTATCGGCAGCAGGCTTATGCGATAATCGGTACCGCGCCATGTGCGATGGTAGAGAACTTTTCCCCAGCCGAGGGAAAACGCCTCAACGGTGATGCCGGAGGCCTTTGCCACCACAAAATGCCCAAGTTCATGTACGAATACAACAATCCCAAGGCCAATAATTCCTAATATGATAGTGAGTATCATCAATTTTGCTCCATATGCTGCAGAACTTCTGTTTCTGCGTGGGTCCATACCCGTGAGTGGGTTTCTAAAATGTGTGAAAAATCAGTAAATGTTACTGACCAATCCTTTTGCAAGGTTGCATCAACAACCGCTGCTATATCGATAAAACGTATTTTTAGTTCTTGAAAGGCCTTTACCGCAACTTCATTTGCCGCATTATAAGCCAGGGGATAGGCCCCTCCGTAGCATATAGCCTGAAAGGCGTTCTGAAGAAGAGGAAATCGCTGTGGATCGGGGTGTTGAAAACTTAATTCGGTATCAGTTAAATCCAGTTCTCCGAAGGGAGAGGCTGTGAGCCGGGGATAGGTGAGGGCATTCTGTATTGGAATACGCATATCCGGATGACTGATTTGTGCGTAATATGAGCCTTCAACAGTTTTAATAAGTGAGTGCACACAGCTTTGCGGATGTATGAGTACCTGAATCTGTTCGGTGCTTAGGTCAAACAAATGATGAGCCTCAATTACTTCTAAACCTTTATTTCCCATTGTAGCTGAATCGATAGTGATTTTGTTTCCCATATCCCAGGTTGGATGCTGAAGGGCATCTTCCAGGGTCAGTGTGGGGAATTCCGTGAGGGGAATATTACGGAAGGGGCCGCCCGAAGCGGTTATCACCACTTTTTCTATTTCATCCGGGTTTTCACGGCGCAGAAGTTGAAAGATGGCTGAGTGTTCCGAGTCAACGGGGAGAATTTGTGATCCGGTTCGTGCAGCCAAACTGCGAATAAGTGGTCCGGCCATAACGATTGTTTCTTTATTTGCCAGGGCAAGATCGAAACCGCGCTGAAGACTCCATACGGAGGGCATGAGGCCGGATGATCCGGCGATGCCGTTTATAACAATATCCGCTTCGGTTTCCTTTAGAAGGGATTGAATTGCCTTGGGGCCGGAAAAAGTAATCCGGCCATTGTCGACTTTTTTACCACTGACCGCCAGGTTTGGAACTTGAAATTCTTCAGCGAGTTTGATCAGTTTATCTACATTTGTATGACAGGCGGCTCCGACTATCTGGTAAGATGAACCCAAGTGCTTGATTACATCGAAACTGTTAAGACCAATAGAGCCGGTTGCCCCGAGTATAATAATCCGTTTTATCGCCATTGTATTTCCTATTTCAGCAGTATTGTACCAATATAATAGAAAAACGGGGCGCTGAAAAGGAGAGAGTCAATAGAGTCCAACAATCCGCCACGACCGGGCATTAAAGAACCGGAGTCTTTCTTTGCCGCCCCGCGTTTATATGCCGATTCAATTAAATCGCCGATATCGGCGCATAAGCCTATAATAAGGAAAAAGGGCAGCAGTAAAAGAAAAGGTGCGGCAAAAATGTGGGGAGCTATCAGGTAAAATACCGAGCCGGTGAGCAGGGAACCTGCGAATCCGCCTAAGAAGCCGATTCTCGTTTTTCGGGGGCTCACCGGTACTACATGGGGAGAATTTTTACCAAATAGCTTACCGAAGATATAGGCAAAGGTATCGTTACTGAAGTTTACCAGCAGAAACAGCATAATGGCGGCTAGAGGATAATCGAATTCTAAAAAGCGAATGGTGAAAACCAGAAAAAAGCCGGGGTAAATCACCGCACTAATCAAACCGACGGAATTAAGGGTAAACATCTGAGGGTGGTCAGCTTTCCATCTGAAGAGCTCCGATATCAGAATAATGCTGATGCTTACGATCAGTAAAGGGTTCAGGAGGGAAAAGGATAAACCGAGAAAAAGCTCTACATATACCACTAGGGGCAGACCGGCCGAAAGAATCGGTAGTACCCAGAAGTATAGCGGTGGTACTGCCGGGGTAAACAACTGTACCGTTTCGCGGGCAGCCAAAAAGGTGACGACAATTACCACCACTGCCCATCCCGCGTGCATAAATGGATCAAAAAAGACAACGATTGCCAGGAGAAGGGGCAGTCCGATAATAAAAAGAAGCAGCCGCTGTCCAAAATTACTCATGTAGTACCGCCAAACTTTCGCTTTCGTTTTTGATAGTGCTCAACTGCCTCAGCCAGATCTTCATAATCCCAGTCGGGCCACAGTTTGGGTGAATAGTAGAGTTCGGCATATGCACTTTCCCATAGCAGGAAATTACTCAATCGCATCTCCCCGGCAGTTCGTATTATAAGGTCGGGATCGGGAACATCCGGATTATCAAGATGGGAGCCTATTTCTTCAATGGTAATTTTCTGTTCCGGATCAGTTATTTTTTTGTGCCATTTATTTACCGCCCTCACAATTTCATCTCTTCCACCATAATTAATCGCTAAAATAGTGGTTATGGCCTTATATTCTCTGGTAGTCTCTTGTGCATGGAGCAGCTCTTTTTGAATCTCTTGTGGAAGTCCTTCCAATGCACCGGCATGTAATACTTTTATTTCATTTGAATGATAAAAATTGGAATCCCGGCGCAGATGCTGCCGCAGAAGCTTCATTAAAAAATTAACTTCCTTGGTTGAGCGGCTCCAATTCTCAGTAGAAAATGTGTATAGGGTGATATAGGAGATTCCTAAATCGATGGCCGCCTTAATTACCCGTTTTGCAGCTTCAGTCCCGCTGCTATGACCAAAAGTTCGAGGTTTTCCTCGTTGTTCGGCCCAGCGGCCATTTCCGTCCATTATGATACCGATATGCTGAGGTAGTTTAGAAGATTTACGTGGAGTATGACCTTCAGTAGCCACTATACCTCCATTATCTCCTGTTCTTTCACTTCGAGCAGCGAGTTAATCTGTTCAATATGTGTATCGGTAATTTTTTGCACTTCATCGGTTCCGCGTTTTTCTTCATCTTCGCTGATGTCGCCGTTTTTCATCTGTTTCTTAAGATCCTCATTCGCATCTCGTCGTATGTTGCGGACAGCGACACGACTCTGTTCTGCGGTGTTTTTGGCGAACTTTACCAGTTCTTTACGGCGGTCTTCGGTCAGAGGCGGAATTTGAATTCGGATGACCTTTCCATCGTTGCTGGGATTTACTGAAAGCTCAGATTTCTGGATCGCCTTTTCAATCTCATTTAACAGGCTTTTATCCCACGGCTGAATTACAACCAGTCGTGCTTCGGGTACGGAAATAGTTGCAGCTTGATTAAGTGGGGTAGGCTGACCGTAATAATTTACTTTAATTCGTTCAAACAGAGAGGCTGAGGCTCTTCCGGTACGCATCGAATTGAACTCATCTTCCAGCGTTGCAACACTCTTTTTCATTCTGCTTTCAGCATCCTTAATTGTAGTTTGCATGCTTTACTCCTTATATTTCCTTATAAAAAGACCGCCCGTAGAATTACCTGCGAGCGGTCATATCAAAATCGGAAATTATGATTCCTCACCAACTTTATAATATACAAAATTAGTGAGCTTAAGACTTCCGCCTGCCTGCTTGGCAATTTCTTCCATCTTTTTAGCGACACTCAATTTTTCTTCTTTTACAAAACCCTGGTCAAGCAGACAGTTTTCTGCAAAATGTTTGTTCATTTTACCTTTCACTATTCCATCAATTACTTTTTCGGGTTTGCCGAGGTTTTCCGCCTGCTTGCGGAAAATGGCTTCCTGCTCTTCCTTATAGGCGGCATTCACACTGTTTCTGTCAAGAAAGAGCGGATTAAAGGCCGCAATGTGCAGGGCACAATCGAAGGCAAACTCTTTGACTGCATCGTTTTCAAGTACTGATGGTGAATCAGCCTCGAATTTTACCAAAACACCAATTGTACCTTCGCCGTGGGTATATGCACTCACCAGTTCTTTTTCGGCAATAGGCATTGTGGTGAAACGGCGCAGCTCCATGTTCTCTTTAATGGTGCTGATGGTGTCTTTCACCTTTTCATCAAGCTCCGGAGTCTTCTCTGTGAGACCCTTCGCAAGGATGGTATCGGCGATATCTTCTCCAAGTGCAATAAAATCTTTATTGCGGGCAACGAAGTCCGTCTCGCAGGCGAGTTCAAGAACAGTTGCTATTGAATCACCAATTTTTGTGAATATTCGACCTTCATTGGTAGCTCGGCCGCTGCGTTTCGCAGCGGCGGCAAGTCCGAGTTCTTTGAGGTACTTTTCGGCTTTCGAAAAGTCTCCTTCAGCCTCTTTCAAGGCTTTTTTGCAATCCAGCATTCCGGCGCCGGTTTTATCGCGTAGTTTTTTCACATCGACAGCTTTAATTTCCACGCTTATCTCCTTTGATTTAATCTATTCTTCGAAGAGTTTATCTTCTTCTTCCAACAGCTCTTTCTCAGTTTCCTCGGCCAGAGTTTTCTCCGGCTCGGCAGGTTTTTCTTCTTTCTTTTCCTGAGATTCGGGGGTGTAGTTTGAGTATTCCTCGGCAGAAAAGTTAGCTTCTGCTTCGGGAGCTTGTGCTTCAGTTTCTTCTGAACTATCTTTGACTACTTCGCCAACACTCACCGTTTCAAAGTCCTCGAACTGCTGCTCTTCTTCCTGCTTCGGAGGTTTCTCCTGGGCCTGTTCGGTTTCATCTTCATCCTGTAGGGTTTCAATAATCTGAATTCCGATTTCATTATCAGCATCGATTACTGCATCGGCAATTACCTTAGTAAACAGGGAAATAGCCCGAATGGCATCGTCGTTACCGGGGATTGGGTAGTCAATATCGGTGGGGTCACAGTTAGTGTCTACAACTGAAACGATTGGAATGCCCATTCGTTTCGCTTCGGCTACCGCAATACCTTCTTTGCGGGTATCGATGATAAAGATTGCTCCCGGCAATTCCTTCATATCCTTGATACCGCCCAAGTTTTTCTCTAAGCGCTGTCGTTCTTTGTTAAGACGGGAAACCTCTTTTTTGGTGAGGCTTTCAAAAGTACCATCGATTTCCATCTTCTCAATTTTTTTAAGGCGGTGGATCGATTTTTTAATGGTAGAAAAGTTGGTTAGCATTCCGCCAAGCCAGCGGTTACTTACGTAAAACATGCCGCAGCGTTGAGCTTCGCGCTCAATAGCCTGTTGGGCCTGTTTTTTTGTTCCGACAAACAGTACCGATTTACCGGCTTTTACCTGTTCACGGATAAGATCGTACGCCTCTTTAATTGAAACGATAGTCTTTTGCAGATCGATAATGTGGATCCCGTTACGTTCGGCGAAGATATACTTCTTCATACGGGGATCCCAGCGTTTGGTCTGGTGTCCAAAATGTACGCCTGATTCAAGCAGGCTTTTCATTGTTACTACAGACAAGCGAGTCCTCCTTCAAAATGGACGGTCAGCATTGAGGTACAACGTACCTCGCTCTATGCATCCGTCGGTCCTTCTCTTATTTCTCACCATTAACGGTGGAAGATTACGGGGATACGATTTCAAAAAGATCGTATCCCTGAGTTTGTAACATGCCATAAAAGCGGTGAATTGGCAACCCCATGACGTTAAAGTAGCAGCCCTCAATACGGTGTACAAATAGGCTTGCCCGGCCTTGAATGCGGTAAGCGCCGGCTGCTCCTTTCCATTCCTCCGTATCCAAATACCATTCGATTTCACGGGAATCGAGAGCTGCAAACTGTATTGTGGTGGTTTCGGCCTCGTTAAGGAACACTCCAGCGGGTCCGTCCCATAAGGATAGGGCTGTGATAACTTTGTGGGCCCGACCGCCTAATTGCTGAAGATACCGACGCGCGGTGTGACGGTCGGAGGGTTTGCCGAGGATCTTCCCATCCACATCGATGCAGGTGTCGGCACCAAGTACCAGGGCGCCTTTGTGTTCGGGAGAATGGCTGAGGAGGTGCGCAACCTTTTGCTGTGCTAAATAAAGGGCTTGAATACGGGGCGGCCGATCGTCAAACTGCTCCTCATACTCGGAGGGGGCCGTTGAAAAGGGGAGGCCGAGATTAGTTAAAAGTGTCTGTCTGCGGGGTGAGCTAGAAGCCAGTACAAGGCTAGGCATTATAACCTCCTGAATAGAACGATTGCTGCCACAAGTCCAAACAGGGTGCCCGGATTTAGATACACATAGCAGGAAATGACCAGCAGATCAAAACCAACCGGACCAATTGCAATGTGCACGGGCATCTCCGCGTAGCTCAGCAGTCGCTCAAAGAGGTCCCATGCAAAAGTACCGATCAAAAGCGAGAGAAACAACATTTTTACCAGTATCGGACGGTTGCGCTTGGTATACTTCATCAGCGATCCTGAGCTTCCTTGGCAAGTGATTCTTTTTCCAGGGCAATCGCTTCCCATTGTTCGGAAAGTTGGGTCTGTTCCTGTTCGTTTTCGTTCAAACGTTTCTGCAGCTGCGTAATTTTTTCTGCCTGCGAATACACTTCGGGAAGGGCCATGTCGGCCTGAATACGACTGTGTTCTTGCTCAAGCTCTTCCATCATCCCAACTAGCTTCTGTTCTTCCGCTTCCAGTTTTCGCTGGCGCTTTTTTTGCTGCTTGAGTTCTTCGTACCCGACACTGCTCATGTCGAAAGAAGGAGCGGCTGCTTCCGGAGGAGTCGAAGAGGATGTCTCTGTATGCTCGTCCTGTGCCGCTTCTTTTTCAAGTCGATACAGATAGTACTGATAGTCACCGGAAAAATTTCGGGGGCCTTCAGTACCCAGCTCCAGCACCCGGGTAGCCAGGTGTTCAATAAAGTAGCGGTCGTGGGATACGAATACCAATGTGCCTGCGAACTTCTTGAGAGCTTCGAGGAGTACGTCCTTCGAGTGAATATCCAAGTGGTTGGTCGGCTCATCGAGGATTAGCAGATTATGAGGCTGCAGAAGCAGCCGCAGCAGCGCTATACGGCTGCGTTCTCCTCCGCTGAGCACCTTGATGGGTTTGTATATATCATCACCCTGAAATAGAAATGCCCCCAACAGGTTACGCAGTTTGGGTACCAGTTCTGTGGGTGCCTCGGCCTCAAAGAGATCGATAATTGAACGTGGGCTCTCTTCAAGTTCCCGCTGTTCCTGCGAGAAATAACCGGCGGTTACTCCCGCACCATAACGAACTTCTCCCTGATATTGAGAATCTACATCGGCAATGATTCTCAGAAGTGTCGATTTTCCGGCGCCGTTCACGCCGGTTACCACCAGCTTCTCACCCCGCTGCACTTCAAGGGAAAGATTGTTCAGCACCGTGTTAGGACCGTAGGATTTACTGATGTCCTTTAACTCGAGTGCTTTTTTGCCGGAATGAGGGGCTGGGGGAAAGGAAAAATGTATTTTCTGCATATGCTGGGGCAGCTCAATCGGTTCAAGCTTCTCAAGATATTTGATGCGGCTCTGCACCTGGCTTGCTTTCGAGGCGTTATAGCGGAACTTCTGTACAAAGGCGTTGACCCGGGCTATCTCTTCCTGCTGCCGTTCGTATTGCTGCTGAAGTTCGACGATCTCCTGTTCCCGCCGTTTTTGGTAGGCCGAGTAGTTACCGGGATAGCGGCGCAGGCTTCCCATAAAGAGTTCGTAGGTCTCGTCGACTGTACTATCAAGAAAAAAGCGGTCGTGAGATACGATTAAGAAGCCCCCCTGGTAGTTTCGCAGAAAATCTTCCAGCCAGTTGCGGGCTTCAAGGTCGAGGTAGTTGGTCGGTTCATCCAGCAGCAAAATGTCGGGGTGTTCGAGCAGTATCTTTGCGAGGGCAATACGCATTTGCCAGCCTCCGGAAAACTGTTCGCAGTTTTTCTGGAAATCGGCTCGTGTAAAGCCCAGCCCGATTAATACCTGCTCAATTTCTTTTTCCCGATTGTAATAATCGCTTGTCAGGAGGCGCTCTTCAATGTCGTGCTGCCGTTCAAGCAGATTTTGGGTATATTTATCATCACTTGTTACCTTGCTGAGTTGGTTTCCAATCTGCTCTTTCTCATCTACCAGCAGATGGAGTTCGGAAAAAGCGGTTTCGGCCTCTTGATAGAGGGAGGAGTTACCGGAAAATTTCTTACCACTCTGGGGTAAGTACGAAGCCCTAGTTCCTTTCTGAACTGCAATGGTACCCATATCAGGGTGCATATCACCACTGATGATTTTCATTAGGGTTGATTTACCACTTCCGTTTCCTCCGGTAAGGGCGGCACGGCTTTTTGTAGTGAGGGTGAGTTGGACGTTTTTTAAAACGGTATGATCGCTAAACGCGAGTTGAATATCCGATGCTTGAATTGTTTTCATATTTGTTTAGAAAGAACCCGGAGTTTGGCCGAAAAAAGCCATGATGAGTCGCGAAGAGCTGCGTTGCTGTACAACTTTCTCCTCTATGTTGCGTTCAGGTATATATTCAAGCCGGAGTGCATTCTGCTCCAGTGTGTACAGAAAAAATACCGGAGAGTCGGGGCCTTGGTCAAATACAAATGATAGTACCCCTGTGTAGCTGGGCCTGAGTTCACTAGATAAGAAGTATTCCATACTCACTCTACCTTCACGATAGGAGCTGTACGGAACTATTGACGGTACCAAGCGCTCTATACGGCGCCATACGAATTGTCTCTCTTCCATAAACTCAATTTCGCCATACGCATTACTAGTGAACAGAGGTCCACTGTTTACCAGTTCGGCATACAGCTCCGCACGTCGTTCCTGTTCCGTTTCCCGTATCTCGGCGACCTCTTCATTTGTCATGTGAATAAAAGCAGGATCATAGGTTTTATCTTCTTGGCTGAATATTGCTTGAACTCTATCCTCAGAGTGAATAATTATTTCAAGTTCACTGGGTATGAATGCATAGCGCTTCTCATTGATTCGTTTTATCTCATCATATTCGAAAGAGTGAGTCATGTTATATAGGCGGATGGTAATAGACTGGGTAGCCATATCACTGAATAAGCCGTAGTCAGAGCTGAAGCGTTCCAAATCAATCTGTTGTTTTTCCTGCATCTCCTTAAAATTCTCGGGATGAAAGCTCTTTTCAAGGGTTTCTCGGAGTATGGTCAGGTCGGGCCCCTGCTGTTCTTCAGGCTCGGCGGTGATATCAAAGACATTCAAATAATAATCGAAGGAGTAGCCTTGGGTTCCGTCCTTAGTCATTACCTTATACCAGACCCCGTCATGACCTCCGATTTGTTCCTGTGTATCAGTCTTCTCAATTATTTTTAACTCTTGCTCTTTACGTAATTTATATACCCGATCGGCACTTATATCCGCTTGCTCCCGGACAGCCAGACCATCCCGCAAATTGCGGGCAAACAAATTTTTATACTGTTTATATTCTTCGGCTCGTGATGCAGCGGCGCTCCTTTCCTCAAAAGACTCAACGCGCCATCTGTCGATTTTATAGGTTTCCTGAGAATCGGGGTAGCCCACGGTGTACGTATCACTAATATCGGACTCTTTTTTTATTTCTACGAGAGCCCCGGTTTCTATAGCATTGGTGTCGGGAGAAAGAAGTACCACGCCATAACCAATTGAACCTCCTGAACATGTGCTAAAAAGCAAAGCTCCCGCCATGACAAGAAGAGATATATAATAATTTTTTAAGTTATTTTGCCTACAAGCCATTGAAACCTCCCTTTACGATATATAGCCCGGAAAGGGGGGTAAAGTCAACGCAGTCGGGTTTCTGAGACTATTGCTATCTTTCCTTCTTTGATAAGCGAGAGGGTATGACGGCTCGCTTTGATTTTTAGGGCTGCTCGCCGGGAGACAATCAGGTCGGAGGAGTGCACTCCGAACAGAGCAGTGGCATGTACGTACATGGGTACTTCGCCAACCCGCGATTGAATTGCATCTAACTGGGAGGTGTGGTAATAACGGAGCATTCCCGTTGCCCTTAAGGCCTCCGGGTCCAGCATTCGCATATCAATCAGAAGATCAGTATTTTCATTATACACCCGGGGAAAGATTGCCGGCTCGAGGCTGCCCTTGGTGTGGGTTCCGAAAATTTCCAAAGGGTCATTTACATATATTACAATACCGGAGTAGCGGCCGCCGGCCACATACGTGAGCTCTTCTGTCTGCGAGCTGCTGCGGGTATGTGTGATAAATACTGAGGCAATCTGGGGATAGATGTCATAGTGATAGATGCGTCGGAACTCAGAAAAATTGTCGGTGAAATACGAAGAGACGATTTTTCCAGTGGCTGAGAGCTTCTGGAACTCGGCGGCTAAAGTTGGCGACTCTACAATTGCCTTAGCTATGCTTCTGCGGGAGTCGATTTTTACCTTCGAAATTTCTTCTACAAACAAAGCGGGAAGATGACGACGGAAGGCAGCCTCCGCCTTCGAGCGCTGTCCAGGTAAGGGAATTCCTGCCTGATCAGAGCGATAGCTGACTGTAAGAATAAATGTGCCCTTTTGCCAGTCTACTTGGCTGCTGCTTTCAACTGCTCCGTCGCCGGTAGAAAGAGAGTGTTCGGCGGCATTCAATCCGGTACTACAGAAAAGAAAGCCGAATAACAGAGAAAAAGCAGCGAGTCTGATTATTGTATTCATCTCACTTCATTTATCGACTCTGTAAGCCCTAGCCTTAAGGTGTATCAGTTCCGGTAAACGGTTTTTCACCAAAGTATATACCCGCCCATTCCCATTGGCCGTGAATCTCCGGATCGGCTGGGAAGTGAACCCGGCGAAAATAGAGATACCAGGTTTTAATACGATATGACCAACCCCATGTTCGGAGATACGCCTCGCGGGTGTTGGAATCACGATCGAGTTCTCTGTTGTAGTGAATTCTCTGCCCCATAAAACCACCTAAACCGGAGAGAAAGTTCTGATTTGCCTCGGTAGGTGCTTCTTCCCAAGAAATGGCGAAGAAATTTACTTTGGCACGGTAGCGGGTGAGAGTTCGGGAGTTACGAGTCCACATTGCATATTTGAGTGTTTTTACCAGGTCATCCAGACTTTCCATGGTCCAGTTTTTGTTAGGGTAATCATAAAACTCTATCATTGAGCGTACCTGCTCATGCGCATGGGGAACTCCGGCTACCCGGGCTTCCGGATGACCGAGGAAATTACGATAGGCTTGTATTGCGAGGTCCCATTCACCTAACTCTTCATAGGTTTTTGCTAAGAAATAATAAGTGGAGCCATTGTCGATTTTATCACTGAATTGTGAGATCAATTTTTTATAGTAATTTACTTTCAATTCAGGTTCATCCACCAGGCGGATGAGATTTTTCAGACAGATGAAGTGGATGGTGTTTCCATTTACTTCAAGATCGATATGGTTTTTTAATATGCGCTCGAAGTACTGAACCGCAAACGGCTCGGCCCCCTCACTCAAATAATTCTGAGCCACAATCAAAAGGTAATAGCCATTGTAGGGATCTGTTTTATTATTTTCCACATAGGTCGTTAAAAATAGGTTGAGTAAATTCGGCCTGTCGGCGGCACGCAATTTTTTGGTAATTTCCTGGATTATAATGAACCGGCTTTCAGGCTTTTCGGTCTGGGTATCAAGATCATGAAATAAAAGCCTTAGCTCTTTTTGTTGCTCAGAGGTGCCGACAATAAAGTAGCGGTTTGCTGGAGAAACAACTGTGCGGGATGTGGGGCATCCAGTTAAAAATGTTGTTACTATAAGTACTGTTATTATTGGAGTGACGTATAAAATATGCTTTTTCATTGTAGTATAGCGATAGTAACATAGCCTTTAAGGGTTTGCAAGAAGGACAGGTTTTGGTACACTCACTTTTCAGTGAAAGGGGGATATAAGTGAACGATAAAATATTGAAAACTGAACAGGGTTTGCAGGTTCCGGATCAACCGGTAATTCCGTATATAGAAGGTGACGGAATCGGTGTAGATATCTGGCCGGCATCCCGTAAGGTCTTTGATGCAGCAGTGGAAAAAGCCTATGGCGGAAAGCGTAAGGTGCAGTGGAAAGAAGTGTATGCCGGTGAAAAAGGATACAACAAAACTGGTGAGTGGCTTCCGAAGGATACTTTAGACACTATTCGTGAGTACCTGGTTGCGATTAAGGGTCCACTTACCACACCGGTAGGGGGCGGGTTTCGCAGTTTGAATGTTTCTTTACGGCAGCAGCTTGACCTGTATGTCTGTTTACGCCCGGTGAAGCACTACCCTGGTATCCCCTCACCGGTAAAGCAGCCGGAGAAGGTTGATATGGTCGTATTCCGTGAAAATACTGAAGATGTCTATGCAGGTTTGGAATTGAAGGCCGGAGAAGCCCAAACCGCAACCCTAATTAAATTCCTAAAAGAAGAGTTTGGGTGGGAAATACGTTCCGACTCCGGAATTGGAATTAAACCCATTAGCCGAACCGGCACCGAGCGTTTGGTGCGCGCGGCTATTGAATATGCGATCGAACATGGAAGAAAGAGTGTGACCCTGGTGCACAAGGGAAACATAATGAAGTATACAGAAGGGGCCTTTCGTGAATGGGGCTATGAGTTGGCAAAACGGGAGTTTGCAGACCAGGTAGTGAGCTGGGAAGAGTGCGGGGGCAATGTACCCAATGGCAAAATTCTTATAAAAGATGCTATTGCAGATGCATTTCTGCAGCAAATCCTTACCCGGGCCGATGAGTTTGAGGTAATTGCTACCATGAATCTGAACGGCGATTACATGTCCGATGCCCTTGCAGCACAGGTGGGCGGTATTGGAATTGCACCGGGTGCAAATATCAACTCTGAAACTGGACATGCACTTTTTGAGGCAACCCACGGTACCGCTCCAAAATACGCAGGACAAGACAAGGTCAATCCCAGTTCTCTGATTCTGTCCGGGCGGCTTATGTTTGAATATTTGGGTTGGAATGAAGTGGCTGATTTGATTGAAAAAGGAATGACCGGTGCGATCAGGGACAAACAGGTAACCTACGACTTTGCCCGTATGATGGAAGGTTCTACACAGGTTTCGAGCAGCGAATTTGCCGATGCGCTAATTGCTCACATGGAATAAGCAGAATAAAGAAATGATGCAAGCCGGGATCCTTAAAGGAATTGGGATTGCGTTGGCAGGCGCTGTATGGATGCTGTTTGTATTCGGCTGCGCAGGAGACGCCACACCCCAAGAGGTCGATACCGACCTCCGGCGAGATATACAGCAGCGGGGAGCTAGGCTGGAGGATGTACGCTCTAATATCACTCTGGGTACTCCCCGTTCGCTTGATATAGCTTTAAACATACTCTACTCATACAACTTACACCGCAGCGAAGCAGGGGCGGAGCTGGCCTTTGTGGCTAACCGCCTGTATCATTTTGTCTATCCCTATCTTGAATACGGAGCAGAACCGAACCGGCCGCCTAGCGGCAGCATTTATCCTCGCTTGTTTGAGGCTGTGAGCCGGGGGCGTGTACTGGATATTTCTCAGGCGGAAACGACCTTCCTCTCCTCGCTGACATCGGCTGTTGCGGTACTTACCAGCAGCTCCCCAGAGCAACGGGAACGGGCCGGCGAAGTAACCAAGTATGTGGTACAGATCAATCCGAACTCTATGCTGGCACTATATCTGCATGGATATTATCTGGAATTTAGCGGAGAGTACCAGGAAGCACAGGAATTATATCGGCGGGTACTGGAAAACGATGACTCATGTTATCCTGCACGGCTTGGTCTGGTCAGGATTTACTATGCGCAAGGCAATCCTGAAGCAGCACTACCCCATGTTCAACAGCTGCAGCTTGAATTTTCCGAAAAGCGGTATGTGCTTCAATGGGCGATTAATGTGTATTTGCTGGCCGGTGATCTTGAAATAGCGGATAGACTGCTTTCAAACGCCATTATTAAATTTCCCGATCAGACTATTTTCCTGCAGAAACGTGCGCAGCTGCTTGAACTGCAGGGAAGGTATGAGCAGGCAGGGCGTATTGCTGCGGTGGTTGAGCAGAGGTCCGGAGAAACCCCTGAGACCTTGCTGG
Organism: Spirochaetia bacterium; assembly: GCA_034520965.1. Lineage (GTDB taxonomy): Bacteria > Spirochaetota > Spirochaetia > DSM-16054 > Sediminispirochaetaceae > DSBN01. The sequence continues at coordinate 221,496 of JAXHMY010000003.1, read as the reverse complement.
TGAAAGTGCAATCCATGATCCGAAATGATCGACATGAGGAGGCCTTGGTGCTGGCAGAGAGGGGTATGCAAGAGTATCCCGACTTTCAGCGTTTTTCGGCTCTTTATGGAGAACTCCTTATTCAGATAGGACGACAAGAAGAGGCCTTTGAGCATTTCCAGCGGCGTCTGGAGCAGGAGCCTGAAAACCTCTCAATAGTATTATCTCTGCTTGATACGGCGATAGAACTTGAACGCTGGTCGGTGGCTGTGGACTACCTGGAAGAGCTGCTTGAGGTTCGTCAAACGGTTTCATTGTTGCGAAAAGCGGTGCGAGTGTACAATGCTTTAGAACAACCGCAGACTGCACTTCGCTATGCCCGCAGTTTAGCTGAAGAATTTCCCGATGATCCGATTGCTGTCCGCACTTATCTCGAGCAGCTGCTGGACAGTGGTTATCAACAAGAAGCTGTCGAGTACGTTGATCGCCGGGTGAACGAGTCTAACCGATCAGAAGTGAGAAGTGTATTGCTCTATTTTCGGGCTCGGTTGGTGCAGGACCGGCAGAGCAAGCTGCAGTATCTGCAGTCTGCACTGTTGGAGAATATGCAGAATATCAATGCGCTGGTTGAAATAGCCGAGCTGTATGAATCGACAGGCGAATACAATAAAGCTATCCGCTATCTTCGTCAGGCGATAGCTCTTAATCCTGAAGATCAGTCGTTGAAGCGCAAAATGCGTGACCTGCAAAACCGTACACAATAGGGGAGGAATGTATGCTTCGCTGTTTAACACTTACTTCTTATTCCGATACGAATAAACTGCGAAATATCCGAGATAACTCTCAGTGGATCGATGCTATTGAGATACGCCTTGATCTTTGTCTTCACAAAAACGAAAGCTGTGTTGCCTCGATTCTTGATGCTGCCCGCGAGGCCTCTCTTCCCGTAGTTATTCTTTCTTTTCGTCGTGAAGAAGATGGCGGCAAAAAAACAGAGTTGAGCGAGGCCGAACGCCTGCACTTGTTGGAGCAGCTGCTGTGTCCCGGAATCAGCCATGTCGATCTTGAATGGGGTGTGACCGCAGCCGGGGTGGAAGAGCGGGCGGCAGAGTTGGGTATTAGCGTGATTCGTTCGCTCCATGATTTTAAGGGGGTTCCCCCCTTCATGAAGGAAAGGATAGAAGAAATTGCCGCGGAAGGGGAGATTCCCAAGATTGCCTGTTACCCAAGCTCATCAGGGGAGGTACTTGAACTCCTTCGAATGGCCGGTGAGACATCCCATATCAAAAACAAGATTGTGCTTGGAATGGGGGCTTTCGGCTTTTTTAGCCGGGTAGCACCGCAGCTGTGCGGCTCCATGCTGACGTTCTGTTCCGCCGGGGAGCGAACCGGAGCCCCGGGGCAAACCAGTCCGCGGGAGTTGGAAGAGGTCTACCGGGTGTCGAAGCAGAACTCCCGCAGCGTGTATTTCGGCATCATTGGAAATCCGGTACTCCACAGTAAAAGTCCGCAACTGCATAACTCCTGGTTCGCCGAGGGGAGGATGGACGCTGTGTATGTGCCTTTTCAGGTAGATGATCTCGGTCTGTTTATGAGACTGGCCGAACAGCTTGGGCTACGCGGATTTTCCGTCACTGTACCCCACAAACAGAAGATTATTGAGCACATTGACCGGGTTGAGGATGCGGTGCAGAGTATTGGCTCATGCAACACGGTAATTCGAACTTCAGAGGGCTGGCTTGGAAGTAATACTGATTACGAGGGCTTTTTAGCACCCCTGAAGAGAACTGATGTACTGGCGGAAGGGAATCTTGCACTTGTAATTGGGGCCGGAGGGGTTGCCCGCACCGTGGTATATGCACTCGCTCAGGCGGGGCTATCGGTAACCATAGTAAACCGTACAGATGAAAGGGCTGCGGACTTAGCTGGAGAATTTGGAGTGAACCGGCAGTCGATACACAGCCCTCTGACTCCAGGGAAATTTCGACTTATTGTACAGACCACCAGTGCCGGAATGGAGCCGAATACCGAAACCGATCCCCTCCCGGGATACCAGTTTAAGGGTTCAGAGATAGTATACGAATTGATATATGCTCCTGAGCGGACCCGCTTTTTACAGCGGGCGGTGGATGCCGGCTGCCGAACTATCGGCGGCCGTGAAATGCTACATGCTCAGGCTCTGCTGCAGTTTAAACAGTTTAACTCTGCTTATAATCCTGGGTTCAGATAAGACAGAGAGCCCTTCCATTTTTTTATGTACCCGATTTTTTGAACCCATACTTTGAACTCTTCATTAGTTGGAAGGCTTTCTCCACGAAGTAAAAGGTCGTTCCCGGACTTCTGCAGCTCCTTGGGTCTAATTAGATGGCGTAAAGGTTTTCCGGAAGCGGTTCGCTCAACCAGTTCAAGTAAATCCCATTCCGACTGAAGTGCCTGCTGAATAATCCTTACCTTTCCGCTGTAGTTTATACCTCTGGCTTCGTTTACAGAAGGGCTGATTGAATGTGGTGCAGCTGTGAGGGAAACAGAAACAGCTTTTTTTCTATCTGGGCGGCAAGCTCTTTTTTCTGATTCGAATTTGTATTGGAAAGATGCTCCAGTTCACTCTGCAGCTCCTGGTATACTTTTTGATTGGCATCTGAGGGAATCTTGGCTATCCTCCGGCACTAGAATGAATTAACCCTCGATTGTTCCTCCGAACTGGGGCTAGGTATAGACGGGAACTGTTGGGCTGCGGCGGAGGTGCTATCATCCTGTTGACCGGAAGCACCCAATTCTACGGGAGGGAGAGGAATAATTCCAATATCCTGAAGGAGGGCCTGCCAGTTTTTGCGGTGTGAAGCATCCATTACATAGATACCGTTGCCGAAATCGCGTAGTATATACCCGGCAAAATCAGGATGATTACGAACCATGTGATCCCAGTGATCAGCTAAAGACAGGGTTATACCCTCGACCATGACGACAGAGGAGTAGTGGCTCTCCCAGGATTCGAGGGAGAAGCGTATGTTCTGCGGGAGTGGAGTAGCAGATAGCTCGTCCAAGCGCTGCTGAATGGTATCAAAGGCAAAACGGCTGCGCCCGTGAAGATATGAGGTACGGGTGAGTTCGAACTGAGGGTAGGCGGTGAATGATTTCAAATGCATCACCGAAGAGATAAATAGTCCAACCTCGAAGGGCAGCGGGGGTTTTACGGTGGTAGTAAAATCGGGGTGTACCAGCAAGGGGGTCTTCTCTACCTGGTCGTTTAGAAGGTCGGCTATAGAAGGATTCCTGTATATCCCCCGGGAGCTTTTGATGAGGGCTCTAATGTCCTGCAGTCTCTCGATTAGTCGAGTAGGGGCAATCAACTCTGCTATCGGTTTTTCACCGGTTGCAGGTTCGGCTGCAATTAGCATTCGTTCGACACTGGTTTTTTCAAACAGATAGTCCGGAGGCATCGTGCTAAACAGGCTGTCAATACTGGCGGCGATGTGGGCTAATTGATTGATGGAAAGGTTTGAAGCAGAAAAATCTTCCACCGATTCATCTGAACTGATGCAGACTGCTGCCCATAAATATGAAAGACGTTCTGCCCGTGTTTTATTGCCAAATTTAATTCCCCTATCAAAAACAAGCTGCAATGAATTGTGGTCTTTTTCCAGAATACCCAACTTGAGGAGTGCATTTATAAGCAGATAGAATTGGTTCGGCTTATTATCTTCGGCAAGCGTTGAGAAGACGGATTTAAGATCATCACTCACTCTTTTTTTCAGAGTACCATCCGCTTTTAGGGGCTCAGGATAGTTTTTCAACTGTGCAGTAATGCACCAGAGGGTTTCTTCGGTAGCTAGGATAGGCGGGCCGCTGTCTACCTTTTGTGGTGTGGCTGGAGGGAAGAGCTCTGCGGGAGAAAGAACACTTTCCTGAATTTCGTGGTGAAGAAATGGATTTATGTGCAGGAGGGGATTATCGGAACAAGAGAAGATGATCAGACGCTCCTGCAGGTTCATCAGGTGGTTATGAAAGTTGAAATAATCATAACTGTTCTGCAGCAATTGGTATATCTGCTGGGGGCTGGGACGATCTAAGAGCTCCACCGCTGTGAGGATAAGTGCATCCTGTTGGTCGATAAGTGCCACCGCCCGCTGAATGGTATCCTCTTTAGAAAAAAGGTGGATAATCCGATCGACCAAACGTGGTTTGTGGAAAGGTGTTTTAAGGTCGCCCAGATAGAGCTTCATAATAGAGAAAAAGAGTTCGTCCGGAAGGTCTAAAAGGCACCTTTTCCATTCATCAATCTGTTGTCGCGTTGGAGATTTCGTCATTAATTACCCCAAAAATCTATGTGATATTTATAGCCTTGTTCAGTTAAAAACTTCTGTCGGTTCATTGCAAATTGTTCTTCTACGGTATGTTGTGTCACAATAGTATAAAAGTATGAATTGTTCTCTTTTGGCCGCAGAATGCGCCCGAGCCGCTGTGCTTCTTCCTGACGGCTTCCGAAGGTACCGGAAATCTGGATAGCCACCGAGGCATCCGGCAAGTCAATGGCAAAGTTGGCTACCTTTGACACTACAATTACCCGTTCCTCGCCCCGACGAAAAGCCGCATAGATTTCTTCGCGCTTCTTATTGGGAGTTTTTCCGGTGATTAATGGAGCGTCCAGTGCCTTGGCTACTTTGGTTAGCTGTTGGATATACTGTCCTATCACCATAATGTGGTCCTCGTGATGGTTTTGAACCAGTTGCAGTGTGATATTGTCTTTGCCGGGGTTTTCAGCGGCAATGCGATATTTTCCTCGTTTATCGGATGTGGCATAGGGTATAGAGCTGGCCTGGGGCAGGGGGACACGGATCTCATGGCAAATAGCTTCAGCTATCCAGCCCTTAGATTCGAGTTCTTTCCAAGGGACATCGTATTTCTTAGGACCGACCAAAGAGAATACTTCATCTTCACGCCCGTCTTCGCGGACCAGAGTTGCCGTGAGGCCTAATCTGCGAATCGCCTGTATTTCTGCGGTGACACGGAAGATTGGTGCCGGTAATAGGTGAACCTCATCGTAAATGATCAATCCCCATGGATAGTTTCGAAAAAGGTTGAAGTGTGGAAAAACCCCTTCTTTATCGGGCCTCCAGGTAAGTATCTGGTAAGTCCCCACTGTTATGGGGCGGAACTCTTTCTTTTCTCCGGTATATTCACCGATCTGTTCACGGGGCAAGTCTGTTTTATCTACTATCTCGTCTATCCACTGGTGCACCGCGGCGGTGTTAGGTGCCAGAATCAGGGTGTAGGTTCCGGCCAGTGAGATGGCTCGCATACCGACTATGGTTTTCCCGGAACCGCAGGGCAGAACGATTGTGCCGAAACCGGTTCCGGACCGGCCGTTTCCGCAAAAAGCCCTGGCCGCCTCTTCCTGATATCCCCGAACGATAAAGTCGTACCCGTCACGGGTTTTTGTCAGCAAATTGACGGTAAGTGGTGCTCCTCTTTCAGGGTGCTTCATCTTTGACTGGGTATGAGAGCTTAATAAGTTCGCTTTTGATGGTACCACGGTTCACCAAGTCGAGGAGAAAGCCGTTTTCCGTGGGGGTAAGGTACTTCTTCAGGCGGTTGTATTCCTGCAGTTCCGCCTGAATAAGCGGATCGGTAATATGAAGTTCCAGGCTGTTCGGGTCTTTACCCTCTTTTAAAATAAGCTTTCCGAAGCGGCTAATGGTGTCACTGATAAAGTAGTCTACGTTTTCAGGCATACTGAAGCGGGACCACTGACGGATTCGTTTGGAAATATCATCCGCGGTATAGCCGGCTGAGGCTGCATTCCAAAGGGATAGGGGGGTAATGCGGTATGTGTGCATATGTTCCGGTGATTTTTCCAGTTCGGCAAACAAACCAAGATCTGCACGGGCTTCTTCGGCTTGCGGATTGTGTACATCCAGCAGAATTGAATTGTCACCTTGTACTATCAGAGGGCCAACTTCGGGTTGTGAATTTTCCATAGCTTACTAGGATACGTGAAAGCGGCAAAATCTTCAAGCCGGCAATTCCAAATGTAGAGCTCTTTCAGTCTTACACATTTGGAATTGCTTCAAACCCCTTAGCAAAGATTACAATTTATTAACGCTAAGATACTGTGTATTTTTCATAAAAATAGAATTGCATGGCGAAAGATTCTTCTCAATGTCCAATAAACAATATAGAATAGGGTGAAATCTTAACGATCGTTGGGAGTTTTATTGATGGACAATGTAATCATAGTCGGCTCAGTGGCGGACAATCCTGTTGTGGAAGATGTGGCGCATCACCTTCGACAGCACGAAGACTATTCCGACTTAATTTCACTGAAGAGTTTTTTAAACACCGAGTTTTGTCCCCGCTTTATCATAGATGAAGAGAATTGGGACAATATTGGATATAAGCTAAAAGGAAAAACGGTACTACTGGTCAGTACAAACCAGGGCTGGAACACTCGGGACGAGCTGGCCATGCGCAACTTTCTGATAGCCCGGGCATCCAAAGATAACGGCGCTGATCGAGTGGTGCTGTTTGAGCCGAACATGTTCTACAGTGCTCAGGACCGGGGCCCACGGCTTGATCAGGGAGATGAGACCCGCGAGCGTACAATCGAAGATCAAAAAAAGTTCGATGGCCAGCCCTTTTCTGCTCGCCTGTATGCGGATTTGCTTTTAGAGGCGGGAGTTGATGAGGTTATTACGGTGCACAATCACTCGGCTTCGGTGGAGAAAATCTTTCTTGACCGTTTTTCGGGTTGTTTTCATAACCTGCAGCCGGCGGATCTGTTTGCAAGCTATATGCAGGACTCGGATGTAGTGAGTGAGGATTCACTGGTCTTGTGTGCTCCTGATAAGGGGGCCCTCAGTTTTGTGAAAAAAGTTCGTGAAGAGTTGCAGCAGGACTCTATTCCAATTGTGTATATGAATAAAGAACGCTCTGACGAGCGTAAGGTGGAAATAAAAATTTCACCAAATTCAGAGATTAGTGTAGATGAGATTAGGGGTAAAGATGTTGCCGTAATCGATGATATGGTACGCACCGGTAATACGATTATGGAGGCCTGTAATCTGTTAAAAGAGGCCGGGGCGAATAGGGTAGTGTTTTTTGTCACCCATTTTTACTCAAGCCGTGAGTGTCGAGTAAATCTGAACGCCCACACTTTGGATGAAATTGTAACCACCAGTACCATTCCGGATATTCTGAACCGGGATGTACAGGGGCGTTTACGTCACAAAATGGTGGTGCTGCAGCTCTCTCGCTGGGTCTGTAACTATGTTCATAAAATTATGGGCCGGGAAGAAGCTCAGCTGAGCCCGCCCCTGTATACTGAAGACATGTCCTCTAAAAATCCCCGCTGGCGAGGTCAAATGGGGCCGTTCTACTCATCGATTAAGCATTAAACTAGGAGTACTCCATGTCCAAACAGGTGCCGGATACCTTTAGAATTGGTATTGTGTGCGGAAAATTAGGCGATGTCGACGGTGTTTCGCTGGAAGTAGAAAAGTGGATTCGTCTTCTCAAGTATATGGGGCATGAGATCTATACCTTCTCCGGGCGATATGCTGCTCCGCTGCCACTGGTACCGGCGGAGCAGCAGATACTTATTTCTCAGATTCGTTTCGGGAGTCCTGAACAGCAGGAGTATGAGCGGCTGGTGTTTCCTTATTTACAGGACAATCCTCCTCATCTGAGCGATGAAAAACGGGAAGAGCTTGTCGACCGCTTAGAGCAGCAGGGAACCGAAGTTTCCAACCTGCTGTTCGAGTACATTCAAAAGTTTTCCATTGATGTGATTATTGCAGAAAATACCAATGCTATGCCGATGACACTTATCGGAGGAATGGCAATTTACAAACTTGCTACCTGGCGTCGGGTAGCAACAATTTTTCATCATCACGACTTCTGGTGGGAACGCAGCCGGTTCAGCCGGAACTATATTGAGCAGCTTCTGGGCAAGATTATGCCACCGGTAGATCCCGGTTTAGAGCATGTGGTTATCTCATCTTACGCCGAACATATACTGCGGTCGATTAAACGGGTGCATCCCAAGGTAATTCCGAACTGCGAGGATTTTGAAGATGCGGTACGGATGGATGAATACAACACTTGTTTTCGCGAGGAGCTTGGGTTTGCAAAGGAAGATCTTCTTATTGTCCAGCCGACGCGAATAGTACGCAGAAAGCGAATTGAAGATTCTGTCGAGCTGGTGGGAAGATTTGTAAAAAAATTTCCGGAATATAAAGAACGAATTCGCTTTGTAATCTCTCTGTACCAGGGGGATGAACCGGATGTGCATTATATAGATGAGATACGGGGGCTGGCTGAGCATCATGGAATATCTCTTCATTTAATATCGGACCGTGTTGCAGCTGAACGGCATCTCAACGAACAGGGGCAGGTTATCTTCTCAAACCGGGATGTACTGGTGAATGCCGATCTGGTAACTTATCTGCCGATTTGGGAGGGCTTCGGAAATGCGCTGATGGAAGCAATAGCCGCGCGGGTTCCGATAGTAACCACTGCCTATCTCGTCTATAAAACCGATATAAAAGTGATCGGTTTCGATAATATTGAGATTCGGGATGTGTATGATAAACAGGGACATCTGGTGATTGAAGATTCAGTACTTAAGAAAATGCATAGGGTATTCACCAATCAAGCCTATCGCAGCAAAATGGTGGCAAAGAACTTTGAACTTGGGCAGCGGGAGTTCGGGATGAACCGTCTGAAAGATATGCTGGCCGATGTATTTGATGAGTACGGTGATGAGATCCGGGCCTGTCGCAAACGTATTGAAAAGAGCAAACGCCGATATCCCGTATAACACCGGCACTTGGTATGAAGCCTTTAGGTGAAATAAAACTCGGGGCGTCGATCGTTCAGTAGATGGTTGTACTCGGTGACATTCTTATCCAGGGAATCCTTCGGGTCAACTTCAACCGCGGAAATATCATCGGAGGCGGCCTCGGCACGTATGAGTATGCGGCCCCGTGGATGTACCACCTGGCTGGTGCCTGTGTAAGTCAGCGACTTTTCTCCAACAGTTTCGGTTCCCCAACGGTTAGCTAGTATCCAGAACATTCGGTTTTCAAGAGCCCGTACGCGGCTGGTAAGCTGGCCGTACTCGGGGAGAACTAGGTCCGACGGATGGCAAACAATCTGAACCCCCTGCAGGGCAAGACTACGGGCCGCTTCGGGAAACATATGGTCGAAGCAGACTAAAACCCCGACTTTTACTCCCTTTAGGTCGAAAGTAAAAAAGCCCTCGCTTCCGGGAGTGAAGTGCAGTGTTTCCTCGTTAAAGAGGTGTATTTTTCGATAGGTACCGATTATACCCTCCGGTCCGATTACCACTGCGCTGTTAAACAGCTGATCCCCCGCCAGCTCGGCTATACCGGTTACAATAGTACAGCCGCTCCTTGCGGAGGCTTCACTCAGGGCATCAGTAGTGGGCCCGGGTATCGGCTCGGCCAGCTCGCGGGCTTGGGCGGTGGAAGAGAAAAAGTACCCGCTGACTGATAGCTCCGGGGCAACCAGCAAATCGGCATCCGTCTGGAGCAGCGCCTCGACCAGTCTTGATCGGTTATGTTCTACATTTCCGATACTTGGAGCAAATTGAAAAAAACCGATTTTCATAGATGTCTCCTTTTGAGCATTGCAGTTTTAAGCATAATTCATATAGTGGTACAGGTCAAACCTTAAGCCCACATTGCCGCCTGCCGCTTGAGCATGTCTACAATTACAATTGCACTCATCGCCTCTATTACCGGTACAATTCGCGGACAAATACATGGGTCGTGTCTTCCTTCAGTTTTTATGGTAATCGCCTCTCCATTCTCGTTGATCGATTGCTGTTCAGAGCTGATGGAAGCGGTCGGTTTTACTGCTGCCCGAAAAATGAACGCTTCCCCTGTGGTAATACCTCCAAGGGTGCCCCCGGCAAAATTGCTGGCAAAGCCCTGGGGAGTAAGGGGGTCGTTGTGGGTGCTTCCCAGCATATCGGCGGCGGCAAAACCACTGCCGAACTCAATTCCACGGACTGCTCCAACTGAAAGTATCCCCTTGCCGATCTCCGCCTCAAATTTGTCGAACACCGGCTCTCCAATACCCTTTGGAAGACCGGTAATACTACATTCAACCACCCCTCCGGCACTGTCACCCGTCTCTTTCAACTCTTCGATACGTTTTACCATCTGAGCCGCTGCGTGAGGGTCACAGGCACGCATAGGGTTTTGCTCGATTTGGTCGATATCCCGCAGGCTGCACTCGATTCCGGCGGCCTTGAGAGTATAAGCGATAATGCTGATACCACGGCTTGCCAGGATCTTTTTAGCTACTGCTCCGGCGGCTACCCGTCCGGCGGTTTCCCGGCCGGAGGCACGGCCGCTGCCGCGGTAGTCGCGGATACCGTACTTTGCCTGGTAGGTAAAATCGGCATGGCCGGGACGATACGCATGTTTAATATGGTCGTAGGCGCTGCTGTCATGGTCCTGATTGTAGAGTACCATGGCGAGGGGAGTGCCGGTTGTCTTCCCCTCGAATACTCCCGAGAGAAAGTGGATTGTGTCGCTCTCACGGCGGGAGGTAGTAATATGGGATTGTCCCGGTTTACGGCGGTCCAGTTCCTTTTGTACTTCCTTCTCGCTTATCTCGATTTGGGGAGTAACTCCGTCTACAACTACTCCCACCCCCGCTCCGTGGGACTCTCCGAAGGTGGTTATCTTAAAATGCGTACCGAATGTGCTACCCGACATAATTGTGTTCCTTTAATTGAGTGTACAGCAGCTTAAAATTATCCTCAACTGCCTGGTTGGGAAGGGTGAGTACCAGATCAGCATAACTCAGGTATAACTGATGTCTACGCACCCACAGCTCATGAAACATTTCTTGCGGCGGTTGATCTCCAATCAGGAAAGGGGGTAGGCCGCCACGTTGTATTCGTTCGAACAGTACCTCTTCCTCGACGTGGAGGTAGATAAAACTTCCGGCAGGTTTCAGTGTCTCCAGAGCGGCGGGGTTTTCGATGGTTCCTCCACCGAGAGAGAGAATGACCTCCGGCGTTGAATTTTGAACGCACGCTTTTTCGGCCGCCCGGGCCTCATACTCTTGGAACTTTTTACGCCCCGCGGTACGATAGATCTCGCGGACCGAGCTGTAGCCCTCGGGCCGGGCTTCTTGTAAAAGAAGCTCATCAAGGTCAAAAAATAACCGGCCGCAGCGGGCCGCAAGCATGCTTCCTAGAGTGGTCTTCCCGCAGTGTTTTAGACCGGTAAGAAATAGATGTTGCGGAGTGAGGGCTTTGCTATCCATACTTGTGTACAGACAGTAGTAAGAACCGTCAGCTCTGTCAAGCTGCCCTGTAGAACAAATTACCCCGGGAGGTTGAGATGAAAGAGAGTCCATACAGAGTAGAATATGATTCCATGGGTTCGATACAGGTTCCGGAATGGGCTAAATGGGGGGCCCATACCCAGCGGGCCCTGCAGAACTTTAGTGTATCTCCCTATAAAATTCATCCTGAAATGCGGAATGCACTTGCCCTGATAAAACTGGCTGCCGCCGGGGCTCATCAGCGCTCAGGAAGTTTAAGTGAGGAGGTGGCCTCGGCTATCCAGTCCGCCGCGAATGAGGTAATGACGGGAAAGCTGGATGCCCACTTTCCCCTTGATGTGTTTCAAACCGGTTCGGGTACCAGCTGGAATATGAATATGAACGAGGTCTTGGCATATCGGGGGAAGGAATTTCTGCAGGGCAGGGAGACGATTCATCCCAACGACCATGTGAATCGCGGTCAATCCTCTAACGACGTAATTCCCGCTGCCGGCAATATAGCTGCGCGAATAACCGCCGGTACACTCTGTGCAAGCCTCAAGTCCCTGGCTGTGGCGATTGAACAGAAGGGAATCGAGTACTCCGGCAGCCTTAAGCTGGGACGAACCCACCTGCAGGACGCCGTGCCGATGCGGGTGAGCCAGGAGTTCGGCGCCTGGGCCGAGCAGATACGGCGGAGTGCGGAACGGATTACCCAGCAGCTGCCGGCGCTGGAAGAGCTGCCCCTGGGGGGGACCGCAGTTGGAACCGGTTTGAACAGCTCCGCCGACTGGGCCTCCCAGGTTGCCGAAGGTATAGCAGCGCACAGCTCTATTCCCTTCAGATGTTCTACAAACCCCTTTGTACAGATATCGGCCCGGGATGAGCAGCTGTCCCTCATGGGGGCCCTTAATGGAACGGCGGTAGTGCTGATGAAAATTGCCCAGGACTTTAGGCTCTTATCGAGCGGGCCGCGAGCAGGCTTGGCCGAACTTGAGCTTCCGGAGCTCCAGCCGGGCAGCTCGATTATGCCGGGAAAGGTAAATCCGGTTATCCCTGAAATGGTAATTCAGGCAGCGGCTTTTGTGATGGGGAAGCAAACCAGTGTAAGTATTGCTGCTCAGAATGCGCCGCTGCAGCTGAATATTATGCAGCCCCTGATAAGCCATGAAGTCCTGACCAGTCTTGAACTGCTTAGCCGAGTTGCAGGAAGGTTCGAGACCGAATGTGTGCGGGGCGTGAAAGTGCCGACTACGCATACCGCAGAGGCGATTGAGAAGAGTTTAGCTTTGATTACCCCTTTAGCGGTTCGTATCGGCTACGATGCCGCTGCAGCCCTGGCCCATAAAGCTTTTTATGAGGGGAAAACTGTGCGACAGGTGGTATTGGACGAGGGGGTACTGAGCCCGGCTGAGGCGGATGAAATTTTAGATCCGGAGAAAATGTGCGGTAAGTAGAATGGCGGCGGTCGGTAGGATGCTATAACAGCTCCGTCAGAGGAGAGGGGCGGCCAAGTTCATAGCCCTGGCCGAAGTCCACCCCGATTTTTTTCAGCTTCTTAATAATTTGATCGTTGGCCACGAACTCGGCGATTGTTTTAATACCGATAAAATGTCCAAGGCTGTTTATAGCCTCCACCATTGCATGGCTAATGCTGTCCTCGTGCATGTTTTTTACAAAGATTCCATCGATCTTTAGATAATCAACCGGCAGCAGTCGTAAATAGTTAAAAGAGGAAAAACCGCTACCGAAATCATCCAGGGCAAAGGTACAGCCGGTTTTTTTCATCTCGCGGATAAAGTGAGTGGCGGTGTCCATATTGGTAATAGCGGCGGTTTCGGTAATTTCAAAACAGAATGCCGCCGGTGGTACGCTGTATTCCTGGAATTCATAACGCAAAAAGTCAAGGGATGTTTCATCGGCCAAAAAAGCAGCCGACAGATTTATGGTAAATGAGTATGGATTCTTATCATGGCCGTGTTTATCCGACAGGAGTTTATAGTTTCGAAAGGCGGTTTGGATTACCCAGCGGTCAATGGCAGGCATCAGGTTGTAGCGTTCTGCGGAGGGAATAAAATAGGCCGGGGAAATAATATTACCCTCGATATCTATCATTCTAATAAGAATTTCGCTTTTGAAAACTTTTTGCTCGCTCCCATCCAGGGCAATTATCGGCTGATGGTACAAAACGAAGCGGTCCTCTTCCAGGGCTTTGGTTAAGCGGGAAATCCACTGCATCTCGCCACGGCGTTGAACGAAGCGGTTTTCCTCGTTACTGTAGATTTTTATTTTGTTTCCGCCGTCGTCCTTGGCAACATAGCAGGCATCGTCGGCGGCGGCAAATACCGTGTGAACGGATTCACTGGTTTTATCGATAGGTACGATACCAATACTGGTGTTGATGTTGAATACATGTTTATCCCAGACAAGACGATCTTCCAACAGACGTGATTGAAGTCGTTTGGCGATTTCCATTGCCTGCTCAATGTGAGCATTTTCAAGTAGAATGCCGAACTCATCAGCGCCCAGCCGAGCTGAGAAGTCACTGCTGCGTACGATTGAGCGGATAATGCGGGTGGTCTTTAAGAGCAGTTCATCACCGGCAGTGTGGCCGCAGATATCATTTATTACTCGAAACTGGTCAATATCAAGGTAGATAAAAGCGTGCTCGGTATCGGCTTGTTTGGCGTTGTTTAAGACAAATTCTACACGGGCGGAGAACTCCTCGCGGTTGGCCAGTCCTGTTAAAGAATCGTGACTTGCCTGGTAGGAAACCGTATCACTGAGACGCTGCATCTCGGTGGTATCGCGAAAGGCAAGTACTTGTCCATCGGTATTGCCGTTACGGTCTTTTATGACCGCCAGTGAGCCTTCTACATTGATGCGGGCGCTCTGCTTATTTTCAAGAACACAATCTTTAAACATATAGGGGTAGTTTTCATTTTTGGCAGTTTTGATCTCTGGAAATACCATAGGGCGTCTGTCTTGACCGTAGGTAAGGGGAAAAACTTCTTCAAGCCCAAGATTTTCGGCTTGAGTCTCGTCCCAGCCTGTGATGGTCTCAGCAACTCTGTTCATGAACTGAATACGTCCATCGCGGCCGGTGGCAATGATCCCGTCCTCAACGCTATGCAGGACCGCCGAAAGCCAGCGCTCCTGCTGTTTGAGCTGAAGGTTAACCTTAAATTTGTAGAGAGCAATATCAATGGTTGTATACAGCTCTCGTTCCTTAAAAGGTTTAAGAATATAGCCATAGGGTTCGGCCTCTTTTGCCCGGTCGAGGGTATTTTCATTGGAGTAGGCAGTAAGAAAAATCACCGGGATACTGAGTGTTTCTTTTATACTTTTGGCAGCATCTATTCCATCTATCGTGCCCCCAAGCATAATATCCATAAGGATAATATCCGGATGCATGGATTCTGCCGCTTCCAGGGCATCTTCCCCATTCGAAACAATCTCGGGAGAGCTGAAACCAAACCGCTCAAGCCGCTTTTTGAGATCAAGGGCAATAATGCGTTCGTCTTCAACAATGAGAATTTTTTCATTTCGCATACTGCTGCTTTCACCTTTAGATAAATTGATCTATTCAGAACTATAGTGTGTTTAAATATAAAAATCAAATACAACAGCAATTCGCAATTTGAAAATTTTTGGAAAATTTTCAAATTGCGAATGCTTACCTTTTGTGTAAGATAAGTAGTTTATCTTAAAGATGTTGTGGGAATTCTCATTTTGGAAGTCTTATGACTTCCAAAATGAGAATTCCTGCAAATACAATCAGCCGCAATTAATACAATATAGAAATAACATACTAGCTGTTGAGAAGGGGCTGAAGCTATGCGAGAATGGGAACAGGAGGAGCCTGTGAAAAAATTTCAAAATCAACTGCCCATGGAGGAGCTATGGCAGCGTGTGCATCCGCGTAAAGAGGATGAACGGGGCCACTATTTTCGTGATACCACCGCAATAATCCACTCTTACCCTTTTCGACGTCTAAAACATAAAACTCAGGTTTTTTTCTCCCCTAAGAATGATCATATCTGTACTCGAATTGAGCACGTAATGCATGTAGCGTCGGTTGCCGCGGCGATTTGCCGCGGCTTGGAACTTGATTCCGATCTAGCCTGGGCGATTGGCTTGGGGCATGATCTTGGACATACTCCCTTTGGACACGTTGGCGAGACGGTCATGAACGAGCTGAAGAGCGGGAGCGGCGGGTTTATCCACGAGCTTTATTCATTGCGAGTGGTAGACTATCTGGCCAACTATGGAAAAGGGATGAACCTTACTTATGCTGTCAGAGATGGAATAGTGAACCATTGCGGGGAAAAGTTTGAACAGTCCATTAAGCCGGATTTTCAGAAGAAAGACCTGCAGGCTATCGTTGCCCGCGATCAGTACCCCTCCACCTGGGAAGCCGTGGTAGTGCGGATGGCCGATAAAATTGCTTATCTGGGTCGAGATGTTGAAGATGCAGTGCAGTTAAAGATAATTGAAAAGCAGCAGATTCCGGATGAGGTAGTTCGAGTGTTGGGGGGCTCAAACAGCGAGATAATCAGTACGTTAGTTGATGATGTAATCGAATCCTCCCAGGCAGGAGAAGGGATTAGTTTTAGTGATACTATTTTTCATGCGATGAAGGTGCTTAAAGAGTTTAATTACCACAGCATATATCTGAATCCCATATTATCTAATTATCATCGCTATTTTGAACGAATACTGCAGACGCTTTATACCTATTTGCAGGAGATTTTCCAGCTGTACGGCTTTGATATCAAGAGCTATCAGAAGGAGCAGAATTTGATTGCCGTTCGTTACGCCGATTATGTGGTAAAAATGCGAGCATTCTACGAGGAAGTTGATGGGGGCTTTACAAATATGCCCTTTGACTATTTAGCGGGGATGACCGATGACTACGCCATGGAGTGTGCATCGGAGATCATGATACCTAAAAAGATGGAGCACCAGTTCGACCGCTTTCTGTTGGGCACTTGAGGGGCAGCTTGAGTAAGCGCTTGACAGGGCGCGCTAAGCTGGTATGATCGAGTTTATGGAAAACAGATTACATTGGAACGAGGATCATCCCCTCCGAGAGTTAGCGGCAGTATTAGCCCTTTGTGATGATCCGGATATGATAGACAGCTTTTTATCGGCCCTCTTTACAGATGCTGAAGTACGGGAAATGGGGAAACGCTGGGCGCTGGTTCGTTTGCTGGAAGACGGGATGAGTCAAAGAAAAATTGCTAAAAATTTAGGCTTGAGTCTGTGCAAGATCACCCGCGGTTCAAAAGAGCTGAAGAAAAGCGATTCCGCATTTCGCAAGATGATTGAGCTTTATAAAACCCGGGTTCCAAAATAGGTCTGGGTTCCCGACAGCAGTTATTCCCCAGAAAACCACGCCACGATTTCGTCGGCGGCCCTCTCTTTTTCTGTATCATTTACAATAATATGCGAACTTGTGGCCAGCTCGACCCGCTTAGTGATGGGCGAGGCAATTCGCTTCTCAATGAGCTCTGCAACCCGTACAGGAACCGTATGGTCGTTGTGCGAAACCAGGGTAAGTGTGGGAACCTGCACTTTTGAAAGTGCGCGCCTGGCGGCAAGCTGCAGGCGGAACAGGTGATACACCTGGTTTCCATAGCGATAACTCCAGTATTCATCGGAGAGGTATTGATATTCCGGATCTTCGGAATCCTCCTCATGGCCAATATAAGCCTTCCGCATAAAAAAACGGAGAATTGGCGAGAGGTAGATAAGCTTATTGTTGTTTATCAGTGCCGGTGCTGCCAGGGCAATCCGTTCAACCGGAAACTGGGCTGCTATAAGCAGAGTGAGAAGTCCGCCCATCGAAAGTCCTGCAACATACACTTTTTCATACCGGCTCTGCAGTTCCAGGTAGGCATCCACCGCTCGGCGCATCCAGTCGCGGCGGTCGGTGAGCATAAAATCCTTTCCCGTGGTCCCATGGCCGGGGAGACGGGGCACGGCTACAGTAAAACCGGCCTCATTGAGCCGCTCCGCAAGGTACTGCATCTCATAGGAAACCCCGGTGAATCCGTGCAGTACCAACACAGCCTTGTTGCTGCTGCCTTCGTAATAGAAGGGCATTCCAATAGAAGTTACTTTTGTATTTCCAGGTATCTGTTTTAGTTTCATGCTGCCTTTATATCATTTTCTGGGGTCCATCTCAATTATTGCACGACATAGTATTATATTTTTCTATTTTTCCTGCGGGACTACTTGTATCCTTTCATTTGGTGTGGAAAGATATAAGAGAGGAGGCGTGTATGCGCAGTGATGAAGTAACAAAAGGACCGAACCGTGCACCGCACCGTTCGCTGATGTATGCGATGGGTTACCTGCCGGAGGATTTGCAAAAGCCTCTTATTGGTATAGTGAATGCACATAATGAAATTATTCCCGGACATTTTCATCTGAATGAGATTGTCCAGGCGGTAAAACTGGGAGTAGCCGCAGCTGGAGGAACTCCCATGGAATTCCCTTCCATTGGAATTTGTGACGGTATTGCAATGAACCACAGCGGAATGCGATACCCCTTAGCTACCCGAGAATTGATCGCCGATTCGATCGAGTCGGTTGCCACCGGACAGAAGTTCGACGGACTGGTCCTGGTTGGAAACTGCGATAAAATAGTTCCCGGTATGCTGATGGGTGCCGCCAGGATGAATTTGCCGGCGGTGTATGTAAGCGGCGGCCCCATGTTGAGCGGTACTTACCAGGGAGAGAACATCGACCTTATTAGTGGTTCCTTTGAATCAGTGGGTAAATTTGTGGCGGGAGAGATAGACGAGGACGAGCTTGAACAAGTTGCTATACGGGCTTGTCCGAGCTGTGGAAGCTGTGCCGGTCTTTTTACTGCGAATACCCTCAATAGTCTAGCTGAATCTCTTGGTATCGCTTTGCCGGGAAATGGTACTATTCCGGCCCCCTTCGGACGGAGGAAGCAGTTGGCCCGTCGAGCAGGGCATCAGGTTATGGAATTAATCCGTCGGGAGATATCCGCCCGAGATATCATGAACACAACCGCCTTTGAAAATGCGATTGCCCTGGACATGGCAATCGGAGGATCAACCAATACGGCCTTGCATCTTCTGGCGATCGCCCGCGAAGCGCATGTGGATATCAGCCTGAAGACTTTTGATAAAATTAGCCGCAAAGTGCCGAATATCACCAAGATCAGCCCAGCCGGGGTTCACAGTATGCAGGACCTGGATGATGCCGGGGGGCTTTCGGCGGTCATGAATGAGCTTCTGAAGCACGGGTTGATCGACGGCAGTCCGATGACTGTAACCGGTAAAACTTTGGGCGAAAATATAGAGAAATCGACCATTTTGAATCCCAAGGTTATTCGGAAAGCCGATGAACCCTATATGAAAGAGGGGGGCATCGCGGTTCTGTACGGAAACCTTGCTCCCGAGGGATGTGTGGTAAAGCAGTCGGCCGTGGAACCGGAGATGATGCAGCATGAAGGACCGGCCCGGGTGTTCGAATCGGAGGAAACCGCTTATACCGCAATCGTCGAAGGGCAGATAACTTCCGGGGATGTAGTGGTCATTCGGTACGAGGGGCCGAAGGGCGGCCCGGGAATGCGGGAGATGCTCAGTCCTACCTCGGCTATTGCCGGAATGGGGCTCTCAAAATCGGTGGCTCTGATAACCGACGGGCGATTTTCCGGCGGTACCCGTGGTCCCTGCATAGGACATGTATCACCGGAAGCACTGGCCGGCGGTTTGATCGGCCTGGTGAAGGAGGGGGACACTATAACTGTGGACATTAGCAATCGCCGCCTCGAGCTGCAGGTGGATGAACAGGAAATAGCCAAACGGCGGGAGGGCTGGAAGCCAAATCCCAGCGAAGTGGATCCGCGCAGCTATTTGGCGCGCTACCGTAAATTGGTTACCTCCGCCCATACCGGAGCGGTATTTGAATAATAGCAGGTTAGTCTAGGTCAAATAAAAGACGCCGGGTTTCCGGGTTCTGGATTTCCAGGTCCCGGATAGCCCGGCTTTTTTGGCTCTTTTTAAAAAGAATTGTGCTTTTCCGGTATTAATGCTAAACATATGTTAAGTAGTTATGGAAAGCACAGAGCCTTATACATCAATTCATTGCAGAACCCACTATTCACTGTTGAGGGGAGTTCTCTCGCCCGAGCAAGTGGTCGAAGTCGCGGTATCTCAGTCGGCCCAGGCGGTTGGTATAGCCGATATAAACGGCTTTTACGGCCTTATCCGCTTTGCGGCGGCAGCCCGACGGCGGGGGCTCAAGGCGCTTTACAGTACGGCCATCTATGATCAAGAAAACTATCTGTGCAGCCTTCTTTGTCTCAATTCCTCCGGTTTCGCCAGGGCGAATGTAATTCTCAGCCGCCACATCGATGCGCAAAACCGCAATGGCAGAGGTACGGAGGTTCGGTATGACCCAATTACTGATCTTATAGAAGAGGGGTGGCAGGGGCTTTGGGTGGTGAGCCCGCACATCCGGGTACTGGAGCGTTTGCAGCAGCGGACTAGTGTCGGTTTGTATGCCGGACTGCTGTACGGCCGGCCGTTTTCAGAACTCCGGCGCTGGGCCCTGGTGCGGGGAATCAAATTGCTGGCTTATAACGATGCAGTGTACCTTGAGAACGGGGACCTACATTTTTATCGTATCGTACGAGCTATCGGTCGTAATCAGCTGGTAGAATCAGTTCCGCCTAACGGCGGGCTTACAGCAGTACAGCGTTTTGCGGGACAGACCGAGATGCATCGGTTTTTTTCCGCAGTACCCGAGGCCCTGCAGGCGGCCGAAGACTTTTCCCGGCTGGCGGAGGCTTACCGGCTTCCGGAAAGCTTTATTTTTCCCGCTTTCGGTGAACTTTCGGAGGCTGATGCCTTCCAGCGGCTTCGGGCACTGTGTACGGAGGGCATACGGCGTCGGTACGGCACCGGCGAGGGCCAGCAGCCGCTTATGCAGAAGGTGCTCAAACGCCTGGAGTACGAACTTGGCATTATACGGTACAAAGGCTTTTCCACCTATTTTTTGGTGGTCCACGATATTGTACAACGGGTTCCCCGTACCTGTGGGCGGGGGAGTTCTGCGGCCAGCATCGTAGCATTTTTGCTGGGCATTACCCATGTCGACCCGCTTCGCTATAACCTGTTTTTCGAGCGCTTTCTTAATATGGGGCGCAGCGATCCGCCGGATATCGATGTCGACTTTCCCTGGGATGAACGGGAGGAGACCTTAAAATACGTGTTTGCGTCTTACGCCGGTTCGGCGGCCATGGTAGCCGACCATATAACCTTTGCTTTCCGCTCGGCAATTCGTGAGCCCGCCCGGGTGATGGGGTATGAAAAGGAGCAATTGGACCGCCTGACAGGCTTATGGCGGCGGGGACGTACTGCCGACTTGCCCGGAGAGCTGCAGCAGGTGGTTCCCCGCTTGTTCGGGATGCCCCGTAATCTCGGCACCCATCCCGGTGGTGTAGTTATTACCCCGGGGCCGATTACCAACTATACCCATGTACAGACATCTCCCCTGGGCTGGCCGGTTATGGCATGGGAGAAGGACGCGGCGGAGGACGCCGGTTTGGTAAAGATTGACTTGTTGGGTAACCGCTCATTGGGTGTTCTGCGCGATTCCATCAATCTGGTGAATACCCGGTATGACACTTCGATCGACTGGGAGAGTTTTTCCCCTTTAAATAACCGGGCTACCCGCAATATGATTGCCGAGGGAGATACCCTGGGGGTTTTCTATGTGGAGTCACCGGCTACCCGCCAGCTGCTGAAAAAGATGGGCAGGGGGGATTACGAGCATCTGGTTATCGCCAGTTCAATCATCCGGCCGGCGGCCAACCGCTACATTAATGAGTTTGTCCTCCGTTTGCGGGGCGGGGCATACCGCCGGCTGCCGGATCCCGCCGGGGCTGCATTGGACGAAACCTACGGAATTATGGTGTACCAGGAGGATGTCTCGCGGATTGCAATTGCAGTAGCCGGCTTTGATGCCGCCCGTGCGGATGGTATGCGTAAGGTCCTTTCTAAAAAGAACCGTGCCGAAAAACTTGAGGTTTTTCACGAAGAGTTTATCAGTGGAGGAAGGCGTAGGGGCTTTTCGGAGGCGGTCCTGCATGAGTTATGGGATGCCGTTCTTTCCTTTGACGGGTACTCTTTCTGTAAAGCCCACAGCGCCTCCTATGCGCTGCTCTCGTATCGTCTGGCCTGGATGAAGCGCTTTTTTCCGCTTGAGTTCTATACCGCCGTAATAAACAATGGAGGTGGTTTTTATGCACGCCAAGTGTACCTGAATGCAGTTCGGCGCCTGGGGTATCCCATTCTTGGACCGGATGTAAACCAAAGCAGTATAGAGTATAGAATTGAGTTTGTGAGACCCTCCCATGGGCGGCGGAAGGGGCTTCGGATAGGACTGCGACAGCTGCGGGGCCTTTCTGAGGAGGTCATGAAGCGCATTATTTCTCAGCCTCAACGGCAGGCGCAGCCGCAAGGACTGCGGTTCAAAAGCGTTGTCGATTTTATCCGCCGAATCGATCCGGATATTGCCTCGTTCCGTGCTTTGGTGCAGATTGGAGCTTTAGACTCCATTGCGGACGGCTATACCCGTCCGCAGCTGTTTTGGATCTACTCGCATTTTGAGGATACCGAGGGTTTATTTGAATCGCCGGCTGTACCGGGGTGTATTAAAGATTACCCAGCCGCCCGCAAGCTGCGGGATGAATATCAATCTTCCGGTCTTATCTTCAGCCGGCATCCGTTGGAAGTTTTTCTGCCGCGAGTTGCCCATTATGTGCACCCGGATGCACCGCCGCTGGTGGACTCGCAGACAATAGCAGAGTATTGTGGTATAACTATACGCATCGCCGGATTCTTAGTGGCGGAGAAGGAAATCCGAACCACTACACAGCAGACGATGAGTTTTGTGTCCTTTGAGGACCAGCACGGGGTGTTTGAAACCGTTTTGTTTCCGACAGTATACAGACGGATGGTGGAGCAGCTTGAAACTGGAGTTGCTTTTCTGCTGGAAGGGAAAATTGAATACGAGTGGGGGAGTCTGCAGATGAATGTTGCCCGCCTCTTTCCGCTTACCCGTCAGGCTAAAGCTCTCATAAGGTAGGTAAATGATATGAAGATGAAAGGTGAACAGTCGATCACTATTTTTCATCTCTTTCGCAAAGACGGGACAGCTTTGTTTCTGCATCCCTTCGATGAACCCAATGTTTTTCTGGCTGTCGATGAAAATACTCAGATATACGGGAAGTACGGCCAGGAACCGGATGTTGAGTCTATAACCCTGTTTCGCAGCCAGTTGTATCAGGCGGTAGAAACAGCTGTAAAAGCTGGATTCAAGACAAAAAGTTTATTCCGAATTTCCTGTGGGCATCTTCCGGCTTTCTAGTAATCTATTTTTTGTTTACCTTTGCTGTGCGCGATCCACTTCCTATGGTCGATGAACTATTGATAGCCGCGGCTTCGTCGGTGGGCCTATACTTTTACCGTCTCCGAAAATCGCATGCTTTGCCCCAAGCCGAGGAGCTGCGGAAAAAACTGCGGTGGAAAGTGGATCATATTGAGTTTCAGGAAGATGCACTTGTACAAGAGGTAGAGGATATACTGCACCGCTATGAATCTGTAAGTCGAGATAAACTGCTGGAATCTATGTATCTTCCGGATACCGCTTCTTTCTCAGATGAGGAAATAAAAGATGCTCAGAAGCTGATTGGGTATCTGGAAAAACGTTTTTCAAGCAAGGTGTATCGCAGGCAAGAAAAGTTGATGGACCGCTATGCGATTGGTGAAGGAATCCCTCGTCGTTTTGGAAGTTTGAAAGCCCAGGTTGATCGTGGAAAAATTGACTTATCCCTGTTAGCAACGTATCGGAGCTTAAAACGACGGGTTCATGTGCATTAAAGCCGGAGTCTCTTAAGAAAATAGCCGTAGCCGGCTATTTTCGTCGTTTCGGTTGCCGCTATGCGGCATGCGAAACCAGGAATTCTAATTTTGGAAGACTTTTGACTTCCAAAATTAGAATAACCTCAAACCCTTTAAGCTAAGTTACTTATCTTAAACAAAATGTGAGCATTCTAGAATTTGAAAAGTTTAAAAAAATTTTCAAATTTAGAATTGCTGATGCGAAACTCTTATTCAACTTTACTGAGCGATTCCATATCCTCTTGCAGGCGGAGTGAATTACGTGCTACTACCATGTTTTCAGTGGCAGGCACAAAAGTGGGGTCGAGGTCCAGGGCTGCCTCCCAATAATCGATAGCCCGTTTTAATTCGCCCTGGGCATAGGCTTCAAGCCCCTCGATATAATATTCATCAATCTGTTGACGCATCTCAGCCCGCCCGCGGTCGCCCAAATTCATTTTGGCTTCAATGCTAAACCGGTCTGCACTACTGACCTGGGTAGTCAGGTCGAGGGTATAGTTGAGTATAAGATCCATATAGTCCAAATCTATATTGCTGCCTAGGCTAAACCGCGGATTTGCCCCTCGATGGGTAAACCCGGTATGGACAGCAAAAAAGTTGGTAAACTGAAGCTTCAGTCCGCTTGCAATATACCACTTTTCCCATTGATCCGGAGGAAGGCCTAGGGCAATGGGATAATTAAAATCAAAGGACAACAGCAGAGGACGAAACGGAGAATACGCAAAACCGGCAACTGCAACAGTGGGCATAGGTTCATCATCGTAAGGCAGGCCAAGATTTTTAACCACAGTTCCCAAGGAAAAATTCCTGTCGCGGGATGAGTAGAATTTGAGAAAGTTGAAACGGGTAAGTGCGCCTATATCTGCTAAACCGGTTGCAATTGACTGCCCCGGATAGATGGATGCCGGGATGTGGCGGTAGGCAAGCTTGAGGTTTGTTCCGACGGAAATGCCGTGGAAATAGTAGCTTGAAAGAAAATTATAAGAAGCGTTGAACGTGGCGATAGTCTCGGACACATACCCGCGGGAATCCCGTTCACCCCAGCTGTTAAATTCAGTGAAAGGAAGGTATAAGAATTTTCCACCAAAACCCATACCGAAATTACCGTTGCGAATGGTGTATACTACTCCCTCGAGGCTGGAGTCGGCGATCCAGTTATTATGGTGAAAGGAAAGTTCGGTGTAGGCAAGCTGTGAGCTACCTGCCGGGTTGGCCTCTAAAAACCCGGAACCCTCGGCAACCGCGGTGTATGCAGTACCCATCCCTTCGTACATTCCCCCCATAGGCACTAAAAGAGTTGGAAAAAGTGTGCGTCCGGTGTTAGGGTCAGAGAACAGTGAATTCTCTGCAAAACCGCTGTAACCGTAGTAGAAATCGGACAGATCAGCGGCGTATATTGATACCGGGAGGAAAATAATAATAATACTAAAAAACCATAAGTGTTTCATCTTCATTAATAATATACACTCATTTTGCTCTTTTTTCTACTCTCGTAAAGATATAGATACAAATTTAGCACAAAGATTCTTTTTGTCGATAAATGTGATAGAGTAGGTAAGTAACAACGTGGTTTTAACTAGGCGGAGCCTCGCATTTCCAATTTTACTCCTTCTAATGCTGTTTTTCAGCACAACGTTAGAGGTGGGTGCGCGGGGCCAGCAAGAGGACCGTCTTGAAGATGCACGCAGCTTAATCGAAGAGAACCGCTATAATGATGCAATTTTACTCTTAACCCAGGTTATGAAAGAGAACCCTCGCAAATTTGACGAGGCGGAAAAACTCTTGCAAGAGGTTCGGCAGGCCCGTGAGCTTTATAATGAGACCTACGCTGAATTGATTGAGGTTCTTGATGTGCAGGAAGGGGAGACGCTTAACGAACAGGAAGCCTACGATATAATTCAGCGTCTTGAAGAGCTTGATGCGGACCCCAACAAGGCTGCGGTAGAGGCCTTTGCACAGGCACGCCGTTCAATAATATTTACCGTTAACAATCAGCGTTTTCAGGGAATTATGCAGACCGCCGGAGAGCGCTTGGAACAAGAGCTCTATGTTGCCGCAGTGGAGGAATACCTGTCCGGCTTCTCACTGCACCAGGAGCTATTTGATGAAGACGAATACGGCAGTGTAATCGAAAACCAGGTCGATTCGCGCCGTAACGACATACGCAGGCTGTCGGATCAATTTGCCAATGTATATACCCTGTTTGTAGAAGCACAAAGTAATTTTACAGTCTCCGAGGCTGCCTCCGTTTCAGGAAATGAGCAGTTATTGAGTACTCAACAGCAGATGCTTGAACTATGGGAGGGAATCATACAAAACGCAAATGCCCTTGAGCAGATCCGGCTTTCTATTTTAGGGGAAGATACGACCGATATTCCTCTGCTTTCTACTCTGCGGGTTCTTACACTCGGGCGAGCTGAAAGCGAGCAGCCGGTGGGAATCGCCGGAGCTATTGAACAGCCACTTGTGGAGTCTCTGCAGGAAATGAACCAAGCCCTGCAGAATAGAATAACAGATAGTTTTGAATCAGCGCTAGGGCAGTTCAAAGCAGGAGAGCTCGGAGCCCAGGAAGATGTGCTGTTTGAAACTCCTTTGCAGCTAGTTGAAATGGTGGGCCCAGTGATTGAATTATGGGAACAGATGCACGCCCTGCGGCGTGAGTTGGAAGTTCCCCGTAAAATCGGGCCGGCTCCAAGGGATACTCAATCAGACCGGCTGTATGTACGGGCTATAGAGTATGCCGGAGGAAGCTATAGACGGCTGATAGAGCTCACTACTGAGCTGAATCAGCTTGAAACGGGTGGTCTGTTGGCAGAACAGGTGGAGGAAATACGCTTAGCCCGTGGTCAGCTGCTTGAACTATTGAATAGTTTTCAATCGGCACGCGAAGAGATTCAGGAGAATTTAACTGATTTTGAGGGCTATGCGATGGAAGGCGTAAGTGTTGAGCGGGCGCTCGAAGTGACCGAAGCTCTGCAGAATGACTATGTTGCTGAAAGTGCACGTACTAGGCTGGTGGAGGGCAACTTTGTAAAGCGAATTGCGGAGCTTCGCTACAGCCCTGCTCGGCAGCTGCTTGTTCAAACTGAAGAGGCGGTAGCAGAAGCCGAGGATTTTACTGAAGGGGTAGTGCGGGTGATATACGAAGGGTCTGGGGAAGTTGAGGTACGTTTTCCAAACCGCAGTATTGAATTGGTCAACTCAGCTCAAGAGGATATAGCCGCCGCCCGCAGTACGATTGAAGCCGTTCTGGCAGAGTTGAACGGGGAAAAACCATATATTTTAGAGCAGGATCCGATTATTGATTTGCAGCAGGAAGGGCAAGAGCTTCTGACTAGAATAGATACAATAGGCCTGCGGGGAAGCCGGGTTTTAGCTAGAGCCGAAGAATTGAACCGCCAGGCCGATATAGCACTCTCTGAAGGAGATATTCGACTGCAGCAGACCCGAGCTGAGGTGGAGAACGAGCGTTTTGAATTGGCCAGGGAAAAGCTGGAACAAGCTGGAAATGCGTATTCCGAATCGCTGAGTTTTCGTGAAGATCCGGAGGTGAGGGCTATTATAGATGAGCAGATACCGAGATTAGCCGATCAGATTCTCTTTGAACAGAACCAGGCCATAGTGCGGGAAGTGCGTAGTTTAATAGACCGCGGCCGAGAACTCTTTTTCCAAGAAAACTTTATTGAAGCAGAACAGGTTCTTACCCGGGCGCAGTCCAGGTGGCGACAAACCCATCCGGAGGATGATCCGGAGGTTGCCTTGTGGCTGGATCGAGTTGAAAGGGCCTTGGAAACTACCAGTGGAATAACCATAGAAGAAAGCGACCCGCTGTACGTAGACATGATGCAGATCTTGAATCTGGCGAAGGAAGATTTTCAGCAAGGGAAAAGATTGTATGACCAAGGACAGCGCAGCGCTGCGATGGATGCCTTTGCATCTGCAGAGAAGAATATTGAATATATAAAAGAGCCCTTTCCCAATAATAAGGCCTCCGGTGTACTCTATTTGAGAATCTTGGAATATACTCAACCGGATGAATTCGAATCTATATTCAGCAGCCGTTTCCGGGAGGCTCGTGGAAATTTAGACAGCGCTCCGGAAGAGGCGTATCGGGAACTGCAGGTGCTGCGGGAGATCAAGCCGGACTATCCTGGGCTTGACGATGCAATTTATCAGGCGGAGATAGCCACCGGCATCAGACAACCTCCGCCGGATCCGCAGAAGCTGGCACGCGCCAGGGACCTCTATAGCCAGGCTCAGGAGATAGTTGAAGATGACGTCCGCGCCCAGTTTCCGGTGGCTATAACTTATCTGAATGAAGCTATCAAGCTTGATCCTGATTACCGGGAGGCGATAGTATTAAAGGATCGTATTCAGACAGGACAGGGTGGCCAGGTATCGGTGGTTTTGTCGAGTGTGGATCAGCAGAGGTTGCGCAGGGCTGAAAACTTGTTTATCGATGGACGGTATTTCGAGGCCAGTGTGATTGTGGACCAATTATGGCAAAAGTTGGAGAATCGTAGTAATACGAAACTGGCCGAACTGCGGCGCCGTATAGAGAGTCAACTTTAGTGTACTACCGGAGGATGTGTGAGATTTAGTTACCGAGACAACTTGAGAAAGATCCTACTTGCACTCCTGCTTGGCCTGGTTATTACAACCTCAACAGCTAATGCCCAACAACTCTATTGGGAGAAGCCCGAAGTACTCATACCGGAGGGTGGGCGTTTCCCAAGGGTTGATCAGAATGGTGGTACTACCGCAATTCTATGGCATGAGTTCATTTACGATGGAGATGAACCGGACGAGATGAGTGTCTCCTTAATGGTGCGCAGTATTGATCAGGAGGATTGGGATGTCCACCGACGGATACTCGGGCCGTTTGATTTTGTAGGTGATGAGGTCCCCTTTGCTTCGACGGCAATTGATCGGGATGGCCGAGTGTTGATTGCAACGGCCTCTTCCGGCCGCCGAATTGAGCTGTATGAACTGGAAGGGCCCGGAGAGCAGGTTCGACAGTTGACAACCCTAGGCGATGGAGGGGGCGAGGGGATCAGCGTTGCGCCCAAGTTGTTTTACAAAGAGTCGGGTGGTTTTTTGCTCTTTGCTACCCAGCCGCTTAGAGTCGAAGGTGCTGAGGGGAGTATTGGTACTCCTTCACTGGGTATCAACTATTCGGTAAGCGGCAATGGACGCAACTGGACTGACTTTCGTCCTTTAGTTTCCGATACCGATCTTTCCTATGTGTATCTTCCTTCCCATGCAAGTTATCGAAATCGGGAGTTTGTTGTTTTTCAGGCCTCACCGTCTGAAAGCCGTTATTATCAACTCTATTTAGTCTCGAGCGCGGACGGGGGAGTGACCTGGTCGGAACCTCGCCGGCTTACAGATTTTACTGATGCTTTGGGCATTGACAACGCGGATGTCAATGATTTTAATAACCAGCGCCCTTATCTTGCGGCTGCTCAGAACGGCCTCCATTTAGCGTGGGAGCGACAGTTTGCAAATACAACCGCTCCCCAGATTTATTATGCATTGCTAAATACTGAAGGTGATGTTATTGAGGAGGCGGAGAGGGTTAACAGCAGTAATGCGAGTTGTCGCAGTCCGCAAGTAATTGTGGATAAAGAGGATCCCTATCTGCTGTGGTTTGACGATAGAAAGGGTGAGAATCGCATCTTTCTTGGATACCGACAAGGTCGTAACTGGCAGAACGATGACCTGAGCATCATGCAGGGATCAAGCATGTACGGGGAGTTTTTCTATCGAAATGATAAAATCAACGTGGTATGGGAGAATAAGTTTTCCGAGAATTCTCGCGTGGTTATGCTGGAGCCTGATCAGAGTGTGGAAGCCCCGAGGGTAATACCCCAAAACTTCAGGTCTGAAGGGCGTTCTAATCAAAAGAACTATGCAATTGGATGGAATATTCCCGACGATTCCTCCGGGATTTCCGGGTTTAACTATTCGATAGATAGAGACCCTGATGCCCGTCCCGACCGGGTTATGAAATTCTTCGTCGGGACAATCGGCGGGCTGAGGTTGAGGTAGAGAAAGACGGATGGTGGTACTTTCACGTTATTGCCCGGGACTATGCCGGGAACTGGTCGGAACCGGAGACAGTCGGTTTTTTTCATGATACTACACCCCCTCCTGCGGTTGAATTTGAGGAGCCGGATAGAGACGAGGGGGGATATCTAAAATCTAATACTGCTACCATAAGTTGGGAAGCTCCTGAAGCTGAAGATCTACAGGGTTATACTTATCGACTGCAGTACCTTACCGGACCCAGTTACCAAGGGGAGATGAGTGATTTCTCTATAAATGCTCCCCCTGCGGGAGTACGTACCCGCAGCCCCGAATATACTTTTTACAACCTCGATAACGGCACCTGGGCCTTGACCGTTGCCCCGGTAGATACTGTCGGCAACCGGGGACCAGCAAAAACCGTGTATTTTCAGTTGAATAAGTATATTCCGGTCACGTACATCACCCGAATAGAGGTAGCACAAGACCAGTTGAACCGTTATGACTTACAGATTATCGGTCGCGGTTTTTCGGTCGGCGGCGAGATACAGCAGGTAATGCTCGACCGTGATGGTGAGCCTCCCTACGATTATGTGTATGAACAGGAAACAGGTCTTTATTCGGTGAGAAATGACCGAGTAATTGACGGCCCCTCAGTTGAAAATATTGATAAAGGGGAGTACCGAGTAGGATTAGTACATCCGGAGCGGGGAACCTACTTTACCCGGTATACCTTGCAGTTTGAGACTACCGGTGCGGTAAAGTTTGGCGATTTTACTTTGATAGCCGCCGAACGGCCGGCCCTAAAGGCGTTTCGACAAATAGCTATTTACGGCAGCGAATTGCCTGTTGTGTTAATTATGATTCTACTGGCCGCTATGCTGGTGTTTGCCCTATGGAAGCTGACTACTCTTGCCAAAGAAGGAGCCTACCTGCGGGGTGAAGTACAGGCCCTGCTTGAGAATCGCCAACTTTCCTACGAAAAGAAGAAGGAGAAACTGGCTACTATGAAAAAACGCGGAATGGGATTAAGAATAAAATTTGTTCTTCTGACTACTTTCTTAGTGCTGATTATTGTGTTGATGGTGGCCTTGCCCCTGAGCAACTACATGATTAAAACCCAGCAGCGGAACCTTACCGCCGGTTTGCAGGAGAATACTCGGGTTTTGATCGAAAGTATTAACGCCGGGGCAGAGAAATTTCTGCCGGAAGAGAGCACCATCGAGCTGGGACGCTTACCTCGGCAGATGAGGGCGGCTGAAGATGCACGCTTTGTAACCATCACCGGACCCCGTCTCAGCTCGGCGAACCAGCTCGAGAACGATTTTTATGATTATCTGTGGGCAACCAACGATCCGGAGATTGAAGAAAAAGTAGTTGCTCCTGAAGATGAAGATTTAGTCCGGGCTGGAGAGTTTACTTATGAAAGGGGTACCATCAAAGTGGACGATCGGGTGAGCACTGTTATTCCGGAACTCAAGCAGGAGATTAATCGGGAAGCTGAGGAACAAG
Organism: Spirochaetia bacterium; assembly: GCA_034520965.1. Taxonomy (GTDB): domain Bacteria; phylum Spirochaetota; class Spirochaetia; order DSM-16054; family Sediminispirochaetaceae; genus DSBN01. The sequence goes on along the minus strand of JAXHMY010000003.1, from coordinate 190,726 downwards.
TAGGGAAACTCGTGAAACGTTTGGAAGAGCTGCAGCAGGAAGCCCGAACAGCTGCGCAGAGGTTGGTAGAGAGCAACGATCAGGATACTGCTCAGCTGTTGACGGAGCTGCAGGACCAGATTAGCCAAATTAATACTCGGATTGAGGAAGAGTTGAGCAACCTAGGAAATCGGATGGGCAGCCTCCCGGACTTTAATGCCGAGAATGTTTTATCCGGTCCGACGGATTACACCTTTTACCGTCCGATCGTGTATCAGGACTCTGATCGAGAGGGGGTGTATTATCATGGGATGGTGAGGTTGGGTATCTCAACCGTAAGAATAATCGAGGAGATACGTGCCTCCCGTGAGACTCTGATTCGTCAGACCGCTCTCATTGCCTTCATTGCAATCGGCCTCGGCATACTCGGAGCTTTAGTGCTTGCTACCATTATCATTATTCCGATTCGCAGGCTGGTAAAGGGTGTCGCGCGTATTAGAGATACCGAGGACAAGGAAAAGTTGGAGGGTCATGAGATAGAGATAAAAACCAGGGACGAAATTGCTACTCTAGCCGAAACAGTCAATGATATGACCAAGGGTCTGGTAAATGCGGCAATAGCAAATAAAGATTTGATTATTGGTAAAGAAATTCAGAAAATGTTTATTCCCCTGGAGGAGGACAAGCGCGGACGAAAACTTACCACTGCCGATTTGCAGACTGAACAGGCCGATTTCTTCGGCTATTACGAGGGTGCAAAGGGCGTGTCGGGCGACTATTTCGATTATATGGAATTAACGCCGGGTAAATATGCGATTGTGAAGTGCGATGTGGCCGGAAAGGGAGTTGCAGCTTCGTTGATTATGGTAGAGGTTGCAACCATCTTCCGAAACTTCTTTAATGAATGGTTAAGTCTGCAGAATCGAAAAGATAGAATTGCCGCCGGCAAAAGCGTTAAGCGTTCGGAGGAAGACCCTAACCTGAAAGAGCTGGTGTACGCAATTAATCGATTGGTGCAGGAGCGTGGTTTTAAAGGCCGTTTTGCTGCACTAATTGTAGTTTTGTTTGATGCACGTAATGGGAAGACGGTTATGTGCAATGCCGGGGATAACTTGGTGCATATTTTTAATAGTGAAAAGCATGCGATGGAAGCGAAGACCCTGCCCGAAGCTCCCGCATCGGGGGTCTTTCCAAACGATCTGGTTGAGATGCAATCCGGATTCAAGAGTATACCCCATATGATGAAGACAGGTGATATGCTCCTGCTGTTTACGGATGGTCTGGAAGAGGCACAGAGAAAGTTTCGTAATGAAAACTTCGAACCTATTGTCTGCAATGAACCGGGGCTTGAGGATGGGCAGGAACACGGGACCCATTCGGTGGGCATGGACAATGAAGAACTGAGTTTAGGCCGGTTATATGATATGGTAAACTTGTTGATGCACCGCCGCACTTACCAGCTGTTTAAGTACCATAATCCGTATCCGAACGAAGAGTTAACCTTTGACTTTTCCAGCTGTAAAGGAACTATTCAGGAGGTGGTGATTGCAATGGTATCGGTTGAGAAGGTATTTCGCATGTATCCGGATCCTTCTGCCGGGGCGAATGATGTAGTAGTTGTGGATAGAAAAATTGATGAGTTTTTGAAGGAGCATTTTCTGCAGTACGATAGCTACTTTCACCATCCGATTGAAGGGCAGACCGACCAGGAAGAGTATGTTCGTTTCTCCCATATTAAAGAAGATCAGCAGTATGATGATTTAACGGTGTTGGGTGTTGAAAAAAAATGAACAGGAGAACTGGAAAAAGCTTTCAAAAGAAAAAAGTAGAAGAGCCGACCTTTTACTGCGAGACCTGCGGTCGCGAGGTTGGCGCCAATGAAGATGAGTGTCCCCACTGCGGAATGCCCTTTTACGGAGTACGATGCCCTCGCTGTGGGTTTAACGGTAAGGCCCGTCAGTTTGTAAACGGCTGTCCGCAGTGCGGATTCAAGGCGGCTGCCAACGATTCCTATGAGCTTTTGAATGCCGAAGGCTTAGAGAGCAACTCCGGTGATAAAAAAAAGACGGTTGAAAAATCGTCGCTGTGGCTGCCCCTCCTGCTTGTATTTATGGTAGGAACTGCAGCTGCAGCAGTAATAGTGGTGCTCTTACTCTAAAACCCTACTTGAACAGCGAGTCAATCTCGTGGTGGTGCTTGTGGTACACTACCTCACGCCGGATTTTCAGTGTATGGGTTAGCTCATTTCCAACCTCAAACGGCTGGGGCAGGAGCTTAAAGCGGAATATGCATTCAAAATGGCGAAAACCGCTTTTGGTGTTGACCTGGTCCTGAATTTCGTTGTGTATATACTCCTGAATTTCAGGATTGCTGAGCAACTCATCGCTTTCAACATAGGTAATGCCGTTTTCTTGGGCGAACTCTTCTAATTTAGACATTTCGGGTACTATCAGTGCGGCAAGAAACTTCTGATCTTGTCCAACTACCATTGCCTGTTGAATTGCCTCCGAAGCGTTGAGCTTATCCTCTATCGGAACCGGTTCTATATTCTCTCCGCCAAGCAGAACGATGGTCTCCTTTGAGCGGCCGAGAATTTTGAAGTCCCCGGTATGGCTGAAAATTGCAATATCCCCCGTATTGAGCCAGCCGTCTTGCAAAACCTCCTTGGTTTTTTCCGGCTGTTTATAATAACCCTGCATGATCTGTTCACTATTTACATACAGAGTTCCCTTGCGCCCCTCCGGAAGAATCACTCCATCCTGGTCTATTACCCGGTGTTCAATATCTTTCAACAGCGGACCCACAGTGCCGAATACCGGTCGTGTTTGTTTTCGCACCGCCAGAACAGGTCCGGTTTCGGTTAATCCGTAGCCCTCGAGCAGGCGTATCCCCGCTCCGTAGAAAAAGCGGTCCACATGTGTGGGCAGGGCTCCTCCACCGGAGATACCGGCGATAAAACGAGGGCCCAGTTTTGCCTGTATTTTACGAAATACCAGCAGATATCCAAGTAGTTTGAAGGGTGCCAGCAATAAAAGTGGTATTATTGCAATTACCTTGTCGAATATATGGTAGCGCGGGATGAAATCGGGTAGGCGACCGGTGAACATGTTGAAAAAAGTTGCGTACATCTCACCTGTGGCAACGAAAAAATCGAACATTACCAGCTTAAATCCACCCTCTTTTTTCATACTCCGAAAAATGGCGCTGCGGATGCCTTCCCAAATACGCGGTACAGAAGTCAGCCAGTGGGGCTGAACCTTCTGCATATCCGGCAGCATTACCGAGCCGATAGGTTTTGAATAGGCAATTGCGGCTCCAATGTTCAACACAATATATTCAACTGCCCGTTCAAAGGAGTGCCAAATCGGCAGGACACTGAGGAATGTATGTCCTGGCTGGATATTCAGGTGTTCGTAGATTCGTTCAATCTGGAAAGTAAAGCTCCGGTGGTTGAGCATAACCCCCTTCGGCTCGCCGGTGGTGCCGGAAGTGTAAATAAGGGTAGCCAGGTCATCACTGCCGCCTTTATCAACCTCACGATCGTAAAAATCGTTATCATTTTGGAATACTTCTTCCCCCGCCGCGAGTATATCCTCGAAAGAGAGAAACTTTACCGTATCCTTATGGGGAGAGCTGACTGGTTTCGAATCGTCGAACAGGATTAAGGTGTGCAGATTGGGTAGGTTCTCTTTCTTCGACAGAATTTTTTCGGCTTGATCGCTGTTTTCAGCAAAGGCGACTGAACACTCGGCATGTCCTAAAATATAACCAACCTCTTCTGCCATGGAGTCGGAACCTCGGGGAACATCTATCGCCCCAATGCCCAAAAGTGCTAAATCGGTGATTATCCACTCTTTGCGGTTATCCGAAATAATGCCTACATGGTCACCTCGGGAAATTCCCAGCGAGTTAAGGCCTGCGGCAAAGCGTTTAATCTGTTCGTAGAATTCTTTATAGGTAATCGAGATGAACTCCCCTTGGGAGTCCTTGTACATAAGTGCGGTTAAACCAGGATGGCGACCGACGGTCGAGCGTATTCTTTTAGGGATAGTATCAAGACCTTGCATTAAATAATTCCTCCTTAACGTAAATCAGATCAGGAGTATGGGTTTAGGTGACTTTCTAAAATCTGGAAGGTAAGTACTTCCGGCAGGAGTGTGTAATCTTCGCCAGAATGATAATAGGCATACACTGGCACGCCTGCTCTTCCGTAGAAACGAATCCACTCCTCTATAACCGGGTCCTGATTGGTGTAATCGCCGTACAGCAATTTAACACCATGTGAACGAAACAGGGCATCACCCCTTTCTGTATGGAGTACCGTCTGTTCATTCAGTTTGCATACGGTGCACCATTTTGCTGAAAACACGACTAGTACCGGGTTATCCGCCTGTTGGTATTCTTCCAGTTTTTCTACCGAAAATTGCTCCCATCCTTCTCTTATTGTCGCCGTTGATTGTGTGTTCGGGCCTTTTTCAAACTCAAGTAGACGGCCCGCGGCCGATACGGAGAGTATAACGATAAATCCTAAAATAATCCACTTCCTTTTACGACTAATAACCGGAGATGCGGTTTTTCCGTAGATCCAAAGCAAAAAGCCGATTATCAGCAGAAACAACAACACCTGAACAAGCTGGCCGGGAGTAACCTGATGGCGCAGAATACTGAGCAGATAGATGGCGGTTGCAAAAAGAACAAAGCCCATCAATTCTTTAAAAGTATTCATCCATGGACCAGGTTTAGGCAGTTTGTTGATGAGGCCAGGCCGCAGTCCAATCAACAGGAAGGGCAGGGCAAAGCCGATTCCAACCATTGAAAAGGTAAGTATAATGACAAGCGGTGGCTGGGAGAAGGCAAAGCCAAGTGCGGGACCCAGTAGCGGAGCGGTACAGGGAGTAGCCAGGAGCACGGCGATGATTCCGTTGAAAAAAGAACCAATGTAGCCCTTGCTGCCGGCACGTTGAATTGCCCCGTTCATACGGGGTGGCTGAAATACAAATACATCAAACAACGAAAGAGCAAATACAAATACCACAATAATGAGGAACACCACAAAGCCCGGATTCTGAAACTGGAATCCCCAACCAACCAGTTCGCCGGAGAGTTTAAGGCCTATTACAACCCCCGCCAGAATCAATAATGAAACCAGCACCCCTATAGTATAAAAGAGTGACCCGGTAAATATTTCACGACGGCTGTTGCCGCTTTGTTTCACCAAATTGAGAGCCCGGATAGAAAGCACCGGGAGTACGCAGGGCATCACATTCAGGAAGAGCCCGCCAATTAGGGCAAACAGGAGGAAACGGAGAAGCATTCCCAGCGAAACAGGAGCTGCCGAAGAGGGAGCGGGAGAGGCAGGGAGAGAGCCGGCGTTCGAAAATCCTGCTCCATTACCCACTTCAACAGCTTGTGGAACTTCAAATGCGACTAGGATAGTCTCGTCTTGCGGAAAGAAACATGTGCCGGCCTCGTCGCACAGCTGATACGAGGCGGTAAAGGGTATGCGATACTCGCCGGCTTTTATATCCTCTTTAGTCGAGACTTGTACCGTGAGGGCGGCACTATTGTAATATTTTACCTCGTTCTCCGGCCCGGCTTCTTGAAGGCCTTCCGGGTACTCGACCGAGGTTACCGCTAAGGGAGAGGAGTTTGGGGCACTGACGGTAAAGAAATCTTGCTGTTTGGACTGATAAAATCCATCGGGGATATAAAAGATAACTTCAAAACTGCTTCCGTTTTCTCTAAGCACAACAGGAGTTGAGGGGGGCTCTATCCGAGCGCTCGGAGACCCCGGTTGAGGTTCTGAAACCGCCTCTGCCGAACCGCCGGAGGGTTTGGACGGTTCCAGTATTTCGAGGTTATTCAATTGTCCGTAGGCGGCCGGCAGAACGAATGCAATTCCGAATAAAACCAGTATCGCTCTACGTTTCCAGGGTGATCCTATAGTTGCCATCCCGATAGTCCTCGCTTGCTGCTGCTGTTATTGTTACGTTGAAACCTATTGTGGTAAAAGTTCCTCAAAGGCGCTCATAATCGATTCCGACTGCCAGTCAGTTGCTCCAACTAAGCGGGCGACCAGATTACCTTCGGTATCGACTACCCAACTAGTAGGAATACTGCCGGTGCCGTAGGTCCCGTTTACCTTGTATTCCGAGTCGATCAAAACAGGAAAGGTATACCCGTACTCAGAGATGTAGTTTTCAATTTTTTCGAAGGTTTCCCGGGGCGGATTAGGGGCTGCAACCGCTAAAATGGTAAAACCACGGTCTTTTAGTTGGTCGTATAGGCTCTGCATTGAGGGCATTTCCTCACGGCAAGGGGGACACCAGGTTGCCCACAGATTCAACAGTACCACTTTGCCGCGGTAATCGGAGAGGCTGACCCTATCTCCTTGCAAGGTTTCAATTGTGAAGTCAGGTGCAGCGGTGGTTTCCTTTAATACTCCAAAACCGGCATTGTAGAATAACTCTTCCGTCTTGCTTAGATCGATATCTTCCTGTGCTGACAATGCAAAAGCCGTGAGCAGAAAGATCAACATAATTAGAGACTGTTTTATGGTATTAAGAAATTTCATATATGGAAAATAATATACTCTAAGTATAAAAGCAAGAGAAAAAACTGAGTAAAACAGGCAGAAAATATTGCTTAAGACAAGCCCCCTGCTGCCGGAAGCAATAGAATTGCGGTAAAATTGTAAAAGGCGTGGGCTAATGCTATTTCGTGCCAAGAAGAATGCGCCAGATACCGGTACCCAAGAATTACACCTATTAAAAACGTACCGGCAGCGGCAGTAAACCCCTGGTACATGTGACCTCCGGCAAAAAGCAGGCTCCCGATTACTATTGTCAGGTGAGCCGCCCGGCGGTTCACAGCAAAATCACGGATAAGGTATACCCGGAAAAAAAGCTCTTCGAAGTATCCTATTAATAGACAGGTTACAGCGATGAAAAATATAAGGATTGGTTGTTCGGATAAGCGTACATAAAAATCAGAATTTATCTGTATACCGGTATTTTTATAAACCGGTTCACTAATTCCAATGAATTGCTGTATAATCCCGAGTAACAGGGGGATACTGAGGATAAAAACATAACTTACAATTACCTTCAAAACAGGGGTTTCTCGCAGTGGTACAATGCCGTAGGATCTTAAATCCGAGTTGGAGCGCAGGTTAATGATGTAGATAATTAGCAGCATCTGAGGCAGGCTGAACAACAGTGTAAACAGGTGGAACCCAGGGTTCAGCATGCTATCTACGTTGAAGCCTGCCCCCTGTTGAAAGTATCCAGGAAGGAAAAAGACTGAAAAAAGCAGAATAGCCTCAAGAAAAGGCATATTTTCGTCGTGATTTTTTGGATAAAATGGTGTATGGTTAGTAAAATTCATTTCGTAAAACCTTATCTGATATGGTTAAGATTGTATAGTTAAAGTAATAGTTGGAATATGATTATTTGGATTCTTTTAGGCAGTTTTTTTGTATTACTCATAATCGGTTACGGTGCGCTCCGTAAGGCGGGCGGCGGGAGCTTCCCGTGGATTCACTTTTACGCGAAGGGGAAGGAGTCGGGGTTTACCTTTAAAGAGGTAAATCTATTGCGGAAAGTGGCGGTAGAGAACCGTTTGAAAAACCCGACCGCCCTTTTCTGGTCGATCGGTCAGCTGGACCGGTCAATTAAAGGGATGATTACTAAATTCCGTTCTGAAGACAGTATCGGCAATGAGGAAAACATCCATTTCTTATCTAAACTGTTCGACTTCCGTAAGAACGTCGAAATGGATCTTCCGAAATACAAACTAGGAATAAAATCAACACGCAAGCTGCCCCAGCGACAGCGCATAATGATAAACATGCCCGGCTTGGGTACCTATCGGTCACAAATTGTGGAAAATCTGCGTCGTTATATGGCCATCTCTTATCCGGAGGGGCCGAAACTGCCGCCGGGATTTATCTGGAAGGGCCATCGAATAAACATTTATTTCTGGAGGGCCGATGATGCCGGATATGTGTTTGAATCGAGGGTTATAGAAGACTATCTGGACCGTCGATATCCGATTTTACACATTGCCCATTCCGATTCACTCGTTCGAAGCCAAAAACGGGGCTCCGTACGGGTCGATACCAATATCTCCGGCAGTATGTTTCCGCTGCGCTCAATTGAAACTGCCAACGAAGAGTATGAGTATGGGCGTGGACTTCGGTGCCGAATTCGAGATCTCTCGGAAGATGGTGCAGCAGTACTGATTGGAGGCCGCGGGAAAGTTGGAATGGTAGTCAAACTCCAGTTTAAATTGGGTGATTCAACTATTGTTATGAATGGAATCGCAAAGGGTGTGAATTATAATCAACCCAAACACCAGTCGGTTTTGCATATCCAGGCAACGCCTCCATCTCCGGTGATAAAGAATAGGATACTGATGTATGTGTATAACTTATTTGGTGAACGTGATGAAAGGTAGATTCAGCAATTCTGAGGTAGATTGGGAGTTTAGTATGAAAAAATTAATATTCATAAGCATAGTGTTTTTTCTGATGCTTTCTTTAATGAATGTGTCCGCCCAGCAGGCCCAAGATCAGAGCCAAGCTCAGGGACAAAACGAAGCTGATAACAAAATGCTGTTTGCCTATCAAAAGAATTTCGCCCGCGGCAGTCTTGCTACCAAGGTCCAAGTACTGCAGGACGCTGCCTCCGAAAAGGGAGGCGGCATGGGAAAGCTGTACCTGCAGGCAATCAGGTTCTATTTGGATAATTTTTCGACCCTCCGGGAGGATCCCACTGCAATTGAGCTGGTAAAGTTTGCCGCACGCTTAGCCGGGGAGACGACCTACACACCTGCTACCCAGGGTTTATGGAATCTGTTCCGGCAAAGCAGCGAGATAGGAATAAAAGTTGCCGCTGTTCAGAGCCTCGGAAGGCTGCTGAATCCTGATGAACAGTTGGTGACATCGATAGTTAATTACTTGGAAGTGCAGAACAACAAATTCCGCCAAGGGGAAGATGTAGAAAACCAGGTGATAGCCGAGACAATTACCGCTGTATCTCGAATTGGCAGTAACGTCGCTTTTTCCGAAATTTTTGCTGCAGCCCATCTCGGTTACCCTCAGCATATCGAGGAGAAAGCTCTTGAGGCCCTGGAAAATCTAGAGGGCGATACCAGCCGAATGGTGCTGCAGGTGATTAAAAATGGCTTTCCACAAGAAAAGTTGGCGGCTTTGAAGTGGGCTATGGAACAGGACACTCTTTCGAATAAGAAAAAAGGAGAGATTGCCCAGAGATCCCTCTCCGCGGGTCTTACACAAGTTAGTAATCAGGAAAAGCAGGAAAAATTGCGGGAACTGCGCTACGAAGCAGTCCGGCAACTGACTCAGTTGGAGCGGTCTGAAGCAAGCCCCTTAGTAATAGACCATTTCGATAGAACAAATGTCGAGGTCGACCGGGGCATTGCCTCGAAATCCAACCTCCTCGAGGCAATTGCATGCGTAGGTGCAATGGGAACGCGTGAAGCAGCAGTACGACTTAGCCTGTATCTAGAAGTGTTAAACACTTATAAAGAAAACGGGCAGAAAGTTGACGAACAGGTTGCATTAGCTGTTATCAAGAACCTCGGCATTTTAGGCGATGAAGTGGCATTCGATCACTTACTCTACACCATGTATCTTGATTACCCCCGTTCAGTCAAACAGGCTGCGCGGGAGGTATTGAGTGAGTTTAAAGAATAAACAGGCACTTTTTCGCGGTAATCTAGGCTGGGGCCACCTTTTCTTCCGAAGACACTATGAACACCTCCTCGAACTTAGCATTCTGCCTGTTCTGGGCAGCCTATGGGCATGTAGTGTAGTAAATCTCAACCTTGTAAAAATTGCGAGTGCACTCTGTTCCATTCTTATAGCAGCTGTGGCTATAGTGTTCTGCAACCGCTCCTCCGAAAGAGTAAGGTCGTGTGCAAAAGTGCTGCTTTGGATATCTGTTGTATGTGCTCTCTGTATTCGAATCCCCTTTGCGCTGCAAAGAGCACAGCAGTTTTTAGGCCTTCCGGCAGCCAGGGTGACAGCGATAAGTGGGACAGCATTAGATGATAGCAGAATGGATGGGCGGGGCGGGAGCAGTGTGAAAATTTCCATATCTGAAGTGAAAGATAATTTTGGCGAAACTGCGGAAGCGAGGGGTTCCTTGCTGCTGCTGTTACCCGATACTACCGGCTTTTATCAGGGGCAAAAGTTGAGAGTGCCGGTAGAGTTGAAAGAACTACAGAACAGCAAAGTCACACAGGCCGAAGGGGTCAGCTATATAGGCACGGCCCGGGGGCACGCAATTTCCATCGGCTCCTCTTCGGTGCTTTCGGAAAAAAGGGCTGCCCTTTTTTCTACTCTCCGTGCGAGGATAGTCAGTATCGGACGGTACTCCCCGCCTTTATTGGAAGCGCTGCTTCTGGGCTACAAGGATGGAAGCTCCGGCCATTTATTTGCCCTTTTTAGACGGGCCGGTTGTGCACATCTGCTGGCCCTGTCGGGGATGCATTTGGGGGTGATCTCTCTGGGAGTGCTGATGTGTGCAACCCCATTGATTGGACGCAGACGGGCAGTGTTACTTTCTCTACTTATAATAGTATTCTACCTGTTTCTAGTTGGAATACGGCCCTCTATGCTGCGTGCGGTAATTATGTATGCCCTGGGTTCGGCGGGGGTGCTTTTGCTGGGAGCGCGGGTAAATCCATTTCACATACTCTGTATGACCTTTATTTTCCAAACACTGCTTCTTCCACAAGACGCATATAGCCTTGGTTTTCAGCTTTCATACATGGCCTTGGGTGGAATCTGCCTGTGGACTCGCGCGATTAGCCGCTGTCTGCCGGTGCTGATTCCTCCGCTTATGAGGGATGGTGTGGCGGCGACTATAGCTGCTCAGTGCTGTAGTGCTTGTCTCCTTGTGAAAAGTTTCGGGGTACTGTATCCCGTAGGATTTTTGGCGCCCCTGGTCTTAACACCGCTGGTGACCCTATGGATGTGGGGCGGATTAGCCTATCTGTTCTGGTCCTGCTTTCTAAGTCTGGTATCCAGCCCGCTGTTGGTGACAGCTGATCGATACTTCCGCCTTCTGATTGAGTGGGCTGCCTTTGTAACGGTAGATGCCGTTAGGTGGTGGAGTCTGTTTAGTCCTATTGAAATTTCACCAGATAAATGGAGAGTGACCGCTCTTATTTCAGCCTGTGTATTGACGCTGTTCTCACTCTGTCAGTATGCTGGGCGCTATGGATGGCGAATTAAACTACAATTCTCCCAAGTCGATCGCCCAGTATCTGCAGAGTCATGGAATGGCACCCAACCGCCGGTTTGGGCAGAACTTTCTGATTTCCCAAGGGGTACGCGAGAAGATAGTCGGGCTGCTTGAGCTGGAAGAGCATTCGAAGGTGTGGGAAGTTGGACCTGGTTTGGGGGCAATGACCCACATGTTGGTGGATAAGGCGGAAAATATCACACTCTTTGAAATAGATAACCGTTTTATACAGTTTCTCACATCCCTTTACGCCGAGTACTCTCATTTGAAAATTGTGGCCGGGGATGTAGTGAAGACCTGGAAGTCGGTGTATAGGAAAGAGGGGCTTCCCGACCGAATCATGGGAAATTTACCCTATAACACCGCTTCAATGATTATCGCCGATTTAATTGAAGCCGGTTGTGTGGCTCCACGAATGGTTTTTACCGTTCAAAAGGAGGTTGCCGCTCGAATGCGGGCTGTACCAGGAACACGTGAATATTCCGCTTTTTCGGTTATTTGCCAATTCGCGTGTACTGTTGAGGACGGTGGAACTATTTCTCCAGGAGCCTTTTATCCGCCACCCCACGTTGATTCAGCACTAGTGGTAATGAAACCCCATGGACGATTCAACTTTAGTCGGCTGCCTTTGGTGAGTGCAATTACCAAGGCATTGTTTAGCTCGCGCCGAAAAACTATCCGTAATACCCTAATCCGCAGCAATCTTGCTGCCCGCTACGGACAAGAAAAAATTGCTGCAGCGTTGGAGGCCGGCGGTATCGATCCGGGACGGCGCGGGGAGGAGCTTACGGTGGAAACAGTCGTGGCACTGGCGGAGTTTCTGAGTGAAACTTCCTTATACTCCGTCTAGTAGAATTGCTGCTCCTAAACAGTTTGACTTGAAAATTCCTGTGAAGTATACTTTGAAAAAGAATTATCTTAAGGAGAAAAATATGCGCAAAAGCTTGATATTTGTTCTGCTGGCGGGAGCCTTGGTTCTGTTGTGGACTGGATGCGCAAGCCAACCGGAAACCAGTGAGAAGGCTCCCGAGCCCAAGACTGAGGCAGAGACCGCTGAGGCAGAGACCGCTGAGGCAGAGACCGGCGAGGCAGAAGAAAGTACCGAAGCGACTGAACCGGAGCTGGAGAAAGTTGTTGAAGAGGTACAGTTGGTTTCTAAAAAGACAACCTACTATTCCGACGGTGTCCTGGCTTCCTATCGGGTGTATAGCTATGCAGACGAAGGAACTGAAAAACGCGAAGAGATATTGTACAACTCCGATGACGAGATTGAAGAACGGATCGTTTACACTTATGAAGGCGGTAATTTGACTGAAAGCCGTCACTACAATGGCAACAATGAGCTGCAGCGAATACATCAGTTCGATTACAACGAGGAAGGTCTGCTAATTGAGGACCTTCTTTTAAACGCAAAGGAAGAACAACAGACTCGGCAGGAGTTTGAGTATAACCCGGCCGGTCACAAGAGCAAATGGCTGGTGTACAACGGCAATGATACACTGATGAGCTACAGCCTGTATGAGTATAAGGACGGACTCAATACACGTATCGAGAACTACAGTGCCGGAAATGATCTTCTGGATTATTTCGTTATTGAATACAACTCCGGGGGTAAGCCGGAAAAGCGGGTGTGGTACAATAGTTCCGACCAGCGCGAGCAGAGCCGTTTGTATGAGTATGAAAATGGAGCCTTGGTAAATGAAACCTTACTAAGGGCTAATGGTTCGGTAAAGCGTAAAATTACATATGTGAATAACAGTTTTGGAAATCCTGTGGAAGTTGTCTATATGGATGCAGGAGAAGATATTCAGGAACAGGTTACATGCGATTATATTACTCGCAGCAAGGTTTCTTACAAAGTAGTTGAGTAGCGAAGAGAGGTAGTAAAAGGAAATATGCAAAGAATAAAGCTTAAAATACTGATGATGTTGCTGCTGCTGGTAATGGTGGGAAGTCAGTTTGCTGTGGCAAATGAAATAGCTGCCATGTGGACGCGCCTGTATGAACGTGCACGGACGCTCGATCAAAAACAGCAAATTATGATGAACATTGTCGAACAGCACAGCCGTGATGTGATTCCGGTGCTGACGGATGCTCTGGAGGAAGAAGTGCTGACTTTTGGCAATACTACCAGCGTAACGGAGGCCGACCGAAAACTTGAACTTATGAAAATGGTGGTGGAAGAGCTGGGACGCCTGAAAGCGCGTGAAGCGGTGCCGGTGGTATGGGAGACTGTACAGATTGTGGAAGAACCGATTCTTAAGGCAGAAGCAATTATGGCGCTGGGTAGTATGGGCGCGCGTGAATATGCTGAAGACATGGCGATGATGCTGCGGAATATCAACTTCAATTATGATGATATTCAGAATCAGCGGAAGAACGAGATTATTGCCTATGCGCTTGTGACGGCACTAGGCCGCCTGGGAGAAGAGCTTGGCTACGAGCCGGTGTTTTTTGCCTCCCAGGGCTGGTATTCAGAGCAGAGACAGGTTAAACAGAAGGCCGAAAAAGTGCTCCAGCAGATTGTTGATGATCCTAGCGATCAGTTGCTTCGGATTCTCCGAACGAACGATGATTTCGAGCTAAAGCTATCCGCCCTGCAGGCCGCTGAAAAATCCGATGCCCCGCAAATAGCAAAGGCCGAAGTAGCCGCAGCGGCTATCGATGAGGGGCTTACCTACTCACCCAAGAATAAAAGTGAAAGTCGTGAGCTTAAGACGATTCGAATGAATGCATTGGAGATGCTGAAGAAATATCCTCAGCCGGAGAATGAGAGGCTGATTGAAAACCTGATAGGTATGCTCCGGATGTACCGCTCTGACCGGGTGTTCGATGAGGATGAAGTACTAACCCTGCTTGAGGCTCTGGGAACCTTTACTGGGGAGGAAGTTGCACGCCCCCTTTCCGATATGCTGGGCTATTATAATCAGCGGCGGGAGCTTGCTCCGCCCGATTCCTACCGAATAGTCAGGGCTCTGATTCAGGCCCTCGGTAATGTCGGCCATTTAACGGGTATAGAGGAACTGACTATAGTAACAATTTCTGATTTCTGGGAGAACTCAATACAGAGGGAAGCGCAAGCGGCTATAAACAAGATTCAGGCGGCGAATTAAGCCCCAATTTAATCCTTATTTAGAACCTAAATTTAATAAAAGCGGCTGCCGGTTTTAACACACCGGCCGACCGCTTTTTTTTTGTTATACCTGGGCCAGGGTAATGGCGGAGGTAGTGACAATATCTTCTATACTGCAGCCCCGTGAGAGGTCGCTGACCGGCTTGGCAAAGCCCTGCAGGATAGGGCCGTAGGCCTCAGCCCCGGCCAAGCGCTGGACCAGCTTATAACCGATATTTCCGGACTGCAAATCGGGAAATATCAGAGTATTGGCTTTCCCGGCTACCTTTGAGTTAGGGGCTTTTTTAGCGCCAACCTTTTCTACCACCGCCGCATCCAGCTGCAACTCTCCGTCTATCAGCAGGTCGGGGCGTTTTTCCTGGGCAATTGCCAGTGCTTTGGTAACCTTTTCCACCAGCGGATGTTGAGCCGAACCCTGGGTAGAAAAAGAGAGCATTGCAGTAACCGGTTCGGATTCTAAGAGATTTTGCAGGAATCTGAAGAGGCTATGGCAATTTCCGCCAACTGTTCTGGGGTTGGATCCGGGATAGTGGCGCAGTCGGCAAAAATAAAATTTCCATCGACCCCCAATTTAGTATTTTCTAGGGACATCACAAAGCAGGAGGAAGCATATTTAGTCCCCGGCTTGGTTTTGATAATAGTCATGGCAGCTCGCAAAACCGCTGCGGTGGCATTCTCCGCACCGGCTACCATTGCATCGGCCATGCCTTTACGAACCATCATAGCCGCCCAGTTCAGGGGCTCTACTATTTTTGAACGGGCATCATCAAGGCTGATGCCCTTGTGCTTGCGCAATTGGTAGAACTCATCGGCAAACTCGTCCAGCTGCTCGCTTTCGTCGGGAGTGCTAATTTTTACCCCGGTCAGGTCAGCCCCTACCGACTGAGCCGCCTTTGCAATTTCATCTTCTTTTCCAACTAGAAAAACGTCCGATGCCAGGCCCTCATCGACAATAATACGGGCTGCCTGCAGGGTACGCGGCTCGAGAGATTCGGGAAGTACAAGCTTCTTTTGCATTGATTTTGCTTTTGTTTTCATTTTTTCTGAAAAGGTCATATTAACTCCTAAAACCAAAAAAATTTATATAATTACAATTCTGTACTACTATTAGAATAACAGAGAAGGCGCAAAACTTCCATATTAATAATTCTGTTGTTGTCCTTCTCAGAAAAATCAATTAACATCGCCCCATGACTGTTGGTGTATATGGACTTGGACGTTTCGGAACTTACTGGGCATCCCTGCTGGCACAAAAATTCGAAGTAATTGGGTACAGCCGGTCAAAAAAAGACAATCTGCCCCCTGAAATAAAACAGGTGGGCAAGGAAGAAATCACGCAGGCAGACGCCCTGTTTATGTGCGTAAGCATTTCCGCCTTCGAAGAAGTTTTGCAGGATATTGTCCCGCTGCTGAAACCTGGAATGACTATTTTCGACACCTGTTCGGTAAAGGTTCACCCGGCGCAGGTAATGCAGCGTGAGCTGCCGTCGAGTGTAAACTCAATTGCCTCGCACCCTATGTTTGGCCCGGATTCGGGAAAAGACGGCCCCCAGGGCTTACCCATGGTTATGTCGTCGGTTACAGCGATTCCTGCCATTTTTGAACGCTGGGAGAATATATTTCAAGGATATGGAATGAAGGTTATCGAAATGAGTCCCGATGAGCACGATCATCAGGCTGCCTACACCCAGGGAGTTACCCACTTTATTGGAAGAGTTCTGCAAGGCTTGCATTTGCCGGAGAGCGAAATTGCCACTAGGGGGTACCAAAAACTGTTGGAGATTGTTGAACAGACCTGTAACGATCCGCTGCAGCTGTTTTACGACCTGCAGCGCTACAATCCCTACACAGGCGAAATGAGAAACGCCGTGTTTCAGTCCTTTCAACATACCTTGGACATGTTGGAGCCTGAAGACGAATAAGCTTATTGGATTAGTTCCCAGTCTTGACATCGACAATATCGCTGAGTAGGATTGCCTTAGAATACGGGGGTGGAGATGTCTGAAGTACAAATACGTGAAGTAGACGAGAGTGATATAGTTACCATATTAACCGAGGATATTACGTTCGACGGAAAATTGAGTTTTGACGACAGTCTAATGATAAAGGGGCGCTTTCAGGGGGATATACGGGCCCTTGGCAACCTGTATGTCGACAGCGAGGCGGTAGTGAAAGCCCGGGTCGAGGCTAATATTGTTTCACTGAAGGGCACTATCAAGGGTGATGTCTATGCTCACACCCGGGTCGAGCTATTTGCTACTGCAATGGTAGATGGTGATATTACCGCACCCGATGTGATTATGGAAAGCGGCTGCAAGTTTAACGGTATTTGCAAAATGGAGGCTCCGCACACTGAATTGAGCCAGGGAGAAAAGCCGAATGCGTAAAGTAGTATTGATGATGATGCTCTTCCCAAGTCTTGTTCTCTTTGCTCAAGAAAGGCCCGATGCCCTGAGGCTTTATAATAGTGGGCAATATTCGCAGGCCGTGGAGGTGTGTCTCCAAGAGTTGGAGGAAACACCGCAGAATATGGACTCCTACGCCGTACTGTGCTGGAGTCTTGTGCGCTTAGGCCGCTATGACGAGGCTTTGGATTACGCCCAGCAGGGAATGGAGATATCCCGGTACGATCCGCGGATGGTCGAGATAGTGGGTGAAGTCCATTACTATCAGGGACGGAACCTGCAGGCCCTCGAATGGTTTGAGGAATATACAGTTCTGTCCCCCACCGGCCCGAGAATCGATACTGCCTATTATATGATGGGAGAAATATTCATCCGTCTGGGTGAATACCACCACGCAGATATTGCCATTACCACCGCTCTGTACCATACCTCTTCGGTGGCCCAGTGGTGGGCCCGGCTGGGATACGCCCGTGAACAAGCCGAAGATTACCCCTATGCCCTGGAGGCGTACAACGAGGCGCTGCGGTTGAGGCCTGGGCTGAACGATGCGGAACGTGGAAAAAGCAGAGTACAGGAGAAAATGAAAACAGGATGAAGGTAGCCTTTTACACTCTGGGTTGTAAGCTGAACCAGAGCGAAAGTGAAGCCCTGGCATCGACCTTTAAGAGCCGGGGTTTTTTTATCGTCCCTCCCCAGGAGGGGGCGGACATATTTATAGTTAACACCTGCACAGTCACCAGCAAGGCCGAGCAAAAGGCAAGGCGGATCATCCGACGGCTGGCCAGGGACAACCCTGCCTCGGTAATAGTTGTTACCGGCTGCTATGCTCAGCTTGACCAAGAGGCGCTGGAAGGGCTGATGCCGAATGTGGTGGTGTTGGGCCATGAGCGCAAGTACCAGCTGCTCGATTTGGCCGAGTGCTTAGAAGCCTCCGGCGGCTGTTCCACCGAAGCCTCCGCCGATGCGGTGCGCGAGGCGGTGGATGCCTGCATCGCCGGCTTCGCCTCCGAGGGGGTAGAGCGGGGCGGGATTTTTCGCTTTGCCGCCGATACCTACAGCTTTCACTCCCGGGCCTTCCTTAAAGTACAGGACGGTTGCGACCACCAATGTGCATACTGTCGTGTTCGTCTTGCCAGAGGCGCTTCAGTCAGTCTGGCACCGACCGAAGTTGCAGAGCGGGCGGCACAGCTGTACCACCACGGCTACAACGAGCTGGTATTAACCGGTGTGAACATAACCGCCTACCGCGACCCGGCAAACCGGCGCTACGGGCTGCCCCAGTTGCTGCATGAGCTTACCGGCCGGACGGAGGAGTACCGTATACGCCTTTCCAGCCTTGAACCGGAGATGATCCGCCGGGAACTGGTGGAAGCGGTGACCCACCCCCGGGTTTGTCCCCACTTCCATATTCCGGTGCAGAGCGGCTCCGACCGTATTTTGAAAGCAGTATACCGTCCTTATACTGCCGACCGCATCCGTGAAGCGGTGGCCGACCTGCGCGGGGTTACGGACGACCCCTTTCTGGCGGCCGACGTAATCGTTGGACTGCCGGGGGAAACGGATGAAGATTTCAAGGCTACCTACGACTTGATCAAAGAGTGTGGTTTTGCCGCGCTGCATATTTTTACTTTTTCTCCACGGCCGGGCACCGAACTCTTCCATGCCCCAAATCCCGTCCCGGAGCGAATAGCAGGCGAGCGGGCGGATGCCCTCCGCAAGTTGGCCGCAGAACTCGAATCCGCCTACGCCGAGCGCTGGGTAGGCCGCACAGTAAAGGTCCTGTTGGAAGAGATTCATATGATCGGCGACGAAGAGTACTGGAGCGGACTTTCCGAGAACTACCTCAGAGTCGAAATACCCATCGACTTTTTTCCGGCCGATACACAACCGAACAACGGGACATCAGCGGCAGAACCGGGTATGCACGGAAAAATTGTATCCATACGAATAGAATCGGCCGACGAGCACATCTTCGGCCGGCTGGAATAGTATCATTCTGTTCAACGAATAAACAAGATGTATGTCATTTTGGCAAATGATTTGACAGAATGATATTATAAGTGGTTTCGTATTGGGTTTGCATAATCTGGGTTTTTCGGGAGAAATGTGTTAAAATATGCATGGTGTATTAGATTAATTATCATAAAGCAGTATAAAGTTGATTTTTCTGCAAATCAGTGTTATAGTTTATTTAATATATCCAAAAAATTAAAAAAGTTAAAACAGAAAGAATTGCGTAGGTTTTTACGCACAATACATAGGAGGAAACGATGCGACGAATAACAATAACAGCCGTATCCCTACTCACGCTCCTGATCTTTGCGGGCTGCTCCGGTAACCTTTTCATGGAGTGGGACAAACCGAACGTGCCTTCGGTAGATGAAATTAATGATAAGGATGTCACATCAGCCTCAGGTGCTGAAGCCTTTTTAAGTGATGTGGAAGACTGGTACGATGGCGATGCCCTGAGCGGTGATAAAGAAAAAAGCGATGCTACAGTGAAGAAACTCAAAGAAATTTATGATAATGGGAGTCTGGATGACGAAACCCGGCAAAAGGCCGCCGCGCTTGCAGGCAAAATAGCTATCCAAAGCGACCCCAACGCCGAGCAGCTTTCCAAGAACCTGATCGGCTCTTTTGATGAACTAACTAGCGATACTGGTGTTGATGATCCTCAAGCGTTTCTCAATTCGATCGTACCTGATTCCGTAAAGGATGATCCAGCTGCATTTCAAGATATGGTGAATGCCTTGTTACAAAGTGCAGATGCGTATTTATCTCTAGGAGTAAATATCGAAGATAGTGGTTCTACTTATATTACAGATGCAGAACTTGGTGATGCAGTACAGTATGGAGCGGTATCTGTTGTCCTTCTTGCGTCGCTAGATTCATTAGATGATGATACTGTAAACGGTAGTTATACATCAACAACTTCAACCGATTCAGAGAGTGAAGCCTTAAGAAGCATTGTGAATGGATCAAGTTTTACTGGTGAGGATCCAACAAATGCATTTGATAGTGACATCAATGATCCATACTATAACGGTATGGTTTACCTCCTCGATGCCGCGGGCTTGAATTTTAGCTAAGGAGCACAGAATGAGAAAAGCATTGATAATTGTACTTATATTTACTGTATTCGGTCTGGGCTCTCTTGCGGCGGGGGATATAATCGACAGTCCGGTGTATGCGCCGATGACTCCCGAGGTAATCGGGCAGGGCGGCTCTTTTACCGCTGTGGCACACGGCTATAACTCGCTGTTTACAAATCCGGCAGGTTTTGCCCGTGATGGGGGCAGTTTTACCCTCTTATCAACTACGGTTTCCCCCTATTTCCTGCCCAACGATGAAGATGTCGATAACCTTGAAAAGGTAATGGCGGCGGAAAGTGAGGAAGATATTTCCAATGCCCTAGTCGGACTTGAAGAACTGATTACCGGCAACGGTATTGGTGGCGCCGGGAATGCCGGCATCGGCCTGGTCAACAATGGCCTAGGGCTCGGGATCGTCGGCAACATGGACTTTTACGGTCGCGGCGAAACAGTGCTCGGCACTTCGATTGATGCAGTGTATGACTGGGCCGTTATCGGCGGTATGGCTGTGCCGGTTCACTTGGGTCCGATAACAGCCTATGTGGGTGGAGACCTGCGCTACATGCTGCGGGCCGAGGCCCGGGATGTGGCCATCCTAGAGTTTGCTAAAGCTGCTGCCGATGATGTGGAACCTAGCTTTGAGGTGTATTCCGGGGCGGGACTTGGTTTCGATTTCGGTACCATCCTAGAGATTAGGCAAGTGGACAGCCGGATTTTCCGCCCGTGATATTGGCGGAACCGACCTGAGCTATAAGGTGAATACTGCCGATAATCTTGACCAAATTATGAGTTTTGACGGCAGCGGCGAGGATGTTGAAGAGACGTATTCGATTCCAATGGTCACCAGCTATGGTATCGGCTATGACCCCGACGGCTTTCTTTTACCGTCCTGGTTGTTCGACCCGATATTTCATGCGGAGTATCGTAGAACTCACTATCAGGCCGAAGATGCAAAGGAAGACTCTTTCTGGACTGGAGTGCATTTGGGAATGGAAGCCAAGGTGCTGCGTTTTATCAAGCTGAGAAGCGGAATAAACCAGGGCTATGCGACCTTTGGAGCCGGAGTGAAGCTGCTGTTCCTGGATCTAAACGCCTCTTATTTTACCCGAGAAATGGGCCGCTACGCAGGGGTAAAGCCGAATGAGGGATTTACCTTAGAAGCTGCAATTCGTTTCTAAATATCGTATAACTAAAGACGGGCGGGTAAATAAACCCGCCCTTTTAGTTGGTTCACCGTTCAAGAGTATAGGCCGGTGCGCCGAAATAGAAACAGGAGGGAACTATGGAAAAAAAAATGAAGGGAACACTGCTGATTGTAATCCTTCCTATCTTGCTGATTTCGTGTGAACAGATGTTTACCTACAGCATATTTGAGTGGGCCCAGCGCGATCCTTCGAATCTATCAGAAGCCCAACAGATCTCCTATGCGAAGAGTATACTTGGCAGCGGCGATAAAGACGCTATGGCTGATGCCTACGAGGCCATTAAAGACAACACTGATCCGGAAGTCCAGCTACTGGCATCAAAGCTGGCTGTGGGGGCATCAGGATCAATGAAGCAGTTGAACAGGCCTTGAAACGATCTGGAATCCGGCAGTACCAGCACTTTAGAGACATATCTTGGACACTATAGATTCGGACATGTTGGACAATGCAGTCAGACAGCATGGTCTGACGCAACCGACGATCCGACCACAGCTTCTGAAGTGACATCAGAAGAGTATCTTACTGTCGCTGCGGCAAGTTTAATATCAGCGGTTGATAATGATCCGTTATTAGATTTTTCTACAGCTATTACTGATCTTGAACGATTCGCTGATTCTTAATCAGGCGGATAAAATGGTACGACTGGGATCAACAGACCGCTCTTTTACATTCAGCAATCAAGGTGGCTACGATTCTGGAGATCTTGACACGCTACTCAATTACAGCTAACAGGGAGTTCTCATGGGATATAAATACAAAGTCGGTGCTTTACTATTTGCTCTTTTTATTTTGTTCATGGTCATGGCGGCTCCGCTCTGGGCTTATCAGGATCCGGTGCATCTGATTTCTCCTCGTGATGCGGCCCTGGGGGGGCGGCATGCGGCGCTCTCAGACTCGTTTTCTTCGCTGGTGAATAATCCGGCCGGCTACTACAGCTCGCCGGAGGAAGTATCGATTGCCGAGTTGACCCTTGGTCTTAAGGGGCCGGTGTTTTCTATGGCCGATATTATCACCACTGGAGAGCTGACCGAACTTGCGGATTTGATAAACGGTATTTATACAGGAATTGATTTGCTGGGGCCGCTTTCCTTCGGCTATATCGGCAAAGGCCTCGGCTTCGGGGTGTTCAATCAGAGCAGTCTTAGACTCAGCAGCGACAATTCACTTACCGCCAATGTAGATGTGTGGGACGACATTGTCATGACCGGCGGCTATGCCTACCGGTTGCCCTTTTCAGGGGATATTCATAAACTTGATGCGGGTATTATGCTGAAGGGGGGCTTTCGTGGTGCGATCGACGGGGGAATGTCGGTAGTCGATATAATGGACCTAAATTATAATGTTTTACTCAACGAGCCCTTTAGTTTTACCTCGTTCATCGGTGCCGATTTGGGCCTGCGTTATGAATGGAAGGATTCCTGGGTAGTGGGGCTGGTTGGCCGGGATGTATACAGTCCAACCCTCACGACCCGCTATTATAACGTGACTGATTTTCTCGAGGGAGCAGCTCCGGTTCCTGGAGGAGAGAGTACTTACGATACCATGCCTTTTCAGCTGGATATCGGTATGATGTATCTGCCGAAGGCTGACCTGGGCCGCTATTCGATTAGTGAGATTAAGCTGCTGTTAGATTATACGGACATCTTCGATTTTTGGCTTTATCCGGAGTTATCGGACAACCCGATACTGCATGTTGGTTTGGGTGCCGAGATTACGGTAATGGAAATTCTGGATGTACGCTTAGGCTTATCACAGGGGCTGCCGGCAGCCGGTATCGGTTTGGACCTACATTATTTTCGGCTGAACGCCTCTATGTTCGGTACTGAGCGTTCTACAGAGCCGGGATTGGCACCTGTCTATAACCTTCAATTGGGGCTGGAGTTCCGGAGCTAAATAGTATAAATAAGCTGATCTTTCAATTGGCTATAGCTTGACATTTTTTCGGCAAGTTGGTATATTTCCCGAGCATTCAGAAACTGGGCCGCTAGCTCAGCTGGTAGAGCAACGCCCTTTTAAGGCGTGGGTCGCTGGTTCGAACCCAGCGCGGCTCAATTGTTATTTTGCTTTTACGTCTCCTTCGTCTAGTGGTTAGGACACCGGGTTTTCATCCCGGCAACGGGGGTTCGACTCCCCCAGGAGATGCCTATACGGGCTGCTCGAGAATTACTCGGGCAGCCCGTTTTTTGTGTGTAAGGGTGGATTAGATAAGTAGTTGAGCTATTTTAATGGAGCCCCAAAAGCAAAACCGAGGGCGAAGGCTCTGTTGCCGTCCAAAGCGTCGGTAATGATTGCATCTATTACAAATTTATATCCCGAAAATGCATCGGAGGCGCCCAGGTCGATTCTTATGCCGGAATTAAAAACTCCACGGTTGGTGGCGTTGGCACCGATAGCCTGCTGGCTGTAGGAGAAGTTGGCGAAGTCGTTGATCCAGTGCACGTAGCCCTGGAAGGTTTTAGGGAACAGCAGCAGGTCAAAGCCCATGCCAAAGTCGATTGCATCGTCGGGGGCGGCGTCGCCGAAGCTCTTGCCGATTACTACTGTAGTTTCCGCCGGCATGTTGAAGAAGTCGCCGGGATAGGTGGCCGCAAGGTAAATCTGCTGGGCGTCGGTTTCATTTTCATTATGCTGGAGCATTTGAATATTACCTCCGACGGCGATTGCCGAGGCACGATTGGTCGGCAGCTGGATCTTCCCGCCGATAATCGTGTCGGAGTTTTCCGGCCGGTCCTGAGTATCATACGCAAAGGAAAGCTCCAGAGTACGGAAAAGGCTGACCGAGACCTTTGGTATATGGGTGGTTACGTTTTCATCAATTATGGCGTGGTAACCCAAATCAAAACCGAAATCCGAGCTGCGCTCCCAGCCGATTCTGCCGCTGGGTATGCTGATCAGACCGGTAGCACCGTTGAGGGACATTCCCTTGAGGCTTTGAGCGGATACCATAGCGCTGCTCAGGATGAAAAGGACGATTAGTAAAAATACTGTTTTCTTCATTGCTTTTATTCTCCTTATAGAATAACTGTTCTGCTACTAACATTAATAAATTATCATACCAAATGCAAGTTAATAGTTCGGATTATACCAATTTGTAGTGCAAATATCAAATGGAAGTCTTCAGATCTAAATTTAGAATTGCTGTTGTGAAGGACATCTTGACCCGTAATACTCTAGCGGCTACATTTACACTAAAGGAGTTACATATGGCAGAGGCAACGGGCTCGATTATCTTAAAAGCAACGGATTTAGACGGATATCTCACCGAAGAGGATCATCGGCAAATTGATGCCATGAATAGCCTCTATAGTAGGGCGATAGGTATTTTTGATGTCTTATCGAAAACCAGCAATGAACGCCGGCTCAGTGAGGCCAAACAAGAGCTGATCAAGGTGTACGACTCTATGGGCAAACAGATGCAGAGCATTGTCCAGGAAGAGCCGCGTATACATGTATACTCTTTTGATACTCCGAAAGAGGTTCATGGTGAGGCCTCCCGTCTGATTTCAAAACTGCGGAATACTAAGACCCAGAACCAGGAGTTTGTATATTATATCCAGCGAGCCTATGAACTGCTCTTTAATCTGGCTTTTACTGAAAATGCCACCCACAAGAAAAACTATCTAATTACCAATACACCGGTTACAAATCCGGTGCAGAACTACGCTGTGCATAAAATACCGGATGTAGATGTGGATATAGAGAATACGGTGATGTGTGTGATGCTGCGAGGCTCGCTTCTGCCTTCGATGATCATGAGCAAGGAGATACAAGAGTACTCGTCTTCGAATTATGTATCTCCCTTTGCACTTTTCAAGATAAAAAGGGACGATTCAAAAAAGGAGTATAATATGGAGTATATTCTCGATTTGAAAAAGTCCTTCTTTAGTTTAGAAAATTTACAGGGTAAGGACCTTGTCTTTGCCGACCCGATGAATGCCACCGGGGGCAGTTTTGTGACGATTGTAAAATATTTGTTGGACCAGGGGGTTAAGCCCCGTTCTATCAAATGTCTGAACGTAATTTCGGCTTTAAAGGGAGCTCCTTGCGGATTGTGAGAGCTCTGGAGCAGGCCGATGTCTATACTCTCTGGATGGATCCGGTTTTAAATGATGATGCCTATATCCTGCCCGGTCTGGGTGATGCCGGCGACCGCTTAAACGGACCGGATATGGAGGAGATGCCCCGAAACATTATTCAGTTGATAGCAGATTATGGTGCGAATATTGCCTCACTTTACCGCGCACAGGTGAGGAAAATCGAAGAAACGGTGTTGGGGCGTACGTGATGTTCTTGCGTAGAGCCGGGGGGCTGTTGGTAGCTATGGTGCTGCTCTTATCGCTTGTAGGCTGTCGGACAAGCCCACAGCAGCGCGAACTGGCGGAAACGTACTATAACCTCGGGAACGCATATATTGAGCTTGAAGACTGGGGTAAGGCGGAAAACGCCTTTGCCCGGGCCCTCGAGATTGAACCGAATATGTATCGAGCCGGATATAACATGGCGCGGGTTCATATTTACAGCCAAAACTATTCCAAGGCAGCCGCTATTCTGCATCAGTTGCTAGAAGCGGATAGGGGGAATATAACATTTTTAGAAACCCTGGCGTGGGTGGAGTTAAAACGTGGAAAAATTGATCAAGCCCAGAGTCTCTACCGTTCATTAATCGAAAAAGACCCTGCCAACTGTAATGTCCGATACAATTTATCATTACTGCTGTCCGAGCGGCAGGAGTATGCCGAGGCGTACTCCCTGCTGCTAAAGTGTGTGTACGGTAAAAACTCCGATGCCGAGTTACTACTGCTCCTTGGTCAGCTTGAACAGAAGCTGGAGTGGGGCAGTGGGCTGGGATGGTTTGAGAGGGCCTTTGAGCAGGATCCGCAGAACCAGACAGTTTTATCAGAGCTGGCAGCCGCATATGTCAAAGAGCGGGACTTTACTGAAGCCCTGGATATATATAGGCAAATGAGCGCGAGGGCGGAAGAAGCGGAGAAGGGGCGGTTTTTGCTGCAGCAAGCCCGTATTCTACTGGTACAGCTCGAAGAGAACACCCGCGGTATCGCGGCTCTTAAAGGTGCCCTGGAGGCCGGATTTAGGGATGTCGCTACACTGTCGGCTCTGTACACAGCCTTGGATGAACAGAATAAAGCAGAGGCTCTCTCTGCGATGGAGGCGGAGCTTCAACGTGTCCAGCTCTTTGACGCAGTCGAAGCAGCGGTAGAGGAGGCAGCAGACGAAGCGTCGCCGTCGGAAGAGGCTGAGGAGTGAACTTAGACCGGAGCTTTGAGTAACCGGTTCTTCAAGAAAAAAGCCGAAACACTAATTTGGTGCTATTTTAAGCTTTCCAATTTTTCCTTTACCTGCTTAAAGACATCATCTGCAGAGGGTTCGGCGTCGATTGCAATCAAAAGATTCTTTTCGGCATAATAATTGATAAGAGGGGCAGTTTGCCTCTGGTACACTTCCAAACGGTTTTCTATGGCCTCGGGTTTGTCGTCGGGCCGTTGGATAAGTGTTTCACCACTTTCATCGCACTTTCCTTCTACTTTCGGAGGATTGTAGTGAATGTGATAGACCTTACCCGACTGCTTAGCAATTCTGCGGCCGGAGAGGCGTTTCACAATGCTTTCTTTGCTTAGTTCAAAATTGAGAACTCCGTCGATTTGCGCGAAACTCTCTAAGGCCTCTGCCTGAGGAATTGTTCGTGGAAATCCGTCCAGAATAAAACCATTGCGGCTGTCGTCTTCTTGTAAACGTTGGCGTACCATTTCTATGGTTAACTCATCCGGAACCAGTTCTCCCGAGTCAAGGATAGCCTGTACCTGAGTGCCTACCTCGGTTTTGTTATTGATATGGGCTCGAAATAGATCTCCGGTAGAGATGTGCGGGATGTGGTAGCTTTCTTTCACACGAACTGCAATTGTACCTTTACCAGCCCCCGGGGGGCCTAGAAAGATTAAATTCATATTATCACTCCTTCATCATCATCATCATGGGAATGAGGCACTTCCTTTAATGGATGCTCCCAGCTGTGAGCACACTCCTTGGAGCAAAACTCCGCATACTGAGAATCACTAACTAAAAAATAGGTGCCGCAATTTTTACAGCGTACGAATTTTTGGCTGCAGATTGAACTGCAAAAATAGTTGTTGTACGCCTGTTCCTGGAGTACGTATCTTCCGCAGTTACGGCAGCGTATATATGCACCTGTGTTTTCCATCGAATCAATATACTAATACAAAAGACAGCGTCTGTACAGAAATAAAAGCGGACTAAATTTACTCACCCCTTTGTAAGCAAATGGGTCAAAAAGATCCATTCTGCTTCAAAGCCGGCAGCTTGAGTGTAGTTCTTTGACTCACCGGAAAGAATTTAAAACGATAACAGGGAGTAGATAAAGTAATGCTAATTAGCTATATTGCAATGAAATAAAGACTTCTAAACTAAATTGGCACAAAAATTGCTACATATTTTATAGAATAAAAGCAAGGAGGAATGCTATGGATTTAGTAAGAGGAAGGCAGGACAAAAACCTTGATCCTATGGGCGAGTTTGAGCGCCTGCAGAATGAAATTAATAATCTTTTCAATTTTGACTACCAGGGCACTAGAGGATTGTTCGATCGCCCGGCATCTCCGCCGGTTGATGTAATCGAAAAAACTGACTCACTGGTAATTCGCTGTGATATGCCGGGAATAAGCAAGGAGGATTTGGATCTTTCTCTTGCCCGGAATGTGTTAACCATAAAAGGTGAAAAAAAGCCGGAAGAGGGTAAAGATGAAGCAAAAAAATACCGGAATGAAACCTGGAGCGGTGTATTTCAACGTACAATTTCTTTACCCGATAGTGTAGATCCGAATAAGGTTGAAGCAGATCTGCATGACGGAATATTAGAAATCACGATTGCTAAGCGCGAAGAGGTTAAGCCCCGTCAAATCAATGTAAAAGTCAGCTAATAAGAATCTATGAGGAGGAATTATATGGAAACCGGAGGAAAAGCACGTGAAGGGCGCTGTGTAAGCCCTATGAGTAGAATTCGTGAAGAAGAAGGTAAAGTAGTGGTCCAGCTCGAAGTACCTGGCGTCAAGAAAGATGATGTGAACGTGAGCATCGAAGATGATCAGCTGCAAATTTTTGCTGCTCGGCAGGATGAGAGTGTGGAAGGAAACTATTTGATTCGTGAAAGAAATTGCGGCAGTTATGAAAAATATTTTACTATTGATAAGAGTATCGATCGCAATTCAATAAATGCTACCATGGAAAATGGAGTCTTGACGATTACGCTTCAATTTAGAGAGGAAGTAAAACCCCGGAAAATTGAGGTGAAAGGCTAATAACTGTAAACGCCACGGAACAGAAACGCCCCGTCGGTGTATTTGCCGACGTCGGGCGGTTTTTTTTTGACAGAGTTGAACAAAATGTATATGATTGCATAAATATTCATTGGAGGTTCTATGATTAACATAGCCGAGCTAATTACATTTGTTGTGTACTTTATTGCCCTTATGACGGTAGGGTGGTACTTCTACAAAAAGACAGTCCACATTGAAGATTATCTTTTAGGCGGCCGTAAAATGGGTCGCTGGGTAACCGCACTCTCCGCACAGGCGAGTGACATGAGCGGCTGGCTGTTGATGGGACTTCCCGGCGCAGTATTCTTACTTGGAGTGAATCAAAGCTGGATAGCTATTGGTTTGTTTCTAGGGACAGTGGCGAACTGGCTGCTGGTTGCACCGCGTTTACGGGTTTATACAGGAAAAACCGACTCATTGACTATTTCCTCCTTTTTTGAAGACCGATTTAAAAGATCCCACCGGATTGCTAAGAATCGTTTCCGCGATTATTATTCTGCTTTTTTTTACAATATACGCTTCAAGTGGTTTAGTAGGGGCGGGGAAATTATTTGAATCTATGTTCTCGATCGACTATTCCCTTGCTGTTATTCTGGGTGGTATTGTAATTATTTTGTATACCTTTTTAGGCGGGTTTTTAGCAGTGTGCTGGACCGATTTGTTCCAGGGCAGCCTGATGTTTGTGGCCATAATTATTGTACCTCTGCTTGCCTTCTTTACTCATGGCGGCTTCGAGGGAATTAGTACGGCTATGATAGAGTCAAACATTTCTACTTCAATTATCCCGGACGGGCCGATGCCTTTTTTCGCAGTTATTTCGGCAGCCGCTTGGGGGCTGGGATATTTTGGTCAGCCCCACATTCTTTCTCGCTTCATGAGCATTAAATCGGTGAAGGAGATGCCCAAATCGGCTGTTATTGCTATTATATGGGTTGCCTTTTCGCTTTCTTTCGCCGTATTTGTCGGGCTGATAGCTATTCCGATGTTCCCGGAAGTAACCGGTGGGGACAGTGAGAAGGTCTTTATTTATATGATCCGCGATCTCTTCAACCCCTGGATCGGAGGAATACTCTTAGCCGCAATTCTTTCTGCTATAATGTCCACCATCGACAGCCAGTTGCTAGTCTCCTCTTCGGCATTGACGGAGGACTTTTATAAAAAAGTAATTAAAAAGGATGCCGGCGAGAAAGAATTGATAGTTATTGGCCGTATCAGCGTACTTATTATTTCTCTGATTGCAATGCTGCTGGCACTTAATCCCAATAACAGTATTCTTGGTTTGGTCTCGTATGCATGGGGCGGTTTCGGTGCCGCCTTTGGTCCGGTAATTTTAGCCTCCCTGTTTTCATCGAAAACAAACTGGAAATCCGCCCTATCGGGTATGATCACCGGTACACTGGTTTTAATAATTTGGGAGCGCCTTGGGTTTAATGCATATATGTATGAAATTGTGCCCGGTTTTATAGCCAATGCCCTGACAATATGGATTGTAAACCACTTTACTACACCCGATGATGCTGAATACTATGGCACCTTTGTGAGCCAGTACAAGCAGGACACCGGAGATGTTGAGGAAGTTGTTACCTGAGCTGAAAAAAGCGGCGGCTTAGAGTAAATCACTTACTCTAAGCCGCCGCTTACGTAATGCTAAGCTGCTGTATGGTTTATTCCTCGGAGTGCTGTATTTCCTGCATCTGCACAAACAGTACAGCCAGCCCCTCCGAAAGGTCCTCACGCTTTACAATTACGTGTTTGGGTACCTGAATTTCCGCGGGACTGAAGTTCCAAATTCCGTTAATGCCGGACTCAACCAGAGTATCGGTAACCGATTGAGCAGCCGAAACAGGGACAGTAATTACTGCCAAATGGATGTTCTTGCGTTGTACAATTTTAGAGAGTTCCCGCATGGGGTACACCGGGGTGTCGTAGATAAGGGTTCCGTGCTTGCTTACATCGGTATCGAAGGCAGCCTCTATTCTAAGCCCGCGAGTGAGAAAGCCCTCATAGCCCATCAAAGCGGTGCCCAATGAGCCTGCACCGACCAAGATCGCAGAGGTGTTCTCATGCCATCCGATGAAAGACCTGATCGATTTAATTAGTTCATTGATATCGTAGCCAACTTTGGGTTTACCGACAATTCCCGTAAAAGCCATATCTTTGCGTATTTGAATAGGTTTAAGATCAAGTTCTTCTGCTATGTCGGTAGCGGATACGGTGTGCTTACCCTTTATATGAAAAGATTCGAGAATGTTTAAGTATCGCGGTAATCTACGCAAGGAAGGGAGAGGTATACTATTCAATTTATAAGTTCCTTTCATTTTCAATTTATCGATAGAAAAAGTTATTTAACATAATTTTATACTATCAGACCTCTGCGGTGTTGACAAGTAATTTTAGAAGGAGGGTATCTCGCTCTAGTTTTCTATGTTACCATTGCTGCAACAATTTACTACTTATAACATGAGGAAGGGATTAAAAGAAGATGTTAACTCCAGAAAAAGCGCTTGAATTTGTGCGTAACAATGTATTTGATACTATCGGCTGTACTGAACCTGTGGCCATTGCATATGCCGCTACCGCAGCTTACCAGCACCTTGGAGGAACAATTGACTCAGTTGAAGTATCAATAAGTGTAAATGTCTTTAAGAATGCTATGGCCGTCGGTATTCCAGGATCTGATAAGAAGGGTATACAATTTGCTGTAGCCCTAGGCTTGGTTGCCGGTGATTGGAATAAGCAATTGCGGCTGTTTGAAGGGGTTAAAATGGAACATCTGGAGCAAGCCGGCAAGCTGGCATCAGCCGATTTTATTTTAGTCTCATTAGCAGATGTACCCGAAAAAATCTATATTTATACAAAAGTAAAAACTGAGAAGGGCATTGCAGAGGCTGAAATTGTTGGGGCACATGATAATCTTACTTCAATCAAAGTAAACGGGTCTCAGGTTTTTCCGCAGGGCGGTGTAAAAGCGCAGAGCCCGGGACAGCCGCGGGTACCGAATGGCGATACGCAGCAAAATGAAAGTACCGGTTCCCCAGTGGAAGCTGATTCTGCTGAATTGGAAGGGCTTTCGATGGACGAGCTGGTGAAGGCCGTGCAGGCGATTCCGGTGGAGAAACTGGCCTTTCTTACCGGAGCAGTCGATATCAATGTGGCGGCCGCAGAAATCGGTCTTAAAAATGCTCCGGGCATGGGGCTGGGAGCTGGAATTGAACGCTTGAAACAGCGAGGTGTAGTTGGAAATTCTCTGGCAACCAAGGTTGAACAGTATGTAGCCGCCGCCGCCGACAGCCGGATGAGCGGGATGATGGTTCCGATTAAGGGTTGTGGAGGTTCCGGCAACCACGGTATTGCCTTCTTCCTCGGTACCGGCCTTGCATTTCGTGAGTATGAGCAGGAGATGCAGACAAGCTTGGAGCAGACCCTGGCCATGGGATTGCTACTAATTAGATTCATTAAGGTGTATACCGGTTTACTTACCCCAACCTGTGGGGTGACTGTCAGTGCAGCCCCCGCAATTGCCGCTTCATTGGTATTTGCTATGGGCGGAACTCCTGAGCAAATGACCGCCGCCGTAAAACTTGTGTTGGGAAATATTGCAGGTATTCTGTGTGATGGAGCTAAGCACGGCTGTGCACTCAAGGCGGCTACCAGTGCCCGCTTTGGAGTTCAAGCTGCCCTATTAGCCTTAGATGGGGTTACAATTCCGGACAGTGACGGTATTGTGGGTGTGGACCTTCCGGACAGCATGAATTTTCTGCGTAATTTGCAGAATAGAGGCTTGGCTGATGCCGATAAAACAATGCTGGAAATATTGATGGAAAAATCCGAGAGAATCGCTGAATCCCAATAAATAGCCCAAGAAGTGTCAGTCGGTAGAAGTAGATGCAGGTTCAGTATCGAGTAGTGAGTGCGCCGCACGCTGGAAGGCGGCAGAGGCTGGACGGTGCTGAAAGCTCACCAATACCCCTAATCCGCTGTTTACCGCTTCATGGACAAAATTGCTGGTTAATCTTGCATAGATGTCACGGGCTAGGCCGGCTTTATTTTTGGAGTCAGGGGCTTTCAGAAGCAAATGCTGCAGCTCGAAGGTAGATGAAACAACCTGAATTTGGCGGAGGACCAAGGGAAATAGACGTTTTATTAGTGAGAGATACTTCTGACGGTAGCTGTCCGAGTGATTGATGATGCTGGAAAGCTGGGCATGACGGTCCCGGACCATTCGTCCCTGGGGGTCTTTTGTTCTGGGCACGAAGCGGGTGAGGGTAGTAATTATTTTGTCCGACTGAAACAGCTTGTAGAGGGAGAAGTAGAAGAGAAGCAGGGCCGACATATTTTTTAAGGCCCGGTAGTTCTGTACTTCCTCTTCCAGGAACATCAACAGAGCGCTTATTTCACGGTCAAGTGCATGACCGGGGTCCTGGGCTGCTGCCTGCTGATGTGAAAAAGAGCTCATGCGGTTCTCTTCCACTGCTTCCTTGCTCTCCAACAGCGTGAGGGTTTTTATAATCTGACGCCGGGTTCGGTTTGCCTGACAGGCTGAGAGATACTCTTTTAATCTCTTCTTCTGTTCAGGAGTAAATAATTGAGAGTTTTCCGGAATATCCGGAGTTCCCCTGCCTGCAGGTGAAAATTGTTCGTGAGCCATGGAATGCAAACTTTTACCAAACTCCACTAAAGCTGTATCGGCAGAAAAATCAGAAGGCAAACTTCGGATAAAAGAGTGCAGCAGCTGCGTAATATAAGGAGAAATGTGAAGGTCTAACGGGATGCTTTGCAGAAGTAAATCATACACAGCTTCAATGTTGGACTGCAAATTGCGGACAAGCTGGAGGATGACTGCCGGTTCTCCCTGCAGAAGGTCGAGGCTTGGATCTTCAGGAATATAGGCACAGTGGGTGAGCTGGAATGTGGCGGCATCCACGCGCTCTTCTTCCGGCATATTACGATTATAATTGCCGATGATATCAGTTGAATTAAACTGCGAGGCGTTGAACGCGCGGTAACGGTTGTGCCACAAAAAGAACTTGTTCCCGTTTGTGTATTCGCGGGCATAGCGTAAATAGGTGACCGCCGCTATATGTGATGAGGGCTGAGGATTCGTTACAATCACCACTTTATCTGCTAAACTAAGATACTGTAGATTTTCAGATTCATCGGCACCCGCAGGTAAGTCCATTACAATTAAATCATATTCCGCCTTAATTTGATCTAAATAGCTCTCCTTCAGCGCGGTATACAGCTGCTCTACGGCTGCTTTGCCCAATTTTGAGGCGGGAAAAAGGAGATCCAAATTATCAAAAACCCTGATGCTGAAATCTGAATAGGGGTGGTCGATAGACACGGTGCTAGGCAATGTGTCCAGTTGGCTGTGAGCTATTGAGAGTACTTCGGCAATGTCGGACAGGGGATCAAGGTCAATCAGAGCAACTTTCTGCTGTTTGCGAGCGGCATACAGTGCTAAGTTGGTGGCGGTGGTGGTTTTTCCAACGCCTCCTTTGCCTGAGGCGATTGCAATGGTCATAGACATACTACTTATGTAGCATAATTTAGCAAATCTGTACAGTAAATCTATCCATTCTAAGTGCGTTATGGTTGCAGCTTTATTTTCGAAGGGCCTGGGGAGAAGGACTGATGGTATTGAAAAATCAGAATTCAGCTCGACACGACGGGAAAACTGTAATAATCTTTTGCTGTGTGTTATATTACCCTAACAGAGATTGATTGGAGTGTTGTTGATGCAGTTAGATGAAGCTTCCCTGCGGAATCAGTTACCCTTAGACGGTATTTATGCCCATGGGCTCGAGGTTGCCGAGGTATACAAGACTGCGCCTGAGTATGTAGCTTTGTACCTTCGTGAGTTGTTGCGAAACAACGGACTACTGAATTCCGAGGATAAACGGGTCGAAGAGTTACGGAAAATCATAAAAGACAATGAAGTCCGTGTTAATAAAGGCGAGCAAACTGAGGAGTTGCAGCGCATTCGGGATTTTGTAGAGGAGCGGGATGCAGCTATAGAGCTGCAGCGTGCCTCAGAAGAAATTAGTTTTCGAAAGCGAATTGAAGAGTACTATCTGCCGAAGCAGCTGATTAACGCCATTCTTGAAAAGGGTGAAATTCCTACCAGTACAGCCGAGCAGTTTGTAGGAATTGGTTTTATCGATATTGCCGATTACACTTTCCTGTCTAAATTTCTTAGTCCAAACGAAAACCAAACTGTTTTAAACGGTCTGTATGCTGCCTTTGATTTTGTGTTAAACCGCCATGGGGGGTATTTGAATAAAATTGAGGGTGACAGCCTGATGTTCCATTTCGGCGGTACCCTGGATCCAAATGTCCATGATATGGATCGAGATCAGCAGGAGCGATACATTGCCCGGGAGCTTTTCTATACCTGTGTAGAGATGCAGCGTGTGGCCTTTTTGTTTAATCAAGCCAACGACCGTTTCCTTTATAACGAGGAGCCTGGTACTCGAAGTTCGATATCCAAGGCCTTTGAAATTATAAGAACCCTGCGTACCAGTAATGAGCTTTCCCCGTCAATCAACGCTTTTTTCCAAATTCGGGTAAGAATCGGGGCGAACATAGGCGAGGTGACGGTAGGTAATTTTGGTCCGGAAGGTGCTAAACAGTGGGATGTAATCGGAGTTCCGGTAATTAAAGCTAAACGTATGGAGTCAACCGCTCCGGTGGGCGGCTTTCGTATTTCAGAGGGTTTTTATGATGTTCTTAAGCAGAACGGTACTGTTGACGAGTATTACAAACGCTTTAAGCGTGAGGCAGAGGCGTTATTTGGAAGCTTTAAACACATCACCATGGACGAGCTTTTTAAATTTGGAAAAGTAACACTTAAGGATAAACATAATGCCATGTTTAATACCTATAGTGTGCAGGTAAACCCCGGGCTTCCTGAAGCTATTATGAATCAGGTAGACTTATTAATAAATAAGGGGAAGGAAGGAGCTCAGCGGATACTCGATATGCTCAAGTACTATCGAGGTAACCGGTTTGTAATCAATGGGCTTGAGTCTGTGTTTACCCGCCGCGGTATTTATATACGAAAACATGAGATTTTA
Organism: Spirochaetia bacterium; assembly: GCA_034520965.1. Taxonomy (GTDB): domain Bacteria; phylum Spirochaetota; class Spirochaetia; order DSM-16054; family Sediminispirochaetaceae; genus DSBN01. Next base: position 155,214 of record JAXHMY010000003.1, on the reverse strand, counting down.
AAGACGATTCTTCCCAGTTTGTATGAGCGGATTTTAAGCGAACACAACGGCGACACTGAGGCAGCTCATGAGGCTATTTTTAACGACTACAGCATTTACAATCTGTTCGAATTGATCGGAAGGGTTCAGGATACCGTCAAGGTTGACCAACTGCCGGAGCGTCCCGATTTTGATTTTACCAGCTACGATCAGCATATGGACAGCATACGGGAATGGATGGAGTATGAGAACACCTATCGAGAAAAACGGGTTTACCAACGGACCTATTTTTACAACTTCTTATTTCCAATGGTGTTTTATTCAATTCAGGCATGCATTTTCGAATTCCAGCAGAAGGCTGCCGAGTTGACCGAGCTTAGCGAGGCCGATGTCTCGTAAGCCCTGCCATTTTACGAAACATTTTAATTAAGCGGGCTGCTTCACTTTCCGACAAACCCGAACGACTGAATATATCTTTGAAAAACCTTCCTACCTCATTCTTCTCATTCTGCTTAAAAAAGCCTATCTCATTAAATGAATCGGTGACTATCTGACTCAGCTCGGACAGCCGCTGTTGATCAATGGACTGAAACCTCTGCATTGGCGGGCGATATTCACGGGAAAGGGTATAGGTGATAATCTGTACCGCATGGGAAAGATTAAGAGAGGGAAACTGTTCAGATGAAGGTATGTGTACTGCAACATTACAGTAGGACAGTTCTTTATCGGTCAGTCCGTCGGATTCACGCCCAAAGACCAATGAGACAGTACCTGATTGCATATGTGAAACATGCTCCGCCAGCTGTTCCGGAAGCAGGGAGAAGTATTTTCGGTATTTACCGCGACGCCGTGTTATACCGGCACCGAGTATACTGCCTGCCAAGGCTTCGGGCAGGCTAGGCACAAACAGGGCCTTATCAAACAGCTCCTGGGCGCGCAGCCCAAAAGTCCTTACCTGATCGAGGTTGAAATAATCCGGAGTCCGACCTACAATTACTAACCGTGAAAACCCCATGGTTTTCATTGCCCGACAGACTGCCCCGACATTGCCGGAAGTCTCCGGTTCTACCAATACTACTTGAAAGCGGTCTAATTCCATTTCCATTTTTCTTGACATTACTTCTCTCTAAAGGGTACAATGTGTAAGGTTGTTTATTATATTGAACGAGATTGTACCTGTCAAATGGATGGAAGCGTAAAATACAGAAGCGATAAGAATGAACGGGCGCCCTTTCAGATTGGGCGCAATATTCAAGAAATCCGGCGAAAGCTCAACATGACCCTCGGCCACCTCTCGGCTCGAAGTGGAGTTTCAAAGGCAATGCTCTCACAGATCGAAACTGATAAGGTTAATCCTACGGTTGTTACTTTGTGGAAAATTGCAAATGGACTGAATGTAGACATCGACGTGCTGCTAAAGGGCAGTGACGATATCGAAAAAAAGTTTAATGTCAGCCGAAAAGATGATATTACCACTATTGATGCCGAAGAGGGGCGGGTTCACATCCGGGTGCTCTCACCTTTCTCCATGGTCGAAGACCTCGAGATGTACCTGCTGACCATCGATAGCGGCGGGAAACTGGAATCTGAACCTCATTTTCCACAGACCGAGGAATTTCTAAGTATTATTGAAGGAACTGTCGAAGTACAGGCGGGTGCGAACAACACTGAAATTTCCACCGGAGATTTTATCAATTACCACTGTGATGTAGACCATGCAATCTATAATAAGTCCGGTAAACCTGCAGTTCTGCATATGATTGTTCGTTTTAATAAACAAGGTTAGTTAAATTCGAACTAACCCTGTTTTTAAGCTTTAGTCGGAGCACTTAATTGCGTCGGATGTAAGCGCCGGCTTCGATAGGCTGCTGTTGGTCGTCAGTTGTTTTTCAGTCAGAGGGAAGCGGAACATCAGAAAAATTCACTTCATCCTCATAGTTGATTCCGGGTACCCGAAAACCGTGAATGCGGAGGAAGTCGCTGCGGAAACCTTCCATATCGCCGAGGCTGTCAAGATTCTCCTCAGTTACCTTTTTCCAGCGTTGTTCAACCTCCTTTTGAATTTCGGGCTTCATTTCAAAATCGTCAAGCCGAATACGACCAGCCTTGTCGGTAGGTATTTCCGATCCGCTGTACAGGCGCCTGCGGTAGAGACGAACCATCTGTTCAATACAGCCCTCATGCAGCCCTTGTTCTTTCATAACCGAAAACAATAAGGAGATATAAAGGGGTACCGCCGGAATCACCGCACTGGCACGGGTAACTACCGCTTTATTAATCGAGACGTACGCCGCCCCTTTGATACTTTCGAGTTGCGAGTTTAGATAATGCGCGGTATTCTCAAGGTGTTCCTTCGCTTTTCCGATAGTACCGGAACGGTAAATCGGATGGGTTATCTCCGGACCGATGTAGGAGTAGGCGACAGTTTGAAAACCCTGATCTACCAGTTCATTCTGCTGCAGATAGTCAACCCACAGCTGCCAATCTTCTCCGCCCATAACCTTAACCGTGGAATCGATCTCTGCCTGGGTGGCCGGTTCAAGGCTCACTTTCGAAATTGCACCGGACATAAAATCAACCGAACGGGTAGTGTAGGTTTTGTCGAGAGGCTTAAGTGTCGAACGGTACACCTCTCCGGTATCAGGGTCGGGTCGAACTCCCGAGGCTAGGCTGTATACCAGTAGATCAATTTTCTTGCCTCTCTCCTTCAGCAGGGAACCGATTTTCTCGCGAGTCTCGTGGGAAAACGCATCTGCATTATAACTGAAAGAGGCAAGTCCCTCTTTTTCGGCCAGCTTGTCAAAAGCGCGAGTGTTGTACCATCCGGCGGTTGCCGGACGCTTATCGCCGGGTTCTCTCTCGAAGGAAACACTGATAGTTTCCGCACCATATCCGAAGGCGCCTACTATTCTAGAGGCTAATCCATATCCGGTGGAACCGCCGATTATCAGTACTGTTTTTGGCCCCTGACTGCTAGGCCGGCCGGTTTTTTCGGTCTGGGCCGTCGGCGGAGAGGTATCCGGAGCCGAATCAGCAGAAAAATCAATCTTTTCAATAAAGTCTTTCTGCAGCTGCACCTCGCGTGCGCAGCCGACCGGATGGGCGTTCATGCAGATGCCGCCGCGAATTTTTGGTGATATCATTAATACCTTCCTTCTACTTTTGTTGCGATGTATCTACCAGACAAAGCCATTCGGCTTCGGCTGCTAGTTCTTCTCCCACAAAGGCCTTCCCCTTCTGTTTAAGGGTTCTGGAGGTTACTCTGAGGTTTTCTATTTCGAATCGAACTTCTTCGTTTGGTTTTACCTGGCGTCGGAACTTTGCCTTTTCTACGCTAGCCAGAAAAAACAGGGCATCACCAAGGGTTCCCTGGGCATTTACTCCGGCTCCGCCGCACTGGGCCATTGATTCTATAAGCAGCACCCCGGGAACAACCGGATATCCGGGAAAATGGCCTGCAAAAAAGACCATCTCTTCGCTGAACAGCTTTTTTCCCACAATTCGTTCAGCGTCGTATGATTCCAGCGAATCTACCAGCAGGAAAGGCTCACGATGGGGAATATACTTCTCTATTTCGCTCATACAGAATACTCCTTAATCAGGATTACCCCATTATGGCCGCCAAAACCGAGGGAGTTTGATATTACCGCTCGAACTTTGGCGTCTAAGCCCTTATTGGGCACATAATCCAGATCACATTTTTCATCCGGTTCTTCGAGGTTTATAGTAGCAGGAATAAAACTGTTACGGATAGCCAATACTCCGACTATTGCTTCAATCCCACCGGCGGCACCCACCATATGTCCGGTCATGGACTTAGTGGAAGAGACCTTTACTTTATAGGCATGGTCTCCGAAGGCTGTCTTTATAGCGGCGGTCTCAATCGGATCGTTAGTTGGAGTGCTGGTGCCGTGGGCATTGATGTAATCAATATCTTCGGGCTGCATACCGGCGTCGTCAAGGGCCATCTTCATGGCTCTGGCCGCACCATTACCTTCTGGGTCCGGTGCGGTCAAGTGGTATGCATCACAGGTGGTACCATAACCGGCAACCTCCGCCAGAATGTTCGCACCGCGGCTCTTTGCATGTTCAAGTTCTTCAAGCACGAGGATTCCTGCTCCTTCTGCAATTACAAAACCATCACGGTTCTTGTCGAAGGGGCGGCTTGCAGTTTCCGGAGTGTCGTTGTACTGAGTTGAAAGTGCCTTTAGGGCGGTAAACCCCGATACTCCTAATCCTGTTATACAGCCTTCCGTACCCCCGGTTACCATTACATCCGTTTGTCCGTATTGAATGGCGCGCATAGCCTGCCCTATAGCATCGGTTCCGGATGCGCAAGCAGTAACTACGGTGTAACAGGGACCGTGGAAACCGTACTTAATTGCTATATGCCCGGGACCTTCGTTGCTGATTATTTTTGGAATGGTCATGGGCGGAACCCGACGGGGTCCCTTATCGAATAGGGTTCGATGCCCCTCTTCAATAATCTCAAACCCCCCAATGCCATTTCCCAGAATTACCCCGGCGCGCTCCGAGTCGACTTTATCAGCCTCAAGGCCTGCCTGCTGCATGGCCTGCACTGCAGCCACTACTGCATACTGGCTAAACAGTGCCATTTTGCGGGCGTCTTTTTTATCAATAAAATCGCCGGGGTTAAAGTCGCGTACCTCTCCCGCAATTTTCGAGGCATACTCCGTGGGGTCAAGGCGAGTGATGGGGCCGATGCCCGATTTGCCCGCTTTGATGTTGTTCCAAAACTCATCTACTGTATGTCCCAGGGGAGTAACCGCCCCTGTACCGGTTATTACTACTCGTCTATTCATTGTTATCTCCTGTTGATATCTTGCCCTTGTATCTTACATTGCAAGTCCGCCATCGACAACCAGCGTCTGGCCGGTAATGTAGGCGGAGGCATCTGAGGCTAGAAAGAGAACTGCAGAGGCTATCTCGGCGGGTTTTCCCGTTCGACCTAAAGGTATTTGTTCGGCAAGGGCAGTCCGTGCCTCATCGTTTAGTTTCTCAGTCATAGATGTTTCTATGTACCCGGGAGCAACTGCATTTACCCGTATTCCCCTGGAGGCAACTTCTCGGGCCAGGCTTTTGGTAAAACCGAGCAGTCCGGCCTTTGAAGCACTGTAGTTGGTCTGCCCTGCATTTCCCATAATCCCGACCACCGAACTGATATTGATGATGGTTCCACTGCGTGCCTTCAACATTGGACGTATTACCTTCTTACAGGCGGTATACACAGAAGAGAGGTTCGTGTGCAGAACCGCATCCCAATCCTCGTCTTTCATACGCATTAACAATCCGTCACGGGTTATGCCGGCGTTGTTTATCAGCACATCAATTCCATCTTCCTCTTTCAAAATCGAGTCGAGTACTTCTTCCAAGGCGGGACGATCGGTAATATCGGCGGCGTGCCAGGTATATACGCCGCCGGCGGTTTTTGCATTTTCCTGCAATTCCGCGGCACGGCTGCTTTCTGTGCGGCTGAGGACATGTACCTGTGCACCGGCTTCAACAAATGACTCGCCAATGGCCTCGCCGATACCACGTGATCCGCCGGTTATAACTACAGTTTTTCCTGTAAAGTTCATACTAGTTCTCCTATCAATTCATCAAGCTTCTCGAGGCTGCCGGCCGGCCGGCATTCGATGCTGTGTCCGGACTTTTTCCACAGGCCGGTAAGCACTTTACCGGGGCCGGCCTCGACACACATGGTATATCCGCCGTCTGCAATTTCAGCTTCTTCACGGGTCCAGAGTACGGGGGAAGAGATTTGCAATACAGCGTTGCTGAACACGTCGGTTGAACTTTTCAAGCTACTGCCGATCACGTTGGAATACAGCGGTTTTTTGGGGTCCTGCAAGGTATAATTATGCAGGAATTTTTCGAAACCGCTCCCGGCCTGCAAGAGAAGGGGGGTGTGGAAAGGCCCTGATACTTTCAGGGGAATTACCCTTCTTGCCCCGGCGGTTTTCAGTAGATCGGATGCCCTTTCAATGGCACCTGCATCTCCGGAGATTACCGTTTGTTCGCTTGAGTTATAATTGGCAGGAAAGGCCCCTTCGACAGCCGAAAGAACTTCGTCTACCTTTTCAGAGGGCAGTCCGATAACTGCAGCCATTCCGCTCTGGGCGCTCTGGGCGCCGCCGGACTGTAGGTCTTCAGAGGCCTGGGCCATAAGCCGTCCCCGTTCCATTACAATGGGGAATACTTCCTGTTCGGAGAACACCCCGGCATCAACGTAGGCCGACCATTCTCCGAGGCTGAAACCTGCAGCACCGTCGGATTCAATACCGTGCTCCAGCAGATAACGCCGTACCGACAGGTTCATTAAAGTTATAGCAATCTGGGTATTTTGAGTCTGTTTTAGTTCATCTTCATTAGAATCAAACAGGAGCGCTTCTGTATCGCATCCGCAGGCCTCTGAGGCAAGGGCGAACAGCTCTTTAACTGCGGTACTTGCCTGGAAGAGATCTTTTCCCATACCTGGGTACTGTGCTCCCTGGCCGGGGTAAAGAAAACATAGCTGCATATTCTTCCTCCTTATGTACTTATAGACACCTTATCGAATTAGATGGTATCGGTCAACGGCCGAAATCGAGGTCAAAAAAAAAGCCTTCCTTGACCGCACTGTCTTAACGGCCTATCATCAGCCTACCAACGCAGCAAATTTCCTCCATAGGTAAGCCCGGCACCAAAGCCGGTTAGCAAAACATAATCACCGGCAGACAATTTGTCATTTTCGTACATCTCATTTAAAGCGATTGGGATGGATGCGGCGGATGTATTGGCATATTCATGGATATTGGTAAAGAATTTCTCTATAGGCATCTTAAGCCGATTGGCTGCTGCTTGAATAATACGAATGTTCGCCTGGTGGGGAACGATCCAATTTAGCTCTTCATACTCCATTTCGTTTCGTTCCAGGAGCGATTTTATAATTTCAGTGTTCACACGAACTGCAAAGTTATAAACCTGTCGCCCATTCATCTGAATATACAGATTCTCTTCGGGAGTTTTACCGGCGGTATAAGGTTCGCGTGAGCCCCCGGCCCGGCGAATGAGATGTTCGGCACCCTTTCCTTCTGAGCCCAGAATTGAATCGATAATGCCTCGCTCCGGATCAGGGGATTGGGAAAGTACCACAGCTCCGGCTCCATCGCCAAATAATACACAGGTGTTGCGATCTTCCCAGTTCGTAATGCGCGAGAGGGTCTCGGCTCCAATCAACAGCACATTACGGGCACTGCCGGCGGCAATCATCGCTCGTCCGGTTTCCAGTCCGTACACAAAGCCGGTGCAGCCGGCAACCAGATCAAAGGCCCCCGAATTAGGCAGCTCCAATTTATCCTGGATGATAGAAGAGGTTGAAGGAAAACCGAGAAAGTCCGGTGAGGCGGTGGCAAGTATTACTAGGTCAATCTCGTCCGGACCTATACCGGCCCTCTCCATTGCCTGCCGACCGGCATGTACCGCCAGATCGCTGGTGGACTCCTGGTCGCTGCAAATATGACGGGCTTGTATTCCGGTATGTGATTGGATCCATTCATCGGATGTATCTACGGTCTGGGCTAGTTCATCGTTGCTTACACGTCTTTCAGGTACGTACGCACCAATCGATCGAATATATACGCTCATAAATCCTCCTATTTGAGTGGTCATATACAAAGATACACACAACGCCATACTTTTTCAAAGTCGTCAAGAGGATGAAAAAGAAGTTTCGTCGTAAAGGGTAGAAAAAAAGAGATAAAAGCATTACATTTCGGTTGACGGCCGAAATCTAATGTGCTAATTTCGCTGAAAATTTTGAGCGACCCTTGAAACCTGGAGGAACCATGAAAAAGAGTGAGATAATTGAATTGATTGAAAAACTTGATACAAGTTCTCTTGCAGAAATGTATATAAAAGACGGCGAGTTTGAACTCAGCCTGAAAAAAGCCGGAGCAGTTGTGCAGCCTGTAGCTGCACCCCACCATGTGGCAGCACCTGCTGCTGCAGCCATGGACGGCCATATGGAACAGAGCTCATCTGCGGAAACACCCGATGAGAGCCATGAGTTCATCACTGCTCCCATTGTGGGAACCTTTTATCGGACTCCATCACCGGATTCTCCACCGTATGTAGAAGAGGGCGATGAGGTAAGCAAGGGTGATACCATCTGCATCATCGAGGCAATGAAAGTGATGAACGAGCTTGAAGCGGAGTTTGACTGCCGGATAAAGCGGATTTTAGTCGAAAACCAGCAGATGATAGAATACGGGTCTCCCCTGTTTGAGGTAGAGAAGCTGTAGCATGGTAAAATCGGTATTTATAGCAAATCGCGGTGAAATTGCCGTGAGAATAGTGAGAACACTGAAAGAGATGGGAATAGAGGCGGTGGTAGGCTATTCAGAAGCCGACCGGGTGTCTCTGGCCGTTGAGTTAGCCGATAAGGCCGTATGCATCGGCCCGGCGGAGGCCAAGAAGAGTTATCTACATAGTGCAAACTTGATATCCGCCGCCTTGTACGCCGACTGCGACGCTATTCATCCGGGAGTAGGCTTTTTGTCGGAGAGCGCACAGTTTGCGCAGCAGGTGCAGGATGCGGGCTTAGTGTTTATCGGTCCGGACGCCGAGACAATCTCTTTTCTTGGAGACAAGGTTCAGGCCAGGCGGACTGCTTTGGATGCGGGCATGCCGGTGACACCGGGAAGTGATGGGCCGGTAGGCGACCTTGAAACCGCCGTCGCCTTTGCCGAAAAGGCGGGCTATCCGGTTATTATCAAAGCCGCATCAGGAGGCGGCGGAAAGGGGATGCGAATTGTACGTGAAGAGTCGGAGCTTGAAACGGCCATGCGGATTGCAACCCACGAGGCGGAGACCTCATTTTCCGACGGAACCATTTACATAGAGAAGTATCTTGAGAATCCCCGTCATATTGAAGTGCAGATTTTAGCAGACACCTATGGAAACGTAATTCATCTTGGTGAAAGGGATTGTTCATTACAGAAGAACCATCAAAAGGTTTTAGAGGAGAGTCCCTCACCGGGTATCGATCCGCAAATAAGAGAACGGATGTGTTCGGATGCGGTAAATCTATTTAAAAAAATTGGATATAAGGGTGCCGGAACAATTGAATTTTTGTTTGATGGCGAGAACTATTATTTTATGGAAGTAAACGCTCGGGTACAGGTTGAGCATCCGGTTTCAGAATATATCAGCAACGTAGATATCATTAAGGAACAGATTCGCGGCTGCAGCGGGGAGGCAATGGATATTCGTCAGGAGGATGTGCGGCTGGAAGGGGCCTCAATTGAGTGTCGGATTAACGCTGCAACTCCCGGGAAGATTACCCGATACCTGCAGCCGGGGGGGCGTAATGTACGGGTAGATTCCTTCCTGTATCAAGGTTATACGGTTTCTCCGCATTATGATTCACTGGTCTCCAAGCTGATAACCTATGGACGTGATCGCCGGAGCGCAATTGCACGAATGAAGCGAGCCCTCGATGAATATGTAATTGAAGGCATCGACACCAATATTGAGGTGCAGAAAAAAATACTAAACAGCACCCTGTTCCAGAGAGGAATCTTTGGAACCTTCGGTCTCTCCCGAATTCTTGAGGAGTAACGTATGGGAATACTTGACAAATTTAAACCTAGTGCGGGAAGGTCACCGGCAGAAAGTCGTGTGCCCTGGCGCAGCAGTGGTGTAAAAAAGACACGAACGGGGCAGAAGAAAAGCGAGCTGGCTTATATAGAGGATAAACACGCCTGTCCGCTCTGCCATCGTCATATTGATGATAAAATCTTAAAAGAGAATATGTATGTCTGTCCCGGCTGTAACCACCATTTTCAGCTGACTTTGAAGGAGCGGATCTCTTCAGTTGCTGACCCGGGGAGCTTCAAGCAATTTGATGCGAGCATTCGGTCGGTGGACCCGATTGAGTTTCCCGGGTACCGGGAAAAACTTGAAAAGGCACAGCAGAAGTCCGGACAAAACGAAGCTGTGAGCATTGGTACTTGCCTTATAGAGGGCCGACCCGCGGCCCTGGGGGTGATGTCTTTTGCCTTTATGGGGGGCAGTATGGGGGTGGCTGTAGGAGAAAAAGTAACTCGGCTGCTGCTCAAAGGGGCCGAAAAGAAGCTGCCGGTAGTGCTGTTTACAGCATCCGGAGGCGCCAGAATGCAGGAGGGCATATACTCCCTTATGCAAATGGCAAAAACCAGTCATGCAATTGCCCTGCTGCAAGAGCAGGGACTGCCGTTTTTTGTAGTGCTTACCCATCCGACTACCGGCGGGGTTACCGCCTCCTTTGCGATGCTGGGGAACGTAATTTTAGCCGAACCGGGAGCGCTGATAGGTTTTGCCGGTCCGCGGGTAATAGAATCGACTATTAAGCAGAAACTTCCAGAAGGCTTTCAGCGGTCGGAATTTCAGCAGGAGAAGGGCTTTGTAGATACTATCGTTGATCGGAAGCAATTGAAATCTACGCTCTCTTTTCTAATCGACGCCCATATACCGCACCGGGAGGCGAGATAGTCTATGCCTGAATTTAATTTTCAGAAAAAACTGAAAGAACTTAAAAAGATGGCCTCTGAAGAGCATATGCATGTATACGAGGATCTGTCCAAGATAGAACATAAGCTCTACGGCGGGGAAAGCGGAACCAGTGCCTGGGATAAGGTTACCCTTGCGCGCCATCCTGAGCGCCCCACCGCTCTGGATTATATAGACAGGGTGTTTGATAATTTTCTTGAGATGCACGGAGATCGACAGGGTGGAGACGATGCCGCGTTAATAGGGGGGATCGGTTTTTTTGAGGGGATTCCTGTGACCGTGCTGGCCCAGCAAAAGGGGCGGAATCTTAAGGACAACCTGAAACGCAACTACGGAATGGCTCAGCCGGGGGGCTACCGTAAGGCCTTGAGGCTGGCCCATGAGGCGGAGGCCTTCGGTCGTCCGATAATTACCTTTATCGACACACCGGGAGCGTACCCGGGGATTACAGCAGAAGAGAAGGGAATTGGAGAAGCAATTGCCCGTAATCTTAAAGAGTTCTCACGGCTGCAGGTTCCAATAATTGTAATTGTAATTGGAGAAGGCGGTTCCGGAGGGGCCCTAGGTATCGGAGTAGGCGACAGGGTCTTTATGCTGGAAAATTCCGTATACTCGGTAATTTCGCCAGAAGGCTGTGCCTCTATTCTGCTGCGGGATTCTTCAAAGGCTAAACTGGCCGCCGAACTAATGCGCATGACCTCCCGCGACCTATTGGAGCTGGGAGTTATCCACGGCATTATTTCCGAGGGTGAAGGCGGAGCTCATAAGGATGCCGAGAATACCGCTCGTTATATGCAGGAAGTTTTGGCGCAGCAGCTGCCTATTTTAATTAATAAGAAAGCTTCTCAGTTATTGAAGGAGCGTTCACATCGTCTGCTGTCCCTGGGACCGTATTATGAAGATCAGCAGGAGCGAGGGAGTCTTATCAGCCGCGTGTTTGGAAAGCGCTAAGAGTTCCCTTAAGTTGGATAAAATGCTAAAATGATCACACTATGCGAGTATCTGCTGTTTCAACAGGGCTTTTAGCTGTTATTGCCGTAATTATGATGGGGGCGGTCTTAAAAATTGCCTCCGCTATTTTGCTCCCCCTCATTATAGCAATATTTCTCTCTTTTATATTGGCACCATTGATAAATCTGCTGGATAAACTGCATGTACCGCGCATACTTGCTCTAGTAATGGTGCTGCTGGTGCTGTTCGGGGCGATGTTCCTGATCTATTTGTTCTTGCAGGCAAGTGTAAACTCCTTTATTCAGGAATATCCAAAGTATGCCGCCCGTTATATGGAGATCAGTGCACAGATTGAAGCCATGGTGATGGAGAGGTTCGAAGTCTCCTTTGATTTTACCACCGACATTAACTGGCAGGGTAGGCTGCGCACTTATCTGGTAAGTATCTCAAGCTCTTTAATTAATTTTATCAGCTCCTTAGTTTTAATAATTATTTTCTTGATTTTTCTCCTGTTAGAAAAACCCCTGCTTAAGCATAAACTGGCCCGAGCCTTCAATGAGGAAACGGGCAGACGGATCGGCCGCATCCTCGAGCACATCAATCAGCAGGTGGGACGGTATATCAACTTAAAGTTCTTTATCAGCCTAGCGACCGGCATACTGGTGTGGTTTTTCCTGTCTATAATCGGTCTGGATTTTCCGATCGTATGGGGAGTTTTAGCGTTTTTGCTGAATTTTATCCCCTCTATCGGATCGTTTATGTTGGTAGTAATTACGGTAACCATGGGAGTGGTGCAGTTTTACCCGGATATGGGTAAAATTGCAGCGGTTTCCATTGCGATGATAGCCACCCAAGTTACCATTGGAAACTTTATCGATCCCCGTCTGCAAGGACGCCGACTAAACATTAGTCCTCTCTTGATACTTTTTTCACTGATTTTCTGGGGATGGATTTGGGGGGTAATGGGAATGTTTTTGTCGGTTCCCATTACAGTTGTCCTTCAAATAGCCTGTGAAAACATACCGGCTCTGCGCCCTCTGGCAATCCTAATGGAAAGCGGGCATGTTCAGGCGGCTAAAAGTCCGTCTCCCCTCGAAGAGAAGTCGGAATAACTCTTCAGAATTCCTGTTATAAACCGCATAACTCAGCGATTCTCAATTTGGAAGTCTTCTGACTTCCAAATTGAGATTCGCATCAAATTCTTTGCCAAATTTTTATATATCTTAACTTTTGGAGGCATTTTCAATTTGGATAGTGTAATTACACTATCCAAATTGAGAATTGCTGCGCATAACTGTTGTCTCTTTTTTCAAGCCGCGATATAGTAAAGCGATACCTTAATTTATGGAGTGCCAGAATGGATAAACCTCGAATACTGACCGGAGATAGGCCAACCGGTAAACTGCACTTGGGCCACTATGTCGGATCAATTTTTAATAGAGTGAAGTATCAGGAACAGTACGATTGTTTCTTTATTATCGCCGATTTACACATGTTAACTACTAAACCGAGCAAAGAGGACATAGAGAGTATTACCGCTAATTCAAAAGAGATGGTACTCGATTATTTAGCTTGTGGTATTGACCCGCAAAAGTCAAAGATCTATCTGCAGTCGGCGGTCCACGAAATATATGAAATGAACCTTATTTTCGAGATGCTGGTAACGGTGCCGAGGCTCCAACGGCTGCCGAGTATCAAGGATATGGCAAACTCTGCGAACCTGAATGAGATACCCTTCGGTTTGCTAGGGTATCCGGTACTCCAGGCCGCCGATATTCTCATGCCCCGGGCTAACCTGGTACCGGTGGGCAAGGATAATGAGTCACACGTAGAGCTTACCCGTGAAATAGCCCGTCGCTTTAACAGCCTCTATGGGGAGGTTTTTCCGATACCGGATGTAAGAATCGGTGAAGTTCCGACTTTGGTAGGTACCGACGGAAGCGCGAAAATGTCCAAATCTTTGAACAACGCCATCTATATTTCCGATGATGCCAAAACGGTTGAGAAGAAGGTGCGCAGTATGTACACCGACCCTAACCGTGTGCGAGCCGATGTGCCCGGCAAGGTAGAGGGAAACCCGGTGTTTATGTACCACGATATTTTTAATCCGAACAAATCCGAGGTCGAGGACCTTAAAACTCGCTACCGCAGTGGTAAGGTTGGAGATGTCGAGGTAAAGGATAAACTGATAGCGGCATTGAATGACTTTTTGGCCCCAATACGTGAGCAACGTTCCATCTTTCAGGCACAGACAGGGCTGGTGGAAGAGGTTATTTTTGAAGGAACCCAGGCAGCCCGTGAAGAGGCCAAAGAGACCTTAAGGGAAATGAAAAAAGCGATGGGACTTACGGGAGTGTGGAACCGTATCAGTCGCGGTGCGGAGAAGGCCCGCAAACGGCGGGAAAAGGCCGCTTTATAAAGTCTTTATAAACACAGCATGCAGCTTTCTACAGAGGCGGTAGTCCGCTTTCAACAACGTATATGGAATTACTACCACGAGTACGGCCGGCCTTTTCCCTGGCGCGATACTAATGACCCCTACAAAATTCTTGTTTCAGAACTCATGCTGCAGCAAACCCAGACCGAGCGGGTGCTTAAAAAATACCATCCCTTTTTAGAGCGTTTTCCGGGGTATGCGGAATTAGCCACAGCCCCCTTGGCTGAAGTGCTGAGTCTGTGGCAAGGGCTGGGCTACAACCGCCGGGCTCTGGGACTTAAGCGGATAGCGGAATTGGTTCATCGTAACCACTCCGATATGCTGCCCGATGACCCGGATATTCTGTTGAGCTTTCCGATGATCGGCCCGGCAACCGCAGGCTCCTTGCAGGCCTTTATTTTTAATAAACCGGTTGCTTTTATTGAGACCAACATCCGTCGTGTGATGCTGTACCATTTTTTTGATTCCAAAGAGGGGGTTCATGATAGCGATGTTCTGGCCGTGGTGACCCAGGTGCTCGATGCATCGAATCCCAGGCAATGGTATTACGCACTGATGGACTATGGGGTATACCTTAAATATGCGGTTATAAATCCCAACCGGCGCAGCGCTCATTATCGCCGTCAGGCTCCATTTGAAAACTCGAACCGCCAAATACGCGGTGCGTTGCTGCGTCTGATTACCCATCAAGGCCCGCTTTCAAAGGATGTTATTTACGGTGAGATGAATTCTTTTGAGGAATCCAGAGTGCTCAACTGTCTGTCTGACTTGGAGAGGGAAGGGTTTATTGCTGCGGAGAATGAAACCTACCGTATTGGTTCATAAGCGGCGGCATTAACTCTTTAAATTTTGTTAAGCCGCCGCTTGCTCTTATCTTGTGTATTTTACTCCGATACTGCGGTCTCCAGGGCAACTTCCATCATTTGAGTAAAAGTTTTTTCTCTCTCTTCACTGGTGGTTTGCTCTCCGGTTACCAGATGGTCGCTGACCGTCAGCATGGTAAGCGCCTGTACTCCAAACTTTGATGCCAGAGTGTAGAGTGCGGCCCCTTCCATCTCCACAGCTAAAACGCCGAAAGCCGCCCACTGCTTTGATAGATCGGGGTCATCATTGTAAAAAGTGTCGGTCGAGAGTATGTTGCCCACATGAAATTGATAGCCCTTCCCGCGAGCCGAGTTTACTGCGGTTTCAAGCAGAGTAAAATCTGCGGTGGGGGCATAGGTCATGTCGGGAAAACGACGGTCGTTTATACCTGAGTCGTGGGAAGCGGCCATCCCAAACACGATGTCACGGATTTTCACATGTTTCTGTAAAGATCCGCATGAGCCAATCCGCATCAGCCGTTTTACTCCAAAATCGTTGATAAGCTCATGGGCGTAAATTCCAATTGATGGAATTCCCATTCCTGAACCTTGTACAGAAACCGGGCTGCCTTTATAGGTTCCTGTAAAACCATACATACCTCTTACCTTATTATACTGTACGGGATTGGAGAGATAGTTCTCTGCAATAAACTGCGCCCGCAGTGGATCGCCGGGCATTAAAACTACTTCTGCGACATCCCCTGGATTTGCCCCAATATGTACACTCATTTTTTCCTCCTTACATGTGTGTTGTATTTAATAGTAATTTATTTGATGCTATCCGCCGTCGCAATCATATCTCGATGCCACTGCAGAAGCCAATCATGCCGCTGATGGTCATTCCCATAAGAATCCGCCATCACTCTGAATACCGGTTCAGTACCAGAGCCGCGCATCCAAATAAAGTCGGTATCTTCACCGGCAGCATTTGAAAAAGTAATTTTGAACCCGCCCTTTTCATTTCCGCTACGAAAATTTGGGCCAAAACCGGTGCGGGCTTGGGTACCTTCGTAGTTTACCTCCCGCCAGCTGACGATACCATATTCAGTGCGCAGAAAATCTTTATACTGTTCCCATCCCTGCAAAAAAACATATTCCCAACGGCGCTTGAGTGCGGCGTGGTCGTGGGTGGATATTCGCATTTTTGCCTCAGCTTCGTAGGCGTTGGTAGTTACAAAGGGTGGCAGAGAAGCTATTACCTGGCCAAGATTAAAAGCGGAACTGTACACTGCAGAACTTTCTGGGCTGCGGCACCATTGTGCGTATGGATTGAAGCTGGAGGCCTCGCCGCGGAAGGCCAGAAGCCTGGAAATTGAATAAATTGTGCTAAGAGGATCCCGCACGGTTGAGGGATGAGTAATGTTGCCGCCGTTGGATCCTTCACCCAAAATACGGACCTGGTATCCCTTTGTTCTCAGCTGCTCGGCCAAAGTAACAACATTGGCCTCTCCAACCTCGGCCCGCCACACCTCGGCAGCAAAGGCCTTTGCGATTCGCTCGATGCGCATAGAAGTTGGACCATTGACCACCACCGCTTTTGCTTGTGCGGAAGATTCCTTTTGAAGGTGGTTTTGATAGGAGAGTTCGGCCAGGACCACCAATGCAAATAACTCCTGGGCGGCAATCCGCTGGGCTTGCTGACCGGGGCTTTTTATGTAAACCAGATTCCCCCGATCGCCATCGTTATCGGGAACATAGCCGAGGGTAAAAGCGGGGTTTTTGGCGTGTGCTCGGGTGAGTAGTTCGCGGCAGGGATCAAGTCCGGCTCCTTCAGGGACTATGGAGTGTACTATGTTCCGGGCTGTATCGTTATACATTTTAACTGTAAAACCGGACTCCCCCAGGAAGTCTCTATCAATTGAAGTACTGCGAGCGCTTCCATTTAGTTCACCGACAATTCCAATTGGAGTGCGGCCTAAAGAATCTGTCAAGGCATCAAAAAAAGCAGACTGTTGGTCGGGACTATCACTGCCTGATACAACCTGGCGGGTGAAACGGGCGTAAGTTTGTTCTGCGGTATGCTTGTTCTCCGGAATAGCCTGAAGTACAGCTTGATAGGTTGCGGTATCTGCCTGCCGGCAAAGTCGACCCAACTTTTCAATGATGCGCGGTTCAGATAGGGCAGACTCAAAATGGGCAATTAATTCTGTTGAGCCGCTGCCTCCCAATACAGCACCGTTGGCAGTACCGAACTTCATTCCGTTATGACCGACAGGATTATGGCTGGCGGAAATATAGGCAAAGCCATGGGCTTCTTTATCAAGTTTAACTGCCGCCATTAGCTCCGGGGCGGCGGTGATAAAGCCGGCCTTGACCTTTACATCAAGCGCAATAAAAACCCTCAGCATTACATCCGTCAAGGCCGAGCCGGTGGGACGGCTGTCACAGCCAAGCCACATTACTATATGAGGCCCATGCAGGCGAATAAGATATTCAACAAAACTGAGCGCTGCAGCCGCGGCAATCAGCTTATCAGCGCCCTTTACTTGGCTAGTAAAACTCTCCTCATCCCCATCGGCGGCAAATACCTTTCTCCAGCCTGAGGCGGATAATATAAGTGTTCGGGCCGCTTCCGTCAGCTCATCGAAGGAGGGAAGGCCGGCGGGCCAGGGATCTTGTTCCGGGTTAGCTACAAATAAACTGCTGTGAGGCTCATAGTAGTCCATATCTATTTGTACCACACCGGCGGCGGGTGTGTCATCATCGCCCCATAAAATGAGCTTTGGCTATTTGCTTTTTGGCTTTTTTACGGTACCCTAGAACCTGCAAAATGAGATAAAATCAAACAGGAAGATTATTAGCGCGAGGTAAAAAGAAGGAGGCGCGGTATGCGCAAACCGGTTCCGCGGGCAGCGGCAATTCACGACCTTTCAGGTTTCGGCAGGTCTTCACTTACAATAATTCTACCGGTCTTATCTACCATGGGGGTGCAGGTCTGCCCTTTGCCGACGGCTCTGTTGTCGACCCATACGGGAGGTTTCGAAAACTACACCTTTCTCGATCTTACAGAGCAGATGGAACCAATTGCATCGCACTGGAAACAACTGCAGGTAGATTTTGATGCGATTTATTCCGGCTTTTTAGGTTCAAGTGCGCAGGTAGAAATCGTCAGGAGCTTTATTGATGATTTTCGAACCAGCGATGAAGATCAGTTGATAATGGTGGATCCTGTGCTGGGAGATGATGGAGAATTATACGGGCCTTTTGATAGGTTAATGGTTGAAGAGATGCGTCGGCTGGTTGAAAAAGCTGATATAATTACTCCTAACATCACTGAAGCGAGCTTTTTACTTAACACAGAACTACAGAATACTATTTCTCATGATCAGATAAAAAAACAACTCCTGGGCTTAAGCGAAATGGGCCCTCGTATGGTAGTTATGACCAGCGTCAAAACCGACGGTAAGCCGGACGTGTCAACGGTGGTTGCATATGATCGGCAGGACGGCCGCTTTTGGAGGATTGACTGCGATTACGTTCCCGCCTTTTATCCTGGAACCGGCGACCTGTTTGCCAGTGTGTTAGTGGGCAGCCTGCTGCAGGGGGATAGTCTTCCAATTGCCATAGAGAGGTCTGTACAGTTTGTCTCTATTTCGATTCGAGCCACCTTTGGCCACCGGGTGCCCCATCGTGATGGAGTACTATTTGAGCGGGTACTCGGAAGCCTTTCATCGCCGTTGACGAGCAGTACGTATCAAGTATTGGAGTAGGGCAGTGAAATACCGGGGAATGGTGGTAAGCGATTTTGATGGAACTATCTACGATAAAACCAATGGATTCAGCAAAGAGGATATTAATACACTCAAATCACTTAAAAAGAGTAACTATGTGCGAGTTCTGGCAACTGGTCGGTCTCTACAGTCACTCTACCGGGCGATCGATTCGAGTTTTCCCGTAGATTATGTGGTGTTTTCCTCCGGCGCGGGTGTGTACGAGCTCCGGAGGGAAGAGCTTCTGAAAAGAACTGTTTTCTCAGTCGAACAAACCGAAGAACTATGCCGGCGGTTGATCGAGCTTGAACTGGATTTTATGGTACATCATCCTATCCCCGATAATCATTACTTTCATTACCACCGGGGTGGGGAGGGGCAAAGTGATTTTCTGAGGCGTATAGAATTGTACAAAAAATATGCCCTCGACTTTGAATGGCGACAAGTTAGGCATCTTGAGGCAACCCAGTTTGTGATAATTACACCTCCCGAGCAAGAACTGCTGCAGAAGCTGCAGGCGGAATTTCAGCAGCAGTGTTCGGTTATCTGGAGCAGCTCTCCTTTAGATGGATCATCCTTTTGGATTGAACTCTTTCCGATTGGCGCCCATAAAGGCAGCGGCAGTGCTTGGCTGGCTGATAGAGTGGGGGTACTTCAGAAGGATACCATGGCGGTGGGTAACGACTTTAACGATGTGCATATGCTGGAGTGGAGTGGAACCGGTTTCGTGGTAGCCAATGCTCCGGTTGAGCTTCGTCGCCGGTTTGCCGAAGTGGCAGCCTGCGGTGAAGGCGGCTTTTCAGAGGCAGTAGCTCGATGGCTGAGTTATAGGGACGGTAAGGCGTGATTGCCCTGCTTGGAGCACTGCAGGCCGAGATGTACCATACGGCTAGAAGGATAGAAGAGACTGAACGGCTGGAATGGGCTGGCCGGGAAATTACGGTTGGAGTACTTGCCGGTCAGCAAGTTATCTGTACCTGGACCGGCAGCGGTATTGCCCTCTCCGCTTTAACCTCTCAATATATCTGCAGCCGCTTTCAACCGGAGGCGATTCTGTTAGTGGGGATAGGGGCCGCTCTCAACCCGATGTACCGTCTTGGGGATACGGTAATTGCGGAGGATGTAATTCAGTGGGACATTGATACTTCGGCAATTGGCGGCGGACTTGGAGTTTTTCCAGGCAAACAGCCTGACAACTCGCAGCTTCGTGAGATTTATACCCACCCGGGGATAAACAAGAGACTTAGGGCGAGTGCTGAAAAACAGTCGAACCGCTCCACTTCAAGATCTGCGGTATATACCGGACGTGTGTTAAGCGGAGACCGCTTTTTACCCATCGAGGGGGGAAGAGAACTTCGTGAGATGCTGCGCGACAGCTTTCAAGGAGATGTGGCCGATATGGAGAGCAGCAGTGTGGTCTTGGCGGGGTTCCAAAATAAGATACCGACCGCTGTGCTTAGAATTGTCTCGGATACAGTTGCCGGTGAACGTCCTGAGAATTTTCGACGCTTTCTCGACGGCTGTTCGATTAAGTGTGCGGAGGTTTTAGAGCTTTTTCTCGACTCACTGTCCGAGAAGCCTTTGTAGTGATATTGCTCCGTGGGTATCATTGCCTGCGTGAGCATGTTGACTTTTTTAAGCTGAGACAGTATTCTTTCTACACAATTTCACAAGTTGTTTAAGGAGAAATTATGTCCAAATCGCATAGAGGAAGCGGAATAAGAGAAATGGTAAAACAGGGGCGTGGTACTTGCCCAATCTGCAAACGAACCGGCATAAAACTGATGTACGAGCATGAAGTAAAAGAAAAGAAAATCAAGGTCTGCAAGCAGTGTCATGCAACTATTAAGCACGGCAAGGCCGAGACCGCTCTGGCTGCGCTCTAAGATCCCCTGTCTGCATTACTTTTAATAGGATTCTGCCCGATAAGGGTGTAGGTCCCGTCAACAAGGCGGGGCTTTTTTTGTGCGCCCGGCAGGGCGCTTTTTCAGAGCTGATTTGTTTAGAGCTGTTTTGGCTGAAAAACTTGAAGACTGAAGCGTTTAGTGAAGTCGTCGTGTGAGCTCTAAAAAGCGCGGCAGAATAGGCCCGCCCGGCTGGTCGAGAGAGATTACTCGATGGTTGATGTTCACAGGATAGGGAAGGAGGTACAGTAAACGGCCGCCGTAGAAACCGGCGGAAAGTATCAAAGATTCTTCGGCGTAGGGTATTTCGTACATACCCGGGAAAATAAAGTTACCCAAGGAGTAGGCAATTAAGCCGCCCCTATAGGCTTCCATACCCTGTAGAACGTGGGGATGATGGGCGAAGACAATGTCGGCTCCCGCATCTATACCGGCCCGATAAAATTGCCGCTGCTCCTCTGAAGGGCTTGAATGCCACTCTTCGCCTCCGTGGGCAACCATAATATCAATGTTATCAGGGCTGCTGGTCCGGCGCAGTGTTTCGAGTACCCGGGGCCCGGAGAAAATTGTACCGGGACGATCGTCGGTAACCTGTGCCTGGCTGCGGCCGTCAAAACCGTTTTTCTCCTGCGGATACGCTGCCGCCGACAAAATTGAAATAGTGGTGCCCTTAATGCTGAGCTCCGTAGGGGTATAGGCTTCCTGCGGTGTCTTACCGGCGCCGGAGGTATGCAGCCCGGACTCTCTCAGATGGTGGAGTGTATCAAGAAAGCCCTTGCTCCCATAGTCGTAGGAATGATTATTGGTTATTGACAAGTAATCAAAACCGGCCTCTCTGAGCCAAGGCAAAACCTGCGGAGAGAAACGGAAATTGTACGATTTAGGGGTTGCAACACTGTGCCGAGTGACTGCCCCTTCCAGGTTACCGATCAACAGGTCCTGCTGCTGGAGGATCGGAAGGGTATCTTGAAATATTGTGTGCAGACCCTCTGTCCCGTTGCGTATCAATACATCTTGTACTCCACGCTGGAGCATCATGTCGCCAACGGCGCCAATCCATACAATGTGGCCCGCCCCGGAAGCAGCGGAAGCAGTGAGTTCGGAAATCCTGTCAAACCACCTGCGGAGCGACTCTTTAGCCTGCAAAACGGCAGGGGCTTCAGATGCGGTCTTCAATTCCGGGTCTGCATTCCGGATCCAAGTTAACTCCATGAACGTCCTTGCAATAAGAGGATATTCAGGCGAGTCTATCCTCAGCCCGTTTACAGCTAACGCTTTCTGGGGCAGTGAAACTTCATCTACCGGCAGCAGCGGCAGCTCTTTAGCTTGGGATAACTCTATGTTGTTTCGAGGATTCCAAAGGGGTACTACCGGTACATAATATTCCTCTTTAAGAAGCAGAGAGTTTGCTGAAGGGGGCTCTACAGGGGCTTGGGCTGTGTGATGGGAAATACGGATATGAGCAACGACTTCCAGCGAATCATGCCCGTTGTTGCCTGAACTGGGTTCAGCTTTAGAATCGCTTCCATTGATATGAGTAATATTGATAAGAGTAATTCCGTCGGGCAGCGGGTTTTCCTGCACTAGGCTTGTCCACAGATCGAGAGATACAGTTTCCCCTTTAATTAACACGGCAGGCCGAGGGTCCATTGGTGAGTACGAGTATATAAGCAACAGCGGGGGGAGGATCAGAAAGAGAAATAATGTGAGTGCGGCTTTAAGTTTCATTGGAAGTGTCAGTGTTGTCAGAGGACAGGAGTTTAAGGATCGAGGTATCTTCAAAAGGGCTTAATGCGGTGTTGCTGAATTGTGTGACAATAGTACGTTCAGGTGTTTCTGCCCCTTCTTCTTGATCGTAAAGATGAATTTCCGGCCCCCACAGGGCTTCTAATACCTCCGCCACGGAAGTATGGGCTAATTCCTTTTGCGGCAGAAGGTGGGGATTTGCCGAGGGGGATCGAAATAGTAAGCCCTGCTGCTCGAAGCGATGGACGTATTTTTCAAGGGTTTTTGTGGGGATAGAAAAATGGCGAGATAGATCCTGAAGTCGGGTAGGGTGATCACCAATTAAAAAGCGAGATGCAATGTAGAGGTAAATTTGCAGTCCCGTGAGTAATTCCCTACGCGGTGATACTTCTTTTTCGGAATACGCATTCGCAAAATTATTTCGATGCTGATGTACATAGGTAATTTCTGCTGCCGCAAAAATAATGAGCCAGTTTAGTGAAAGCCAGACCAGAAAAATTGGAATAGCGGCCAGTGAGCCGTAGATTATCGAGATGCGCAAAACGTAGTTTGTGCCGTCTATAAACAGAAAACGGGCTATCTCCCATAAAAGAGTGCCCGCTGCAGCACCTAGCAAACTGCTGCGAAAAGAGACTTTTGCTGAAGGGACTGCAAATACCATCAGCCAGATAACTATAAAAATAAAAAGAGTGGGAGCTGCCTGTAACAGTACTTTCATCACAGCAGAAAAATCGGGATACCCGGAGGCAAAATTTTGAAGATTAATGCTGAGAGTGAAACTGGCCCCTGACTGAGGAGGGAGCCGATTACAATCACCGCCAGATACATCATAAATTTGCGGATAAAACTTACCCGTGAGGTGCTGGCCCAAATAGCATTGATGTTGGTACTAATGCCGTTTAACAAAAAAATAGAGGTGAGTGCGAAAATTAAAAGCCCCACTACCCCCAGGGCACGGCTGTTTTCTATGAACCTTTCGATATATACAAGGGCTGATTCAGATTGAGTGGGAATAAGAAAGCGGAACAAGAAATCCTGAAGCTGGGTTCTTACTGTTTCGAAAGCTCCGAAACCGGTTAGCAAAGAAAAAACAAAGGCAGTGAGTGGTACCAATGCTAACAGGGTAGAAAAGGCAAGGCTGCCGGCCCGCAGAATACAGTTATCGTTGTCTAACTCCTTCCAGAAAAAACGAAAAAAGTGTAAGACCTGTTGTGAGTAATGCGAAAGAATAGTCCGTACAGAAAAATACTTGGTTTCCATCGCTGCTAAGTATAAGTAAAAACTAAAAAAAAGCAAAGGTGGGTACAGTTATTCTCATTTCAAAATGAGAATGCCCGCACACGCTGAGATATATAAAATTTTGCAAAGAAATTATGCGAATTCTAAATTTGGAAGTCTTTTGACTTCCAAATTTAGAATCGCAAAGGTGGGTAAAAACCACCTTTGCACATACCGTATTAGATATACCCTGCCGGCTACTTTCGAGTGACCTCTGGATCACCAAAACTGACAGCTAAGCTATTGGTTCTTAAGGAGATATATTTTCCTGATTTTGGTGCTTCATCTAAATAGAATCGCACATAGGTTCCGGGGCGGGAGGGATCCCACACTTTAACCATACCGGTATTCCCATTTACCTGGATTTTGACAGGAACTTTCAACTCCATATTCTCCGGGGTTAGGACTGCGGGATTCAGTGCAACATCGTATCCATCCAGCAGTTCCATGCGGCTGTGAGAATAACTGCGGTACACCTGGCCGCGAAAGCCTGGTTTTCCATAAGTGGGATCTTCATCATAATTGAGCCATAGCAGGTAGGATTCGCCGTTTCCCCAGGATTTGCCTTTATGCGCATCATCTACAAACAACTGAATTCCAAAGCCGCCCATACGGTCGGACAAGCCGCCGGCCTCGTAACGCACATCGAAGTTATACTCCATCAAACCACTCTGGGGTGCGGGAAAGTTGATTTTGGCGAGGTGTTCTTGTGTATCCTGTTGGTATAAACGATTGCTGCGGAGTTTCCAACCGCCGTATGCTCCAAAGTCCGACATATCGCTGGAAAGTGCTTTGCCGACTACGGATGTTTCTGAAAATGCCAGCCCAGCCCCTGCAAACAACAGCAGAAGGACCATTGTGATTGAGATGGTTCGTTTCGTCATGTTCTACTCCTTAATTAATTTTAAATTGGAATTATGCAACTCCTTTTAATAGGAAAACAAGTGAAGAAACTTCAGGTTACACAAAAAAAGTGCTATTATAGAGCTCCATGAACACAAATAACACTATTATAGAGAAACTAAAGCGGGATCCGCAGTTTTCTTCTCAGGTAAGTCGCTGGCATACCCTGCCTAAGCGTGAAGGAATATATAGTCCGATTCCCGACGAGCTCTCCCCAAAACTGCAGGAGTTGTTGAGAACAAGGGGCATCGAGCAAATCTACAGCCACCAGCTGGCAGCCTATCAGGCTGCGCGGCGGGGAGAGCATGTGGTAGTTGTCACCCCCACGGCCAGCGGAAAAACACTGGCATACAACCTGCCGGTGGTGCAGACCCTGCTGGAACACGCCGAAATGCGGGCGCTCTACATGTTTCCAACCAAAGCCTTAAGTCAGGATCAGCAATCGGAGCTGAACGAAATTGTGTTGGGAGGAGCCTTGCCCTTGAAGGTTGCCACCTATGACGGCGACACTCCCCAGTCTCTGCGGGTCTCGGCACGCGAGAGCGGTCGTATAGTAATATCAAACCCGGATATGCTCCATGCGGGGGTGCTTCCGAATCATCCGAAGTGGATTAAGTTTTTAAGTAATCTCAGATATATCGTGATTGATGAGGTGCACACTTATCGGGGCATCTTCGGCTCGCATATGACCAACCTGATTCGGCGGCTAAAGCGTATTGCAGAGTTTTACGGCAGCTCTCCTCAGTTTATACTCTGCTCAGCTACTATTGGAAACCCCAAAGAGCTTGCGGAGCAGATAATAGAGGAGCCGGTTACCCTGGTTGATCAAAACGGGGCTCCCGCCGGGGAGAAGCACGTGGTGTTGTACAATCCGCCCTTGGTGGATGCCGTACAGGGTATCCGCCGGGGAGTGGTGTTAGAGGCGAAAAACATTGCCCTTGCCTTCTTGCGTCGGAATATAAAGACAATTGTATTTGCCCGATCTCGGTTAAGAACCGAACTGATAGCATCGTACATTAAAAGGGCTGTAAAAAACATATACACCGACAACGAGAGATTGCGTATCGAATCATACAGGGGGGGATACCTTCCTAATGAACGACGGGAGATAGAGAAGGGGCTTCGAGAGGGGCGGATACACGGTGTTGTGTCGACCAATGCCCTGGAGTTGGGAATCGATATAGGAGCTTTGGATGCTGCGGTTCTAGCCGGGATGCCGGCCTCCATTGCCTCAATCTGGCAACAGGCCGGGCGAGCCGGGCGGCGGAACAATATGTCGATAGCGGTTCTGATAGCATCGGCGGCACCTACCGACCAGTTTTTAGTGCAGCATCCGGATTACTTTTTCGGACGCAGTCCGGAGTCGGCCTGGATTAATCCGGACAACTTGTATGTGTTGATTGATCACTTGAAATCCGCCGTATTTGAGCTTCCCTTCAGTGAGGGGGATACCTTTGGAAAGACCTTGAAGCCTGAAGAGATCGAGGATCTGCTGAGTTATTTGGAAGAGGCGGGAACCCTGCGAAAAAGTGCCGGCCGCTGGTACTGGTCCGGTAAGGGCTACCCTGCCGAAGAGGTTAGTCTGCGGACAACCTCACCCCGTAGTGTGGTGATAATCGATACAACAGGCGGCAGAAATGAGGTAATCGGAGAGATGGACGTGCCCTCGGCCAAGGAACTGTTGTTTCCAAATGCAGTTTATCTGCATCGGGATCGTCAGTTCCTTTCTCTCGAACTTGATATTGAAAACCTCAAATGCTATATCAAAGAGTCACAGCTCAATTACTACACCGATTCGGTAGTGAAAACGGATATCAAAGTACTGGAGATAGATAACAGCGATGCCCATTCTGATTGCCGGGTGCTGAGCGGGGATGTGCTGGTGCGCAGTCAGGTGGCCAAATATAAGAAACTGAAGTTTGGAACCCATGAGAACCTCGGATACGGGGATATTCATCTGCCGGAAGAGGAAATCCACACTCGGGCGGTGCTGATGGCCTTTGAAGCTGCTACTCGTGCCGCCGAGGCGATGGAGGCGGTGGATCCTGAAATCCGTGAGCATGTAATTGCCCATATCGGTACACTCATCAGAAATATTGCACCTGTGTTTCTGCTCTGTGAGCGCTCGGATATTGGTATTGCGGAGCGTATTAAGGATCCTTTTACCAAAGTGCCGACTATCTATGTGTATGACACGGCTCCCGGGGGAATTGGCCTGTCCGAGGGATTTGCAGAGAAGCGGATGCAGATACTCAAGGCGGCCTCCGAAGTACTTAGCCAGTGCGCCTGTGAATACGGTTGTCCCAGCTGCATAGGGCCGGACGAAGGAAAAACGGAGTTAAACAAAAAACAGGCGGTGATCGAGTTTTTCAAAATATGGCTGAGTGATGATCCAACGGTTCAACACAGTGTTTAGAAGTGGAGGTTGATAATACGTGGCAAAACTGTCCGGTAGACTGAACCAGCTGCGTGAATTGCGTGAGGCCGGCGCAACAGGTTCGGCCGACGAGAGGGGTAAAGTTGGGCGAAATGATGCCCCCTTGCCATGGACTGGATGGAGGGCTATCGCTCCCTACGTCTGGAAGCGCAGTTTGGTCTTGCCATGCCCATTGGAGACGCAGCACGTTGAAGGATTGCTGTTAACAAATTCAAGTCTGCTTCCCAAGCTGGTATTCTATGATTTCGAAACTACCGGTCTTTCGGGGGGTGCGGGTACCATTATTTTTCTAGCCGGTTTTGGTCGGATAGAAGGGGAAAAACTGCATATCGAACAGATATTGTTGGTGGACTATCCCGGTGAGCCGGCCTTTATAAGGGCTTTGCTGCCCTATCTTTCATCGGACAAGCTTTTCGTATCTTACAACGGAAAAGGTTTCGACCGGCATATGCTTCTGAACCGCCTACGAATTCACGGCTACCACAACACCGATATGCCGCGTCAGCTTGATTTGCTGTACCCAACCCGTAAAATTTGGGGTAAGTCTTTAAAGAAATGCAATCTGGGGCGAATTGAAGAGTTGGTGCTCAATATTAATCGTGAAGATGACATTGAGGGGGCGCTTATTCCCGAGTGTTATCAGGAGTTTCTGAGAACACAGGAGGCCGGCTGTATGCGACGCGTAGTAGCTCACCATGTGCAGGATATAGCATCCTTGGCACAACTGCTTTTTCATATTGAAAGAACAGCAATGAATCCGGAGAGTTTGCCCGATGGTCAGGCCAGGCTGGGCCTTGGATTGTTAATGCTTCAAATCAATGAAACCCGAGCAATTTCAATCTTCGAAGCGGAATTATCTGCAGGGAATGAGGCGGCCGGCCGGATTCTGGTTTCCTTCTATAAAAGCCGCCGTCACCTGACGGAATTAAGAGAAGTCTTAGCTAAAATGAGGGCTCTCCGGGCTGGATATTTTCAACTGATTGAAACCGCAAAAATCCTTGAGCATATAGACAAGCAACCAAAAGCAGCATTGAGTCTTATACAACCCCTTCTACAGCAGCGTGCATTGCTGTCAAAGGTGAATTATAACGAGTTACAGCACCGCCTTAGGCGCTTAGAACGAAAAATAAGTGCGATGTGAGATTCTTTCAAAATTTACATTTTCAAAGAATCTCAAGAGTCCAAAAACCGCTGATATAGCTTCACATAATGATCTGCGGAATCTTTCCATGAGAAATGTGAGTTCATTCCACGGATCTGCATCTGCCTAAAATGCTCCGGCTTCTCGTACCAGATAGATACCGCCCATTCGGTGGTATGAAAAATACTCTCCGGTGAGAGATCGTTGAACATAAAGCCGGTGCCCTGACCGGTTTCGTGGCTGTAGTTTTCGACAGTGTCCGCAAGGCCTCCAGTGGCACGGACAATCGGTATAGTGCCGTAACGGAGGGAGTAAATCTGGTTCAAGCCGCAGGGTTCATAGCGGCTGGGCATAAGAAAAAAATCAGAACCGGCCTCTATCTGATGGGCTAGGGAATCACTGAAAGTTGTTTTTACTTTTAAGTTCGGAAGCCGGCGCTGGAGATTCAGCAGCTCCTCTTCGAGCCATTCTTCTCCGGTACCTAACACAACTACTTGTACCGACATCTCCCGGCATATCCGCTTTAATGCTCCCCGATGAGGATCACACAGCTCGTAAAAGCCTTTCTGAGCGGCAAGTCTACTCACTAAGCCGATCAAGGGCACTTCTGCATCTATCGGAAGTCCTACCTTTTTTTGTAAATGCGCTTTTGCGGCCGCTTTTCCAGTAAGGTCATCGGCTGAATAAAATTTAGGAAGATGAGGATCGGTCTTTGGATCCCACTCCTCATAATCGACCCCGTTCAAAATGCCATAGAGAGAAGCACTTCGTTCACGCAGGAGTTGTTCCATCCCGTGGCCGAACTCTTCAGTTTGTATCTCCTTGGCGTAGGTCGGCGAGACCGTAGTGATTGCATCTGCATTTAGAATACCACATTTCATATAGTTAAGTGCTGTTTCGACTTTCGGTACTTCTTGGCTGCAGGTTTCCCAGCTAAGTTGGGTGCTGTGAAGGTCATGTTTAGAGAATATGCCTTGATAACCGATGTTGTGAATAGTAAAAATACCGCGACTCTGTTGAAACTCGGATTCGGACTCGTACTCCCGCAAGTAGGCATTTACTAAAGCTGCCTGCCAATCGTGACTGTGAAGAATGTCCGGAACCCAGTTTATGCTTCGACAAAGCGGAAATACCGCCCGGCTTAAAAGGGCAAAGCGGTAATGGTTGTCACGATAAGTATGACTTCCGTTGCCCCCGTAATAGCCTACGCGGGTTGAGAAGGCTGGATGTTCGATAAAATAGACCGGAACCTCAGAGTTTGGAAAATAGCCTTGCAGTACTTTGCACTTTTCCTGAGTAAAACGGATGGGGACTGAAATAGTTGCAGCGGCCGGCGTGAGTTTTTCTGTGGAAATGGATGCATACCTGGGTATTACCACTCGCACATCATGGCCAAGGAGAGACAACTTTTTAGATAGTGAGGTTACAATATCGGCTAATCCACCGGTTTTGGCAAAAGGAACTGCTTCACTTGCAATCATACAAATTTTCATAATTACCCCGCTTATTCTACTCTAGTGTAGGATATCTGATAACGACCTATTATGTCAAAATTTAAACGGCGATAAAGTTGAATGGCCGAGGAGTTGCTAGTTCTGACAAACAGTACTGCAGTTCTGTCCGATACCTGGATCTCTTCAATCAATCGGTGCATGAGCGCCCGGGCAACACCATGTCCCCGGTATTCGGGTGTGGTAAAGACCCCTCCGATCTGGGTATGATTGATGCCGATGGCGTTTGTTCCTGCTTTGGAGATAGGAACACCATTGAGGCTCGCAAACAGAACCTTTTGACTTTTTACGACTTTGCGAAAGTGAAGCATATATGCGGCGGAATTAAAGCGCTCCGGGTGCACCACTACCTCTTCATACTGATAAGCCTTTTCAAGCGGGAATATGTGCTTTATTTGTTTTTCAGTGAGGTGATGTATTTGGATTTTTACCGGTATCGACAGCGGTGCAAGAGGGCGTTGTTTTGGTCGAAGCATCAAATAGTGGGAACGATAGGTATCTATTGCCTGGTGAAGATGGGGTTCGTATTGTTTTACGGTATTTTCCATTCCTATCACGCAGTAGATTTTACGGACGTAACGGTAGATCTGCGTGAGTAAGGGCAGCAGCTGGTCTGCGGTTAGAGTTATTCCTTCTTCATGAACAGGAATTAAAAGTCCTTTTGAAGTAATCAGCACCGCCGCACAAACCCTGCTGGGTGTACCGGAAGACCCAATCGCTTCGTGAGAATCCGGCGGGTCCTCTTTTCCAATAAAAAGGGCCGCTTCCCGGGGTGGTGGCAGTTCCGGGCGTTTGTTGTTCAGCAGCCTGGAAGTAAAATTAACACACAGGTATTCATGGGGCAGAATGAATCGGATGAGTTCGTAAAAATTATCCTGAGTGACCCGCTGCCATATCACGGTTATTCTCTTTTTTCTCCATGCATAAAGATAGGTACCCTCCCGTTAGCGGGTATCATACCTTTAAGTGCGGCAAAACCGGCGGTAAAGGAATCGCGCCCGGTGCCGTAAATGGCTAGGCCGGTATCTATCCAGGGAATTGTGCGTAAGTATACCGGAGTAAGGACCGAAAGTACGATCACTTTGGCATCGACCTCTTCAAGGCCGCGAAGAACATCGGCACTGTTTGGGTTGGCAAGGCAAAATATGATGGTGTCGTAGCCGGATGCACGGGCTTTCAGCTCGGCAACATGCTGTTCGTCGGCTATGTAAAAGGGTGAGTATGGAAAGTAGTAGGTGTCGGCTTCCGGGTAATAGCTGCGCCCAACCGAGAGAAAAGTATTCAGTTGACCGGCTAACAGTATTTTGTTGTTCTCTCCGGATAGAGGGATATTTCCGTCGCTGATAATGGAAACACTGCGCCCTGCTTGATTAAAAAAGAACTCCCGGCTGTCTTGCGAGGGAATTGAATCGGCAACTGCTGCCGGGTCGGGGTTCAGAGGAACTGCTTCGGGACCCCTCAAATAGCGGAGCTTTGTCAACAATACTCTACGTACGGAATCTTCAATTTGGGTTCTAAACTTTGGGTTTGCTTGTAATTCTTTGTACAAAAGGTTCCAAGTCTGTTGATACATATCAAAATCGTGGGAAATCATAATCATGTCGTTACCGGCCTTTAAAGCCTGGAGACACGCATCTGCGATGTTGTTTCCGTTTTGAAGGGCCCCATGCATACGCATATCATCGGTTATTATAATTCCTTCAAAACCCATTTCCTCCCGTACTAACTGGCGTAAGAAGTAGGGGGATAGAGAGGCCGGGATTTCCGCATCGATGATTTCCGGAAAAGAGAGATGGGCACTCATAAGTCCGGGCAAACCTTCTCGAAATAAAAAGCGGTACGGCAACAGGTCTTCTTCCCACAGGGCATTAAAGTCACTTTGTATTACCGGAAGCGTGCCGTGGGAGTCTTCGGTGGCCTTTCCATGCCCCGGAAAGTGTTTGGCCGTACATACGATTCCGCTGTCCTCCATGCCGTGATAATAGGCCACCCCAAGTTGAGCAGTGGTTAGCGGGTCTTCTGCAAAAGCTCGCGGACCGATCACATGGGCGTTTGCATCTCCATAGACATCGACGGTGGGAGCAAAGTTCATGTTGATGCCCAAAGCTCTGAGCTCTTTACCAATGTACAGACCTGTATAATAGGCGTCGTAGGGAAGCCCTGTGGCACCAATTGCAAGATTCCCGGGGGTAATAGAGGTCTCTCCCTTTATATGGCGCACCCAGCCCCCCTCCTGGTCGGTTGCTATAAACAGGGGGATTTTCAGCCTGCTTTCAGTTGCGGCGGTTTGCAGAATTCCAACGCTTTTGGCAAGTTCCTGCAGATTCTCCGCATTCCAGCCGAATATTTTAATCCCTCCGATATGCTTGTTCTTAATCCAATCTAAAATTTCTGTGGAAGGGGAGCGGCCAAAGTAACCTAGTAGGAACACCTGTCCCAGGAGTTCATCATCACTCATTGAAGCGAGAATCCGGTCGGCATGTTCTTTGGAGCTCTGTGTGCTGCTAGTATCAACACCGGGGAGTGAAAAAAAATGAGGAACCGACCACAATTGGCCGGCCCCGCTTATAATCGTAAAGAAACTAATGGCAAGTAAAATATGTCTTAGTAAAGATGCTTTCTGCACCATCTGCGCCTGCTAAAAAGAAGTTTATTCGTATGCTTCCCCTTTTATAGCATCGATACGCTGGGACGCGCAATGGGTGGCAACTGCGCCTTCACCGGCGGCCACGACCAGCTGCCGAAATGGAGATGAACGCACATCTCCAGCTGCGTATAAACCGGGTTTTTCAGTTTCCATATTCTGATCGGTTACAATATACCCAGCTTCATCTTTCTTCACATCAGGTACAAGTGAGGTTTGGGGAATTGAACCAATAAATACAAAGACTGCATCCATCTCTTCTTCGTAGGTTTCGCCGCTGGTGTTATCTTCCAATACAACCCCTTCGACCTTCATTCCGCCCTTAATCTCACGAATCTCGGTATTGTAGCGAACTTCAATATTCGGATTTTTAATTACTCGTTCGGCCAAGGATCGCTGTGCCCTGAGTTTATCACGGCGATGGATCATAATGACCTTATCGCTTAGGTTGGCCAGATAACCGGCTTCGTCACAGGCAGCATCTCCACCGCCGACTACCAGCATTTTCTTATTCTTGAAAAAAGGTCCGTCACAGGTGGCGCAGTAAGAGACACCGCGGCCGGCAAACTCTTTTTCTCCGGGAACGTTGATTTTACGGTGCTGCGCACCGGTGGTTAGTATCACCGCATAGGTGGTGTATGTACCTTTGCTGGTTTCGATGCTGTAGATTTCACCCTCTTTAGAAATGGATTTCGCCGTTCCTATCAGAAAGTCTGCCCCAAAATTCTTGGCTTGGTTTTCTAATAGCATAGCAAATTCAGCGCCATTGATTGGCTCGGGAAATCCTGGGTAGTTCTCTAAATCTCCGATAATAAGGCACTGCCCTCCGGCGGCCATCTCCTCAATTACCAGTACATCCAGATTGGCCCGGGCTGCATATTGGGCAGCACTAAGACCGGCAGCTCCACCGCCGATTATGATCAGATCCTTATCAACTTGCATTCGTATCCTCCTTAGAATAGTGACAACTTTAGTGTTTTGTTCGTGTGCTGCTAATATAAGAAAACTTTTATCTAGAATCAAGTCTTATTTTTAGTACAAAGTAAGACCTTAGGGAACATCTCAGAGCAATCGATCGTGTTTACAGTTTTATTAAACTCTCAATAATCGAGGCCGATGATAGAAACAGGAGTATATAAGGATGAAAACGGCGGTACATCTATCACACATTTTACAGCAGGAAGTCGATGGGTTCACATCTGCCATCGAACGGGCTGAGACCATTCGCTCCAGTATTTTTCGTCATGACTGGAAACAGCTCACTGAGTCACTGGAGAAGATGGATAAGCTTTCGGGATACTTGACGGCTCTTGAAAAAGAGAGGATGCATGTATTTGAAAAACTCCGAAATGAAGTGGAAGCAGAAACCTCTGCGGGTTTTTACACTGTAGTAGTTCAGCTGCCGAAGGATGAGCAAGATCAGGTGTCGGAGCTATTTAGAAAACTCAAAAGCCAGGTTTTGCAGCTTCAGGGGGTAGTATGGTCGATAGATGCGTATACTCGTAGTATTTCCACTACCATCTACGATATTCTCCAGGAAATATTTCCGCATAAGCGGGGAACAATGTATTCAAAAACGGGTAAAAAACGCAGTACTGATAATGATCCGTTGGTAGTAAACCATCAGCTCTAAGCGGTTAGGAGGTACCTAATGAATTCAACTTTTGCGGGAATTGAAATGGGTAAACGAAGTCTCGTTACCCACACTACAGCAATGTCTACCATCGGGCATAACCTCGGCAACGCCGCAAAGGACGGTTATAGCCGTCAGCGTGTAGAGATGAAAGCATTTGACCCGATTTATATGCCGGGATTAAACCGTGAAGAAACCGCCGGCCAATTAGGCCAGGGGGTTACCGCCGATAAAATTGAAAGAATCCACGATGAAATTCTCGAAGGCCGGATTGTAAAGCAGGCCAACGGTGAGGGATATTGGAAAACCCGAGATAAATATGTGCTTATGATGGAGCAGGTATATAACGAGCCGGGAGATATTTCGGTGAGGGCTCAGATGGACCAGTTCTGGGACTCATGGCAGGAGCTTTCCATGTATCCGGAACAGACTTCTGCCCGGCATTCTGTGTTGGAACGTGGTAAAAGCTTAATAAATAGCATCCACCGTCGCTATGAAGGGTTGCGTGACATTAGAGATATGCTGGAGCAGGAGGTGCAGGGTACCGTTCAGAGAATCAATTCCACCCTCGCCGAAGTATCAGAAATCAACAAGCAAATTGTAAAGATAGAAGCGATGGGAGATAACCCGAACGACCTGCTTGATCAAAGAGACCGGCTTAGTAACAAGGCTTTCATCATTGGTGGATATATCAGTCAGTGGCCGAGATCCGGATGAGTTTACCATTCACAGCGGCGGGATGCATCTGTTGCAGGGTCGAGTTGCAAATTATCTGTCCGCGGAACCGAATACACAAAACGAAGGCTATTCTGATGTGGTGTGGCGCGAGAGCGGAGAGGAGTTTCTGCCTCGTGGTGGTGAGCTGGCGGGATATCTTGAATTGCGAGATAATGATGTTCGAGAGGAAATTCAAGGGCTCGATATGATGACCATTAATTTTACCGATATGGTTAATAGTATCCACCGTGATGCCTACGGTAAGAACGGACAAACCAACCAGGATTTTTTCACTGAATGGCCTTTTGTGAACAACGTGTCGGGAAATTACGATAGAAGCGGGGATGGGGAGTTTGATTCTACGTATCTGTTTCGGATTACCGGTAGCAACAGCCTTGACCCACAGCAGCAGATCGGTTTAGAGGGTACAGTTTCACTGTCGGGGCCTCAAGGGAATGTTGAAATTGATTATAATTCAACAGATACGGTAGAAGAGCTTGTAAGCCGCATAAATACCTCTGGAGCCGAAGTAGTTGCCCGTTTAGATAGAAATGGAAGGCTTAACCTCAAAGCTTCACCGGCTGCAGAAGTGGAAAATCCCGATTTTGTAATACGTCATATTGAAGATTCTGGACAGTTCTTAGCCGGGTATTCCGGAGTTTTAACTGAAACCGGTGCCGCTGGGGCTTACGATTGGGAACAGGCGGATGCGGTAACCGCACTTCGTGGTGAGGGGGTTGATTATTCAGTTGCACCGCTCTCACATCCGGCCGGGTGGACCGAACTTAACCCGGCAATTGCAAATGATCCGGACAGTATCGCCGCCGGATTTGGGCGAAACGGAGAGGTCGCTGATTCCGGGAGCGGAGATGCCGCTTTAGCCATTGCTCAGCTTCGTAATGGAGATGTGATGGTTGGCAAGTACAAAGGCTTCAGCGACTATTTTTCACAGGCCGTTACTAAGGTAGGGCTTAAGGGTGAAGCTGCCGATCGGGCCTACGAAACAGAGCAGGAAATTATGCAGGAGCTGAAGGGATTGAAAGATTCAATATCCGGAGTAAACATTGATGAAGAACTATCACAGATGATCAAATTTCAGCACGGGTATGCTGCTGCCTCTCGATATATCTCGCAAGTAAACCAGATGCTGGATACTATCATTAACCGGATGGGAGTATAGTTAGATGGAACGAATTAGCAGCAATATGAGTATTAATGACATGCAGTATCAGCTGAATAAACGCAATCAAAGCTTGTATGAACTAAATAACCAGATGGCTACTCAGAGTAGAGTAAATAATCTGCGGGATGACCCTTTAGCAGCTGGGCATTCTACCCGGTATATGTCGAAGATAACTCATCTTGAGCGGTATGCAAAAAATGCAGAACGCATTAAAAGCGAGCACCGGGTAGCGGAAGGGTACATGAAAAGTGCCAACAGTATTTTACACCGTGTGCGAGAATTAGCCGTACAGGGCGCCAACGATACCTATACTAAAGTCCGACAAGCAGGCCATGGGCCAGGAAATTAATCAACTACTGAACGAATTAATTGAGATAGGCAATGCCAGAAATGCCGATGGTACAACCATGTTCGGTGGCGACAAAACATCAACCAGCCCCTATAGAGTGCTGAGTGGTACCATACCGGAGGCGGGCGGCCAGGTAGTCACTGAGGTAGAATACCGAGGCTCAATTAAACCCTCGGTGGTTGAAATTGGACAGGGGAATTATGTGAAAAAGCATTTTTCCGGAAATGAGGTGCTGTGGGCTGAACAGCAGCAAATATTCTCTGCAGTAAACGCTCAAAATTACGTGGTAGACACCGATACTTCAATTCAAATAGATGGTGAGGAAATTCAATTAAATGCCGGTGATAATATCCATAATATTATTGCCAAAATAAACGATTCAAACGCCCAGGTAAAGGCAAGTCTCGATCCGGTCAACAACTCGCTTGCGTTAATAACCACTTCGCCCCATCAACTGTATTTACAGGACGGGGAAGAAGGGAGCGTATTGCAAGACCTGGGAGTAATTACCGATATTGGTAAACCCCCGTTTAACGTCGCACCGGATGCAAACTCTTCAGGCGGATCCCTATTTGATATGGTTATTCATCTTCGCGACAGACTCTACGCAGGGGACACAATTGATATCGGGGGCTCAGCTCTTAAAGGAATTGACCTGGCGCAGGACAAATTGCTGTCGAGTATGGCGGAGCTTGGAGCTCAGGATGAGCGAATGCAGGTAGCCCTGCGCAGGATTAATCATGAAGTGCCGGAACTTCAGGAGCAAAACTCTAAAGAGGTGGACCTTGATTTTACCAAGGCAATTACCGATTTGAAAGAACTTGAACAGGCTCATAAAGCAGCTTTGGGAGCCGCCGGCCGTATTATACAGCCAACGCTGCTTGATTTTCTTAGATAGCAAGATAGTTAGACCATAAGGATAGGTGATGAAGTATGAAGGTTAATACAAAACCGTACGGATTAATTGATGTAGATGATCGACAGAAGATCCATTTTCCCTACGGGTTACTGGGGTTCGAAAATTTGAAAAACTATGTACTTTTAGATGCTTTGCAGCAGCCGTTTTATTGGCTCCAGTCCATGGAAGTACAGGAAATTGCTTTTGTACTTATCGATCCGTCAATTTTTCGCCCCGATTATTCACCTGATGTATCGCCCGCAGACCTTGAACCAATTCAGCTTAGCCCGGATTCAAAAGATAGCATGCTAATTTTAACTATTGTCACTATTCCTGAAGAGCAGCGTGAAATGACCGCTAACCTTCAGGGTCCACTGATAATTAACAGAGATTTGCATATTGGCCGGCAGTGCATAACAGAAAATGAAAACTGGAAAACACGGCATAAAATAATAGAAGAGTTGTCACAGGTAAGGAACTCGGCATGTTGATACTTTCCCGCAAAAAAGATGAAAGCATCATGATAGGTGACCAGATAGAGATCTCAGTGGTAGATATTAAGGGGGACCAAATAAAACTTGGTATAAAAGCTCCTCGTGATATAAAAGTGTACCGGCAAGAAGTGTTTACTGCAATTCAGCAAGAGAATCAGGCTGCGGCTAAAACCGGAACACAGCTACCGGAAATTGACCTTCTTTCACAGACCGGCGAACGAGTAAATACCCCGAACGAAATTTCTGTCGAAAACAAGAAAAAATAAAACTAATCTTTGAGCTGTGTATACAGCCTGTCAAACTCATCCTGAATTTTCACATATACGTCAACCAAAGTAGGATCAAAATGGGTGGTTCTTTGGTCTGTTATAATCGCAGTTGCTTTCCGATGGTCAAAGGAAGGTTTGTAGCTCCTTTGCATGCGCAGAGCATCGTACACGTCGGCAACCGCAACAATGCGAGATGAAAGGGGAATCATATCGCCGGCTATGCTGTAAGGATACCCAGTGCCGTCCCAGTGCTCATGATGAAATAGGGCAATCTCTCTGGCCATTGAGTGGGGATAAGTACTCATGATATAAGCGCCGTTAATGGTATGTTCCTGCATTATTTCCCATTCGCGCTTATCCAAAGGGCCCTCTTTATTTAGAATATCATCGGGCGTACCAATTTTTCCGACGTCATGCATTTGCGCTAAAAATTGAATATTGTGGATAAACTCAGGGCCTATATCGGAAATAATTCCATGGTCAAATAGATGCTGGGACATGATTTTTGAATATTCACCGACCCTCTGAATATGGTTTCCGGTGTCGTTATCTTTAAGTTTAGATGCTTCGAGAAGGCTGAGGAATGTGTTATGCAGCAGGTCTTTTTGTTCTTTAGTAACATTGTCAAAAAAGGCCTGGTATACTGTCGGTTGCGAGGATAAATCGGTAAAAATTGGAATAATATTTACGTTGAAAAGCTGGTCGAGCCGGCTGCGATGTATCGCCTGTAAACGGCCTCGGAAACTGAAGTTTTCCTTCGCACTCCCTAGGGAAGTAAAAACTTTGCCGCTCTGTTTAGTGCTTAGATCATGGGGAAAATCCTGGGCCAAATTTCTTGGGAATTGTCTGTCGGGATTTATGAAAAGACGAGAGTAGGATGAGTTTTCATAAAGAATATATAAATTCGATGTGAGAAGCACAGAGGGAAATGTGTAAGTATTCATTGCCTCCTGAATATGCTGGATTTTAGGATGCGAAAGCAACTTACCCGATTCTATGGCTTCAAGCTCCATTGTTTTAGGAGTTGTTATCTCGGTTTCAGTACTCTCTAACTCCTCGAGGGATTCTAATTCCTCAATATCTTCCATATACGAGTCAGTATGGTCGCTGGAATTAAGGGCATTATTATTGTTCATAGAGTTTCGTCGGTATGCCTCTTTTTTTGAAGAGACATTTCAGCCTCACTTGGGCGAATGTAGAGAGGGCCCTGGTTTTCAGCATCGGCACCATTGCGTTCAAAGGCGCGGATGCCCAGCTTCAGAAGAGCGTACGTTTTAGGTGCAGCGTACAGAGGATCGATACTTACCCGGTTACTATTTGTAACAGATGCTGGAGGAAGGCTGGATTCAGCTGCATTTATCTGTGAATATAGTTCGAAGATATGACCTGCATAGGGCCCGGTAAGTAGAATGTCCTGAAAGCTGTTGAATTCATCTATGAGTTCTGCCGGAGCGATATCGAGAATTTCTCCTTCCTGGAGGCCGTGTGTGTAAAAGGCTGCATACACACGGTTTTTACGAGCATCCATTAATGATAAGACCTTATGAGTGTACATTTTACAGCAGTAAGCATACATATCAAGAGTAGGAACAGATACAACAGGTACTTCCAGGCCGAAGGACAAGCCTTTGGCAGTAGAAATTCCAATACGAAGCCCTGTAAATGAGCCGGGGCCCTTTGCAACCACTATTAGGTCTAGTTCATGTGCAGGAGTTTCGCTTTTTTTGAGTATATACTGTACCTCAGTAAGCAAATTTTCTGAATGGTGAAGCCCAACATCCTGGTTGATTTCAAAATACCGTTCTTCAGACTGCAAAGCTATACCTAAAAGGGAGGTGGAAGTATCAATCGCTAATACCTTCAAAGCGTAAGGACCTCCTTGATTCCTTCAATTTTTATATCACGCTCGGCAGCAGCGTCAATGTAAAAAGATATCGAGATGCAAGTGTCGGGTAAAAGTTGTTCAATTTTTTCTGCCCATTCAATTATTGATACCCCGGTTCCATACAGAAGTTCTTCAGCTCCTAATAGTTCGAACTCCTCTATACTGTCGATTCGATACAAATCCATATGGTACATAGGAATCCGTCCCTCGTATTCAGAAATTAAGGTGTAGCTGGGGCTGGTGATTTCATCATCAATTTCAAGGGAGTCGGCGATACCCTTTACTAGTGTTGTTTTACCGCAGCCAAGAGACCCGTGCAGGGTAATTATATCTCCTGGAGCAACTTTAATGCCAATTTTTTGGCCCAGACGGATTGTCTCTTCTGCTGAGGCTGTGTGCAGCTGTTGCATTTCTAGAGTTTACCTTGTTTTTCTAAATAGCGAATGTGTGCCTTAAGGGATTTTATTGCCGGTAAGAGGGGGTAATTGATTTTCTTTAGTATTTTTACGGATATATCGATATCACCATTGGCGGAATGCTCTAGAGTAAACTCAACCGGACTCTCTTCTTGCTTCTGAGGGAGGTATTCAAACACCGCAGAACCCTTGAACTCATTACGATAATGGAGTGGAATATTTTTTTTGGTAATATCCTTAATTTCAAGCACTTTCATATATTGAAATGTAGGTTAAAAGTGAATCCAGGTCAACACTGTGCTCTACAATAAAATGAAGGTTGTGTGTAATGAGATACCTCACAATTAAAAGCTACAACCGCGGGTAACGACGCTCCCGGGCTTGTTCAAAACTGTAAATAAAGCTGTTGATATGGTTCATATGGGACCGTGAAACTCTGGTAAACATAATATGCATAATGCCTCCGGTTGGATAAGATTTTGTCATTCCCATAACCTTTCCAAACACTGTTACCTTTTGGCGATTTTCTGTTTCAAATTCTACTTTTAAGAGCTCTCCGCGATTTAACGGATAGGAACTGCGCATGGCACAGCCTCCGGCTGATATGTCGATTAAGGTGGCCAGATTACCTCTGTTTTTATCCACTATTGCTTTGCGGGTGCTGTTTTTACCAAAGCCTGAAGTAATAATGCGTATCGGATAGATATAAGCCGGCCGTTCAATCGGTTTTCTACGGTAACGTCGCTGCTGAGCCTCCTTAATTGCTTCACTATGCTGCAAAAAAACGCTCGATATTCCGCGGATTACGTTGTAACCAACTATTTTGGTATCGAAAGAAAAGCTTTGCCCGTTGGGGCGCCAAAAATATATTTGAGTCTTAGTCCATTTACGCCAGCGAATCTCTGTACCGGTTTTATCCTTAGGAACTTCGATTCCAAAGCTTTTCTCCAGATTAGAAGTAATTTTTGTCTGATAGCGTACATTATTTACCGACAAAGACACGGCCTGACCTACCTTTAGCTGCCGTGAAGATGAAGGGGGTTTAACTCCCTTTGTACTACGTTCAATCTTCTGTTTTATGCGGTAGAGAGTGAGCTTTTTGGCCTCTCGCAAATTAGTTTCAAGGCCGCTTTCCTCAATTTCATTTAGGGTTTTACGAAGGTTACTGTCTAAGGCCGGGGTATTGTTCAGTAGGGAGTAGGGACTATAAACCCTATTACGACGGATTATGTCCTCTAAAGTAAGGGCTTCTTGGCGGGTGAGACCTCGATTAGCTGCGTAACGTCGAAACTTACGCTTATTGAACTTTGCCTTTTTCTTTCCGCCGCCTCCACCGGAACTTGTCTGATTTCCGCGCATACCAGCGATTACCAAGAATAAAATAAATATCCCAAATACCGCGATTGCGATGATGGTAGAGGTCGTATCAGCTTCCTGCAAAGTCGGCATTACCTGAAGAATAAATAACTCCACCTATCAACCCTCACTTTTGTTTTGTGGTTTTGTCCCGCTGGTATCAAAATTGTTCTCTATAGTTAAAATAAACTCCATCAATTTTTCTGTGCGTGGAGCGACTTCATATTCTAATAAATCTCCGATTAATACTGAATCCTTTGAATTAAAGGCATCCTCCAGTTCATGAAATATTTCATTTAATTCAGAGTAAAAAGTGGTAAAGTCCTGTCCATCAAATTGAGTTTTTGAAAGGTCGGTGATTCCCTGGTTCTGCAAAAGACGGTACAAACGGATAAGTTTTTCGGAGATCTCAGTAAACTCAATAATAGAACTCATTGCCTTTTTATCTTTGCCGGTCTGAAGGTATACTGAGACGTCCATCAATTGAGGTACAAGAGTTCTCAAACCTTCAGCTGTAGAACGGAGTTCAGTAAGCGGTTGAGTTACCTCATTTATGCGCGACTGGAGTATGATTAACAGGTTGTTTAAGTAGGAAAGCAGTTGTTGCACCGCCGGTTTTATTTCTCCATTTTTGATACCCGAGCCCTCGACCAGCTTTTCCAACACCTGGCCGTATTCATTTTGAGAGCCCAATATTCGGTCAATATTGTTTACTATATACGGGAGTTCATTTTTAAGGTCCTTGATAAGTTCACGGTTATCGGATGCTATAGCCCGTTGCAGAAGCGAAATGTACTGATATAGGGTATGAAGATCCTGACCATACTGCTCGGTAGCGGAGAGAACTGTAATATCCAGGTCTTGCATGTTGTCGATTGGCTGCTGTTTCCATTTTTCATCTTCCTCGCCACTTGGAACAATTGTGGTGCCGTCATATTCAATTGAGAAAATCTGATACCCAGAATCTTCAAGCCATGCATGTATACCATCAATAACGTCGCCAAGAGTTTTTTCATTCTCGAGGGAAAAATCAATTGCCTTTTCATTTATGCTGATTCTCAAATTAAGCTCCTTTTTCGTGCAGTGGCTACTGTGAATTACGTTGCTGTAAGCCCTCTATAGATCTTCTACTGTCTTCCAGGTCTCCTAAAGCACCCTCCATACGGCCGTACTTGCGCTTCAGATCAGTCTCTTTATCTTCCAAACGTCGTTTAAAATCGTTAATTTCATCTTCTGTTTCGTCGATCTGCCGATCAATACTGCTTGTACGAGTATCAATTAAACCATTGTTGCGGGTGTAGGCATTCACAAAATTGCTGATTTCAACAGCTATACCTGAATCAACTACTAAATCTCCGTCGGTATCCTGGCCAAACAGTTCTTTGATAGCCGGCAGGTGCTGGTCGATGGCCTCATCTAATTGAGATTCATCTACTTCCAAATATCCGCGTAATTTTGACCGGCTTACCGAACCAGCTCCTCCGGAGGCATTGGTAGAAATTCCCATCTGGCTCAGCATGCTGAGTTCTCGACCGGCCGAGGTCTCATAGGAAGCACTGGCAATCCGCTGAAGACGGTTTTTTAGTTGCATAAAGCTGCTGTCACCGGAAAACATGCCTAATTTTTCGCGAGCCGCCTCACGATCTGCGTCTTCAAAATAACCGATTTCCTCAATTACGCTCTCACGATTACTTGTAAGAATATTTACTTCTGTCAAGGTTTGATTGTAACTGCCTAAAAACTGGATAAGTCCATTCTTTATAGCTTCTTTGTCAGGTTCTACATTTATTTCAACTGTTCTATCGGAAGCCATCTGGGGTGTAAGGGTTACACCGGGAATGACATCGTCTATATTATTATTATTCCGCTCTATGGGTATTCCATTCACGGTTAGCTGTGCATTTTGAGCAGTGGATACCGGAAATTGGGGTTGAAATTCGCCCCTGGCTTTAGGATTTTCTATTTGCGCCTGGTTTACAGAAATGCGGCGGCCAGTATTTCTGTTGCGAATGTCAATTGAACGCACAGCGGCACCTAAATCGGACAGAGGGATGGTAAGTTTCTGGGGTTCCTCGGTAGCTGTCAACTCGGGAAGCTCATGTGCTTCATTTATTGAGAGCACTTGCAGTGTTTCAACTGTTTCAGGCTTCGGCGGCGGTTCCCAGGGTGGCGTTTCAACTTCACCGGGAGCGTTCTGAACCTCGATTCCCTCGAGCTCAACCCCTCCTGCATCGGGAAGCTGCGGACCAGGAGGAGGGGAGGGGACCTGGTACTCATCTTGAGGAAGTTCCCTTACCTGTACTTCAAGAACGAGCTGGAGGCTTTTTTCAGGCTGTACCGGAGGACTTACTTGAATTTGTGCTGAAGTGCCCGGGGGAACCACTAAATTGCCGTCCTGCAGTTGAAACTCTCCTCTCAAGCGAGAAGACTCGATGCTCGATGCAGTATCTGAGTTGATAGCAATATTACGCTCACCTGTAGAGACTCTGGCCAGCAGGCCTGTGGACTCACCCATAGCTTGAGAATCCTTTAAGAAGGTGAGTTGATTGTCTGCACCGGTCTTGGTGCTTTCAATAAGCAAGATATTTGTTTCAGGGGTGTCTCGGATAAGCCGGGCTTCGATTAACCCTTTCCCGCGGCGGTTTAACCTGCGAACAAAGTCCTCACTATCACCGCCGTCAAAAGAA
Source organism: Spirochaetia bacterium (assembly GCA_034520965.1). Classification (GTDB taxonomy): domain Bacteria; phylum Spirochaetota; class Spirochaetia; order DSM-16054; family Sediminispirochaetaceae; genus DSBN01. The sequence goes on along the minus strand of JAXHMY010000003.1, from coordinate 111,272 downwards.
AACTCAACTTCCTGTTCTCCGATTTTAAAAGCATATTCGCCGGCGTTGATACTGAAATCTGAGCTTAAAGGGCGCGAACGAAATGCATCATTTGACGCGACTTGTTGTACACTGATTTTCTCTATACCCTTTGCGGCATTCCGGTCGGCACTCGCAGAAATTATTTCAGGGGAAGTAGAGTTTGCCACGTACTCCCTAAAGGGGTTGTCAAAACTATAGAGACCCCGGGCGTTTTCCTGTAATGAACTGAGTTTACGATTTACTTCGTTCCAGACTTTTTTCTGCCGGTTAAAGGTTTCCTGACGATTTTCCATCCGGTTGAGCGGAACTTTTTCCGCCTCCATGATGGCATCTATCATTTTACCGGTGTTATATTTACTGGATACCCCGGGGATGCTGATATCAGACATTTCTCGCTACCTGATCCCCCGGTTAAAATATGGACTATATCTCTTCATCAATCAGAAGTCCGATACTCTCACGCATACGTGAATGCAGACGCTGAAGTGCTTCCGGGGGAATCTCCTTAATAACATTATCGGTTTCGCCGTCAATGACCTTGACGATCACCTGGTTCGACTCTCTATTTATACTGGATTCTAGAGCCTTCTGTTAAAGATGCTGGTGATAGTGAGAATATCTTTTAGGTAAATTTCGGGATCTACGGTCTCTTTTCTTTTTTCCTTGGCCTTAGCCGCCGCCGCTTGTTTCCGCTGAGCTTCTTTCTGCGCATTTTGAACTCGAAACTCCTTCTGTTCAAAAGCCGCTGCAGTAAACTGCCTGTTCTGTGCACCTACATCATTCAAATGCAGTTCCATAATTACCACCTAAATAAAGAAGGAGGAGGGGCGCCGGGCCTCCCCCTAAATAGTAGATGAGAAAACGTCCAGAAATCTCATCTTTGCTTAATTGAACACTAGGTGTCTTACAGTAGTTGCAGTACCGATTGTGTCTGTGTGTTTGCCTGTGCGAGCATCGCTGTTGAAGACTGAGTCAGAATCTGGTTTTTCATGTAGTTGACCATTTCAGAGGCCATGTCTACATCACGGATCTGTGACTCAGCAGCAGTAAGGTTTTCAGCTGCAATTGCAACACCATCAGCAGCTTTTTCAAAACGGTTTTGATACGCGCCAAGGTTGGCACGTTGCCGTGAAACTTGCTGTAGGGCACTGTCGATTGAGCCGATTGCCATGTTCGCTGCTTCAGGGTTTGAAATAGAAATAGTTCCTTCTTCACCCTGTGCTCCCTGCAGGCCGAGCGCCTGAGCAGTCATTGTTCCAATGTATACGCGTTCATTTTGGTCCATATTTGCACCAACCTGAAACTGCATTATCTGCCCGCTTTGAGTATCCTCTGCAAATCCGCCGGTAAGCATATTCATACCGTTAAACTGTGCGTGGGATGCAATCCGATTAATTTCATCTACAAGCTGAGAGACCTCAACCTGAATCTGCATGCGATCTTCCTGGGAGTAAATACCATTGGCTGACTGCACTGAAAGTTCCCGTAGTCGGTGTAAAATATCCTGGGATTCTTGTAAATATCCCTCTGTTGTCTGAATGAAGGAAACTCCGTTTTCAATGTTGCGTTCAGCCTGGTTGAGACCTCGTATCTGCGCTCGCATTTTCTCGCTTACAGCGAGTCCGGATGCATCATCGGATGCCCGATTAATCCGCATTCCTGAGCTGAGCTTTTCAATATTACCTTTTACGGATTGATTTGCCAGCCCAACTTGGCGATTTGCGTACAAGGCGCTCATGTTGTGATTAATAATCATATAACCCTCCTTGATTACTGTGTAAAGGCATTCCTTGCCTTTCATGATATCAACCGTAAGGAACAGGGAAGGCCTTTTTTGCGCCCCTTCCGGACTGATCCCCACATGTTAAAGAGATGCGGCCGACCTGAAAGGCCGGCCCATCACCTTAATTTAATACCAATACTAGGAGGGTATGTTTTCAAAGAACTATAAACCTACAAGTCTAAATATAACGCGCTATCCCAATAGTTGCAAGACCGATTGTGTTTTTGTGTTAGCCTGGGCGAGCATTGCGTTTCCAGCCTGTTGGAGAATCTGGTTCTTTGTGTAATCCACCATTTCCCTAGCCATGTCAACGTCTCTGATCCGTGATTCGGCAGCCTGGAGGTTCTCTGCCCCAACGTCAATTCCACGGACTGCATGTTCCAGTCGATTCTGATAGGCACCAAGGTCCGCACGCTGCTTGTTGATGGACTTCAGAGCCGAATCAATTGAACCGATTGAGCGGTTGGCTTCCTCCGGGCTTGCCATTGTTATGGTTTCGCCGGTACCCATCTGGCGCACACCAAGAGCTTCAGAAGTCATTGTGCCGATGTACACTTGCTCCCGCTGATCCATGTTCGCACCAATGTGGAACCACATAGAGGCGGTTACGGTGTTTTCTCCGCTCTCTGCAGCAAAACGGCCGGTCAGCATATTCATACCGTTAAACTGGGCATGGCTGGCAATTCGGTCGATTTCATCAACCAGCTGGCTGATTTCTACCTGGATCATCATTCTGTCCTCGTCGCTGTAGATGCCGTTGGCTGACTGTACAGCCAGTTCACGCATTCTATGCATGATGTCCTGAGATTCCTGCAGATAGCCTTCTGTGGTTTGAATAAAAGAGATGCCGTTTTCAGCGTTTCGGGAAGCCTGGTTCAAACCACGGATTTGCGCCCGCATTTTCTCACTTACAGCTAAACCGGATGCATCGTCGCCGGCACGGTTAATACGAAGGCCTGAAGACAGTTTTTCGATGTTCTTTTCGAGCATACCGTTGGTATTCTTCAGCTGGTTTTGCGCAAACATTGCGCTCATGTTGTGATTAATAATCATACAATCTCCTCCTTGAAGTGTATAAGGGCATCCTTGCCCTCAATTTTTTGCCTTAAGAGGCAAATTTTTTCTAAATCGGTCTCAAGTATGACCGATATATAAAAAAGAATGAAAGAAGTGCTTTAAAGTCTTTCCGCGGTGACTCCTTCCACACTTATACCTTCGGCACACCCCCGGCATAAACTTTACCCACCTTTAGAAAAAAATTGGATTTTTATACAGTTTTTTCAAAATTAGCATTTTGACTGCAAGTGTATTGCCTGTGTAACAGTTTTTCTACAGCTGTAGCAGCAATTGAGGCTGTAGCAAAAAAGTAGAAAAACTTTTACACTATATAGCAATGAATAATTTTATACATACACCTGAGCTGCTGGCGCCGGCGGGAAATCTAGAAACCGCCCTCTCGGCATACGTGAGCGGTGCGGATGCGGTATACTGCGGCCTGGGCAAATATAACGCCCGAGAAATGGCGGATAACTTTAGTTTTGAGGATATGTCAAAACTCTCAGCCTATGCAAAAAAGCATAATAAGAAGTTTTATCTTACCTTTAATACCCTTCTTAAGCAAAATGAACTTGAAGAGGCGGCGGAGCAGCTGTTTCATATGTCACAATTCTCTCCGGATGGGGTAATTGTGCAGGATTTAGGGATAGCCGGAATGCTTCGAGAATACTATCCTTCTATGCCGGTGCATGCTTCCACCCAAATGGGTATACACAACAGTGCGGGAGTGGCGGCAGCTGTCGGTATGGGAATTGAGCGGGTAATTCTGGAGCGGCAAGTTACGCTGGATGAGCTGGAGCAGATTATAGCCCGTTCTGCAGTAGAAATAGAGGTTTTTATACACGGTGCCTTGTGTTGCTCCCTCTCGGGCAAATGCCTTTTTTCATCCTGGATCGGCGGCTGGAGCGGAAACCGCGGCCGCTGTAAACAGCCTTGCCGGCGCAGGTACTACGCCGAGGGGGCGGGGGGCAAACAGGCGGGTTTTTATTTTTCTACTCAGGATTTGTATACCCTTGATCTTATCCCGGAACTGAAAAGAATGGGGGTCGCCTCACTAAAAATAGAGGGACGGCTAAAAAAGCCCAGTTACGTACAGAGCGTGGTAAAAGCATACAGAATGGTACTTGATGCAGATGAGGATCAGCATACAAAGGTACTGGGACAGGCAAAACAGGTACTGTCGGGCTCCTTCGGACGCAAGTGGTCCCACGGATTTGCAGCGAAGGAAGATATGGATACGGTTTTGCAACCGGGGCTTATCGGAGTAAGCGGCTTGCTTATCGGCAGCGTACAGGATATTCGCAAGGGACGCGTAAAGCTTGAGCTGCAGCGAAAACTGCATGTGGGTGACCGCTTGCGGTTTCAGGGTCCCGGCGGAGAAGAAAGTTCAGGATTTACCGTCCGTACTATTGAACAGAGAGGGTCTCAAGTACGCAGCGCCTTAAATGGAGAGGTACCTTCCCTTCGACCGTGAGATCCCTCGCGGTTCAAAGGTCTACAAAGTCTCGCAAAGCATAAAGAATAACTGGCCGGATCCTGAAGCTTTACCTGGTATAAGGTAGTTCCGCACCTTAGCTTGAAGGTTAAAATTCAGCGTAACTTGATATCGGTTCAAGTCGATGAAGGGGCGAGCGGTTCTGCCAAAGAAACCGAAAGGAAGTCTTCGAGTGGTCGGCCCTCTAGAACGCTGAGGATGCCAAGCAGCATGGAATTGCCACACAAGAGGTGGCGCGGGTGTTTGAAGCTACCGGCGAGAACGACTTTTACGTGAGCAATGTGGATGTCGAATGCGAAGAGGGGCTGTTTATGCCCCCAAGCCTTTTGAAAAAGCTCCGTCGTGAATTTTGGAGCTCTATTGAGCCGCGAATTCAGCAGACTGATTTTGAAGAAGTAAAATCCCTGCAGTTGAGCCGCATAAAAGCCGAGTTATCAAAACGACCGCACATGTCACAGTCGAAACGAAGAGAAATCAGCTGTGCCGCAAAGCGTGGACAAAAAGCCGGAACCTCCAGCATTCAAGTCGACAGCCTGTACTCCTATTCAAAACAGACCCAGGAGGTAGAACTGCCCCATTTCTGTCCTGAAGGGGTACTTGAAATGATAACCGGAAAAATTGAAGAGGCCGTTAAGGCAGGCATCCGGCGTTTCAGAGTAACCGACTTATACCAGCTGGAGCTTTTTAAAACGTATAAAGATTTGAAAATAGTAACTGGGTTTCCTCTGCCGGTCACCAACGGACAGACAGCCTATGAGCTTCAGAGAATGGGAGTCAACCGAGTCCAGGCATGGGTAGAGTTGGATCGCGAAGGATTACTAGACTTACAGCAGAGTTCTCCCTTCGATGTTGAGCTGTATCGTTATGGGAGGCCGTCGATATTGGCTACCCGGGCGAAGGTAGATGCAGAGGGTGAAATTTCCGACCCGCGGGGGCGTAAGTTTTATGTGCATTATTCGAAAGCAGACCATTTGACCTATATTTTCCCCTATGAAGTTCTCAGCCTGCCGAAGTTAGAAACTTTTGATGAGTTCTACGATTATCGCCACAGTTCAAAAAATGAGAAAACAGTGAGTACTTTTAATTACGAGACTGATTTTGTATAAGCTTAGTATGTGGAGTAAAAGCGATGAATAATTCTCAGATGGAGCAGTTTGGTAAAAAGGTGTTCTTCTTGTATCCGCATAGTGTCATTCAGGAGGAGCTGATAACTCACATAATTCAGAATGAGTTTGAGGTATATCTTATCAATGACCATCGTAAACTCCTGCCGCTGCTTAGGAAATACAATAACTCGATACTGTTCATAAAACATTGATATGGAGCGTTTCCGAAGGAGAGCGGATGGAGACAAGCATGTACGCTCAAATTACTGCACAATGAAGACAAACCAAGGGATCCGAATACGGAATTGCGTTTGACCTACAACGAAGATAAGGAACTGGCCCGGAAATATCTGATGGACCAGATGGTGCCGGGTGGGTATATCCAGCTGAAATTAGGGCTAAAAGAGAGCACTAGAAAAATTCTAAAAACCCTGATGGCCAATGAGGCAAAGGGAAAAAGGAAGTTTGTCCGTGCATACTGTCCCAAGGGCATAGCCACGGAATTTAACGTACAAGTGGCCGGTTCCATGTATGAAGGAACAATTAAGGACATAAGCTCTGCCGGCATGGCGGTTTATTTTAATAAAAGTGTTGATCTTCCCCCTAAAACCGAGTTATCTCAAATTCAATTAAAGCTGCGGTACAGATCGTCATGGTAAGATGGAATAGTATGTCGGTATGCGGGAAGACCAGGGGCAAAAAATGTATGTTGTTCTGTTCAACAGGTTTATTTCTACCGATGCAAAACAGCGAATTTCAAGCTTTATCTATCGTAGCTTACAGGCAGAGATGCAGCGTGAACTTGATAATGTAAAATAGTTTCGCATGTCGCTGTGGGGCAGGCTCGAAACTGGCAAGACGTAATTGAATTGACCCTATCTTTCTGATCTCATACTATAGGGCATGGACACAATACAAGTAGAAAAATTAGACAAATTGCATGAAGCGGCCGTGAAGTGGCTGTCAGAGCGTGTCTGGATGTGAAACCCGGTGAGCGGGTGCTTATTGTTACAAACCCCCCGCTCGAGACCCTTCGAATTGCTATGGCCCTTCACAATGCCGTTACAATGAAGTTGGAGGTATTCCGCTCCTGCTGGTTCAGCCGGTCAAGACACAGCTTGATTTTGCTGATGATGCGGTGATACAGGCAATTGCTTCCGTGCCGGATGTGTTTATCTCAATGAGCGCACAAAAGCTCGGCAAAGTCGACTGATAGAATCGAAAACCTTACAGTCATGAGGGAAAGTCGCACGAGCATGTGTCTTCATCATCCATGGCATAAAACAGCAGTTGCAGGGCCTTTTGGTCGCCCATGGCAACCGAAGACATGTTTATTCGGACAGTACCCATCGATTATGAACGTCTGGTAAAAGAGGTAAAGGTGGTGAAAGACCTGCTCGATCGGGCTGAGTATGTACATATAACCTCACCCGGGGGAACAGACGCAAGAAATCGGGGTGCCAGCAGGCCAGCACGGCGATGCGGGAGATCACTCGGAACCGCGACCTTCAAGGGGGCGGGCGGAAAATTTGACCGGCCGGTGAGACCTTTATCAGCCCGGAACTTGGAAATTCTGAAGGAGTTATTGTCTTCGACGGCAGTGTATCACTCCACGATGGAGATAGAATAGTCAAGGAACCGGTAGTGGTGCAGGTGGAGCAAGGATTGGTTACTGAAGTCAAGGGTGGAGAAGAGGCCCGTCTTTTAAAACACACAATTGATTACGGTGAAAAGAAGGCTCTGCTGTTTGAAGAGCAGGAAAGTTGGCCCGGAGGCGGACACAAGCAGCGTGTACCGGAAGAACTTGGTATAGGACTAAACCCGTCCGGTACGATCACAGGGCATATGCTGGAGGATGAAAAGGCCTACAATACGTGCCATATTGCCATAGGTTCGAATTATGATAATGATGCACCTGCGCTTATTCATCTTGACTGTCTGATTCGACTACCCACAATGATAGTAGAGTTTGCCGACGGCAGCTTTCAGATCTTGTTAAAAGAGAGGGACTGCAAGCAGAAATCACTAGAAGTGTTCATTACACAGCTGGTCCAAGATGTTCTCCCTATGGATAAGGGTGATACTGGCTGAACCAGCTAAACTCTATTTTTCATACAATGACATACATAAAACGGTGAGATCCTTATCTCAGCAGATAAAGAGTTCGGGTTATGATCCCCAGCTTATCGTTGCAATTGGTACCGGGGGCTTCATTCCCGCCAGAATCCTTAAAACTTTTATCGAGAAACCGGTTTATACGGTGGGGATATCTTATTATGATCGTGAAAACAATCCCAAAGATGCCCCGCAGAAAATCCAATGGATTGATGAGATTGAACAAAAACTGGAAGGAAAAAAGATTCTTCTAGTTGATGAGCTCAATTATCCAGGGCAACCCTGGAATATTGTCTTCGTGAGCTATTAAAGCATAAACCAAGAGAAATAGCCGTGGCGGTACTGCATAACAAACGAAAGGATAAACGAGGCATAATTCCTGAAGAGGTCGATCACTACTTTGCGGGAAAAGAGCTGGATGATCTATGGATTTGCTTATCCTGGATGCCGATGCCATATTGACTACCAGGATAATGGGGCAAAGTAAGCGAGCATAATTAACGCTACAAACGATGGCATAAATATGGACTTCTGCTGGGATGATTCGTGTACATGTTAAAGCAGGAGGCGGATCCGATGATGATGATCAAGCACGCATGGCCTCCGATGCAGCCAGCCGACAAGCCGAACAACGACGTGCAGAGGTGCGGCGAGAGGAAAGAATGCGTCGCGAAGCAGAAAGAGCAGCGAGGAACGCTAGGCTCGGTGAGAGGACGTGCCAGCGAACAAGAACGTGTTGAACGTGAGCGAAACGCCTGGGAGCCTGCGCCTGAGCAACAAGAGCGGGCGAGGGAACGCCCTCAACCTGAAGAATACAGAGGAAGGAACATAAATATATTTGCCTAATGGGAAATTGTAACTTTTGCGGAGAAGCTATTTCAGCCCCCCGTCAGATCGCCGGCAGCGTGCGTGTCCGCAGTGCGGCAAAGATCTGAAAATATCGCCTCAATTTGCGAGTTCCTCCACTCCCCCGGAAGCCACTCGACCGCCACGAAACAATTCCCGAAGCAGTACGGGATAAAGACAGGGCTAATTTTTGCGACTACTTTCGACTTGCGGCTCATAAGCGCAGCACCCCTCAAAAACAGAACCCGGACACACAGCGCACAGGAGTTCGACAGCCTCTTTGATGATCTAAGGTAAGGAACACTGCGTCGGATTCAAAACCGCAAAAAAAAAAAAAACCACACATCACGAATAGTCCATGATGAACAAAAAATTGCGAACATGGTGTACGACTACCTTGATGCGGTTGGTTTTAGTGTTGAAACAGCAGCAGATGGAAGAGCTGCGCTCTTGCAGATTGCTGATCGGGAACCTGATTTAGTGCTGCTCGATGTTATGATGCCGGGACTCGACGGGCTGGATGTAGTCAGGAAAGTGCGCTCCGAGTCTAACATACCAGTGATACTGCTTACGGCGCGAGCCGAAGAGCAGGACAAGCTAATAGGCCTTGAGCTAGGGGCAGATGATTACATTACAAAGCCCTTCAGCATGAAAGAGTTAGCCGCCAGGATTAGAACTGTCTTGCGCCGGTCAAAGCCTCTGAGTAACGCTTCTGATGGAAACTCGCAAAAAGTGATAAAACATGGTCCGCTCCAAGTGGATATTGAAAAACGTAGGCGTCGGTGGAGATGCATCTCTACAACCACTGGAGTGGCAATCAGTATCTCACGCACGCCGCAGTATCCAGGAAAAATATTTACCCGCATGATGCCGAAGCGTAATAACATGATGCTTCAAGGGTATGAGCGGACAATAGACGTGCATATCAAAAATATTCGGAAAGCCCTGGAGCCTGATTCTTCAAACCCCATTTTTATTTTCGCTGAAACCGATGGCAGCGGCGGCATAAACCGGCCAGAATCGGAGCTGGTATGAAGTTGAGGTTAGCCCACAAACTGGGATTGATCTTGCTGCGCCACAGCGTTTTGAGTGCCGGAATTTCGCAGTACAATCAGCATAAATACCCAGGCTTCCTCAACTGTTCCGCCATGTCTATCAAAGTGCTGTATCATTGGCAGGAAGCTGGAAGTTACGATGGCGGATATGGCTCCATGGATGCAGGCGGAGACCTAAAAAATCCTTTGACAGCATAGACCAGCGAGGTAGAAACACCCAGCCGGGAATGAGCCCAATGGGACAGATGGGACACATGGGGCAGATGGGCTCGCGGTTTCCCCGCGGTTCCGAACGAGGCCCGTTATTCAGGGTTCTGCTGGCCGGAGCGCAAGGCGGGGTTATCGCACACACCTTCGAGCAGGAGCTTCCTGCAACACTCTGGTTAGCGTGCCCTTGATAAGGCAATAGCCCATCCGACGCGCTTAGGCGGACGATCGCGGGGTCGATGATTGAACCGGCTTTCGGCCCATTTCAGCAGGCTTTTCTGATGAATGTGTATCGCTCCATACTTATGGCCTCACTTATTGTAGGGATTGTCTTTCCTCTGGCCGGTATTTTTTTGATGCGGCGTCACATTACGTATCCCCTGCATCAGCTGTCTGAAGCTGCCCGGGGAATAGCTGTGGGGCGCTACAGCTTGCCAATCGATACCACCAGGTCTAATGACCCGGGCATCATCCCAGTCCAGTCATATGCCGCGCGAAATGATCCGCCGCCCTATCAATGAAAGGAAATCCAGCAGATTCTGCACATGAATTGCGAACACCTGTGAGCGTCCTTCAGGGAAATCTTGAAATGATGCTGGAGGGGGTGTATCCACTGAATCTGGAACGAATAAACGGGCTTTACGGTGAAACCCTGCTTCTTAAACGATTAGTTCAGGAGCTACAGGAACTATCTCACGCAGAATCAGCATCGACTATGTATAATTTTTCGGTGGTAGACATAGCTGAATTGTTGCATTCGGTCGTAGAAAACTTCAAAACTAGGGCTGCTGCAAAAAATATAGAATTACAGTTTAAAACTCCTGAGAGGCCTGTAGAGGTATACGCTGATAGAGATAAACTTAGACAGGTTATAACTAATGTACTGAAGAATGCAGTAAAACAACAGACCCAGGATGGGGTCATACCACAAACTTTTGGCATACGAATGCACATAAAGCGTCCCGGTAGCAGGTGCGTGTAACAACCGTCGAAGAACGTGAAGATTTGAGCGCTTTTATCGCATACAGCAGGACCGGCGGCAACCTACAGCGTGGTTTTGTTTTGCGATTAACGCAGCTATGATAGAGGCGCTGAAGACACGGTGGGCAAAAGCGATTTTGAAGAACCGAAGGTTCTGCCGGGAGCTCGCTTAGTGCTGGAGTTGCCTTTAATAAACAAATAAACGTGGAAGCAGCACGCGCTGGCAAAAAGCGCATAAAAGAGCAGCAACGGTACTGCAGACTGATTCAGGACATGGGATGACCGGCGCATCGTAGAACATTGCAGTTATGGGTAAAACAGGAATAAAGGCGAAGCCGGAATCGCCGCGCCGCGCTTGCGCGCACAAGGAATAAATCTGCGAATGGGTTGAACTGTCTGCTGAGCAGGAAGCCTCTGATAGCAGTATTGAATGGGATTGGTATGCCGGCGGATCTATCCAGGAAATTACCATACTGCCGGCCATGCCTAACCGGCCTTTAGTCTTAAAGCCGCAGGTGAGACGCCATATTCAGCCTGGGTGTAAAACGCAGTTACTCTTTTTTATTCCCGTATGGCTGCTCTTCTATTCGGGCCACGGGGAGGAACAGAATAAGCTTTGTGAACTTCCCAGCGAAGTCCTTTCATCGACGTGGTTTGGTGAAATGCAGAATGGAGAATTGTGTTATGCCCTGGAGCGTGATTTACTGGAGAGCCGCCCTGCGGTTGCGCTGTCGCCTCATTCGGCTGTATGTACCTTGAATATTCATAATGCTTCTAATTTACTCCTCGATTTTCAGCGTATGGCGGTCCATGTAGAGCATCTTTCTCTTTTCTCAGACGGCCATTCATTGTATACCAACGAAGTATATGTAAAATTTATCGGGGTGGATAAAATAAGCCAGGTCAAATACTCGGCTCGCGGACCCAAGTGGAGCAGCGGACTTACAAAACTCAAGGGGCCTCGGGAACATCCTACCAAAAGTCTGCTGAAGAAAAGCTTTTCTTTTATTAAATCACTGACGGATATGTAGGAGCAGCCGATAATGGATTTATTTGAAAACGATTTCTTTTCGCGCTATTTTACTGCTGCGGTTCTGCATGAAGCTCTCCAAATTGTACTTGTAGTAGTGGTAGGTTTTCTGCTTGTGAGGGTAGTGAATTTTTTTGTCCGCCGCACACTAACCAGGAATGCATCCGAACAGGCTAAGGCCATTTTTCATAAAATTGTAACCTACGGCGGATGGGCCTTGATTACTCTGCTGGTTTTAAGTGAGCTCGGATTACGTTTATCGGCTCTGCTGGGAGCCGCCGGAGTAGTTGGAATTGCAGTCGGTATTGCATCGCAGAAGAGTTTAGGTAATATTATCAGCGGGTTTTTCTTGATGTCGGATAAAACCTTTGAGGTAGGCGACGTAATTAGTATTGGGACTAAAACGGGGGTGGTCCACTCCCTCGATCTGCTGTCGATTAAGCTGAGAACCTTTGATAATACTCTCATACGAATACCGAATGATTCGCTAATATCTACCGAAATAACAAATATTACCCGCTTTCCTATCCGGAGAATGGATTTTAAGATACAGGTTGCCTATAAAGAGAGCTTGCCAAGAGTAAAGCAGCTGTTGTTGAACGCAGCTCAAGCCAATCCATTATGTCTAGACGAGCCTGAACCTTTTTTTCTGTATAAAGAGTTTGGAGCTTCGGGGATTGAAATACTATTTGCCGTATGGTTTGAAAAAAGTGACTATGTAAATGTAAAAAACAGCGTCTTTGAAGATATAAAACACAGCTTCGAAAGGGCAGGAATCGAAATACCCTTCCAGCATATAACCCTGTACGCAGGATCAGATACAAAGCCTTTTCCGATAAGACATTTCGGATCGCCTTAAAAGTGAAAGGACATGTGTACCAAAGGCTGAGGGCTTAGCGAATTTCTCGCAAGGCCTGGGCGATGTTAAGTAGATGGTCTCCGATTTTCTCTATATGTCGAACCATGTCCATGTAAAGAAGTTCCGCTTTTACATCCGAGCCCTCTTTTATTCTGTGACGGGCTGCTTTTTGCAGAGTATTGCGATAGCCGTCTACCTGGTTCTCCAGAGCAATTGCCTGTTCCATTTCTTGCGAGCTCAGGTGTTTATTCATATGCTTAATGATGAAACCAAGGTAGCTGTGGACCGTTTCTAAATAAGGGCGCAGCCCGTCAAGCCCGGAATCCGGAATAAAAAGTTCCTTGTCATATCTGCGTTTTGATAAAATAAGCAGATTAAAGCAGCTGTCGCCTATGCTTTCAAGCTCGTGTACGATTCGCATAAGGTGATTTACATTCTCCGCACTGCTGGCCTTAAGGTTTTCCATTGACAGGTGTGCAAGAAAACGTGATAACTCTTCCTGCATGCGGTCGGTAAGCTCCTCTTTAGAGGCGAGCTCCTCAACTTCATCCTTTAACTTTTTAGTGGGGTTATTAAACACATATACGAAGGAGGAGTACATCTGCTCGGTTATTTTGGCCATTTTTAAAATTTCTGCTTTGGCGGTTAATAGATTGAGCTCCGGTGTGTCCTGCATGGAATAGGAGATATATTCTAAGTGATACTCATGGGGTTGAGCTTTTTCCGCGGGTGGAAGTGGTATAAGCAGCTTAACTATGCGCTCGAGCCAATTTACAAAATTGATAAAAAACAGAGTATTAATAACATTGAAAGTAGTATGAAACATTGCCAAATGAGCGGTGATGCCGGCTTTTGAGTCTATAGAGCCGGGAACTAAGCTATCAACTAAAGCGATGATTGGAAAGAACAGTATTTGAATCCAGATAATCCCGAGTATATTAAACATTAAATGGGCCAGGGCGGCACGCCGGGCATGCACATCAGTTCCTAACGATGCGATCATGGCAGTAATGGTGGTTCCAATGTTTTCACCCAATACCATAGCGGCTGCGTTTGGAAAATCAATCCAGCCGGAAAATGCCATGGTCAGGGTAATGGCCATTGAGGCACTGGAAGACTGCAGTAATACCGTTAAACCGGCCCCGATTAATATAAACAGAAAACGTGACAGCAGCCCGTAACCGGTGAGGTTCACCACAAATTGAAAGGATTCGGGATGAGCATCGATTTCAGGTACGGATGCTTTTAAAAAGGAGAGGCCTAGGAACAGGAGTCCGAACCCGACGAGGGTTTCACCCCATTCGCTTTTCTTGATTCTTTTCCAGAATATTAGTGGGAGGCCAATACCAATGGCCGGTAAAGCGATTGCCGAAATATCGAACTTAAAGCCAAGGATTGCCACTATCCATCCGGTTACAGTGGTGCCGATATTCGCACCCATAATGACGCCGATGGCCTGAACTAATGAAAGCAGCCCTGCATTTACGAAACTAACGACCATCACGGTGGTGGCGGATGAAGACTGCACTATGGCTGTCATCCCAAAGCCGGTTACTACACCTGCAAAACGGTTGCCTGTCATAAAGCCCAAAATAGATTGCAACTTATCGCCGGCAGCCTTCTGAATGCCGTCGCTCATGGTGCGCATGCCGTATAAAAACAGACCCAAACTGCCGATCAATTCAAAAAGTTGTAATACCATAATTTCTCATGGCAATTTAATATAAACTTAACAAAAGGACAAGCGCCTCTGCGTAAAAACAGCAATGCACATGAAAAAGCCCTAAATGCTTAAAACTAAGTATTTAGGGCAAAATAAAAAGAGCGCCTGATCGGAATCGAACCGACATCATCAGCTTGGAAGGCTGAGGTAATAGCCATTATACGACAGGCGCGGGGCTAACTGTATGAATATAGATACTAAAAAATGGCAATTATGTCAAGTGAGTTTCTTTGTAAACAGGAATTCAAAATTTGAATTACCCTTGAGTGCCCACGATTGTAGCTTTCCTCTTGGATAATAAATCTGATTGTTGTATATTTTACTCAGGTTCAGCCCTTTGAAAACACCTTCTGTGTGGTGTTTTTTTTAAGGCTTAATATACATATACCCGAGGAAAAGTCTACTATGATAATATTTGATTCATCCAGCACTACCCACAAGTTCATTCGACTAAAAGTGCTTGGAGGGCTTCTGCTTTCCGCTCTTTTTATTTTAGCTTTTTCCAGCTGCCGGCAGAGCAGTCCGGAACGCATTTCAGAGACCGATTTTGCTCTGGGAACCACCTGTTCAGTACAGCTTTACGGAAGCGAGTACAAGGATAAATTAGCTCCGGCGCTCGAGATCGCCACGGAGATCGAAGACAAGATGAGCGCTCATACTGAAGATTCAGAGGTGGCGAAGATTAATAGAAACGCCGGACAGGAGCCGGTGGTAGTCTCGGAGGAGACCTTCACACTTATCGCCCGGGCAAAAGATTTCTCTGAGATAGGGGAGGGAATCTTCGATCTGACTGTTGGTCCTTTAGTTAACTTATGGGATATCGGATCAGGAGAAGAGAGCGTCCCTTCAGCTGAGGAGATAGAGGCAGCCTTACAGAAAGTAAACTACAAGGACGTAGAGCTGATACCGGGAGGTCAGAGTTCGGTAGAAAATAGTAAGCAGGTACAGGGGCCGCAGGTATATCTGCAGCGTCCGGGTATGCGGATTGATCTTGGGGCGATTGCGAAGGGATACGCCGCCGACCTAATGGTTGAGTACCTCAAGTCGCAAGGTGTTGAGTACGGAATTGTAAACCTAGGCGGAAATGTCTATGCCTTTGGGCAGAAGCACAACGAGTCTGTATGGAAGATTGGGATTCAATCGCCTGAGGATTCTCGAGGTAATTATTTAGGAGTTGTCGAGCTAGTAGATAAGGCGGTAGTTACTTCGGGGAAATACGAGCGCTACTTTTTGGAAGATGGAGTGCGTTATCACCATATCCTCGATACTGAAGACGGTTTTCCTATTGAAAAAGACCTTGCCAGTGTATCGATTATTTCAGCCGATGCGACCGAAGCGGATGCTTTATCAACATTGGTATTCGGCCTCGGGCTGAAAAGGGGCCTAGAGTTTACAGAACAGCGCCCCGGTGTGGACTCGATTTTAGTGACCGAAGATAATACGGTTTTTACCACCTCTGGACTGCGGACGAGTTTTGAGCTTACCGACAAGAATTTTAAGCGTGGAGAGACTAAAGCCATTCTGAACCGAAGACTAAACTGCGACAAGAGTGAATCGCGGTTAGTTTAGTAATTTCAGTTTAGTAATTTCGTTGAAGAAGAAAAGTGGTAAACTGTTCTAAGGACCCGCGAGCTTCGCCCTCGGGTAGTTGCTGTATTGAAAAGAGTGCTTTGTGGGTATAGGCCTGGGCAACTGCCCGGGCTCGTTCAATTCCGTTCAGTTCTTTGGTGTGTGTAATAATCTGCTTTAACCGGCGACCGTTTTTCGGTCGGCGGGAGAGCTGCTTTTCCAGTGAGCCGTCATCCTGTTGAAGTGCATACAGCAAAGGAAGGTTTACAATTCCTTCTCGAATATCTGTGCCGGTAGTTTTCCCGGTACGCTCGGATTGATCAGCAAAATCGAGGATATCATCGATTATTTGAAAGCCGGCGCCAAGATTATATCCTATTTTTTTAAGTCGGTTACTGTTCCGTTCATCTACACCATTTGTATGGGCACCAACATAGGCTGAAAGAGCAAAGAGAGCGGCGGTTTTGCCCATAATTCGACGGTGATACTCTTTGAAACTGGTGGTGTAAAAAGTAAAAGTATTGTGCTGTCGTATTTCACTTTCGCAGATCGAGTTTACAATACCAGCTATATAACGGCCGGTTTCGATGTCGGTGTCTTGCGAGGCTATTTGAAAACTGCGGGTAAATAGAAAATCGCCTAATAACACAGCTGTTCGAGGATCGAAGCGCGTATGCAATGTGGGGATCCCCCGTCGAGTAGGCGCCTTATCGATAATGTCGTCATGAACCAGAGTTGCCATATGCAGCAGTTCCACAGCGGCCGCTAAGCGGTAGGTTGAACTTTTATCTACAGAACCACCTCCAGAACCGGTTCCTTCAGAGGGAAAGCGCGCGGCGAGTATAAGCAAAGCCGGCCGCAGCATTTTACCGTTGTTTTCAACTAACTCGGTAAGCGCCTCCTGTATAAAGGGTGTGCTGGAGTTCAGTTGAGCGCGGATTATCGACTGCACCTGTCGAAGATCTTCATTTATAGATATATCTTGATACAGGGTATCAACCATTCGGGGTCCTTTATTGTAAGCTCTGCAGGACGGGTATTTCCACTATATGAATACTACTATAGAAGCTATAGGAATATAGAGTTGGAAATACCCGCTGCTGAGCTGAGATGGCCGGTACAGAGTTACTCTTTAATTACCGGCTCGCCATCATAAAGATGGGTCTTTTGGGCCAGCTTAGTGCCGTTCCACTGATGTTTCAACCAGGGCATTACCCAGTGATCCAGTCCGAATCCGCGACCGGCACCGCCCAACATCACGATGGACACCATAATGTACCATAGCAGTTCGGGGTTTCCCCAGCCGGAGAAAATAAACATGATACTAAACCCGATGGAGACAATCGCTGCGGGGAAAGTAAGCAGTCCACCGATCAGGGCTAAGCCAATCGCAACTTGTCCCAGAACCACCGCCGATTGAAGGAGGAAGGCCAGCAATGGAGAAGCGCTGAGCACGTTCTCTGCAAACCAGGTGTATATTCCAAGGGCTTCCATAAGTGGTTCGCCGTACTCTGCGGCACCCTCTGCGGCTCCTTCTGCCGCGGCTCCGGTAGCAGCGGATCCGGCATCAGCTCCGGTGGCGGAGGAAGCTGCATCTTCAAACACTACCCCAGGAAGCTTGATAGCTCCGGTCCAGACTTCGGCCAGGCCGCCGTCTCCGGGGTTAAGCCAACCATCGCCGATGTGCTTAATACCTTCGTAGAGCCACTTTCCACCTAAAAACAGTCGCAGAGGAACAGTCCAGTAAATAGGTACCTTGGCGGCTAAATGTCCGCCGATAAATGAACGGCGCTCTTTAATAGTAAAAAACTCATGCTGCAGATAGCGCCAGACTGCATTTACACCGGCAATGCCGAACAAGTAGTGCAGGTTTATCATGTGCTTCATTGCCATAGCGAACATACCCGACATTGACATTCCTACAACGTGGGCTACTCCGTAGCGTCCGCCAATGCTGACCATAAAACCATGATAGTTGGGTTTGAACTTCTTGGGTTCCTTCTGCTCAATATCGGCAATGATATTTTCTCCTGCAACCTCTCCGGTCTGCAGTGCAGTTTCGACAATTTGGGGTACTACCTTCTCGTTATCAAGGTACCAGATGATATCACCGACCAGGTATACATTTGCGTGGTCTACCGACTTCATCTCTTCATCAACCAGAATCCGGCCGCGTTCCCCAACGATATAACGTTCCTCATCTTCCAGTCGGCATCCGGCCATACCGTGAATACCCTCGGAAGATGCGTAGGAACACTCTCCTTTGGCGGTTTGTCCCTTGGTAAGTGGTATACGGGCGGTAAACTCCGAGCCGTGAATACCACATGTCCAGATAAAGGTGTCGGTTTCAATACTGCGGTCGTCTGAAAGTTTTACGGTTCCCTCTTCAGCCCCGACTACGGGAGCCTCGGTCATTATCTCGGCACCCTTTTTACGCAGATAGCGTTCGGCCTTGTTTTGCATCTTGGCCGGCAGTATCGGCAGGATAGTATCCAGGGCCTCTACAATGAGTACCCGCACCTCATGCTCTTTGAGGTGATACTCGCGGCAAAGGGTCTTCTTACGTTCGAGGATCTCCCCGGCCAGTTCTACACCGGTAAACCCGGCACCGGCTACAACAAAGGTAAGAATACGCCGCCGTT
Organism: Spirochaetia bacterium; assembly: GCA_034520965.1. GTDB lineage: Bacteria > Spirochaetota > Spirochaetia > DSM-16054 > Sediminispirochaetaceae > DSBN01. The sequence continues at coordinate 92,784 of JAXHMY010000003.1, read as the reverse complement.
TAGCTTCGTCAGGCTCACGGGCTGCTTCCATGAAGCGGTCCTCTATCTGATTACGCAGTCGTATCGCATCGTCAAAGGACCAGATAGTGAAGGAGTTTTCCTGTACCCCCGGAATATCAAAAAACTCCGGTTCGCCTCCTGCGCCTATGACTAGATAGTCGTAGCTGTAACTGCGAAGATCGGATTTTAGGGTGTTATTATCAAAATCGATATCTTTAATGGTATCGGTGATGAGCTTCACATTCGTACCCCCGAAAATCCGCTGAAAACTTACCTGAACAGAATCCGCTTCTACCCTCGAACCGGCTACCTCGTGAAGTTCGGTCATGAGGGTATGGTAGGGATTACGGTCGATCAGGGTAATCTCTACGTTAGGGTTCTTTTTGTATTTCTTGTAAAGCTTCTTTGTAGCAGCGATACCCCCGTAACCGCCTCCAAGCACAACAATCTTTTTCTTTGACATAAAAACTCCTTGCTTAATTTATGTTATTGTATTCACATTAAATCAGCCACAATTTCAAAAATGTATAATATCTTACAATTATAATCATAAAAAACTTATTAACTTGTGTCAATTTAATATATTACTTTTTGTGAATATTTTTTTATCAAATATAGTTGACATAATTATATTACTATTTATATAATATTATCGAATAACTAAGGAATAAGGAAGGTATTTATGAAAAGAATTACTGCTTTTACAGTAATCGCGCTGCTGTTGATGACAGCATTTGCATTTGCAGAGGGGCAACAGGAAGCTGCTCCCTCAGAAGCACCGACAAGCTACGAAGACGGTTTTTACTTTGCCCAGGAAGACGGGTTCAGTGAAAAAACCGGCTGGAAGTACATCGCACTCCTGAAGGTTGAAGACGGAGAAATCGTGGAAGCTACCTGGGATGGTGCTCATAGAGACGCCGGTACTTCCAAGAAAACTCAATCAAAGGCAGGCGAGTACGGAATGGTTGAGCACGGTGATGCTCAAGCATACTGGTTTGAACAGGCGGAGAAAGTAGAAGAGACCCTGCTGGAAACTCAGGATCCAACTGTTATCGAGTATGACGAAGACGGATATACAGATTCTATTTCCGGTGTCTCGATTCATATCAACGAGTTTCTGGGTCTTGCTGAAGAAGCACTTGCCGAAGGCCCCTCCGGACGCGGAATGTACGAAGACGGAGCTTACAATGCCGAGCTGGATGAGTTCAGCCACGGCTGGAAAGACTACGTTGATTTGACGGTAATCGGCGGCTATATTGTTGCTGCTCACTGGAATGCTTACCCGGAAGAGGGTGATATGCACAAGTACGAGTACTCCAAAGAGGGGAAGTACGGCATGGTTGAAAACGGCGGCGCTCAGTCGCAGTGGTGGAAACAGGTTGATAAGGCCGAAGCCTATCTGCTTGAGATACAGGATCCGAGCAAGATTGAATATCTTGATGAAGATGGACATGTTGACTCGATCTCAGGAGTATCGATTCACGTTAAAGAGCTTTTTGGTTTAGCTGAAGAAGCATTGCAGGAAGCCAAGTAAGAAAGACTACATCGTACTGGCTTTCTCACGAATATTTTCAGGGCTGTCTGAGTACTCTCAGACAGCCCCCTTTTTTTGTGATGACCGCATTCGGTCTTGGAAATAGAGTGCCTGTGTGCTAAAGTATTTTATCGAAACAGCAATTAAGCTAAATGGAGGGCGAGTATGAAAGTTATTGATTTAGTGACTAAGAGCAGAAGTTACCGTAGATTCGACCAGAGCGTGCAGATCCCGGAGCAGGAGCTGAAAGGGTGGATTGAAGCTGCACGCCGTAGTCCTAGTGGTGCCAATTTACAGCCATTGCGGTATCATGTGACTGCCCAAAAAGCGGAAGCGGATAAACTTTTTCCCCTGCTGAAATGGGCCGGGTATTTGACCGACTGGGATGGTCCTGAAGAGGGAGAGCGACCCACGGCCTACGTGACTGTGTTGCGCGATACTGAGGTGAAGGATGTTGCTTCTAAGACTGATGCGGGCATTGCGATGCAGACAATAATGCTGAGCGCGGTGGAAAAAGGCTACGGAGGCTGTATTTTTGCGTCAATAAACCGCAAGGAATGGGCTAGCGTAATTGGGGTGGATGACAGATACGAGATTCTCTTTGTCATGGCCTTGGGTTCACCGGTGGAAGATGTGAAACTTGAAGATGCTGCAAATAAGGATGATATAAAATATTATAGAGACGAGAAACAGGTTCACCATGTGCCTAAACGGACGGTATCCGACCTGCTTGTGTAGGCCCGCCTCGATTTTTGAAACGCCTTGCTGGTTGAAATGCTATGAGATACTCATGAGAGGAGGCAATAAGCCATGGAATGGAAAGCAAGTCATATACTGGTAAAGGACCGTGGACAGGCCCGGCAAGATGGTACCGGCCTTTGAGCAGGCGGTGCACAGGCTGAGGAACGGTGGGATTAGCAATTTTACTCTTGCTACATAGCCAAAAGTGTTTTATACAGTAGGTATGATAACCCGAGAACAAAAGGTAAGAGTGGGGGTGTTCTTTTTTATCGGCGCCTTTCTCATTGCCGCGCTTTTCTTTATTTCCTTCGGCCGGACTCTTTTTCAAGAAAAGAAAATCTACTTTATCCGCTTTGAAGATACCTCGGTGAACGGATTAGAGGTAGGCGGAAATGTGAAATACAACGGCATAAATATCGGCGAGGTCAAAAGCATAGAAGTGAGTTCGGAAGATATCGGCCACGTGATAGTGACCATCAGTGTTGATAAGGACACTCCCATCAAGGAAGATATGAAGGCCAACCTGGTGATGATGGGTATTACTGGGCTTAAGCAGATTGAATTGACGGGAGGAACCAACCGTGCAGAAGATCTGGAGCCGGGAGGTTTTATCGAAACAGGCAGTTCCGCCATAGCCGATATTACCGGAGAGGCCCAGATTATCGCCGACAAGGTGGAACTGCTGTTGAATAACCTGAACAGTTTTGCAAGTTCCGCCAATCAACAGGCGGTGAGCGATATTCTGGCGAACACCGACTACTTTATCGAACAAAATAGAGACAAACTGAGCAATGTAATCGCACATACCGAAGTGATAAGTTCGGATCTGCGCAGTGCCGGCGCGGACATCCGCCGCAGCGCAGAGGTTCTCCGAGAAAAAATCGAGGGCGAACAGATCGACACCATCCTCAACAACGCGGTTGAAGTTACTGAATCGGCACAACAGATGGTAGACGATATGCGGGAAGTTATGAGGCCCGAGAGAATTGACCAAATAACCGGAAATATAGCGGAGTTTACCGAAATGATGAAGGGTGAGGCTACTCAGCAGATGCTGGCGGAAACCGGCAATATCTTAACGGAAATTAAGGGCATCTTAAAACAGACGGACAGAACTTCGCAGTTGATAGATATGACGGTGCTGAAAAGCAGTCGGGATATAGTTGACGCAATCAAAACTCTGAATGAAGCTTTAAAGAATCTGAATGAATTTTCACGGATAATCAGTGAAGATCCATCACGTCTAATTGATTTCTAAGGCGGGTGATAATGGTGCGAAAATTAGTAGAGTTCGGCGTTTTTCTTACTATACTCTTCCTGCTGTTAAGCGGACTGACGGGCTGCGTGTCTTCTCCACCGCAGGAAAAATACTACTATACAATGCAGTACGACCCGAACAGTGAACAACCCGAGCTTATTCAGAGTGAGCCCATTGATGCCAGTGTATGGGTTCAGCCCGCCTCTATTTCTAGGACTTATAAACGGAACCAAATCGTGATGCGCCATTTCGGACCGCGGATATCCTACCTGGAAAACCACCTGTGGGCAAATGACCTGGAAGAGAAGGTGTCCGAACTTATTACAGCTCGCCTTAAAGCCTATGAATTGTTCAGAATTATTCGACAAGATTTTCCCTACAGCCGGCCCGACTACGAGCTGATTCCAACGGTCACCACAATAGAATTCCTGCACGGGGAAGGCAGCTCCACTGCGCTGTTGAATATGCGTTTCGATTTACGGACAATGGACGGCAGCAGTGTAGTGACTACAGAGATTGAACGGCGCATCGAGGTATACGACAACAACCTGGACTCCTTTGTGCAGGTTGTGAATGAAGCCATACTTGCTTATACCAATCAATTTGCCGTTGAAGTATCGTCGCATTTTGGACGGTCTACGGGGTCCGCAGGATTCGCAGAGTTACAGGAAAGCCAATTTGAAGGTATAGAAGTGCAGGATACCGCCCGCGGGCAGTTGCTGCTGCCGGGGGTGTTCAGCGATCGTGAACAACCTCTGTATCGCATTATTGGTAAGGGACTCGAACCGGAGTGGGGACGCTTTGGAACTCCGGTCGAACTGGAACCTGGACGCTATACAATCCGCTATGGTTCCGGACCTAGTCAGCTCAAGTTGCAGAGGTCGGTTGTAGTTAAACCGGGGTATCGGACCATAGTTGAACCGGACTACGGGGGGGTCCAGGTTGAGATTATCACTCCCGATGGTCGCCCTGTAGAGCTTTCATATCAAATTTTTGATGCCGAGACGGGGAACTCCTACGGATCTGACTACTCGGCTGAAGGAATGAGTGAATGGGAGAGAAACTTCTGGATTCTTCCTACCGGGCGGTACAAAATTACTTTGAATAACGAACCCTTTACTACAAACCGAGACTTTTCAGCAGTCTATGTCGAAAAGGGCAAAGGGAACATTCTCACAATAATGACCCGAAAAGATTGAGGGGAGTGAACGGTATAAAGTCGTGGGCGGTGGGGTAATTAAGGAACCCCTTTACCTCGACGAACAACAGAACTGGGTATTAGCATCCAGTATCGCCGGCAATATCGCAGGAACATTGGATAACGGAGAAAGCTTCGATAGCTATAATGCGGGCTTTAATTTTAACGGATTTTTGCAAAACCGTCTGCGCTATGAGTACGAGCGCTTTGATGTATCGGTGCATAACCTGCTGGAGCTGGGAGCCAGTCGCAGTGAAACCGGGGTCTTTGAAGTAACCCGCGATTCGCTAGAGCTGGGCAGTACTCTGGTGATGGATGTACTGTTAAACTTCGGTCTGTATCTGAATCTGGATATGCGCAGTCATATACTCGCCGCTTATTACAGAGAGGCAGACCCCTTTGCCTACGAAAAACAGGATTCCGCCGGGAACGAGCTGCAGAAGGAAAGCGGAGTTGAATCGGTGAAACTCACCGAGCCGTTTATTCCCATCTATTTTCAGGAGGGTGGCGGACTGAATATAAAACTGGTAGAGGAGCCCTGGCTAGAATCGAGTTTGCGTTTTGGTATCGGGTTGCGGCAGAACCTTTACGGCGACTCTTTTGAGCGTGACGAAGAGAACTCCGATTCAGTGGTTTTTCAGCAACAGGATGATACTTATACAACCGGACTAGAGGCGGCATTGCAATTTAGCACTCAGGCACTAAACAACATAAGTTATTCGTCCCGCTTGGATGTGTATGCCCCCTTTGAAGATTTGGCCGAGGTTGACTTAAAATGGATACACGATCTACAGCTTTCATTGTTCAGAAATGTAACCTTAGATTATCGGGCTAGCCTGTACAATGCCACAAATTCATCGGGAGGGAGAGATTATATTGCTTCCGATCACGGGCTGTATCTACGCTTTTCAACGATCTATAGAATGAGCTTTTAGCATGGATAAACAAGGGGTAGTAACAGCGCAGCTGACTGGACAGAGCTTGCACATAGAAGGTTCCTTAACAAAAGACAGTGCTGCAAATCTGTTTGTACGCTATCGCCGGAAAGGAACTCCAAAGTTTCAAAGTTTGGATGTAAACGGCATTTCTCAAATCGATACCAGCGGAATAGCTTTTTTAGAATGGATTCTCGAGAACAGCGAGGGTGAACCGGAAGTATTGTATGAAGAATGCCCTGACGAGACAAAAAAACTGCTCGAGGAGTTTTTGATTCACCCACCTGCTGCTGCGCCGGTGAATTTGCCGGGAAGCCCCTCTTTTTTTGAGAAGCTTGGCGAAGAGCTTACAAACGGGGTGGCCGAAGCCGGACGCCTGGCGGTGTTAACCGCGGAAATATTCTTTTGGTCGGTAGTGGGTATCTTTAAATCCGCCCAGAGAAGAAAAAACTCGGTTCTCGAACAGTGTTGGGTAATCGGTGTACAGTCCCTGCCGCTGGTAGCCCTCTTGTCCATAATTTTAGGGGTTATTTTGGCGCTGCAGTCGGCCATACAGTTAAAGGCCTTTGGGGCCAATGTCTACGTTGCAAACCTTATGGCGATATCCATGGTGAGCGAAATGGGACCTATGATGACCGCCATCATGATTGCGGGCCGCAGCGGCTCCGCCATTGCCTCGGAGCTGGCAACAATGAAAGTCTCGGAAGAGATCGAGGCTCTGCAGGTAATGGGAATCGACCCGATTCGTTATGTGGTGGTACCAAAGTTTATAGCAATTACCTTGACTATACCTTTATTGGTAGCCTTTTCCATATATCTGGGAATCGGCGGTGGAATGCTGGTAGGGGCAAGCAGCCTGGACATTGCCCCGGAAATTTTTATCGCCAGAGCCTCCAGCGCGGTTGGGGTTACCGACATTATAAAGAGCCTGACCAAGAGTGTCTTTTTTGGGTGGGTGATTGTAGTAATAGGCAGTCACTTCGGATTTTCAGTCTCCGGCGGGGCGGAAGAGGTTGGCCGAGCTACTACAATGGCGGTAGTGTATTCGATTATTACGGTGATTGTCCTGGACGCTCTGTTCAGTTTGACCGTGCTTATATGAGGGCTTATATGAGGAGCTTTGAAATGCAACCGATTATCCGGGTTGATAATCTATACGCTGCCTTTGGTGAGAAACAGGTATTAAAGGGGATTTCCCTAAAGATACTGCCGGAAACCGTAACCGCCATAATCGGCCCCAGCGGCTGCGGAAAAACCACCCTGCTAAAACACCTTTTGGGCCTTTATACACCGCTTAGCGGGCAGGTAGTAGTTGCTGGAACTGATCTGTCCACTGCAAGTGAGGAGGAGCTGCGCGAATTGCGCACCCGCATTGGTATGTTGTTTCAGAATAACGCCCTCATGGGGTCGAATACCATCCTCGAAAATGCAGCGGTTCCTCTGGAGCAGCACAGCAATCTGCCGCCGGAATTGATCCGGCTCAATATTCAGCGGAAGCTTGAGCTTTTGGGAATCGGTGGGTCCATCGACAGCCGTCCGGCCGAGCTGTCGGGGGGCATGCAAAAGCGGGCTGCCCTATCCCGGGCAATCGCCATGGATCCTGAACTGCTGTTTTGTGATGAACCTACATCTGGCTTAGACCCCATTACAAGTAAGCGGCTGGATGCTCTGATTGCGAGTTTACGGGATAAACTGAATATGACAGTTATTATCGTGAGCCACGATGTTGCCAGTATCGGCCGATTAGCAGACCATATTATTTTTCTAGACCAGGGGCAGATTGCTTTTGAAGGGAGTTTCGACGAGGCACTGCTCTCTACGCATCCGGTAGTGGCTGATTTCTTTTCAGACCGCCGAAACGAAAACAACAGCGCCACATCTTAAAAATAGGCTTACACTGTAGCGTCGGGCTGGGTAGCCGGATTTGATTCAAGGTTGTTGTAGCTAATTACCAAAAAGATGGTTGTATATACTCCGAATACGGCGGACGCGATGATACCCAGGATTACACCCAGAATGGGGATGAGCCCCAGGATAATCGAGACAATGCCAAAGAGCACTCCCAATGCAATCAGAATTAAAAACAGCACAACTGTGGTTTTGAAATTCCGAAAAACTGTTCGAGCACTATGGCCAAGTGCTGAAAAACCATTAGTTTGATCGCTGATAACTGCTACTACGCTGAACATCAGGAAAAAGATTGCAATGATACCGGGAAGTACCAGGAGTATAAACCCGATACTAACAATTGCACCTACGAGAACTGAGGCAATTAAAAGCGGCACAATACTGTGAAGGGTTTTAGACCAACCTCCCTTCAGAGATGCTTTTTCCGTTTTTAAGGCATCGTCAATCATGGTGATTGTCATGCCATGGGCTAAGAGACCGATAATACCGGACAGCAGCATCGTAATAAAGACAACTAAAAGGGAAGTTCCGGCAAAACCGATTGCCTCCTCTTGTGAAACTTGCCCCATCGATTGAAAGTCGCCGAAGGGAACCAGTGTTCCCACGGAAATCAGTGAGATAAGGGCCATCAGCACGAAGGCCCCCAAAAATGGCACGAATAGGACCCAGTTTCTTTTCATTAAATCGAAACTATCCTTTAATACAGCTGTTATATTCATATTACTTCCTTTCAAGAGCAGTAGCTCTTATATTTCTTATTTAAAAGTATAGTTCTTAATAAGTTAAAATGCAAATTGTAACAGCAATTCGCAATTTGAAAATTTTTGGAAAATTTTGAAATTGCGAATGCTTACATTTTGTTTAAGGTAAGTAGTTTATCTTAAAGATGTTGTAGGTATTCTCATTTTGGAAGTCTTATGACTTCCAAAATCAGAATTCCTGAAATTGTAATTTTTGTTTTGCAATTTGCACGCTATACATCAATATTGATCACTCTTAATCCTGAGCAATATCGTCGGTGTGAGCACTTAAATCCGCTTGGGCTGCAAATGACATAAAATTTTCAGCTGGAAACATTGACAATGCACTTTTTACTATCTAAGCTCTAAGCATCAATGTTTTTTACCAGGGGGATTTAAGATGAAAAAAGCTGTTCTTATAACCGGTGTAGTACTGATGGTGCTGTTTGCGGCTTCATGTACAACCTTCCAGCTCTCCGGCATCCAGATGAATGAAGATATGCCTTCCTACCAGACGGTGGGTGAATTTAAAACAAGCGTAATGGTAAATGAGTTTCTCGGTAGCTCCGGAGGTGCGAACTTTGTAAACGCAACCTCTACTGCAATGGACAATCCGATTTACGATGCCGTACGCCGGGAAATTAACAAATACTCCGGCGATGCGGCGGTAAATGTGACCGTAAAATATGAAGCTACCTTTGTGGATCTGCTGTTAAATGGGCTTACCTGGGGCGTGTATGCTCCGGCACATGCGAAGATTGAAGGAACGGTAGTCAAATACCAGGACTAAGCTTGAAACCGCAGGGAGTTTTTCCCTGCGGTGATTATGAGTTTATGTTGATTTTATGAACACAAAAAATATTAGCCTATCAATCATCACTTTTCTGCTTGTTTTTTCCTGTGCCTCACCCGGACGCTCTGCAGCCGAAAATGTGGTTCAGCAGTTTGTTGATGGCCTTTATGCCGGGGATGCCGAATCAATTCGACGGGCGGCCCCCTTTTTTGACGAACTGCCGCAGCAGCAAAGGGAGCAGTTGTACGATCATATTGGACAATTCTCTACTTACGATATCAAAACTGTGCAGATAAACGGGCGCAGTGCTACCGTGCTAGTAGAGTTTTCAAACAAAGAGACCAGTCTGCAGATGCAGTTTCCCCTGAAAGCCCAAGATGATTCATGGCGGGTACAGGAAACAATAAGCTATTCAGCGACCATAGATTTTATTCCGGCGGAACCCTAGAAACTCCGTAATGCGTGTATGTGCAGGCTCTGCATCGGGACGACGTTACGCGCCGCCGTCGGGGTGCCACTGCAGTAAACCGAATTAAGCTTAAATGTGGACTAAATATACTTATTAGATATTACAAAATATTTATTTACATTTTACAAATATACTGTATCCTGTAATAAGCACATACAGGAGAGACATATATGAGACGATCATTGACCTTGTGGTTTGCAATACTGTGCGGAATTATCGGCCTGGGAATGATAGCCGCCGGCACCCTATTGCATAGCCTTATCTCGGAAAACTATTCTATAGGGGATGCGGTACGATCGTTTGGAATATATGGAATATCCGTAATTTTATTTATAGCGCTTTGCCTGTGGATGTTGCATCGAAAGGTACTGCTTCCAATTCGGAATTTAACCGCTCAAATACACGCGTTGACCAGCGGAGAGGGTGATCTGAATATTACCGTACCCTCAAAGCGCCGGGATGACATTGGCGACCTTTTTAGGGCTTACAACGAGTTTATCAACCATTTCAATATTCTGCTGCTGCGGATGCGGAATATTGAAAAATTCGGCACTAACATTGGGCAGGAATTAACGAAGAAATCTGAAGAGATCAACTTGTTTGTTCGACATATTTCAGAGACCATGCAGGGCTTGCAGAAGGAGTTTAGCACCCTCAACGAAAGTCTCTCCCGTTCGAATGAGGATGTCCGCGGCATTAATAGCCATCTGGACAATGTGGTTCAGCTTATTACCTCTCAGTCCTCCGCGGTTGCCCAATCCTCCGCCGCAGTGGAAGAAACCCATGCCACCATTCAAAATATAACCGAAAACATGCAGAGCAACAGCGGAACAATCGAACATCTGGTGCAGCTGTCGGAGCAGGGAAAAGAGAACATGGACAGTACCCTGGAGGGAACCCGCAAAATTGCACAATCTACCTCGGTAATGTATGAAATGACCGAAGTAATCAAAAGCCTCTCTGAAAACACCAATATTCTGTCTATGAACGCCGCCATTGAAGCTGCCCATGCGGGTGAGGCGGGGAAGGGCTTTGCAGTCGTTGCCGATGAAATCCGACGGCTTTCAGAAACCACCGGAGAAAACTCCAGTTCTATTACAAATGAGCTGCAGGGTATATCCACAAACATTGAAACCATGTCCACCATTGCAGAAAAAACCGGTGACTCTATCCACGACATTCTTACTAAAATTCAAGAGTTTTCCCAAAGCATGGGCGAGATGATGAACGGCATGAGCGAAATGGCCACCAGCAGCAACGAAATTACCACATCCCTTACCGAACTGAAGGATATCAGCCAGGACGTGCAATCCTCATCAGAAGAAATGAACGGCCGTATGAACAGTGTTGAAGAATTTATGACGGGCTTGTCACAACTCTCGCAGAACAACCTCGACCAAGTGCACAGCATCACCTCTGAAATCGAAACCGTATCCTCAACCATAGAAGGCCTTGCTGCTCTTCAAAACACCAACAAGGACAATCTGGCGGGGCTTAAAAAAGAGATCGAGCAGTACAAAACCGCCCCGCTCATCATTGCCGAGCAAATGCCGCCCTATAACTATATGGGTAAAAACGGAGCCACCGGCATATCGACGGAAATACTGCAGGCGCTACTGGAGCGCTTGGACATCCACTGGCCCATCGAGTTTATGACCTGGACTGTGGCCTACCATATTGCCCTGCGCGAGCCGAACATTCTGCTGTATTCGATGTTGCGCACCGCCGACCGGGAAGAGCTTTTCCACTGGGTTGGCCCGCTGTTTACCGACAAGATGAACCTGTACCGTAAAGGCGGCCGGGTTGATGTAAATCCTTCATCTATGAAAGATGCACTGAGCTACCGTATTGGGGTTGTGGAGGACAATTTTGAGCACCACTACTTCCGCGACCGGGGATTGGAAGCCGGAGACGGCCTTTTTCCGGTGGAAGAGCAGGGGGAAAACTTCGCATCACTGCTGGCGGAAAAGGTAGACCTGATTGCCCTGACTGCCTCCCAGGCCACCCGGCACATCCAGGCCAAGGGCTACGACGCCACGCAGTTTGAACCGGTGCTCGAAATGAAGGACATCTCCGGCGACATCTACATGGTCTTCAGCACCCAAACCGACCCCGCTTACATCAGCCAATTTTCCCGGGCCCTGGATGAGCTGAAAAACACCAGAGCCTACAAAAAAATACTGTCCAAGTGGCTGGGCTGATAACAGCACTTACAACTCGAGTTTGCTTAAGGGACTGATAACCCCCAACTTGTTTTTCACCGCCACGTGGGTGTAGATCATGGTTGTGTTAATATTTGAGTGACCGAGTAGCTCCTGCACTGTTCGTATATCGTACCCTGCTTCGATTAAGTGGGTTGCAAAACTGTGCCGCAAGGAATGAACCGTAGCATTCTTTGTCAGTTTTAACTTACGAACGCCCTGTTTAAAGTGCTTTTGGAGGGTAGATGGGTACAAGTGCATGCGGTAAGTGTCGCCGCTGCGTGGATCGATACTGAGACGCGGCGAGGGAAAGACCCAAAACCAGCCCCAATCGAAAGAGGCTGATTGATACTTACGCTGCAGAGCCTGGGGGAGGGGCACCCGGGTTGCTTCAAACGACGGTCCTCTTCGTAGAGCTTTCGTACCTCCTTAAGATGACCTTGCAGTGCTGAATGAACGGCCTTTGGAAAAAGAGTGATTCTGTCTTTATCGCCCTTGCCGCCATGAACACTGATTCGTTCATTATCAAAATCGAGATCATGAACACGAACACTTATACACTCTGAAAGTCTAAGCCCACCACCATAAATTATCATTGCCATTAAATCATACGGAGAAGGCAGCAGGCGAATCAAACCGGAAACTTCGGTCTCACTGAGAACTACCGGCAGGCGTTTGGGTTTGAATGCGCGGATGGTTTCGTTCAGACCCTCTACAGTCTTTCCAAGTACATGGCGAAAAAGAAACAACAAGGCATTGTATGCCTGCTGCTGGGTTGAGGAGGCAACCTGCTTTTCAACTGCCAGATAGGTAAGAAAACTCTTTAGATCGGCCTGGTCTATGCGTTCTTTTTCAAATTGAAAGCGATTTTTCTTTATAAAAACTATGAACCGCCGTATCCAGCCCATGTAAGAACGTTCGGTCTTATAAGAGCGGTGGGTGAGCCTTAACATGCGGCGCGCCTCCTCCATCACCGCCATTTCCGCCTTGTCAACGCCGTTGGAAGCAGTCGGTTGCTCTGGTGCTGCTTGTTTAAGCATATCTGAAGAGCGGCTGTCCAAAAAGTACCAATAATGCTTTACAGCAGAAAGAGCCTGTTGCACTTGCCACCCATAAAGGCGATAGACTATTATGCCTTTATACTGTTCCAAGATAGTGCTTCTGTTATACACATCTTCAGGAAAATAGTTTTTAAAATTCTTTACCCATTGAATATAATAGGGCACTTCGCACTGTCGGATATGCGCTACTTTATATAGATACTCCCTGAACTGGATTTCACCTTTAAGCATCTAAATTCCTCCTTGCACTTTGCCTGGTTTCCACTTACTATTACAAGGATGAACGAATGTGTGCTTCAAAGCCGCCTTAAGCTAAATTTATCCAGCATATCACCCCACCGGCCAATAGCAGCACTTCGCCACAGCACACCAGGAATTTAAGATGTTATGTTTAATCCTGGAGCATGATAATGGACAAGATAAGTAAATTAATGAGCGAAATTTTGAGAATTTGCAAAATTTAATTAAATATGCAGAAAGTAAAAACACAATACTAATAGGTTTTGTAATTGCATTAATTGGGTTTCTGAAAAGCCAGAGATTATTATACAACAATGATAGCTTAATATTTTTTATAAGTATTATATTATTAATATTATCACTATTGATTAGTCTGTTAAGTATGATACCTAAAACAAAACAGATCTATGCAAGACGCAGAAAAATTGTATCAAATCCAAATTTATTTCTTTTTTCAGATATAGCTTGCATACAAACTAAGGATGAATTTATTGAAATAATACAGAGGGAGTATTTTAATAATGAAGAATTAAATAAAGAAGAAAAAGATATAGCAAAGCAGATTTATACACTATCAAATATTGTTTTAGAAAAATTTAGAGCATTTAATATTGCAATTAGCATATTTACAATTGGTTTGATATTAACTTTTTTAACAATTTTGTTATAGGGATATTAGTATGGATGAAAAACAACTACCGAAAGGTATTTTAGATAAAATAAACGAACAAATAGAACTGTTTAATCAGAAAAATAATATTGATATAATTGACAGCATTCCAGACACAAATAATATTCCAAAAGAAGGAAATAAATGGCTCAAGATAAATGATGTAATATGTGTATATACGGATATGATTGGTTCAACAAGACTTTCTGCAGAACAAAAATATGATTCGAGCACTGCCAGTGCATATGAATTATTTACAGGTACAATAATAAAAATTTTTCATTTTTATGATGCTTCATATGTCGAAGTGCAGGGTGATGGCGTTTTTGCATTATTTAATAAAAATGAAATTTATAGATCGCTTGTATCCGCTGTTACTGTAAAAACATTTGTAGAAAAATCTTTTATTCCTTTATATAAGCAAAGAAGTAAATTGGATTTAGGTGTACATATAGGAATAGATAAAAAGACTGTATTAGTAAAAAAAATAGGTTTAAGGCAAAAGGAATAATAGATCAGATAGAAGAAATGAAGTATGGGCAGGTAAGCCAGTGAATATGGCTGCAAAATTAGCGAGTTTGACAGAAAAGGGACAGTTAATGGTTTCAGATAGATATTATAAAGAATTAAAATCTGATTATGCACTTAAGTCTTGTGGGTGTGAAAACGGTACCTATACTGGTGAGAAAAAAGATATATGGCAATCATTATCATTGAAAGATAATAAAAACTTCGATTTTAATAATGCGTATTACATGAAAACATATTGGTGTGAAAACCATGGATCTGAGTATGCTAATAAATTATTAAAATTAGATAACTGATTAAACATAACAACCACTTGGAGTTGTCCTGGCGATGAAATTGGAGAAGAGATTTTTGATTCGGAAAACTGGAGTTACAATGGTTAAAGAGAGTGGACTATTGCAGTAACAGCGCCAGGCAACTCAAGTGAACGTTATGTTCATGAAATTACTATCGATGCTGAAGTTGGTTAAACTTAGTGGGCATGTAAGATAAAAATTATTTATAATACTATTTTAATCTCAAAAGTTATTGTGAGTTTTAGATTAACAAAATGAGGAAGGGAAAATTGTTTTGCCGAAAATGAGTGAAATATATAAAAAGTATGCTACCGAATACGACAAGTTGGTAACCGCTGAAGATTATCAAAACAACTTGACTGAAGAGCTATTAAATAAAATAGAATGGGATAAAAAGATCGTATATGAGGCAGGTATCGGTACGGGACGTCTCTCCAAAATATATATTGACAAAATAGAGAAGCTCTATGGGTTTGATCGGGAAGCTCATATTGCTAAATAGATGTAAAAAAAACTTAAAAAAATATTCAGATAAAATAGTTTTGAATGTTGGTGAAAATGAGAATTTGCCTTTGGTAAAAAATAAAGCACATATATTTATTGAAGGATGGAGTTTTGGACACACTATAGTTGAAAACAATAATGATATTCAGAGTACTACTGTTAAAGCTGTTAAATAACATAAATCAGATAACCACTGATAATAGTGTGAAAATATTTAATTGAAACTCTTGGTACAAATGTGAAAGATCCGGAAATAAATAATACTGATTTAATAGAATTCTCATAGCTTGCTTGAAGAAGAATATGCGTTTGTAAAAACTATTGTTAAAACTGATTATAAATTCAATGACTATAGAGAAGCTGCCCAAATAATAAGTTTTTTCTTTGGAGAAGAAATGAAAGATAAAGTATTAGAGAGTAAAAGTGCAGTTGTACCAGAATATACAGGGATATGGATAAAAAGTAAAATGTAATGAACATAACAACCACTTGGAGTTGACCTGGCGGACTATTTGGCAAAGAAGTTGTTGTATTGCGAAACTCGGGTTACAATGGTTAAAGAGAGTGGGCTATTGCGTAACAGCGCCAGGCAACTCAAGTGAACGTTATGGAGACTTTAACATGGAAAGAAGAAAAATGAGCATATCATGCATTATTCCTTTCTTTAATCGATCCGAAAAAGTCTTACGGTGTTTAAATTCAATAAATGGAATCGATATCCCCGATATAGAGTTTCTATTAATAGACGATGGGTCAAATGAATCCGAATCAAATATTATTCGTAGTGAAATTAAAAGAGATCAACGAATAAAATATAAAAAAATTGTAAAACAAGGAGTTTCAGCAGCACGGAATATCGGTCTTCAGAGCGCATCAAAAAAATGGATAATTTTTATAGATTCCGATGATCAAATTGATGCTGGAGAATTTAATTCGATAGTTAGAACTATCAACGATGAGACAGATGTTTACATTTTAGGCTTCACAAAAAAAATGAGCCCCGATAATAATATTGAGGAAGTAAATTTCCAAAACATGAGTTGCTCAACTCAACAATTGCTAGAAAAAGAATTAAAGCAAAATTTCAATAGATATATTTTCAATCCTATCTGGAATAAGATTTACCTGAATACTGTTACTAAAAAAATAAGATTCGATGAGAGTTTTTCATATGGGGAAGATCTGCTTTTCAATCTGAACATTTTTAAAGTCACCCACTCTATTAAATTTCTATCTTCAAAATACTATCAATACAATATTGAACCAAACAGTAGTATTAGCTCATGTTTTTATCCAGAGATCACCAAAGAGACGATTGAGATTAATGAAAAAATAATCGAGTTGTTTGAATACTACGGTTTACAAAAAAACTGTAGGGATAATATTATTGAGATGCTCCATAATACTGAAAAACGAGTAGTTCAGCATAAGAAAAAGTATATTTTAGATCCAAAGCAACTAACTAATGAATTAAATAAAGATAAAAAAGCTTTCAAAGCAATTTATGATAAAATTGCTCCATAACAACCACTTGGAGTTGTCCTGGCGGTAAATAGGTAAAAGTATTTGTTGATTTGAGATACCGGGTGTACACTGGTTAAAGATTATGAGTTATAGCGTAACAGCGCCAGGCAACTCAAGTGAACGTTATACCGCTGCCAATTTAGAACTATGTAAATAAAATAGTATCAAAAAAGAAATAGAAAAACATTTATAAAGTAAAAAACGAATTGATTGATAGAAGAGAAAAAATGAATAGATAAAATATGATAGAACTGCTTAAATGAATATCATAATAAATATCTAATTGATGTAATGTGAGAATATAAAATACAAATTACAATGTCGAAGTAATATTGATCAGATAAAGATAACTAATAAGGTGCGTAAGTATAGTTCTGATAAAAAAAATGGATGCAATTGGAACAATGTTTAAAATTGTAATAGATCGGGTGAAAATGTAATAGTAAAAAGCTTCGTTTTCGGAGTAAGTATAAAATTGGCAAAGTATAATTGGTAGTTTTAGATATGTTATGATTCTGGAATAAGATTCCTTAAAAAAAAGATGAACGAGCTATCAAATGTAAATAGAACAAAAAATACTAGGTACTTAAATAAGATAAGAATATTCAAAGAGTAAAAAAATTAGTGCATGCGTGAGAAAAAAAGAATAAAGATATGAACTATAGTTGCAATAACACAATCTAGGATATGATGAAATATGAATGCAGCGTGTATAACAACCACTTGGAGTTGTCCTGGCGATGAAATTGAGAAAGAGATTGTTGATTTAGAAAACTGGAGTTACAATGGTTAAAGAGAGTAGGCTAAAGCGTAACAGCGCCAGGCAACTCAAGTGAACGTTATGTGCACGATATGTACATGAAAAGCTTGTAATGAGCAAAGAATGTGTTATAATGTACATGAAATGAGTATTAATAAAAATGAACCAAACAACGGACTGCCTCATCTTCCTCCAAAGGTTGATATTGAAACAAAGAAAATTCTGAACCAAGCAATAAAGGCAAATAAAGAGCTTGCCAGGTTAAAAGGTTATTGTTCTCTGTTACCAAATGAAACCATATTACTTAATTCCATAGTATTGAAGGAAGCAAGAACAAGCTCTGAAATTGAAAATATAATTACTACTCAGGATGAAATATATAAAGCGCTAGCAGAAAGTGAAAGAAAAATCGATACAGCAACAAAAGAAGTATTAAATTATCGATCAGCAATATGGACCGGTTATAACGAACTTAGCAAAAAAGGTGGGCTGAGTATAAACACGATCTTAAATATACAAAAAGACCTAGAAGGAAATAATGCTGGCATAAGGAAACTGCCTGGAACAAGTTTGATGAATGATCAAACAGGTGAGGTGATATACACACCACCGGATAATGAGAAAACAATATTAGATTTACTTTCTAACTTAGAAAGCTATATGAATAAAGATAGCGAAATTGATTCTCTTATTAAAATGGCTATTATACACTACCAGTTTGAATCGATACATCCATTCTATGACGGCAATGGCAGAACAGGAAGAATAATAAATGTTTTATATCTGGTACAAAAGAATTTAATTGATACCCCCATACTCTATTTAAGTGATTATATAATAAAAAACAAGGGACAATATTACAATTTATTGCAAAAAGTAAGAACTGATAATGAATGGGAAAAATGGATTTTATTTATGCTAAGAGCAGTAGAAGAAACTTCAAAAGATACATTGCAGATAATTTCTTCAATAATGAATCTAATGAATAAGACTATAGAATTATGTAAAGAAAAACTGCCAAAAACAACTTACTCTAAGGAACTCATTGAATTATTATTTGTACAGCCGTACACAAAAATTGAGTTTTTAGTAAATGAGAATATTGCTGAAAGAAGAACTGCTAGTAAATATCTAAAGCAGTTAGAAGAAATAGAAATATTAGAATCATATAAATCTTGGAAAGAAACAATCTATGTTAATAGAGATTTGTATGAATTATTAAAGAAATGATGTGGTGCACATAACAACCACTTGGAGTTGACCTGGCGATGAATATGGCAAAGTGTTTGTTGAATTGGATAACTGGAGTTACAATGGTTAAAGAGAGTAGATTATGGCGTAACAGCGCCAGGCAACTCAAGTGAACGTTATATGCACGAATGAGAATAAAAAATATGAGGTATAAAAAAAATGCAAAAATTAGGCAGTATTACCATCATAATTACACTAGTTATTTCAACCAGTTGTACAACTGCTCCGTCTGCACAAGGGATGACAGATCCCACGCAACAGCAGCAAAGTGAGCAATCTACCACAGTTTCAAGTGAAGAGGCGACACAAGAAGCGTCACAATTCCTTTCTGGTCACCCTTATTCTGATGAACGGATTGCAGATGCACTAGATGACCTTCCTGATTCTTGTATAGGGGAGGATGGTCTGTTTGAACTGGTTAATCCTGAGTATTATTTTACAGATAGTTGGTATAAAGGATATGCCGGGATGTTTACACAAGAGGATTTGAATGGTAAAACCATTGGTGGCTATGAAGTGAATCCTCCTATGCAAATCTTTGGGTCGTGGAGTGCTGATGGTCAAGAGTACTTTGAACGAGTAGAAGATGAAGATCGTGGTGTGATTCCTCGTGTTACTTTATATCGTACTCGATTGGATTGGTTAAGGCCAGAATTTCGTAACTATTACGAAGAAACACCATACAGAGAACTTGATACAGAATATCGTGAGATGATAACTGGTGATGATTCATTGACAGTTGATCAACAGCTCGAACTCATCATCAAAAATCATATGGGGTATATTCGTAATATGGAAATTGGAGACTTGGCAATGCAGAATGCAACTGAGTTGACAAAAGAACAAGCTGAAGAGTTGTTCTCTGAATTCTATGGTGAAGATACATTTTCGACAAGTCCATTCACATACTATGTTGGTAATCCAGTCGATGAAGTCCGCTCTTTTGAACGTGTATTTCGCTATGATGATAATATCTTCATCAGTTATGACGGGGAATTAGTCGATGATTCTATGGGAGAGGAATTTGTTGAACAGATTGTCTCATCTTTTGAAATATTGAAACACCGACTTCCCGTAATCTACGATGACATCTTAGCACCTGGTGATGATCATTATTGGAGAATAAATTTAGTATATTCTTCTAGAAATTGGGCAGCAGTTACTCAATATTATCCTGCAACAAATAATCCGCCTCGAATTTCTTTTTTCCCTCGCACATTAGATATTTTAGAATCATATCAAGGTGAGGAAATAGCAGAAATCACAATGGCGACTCTTTTTCATGAGTTAATACATGTTAGTGTAAAATCTGAATTGATAAAAGATTTCCAAGGAGCTGATTCTACGTTTAATCGGATAATTGACGCATATAATGAAGATAGTGAAAAATCAGAGCTATTGACATATAGTAGTGATCAATTTTTAGGTGAAATTTTAAATAATTCATATAGCGGATATAATAATGCTGGTATCCACTCTTTTTATGGATATGTTGATAATACTGATTTTTCAGATGCGTGGGTAGGAAAAGATCCAATGGATTATTATGTTCGTATTATCGATAACCGATTAGGCCAATAAATCAACCACTTTTTTTCCTTACTCTTCTTGCTCTTCTCTTATAATTTTTGTCTGTATCGGGCATATAACAACCACTTGGAGTTGACCTGGCGGTCTATTTGGCAAAGAAGTTGTTTAATTTGAGTACTGGAGTTACAATGGTTAAAGTGAGTGGGCTAAGGCGTAACAGCGCCAGGCAACTCAAGTGAACGTTATGTGCACGATATGTACATGAAAAGCTTGTAATGAGCAAAGAATGTGTTATAATGTACATGAAATGAGCATTAATAAAAATGAACCATACAACGATCTGCCTCATCTTCCTCCAAAGGTTGATATTGAAACAAAGAAAATTCTGAACCAAGCAATAAAAGCAAATAGAGAGCTTGCCAGGTTAAAAGGTTATTGTTCTCTGTTACCAAATGAAACCATATTACTTAATTCCATAGTATTGAAGGAAGCAAGAACAAGCTCTGAAATCGAAAATATAATTACTACTCAGGATGAAATATATAAAGCGCTAGCAGAAAGTGAAAGAAAAATCGATACAGCAACAAAAGAAGTATTAAATTATCGATCAGCAATATGGACCGGTTATAACGAACTTAGCAAAAAAGGTGGGCTGAGTATAAACACGATCTTAAATATACAAAAAGATTTAGAAAAAAATAATGCTGGCATTAGGAAACTGCCTGGAACAAGTTTGATGAATGATCAAACAGGTGAGGTGATATACACACCACCGGATAATGAGAAAACAATATTGAATTTACTTTCTAACTTAGAAAGCTATATGAATAAAGACAGCGCAATTGATTCTCTTATTAAAATGGCTATTATACACTACCAGTTTGAATCGATACATCCATTCTATGACGGCAATGGCAGAACAGGAAGAATAATAAATGTTTTATATCTGGTACAAAAGAATTTAATTGATACCCCCATACTCTATTTAAGTGATTATATAATAAAAAACAAGGGACAATATTACAATTTATTGCAAAAAGTAAGAACTGATAATGCATGGGAAAAATGGATTTTATTTATGCTAAGAGCAGTAGAAGAAACTTCAAAAGATACATTGCAGATAATTTCTTCAATAATGAATCTAATGAATAAGACTATAGAATTATGTAAAGAAAAACTGCCAAAAACAACTTACTCCAAGGAACTAATTGAATTATTATTTGTACAGCCGTACACAAAAATTGAGTTTTTAGTAAATGAGAATATTGCTGAAAGAAGAACTGCTAGTAAATATCTTAAGCAGTTAGAAGAAATAGGAATATTAGAATCATATAAATCTTGGAAAGAAACAATCTATGTTAATAGAGAGTTGTATGAATTATTAAAGAAATAATGAGGTGCACATAACAACCACTTGGAGTTGACCTGGCGGTGAATATGGCAAAGAGATTTTTGAATTGGAAATGTAGAGTTACAATGGTTAAAGTGAGTGGGCTATATACTGTTAGCGCCAAGCATCTCAAGTGAACGTTATGTTCCATCAAAATATAGATTGACTAATAAGTCTTAATAAAGTACTATATAAGTACTGGAGGTTTATTATGAACATAAAAGACGATATAAAACCAATATCCTACATAAAAACAAACGCTGCTGAGATGTTAAAGCGAGTAAACGATACCCATCACCCCATGATCATAACACAAAATGGAGAAGCAAAAGCTGTACTATTAGACACAGAAACATATCAATCCATGATCAACAGTATTGGAATATTAAAAATAATGTCTCAGAGTGAAAATGATATCGAAAAAGAAAAAGTAATAGATCAAGATAAGTTGTTTAACGAATTTGATAATAAAATAAAAGAATTAAAGAAAAAGAACAATTAATAGAATTAGGATATATTATTGAAAAAAATTAAAGTAGTGTGGACGGAAACAGCAGGAAAAGATCTTGATGATATCATAGAATATATTTCTATAAATTCAATAAATAATGCAATAGAACAATATGATAAAATAAAAAATGTTACCATAGAATTAAATGAATTCCCGAAGAGCGGAAGAATAATCCCCGAATTATATGAACAGAATATTATAAAATATAGAGAACTAATAGTAAGTCCTTGGAGAATAATGTATAAAGAAGATCATAATATTGTGTATGTTATGGCTATCATTGATGGGAGAAGAAATATTGAAGATATTCTTATGAGAAGAAATATAAGATAATAAAAATGACAAATGATAGAACATAACAACCACTTGGAGTTGTCCTGGCGGTGAATATGGCAAAGAATTTGTTGATTTGGCGAACTGGGGTTATAATGGTTAAAGTGAGTGGGCTAAATCATAACAGCGCCAGGCAACTCAAGTGAACGTTATGTTCATGAAATTACTATCGATGCTGAAGTTGGTTAAACTTAGTGGGCATGTAAGATAAAAATTATTTATAATACTATTTTAATCTCAAAAGTTATTGTGAGTTTTAGATTAACAAAATGAGGAAGGGAAAATTGTTTTGCCGAAAATGAGTGAAATATATAAAAAGTATGCTACCGAATACGACAAGTTGGTAACCGCTGAAGATTATCAAAACAACTTGACTGAAGAGCTATTAAATAAAATAGAATGGGATAAAAAGATCGTATATGAGGCAGGTATCGGTACGGGACGTCTCTCCAAAATATATATTGACAAAATAGAGAAGCTCTATGGGTTTGATCGGGAAGCTCATATGCTAAATAGATGTAAAAAAAACTTAAAAAAATATTCAGATAAAATAGTTTTGAATGTTGGTGAAAATGAGAATTTGCCTTTGGTAAAAAATAAAGCACATATATTTATTGAAGGATGGAGTTTTGGACACACTATAGTTGAAAACAATAATGATATTCAGAGTACTACTGTAAAGCTGTTAAATAACATAAATCAGATAACCACTGATAATAGTGTGAAAATATTAATTGAAACTCTTGGTACAAATGTGAAAGATCCGGAAATAAATAATACTGATTTAATAGAATTCTATAGCTTGCTTGAAGAAGAATATGCGTTTGTAAAAACTATTGTTAAAACTGATTATAAATTCAATGACTATAGAGAAGCTGCCCAAATAATAAGTTTTTTCTTTGGAGAAGAAATGAAAGATAAAGTATTAGAGAGTAAAAGTGCAGTTGTACCAGAATATACAGGGATATGGATAAAAAGTAAAATGTAATGAACATAACAACCACTTGGAGTTGACCTGGCGGACTATTTGGCAAAGAAGTTGTTGTATTGCGAAACTCGGGTTACAATGGTTAAAGAGAGTGGGCTATTGCGTAACAGCGCCAGGCAACTCAAGTGAACGTTATATAGCAGCATGATTGCTAAAGAAGAATATTTATTTGGAGTAAAGTATGGATTATGAAGATTATGAATACGAAAAAGAAATTAATGAACAAATTATTGATGAAAGTGATTCGGATGAATCCGTTCCGTTCTCGTATTCATTAACAAGCTATGGAATTGACTTCGATGTTAATGGATTAGTAAGAAGATTTAAAAATAATAGTATTGTAGTACCAGATTTTCAAAGAAATCTAGTATGGTCTTCTAAACAATGCTCAAAATTCATTGAATCAATTCTCTTAGGTATACCGATCCCAGGTATTTTTCTTTCTGTTCAAGAGGGAACTAATAATTTGTTAGTAATTGATGGACAACAGAGGATTAATGCTTTGTATGCTTTTTATGTAGGTAAATATAAAGATAGAAATTTTAAGCTTATAGATGTGCACTCAGACTATTTGAATCTAACTTATGAGACATTACCACAAGAACTAAAAAATAAAGTTGATGATACGATACTACACGCCACAATAGTTAAACCAGAGGATCCGAAGGATAAAAATAATGAAAGTATATTTCTTATATTTGAGAGACTAAATTCAGGAGGTATGAATTTATATCCACAAGAAATAAGAACAGCTATTTATCAAGGTGAGCTTCAAGAATTGTTAAAAGAACTTAAAGATTTGAACCTTTGGCAGGAAAATTTTAGTATAAATCCTAAAAGAAAAAAAGACGAAGAAATAATTTTAAGATTAATAGCATTGCATTACGATTATAAAAGTTATAAAGGCAACATGAAATTCTTTTAAATGAGTTCATGTCAACTAATAAAAATTTAGATAATATTGATAAAGATGAGGTAAAAGAAACTTTTACTACAACTCTCAATTACATTTG
This sequence comes from Spirochaetia bacterium, assembly GCA_034520965.1. GTDB lineage: Bacteria > Spirochaetota > Spirochaetia > DSM-16054 > Sediminispirochaetaceae > DSBN01. The sequence continues at coordinate 68,408 of JAXHMY010000003.1, read as the reverse complement.
TAATGATATTGGTCTACAATTTTTTAGGCCAAAAGGCAATGCTCTAAATATAGCAATTTTAGATTCTATTTTTGTCGGTATAAGTAAAAATGTTAAAATTATAGATAATAATAAAAAAAATATTTATCAAGTAGTGAAAGAAATGCATAAAAATAAAAAATTCGAAAATTCAATTTTTACAGGTAAAACTCATCATAAAGAGAGTGTAATTAGTAGAATTGATATTGCAATAGAGAAAATAAATGACGAATATAGAAATTGAAAAATCAAAAAGAAAGATAGAAAATATTTTTGAAAAAATTGATTATTTAAATGAAAACGATAATTATGATTTTGAACTAGTATCTCACCTCACAAAATATCTTTGTGTGCTAATTTCCGGTTATTTAGAAAAATCAATTTACTTATTATTATTAAAATATTCTGAAGAAAAATCTCATGACTATATTAAAAATTATATTCATAATAATTTAAAAACATTTACTAATGCAAAAACTGAGAAAATTGAAACTTTATTTAAAAAGTTTAATGATGATTGGGTGGTTAAATTATCGGAAATAGATAACTATGATGAAGTAAAAGCATCTATTAATTCAATTATTGGTCAAAGACACAGAATAGCTCATGGTAATGATTCAACCATTGGTTTTGTAAGTTTAAAAGAATATTATAAGAATATAAATAAAATGATCGAACATATAAAGATTGAAATACTGGAATTGAATTAAATGCTATATAACAACCACTTGGAGTTGTCCTGGCGATGAAATTGAGAAAGAGATTGTTGATTTGGAGAACTGGAGTTACAATGGTTAAAGAGAGTGGGCTATTGCGTAACACCGCCAGGCAACTCAAGTGAACGTTATGTTCCATCAAAATATAGATTGACTAATAAGTCTTAATTAAGTACTATATAAGTACTGGAGGTTCATTATGAACATAAAAGACGATATAAAACCAATATCCTACATAAAAACAAACGCTGCTGAGATGTTAAAGCGAGTAAACGATACCCATCACCCCATGATCATAACACAAAATGGAGAAGCAAAAGCTGTACTATTAGACACAGAAACATATCAATCCATGATCAACAGTATTGGAATATTAAAAATAATGTCTCAGAGTGAAAATGATATCGAAAAAGAAAAAGTAATAGATCAAGATAAGTTGTTTAACGAATTTGATAATAAAATAAAAGAATTAAAGAAAAAGAACAATTAATAGAATTAGGATATATTATTGAAAAAAATTAAAGTAGTGTGGACGGAAACAGCAGTAAAAGATCTTGATGATATCATAGAATATATTTCTATAAATTCAATAAATAATGCAATAGAACAATATGATAAAATAAAAAATGTTACCATAGAATTAAATGAATTCCCGAAGAGCGGAAGAATAATCCCCGAATTATATGAACAGAATATTATAAAATATAGAGAACTAATAGTAAGTCCTTGGAGAATAATGTATAAAGAAGATCATAATATTGTGTATGTTATGGCTATCATTGATGGGAGAAGAAATATTGAAGATATTCTTATGAGAAGAAATATAAGATAATAAAAATGACAAATGATAGAACATAACAACCACTTGGAGTTGACCTGGCGGTGAATATAGCAAAGAAATTGTTGAATTGAAAAACAGGAGTTACAATGGTTAAAGTGAGTGGGCTAAATCATAACAGCGCCAGGCAACTCAAGTGAACGTTATGTAGCTCAATGTATAATTTAATTATACCGTTTATTGGTAAATAATTGATGCATTAGAAATAACATAATAAATTCATTATCTACAGGATGTTGTGTGAAATTATTGCAAATTAAAAGTAAAAGAGTAAACATATTATGAATATAGTTTTATTTTTAATCGCAATTATCTTGATATTCATTTTCAAGATAAATAAACCAAAAATTAAGGGCCACATAGGCGAATCAAGGATAGCAGGGCAATTAAACAAACTAGATGATAAAGAATACAAAGTTCTGAATAATATTTTTATAAGAACAAGTAAAGGAAGTAGCCAAATAGATCATATTGTTATTTCAACATATGGTATATTTGTTATTGAAACCAAGAACTATAGTGGTTGGATACATGGAAATGAGAATTCAGAATATTGGACTCAAACTTTCTATAAAAGTAGAGATAAATTTAGGAATCCTATTAAACAAAATTGGTCCCATATATATGCATTAAAAGAAGTTCTTTCGAATTTCAGACATATAACGTATCATCCTATTATCGTTTTTGTTGGTAGTGGAGAATTAAAAAACGTAACTTCTCAAGTTCCAGTTGTTTATGATAATGAACTTTTTCAAATTATTGCAAGAAAAAGCATAAGACGAAACTTATCTATTAGTGAAGTAAAAATAATTTCAGATCAACTTTCGAAATTAAATATCCTGGATAAAGATACTAGAAAAGAACATGTGCAGCAGATACATAAGAATAATTATGAAAGAATACAAAAAGAAAGATCATTAGTTTGTCCTAGATGTGGAGGAAATTTATTAGTTAGAAATGGACCATATGGTAAATTTTATGGTTGTTCAAATTATCCAAATTGCAGGTATAAGAAAAACATTCGTGGTTAATAACCTAATAAATAATCTAATTGATCGGATGCAAAAAGCATATATAAAATATAATTTCATTTTGTGTATTCCGGTGAAACCGGACAGCTATTCCGGAAATAAACGGACAGTAATTTAGGTAAAAAAAACCCTCGAACCAAGTATCCACAGGTGTCCGTTTTGAGTCAATCTATTCCATACATTTTCCTCCTCACCGAGTCGCCTTTTAGCTCAATTCTGTGAGAATTGAAAGCCATGCGGTCCATAATCGCGTCGGCTATAGTCGCCTCACCGATGATCTGGTGCCAGGCGGAAACCGGCAGCTGTGATATGACGATAGTAGATTTTCTGCGATGGCGGTCCTCGAGAATCTCAAGCAGAGCAAGCCGTGCGGTATCGCTGAGCATCTCAAGGCCGAAGTCATCAAGGATGAGGACCGCACACTTCATGATGCGGTTTATCTGTTTAAGATACGTTCCATCGTTTTTTGCCTCCTCCATTTCACGGAAGAGGCGGGCCGCAGAGTAATACTTTACCGGGTGTCCATGATGGCAGGCTTGGAAGCCGAGAGCCGTACCAACGAAGCTTTTTCCCACTCCGGTCGCTCCTGTTATGATGATATCCTGCCCCCGGGAGATCCAGGAGCAGTCGGCTAATCGCAGCAGGGTAGTCTTATCTATATTTCTCTCGAGAGAGAAATCGATATCCTCAATCGAAGCCTGGTAGCGGAACCGAGCGGCTTGAAGTAGCCGGGTAAGCCGACGGTCCTGTTTCTCGTCCCACTCGGCATCAATGAGGTAGGAAATCGCCTCATCTACGGTGAGATTCATATTCCGACCGGACTCCAGCAGGCTACGATAGGCACCTGCCATACCGTGAAGCCTCATGCTGCTCATCTTGTTGATTGTCGCCTGTGTGTTGTTCATATTCTTTATCTCCTATTGGTAAATTGCACTGTCTCTGAGGTTCTCATGGGCAAACATTTTCATCTGTTTGTCTTCGCGGTTGAGTTTTCGCTGGAGTCGCAGGTCTTCGAGGTAGCCCTTTACATCCCGATAGCTGATACGGTTGTAGTTCCAGGCTTTGCGGCAGGCAATGTTCAGCTCCTCGGCCGAGTACTTGGTCGCCATCGAGAGGATGCCGACACAAGATTTGTAAGCCTGCTCTTTGTGCCGCTTGGACTGCAGGAGGTGGGAGATGACCAGATTGGTCTCCTCTCCGATGCTCTGAGCCCACTGGGTAAACTTTTCGGCAGACCAGGAGGCATAGAACTGATGGTGGGTCGGCATATGTGCCTCTACAGTGGTGTAGCCTCCTCTTCGAGTATCTCTGCGGTGCTGTGCAACCCGCTGACCGTCGGCATAAATGGCCACATTTCGCTCATCGAAGATCAGCCGTACCTTCGCGCCTTTGAAGCGCCACGGAGCGCTGTAGTAGTGCTTATCTTCTGACAGGAGCACATGATAGTCGGGGGCGACTGTTCGATGCTCGAAGTATTTGAGCGGATAGGGACTTGATGGAAGGGTTTTGAGTTCTTTTTGCTCGATTTCTTCAAATAATTGCCTGCGGGAGATTTGCAGTTTCGTCAGCTTTCGGTTATTGTGCTTCTCAAGCTGCTCCCTGATGGCTTGGTTGAGCTCATCGAGGGAGTAAAACTGTCTTTCGTACAACGGAGCGAAGATCCGCTGGTAGGCCAGCTTCACGGCATTCTCGACAAGAGCCTTATCCTTAGGCCGGTAGGCTCGGGCCGGAATGATCGCGGTTCGGTAGTACTCGGCGAAATCGTCGAACAGCGGATTGAGCTCCGGTTCATACTTGTGTGCCGTCTTTACGGCGCTTTTGAGATTGTCCGGCACCAAGGCACGGGGGACACCGCCGTAGTAGAGAAGTGCTCGCTCGGTGGATCGAACAAACTCCTCCTTTTCCTGACTCCTACTGGCCTCCACATAGGTCAGCCCACTTGCTCCGAGAATGGCAACAAACACCTCAGCCTTCTTCTGCTCTCCGCCCTCTCGATCCCAGTAGGGAAACCTCGTACCGGTGTAGTCGAGAAAAGCTTTGTCGCCAGGCTCGTGGTGTTGGTGCATTGTTACATCGAGGCTGTCCCTCCATGTTCTCAAGTGATGGCAAAACTGGCTATAGAGATACCCCTCAGGATGAGCTCTGCGGTACTCCTGCCAAAGCAATTGCCGAGTCATGCCTTTCTTTTTCAGTTTCACCTCATAGGCGGGAAAAAGGGCAACCAAAGCTTTGTAAGCTTCGCTCTCTGCCTCCTTTTTCTCTTCGAACAGTTCGATCAGCTGCTGATCGCACATCGTCAAACTATCTTGATAAGTAATCCCGCTATTCCTGAAGCGGGCCAGATACTCACTGATGGTAGTCTTGGATGCTCCGGTGAGCGTAGCAACCTCACGCAGGCTCAGCCTGCTCTCGAGGGAGTATTCCAAGATCTTTCGTAGCTGTCTCATAGTAATCCTCGCTCGTGCCATAGTACTCCTGCTTTATTGTATGTTTGAGCAGAAGTGTAGCGACTTTTCGAGGATTGTTCTTACCGTAAATTATTCCGGCGTCAGCAAAAAAACTGTCCGTTTATTCCCGGAATCGGTGTCCGCTTTGCGCCGGAATGACTGTCCGTTTTGAAACGGAATTGGTGTCCGGATTGGTCCGGATTCTGCAATTTGAACCTGCGCTACATAACAACCACTTGGAGTTGTCCTGGCGATGAAATTGAGAAAGAGATTGTTGATTTGAAAAACTGGAGTTACAATGGTTAAAGAGAGTGAGCTATAGCGTTACAGCGCCAGGCAACTCAAGTGAACGTTATGTTTAATCCTGGAGCATGATAATGGACAAGATAAGTAAATTAATAACAAATTTTGAGAATTTGCAAAATTTAATTAAATATGCAGAAAGTAAAAACACAATACTAATAGGTTTTGTAATTGCATTAATTGGGTTTCTGAAAAGCCAGAGATTATTATACAACAATGATAGCTTAATATTTTTTTATAAAGTATTATATTATTAATATTATCACTATTGATTAGTCTGTTAAGTATGATACCTAAAACAAAACAGATCTATGCAAGACGCAGAAAAATTGTATCAAATCCAAATTTATTTCTTTTTTCAGATATAGCTTGCATACAAACTAAGGATGAATTTATTGAAATAATACAGAGGGAGTATTTTAATAATGAAGAATTAAATAAAGAAGAAAAAGATATAGCAAAGCAGATTTATACACTATCAAATATTGTTTTAGAAAAATTTAGAGCATTTAATATTGCAATTAGCATATTTACAATTGGTTTGATATTAACTTTTTTAACAATTTTGTTATAGGGATATTAGTATGGATGAAAAACAACTACCGAAAGGTATTTTAGATAAAATAAACGAACAAATAGAACTGTTTAATCAGAAAAATAATATTGATATAATTGACAGCATTCCAGACACAAATAATATTCCAAAAGAAGGAAATAAATGGCTCAAGATAAATGATGTAATATGTGTATATACGGATATGATTGGTTCAACAAGACTTTCTGCAGAACAAAAATATGATTCGAGCACTGCCAGTGCATATGAATTATTTACAGGTACAATAATAAAAATTTTTCATTTTTATGATGCTTCATATGTCGAAGTGCAGGGTGATGGCGTTTTTGCATTATTTAATAAAAATGAAATTTATAGATCGCTTGTATCCGCTGTTACTGTAAAAACATTTGTAGAAAAATCTTTTATTCCTTTATATAAGCAAAGAAGTAAATTGGATTTAGGTGTACATATAGGAATAGATAAAAAGACTGTATTAGTAAAAAAAATAGGTTTAAGGCAAAAGAATAATAGATCAGATAGAAGAAATGAAGTATGGGCAGGTAAGCCAGTGAATATGGCTGCAAAATTAGCGAGTTTGACAGAAAAGGGACAGTTAATGGTTTCAGATAGATATTATAAAGAATTAAAATCTGATTATGCACTTAAGTCTTGTGGGTGTGAAAACGGTACCTATACTGGTGAGAAAAAGATATATGGCAATCATTATCATTGAAAGATAATAAAAACTTCGATTTTAATAATGCGTATTACATGAAAACATATTGGTGTGAAAACCATGGATCTGAGTATGCTAATAAATTATTAAAATTAGATAACTGATTAAACATAACAACCACTTGGAGTTGTCCTGGCGATGAAATTGAGAAAGAGATTTTTGATTCGGAGAACTGGAGTTACAATGGTTAAAGAGAGTGGACTATTGCAGTAACAGCGCCAGGCAACTCAAGTGAACGTTATGTTCATGAAATTACTATCGATGCTGAAGTTGGTTAAACTTAGTGGGCATGTAAGATGAAACATTATTTATAATACTATTTTAATCTCAAAAGTTATTGTGAGTTTTAGATTAACAAAATGAGGAAGGGAAAATTGTTTTGCCGAAAATGAGTGAAATATATAAAAAGTATGCTACCGAATACGACAAGTTGGTAACCGCTGAAGATTATCAAAACAACTTGACTGAAGAGCTATTAAATAGAATAGAATGGATAAAAAGATCGTATATGAGGCAGGTATCGGTACGGGACGTCTCTCCAAAATATATATTGACAAAATAGAGAAGCTCTATGGGTTTGATCGGGAAGCTCATATGCTAAATAGATGTAAAAAAAACTTAAAAAAATATTCAGATAAAATAGTTTTGAATGTTGGTGAAAATGAGAATTTGCCTTTGGTAAAAAATAAAGCACATATATTTATTGAAGGATGGAGTTTTGGACACACTATAGTTGAAAACAATAATGATATTCAGAGTACTACTGTAAAGCTGTTAAATAACATAAATCAGATAACCACTGATAATAGTGTGAAAATATTAATTGAAACTCTTGGTACAAATGTGAAAGATCCGGAAATAAATAATACTGATTTAATAGAATTCTATAGCTTGCTTGAAGAAGAATATGCGTTTGTAAAAACTATTGTTAAAACTGATTATAAATTCAATGACTATAGAGAAGCTGCCCAAATAATAAGTTTTTTCTTTGGAGAAGAAATGAAAGATAAAGTATTAGAGAGTAAAAGTGCAGTTGTACCAGAATATACAGGGATATGGATAAAAAGTAAAATGTAATGAACATAACAACCACTTGGAGTTGACCTGGCGGACTATTTGGCAAAGAAGTTGTTGTATTGCGAAACTCGGGTTACAATGGTTAAAGAGAGTGGGCTATTGCGTAACAGCGCCAGGCAACTCAAGTGAACGTTATGTACTTTTAGGAGAATAAATGGAAAGTTTCGATCTAAACAAAGTTGAAAACAAAAATTGTTATAAGAAATGTAATAAAAATGACCGAAAAGCTTATACCATAGATGATATGTGTGTTGAGACCTTATCTACAATTGATAATAGGCCTGTGAGATGTGTTGGTGATTGGGCGGAAGAGAAAATATTCTACTTAGTGAAATATTTTGGTATATTTTCTCAAGGTATGCATATTCGGTGGAACGGACTTAATTATATTGAAATTTGCAGCGGTCCTGGCAGATGTGTAAATAGAGATACAGGAATTGAACTAGATGGTACTCCTTTAGCTATTGGTAAGCATAAAAATTTAAAATATATATCAAATGCTCTTTTCTTTGATATTGATAACGAAATAGTCACTAATCTAAATGACAGATTTATAGATAATAAATTGGAAAAAGCACAAGCTATACAAGGTGATTATTATCATCCAGAAACAATTTGTAATGTCTTAAAAGAAAAATACCTACTGACCATCTTAACATTGTATTTATTGATCCGACAGATTGTAGTGTACCCTTTAATTTAATAGAAGAAATATCTAAGACAATAAACAATGTTGATTTTATTATTAATGTTGCTTCAGGAACTGACTTCAATAGAAATATACTAGGGGTTTTTAACAGTCCAAAGAAGTATAGTAGATCATATGAGTGCGCCAGTTCGGCGTTTGATATATAGCAGGGTGAGACACCCTGTCCGGTAAAGTCTAGCCAACAGCCGGTACTTAGCCTTGGAGCCGAAGCCGTGAGGTGAGGTTTAAGCGTAGGTAAAGGAGTGTGCGAGCCATAAGCCGAAAGGTTGAACGTGATTGAGCCTCGTTAGTATAAAGATTGGGTGGTGATGTTTTTCATATGACAGCAACCAGCAAGAAGCACTCGGAAAAGGCGAGAGTGCCGAGAACCCAACGGGGTCTGAGAGCATGGCGAGCACACAAGGTAGATCAAGCGTACCTGGGAGGGCTGATGTCCTGTCCGTTGGACTAAGAGGGGACATAAAGGCGAAGAGTCAAGAAACCTATATGGGGCATCAGCAATCGGACAGACTCATAGTAAGCGCTTCACAAACCCCGTCTGGTTCAGGAAAGGAAAAATAGCAGAAACTCCAAATAAGAACAGAAAAAGGAGTGACTGCCTATGAAAATTACCAAAGAGAGAAGAAGCTGCACATCGAACTATGGAAAGAAAGTGGCCTGACCAAGACCGAGTATGCACAGCAAATCGGAATAAAACGGAATATCTTCTACAGTTGGTTTAATCAGCTGCAAAATAAAAAGAGAACCGCCGATCAGGGCTTTGTCTCTGTCAGCTTAACAGCAGCACAGTGTGCTCACACAAGCAGCAGTAAAGAAGCGGCCAGCATTAAAATCGAACTACCTAATGACTATCGCATCGAAGTGTACCCGGATTTTAGTCCAGATACCCTACGGGCTGTAGTCTCTGCATTGGAGCACCTCTAATGTTTCTCGATCTGTCAAAGGTCCAGCTGTTTGTAAAAGCTGGACCGACCGATATGCGAAAGCAATCAGCCGGACTGGCGGCAGTGGTGCAGGAAGAAATGGAGCTTGATCCTTTTCAAAAAGCACTGTTCATCTTCTGCAATCGTAAACGCACCCTTATGAAGGCAATCTACTGGGATCGCAACGGCTTTTGTCTATGGCAAAAACGCCTTGAACAAGATACTTTCCCCTGGCCTACGGAGGCAGATGAAGTACATCAGATTAGTGCTCGACAGTGGCGGCTGCTGCTCGACGGGCTGAATATTTGGAAAGCCCACCGTGAACTTGAGTACACAAAAGTGACTTAGGGTCTAGAACAAAAATAAGTGATCTGATACAATTCGGCTTGTGAGTATAGAAGCGAGACCGGAGCAACTACCGGAAGACATAGATGAACTGCAGCAGATGATACATGATCTGCAAAATGAAAACCTCAAGCAAAAACTGGCCTACGAGCAGCTGGAAGAGAAGTATCAGATTGTCCTGAACAGATTTTTTGCTAAATCAACAGAAAAACTAAATACCGTCGAGCAAAAACAAGCACTGCTTTTCAATGAAGCCGAATGTCTCTCAGAGGCCCCGCAAGAGGAGAGCGAAGAGAGACCGGTGGCCGCTCACACGAGGGTAAAGAAAAAGGGCCATGGGGGCAGAGAGCCTTTGCCTGAGCATCTACCCCGTGAGACTACCGAAATTGATCTGCCCGAAGAGCAAAGGGTCTGTAACTGTGGAGCGCCTCTTCAGCGTATTGGAGAAGAGATCAGCGAAAAGCTGGAGATTCGCCCACCGCAGTTTGTGGTCAAACGTACGGTTCGCCACACCTATGCATGTAGTACAGGCGGAGATGAGAGTGCAGATGCGCACACCATACTCACTGCAGCCGCTGCCCCGCAGCTGATTGAAAAGGGGATAGCCACAGAATCCCTGGTAGCCTACATTGCAACGGCGAAGTACTGCGACAGCCTACCTTTGTACCGGCAGGAGAAAATGTTTGAGCGGCTGAACATCCATATTCCCAGAGAGACGATGGGAAGGTGGATCATGAAAGCCAGCAAAAAACTTGAGCCGCTGATCGAGCTGTTCGATGATGAGATTCGCGCCGGGCCTGTAATCAATATGGATGAAACCCGGGTGCAGGTCCACCGGGAGCAAAACAGAGAAAACAGCAGCAACTCCTACATGTGGGTCGCAGTTGGAGGGGATCGGAAGAATCGAATCGTGCGCTATCTCTATGCCCCATCACGAGGTAAACACGTGCCCGAAGTGTATCTGCATTCTTTCCGCGGTTATCTTCAAACCGATGGGTATGAAGGATACAGTCACATCGGAGGCTTCGGCGATATTACGCATGTAGCCTGTCTCGGCCCATATCCGTCGTAAGTTTGTTGACGCGGCAAAGGTGAAAAAGAAAACCGGAGCGGCCCATGAGGCAGTGAGCAAGATTGCAAAGATCTACCAAAAAGAAAAAGAACTGCGGGAGAAGAACCTCCCTGCAACCGAATTTCTTGCAGCCCGGCGGGCGGCGATTGAACCTTTACTTGAAGATTTTTCTATCTGGCTCAGCAGGAAAAGCAATGTTGCCCCCTCATCTCAGTTAGGAAAAGCTGTTGCATATGCCAGAGGCCAGTGGGATAAACTCAGCCATTTTCTCGATCATGAAGCTCTGACTCCGGACAACAATGTGAGTGAACGTGCAATTCGGCCTTTCGTAATCGGACGAAAAAACTGGCAGTTTTGTGACAGTCCACGAGGAGCCTATGCAAGTGCAAACTTCTATTCTCTCATTGAAACGGCCAAACTAAACGGATTGGATCCCTATGGATACCTTAGATATGTGCTTTCAGGATGTATTTCCGCAGAAACAGATGGCGACTGGAGAAAACTTCTGCCACAGAACTTCCCAGGTTAGTTTTTTAACCCTGTGTTTGTGAAGCGCTTACTCTTCAGCGTATTGGAGAAGAGATCAGCGAAAAGCTGGAGATTCGCCCACCGCAGTTTGTGGTCAAACGTACGGTTCGCCACACCTATGCATGTAGTACAGGCGGAGATGAGAGTGCAGATGCGCACACCATACTCACTGCAGCCGCTGCCCCGCAGCTGATTGAAAAGGGGATAGCCACAGAATCCCTGGTAGCCTACATTGCAACGGCGAAGTACTGCGACAGCCTACCTTTGTACCGGCAGGAGAAAATGTTTGAGCGGCTGAACATCCATATTCCCAGAGAGACGATGGGAAGGTGGATCATGAAAGCCAGCAAAAAACTTGAGCCGCTGATCGAGCTGTTCGATGATGAGATTCGCGCCGGGCCTGTAATCAATATGGATGAAACCCGGGTGCAGGTCCACCGGGAGCAAAACAAAGAGAACAGCAGTAACTCCTACATGTGGGTAGCAGTTGGGGGAATGCCAAAGAAGCCAATCGTACGCTATCTCTATGCCCCATCGCGAGGCAAACACGTGCCCGAAGTGTATCTGCATTCTTTCCGCGGTTATCTTCAAACCGATGGGTATGAAGGATACAGTCACATCGGAGGCTTCGGCGATATTACGCATGTAGCCTGTCTGGCCCATATCCGTCGTAAGTTTGTTGACGCGGCAAAGGTGAAAAAGAAAACCGGAGCGGCCCATGAGGCAGTGAGCAAGATTGCAAAGATCTACCAAAAAGAAAAAGAACTGCGGGAGAAGACCTCCCTGCAACCGAATTTCTTGCAGCCCGGCGGGCGGCGATTGAACCTTTACTTGAAGATTTTTCTATCTGGCTCAGCAGGAAAAGCAATGTTGCCCCCTCATCTCAGTTAGGAAAAGCTGTTGCATATGCCAGAGGCCAGTGGGATAAACTAAGCCATTTTCTCGATCATGAAGCTCTGACTCCGGACAACAATGTGAGTGAACGTGCAATTCGGCCTTTCGTAATCGGACGAAAAAACTGGCAGTTTTGTGACAGTCCACGAGGAGCCTATGCAAGTGCAAACTTCTATTCTCTCATTGAAACGGCCAAACTAAACGGATTGGATCCCTATGGATACCTTAGATATGTGCTTTCAGGATGTATTTCCGCAGAAACAGATGGCGACTGGAGAAAACTTCTGCCACAGAACTTCCCAGGTTAGTTTTTTAACCCTGTGTTTGTGAAGCGCTTACGACTCATAGTAGCGATGAAACCGGTGAAAGTCGGTGGAGCGAAGGGGTCTGGGCATTAAACGTATTTCTTGTGACCAACACCAGGAACACTGGAGGTTCTGAGAGAGTGGAAAACAGTTATGGGGAATTGAGGAGGTTGTCGGAGAGTCACGCGAAGATGCAGACGCTCATACACTATGTCAACAGGGAGAACCTGAAGGCAGAGCATCGAGCGCAGGTCAGAGGAAAAGCCGCAGGCATAGACGGAGCGACGAAGGAGAGCTATGAAACCGGATTGGAAGAGCATGTGGATGCATTGCTTGGACGGATGAAATCCTTCAGTTACAGACCGCAGGCGGTTAAAAGAACGTATATACCCAAGACGGACGGCACGGTACGGCCGCTGGGAATCCCGGCGTATGAGGACAAACTCGTACAGGGAATAATGGCGAAGGCGCTGACTGAGATATACGAACCGAGGTTTCTGGACTGTTCCTATGGGTTCAGGCCGAATCGGAATTGTCATGATGTGATACGGGAAATAAACCAAACGATCATGACTAAGAAGGTAAATTATATTCTTGATGCCGACATCAAAGGGTTCTTTGACAATGTCGACCACGAATGGCTGGTGAAGTTTCTTGAGAACGATATACAGGACAAGAATTTCATCCGTTATGTAGTAAGATTTCTCAAGGCGGGGATCATGGAGAATGGGAATGTCAGCGACAGCGACAAGGGCACTCCGCAAGGAGGGCTTCTGTCGCCGGTGCTGGCTAACGTCTATCTTCATTACGTACTCGACTTGTGGTTTGAGAAGGTCAGCAAAAAGGTATTTGAGGGGTGAGGCATACTTGTACCGTTATGCGGATGACTATGTGGTATTGTTCCAGTACGAGGGTGATGCGAAAAGATTCTACGAGGTGATGCTTAAAAGGCTTGCAAAGTTCAAGCTAACGGTGGCCGAAGAGAAGACAAGGATCATTCCGTTTGGAAGGTACAAAGGAACCAAGGAAACATTTGATTTTCTTGGATTCACCCACGTGAATGCCAGTACGAGGACTGGTAAGTACACAGTCCTGCACCTCACTAGCAAGAAGAAGCTGAAGGCTAAACGCGAGAGCGCAAAACAGTGGATTAGATGGAATATGCATCGACCTGTCATGGAGATTGTGAGAGCACTCAGCCGGAAACTGGTTGGGCACTACAATTACTACGGGGTCAATGGCAATCTGAAAGGGTTGTACAAGTTCTATAAATACATCAGATACACGCTGTATAAGGCTCTAAGGCGTAGAGGTCAGAAGCGCAAGATTAATTGGGAGACGTTTGAAAGGATATGGAAATTAATACCAAGACCGAGAATTTGCAAAGACATCTGGCAATGGTCGAATGTTTAGTGCTAGGAGCCGTATGCGTTAGTTGCGCACGTACGGTTCTGGGAGGGGCATGCTGTCGTAACTCTCTTAATGAAGGAAGGCGATAGTATGTCTACTCTACAAAATATAGAACATTTCTTGGAAGTAATGATTTTTTTGAAAATCAAGAAGCAATGGATATGGCTGAAAAAGGGCTACATAAGGAATTAAGGCTACTATTCAGGAAGTACTATGAAAATAGTTTAAGAAATTTAGGTTATTCAAAATTCGATTATAGACCTATTAAGCATTATTATGATATTATCTTTGCTTCTAAAAGCAAAACTGGAATTGAGTTTTGGAAAAAAGCCAATTCAATTAACTATAAGGGACAAAGAGAGTTATTACTTTAGATGAAAAGAAAATTTGGAACTTTGGAATGGGCGACACATAATGTAAATATCTTAAATGGCTGTAAGAATGACTGTAAATATTGTTACAGTAAAGAAATGGCGATAAGGTTTAAAAGGAAAAACAGGGATAATTGGAAATTCGAGGAAAAGATAAAAACAGTTAATGAAATAAAGTTACCAAAGGAAACTGGTACAATTATGTTTCCTTCTAGTCATGATTTATCAAAAAAATATATAGATGAAGAAATAGAGGTTATAAAATATATTCTTACAAATGGAAAATATCTCTTATTAGTTTCAAAACCAAACTTAGAGGTAATAAAAAGAATTTGTGATACTTTCAGTGAGTATAAAGACAAAATACTATTCCGTTTTACAATTGGTTCAGTATTTGATGAAACATTAAGTTTTTGGGAACCATATGCACCAAGATTTTTAGAAAGAAAAAAATCACTTATTTACGCATATGAAAATGGTTATCAAACAAGTATATCTTGTGAACCAATGTTAGATGATCAGATAGAAACACTTATTGAAGAAGTTGAAAATTACATTACAGAAACTATTTGGATTGGAAAACCAAATTATCTATTGCGTAGATTGAAAATGAATGGTTATGACAAGTCTACAGAAGAGTATATTAAAGCTCTGAAACTGATAGAAATTTTAAATGATGATTTCATTATGAATCTCTATAAAAGAAATAAAGAAAATAAAAATATAATGTGGAAGGAAAGTATAATGGCTGTTATAGATAGAAATATAATATATGAGAAAAGTACATAACAACCACTTGGAGTTGACCTGGCGGTGAATATGGCAAAGAAATTGTTGAATTGCAAAAGTGGGGTTACAATGGTTAAAGAGAGCGGGCTATAGAATGACAGCGCCAGGCAACTCAAGTGAACGTTATACGGCCGCCAGTTTAGAACTATGTAATTAATTCGGTTTTAGAAATTTTTATTAAGGCAATTAATAATATAAAAATTGAATGAGTTGATAGAAGAGAAAATAATGAATTTAAAAATATAGTAGAACTGCTTAAAACAATATAATTATAAATAAATAAGTGATGTAATGTGAAAATATAAAATGAAAATTACATAGATGAAGTAATATCGATAAGTTAAAGGTCAATAATAAAGTGCGTAAGTATAGTTCTAATAAAAAAAAATGGATGCAATTGAAACAATATTTAATATTGTAATAGATCGAGTGAAAATGTAATAGAAATAATCTTCACTTTTCGGAGTAAGTGTAAAATTGGCAAAGCAAAGTTGTTAGTTTTAAATACGTTGGGATTCTGGATTTAAATTCATTAGCAAAAATGAACGGGCTACCAAATGTAAATCCTAAATTCCGCAAAATTTATACTATGTGAGCATCGGTAGTGGTATTTCGAATGCACCGAATATATCCTTTTGTTTTTTAGTCAGTTCAGTGATCATTGGTTTTTTATCGTCAATTTCAAGAACGCTTAACTTTTTAAGTTCATACAACATTTGCTCCACTGTAAGCTTCTTCCCAAGTCCACTTTCCCGAAGCACCCGCTGTATTTCCGAGTATATAATGAGACTGATGAACTCTATAAATAAAAGCCCTTGCACTGATTTTCTGCTGTGCACTCTCAGTCTCTTCATATCTATTCCGTGTTTCATTGAGTCGAACAGTTTCTCAACTCCATCTTTTCTACGGTAGTATTCAAGGCACTGCTCTGCGGTGAGATTTGTATTAGTTAGAAGAATAAAAATTCCCTGGCGCTTTGAGGCCTCATTAATAGCCTCCTTTCGTCTTGCAGCCGTATACCCCTCTTCGGCCTCTATTACTGAAAAACTGTGTTGCCACCCTGGGAAACCATCTTCGAGAAAATGTATGAGCTTTTTCGAGGTGCTCCACTTTTTCCCTGCCACCTGATCTTCTACGGTAAGCAGGAAAGTCATTAGCTTTTCACGCTCCTCTGAGGCTTGTTTTTCATTAAAGAAGATATGCGCATTGAAAGTATTCTCTCCCATGCACAGCTCATCGCTGTTGCTGTAGTATATCTGCTTTCCCATCTGAAAAGCGTTATCCGGTGAGCCTATCGTCGAGCGGTGAGAGCCTACCAACTCACGGGCTGCGTTAGTACTCATGGGTAAAGGAATTAGAAAAGGGCCAAGACTCTCCAGCTCGTCAAGGTTTTTCAAGCTATAGAAACCTCGATCGAGCACAAACAGTGCTCGTAAGCTCGCAATTCGCTCAAGACGCTTTTTCATATTCTTAAGGGTCACTACATCTGGAACGCTTCCGGGATACAGGGAGTAGAGAAGAGGTAAGGTGCTTGGCTCGCCATACACCATACCAATATTTATTTGACTCAAGCGCTCACCGTCACGATTGTAGCCCCACTCGGCAAAGTCAATGCCCTTCCCATAGGTAGATACGCTGGTTATATCAAAGACGATGAACTCATTCTCTTCTCGGCTTTCAGTCCATTCATCTAAGAAGCGATAGACCGCTCTTTCATCCTCTCCAATATCCTGGAGCAGACGACTAATACGTTGGGAAGACAGTTCAATCGGTTCTCTCAGATAGATGTGTTCCAACCAATTTGCACAGAGGTAAAAAGGGCGGTGCTCAGAAATCTGAAAACAGGCAGCGATAATTATCTCTCGAGCCTCTGAGGGAAACTCTTCGCTGAGCAGCTCTTTGAGTCCGAGACGCTCGATTATCGATGCAAGCAGATACACCGTGCCATACTCGCGGCTTAGTCTTTTTTGTTCGAGCTTAACAAACTCTCCGCTTTTAGGGTCTCGCTTACCGATACGAATACGCTGTTGCCTGGGACCTTTCTTCTCTTTATCCCAATAGCTGTGCACCTCGTATACGTAGGTGTATTTTCCTACCTTTTGATCTATAGTAAACATAGTATAACTATACTATGTTTTTGGCAAATGTCAACAAAAATATTGCCTTTTTATTCTTTACTTTATATAGGGTTAGAAATTATTTTTTTCGACATAGTTATAAAAATTGCGGAATTTAGGGTAAATAGAATAAAAAATACTAGATACTTAAGGAAGATAAGAATAATCAAACGGCAAAAGGATTACTTCACGTGTGAGTAAAAAAAATAAAGATATGAACTATAGTTCCAATAACATGATCTAAGACATATTGAAATATGAATGCGGCGTGTATAACAACCACTTGGAGTTGTCCTGGCGATGAAATTGAGAAAGAGATTGTTGATTTGGAGAACTGGAGTTACAATGGTTAAAGAGAGTGGGCTAATGCGTTATAGCGCCAGGCAACTCAAGTGAACGTTATGTGCACGATATGTACATGAAAAGCTTGTAATGAGCAAAGAATGTGTTATAATGTACATGAAATGAGCGTAAGTAAAAATGAACCATACAACGATCTGCCTCATCTTCCTCCAAAGGTTGATATTGAAACAAAGAAAATTCTGAACCAAGCAATAAGAGCAAATAGAGAGCTTGCCAGGTTAAAAGGTTATTGTTCTCTGTTACCAAATGAAACCATATTACTTAATTCCATAGTATTGAAGGAAGCAAGAACAAGCTCTGAAATCGAAAATATAATTACTACTCAGGATGAAATATATAAAGCGCTAGCAGAAAGTGAAAGAAAAATCGATACAGCAACAAAAGAAGTATTAAATTATCGATCAGCAATATGGACCGGTTATAACGAACTTAGCAAAAAAGGTGGGCTGAGTATAAACACGATCTTAAATATACAAAAAGATTTAGAAGGAAATAATGCTGGCATTAGGAAACTGCCTGGAACAAGTTTGATGAATGATCAAACAGGTGAGGTGATATACACACCACCGGATAATGAGAAAACAATATTGAATTTACTTTCTAACTTAGAGAGCTATATGAATAAAGACAGCGAAATTGATTCTCTTATTAAAATGGCTATTATACACTACCAATTTGAATCGATACATCCATTCTATGACGGCAATGGCAGAACAGGAAGAATAATAAATGTTTTATATCTGGTACAAAAGAATTTAATTGATACCCCCATACTCTATTTAAGTGATTATATAATAAAAAACAAGGGACAATATTACAATTTATTGCAAAAAGTAAGAACTGATAATGAATGGGAAAAATGGATTTTATTTATGCTAAGAGCAGTAGAAGAAACTTCAAAAGATACATTGCAGATAATTTCTTCAATAATGAATCTAATGAATAAGTCTATAGAATTATGTAAAGAAAAACTGCCAAAAACAACTTACTCTAAGGAACTCATTGAATTATTATTTGTACAGCCGTACACAAAAATTGAGTTTTTAGTAAATGAGAATATTGCTGAAAGAAGAACTGCTAGCAAATTCTAAAGCAGTTAGAAGAAGTAGGAATATTAGAATCATATAAATCTTGGAAAGAAACAATCTATGTTAATAGAGATTTGTATGAATTATTAAAGAAATGATGTGGTGCACATAACAACCACTTGGAGTTGACCTGGCGGTGAATGTGGCAAAGAAGTTGTTGAATTGTCGAACTGAAGTTACAATGGTCAAAGAGAAAGGGCTATATAAGGACAGCGCCAGGCAACTCAAGTGAACGTTATGTAGCACAATGTATAATTTAATTATACCGTTTATTGGTAAATAATTGATGCATTAGAAATAACATAATGAAATTCATTATCTACAGGATGTTGTGTGAAATTATTGCAAATTAAAAGTAAAAGAGTAAACATATTATGAATATAGTTTTATTTTTAATCGCAATTATCTTGATATTCATTTTCAAGATAAATAAACCAAAAATTAAGGGCCACATAGGCGAATCAAGGATAGCAGGGCAATTAAACAAACTAGATGATAAAGAATACAAAGTTCTGAATAATATTTTTATAAGAACAAGTAAAGGAAGTAGCCAAATAGATCATATTGTTATTTCAACATATGGTATATTTGTTATTGAAACCAAGAACTATAGTGGTTGGATACATGGAAATGAGAATTACAGAATATTGGACTCAAACTTTCTATAAAAGTAGAGATAAATTTAGGAATCCTATTAAACAAAATTGGTCCCATATATATGCATTAAAAGAAGTTCTTTCGAATTTCAGACATATAACGTATCATCCTATTATCGTTTTTGTTGGTAGTGGAGAATTAAAAAACGTAACTTCTCAAGTTCCAGTTGTTTATGATAATGTCAACAGCGGTTTAGAAAGTTCCGCTTTTCAACGGTGTAGCGGTTCCGCTTTTTATAGTTTTACATAGGGTCAACGACCCCGATTTTCAGCCGGTCTTTCATCCGGTATGAATCTCCTTTTAGGCTGAACACATGTGCATGATGGAGAAGCCGGTCGATGGTGGCTGTTGCAATAGCTTCCTCTGCCAGGACCTCCGCCCAACGACCAAAAGCCTTATTCGTAGTGAGAATCATACTGCCATATTCGTAGCGGGCATTGACCACTTGGAAGAGAAGGTTCGCTTCTTCTTTCGAGAGATTCTCGTAACCGACTTCATCGATAAGAATCAAATGCGGTTTTTTCAGCCATGTCAGTCGGCGTTTCAAACGCCCCTGTTCACGTGCCCTTTTAAGTCCTTCGATCAAATCTATACAGCTGGTGTACCAGACAGTGAACTCGGTCATGCACGCTTTGTACCCCAAGGCCAGCATAAGGTGGCTCTTGCCCAGGCCGCTGGGTCCCATGAGCACCACATTCTCTTTCCGCTCTATGAAGCTCAGTGAGGACAGTTCGGCAAGCTGACGGGCCGACAGGCCCCCTTTGAGCCAGGAGATATCAAAGTCCTCCAACCGCTTTACCGCAGGCATCCCCGAGAGCTTCAGGCGACTGCGAGCAGCCCTCTCTTTGCGGGGAAGGTATTCGAGCTCCAGCAGGTCTGCAAGGGACTGCAGAAGGGTTTTGTCACTATGGCTCTGCTCTTCGAGATAACTTTCCAGAGAGGCGGCCATGAACTGCAGACCCATCTCCTGCATACGGGTTCCTACCGTTTCGCTGAGTGCATTCATGAGGCCGCTCCTACCAGCTGATCGTAACAGGCGGGACTGCGTGTTTCCACCGATGTGGCTATTAGCTCATCAAGAATCTGCGGATCGGTCACCTCCTGTGGTGCTTTTTTTACCGTAGGCCGTCGTTCGGCTTTCCAACGCTCTATGAGGCTTTCGGTATCCTCCTTGCGTATATTCATCTCCCGAGCCCCTTTTGTCGAAAGGGTAAACTCACGCAGCAGCAGATTCTCCTGAGTGAATACCTGAGAACGGTAGTTGAGGGTATTTATTTTCAGAGTAACCATTTGGCCGATATGCTCGGCAGGCACACTGTATTGGTTCGTCTGATAGGTCAACTTCCCCTCCCTGGAGACCACCAGGCCCACCATATCCCGTACATCGGGGGCAGCCTCCGGTACCCAGGTATTCATATAGGGCTTCTCCTCGGCAAACCTCTCGGCACGGGTGCTGCGAATACCGCCGATCTGCTGCGCATCTATCTCTTTAAGCCAATCGGCGACCTCGCCGTTAAGCTCCTCGAGTGTCGTTCCGGCTCGATTCTCCACTCTCGGTAGAAAGTTATGCGCCAAATAGCCGATAAACCTCTCGACTTTGCCTTTCGTTTGAGGCCGGCGGACCTTACACCTCAGAGGCGTAAACCCACAGGCCGAGGCCGATGAGAGAAGCCCAGGATTTACGATCCAACTGCCGCCCTGATTCAGCCAGGCGGTTTTCATGTTGTCGTAGAGTATCTCCTAAGGCACAGCTCCAAACCAGGCAAAGGCCGCCAAATGTGCCAACAACACCGTCGAGAGCCTCATGTTGGTGGTAAACAGCACGAAAGGCCGTCGACTGTAGCCCAAGAGCATGACAAATGCATAGAGTTTCTGCATTCTCCCCTCGATAAGCCAGCTTCCACACTCTTTCCAGTCGACCTGGGCTTGTCTGCCTGGCTCGGTTTCAAAGCGCAGCACCGCTTTTGGTGATCACTTGCTCCCTGACCCCTCGGGCATAGTCCCGTAAGATAGTCATCCCTCCTCCATACCTTTGACTTTTGAGCCGCTCATACAGCAGCACCAGGTTGGTGTAGGGATTCTCTTCGATCGTCTCATCGATTATTCGGTGAAACGGCTCGAGAATGCTGCGACGCTTCTTTCGAGCTCTTGCTCCAAAGTCTTCTTTCAGGTACTTTCGTACCATACGGTCACTGACTCCGAGCTGTGCTGCGATGTCTTTCTGTCTGTGGCCTTCTCTGGCCAGGATGCGAGCTATATGCATCCGATCTTCCTTTCGACACATTTGGGCGGTTTCCTTTTGTGGTGTATTTTCGGTCAATCCCACTATAGGTTATCCGCCCTTATTTGTGTCGTAAAAGCGGAACTTTTAAACCGTCGATATCCGGAACTTTATCACCGTTGCTGACAATGATAATGAACTTTTTCAAATTATTGCAAGAAAAAGCATAAGACAAAACTTATCTATTAGTGAAGTAAAAATAATTTCAGATCAACTTTCGAAATTAAATATCCTGGATAAAGATACTAGAAAAGAACATGTGCAGCAGATACATAAGAATAATTATGAAAGAATACAAAAAGAAAGATCATTAGTTTGTCCCAGATGTGGAGGAAATTTATTAGTTAGAAATGGACCATATGGTAAATTTTATGGTTGTTCAAATTATCCAAATTGCAGGTATAAGAAAAACATTCGTGGTTAATAACCTAATAAATAATCTAATTGATCGGATGCAAAAAGCATATATAAAATATAATTTCATTTGAACCTGCGCTACATAACAACCACTTGGAGTTGTCCTGGCGATGAAATTGAGAAAGAGATTGTTGAATTGAAAAACAGGAGTTACAATGGTTAAAGTGAGTGGGCTAAATCATAACAGCGCCAGGCAACTCAAGTGAACGTTATACCGTCTCTACGATTGTTAATACAACCTAAGAAGAGGTTTTCAATATAAAAAAATAATGAACGAACTGATTGATTAATAGAGGAACTAAAAAGAAAAAAAATATGATCACAACTGCACAACAAGAAGACAATAAAAAAGATATAGAAAGAGCTAAGATAGGACTTAAAATGTAGATAAAAAAAAGAGTTAGAGGAGTGGTATAATGAAGAGAAAGTTGATAAGAAGAGGTGTTGATAACTTTGTTAGAGAAAATATGGCAAAATATCGTATATCCGCAGGACGTTATAGTACCGTCACTCGTTGCGGCTCCACAAAGTTTCCATACAATCATGTATAAAAAAAAGGGAAGGTCCGACTGGTTCATCCTGTGGCGACCGAACTCCATCAGGAATCACGTTTTTTTAAGGAGGAATTATGCGTGTCAGTATTGTAGTTGTCGCGATTGTGATCGTCATTTCCTTGTTACTGCTTGGTTGCGGTTCGAGGTACCCCTCAGTTCAGAACGATTCGTGATCCCGCGTGGGAGTCTGAATTGTCACTACCGCCGGACACAGGCGGCGAGTTGAAACTGATCGCTGGCAAGGACTTTCCTGGTGCCAAGAATGGCCTCATTGTCTATTTGCCAGGGGGCTATGACTCCCATGACAAGGACTACCCGGTAATCTTTTTCCTTCACGGTCGTGGGGAAATCGGTGACAGTACCGAGTATGAGGTTATCTTGGAGCGTGTTCTGGAGTACGGAATACCTCGAATGATCGCCGAAGGGACTTGGAATCCGCCTCATCCGTTTATTGTCGTGGCACCGCAGGCTCACCCGGAAACAGCCTGGAAAGGTGTTGAGGAGATCCTTCCGGACCTGCGAAAGCATTACCGAATTGACGAAACCAGACAATATCTTACAGGCCTTAGCCTGGGAGGCGTGGCGACTTGGGAAGTCGTCGGAGGGAACGGTCGGTCTCTACGCATAGCGGCCGCGGTCCCCATCGCGGGGTTCCTACCGGACGACGCTGCGAGAGAGTATATGTCTCGCGATGGGTTTGATCATATTCCGATCTGGGCATTTCACGGCGCGGAAGACGAAGTGATTGATCCACAGGAATCAGTTCGCCTTGTCAAAATGACCAATGCCGATGATCCAGAGTATACGGCTAAATTGACCATCTTCACTGATCTCGGGCACAACTGTTGGGACGCCGTGTACCATTCGGCACACGACGAACCTACACAAAGCGAGTGGGCGCCGTTTGACAGCTCCATATATGAATGGATGCTGCAGTACCGGAGCGTGCAACAGTAATAGATCGCGAAACCAGATGGCGGTCTAACACATCGGTCCACGGCGACCGTTCCTTTGGCGCGGTTGTTTGGAAATGGCAGGCAGCTTTGACCCCATTATGATTGCTTTGGTTTGTTTAGCCTGAGGATCTCTCTGCAGAGGCTTTTATACTCTTTAAGCTCCTGAGCTGTAGGCTTTCTGGAAGAAAACATTGATATTTCGAAAAGTTCGGCTGTTCTTAAAAATTTTTTGACGGGAAGCGGAAGCTGCTCGGAAAAATACTGCATACATTCGCGTGGGGCCTTTCCGCGGAGCTTGAATCCCTGGTGATCGCCCCACTTAAGGAGCTTGAGAAACAGCGCCAGCTGCGAAAATGTACATTTTTCTTCACATAGAAAAAACAAAATCGTAACCACATAACATGCGCTTGGAGCAGACTTTGCGGGTGTAAAAGCGAAAGTGTTGGTGTAGCAGGCTCACAGGACATACAATAGTATAGAAAGACTTATTACGGTAAAGACCGTCAAGCAACTCAAGTGAACGTTATATGGTGTAAAATAAACATAATATCTAATAAGTCATATAAGTCTAACGAAACAGAAATGTTATAAAATACTCGACAAACATCTAAAAGAGAAATAGAATGAATTTATGGCTGTAAAGAACTCGTATATAGACAAAATACTGGAAAAGCTATCCACACTTAATGTATATAAGGTCATACTATTCGGTTCTTATGCTAATGAAAAAGAAGATGAAGAAAGTGATATTGATCTACTAATTGTGTTGAATGAGGATATATTACCTAAAAATTATGACGACTGGCTAGAAATTAAAATGAGAGTAAGAAGAGTATTGAGAGAAATAAACAGAGATGTTGCGCTAGATTTATTAGTATATACTCGACCTCAATATGAATTATTAAAGAAAGAAATGAACTCATTTCAAAAAGAAATCCATGAATCTGGAAAAATACTATATGAAGAAGCAAGCTAAAGAATGGATTAAATTTGCAAAGACTGACTTGCAAGCAACTATTGCAATAATTACTGTAGATAATCTTAGCACAATAGCAGCCTTTCATACCCAACAATGTATTGAAAAGTCATTTAAAGCATTATTAGAACTAAATAATAAAAAGATACCAAGAACGCATGATCTAATAAAATTATTAAAAAAAATTGAAGAAGAAAAAATTAATATTGATATGAAGATAAGCGAAGAAGTATTGGATCAAATAAACCAAGTATATATTGATACAAGATATCCAGCAGATTTCGGACTACTGCCAGAAGGAAAACCATCAATCAATAAAGTTAAAGAATTTTTAGATGAAGCAGAAAACATATTTAACGAAACAGAAAAAATAATTAAAGAATATTAAGAAGAATGAACACCATATAACAACCACTTAAAGTTGACCTGGCGGTGAATATTCATTGCTACACAGTTCTTAGAAAATGTAAAAATAATTACAAAATAAATACAATAGTTCGAATAAGTGCTTTTAAGAAAAATTACTGAAATGTGTTCTTAGTTCTAACACAAGAAAAAATAACATTAACAAGCATGTAGACAAAGTGCGCACAACGTATTATATTAGTAGTATAAAGTTTGATTTTAGTCAATAAAAGAACATACTCTTGTTTAAAAAAAAGAGGTGTTATTTTCTATAACGTCATTGAAGCAATTGCTGAAAAGGGTGTACTGCTCAATTTTGATAATCCAAACAGAGAGAAATATTCAAATCAAAAAGTAATGGTTGTTGAAATAGATGGTTATGCATACTGTGTTCCCTATGTTGTAGAGGGAGATACATGGTTTTTAAAGACTATCTATCCAAACAGGAAATTTAAGTACCTTATAGAGGAGGAAACTTATGAATAAATATGATACTGATTTTTTAGATGAAGAAGAAAAAGAGTTGATAGAATCTATTGATGGGCTGGATTATGAAACACTGTCAAAATCAAAAGCTGAAGAACAGGACAAAATCCAAGAAGCCGCAAGGGAGTTTGTGAAAAATGAAAAGAAAATGAATATTAGAATCGATCCCTATGAGCTTGAAAAGATAAAAGAATATGCTTCGAAAGAGGGATTAAAATATCAAACATTTATAAAAAGTGTTGTTCATAAGTATATAACTGGGCAATTGGTCGATAAAGACAAAATTGCTGGATAACAACCACTTGGAGTTGACCTGGCGGTGAATATGGCAAAGAGATTTTTGAATTGGAAATGTAGAGTTACAATGGTTAAAGTGAGTGGGCTATATACTGTTAGCGCCAAGCATCTCAAGTGAACGTTATATTATGTTCAAACTAATAAAATAATAAATAACTAAGTAAATACTTGTTGACTGATCATAAAAATCAGGGTAAATTTGTAGTACGTTATTACGTACGAGGAGTAAGGATGAATAATACAATAAACATAACAAACGCAAGAAAAGATTTGTATAAACTGATAGAACAAGTAATAGAATCTCATGAGCCGGTACACATAACCGGAAAGAAGGGAACAGCGGTTATCATAAGCGAAGAAGATTGGAAAAACATTGAAGAGACATTGTATCTTACATCAATCCCGGGTATGAGAGAATCAATAATAGAAGGGATGAAGGCCGATATAGACGAATGTGCTGAAGAAATAGAGTGGTAAAGGCTGTTGTATAAACTGGTATATACAAAACAAGCACAAAAAGATGCGAAAAAAATCACGCAAGTCGAATTCGAAAAAGAACGCCGAGAAAATACGATACACTTCAAAGGGGAGATCCATTGAAGATGTCCTTCCTGACGAAAGACTATTAGGCGATTTAGCAGGATCCTTTTCACGAAGAATAAACATCCAACACCGTATAGTATATCAGGTGTATGAAAAAGAGAGAATCGTAAAGATAATTCGAATGTGGACACATTATGAGTAAAAAGAACAATCCAACACAAGAAAAGAGAAGAGTTTATAAAAGGGCTTTCAATCAATGAGTTAATTTCATTGAATAAGATGGTGGTTGAGAGAATAAATGTATTACATCAGATTGAAGCTTCAAATGCAATGAGAAAATACACTATAGTAGAATGGGTAAAAATTTGAAGATAATAACAATCAGATAATTGAAGGGAGGATAATAAAAATCAATAAGAAAACGATATCGATTCTTACAAATGGAAATATACAGTGGAATGTACGTCCATCTTTTATAATAAAATAGTAAAACACCATATAATAACCACTAGGACTTGACTTGGCGGTGAATATGGCAAAGAAGTTGTTGATTTGGAGAACTGGAGTTACACTATTTAAAGAGATTGGGCTATATGATAACAGAGTAAAGCTGCTCAAGTGACCGTTATGTTCATTTAGTAAAGAAATCAAATTTATTATAATACTGGTAACGGTAAGAAACAATTTTAAATAAATTATTGGATAGAACAATAGCAATTGAAAAAGTGTAGGTAAATAAAATGCCAACAATGCAAGAAATATATAAAAAGTACGCTGAAGAATATGATAATTTAGTTAAAGCAGAAGATTATCAGCGGATACTAATCGAACAACTAGTTAACAATATTGATTGGAATAAAAAGATCGTATACGAAGCAGGTATCGGAACAGGTAGATTAACAAAAATATATATTGATAAAATAGAAAAAGTCTATGGGTTTGACAAAGAAGATCATATGCTTTCGAAATGTGAAGAAAATTTAAATAAGTATAAAGATAGAATGATACTACAAGTAGGAGATAATGAGTCTCTTCCAGTAATAAGAGAAAAAGCACATATATTTATTGAGGGCTGGAGTTTTGGTCACACAATTGTGGAAAACAGTAATAATATAAAAAGAACAACAGAAAAATTAATTAAGAATATAAATGAAAATATTATCAATGGAGGGGAAATAATAATAATTGAAACTATGGGAACAAACGTTAATGAACCTAAAATAAATACTAATGCTTTGAAATATTTCTATAACCTATTAGAAAACAAATATGGATTTGAGAATACAATTGTAAGTACAGATTTTAAGTTCAAGAATTACGAAGAAGCAGCAGAAACAATTGGGTTCTTCTTTGGAGCAGAAATGGGAAAAAATATATTAAAGAATAAAAAGAAAATTGTACCAGAATATACTGGTATATGGAGAAAAAATAGTAAAAAATGAACATAACAACCACTTGGAGTTGATCTGGTGGTAAATAGTGAAAAGTGTTTTTTGATTTGAGAAACCGGTGTAAATTTGATAAAGAATATGAGTTATAGCGTGACAGCGCCAGGCAGCTCAAGTGAAGGTTAAAAACACTTTTCAAATACAAAATATTGGAGTATACTCAAGATTAGGGTTGTTATTATAGGAGTTTACTCTAATGTTAACAAATTTTATTGCTACTTATAAGCGTCTATTAGAGAATACAATTATCAGTATCACAGGTATATCTATAAAGAGTTCAATATCAATAGTCGTCTAACTGGATTGATTGGTCCACGAGGTACTGGCAAGACTACTCTGTTACTACAATATATACAAGAGAATATAAGGGACAAGGATGAGTGCATCTATGTATCAGTTGATCATATATATTTTTCTAAAAATACCATTATAGACTTTATAAATGAGTTATATGAGGACTATGGGGTAAGATATTTTTTCTTTGATGAGATCCATAAATACGCTCGATGGAATCAAGAGTTGAAGAATGCTTATGATTCGTATCCTGATATTAAATTGATCTTTTCTGGTAGTTCGAGTATTGACCTGATTAAAGGCACCTATGATTTATCCAGACGAGGTGTATTGTATCGTATGGATGGAATGTCCTTTCGCGAGTATTTGCTTTTTAATGACATTTATGAAACGGAAAATACTACATTGAAAGAGATATTAGAAAATAGAAGCGAACTAGAAAGCAATCTATCATCAATTAAAAAAATCAAAGGGCATTTTAAAGAATACTTGAACAGTGGATATTATCCTTTTTACTTGGAAGATAAAGAACAGTATCATCAAAAAATACTGAGAGTGATAGAAAAGGTCATATTTGAAGATATATCGAACTACTATAAATTAAAAACTGAAAACTTATTTCATTTTAAAAGAATTTTATCTTATCTTGCCACTATTCCACCGGGAGAGCTAAATATAAATAGCATTTCAAAAAATATTGGATTGGATAATAAGACTATACAAAATTACTTAATGATATTATATGAAACGGGACTGATTGAACTCCTAAAAAGGAATAAGGCAGGCAGCAATTTATTAAAAAATACTGAAAAGATGTATCTTGATAATCAGGACTTATATTCCGCTATTATAGAAGAGATAGGATATGAGGCACAGATGAAAACAATAAGAGAGATCTTTTTTATAAAAATGTTAAAAAACTCCGGGAATAAAATATATTATAATGAGGTAGGGGATTTTTTAGTGAATAATAAAATATTTGAAATAGGCGGAAAGAAAAAAGATAAAAAGCAGATAAAAAAAGAACTAGATAAATCCTATTTAGTAAAGGATGATATTCTTTATGGTAATAAAAAGGAAATCCCATTGTATTTATTTGGTTTTCTATACTAATAAAAAAGGTTTTTAACAAGCACTTGGAGTTGACCTGGCGGATAAGATAGTAAATGTATAATTTCAAATAGATATTTTGTTACGAGTTACTATAAAAAAATTAATGATTCGTGAATATACTGATATTTAGTTGAATACATAATACTAAGGACTGTACTTAAAATGGGTTATAAGTAAAATATAAAAATATATTGATATCATCGGAGATTGCATACAGCAGTTCTGCCTCCTCGGATGAGTAACGGCGAAAAACGAAATCATTCAGAATGAGTAGCTGAACTATTGCTTCGGCACCTTGCCTTTCGTTACCATTGCCTTATGGAGTTCCGACGTAACCGTTCGATTAGCGACATAGACCGTGGCCAGTGGAATAGGCTTGTTCGATTTTCGCCTACACCCTTAATGTCCTGGGACTGGTTGGAACACCTTGAAGAACGGGGAGGTATCGACCCGGGACAGGGCTGGGAGGCGCGTCACTTGACGGTACACGAGGGAGGAGAGATGATAGCCGCAGTCCCCCTCTACCTCCGGAACAACAGCTGGGGTGAGTTTGTTTTCGATTTCGCCTTTGCTGAACTCGCCGAAAAACTTGGAAAGACCTATTATCCTAAACTGGTGGGCATGAGCCCGGCCAGTCCGACGCCGGCCTTCTCCTTCCTTATCGTTCCCGGTAGAGAGGAAGAGCTGACCACCGCGATCTTCCATGCGATCACCGAAATCTGTCGGGAAGAAGAGATCCCAGTACTGCAGTTCAACTTTGTCCTGCCCGAATGGAAACGGCGTCTTGCCGCCCTGGGGATGTGCGCATGGAAACATCAGGGCTTCGAGTGGCGCAACGAATCATTTTCCTCATTCGATGATTACTTAGGTCGGTTTCGCAAGAACCAGCGCCGCAACATCCGGCGCGAGCGCCGTCTCTTCAGGAGCAGGGAATCACGATGCGGGTCCTTCCCGGTACAGAGGCGCCGGAGCTCTACTTTGCTAGGATGGCGGAGTACTACCTTCACACGAACGCACAATTCGGCCCCTATGCTGCGCGCTTTCTCTCAACGAAATTCTTCACTGAGATGCCGGAGCGCGTCCGGCAATGGGTGTGGTTTGCCGCGGCGCACGAAGATTCTAAAGTGAAAAATGGCGAGGTCGCCGCACCTGAGCTTGCTCCACCCGAGGATCCTATTGCACTGTCGATGCTGGTGGTGAAAAATGACCGTCTCATCGGACGGTACTGGGGAGCGCGTCGAACTATAAAGGATCTTCACTTCAACACCTGTTACTATACTCCTATCGAATGGGCCATAGAGAACGGAATTACAATCTTCGACCCTGGGATGGGTTCACCCCACAAGCTGCGTCGAGGTTTTCGCGCCGTGCCTAACTGGAGCCTCCACTACTTTTTCGATCCCGACATGCGGTGGATTCTCGAAACGAACATGGACCGCATTAACGCATATGAAGAGAGCTACATCCAAAGTCTTGACGAAGCGGTCCCGTACAAAAAGAAAGCATAGGCGGGCTTGGTAAGTTGCCATTACTTCAGCACACAGAATATGTTTTTACTGAAAAAAAGTTCATCAACTACCTTGAATGATCAGGTTTCAACTTCCGGAGAAGTGTCGGTCTGCACATCAAGATTTTGGTATACACGAACCAGTAAAATCGTTATAAACGCCGTGTAGATTGAAAAAATTATAATAGACAGAATCGCCCCTAATATGGGAATGAATACAACAACGAAGTTCAAGATTCCGACCAGGAATGTCAGTCCGATTATCACCAGAAAAGTGATAAGCACGGCCCCGAAGTTTTTTTTGACCGTTTTAACACTGCGGCCCAATGCTTTCCAAGCTGAAAGATTATCCAACATGACTGCTATCAGCGTAAATATAAGGAGAAAAGCCGCAATCAAGCCTGGAAGAACCAGCAGGATCATTCCAAAAGTTACAATGATAACAACCACAATGGTGGCAATGACAAGAGGAACTATACGTGAAACCAGGCGCATCCAACCGGTTTTTAGTGTTACAGATTCGCCTTTAAAGGCTATATCGGCCATCCCGACAGTCATTCCATGCGCCAAAAGACTGACAAAGCTGCCGATTATACTTACAAACATAATACTGCCGGCAGCTGCTCCGGCTCCTGCCAAAGCCTGTTCCGGATTGGCAGCAATCTGCTCTCCGGAGAATCTGCTCATCATAGGCATAGCCGAACCGGCAAAAATAAGGCTGATGATTGCCGAGAACACAATGGAAGCTAACATTGGAACAAAAATCAGCGGGTTACCCTTTGCTGCTGCAATACTTTCCTTAAAAACCGTGATTATTTTCATCGAATGCCTCCTTTTAAAAAATAGACATAAATCTACACTAATAATAGAACAGTTTTCATTATGAAACAAGTTATTATTTTTAATTACAGCAATTCCAAATAGTGAATCAAGTGAGACAGAAAGCAGATAAAAGATGACATTCTCTACGGTAATAAAAAGAGGTCAATGTCTTTACTCCCCGCACCACCGCCATTACACTAGGTAATGATGAACGAAACACATGAACCACAGGATATCGAGGCTTTGCGTCTCTGCTTCATTGCGTTCTTCAGAGAAGAAGTGGAGCGCAGATACCGGCTCGACTATCTCGAATCCATCCCCGCCATCGAAGAAGAGGGGCTTTTGGAAGGGGCTCGATCAACACACCGTTGATCAGGTTAAAGCATTTTTCCAGGAAGTCCTCTACCCAGCCGGGGAACAGCGTAAACGCCGGGATGAGAGCGTAGAGGCGGTAGTGGATATTCTCAATAACCGCGTCCGTTTACTGGCCCTGCTGCCCAAGATGCCGGGCTTTATGGTAAAACACGGCGGAAGCTTGGTGACCGCCGCACGGGCGGGATTGGAGGTGCTCGCTACATTTAGCCATTCTATCAAAGTGGAGCAGCGGGCGACGGAGAATATACAGGAGTTGCGTGAAGAGGAAGGACTCAACGGAAAGCCCGCTGAAGAGATTCCTGATGCTTTGCTGCGCCACGCCTTTATAGCCGTACCCCGGCGGGATATCGAACATATGATCGAGCACTTGAAAACGCTCACCGAGCTGGGCATGCGGCGAAGGACGGTGGAAGCCACCCTCGAGGTGCTTCGGGCCATTCGCGACCTAATTGCCTCCGAGGAGGAGGTGGTGGCTTTGCACTACGCTGTGGAGGTGATGGAACAGCTGGAGGCACTGGTGCAGGACCGCAGCCGGGAGACCCTCAAGCGTTTTGTGCGGATTGCCGAGTATACCGAGCGCCACTATATCGCAGAACTGGAGCAATCAGCTTGAAGTGCCCCCTGGCATGCGGCTTTTTTAGGATCCCTTGATTTCTAATTGTTATGAATTTAGGTTCAAAATAAAAGAAAGTAAGGCGGAAAAAGACTTTCTGGGCCGCATTGATGAAATCCAGGAGCTATTTATCGATGGGGAAGATGATGAATCCGGATAAGGATGGAGTTTATTGCATAAAAACTTCACATTATGCGGTCGGTGGGAGCGAGTAAGTTGGCAAGTTCTATTCGGTTCGTGGCTCCTGTTTTTTCATAGATGCTGGAAATGTGAGCTTTTACCGTTCGCTCGGTAATAAAGAGTGCACGTGCTGTTTTCTCAATAGTCCATCCCGCCATGAGGTGTTCGAGCACCTCCGCCTCCCTCCTGGAGAGGTGGTAGGCCTGCAGAATATCCCCATAACGAGGGACAGGCGTCCCCGTAACTAGAACTCCGAGGGGATCGTTGAATCTGTCGAGAACGGGTTTGATGCGAAACTTTACGGTAAGGGATTCGGTAGAAGCAGCGAGTTCGGTATGCTCCCCGTGAGCCTGCTGCGGCACCTGCATGCTCAACTGTTTTTCCGGGTAGTCTGTGGTCCAGGATTCGTGCCGCCGCACCACCGGTTCCACCGCTTTTTTGAGGATGTCGACT
Source organism: Spirochaetia bacterium (assembly GCA_034520965.1). Classification (GTDB taxonomy): domain Bacteria; phylum Spirochaetota; class Spirochaetia; order DSM-16054; family Sediminispirochaetaceae; genus DSBN01. Next base: position 35,395 of record JAXHMY010000003.1, on the reverse strand, counting down.
TCTCCTATACGGTGACAATTGCCGTCGCCGAGTAAGCAGAGTGCCTTTCGGTTCCTGTACACCGCCTTCCCGTCCATGGAGTAGAGGATGACAATATCTTCGATAGAGTCGAGGATCTTGCCGGTGAGCAGCCCGGGTGCAATACGCAGGAAGCCGTAGTTCCATATAGCGTAGACCATCGCGGCAACCCATGGAGTAAAGAGTATAGGAGAGCGGGAAGGGGTGTTCCACCAGGAAATGAGCAGAGGCAGGTAGTACTCGGCCATGACGATGAGGATGGTAAAAACTATCATTCTAATAAGGATATCCGCCTGTCTCCTCTGCCTGTTAAGCTCTGCCGCACGCCTGTAACGGATATAGAATACTGTTGGTAGCAACCAGCAGGAGAGGGCGTAGAGTATCCAGAAGAGGTTAACCGGGGTCCCTACCGCCTGGGTCACCGCCCCCGCCCCGGGGGCGGTTTGGACTATCTTCATCGAAATAGGGTAGAAGAATTGTGCAACGGCCAGAGCCGCGGCAGAGGTATAGAGAGAGAAAAAGAGCCCCTTGGGCATCGGACGGCTGTACACCAGGGAGTAGGCAAAATGAAAATTGAGGGGAAAGAAGAAGAACATGCCTATGCAGGATATAGGCAGGAGGATCCGCAGAATCTCGAGCTGCTCGCTGTTGTAGACAAAGTACGCGGTAATAGTCCACTGGAAGAGGGCTATGGCGGTAATGCTGAGAATCCTGTGCTCCCGCTGCCGCACCTTCATCCTCTGCACGGCGACAAAGAGGTAGAAACAAAAGGCCGCCGCGGCAATGTTGAGAATATTCAGGAGGGCCATACTGTATAGTAAGCGTTACTCCGGGCAAAAACAAGAAAAAAAAGAAAAACTGTACCTTCGTACAATACGCTATTTCTCCATCAGTGATACAGTTAGGGTATAGCTTATGTAGTCCTCGAGCAGCTGCAGCCCGCCGCGTGTATACTCCGGTCTCACGGAGGTTTTGTATGAAAAATAGAATAAAAAATCGATACAAAAACACACTCGTTTTAATTGCGTGTGGTTTTGTAGTGCTGTGCACTTCAACTCCCTCTGCTTTTGCCCAGGCTGAGTCCAGCATAGGATTATTCGCCACCCCGGAGGCGCAGATGCCTGTGGGCCTCAAGGCGGATAACTATAAAACCGGGCTCGGTGCTAGGATCGAGGGGCTGGTTGGATTCTCTGAGAATGGGAAAGGGCTTTTGCCGCCATGGCTTACCCCGGTTCTCGACACCGGTTTTGCCTATATTCCCCTGGATCTGGGGGAGGAGGGATTTACCTCATCGACCTACCTCAACCTCCTTCGGGGAGGGATCGGGCTCAGAGCATCATTTGGGTTTGGAGAGCGCCTGAGCTTTTTCTCCAGGGCCCACGTCTCGGGCTATTTCGCGTCCCTGGGCGGCGATAGCACTGGTACGGCGAGTGGTTTTGCCTGGGGAGGCGGGGCCGGTATGGGGCTTCTCCTCTCTTCGGCGGTGAAGCTCGAGCTGGCTGCAGGCTACGACTCCTACACCGACCTCTATGACGGACTTTCGGTATCTCTTGGTACGACGCTGCGCCTCTCGGGGCCGGGGAACGGGGCAATTCCGCGAGCGGACTTTAGCCCGGGATCCGGCACCGGGCCTCTGGACGGGTATATCCGTTTTACCTCTGTAGAGCTGGACCGGGTTTTTCCCGTTCTCTACAAGTACTACGACGACCACCCCATGGGTAGTGCTACTGTTAAAAACGAGGGCACCCGCCCTGTGGAGAATGTGGAAGTGCGCTTTAGTATGAAGCAGTTTATGGATGCACCCAAACTAAGCGCCCGTATAGAGAAGCTCGATCCGGGAGAGGAGCGGCAGATTGATATCTACGCCCTCTTTACCGAACAGATTTTAACGGTTACCGAGGGGGCAAAAGTTGCCGCGGAGATTGGTGCCGATTACAAAGTTCCGAGTCGAGGCGGGCGCGGCGGCAGCGACGGCGAAGTGGTAACCCTGGATACCTACAACCGCAACTCCCTCAGCTGGGACGATGATGCGAAGATTGCCGCCTTTGTAACCGCCAGGGACGAGGAGGTACAACGCTTTGCCCGGAACAACGCCTCCATCGTGGAGGACAGGGGTGTGAAGGCGCTTCCCCGGGAGCTGCAATTGGCCATGGTTTTTCTCGAGGCGATGAAGGCCCATCGCTGCACCTATGTGGTGGATCCTTCATCCTCCTATTTTGAATTGTCCCGGGACGGCGGGGCTATCGACACGGTGCAGTTTCCCCGGCAGACCCTGCAGTACAAGGCGGGCGACTGCGACGATCTTTCCGCTGCCTACGCGGCGCTGCTGGAGTCCTCCGGGGTATCCACCGCCTTTATCACCGTGCCGGGGCACATCTACACAGCCTTTAAGATCGATATGAGCGAGGGCGAGGCGATGCGCACCTTCTCCCGCCCGGGTGACCTTATCGTACGCGAAGACGGCTCTGTCTGGATTCCCGTTGAGACGACGATTCTGGGCGACGGTTTTCTCGCCGCCTGGGCGGAGGGGGGAAGTCAGTGGCGGAAGCACCATCCGGAAGGGGCGGCGCAGCTCATCCCCACCGCAGAGGCGTGGCGAACCTACGAGCCGGTTGCTTTCGGTGTTTCCGATTACGAGGTGGACATTCCCCTTCGGGAGGATGTGGAAGCGGGGTTCGGCAGCCAGTTCGACCGCTTTGTAAACCGCGAGATTTCGGGCCGTGAGGAGAGTTTGCTCAGCCGCCTGCAGCGGCGCCCGGCGGATGTACGGCTGCGTAACCGCCTGGGGGTCCTCTATGCCCGCTACGGAAAGTACCGGCAGGCCGAGGAGCAGTTCCGGGCTGCGGTGCGAGGTCGTGACTACGTGCCGGGGTTTATCAACCTGGGGAATATCTCTTACCTGAATGAAAACTACACTGGGGCCCGGGAGGCATATTCACGGGCCCTGAAGATCGACGGCGACAACAAGACGGCCCTGCTGGGTATGGCCCGGGTTGCCTACTCCGCCGAAGATTACCAGGCGGCCGAGGAAGCCTACAGCGAGCTTGGGACCATCGATCCTGAGTTGGCCGAGCGCTTTGCATATCTGGCCTCGGGGAGCTCCGGTGATACCGGCCGCGCCTCGGACGCGGCTCAGATACACTCCACCATGGTGTGGGAGGAGGAAGAGGAATGAAAAGGTTGAGAACAATTATTGTGGTATTGATTGTGGTTGCGAGTGCCGGATTGCTGATGCAGTGCGGAGATGCGGCGGATTTGCTTGGTACAGTGGAAGATCGGGTGGCGGAGGCGACTACCGAACCGGTCCATTCAACAATAGTAAACAGGAGTCCCGAACCGAATTCCATTGAGGTTTTGAAAACCACTAATATTTCTATAAGCTATGAAAATGAAATAGAGGAGAACTCCCTTGAATATTCCTCCCCTGATGGTAATGTGACTATTGATCCATATACTTCTATCGATTGCAGTGTTACAAACAGTGATGGGCAGGGGACAATTGTTATAGATCCGCAAAGCGATCTTATTCCAGGGGAAACTTACACAGTACGGATTAACCGAAACAGCTCGGGAGGAAAGGTTTTTGATACAGATGGAGTAAACGTAGCAGCTGATTCTTTTGTTTTTACCATATTGCCTCTACCAATAGCACCTTCCGGCGGAATCAATCCTGCTGATGGTTCAACTGTCGATCCTATTTACTCTTCAACTGTTATTGATTGGCCGAATGCTCAATATGTAGATTTTTATCAATTTGTATATGACTATGACGATTTACCATGGGGCCCGATTACATTGCCATTATCCCCTGATCATATATACTCATATTATGATCTATCTGAATTGCCGCAAGGTGATTTACCGGAAAATACTGAGATAATCTGGTATGTGCTGGCATATAATAGCTCTGGATTAACGAAGTTCCCTTCATCAAATTGGATCTTTACTACAGGGACTTATGCCCCTTCTATTCCCACAATTCTGCTTGCCAGCTATTAATGATAGAGGTGTAGATTCAGAGAATGCAACCCTTGATTGGTCGGATAGTGATCATACTGATTCATATACCCTGTATTTTAGGGAAGAGGGCGCAACCTCATGGGACACTTACAATGAAATTTCGAGTTCTCAATACTCTGTGTCTTCATTAAATCTCACAAGCGATTTTGAATATGAGTGGTATGTGGAGGCTGTTAATAGTAATCATAGTTCTTCCTCTTCTGAAAGTTCATTCTTTACAGAGATTACAACTATTCCTGCTGATCCTAGCAATATATCAGTTTCTGCATCAGGAATATCTTCTGTCAAAGTAAGTTGGGATGATAATGCAAGAAATGAAGATGGATATTATTTGGAAGCACGTAGGAAAGATAGATTCACTGGTTGGACTGATTGGGAGCTTGAGTGCACACTAAATCCTAACGCCACCGAGAAATATATTATGCCGGTTATTGGGGCCATTGAGTTTCGAATATGGGCTTCAAATGAGGTTGGTGATAGCGCCAAGGTTTATTCAGGCACATATTATCGATAGAAGGGAATGTATCACTGAGTGCCTTCTTTAAATAGAATGCCAATAGTAATAGATATTACTGGACAAATATCAAACATAACTTGAAATCTGTCCAGTTCGGCAGCATAAGTTAAGCAATGATACCAAGAAAAATTGCAGGTGCTCTGGAAAAGGCGGCACAGGAGTACCCAGTGTTTACCCTGCTTGGTCCCCGCCAGAAATCAGACAGAACTCGGACAGGCAATTTCCCAGTCCCTGGCAGTAAGAACTTGTATCCACCATCTGCTGCCACTCTCTCTTGAGGAAATTGCCCGGGGGAATGTAGAGTTTGCAAAAAGCTTGTTTGTTTATAGAAAACCGTTATCAATACATCTGAATGGCTGGAATAAACGTTAGTGATATTATTCCAGCCGACAACAGCGGCGGCTATCGGTTCTAAGAAGGTTCTAATAATCTCCTTTGCGATGATATACTCATTATAGCCACCCATTACCCAAAATGTATATCATTTTAAAAAGCGATTTGACAAAATGCAACAATAAGACTATCATTATACCATGGATCTTGAAAGAATTCTGGAACTGGACCGCCGGGCTGTCGACTATGTCTCGTCATTCACAAAACACCGGTTCATCTTTGAAGGGCTGGCAGAAACGGAAGGACGTCCTTTCCTTGGACTGACCGGTCCCCGGGGATCAGGTAAAACGGTTCTCTTTCGTCAGCTTCGGGCTCTTTATTCCGATGCAATCTATATTTCCGCCGATACTCTGGGCAGGGATGCATCACTTCTGGAGATAGTCAAATACCTGAACAGTTCAATGGGCATTGAGCGGTTTTTTATTGATGAGATCCATTCATCCCTGAATATGCGGCTATACTGAAAGAGGTATACGATTTTTTCAAAGTCCGGCTCTACTTTACCAGTTCGGTTGCCCTCTCCCTTCCAGCAAATTCCCAGCTCGAATCTCTTCCAACGGGTGCAGATCATCCGGCTCAGTCCCTTTTCGCTCCGGGAATATCTCTATTTTAAGCACAATATTGAAATCGATCCGCTTCCATTGAGTACTCTGTTTCAGAAATCCCTTCCATCGGGCAAGTCCTTCAGGCTCTTCGGCTACCTGGAAGAATACCTCCGCGGGGGACTCTACCCCTTTTTGCTGGAACCGGGAAGCAGCATCAATCAGTTCTCCGCTATTGAGGAGAAGATCATCCATCAGGACATCCCCAATTTTGACCGCACCATTACCCTGGAGGATGTGATGCATATCGAAAAAACCCTCTCCTTTATCGGAAAATCTCCGGTCGATGGGATCAACTACACCTCCATTGCAAAAAACATAGGTATCACCAAGTACAGAGCTGAAAAATATCTTAAGCTGCTGGAACAAAGTTTTCTCATTTTTATCATTTTTCCCAGGGGTACCAATGTTCTCAAAGAGCCGAAGATCCTCATGGAGCTTCCCTACAGACTCCTGTTTCGGGATTATCAGGAGTGTATCGGGGAATTGCGGGAAGATTTCTTTGCCCTTGCCCTTCAACAACACGATATACCCTTCTCCTATCTGAAAACAAATCGGGGGCAGAAGACGCCGGACTTCCTTATTGAAGGCAGTGCTGTTGACGGCAGCGATTCCCGGCTTATCCTGGAGGTCGGAGGAAGAGGCAAGGGGCGCAGCCAGTTTAAAGGGGTCGACTATGATAAAAAGATCGCTCTGTTCCAGGAGGGTGGCAGGCCGGACGCAAAAGCCGGAGCTTCCGGATACGAAGCGGGAAAGCGGATTCCTCTCCATGCACTGGGCTTTCCGGTTGTTTAACAGAGCCTATGGGTGATCGATATTACCCTCCGACCCTCACAACCACATTCCCCAGCTTTCTCCCCGATTCCGCCTATCGGTTGGCTTCGGTAATCTTTTAACGCCTGGTGGGCTGACTTTCAACAGCTCTGTATCTTGAACGAACTCTTTCGCCTTTTCAAAGCGGATGTCGCTAAGAGATTTCTTCTCTTCGGCATTCAGACTCATACGGCAACTCCTCGTTCATTACGTTCCGGTAGAACGGGCTGCGGCGGTTTTTCTCCAGTTTGAAACTCTCGGTACTTTTTATAAACGGGTCGAAGTCTATATATAATGATACCAAGAAAAATTGCAGCTGTTCTAAAAAAAGCGGCGACGCAGTTTCCGGTGCTTACTGCTTGATTCCCGGCAGTAAGAAAAGTACACTGACTCCGTTTCTTTACAATTCCACTACCGTAAATCTAAAATACAGAAAACACGGAGCTTTCTGCGGGAAGACCCGAAAAGCGTTCTGCGAAATGGAAAAGATCGGCTCATTATCGACGAGGCTCTGGTAAAGGGCTTCCTTGCCCGGCTCTACAATGCGGGGATGGAGCCGCGGGAGCTCTATCCCGCCTATTTTGACATATTCCGGAATCCCCGCGCCTCTCCTTTTATCGGGACAAGTCGGGGCTGGATGATCGATCTTATCCGGGAGTATCAACGGAGGCCCTATGCGGATGATATTACAGTCACTTCCTACCTGAACACAGCCAGGGCTGTATCGACCGGAGAACGTATGGTAACCCCGCCAACGGTCCTGCCGAAAAGCTGTGCGAAATGGCGGGAGTCACCGGTCATCAGGCTGTCGCAGCAGGCATGAATCGCACCGTCGGTATATGCTGCCGAAAACAATATGTTGGCGTCAAGAAAGATCCGCATCACTCACCGGGACTCGCCGCTGTACCACTCAACCAGATCCCGCTCCGCCGCGGCAAACTCGTCCAGACGCTCCTGGGAGTAGACCTCTACCGGAAGGGCCACCGCAGGCCGAAGAAGGATCCCCTCCTCGGTGGATTCCGTGCAAGCAGCGATTCCGCGTCAATGCCCATCTCCTTCCGCAATTTAGCCGGGAATATGATTACCCTCGACAGTCCGTTACCGGGGATTTATCATAATTTGGCTCGAGGATTATTTTATGGATAATGCTTGTTACGAGGGATTGATAGGAAATGCCCTTGCGATGAAATTCGGTTATTGATATTTACGCGAAGTTCGTGTACACTATTAATGTGAATAAATTTGGAAAAGAGGGGGTATACATGAAAAACATCACCTTCAGTTTCGATGAGAACCTCATTCAGAAGGCCCGTGAAAAGGCGGGAAGGGAACATCGGAGCCTCAACAAGCTGGTAAGACAGTGGCTCGCGGAGTGGACCCGCGAAACGAATCGGGCGAAGGAATACGATGACTTAATGGAACAGGTTCAGAGTTCCTGTGAGGCGGGACGAAAATTTAGCAGGGACGAGATGAATGAACGGTAGCTTCTTTCTCGACACCAACATTTTTGTATACAGCTTTGACAGCAAAGAGCCCGGTAAACAGAAGCGAGCCCAAGAGCTGATTCGCACCGGTCTCGAAGGTCGGGGAACAATAAGCTGGCAGGTTATTCAAGAGTTCTCCAATGTGGCGCTCCACAAATTCGAGAAGCCCATGGGGCGGGACAATTTGAGAGATTACTTGAATACCGTCTTGCTGCCCCTGTGTACCGTATGGCCGGAAGAATCACTGTACCATGGGGCGCTGAGCGCCGGACTGGAGACGGGTTACCGGTGGTACGACAGCCTCATACTGGTTTCTGCATTGAAGTCGGGTGCCGACATTCTCTATTCCGAAGACCTGAAGCACGATCGAGTCTACATGGGAATTCGTATACGCAACCCATTCTATGAATAGCAGCCGTCACTTTACCCTTGATTTCCATCTCCTACAGAGGACGCAGTGCATTTTCCCGGCAAAAAGACCGGGCAGGCTTACGATGCGGACATTAAAGGGAATGGGATCGAGCACAGGCAGGACTTCCGTTTCGAAAGCTCCGGGTGGATCCGTGTCAATCTCCACCTTCACTTTCAGCAGCTGGTTCGAGGGAACTGCCCCGACAATCGACGGTCCGGGATTCACCTGAAGCAGGTGGGTTCGCGTTGGTGCTTTGATAAATGCTGATTCGTCAATTCTCAGGTCTTCGAACAGGTAGGTACGTACGTCTTTTTTGCTATGGATTCCGGCGGCAAAATACAACATATCAAATAAAGCCTTCTCCGGTCCGGCGATCAGATACGAGTAGCCCTCGGTGTCGGTTCTCAGCTCTATACCCGTGAGGTAGTAGGGTCGGGGGACCGAGCGATAGATGAATTCTCTAACAGGTGTCCGATACCGTTTTGTTTTTTTGAAGGTAACGGAGCTCTTTTACCGGTAAGCCGCGGGAGCTCTATTCCGCCTATTTCGCCACTTATGTGGAACGGGACCTCCGGCAGATGGTAAATGTAAAGGAGTTGGTAAAATTTGAAAACTTAATTCGCCTCCTGGCGGGGAACAGCAGGCTGGGCGGCGGGATCCCTTGCTGGGAAATATATTTGAAAACATGGTCGTTATAGAGGCGGTAAAATCTGCCTACAACCGCGGGGAATCCCCGCACCTTTACTTTTACACACACAATTGATTCTATACTTCCTCGATAAATTGACTATGGAGAAGTAGCGATCCCTGTAGATATATTTAGAAACGAGGAGAAGATGATGAAATCAGGAATATATATAACGTGGACGATACTATTAGCTTTTGCTACCATCCTTGTATTAACAGGCTGTCCCCAGCCGGGAACCTCTGACGAAGGAAACTCACCGAGTTACTGGGCCAACGTGTACACATCAGAGAAAAGCGAAACCCCGAAAAAAATCATTGCCACAGACGACGGCGGCTATCCGGTGGTAAGGGATAGGCGTTCAGCCCCTCAACCGAAAGGCTAAACATCTGGCCGTTAAACTCGATTCGAATGGTTCAGTCATCTGGGGCAACACGATACGCCGCAAGCCCGCGGGATGAAGTGGCGGGAGCGTTTCAAACGAATGACGGCGGATTCATAGTAGGAGGAGACTCGCTGGTAACCGACGCCAGCGGATCGGAGCAGGATGCCCTCGTGATGAAGCTTGGCTCCGACGGTACAATCAGCTGGGCAACCGCAATTGATCTCGATTTTGATCGGACTGACGACGCCAACGCGACCGCGTTCTATGTACATCTCTTGAAGAAAAATCATGCGGGAGACTTACTACTCGGCGGCACAGCGACTCTCGACAGTTCGGAAACAGGCGGAGATCAACTTGAACCCATGGTCGTCGAGGTGACCACCGACGGCGTGCCGTCGGCTGCATATTCCCTCGATTATCCCGGTTATCAGGAGGTCGGCAGCATTCTGCACACCGGGCCGGAACGCTACATCTTTGTTGGGACAACCGAGGCCGCCGGAGGCGGGGCCGATTACTTCGCAGCCCGATTCGACGGGTCAAGCGCTCCGTATGAAACCAACTGGGCCGTAACGTTCTGGAGCCATGACCGGTTACACCCCATCTAACCGCTCTGGTCTGGGCCTTCGACGGTGACTCAATCGTAGCGGGGCCCGGACATCCCGATTCGGTTTACACGTTTCGCATGGATCCTCTGACGGGAAGCCAGATTGACCGAGCCTGGCGTGTAGAGGCCCGCGATACGATCGCGGGGGGCGTCCGGCACCACGGAAGTCGAGAACAACATACCTCCACACGATCGCCGCCACAACCCAGCGCAGCGACGGGCGCAGCGACGACATGTGGCTGGCAATGGTACAGGACGACGATGCCGCTCCGCTTGGGACAACTCATATTGATGGACTCGAAAGCGAGGGCGGATTCGCCGTAACTGCGGCTGCTGGAGAGGGGGTGGTCACGGCGGGGACGACGGAAACCGCTGGTTCCGCCTATGAAGATTTCTTTGTGGTCCGAGGTGATGACTACGGCGCCGTTCCGGGAGAGAGCTTCACCCTTCGAGATGACTATCAGATCTATCCCAACGGGAGCGCCGCATCGACTGATGTCGGTCCGCTGAGCGTGAACACTCATAGCGGAAACATATTCGTATCCGACGTAAAGAGTAGAATAACCGTTCAGTCTACGGTTCCTTCCAAGCTGTTCTGTGTATCCAGAAGCCTAGCGCCATCGTCCGGGGTACGCAGCGCCTTGGCTGAGTAAGCCTCTCATCCCAGTCGATGTAGGCGATCAACGGCCGCTCCGGATCGGCACCCGGGTGACCGACCAGGCGCTTCTCATGCCCGGCGTAGTAGAGCTGTCTGTCGGATCCATTAGCATCTATGCAATATGTACCGTCCCTTCCGCCGTCTGCGGCTCGCTGACCAGTTTAAGGGTGTAGGGGGAATCGCCGTAGTCGATATAGAGGATATGAGCTTTGTCAGTTTGGTCTACGACCGTTTCAATACGAATATCGATATCGCTGATAGAGGTATCTAAATCGCTATTACTCCAGACAGCATGCGTCCCGGACCCATAGGCCAGATCGTCAGTCCGCGTACCTGATAGGCGGTAGCGATGTGTCCGATGATATGAAAATCGAACAGATAAAAAGATTGGATAGTTAGCAGAAGCTCATGATGGTGAAACTTCGCGCCGAAAACAGGCTAAGAAAGAGATCAGATCGCCGCTAAGAGAGCATTACTTCGAGACTGTGGCGCCAAAGGAAAAGAAGCGAAAGCGGACAAAACGTTCGTGAACGACCTAAAATTTGAAACATCATTTCAAACGAAAAGGTTATTTTGCCTTTAGCGGGAAAAATTGTAGCCTCCGGGATTTCTCTGGAAGGACTGGACAACAGAACCTCTTCATTTTAAGTCTCTTTGTCAGCATGGATGAATATCGGCTGATCACGCTGTCTTCTCCGATATCCACGCCAATACCCTTTGCCCTCCGAGCCGTGCTCGACGCCGTCTCCGCGGACAGCGCATTTACCGCATTACCTGGTATCGCCTTCATGGGTTGTATAGTTAGATTTTTACTCTACCACCAAAATGGTAACCATGCTGCTCTTCGCCGCTCTCCTCCGCGCTAACCGGGTCGGTATCCGGTAAGGGGACAGCGGCTATATTTTGATCGGCCTGTGGTCGCTCATCGGGGCGGCCGTACACCCATGCCCGGCGGCTGCCCCTGCGGGTAGGCGCCGATCACTCCCAGGCGGTCGGACTGCTGCACAGTCTTCTGGCCGTGTGTCCTGCCGGAAGTAGTAATGATGTCGCCAGCCTCAACCCGCAGCACTTCTCCCCGGTCGCCGCCGAGCAGTACGTCGGCCCATCCGGTGTAGATACCGAGTACTTCATGGGCGGTACTGTGGTAATGATGATAACTGAAAATACCGTTACGCCATGCACCTGACCAGCCGTTTTTACGGAACAACTGTTCGTAGTGCTCCGGTCGTCGTGCCTCATTACCTTCAAAAACTAACTTGTAAATAAGCGCTTTAAGTTGATTGTTGGGTATGCTGCCGTCATCCTCGAACTGTTTCTGTAAAATATTCATTGTAGCTCCTCATATCAATTCTGTTTGAAGGGGTATTATTAAGTGAAATGCGCAGCCCTGCTGGTTTCGAACCTCATAGCTGCCCCTGATCTGCTTCACCAGTGTATCTATTAACTGAATACCCAGACTCTTGGGCTCATCCGAAAAGTACGTATCGGGCATTCCGATACCGTTGTCTCGAATAATTAATTCAACCGAGCTCTCTTTTAGTTTACAGCTGATATCAATACGCCCATGTTCATAATTGGGGAATGCGTGTTGAATACTGTTGGTTATTATTTCATTGACTATCAGGCCAAGTGGAATAGCTAGGCTTATTTCGACCAGAATTTCTTCGGCAGCGATTTCATAAGTAATGCGAGTATCCTGCGAATAGAGACGGACTAGATCGGGGATTATGCGGTTCAAAAAGGTGTTCAGATCGACCTTTTGAAAGTTTTCCGACTCATAGAGTTCCTCGTGTACCGAAGCCATGGTAAAGATGCGGCTTTGACTCTCTTTGAAATATTGCTGCAAAGTTTTGTCCTGTAGATAAGTCGACTGCAGATTCAAGATGCTCGAGATCAGCTGCAGATTGTTTTTTACCCGATGGTGCACCTCCTTGAGGAGGGTCTCCTTTTCTTGCAGAGAGTTTTCTATCTGGCGCTGGGTATGGTTGTATTCGGTTACCATACTGTTTGCATATTGGGCGATCTGCTTGAATTCTCTGTATTTCAGAGAACCCGGATCTATGTGAGTGTAGGTACGGACCGACTTATGGAAGAAATCGGCGAACAAATGAAGACTTCGTTCGACTTTGTGGGTCATAAACAGGACTAAGGCAAGACTTAGTAGTGCGACGAATCCGAACAGCCCAAGGGAGATACCAACCCGAGTCCAGGTTTGTTGTTGATACTCTGCGAGTTTGTTGTCGATCTGCTCCTGGAGCGAGTCCAGATACACACCTGCCCCGAACACCCAGTTCCAGTTTTCATAATACTTGACGAAGGAGAGTTTCGGCGCCTGGCGGCCGGTGGAAGGCTTTTCCCATAGATATTCGACATAGCCACCTTCGGCATCACTAATAGCCGTATCTATTATTGCCTGTACTACGGGAAATCCCTCCGGATCACGGTAGTTGCGCAGGTTCTGCCGGTTGTACTCGTCATCTATGTGTGACAACATAAACCCATTGGACTCAACAACAAAAATATATCCCTCGTTCCCGAAACGCAGGTTTGATATCCAGTTCAGTGTTTCCTGCTTAATTTCTTCTTCTATATGCGTAAGGTATTCCCCGCTGCCGATAAAGATCTGCAGCGGTTCGAACACATCTATATAAGTAACTTTGTCGTATAGAATGTCCGGAGAATCGGGGAGAGGCCATTTGTATGTGGTAAAGCCTCCGCCACTTGTGCGGGCTGTGTGCACTAATTTACGCATCACCTGTTCTTCATGTAAGTTACCCGATTCAATTAAATTGCCAAATTCCATATTAGAATCGGGCGGGTAGAGAAGATTCGTCCCTTCCAGGGAATTGATAAAAATGTAATCGGAACTGCGGTTCAAGTTGAGCAGGCGGACTGTTTCAATTGCTTCATGCAGAATTTCAGTTTTCTCCGAAGACGGTTCCATATCGGTGTAGATCTGTTCGATTATAGCCCCCGCATTAGCTACGCGGGTTTTCACTCCCGTCTTTGTCCTTTCCAGCAGGCCGTTGTCCCGGAAACGGGCATATTCTATTACATCATTGACCTCTACTTTTACTCTCTCGCGGTTTTGCTGCATAAAATCGGATTCAAGCTGTTCTATATTACGGCGATAATCGACTTGCTCCAGCCATAAGAAACTGCCGGAGAGGGAAACGAATAACAACAGTAATACCATGGTACTGTTTATGAACAGAGATTTGGAAAGACTGTTCCCCAAGAAAGGTTTCATTTGTACACCTAACTTATGTGTAAGAGTTTTAGGTGCTAAAGTCAAATAGCGGGCATCATAACTATTTTTGTTTACATTTTAGCAATCACTTTTATATTATAGCTATTGGTGTTATTATACTTTCAATGCAAATATTAGGAGATGTACATGCTTGATCCGGTTTTGATAAACGACATGACCGAAATGCTGACCAAACATTTAAAGCCGAATCAGATCGATGAAATCGGCCGTATGTTGTTAAAACATTATAATTCCCACGAAAAGCTCGAAATTGATGATCACATCACCATTCCACGTCGAAAAGCTGCTGAAGCTTTAATCGATGAATGCCTCACTAATAAAAAAGAAGAGGAGCTCATCAAGTGTCTCATCGAACTGGACGGCAGCGATTTGTTGGGGAAAACCGTTGCTTTCGATAGTATCGAGACTTTTATGAAAGATATGGTCTCATCCGGTTATCTTTACGATTTTAAAAAACGAAAGATAAGGATACTAAAAGGAGACCAGGATGAACTGTCGAACTGGGGAGCCCTTAGGGAAGGCAAAAACTATGAGGTAACCGTTGCAAGTATCGATATAGTAGGCAATTCGGCACTGGTAAAAAAGTATGGTATGAAAAAGATAGAAAAGGTGTACGCCAAATTTTGGAGTTTGCTGCGGCGCATTTTAGCGGTGTATGACGGGCGCACCTGGAGTTGGTCTGGGGACGGGGGCTTGGTCGCCTTTACCTTCAAGGAGCATCCGACCCGCGCAGTTTTGTTTGCCCTGGAGCTTCAGAACGTACTATCGGTATTCAACGTCGATCCCGGCCTGCAAATCGACGAGCCAATTTCACTGCGAATCGGACTTGATACAGGCAAACTGAAGTTTACCCAGAATACCGGTCAGATTGTCTCGGAAATTATCAATTATGCCGCTCACCTGGAAAAAACTTTTACATCTCCAGGAAAAGTGTCTATTTCGAAGGAACTATACCTACGAATTTCTGAGAATCTGCAATCGATATTTGATTGTGGAGGCGAGTTCGAAGGACGAACAGCATTTTGTACTAATTCTCAAGTGTCCGTGCTGGCCCAGGTGAGAAACTAATGATACTCATCCCGGTGCATTCCCTGATACACATCGTTTCGAGTTAGAGATAACGATAGTTCGTAGCGGTCGTATCTGTACTCTATCGAGGCCTTAAGATTTACTAGATCGAGATTCAGTCTTTCCTCCTCTTCCCCAGACTCTACAGGCACCGGAAGCCTTCGTTTTGCAGATAGCCGGTCGAACTTGAGTCCGAGCTCGAGAGGCTCCGTGAATTAACAGGGCCCTCTTCAATGAACACCGCGGTGAGACTCCCCCGTCGAAGCCTCCCATCTCTATCAGTAAACTCATAAGCGAGTACCGCCTCAAAATCAGAGAGTTCCTCAAAGGTTTGGAAGTCATATTCCTCCCTAATGAGCCACTGCAGTTCGTAAAGATAATTGTTGAAGTGGCGACTTTCATCACGGATTACTGTACGCGCCCCAGGGCGAACTATCACCTCGGTTTGCCAATCTTTAAAGCGTATCTCCGGGAGTTCTACCACACCGAAGTTTTTGCTTAAGTGCGTTTTCACGATGTGCGGCCCAGGGCGCACCTGATCCAGGATAAAAGGATGGGTAGCTACACCTGTAGTGTAGCCGACGAACTCATCATCGAGAAAAATTTGTGCATCTATCAGATGGGAAAAAATGTGAAGTGAGCCGGGCTCCTCATTTTTCATGCTGATAATTGAACGTGTGCCTGCTTTGTTCTCCAAAGTGGGAGTCGAGCCGGTGAGCCCGGCCAAGAGTTTTTCGGAAACCCTGTGAACGGTGTTCTCGTCGGTCCCCCGCTCCCTCACCACAATGACTTCACCGCTTTCCACGGAAATGAGTCGGATATTGAAGAGAATATCATCTCCTAGATGAACGTACTCTCCGCTTATAAGATAACCGGCACCTGTAAGTCCACCGATCTCTCTCAATTCGGAATTCTCATCGGTGAGTCCGCTAAGGGCAAGCCGTTGTTCCTGCATGACTGAATCGAGCTCACTCCGACTCACAAGTTCTACATCCTTCTGCGAGGCGAGGTCAAACATCAGCAGGGCTTCGGCGATTTTACCGAGGTAGTCTGAGCGGGTATCTCCGGTGGAATTCTCAAGGGGAAGAACAGCTACTGTCTGGTTTTGGGCAAAGATAAAGGGAACAGAAAAAGAGATGAGCAGCAACCCAAAAAACAGCCTTCCGACACTAGGAGAATCTTCTCGAGACAACATCTGCAACCTCCTTGGCAGTGAGACACGAGCAAAAAAATTATACCACAAGCTCAAGAGAAGAAAACATAAAAATTACAGAACCAGATAAAAGTCGCTTCTAAATTGCATTTTATGCATCAGGCGCTTACAATTAAACTTGATATGTATTTTGGGAAAGCAGGTGATGGGGTATATGGAACAGATTCTTCTGATTGTACTGGGAAATCAGCTCTACCCTAATCACAAGGTCGGTATGCTGGAAGGAGTGGGGGCGGAGCCGGCGGGCCCTGCAGCGGCCGGGCAGAACAACAGTCGCGAGAAGCGCGGCAGTTATACTCCCCTCGGACCTGCCCCTATGTCGGTTTTTATGGCCGAAGACATGGACCTCTGCCGCCGCTTCCGTTACCACCGTCACAAGCTCCTCCTGATTCTCAGTGCGATGCGTTCTCATCGTGATTTTTTACAAGGCCGGCACAGGGTCTATTATTATGAAATAGAAGATTCGCGCAGCTATTTGGATAAGCTGCGCGATGCGGTGCAGCACTCAAAGGCAGAGGCACTGGCAGCCTACGAGCCGGACGATTTTGGTATAGAATCTCGGCTCAATGAATATGCAGCGCAGCTCGGGCTGCCGCTTTATATACGTCCCAGCAAGAGCTTCCTGCTTCACGGAGATGCAGTGCGAAGTGAACTGGCGGATATGCGCACACCGCGGCTGCGCGACTTTTATGTGAAACGCCGCCGAGAAATGAACGTTCTCACGGATAACTCACAACCCGTCGGAGGAAGCTGGACCTTCGATAAGGAGAACCGAAAGTCCTTTCCTAAAGACATCCAGTTTCTTCCGCTTCCCAAAGCCGACTGGACCGCACATACCCGTGAGCTCGCCCCTCTGCTGAGCCGTCTTTTTCCGGATAATCCCGGAGATCCGGCAGACTTTTTTCTTCCAACTACCCGCGTGCAAGCCCTAAAGTGGCTCGAATCATTTCTGCAGTATCGCTTTGCACAGTTCGGGCCTTACGAGGATGCCATTCATCAGTCTGAACTACTCGGCTTTCACTCAATGCTTTCACCGCTCTTGAATATTGGCCTGCTTTTTCCCGGCGAAGTGATCAACGCTGCCCTTGAATGTGATGTGCCGCTGCCGAGCAAAGAGGGCTTTCTTAGACAGATCATCGGCTGGCGTGAGTTTGTGCGGGGTATGTATCTTACCCGCGACTTGCGGGGGAACTTTTTTCAGCACCGGCGCAGCCTCGGTCCGGCCTGGTACCAAGGTACAACCGGCATTCCGATACTCGACGACAGCATAAAGAAAGTGCTGCGCTACGGCTATGTTCACCACATTGAACGCCTCATGGTAATTGGGAACCTTATGTTGTTGTGCGAGATCCATCCTGATGAAGTATACAAATGGTTTTCAGAATTATTTGTTGATGCCTACGATTGGGTGATGATTCCCAATGTGTACGGGATGAGCCAATACGCCGACGGCGGAAGTTTTGCTACTAAACCCTATGTGGCCTCTTCACGTTATTTATTGAAGATGAGTAATTACACAAAGGGTCCTTGGTGCGACACAGTAGACGGCCTTTACTGGAGGTTTGTGAAGCTGCAGCGCCCGGTGTTTGAGAGAAATCCGCGCATGAAAATGATGACTGCCTGGCTCGACAAAATGGCCCCCGAACGATTTACTGCAATAGAGGCGGCTGCCGAGGAATTTATTCGTCGTAACACGTTATAAATAGAAACTCGCTTTCACTCTGCCATTCAAAATTTGACAGCAGTGGTATTGTTTTCTTATACTAGAGATATAAGGACGCTTATTAAAGGAGGAAAAACACATATGGCAGAACAAGGATCGGAAAAAAGAAATGTATTTCAAGAAGGTCTTTATGTTGGACTTGGCCTGGCACTTCGAACAAAAGAGAAAATCGAAGATTTCGGGAAAAAAATATCCGAAGATTATAACATGAGCGAAGAAGAGGGAAAGAAGTTTGTAGACGACCTCATGAAGGAATCTGAGGATACTCAAACGAGATTAGATGAACTTATCGAGAAACGCTTAGCCA
Organism: Spirochaetia bacterium; assembly: GCA_034520965.1. Classification (GTDB taxonomy): domain Bacteria; phylum Spirochaetota; class Spirochaetia; order DSM-16054; family Sediminispirochaetaceae; genus DSBN01. Next base: position 17,222 of record JAXHMY010000003.1, on the reverse strand, counting down.
CATACATGAAAGAAGCCAATATGCCAACCAAGAAGGACATCGATAAGCTATCTAAAAAGATCGATGAGCTCGAAAAGAAAATGAATGAGTAAAACTCCAAAGGAGTTACAGCTATTCAATTAAAACGAGCCGGTAGAAGAAAAGTGTCCGCCCGATACTTGGAAATTATCGGAGTGGCGACACGCTACGGTTTAGCTGAGTTCATTAGCCACAGACCTCTGCTAAGAAGGTTTAGCAAGAACTTCAGTAAAGAGAAAAAAAAGCCACCGCATATTGTAGCGGAGAGTTTCGGCGAGCGCCTTAGAGAGGCGTTCGTCGAGCTCGGACCTACCTTTATCAAGTTTGGGCAGATACTGAGCGACCGTAAAGATATATTACCCATTCACGTCCTGCGGGAACTCGAGAAACTGCAGGATGAGGTGCCTCCCTTTTCCTCTGAAGTGGCCAAGGCGATTGTTGAGAAAAACGTCGGAGCAGCACTGGAAGATGTATTCCTGCGTTTCGATGATGAGCCCGATGCCGCCGCATCCCTCGCCCAGGTCCATCGTGCGATTTTACCCACCGGAAAACCCGTAGCAGTAAAAGTGAAACGCCCCGGTATAGACGAGCAGATCGAGGCTGATATACAGATAATGCATCAGCTGGCACATTTTGTAGACAACAATACATCCTACTTTCAAGTGATTACCGCTGCGGAGCTCCTCGAAGAGTTTGAACAGCAGATGAGAAAGGAACTCGACTTTGTGCAGGAACTCCTCAGCCTCAAGCGGTTCAAAGAATTGTACCACAACAATAAAACGGTTATCGTACCGGATGGCTACGATCAATACTGCAGTAGGGATCTGCTGGTAATGGAGTACATTCACGGAAAGAAGGTCTCTGAAGTAATTGAGGAAAAAGAATCTCGCTTTGATTTAAAAAAATTGAACCGTCACAATGCCGATTTTATTATGTCCCAGCTCTTTATAAATGGTTATTTTCACGCAGACCCGCACCCGGGAAATTTCCTGATCATAGAGGGAGATATTATCTGCTATATCGACTATGGCATGGTTTACAGCCTGCGCCCCTACGAGCTGGAAAATCTCAACTATATGATGCTCGGTTTGGCCCGGCTCGACCCTTCCCTCGTGTCGCGGTCGCTGCTTCGAATGGGAAACGCCGAGGGAAAGGTGGAGCATGACGTCTTTGTTGCGGTGGTTCACGACTATATCGAAACCCATTTGAACAAACCTCTTGAGTATATAGATGTCTCTTTTGCGCTTATATCGCTTCTGCAAATAGTAGTAAACTTTGGTGTACATCTACCGGCCCGCTTTATATATGTAGCCAAGGTGATTGGATCTTTACAGTCGATAGGTGCTGGTCTTGATCCGGAATTTCAGTTTATCAAGTATCTCCGGGAGTATGCTCCAAAGATATGGGCAAACCAGCTCGGTTCTCACAGGACAGCCAATAAAATTCTCGACTCCAGTCTTAACTGGGGGGAGATCTTATTCCAAACACCGGAACTGTTTGTTGACCTGCGCAGGTTAATAAAGGAAAGAGAGCTAATCATAAGAGCTCCTCAGGCGGACGTAATTAGGGAAACCTATGACAAGGTAGGTTTTAGACTTGTTTTTGGCCTTGTTCTCTCGGCCCTTCTCATTAGCTCATCCTTGATTGTGCTGGCCGATATAGAGCCCCAAATATACGGTATACCCTTGTTTGGTATCATAGGCTACGGTATTGGCGCGGTTATGGGGATTGGATTTCTATTTGCCGGTATAAAAAAACTATTCCGCTGGCATTACAAAAAGTAGAGCCTTTGAAATGTAAACTTTCCCTGGCGGGGAACAAGATCTCTAGGTTTTGATAATAATAGTTTAGTCTGTTTCTGCAATTGAAATGAACCTTGCCAACATACTCAACAGTGTTATCGTAATACCGACAATCAAAAAGCCTGTGGAGAAGCTGAGAATGTCACCCATATATCCGAGGAAGGCGGGGATTATTCCTGTTCCGATCAAAGCCGATACAGGCAGTACCATAGAAACGGAGACATTGCGCGATTGCGGGGGTCCGATTTTCGCCAGTGCCGCCAGCCCGGCCGGAAAGTAAAGGGCCCCGATTGTCGGCTGTAGAAACACCACTGTTACCAGCAGAGGTCCACGCAAGAATCCCATCAGAAGAATTGTCAAACCGGCGCCGGCCAGCGTTATCATCAGCGTCCTTCGCAGCCCGATGCGATCCATCACTAAACCGGCAGTCAACAGGGCTACAATCGGCAGAAACCGGGAAATTCCGAAGATACTGTTGGCCCGCTCCAGAGTAAAGCCCGCCTCGGCAACTAAAAAAGTAGGTACCAGCATGTAAATGCCCTGAATGCTGCCCAGAGCAAGCCCGAAAAATAGCATCAAAATCCAGAAATTGGGCTCCCGGAACAGGGGCAGCAAGTTGCTGAAGGTAGGCGCCTCGCCTTTCAGAGTCCCGGCTTTGATTCTTATAAAGAAAATAGACCCTGAAATTAGAATGATTACTGCCAGTAGTCCGATCGTCCCGCGCCAGTCGGTATAGTTCAACATGAGATTCACATAGAGCGGTGCCAATACCATTGCAATATGCGGCCCGATCTCGTGGATCGACAGAGCTTTTTGCCAATCTCGCCGGTCGAAGAGGTTGGTAATAGTAGCTATACTCGACGGTGGATATAAGCCGGAACCGGCCCCCATCAGCAAAACCCCCGCCCGCATTAGATTCATCGTTGGTGCAAGGGACATGAGCAGCAGTCCGGCCGACATTACCAATGCACAGACCAGGATTGCTCCCCGATGGGTTGTTTTAGAAGAGACAAAGCCTGAAAAGAGTACTGAAATGCTGTAACCAATACTAATAAAAAGAAACAGCTGTGCCGCCGGACCATGGCTGACTGAAAAATCTTGTTCCACCCGCAGCAGGAGGGGAGAGAGAATCGATCTGGAGGTCATATTTGAAACAAAGACCGTCAGCATCAGTGCTAATGCGGGGATACCGGCCCTTAAGCGCACGCCCTTCGCGTGCCCATCTTCTTCGTTCATGAAATTATAATAGTGAAAACTGAGTCCAGGAGCAATGCATGCCGGAGCTGGCTGAAGTTCAAGTTGACAAAATAAAAACCGTCTTTACGATTGCTTTTGCCGGTAAGCGCTGTGTATGTGGCCTCTTCATGTTATTTATTGAAGATGAGTAATTACACAAAGGGTCCTTGGTGCGACACGGTGGACGGCCTTTAATGGCGGTTTGTGAAGCTGCAGCGCCCGGTGTTTGAGAGAAATCCGCGCATGAAAATGATGACTGCCTGGCTCGACAAAATGGCACCCGAAGGATTTACAGCACTAGAAGCAGCTGCCGAGGAATTTATTCGCCGTAACACGTTATAATTTATACGAGGCGCCGCTTCGCACACTTAGTTTTGAACTATTTTAATAGATTGCGTTCCCATGTGGAGCTTACTACACTTAAGGACATGACTATACTTGAACAACGCAAGGAGCAGCTATTAACTACTCTCTTAAGGGCTATGGTTATATTGGGAGCAATTGCCTATGTTCCGAGCATATTTGCCGCCCTTAGAGAAGAACTTTATACCCTTGCACTTATTGATACCCTGGCTTACATCATTATCGCACTGGCGGTCTTTTATCCAAAAACTTCATACCAAGTACGTTTATTTCTCACTGTATTTGTGTTGCTTCTTATGGGCGGAGCGGTTTTTATTTATACAGGGACAGAAGGGGCCGGTTTTATCTGGCTGCTCTGCGCCGTGGTTATTTCTGCACTGTTCGGAAAAGTTGTCGGTATTGTTTTTTCAATTTCGGTGTCGGAAGTAGTAATGATTTTATACGGGATATTTGCATATCACGATATCATCGACCAAAAAACCACCATGACAGGGCTTGTCGCAATAGCCGCGAATTTTTTGCTTATCGCTATTACCTTATCGCTGATCACCTACCAGCTTTTAAAGGTCTTGAAAGAGGAGCTTGATGTAAGAGAAGAACTGTTACAATTTCTGGACCATCGTGTAAAAAATAATCTGCAGACCATAGAAAGTCTGATCGCTATTGAGGGGGGAACATCTTCCGATTATGAGCGACTCTCAAGAAGAGTATCGGCAATATCTGCGGCAAATGAGCTGTTTATGGCCGACCCCTCCAATCCAGAGGTTGATTTGTTTGATTTAATAAGGGGAATGCTGCGGGCCGGTATAGATTCAGTAGAGGGTGAGGGTAAAATTTTGTTGTCCCCAGAAAGGATTACAGAAATTGCAGTTGGTTTATCGGATATAATCCACGGTCTTACACCCTACGGTCCTATAAAAGTAGCGTTGGCAGCATCACAAATTTCAAAAAGCCCCGGGGCTCGTGGAACAGTAGAGCTTATTATCCAGCTTAGCCGGCTTTCAAATATTCCGGAATCGGTTGAAGATTTATTTGAAAATGAACTTATACCGGAGGAATGGATACGTCTGAATCCGGAAAAAAAGCGGCTTGCCCTTTTGATTCCCTCTGAAAAGCTGTAATGGGCCTTAGGGTAAAGGCGGTTATAAATGCACAGGAATGAAAATAATTTTATTAGTTTTAAGAAAATTAGAGATTATTTTAAGCCAACGAGATGCAAAAGGCATATAAAGGAGAACGAACATGGGAATATTTGATACGGTCATTCTCGATACGCCGAAGGTGTGCAGAGCCTGCGGGGCGTCAATCGACTCGGTACAGACAAAATCCTTTTCTCCTTCACTTAGAGAATATCGAGTAGGAGACATTGTAAGCGGATCGCCGATGCTCACTGGAGTTATTCAGGAGGACCTGTTCTGTTCGAGCTGCAATAGCGTCTCCCAGGAAGTCTATTTTTCCATCTGGCACACCCTTTTGGCGGGGGTATATGATACCGCCAAGGAAGCCGAGGAACGGCTTCTCAATATAGACCGAGCGGAACTCATGGATTATATTGTTCGTCATCAGAAAGAGGCCGAAACCTGGCATGTACGCTTTGCGCGTCTTTTTGGAGACCTCAAAAATTTGTATGAGTATCAACGGGTGAATAAATCAGAGGATATCTCCGATAAAGACCTGCGGTTCTTTCGAATCCGCGAGATTTTGGAGGCTGAGGACTCCTTTGCCGCCCTCATCGAGGCCCACCGTCCAGTTAATCCCGAAGACGAGAGCGAACTCAATCCAGCTGATTGAAAATCCCCCTGTGCTTTGTTCAGCGTTTAGTTTTGAGTACCGAGCAGGGGCTGTTGGCGAAATCGGCTTATTGCAGGGCTTTAAGAGCCCCATCGACAAGTTCGGGAGAGGGCGGGCCGGTAGCGGCAAATCGGATCGTTCCCTGGGGATCAATAATGTACAGATAGCACTGATCCTCCTGCTCCATGTCCAGGATCTCTTTATAACGCTTTATATCTCCGTAAAAGGTGGCTACCGAAGAGTGCTTTTCCTGGGGGATTCCAGACCGCATCCCGCCGTCAATAATCCCGGACATCAATCGAAAACCGCCGGCCAGCATCGGTACTTCGTACATTTCTATATCCGAACTGTTTGTAACTGTGCCGGATAAAGCGGACAGCCATTCGTCGATTTCCGCTTGTACTCCGCGCTTAAATGCAATCAGAATAACGTGGCTTGTTTCTCCGTCAGGGTCGGGGGTTTGAAACTGGTTACCCGCCAGAGTTTCAGCTACCAGATTCGGAAATATCATACCCTCGACATCTTTTCTTTCCATTGGATTTCCTTCCGCACTGAGACATACAGTTAAAGTGCTCAACATTATTCCCAGCAGTATCAGAACGGTACGTTTCATGATATGAACTGTAATGCAATTGATTTCGCATTTGCAATATGCGGCGGCAACTAATTTTCAGTATGCCTACAATGCCTATGGTGAGTTTGTCGAGGATGATGATTTAAGAGAAAAAATAAACATCGGAGGGCTAATTTACTGGAATGTCATAGACAAGAGCCGCTCCTCGGGAAGCTATTATTTATGGGAAAAAGTGGACTAGTCACTTCAGCGTGCCGGAATAACGGTTGACCATCGAAAAGGGCTCTTATAAAGATTGTGTGGTTAAATTAATGATGCTACAGTAGTGTGAGCAAAGTGCTGTTTAGTACGTATGAAAAAAATAAAATATTATAAAGGAAAAACAATGATATGAACCAATGAACCCTTTGCTCGGTTTCCAAAGAAATGATAGTTATCATTATGTGATGTTTAAAGGTATCGATCCATGGGATTACGGGATATATGGAAATGAAGGTGCCAGTTTACTGGTCTGCGATGAATTGATATGAGGTTTTTATGAAAAAACAGCCGTATAATGAGTCGGAAAGACTACTCCTCTCGCGTGTCAGACCGCTGATCGACAAACTTAAGGATCGCAAGATGTCGGCAGCGTTTAAATTAATGGAAGAAAATATCAGTCATCTTTCCGAAGCCTTCATTGGATACCCCTCCATACTTGATACTCGGGACAGTGGAGAAGAGCATCAAACGGTACAGACTTTGGTTGAAACGCTTTTCCACGGGGGCATTGATCACACTGTACTACTGCCGACGAAAATCACTGTAGGTCGCAGTTTCATGATCGCAAAGTTTAACCTTTTTGGCTATGTGCGGAAACTTTGCGACCTGATTGATGATTTTGCAGAGTTTAAGGACGAACTGCAAGCCCACTGGGAGACGGTTATTTTTTCGCTTATGATCGAGGATGTGTATCAGGCGATAATAGAGCGGACTGAGTACGACACAGCGGTCCGCCACTATGCAGCCATGGATCTGATTCACCTTTGGGAGCAGCGCTTTGATAAGAACGTAACTGAATACGCGCCCATACTGATAAAGTTGTGGTCGGTAAGGGGGCGACTGGTACCCGTTTTCGGAACCATGATGGGGACTGTTGAGTTGATTCGCCTATCCAGCCTTTTGCCGAGCCGCTGGTATAACTTTCTTGATCAGCATGGCAAGGACAAAGAAGTTCAGCAGGCGCTGGAAGAGTTTATTTTTGGGCTGGCCTTTGAAGATCTTTGTCGAGTACGAGATGACATGGAAAAGCGGCAGCTTTCGGTCATAGATCGGGAGATGCTCGGCCGAATGCAAAACATAGAGCTGTCAGCCGAAGATGAGACTAAGGTGGATCCACGAGAAATTTACCGTTTTTATCAAAGCAGGACCCGAAAGGCTATCGGCAGGAAGGATACGGATTTACCCGGCCCGAAACGAACCCTGGAAGAGCTGCTTCTGGTGTTTATAATCGAAACTCGCCTTACTGCTGGGAACAAGTAGTAGGCACATGGTGTATCGAACAAAGAGGCGGCGGATATCATTACATCAATTGAGTATGATGATATCGCATATATCCAGACTGGGCTTGATAAATCTGGGTACAAAGATAAGGAAGAGTGCGCTGATATCATTAAAAAGATGGCCGGCCAGACCCTCGTTACGGAATAGTAAAGTCTAAGGCACAGCTGAAACCTTATATCCGCATCACTCTAGGAAGGTCAACTCTGATTTTTTCTTGGAAGAGAGAGATATCCCTTGTATAGTGTAGATGTAGATTGTGAATAAGGGGTTACATATGCATATGCAAACAGGGCAGAAGGGTTTTAATTTTACATTACCGACAGAAATTGAGTACGGAAACGGGGCTGCCGGAAAGCTGCCGGAGGAACTGGTGTTACGGGGTGTTGATTCGGTATTAGTGATTACCGACAAGGTAATCCGCTCACAAGAGTTTGCCACTGCTATTATCGACAGCATTGCCGCAGAAGATATCGGGGTGGTTGTGTATGATGGGGTGGAGGCAAATCCGAAGGACAGTAACGTAGAGGCGGCGGCCGGACAAGCGAGCAACTTGATGGTCGATGCGATTGTCGCCATTGGCGGGGGCAGCCCGATCGACTGTGCAAAGGCGGTGAGTGTCGTGGCCACCCATGATGGAAGCGTACGCTCTTTTTCTGATTCGAACAATATTTTCGGGAAGGTATTGCCTGTATATACTATTCCGACTACCGCCGGGACCGGCAGTGAGGTAACCTTTAGTTCGGTTATCACCGATACCCGGGATAAGTTCAAGTTTACCATTAAATCGCCCAAAATTGCCCCGCGGGTTGCCTATATCGATCCGCTGCTTACCCATTCTATGCCGGCAGGGCTGACTGCTGCCACCGGGCTGGATGCCCTTACCCACGCGATTGAAGGGTTTACCGCAAAGGCGGCCAACCCTTTATCGGATGCGGCGGCGCTGCATGGGATAGAGCTGATTAATGCCCATTTGGTGACTGCGGTGCTGGAGCCCTCGAATGCAGAGGCGCGGGACGGGATGATGACCGGCAGCCTTCTGGCGGGTATAGCCTTTAGCCATTCCGATGTAGCCGGAGTACACTGTATCGCCGAAGCCCTGGGAGGCAAGTACGATGCTCCCCACGGGGTGTGCAATGCGATAGTTCTGCCGGTGATGATGGACTATAATATGGAGTTTGCCCTGGAGCGCTACGCCCGTATTGCCCAGGCGATGGGCTTAGAGTTTGAAGAGCCCGCAGACGGTGCCCGCCTGGCGGTAAAGCGGGTAGAGCAGCTTGCCAAGGAGCTAGGCCTGCCGGAGTTTCGCAGCCTGGGAGTTCAGGCGGAGGATCTGCAGGAGCTGGCGGAGAACTCAGCCCGCAACGGCAGTAATAAAGATAACCCCCGCCCGATGAGTGCAGATGATTATCTTAAGGTACTGCGGAGACTGATGGGCTGAAATAAATGGCTCCTAGGGCGGGGGTTAGCACGCCGACCCAAGGGTCCTCGGGTGCGCTACAGCACTGCGGGCCGGGCTGACCACATGGCGGATGGCTAGGGGATGAGCATTTTTATATAAGAAGACCGACCAGTTCAACTGCGGGTACACAGGAATTCTTGAAGATTTGCCCCGGGCTGAATATAATGTAAATAAAGGAGTTTATATGCAGCATCCACGTATAATCCAAGGCGGAATGGGAGCCGGAGTTTCTAATTGGAGGCTTGCACGGGCTGTGGCCGAACAGGGTGAACTTGGGGTGGTCTCCAGCGTAGCTCTGGATGTAATTTTGGTAAGAAGGCTTCAGCAGGGGGATCCGGGGGGACATATGCTGCGGGCCCTGAAGGCTTTTCCGGATCAGGCTGTAGCTTCCAGAATTATAGAAAAATACTACAATGAAGAGGGCACGGAGGGCTTTCACGACTTTAAGCAGGCCCCCGTTTTTACTGTTGAACCCGGGCGTGAAATACAGGAGATTACCGTGGCCGCGAACTTTGCAGAGGTGTACCTTGCAAAGGAGGGGCACTCCGGCAAGGTGGGAATTAACTACCTTGAAAAGATTCAGATGCCGAATCCTGCGTCTGTATACGGGGCCATGCTGGCCGGTGTCGATTATATTTTTGTGGGGGCGGGCATACCCCTTGAGTTCCCTGGGATGATAGAAAATTATACCCGGAGTAAAGCCGGCCGTATCAAGCTGAATGTAGAAGGGGCGGAAAAGGGCCATGAATATTTCATGGAGCTGAACCCGGCGGAGATATTACACGACCCGCCCAAAGAATTAAAACGGCCGTACTTTTTTCCGATAGTCTCTTCCTTTATTCTTGCGATGACGATGGCAAAAAAAGTAAAGGGGGTTGACGGGCTTATTCTGGAAAATCATACCGCCGGCGGACATAATGCCCCGCCGAGGGGGGCTCTGCAGCTTGATGCGGCGGGATCGCCCGTGTTCGGAAGCAAGGACGAGATGGACTATAAGAAAATAGCTGAATTGGGTGTGCCCTTCTGGCTTGCCGGCGGCTACAGCATGCCCGGTTCGCTGAAAAACGCCCGTGAAGAAGGGGCCGAGGGTATTCAGGTGGGAAGCGTATTTGCTTTCTGCAGGGAATCGGCTTTCCAGCACGATCTAAAAATGCATTTCCTGAAATCGATGGAGGCGGGAGAGCAGGAAGTATTTACCGACCCCAAGGCCTCGCCCACCGGCTTTCCCTTTAAGGTTGCACTAATGGCGGGCACTTTGTTCCAACGGGAGGTGTACGAGCAAAGAAAGCGGGTGTGCAACCTCGGTTACTTGCGGCATGTGTACAAAAAAGAGGATGGGTCCCTAGGCTACCGCTGTCCGGCGGAACCGGTTGACCAGTTCACCAGAAAAGGGGGTGCTGCCGAGGAGACTGAGGGAAGAAAATGCCTGTGCAATGCCCTGTTGTCGAATATCGGCCTCGCAAAGAGATATGCCCGGGGATATACCGAAGAGCCTCTCGGTTACGGCGGGGTGACAATCGACTCCATTAGCCTTATGCTAAAAGAGAAGGGATATGACTATACCGCCGCCGATGTGCTGGCTATGTTAAGGTCCGGAAGATAAAGAGAGATAGGGGAGGTGCCATGAAACAACTCGGCGAACTGCTCATTCAGCAGGAAGCTTTTAGTGAAATAATGATGGGCAACTCGGCTGTGGTTCGAGCCATGGTGGAGGAAGGGACCCGGGTGGTAACAGCTTATCCCGGTTCACCAACCCCGGAGATTGGCGGGGCAATTATGTCGATTCAAGAGGAGCAGCGCCCATTCTACTTTGAGTTTTCGGTAAACGAGAAGGTAGCCACCGAGGTGGCCTTTGGTGCCTCGGTCAATGGGCATCTGTCTACGGTTTTCAAAAGCGTCGGTTTGAACGTGGCGGCGGACAGCTTTGTCCAGCTGCCGCTGATGGAACTGGTCGGCGGTATGGTGATTATCATCGGCGACGACCCGGGTGCCAACTCCTCACAGAACGAACAAGATAACCGCCACTATGCGCGAATGGCCTACTGCCCGGTCTTTGAGCCGGGAGATCCGCAGGAGGTCTACGAGATGTACCGCGATGCGGCAAAGCTGTCTAAAGAGATGAAGATGCCGGTGATTCTGCGCCTTTCCACCCACATATGCCACGCCAAGGCGCGGGTTTCCTTTGGCCCTTATGAACCCCGTGAGGCAAGCCGCGAGCCGCGCTTTGACCCGGAGAACGGGCCCTACATCCCGCTTACCGAGAAGGCCCTGCGGATGAAACGCCGGGCCCTGGAGAAGCTGGATAGGGTGGCCGAATACGCCGAAAACTCGCCCCTCAACCGCCTGGATGACAACGGCAACAAGCGCATGGGGGTTGTTGCCGGCGGTTTGCCCTACTACTCGCTCCTGGACGTGTTATTCGGGGCCTCCACCCGGCCGGACATCTTCAAATTAGCAATGAGCTATCCCCTGCCCAGGCAGAGGTTGGCGGAGTTCTGCCGCAGTCACGACGAGGTGCTGGTGCTGGAGGAGCTTGATCCGATCATAGAAGGGGAGCTCAAGGCGATTGCCTTCGATGAGGGGATCTCGGTAAAGATCTGCGGCAAGGGCGAGCGTGAGGATCTGATAGGCGAATATAAGCCGGCGAAGACCCGCCGTATTCTTTCTCGCCGCTGGCCCCAGCTGCTGCCGGCCGAGGAGGAGCAGAGCGCAGCAACTGAGCTTGCCGTTCCAGAACGGCCGCCGCAGATGTGTCCGGGCTGCGGGCATCGCAGCGCCTTTCATGCTATTAAGAGGGTAATTAAAAAAGATATTATTAGTGTGGCGGACATCGGCTGCCATACCCTCGGTGCGCTGCCTCCCTACAATATGGGGCAGGTACTGCTGTGTATGGGCCACTCCAACGGCACCGGTTCGGGTCTGAGCCTTTTTAACGACTCGCGCAATGTGATTACCTTTATCGGCGATTCGACGTTCTTTCACGCCGGTCTGCCGGGAGTTGCAAACTCGGTCTACAACGACCATAACATCACCCTGATTATCCTGCTCAACGATACCACCGCGATGACCGGCCATCAGGACCACCCGGGTACCGGGAAAACTACCCACGCCGGAGTCGGCCAAAAGATTAAGGTGCGGTCGGTACTTGAGGGGCTGGGGGTAAAACACATTGGCGAGACCGACACCTACAATCAGAAACGCCTGGGAGAGCTCTTGAAAGAGGCGATGGAGATAGAGGGCTTTACCGCCGTAATCGCCCGCCACCCCTGCATGCTCAAGTTTACCCGCGAGCGGCGTAGGGCTGGTCATACTATTCAAACCCAGGCCGCGATCGATCAGGAGACTTGCAATCAGATTCACCACTGCGTGGGTCTCTTTGCCTGCCCCTCCTTCGTGCGGCATCCCGGGGGACAAGTGACGGTTAACCAGGACCTGTGCATCGGCGACGGTTCCTGTCTGCAGACCTGTCCGGTCAATGCGATCGAGCTAAAAAAGGTGGATGAGCAATGAGTGAACAGATTAACATATACCTCTGTGGTGTAGGCGGCCAGGGAATCGGCCTGCTGAGCGAGGCGGTGTTACGGGCCTACGACCACGCCGGCTGCCAGGTTCGCGGGGTGGATACCCATGGCCTTGCGCAGCGGGGCGGTATCGTCCGTTCCCACATTCGTGTGGGGGAGGGGGTTTTTAGCCCCCTGAACGAGCCGGGAAGGGTGGACATTGTACTGGCCCTCGAGCGTACCGAGGCCCTGCGCGGCGCCCGGGATTACCTGCGTCCGGGGGGGCTTTTAGTCTACTACGACGCCTACTGGCAGGCCCTGCCCATTCGCCTGGGAGAGGCGGAGGATGTGACCGGCAGTGATATAGAGCTGCTTGCCGGCCGGCAAAAGCTCCGGGTGGAGCGAGTCTACCGGTCCGACCTTGCTGACCCCCGCACGCAGAATATGGCGCTCCTTTCACATGCAGTTTCCGGCGGCTATTTACCGGGGCTAAAGGCGCCGCACGTGAAGGCTGCCCTGCAGGATCTGCTGCCGGAGAAGCTGTACGAGAAGAATGTGGTATTCCTTGAGTGAAATGACTAGCGATGGGGGAGGCCATTGGAAAATTGCGGATATACAGAGGCGGGGCAGGCGGGCCACACGGATGGGCGCGGATGGGAATTTGTGGGAAATCTAAAAATTATAATTTTTAGTATCTGTGTAATCATGTGTGAATCCGCGATTGAAGCTATTAGTTGATTGCGATCGACATATGGTAATTATGATGAGTAACATAAAAGGGAAGAGGAGAAAGAATGAAAACTTTCACAGCTATTATAGAGCGAGACGGAACAACTGGCTGTTATGTTGGGTATATTCCTAAGTTTCCCGGAGCTCACTCACAAGGTGATACAATAGATGAACTGCGTCATAATCTGGTTGAAGTTGTTTCAATGCTGCTTGAAGATAATGAGCCTTCGTCTAATATAGAATTCGTAGGCACACAACAAATAGTTGTTGCATAGAATATGGGGACAATTCCTGTACTTAAACCACAAGAAGTAGTCAAAATTTTGGAATGACGGTTGATGACTTTTTAAGATCCCGGTAACTGAAAAAAGTTGTTTGAACGCTGTATATATAGGGCGGGGCAGGCGGACCACACGGATGGGCGCGGATGGGAAGGGGAGTTTGAGTTTAGTATGGGAATTTGGTTTTTTTTTTAAGAGTAATTAATTTTTTAATATCCGAGTTTATTTGTGTATATCCGCGTGCTGGACGCGACTGATTGTTTCTTTTCGTTCGAGGTCGACTTCAATCTTTATCACTGACAATCATTATTCCCTTTATTTTATTTGGGTACGTATGATCGCGAAAGTGATAGCGGCCGGTTTCTTCGGGGGCGGTAAAACTAAACTCTTTGATCGCATTGGCCGGCAGTTCAGTTGGTCCCGTGCTAAGGCTTGCTCGGAATCTTCAGTCCGGTACACTCCAAAGTAATGGGTATAGTTATCGGAATTTTTAAGCTGAATGACAACCTGCTCGCCCGCAGGTACGGCAATCATTCCGCGGTTAAAGGCGAGTCCTTCCGTGACTATTTCCCATTCCGTCGATACTTCTATGCGACTGCCGCCTGTACATGCGGATAAACTTATCAGTGAAAGTGTTACTACTACTATTATTAACAGAAGCGTTCTGGTTCGCTGTGCGCTTTTCATACTCTACTTCTCCTCATTAACATTGCCTATTTTAAGGATATGCAGGATAAGTGCTGCAGTCAAATCTGACTCTTAATATGGCCCGCGGATGGGGAGGTTGTTTAAACTACGGATATATAGGGCGGGGCAGGCGGGCACCACGGATGGGCGCGGATGGGAAGCGGTAAAATTTGTTGTTTAGTAGTGTATTCTTTATGCTATCATTTAGAAGGAGGCATAATTTTATGAAATTCAGCAGAACAAAAGATTTGTACGGAGTTGATGAAAGATTCATTGAAACTACATATTGGCAAATGGATGAGAAACAGAGTGATAAATTAGCAATAGTCTTGCCCGGGTATATTTATCCCCCCGATGCCCCAGCAACTTTCTTCTTAAAGCTTGCTTTCATGAAACACGGGTGGGATTACCTGACAGTCGATTACCGGTACAATGAAAATGACAAGTTTCTTGCTTTAGATGATGGGGGAAAAGATGAATATTTAAAGCAAGATCAGGCAAAGATCGGTGAGTATATTATTGATAAATATAAAAATATGAGCATCTGTCTAATCGGTAAATCCCTGGGAACTACCGGAATTCTGAATATCCTTACACATACAAAACTGCTCAGCGCTTTCAAGAGTGTTTCGTTTATGCTCCTGACGCCAACCGAATCTCAGAAAGAGATAATACCGATTTTAAAGCAAGAGAAAAAAAAACTGCTGTATGTAATCGGCGAGAAAGATCCCTATTATGAAGAAGCGATAATTGATACTCTTAAAAATGAAGTTACTATAAAATACAGGTTAATAAAGAACGCGGGGCACGTGTTCGAAGACAAAGATAACAACCTAGAAGCCTCGGTGGAAAATATAAAAAACCTTACCACTTATGTGGAGGAAAACATTGTAAGCGGTTTCTTGGGATAGCCTAATGAAATAGTTATCTGTTCAATTATGCGGTTTGGATGGGGGAAGTTATATAAACTACGGATATATGGGGCAGAGCACATGGATGGGCGCGGATGGAGCTTTCGAGGCCAGCAGCACAGGTTCGACGAGCATCGAAGCGATCCTTTTCACAAAAACAAATCGATTCACAACTAATCATCCTCGACAAAACCGCCCCGTCAAGTTGCTCGAATTATTCGGCCTCACCGCAGCAGCTGTCTGCGAGCATCCACTGTACCTTACAGACATTCGCTCGGGCCGCTCCGTGGGGCCGGGGCAGTTGGTAGATATCGGACGACCATGTGAAACTGTCTCCTCCGTCCCCGTTTTTACCGAAAAGCCCCCCGGGTAGCTTGCCCGGGGGATGCAATCTGTGCGTTTATGATCCACACTTCGCTTCACACTAGGGAGCATGATATATCCAGCTAATATCGAGGTGGTTTGAGCAGCAGTGGCCGGGCGCAACACTCATCAATCTAAATCTAATTAGTTGCACTGTGGAATTTGCCGTAAAATCCGCAGAGCTGCTGTTGATTTAACCAACATGCGCTATTACACTACTGGTATGTACGAGCGCATGCTTGATCTGCCAACGCTGGCACAAAAGAAATCGCTGTTTCTGTTTGGTCCACGCAGCACTGGTAAAACTACTCTTTTACGGGCTCAGTTTCCGGGCGAGCGCATCATTAACCTGTTGCGCAGCGGGGTTGCTATTCCGTTGAGTCATAATCCAGGCGAGTTGCGCGAGCTAATAAACGCAATGCCGGATTCCGATTTGCCGGTTATTATCGACGAGATTCAAAAAATCCCTGCGCTACTGGACGAGGTGCACGACTTGATAGAGGAGCGTGGGCTGCGTTTTATTCTGACCGGTTCGAGCGCTCGCAAACTTCGCCGCGGAGGTGTGAATTTGCTGGCCGGTCGCGCGTGGCAGTGCAATCTTTTCCCGCTGTGTTCGGCTCAGTTCCATCAGGACGATTTGAATCGCTACTTGCTGTATGGCGGCCTGCCGCAAGTGGTTGATAGCGAAGACCCGCTGGAGGAGCTGGATGCCTACATCAACACCTATCTGACCGAGGAAATTATGGCGGAATCGCTGGTGCAGAATCTGGTGCATTTTTCGGCTTTTCTGAGAGTCGCCGCCTTAAGCAACTCCCAGCAGATCAACTTTGCCAATGTTTCGCGCGATACTGGGGTTCCAGCCAGCTCGGTTCGGGCATGGTTCAAGATTTTAAACGACAATTTTACTGGCTTTATGCTTGACCCCTGGCACAGCCCCGGTCGCAAGGCGGTCGCCACCGCCAAGTTTTATTTCTTTGATACCGGCGTTGCCAATTTTCTGGCGGGCTGCGCAGTCTGAACCGTAACAGTGCTGAATTTGGAGCCGCCTTTGAGCATTTTATTGCCATGGAGCTTCGCGCTTGGCTGGCCTATGGTCGCCACAAAGAAACCTTGCAGTACTGGCGCACTCGCGATGGCCTGGAGGTCGATTTTATTGTGGGCAAACGGCTTGCTGTAGAGGTAAAGGCCGCCAACCGCATCCACCCGGGTGACTTAAAAGGATTGCGCGCCCTTGGGGAGGAGGCCGAGATCTCCCAGCGTGTAGTAGTAAGCATGGAAGAACTGCCCCGCACCACCAGCGACGGCATTCAAATTTTGCCCTGGCAGCAGTTCTTGCATGAGCTGTGGCGAACCGAGCCGGCGGGCGGGAGCGGCACTAATCAACTTTAGTAGGAAGTAAAGATATTTCTGCCCCGATAGGGGCTTGATGGAGTCATTGACAGACCGTCTCATTATTCCTATTTTTACTTTACATAACAGGAGGAAAATTATGGATTTTTTCAGAATAATTGTTGCTATTCTGTTGCCCCCGCTGGGCGTATTTCTACAGGTTGGTATAGGGTTGCATTTCTGGATCAATATTCTCTTAACGATTTTGGGATATATCCCCGGTATCGTTCATGCCGTCTGGATAATTGCCACGAGATAGGGGCGTATGGTAATTTTTACATACGGGGAATTTGTGGGAGGGCATTGAAATGCGCCTGCGCGGCTGCAAAATGGTATCTGTTGTGTCGAATGGTTATGGCAGCAATCGTATGTCACTTCATCAGACATCGGGCTTCCCGCTTCCGGAGCTGGCGGAAAAGATCGTGCGTGCCCTCGTGTGGTCTCCATTGCGGGCGTCAGTACCTCCACGCGTTCTCGTTGGAGAAAACTCGTCGAAAATACGCTCGTTTTCTCTTCCTTTGCTACCAACTGCAAAACCTGCACGTAATCACGGCTATGGCTCTGAAGACAATGCGTT
>JAXHMY010000002.1:0-611713 GCA_034520965.1 Spirochaetia bacterium | reverse complement strand
CTCGAACTGTTGGGGTCCATCAGCGAGAACTTCTCCAGTTCCTGCTTAACCTGCTCTTCTACTTCCCCCTCAAGATCAAGCTTATCGATGGCCTCTTTGAAGCGCATGTATTCGCTGCTTTTGGAGTCGGTGGGCATTCCCAACTCCTCTTTAATCTTCTTCAGCTCTTCCTTGAGGAAGTAATCCCGTTGGCTTTTTTCTATCTTTTCATTGATCTCTTGCTGAATTTTTTTCTGGATCTTCAGTAGTTCCTGCTCTTTTTTGATATACATCAAGACAGATTCCATCCGCGTGTACACATCTACGGTTTCGAGTATCTTTTGCTGCTCCTCCCGCTGGATATTGAGAATAGAGGTTATAAAGTCGGCAACTTTTCCGGGGTGATCAATATTGACCATATTCAAGCGCATCTCTTCTGAAAACAGAGGGTTGTTTTCGGATAGCTGTTTCATCTCTGATATTAACGAGCGGGTAAGCGCCTTTACTTCGTCGGATGAATCGTTCTCATCTTCCAGGTATTCCACCGCGGCGCTTAAAGGATACTCCTCGGATAGGAACTTTTTAATCTTGAAACGTTTCAAGGTTGGTGTGGATGCATTATCCCCGCCGTGGGGAGATTGCGCGATATTTTCTTTACAATTTTTGCAACGGTACCGATTTGGTGCAGCTCCAGGCCGTATTTGCTGGAAGTTTCATCATATTCTTCCTCATCCCGGGTAAGGGTAAGTCCGATCATGCTGTCGCCGTTTATCGCTTTATCAATCACTTCAATGTCGTCTTTTTCCTGAATCATTATGGGAGTAAAAATACCGGGAAAAATTGGTTTGCCCGTAAGGGGCATTATAAACAAGTGGTTCGGCATTATTTGATCGGCAGGTATAATTTGTCTATCTGACATATAGCCTCCTCTGATAGGTTTCCTGAATTCTGGCTGGATCGGCGGCAGAAATACTACGCTTCTTTAGCCCTCATTACCGCAGGTGATCGAAAATCGGCCTGTGTACTCAAATGAAAACCTGCCCCGATCAAGCCGGACCCTGTACATTGAAGCGGCAGTGTCGTATTATTGGTTCATGGCTCGAAACTTTCACACCGAAGGGGTGATTCTAAAGGCGTACAGGGTTGGCGAGTACCATAAAGGCCTGGTAATTATTTCCCCCGACCTCGGGGTTTTGCATGCGACCGCTTTTGGTGCATATAAGGGAAAGAGCACACTTTCCGGGGTAAGCGAGCCGTTTACCAGGGGTGACTTTCTGCTTTACCATGATCCGGTTAAAGATCGTTGCCGAGTAGCCGAGATTATGCCCCGCAGCTATCATGAAGAGTTGCGCTCTGATTTAGACCGTTATTACACGGGCTTATTCTGGTCCGAACTAATAATCAAATCCTTCGGCGGAGGAAGCGAATATAGTCAGTTGTTTTTTATTGCTGGAGGCATCACTTAAGTTTTTAGGAAATACACAGCACGTTGAGCGGGCAAATCTGCAGTTTGTGTGGCGTTATCTCGATATTACCGGCTTTCTACCGGACCTTGCCCTGTGTGCGGGCTGTGGGCGCGAGATTACCGGGACGGATGTATTGTATTGGCAGGATGGGGAGTTTGTGGGGCAAGAGTGTGTTCTCTCGCCGGAGCTGCACCGCTTAAGCCCGGCCGCCAGGAAATACTTGCTGCATACCGGCCGCTTGGCACCGGAGCAGACTGAGGCAATCGGGCTCAGCAGCACTGAACAGGCCGGTTTGAAGAAACTTCTATACGCTGTGATTGAGGATGTGATAGGGTTTCGACTAAATACTTTGCAGCAGGGAGTAGTATGAGAGTTTTTACCGCTGTTCCTATACCTGAGTCTCTGCAAGAGAAAATTATTTTAAGTACCGCATCTTTACGGGGGCGCTATCCGAAGCTCAAGTGGGTCTCACAGCAGGCATTACATATAACTCTCAACTTTTTAGGTGAGATAGAGGAAGAAGCAGTTCCCCAGGTGCTGGATGCCATGGAAGCTGTGAAACCATCGTTCAACTCCTTTGATTTGGATTTCAGGGGTTTAGGAGTTTTCCCGCGACGCGGACCGGCAAGAGTGCATCTATTTAGTACCGCAAGGGGGAATTCAGCAATGTCAAAAACTGCAGCAGGATCTGGCCGGGCATTTAACTGATTATGCTCCTCCTGAACGAAAAAAGTTTAAACCCCATCTTACTATTGCCAGAGTGAAACCTCATACCGACTGGCCCGATCCGGAAACCGAGGGTACCAATATTGCCTTCGGTTTTACTGTACAACGGGTAGTTTTGTACAAATCGATTCTGAAGCCTAACGGCGCACACTACGAAGAGGTGGGGGCCGTCACCGCTCAAATCACTTGAAAGGAATGCTATGAAGTGGAATAAAGCAGATATTGAAAAAGATATTGTTCGTGCAATTTCTGAAAAGTACGATCTAGAGCTGCTTATGGCGGCAATTATGGTTCGTCGAGGCGTGACCGACCCGGAACAGATTAAGTTCTATCTGGAAAATGACCTTATGTTCACCCATAATCCCTTCCTGTTTACCGAGATGGAGGATGCCGTCGACCGTATCCTCCAGGCAGCGAAGGAGGGGAAAGGGTAAAAATTTTTGGCGACCGCGATGTGGATGGAATAACCTCAACTGTACTGCTCAAAGAAGCGCTTCAAAAACTTGGGATTGAAGCGGAATGGGCCCTTCCACTCGGTAACGACCCCTACGGCTTAACCCTTGAAGTGGTCGAGGAGTTCGCAGCAGCAGAGGGCGAGTTGCTGATTACCGTGGATTGCGGCATTTCGAATGTAGCAGAAATTACCCGAGCTGCTGAACTGGGTGTTGATACCCTTGTTATCGACCATCACAACCCGCAGGAAGAACTTCCACCGGCCGTGGCGATTATTGATCCGAAGATCTCCGAATCCGGCTACCCCTTCCGTGACTTAGCCGGATGCGGAGTGGTAGCAAAATTAATCTGGGCACTCGAGTTCAGCCAAACCGAAATGTACAAAGAGGAGCTGGTTCTGCTGCACGCCCGTCCTGGAAATGATACGGTTATCTTAGAGGCGGTGAAAATCTGTAATTTGGTAGAGACAGACCGACTTTCAGAGATCTAGTGCCGGGAATAGTTCGACCCGACCAAACTCGATTGGCCTCTTTTTACTGAATACCCAGATATTGGTGTATAACGAACAGCAGCAGCGCCTGCTGCTGCAGCATTTTGGCCCGCAGGTTGATATAAATGTTCTGGATGTAGCTCCGGAAATATGGAAGCAAATTCCGAAACTGCAGAATATGAGCTTGCTAAAAATTGGGGACCGCAGCCGTTCCAACCGGTATGCCGCCGGTATGGTCAGTGAAATAGATGTCTTTCTCAGTTTGTTTCATTCTTATGTGCTGCGGCGTTATCCGGCTTTATCAACTGATTTTGATAAGCACTTGGATTTGGTGGCGCTGGGTACTTTGGCGGATCTCATGCCCCTGCATGGCGAGAACCGCCTGCTGGTCAGGCGCGGAATGCAGCAGTTAAACTCGGTTGAACGGTCTGGAATCCATCAGCTGCTGCTGCAGCAGCGCTTGTTAGGCAAACGTTTGAGTACCACCGATGTGGGGTGGCAGATTTCTCCGGTTATCAATGCCACCGGACGTCTGGGAGTGCCGAATAAGGCGGCGGAACTGCTAATTACCGAGGATGCGGCTACTCGGCAAGCTCTGGCTGAAGAGGTTGTAGGTCTAAACCGGGAGCGCAAAAAGCTGGGAGATGCCGCTTGGAAAAAGGTTTTACCTAAAGCACAGCGTAGTTACGATGACCTCAATGGCCGGATGGTACTGGTAAAGGATCAATCAATTCACCGTGGAATAACCGGTATACTGGCGGCGAGGCTGGTGCAATTTTTTGGAGTTCCCGCAACGGTTGTGGCCGATCTTCAGAGTCATCTTGTCGGCTCAATGCGGAGTGTGAAAGGGTTTCATCTAAAGGGTTTTCTACAGAACTTTGAGGATATTTTTCTGGATTATGGAGGCCACGACTATGCCGCCGGCTTCAGCCTAAATTACGAACACTTTGATGAGTTTCAACAACGCTTTAGTAGTGCCGTTGCAAAACTGAAGCCCCAAGACCAGGGGGAGGAAGTACTTGAAATCGATGCTGAACTGCCGGCACATTATCTGAACCCGGATTTGCACAAATTGGTAGAACAGTTCGAGCCTTATGGCGAAGATAGTCCACCAATAATCTTTCTGACGCGAAGCTTAAAAATTGCGAATGTCGACCTGGTTGGGAAGGGGGATCAGCAGCATGCAAAACTGCTTCTGGATTCCGGCGGGTACAAGTGGCCGGCAATTTTCTGGAGAGCCGCTGAGCGGGTAAACCGTGATTTCGCCCTGGGTGATACAGTTGATGTAGTTTTTCGGCTAGGTCGAAACTACTTTCAAAATACCGAAACATCCCAGTTAACTATCCTGGATATAAAAAGAGCCTAAACAATGTACAGATCGATCATTTCTCACTCAGTGTATAGTGTCTTTAAGAGTAATTTTGCAGCAGCCGTTTGCCTTTTTCTGATGCTCAGCGGTGCTGCCGCCGGCGGTGATCCGCTGCAGGCCCAACCGGGAGAGGTGCTTGCGCTGGACCATAACGGCGGAGGAGAGAGGCTGCATGTGGTAGCGATGTTTTCACCAGAGGGCGGGGAAATTGGACGGTTCCAGAGCTTTGCGGTGCAGAATAAATCCGCCCCCGATAGTAGCGAAAGAAGTCTGCAGCGAGTACTGGTGCCTCTCTCCTCTACCATTAGCAAAGGCATCTATGGCTTGTCTTTTTTTACTCGGGAAGGAGAATTGTTGGAAGAGCGGGAGATAGAGATTGCCGGTAGGAGCTTTCGTCGTGAGACTATTCCCTTAAACTATTCCCTGACTGAACTGCGCAGCTCCAATGACCCCAAGAAATACCAAGAGTCCATTAAAATTCAGGAGATTTATGCATCGTTCAATCCTCAGGAAGCTCTCGGCAGTATGAGCTTAAAATTTCCCCTTCCCTCAAAGGAATCCGGGAGCTACCGGGTTACCTCGGAGTATGGGGACCGCCGCATTTATTCCTATTCAGATGAGAGCACTGCCCGGTCCATCCACAGCGGCATTGATTTGGCTGCACCAATCGGTACACCCGTGCTGGCAGCAGAAGCGGGATTGGTCGTTTTAGCAGCCGACCGGATAATTTCCGGATACAGCGTGGTCATCGAGCACCTTCCAGCAGTGTACTCCGTCTATTTCCATCTTGATAGTTTAGATGTAGAGCGTGGAAATAGGGTACAGGCCGGCCAACAGATAGGAACAGTAGGTATGACCGGCCTGGCTACCGGACCACATCTGCACTATGAGGTAAGGGTAAATGGAGTTGCAGTAGACCCTGCTATGCTCAGTAATTCTCCTTTTCTTCCGAAATGAGAATCGCTGCGATCTGTTGACAGAAAATGATTAAACTGCCACAATATGCACGGTCCTAGGGGCCGTAAAAGAAAATGGAAGGGGGTGATGATAATCGCCTATATTAGAGTAGATGAGACCGAACCGCTGGAAAAAGCGCTCAAACGTTTTAAAAGAATAGTTGAGAAAGAGGGTATAATTCGTGAATGGAAAAAACGCGAGTACTTTGAGAAACCTTCAACTATCAAGAACCGCAAACGAAAGGCTCTCGAGCGCAAGCAGATGAAAAAACAGCGCAAACTGCAGTCAATGAAAAACTACTAATTGCAACTGTAACACAATAGTGGCATAAAGGGGTGCTGAGATCTTTATCTCAAGCACTCCTTTTTTAATTAATGAGGGCTTTTAACTCGCTGACAGCTCCTGTTGCAGCTTGTTGTATTTACGTAAAAACAAATATATATAATAAAATATTACCGAAAACATAAATAATGCAATTCTTGTTTGACACATTCAATAGGATAGAGTAGGATTAAAATACAAATTTACAAGGAGGCTCTATGCTGATTCTTATATCCGATGCCTTTGATTCATCACTACCTGATAAATTAAAAACCTTTGGCGAAGTAACAACAGATACCGAGCGTTTATCTGAAGCCGATGTTGTGCTTGTGCGCAGCAAAACCAAATGTACCCGTGAATATATTGATTCCGCCCCCAAACTTAAACTTATTATTCGCGGTGGAGTGGGGATCGATAATATCGACAAGGAGTATGCTGAAAGTAAGGGCATACAAGTGCGGAACACCCCGAAGTCCCCAGCCATTGCGGTCGCGGAACTTGCCTTTGCATTGATGTTGAGTATTCCAAACCATATTGTGGCTGGGCATAACAGTATGCAGAAGGGTGAATGGCTGAAAAAGAAGCTAAAACGTACCGAGTTGTACGGAAAAACTCTCTGTCTGGTTGGAATCGGTAATATTGCTACTGAAGTAGCCAAGCGAGCTGCCGCCTTTGGTATGAAGGTTGTGGCGTATGATAAGTTTGTAAGTGAAAGTGAATGGGCCGAGATGAAACCGTCCCTGAAAGAGGCGGTTAAGGACGCCGACTATATTTCCCTGCACCTGCCGCTCAATCAGAGTACAGAGCGCCTCATCAATGCGGATCTTTTTTCAGCTTTTAATAAAAAACCGGTTATTATAAACACCGGCCGAGGGCCTACTGTGGATGTCCACGATATTAAGGCCGCCCTCGAAAGCGGTATTGTCAGTTTTTTCGCCACCGATGTGTGGCCGAGCGATCCGCCGGCGAGCGACGACCCTATTTTGAACGCCCCTAATACACTGACGACGCCCCACATTGGAGCAAGCACTGTAGAAAACCTGCTGCGAATTGGCGATGAAGCCTATAGCATAATAAAAGAAGCTGTTGACGGAGGAATAATATGAGTAGAAAAATGAATTTTTATGCGGGTCCCTCGACTCTCCCGATAGAGGTACTCGAGGAGTTGAAAAATAATATTGCGGATTATCATGGTGAGGGCTATTCGATTGTAGAAGCAAGTCACCGTGGGAAGGTATACGATCAACTGCACAATGAAACTGTAGATCTCCTGAAGGAACTGTTGGGTATTCCGGAAGGTTATTCTGTACTTTTCTTAGGTGGTGGTGCAACCCTGCAGTTCTCTATGGTACCAATGAACATGCTTTCCGCCGGTAAAACCGCCGACTATGTAAACAGTGGTGCCTGGGGTGGTAAGGCAGTCAAGGACGCCAAGAAAATCGGAAAAGTGAATGTCCTGTTTGACGGGAAAGATTCAAACTACAGCAGCCTCCCGAAGGCATCAGAGGTTAAGCCTTCTGCTGATTCGGCATATGTTCATATTACCTCCAACGAAACTATCGGCGGTTTGCAGTGGAAAGAGTGGCCTTCGACCGGAGATACTCCTCTGGTAGCCGACATGTCCAGCGACATTCTGAGCCGGCCGGTACCAGTAGAGAAGTTTGCCATGATTTATGCGGGTGCTCAGAAAAACCTCGGTCCCGCGGGAGCCTCCATCGTAATAATCCGCGATGATATATGGAAAAATTCGCCCTCCGATTTGACTGCCTATTTGAGCTATAAGACCCATGCCGAGAAAAATTCGCTTTACAACACGCCTCCTGTTTTCACAATTTGGGGTATTAACCTGGTATTGAAGTGGATTAAGAAGCACGGCGGTGCCGAAGCCATGGCCGAACGTGCGGCTAAGAAATCTCAGCTCCTCTACAATGCCATTGAAGAGAGCGACGGATTTTATCGCTGTCCGGTCGACTCTAACTACCGTTCAACCATGAATGTGGTATTCCGGCTTCCCAGTGAAGAGTTGGAAGCTAAGTTTATTAAAGAGGCTGAAGCTCGTGGAATGCTCGGGCTCAAGGGGCACCGGGATATCGGCGGCTGTAGAGCTTCTATTTACAACAGTGTACCGCCAAAAGACGTCGAAGCGCTGGTTGAGTTTATGAAGTCCTTTGCAAAACAGCAAGCTTAGTGTAAACTATATATATTAATTTATGAAAATAGATGAAACAAATATAGAAATAATAAAGCATCTTCGTGATGGACGTAAGTCTTTCAGCACAATTGCTGAGGCCCTCTCTATCACGGAGAACACCGTTCGGTCTCGGGTCAATAAGCTGCTTGAAGAGGGAATTCTTGAAATTTCCGGGCTTGTTGATCCGGAATCATTGCCGGGCCATCGCATGATCATCATTGGAGTAAAACTATCCACAGTGGAACTGGTTCGTATGGGGAAGGAATTTAACAACCTCCGCGGAGTGGTTTCAGTAAGCGTGGTGACCGGCCGCTACGATTTGATCGTACAGGTTTTGCTTAACGAGAACGAGGGCTTTGGGCTGCTGGAATTTTTTACGGAAGAGCTGTCCCGGATCAGTGAGATACAAGAGGTCGAAACTTTCGTTGTATACCAGGGGTATAACCTTCGGGTTCCCTATATTTTATAGGAGGAGAGACCATGTTAAAAAAAACACCTTTGTATGATGTCTACAAGGATTACAAAGGGGTAAAGCTCATCGATTTTGGAGGATGGGAACTGCCCGTAAACTTTGAGAACGGTATTATCGACGAACATCTTGCAGTGCGTAAGAATGCAGGACTGTTCGATGTTTCACATATGGGCGAGATCACCCTTGAGGGGCCGAACAGTGAAGAGTTTGTCAACTGGCTGGTGACCAATGATGTAAAAACAATGGATGACTACCAGTGTCTATACAGTCCCATGTGCTATCCCCACGGAGGGGTAGTGGACGATCTAATGATCTACCGTTATTCTCCCACTTCATATTTGCTGGTGGTGAATGCTGCCAATACCGATAAAGATTTTAAGTGGATCACTGAAGAAAACGAATGGATCAAAAACCGCAACGATGCACCGACCATCAAGAACGTGTCTGCCGACTACGCACAGATTGCCTTACAGGGGCCGAAGGCCAATGACTATCTGCGCGAAATTGTGGGTCCGGTGGTAGATGAAATCAAGTTTTTTCGCTTTAAGGATTCAATTGAAATCGGAGGCCAAAGCTGTATTGTCAGCCGGACCGGTTACACCGGTGAGGATGGCTTTGAAATATACTGCGACAGCTCTGCAGCTGCAAAAGTGTGGAATACTGTACTTGATCACACAAAGGATCGGGGCGTGCTGCCCTGTGGCTTAGGAGCACGGGATACCTTGAGGTTTGAATCAAAGCTGCCGTTGTATGGGCATGAGCTTACCCAAGATATTACACCCCTTGAAGCCAACTTATCGGCTTTTGTTAAACTTGAAGCTGAAGATTTCTGTGGTAAGGAAGCATTGGTAAAGCAAAAGGAAGCCGGCGTTCCTCGCTCACTCCGGGGATGCGAAATGATTGACCGTGGCGTACCACGAGAACACTACAAGGTGTTTTCCACCGAGGGCGATGAAATAGGATATGTAACCAGCGGTTCTAAATCGATTATGCTGGACAAATTCTGTGGTCTGGTACTGATCAAACGCGGTATCAACCTGAAAATTGGCGATGAAATCCAAATTGAAATGAACAAAAAGCGGAAACGGGCAAAACTAGTCAAAACTCCGTTTTACAAGCGAACCTAGTCTCTCACATTTTGTGTTCAGTTTTATGCGAAGCTTGTCACCAAAGGATATTCTCACTACAATAGGGGAGTAATTAGGGAAGGAGGAACAGCAGATGAGTGATTTATCAACGACTTTTATGGGATAGAGCTTAAAAACCCAATTATTGTTGCGAGCTCGCATCTTACATTTGACATAGATAAATTAAAGAAGTGTGAGGCCGCCGGTGCAGGTGCAGTGGTCTTAAAATCTTTGTTTGAGGAGCAGATCAAAATAGAATCCGATCGAATGATCGGAGAGCTCAACTTCGATGCCCATACCGATGCCTACGATTACTTTCAGCAGTCCAGTCGGGACTATCATTTGAATAAATACCTCGACCTGGTAGAGCAGGCCAAACAGAAACTTTCCATCCCGGTAATTGCCAGTGTAAACTGTATTTCCGACGGGAACTGGATTGAGTATGCCGAGCGGTTTGAAAAGATGGGCGCCGATGCACTGGAGTTGAACGTATTTATTATTCCCGCCGATAAAAATACTACGGGTAAAGTCATTGAAGATAAATATATTGATATTCTCAAGAAGGTTAAGAAGAAGGTTCATATTCCGGTGGCTCTTAAGCTCGGGAGTCAGTTTTCGGGTATGGCCCACTCTATGCACCGCTTTGGCAAAGAAGGAGCCGACGGTCTAGTTTTGTTCAACCGGTTTTATAAACCGGATATAGATATTGAAAGTTTTAAGCTCCAGGCAGCTCATATATATAGTGTTCCGGAAGAGATGAGTTTTACCCTGCAGTGGATTGCAATTTTAGCCGGTAAAGTAAACGCCGACCTCGCTGCGACTACTGGTATTCACTCAAGTGCCGACATCATAAAACAAGTGTTAGCAGGGGCGCATGCGGTAGAAATGTGTTCAGCCTTAATGAAAAACGGCATCGAAATCATCGATACGTATTTGAAAGAAATAGAACAGTGGATGGAACGTAAGGGCTTTGATTCCCTGGCCGATTTTCGAGGAAAAATGAGCCAGGAATCACTTGAACATCCCGAGGCCTATGAGCGTTCCCAGTACGTAAAATCTCTGGTGGGCATTGAATAAACTATTTATCTCTTAGCCGGTACCTCTCGTGCAGGCTGTGGAGAGCCTGTTCCAGCCGTGATCCGAGCTCCGGACCACGGTTGGTAGTAACATCATCTTCATTATCAAATACCACATAGGGAACCTGAATTCCCTGAATTGGTATATACTGGGAATCGGCGGGACCACGGAACTCCTCCCAGTCGATCTCTTTGTACAGCGATGTAAGTTTCTCATCCGAGAGGCCGTGCTCCAAAATGCTGTCGGGCTTGTCCGGATTGAAGCGTGTGCGGTTTTTCCGAAGCGACTCTTTAAACGACACATCTACATACAGAATTGCTGCTTTGGATAGTATCTCCCGGTCAACATGCTTAAACGCCTCCCGGTAGCCCCCGTGTTCTTTTCCCCTGGAAAACTCAATCACCGCCGAGAAGGGAGCCGAGAAGGTAGTGGAACTGGGCGTACGGTCACGGACCGCCTTGCGGTAGTCCAGGCATATCCGACGGATCAACAGATTCCACAGATGGGGGGCGGCAAAATTTCCCTGGTCATCGGTATGCAGCCGCGGTTTTCCCATTTCCTCTAAAATAGCGTCCTCTTCGAACCAGGTCCAGAGCATGGGAAAGTCGTCTATAACCTGAAGGTCGGAAGCCAGCCGCATGTGCTGCGGCCGCTTCTCCGGATCCGTCTGCTTCAGGTAATCTATAATCTCGCTTTTGCCGGCCCCGGGACGGGCCAGCAGAAAAAGTACTTCTATTGTCTCCATGTTCCGCCCCTAACTACACAAATTTCTGTCGAATCTCAGCGCTCACATAATCGAGTATTGCAACGGTGAGCGCGATGAACCACACCGCAATTCCCGCCGACTTGTACTCGAGCAGGCGTATATACTGAACCAGCAAGAATCCGATACCGCCTCCGCCGACCATACCGATAACTGTCGACATACGGACATTAATGTCCCAGCGATAGATGGTAAAGGAGACAAAGGGCGGAATCATTTGGGGTACCACTGCATACATGATAGTCTGCAGTTTATTAGCTCCCGTGGCCTGTATTGCTTCAATCGGACCGGGGTTAATACCCTCAATAGCCTCTGAATAGAGCTTCCCGAGGGCTGCAATTGAGTGGATTGTCAGTGCCACAATACCGGCAAACGGCCCAAGTCCCACCCACACAACCGCGATGAGAGCCCAGATGAGCGGTTCGATTGCACGGACGATATTCAGTACCGTACGGGTAAGGTAATATATGGTCAGGGTGATCCAGGAGGTCGACATCAGATTTCGTGCGGCCAGAAAGCTTATGGGTACTGAAAAAATGATACCAAACATGGTGGCCATCATCCCCATAAAAATGGTCTCGATTATCAATTCGATAGTAAGGATCAAGGGCTGACTGGGCAGGGGAGGGCCGACTTGGCTTACCTGTCGGGCCATTACCTGGTGTATCTGCTGCCCCCTCGCACTGGGAGGGATAAGCCTGTAGGGCATTATCATCTCTTTTTCGAAGGATCCCTCGCTGTCGGTCATCACACTTACGTATTCGCCCTGATAGCGGGGTCTGAACTCGTTACCAATAGAATCACTCCACCAGATTTGAGTGCGCGTATTTGGTTCGAAATTTTCTCCGTACACCGTAATAACTGTACCGGGAATTACCTGATTATCCTCATCGAGTTTTGAAAGCTCTCCCTTTCGCGGACTGACCCGCAAATAGGTTTCGCCTTCAGTTTTTTCGGGTACCGGCGGAGCCGAGCCCTCCGAATCGACCAGAACCTTCGCACCGGCTTCCACTGTGTCGGTGTCATGGGTAACCGCCGCCTCCCAGGGCCAGAGAATTTTAGACAGCGGCACCCAGGCCTCATTCGCATCGCTGGTCAGTTTGACAAGGTCGATTTCGCTTATTTGCCAGCCTATGGTAAAAAAGACCACTAGAATCAGTACAAAAATTGAGTTTCCGAACTGTTTGTCCGGATTAGTTTGTTTGGCCGCATCGATTACAATCCAGAGCCAGAGCCCGGCAATTGCCAACAGTCCGAAACCGACAAACATGGGAGCCCGGTCGAGGGACTTGAACAGGCTCGGCCAGAATCCGTCGGCCAGCCTTCCTAAAAGGGTGATTCGCCACACCAGTAAACCGATAATGCTGGCCAGAGCCCCGAACATCAGCAGCCCACGCTGCACCCGGCGGGCCAGTATCTGTCCTAAACCCGGCAGAATGAGCGACAGTAGTGCGGCGGTGGGAGCAGTTACGAAGGATCGTTTTTTTTCTTGCTTGATTATTTTTGACATACCTACTGCTCCCCCTGGTTTAACTCGCCGGCGTTGACCCGTACGGCCTCTTCGCCGTAGATCTCCTGGAACTGTTCGTCGGTCATCTTACGGATATCCTCGCGGTCGCCGCGGTAGACAACCTGACCGTCCCGCAGGCCGATTACCTTGGTTGCGTAACGCTGGACCAAATCGAGATAGTGAAGGCTGCATATTACGGAGATATGCGACTCATGATTCAGCTGTTCCAGATACCCAAGGATGGTGTGGGCCAGTACCGGATCGAGACTGGCAACCGGTTCATCCGCCAACATCATACTTGGATTCTGCATCAGAGCCCTGGCAATACCCACGCGCTGCCGTTGCCCCCCGGACAGCTCATCGGCCCGTTTAGTGGCCTGATCGGTAATCCCCACCTTCTCCAAGGCCGCCATGGCTTCCTTTTTTGCCGGCGGATACTTGTGCAGCAAACTGGACCAGGGGTTGATATAACCGAGTTTTCCGGAGAGTACATTGGTCATGACGCTGGAACGGTCAACCAAATTAAAATGTTGAAAAATCATTCCGATTTTGCGACGAATCCGACGCGAAGTTCGCTTCGTATCGGCCGCGGTGATATCCTGGCCGTCCATAATAATCTGACCCTTGGTCGGGTCTATCAGTCGGTTAATACAGCGCAACAGAGTGGATTTTCCCGAGCCGCTGAGACCGATCACAACTAAAAACTCACCATCCTCCACGGTAAAACTCACATCATCCAGGGCTAAAGTGCCGTCGGGATAAATCTTGGTGAGGTTTTTTATTTCGAGCATAGTCTCCCCAATATTCTGAATGGAACAACGAGGGGGATAGAAGCGTATCTCCCTCCTGAATCGCTCATGTTTGGATCGTCGAATTCAGCCCGCCATTAGACGACCCCAGGTCTTGTAAAAATCGCGATACCGAGGCTCATTGTATCAGTTCCTGGACTTCCATGCCCGGCTCTGAAGCACCTGGCGGAAGGGATCGTAGAATTCGTCGCCGTGCCGTTCAAGGTCATTCCACTGGTAGGCAGTGTTTAATGCCTCTTTTCCTTCTTCAGTTGCTACTATCTTCAACAGTGCATCAATAATGGTGTTTCGCATCTCCTCGGAAATGGAGGGATGAAACTGTACCCCGTCGTTGGGGATATCTGTGGTAATCCCGATTACAACTACTTCTTCCATTACATCGGGATAATCCTCTTCCATCCGTGTGCGGGCATCTACGTAGGTGGCCCCCGCATCAGCATCGCCGTTGTAGACTGCCGATACAACTGTATCGTGACTGCCGGCATCAACGACGTTTTTAAGATCGGTCTCGGGATCGATTCCCTCTGCTTTCATAGTAATCATCGGAATGATCCAGCTGCTGGTGGACAGGGGATCGGCGCGGGCAAAGGTTTTGCCGGCAAAATCGGCAACTTCATTGATTCCGCTGTCGGCACGGGTGATAAACTGCCCGTTGTAGGTGGGGCTTCCGTAGCGGACTGCAACCAGGCCTGCATCAGCTACTCCGCGATCGGCGGCCATGATATATGAAAAGGTAGCCAGAGAGGCCATGTGAGCCTTTGGGGGATCACTGGACAATGCTTCTACAACCCCAACATACTCAGTGGCTACATTGGTCTTAAAATAATAACCGGTTTCTTCATGCAGCATATCGGCAACCTCTTCAGCCCCCGCGGCAACTCGTTCCATCTCGCCGGACGGCACAAACGACCAGATAATCGGATTGTCCTCGGAGCCTAATGGCTGCTCTTGCGTTCCACCCGCAAAGGCTGCCGAAGCAACCAACAGGGTGACCAAAACTAGAAAAAGAGCCCTTTTTCTATTCATCTTTCTTCCTCCTTTAATTTCGCTAAACTTTTTTAAGTAATTAGCCTTTGCATTATATCGCGGCATATATGAGTAGACAATAATGATTTTACTTAATTTTTGTTGAATTCTCATGTACCTCAGCAATTTGTAAAGTACCTTTACTTTGTGGCGAATAATACGTTATTCTTGAAATAGCAAGGTGGTGCTATGATAGATGAAGAGAACTTCGATGATATACGACCATACCGCGGTAATGAAGTACCGGAGGTGCTGAGTCGGTTGAAAAATAGTCAGTGGCTCATGTCGGGCTTCGGACTGTCTTTCTCCCCAAAACACCCCGGTTTTTGGCACCCTTAATTGATAGAATTCTTAAAATTTATCTGAGTTTGAAGCTCGGAAACATACAAACTGTAGGGTCTTTTCAACGAAGAATAATAGTAGATACTCTCTTGCACCCGATTGTAAAGAAGACCAGCAGCGGCCTTAGTTACAGCGGCCTCGAGAACCTCGACTCTTCCCAGAATTACCTTTTCGTGTCCAACCATCGTGATATCATCCTTGATCCGGCGCTTTTGGATTATATTCTGTCAAAAAACAATTTTGAGATGGCACAAGTGGCTTTCGGCGATAATCTGCTGTTTAACGATGCAATATCCGATCTCATCCGCATTAACCGCGGGGTAATTGTCAAGCGAAACCTTCCCCCGCGTGATCAATACATCGCCAGCATGAAGCTCTCAAACTATATCCGTAAAACCCTCGAAGAGGGGGAGTCAATATGGATTGCCCAAAGTTCCGGACGGTCAAAGGACGGAATGGATATCACCAACCCGGCTATCATAAAAATGCTCTATTATGCGTATAAGCGGGAAAAGCTGGGTTTTCATGAGTTCCTGGGGCGTACAAAAATTGTGCCGGTAGCCATTTCTTATGAGTACGACCCCTGCGACCGAATGAAGGCCTGGGAAATCCATCGCAAACGAACCCGGGGTGAACATAAAAAGCGCAGATATGAAGACCTCGTCAGCATTATGGCCGGGATTAAAGGGTTCAAGGGAAAGGTCCATTACCACTTTAATGCACCTATGCAGCCGGAATACAAGAATGCAAAAGAACTGGTAAGCGCTATAGATGAGCGTATTCAGCATGGATATAAACTGTGGTCAACCAACTTTATTGCCTACGATGTGATTCATAATACCAATTTATTCGAGCAGACTTACTCCGAGTTTGAAAAACAGCGTTTTTCCTGCGATTCCGGCGTTTATCCAAGCAGGTAAGAAACATACTGCTGGAGGCATACTCCAATCCGGTTGCCAATAAAATGATGCACGGAAAAAAAATTCAAATGGAATAGACCGGGAAACTATGGGGCCCCACACAAAAGCAATTGCATTGATACAGAACTTCCTGCCTCGCGCCTTCTTTTCCAGCCATCGGTGCCGGCGGAGCTCCCGGCCTCGACCTTCCTCCGGTCGGACTGTTTCTCGAATACTGCTGGTGCTGCTCCTGTCGGTGCTGCTCAGCAGCTGCAGCGGAGCTCCTCCCGAGATTGCCCAACTATTCTGGCAGTTGAATATTGTCCAGAACATAGAAGAAACTACCCAGCACGAGGAGCTGAGCCTGTATGTCCATGCCCAGGACCCCGACGGGACGGGCGATCTGGAACAGATTGTGCTGCTGCATCCGGAAGCTGAGCTGCGCTGGAACTTCACCCCGGAGACCTGGCGGAAGGTAGAGCGAAATGGTGAAGTGTGGCTGGGGGGCGGCGGTGTGAAAAGCGGCTTTGCCGCTCAGCTTCCCCGCGGCGAATACCAGGCTGAAGGTTTTCGACAAGGCCGGAGAAACAGCTGTTACGAGTTTTTTTATCAGTAAGGACATTCAGGGGCTGCAGAAGGGAAAACTAAGGGAGAGCCGATTTCCGAGGGCCCAGGTAAAGGCCGACAGCATCGAACTGTACTTTTCTGCATCGGAAGTCTTGCTGTCCCTGTACGATGAGGGTGAACAGTTCCTGCGCAGCCAAGCTTTCACCGCTGCCGCGGAGTCGGTGGGCAACAGCCGACAGTTTCGGACAGTCACGGACTGGCGCAGTAAGTGGCCGGGGGCAGAGCTGATGTGGATTCAGGAGTATGACTCCGCCAAGGGCTTCGGCTTGGTCAGCGGTCCGTACCTGCTGCCCCAATCGGAATAAGCGTTTATTATCACGAACGCTTGAATATCGAGCTTATAAAACTTTTAAACTGCTCCCACAGGCTTGTACCGTATTTTTCCGAATAGTCCAGGGCAGCCGTCTTCAATGAAAAATTATTGCCGTACTTATTCTTCAGACCGTCCCAGTGTTTGATGATCCACATATACAGGTCGGACATGGTGCGTCCCGGGAAGCGGGAGATTATATTTTCCTGCTCAATAATTCGGATAATTGGTTTGTATAAATTATTGTACCAGGAAGAGGCGGCCTGCAGAAATTCGATCTCCGTTTTACGACCTTGATTAAGAAAGTATTTGTGTCCCTGAATATGGCGCAGCATCTCTACATAGCGCCCGGGTTCGGAAAAAACAATCTCCTCGGGGGGAATAATGCTGTCCAGCTGGGTGTCGCTGAAAACTTTCTGCTTTTCGTACTCAACAACTGCAGCTTTTAAGTCCTGTACCGTCATTCCCGGCTTCATCTCAATCTCGGAATCAAGCTCGATTACCTCGGCGTCGATTGCCTCAACACCCTGCATCCGCGCCACGGAAACCCGGTGGTTGCCGTCTCGGACAAAATAGACGCCGCCGATTTCATACAGCTTAATGGCCGGTAAAATTACATCCGATAGGTGAGCTCGGTCGACGCTCTCCCAACGGCCTCGGATAAAATCGCGTTTCGGCAGAAAAGCACTGGTGAAATCCTTGTATCGCCCCTCACTCCCGATAATTTTCTCAATCGGAACAATTTGCATACCCTTATAAATTTCCGTTTTTGGTTTCAACAGGTTGCGTACGTCCTCGAGCGACAAGAGGCGCTGACGGTCGGGGGTGAGGGCATTGAGGAGCTGGCTGATAGTTGCCTTTGAGCGGGCCTTATTGAAATCGTCACGAGCCTGGCTGTGAACAAAAGAGTTGTTCTGCATTTTTAGGGTACCTCGATATCTACAATTGTATGTTCATATGCATTTACGATTCGCGTGGATTCGTAGGTGCTCTCCCGTACTTCGTTTAGGTCATATAGATGCACATGCCCATGGATCAAATACTGGGGCTTAAACCAACGCATAAACCACAGAAAACTCTTAAATCCCCGATGACACTTGTCCTCACGGTCGTGTATTCCCAGGGGCGGAGCGTGGGTTAATAGAATATCCACCCAGCGCCCATTCACAATACGGAAGAACAGCAGCTTAGGCAAGAGTTTTAAAATATTTAAGAACATCTGGCTTTCGGTAAACTGGTTCAGCCCTTTATTATAGCGCATGCTGCCCCCCAGACCGGCAATAATGAGCCCCTCTACCCGTCGCACCTTTCCTCCGACATAAGTAGAACCATAGGTTCGCTCTAAAAAATCATCCTTCATGGTGTTTTTAAGAGTCTCCTCACGGTATTCTTTACGGTAATGGCCAATACGTTTTAGGTTATGGTTGCCGAAAACAAACAACAGGGGTTTGTTCAAGCTGCTGACAATAAAACCGTAATAGGGCAGCTCAAGGTCACCAGCGCTCAGTACAAGGTCTACCTGTTTAAAACGGGTCTTCAACTGGTTTGAGTAAATTAAAGGATCTATATGATCGGATATGCAGAGTATTTTTAATTTCGTCACTAGGGTACCTTTTCTGTTCCGCCGGTCTGCTCCGGTCGTTTAGTGCATCAGTTCATGCATCAGTTATTGCAGAGCGGCAAAATCTATATTTTTAAGATGCTCCATTAGCTCATCCTTACTCATCAGGTCAATTGGACGGCTTTCGGCATATTCAACGGCCTTACGCGAAAAAGTAGAGGAGATTATAATTACCCCCCTTGATACATTCAGCTTTTTCATCTTTTCATGCAGCGAGCGCATGGTCGATTCCCCGAGAGATTCCGGCACTCGCAAAAACCATATCAGCTTTGGAAGCTTTTTGGCGTTGCGCCAGCGGGAGTCGCTGTCCACAGCGATAATCTGGCAGCCGTTCTGAATTTCACTAGTATCACGGATAGTCAGCCCCATTGGCCCGGTGGTAACTGCCTTGCAAATTTCCACAAATTCGGCGGCACTGGCGGTAAGAAAATCCTTCATATGATCGTCGGTGCGCATATCCTGGTACTGACTGAGTTTCTCGGCCACGTCCTTGAAAGAGGGTTTACGCTTGTAAATATGTTCCCACTGTTCAATGGCGTTGTCAAAACGTCGATCTTTCTCGTAACAGAGCGACAGAAAATAGCGCGCATACAGGGTCTCTTTTGAGCCGGGATCATCCGATAGTTTGATAGCTCTTTCGAGCTCGGTAGCCGCTTTATCAAAGTTATTCATATTCATATAGCAGCTGCCGCGCTCGATCAGAGACCGGATTTTCAAGGACTGTTCCCGCTGGGCCTTCTCGAAGGAGAGCAGGGCCGCCACATAATCGTGGTTCTCCTTCTGCAGTTTTCCCAGATAAAAATGCGAGGTGTAGTTGGAGGAGTCATTTTTGATAGCCTTTTCAAACTCCGACTTAGCTTCCAGCGGCTTTTTACTGCGGTACAGAATGAAGCCCAGACGCTGATGAGCCTCCGCCAGACGGCCGTCCAGGCTGATCGCCTTACGGTAAAAGTTGCTTGCCTTAGTTGAGTTGTCCCGTGCCTCAAACAGCTCTCCAGCCTTCAGATAGTATTCGGCTTTGTTCGGTTGTAGTTTAATCAGCAGCAAGTACTCCTTCAAGGCCTCCTCGGGCTGGTTGAACCTTTCATACAGCGAAGCAATCTTTTTGCGAAACTCATTCTCCTTTGTATGACCTTCGAAAATTCCTATCTGGTTTACCGCCTTAAACTCCATCAACGCCAGCTCCGGCTT
Organism: Spirochaetia bacterium; assembly: GCA_034520965.1. Lineage (GTDB taxonomy): Bacteria > Spirochaetota > Spirochaetia > DSM-16054 > Sediminispirochaetaceae > DSBN01. The sequence goes on along the minus strand of JAXHMY010000002.1, from coordinate 591,987 downwards.
GTTTTGCTCAAGGTAAGCCTGACCCAGGAGGTAGTGGGCATCCACATTGCGCGGGTTCTTCGCTAAAATCTGCTTTGCACCCCGGGTTACCGCGGCCGCTTTTCCGTTATTCAGCTGCTTAAACAAGGTTTGCACCTGCTTGGGTGCGATGATAGACTTCACCAGGAAAAAGGTTATAATACCTAGTGTAATGCCGAGGAATATAATAAGAGCGATGATTAGGGGCATATACTTCTCCTTAAAGAAGATTAATGAGAAAATAGGGCTATGTCAAACCTTACGAATGGGAAGTTCATAATATGAAGCATGTTACAGCGCTTTTTATTAATTTATGGATAATAATGCTCTTGCTGTTTAGTATCCCCACGGTACTAGCCGCCCAGGCGGCGCCAGTAGATGCACGGAATTCGCCGGGGAGTGTAAAAGAGCAGGGTATCGAACTGTTTATGGAAAACCGGCCGGAGGCAGCCGCGCCGCTGCTGCAAACAGCTTTGCGAAAAGAGCCCCAGAACGGGAGGCTCTATATGTATCTGGCCGTCATTTACGAGCAGTTGGGTGATTTTCAGGCCGCCCAGCAGATATACCAGGACGGACTGCCCCATGCCGGCAGCGATAAAGCCACCTTCTACTACAACATGGGAGTCAATTATCAGCGCCTTGAGCAGTACGACCGGGCCGAAAAAATGTACCAGGAGGCGCTGAAGCTGAATAACAACCTGGCCGGCGCCTACTTGAACCGTGCAAACCTGTATGTACGGCAGGGACAGTTTGACGATGCGGTCTCCGATTACCGGGTATATCTTTCACTGCAGCCCAGTAGCGCACAGCGTGAGAATATCGAACAAATGATAGCACTCTTGAACCAAAAAGTGGTACAGGCCGAGCGTGAACGGCTCGAGCAGGAGCGCCGACGCAAGGAAGAGGAACAGCGTCGGCAGGCGCTGCTGGACCAGGTACTCAATTCCCTCGAGGAGTCCGGCGAGGAGACAAGGGGTCTCTCGGAGGGCACCGGCGAGGTGAAGGAGACCGAACAGGAATTCGATATTGTTGATTGAAATTATTGGATTGAAATTATTGAATGATGAAGGAGATATAGATGGATCGAAAATGGCTTTACGCGGTGGGAGGACTCCTACTGATAGCCCTGGTCGGCGGCGGGATATTTTTCCTCGGCGGCGGGGGTGAAAAAGATACCTCGGCCATAAGCGAAGAGGAGCGGGTGAGGCAGAATACTCTTACCCTGGCCCAGGACTACTTTGAAAACGGAGAATATCAGCGGGCCCTTGACCTGGTCGACTCACTACTGATTAAGGATGCCGATGATGAAGCCGCGCGTTCTCTGCGTGATAAAATAATACAAACCAGAAGACAAAATGAAGAACAGCGTTCCCTTACGGATGAGGAAAAACGCCGGAGCGAAGAGCAGCAGCAGGAAGAACTGGTGCAAACCCTCTCTGAGCTCGGGAGTTCCCTGCAGGATACCGACGGCCGGAGTCAAGATGAGCAGCAGCGTGAGGCGGAACTCGAACGGCGGAAGCAGGAAGAACAAGAAGAACTTGAACGACAAAAGCGCGAAGCAGAAGAGCGTCGTAAACAGCAAGAAGCTGAGCGGGCGGCCATGGAGCAGGCCGAACGGGAAAAGCAGGAACGTATACAAAAGCTGATCAAGCAGGGCGTAGAGGCGATGGAGGACGAGCAGTTTATTGAAGCCCGGGGTAACTTTGATGAAGCCCTGTCCTTAGAACCCAATACTGCCGAGGCGCTGGCCCAGAAGGGTGAATCCTTCTTTCGGGAGGATGAAACCAGTCAGAATAATATTCGTAAAGCGGTGCAGTTTGCCAATCAGGCTATCAAGATAGACCCAAATTTATGGATACCCCATAATACCCTGGGCAATGTCTACTCTACTCAGAGGCAGTGGGAGAGTGCCATCGATTCATACAAAAAAGCCGTCCGTCTTAACCCTGAGAATGCGGATGTCCTGTTTGAACTCGGCAAAGCCCAGTATCGTATGGGCCGCTTTGACGATGCCCGTCAGTCCTTCGAGGCGGCTATTCATAACAACAATCAGTTTGTAAAGGCGTATTTGAATCTAGGCTTTACCTACCGCCAGCTCGGCAGCAATAAGGGAGCCTTGAACGCCTTTAAGAGTGCCTCCCGGATCGATCCCTCCAACGATACAGCCTACTTTCAAATATCCGAACTTCAGAGCGCTCAGGGAAACTATTCCGAGGCCATTGCAGCCTTGGAAGATGCAGTGCAGCTAAGCCCGGATAAGGCAGTGTACTGGCGAAAATTGGGTACTCTCTACTACCGCCAAAAAAACTACGAGAAGTCAACCAATGCCTATCGTGAGGCCCTGAGCATTGACCCGGATAATCCGGATACCAACTATAACCTGGCCAAGGTGCTTATTGATCAGGGACAGCCAGGCAAAGCCCTGGACTATGCGGTCAAGGCGGTACAGCTGGATTCTGATTCAGCTGAGAATCTCTATATCCTGGGAAAGGCCAGTGAGGAAACCGGTAACATTGAATCGGCAGTGCAGGCCTACGAACGGTCATTAAAAGTGGATCCCCGATACCTCTCTTCTCTGGTGAACCTGGGTAAGCTTTATGACGAGCAGGATAAATATGATCAAGCCCTCAAGGTGCTGCTGCGGGCTTATGAGATAGAGCCGGATTCTGTGTCGGTTAATAACAACCTAGGCAACGCCTATTTGCACGCCGAGCTTTACAATGACAGTATCGAGCATTACCAGAAGGCGATCAAGAAAAAGCCCGGCGCAACCCTTATGCGCTACAACCTGGCCATCGCCTATATCGAAACCCAGCAGCGCCCGAAGGCGATAGACACCCTGTCGGAGCTCATCAAGATAGATGCAAACTACTGGGATGCCTACTACAAACTGGGCGAGTTGTTGTTCGCCGATGGACAGGCCGACCAAGCCCGTCAGATATTGGAACGACTGCTGGAGAAAAAGCCGGACTACGAGCGGCGGTCCGAGATAGAGCAGCTGCTGTCCTAGGTTCGTCCGACTATTTCAAAAAGTTCATTGCGGCTAATACGGAACCAGATTGGCCGTCCGTGGGGACAGCGGGGTACCGGCAGCTCGAAGGCTTGGCGTGCCAGGTCGGCGGCGGAATAGGGGTCGAGCACTTCCCCGTCTTTCACCGCCGCCTTGCAGGCCAAATCGGCAAACAGCCGGGCCTTAAAGGCTGACTCTGAAGCCTCCTGTGACTGCAACGCCTCTATAAGCTGCTCTTCCAGGCCGACAAAGCGGGCCGGCACACGGGTTATACGCCATCTGCCGGCCTTCTCCTGTTCAAGTTGAATTCCAATCTGCCTGTATTCATCCAGACGCTGCCTCAACAGAGCCTCAACTTCCTCTTCTACTTCAAACCCGTAGGGTACCAGCAGGTTCTGGCTTTGGACCGTGCCGCCGGTCAGCTGTTCATAAATGATCCGCTCGTGAGCCGCATGCTGATCGATCATATACAACGACTCCCCCCGGCGAACAATCAGAAACAGGTCAAAGACCTGTCCGACATAGTCAATCTCCTGTGAAACCATCTCCTGTGGAACCAATGGTCTTGGCTCGGAAGCTTGTATCTCGACAGGTCTTTCTGCCGCAGATTCGCCACGCTGTGTGCGAAACTCCTTCCACTTTTCTAGGGGTACAGTAAATGGTTTATCAGCTGGCGGCGGCCCGAAATCCATCTCCGTGGATGCTGTATGCTGTGGCTCTTGGGGAGCGCTATATTTGCGGTTTAAGTGTTCTTTCAGGCTGTGTACCAGCTGGTGGTGAATTTCCGGCAGGTTCTTTATCTTTACCTCGCGTTTGGCCGGGTGTATGTTAAAGTCCACCAGCTCAGGATCAATCTCAAGAAAAATGAAAGCTACCGGAAAAGCGCCCCCGGGCAGCAGCTGTTCGTAGGCATAGTGAACTGCCTGGACCAGTGAGAATTCCTGAATCCGGCGACGGTTTACATACACCTGGATATTCCGACGGTCCCGGCGGTGAATAGCCGGCGAGGCTAGGAGCGCCTTAATCTTGAATCGGCCGGCCTCCTCTTCCACTGAATTGAGAAAACGGGGGTCTATCTGGTTGGGGTAGGCGGCTATAATCCGGTTTTGCAGATCTGCGGCCGGCAGATATAGTTTTAACTGGTCGTCGGTAAAAAGCCGGAAGCTTATATCCGGAAAGGGTAGGGCTTTTTCGATAAAGGTGCGTGTGCAGGCACTTGTCTCTGCTCCGGGACTCTTTAGAAATTTTCTTCGACCCGGCATTGCATAAAACAGATCCGACACGTCAACAACCGTTCCCTGGGTTCCTCGGGAGAGTTCTAGGCGGATTGGGGATCCGTTGCGAACCTCCAGGGTGTGGGGCTCTGCTGAAACGGGGGCGCTGGTAATGGTCAGCTTTGCACACGCGGCTACACTTGCCAGGGCTTCTCCGCGAAAGCCCAGGGTGTGCAGATTATAGATATCTCCTACTGCAGAAATTTTGCTGGTAGCATGGGGCTTGTAGCAAAGCTCCAGATCTTCCCGGTCCATGCCGCTGCCGTTGTCCAAAACTCTGATACGGCGGATGCCCCCGCCCTCGATGTACAGGTCTATGCTGTCGGCTCCGGAATCGATAGCGTTATCGAGCAGTTCCCTGACTACGGAAAACGGCCGGTCGATAACCTCGCCGGCCGCAATTTTCTGGGCTACTGAATCCCGGAGGAGGTGAATCCTCCGGGGCTGTGTTTTTCTTTCTGCATAGCTCTAAGAGGTACGAAAAGTGTACCCGAGTTTCAATCGTTATATTCGGTACAATTTCCGGGTCTCCATCGGTATCGTATACTATATTGCCCGCATCATCCTGGCGTATAGAAGTGCTGATGATGGCGGCGATGTCCAAGGAAGGGGCTACCGGGTATACTATCTCACCCTTCACCGATGTGTAGGCATCGAACAGGCTGAGTTCATCCTCGGTAAATGCCGGTATAAAGTTGGTACGGGAGTACTCGAAACCGCCATACACCTTTGTGAACCCGGCTGCCTCCGGCAGCAGATACACTGAAAGGCTAAACTCATCGTTAAAGTTGTCCGGATCTTCTAATTCATCTATCGAGCGCCACGGCCACATGTACCCGGCCTTCACATCAACCAGGTTCAACAACACGGTGTGGGCGGAGCCGTAGATGCCCATGACAGAATCCTCATAGTCACTTGAAGTGGTGCCGGCATCGAGGTCGGTCAAATAGGCATCGGTCTCTTTAGCCAGAGTCCCGCGATTACGCTCGTAGGTGGAGTTAAAAAAGGTGGGCCGAAATACGCCGTGGTAGTAACGCCACTCGAGGTTGTAGTCGACAGACAGAAGATTCCCGAAAATACCGGAGGTAAGGCCGTAGTTGCGGACTGAATCAGCAAAACTATCACCCTCGGAGTTGTAGACCATATCCCACTGCATCTCTCCGTTCTTCTGCGGGACCATAGCCGCTGCATCGGCAAAGGGAATAATTGAGAGCACATCGTTTTCAAAAATCGGCAGTTCCATATCTGCTCCAAACGTTACAAAGCGCATGCTGTCAACTCCTGCGATTTCCTGGCTGCTCCCTTCGAGTGTGGAAATAGGATCAATATCGAGGATTGAACTGGCTCCTATCGCAAAGCGTCCGATCGGCCTAAAATAGATCCGGCCGCCGAAAATTTCCGGCTGGGCGATATCATTTACCACAACCTCGAATCCGCTCTTCTCGCGGTCTATTCCCATGTTTAAGCCAACCCGGCGTACCGAGGGAAACTCAAGATCATTGGCAAAGTTCTTCATAATCGTCCCGTGGCCGATGGTCATATTGTGCAGATTTCCCAGCTTAAGGAAGAAGGGATCTCGCTGCTCACCCCATTCCAGATAATGGATTTTTAAGGCCAAGTCGATCAAGGCATCCTGGGCCGCCTCGCCCGGTTCACTGCTCCACTCATAGTCACTTCCGAAGGACCATTCGTTGTTGCCTGCGGGTCGGTACCACTGCCCGTAATCAAACAGGTCATCGTTGTATACAACTGGCAGGTACAGGCCTAACTTGAGTTTTCCAATTTCAAACTGAGGTTTGACAACTGCCTTTGAATAGGTGCGGCCCTGCATGGTTACCGTTCCGATTTCAAAAGCGAAAATTTCTCCTATAGCCCGGGCCAAGGCACTCTGCTCCCCGTCGTCTCCCTGATCAGCTTCAGCACTACCTGCATCTTCGCCACCGGCAGCAGTAACTGCCGCACCGGGAATCGCCGTTTCTTCTGTTACTTCCGGCTCTTCCTCTTCGGTCGGCCCCTCAGCTTCTTCGGTCTCGGGCTCATCTTCTCCCTCCTCAGGTTCTTCAGATTCTTCTTCAGACTCCTGTTCAGCGACAAGCTCATGCCCGGGTACCTCATTCGGATTCAGCCGTTCAAACTGCATGTCCTGCAGGAGTTCCTGGAGGCGTTCCTGGGAAAGCCGAACTGCCTCGAAGGTCTCCGCTAGGGCGTTCGCGGTCATTCCCTGGGTAAGGGTAACGGCGGACTGTGAGGCTTTCTGCATAAACTCGACTACCCCCTGGTTTACAAACGCACTCTCTTCCTGACCGGGAATAGCAGAGTCTTTCCAGAAAATCGTACCGCGCACTCCGCATACGGCCGAGGGGGTACTCACCTGATAGCGGTTTCCTATACCGGCACTGGCGGCAATTGCACGCATTTTTCCCGCTGCCATACTGAACTTGTTGGTAGTGTTCTCATCTATCTGTAGTTCATCTACCGTGAAAACGGTATTTTGGGATAATTTGACTATTGATCCGTTGCGTGTTCAAGCTGAAGCTCGGCTATTGTGGCGTTAGTGCGCACTGTATCACCGGGCTGCAGCTCCATACCGAAATACACCTCTACCGGTACTCGGGCGCTGTCTAAAATTTCAATCTGGGTGTCATCTTCGTAATACGCCAGTGTTGCAGATGGATCTGCATCCTGGGCAAACAGCAGCGCCGGCATGCAGAATATGGAAACTATTAATAATGTGATGATTCGTTTCATGATTATCCTCCTTACGCCCTACATCGTGATAGAGCTTGAAAGTTTGGCCGTAGTCTCCCACGACCCTGTTTCAGGTACGTACCGCAGAGTATAGCCTAGGGTTATTACTGCCGGCCCGGTTTTGTAATTCAAATTGGCCAAAACTACCGCATCTTCAGGGCTGAACAGTTCGTCTATATTGCTTATGTTCTTTTTGTCGTAGGTCACGTCGAAAAAGATACCCGGAAGCAGTCCTTCTCCCACTTTAAGGGTGGAACGAAGGTGGGGCATCGTTGAAGGTGAATTGGTATCTGGATTAAAAGCCGCGCCTAAGCTGGTTTGAAAAACAAGACTGTCGCTCAGCAGATTAAAACCCAGCATTGCCTGCCAGCCGGTGTAACCGGATACCTGTTTAGTTCCGTCGTAGATTTTGTATTTTGACTGTCGGTACAGATCGTAGGTACCGTCGAAATAGAAGGGAACGAAGTTATCCCCCAAAAAGCAGGGTGTTGAAGCCGTACGGAAAGAAAAGAGAGCGATTCTCCGCCTACACCAACCAGGATCCCTGATTCAGCTCTCCGCCGCCGGGCTGGAAGGCGGCATCACTGTAAAGGGCCAGACTAAAGGCCTGGTTGCTAAGCAGGGGCTGGATAAAATCGAAGCTGAACATGCTTACCACATCCGGATCGATAGTTCCGGTCCCGGTCTCATCCGCAAATGCATAGTTCGCATCCGGCTAGATATCTGCGGCGGCGGTCACACCTTAACTGCAGGTTTTTGATAATCGGAAGCCCTGTAGCAATAAGCGGACGGGCGTAGACCCGCGAACCGAGTACATCGAGTTGGGCTAAATTTCCCACAAAGGTCTCAATACCAAGATAGGGAAAACCTACCAGTTGTCCGTCTACATCAAGTGCAAGCCCTACAATACGTTTTTCCGGTACAGAGAAAGTCCGTTCGAATAGTTGGCCATAATAAAGCCGGTTCCCAGGCTTGCATCTTCAATGGAACCGATTTTTCCATAGAGGGGATCGCCCTTCTGCCCGTAGCGCACATAACGGAAGAGGGGCAGATAAATATCCAGAAAGCTGTTATCCCCGTCGGGAACCCAGTCCTCCTCCCGTATATCCAGCGTACTTTCTCCCTGATCATCCACAAAGCGGTAGTGCAGGGTAACTCCCAGGCCGACCCCAACTTTGCCAAAGGTAAACTCCGGATTAAGCCCCAGTCGCTGGTAGGTTACCTGTCCTCCATCTTCATTGAAGGTTTCAGCTCCAATTTCAATGGTCATATTAAATCCGGCCTCCGGAGCGCCGGTTTCCACTTGTTCATCTGTAGTCTGTTCTTCGGAGCTTTCCTGGGCAGCAATGGGACTGATAACCAGTAAAAATAATAAAAGCAGCCGGCTGCTACGATTTATCCAATTCATGGTATTCTCCTTTCCTACTATGTTTTCTACATTATATCAATTAAATGTAATAAGTAAAGAGCCTCTGTTCCGACTCTTCTCTTTATCAGTATAGTCAACAGATATCTGTCGAAATCACACCAAAAGGACAAAATATGGGGGACGACTTATCATGTTTTATTGTTATGAAAGGCAGATGATCAGCGACCTGTACACAAGAGAGGAGAACCGTCGGAGTGCCTAGAGCCGGGACGGTAGTGAGGCCCCTCATAGAATAGTCCATCACTTTTTGCCGATTTCATATGATGTAATAGCAAGCAGATAGACTAATTTATGAGAAGATTTAGGCTTATACAGCCTGGCATCGACAACTTCGTACCCATCCTCTATTCGGTGTCGGCGCGAACAAAGTCCAAACCGGTATGGGGAGTGATCACCTCAAACGTGCTGTTGGGATACGCCTTAAGCCAATCCCTCGGAGTTTTTATTGAGTCCTTGGCCCATTTGAACTCCCAGCCCCGGAGGGTGCCGCCGCTCTCTTCGATCAGATCGATCTCCTTCTGATCGTAGGTTCGCCAGAAGTAGTAGTTGACCGGAGTCCGCGCATAGGAGTTCTTCTTGATGCGCTCGAGAATCATAAAGTTCTCCCACAAGCGACCGACGTCGTCCCGGACGTTTAGGGGATTCAGGTTGGAAATAAGCGCGTTTCGGATGCCTACATCCACAAAATAGTACTTGTGCATCTTACTAATCTCCTTTCTCAGATTCCGGGAGAAGCCCCCGAGTCGGACCAGAATGAAGGACTTAACCAAAAGGTCCACGAGCGCGCGACACGGTATTCTTGTCTATTCCAAGGGAACGCGAAAGCTCCGTCGTCGAGAGTTCGCTCCCGATCTGAAAAGCTACCAGTCGCAACAGATCCATCAGTACGCGGGAGCTCTTCACCGAATCGAACTCAAGTATGTCCTTCAGGAGGTAGGAGTGAGCGATCTCCCGAAGACGCTCGGATTTTTCCGCAGCGGAAGTAAGGGAGACAACCTCAGGATACATTCCGTAGACCAAAAGCTCCGGGAGACGCCGGTTAAGATCATAGGGCGTGGATGTATACAACAGTTCCTGAAGAGAAACCGGATACAGCATGCACACCGTTTTGCGTCCCGTGAGAGCTTCGCCTGTCCGGTGGGCAAGATCGAATGACGACGACCCGGTGACGATGACCTGTACCCCGGGGATGTTGTCCACGATCAGCTTCAACGCCCGCCCTATCTCGGGAATCTTCTGTGCCTCATCAATCGCGAACAGAGAGTCCGGCTCAACCATGCTCCGCAGAAGGTGGAGGTCGCACCTGCCGATATCGTTTGCGAATACGAGGTCGTCGCCGGTTCTGTACTGAACATCCGGGTGATGTTCGCTCATATACCGCTTAAGCAAGGTTGTCTTCCCTACCTGCCGCGGACCGTAGAGTATCAGAACCTTGTCCGGTCTGAGGAACGATTCGATATGTAGTGTCCGTTGAATCATGACTTAGTATATACCGCAAAGAGATAGTTGTCAAATTAGGTGAATAAAAATCACTAAAATAGTATTAATTAGGTGAAGTTAGGTCCCGTAATTCACTTATTATCGCGAAGCCTACCTGTCTCCTGTATCCGATTCATCCTCACTCACTCATGAAGGAACTCACCTACGCCGTTATCGGCAGCTGTATTACCAGCTCAAGTTATCAGAAGGTTAAGGTAAGTTCCATTCCAAGTTCAAGCGCAATAGTGTGCTGCCGGTTCCGCAAGTCCTCATTTAGAGTATCATTGAGCCGGTAGCCGATACGGGTAAAACCGCGCAGACTCCCCCTGCCGCCGAGGGTTAACAGACTGTTGTGTCCGGCGGTAAGAATGATGTTTCGCTTGTCGCCGGAATCGTTTTTGTGGGTATACTCTATCTCCTCGGTATGCTCGATTCGTTTGTCCTCCTGCAGGTCGATTTGCTTTTCGAAGGGAAGTGTCCCTTCGAAAAGAGCGCTGCGCTGCCAATAAAGGCGGGCGGATATGCTGCGTTCCCCTTCGCCGATTTTTTGCCTCCAGCTGTTATCTACTCCTATGACACTCTGCTGATTAATATTCAGCTCTACAAACTGCCCCAAGGTCAGTTCATGGGACTCCTCCGTATCACCCACAGATCCGGAATAGAGCACGGAGTGGTTAATCTCTTCAGTTCTATACCATTGAAAGAGGGGATACCGGCCGAGCCGTCCAAAAAGGTTGAGGGCGGTTGCCCGGTACAGGGCTTCAAAACGGTGCAGATCGGTTATGCTGTCGAAATCTCGCTGCAGCGTACGCTCAACTCCCACAGAGAACCGGGTGGGGGCGATAAGGTCGTATAAATGGGAACCGGGGGTGCGGTCTATAGCTATTTTGCTGCTGCCGGAATAATCTGCCTCAAGCTGCTTGGACGTTTTCTCCTCAAAGCTCAGCGGTAAGCTGGTTGACCACAGCTCCTGATACGGCAGAGCTGTCCAAATAAAGGGGGTTTCCCCCAAGCGATCCGGCAGGGTGGACAAATCATCCGCAAAACCGCTGTCTTCTCGGTAGCTCACGCGATAGCTGCTGTCACGCTGATAGGAATGGGTGACTTTAATTCTTTTGCCCGCCGACTTTCCAAGAAAAAAAGACAAGTCGGCGTTCCATCCGCCGCCGGCAGTAAGGGTGAATGGGCTTAGCTGGGTCGAAGTTCCCGTATGCAGCCAGTGGCTGCACGTTGCTCGTGAGCCAGTCTGCCTGCCGGGTGACAGCCAGGGAGTGGTTGGTTTCGCGAAAGCGGGGGCCGGCGGTTTGTGTGGGGTAGAACAGTCGGGTAAAGCGGGCATACCGGCGGTCCAGCGGCCCCTCTTCGGCATCTATGTCGGCATTGCGGGCATGAAAACTTGAGTCGGCGTTGAGTTGAAAGCTGTCGGATTCCCGAAGCTGAGCAGAAAAGTCCCAGGTGCGATCCATCACCATATTTTCCCACAGCAGGGTGCTTTTTAATCCGAGGGAACTCTGATTGCGGCTGTAAATGCCCATTTCTGCTGATCTGAGAATATCAATAGTCTCGTGGTAGTGTTGCTCGCGGTAGGCATCTTTCAGCAGCACCCGGCTCTCCGCCAGGGGCAGGCTGAATCGATACCCCCCCGCCGGCAGATACTCCGCCTCGTCCAACTTGCCGTGGTAGAATACTCCTAGACTGCTCTGCAGCAGTCCGAAATCCAGCTCGTTGGTAAAGGAGAGGGCCGCTGCTGGTGCCGGGCTAAGCCCCCCCTGGTAGCCCTCCTGCCGCCCGTAGACGGTCTGCCTAAACTGCAGCTGATGCAGCACCGGGGTTTCTCCAAAACTGATCAAAGCATCGGGGTACCGATACTCAACCGATGTCCTCCCCCCCACCCCCATATCAAGCCGCGGATCGTGCAAATACACCTCGTCGATCTCAATTGCTCCTGTAGTGCTCATATCCCCTTTTACTGAAAACTCATTGACCCCCGCCGCAGTGTCGTTCGGTTTTATCCCCTCGGCCCGACGTGACGAGCTTAGCGCCGCTGACTGGATTGCCATCGATCAATATCCGATCATCCGGATTCGGAGGAGTGCAGCTTCCAGGTATAGCGCCTCCAGTCGGAGTGCGCTTTCGGCGTAAATTCCACCGCTGCCCCTTCGTTCTGCGAGTTTCGTAGAATGAGGGTAAGCTTATCCGTCTGAGAGACCGACTCTGTTCGCATAAAAAACGAGAAGGATTCATACTCCTCGAGCTGCACTGGAGTGTGATAGCCGGTCATGGTCCATGGGTCGGCCCCCCATCCAACCCGGGTGACCTTGGTGTTGAAAACAGAATCCTCGTTTAGCAACTCCGCCTCGGGCTGGCTCATCAGCGACTTGTAACTGCTTCCGCCGGGGTCGAGGGAGCGGGTGAACACCTCGAAGTCTGTTCCGTTACTTGCAGCACTGGTAAACGGGCTTCCCTCTAGTTCGATGTCAGCGATCAGGAGCCGCCCTTCGGCAGCTGTGCTTGCTCCTGATTCGGCGATCATAAACTCGATACCGGTGGCTGCTTGCAGCTTTTCGCGGTCCGAATCCTCCAAAGGGATTGTGATTCTCTGCCAGCCGGTGGAGCCGGATAAAGTGAAGTCTGAGTTGGCGGTGCTCTTGATAACCGGAATGGGGAGGGGGGCTGAGGAGCCGTCCAGGATATCGTTGCCGTCCAGGTCCTCACTGTTCACCCGGCTACGCTCGGGGGACCACTTAAGGGCGGGTGCCACCGGCAAAACAAAGGGATCCGGATTGGTAATATTGAAATCGAAGCCCCCGTCCAGGGGCGAGTCCTCCTCATCGAGGGTCCCGTCGGCATCCAGGTCCTCATACAGGCGACCCAGCAGGAGATGCAAATCGATACTCCCCGAAGGTTCAGAGCTGATATGTTTGACCAGCAGGGTAATCGCCTGCACATGGGACAAATCGACTGCTCCCCCACCTTCGGACAGCGGAATGGTACCGCCCACCCATTCGCTATTTTGCAAAGCATACTCCATGACCATTGCGTTGCCCTCGGTTTCGCTGCCCGTGGCGGCGATATAAGGGCCGGTACGGTTGTTGCCGCCGCTTTGGGCGTAGGGATAAGTTTGATCCGAGGGCGGGTCCCAGCTGTAGTGCTGAAGCTGATACCCCCCGGCAAAGCTGTAGTTGTAGAAGTCACTGAAAAGAAGCTTGCCCCGGTTGTTGTGATCGAAAGGGCCAATACCTGGCGAAGTATAAGCCGTGCTGTTCACCGGCGCGCCCGGGTACATCAGCTCGGAATTCATAGAGACTGGGTAGGCGCTGTTGTCCATGCCGAAGAGGCGCAGCCGTCCGGTGGTGTTGGGGCTGCGGACGTTCACCCCCGACTCGATTTCAAAATTGAGCCGGTCGCTTTGATAACTGAGCCGCCCGGCCGCCAGCATTGAGCCCTCCGCCTCTCCAACTTCGGTAATATAGGCGTTGGGGTCGGCGTTCCAGCGTAGTCCAAGGTTTAGGTCGCCCGACCACTGCTCGTTAAACTTGAACCGGTTAACCGCCGCGGCAAAAATATCTCCGCCGACGGCTTGGGCGCTGGTGGTACGATAACGAATATCGATACGTTCATTCTGGCTGGGGGGGATGAAAAAGTTCAGCTCCCCCGTGTCGGGGTTAAAGGTAAAGCGCTGCTCCGGCACCCCGTTCCGAAGTACGGTAATTGAGCCCTCCAGCGCGTTGCTGCCGAGGTTGTAGCCGCCGGCCTGGGAGAGCTGCTCAAAGCGCAGCTCCCGGTCTATCGGTTCGGTACCGCCCCCCGGTCCATAAAGCGACTGTGCCCAGCTGCTCTCATCGGTATAAACCAGCAGCGGGTAGCGGGCTTCATGGCTCCGTAGGTCAAATCCGGTGGGGGCTATACGCGCTTTATCCGCATCCTGGAACTGCTCGATCGGCAGGCGGCTGCCCCCGGATGAGTTCTTCGCCGCCAGCCACAGAGTGGTGTTCCCCGCATCCGCCTTTACTGCAGCTCCGGCATTGTACACCGACAGCAGCTCAAAGGGGCTCCATTGACCGGGGCTGTAGAGCAGAAGGGCGGAATTGGTATCTGTGTTCGGTAGCCCGTTTCTCTGCCATGTGTTGGTAGCTATACCGAGATAAGTAGTATCCCATTCGAAATTTTCAGCAGGTTCTTCTAAGGAGAGCCCTGTAGTGTTCTCTCCTACCAGCGCTTCTTTGCCGAGTGATGAGTCTCCAACAGCGGTGGTTGGCCCGCCCTTTTCATAATACACCACCACGTCCGAGGTGGCTGGTTGGCGGAGGAACAGAAGTCCTTCTTCTAAGGAATAGACCATCTCGTCCTCATCCAGGCGGCGGTAGCGGCGGCCTTTGGAATCGCTTATGGTGCCGTCTCGGTCATCCCGCACATAGACCCGCAGGAAATCTATATCTGCGTCGGGCAGAATGAAAAAGCGGCCGCGGCGAAAATCCTCCGGTGCTACCCGCTGCTCCTCGATCAGCCGGCTGCCGCGAAAGTGAAGCTCTTCAAGCTGGGCCGGGTCGTAGCGGGCGGCCAAGTGGTGTTCCGAGTAGCCCCCCTCAAAACGGCTGTAGGCACCCAGAGAGTGGCGCGAGGCCGCCGGGATAGAAAACACACCGTAGTCTCCGAATCCGATGTCGGTATTGCCGGCCCGGGCTTCCTGGAGAAACTCCCCCTCCTGCCCAAAGTAGCCGAATAAAAAAGTCTCCAGCTGCTGCTCTTTGGTAATGGTAGTTTCAAAAAAGTAGCGGTCCATGTACCACAGCGACAGGCTTAGCTGTGGAACCTGTTCAAACTTAAACCCGTCTGTAAAATCAGAAAGTACCGCCGGCTGAACACCTTCAATTCCATCCCCCCAAGTGAGGCCGGAGCCCCCCTGCAGCGAGGCTGTCCAGCTGCCCTCAATAAAAAAGTCCACATCTGCGTCATAGAGTTCGGCTGAGAAAAGGGCCTTTGGGGCCTCTTCCTCGGGCAGAGGTATCTCTCGAGGGAAAACCGAGGAGTAAGAGCCAATCCACAGCAAAAGAAGAAATAGAAAAAACGGTGTCACATAAAGCCGAATCATCGTATAATTATTTTACACTCAAAGGATCATGTAAATCAGTTTTTTGACGAAATAAGAGTAAATGAGCAGCGAAAAAGAAAAAGCGGAGGGATTTGTTCGGCATTTGCTGGAAAATCCCGCACTACGAAATCAAACACCTCTGCAGAAAGAGGAGCAGCTGCTGGCTTTTCTAGAGCTGAATGCTCGTGCGCTTTACCCCACACTCTCCTCAAGCCGTTTTTTTCCCGGGAAAAGTTGGGCACACATACGGTCTATGCTAATTAGCGAACTTTTCAAAATTACCGATTTTACCCTAAAGGGATATATGAATCGTTTTATTGTTGAGCAGCTTGATATGTCCTTTACCGCTTTTTTGGGGTTGCCCAGGGTTTCCCAGGAAGAGATGAAAACCGAGCTACTGAAACTAACTGTACAGGTGGCTCACACTGGTGAAGGCAGACGAGCCCTGACCGGAAGCTTTAACGCTCTGTCCTATCGTTTGTCAGAAAAATACATCGAGCAGATCTATCAAACCCGCAACTACATTCGCTTTGAATTGGAAAAGGTACAGCGTCTGAGAATGAGTAAAGAAGAGCTGAAGCACATGCTGAAGGTTTCACTATTGCTGCGTCCGGCGGTCTATTTAGTAAGCGGAGATGGTCGTGAGACAAGTTCCTCCGTACGGCGGCAGCGTGGCAGTTTTCAGCCCAGCGTTGCCGATAAAGTAACTCAGGGACTTGCTGAAAGGCTTCCACACTTTCCCGAAGCTGCTATTCGCAGTGGTGTGGAGAGTAATATCTCCTTTCTTGATAATTCCCGGGTCTCCGCCACTGGAAGGCTGACCCTCCTGTTGAGCAGTTTGGCCAACGAGTACAAGCCGAATATGCAGATTGATCGCGGGGCGGTCAGCCCTGAGAAAAGCTGGTTTAGTGTAGCCCGGAAAAATTATCGCTATTTTGGGTACGATATTAAAATGATCGATGAATTGTTTAAAATTGCAGCCGAGCAGGGATGGTAACAGTGGAACAGGGGAAAATGCGCAGTTTTTTCGAAGGTCTAGTAGTCCTGGCAATCTTTCTGGTACTAATACAGACTTTTTTGGAGGATGCCGCTCTTATCGGTGGCTGGAGTTGGGATGTCCGGAAAGTCCTCTTGATCAGCGGTTTCGGCTTCGACCTGTTTTTTACCTTCGAGTTTTTAATTCGGTTCTTTTCCGCCGCCCTTCGCAGGGAAGCTGGCGAGTATCTACTGCACCGAAAGGGCTGGATAGACTTGTTCGCCTCTGTGCCGCTGTTGTTGTTTCACAGCGGTCCCCTCATGGCGGTAGTTTTTCTGGGAGGCGGAACCTTCAGCGGCCTGGGCGGGGTGTTTAATGTGCTTAAAGTTGCAAAGGCTATCCGAGTGGCGCGTATCCTGCGCCTGCTCAGGGTTCTGAAGGTGTTCAAAAAGTTAAAGTACACCGGTTCCGTCATGGCACAGCGACATGTAGCGCTAATCACCAGTTTAGTCGTAATGGTAACTGTGGCCGCTCTCTTTCTGGTCAGCCTGATTCAACCTACTCTTCCGGCTGCCCCGGGCAGAGCCGAAGTACTGGAAACCACCGAGACCCGCGTGCTGCAGCGCTTTCAGGGTACCGGCAGTAGACAGCTTGCAGAGGCACTCCCCACACTGCTGATCATAAAAGAGGGGCAGGAGACACTGTATTCCAGATATGAGAACAGCTATTACCGTTCAATGTTTGGGCCTTTCGATTATCAGTATCGGCACATCGGCACTTATGACTTTTTTCTTTCACTCAAACCGACGTTAGTTGACCGTGCCGAGCAAAGTCTGGCCTTTTTTGTCTTAATTGTACTGCTGGTGCTGGTGTTACTGCTGTATTACAGTCCGCACTTTGCCCTGACCATCAGCGATCCGGTGCATATTATGCGGCGCGGATTTGCCGAGAACGGCTACAAACTGGAGGTTGAAATACCAAGCCGTTACAGGGATGATGAAGTGTATTGCCTCGCGGCGTTGTACAACCGGGAATATCTTCCCCTCAAAGAACGAATGAAGCACCAGGAAGACCGCTTGCATAGTGATCTGAGCCTCGATACAATCGGAGATATCCTTAATGATGAAGAGTAAGTATGGTTGTAAGCTTAATACAGTTTATTATATACCTTCCCGATGCCACCAATCTGAAGGAGAAACGCAGAGTAGTTCAGTCTCTTAAACAGCGGCTCCACAGCAAATTCAAAATCTCCGCCGCAGAGGTCGATTTGCATGAGTCCACCACTTTTTCCCAGATAGGGGCGGGGCTTGTCAGTAACTCTAAAAAATACGGTGACGAGGTAATTCAGAAGGTGATTCTGTTTGTTGAGCAGGAAGTACCGGGGCGGGTGCAGGATATCGTTACTCATACGGAGTTCTACTCATAAGCCTCCGCGAGGCTACTTACTCGTTTTGTTCCATGGGAACATCCTCAGGAAAAAGGTACAGCTCTCCTATTTTGTAGGTATTCTGAGCCGAAAAGTTATGCAGCACCTCATCCTGAGCGGTTATTTTCATTTCAAAAAAATGCTGCAGCGGACTTAATCCTTCCACATCAATATACACCTCAAAGGAAAAACTCTTTTGTTCTCCAGCCTTCTCCGCCTTTTCCGGATGGGGCAGAAAGGTAAAGTGGCCGCGGGTACTTTCGACGATAAAATAGGGGTTCTGCCAGGTATAGTCGATCATCGGTACCGCCCCGCTATCCCGCAGCAGCGCCACATTGATATTCATCAATGGTTCAAAGGTAGTTCCGTGCAGAATACGGCCGATAATTGCCGGAAAGTTATACACCGGTCCTGCGGGAATCTCCGGTTTCTCTTGCGGACTGTCTGTGTAGTAGGGCCGCCGTCTTGAGTCTATTTTTCGCAGCCCCTCATTTACCAGAGCAACAATGTCTGCACTGGTCTGCAGATGGTCCTGATAGTCACTTTCGTAGTGCGCTAAACCGCGGCCGGAGATGATATATTCGGGTTTGATACGATTGAGCACATAACAGGCAACATCGAGTCGGCATTGATAACAGTGGGCCAGGGGGAAACCACTTTTAGCCTTTTCTTCGAATATATCATTTACAGTTTCAAAAACAAACTCTTCCATGCTGTTGTGAATATCCATCGCCCGCCCCTTTATCCGTGTGTTAAACTGACTAACTCTTTTACCGCGGTACTGCAGCGGTAAAAATCCGCCATTGTGTCCTTTAAACTGTAGTAGTTTAATCCGGAAAAGTATACTTTGCTGAAAAGAGAAATATTTATTGCGTACTCATCGGCAAAGGTACTCATATAACAGCCGTATTCAAAGCAGGTTTCAAACACTTCCGGCATTTTGTGTTGTACAAACTCTGCCAACTGTGAACTGAAGGTTAAATTATATACCACTTCTAAAAAGCGGTTCTCTTTTTCTATAAAAAACATACCCTGCAGGCCATTGGAGTGCACGAAGGCGGTACTGTAACTCTCTTCTAGACGCTCTTCGTCGAAAAGGTCATAGCCAAGTTCCTTAAACAAAACTTGTACTCGCCTGATTCTCTCTTTCATTATTTTTGAGTATTTCATTTCGTCCTGTCCTTATATTTCACAATACGTGAGTATTCAGCTTGATGCAAGTCATTTCGGCTCATCTTTTGTATAATTCAGAGCATCATAAATATGTTCGCGGGTATAACGGTCTAGTGAAGAAAGTTTTGACACAATTGGTTTTAATTGTGAACGGATATTTGTTTTATCATAGGGGCAGGGGGCTTTGGCAACCGGCATGCGAACCTCCCGGGCAATTTTTTCGATTTTCGATTCCCTTACCTCACACATTGGGCGAATTACATGCAGTTTGCCCTCGAAAAATTCTTGTACCGGCTTCATCGATTCAAATTTAGCCCTGAAGCACAAATTGATGAGTGTCGTTTCAACGATATCGTCCATATGATGTCCCATCGCGATAAGCGATATATCGTGGTCGCGGGCATATTCAAACAGAATCCTGCGGCGGTTGCGCGAACAGAGATAACAGTTAAACTTTCCTTTAAATCCAGAGGCAAACATGTGAGAACGGCTAGTCTCAAAGGGAATTTTGAGTTCCCGGAAAAACTTCTGCAGTGCCTCCATTTTATCATCAGGAATGGGGTACTCGGCCCAGTCAATGTGCAGCGCCCGCAGCTGGTAGTCAATCGGCAGCCAGCGCTTTCGCAGGGCCAAGGCTAAACTGAGGGCCAGTGAATCCTTTCCACCGGAGACCGATATCAATACCGAGTCGTTTTCCCTGATCATAGAGTGGTGGTTGATTCCCCGGCCGGTATACTTCACAAAACGGCGGACCCATGGAGGGATTGCCCCCTCCATTAAATCGCTGACTTCAATCATAACAGCTTTGTATCCTGCTCCTGTACTTTCTGGGTGAGTTCGGAGGGAAGGTAGATTCGCAGCTTCCGCAGGGAATCGGTAAAGCCCTTGACCACCGGGCCGCTGAACACCGATCCGGATTCTGTGAAGGGTACATAGCTTCCTTGTTGGTAGATGGGAAGATCAACCTCAAAGGAAATCGGCTCGGGTATATCGATTAGGACCTCATAGGGCTGCACAGTTCTCTTTAGCTGCGAGCTCAGGCGTCCGGCAATCTCCTCCTGAACGACCTTGCGGGCCTCAAGCTGAGTAAGGCGTGTATGGGTGAAGTTTTGAGGGTCAAATGGAGCCTCGAAGGCGGTTTTATATAACCGCCGGTTGACTACCTGCTCTATCAGCTGAAACGGGGCATAGGAATCGGCCGGAAATTTGCGGAAAAACTCCTCGTCATCCAGCCAGTAGAGATCTTCGACCTTAAATTTCTTATCAACCATTCCGGAATAGACTGCCTGCTTAATCATCGCGGTTGCGATTCGCACTGCCCTGTGCCAGTATACGGTACGGTACATGAGGTATTTGGAGAACAGCACATTTTCTACGGCGGTCACACCGTCCGCCTCCACCGCAATTCCCAGCGTCGGGTGCGGCAGCATTTTGTGCAGGACAAACTGCGTATCCTGCATGCCGTAGGGCACTCCGCAGAAGAAGGCGTCCCGGTTCAGATAATCCAGCTTATCCGGATCCAGTACCCCGGAGAGCAGGCGGCGGTAGAAGGGTATCTCAGTCTCCTCGGGCAGGTCCATATGTTCATCAACAATGGCAGCCACCATCTCCGGACTGCAGCCAACCCAATCTCGAAGGGCGGTGGCGAGCGGTTCAGAGAGCAGCCCTTCCGCGGTCAGCTGTTCATGTTCTTTTAAGGGGAGCTCTTTCAGCGAATGGGCAAAGGGAAAGTGGCCAAGGTCGTGCAGCAAAGCAGCGGCTAAAAAAGCCTTAACCCCTTCCAAGGTAAGAGGCAGCTCTTCACTTCGCTCCAGCAGGGCCAGCAGCAGCAGTCGTGACAAGTGAAACACGCCCAGACTGTGGTTGAGTCGCGTATGTACGGCCCCCGGATATACGTGAAAGGCCGGGCCCAGTTGCTTAATCCGGCCGAGCTTCTGAAATGAATCAAGGGCAACCAGCCGTTTGATCCCGGGGGAAAGATAGATGTGCTGCCACAGAGGATCACGAATTGGTTCTGTATAGTCGTGGATCAAATGGCGGAAAATTGCATTGCGTATAGTCGGACTCATATAATCCCCATAGAAAAGTTTGAACAGTTTATCGACTCTTAATTTGATTGTCTATAGCCGTCGGGAGGAGCCGTTGGGAACTGTCGAAAGAAGTTCCGAGAGCTGCTGCTTTGTGTGAGCGTTTGACAAAAATCGATCCATCGTATACCAAGTAATAAAGGGATGGGCGTAATTCATAGTATGAAACAGTTTATTATAAAGTCTTTTGATATGTTCCTGCTTCTGCTGCTGGCCGTGGTTTTTGCCTGGACCTTTTTGTCTTGCAGCAAAAGTGAAGAGTCCCTCCCGGAAACCGGCACTGCCCGCCCTAAAGAGCAACAGAACAGCGTGAACACCGAAAGCGTGCAGGGGGACAGCACTAAAAAGGTCGATAAACCCGAGCGTACGCTGATTTTCGGAGAAGAGGAAACAGAAGAGGAAAGGGCAGGGGAAAGCGGTCCTGCAGAATCCGATGCGGAGGTAAGGGTGGCCGAGCCCTCGGCTGTCTTGCAGCGTAATGCAGCTTTTCTTGAGCGGTTCGGTTCGAAATCTCGTTACCCCTTCGATCTGATTATTGGGAAATTAGCATCTTACGAGAGCTATGATGGTGGTTCCGAGGCTAAAACCGATAATGAGAAAGTGGCTGCTCTGGCTGAGCGCTTTCTAAGAGCTGCCTTTGAGGGCGAGGTTGATATACTGAAACAGTTGAGTTCATCCACTGCTCAGGATAGCTTGCCTGTACAGGTGAAGGCATGGGAGACTGAAGATGTCCAAATAGAGGAATTTCGCATTGGGACGATTCATGTGGAGGATGCCACAGCCCGCTTTGATTTTCGGGTAATTGCTCAGCTTGGACGGGGGGCCGGAAACGCGGTTGCAGTGTTTGCCGTGGACAAATGGACCATGCAGGCGATTGAATTTGATGCAGGTCGCTTGCAAGAAGAGTACGTACCACCCGAATATAACGATTTTCCGGAGAATTACGGCTATTTTCACTATTAAGAAAATGGCCGTATCCGGCTATTTTCGTCGTTTCGGTTGTTGCGAAGCGGCACGCGAAACTATTAAAAAAAGGGGGCGATGAGTATGGGTGAAAAAGTAGGAAGAATTGAGCAGCAATATGTAATTGGGGTACTCTGCGATCAGAACATGCCGATGGATGTCCATGGTCAGGAACATCAGGTGAAGGGTACTGCGGTAGAAAGTGAAGGTGATGCACTGTCTATCCGCTGTGAGACTGATGAAGGGAAGTTGTTTAAGCGGAAAGAGCAGGTACGGGTGTATTTTTCCTACTTCGGCCATACCATGATGTTTGAGACCAAAGTGCTTCAACCGGGAAGGACTCTCCAGGTGGCTGTTCCCCCGGGCTTGGTGAAAAATCTTGAAAGAAAATTTGAACGTATTCCAAGTCCGGAAGGGCTTTCTATGAGCTTTGAGTATAAGGACGTGACCGTCGAGCTTAGTTTTCCGCGCTCCCGCGAGTATCGCGAAGTTGATGAACCGTTGATATCCGAGTATTTCGACACTGATGAAATCCAATCACTTATCGCGCAGTTCCGGGAGAAAGCCCAGGGAATGTCGGAACATAATAACATAGTGATGTTTCGAAACCGTCAGCCAAACGGTTTTGAGGAACAGTTAATTGCCGATACAGGCAAGAGCTTGTTTATACCCCAGCTTGATCGCGGATTGCCCAGGAAGGGCCAGATTGTGCAGCATCCCATTATCACCCAGAGTATGTTTCCAGATCCCACTCAGCAGGAAGGGAGCTTTATGGGTATGAATCGACAGCAGGTACAGGAGTATTTCAAAGAAAAGAGCAGCAGCGGAACCTTTTGCGAGATCTATAGTCCTATTATGTACCTGCAGTATGTAATCGGTTATGTATATCTGAGCAACACCCACAAGCGCAAACGCCCGTTTACCTTGGATACACTTGATTTTGCCCTAGAGTTTTCCTATGTGCTTGCCTATGCACTGAAAGAGAACGGCTATTTCCAAAGTGAAAAACAGGAAAAAAAGCATTTTAATGCGGAGATTATCAATATCAGTGCCTCGGGAATCCTTTTTTCTTATCCTTCAGGAGAACTGACCCGGGCGATAGGACTTTTGACCGATCTTGATCTGCTGCTGCACATTGAGAAACGGGCAATTCATGTAAGCGGGCGGGTGATGCGGCGGTATGAGATTGACGGGATGACCTATTTTGGCTTGCAGTTTATGGAGATCCAGCCGGAGGACTTCCGGTTTCTATTTGACCATGTCTATGGTCGTCCCTTTACAGAGAAGGATGACCAGTTGTGGGAGGGCGGTGCGAAACCACCGAAGGTCGAACTGTAATAATAATGGTTCAAACCATGGGGAATTGAAGCAGGGATGCGACTTAGCCCCTCTATTAGAGTGTACCCACACTTTATTTTAGAGGAGGTCCACCAATGCTTATCCCCCCATTTTGTCCCCATTCCGAATGTGAATATCACACCCAACCACCTGACCACGGGCGCTGGTACTACACCAATGGCAGCTACAGACCCTGGCCCATGGCTTCGGTCCACCCGATTCAAATGCCTCGGATGCGAAGAAGGCTTTAGCGAGCAAACCTTCCGCCTGGACTACTATGTAAAGAGAAAGCTCGACTATCAGGTGATTTTCGATCATATGACCAACTGCGGGGGAGTGCATTAAAACCGCCCGTATAATGGAGGTCAGCCACCAAGCGATCATCAACCGCTTGGGCCGCCTCGCCCGCCAGGCCATTGCCCTGCAGGCGGATATCCTCCAGGACTATGTTCCCTGCGAGGACCTGGTCACCGACGGCTTCGAGCTTTGTCAGCGATCAGTTCCAGCCGAATAACATTCACATCCTGGCCGGCAAGAGTTCACGGTTCTTTATCACCTTTGACTATGCCCATTTGCGGCGCAAGGGAAAGATGACCAGAGCTGCAGAAGGCCGAACGTGACCAGCGGGAGAGGCACTACATCCGCAAGAGATCTCCATAGTCAGTCCTTCCTGCAGATTGTTGATTTGGTCGAGCAATATGCGCAGAAACAGCGAATTACCTGCCTCTACAGCGATGAGAAGTTAGAGTATCAAAGATTGGTCATGGGTTACGGATGTGCTCCAGAGCCTAAAAAGCGAGGGGAGGTTTGAGCATGTGAGAATCTCCTCCCTTTTGGCGCGCACCATCGACAATCCACTTTTTTCTGTCAACTATCTGGACAGGCAATTTAGGAAGGATAATGCCAACCACGTGCGCGAGACGGTGCGCTTTTCCCAGAATGTGAATAACTGCCTTGAGCGCATGGCGGTCTACCAGCTGTATCAGAATTATTTTAAGCCTTTTCGCATCGGAGATCCATTTCTTCAGAACTTCTCCCATGCCGAGGTGGCCGGTGTGCCACGGGGTAAAATCGCAAGAAGGGCTGCGGGGCATCTTTACCATGCGCAAGTTCTACACGCATGTAAAGCTCAACTGGTCGCAGCTGATGGTATTGGCACGGATGACCGGAACCCTGGATAAGTTCGACGGGATGTACTGGCCCAAATATGTGTGGATGTAACCTCCCTTACTCGCAGCCAGCGTGTGGAAATTCGCATCCCCCATGGTTTGAACCATTAACTAAGCCTTCTCAAGCTTCAGCTCCTCAAATATCTGTACCAGTTTCTGATATGTGTAGTCACCATGTGTGGAGGAAAACCCGACAATTTCCAGTCCCACCGCAATCATTGGACCGTCTTGTTTGCCCCAGCGAACTTTAGTCAGCACGTTAAATGGGTCGAGATTAAGATCGGGGTGGGATATGACGGTGGTGTGCACTTGTTCTCCAATTGCCGGGTATGAATCGGCAAATATATCAACCCGCAGGCCGGTTGACGATAAATCGCGTACGTATCCTATTATATCGTAAAAAAGAAAAACAGTTTTCGCATATGACATCGCCCGGTCAGATATCCGTCGGTTCTGCATATTTCTGCCTCTTTTTTGTGTGAAGTTTAGAGCCTCCCGTGTGCAGCTCGATTACCGTTCCAGCCGTTCTTTCAGGATTCCAATCTGTTGGATTTTCCTGGTGATCAATAAAAAAAGAAAAAACGGGAAAGGTTTTGCGTGCCAGGTAAAGACCCAGCCCGAAGCGCATATATTCATGGGCCTGACGATACTGTTCAAACTCCTGGTTGTGAATGTCGATCTCCTCAATATTTCTATTGATATCATAGGGAAGCTCTGAAATATCAAACCCCCCGCCCCAGTCGCGTAAATAAATGTTAAATCCCGTCTGGGTTTTCTGAAACTTTAATAGTATCGGATTTTCATTGTTCTGTTCTCGTTGTGCACGCAAAGAATTATTAAGCAACTCAAGCACAGAGTAGGTGATATGCTCGGTAGAAATTGGGCATCCGACGAATTGAATTCGATTTAGTTTGGCCAGAATTTCTTGAAAGGGGGTATTCGGCGCAATGCGAAATACAAGCTTTCGACACTTTTTTTCGCTGTATTCAATGTATTTGTCCGTCCTGCTACTATTGTGTACTGTTTTTAGCTCTATCATGGTAAACTCAATCTTTTTACTACTGCTTTTACTTTACATTGTTTGATTCTACGTTAAAATAAATACGAATGATTAATATTACCATAGAAATTGATGGTGTGCATCAATTAATGAGAACAGATGCACATACAGCCGAAAAAATTGTACAAGAAATACAGTCTCTTTTCCCGGCCCATCTGTTTGAAGCCGAAACGGAGAAGTCTCCCTTTTATCACTTCAGCTGCGATGAAGATGAACATGTGCTTTATAAAATTGTCGAAATTCTGCGCTCATTGCATAATCTGCAGAATGAATGGGCCGATGACATCCCCGGCTTTTCAGTACTCCTACAGAAGGGCGGTTTACTGCAGAAGAGCAGGACAAAAAACCGGATCGGCAGCGAGGTTTTTCTGCTGCCCGAGGAAAATGGTATTTGGTGTACCGCCGTTACTGCAGATATTATCAGCCACTTTGTTCATTTTGAGCAGGTTGAAAGTTACTATCGGATTGTAGATTTTGAACGTGAGACCTTGAGTCCCCAGGACAGTCCAAAGCTTTGTGCAGAGGATAGTTTATGCGATCGACTGATAGATTTGATATTGGAGGCTGATATAGGTAGTCGGAAGCTTCCCGTAATCTTTGGCGCTCAGTATACCGGCAAGCGGCTGCTGATTCATTTAGTATTACAGGCTCTCGAGGCCGGAATGGGAGGTATTGAGTGGTGTGCAATAGATTATTTTCCCGCTTTGGGTTCTGTGTATTCGGCTTTATTGCACCGATTGGATGAAAAAGTACTTGCGGAGGCACAGGATTTTCTTAGTTCGCAGGAGTCTGTGCTGTGGGAAGAACTGCAGAGTCTAAATAACATGCCCGTTACTACTTGGTCGGATACGGATATAAAACTATTTTTCCAACTGTATTTAAAGGCATACACAAGTCGAATGCGTCGGGAGCTGCTGCCGCCGGTAGTAGTGATTCATGGGTTTGATGAGTATCCGGAGGAGGTTCGCAAATTTTTGGCGCTGCAAATTGATCTGCTCGTAAGAACTGGTGAGGGCATACCCGTGATAACTTTAAGGAAGGAATCTACTTGCGCCTCCCTGGAAAAAGTAACCGAGACGGTTTTAATTGAAATTGAAGAGTGGCACTCCAAACTACAAGAGCAATTTGGAGCACATCTTACTACTCCCTATGAGGCGTATGAATACAGTGGCGATCCGCCCCGCCGGAGAAATCGCTTCGGCAAGGCACCGGAAGAGCTTCATACTGTTTTGTACACCTGTTTCAACTTGAGGGGGCTTTTAGATAAGGATAAGTTGTTGGAGCTTTTTCAGCAGTTAGGCCTGCGTCGAGAAGTAGTCGAACAGAGTCTTTACCAGCTGAAAGCGTTGGGATATCTGGGAAGGATCGATTTTTCCTGCCCACCCGACCCCCTTCGCCTAAGAATGTAAGGTCCAGCCCCTCCTCTCGATAAGACCCGTACCAACTATTTCATTGAACAGTATGTCATATCTCATTTGAGTGAGCTTAATTATTACGAGGTGTTGCAGCTATCCAAAAAGCTTGATTTCTCTGTTGAGAGTGTCAACCGCATTGCCCTGCGTCTAGTGGAGGAGC
The DNA here is from genome assembly GCA_034520965.1 of Spirochaetia bacterium. GTDB lineage: Bacteria > Spirochaetota > Spirochaetia > DSM-16054 > Sediminispirochaetaceae > DSBN01. The sequence continues at coordinate 565,170 of JAXHMY010000002.1, read as the reverse complement.
TTCTGTCAGACTCTGAGGTACCTTTGCAGCCATTAATTAAAGCCATCCGGACATGGCATGAGGCGGGATAAACCCGCACTCTGTGTATAGAGCTTTTAGCCTGCCTCTGGGACGGTTCAATTGATGCGGCTTCGGCGATATACCATGAGCTTTTTAGCCGGGAAGAGAATGAGGTGGAAAGGGAGAGTGGAATACCGGAGGTGCTGTTTTTATTTGCGGAAGGCGCCTATCTGTGGCGTCGAAGGGGTGACTCGTCCCTGGTTTTGACCAAGACTAAACAGGCCTTGCTGCAGGTGCAGGAACAGAATTTTCCCGAGCTGGAAGCACGGGCGACTCTGCTGCTGGGCAAGGTGATGCTGACAAATGGTCGAATGACGGAGGGAGCGGAGTATTTTCGGCAGGCTCGACAAAAAACATTTGATACCCTCCTCACTGCAGCTGCCTGTGAAAGCACCGCTTTGACCGCCTTAAGCCATTTTATTACCGGAGACTATTCACTCTCATCCTCCCACGCCAAGGCGGCCCTACAGAAAGCGCAGAACACCGGTCGCCGTCGCTGGGAGCGGTATACTATGATGCTGCAGGCTCGCATCCAGTTTGAACTTGGTCGTTACGGCGAAGCTTATGTACTGTTTCAGTCGCTGCTCACCCATGATCGTCTCTATTTTAGCGGTGAAAGGAAAAATCTGATTACCGCATGGATGCTGCGCTCGCATATGTACCAGGGCTTCATCCATTCTGCCCAAGCTTTACTGCAAAAACTTCCCGAAACAAGCGAGACTCTCCACTTTCAGGCCGAGGGGCACTTGCTGAACCGTAATATTGCAGAAGCGTATCGCTATGTTGTTGCCGCAATAAGCCGGCGGCAGTTCAATGAGCAGAATGACATCGTGCCGATTGTGCACTTGCCGGGTGACGGGTATGAACCCTTTGAAAACTTCGGCCTTAAAATACCCGGGGTGTACGATGTCCCGCTGCAGATGCTGTACGCTCTGGAAGGTTTCTTGTTGCATGAATTAGGGAAAGCAGAGGAGTCCTTAGCTGCGTTTGAACGCTTATTTTCTCAGGAGCGACTCACTCGTCAGGATCCGTACCGTCATCTCTATTATTACTTCCGTACCATCACCTTACCCGTGAGCAGTGAAAAGGAAGAGCTCAACATGACTACCATGCTGAGTAAGGCCTTTCAAAGCCTTCAGAGAATCGCCGGCCGGATATCCGATCCCTCCGATCGGCGGAGTTATGTAACTATGAACTATTGGAACTCACGCTTGTACGCCCTCAGCAAGCGGTATAAGCTTATCTAAATGGTGATGTCCTTGTCACCCGGTTGAAGTTCCGGCAATTCGAACTCCTCCGGCAGGGGCATCGGTTTACCCTCAGAATTTACGCATGCCCATGTGATATCGGCACTGCAGAGTTCTGTTCCCCCACGGTAGACTATCTGACGAAAAACCCCGCTGTAGCGTTTCCTCTTAGTGGATTCGGTGGTGACGTAAATTTCATCATTCAAAAGAGCCGGGGCTTTGTAGTGAGCCTCTATTTTGGCTACAAACAGGCTGAAACCTTTCTCAAGAAGCCTTGCATAATCGAAGCCTATGGAAGCTAAAAAATTCATTCTGGCCGCTTCAAAATAGTTAAGGTACGTAGCGTTGTTCACATGCCGGTGCATGTCCAGCTCATAGCTTCGAACTTGTGTTGTCCATGTATGGGTCACTTGGGTTCTCCTTAAAATATTTTTTCATATGGTCATGCATATTGACATAAAATGCAATCCATTGGTATATTCTTGGAGACTACGGTGGCGTAGCTCAGTTGGTAGAGCAAACGGCTCATATCCGTTTTGTCAGGGGTTCAAATCCCTTCGCCACTAGTATGTATCAAGCTGTTCCTGCTTCTCAGGGACAGCTTTTTTTTGTATACTCGTCTCATGGAAAAGTTTAACAAGGATATTCAGTTTTGGAAATTTTCTTTCTACGGGTTTGTTAAAAACCTGCGTTTCTTTGATCCTTATCTGATCCTTTTTTTCAGAGAAGTAGGAATAAGCTATTTTGAAATAGGTATACTATTCGGCATTCGTGAAATTGCCACCAATATATTAGAGATTCCCTCCGGTATTATTGCCGATTCATATGGTCGGCGCAGGTCGATGATGGCCGCTTTCGTGGCCTACATCTTCTCTTTCCTGGTGTTCTATTTCTTTCCCGCCTTTGTTCCCTATATAGGAGCAATGCTGCTGTTTGCTCTTGGCGAGGCCTTTAGAACCGGTACCCATAAAGCGATGATTCTCGATTACATAACTCGTCAGGGAATCGCCGACCAAAAGGTTCACTACTACGGGCATACCCGCAGCTGGTCACAGCGCGGATCGGCCCTTTCGGCTTTGCTGGCCGGTCTCATTGTGTTTGTCCATGGTCAGTACCACCAAGTGTTTCTTTACAGTATTATCCCGTATATAATCGGCTTTCTGCTTCTCAAGAGCTATCCCAAATATCTTGATTTCAGCGGCGATACTGTCGGTGCCGAAGGCGGCCCCCAGCCGAGTGCGGATGCCTCGTTATCGGATGATGCTGTCGGCCAAAAAATAAAACGAAGTTTACGCGATTCTGTGCAGGCAACCCTGCACGATTTTCGAGATCTGCTGAAATACCGAAAGTTACGCCGTTTGATGCTGAATTCGAGCCTGTACGACGGCGTGTTTAAGACTTCCAAGGACTATATTCAGCCTATTATGCGTAACCTTGCCTTGGGACTCCCGGTTCTGCTTGCCCTGGGCGAGGAAAAGAGGGTGGCCCTGGTAGTCGGGGGGCTCTATTTTATTCTGTATATGCTCACCGCAACCGTCTCACAGCGGGCCGGGAAGTTCCAGTCGGTTCAGTACACCGAGAAGGGACTCAACCTTACGTACCTGGTATCGATTATAACTGTGGTTGCCGTAGGGGTAAGTATGCGTTACGAATGCATCCTAATTGCGGTGGTGTTGTTTATAGGTTTTTACGTGCTGCAAAACCTCCGCCGCCCCATGACGGTTGGCTATGTCAGCGAAAAGATAAAAGGAACGGTAATGGCTACCGGTCTGTCCGCCGAAAGTCAGCTAAAGACGGTTGTAGTGGCCGTTGCCTCGCCTATTTTCGGGGCATTAGTTGATTCAGTCGGTCTTGGGTGGGCAATGTGTGCCTTAGCTGTACTGCCTCTGGCCGCATATCCTTTTCTGCGGGTTCAAAAATAGTTTCGCATGCCACGTAGCGGCAACCGAAACGACGAAAATAGCCGGATACGGCTGTTTTCTTAATAGAATCTTGGCGATTGAATAGAGGTGTAAATAGAGATGACAGGTTTTTTTATTAAAAAAGGCGTTCTTTGATGGATGGGACAACCTCCTTACATTGATTGCTTTGAATGTGGGCTTCATTCTGCTTATTATTTTGTTCCTGGCAATTCCAATGATCGCCTCCGGAAAAGTGGCACTTACCATTTTTATGTTGGTGCTGGTTATATACTTGTTTCATTTTTACGCAGGGGGTGTTTCACTCTTTTTAGGCGATCTTGTATTCGATCGTGCCCCGGAGTTTAGAGAGTTTCCAAGTTATATTACCGCTACCTGGAAGCTCTCCGCCGTCTTTGGAACCATTACCGCTCTCCATGTACTCATTTTAATGATCGGCTTTCCCTTCTACATCTCTTTAGGCGGGGTCTTTGGACTGGCTGCCCTGGCAATTCTGTTTTGGGTCTCCGTGCTCTGGTGGTTGATTTCTCTGTGGATTTTTCCTGTACGGCGTCAGTTGAATACCGAGGTAAAGAAAGTATTAAAAAAGAGTTTGATTTTGTTTTTCGATAACCCGGGTTTTTCGGTGTTTATGGGAGCATATTCTCTGGTAAACTTTTTAATATCCGTGGCGACCGCTTTTTTGGTACCCGGTATAAGTTCAATTCTCTATTCCCATCAGATAGCCTTGAAACTGTTGATGTATAAGTATGATTATATCGAAGAGCATCCGGACACGAATCCAAAGGAGATCCCCTGGGGAGCCCTGCTGATGAACGAGAAAGAGAAAGTCGGACCGCGGTCACTGAAGGGGATGATCTTTCCCTGGAAGGACTAAGATGGCGATTGAAGTAGAAATAAAAGCCTGGGTGCAGGAGGTCGACCACCTCCGCGAGAAAATCCTGGCAATTGCCGAGTTTCAAAACTCCTATGAGAAACGGGATACCTATTTTTCATGGCCCCAGCAGGAAAAACCGCTATTTCGTATTCGTCGGGAGGCTGGGACAAATACGGTGAACTATAAGCAGAAAGAGCGGGCCGAGGGGATAGAGGTAAACCGGGAACATGAGTTTCAGGTGGATGACGCTGAAGCATTCATCAATTTCTGTGAGTACCTTGAGTATGAAGTGTATATAGAGAAACACAAACAGGGACAGTTGTACGCTTTCGAGAATGTGGGAATTGAATTAAGCTTTGTAGAGGGCTTGGGTTGGTTTATTGAAATTGAAATACTAGTAAACCATCAGTCGGAAGTTAGCCCGGCACGCGAGAAGCTGCGCGAGGTGCTGCAGGCACTGAGTGTGCCGAACGATAAGATTGAACCGCGCTATTACTACGAACTGCTGGAAGAAAAAAAACATGGGGAACAATGATGAGGAACAATGATGAGGAACAATGATGAGGAACAATGATGAGGAACAATGATGAGGAATAGTGATGGGAATTATTGAATTACAGAATGTCTCTCTCTCTTTTGATGAGCAGCAAATACTATTTGAACTGACAATGGATTTCTGGGAAGGACATATCCATGCGGTAGTAGGTCCGAACGGTGCCGGAAAGTCTACCCTGGCTCACACCATTATGGGGCTTCCGGACTACCGCTCACACACAGGTGATATTCTGTTTGACGGGAAATCGATCAAAGAGCTCTCTATCGATGAGCGTGCAAAACTGGGAATTACCCTCGCCTGGCAGGAGCCGGCCCGTTTCAACGGTATTAAGGTGCGGGAGTTTATTCGGCGGGCAGCAGACAAAAGCAGAGGCGCGAAGAGCCCTGAGGAGGTCATGCATATGCTTGGCCTTGACCCCGGCCGTTATTTGGACCGGGACGTAGATACGACACTCAGCGGGGGCGAACGCAAGCGGATAGAACTGGCCTCGATCGTGGCCATGCATCCAAGGGTGGTCTTGATGGACGAACCGGATTCCGGTGTAGACATCGATGCTATTCAGTCAATCTTTCATGTACTGGAATGGCTGAAGGACCATGGAACTACCGTTATTATGATCACCCACTCCGGTGAGGTACTGAAACACGCCGACCATGCATTTTTGTTGTGTAACGGTGCCCTGGTGGATAAGGGTACTGTTGAACAGCTGAGTTCCTATTTTGAGCGCAAATGCGTGCCCTGTCCCCACAAAAATGTTCCCGATGAAGGGGCTCTGGTATGAGTAAGCAATCCGCACAGACACAAACTGCAATCGATCGTCTACTGTCGACTATTAACATGCACAGCCACTCCTTCGATGATGGAACTGCCCATGTTGAGATCCATGGAAACCAGGTGCTGAACACCACCCTGGTTGAGGGTTTGAAGGTAGAATCGCAGGAGACCAGCCGTGGAGTAGATGTCGATATTCTGGTTGAGGCTGGAACTGTAATTGAACAGCCGGTATACTTCTGCTTCGGTATGCTGGAGAACGGACTGCAGCACATCCGGATGAACGTGCGTTTTGGTGCAAAAGCCAAGGCTCACTTTATCTCGCACTGCAGCTTTTCAAATGCAACTGAAGTAGAACACATTATGGATGCTAATATTCATTTGGAGCCGGGAGCGGAGTATAGGTACTTTGAGCGGCATGTGCATAGTATGGACAGCGGCATTAAAGTAATCCCGAAGGCCAAGGTGCAGCTGGAGGAGTCCAGCCGCTTTGCGACCGAATTTGAGCTTATCAAGGGTCGGGTAGGGCTGATTGATATCGATTACGAGGCTGAATGCGGTCCTCATTCTGTTCTGGAACTCCTTTCGCGGATCAGCGGTCGTCAGGACGATGTAATAAAAATTCGAGAAGCCGGGCACCTCTCCGGCGAATACTCCAGGGGTGTTCTGACCAGTAATATTGCCGTTCGCAACCGGGCTCAGGCCGTAATTTATAATGAACTTACCGCTACCGCGGAAGGTGCTGTCGGTCATGTGGATTGCAATGAAATTGTACAGGATGAGGCTCAGGCGAAGGCCATCCCGATGGTCGATGTGCGTCATCCCAAAGCCCATGTGACCCATGAGGCGGCTATCGGCTCGGTCGATTCGAAGCAGCTGCAAACCCTGATGTCCCGGGGCCTGTCGGAGGATGAAGCGGTGGAGATGATAATCCAGGGCCTGCTGCGCAAGTAGCGCGCTGCAACCTTCGGTCCTTTCCAGCCCATGCCCACAGTTTATACTGCAGGCCATGGGCTGTTGGCTATTCCGGTGCTATTTTTCCTGGCTAAGGGTGATCTCGCCGGCCTTTTGGAGGCCGAACTTAGTTAAAATTGGCCCGATCAGCTCAAAGAAGATGCTCGTTGCGGTGACGGTGGTAATTACCGTACTCCCGATTTCAGCTCCCCATTGCCCCAGTTCGGAAAAATCCTGCTTCACAATCAATGCCAGCCCGATGGCCACTCCGGCCTGACTGAGAATGCCAAGGCCGAGATATTTGCGGATTTTAGGCTCAGCTCTGCCGATAATAGCTCCAAGGGAAGCTCCGCCGGCTAAACCGACGGAACGACTTATAATATAGATTACTCCCAATAAGCCCAACGAAGGCAGGGCCGCCACATGCAGGTTTGCTCCGGCCAGAACAAAGAACAGGACAAACAGCAGGGGCATGACATTTGAAAGCTCGCCCTCAATTTTTTTCAGTAGACTATTGGCTTGGGTATTTACAATTATAAAGCCCACTATCATGTTGGTCAGAATGAGGGAGAGGTGCATTACAGAACTAAGGCCGGCGATAATAAATACCGAGGCAACCAGCAGAATAAACAAGTCGCGCTTGCTGGAAAGCCGACGTGCAAGAAACACAAACAGCAGGGACAACAACACCCCGACCAACAGGCTCAGTGCCACTTCCAACAGCGGCGGGGTAAGCAGAGTCAAAAAACTCTCGGGAGCGTCCCCTGCGGCCTGTCCCAACAAGCTTTTTGCGATTGCAGCTGCAAAGCCGAAAATAATGATGCCCAGTCCATCATCAAAACCGACCACCGAGTAAAGGGCCTTGGTCAGACTTCCGCGGGCTTTGTATTCCTGAATGATAGCCACCGTTCCCGCAGGTGCACTGGCCGGGGCAATAGCTCCAAAGATAAGGCTGAGCGGAAGATCTGCGGTAAACCAGTAGACTGCCAGGCTTACGAGGGTGAAGGCCAGCAGCGATTCGGTAATGATAATAATGACAATCCCGATTCCCTGCTGCTTGAGTGTGGTCATCTTCAGTTCAAGGCCGATGCTGATGGCTACAAAGCTTAGGGCGACTTCAGTGATAAAACTGAGCTTGCTCTGCATATGTTCGCTAATAAGGTTAAACAGGCTGGGGCCCAGCAGGACCCCGACCAGCATGAAACCGATTATCGAAGGCAGCTTTATGTACTTGGTGATCTTGCCGAAGTAGAGGCCCGCCAGGGTCATGATTCCAACTGTTAACAATGCGGGGAGGTTCATCGCCCCAATAGTCTGTTGTAAAGCTTGAAGTGTATTCATATGCTTAAAAATCTATCGAACCGGAGGCGTACATTAACTCTTGGGCGGTGATAAGTATACCGGGATTATCGGCGTAGGTATCTTCAATTAAGTTGATCTGGCGGATCAGGTCGTTACAGCGGGATTTGGGTACCACCGCCTGGATCAGGCGGTTGAAGGTAGAGCTGCCTTCGCTCCAGTACGATGAGAAGAGGGGCAAACGGTTGAGGTATTCCCCGGCGTTTTGAGTTTCAATTACCGTAAGTGAGCCCTCCACTTCGGCGGAGAGCAGCTCGAGGATCTCATCGAAAATTTCCTCTTTCTGGATATACGTATTGATTAGAGAGTATCCTTCGGTGTCCGGTTTCTCTTCGCGGATGGTGAGGTGCTCCTTCAGGAGCTGTTCAATCTTGTTCCGATCTTTTAATCCCAGCAGGTTATCAACCGCACCGGGGGTTTTTACCATCTTGCTAATGGCCGACAAAATTTTGATGTGCCGGTTGCGCTGCTCGGTGGGGCCAATAATCAGAAAAAACAGCTGTACCGGGTTGCCGTCTATAGAGTTAAAATCAACACCCTGTGAAGTGACCATTAGTCCCAATACAAAATCATCTAAATTATCGATAGCGCAGTGAGGAATTGCCACGCCGTCGCCAAAGCCGGTACTGCCCAGAGACTCTCGCTGATCAAGGCGTTTATACAGATCCTTGGCCTTGTACTTTGACAGCACATCTGTTTTTGCCGCTTGTTCTGCAAGTACTTCCAGTACCTGCTGTTTATCAGTGGGTTCTACATCGGTGAGGATGAAATCTACATGTAAAGGAGTGTGTGCTGAACTCATAAAGCTCCCCTTGTTTAAATTAAAATAAAACTATATGCATCAGCTAATGCTGAATTGGTACACTGATTTTCTAAAATAGCGATCCCCCGGGCTAAGCACCGCATCGGGGAACTCCGGCCGGTTCACTGCATCCGGGTACTCCTCCGGCTCAAGGCACAGGGCTGCATGGGCATCCACCTTGCCGCAGCGGGTAGCCAGATTATTGAGGAAATTGCCTGAGTAAAACTGAATTCCCGGGGATATTGTAAATACCGTCATCACTCTCCCGCTGTTCGGGTCGGAGACCCGGGCTACCGGAATAGAAAGGGCGTTTTCTTGGGAGAGGGTATAACAGTGGTCATAGCCTCCGGCTGCCTCTAAATCTTTGCCGATTGGTTTGGGAGTTCGAAAATCGAAGGGGCTGTCTTTAACCGGAGCAATGTGGCCGGTTGGAATCAGTTCTTCGTCAACCTCCACGAATCTTTCGGAGTTCAGATGCAGCAGATGCGAGGTGATGCTGCCGCTGCACTCTCCGCTCAGGTTCCAGTAGGTATGGTTGGTAAGGCTTACCGGGGTGGCCCTGTCGGTGGCCGCATCGTAGGAAAAACTCAGTTCGTTCTGCTCCGAGAGCATCACCGTCAGTTTTACATCCAGAGTACCGGGGTAGCCCTGATCCATGTGTTCACTGGTCAGCGAAAGGCTTACTCCCGCCTCATTCTCCTTCTTTACCGGAAAGGCTTCCCAGACCCTGCGGCTGAACCCCTGCAGGCCGCCGTGGATATGGTGTTTACCCTTGTTATTTGTGTCAAGTTGATATTCAGTGTCGCCTAATACAAACCGGCCATGGCCGATGCGATTGGCAACCCGGCCGACGGTGGCTCCAAAGTAGGGGTGAGGGCCTTCATAGCCTTCCAGGGAATCAAAACCAAGGGTGATCTCTTCAATCTTACCCGAACTATCCGGTGTTTTTACCGATGTAATGCTTGCGCCGTAGGTTATCAGCTTAAAAGAGACTCCGTGGGAGTTTTCTACTAAGAACTCGTCCACCGCCTCTCCAGCTTTGCTTGTTCCGTAGGGTGTACGTGTAAGTTGCATATCAGTGCTCCAATTTTTAGTTTTTAATCCCGCTCACCTAAAAGCTCTTTGAGCTCACGGATCTGGGGTACTATTTTACTGCGATCGTAATTGCGGTAGCGCTTGGGTACCATTTCGCGGCTGGTACACTCAAGCACTGCCACCAGGTTCTGCAGTTCGATTTCGTGGGGATAAGCCGGCGGTATAAAGTCGCGGATCGCCTCTTCCATATCTTCCTTGGTAATGATGATATGGTTCTGCATGGCCGCATTGAACTTAGCCCGGATGAGGATGGCCTCCAGATCCGCCCCCGGATGATTCAAAGTGGTGTTTTTTCAGCATATCGTAGATGCTGAACTTCTGTATCTTGATTTTAAGCTTCCGGATAAGTGTCTGGATAAGGTCTTCCCGCTCACTTTGGGTTTCGGGATAAAAGAGGGCTAAATGCTCCTCCGCCCGCCCCTGACGCTTAATATCGATCGGCAGAATGTCCGGGCGACAGGTAATTTAAGAACCAGAGAAATTTCCCACGATATTCGGCGTTTCCCTAAACGAAGAAATTCGTGCAAACACCCGGCTACGGGTGCCCGAATCACCGTCCTGGTTACGATCGCCCAGGAAGGCATCCGCCTCGTCGATCATAACGCCCACCGGGGACATCGCCTTAAGGATATTCAGGGCTTTTTCCATGTTGGACTCGGTGACACCCTGCCACTTTGAGCGGAAATTGCGGAACCTGACTATAGGTATTCCGATTTCACCGGCGAAGGCGGTAACCATAAAGCTTTTTCCGGTGCCCACCGGCCCTGACAGAAGGGTAGCCCACTGGAAGCACGTCGGTGCGCCCCTGTTTAATAGCCTTGGCTGCGTTTTTGAAGCGCTTTTTTACAAAATCGTGGCCCGATACATAGGAGAGGTCGTGCTCGGATTCAATAAACTCCAGCAGTCCCGATGCCTCGTTTTCGATGATCTCCTTTTTTCTCTCTCGCAGATACTCCATCGAAACCGGACGGTTCTCCTGATACGATTCGGCGGCGATTTGGTTCAAATTCATCAAATTGAGTCCACTGGTTACTTTGGCAATTCGCCGGCAATTCAGGCGATACTCTATAATCAGTTCTTCCTTACGGTTGAGGTACTCTAAAAGCTCTCACGCACGGTTTCATCGGGCAGGGGTATGTTTACTTTTACCGTGTGGGGTGAACGAACCAGACGGGGACTCAAGTCCGCCAGGTTTTCGGTAAGCAGGAGGATAGATACATCCCCCTGTGTGAAAATTGGGTCGTGGGCCCATCGGTTAAGGGTTACCATGCAGTAGCGGTCTTCTTCATCCATATGAGAAAGGTCAACATTCGGCACAATCGTCTCGGCATAATCGATTATCAGAACAATCCGCTTTTTGTGGGGAATGTTCATCAGGAAATACTTCTCAAGATAATCAAAGGCCTTACTGGGGTTTTTCGAAACCAGGTCCTCCGGATCCTCTTCCGGAAAAAGACGTCGCATCTCCGCCAGATAGTTTTTACGCATTTCTCCATCGCAGAAGTTGATTCCAGAGGAGCGGTCATAGTAGACAATGATGTCTTTGTTTCCAAACAGAACCTCAGAGATAAACTCCTGAATTCTTACAAAAATAAACTCCCCTTCGACCATTTTATTGGGCAGGAAATCGCGAATATTTCCATGTACAATATAAAGATTGGTAGTTTTAGAACAATATTTGTAAGATAAATCTTGCGCCCAGTAGGGCAAGACCTTAATAAACTCTAAATTTTTTAATATTAACTGTTCCGGCATTTTTCCTCCCGCTTATCGCTTCGTAAAGTTATTCTTTTCGAAGCTTCTGAAAACCGGCTCCCTCTGTGAGGTTCTTACGTCCCCGATCGAGGTGACGCTGCAGCAGTTCAACCGCCTCAGCGGAATTTTGTTTTAAATATGAAAGTATTCTACGGTGAAGCTCATAGGTTGATTGAATGTCGGGAGGCCCCCCGATACCATATATTTCCGTCATATTCAGATGCAAATAGAGCTCATGGTAAAATTTACTGAGAAACCGATTTCCTGCCAGGTTGCACAACTTGTTATGAAACGCGCTATCAAGCTGGATATATTCGGACAGATGCTCCTCCGGCGGATGCGTGACTATCGCTTTCATTTTAGAGACAACCTCATCTAACTCGGACAGCTGTTTAGTATCGATGGTTCTGTAGATTGAACGGATCGCCTGCATTTCAATCATCTCCCGCAGTTCAAATGCATCCAGAACATCCTTCTGGGAAGGTTCGGCCACATAACAGCTGCTGCGCGGCTGGATAACCACCACTCCCTCATGTTCAAGCCGCTTGAGGGCATCCCGAATCGGTATTGTGCTTACCCCTAGCTGAAGGGCCAGCTGCTTGATATTAAGGATGTCCCCGTACTTTAGCTCTCCGGAAATGAGTTTAGATTCAAGATAAGAATAAACCTCATCGCTGAGGCTCTGTTTATTACTCAACTCTTCCATTTAAAATGAGTGTAGTGCGAAATCGGCCTGTAATGCAACCCGCTTTTAAAAGGGCTTGATAAAAAAGGCCGGTTCGGCATAGGGTAAGCGCCAGGAGTACTGCGTATGGAACAAGAACCGATAACTATATATACCGATGGCGGCTGCAGCGGGAATCCGGGTCCCGGTGGCTGGGCCTTTGTACTGAACGACGGCAAACTGCAGCGGGAGCGCTCGGGTGGGTCGCCGGATAGCACCAATAACCGCATGGAGCTGACCGCTGTAATTGAGGCGCTAAAAACCGTGCAGCAGGAGCTGAAGGAGTCGAATCGTACCATCGAGTTGTATACCGACAGCCAGTATGTAAAAAATGGAATTTCAAGTTGGATTCACAACTGGGAGAGAAACGGCTGGCAGACATCCGCTAAGAAACCGGTGAAAAACAAGGAGTATTGGCAGCAGCTTAAAGCCTTAGCCGATACTCTTCCGATCAGCTGGCACTGGGTAAAGGGCCACTCGGGGAATGACCTGAATGAAAAATGCGACCAAATGGTTCGCAGAGAGATGGACGCCCAAATCCAACAGCTCGGCTAATCTAATCAGGCTACTTCAAGCTTTCTTCAATTTAATCTTATTTAAATCAAATGGACATGTGTACCCTCTTTCTATATAGGAGGAGATATGCAAATTGTAAGTTTTGTAAATCGGGGCTATTCCGGAGATATTGTTACGGTCGAGGTTGATCTGCGGCGGGGAATTCCCGGAATGGATGTGGTTGGTTTGCCTGATAGTGCGGTAAAGGAGGCCCGGGAGCGGGTACGTGCGGCAGTACGGAACTCCGGCTTCCGGGTACCCAGGCAGCGGATATTGATCAACCTTGCCCCGGCGGGGGTGAGGAAACAGGGGGCGGCCTTCGACCTGCCTATGGCGGCTGCCCTCTTAATGGTCGATTCCCAGGTGCCTTCACCGGGGGCTTATACCATGCTTATTGTCGGTGAGCTTGAGCTTTCGGGACGAGTGCGGCCTGTGCCCGGAGTTTTGGCTGCTGTCCATGCGGCGCTGCAGAGCGGCGCCCACATCTGTGTGGTACCCCGGGAAAATTTGAATGAAGCCCGAACAGTAGCCGGAACCAAGGCGGTTGCTCTTTCCCATCTGGCAGAAATGCCTCATCTGTTTACCCTCTTGCAGCACGGATTTCAGGAGAGCTATATTGCCGATTGTGTAGAATCTGTAACCGGGGGTGATGAGGGGGCTGCCGGGGACAGCTCTGAAACCTCCGGCGGATTCGGCAGCCAGTTAAGTAACGGGCTCGATTTTGCCGAGCTGATAGGGCAGGAGCAACTTAAGCGAGCCTGTATGGTAGCCGCAGCTGGACGGCACCATCTGCTTTTATTCGGCCCCCCGGGGGGCGGCAAAACCATGGCGGCCCTCCGGTTTGGACGTCTGCTTCCCAATTTGGACCGGGAGGCATCGATTGCGGTAACCAGGATATATTCCATAGGCGGTGCACTGCCGGCGGGCTCCGGATTAATCACCCGGCCTCCCTTTCGAGCCCCCCATCACACCGCCTCCAGGGAAGGGTTGATTGGCGGCGGGATGAATGTTCAGCCCGGTGAGATCTCCTACGCCCATCACGGTCTGCTGTTTCTCGATGAAGCGCTGGAGTTCGGGAACCGCCTGCTGCAATCCCTGCGTGAGCCGATTGAACGGGGAATTGTCCAGATAGCCCGCTCGGGCTGCCATTACTGGTTTCCGGCCCAGTTTCAACTGTTGATGGCCACCAACCCCTGCCCCTGCGGTAAACTCGGTCAGGTGGATTCTCTGTAGTGTGCAGCCCCATAGAGCTGCATCGTTACTGGAAAAAGATAGGTGCCGCATTCTGCGACCGGATTGACATGCGACTGCCCGTGGAACTGTCCCAATCCGTCACACTACGCACCGAAAATGGACTTACCACCGCACAAATGGAACGCAAAGTGGCTGAGACCATTCAAATCCAACAGCAGCGGGGGAGCCTGCGTAATGGCGATCTTGGCCCCACACAGCTGTTGAAGTATTGCCGGCTCGAGGAGGGGAGTGTTGGTATTCTAAATAAAGCTGTCCGGAGTCTGGGCCTCTCGACCCGGGCGGCCCATTCGGTATTAAAAATTAGCCGCACAATTGCAGATCTGGAACAGAGCCCACACATAAAAAGCGATCATATTATGGAGGCGGTCCAATACCGACGCTACGGTGAAAGTGACTACTATTGGAAGGCGGCCTAATGGAGCCTGCATTGATTATGCATCGCGTCCGGGTCTTCAAATGACGCTTGGCAAAGTAACTACAACTGCCTATACTCATAAAGAGGAGGTCTCGTGGACGGGAACTTCCCGGCGGAGGGCAGCTTGATTTTTTACGGCGTAAGCCGGGCTGTCGGTACGCCGCCGCCGCCGTTGATCGGCTTTGGCATGCTTGAGCTGCCGTGGCTGCAGAACGATGCGCGGATGGATGCGGAGATCGGTAAGGAAAAGAGTGCCGAGGTTGGAACAATCGGAGATGCCGACTTTGAGCCGCGGACAAACTCCGATCAGCAGTTGCGCCGGGTGATGAACCGGGAGCACAGCTCTTGACCGCCAGCCGACGAGCGGAACAACATCGAGCGTGTATCAGTGACGCGATAACCATGGGGCGGAAAATATTACCACTGAAACCCTTAGCCTGAATTCGGCTTCCTAAAAGCTCAGAGTTTCCCCAGGAGGGTGGTACCGGGTCCGGTTCCATCATTGATACCCGCGGCTACATTCTGACTAACTACCATGTGGTAAAGGAGTGCCTGCAAGCAGTCGAGATCGAATTTATACGACGGTACCCAGTATGAGGGCAAGGTTATCGGGAAAGATTCAGAGAACGATTTGGCGGTAGTCAAATTCGATCCGGGCGACAAAGAGCTGGTGGTAATTCCCTTTGGAGACTCTTCAAGCCTGCGGGTGGGTCAACTTATTCTGGCCATCGGAAACCCCTTTGGCTACGACCGCACACTGACCTCCGGAATAGTATCGGGGCTTGGACGGCCGGTAAAAACATCACGTAATTTGGTAATTCGCGGAATGATTCAAACCGACGCTTCCATAAATCCGGGGAATTCCGGAGGGCCGCTGCTGAATACCAACGGCGAGATGATAGGCATCAATACGATGATCTACAGCCCCAGCGGCGGAAGTGTGGGAATTGGCTTTGCCGTACCGGTAAATACCGCCCGTCGGGTGGTCCCGCAATTAATCGAGTACGGTAAAGTGCTGCGAGGTTGGATTGAAATGGTACCGGTGCAACTTGAGCCAAGCATTGTGCGGTATGGGAATTTGTCGGTAAAAAAGGGAATTATGATTTCAAAGGTGAGTCGCGGCGGAAATGCCGAGCAGGCCGGTCTTCGTGGGGGTGACCAAAATAATCCGGTTCGTTACGGGCGGTCGATTATCTATTTTGGTGGCGACATTATTGTTGAAGTCGACGGGATGAAGGTAGCCACCCTGTCCGATTTGTTCAGTGCCCTGGAAGATAACGAGCCGGAAGAGATTATAGAGGTAGTTGCGCTGCGCGATGGGCGGCGCAAGAGCTTCCAGGTTGAATTAGTAGAGCGTCCCAGCGAACTGGAGTGGGATTAAGGGGTATGCCGAAGTTCAAGGTAGTTTCGGAATACGATCCTGCCGGCGACCAGGGCCAGGCTATTGAAAAACTGACCCGGGGTGTGAAGGCCGGGATGCAGCATCAGACCCTGAAGGGGGTAACCGGCTCCGGAAAAACCTACACCATGGCCAAGCTCATCGAACAGGTACAGCGGCCGACCCTGGTTATGAGCCATAATAAAACCCTGGCCGCCCAGCTGTACCGCGAGTTCAAGGGTTACTTTCCGGATAATGCGGTGGAGTACTTCGTAAGCTATTACGATTACTATCAACCGGAAGCCTATGTTCCCTCCAAAGACTTGTACATCGAGAAAGACTCGTCCATCAACGACGAAATTGACCGGCTGCGTCTGTCGGCTACCAGTGCCCTGATGGACCGGGACGATGTAATTGTGGTTGCCACGGTTTCCTGTATTTATGGACTGGGAAGCCCGAAGGCCTTCCATGAAATGCGGGTACGCCTGGAGATTGGACAGCAGATTGATATTTCTACAGTAGCCCGCGAGTTGGTGGCGCTGCAGTACGAGCGTAACGATGCGGTGCTGCAGCGCGGTTCCCTGCGCATTAGGGGAGATGTCCTGGAGGTACAGCCGGCCTATCTGCAGGAGGCCTACCGGATAGAGTTTGACTGGGATGAGATCGAACGGATTCGCCGCATTCACACGGTGACCGGCGAGACCCTTGAAGAGCTCAGTACGGTGACCGTGTATCCGGCTAAGCACTTTGTGCTTCCCGAGGAGCAGGTGCAGCAGGCTCTGTCTGAAATTAAAACCGAGCTTGAAGAGCGCCACGAAGAACTGCTGGCCAAGGGGAAAATAGTTGAGGCCCAGCGCCTGAAAACCCGTACCGAATACGACCTCGAGATGATGGAGGAGATGGGCTACTGCTCGGGTATCGAGAACTATTCGCGCCCCCTCAGCGGTCGGAAACCCGGAGAGCGTCCGGCGGTGCTTCTGGACTACTTTCCCGATGATTTTCTGGCGTTTATCGATGAATCCCATGTGACCCTGCCCCAGGTGGGGGCGATGTACGAGGGGGACCGCTCACGAAAAATGAACCTGGTGGAGTTCGGCTTCCGCTTGCCCTCGGCCCTGGATAACCGTCCATTGATCCTGGCCGAGTTTGAAGAGATGCTCAGCCGGGTTGTGTTTGTGTCGGCAACCCCCGGACCGAAGGAAATGAATAAAAGTGAGCAGTTGGTAGAGCAGATTATTCGTCCCACCGGTCTGCTTGACCCCGAACTGGAAGTGCGGCCCACCGAGGGGCAGATCGAAGACCTGTACGGCGAGATTAAACAGCGGATTGCCTCGAAAGAGCGCGTGCTGATAACCACCCTGACCAAGAAAATGGCCGAAGACCTGACCGATTACCTCAGCGGTTTGGGCCTGCAGGTGCGGTACCTGCATTCAGAAATTGAAACCATTGAGCGGGTAGAGCTGCTGCGGGACCTGCGCAGCGGAACCTTCGATGTGCTGGTGGGAATCAATCTGCTGCGGGAGGGGCTGGATTTGCCGGAGGTCTCGCTGATTGCCATCTTAGATGCCGATAAAATCGGCTTTTTACGGTCCGCCACCAGTCTAATTCAGATTATAGGCCGGGCAGCCCGCAACGAGCACGGAAAGGTGATTATGTACGCCGACCGTCACTCCAAAGCGATGGACGAGGCAATAGAAGAGACCAACCGTCGCCGCAGCATCCAGTTGGAGTACAACCGGCTTCACGGCATCACTCCGCGGAGCATCAAGAAGGCGATTCAGGACATTCTCATACGCAAGAAGGTAGAAGACCGGCAGGATGAGTCCGAGTCGATTGACTTGGTGAAAAAGGGCTATAATTTAGTCGTGCCGAAGGAACGCAAAAAGCTCATTAAACGCCTTGAAGATATGATGCTGGAACACGCGAAAAAACTCGAATTCGAAAAAGCCGCCCTTGTCCGTGATGAAATTGAAGAGCTGAAGCAGATGGGCTAAGCTCCCGCCTTTATTCTTATCCGTTGGTAGTGGATAAAGGTTTCTTCTCTGAATTGAAGCGGCTCAGCTTCTTCGGCGAGGGGCCGCTGCTGGCTCGTGAGTTCCTCCTCAAGATCGGCTATGTCGCCGCTACCTATCATGCCTGGCGTGGAGAGAAGGATGCCGGTGAGTATCAGGATGTACCGGGGTTCCTTTTGAGGAGAAGATGTCCGAACTTTCAGCCACGCTCTACGAACAGTTCGCCGAAGCCGACCGGCTCGAAGCCACTATTAAAAGGAATTTAGAGGTCCTGGGGTATGGGAAATAAAGAGTCAAAAGCAACAGACATTATTGTGCCTGTAGTGCATATAAAGATGAACTGGTCACAAATTGTGACCTCAAACCGCCGGTGATACTCATGAGTAAGCAGATAAACGACTAGTAGGAACTACTAAAGCCAAAGGAGGCATATAGTGAGCCAGGAAACACTTTGTGGCAGGCTCAACGTGAGCAGCGACACAAAACAATTCATTCCTCTGGAAACGGATGCTATTAGAACCAAAATATTTCTGATTCGTGGCCAGCAGGTCATGTTAGATAAAGTTATTGCGGCGCTTTACGAGGTTAAGCCGATTCGATTACGTGAGCAACTCGGTCGCAACATCGAGCGTTTCCCTGAAGATTTCATGTTTCAACTGACTGAAGCGGAGGTTCGACTGCATGGTAATCGCAAAATGCGATACTTCTCACGAAAACACCTTGGTGGCCTCGTCCTTATGCTCTCACCGAGCATGGTGTTGCGAGGTCGAAGCAGCGTGTTCAAGTTCGAAGCTGCAGAGATACATGTGAAGACATGCGTGCTTTGTGGAAATGCGTAAATTTATCCAGAACAACGCCAATGTATTTGCCCGGCTGGATTCTGTTGAACGTCGACAAATTACCTTTGAATCGAAGACGGAAAAAAACTTTGAAAAAGTGTTTCGGGCATTGGAAGCGGGAGAACCGCCCAAACAGGGTATTTTTTACGAAGGCCAGGTATACGATGCCTACACTTTTGCCTGTGACCTGATTCGTAAAGCCAAAGAGTCTCTGAAGGACCTTGGTAAGAAGTGGTTTGCCTTTTCAAAATTTACAACAGGCGCGTTGGATATGCTGAAGAAACTTGGAGAGGAGAAATGAAGGGGAAAGCTCAATGGGCAAAAAGTCTTACCTCTCACAATCCGATTTTTTCTATTCCCCATTTATCTGCCACCATTAAAAGATATTTGGAGATGGGCTATGGCGAATAACCAGGAAGGCTTCAACTTCAGTACCCTGGTCACTGCTATTCACCAGGTAGACGAGAACATGGCCGCTCAGGACGGACGGGCGGATTAAGGTGATAAGCTCCTTTCAGAACTGGCAAAGCGGCTGACAGGCATCAACGTAAGCAATTGCAAATCCCACCGGAAAACTCGTATATCGCCTCTCATACAGCCATCTGGAATTGATCGTGGATCTTTTACGATCCCAGTAGGGGAACCTCGTACCGGTGTAGTCGAGAAAAGCTTTGTCGCCAGGCTCATGATGTTGGTGCATTGTTACATCGAGGCTCTCCCTCCATGTTCTCAAGTGATTCCTCCTACCAAAAAGAGGGCCTTCAGAATAGCTCGAGGATTCTCCTTCGCTTCTTCGTATTCCTCTATCCATTCTACCCCTCGGTTTCAAAACTCAGTTAAACCTCTACGTTGTTTGTTCTCTCATTATTCCCCAAATAAAACCATCTAATTTTATTTGGGGTTTCAACTCAAAAAATCAAGAAGGTCCGGCGAGTTGTCGTCCTGCCAACAGACTGGGTTCAGGGGAATGTCGGGGTAGTGTTCCGTGAAGCGGCGGTATTTCCCAGGATTGAAGGCTTCGCTCCGCCATTTTACTTCGAAAGCCCTGCTGCCATCGACGATGAAATCCACCTCTTTTTTATCCTGGGTCCGCCAGTAGTTGATTTTCTCAACACCTGCCTGCTTGAGAGCAATGAAAACCAGATTTTCCAGGAGGCAGCCCCGATCGGGTTTCTCAAAGGGAGCTCTGAAGTCATTGAGAATAATGTTCCTGAGGCCGCTGTCCAGCAGGTAGGCCTTCGGCATTTTGGTCAGTTCTTTTCTGAGATTGCGGTGAAAAGGCGTCACCAGGGCAATGATAAAGGATTTTCTCATTATATGGATATATTCCCTCACCGTATCCCCTGAGAGACCGACGGTGTTTGCCAGTTCATTGGCATTCAAGAGAGCCCCCGTCCCGGAAGCGATTATTTTCAGGAGAAGAAAAAATTTATATTCTTCAAGAACACCGGCTTCGTGAATATCCTTGCGCAGAAAACTCTCATGCAGGTCCTTCAGAGTGAATAGCTTCTCTTCGGGGTCCTCCTCGGTGACCACCGCGGGGTAGCCGCCGTACAGAATGTATTCATTCAAAAGATGCTGCAGCTTTTCCTTTTCCGGGACGAGATAGCTTTTTTTTCCAGTGTCCGGGGAAGTAGATTCTTCTCGCACCCGCTCCGCAAGGGCTTCCTGCTTCCTGCCCACCAGAAATTCTGAAAAAGAAAAAGGCCGGAGTTCCACAATGCGCTTGCGCCCCGCTAATGAGTCCCGAAATTTTTTGTCGATATAAAAAGCCGAAGAACCGCTCACCACAAGCTTCAGGGTCGGAGTATATTCGTCATACAGATACTTCAGAAATCTTGTTGGGTCCTTCAGATACTGTATCTCATCAAGAAATACATATCTATTTGTACCGTTCCGTGGAATGTAGTTAAAAAGGTTTTCGGGGTTCTCGTCAAAGGCTGAAAGGATGAGCGGATTTTCCAAGGAAAAAAAATGTACATGAGGGGTGAATTTCTTTACGTGGGATACCATTTCTCGCATCAAAGTGGACTTCCCCGCCTGCCTGGCGCCGATAATCAGCAGAATTTCCTTCCGTTCAAGCCAGTTGATGCACCTTTTCCAGACATTTCTCTGTACCATAAGTTATAATATCAGATAATAAGCGATTGGCAAATGACTATTATCAGATATATTACGATAGACGCCCGATTTTTTTAAAAAGTAGCACTTTTGGTAAAACTCTCTCAAATAAAGCGGAGCCGGACCTTCCCTGTACATCGATTCGACAAGTTTCCGGGCCGCCTCCCCGTCGAGCCGGCGGCTGAGGTCCGCGGCCGACTGAGAGTCTGCAAAGGCGGCTTTGAAGAAGGAGTAGTAGGATGTGGCAGTTTATCCCCCCTTTGGATTTACAAAGATTCGATTATATCTCTTTAGACGACGGCCTCGGCTATGTGTAGACCGGCAATTCCCTGGCCCGCCGGAGAGGTAAGCCCAATATCTGTTTCGTCCTCAGCTCAGGATAATCGTCAGATTAAAGGCGGCGATGACCAGGACCATGGCGGTAAAGCCAAGGCTGATGAGTTTGTACTGGCGGTCAATTTGGCGTTCCTGCGAGGTAAAGCGTTCGTCCATTTGCTTCTGTAGGGCGGTGAACTGTTCGTGCATCTGCTTTTGGGTGGCTTCAAAACGGACGTCTATCTGTTTTTGCAGCGAGATGAAATGTGTCTCTTGGGCGGTGAAACGTTCATCCATTTGTTTCTGCAGAGCAGTGAACCGTTCGTCCATCTGTTTCTGCTGGGCCTCGAATCGTTTGTCCTGAGCAGCAAACCGCTCGTCCATGCGGCGGAATCCCTCCTTGATCGAGGCCAGCATCTCTTTGTTGCTGCTGCTCAGCTCGTTGTACTGGCGCTCGTGAATGTTCTGTTCAACGTAATTGCCGGTCAGCAGCGATATGTAGCGGTGCAGAGATTTTGGGTTTTTTACTTCAACTGCTTCGGAGAGTTCTTCTTCCAGGATTTCAGCCAGATCTTTCATGTTCATACTCATAGTATACTATGGTTTCATCTATATAGACAGGGTGAGAGGCGGCTCGGCTTCAAGAATAGCCAATTTTTTTTACACGCCGACCCAAAGGAACTCCGGCCGGCTACTGGCTATAGCCCAAGGGCGGGCGGGGAGCGGAGCGAGCCGCCCGGGCGGCGCCGGCCGTCTACAGGATGTGAATCTTTTAAATAAAAAAATTTACCCTCCAGGGGATATTTACAACTTATACCTTATGGGGGATAAATGATGGAATACTTTGCAAATACTCCCGAGCAACTCTCAAAAATACTGCGGGCTCGGCGTGGAAGTCTTGAACTTACCCAGCAGGAAGTTGCCAAACTGGTCGGTCTGCTGCCAAAGACCCTATCAGCGCTGGAAAACAGAGCCAAGAGCAGCAGTATAGAGACTCTTTTCAAATGCCTCTCTGCACTCGATCTGGAGATGCGTTTGCTGCCGAAAGAGTTACCCCAAGAGGCGGCAGAGAAAACAGAGTGGTAGCAGTATGGGTCGTAGAGTAAAGGAAAAACGTCTTCCAGTACCCGGGCCTTTGAACTGCTTGAAGAAATTGGCAGGGATTGTGTAGGTGCCGTACAGCTCTTACCCACGGATGTTTCTCCCTCATCTGTGAAAACAATTAATGGAGAACCGCTTACAGATGCAGAAGGTTGCTGCTCGGTTCCAGGACTGCGCTCAATGATCAAATAGAGTTTTTCAAGATGCAAATTTTGTTCTGGATGTTGACCGCTATCGATGGACATGCGAAAAACTTCAGCATCTTTATAGAGCCTGAAGGCCGCTTTACTTTGACTCCTGCCTATGACGTGCTGTCGGCCTATCTGTGTACGCCATTGGATACGCACCGCCGAGCTTTCCGGCCTGGATACCAATGCGGCGAGAGAGATAATAAGAGAACTCGCAGAGAACACGAGTGGGGTAATTGATACCGTTTCCGCGCAGCTGCCCGGGGACTTTCCGGAAGAGCTCGCCGAAACTATCTTCAACGGACTCAAGAATTCTTCTGCGTGTTTGTCAGAGATCGATTGACCTATGAACACCCTGAGATACCCTTTATAAAAGCATCGATCCTGCCCACAAGGTAAAGCTCCCCAAATATCAGCCCATACGACTCTACTATTTTTCCGGCGTTTTCTACAAAACCGGCATATTGCATGAAGCCACTGAATAAGGTGTCATCATCAGTCATCATCAATAAACTTAACCATACGCAAAAACCCTGTTCCCAACAGGTATTCTCATTTTGGAAGTCTTATGACTTCCAAAATGAGAATATCCACAACATCTTTAAGATAAACTACTTATCTTAAACAAAATGTAAGCATTCGCAATTTGAAAATTTTAGAAAAATTTTCAAATTGCGAATTGCTGTGTTCCCAAAAAGCTCTTTGAATTATTTATTCTATTTTGCGATAATAGCCTTGAAGGCGATTTATGGGAAATGGACTAGAAGTAAGACAATCTGTTCTCGGTGATCTCTCGGTGAGGCTTTTATCCTACGTGTGCACTATGCAGGTGTTAATCGGCCTTAAAAAGAATGTAATCCACCGGCCCCCCAGAGATGTGGGGCATGAATTGGCGTTCATATCTGAAATCTTCTGAATAAATTTCTGGATCAGACCAAAGATTATTCCACTGTTTTTCTATAAAGTACTTGGTATATCGGTAGAGTTCTCCAGTGTCTATGTAATCATTGTTATCATAATCACCATATTTTACAGCATTTAAAAAACCGTGTGTGAGAAAACCATGTCCAAAGGCTTCCCAGGATACTTCAGTTTCTCCGGCGGCTGTAATGACAATTGCGTCTGTAGGTGGAATATCTCCGGTTTTCGGATTGAAAAAGGCGTTGAGAGTGGAGCTGATTATATTATCTCGGTACTCATCGGTATCTACATATTCTGGCGACAGTCTGTCAAAACTGTACTCCTGTCCTATAAATCCCCCGGAATTACACGAGTCCAACAATACTACTTTCTTCTTTGCAGGTAGTTTTTTTAGCTCTGAGTAAAAGTCGGTATCAGAAAAAATATAATCTGAATATGCATCACCGCTAGTAGGATAAAACACGATGAACTCATCTTCGGGTTCGGAGAATTGATCCTCATCACCGGAATAAGGCAAGTAATTACCCCCCTGGCCTCCATGACCGGAGAAATAGATAATAAGAACGTCGTTTTTGCCGAGCCCCGAAGCAATGTTTTGTATATCCAATTTAAACTGTTCAATTGTTGCTGCTTTATTGTCGCTGTCTGCTCCATCATCCAACCTTAGATGTACGGTATACCCTTTGTTTTCTAAGACTTGGGCAACACTCTCTGCATCATCGATTGTTGATCCCAAATTACCAAAACCCACCTGTTCGTATGTTCCTACCCCATACACCAGCGCGTAGCGGTCTGGGGGGGTGGGGTTTAGCTTGCAGGCTGTGGCGGCAAGGATAAGTATAACGGTGCTTAGTAGCAGAGCGGAATATGTGAGGCGTCGCAGCATAAAGGTCTTAGGCAGAGGGAATTTGATTAGCATAGTGTTAATATACCGCAGCAGCATGTAAAAAACAATTGTTCATGCCTGTAAATGAATGAAGCCGGCTCAGGCCTCTTCCGGCTGTCTTGAAAATTTGTTTTTAAAGCTAGTGTCCCTTTTTCTTAAAAATTTTGCCAAGCCTGCCGGCTACTTTTTGGGGAATTTCGGCCGCAGTTCCAGGCCTAGCAGATCCTTTGACAGTCTTTTTCCGGGGATGCTTGGGGCGTTTTCCCTCGAGACGCAATTGTTGTTCTATGCTCAGTTTATGCTGCAAGTCCCCCTCAGGTCCGTGTCGTCGTTCGCTTAGATTTTTTAGGGCATCCTCGCGTCCGTACATAATCAGCTCGTCCTCCATATATACAGTGGTCTCTCCTCTGGGTGAACCAATAAAATAGCCGTCACTTCGACGGACTCCAAGCACCAGCACCCCTTCTTCGGATAATTTTAGTTCCGAAAGGTATTGATCGGCTAACCAGCTTTCCGGTTTGATTTTTATGGTGATGACCTCAAAGTCTCCGACAAGGTTGAGTAAGCTTTCATAATCGTGGGTATGAATTTTTGTGACCTTCTTTAGAAAATGTTCAATTATCTTTTCAAGTAAGCGGTTCACTAAACGGGACCTGCTGATCAAGTAAATCAGCAGCAGACCTCCGATTAAAATTACGAAGGTATATAACGCCCGTTCCTGGTTTCTGATGCTCACAAAAGAGATGACCAGGGAAGAGACAAAAGTTACAAAGCCGATATTTCCAACAATCATCAGGCTGGATACAATCCACCGCCGTACCGGATGATTTATGAGCATCTCTGCTTCGTGGGTGGTAAATCCGGTTCCGGTAAAGGCGGAGCGGGCTTGAAACCGGGCGCTGTCCTTGGAGATACCGGTTAGCTCAAGCATAACTTCAGCAACCCGCACAATCGCAAGCGAGACTAGTAAAATGACAAAAAAGGATATAAGTGCTACCATTACTCACATACTACATAATAGAGTGTTAAAAATAAAGTGAAGTAGTGAACGAAATGCCCCCTGAAACAAACAGATCCAGGTCGCGCTGAAAACTCCATTCAACCGGAATACTGAGTTTAAGCTGCAGTTGGTCGTTGTAATAACGGGCAAAGGTAAAGCCCGGTTCTATCTGCAGGGAAGGATAAAAAAAGTAAATTTCCGTATAACTGTAAGATGCAAAATTACCGTACCCGCGAAGAGTTACTGATGGAGTAACGGAAAACTCACTGAAAATTTTGTAGTCGGGGAGAATAACACCTCCTCCAATCGATGCCCCCAATGCAGAAAAGGCGCGGTAGAGAATCCAATCTTCCCCGGGGCTGGAAGCTCGATAATAAAGGTAACGGCCCCGCAGCTCAAAAAAATAGTTCCCGTACACGCCGACTGAAAGGCTTGTGCCGGTGCTTATGCCGGCTTGTGCTTTGGTAGTGACATCGGTTGTTTTTTTCACAGCGACCTGGGGGGCAATTCCGAAGGAAAAAGAAAACGCATCTGCAGCAAGGGGAAACAAACTGAGGGTTGTGACAAACAGGATAAAAAGTGTTATAGTTTTTGCAGTGCCCATACGACAATGCTGAACTGTTTTGAGGTGTTTTGCAACAGAGATGAAAAAAATATTTTACTTTATTATGTGCTTAATAACATTGTTAACTGTACTTGCCGGGACCACAGGGTGCCGCCGGGAAACAGTAAAAGAGTTTACGATTGAACTACCCTCCACCCCGGTATTGACTGTACGCTCAAAATGGGCGGTCGTGGCATCAAGCCATCTTCGCCTGCGTGAGAGGCCCACAATCCAAAGTAGTGCTATTACCACCTTATGGCGGAATAACGTGATAGAGATAATATCGCGGGATGAAGTACAACAAGAGGTGGAAGGGAAGCTTGGTTATTGGTATAAAGTTGCCTATGACGGTCTGCAGGGCTGGGTCTTTGGAGCCTATTTGGAAATGTTCGACTCTGAAAACGGGGCTCGTCGAGCCTCCCAGAATGCCCCCGAAGATTAATTTTTGGTGGAGCTGTAAATGATCAACCTGGAAATCATACTGAGCTACTCTGCCTGGATATTACCTCCGGTGGTCGGTGCGATGATCGGCTATATCACCAATGATATCGCCATTAAAATGCTGTTTCGGCCTTTGCGGGCCAAATATATCGGGCCTATAAAGCTTCCCTTTACTCCCGGAATTATACCCCGTCAGCGCGAGAAATTAGCCGAAAGTATAGGGCTGATGGTGTCCCGAGAGCTGATTACCGAGGATGCAATTCGACGGCAGATATCATCACCCACTTTTAAAGATACTCTCAGGATAAGGGTGAGTGAATTTACCGGATTCGTGATGCATACACCCTTTATCCAATTACAGCAAAAGTTTCGAAAAGGCCGGCCAAAGGAAGTAGAAGAGTACCGAGAGTCGGACCGGGATAAGCCTGCGGATACACTTCTAATTCAATCGATCCTTACCGCATTCTTTCGCTCCGAGAGTTTCATTATTGCCCTTCAAAAATCGATTGCCTTGGCATTGGATAAGTTTTTTCATCTGAAGCTGCGTATACTTTGCGGAAGCGACGGCGAGAGGATTAGCATGTTTTTTAGCCAAAACTTGC
Organism: Spirochaetia bacterium; assembly: GCA_034520965.1. Taxonomy (GTDB): domain Bacteria; phylum Spirochaetota; class Spirochaetia; order DSM-16054; family Sediminispirochaetaceae; genus DSBN01. The sequence goes on along the minus strand of JAXHMY010000002.1, from coordinate 538,419 downwards.
GTATCAGCAGTGTGCGCGAGCCCCTGCGGCAGTTAGCCGGAGAGCTGGTGGAAGATGGAATCCGGCGGAATGCCTCACTAGAGCGTTTTCTCACTCCTCAAGCTATTGAGGGAATTGTGAAAGCCCTTAACCGTGTGTATCCTTCTTTTGCCCGGGAGGTTCTGTATTTTCTTCGTACTCCTCACATCCACAAGACCATAGAGCTGAAGGGCAAAACTATACTTAGAAAGATGATTTCCCGTCTCAGCAGTCTGCAGCGACTCTTTTTGGCAGCCGGGCAGTACAATCGCAATATAGAGCAGCAGATGGATGAGATAGTTGATGATTTGTTGGAACAGTTGGAAACGGCAATAGCAGATGAGGAGACTCGCGGGAAACTCTTGGATGCCCTGGAGAGTTGGCTGCAGCGCATGCGCACTCATACCCTGGCGGATATTGCAGGCGTGTGGGGCGAGAGTCTGCCGAATGATATACGTCTTGCCGTAGATGCTCTGTTTAAAATAAGCTCTTCTCCAACTACGGTTCAATGGATGCAGGGGCTGGTGCAGCGGCTGGTACAGAAGTACGGCGAGCAAGAAATTGGGGCGGTACTGGAGGAGTTTACCGGCCATTCCACTTCAGACCTTAGCGGCCGCATTGCAGATTGGATTGCCAAGCTCGTACGTGAGGTGGAAAGAAAAGATGCCTCAACCATGGACTTTTTTCGGACCATGTTTAACACTCTCTCTAATACAGGACGCAAGAGTTTTAGTGAAATTCTCCAGCTTGAGGAGGTGCACAAACAGCGCATCGATACAGCTTTAGAGAGTTTTATCCTGCAGCTCCTCGATGAACAGGCTCCCTCTATTTTAGAGAGCGTGGACGTCCAGACTTTGGTTGTCGATAAGGTAAACAGCCTGGATATAGAGAAAGTAGAAGGGCTTATTTTAATTGTAATAAAAACACATCTGCGATGGATAATACTGTTTGGAGCGCTGCTCGGATTTTTTATAGGCGCGGTACAAGTGGTGTTAATAAATTACCTTTAAGCTTCATTTCGGGATTACCTTTGTCTTACTCCGCTCAATGCAGAACCACAGCTGCGGCGGGTTCTCAGGAGAGAAGTCCGATATATTCAGTGCATTGAGGTCCTCCTCATTGGCATGGGCGCGTACACTGTACTCCCGTTTTACCCCTTCTAGTATGTAATAAGGGCCTACGTATTCCAGGGAATTAAGGCTAAGCGGAAAAGAGAGTGTATCGGAACTCTCTGTCGAACAATTACGTATACCGGTGTCCTCGGGGCGGAAAAAGTAGTACTCCCGGCCGCTACCCCCTTGTTCGTCGCAGGGTACCAAATTGGAGTTTCCGATAAAGCGGGCAACAAACTCATTTAGCGGGCTGTTGTACAGCTCCTGTGGAGTTCCGCTTTGCTGGATAGTACCGTTCTGCATTACAATAATCCGGTCGCTTAGACTGAGGGCCTCTTCCTGATCGTGGGTTACATAAATGGTGGTCAAACCGATTCTTTTTTGAATATTTCTGATCTCACGGCGCAGCTGGGTGCGCAGCCGCGCATCAAGGGCCGATAAGGGTTCATCCAGCAGCAGCAGGGCCGGAGACGGCGCCACTGCCCGCGCCAGGGCAACCCGCTGTTTCTCCCCGCCTGAAAGCTGTTCTGGGCGGCGTTGGGCATAACCGGGTAATTCCACCAGATCCAACAGCTCTTCAACCCGCGAAGTGATGGAGTGCTTGGAGGCACCCTGCTGTCTTAGCCCATAGGCAATATTCTCATACACGGTCATATGTGGAAAAAGGGCGTAGTCTTGAAACACCAGTCCGATGTTTCGCTTCCATGGTGGAAGAGTGGTGATCTCCCGCTGTCCTAAATATATGCTGCCATGGTCAGGTGCCATAATGCCGGCAATTAGCTGTAGTCCGGTGGTTTTACCGCAGCCGGAGGGGCCTGAACAGGCACACCAGCTCGCCCTCTGCCGCATGAATATCGGCATCAAAGGTAAAATCGGCAAAACTGCGCTTCAGATTCCGGGTTGTCAGTTCCATCAAAGCTACTCCTTAATAATTCTCTTTTTTTAAATTTCCGTATTACCCGAGACATCGAACAGGGTAAATGCAAGGGCGCATACCGCCACGAGAATAGTGCCTAAAGCACAGGCGCCAAAAAAATTATACGAGCCGATCATGCGATAAATAGCTAATGGTATTGTCACTGTTGAGGATGAAAACACCAAGGTAGCGTTTATCTCTCCGTAATGATATTGCAAAGGCAAATGCTGCCGCCGCTGCAAGGGCCGGCAGCATTATGGGAAGCTCAATTGTGCGAAACACCTTTCCCGGCGAGGCACCCAACAGCATTGCAGCCTGCAACTGGCTGGGGGGGATTTTCTTTAGTACTGAGCTTACGGTTCGGGCTACAAAGGGATAGGCAATTACGGCATGGGCGGCAACAATCATGAAGATTCTGGCACGTCCTAAATCGGGGATGCTTCGGGAAATGAGAAAATAGCCGAGTCCTAAAATGACGGAAGAAATAGCCAATGGGGCCATCGAAAGCGTATCGATTAACCTGCCGAGCTTGAGCCGGTACCGAACAGTTAGATAGCTCAAAGCTGTCCCCACTACAACTGCCGCCGCTGCAGCTATAATTCCGATGAGGACACTGTTACGGATAGCCGGCAGGGCAATCCGGCCAAACTGACCTGCCCCGGAGCTAAACAGCTGCTGATACCATTCCAGGGTAAAGCGCAGTTCACCGGCCCGGGTTACCGGTTTTTGCAATGACCGGACCACTACTGCTATCAGCGGTCCGGCGACTATCAGCAGCATCGCGGCAATATAGGCTGCAATACCAATAAAACCGGTTTTGGATGGGCGATTATAACTGCGGGGCCGCACCGGACCGGAGGCGAGTTCCTGGTGAAAGGCCATTTTATTCTGCAGCTTCACATATATCCCCATAATACCGAGGGTAAGCACCAGGGCTATAATCGATAGGGCACCGGCGGCGGGTATGTCGAATGAGGTTTTAGCCAGTCGGTAGATTTCTACCTCAACAGTGGTGAATTGCGGTCCCCCGCCAAGTACAAGTATAATAGCAAAACTGGTAAAGCAGAACATAAAAATAAGTGCCGAAGCGGCGAGGATGGCCGGCATCAGCTGCGGCAAAATAATAGTGAAAAACAAACGGCGTCGGGGGGCTCCCAAGGTTTGGGCGGCCCACTCCTGGGAGGGTGGAAGCTGCTGCCAGAGGGATGCAATTAGCCGCAATGCAATTGGAAAGTTATAAAATCCGTGGGCAAGAATAATCGCCTTTAAGCTGTAGAGCACCCGGAGGGGGGGCTCGGAAAGGTCAAATACCCGCATCAGTACAGAATTGAGCAGCCCGCTGTTCCCGAAGAAAATCACAAATCCCAGTACCACTAAAATCGGAGGAAGCACAAAGGGGACACCCGAGGCGGCCCTCACCAATCTGCGGCCGGGAAAGGTATACATAGACAGTAAATATGCACCGGGTAATCCCAGCATAAGTGAAAATATGGTACTCAGAATTGCCTGGAAGAAGGTAAACCATAGAATACGCAGGGTGTAGGGGGAAGTGACTGTATCTATAAATACCGAGGGGTCGAAACTGCCCTTAGGGAAAAACCCTTTTAACAGGACACTTCCAATCGGCAGATAGAAGAATAAGGCTAAAAACAGAAGCAGAGTGAGAAAGGCCGGATGCGGCCTTTCCCACGAACGGGCTGACGGCAGGTGCATCAGCGGGTTACTGCCCGTGACCAGCTATCGATCCACTGGTCACGGTTGGCATCGATCTGCTCGGCTTCAAAATAGAACCGATTTACCGGTTGCGGGGCAAAATCGTACGATTCGGGCAGCTCAATCTCCGGCAGTACCGGGTACATCCAGTTGGTAAGTGGAATTACTTCTTGGAATTCTTGGGTAAGCACGAAATCGATGAACTTTTTAGCAGCTTCAGGATGGGGAGCGCCTTTTACCACGCCCACACCTTCAATCTGCATGTAATGTCCCTCTTCGAACAGTGCGGCCTGATAACGCTGAGAGTCTTCATACTCAACATGGTAAGCGGGGCTGGAGGTATAACTTAGCACGAGCGGAGCTTCGCCGCTGGTAAACAGGCCGTATCCGGAATCCCAGCCCTCGGAAATGGTAAGGATTGAACTCTGAAGTTGCTCCCAATACTCGGTAAACTCATCGCCATAGGCATAAATGGTCCACATCAGGAAACCCAGTCCGGGACTGGAGGTTCGGGGATCCATCAAAATGAGTTTATCCTCAAAACGTGGGTCCGTGAGGTCTTCCAGACTCGTGGGAGGATTATCAATTTTCTCCGTATCGTAGATGATGGAAAAATAGCCGTAATCATAGGGGGTTACGTAATGCTGTGGATCAAATACCAGGTCTTGAGGTACCTTTTCCAGATTGGGCGAGGTGTAGGCTTCCAGCACATCCTCGCTTTTGGCCCGGGTGATGAGGTTGTTGTCAATCCCGATTAAAATATCCGCCTGTGGGTCATCCTTCTCCAGGATGGCCTTCTGCAACACCTGTCCGGCATCACCAACCGATTGCAGGCGCACCGGGATTCCATGTTTTTGTTCGAAGCGGTCGCTTATTTCGGGGCCCGGCCCCCAGTCTGAGGCAAATGAATCGTAGGCGTACACAAGCAGCTCTTCCGCTTCAGTTGTCCGGCCTTCGTCCTGGCTCTCTGCTTCACTTGTACCAGGAGTGAAGAGAATGGCCGCTGCAGTTGCGAGTGCAACAATTACTATTGCACCGATAAGAATTTTTTTCATGGCATGCTCCTTCTAACGAGAAAAATAGTAACGAAAAAATGTTTTTTCTGTTTGAGGGGGAACAGCCTGGTCTGTCCTGATCCCTGCGCTGGTATTATCCAGATTCAGGTTCGACGGGTATGTTCTCAGGCTCGCACTTTTTACGAACCACCCCACAACAGCACCTATAAAATACTAAGCAAAGCTGCCTGTGTCAAGGATAGGGGGAATAACAGCAATGGGGGCAGCTTTTCAAAGCTAAGATTGAACAGCCCCATTGCATGTGGTATGCTGATGTCAAAACAATAGAGGGTAAGCGACTGTGGCAGTAACAATAGCATGTACCGGCGGGGGAACCGGCGGGCATGTGTTTCCCGGAATAGCAGTAATCGATCAGCTGAAAAAAATCGGCGGTTCAACTGAACTGGAGCTTGTATGGATTGGTTCAGGCAAACAGATAGAGAGGGACATCACTCGTCGTTTCGATGTTCCTTACTATGCGGTGCCCTCCGGAAAACTGAGGCGCTATTTTTCTTTGCAGAATTTTTCTGGATATTTTTAAGCTTGCCGCCGGAGTCATTGTCTCTATCCGCCTACTGAAAAAGCTAAAGGCCGGGAGTTCTGTTCTCCGAAGGGAGGCTACGTGGCGGTAGCCCCGGTGATAGCTGCGCGTATCCTGGGCATTCCTATTCTTACCCATGAATCGGACCGCGACCCCGGTTTAGCAACCCGGATTGCAGCCCGCTTTGCCGATTTAATTCTACTTCCCTATGAGGCCACCCGGGTTGAACACTTTTCCAAAGCCTCCGGGGAGGGTCACAGTACGAAGCAACGCCGGGTAGTAGTAACCGGTAATCCGGTGCGGGAAGAGCTGTTTTCCGGGGATGCGGCCCGGGGTAGGGAACTGCTTGGGCTGCCTGAAGCCGAGCCTCTTGTGTTGGTGTTGGGCGGCAGCCAGGGGGCGCGCCAGGTAAACCGTATGCTGAAAGCGATTCTGCCTCAACTTTTAGAGCAGGCGCTGGTAGTGCATCAGATGGGAGAGCTCGATTATGAACCCTCTTCAGATCCGCGTTATATTACCGCGGCGCTGTTTCATGGGGAGTTTTCGCATATTTTGGCTGCAGCCGATGTGATTATCTCCAGGGCCGGAGCCGGCACTCTCTGGGAGTTGGGGACCTTGGGGAAAGCATCGATCCTTATTCCCCTGGGCGGGGAGAGTTCAAGGGGAGACCAGGTCCGAAATGCCAGGCTGTTTGCAGAGCGGGGAGCGGCGGTGATGCTGGAGGGCGATTCCCTTAGTTCGGAGGCCCTGCTTGAGCATATACATCGTCTGCTGCAGAATGAAGGTGAACGCAGGGCAATGGGGCAGGCGGCCGCTGAACTTTGCCCGGCAGATGCGGCCCGCCGGATGGCTGAGTTAATTTATTCCCATGCACTCTCAGAGAGAGGCTCACAATGAGTTTAGCCGTATTCGATGTAATTGGTATCCTGATTCTACTGGCCGCGGGGATACGCTGTACTTTTCGCGGTTTTGTAGCGGAGTTTCTCTCTGCCTTGGCACTAATTACCGGTGTGGCGGCGGCAGTGGTTTTTACGGCAACCCTCTCTCCCGTGTTAGCTCCTTATATCGGTAATAATCTGTGGACTCCGATTATCTCTTTTCTGCTGATTTTTTTAGTCGGTTACGCATTCATCAAAATAATAGAGTCGACCTTCCATCGCGTGATTGAGCGAGTGGAACTTGAGAAACTCGACCAGGCCTTGGGCTTTTTTCTGGGGCTGATTGAGGGGTTTCTTGTGCTGGCGCTGCTGGTATTTGTATTGCAGCTGCAAACGGTTGTTGAAGTACGCCCCTTTCTGGAGGAGAGTTTTCTGGCACGGTTTCTTCAGCAGATCATACCGGTAGGGGCTCGATTTTTAGAAGAAAGGTTGCAGAATTACAGTGTTTGAAAATATTATTGGTCATCAGCGAATAGTTTCTCAGCTTACACAAGAGGTTGAACATAGAATGCTTCCGGGGGGATTGCTGTTCTACGGTGATCCCTACAGCGGGAAACTTTCAACTGCTTTAGAACTGGCACGGGTGCTTACCTGTAAACAGAATGGAAAGTGGAGCTGCAGCTGCAGCTCCTGCCGGCAACACCGTGTCCTCGATCATCCTTACCTCTTGATGCTCGGCACACGCTATTTCAATGAAGAGATAGCTGCTGCCGCCGACACGCTACAGCATAATCGCAGCGAAGGTGCACGGTTTCTGTTTATCCGGGCAGTTAGAAAACTGACCCGACGTTTTGACCCGATGTTGTGGGAGGGAAACGAATCGAAGCTGAAGAAGATTCAAGACTCCATAACAAAACTTGAAGAGGAACTGGAGAACTTCTATCCCGAGGTAGAACTGCCGGAGGAGAGGAAACTTGAGAAGTCTCTGAAGAAAATAAGTTCACTCTGTATGGAGCTTGAAAAGGTAGTTCCCCGGGATACCATTCCAATTGATCAAATTCGGGCGGTAAACCTATGGGTGCATACCAGCAGCTCCGACCAGTCCAAGGTTGTGATTCTGGAAAATGCCGATAAGATGGGCGATGCCTCCCGAAATGCTCTGCTGAAGACCCTGGAGGAGCCCCCCGGGGATACCTATTTTATACTGCTCTCAGCTCGTAAAGGGCGTATTTTGCCTACAATTCTTTCAAGGGTTAGGCACTACTACTTTCCGCAGCGTTCTTCGGACTTAGCCGCCCAGGTGCTGCAGAAGATTTTCCGCATCTCTTCACCTGAGTATCCCGATCTGCGATCCTTCTTTCTCGCCTGGCGCGGGGTACCCCTGGAAAAGCTGCGTGCCCAGTCGGAGCATTTTTTTAGTTATGTCTGGGGGAATGCCGAGTGGGAACCGGAGAAGCTGGATGAGTTTCTTCAGGATTCACAGCTCAAGCTGTATTTTATTCCGTTTTTAAAAGAGCTCAGTGAGACCCTGGGAGAATATATGACGGATTCACAGAACAGCCTACCGGTCTCTTATGGAGTGTTGGAAAGCTGGAATCGAAAAATTAAGGCTGCCCTCATTAATTTTGAGCATTACAACCAGGCCCCTGATCTTCTGCTGGAGGGGCTGCTGTACTCAATGAAGGAGATGGTATGAGAAAATTTATCCAGCGAGCCCTCAACAAGCTTTCTAAACTGGATCAAGAACAAATACGCGCGCTGCTGTGCGATTTAGCCTCTGAAAACGAGACCCTTGAAATGGTGCTCAACTCAATGACCGACGGAGTGCTAGTGACCGACCTGGAGCATAAAATCATTTTCACTAACCAGGGTGTTCACTCGCTGCTGCCAATGCTGCGGAGTGAACCGGAGGAGCATCTGCTGTGGGAAGCGGTGGCGGATGACGAAATCGCCTCGTTTCTGAGGGAGAGCGTAAAAGGGGATTCTCTAAAAGAAGACGAGGAGTTTACCCTGGATGGAAGTGGACCGGACCGAACCCTCTCCTTTTCGGTAGTGCCGGTTAACCGGGATGATGAGCCCCACGGAAACCTCATTTTGGTCTCCGACATTACCGATAGGCGTAAACGGGAGGCCCGTCTGCGCCGGGCCGAGAGCCTGGCTTCACTGACAACCCTGGCTGCGGGGGTAGCCCATGAAATAAAAAATCCCCTCGGTTCAATTGGAATCCACATACAGCTGATTCAAAAAGCCCTTAAACAGAACCAGTGTCTGGATGAGGAGACTGCCGGGCGATACCTTGAAATAATTACCGAAGAGATAGAGCGGCTGAATGGAATTGTGGTGGATTTTCTGTTTGCGGTACGGCCGATGGATACCAGTATGAAGCGCAGCACCGTCAACGGGGTGGTGGAAGAGCTAATTGAGTTTATCAAGTACGAATTGGAAGAGAACCAGGTGAAGCTGGATACCAAACTGCAGCGGAACTTGCCGAAGGTTGATTTGGACGAGAAGTACATGAAGCAGGCTTTGATAAATATAATAAAAAATGGTGTAGCTGCTATGAACCAGGGGGGAACCCTCAAAATCGTAACCCGGGAGGACCAAGGTTACGTGCATATCGATATCAGCGACAGCGGAATTGGTATGTCCGAAGAGCAGCTGTCCAAAATCTTTGAGCCCTATTACACTACTAAAGAGTTCGGTTCCGGTTTAGGATTAACGGTGGTGTATAAGGTAGTTCGGGAACATAACGGAGAGGTATCTGTGCACTCCCGGGAAAATCAAGGCACTACCTTTACTATTAGCTTGCCGATACCCGACAGCGAGAAACGACTGCTTGATTGGAAAGGTGAAGAGGAATGAAGTTTTCTATTCTAATTGTAGATGACGAGAAAAATATCCGCGAGGGTCTTGGCCGTTCCCTTGAAATGGACGGCTATGAGGTGCTGCTGGCGGAAGATGGAAAGCAGGGCTGGTCTCTGGTAAACGAGGAGCATGTCGATCTGGTTATTGCCGATCTTAAGATGCCGGAGATGTCCGGAGAAGAGCTGCTGAAACGGATTAGCTCGGCATACCCTACTATTCCAGTGATTATCCTCACCGGCCATGGAACTATTGAATCGGCTGTTGAGGCGATGCGCAACGGGGCCTTTGACTTTGTCACAAAACCGGTCAATCTCGATCGCCTGTCGCTGCTGGCCAAGCGGGCTCTGTCTAACCGGGAACTGGTTCTGCAGCACCGTAACCTAAAAGAAGAGGTTGAACGGCTGAAGAGCCGTCGTACCGCCGGAGCAATAATCGGCAAAAGCACTCAGATGCAGAAGATTATGCAGATGGTCGAACAGGTAGCCGCTACCAAGGCCAGTGTGCTGATTACCGGGGAGAGCGGGGTAGGGAAAGAGCTGGTAGCCGATGCGGTGCATACCCTTTCGAATCGCAGGGATAACCCCTATATCAAGGTCCATTGTGCTGCTTTGGCGGAGAGTCTGCTTGAAAGCGAACTCTTCGGCCATGAAAAGGGGGCCTTTACCGGTGCCGTTTCAATGAAGCGCGGCCGTTTCGAATTAGCCCACACCGGTACAATATTCCTTGATGAAATTGGAGAGATCAATCAGCAGGTGCAGATAAAAATCCTGCGGGTTCTGCAAGATAAAAAGTTTGAACGGGTCGGCGGCGAACATACTCAAGAAGTTGATGTCCGGGTGGTCTCAGCAACCAACCGCGACTTGAAAAGTGAAATCGAGGAGGGTCGCTTTCGGGAGGACCTGTTTTACCGCTTGAATGTCGTCAATATTCACGTACCCCCGCTCAGAGATCGTAAAGAAGATATTCCCCTGCTCATTTCCGCCTTTCTGCAGGAGTTCAGCGAAGAGAACCAAAAGAATATTGAGGGTATTGATCCGCGGGCACGGCTGGCCCTGTATAATTACCACTGGCCGGGAAATATTCGCGAACTGCGCAACTGTATTGAAAGCGCGGTGGTAATGTCAAAGGGCAATATCATCAGTTACGATGACCTTCCACCGACGGTGACCTCCGGTTCCGACACCGATTATATAAAAATCGAGGTCGGCAGTTCGATGGAGGATGCCGAGCGGGAGATGATCCGCGCAACTCTTCACCGGGAAAACGGCAACAAGTCACGTACCGCCGATGTGCTGGGGATAGGTCGCAAGACGCTTCATCGAAAAATCCAGGAGTATAAGCTGGAGGAGTAGGAACTGCTCAGGCGCCGCGTTTAGCCGCTTCCCATGCTTTTATGCGCTGGTAGGCGGTGTTCAGCTGCTGCGACGTGTGGGTAGCTTCCCGCTGTTTATTACTATCGGAGGCATGCAGATCCGGATGATGGGTGCGTATCAGTTTACGGTAGGCGTTACGTACCTCCGTAAATGTGGCTCCGAAGGCAACCCCCAGGAGGGAGTAGTCTTTACGGAGCTCTTCGGGAGGCAGTCGCTCTGTGGTGCCGGCAGTTCGTCCGGTATGGCCGGCGCGGCCGGTCTGCTTGGCAGTACTCCCGTTTCGCAAAAATTCATCTAACTCGTTCCAGGCTTCCTGATAATCAGTATCGCCATAATCAGTATCGCCATGCGATTGTTCAAACCACTCATCCGAGGGCGCTCCGAAACGAATGTAGGAGCGCAGGAGGCGTTGAAATCGTTCAAATAGAGGGTCCATACTCTTCTCCGTCAAAATCTCCGTCAAAAAACTTTTGATCATCATCGGACGAATAGGTGCCGCTGAAGGCGTAATGGGGGGTGCCCGCAAGATATACGCTCTTACTGCGCTCGTTCCATTCAAAGAAAAACCTTCCCCCGGTGGAGAGCTGGATAATGAGGTCACGATCGCAGAACCCGTTGGCCACTGCGGCAACCCCAGCGGCGGCCGCCGCCTCTACAATATCGGGCAGCACCGTAATGGTCACCGGTACTGAGAAAACGATCTCCTCACTGCTGCGTACCTGATACAACACCAGGGTATGGTCCTGGCCTGCTATCGGCACACTGCGGGGCACCTTGTCGCTGTCCTGGGTAGAAAAATTACTGGAGTAGATGGCCGCATAGGGCCGGCTGAACAGCACCGGTGTCGATTGAATGCTGCGGCCCTGGGTTTGCAGACCTACTTGGAAATCAATTGAGCTGCCTGGGACAATTTGACTCTCCGGTTTTGAAAAGGGAATGCCTACCCGGTAGCTGAAGTGTGAGCTGTCAATGCAATGCAGCCGCTCGGATCCTCTACTAGTATCAAATATCAGCTCCTCCTGCTGTACCAGGCCAAAATCGAAAGCGTAACGAGCGGCACACATCAACACCTCAATCGGCGGGGTCTGTTCGTTCCCATCGGCCGAATAATAGTAGAGGGAGGCACTCTGTTCATTTGAGGGGCTTATAAAAATTACCCCCATACCGCCGATACCTTCGTGGCGGTTGCACACACGATGGACCAGGGGGGCGGTATGCTGCTCTTCGGGCATCTCATTATTAAACGCGTTAATAAGGATGTAGTCGTGGTTGGCAATAAATAACTTGTAGAATCCAAATTCCATGCCTCACATCATACAAAAAAAATCAATAAGAAGCTATAAGAGCAATTCTAAATTTTGAATAGTTCAATGCACTATTCAAAGTTAGAATTGCTAAGCTATAATCACGGAATGAAAAGTGCAGAACGGTTTACACCGGAAGTAATGACAACAATTAAAGCAGCTATTGAGGATGCAGAGGGGCAGGAAGTACTGTTTTACGGCAAGGTGAACAGTGAAGGTTTGGTTGATGAGATAGATGCAGCCGGCCGCGGTAATGAAGCCGCCGCACCGGCGCTGTTCCCATATATGGAGAGCGGAGATGTGGTAATTCACAATCACCCTTCCGGAGTTTTGCGTCCCAGCGATGCCGACCTGCAGGTGGCCTCGCGGCTTGGAAATCAGGGAATCGGTTTCTACATTATCGATAACCGGCTTAAAAGTGTGTACTGTGTCAGCGAACCATTGCTTCAAGCGCCGAAAACCCCCCTGGCTGTGGGCAGTTTGTCCGATATTCTCCGCCCCGGCGGGGTAATGAGCACCCAATTTCCCTCTTACGAATCGCGGGAGCCCCAGATAGAAATGCTTGAAGCGGTGGGCACCGCTTTTAACGAACATAAACTGGCTGTGATTGAGGCCGGAACCGGTGTCGGTAAATCCCTTGCCTATCTGCTTCCGGCGGCCTCATGGGCACTGCAAAACCGCGAGCGGGTAATTATTTCAACCGCTACCATCAACCTTCAGCAGCAGCTGCTGGATAAGGATATTCCCCTGGCCGAAAAGCTGCTTGGAAAGCAGGTCGATGCGAAGCTGGTAAAGGGACGCGGCAATTATGTATGTCTGCGTCGGCTGGAAGATACCATCGAAGAGATGGCCCTGTTCAGCCAGGAGGAGAGCGAGCTGGAGGCCATCAAGAAGTGGGCCGAAGTAACCGACAGCGGCAGCCGAGATGATCTCTCCTTCTTTCCCTCCCAGGATATCTGGAGCCGGGTATGTTCGGAGTCCGATGCCTGTATGGGACTGCGCTGTCCCCATCGTGATAGATGTTTTGTGTTGCGGTCCCGTCGGGAAGCCGCCGCATCCAACCTTCTTGTAGTAAACCACCACCTGCTGTTCTCCGATTTGGCTGCCCGAGTGGACGGGGCCGGATTTGACAGTACGGCGGTACTGCCGCCGACCGCTCATATAATTTTTGATGAAGCCCACTCCCTTGAAAGAAGTGCGACCAGCTTTTTTTCGGACCGTTACAACAAGTTTGCTCTTTTTAAACAACTGCGGCGCATCTACAGCCGCAGACATAACCGGGCTTTCGGACTTGCCCTGCAGCTTCAAAAGTACTCGGATGAGCAGGAGGTATACCAGTCTATTCCCACACTGGTGCAGGAGCTGCACAGCGAGGCTGATAAACTTGATGACCAGCTGCTCTCTTTCCTGGATACTGCCGGTAATTTCTGGATCAAACAGAGTACCGATCCGCAGCAGTTGGCAGAAGCCCTTGATCCGATTCGGCATATGCACACCGCCCTGAATAAGCTGCTCTCCGCCCTTGAGCGAGGAATGGAGATGGTGGATGAGAAATATGCCCAGGAGTCGGAGGTCTTTGAAACAGGTATTGTGATTGAACGGCTGGCCTCGCAGGCAAAGGTGCTGGGTGCCATAGAGCGGTACGATGAACAGGAAGATGCAATTTGCTGGATCGAGAAGGGCTTTACCTCGAAGCGGGAGCCCTTCTGCAATTTAATTCGCACCCCGCTGCAGATCTCCGAGCTTATGCAGGAGGCGGTCTATGAGCCGCATAAAACCGTTATCGCTACCTCGGCAACTCTGACTGTGCGAAAACAGTTTCAGTATTGGTTGAGCCGGGTTGGATTGAACGGAATGTATCAGGACCGCCTGTCTACGGTGCAGCTGGAGTCACCCTTTCACTATCGAAAACAGGTATTGCTGGCCATTCCCAACGACGCTCCCCAGCCAAGCCAACCGGGCTATCAGGAGTATGTCGGCGCCTTTGTAGCGAAAAGTCTTGCAATTTCCGAAGGAAGCGCGCTGGTATTGTTTACCTCCTACCGGATGCTCCAGGAGACCCATGCGCAGGTAGCTCCGGGGCTTGAGGAGAAGGGGATCTCGGTTCTAAAGCAGGGCGGAGAGGAGCGTTCCAAACTGATGGCCCATTTTCATTCGGATATCTCCAGCGTGCTATTTGCAACCGACTCCTTCTGGGAAGGGGTAGATGCCCCCGGAGAGGCGCTGCGGCTGGTAATAATTTGCCGGCTGCCCTTTGCGGTGCCCACCGACCCTGTGGTGCAGGCCCGGATGGAGGCGGTTGAGAAGAGGGGGGGCAACTCGTTTATGAACTATTCTTTGCCCCAAGCGGCAATGAAGCTGCGGCAGGGCTTCGGACGGTTGATGCGTCGTAAAACTGATCGCGGAGTGGTATGCATCTTAGATTCGCGGATTGTCCATAAGAGCTATGGAAAAATATTGCTGGGATCACTGCCGCCGACCGGACAGAAAATAGAGAGCGGCGCCCAGGTACTGCAGGGCATGGAAGATTTTTTTTACCCGGCGGGCGCTTCCGGCGAGACTTTTAAAACTTAAAGTTTTTCCTATGCCTAAGTCTGGGGCTGTGCAACGCACCTTCCCATAGAACCCATTGGCATAAAAAAAGCTGCCCCTAAGGAGCAGCTGCTTTGTAGCTTTCAATTACTCTGAAGTAAGTTTACTCGATAACCGCCAAAATATCAGCATAGCGGATGAGCAGATGATCTTCGTTGTCGGAGCTGACAGTGGTTCCAGCGTACTTATCGTACATAACCTTCTGTCCTGCTTTCACATTGATCGTTTCGTCATCACCAACCGCGACTACCGTACCAGTTTGCGTTTTTTCCTGGGCCGTTTGCGGTATGAAAATACCTCCGGCCGTTTTCTCTTCGACTTCCTCCAGTTTGATAAGCACTCGATCACCAAGCGGCTTTATCTTCATACCTTCCTCCTGAATTAGTAATTAAATAATTTGCACATTAAAACATGTGTAGGGACTTCGATCAAAATATACGAATGAAAGGGGGACGGGTCAAGCAGAAACTTAAAAAAATGTATGCTTGCCGGTGTCCAGTATTATGTGTATTTTTAACACAGAAGAGGAAGTAGTATGCAGCAATGGATTATGTTCACCAATCGTGGAAAGACTTTTTTAGCCCGGCACAACCCGAAGGATGCGGCCTATTGTTTCGAAAAAGCCCTGCAGGCCTGTCCGACAAAAGATATGCGGGCAATGGGCGAGATCTTTTACCTTTGCGGTGTGGCTTTGAACAAGCTAGGGTACCATGATAATGCGCGGGAATGCTGGTTCTCCGCCTCCACAATTAATCCGAATGGTCCCGCTGGAGGGATGCTGAAACGGCAGACCAGTCAGGATGAGGCCGATTGGCATAGCTTTAAGTCGATTCAGCTATATCGCTATTTTTCTACAAAAAAGGCGGATCTGTTTTATTCAGAAGCGGAACGAAAGAATGTGATACGGATAATTGACGCCTACTGGCAGGAGATAAAAGCGGCCGGTATTTTAGAGGGCATGGAATCCCAGGAGAAACGTATGCTATTTTTTGAGTTTCAAATTGACTTCGCCGCGCTGTTTGCACCCTAAAACGCCAAAAAATGTGCTTAAGACAGGCGAGGGGCTTAGTAAAATCATCTGTTTACGGACAAAAATAGGCATGAGCTTATCCTATGGCCCAGCTTTTGCGGGTATTGCGGGGCAAGTGTGACATTTTTACTAGGTATTTTGGTGATATCGCAGTAGATGAGTAATTATGACCCACAGAACAAATGGGTTAGTATTATTAAATAAATAAAGTTTACCTAAATCATTGCATTATATAAAAATAAAAATTATAAAATCATTACAAAAAAATGGCACGCTTCTTGCATATATAGGGTAGGAGGCGAGGATGGAAACTAAAACAAAGCAGAAAAGAGTTACAACGGCAGCCGCATCTTTTGATGATGAGAATATTATCTCTCTTTACCTTAAAGAGATCAATAAAATACCTCTTCTCACCCGTGAAGAAGAGAACCATTACGCACGGCTGGCAGCCCAGGGCGATCAGGCGGCCAAGGAAAAATTAGTAAACGCTAACTTGCGATTTGTGGTGAATGTATCCAAAAAATATCAGAACCAGGGTTTGCCCCTGTCCGACCTAATAAATGAGGGCAATATCGGCCTTATGAATGCAATCGAGCGTTTCGATGTTGATAAGGGCTTTCACTTCATTTCTTATGCTGTATGGTGGATACGTCAGGCAATTCTGAAGGCGATTAGTGAAAAAGCACGCATGATTCGATTGCCCCTCAATCGGGCGAATGAACTGGTGCAGATTGACAAAGCTCGTAAGGAGCTGCAGTCGGGCAAGGCTGAGGAACCTGAGGTTGAGGAGATTGCCCAAGCTACCATGATGGACAAAGACCATGTGGCCAATCTTATTAACATCTCCCAGGATCTGGTGTCCCTGGAAACGCCGGTGTACGCCGACAAAGGAGCCAGCCAGCTTGGTGATTTTATCGAGGATCGTGATTATCGTGCTCCTGAGGAAGTTGCACTTGAAAATTCGTTGAAGGATGATATCAATAAGGTCCTTAAGACACTCAGCGAAAAAGAGGCCGAAATTATTCAGTACCGTTACGGTTTGAATGGGCGCACACCGCTCTCCTTGAAGGATATCGGTGACAAATACAGTTTGACGAAAGAGCGTATTCGACAGATTGAGAAAAAAGCAATCAAGCGGCTTCAGCATCCTTCCCGAAGCATGCACTTGGAGTCTTACACCGCATAATGTAAGAGTAATCAGGGGGTATCTTTAGGGTGCCTCCTTTTTTTTTGTATGGAACTATGAATATTCAAAAATGTATAGTTTGTTGACAGGGCGATGTAATTATCTTACCATCAGAGATAGAGATATGAAATTAATATACCCAAAATTATGGAGGTTATAAGTAACTATGGGAAAGAAGTTAGTGTATTTTTTTGGCGAAGGAAAAGCTGAGGGCAACTCCGGAATGAAGGAGTTTCTCGGCGGCAAGGGCGCCAACTTAGCTGAAATGACGAATCTTGGGGTGCCGGTGCCGCCGGGCTTCACCATCTCAGCAGAGGTGTGTAAAATTTATTATGAAAAAAACCAGCAGTATCCGGAAGGATTAGAGGCTGAGATTGATGCAAACCTGGAAAAGCTAGAGAAGATGATGGGCAAAAAGCTCGGTGATCATGATGATCCCCTGTTGGTGTCCGTACGTTCAGGTGCTGCTCAATCTATGCCCGGTATGATGGATACTATTCTCAACCTCGGCATTAACGACAATGCGGTAGCCGGCCTGGCCAAAAAGACGGGAAACGAGCGTTTTGGCTGGGATGCCTACCGTCGCTTTATCCAAATGTTCTCTGATGTCGCTATGGGTTTGGACCTGCAGCTGTTCGAGGGTGAACTGGAAAAAGCGAAGAAAGCCAAGGGTGTCGAACTGGATACCGATTTGGATGCAGAGGATTTGAAAAAACTGGTTGAAGTGTACAAACGGGTTTACAAAGAGCAGCAGGGCGAGGATTTTCCCCAGGATCCGAAGGACCAGATGTATAAATCGATCAATGCGGTCCTCGGCAGCTGGATGAACGAAAAGGCCATTAAATACCGAAAAATCAACGATATTACTGGACTGTTGGGAACCGCGGTTAACGTCCAGTCCATGGTATTCGGTAACTTCGGCGAGAATTCCGGTACCGGCGTTGCCTTTACCCGCGACCCCTCTACTGGTGAGAAAGTCTTTTTTGGCGAGTTCCTTGAGAACGCCCAGGGTGAGGATGTTGTTGCAGGTATCCGGACTCCTAAAAACCTTTCCTATTTGAAAGAAATTAACCCAGAAATCTATGAACAACTGTTTACAATTAAAGACCGGTTGGAACAGCATTATCGGGATATGCAGGACATTGAGTTTACTATTCAACAGGGAAATCTCTTCCTGCTGCAGACCCGTAACGGAAAGCGAACCGGTGCGGCGGCCATTAAGGTTGCAGTAGACATGGTCGAAGAGAAAATGATCACTGAAGAAGAATCGGTTGGCCGGGTTACCCCAAAGCAGCTTGATCAGCTTTTTCACCCCCGGATCGAACCATCCTCAAAGGGAAAACTTAATGTTTTGGCCAAAGGGCTGAACGCTTCCCCGGGTGCAGCTACCGGGCAAATCGTATTTACCGCCGATGAGGCGGAGGAATGGGTAAAACAGGGCAAGAAAGTGCTGTTGGTCCGCAAAGAAACCTCCCCCGAAGATATCGGAGGCATGCATGCAGCCGAAGGAATTCTTACCTCGACCGGTGGAATGACCAGCCACGCAGCGGTTGTTGCCCGCGGAATGGGTAAACCTTGTGTAGCCGGCTGTAAAGCAGCTGTGGTAAGCAGCGGTACACTGCAAATTGAAGGTAAGACCTACAATGAGGGCGACTGGATGACCATCGACGGAACCGACGGCGAGGTGTACGAAGGGCAGATCGATCTGGTCGATCCGCAGATTACCACCGACCTGGAGAAGTTCCTGCTGTGGGCGGATGATGTCAGATACAAGGATAAACGTAAGAGCGTGAAGGAGAAAGGTTTTGGTGTACGCACCAATGCCGATACTCCCGGAGATGCAAAGAAGGCCCGGGAATTAGGCGCTGAAGGTATCGGCCTGTGCCGGACCGAGCATATGTTCTTTGACGTGGGGAAACTGGAAATCTTTCAGGAGATGATTGTGGCCGAAAGTAAAGAGGCCCGACAGAAAGCCCTGGATAAGCTGCTGCCTTTGCAGCAAAAAGATTTTGTGGGTATTTTTAACGCAATGGAAGGGTTACCGGTTACCGTGCGGCTGCTGGATCCGCCGCTCCACGAGTTTGTACCGAAAACAGATGAGGACATTAAAGAGCTTGCCGATAAGGTGGGCTTGAAGCCGGAATCTATCAAGAATATGGCGGAAGACCTCAAAGAGATGAATCCTATGCTCGGTCACCGCGGCTGCCGCCTGGGAATAACGTATCCTGAGATCTACGATATGCAGGTTGAGGCAATTATGGAAGCTGCTTGTGAGGTTGAGAAAGCGGGCGTAAAGGTTCTTCCGGAAATTATGATTCCCCTGGTGGGTACCAAAATGGAGCTGAAGGTGCTGCGTGAGAATGCAGAGACGGTTGTGCAGAATGTGTTGAAGAAAAACAACAGCAGCCTGGCCTATAAGATCGGAACCATGATCGAGATTCCCCGGGCCGCTCTGACAGCGAATGAAGTTGCCGAAGATGCGGACTTTTTCTCCTTTGGTACCAACGACCTGACTCAGATGACCCTTGGATACTCCCGTGACGATATCGGCAGTTTTATAGCCGAATACCTGGATCAGAACATTTTGCCCTACGACCCCTTCCAGAGTATAGATCAGGCTGGAGTCGGCCAGCTGATTACGATGGCGGTTGAGAAGGGCCGGGCCACAAAGAAAGACCTAAAAATGGGTATCTGTGGTGAGCACGGAGGAGATCCTTCGTCCATCGAGTTCTGTTACCGCAATGGACTCAACTATGTCTCCTGCTCCCCCTACCGGGTTCCGATTGCCCGTTTGGCCGCAGCGCAAGCGGTAGCAGAGGATTTGCTGAACGATTAGCAGCAGGGGCTCTGTGGTCCACAGTTTAAGACACAATTTCAGCATTGTGTAAAAATGTAAAAGGTTTTTATAAAGAGAATTACTTAACAGGAGGCCTGCAAGGGCCTCTTTTTTAAAATACAAACCTTTAAAGATGGAAAAAATGAACAGTTACAATGTATACCAACGCCTGCTAAATGCATATGGAGCTCAGGGATGGTGGCCGCTGCTGCAGCGTAACTCCCGACCCGGCTATACCCAAGAGGGCTACCACCCCGGCGTGTACTCCCTTGAACTGAGCTCGAATGAGCGCTTTGAAATTATTACCGGAGCTATTCTCACACAAAATACAAACTGGGCCAATGTACGTAGTAGTTTAACGACCCTGCTGGAGAATTGTCCCTTCGGCCCGGAGTTTTTCCGTGCAGCCGAGCACACTGACCTGGCCGCTTTGATACGTTCGAGCGGGTATTACAACCAAAAGGCGAAAAAGTTAAAAACTACTGCCGATTTTTTTCTGGCGCGAGGTGCGGCCAATGAGACGCCCCCTGGTCGGAAGGAACTTTTAGCAATCTGGGGCATAGGCCCGGAAACGGCTGATTCCATTCTTCTATATGCCTTTAATTATCCGGTTTGTGTGGTAGATGCGTACAGTATGAGAATTTTTAATCGCCTCGAGTACCGGAGCGGATCAGAGGAGGGTGAGTGGACCTACATGGGGTTGCAGGCTAAGTTCCAGGCGGAATTACCGGTCGATGCCGAAGTATACAACGAGTTCCATGCCCTGTTGGTAGAACATGGAAAAAGGTATTGCACCGCTAAAAATCAAAAATGTTCTAAATGTCCATTAAAAACAGAGTGTCGCTTTCTTGCGTAGAACAGCTGAATACGCTACACTTTAGGCGTTTATGAGGCATTTTGTGAGGCATTTTGTACAAGAGGGGACGTTTTATGTACGTTGATAATAATACCGATCAATATCGGGCCAGTATTAGGGATATCTTGCTGTTCAAGTTTCTAAGCGAACGGGAAGTTGAAGATTTGCTCAGGATGTGCGAAATACAAGTCTTTGAAGAGGGTGAGCGCATCGTACAGCAGGGCGAGGTGGAGCAGGCCTTTTATGGAGTAATTAGCGGTTCCGTTGAAGTAGCTGTAGGGGAAGGGCGGCGTAAAAACGTCTATATTTGCACCATCGGCAGCGGGGAAGTATTCGGCGAGGCCGGTATGTTTATGAAGGTAAAACGCACAGCCAATGTAAACAGTTTAACAAGCACCGCATTGCTGCATATTACACGCGGCAATTTTATGCAATTTATTAAAAAGTATCCTACCACCGGTAATAAGATCTTAATGGTAACCGTGTATAGTCTGCTAAAGAAGCTTCGTGAAGCGAACCAGGAACTGGCCTTCGAAAGGCAGTTTGATATTGAACAGGATGATGTCGACTCTATTGTCGATGAGTTTCTCCGGGCCTAAGCGTACTCCTAGGCGTACTTAAACGCGCCCTAACTGAGCCGCAACCACCTTTATTAACTGTTCCGCCGCCTGAAACTTTGTGGATAGTTTAATGTGCGTCCGTCCGCCGGCGGAGTCAAACAGATGCAGCTCGTTGGTGGCGGTTTCAAAACCCGAGCCTTTCGCCCCGACATCGTTTACTGCTATCATATCCGCTTTGGCTTTTTTCATGCGGGCCAGTCCATCCGACGCCATCTCTTCCTTCGTTTTCTGAAAAAGGGCCCGAAAGGCAACTAAAAAGGTGTGGGGAGATATCTCCTTTACCTGGTCGATGATCTTTGGAGTAGGAACTAATTCTACTTTAAGCTTGTCGGTACCGTGGGTGCTGATTTTATCGGCAGCCCGGTCCGAGGACTGCCAATCACCGACCGCCGCTGCCGCTACCAGGCAGTCGGTCTTTTGGTCCTGTAACAGTTTTTTCACTGTATCCAGCATTTGTGCGGCTGTCTCTACATAGTGTGTGGGAACATTTGGCACCGGTTCAGCGTTACCCTTACCGTAGACTAACTGCACGCCTGCCCCGGCCAGATAAAGGGCTCTTACAATTTCTATCCCCATTTTTCCGCTGCTGTTATTGGTAAGCACCCGGATGGGATCGAGGTATTCTACCGTGCGTCCGGCCGTCACCACCCAATTGCTGCCGGCCAGGGGGCCGTCGCCGCGCAGCAAATCAATCGTTCGAAAAACAATCTCTTCGGTTTCCGGAATTTTAGCCTTTCCTTCTGAGACATTAGGCATAAGCACATGGATACCGTCGCTTTTTAGCACCTCAATGTTTCGTTTTACCGCCGGATGGTAATACATAGGTTCATGCATCGCAGGGACAATCAGCATTGGTATTCCCTGGCCGATTGCGGTGGTTGCCAAAGTGGTAACCGGCGTATCGTCAATTCCGGCAGCAATTTTTCCCAGGGTGTTGGCGGTAGATGGTGCTATTAGCACTGCATCTACCCGATTTTCAACATTCCCCGCTAAGGCTACATGCTCTATAGAACCACTGAGGCTGGTTATCACAGGGTTCCCGGTTGCCCACTCCATCAAGTTCGGGTGAATGATACGGGTCGCCTCTGGACTCATCACCGGAAACACTTCCACTCCGTAGCGCATCAGCATCCGGGCTACCTCACTGCTGCGCACGGCCGCCACACTGCCGGTAATTCCAAGGGCAACTTTCTTTCCACCTAGAGCACTCGAGATAGAACCGAGAATATCTTTTGACGGATGCTTCCCCAACGGGGAGGCCGCCCCATTAGGAGGGGCGACCGCCTGTTCAGGGTAAGTAAAAAAAGGCTGATTTGAATGAGATTGATCACCCTGCATTATTTTCTCCTTGGTTCCTGTGTAAGCGGCTGTTGTGCCCGCGACTGGACTCGGGGCCAGTTTCTCCGGGGCCGGACTCTTCCTTTTGCATCTCATTTAATGTCGCTTCCAGCACCATTAAAAAGTTCTCCAGATGGCTTTGATTCAAGTGCGGCATCAGGGTAACTCGCAAAAAGCCCGGAAAAAGGGATAGCGCAAAACCGCGGGCGCGCAGGGCCTCGGATAACTTCTCTGCGGTACCTTGGCTAGGGCGAATTCCCAGTACGTTCATCACCGGAGGCATTACTGTTTCTATGCCTGCCATTGCATCAATTCTTTTTTTCAGAAAATAGGTGTTCTCCATACACCAGCGCACCGTATCGCGGTATCCGTCAAAGCCGATATGCTGCAGACTGGCCCATACCGCCGCTACCGCCGCGCCGGAGCGGGTACCTACAATGGTTCTTTGCCGGGTTTTGCCTCCAGCCAGGTAGGAGACTCGGGTAGTGCTTGAGCCTGCAATCTTTTCGTTGCGGTAGAGTATGCAGCCGGCCGGAATTGGAGTTCTGCCCATCTTGTGGGGATCGAGGGTAATTGAACTGACACCTGCAAGGCTAAAATCGAAGGCTCCCTGATCCGGCGCACTATCTGCCTGATATCCTGCAGCCTCTAAAAAGGGCAGGACAAACCCGCCGAAGGCCGCATCCACATGCAGGTACAAGTTATGCTCTTCGGCGACGTTGGCAATCTCAGCAATCGGATCAACCGCCCCGAGCCCGGTGGTTCCGGCAATTGCCACCAGAGCCATAGTCCGAGGTCCCACCGCCTGACGATACTCATCTAATTTAACACGGTTGTGTGGGTCTACTGGAATTTTTACTAGGGTCAGGTCCATCAAACTGGCGGCTTTGTCGAAGGAAAAGTGAGCCGTCTCCGGCAGCACCACCTCTCGACGCTCTTTTGGGGCACTGTTTTTGGCGGTCCACATAGCCAACAGGTTTGCTTCGGTCCCGCCGGTGACGATACTGCCGACAGCCTCGGGGTTTGCACACAGGCTGCCCAGTATGTGTATTGTCTCCGCCTCCATCTCCGCCAAAGCCGGATGAAGCCCGGGGTCGCCTATATTCTTTGCTAACTCTTGCTGAAAAATGTCGGCTCCAAAGGGGTGGGGCTGACTGCACATTGAGCCGAGGATATTTCCGGAGGTAAATGTAAGGTCGCCGGAGAGGCGCTGTGCTACCAACGCGGATACTTCATCCGCCGGACGACCCTTTGATGGCAGGCTCTTGTTCTGAGGCCTCTGAGCCGCAGAGCCTTCAGCTTGAAATCCTTGTATCTCTTCAGTCAATTATCTGCCCTCCTGCTCTCCTACGCCCACAAAACTAACAAAACCCAATGGTACCACCCTAGTGGTACGAATAAGGGTCGGTGGGAAAGCTGCCGGATTTTACTTCGTCGCTGTAACTTTGCACCGCCTTAATCACTGCGGAATCTAATTGGGCAAAGCGTTTCACAAACTTCGGCGAGTAGCCCTGGGACAAACCTAACATATCGTGCAGAACCAGCACCTGCCCGTCACAATCGGGGCCGGCACCGATCCCGATACTGGGAATTTTAAGGGCCCCGGTAATTTTTTGGGCCAGACTGCGGGGCACACACTCGAGCACTATTGCAAAAGCTCCTTGTGCTTCTAATTCCCGGGAATCTTTAAAAATGGTGTCGGCGGCCTCGGTATCTTTTCCCTGGACCTTAAAATCTTCGGCAGTTTGCGGCAGCAGACCCAAATGTCCCATCACCGGGATTCCGGATTGAACCAGACGGCTGACCACCTCCGGTTTGTTGCCCTCGATCTTCACCGCAGCGGCTCCAGCCTCCATCAAGCGTCGGGCGTTAATAAGGGCTTCATCCGCCGTGTCGAAGCTGTGGTAGGGCATATCGCCGATAACCGTAATCCCGCGGCTTGACCGCGCAACAATTTCGGTATGATAGATCATCGCTTCCATAGTAACCGCTCTGGTAGTGTCGTGGCCCTGGATAACCATCCCCAGGCTATCGCCAACCAAAATCATATCCAGACCGTCTACCTGAGAAAGAAGGGATGCAAAAGCCGCATCGTAGGCGGTTAACATGGTTATTCGCTCTCCCGCCGCTTTTTTATCTATCCACTCTTGCCTGTCAATTACTTTATTCGGAGGTACTTCATTTACTTTATTCGGAGCCATCTCTACTCTCCTTCAAAGCTGAAAGAGTACAGACGATCGGCAATAAAATCGAGGCACGCCTTCAAATTTCGCTTGTTGTTAAAATTGTTGACTATCTTCTTTAGCTCCCTCTCGTCCCGACCCTTCAGCCTCTCTACCGCTTCGGTCAAAAGCGGAACCGCTCGCATTAAATTATCAACTATACTGATATTGGCCTTGCGGGAGGTACGTGACAGGGGGTTCAAATCGACCGTAAGCACGGTCTTACCCATTCCCCGTAAACCCTCGGTTCGGTCCCCGTCCTCCAGGGGTACAAATACCACATCGGCGCGTCCGATACCCCGCGGATCGACCCTTCGGCGCTCGCTGCCGACCTCGGAAATAGTTTCGGATGCATCATCTCCGACGCCAAGCACCTCCTGAGCTCCGGATTCGTACAGCACCTCGGCAATCGCCTGTTCCCTCTCCAGGGTACGGTAAAACAGGTTTATCTCGAGGGGAGCGCCGCTTACTTCGGAAAGCTTCACCAGCTGATGAGGGCAGAGGGCGGCGGCATTCCCATTAATCGAAAGCACCGGATGGGCGGCGGTCAGTAGACTCGCAGCGGATGCCTCAATGGCCTCATAGGCAGGCGGTGGAGTATCCTCTCCGAACAGATAGTCAAACGCCTCTCCCCGGCCGTGGGCAATCAGCCCGGCCGGTGCAACCACGGAAGCATTGGCCATTTCTACCAGCATTTCGCGGATGGTTATAGACTGGTAACGGGGATGATCTTTTGGTACATGTATATCCATTAAAGTAAAGTTCCTCCAGAACTATTAATTCCTGCTGAAAAAACTACAGGCTTATGATTATCCCTGCTGTCGGTTCTTTCGCAGTAGCTTCGTAACTCCGCTTCTATTTCGACTGCCTTGTCGGCCGGAGCCAGTGTAAACACTCCCTCCCCAAACATTAACATACTGCCGATACTATGGTGTGCGTCAAGTACTTCTATAATATCCGTTATCCAGGGAGTAAATAAACCGGTTCCCTCGGCAAATTGCCGGGAGTATCGCAGAAAATTGCCCACACTCGGTTCGTGCTGGAGACCGTCGAGGGCATTCTTTCCATGGAGGTTCACCACGTCCCGGACCGCTGGTGAAGAGAGAGCCTTGCTGGTAGAATAGGGGCCGCGCACGGCACACACCGCCCGCAGGTCCTTCGGATAGGGAATCTGAGTGACCTTGCCAATTCCCGGGGCTCCGGTCCTTGTTCGTATCTCAACCCCCCCATAGTACTCACCGATCACTGTACCCAGCCCTGTTTTACACTCAACCTCGGCGCGATGGGCAAACTGAGCAGCCTCTTCATTGGAAAAAGGTTCGCCGTACCACTTATTCAAAGCCAGCGCCAGACTCAAGGCCCCAGCCCCGCTGGTACCAAAACCGCTGCCCTGGGGCAAATCGATCTTGTGCGAAATTGTCAGCCCTGTGTATGGTAAATTCGGCTGTGATTCTATAAAATGGGTATAAACGGCAGCCGACACATCCAGCTCGCTCGGCTTTCCATTTAAAAGAAAGCGTGGGACGGCCTTCGATAGCCCGGTTTCGGGTATGCTGTCCTCAGCAGAGATTCGGGTAGTCGCTCCAAAATCTATTGAGAATCCGGCCCCCAGGGAGCCGCGTTTCAGAGGGTCCGTATCGAGGTCGTCAATAAAAAATATCCCGGTCACATGGCCGGGAGCGTATGCGGCTATACTGTCCATATTCGCAATAACGGTACTTAAGAAAATGGGAAAAGTCAATAATAGCAAGAAAATATCCCGCAGCTGCCTCTCTTTTTCCGGATCATATTTTTGGGGGATAATGCTCTTACTATATTTCTCGGGGCTCTATTCAGCTGCAGCGCCTCTCCCAGCTCAGCCGTTTTCAGCCACTTCCGAAGAACTGCCCCCCGGCACGCAACAAATGGCCTTGGAGTGGAAGTACGCAACCGGAGGCCGGGTACTGGCCCTCACTGCCGCCTTCAGCTCAGGGTCCGAAGTCGTACACCTTATATCCGAAGACCGCCGCCTTTACTCACTCCGCGCCGACGGGGTTCTGCTCCAGCGCAGTCCCCGTCTGAAGGGCCGTCCCCAGCCCTTCCTGCAGCGCAGCCCCGACGGAACACTTTACAGCATCCTGGAACCTGGTAACCTCGCCGCCCTTAACCCCTCCGGCGGGCTCATATGGAAATTGAAAAGCGCCGACTCTTCGCCCCCAACCCAGTGGCTCCTTCCCGGGCACAGCGGGCTGCTCTACACTCTCAGCGAACAGAGTATCTCTCTGTACACCCATACCGGTCAGCTTATTTGGCAAGAACAGGCTGAGCTTCAGGCCTCCTCCCCGCCGGAGGTCGACCCCTCCGGCTCGATATGGATCTTCTCCAGGGAAGGTGACTTGCTGCGCATCGATGCCTCCGGAATCAGCCTGCGTGTGCCCGTCGGCAAAGGCCTCGGCAACAAACTCTCTCAGACCGCCGGCAGCAGTCCGGCGGTAATCTCCGCCTCTCATAGTCGGGTAGCCCTTGCAACCGGTGGTAATATCAGAATGTACAGCCAGACCGGTGAGTTTTTATGGAAGGCCGACCTCTTTTCTACCGCCGAAGATATAAGCTTGGGCGCGGCGAGGGTGTATGTGCGTACCGGCGACCAACGAATTGCCGCTATCGACAGCCGCTCAGGGGCCGAACTCTGGAATACACGTATCTCCATGGACTCCGCTAAGCTCGCCGTGCACAGTAAACCGGTTAATACCTTACAACAACAAAACATCGAGACGCTCCTGGTATATAACCAACATTCAATCAGAGCCTACGAAACAGAAACCGGGAGCCTCCTAAGCGACCGCCCCATACCGCAGCCGGCGGTACCTCCGCTGATCCTTGATTCAGGACGAATCATAATCGGAGGCCAAGACTGGGTGGTATATAGTTTTCTCAGTCCCGGGAGCCCTTCGAAGCAGCCTCTCCCGGAACATCTCAACCCGAAACATCTCCCTCTGCCGTCCCTTCACAGCTTTCCAGCCAACACACTTTCCACGGCGGAGCAGGTCCTGCTTGAAGAGGGCGGCAGATCGCAGTACCAGATGTTAATGGAAGAACTAAACGCTCGCTTAGAAAAAAGCTCTGCTGCAAAAAATTATCCCGGCCTGCTCGTCCTCCTCACAAAAGCGGCCGGAGTAGGGGTACTTAACCCGGTACGCCGAAACGGGGCTTACATTAACGACTTTCCCGAAATCCGTGCTCAGGCGGTTGAGTTGCTTGGAAAGTATGGAACCCTGGCCAGTCAGCAGTTTCTGCTGGAAATGCTGGATTATGAATGGGATGCCCAGGCACAACTGCAGATAATCAGGGCTATCGGCAGCCTGCAAAGCGATCTATCCGGCGAAGTCCTTAAAACACTAAGAAACAAAGTCAAAAGTAAAAAAATACCCATTACCAAAAACCCCTTATTGACCTTAGAAATAATTCGCAGTATCAAAGCCGTATGCACCTACAGCGGAACAGTCGGGACGGATGCCATAAACAGCCTCATGCATATTTATCGGTCCGATGCACCGCGTTCGCTGCGCCGGTTGGCCATACAAACCCTGCGGGAGCTCGCACAGCCACAATAAAAAACCATCTTCAAAAACCATCATCGAAATTCATTATCAAAATTCATCAGTTTTGTTAATGAACTCACCCAAAGAGCATGTTATACTCTATAAGTATGAAAAGAACTCATTTTTTATTAGCCCTACTGCTCGTAGTGCCGGTTTTCATTGGTGCCGTTGATATTGTTGAGGAAGAACTCGAAAGTGTCTCAGATGCACAAATTGAGTTTATCAATTACGAAGGCCCCCACGAAAAAATCGAAACCATCGACCAGATAAAAAACATTGGCGCCAGTCTTGCTATCCAGCCCACTGAAACCGAAGCCTCTGAGGACCAGGCTGGATACGCACAAAAGTACCGTATTCTTCATATAGTTGCACCCCCCGAGACTGAAGGCTATAACGCCGATCTGTTTATTATCGAAGAAAGCGCACAAGTCGATCACATTGACAACGTTCGCCGTATACTCTCAGGCTATTTCGAAGCCTCCTATAATATAAGTGCCGAACGGGCCGCTGCCTTAGCCCTGTTTACTACCTACTACAATGCAACTTATCGAGGCAATATGGAGTTTTTCACAGAAAACTACAGCAGCCCAGTAATTGACGCCCTCGACCCGCAAAAAGTCGGCATCTCCCGTCGTTACAGCGAATGGCCGGGATCCACCCAAATGGTAATTCCCCTCACCCAACTCGCAGGCCGGGACATGCCCTCCGCAGAAAGCCTCAGCACCGATGAAGTAGTCGAAGACGTCCGCACCCAAGAGGACAAGGGCGTAGAAGAACGCAAAGAAATTGTTGAAATGCGTGAAGAAGAACTCGAAGAAGATCGCCGCCAACTCGAAGAAGAAAAAGAGCAGGAACCCGACCAGTCCGAACCCAAACCAGAAGCTGAACCAGAAGTCGAAGCAGCTGAGCCTTCAGCAGCTGAATCCGCAGAAGAGCCGACCCTTGAAACAGAAGAAGAACCAGCAGCAGAAGGGGCCGAAGATGAAGCCGGAAGATGAAATTGACCAGCGCGAGGAAGAGCTTGCTCAGCGCGAGCGTGACATAGCCGAAGAACGTGAAAGCATCGCCGAAGATCAGCAGGAGCTGATAGAGGAAGAACAGCAACGTGAGGATCGCACCGCAACAGAAGATGAACAAGAAGCCGCTCAGGAAGAAGAAACCCAAGTCACAGCCCAGACTCCCGCAGAAGCCGAAGCCGCAGAAGCTGCTCCGCCCACACTTCCATTTGCCCTGTTCCGCCAACAGGACAATCAACTCTTAGGACGTCTGGCACTCCTCGAGCCCAACGGACAAATAGCTGCCCTTTCCACCCTCAATACGATCAGAACCCGTGAACCCGTTGATTTCGGTGAAATGTACGTGGCTATCGCCGGCGAAGACAACCCTCCCCGAGCTGTACGTCTGGTAGGCCTAAACCAGGAGAACCTAGAGCTGGAACAGCAATCGGAAACCGATATCTATCCGGAATCACCGCTTCTTATCATAGATAACAGCATTTATTGCATAATCCGCGAATCTGGATCCCATTACATCGGAAAATTCAACACCCAACTGCAGCTTCAGCAACAGTCCGATCAACCCGTCTTAGCCTACACCTGGCTCCAGCAATTTGGTGAACAGCTAATAGCACAGAACGAAGTAGATTCGGTGCAAAGATACCGAATCAGTGATCTAAGATCAGAATAGCAGAATAGCAGAATAGCAGAATAGCCCAGAGAATTCTCTGGGCTAACCGCTAAACTCTACACCCTAATCTCTTATCGCTGTTATTTTCGGTGACCAAAAATGCGTGTAAAGAAACGTGATATCGCATTTAAGATTTTTCGGAAGAATCCTGGGTTTTTTAGTTTTTCTAAACGGGACATTCCTTCAGCAAGTTCGACTGCACTCAGATTCCTTCTATGCAGGTTCTCATCTATCTCCATCTCAAGCTCATTCACTTCAGATCCAGAATCAACTATATGAGCTTCAATATTTTTCCAACCTAGGCGTTTGGTTGCCTCAAGCCGGCGACGCCCGGCAATAAGCTCCCGCGAGCTGTTGATCAATATTGGATTCATAAGACCATATGCCTTCAGGCTTTCCATAAGTTTCGAAATGTCGCCAAGGTCTTGACGTATGCGGCGCTTAATTACAATTTCTTCGACTGGAATTTGCATACTACCGGCTCCTTGTGTGTATGATCTAATATAAGCTTATCATAATTTGGGTCACAAATATACTGTCCCGAAGCTTATTGAAAAATTTTTCACACTTGAGTTGAAGCAGAGCCTCTTTTTTGCCCCTCTGTATAGGTAGAACCACCAAAGAGGAGGAGAAAGAGAATGAACACACCGCCATTTTGTCCTTATAAGGAGTGCTCACAGCACTTTGAAGGTAAGCACTATCATTGGTATAGGCGCTATGGACACCACTGGGCTGATGCTTTCGGGCCGGTCCAGCGCTATCAATGTTTGGCCTGTAAGCGCACCTTCAGCGATCAGACCTTCAGCTTAAACTATTACGCGAAAAGAGTTATTTCCTACGAGCAGATCTTTCGTCAGCTTAGGTCCACCGCCGGAATTCGAGATTTATCCCGGAATCTGGAAATCTCCCGCGGCTCGGCCGAAAACCGGCTCTTTCGTATGGCCCACTGGGCTCTGGGCTTTCATGCGTTGAGCCGGCAGCATATGCACCTTAAGGAGGACCTGGTGGCCGACGGCTTTGAGGGCTACCTGCACAGCAGGTATTTTCCCCACCACCTGAATATTCTCATCGGCAAGCAGACCCAGTACTTCTACGCCATGGACTTTACCACCCTGCGCCGAAAGGGGCGTATGAGCCCCTCCCAAAAACTGTTTCGGCGATTTCTCGATCGTGTGTGCCGCCCCGACCCGAAGGGAATAGAAAAGTCAATGGCCAGGCTTGCCGAGGAGATTCTGCATCTGTTTGCTGGCCGGCATAAAACCGTTCTTAATGTCTATACCGACGATCACCAGGCCTACCCGCGGGCTTTTCGCCGACACAAGGCCTTTGCTCAGTTGCTGCGGCAGGGGAGTATTATCCACGATGCTGCAAAGGGGACTAAACAGCCGGGACGGGGAAATAATTTGTTTGCAGTTAACTATATGGACAGGCAATTTCGTAAGGATATTGTCAATTATGTGCGCTATACAGTGAATACCGCGAGAAATGTAAGCGCTCTTCTGGAGCGGGTGTGTGTGTATCGGCTCCACCATAATTGCATAAAGCCCTACCGGGAGAACTGGCCCAAGGCCAGGTTGTGGCACTGGAATCTGGCCGGTGTGAACGGTAGGCTCGTCGCGCCGATGCTCGAGAGCCGCTTCGTGTGGAGACCCTTTGTCACATTTCTGGACCTTACTCCCGGGGAGAAGGGCTTATGGTTTCGCTTGTATAGTACTCCCCTCAAAAAGGGAAGAGAGTACCTTCCAAAATATGCATATAGTTGAAAGAGGGATTTATGTTAATTATGTCCACTGCAAAGAGCGCCTACAAAAACAATAAGCTTCGGGACAGTATCAATCTAACAACGGGTTGATGTCGCTTGAGCTGTCCTGCTCGTCGTCTGAGGAAAACATACTATCCCTTTCACTTGTAATCTGATCTTCAAGGTCCTTCAGTATATCTTCATCCATTTCAGGAGCAGCATCAAAGTTTACATTGAAATCTTCTAGCATCATAGAACTTTGGAGCTTACGCAGCAGGTCCTCGTCCCGTTCTTCTTTAAATTTGTGGATGTCGCAAAACTGTTTTGGTTCTGTACCAGCGATAAAAAGCTCTTCCTTGCTTTCAGGGCAGTGTTGGGTTGGTATGAGTCCAGATTCTGTACAGACTTTTACTTCAAGCAAACCGTTGTCCGGTCTTGCAAACTCTTTAGGAGGGACCCTCTGGTGAATAGATTTCATATATTCGGCCCATACCGGACCTGCGGCGGTAGCACCGGTTAAATCACGACCCAGAGAGTTCCCGGGGGTGTCAAAACCAAACCAGACTGCCGTTGAGTAGTAGGGCGAGAAACCCACGGTCCAGGCATCTCCCCAGTTTTGGGTGGTCCCAGTTTTTCCGGCCATGGGCATTCCGTCAAACCCTCCCACATTGATTCTACGATACCGAAGGGTGCCGAAATCCACAGTACTTTTGAGCATATCCACCATTACATAGGCTGCCTGGGGTGACAGAATCTGTTTCTGTTCGCTACTGTGTTTTTGCCGGCGAATACGTTCCTGCTCCGGACTGACTATACTCTCACCCTCACGATTTAAGACATTAGTAATGGCCATTGGTTCCACAGCTTTACCCTGGTTCGGAAAAGTTGCAAATGCTTTTACCATATCAA
Organism: Spirochaetia bacterium; assembly: GCA_034520965.1. GTDB lineage: Bacteria > Spirochaetota > Spirochaetia > DSM-16054 > Sediminispirochaetaceae > DSBN01. The sequence continues at coordinate 506,047 of JAXHMY010000002.1, read as the reverse complement.
CTGGAGCTACTGCTGTAACTCCAAGCCCCAAGGGAAAACCCCGGGGGAAAAGGGTACGGTCTTCCTTCTTATCTTCCATACCCAATAAGCTCGAGGCGCGATCTATAGCAGCTTCAAAGCCGATACCTTCTAAGACCTGTAGCGAAGGCACGTTCATAGATGTTGCTAAGGCGTAGCGCAGGAGCACTGAGCCCTCCCAGTTTCCCAGGTAGTTCATTGGAGTATAGCGCTTTCCGTTATTGTCAAAAAAGGCAATCGGACCGTCGTAAAGCCGAGTAGCCGGGGTATATTCACCGGATGAAATTGCCGCTGAGTAATACAGTGGCTTAAAGCTTGAGCCCGGCTGGATTTTTGCATTGGTTGCACGATTGTACTGTTTAGTCTCAAAATCACTTCCGCCGACCATTGCCATGATATGCCCGCTGTGGTTGTCGATGGTAATCAAAGCTCCTTCGACGGTGGTTGAGCTTTTACGGTTATCACTGGTTCCCTTAGAATATTGGGATACTTGATACAAACTGGATGAGCCCAGCATAGCGGAAAGAGCCTCAAGGCTGGGGGCTATAGTTTCGTAATATTGGTTTAAGGCGGCCCGCTTCTCCTTCGCCCCGGTAACATAAATATCTTCAATATTGTGGGTCAGACCAAGCAGCTCAACGATAGGCAGATATGTCTCATCAACTACTTCTAACCGTTCCCGCTTGTTTGAGTGGTACTGTTCATTAATTCGTCGGTAGGATTTTTCCATAATAGAGTCTGCAGTTCTCTGGTAATCCAAATCGAGGGTTGTGTGGACTATATACCCGTCCTTATTGATATCTACCGCCCCATAAAGCATGTCGTTCAGTTGCAGACGTACATACTCGCTAAAGTATGGGGCCTTACTTTGATTATCAAAATAGGCGCTGGCAATATTTGAACGGCCGTAATTATAGTTGGTCCAATAGTTTTCAAAGGAGTGGTCTGCTGCTTGCTGTGAGGTGTAGCCGAGTTCCACCATCTGGTTCAGTACGTTCCGCTGCCTGGATTGAGCCCTTTCGGGATGATTAATAGGAGAATACAGGGCCGGGCTTGCCAGCTGAACCACCAGAATAGCGGCTTCGGCAATTGAGATTTCACGGGCGGAGTGATTGAAGTAAAACTGCGAAGCTGATTCAACACCGTAGGTATTGTGACCGAAGTACATTTCGTTCGTGTACATTTCAAGAATTTCATATTTCGAGAGTTCCCGTTCAATCTTAAAGGCATACCAGAGCTCGCGAAGTTTACGGGTGATAGTGAGCTTAGATCGATCGGCGTAGTGTTTACCGGCCACTTGCTGGGTGAGGGTACTTCCACCGGAGAAATAGCTGCCGATTGCGACATTCCAAGCTGCCCGGGCGGTCCCGCGGAAGCTAAAGCCGTTATGCTGGAAAAAGTCGGCATCTTCACGGCTGATAAGAGCGTACAACAGATGCTTCGGCAACTCCTGCACAGGAACAATATCCCGTTTTACATCTGAAAAAATTTCGGTAATTAACTCACCGTTCCGGTCATAAATCTGCGTAGGCAGAGCAGGTTTGTACTCTCTTAAATCTTTTCTAATAGATGAATTATGTAGTTCGGCGAGCGCATAGCCTCCTCCGAATCCAATGGCAAGAGTTAGCAATATAGTCATCGCTAAAAGTATTTCGGCGTATATTTTTTTCTTTCCAGTAAAGATCATATCAATAGTACCCTATGTGTATGGGGGGGTTTTGTCAAGTTCAGCTATTCTCAGTTTATGATTCTTTATCGATCTTATCGATATATTGCCGGGCCAAGGGATCCTCCGGATCCAACTCTAAAACAGTAAGAAAGAAACGCCTGGCAAGTTGCGGTTCTCCCTGCTTTAGAGCTAAAATCCCCAGGTTAGAGATGATCTTTGTGTTATCAGGTTCGAGACGCAGGGCCGTTTCAAGGTGCTGCTTGGCATCCTTATATTCCTCAAGCTCCAGATTACAGATAGCCAGTTCATTCAAGGTATCCGGATGGTTTTCATTGAGTTCGATAGTCTTAAAAAAAGACTCTTTGGCCTCGCTGTAGCGGCCGCTCTTACGCAGTGCCCAACCCAGCAAAAACCACCCGTTCCACACTTCCGGGTTGCGGTCGAGAAAGTAGCGTATACGCTCAATCCCCCGTTCTTCTTGGCCCATTTTAATGAAATCGAAGGCTTCGTTAAACACCAAATCATCTTGCCGTTTGTTATCAATTTCATGTAAAACCTTGCGAACCTGCTGCTCTTTCTCCTCTTCCCCTCCTGAATGGGCTAAAAAGGTTGAAAAGTGCTCTTTCATTTTCGGGATGTTGCCCTGCTGCAGAAAGAAGTGTCCCGCACTGAAGTGCAGGTCCGGTGCCTCCGGATGAAACAGCGCGCCTTGCTTATATGCCTCAAATGCCAGTTCTAAACTTTCCTCTTCCGCCTCGGCTTCTCCTCGTTCGCGGTGCTGTTTTGCTTTTTCCTCAAACACCAAAGCCAGGTTTACAAAGTTACTCTCCTGCTCAGGGGCGAAATTGACCAAAGAGCGGAAATTCCTCTGCGAGTTCAAACTCTTTGTTCTTTGCTTTAATTACACCGGTTTGGGTCATCACGTGTACAATATCAGGTTGTATTTCCTGAATAAAACGGCGGAAATAGTCGAGGTGCGGATGTTCGGGTTGATAGGCGAATAACTTAAGCATCGCGGCTACTATCATTTCCCATGAAAGTGACTCAAGCAGCTGTTCAGTCCCCCGCGGTACTTCTACCGGCAGGGGATCGAGGGATCTATTTCAAAGTCTCCTATCTGTCGTTCGATATCATCCGGAAGAGATATATAATTAATATTTTCAAGCGCAGTTGTATCGGATGGTGGAAAGGGTATATGTGGTTTTTCTTGAGAACTCATTCTTTCATTCCTTATTGAGAGTTTGATTATGCGGAGTTTAGTTCTGAAGGTTTGTGCTTTTTTTGTTTGAAATATTCATTGAGGGTCATTTTGTATTCAATGGGCGTGGTCTCTTGTTCAAAGAAAATTGCAATCGCAACTAAGTCTTTACGTCCCTCAACCTCTTCGTTTCTCACAATTTTTCCGTGTATCTCTATCTGCCCTTTCTCAATTGTGTCTATATGTACGCTCGCCTCTTTATTAAGCAGAAACTTCGCTACGCCGGCCAAAATAACCTTGGCTCCGGAAAAGGAAAGGTCCCGGATAATACAGGTCCGCGGTACTCCCTGAATATACACATTGGCGGATTTAGTTTTAATACCGAGTTTTTTCACACTGTCGGCATTTATAATAATTCGTTCTTCCTTCCGCTTTTGTGAAATAGCCTTTGCTTCAAAAATTTGTCCAAGTACCGCTATGAGGTCGTCCGGAGGACGCTGAGTGAACTCTATAGCGATAAAATTTAAATTAGGCTTCTCCGAATTATAGGGATTGTAGCCGGTCACCCTGGCGGATACAAAGAACATAAGTGGGTCAATTTTATCATTTTCATGAAATGCAAACCGCAGGGACACTAAGTTGTTCGCACTTCGAATTTGCTCATGGATGTCTGAAGAAATATTCGCAATTACCTTGGCGGAAGTCATTGAGACACTGTAAACGATGCACGGAATGTGGTAGCCGGCACTCTTTAAAAATACAAGTTTCGGTTGTAAGCCGGTGGCTCTGATGACCTCTTTGGTGAAGGTTATTTCGGAATCTTTAAAATGGTCAAAGTAGTTGTTGATTTGTTGACTAGTCATTATCGGCATTGTATGAACCTTTCACCTACACCCAGGAACAAAAAAACCCGCAGTGCCGCTTGGGGCGTATCTCTTGAACTCTATGGTTCAAGTGGGTTTCCGCATCAGAGCATCCTGTTCGACCGCGTACGGCCAAGCAATTCAACCCTGAAATCAGGAATCCCGTTTTTTAAGGTTGACCCAAGAGATCTATGTCCCCTCCCGTACACTGCAGGCAACATTTTTCTGTATTTTAACTATAGATCACTCTATAGTACGATCGATGAGTTCAATCAAGTCCATAGTGACCGATTCAGCCTCAACCGATTGTTGCTGCAATCTCTGCAGTTCATCTACTGTTAGTATACTTGAAATGATGGCAGTCCGTAAAGGATCAGTAACCCCCATACTTCTGCGAATTTGCTCGAACTGTTTTTCAACCTTATGCACCAGTTGTTGTACATACTCCGGGTTTTCATTGGTTTTGATAGTAAAACTGGTTCCGAGCAAATGTATGCGAACGGGATCACCTTCCATCTTACTAAAAAATGTCCAGCTCCCCCGTACGGGAGTCGTCATCATTAGAAGAATCTTCTGAATCCGCATCAGGTGTTTCTTCTTCTTCAGTTTGTACTATAGACGGGGAGGGGACAGGGGATTGTGCATCACCACTGTCCTCGCCGGGGGCGGAACTTGTTTCATTTGCAGCGGAATTATCGGATGAACCTCTTTTTGTGGACGGTTGTTCGTCTGGTGATTGTTCATCTGGTGTTTGTTCGTCCAAATCATCTTCAAGCCGGTTCAGTTCGTCCAATGCATTCGTAATTCCCTGCTCAATTTCTCCCTGATCCTGCTTGAAGGTATCAATGAGCCGCTCCAATTCGGATATTCGGTTCTCGTAATCTCCAAGCTTTGACTTGAGCGACTGATTCTCCTGTTTAAGAAGGCCGATACGCTCTACAGCGCTATGAACCTTTTTATCAAGAAGACGTATCTGCTCAATAGTTACCATACATTAATCTCCCAACGCTGTTTTGGCTTTGGCGACCAGCTCGGAAAAAGCCGGTTTATCCTCAATAGCCATATTGGAGAGAGCTTTTCGGTTAATATCGATCTCAGCTTTTGCGAGCCCGTTCATAAAGCGGGAGTAACTCAGACCCTCGGCTCGGCAGGCAGCTGAAATTCTGGTTATCCACAAACGGCGAAAATCGCGTTTGCGGCGCTTACGGTCGCGGTATGCATATTGCCCTGCTTTCGCGATTGCATCTTTAGCAGTTCTAAAATTCGTACTGCGCCGGCCCCAATAGCCTTTTGCTTTATCGAGTATTTTTTTGCGTCTATCTTTTCGACGTGTTCCATCAGTTGCGCGTGGCATATCTATCTCCTTGTATCAATTATCAGTGTGTAGCTGCCGGATAGATTCCTTAGAACTTGTAAGGCAGCAGTTTTCGTACTTTTTTCTCTTCGGTTGGATGCAGAATCCCTGCCTGCCGCAGGTTTCTTTTCCGTTTCGTGCTCTTTTTTGTCAGAATGTGTCGCAGCCCCATTTTCTTGTATTTTACTTTGCCGTTTGAGCTTACGCGCAGACGCTTTGCTGCTGATTTTCTGGTTTTCATTTTAGGCATACTATCTTTCCTCGCTTCTACTAGTGTATTAGTCTTTATTTCTTGCTTTTATGGCTAAGAATCATCGACATGAACCGACCTTCCATTTGAGGCTTTCTGTCGACATTGTATTTTGTATCAAGTTCGTCAAGGTTGGCGAGTATCTGCATAAGTACATCTCGTCCAAGCTCGGTATGCGCCATTTCACGGCCACGAAACCGTACGGTTACCTTTACCTTGTTTCCTTCTTCCAAAAAATCACTTACATGCTTAGTTTTGAACTCAAGATCATGTTTCTCGATCTTTGGCTGCATTCTAATTTCTTTTAGCTTAAGCTGTTTCTGTTTTTTCTTACCTTCTTTACGCTTCTTCTCAAGCTCGAACTTATATTTTCCGTAATCTAGTATTTTGCATACCGGAGGATTAGCCTGTGGCGCTACTTCAACTAAATCGGCACCTACCTCTTGTGCAAGTTCGATGGCTTGCGGAGTGGGCATTACCCCCAGTTGCTTATCCTCATGATCGATTACGCGAACTTCTCTTACCCGGATCTGCTTATTGATCCTTAAATCTTTTGCAGCCAATCTTCCTCCTTATCGAGAACGTCAAAGTGGTTGTTAATATAGCATTCAGCTTAGAAAAGGTCAAATGGTCAAGCTGTTGCAGCCAATAAAAATACAGCTAAAAGCATACTTTATGCCGAAATAAGATAGAATCAGCTATTCTCATTTTGGATAGTGTAATACACTATCCAAAATGAGAATGCCTCCAAAAGTTGAGATATATAAAATTTTGCAAACAAATTGATGCGAATTCTCAATTTGGAAGTCTTTTGACTTCCAAATTGAGAATCGCTGAGATAGAATTCCCGGGGTGATGGAAATACCCATATTATGATAGAATAGCTACAGTACTATAAAGCAGAGGTGAAACTATGAGCCGGGATCTATACTCTTTATTAAAACAGCACAACAGTTACCTGCAGGACGCCTATAAACATTGCTCCCTTGCAGCACAAGACGAGGGATTGCGAAAGTTTCTTAATTCAATGCACAGTCAGGAGCGATCGCAGCAGGAAACTATTGATGAACATGCTGCTGAGCTCTCAGGCTGTTCGGCGCACACTCAGACTATTGCGGACTTAATGAGCCGCATATCCGACATCAGCATAGCATTAGAAGAACTCACCCAGCTGCCTCGGCTGAAATATCTTGAACATATGCTGGAGATGGGAAAATATACGGGACAGCTCTACTATGAGAGCGAGGCTGTATGTAAATCGCTCCGGCTTAAGGAGTTGTTGCACAGCCTCTATGAGGAGGAGAAACGGCATATAGCCCTGCTTGAGGATCGATTCGAACTTGAACAACTGCTATAGTTCATGTTTCAATTGCCTGTTCTAGTTGCACTAAAGCGGCGTTAGTGATACTCTCGGGCTGCTATGGTAATATTCTTAATCTTTTCAATACCCGCCGGAGCATTACTCTATTTTAGACACATGTATCCCGGCTACTATGAGGGTCCTGAGTTTTGGCGTCCCTATTTACGTGGAATAGCAGCATTTGCTGTTTCTGTGCTGCCTATATTACTCATTATAGACATATATCCCGTGCTGTACAGGCAGGGTGCCCTGTATACTCGGTTCTTTATAACCGATTTTTTGCTGTTTTTTATAGCCGCTTTAGCCCTCTTTTTTGTCTGGGAAAGGCGTAAAATAAGTGTAAGTTACGGAAAACCACTGTTTATCAGCATAGCCGCTTTCTTCACCGGCTATATCTCTTTTATTGGGGTGTTTCATGCGGTTATAAATGTCTCCACGTTAAATTCTTACAACCTGTTTGCTTATCCCGTGTTGCTGTTATTAGCATTCTGGATAGCATCGGCACTTGTGTATTTCTTTTTTGTAACCGGTGGTTGGAAGCGTTATCTGCTACTGGCACTAATAGCAGTACCGCCTATTCTGTACTCTCTCATTCCTTTGTTACAAATTACAGGTTTTGAGTATTATGCGTTGGCCTGTGCAGTTCTGTTAATCGTCCTCAGTGTGGTCCTTGCAATGTTCCTCACTAAACGACGCCTCATTCCCTAGAATTTCCCTAGAATCCAATAAAAGTACCCAACACCGCAGCAACTGGGTCTCCGGTTGCTGCGGCTGCTGCGCGAGCTGGTACTAAAACTCTACTGCCGCCTCATCGCTGATGTACGCAGTCGCTGATGTAAGCAGCTTAAGCGCGACCGGCAGAACCTAACACATTCTCGTTTTTATGGGCATACAACTTTTTAAGTGAATCACGGCCGGGGCCGAGATACTTTCGAGGGTCGAATTCCTCAGGCTTTTTGGCCATTACTTCGCGGATTGCTGCGGTCATTGCCAGACGACCATCGGAGTCAATATTGATCTTACAGACCGCCGATTTGCTTGCCTTTCGCAGCTGTTCCTCAGGAATACCTACCGCATCCTTCATCTGTCCGCCGTATTTGTTGATAACATTCACGTACTCAGCGGGAACTGAGGAAGAACCGTGCAGAACAATCGGGAATCCCGGAAGGATCTTCTCGATATCCTGCAGAATATCAAAGCGAAGTGGGGGAGGTATCAGAATACCCTCTTCATTTCGGGTGCACTGATCGGGGGTGAACTTGTTTGCCCCGTGGCTGGTTCCGATGGAAATAGCTAAGCTGTCTACACCGGTTTTTTTGACAAAATCTTCAACCTCTTCGGGTTGGGTGTAGTGCGATTCTTCAGCCACCACATCATCCTCAATACCGGCCAATACTCCCAGCTCACCTTCGACTGTCACATAATCATTCTGGGAATGGGCGTAGTCAACAACCTGTTTAGTAAGCTTCACATTTTCCTCATAAGAGTGGTGCGAACCGTCAATCATGACGGAAGAAAAACCGCTGTCGATACAATCTTTACAGATATCAAAGGAATCACCGTGGTCAAGATGCAGGGTGATGGGAATTTCGTATCCCAACTCTTTTGCATATTCAACCGCGCCTTGGGCCATAAAACGCAGCATGGTCTGGTTTGCATATTTACGGGCGCCCGCCGATACCTGCAAGATAACCGGTGATTTGGTTTCCACGCAGGCTTGAATAATCGCCTGCAGCTGTTCCATGTTGTTAAAATTGTAGGCAGGAATAGCGTAGCCGCCTTTCACTGCCTTTTGAAACATGTCCTTTGTATTTACAAGACCGAGACTTTTGTATGAATACATACTCCTCTCCTTTCATTTTATATGCTACACTCTAACGATCTCCTGGAGGGGGGTCAAGACGGGCAGTGTATGAATTCAAAAGGACAAGATGAAAGACAGCATGAACATCGGCAGCAGAGAACAGAGTCAAGACTGAATCCATACCGGCCGGCAGGGCGAATACGCACTATTTTTGTCATTATACTAGTAGTCCTGCTTCTCAGCGGGACAGCCTGGTATTTGGCACTGCAGCGACAAGTTGTCATTCTGACCGACCCTGTATGGAAGTCGGCGTATCTGGAACCAGAGCACACCGCAGAGCAGCTGAAGATCAACCTGTTGAATCACTTTTATCTACCCAGAATTGTAAGCATACCCTTTGAACAGGCCGGACAGGCTGAACTCGAGGCGATATGCCGCTCCCGGAGGGGGGCATGGTTTCTTTTATCTCCGTATCTCTCTTCGCTCATCGAGCCCGCCACGCTGCTGCAGGCATGTTCGGGGAGCAATCTTGTGGTGTGGGAAACGGCGGCTGGGTCGGAGATAGGCAGTCAAAATGCTCTAACCTCAACTTTGCCTTCCGAATCAAAATCTGAAACACAATCCGAATCACAATCCGAACTATCTCCCGATGCGACTTCTCGGTTAACAGTGCTGTACTTAGACCCGCAGCGATTAGCTCGGGCTATGGGCGAGGGGCTGGCGCCTCTCATCTCCTCCTCAAAATCCTCCTCGGAATCCACCACAGAAAGCAATGGCCGGCCCATTCAGCTTGTCTGGAGCCGGGATGGGCACTTCTCGGAGGACTTTGCTGTGGAAGTACACACGGAGCTCGCCGCTCAGCTGACGAGCCAAGAAGTCATATTGGTAGACATAAGCGAACAGCGGAGAGACGAGCTGAACAGCACCGGACAGAACAGTACCGGCTCGGTGGGCGAAGGAAATAGTCTCGAAATAACTTCAGAAGCTTTGCTTGTGATCCTGGATGGAGAGCCCGAAGCACTTAAGGAGTTGCTTACACGCATAGAAAACCGCGGCGCCCGGGCGGTGGTCTTCGGAAACGGAGCATTGAGCGGATGGCCCACGGGAGTAAAGGCCTCAGATAAGTATCGACATAAAAACCACTTTCAACGAGTTGCTGAAACATGCGACGAATTCACCCGATACAGGTTTCGATCAGGCGTTTTGCGCTTCGCTTTCAGGTAAGAAAATAATTTTAGTGTGCTTTGTTACGTCTTTTTAGAAAAAGATTTGACAAACATTTGGCTACGAAATATAATTCGAAGTGCTTACGGTTGTGTATTATTGTAAGTGAGGTTCTTTCAAAATGGACATTTTGAAAGAACTTCAATATAGGGTCGAACTTTTAATTATTTTTTAGATAAATAATTAAAAATACTAAAGGCCTTGGCGCTTCAAAAATCAACTATTTTTGTAACGCCTGAAGTAAAAAGGAGTTTATAAATGAGACAAGGCAGCCTGCATTTAGTGTGTCTTCTAATGCTTCTCCTGCTTCTTACGCCAACGCTGCTAGTTGCCGATGAGAAGACGATGAACCTTGAATCGAGAATATTAGAGTCATTTGACCCTGATACACGAACTACAGACTGGCTCGTGCGCGGCAGCAAGTTCATCACAGAGGGCTTTCCCAAGAAGGCGTATGCCCAAACTTGGCCGGATGCGTTGTTTGGCGCAAATCCTGAAAATGACGCGAGGGAAGTTTTAGGGACGCATTTCAAATTTGACCGGCAGGGATATAACAACATCGAGTTTATTCCGGTGACTGAGAATGAGGAAGGCGAAACCGTCCACAATCCTATTCCCATACCGGGGCGGGTACAACAAATTGATTTCTGGGTCTGGGGCTCCGATTTCGATTATTATATGGAAATACACCTGCGTGATTATCGCGGGGTAGTCCACACTCTAAATATGGGGAGCCTAAACTACGTCGGGTGGAAAAATCTGGGAAGAGATATTCCCTCTTACATCCCGGTGTCACAAAGCTATGCGCCATATTTAGCAGGTCTGCAGCTGGATAAAATCGTGTTATGGACAAAACCGACTGAACGGGTGCATAACTGTTATGTGTATATCGATCAAATAAAAGTATTGACCGATGTTTTCATTTCTCGGTTCGACGGTGACAAGCTTGCCCAGCCGGAACGAGTCCAAGAGATCTGGGAATCGGAAGGGGAGTAAACAGATGAAAGCACGTAAGAGCATAATTCTACTTTTCGTTTTACTATTCGTAAGTTCGCTATCTCTTTTCGCTCAGGTCGAAGATGTGGGCGAGCCACAACCTGAGCAGCTGGGAGTAGACTCGGCGCAGCAGATGCTGCGAACTGTTTCGATATCGAAGTTTGAAGACGCCGGTTTTTGGGGTGCCTCCATGCCCCATGATCAAGGAATCGTCACCATCCGCAGCCTCCAAGGTGCTCCTTTAGACAAAGAGCCTTTAGAAGGGGAGCAGGAAGCTGGTATTGATCTTGACGATGATAAGGTGCTGGGTGCAAAGGTCGAGTTTTTCAAACGGGGGTTGCACCACGTGTCAATTCTCCCTTCACGACCACTGCCGGTCGAAGGTATAAGCAAAACCTTGTCCTTATGGGTTGTAGGTCGAAATTCGCCGCATACCCTGAAGGTCCTTATCCGCGATCAGTTCGGAAATAGTGGCGAGGTTACCATGGGCAAGCTCAACTTTACCGGCTGGAAAAAAATGGTTGCAACTATCCCAACCAACATAAAACAGCGGGATTACCACTACAGCAACAAGATGGGAATACAGGTTGAAGGTTTTCGTATAGATATGGATCTGGAGGAGACCTTCGGTACTTATTACATCTATTTCGACGGCCTGCGGGCTACCACCGATCTCTTTGCCGAAGAGAGTCGCGATGTCGATGACATGAGCGACAACTGGTAGTTTACCGGTGTATACCTTCAGCAAGATCAGGGGCCTCTTTGGGGGTCCCTTTTTTTGTGGCTTGACAGCTCTGTTTCTCTTATTAAGCACCTCTCCGCTTATACAGGCCGAGGAGCTTTATATAGACGCCTTTCAACCTGCAGCCCATTACGCCCATACCGAGCGCGAAAACGTGCGGGTCTACCAGGGAAACAGCTATCAGGGCCTGCAGTACCGTGGACGACGGGTATATCTGCAGCGTACCGCCGGAAGCGCCGCCGCCGCTTCCTCCGGCACCTCCGATTCAGCCGGTGCACTCTACCGGGGCAGTGTCTACCTCATCAAAACCCTCACCCGCGATACCCTTCGAGTCCTGCAGCCGGTGGACCGCGAAATTTCCATCAGCTGCCGCGTATCCGCTAAGGGCTTTGCACCGGTCGAAGGCTCCGAACTGCCGATACGCACCGGTTTCCCGGTAATCCCGGAAGGCGATATAGCCCCCGGCGACACCTGGAAAGCCGACGGCCGCGATGCGGTGTACCTGGAGGACGGAACTCTCATTCCAGCCCCGTTCCACTCCAGCTTCAGTTACCGGGGCGAGATGCAGTACATGGAGCGCCCGGCTCAGGTAATCGACTTCTCCTATACCTACTACGATCACAGCCCCTATACTACCGACTCAACTGAAATCCGGGGCCTATCCACCGGCGAAATAGCCCTCTTTATTGATGAAGACAACGAGGGGGGCGGCTATTTTATCAGCGAGCGGCTTACCCGACATTACTTGAAATACGGCACGCCGGCCAAACGCGAGGAAGGCTTCCGCCTCACCTGGGGGCGGGGTGTTTCCCTTGGTGAAATCGAATCGCTTGAACGAACTATGATCGCCGCCCTGCAGGAGGAGGAAGAAAAACCGGTAGGGGTTACTGGTAAAGGTAAAAAAGAAGAGGATCAGCAGATTCAAATCGAGCGCAGTACCGAAGGCATCACCCTGAACCTGCCGCGGATACACTTTTATCCGGACCAGGCCAAAATTCTCCCCCGAGAGAAAAACCGCCTCGATACATTAGCCTCCCTGCTGAACAAGGTGCCCGAGGCTAGCATTATGGTGAAGGGACATACCGCCGATGTGGGCAGCAAAGAGAGCCAATACAAGCTCTCGGTCGAACGGGCCCAAACTATTATAGACCAGATGGTAGACCGCGGGCTGGCTCCTTCGCGCTTTGTGTATCAGGGCATCGGCGGGGACGAACCGCTTGCCCCCAACGATACCGAAGAGGGGCGGGCACAGAACCGCCGGGTAGAAGTAATTATCCTGAATAAATAACGAGCATTTAAGGGCTCAGCCTCCGAACAGGCGCCCGAAATTCTCGGAGATAAGCTGAATAAGCCTCTCAAGCTCCTGCCCGTGGAGTTCGGCCAGGGTGCGGTACACAAAACCCACCTGACCGGGGTGGTTCAGCTTTCCACGCAGTTTCTGGGGGCTGAGAAAGGGGCTGTCGGTTTCGGCCAGCAGTCGGTCCAGAGGAACTGCTGCGGCCGCCTCCCGCAGGGCACTGCTCTTTTTATAGGTCAGGTTGCCGGCAAAGGAGATATACAGCCCCGCATCCACAAAACTGCGGGCCGCCCCGGCATGGGACGAGAAGCAGTGCAGTACCCCGCCTGCCCGGGGAGGGGTATCCTTCAGAACCTCCAGCACCTCCGCATCGGCCTCCCGGTTGTGGATGATAATCGGCAGCCGGTAGCGGTTGGCAACTTCTATCTGCCGCCGCATAAGCTCCTGCTGCCGCTCTACCGTGGCATAGTTCCAATAGCGGTCAACCCCCATCTCGCCCACTGCTGCCGGGGAAAAGCGCTCTATATCCTCGCATAGCAGGGCAATCCGTCCGGTAATCTCCTCATGTTCGGCCTCTGCAGGGTACAGGCCGGCTGCCAGTTTGATCTGTGGAAACTCCTGTTGTATCCATTGGCGGCGAGCCGTATCGCCGGCCTCTATCCCAATATCGATTCCTCCGGCCAGGCCGGCTTGCAGGGCCTGAGAAATGAGGGGCCGGACATCCATTCCCTTCTTTTCCATCATGGCGCTGTGAAAGTGGGAATCGATCATCCCCGGCAGCAGCTCAAAGTGGGGCTCAGTTTTATGGGTGGTACTGCTCATTTAGCTTCCTCTCTGTTTACTCAATGCGGATTCAATGCGGATTCAACTTAAACTAGTTGACGCGCGCTTTTGTCACAGGTAATATACAACTCGAACCGCCGGGGTGGTGGAATTGGTAGACACAGGGGACTTAAAATCCCCTGCTAATAGTATTGGCGTGTGGGTTCAAGTCCCATCCCCGGCATATGGTAGTATTTAAGCTCCAGAAAAACTGGGGCTTTTTTTTATACCTCGATATGTTTTACACTATACTATACTTAAAATGGATTCAATAATCGGATAATAATAGAAGAAACGGGAGTAGGACTTTGGAAAAACTGAAGGGACAGCAACGGAGTTACTTGAGTAAACAGGCTCAGGAACTTAAGCCTGTGGTATATATCGGAAAAAACGGCCTCCGGGAGGGAGTTATTGCCTCACTGGATAAAGCCCTATCCGACCACGAGCTTGTGAAAGTCAGGTTTATCGATTTCAAGGATGACAGGCAGGATCTATCCCATAGTCTAGAAGAAGCCACAGATTCGGTTTTAGTCAGGGTTATCGGGAATGTCGGAATTTTTTACCGGGCTGCAAAAAATCCGGAAGAGCGGAAGAATTCTCTCCCGGATTGATCAAGACCCACCAATTATTTATCTATTGAATTTTGGCTCTTGACATTACTCTTTTTTTGGCATTGCCCCTGCAGCGATGCAGGCTTCGGACTGCATCTGTTCTGAGATCATATCAGTATCCAGCATGAAACTGAACGTCCTCGCGCATTGCTCTAAATCCTGCGGGGTAAGCGAGTCTATAAACTGTGTCCACTCGTACAGGCGGCGGGCCTCCTGCAGGGAAATTCCCTGTTCCTCGGCTCCGATGCGCAGTGCCTCTTCGAGGTTCTGTTCGACCCAGTTCATTGCTGATGTATGGACGTCGAGGTAAAGTTGTACCGCCTTGGGTGGGCCTCGAGAAACTCTCCCGGCAGCGATGACCAGTTTGGGAGTGACATAGCCTTCGGCGGTGGTGACGATGTGAGCGCCCTGTTTTTGTGCATTTATCACCAGACTGCCGGCCAGCAGAGCAGCATCGATTTGTCCGGCGATCATAGCCGTCGAGGCCTGGGGCAGGCCCATCTGGATGAACTCGACGTTTTGAATGCGCATTCCCTCCGACTCCAGCGCCGCTAAGAGAAGCTGGTGCAGGACCGTACCCTTCTGGACACGGCAATCTTGGAGCCTTTTAAATCGGCGATGTTTCGAATTTCCCGGGTCCCGCTCACTATAGAAAAAATTTTGACCGGTCGGCTGTATCCGGCAATTATTCGCACATCGTTTCCTGCGCTGTGGGCCAGCAGTACCGACGTAGTATTCATTACCCCTCCGATGTCGAGGGACCCCGCGGCCATGGCTTGCGCCTGTTTCGCCCCGGAGGTAATTTCGTGGTAACGGACCTCTATTCCCCGGTCGGCGAAGGCGGTTTCGAGCATTCCCCTTTCCTTCATTACAATCGAGGGCAGGTTGAAGGGGGACTTCACGTAGGATACATTGATTTCTTCGAGCTCCTTTTCCTGATTTCCCCCTGCAAAAACAGAGATGCTCAGGGATAAGAGCAAGAGTGTTGAGACGAAAAGCTGTCGCATATAGTACTCCTTATGATATATATTGCGGCTCCGCTGTTCGACGAGAGTCGTAAGTAATTCGTTCTGTATAGATATAAAGTCAGCGGATGTTTTGTTGCGCGGACGGGAAAGAGGAACCTCAATGTTACGAACAATTTTTCCTGCAGATATATACGATCATTTTGTTTCCCAATAGGACCGCTTCATGATATCATGGGTTACGAAGAGAATTGTGACATTTCTCTTTTGATAGATCTGCGATCAGCTCCGCTGCAGTCTGGAGCGGTTGAAGGCGTCCAACGCCCCGAAAGGGTTCGTCCATCAGCAGCAGCTCGGGTTGACGGCACAGTGCCCGTCCCAGGGCCACTCTTTGCGCCATGCCCCCTGAGAGCTGCCAGGGCAGGGCCTTGCGGAAGGCGCTGAGCCCGAGTATCCCAAGCACCTCGTTCAGCACCTTCTCCTTCACAAAGGGGTCCTTTTGATGTTTTAAGGCCAGCAGCAGGTTCTTTTCCACACTTTTGGAGGAGATTAAGCGGGGCTCCTGAAAGACGATACTCGTTCTTCCCGCCATCCCGCAGAACTCCATATGACCGCCGTCGGGTTTTAGAAGTCCTATAATGGTCTTGAGGAGGGTACTCTTTCCGCAGCCGCTGTAACCGACTATGGAGATAAAGTCGCCCTTATCGATACTGAGGTCGATTTCATCCAGGGCATTGATGTTCCTTCCGTCAACACGGAAGGATTTGCTGAGCTTTTTTAGCCGGCAGCCGTTTCACAGTCTGCTCCTTTCCTATCCAGGGAAAATGGTGGTGAATAATCCGCATCGCGTAGCGCGTGTCGATAATCAACCCGAGCAGTCCGATAGTCAGAATTCCAATGAAGACCCTGTCGCTCCGGGCCAGCTCTTGAGAGTCCAGAATCATATACCCCAGACCGCTGGCCGCCGCAATCATCTCGCGCTGATCAAAGCCCGCCAGCTGTATCCGAAGGCCAGCCGCATGCCCGTGAGGATTGTCGGCAGTGCCTCGGGTATGAGGATGTGTACGGTCTTCTCCCAGCTGCTCAACTC
Source organism: Spirochaetia bacterium (assembly GCA_034520965.1). Lineage (GTDB taxonomy): Bacteria > Spirochaetota > Spirochaetia > DSM-16054 > Sediminispirochaetaceae > DSBN01. The sequence goes on along the minus strand of JAXHMY010000002.1, from coordinate 489,784 downwards.
AAGTGTGTCCCCCATTTTCAGGAGCTCCGAGTCTACCTGCTGCAGGCCGCTGAGGGTGTTGAGAAAGATGGGGAAAAAACTGGCCAGGATGATCAAGGCGAGTTTTGACGCTTCTCCTATTCCGAACCAGAGTATTAGCAAGGGTACCAATGCAAGGGGCGGAGTGCAGCGAATAAAATGGAGTGTCCCCATAAAAAACTGCGAAATCTCTGACGAAAAATAGAACAGCATAGCCAGTGGTACTGCGATAATCAGGGTGATGAGAAAGCCGGCAGAATACCCGTTTCAGCGACATTGCAATGTGGTGTTGCAGGAGTCCCTGTTCAATTAAGCCTACAAAACTTCCTGCTATTTGGCTTGGACGGGAATCAGAGAGGGATTCACCAGGTCTAAGGTGCAGACAAGCAGATAGACGCTTACTAGTGCCAGGGGAAATGCTGTCTGTCGAAGAATGGTGTTCATCATCTTACTGCATACTCTCCAAATACGCCGCTCGTGCGGCGGGGAAGGCTTCCAGCACCCTCGCTCCGACACCATGAGCCGTTGCAATGGCCAGTCCGTAGTTTGTTAGGGGAACAGCGGCTTTCTCTGCGTGCTGGATCCGATTCAGCATTGCTCGTCGGTTGAGCATACAGCCGCCGCAGTGGATTATGAGGCGATACTCTCCGAGGTCTTCCGGTAGTCTTTCCCGGCGGCGACTGTCCACTCTAAGGAACAGCCTGTATACCCCTCGATCCATGCGGGAATCTTTTCTCGCCCAATGTCGTCTTCCATCGGATGATGGCTGCAGGCTTCGGCAATTAGCACTTTATCGCCATCTTTGAGTTTCATTAATAATGCCCGCCCCTTGCGCTGCACGGATGAGGTCGCCCTTATAACGGGCAAAGAGAATAGAAAAGGTGGTCACCCGTACGCTTTGGGGAGTCTCACGGACCATGAGGTCGACTACCTGGGAGTTGCAGATGACCAGGTCGGGTGTGGCGGCTTGCTGTCGTAGTAAAAGCGGCGTATCCGTCTCTTTGACCACGCTGGCCGCTGCCCTGGCATCTAAAAGCGCCCGTATACTCTGCACCTGCGGAAGGATCAAACGACCCTTCGGCGCTTCTAAATCGATTGGAACTATCAGCACGGCATGCCCGCCGGGGGAAAGTACCTCGGCCAGCGGGGAGGTTGCAGATAGTCGGCGGGGGCCAGTTCGATGAGAATCTCTTTGAAGGCCGCCAGGAAGCTCTCCCGCATCGCCGAGTCGCGGCTGGAGCAGGAGAGGATATAGGGGCTGTACTTATTCAAAAAATGCAAAAAGCGGCCCTTCGAAGAGTGGAGGTCGCTTTTGGTTGACTATCAAAATGAGCGGAGTCTTCCGGGTTTTGAGCAGCTCTACCAGCCGATCCTCGTATTCGGTCCACACTCCTGCTTCGAGAACCATACACACGATATCGCAGCGATCCAATACCCGGGCTGACTTTTCAATCCGCTGCTTACCGAGTTCCGAGTGGTCGTCTGGACCCGGCGGTATCCAGCAGCACTACCGGGCCCAGCGGCTGCAGCTCCAGCGCTTTTTCCACTACATCGGTCGTAGTTCCGGGTACGTCCGAGGTAATAGCTACATCCTGACCACTTACATAATTCACAAAACTGGATTTGCCGGTGTTAGTTCTCCCGAATATCCCGATGTGCAGCCGGAGTGACTTAGGTGTTTTCAACATGACTGGTTGTCCTTTTCTGTTTTAATGAGTCCCCCCGGGTAATCCACGCAACCTCTTTATCGGCTTTGAGTATCTGCTGAACAGCCGTGGCCAGGCTCCGCTCTGATTCGGTTTTTCTCTTCCACTATGGGGTAAATATCGTAATAACGCGCGGAGGCGGGGGGAGTGAAATTGGGCATGATGACATTGGCCCGGCGCAACAAGGCCCGGTAGCGATAATCCGTCGACGAGGCTGCCAGGGCAGAGGTGGCCGGAATGTGGGCGTTCTTCGTCAAGCATCTGGTAACGGCGATTGCCGTGCAGGTGGTGTCGATCGAGCCCGGCGGCTGCGGGGCCAGCGGGGTTTGCGGATGGGGAATAAAGGGGCCGATACTGATCATGTCAAAGTCGCGGGCATAAGAAAGTTCAAATCTTCGGCGATTGATTCGATCGTCTGGCCGGGAAGGCCGATGATGATTCCCGAACCGCTCTGGTAGCCCAGCTCATCCAGGGCATCGAGACAGCGCAGGCGTTCGAAATAGTCCATGCCGGGGTGCAGGGCCCGGTAGAGCCCGCTATCGGTGGTCTCTATCTTTAGCAAATAGCGGTCGGCACCGGCGGAGCGCCATTTTTTGTAGTGCGAAAAGGACCACTCCCCGACGGACAGGGTCACCGCCAAACTGTAATTCCGCTTTATCCGTTCTATGAGCCTGGCTAAACGGTCCGAAGAGAGAGAGGGGTCTTCACCGGATTGGAGCACCACCGTGACCGATACCTTGCCGGTACAGTATTCTCCACTGCTTTCAATATTTCATCGTTACTCAGACGGTAGCGTCGCAGACGGCGGTTCTGCCGCCGAAGGCCACAGTACTTGCAGCTATTGCGGCAGTAGTTTGAGAACTCGACGATGCCCCGCAGGATGACACCGGTACCGCAGTGTTCGGTACAGATCACCTTGAGCTCGCTGGTACAGTTCAGCTGTCTCGCGTGGTTTTTGTGATGTAAGTAGGTGCCTTATAGTATCACTGTTCATCCGTGCTTTGACGGTACGATGTGAGCACGGATTTTACCTTCAGTCCCTTCATTTTTCCAATCTTTCCGGTAAGGGCGCCGATTTCATCGGTGCTGCCTTCCACAATAATAGAAATTACACTTATTCCGCGTCTGTGCAGCGGAAGCCCCTGCCTGCCGATAACGATGTCGCAGTATTCGGTGAAAAGTGTGTTGAGGGCGGGTATTTGAGAGCGGTCTTCAACTAATATAATGACCGATCCAATCCTCTTCTCCATCAGTACCTACCTCTGGATAAGATAAAATTTTCGTCTCGCCTGCTCCTTGAAATCCGGATACTTTCCCAATTTCTCAGATGCCAGTGCGCGATTCGCGGTTATGATAGCCCAAAAAAGTTGCGGATCAAGGGATCGATAAAATAATACTGAAAATTTTGCACCTGTCACGTCGGATTTTCACCGGAAACAGAATCCGAATACCGGTTTACTACCCGCAGCTTCTCAATAAACCGCTTTTGCTGGCAGCCTCGGTGCAGACTCCTACAACCCCAGCTCCAAGGCTATTGCAGCCTTCAAAATTGCTGATAAGAGATGCGGTATCCAGCGCAGATACCTTAAACGAAGAGGCGGAAGTGTTTACCGATTTTCCCCAGCGGCTAAAAGGGCTGCTGGATTACCACGATAGGGACTATCAGATGAGGCGCGCAGCAGGAAACTTGATGGTACAAATTGGGCTTGGTTTTTTCTGTACAACTCCACGCCGCCCTTGCAGCTGAGCCACCAGGATAGATACAAGCTGCAGCCCAGGAATGCGCAGTATTGTTAAAGCTCAGTTCTCCGGAAAGGGCCGGGCTGATCTTCAACAAGGAGAATCTCTTTTCCGCCGACAAAACCCTAAAGGAACATGTGAGATATGACGGAGCGGCGTTTTTCCACTTTATCCGCTTTTTTTCCCCGCTTCGTTTTTCAATTAAAGAAATCGCAGAGGTTGCTGCAATTCCCGCCCCGATCAGCAGCAGCGATGCGCCGACCTGTCCGGCGGTGGGCTTGAAAAGTCGGTAGGGGTACTCATCGGCGGAAAGCTCCTCAATCTGGGCACTGTTTAGCTCCTGCCCCTGATACACATAACCGGGTTGCGGTTTTACCGTCTCCTGAAAGGGCCACAGGCCAACCACTGCTCCCAGCAGCAAGCCTACCAGTACCCCGAGGGTCGCCTGTCGGTAGCGGGTCAGCAGCAGCAAGCAGGTTGCTCAACTCCGCGTGATCCCAATCACCAGACCAAGCCCGACCGGAAGCGATAACTGCAAAGCCGATTTCTCCCAGAGTGCTCAGGTCACCGGCCCCTAGAGCACGGGTAAACTGGTCGAGCGCAGAGAGAATGGGGATATACTGGCCGAGTATCAGCAGCAGGTATCCGCCGCTGATGCCGGGAAGAATCATTGCACTTGCACCGGCCAAGCCCGCCAAGAGCATCATTATCCAGTTGCTGCCGGAGGCGCCCGCGCCGGCCGAACCGTATTGCGGGCAGCCAGGCCAGTGCGGCCATGCCGGCAAAACCGGCCAGAGCGCCCCACAGCACGCTGCGGCTAACAGGTCCGATGATCCTTTTTAGTACCGGCACACCGCCCGCAGGGTAAGGCCGATAAACAAGCTGTAGGGGCAATCCAGCGGGTAGCCCACCACAAGCTCTTCAACCCGGGCCGCTAAGCAGAATACCGAGGGCCGCCGTGAGCCTGCCACCGTTCCTACCACCAGCACCGAGCGGGAGCGACAGCGCAGCGCGGTAAGGTCCGCCACCGCGCCGATAAGATCCGCGAGCAGGACCTGGCGGCCAGCAAGCATAGTCCCGCCCGCTAACTCCCGGAAACCAGGTTGGCCAGTCCCATAAGAATGCCCCCCGAAGTAGCTCGGGGAAGCAAAAGGGGGAGTGCAGTATTATCTATTTCAGCTTTCATACCGGCTCCCCCAGATAGGCGTTCCGAGGGGAGCTGTCAAGTTGAAAGCGGCAATTGTCCGGTCACCCCAAAAAACCCCAAAAAACGATTCGTTTTTGCATTGAGCGGATTATCAAAAAAAGCGATTTACGTATAAAATCGAAGCTTGTCTGATAAGTAGACATCAGGTGAGTTTTTTAGTAATTGAGTCTAAGGGATAAACAATGGTAGCCAATAAAGAGAAGGCCAGGCTGTCGGAAGAGAACCATCGAGGCGATCAGAAAGTGATTGTCGAAGAGAATTTTGAATTCGGGGTGCCAGTAAATTTTATCTGAGTAAAATGAGCTTACCAAAAAGTTAGGGGTTAGTCGCTCCTCCATCCGAGAGGCTGTTCGAATATCTGGAAGCTACCGGTTTAGTGACTGTTCAGCATGGAAGGGGTATTTTTATTTCCTGACTCCATGAGAGCAGGAAAATGGAAAAGCTTTTTCCAGTCTGGCTTAAAGATAACGAAACTGGTTTCACAATCGAACATTTTGAGGTGCCGGAATCATTTTACCTGAAGCGGCCGCAGCATCCTGCAACAAACGCTGATACCAACTCGGATATCAAAAAAATGGAAGAGGTGTGTAAAGATTTCTAACGATGAGACAAAAGAGAAGAATACCGCTGCATTAATCAAATGTGATGAAGAGTTTCATCGTCTTATTGGGCACCAGCTCACCAAAACAAAACCCTGTGTTTTGTGATGAAGACCATGACCAATTCTCTCGGGAGGTGTGGATTTCCAGTCTACATGTGCCCGGCCGAGTAGAGAAGACCGTTGAAGAGCATAAGCTGATTTTAGAGGCAATTAAAAATCGAAACCCGGAAAAGGCCGAGGCGAGCATGATCGCACACTTGAACAATGCGGTAGCTGATATTCGAGCTTCAATGAAAAGGGAAGAAGAATGAAAATACGTATAACTACACTGGTTGAGAATTCTTTAGGCGAACATCTTGCCCTGAAGAATGAACATGGCCTTTCTTTTTACATAGAGGCAGGGTCACACAAAATCTTATTTGATACAGGTCAGAGTGACTCATTTATGTACAATGCCGAGCAGCTAAAAATTGACCTTTCCAATCTAGACTATGTGGTGTTAAGCCACGGACATTACGATCATTCGGGAGGCTTAGTGCCCCTCTGCGAAGTGACAAGGGGTTTTCGAGTTGATATCCCGGAAGCGGTTTCTCTTCAGCTGAGAAATACGGGGTTAGCGGAAACTCATATGAGTATCTGGGTAATAGGTTTGATGAACCCTTTCTCAAGGAAAAGGGGCTCTCCTATCAATTTGTAAGTAAAGATATGAGTGAGATTCTGCCGGGAGTATATGTAATCACTAATTTTCCAAGAATAAATCAGGATGAGGTACTTAGCCCGCGGCTGTGGATTCAAATACTGCAGAACGGAGAGTTTCATCAGGATCTGTTTAATGACGAAGTTTTGATTGCACTTGATACCCCTAAAGGAATAGTAGTGTTGCTTGGATGTTCCCATCCGGGGGTGAGGAATATGCTTGATCATGTAAGAAAGTTGCTTAGAAAACCAGTGTACGCCGTTGTTGGCGGCACTCATCGAGAAGAAGCGAGCAGTGTGAGTATGGATAAGGCGGTTGAGTACCTGACAAACGAAGATATGGGTATTATTGGAGTCTCCCATTGTACCGGAGAAGGCGCTATGTCAAAACTTGTTGTCGCAGAAGACCGGTATTTCCAAAAATAGTACCTGGAAGTCGCTCATTATATAGGGAGTATGAGCGCTGCGGTTCACCGTAGGACTCATGAAGATATTGGAATTTTCTTTTTTAGGAGGAAACAGGATGAGATAACAAGAAAAAAATTCTGGAGTGTTGTTGGTCGGATTTAACGGCCTTCACACTAATGTCGTGTCAAAAAGCGGTGCCGGAAGCAGCGCAGATGGTGAGGCTGCCCCGGAGAGAGAAACGTTTGTGTGGAAGTCATCAGGACACGGGCCTGCGAGCGTACCCGTCCGCAGATCTGCGATTCATGACAAACTATCGTAATGCTATCACAAAAGCCACCGATGGTTGACTGACCGTAAAGCCCTTTGTAGGTGGATCGATCGTACCAGCCTATAAAGTAGCCGGGATGCTGGTGCATGAAGGGGTGCTCGATATGGCCTACACCTGCCCGATGTACAACCTCGACAAATGGCCGGCAGCCTGGACTGATCAGCTCCCGCCCGGCGGGACTGCCCGGCGAAGCGCTGCGTTCCTGGTTTAACTTCGGCGGCGGGGCCGACCTAATGAACAAAATGATGGGCGACGATAATACCATGACCTTTCCTGCAGCCCTTTTGCCCCTGCCTGCAGAAGTGTTTTTTCACTCCAAGGTAGAACCCCAACAGCATGGACGATATCAAGGGCCTGAAGGCTCGTTGTATGGGCCGACGGCGGAGAAATTCAAGCGCATGGGTGCAGCAACAGTGATTATCCCCGGAGGCGAACTTTACGAAGCCATGCAGCGCGGGACTATCGATGCCTTTGAATATTCAACCCTCGGCATCTGAACCACTATGAGTACGAGTTTCTACGAAGTGGCCGACTGATGTGTATCTTTCTCCGACCCGGGCACCGAGCGATCCGCAGGTGTTCTTTGTAAATAAAGATTCCTGGAACGCACTGCCGGAGGATCTTCAGGAAATCGTACAGGCCGAGATCGACAAACACACCCAGGCTCAGCACGAGTATCTGGTATATGAATCGGTGCAAGCTGTGGATAAGTTCAGAGAAGAGGGGAATGAAGTACGAAAAGTTCCCGCTTAAATTGAAAAGGAACTGCTGAAAACTGCCAACGAGTTCTATGAGAGAAAGCGAAGAGTTAGGTGGTATTTACAGCGAAATCTATTACTCCATGAAAGAGTCGGCGACGCATATAACGCTATGAAATAGGTTTCAGGAGGTAAAGCATGACCATTTTAACGAAGTTATTAAAATACATCGATTTTCTGAGTGAAAAGGCCGGAGCGCTGGGGAAATGGTTTGCTTTCCTCCTGGTACTGGTGGGCGCCTATGAAACTATTCCCGGCACTTTTTCAATGCGCCCACCATCTGGGCATACGACACCCTCTGCATGGCAGGGGGTGCCGTGTACCTGCTGGGAGCTTCCTATGTGTATCTGCACGCATTCGCATACCCGGGTAGATTTGATTTACTCGATGCTTTCAAAACGTACCCAGGCCTGGATTGACATTGTCTGTTCGCTTCTGTTCTTTTTTCCTTTAATGACCATCATGTTTAAAGTTGCAACCGAATGGTCAATTAAGGCGTGGAAAACTGACGAAGTATTTACCAACAGTTTCTGGTACCCCCCGGCGGCTCCCTATCGAACTATATTTGCCGTTGGGCTTTTACTGTTACTTCTTCAGGGAATCGCAAGGTTCATCCGGGATACTTATTTCGTAATGAGAGGTGAATCAATTGATTGAACTAAGCGCTGAAATTGTTGCAGTTCCTCATGCTTGGTCGGGTGTTTACACTTGTTTTGACTGGTTTTCCGATTGCCTTTGTAATTGGAAGTGTGGCCTTTATCGTTGGTTTCTTGGTATTTGGACCTGATACCACCTATCATATTCTGTACAGCCGATTTTACGGCTTATCCCTCAATTATCCCTATTTAGCGGTTCCCCTATTTACCTTTATGGGGTGGTTCTGCAGCATTCTGGTATTACCAAAGATCTGTATCAGAACCTGTACGAAGCATTAGGTCTTAAAGGGCGGGTTGCGCTGGTTACCATAGTTTTTGGTACTATTTTAGCAGCCTGCTTAGGAGTAATTGCAGCTTCGGTCACAATTCTGACTTTGATTGCTCTCGAACCGATGGTATCGCGGGGGTACGATAAATCCCTAGCTCGCAGGAACTATTGTGGCTTCCGGTACTCTAGGCATATACTGATACCGCCGAGTATTATGCTGGTAGTGTATGGACCCCAGGCAGGTATCTCGATTGGACAGATGTTCATGGGCGCTATATTCCCGGGACTTATTCTATCGAGTTTGTATATTGCTTATGTATTGATTCTTTGTCACTTTAACCAGATATGGGCCGGCTATTCCGAAAGATCAGATTACCGGCTTTACTCTGGAAAAGTTTATAAAATTACTCAAATCGTTATTACCCCCGGTGCTGCTCATTCTGGCAGTACTCGGAACAATATTCGCAGGAATTGCCCCTCCGACTGAAGCGGCTGCAGTGGGTGGTGTAGCATCACTATTACTTGCGGTAATGTATGGTAAATTCAGCTGGCAGCTGATAAAGCATGCATCCTTGGAAACCCTTCGGGTAAGTGCTTTTGTAGTGATGATTGCAGCCCTCTGTTATGCCTTTGTCGGTATTTTTATGAGCGCCGGCGCCGGTGATGTGGTAAGCGCATTAATTCTTTCCGTGCCCGGCGGACGATGGGCTTCCTTTGCCGTAATAATGGTTATTGTATTTCTTTTGGGTCTGTTTATTGAATGGATCGGAATTGTATTTATCATTGTGCCGATTTTCTCGCCGATTTTAACCGAACTCGGTTTTAATCCGCTTTGGGCTGGAATAATGATTTGTATTAACCTGCAGATGGCTTTTCAAACTCCGCCGATGGCGATGTCGATCTTTGTAATGAAGGGCGCCGCTCCCCCAGAGTTAGGTCTTACCATGGCCCACATCATCAAGGGAGTTATCCCCTTTGTGTTGATTATAATGTTTACAATTGTTTTGTGTACTGTCTTCCCCGAAATTATCACCTGGCTGCCCGAGAAATTGATCGGCGCCGCACGGTAATATTCCCCATACCCTCACTCCTTTTAGTCTCTTTTTAGGGCTGTTCGATGTAACATCGGACAGCCCTTCTTTTTGGGAGTTGTCTGCGCTCAGCCCACGGACATTACGACTATACCGGGGGATGTGTACGCATTCAAATGAAAACGGCAGCCGTCATGGCTGCCGTATCCGTAGGAATGAAAACTAAAGTAGATTAGCTGAAAAACTTATCGATATAACCCTGCACGAAGACAAAGAGGATTATAAGCGGGAGGACATATCGAATATAAGGTTTTATCCACACCGGATATCGCATACCCTTGCCTGCGTTGGCCTCTTCTATAAAATTGTCCCAGCCCCAGGCGAACTTATAGCCGCAGAAGAGTACGAAGATCAGTGAGCCGATAGGCAGAAGGTTTGAACTGAACAATGAAATCCCATAGATCGATTACCGCAGTTCCCGGTCCCAGGGGCTGAATTCCACTCCAGACATTGAACCCGAGGGCGCAGGGGATGGGAAAGTACGGCCACGATAACGCCGTTGGGAATGGAGGCTTCTGCGTGACCATTCCCATTCATCCAGAGTAGAGGCCATCAGGTTTCTCGAATACAGCCACAATCTCGGACCATCAGCAGCGGCAAACCTGAGAAAGAGGAAGAAGAGCGAACCCCATAGTCGGCCGCCTGATTCATACTGTTGAAAATATTCGGAAGAACAACGAAGACCAGCCCCGGCCCCTCGGCAGGGTCCTGACCAAAAAGCGAACACTGCCGGGAAGATAATCGAACCGGCAACTGAAGGCGACAAAGGTGTCGAGAACCAGAATATTGACAGATTCACCGGTCAGCGACCGCTCTTTTCCGATATAACTTCCGAAAACGAGCATACTTCCTGTACCCAGACTGAGGGTAAAGAAAGCCTGCCCCATAGTACAGCATACACGGCCTCCCACAGACCCGTTTCCATGAGTTTTCCGAAATCAGGCTTCAGGTAAAAGCTGAGTCCTTCGCCGGCGCCCGGCAGGGTTACCGACCGGATAGCAAGGACTACCAGAATAACAACCAAAGCTGACATCAGACATTTGGTAATTCTTTCGGACACCCTTCTGCAGGCCGATTTGAACAGACTGCAAATCCCAGGATTACGACCAGAAACATCCAGAAGAGCATGCCGCCCGGCTGTGCGAGAAAGCCGCCGAAAAATGCACCCACCTGATTCGGGCGCCTAATCCGGCCAGATCGCCCTTCAGGGCGAAGTAGAAGTAGGCTGATCGACATCCATCCGGCGATAGTGGTATAAGGACATCACCAGCAGAAGGTTACCAGGGATGGCCAGGTACCCCATAGATGTGCCATTTTGAACCCTTCGGGTCCAGGGCCCGGAAAGATCCGGCAATGTTATACCGTCCAGCTCGTCCGATGGATAACTCCATCACCATAATCGGAAGTCCCAGGATCAAGAGGAAGGCCAGATAAATCAATACAAAGGCCGCTCCGCCGTATTTCCCCGTAATATAGGGAAAGCGCCATACATTTCCCAAGCCGATTGCACAACCGGCCGTGAGCAGGATAAACCCTAATCTGCTTGCCAGCAGTTCTCTTGGTTTCTTTTCAGCACTCATCATTAACACTCCTTTGTCCTTGTAAAATACGATGCTGGATCATTTTAAGTGGTGCCTGCCGGGCTGCCGAGGAATTTCAAAACTTCTCTTATATGTAGAAACATCTGTACGCAAGCACTATCGCATAGTTTTATTCATAGTATATATATCAATAAGTAGGAGGTTATATAATGGCATTACGAGTTACTACGCTGATAGAAGATAGCCCCGGAGAGGACACGTCGCTGGAATACGAGCACGGCCTGTCCTTTTTGATTGAGTACGACGGGCACCGCATTCTCTTTGATACGGGACAGTCCGGGGCCTTTGCCCGGAATGCGGAAGTGCTGGGGGTGAACCTTAGGACTCTGGAGAAGGTGGTGCTGAGTCACGGTCATTACGACCATACCGGGGCTCTGCTGACTCCTTGCTGACACTGCGCGACAGCTCTTCCGAGCTTCATCCGGAAGGAGTGCATCCTTCAAAAAGAATATGCCTACAAAGACGGGCGGTATGAGTTCAAGGGCAAGTGCTTCCAGCGAAGAGGACCTGCGAAGGCTGGGAATTCCGTATCGCCTTGTTGCGGATGAGTGCACGCAGCTGCTGCCGGGCGTCTTGGCTGCTGACGTATCTTTTCCGCGGAGTACGTTCCCGCACTGGAGGCGGCCGATCCGCGTTTTGGGTACTCAGGAGAACGGCGAATATCGGCAGGACGACTTCGCTGACGAGGTGGTTTCCGCATCTTGAAACGCCGCAGGGTGTGGCGGCGCGGCTGGCAATGTCCGCATCGGGGCTGAGGAGCATGCTCGACCACGTGAAGGCGCAGCTGAACCGGCCGATTTATGCGGTCCTCGGCGGTACGCACCTTGTGGAGGCGGATGAGAGGCGCACTGCGGCTACGGTTAAATATCTGCTCGCGCCAGGTGTCGGGACCGATCGGGGGTTTCCCACTGCAGCGGACAATCGGCGATGGAGCAATTGAAGGCTGGCCACTCCGCGCTATTTTCATAACAAGACCGGATCGGTGTTTGAGGTTCTTCTTCGATGAAATAGCGAAACTTGCTTCCTAAAAGAAGCTATGTCAATGCATTGAACATTCTGCTCGACAGACCGGCGAGGATTTGCCGAGCAATTGATTTATCTGCTACTATATAAAGAAGGACTCGATACTGGGGAAGTACTATGAATCGGAAATTGTGGGAAACAGACATACACAGTACTGTCCATACGGCTGAATCTCAAGCGAGCCGTTCAAATCCTTCGGGAAGAGGGGTGTAGGGAAATATACCTCTTTGGTCTGCTAATGGGTGACGCCGGGCACCAGGTTCCGATATTGACATCGGAATTAATGACTACCCAAGGGAACGTTTCTTCCATATATACGGCCGTCTATTAACCGAACTGGAACATGAGATAGATCTTATCGATTTTGGTCATCAATCGGCATTATTTACGCTTCTCTCGGAGATTGGCGAGGTGCAGCGTATTGCATGATTCGATTCGTAGAAAATTATTACACGAGATTCAGCAGATAGACCAGTTACTGGAATCATTCCGGCCGCTTCTCAACGTCACAAGGGGTACGAAAACATTTTTACGACTATCGGAAAACACCTTGATGATCGAATGCCGACCGGAACGAACCGAAAACGTCGCTCAAATACGTTTTGGATGAGTAGAGGTAAACTTTTCCGAAAACTCTGTATAAAAAACGGCGTAAATCGGACTTGCGATCTTTTTTCCCCTTCCACGACAGTAGTTTTTCTGTGATAAGCCTTTGCCAGAGTCATAACTTTTCATAATTTTTCATTTTAAGTGGCAAAAATGCAATACCTACTGGCATTTTTCACATATAAAATGCCTTAAAAGGGGAAAAGTATCTCTCTCTGTTACGCGATAATCAGAGGGTGAACGTACTTGATCTCGGGGCCGGCGACCTGCTCGCCGTTCACGAATCGAAAACAACCGCGACGCTGGTACAGAAAACATGGATCCCTTGAAATGTAACCTTATTTGTGTAACATTCAGGTCACGTGCCGGCACGTCGAAGACACAGTCTTGGAGATAGAGGTGTACTATGCAGGTAGTCGTGAAAAAGCCCCGTATTAGGCTTGAAGGAGAAGTCATCGAGGATGAAGACGAGGAGCTTGTGGAGATCACCAAAAGCGAATGGTATCACCATATCCGCAGCGAGATTAGCCCGAGTGAGAACATTGCGCCTGTACCGCGAACTTCACAATATGTCGCAAACCGAACTGGGAGAGAAACTCGGGAGATTCAGTCGGCAGAATATATCGAACATGGAAAACGGGCAGAGAGGTATAAGCAAGAGCCGTGGCGAAACGGCTTTCCAAACTCTTCGATGTCTCGGTTGAAAAATTTCTCTTAGATAATTGGTCTCTGGTCTTGATGAGGAAGAAAAAGAGCTTATAAAAAGTGCTGTTCATAAAGACATTACTGCATAACATATATAGACGATCATCTTCAGAGAGGTGCCGGTAGGTCCAATAAATATTATAAAACCGGCATTGATTTATACCGGTTTAGAGAGTATACTGTGAATGAGACGATACAGGTACAATTGTTTCTTCTGCGCCTTAAGAAAATGTGGAACACCCCGGAGCGGATAACCTTAGCTCCCAGACAGAAGAATTTACAGTCGATGTCGGCCTTAGATCTTTCAATGAGGGATGTGAAAAATATCTGCTTCGGCTTACAACCGGGCGATCGTATTGCAGGACCAGTATCACATGATAAGAAATTTCTACTGGAGAAGTGTGGATTTTTTCCCTATGTATAATGGTAAGAAGATGTATGTGAAGGTATTTCTCACTGAGCGCAGATAATCAGGATTATCTGGAGATAAGATCTTTCCACGAGGAAGGGATGGTGCGAACAGGAAAGCCCTCTGCCCACAATGCGGAAAAGTACAAGCTGTTAAAATAGTTACTCGTGAGGAAACCTACACCTACAGGGGCGAGTCGGTTAGGGTTCCCCATGAGCTCTCAGTTTGCACCGTATGTGGAGAAGAACTCTCTACAGCTGTTCAGGCAGTAGAGCTGTACGGATATACGGGAGAGCTACAGGAAGAAACATGATCTTGTAACTCCCACCGAGATTCGCTCGATACGTGAAGGCTATGGAGCAGGACAAAAACCCTTCGGCATTATTCTTGGTCTCGGCGAGAGTACTATCAACACCTACGAACAGGGAGAGGTTCCCACAACAGCCAACTCTGTGCTCTATCGCGCAGCCGGAGACCCTGATACATTCAAGAAAATGTTCTTAAAACGGCAGAACCTCATAGGACCGACGCAGAGAAAAATAATAAGCACCTTGAAGCGTATCCAAGTCCATACATGGTGGAAGAAAAAATGTTTGCAGTACACGAAAATCCGGATGAATATACAGGGTTTCGAAGCCTGATATCCAGAGGATGGAAGAGCTCTTGGGCTACATTTTGGCAATGACGGGAAAAGTCTACAAAACCAAACTGCTTAAAATTGCATTTCTGGTGGATTACGAGCATTTTCAAAGGTATACGGTAAGCTTGAGCGGATGGCCCTATGCGCGATTACCGTATGGACCCGTCCCACAGGAATACAAAAAGCTGCTCCAGGCGGCCTAACGGAACGGCTATATCGAAACACGGGATTACGATGACGGAAGCAGTACCATAGAAGCCGGCGCCGGCGCGCAAAAGCTTCTCAAAAACACTCGTTTTCTGACGATGAAATCGAAACAATCAAAAAGGTGATAAACCGCTGGAACAAGGCAACGGCACAAGAGCTATCGGCCTATACTCACAGCCTTCGGGCCTGGAAAGAGACGGAACATGCCCATAAAATCTCCTATACCCTGGCATTTGAAGAGTAGAAGCGAGCACTATATGTACGAAAAAATAAAAGCGGCAATCCGCAGCCACACCGACACACATCGCCTCGTGTTCTGGTACGACCCGCAGTCCACCCACCGCGGGATTCTGGAGGAGCTCGATACAGAAGCGGAAGTACTCGAGGCGGAGAACAACGAGTGGTGGATAAAGTACCATTTGCTCGAGGAAAAACCGCGGCAGCATTTTCTCATCTACATCCCCTCCCCGGCCCGAGGATGAGCACAACTGGCTTTTAGACCTCCTCTTTATCGGTTTTGTTTTCAGCCACGACCTCTCCGAAACCTATCGGGAGGAGTGCGGCCTCGACCCCGGTTTCCGGGAGTTTTTCAGAGGCATGTCGCCTTTTTCCGCAACAGCAAAGAACGCTTTCTGCCGCTGCAGGAGATACTAGACGCCACACAGGAGACCGAACAGAGCCTGGCCCGAAAGATGATACGCATTCTTGTCTCTTCACCCGAGGAGGAAAGAGGCAGGGTGTTGAGAGTTTCGAGAATATTCTTTTTGAATGCGCCGAGGAGGAGCTGAACGGCAGCGCGCCACGATGGAATGCGGTGGTAAAGTTCGACCTGGACTCCTGGTTCAGGGAGGAACTGACGGCCTACATACCCGAAATATCTGAGACGATTACCCCCCTGGGCGCGGTACTGGAGGTCTTCCGCCGTGCCTGGACACTCGAAACCGGAGAGGAGGTCTCCGCCGCCGGCAGAAGCTGCCGACTCCTCCTGCAGCAGTGGCGAGACGGTTTTTCCGCCGACCGGCGCTATTACGCAATGGCCGAATACGTCCAGAAGGCCCTCGGCATATCCGCACAGATTGCCTCGTACCCGGTTAAGCGGCTTGCCGAGCTGTCTCTTTTTCCCGCCGTCGATTCCGAGCTGGCAAAAAAACTGGTAGAGCAGGTACTCGAGCCCCATGCAGAGGCCGACTTTATACGAAAGACAGCCGCCGATCGATTGCGCGGCGGTGCGGGGAAAGAGGGAACAGGGTCCATCCATTCCATCTACTCCCTTATCGTTTCGTATATCGACTTCGAGAAGGAACTGCGCCGGGCGGACCTTTCGCCGGGAAGCCAGAACGAACTCTTTAATCGGTATACTCAAAAATTGTATCGCCTGGACTCGCTGTACCGGAGATCTCTTTCGGCCTACAGATCGGCCGGCAGTCTCGGTTCCCTTTCACCTATTGTAGGACGACTGGAGGGCAGGTATTCCCAGCACTTTCTTCAGCCCTTGGCGGAAATCTGGGACAAGAAGGTTCGCGAAAGCGCCGGCCCCATCCCCACCGATGCAAAACTGCAGGAGAGATTCTTTAAGGATGTGGTGAGGCCGGCCCTTAAGCGCGGAGAAAAACTGGTGGTGGTAATAAGCGATGCGCTGCGCTACGAGGCGGGATGCGAGCTCAGAGGAACGGTTATCAGGCCTCAACAGGATACAGGCGGCAGTCGAACCGGCAGGCGGCGGCTGTACCGACCGTTACCTCGGTGGGGATGAACGCGCTCCTCCCCCACGAGACCCTTCAGAATAGAGAAGAACGGAGAAGTGCGGATAGACGGACAGCTTATCGCCGGAATAGAGGGCAGGTCGAAATACCTGGGTGAGTATGTTGCCTCCCACATTAAGGGCAAGCAGGCGGCGGCATTTTGGGCAGACCGTCTTTTGAGGCTTCCCACTGCCGCCGCGAGGGAACTGATATCGGGGGTCGACCTGCTGTACCTCTACAGCAACGGTATAGACGCCGCGGCGGACAATGCAAAGACAGAGGCGTCCCTTCCCGATGCGGTAGCTTCCGAGCTCGATACACTTGTAGGGATCGTAAAAAAGTTTGCCACCCAGCTGAACAGGACCCATATACTCATTACCGCCGACCACGGCTTTCTCTACCAGAACGAAAAACCCGCGGAGGCACATATGCTGGCCGCGGAAAACCCCGCCTACGGCTACAAGGACCGCCGGTACCTCATGAGCGACGATACCCCGGGAGCGCATTTCTTCACTCCCTCATCGTCTGTGACGAACATGGACAGCTCCTCTTCCCTTCACTTTGCAGAGGGGCTCTACAGGATACGAAAACAGGGCGGCGGAACACGCTTCGTCCATGGCGGCCTCTCCCTGCAGGAGGTAACCGTGCCGCTGATTCGTGTACGGGTCGGGAGAAAAGACGATGTCGAGACCGTGGGGGTCGCAATAATGGTTCCCGCGAACACCGTTATCACCACTCCCGTATATACAGTCAATTTTTTCCAAGAGGAGCCCGTCTCGGAGAAACGTCACCCCCTGCAGGTGAGCGTATTTTTTGCAGCCGAGGATGGAACGCTTTTGAGCGACCGCATAGAGATGAGCTTCGACTCCGCAGACCCAAATGCACAGAACCGCGGCAGTTCCGCCGAATTTCACTTTGGACCTCAGGTAAACTCTTACAACGGAAAGCTCATACGGCTCGTGCTCGAAAAACGAATAGGCGGAACGAGTGTACCCTATACAAAGGTCGACTTTACCTATCAGACCTTCGGTGAGCGGGATTTTTGATGTACTATTGGAGAGGGAGAGCTTATGGCCACATCTGAACCGGTTTCTGAACTGGATGCAAAACTCATGGAGGCATTTCCCGGTTTTATTGTCCGCAAGGACCTCTCCCGTCTGGTAAAGGGGAATGCACTGGTTCCTGTGTATGTGCTGGAGTACCTGCTTGGGCAGTACTGTGCCACCAACGACGAGGCGATTATAGAAAAAGGGATAGAGCAGGTCCAGAAGATCCTCCAAGACCACTACGTAGTAAGAAACCAGGCAAACCTGGTTCGCTCCAGGATAAAGGAGCGGGGCAGCTTCCGGGTTATCGACAGAATTACCGTAGACCTCAACGACAAACTGGACCGCTACGAGGCCGGTTTTATGAATCTGGGCCTTACTTCGGTACCCATAGAAAGCGATTATATTACTAAGCACCCTAAGCTCCTCGTAGGTGGGGTCTGGTCGATTATCGACGTAGTGTATCAGCACCACGAAGATTCTCAGGCCGGGCCGTGGTCTATCGAAAACCTGAAACCGATCCAGGTTTCCCACTTCGATTTCGACTCCTACGCCGCCGGAAGGAGCCGTTTCTCCCTTGCCGAATGGACGGACATACTGGTACAGAGTATGGGCTTTCACGCCGAACTCTTCGGGGAGCGGGAAAAACTCTTACTTATCTCCCGGCTCATCCCCTATTGTGAGAACAACTACAACCTTATCGAACTCGGCCCAAAGGGAACCGGTAAATCCCACATCTATTCCGAATTCTCCCCCCACGGCATACTCATCTCCGGCGGTGAGGTTACCCTCGCCAAGCTCTTTGTCAACAACAGCTCCGGGAAACTGGGTTTGGTGGGCTACTGGGACACGGTAGCCTTCGACGAGTTCGCCGGACAGAAAAGCGCTCGGACAAGAGCCTCGTGGATGTAATGAAGAACTACCTCGCCAACAAGAGCTTCTCCCGAGGAAGGGAAACCCAGAGCGCCGCCGCCTCATTCGCCTTTGTCGGCAATACCAAGAGGTCCGTGGCGTACATGCTCAAGCACACAGACCTCTTCGAGGAACTGCCGGCGGCCTACCACGATGCGGCATTTATCGACCGCCTCCACTTCTACCTCCCGGGATGGGAGGTCTCTATCCTCAGAAACGAGCTGCTAACCGACGGATACGGCTTTATCGTCGACTACTTTGCCGAGACCCTGAAACAGCTGCGCGGTTTGGATTACGCCGAGGACTACCGGAAATTTTCGAACTCGACAAGGGCCTCTCCGCCCGAGACAGGACGTCGATCGAGAAAACGACCAGCGGACTCCTCAAGATTCTCTTTCCCGCCCACGACGCCTCTAAGGAGGAGGTGGAGGCGATACTTTGTTTTGCCATAGAGGGGAGAAAGCGGGTCTACAACCAGCTTATCCGCATCGATGAAACCTTCGAATACCGTCGTTTCGCCTATCGGGACCTTTCCTCCTCGAAGGAACACATTATCACGACCCTCGAGGAGAGAAATTACCCCACACTGACGCAGATGGAGTCTAAAGGCAGCGACTCCGACGCTGCAGCCGCTAGTGATACAGCGGTGGATACCAACACGGAAGAGGTAGCCGGGAAGCGGGAAGCGAGGGGAGAGGAGGCGGCCCAAGCGATGTCCTCCGGAACCCAACGGGTGGTCGAGGAAAACGAATCGGGAATATCCTATTTGAACCTCTTCTCCGTACCTGCGGGGAGCCAAATCGATAGAACTCGTCGACCCCTACATACGCAACTTTCACCAGGTAAAAAACCTCTTCGAGTTTTTACAGATGCTCATGCAGCTGCAGGAGGTAGGGGAGGAGGTATCGGTAACTCTCCTCACCGGCAGGGGGGCCGGCAATGAGGGGGACCAGGAGGACCTGCTGAGTCAAGTTGCCGAAGAGTTCGAGGGAAGCGCCGTCAGGTTCTCATACACCATCAGCGACGATTCCTCTCTGCATACCCGCTACATTGCGGCGGACAGCGGATGGAAGATCATACTCGACCGCGGTTTGGACATTTTTCAGCCCTTCGACAGGAGAGACGCTTTTAGCCTGCAGAACAGTGTTCAGGATACCCGCCGCTGTAGGGCTTTCGAGGTCACCTATCTGAAATACTCTTGAGTGCAGCAATTCTGATATGATGTGGCCTCTGTCAAAGAGTTTTACTATAAAACCTCCTTCATTTTTTGTCCGAGGGAAGGAAGAGATGAGAAAATCGGGAGACTCAGTTGGCAGAACATATCGCTCCAGCAGAATTAGCAGCTCAGGCTGAACTGTAAACCACAGTTGACATAAGTCGGTCTATTAACTACAATATAACATATGATAGAAGTCAGGCAGACAGTTCCTTTTGTGAAATGGTTCAAATCACTCAAGGATCGAAGGGCAAAGGCTCGAATCCAGGCCAGGATTGATAGAGTCGAGATGGGGCATTTTGGCGATGTAGCACCGGTAGGGGAAGGTGTGAGTGAATTGCGAATCTTCTATGGTCCTGGTTATAGAGTCTACTTTGTACAAAGGAATGCTGTAGTCGTGATACTTCTATCGGGAGGCGACAAAAGTTCTCAGAAGGACGATATTGCTAAAGCAAAAAAAATTGCCAAGCAGTTGGAGGTTTAGGCCATGGGTATCAAAACGAAACGCTGGGATTCAGCAGAGCACCTTGAAACAGAAGAAGACATTCAACTGTATCTTGATGCCTGCATCGAAGAAGCAGGTGATGATCCTGCCTTCATAGTGCATGCGCTGAGTGTTATTGCGCGTGCCAAGAATATGAGCCAACTTGCAAGAGACACAGGACTGACCCGAGAAGGTCTGTATAAAGCTTTGTCACCGGAGGGCAACCCGACGTTCACCACAGTCGCGAAAGTTGCAAAGGCACTTGGTTTGCAGATCACTGTGCACACGTAGACCTGTGCAGTATATTTTTGTGTAATAAAATTCCTTATAAGAGGTAGCTATGTTATTAGAAACGAATAAAATGATACCGGTAAAGAAGTTGCAGAAAGAACTTACGAAAAAGGTAAGAGAAGTGTCTAAAACCGGAGAAGCTCTCTACATACTCAAAAACAACAACATGGAAGCTGTTATGCTCTCTTTTGAAGAGTATGAACATCTTCATAATTTGGAAGAGATGTTTGAGCAAATGGAAATAAAGACTGTTATTGAAGAGAGGCTTTCTACATACAATGCCTCTTACAACAAAGAGTGGGAAGAAATTCGAGAAGAGGTATGAGCTATAAAGTTGTCCATATCCCGGAAGCTCAAAAAGATTGATGAATTGGCCGAAAATCCCTTTCTAGGGAACAACTGGGAAACAAGTTTAATATCGATTTAACCGGCTCCTTTAAAATCTATATTGCAAAAAAAAGTTACAGAATTGTATATCGCTTAATTTCTCCGTCGCAGATTGAGATCATTGAAATTTGGGAAATTGGAAAGAGAGTAAAGAAGAAATATACAGAATTATTGGAAAACGGTTTACCCAGCAGAAAGCAACATAAAAAGCTGATTTAAAAAAATCGGCAATCAGATCTGACTCTACCTGCTCAAATCGCTGGTAGTTTACAAAACAGATCGATAAAGTATAAAGAGTGTATTACATTAAGTAATACGAGGTGTGGATATGACTACAGTAAGACTCAATAAAGATATCGAGAGTAAACTTTTCGGTACTCATTGAAAGAGAGAAAAGCTCTAAATCTGAAAATTATAAAAAAGGCCATTATCGAATATTACAACCAACATGTGCAAGAGAGAGAGTTCCTATGAAATTGGAAAAGATTTTTTTGGTAATTATGGAAGTGGAGAAAGCATATCAGAGAATTATAAGAAAAAAGTGAAGGAAAAAATGAATGAAAAGCACGCTCATTGATGCAGGGCCTATCATTGCACTTTTTAATAAAAATGATAAATATCATAAAATTGTCAAGGGTTTTGAAAAACATATAAAAGTACATTGATAACAAGTTGGCCGGTAGCAACAGAAGCCTCACATATGTTGGATTTTAATGTACAAGTACAAATTGATTTGTTCAAATGGATTCGACTTGGCGGTGTGCTAATAGAAGAAGTGAAAATAAATGATATAGATCGGATAATTGCCTTGTCGGAGAAATATTCTGATATCCCGATGGATTTAGCAGATGCGTCTTTAGTGGTTCTTTCAGAGAAATCTGAATATTAAAAGAGATTATAACCATTGATTCCGACTACTATATGTATAGAACAATTTGAAAAAGAAATGATTAAAAATATATTGGAATATGAGTAGTACCACCCACACAGTGTGCATTCTTGCGCAGGGGGGCGCAGCGGAAACCTGGCAGCCGCCGCAGGGGCCGAGCAGCGAGCGGGAGTGAGCTGGTACGAGGCCGCGAAAAGCGGCGGCGAAGCGTTGCAGCGGAGCACCCGGTTCCCGGGTGGAGGCGCAGCGCGCCGGAGCGCGGGGATGCGCCCGAATCCCCTTTCCGAAACCAGAATTCCTGTCCTGAGTAGGAAGTGTTTTGTTGCATTTTCAATGCTGTATCTGATATCCAGAGATGGTGACTGGAAAGAAACGGAGATGTATACAAAATTGACCTGTGGCCCCAAAGCTTAGTATTTTAGTAATACGAAAGCGACATGGAGGGGCATTGTGAACAGGCCTGGCGATCTGAAAGTGTTAGCTTTTGTTGCGATGATGTGTCTATTTTCCACGGTATGGTGGAGCGCAGAAGACAGGGGCCAGGTGAAGGGTAAGGTAGACGCGATTTACCGTTGCACCGTATACGGAAGTGGTGCTTGGTTCGACCGAGTATACGCTTCTTGCAAGCGGGGTGAAGAGCCGGCTGCAGTTTCCTTTGAACATGCTCGCGCCGGGGCTGAGCAGCGACACGCCCTCCGAGGCGGTGGGATGGATGAATGGCGGTTTCATCTTTCGGCCGGAACTGCGGTCAGCGGCCCCTGGGGTGTGTCGAAGGACCACGACTGGTATCTGGTTGAAGGCGTGCCGCCTGATCAAATTCAGTTATACCGAGTCGGAGGCCGAGATGATTTTCTTTCGAAGCGGAAGGTGGGGTTGAAAAGCGGCTGTTTTTCTGCCCGGGACGCCGGCCTCTTCGGGAGTCTGGGGTATTCATTTCAGTATATCTCTCAGAATGCCCTCGGCTACAGCGGCTGGCAGTATGTGCTTGTTTCAAGTGGCGATGCCGATAATCCCCCCGCTTTTGAACTGTATTATAGTGACTACGAGGGGAAGGCTCTTGAAATACACAGCGCTGTATCACCGGGTGGCCGCCGGCGCGGTGCTGCGCTGGCAGCCTGACCGCAAGTTTCCCCAGCTGGAACTGAGTCTGCTGCCCCAGCTGACGTATGTGAGCGACCGGGACGACCATGTGCTGCGCAACAAGCTCTCCACCGCCGCGGGCTTCGGGGGCGGGGGTAGAGAGCGAATGATTCGCTGACCTACCGCTGGCCGGGGAACTCCGGCAGTACCGGTCCGATGTAAGTGTGACCGGCGGGGCTGCTGTATCTGCGGGCGGTGACCGAGCAGACCCAGGAGTGGTACGACGACGACCCCGGCATCCTCCGGCGACGACACGGGGCAGAGATCGCACCGGTATTACCCATATCATCGAAACCCTCCAGGGGCAGCTTAGGCCTTTCTGCGGGCGTGGTACCCGGTAGCCGTCGGGAACGGCGGGCGGCGTTTGGGTTACAACAAGTTCTTTGAAGGGCCTGTTTTTTTGCCCAAAGCTGTGTGTAACCTGTGCTATAGCGGACCAATAATATTAGGTTTAGAATAAGTCAATTATTTTTAGAAAGTCTATAAATTTATACTGTCAAAAATAAAAGAAAATGATCCAAGTTTTTAAAAAGTTAATAAAAAACTTGAAACCCCGGCGAATGGTGCCACAATTACTACAACGTAATCTATAAAAAGAGAGCAAAAATGAAACCAGGGCCTAGGATAATTCGTTATCTTCTTATGGGCTCTTCTGGTTCTGTGGTTCCCCTTAGTTCCACTGCTTGCCTTACACGCTCCTACACAGGTGAATGACGGTACCGGAGAGTGACGTCGATCATGCACACGGCTACCATCGCCGGCTACAGCGCGAACTGGGACTGCGCCGCAGCTGGGACAGCGCAAGTTCTGCCGACCCAGTCAACTGGTGACGACATTAGTATACCGGGTCGATTTAGAAAAAAACGACCGGCTCCGGCTGGCAAAGCAGGTGTCCGCCGGTCACGTATAGAAGTAGAGCTCAAAGTACATGGCCGCATACTACCTCCAACCCAGACAACAGTGTCAACGAAGACACTCGACCTCAGCGAGTTGGAGTACCGGGTCAGGTAGTGGCCAGATTCTGTCATCCTGGTCGTGAGCTCGGAGCTCCGCAGGAGGACTAATTAGCCGCAGAAAGTAATCCCGCCTATTCCGACGGTTTCCACGTCGGCTCGACCGCGCCTACCGCTTCAATTGATGCTCTCGCGTCTCCCCAGGAACCCAGAATCCCTTTTTGGTGGCATGGAGTGGTAACGAGGACGCCTGAATAATTAGTTCTTACGATGTGCAGTAATACACCGACAAAACCAACTGGACTCAATTGGCAGCAACAGACAAGCGCAACCGAGGCATACTTTCAAGGACAGAACGGACAAAATTACAGCTTCAGGGTAAGGGCTACCGACGGGGCTGGAAATACCGGCTCTTATTCAGAATCCGAACTAACCAGTGTGAATCTTTCCGGACTCCACCGCTAACTCGAAGACAGAACCGCAGAGCCTGCAGTCTGAAGAGGGTGAAAACAGAGCAGGATGTCGAACTTGAAATTGGCGCGGCTGGGTCGGGCAGTACGCACAATCGCCCGCAGTAGTTGAGAAAGTTTTCCCTCCTACGGGACCTCCGCGGGACCAACGGAAAATGTGTCTATTTCACTGGCCCGCGGCGGGACCGCATGCCCTGGAGCGAACAGTACAGCTTGATGAATTCGACCGTGCCAAAGCCCTTGCCGGCGGGCAGGGCGGTACGGCGGTGCTTGACCTGCATAATCCGCGGTTCCGATGCCTACGGAAACCCCGTAGAAACGGCGGCGAATCTTGATGCAACCGTCAGCGCGGCGCTGCCCTCGGACTCTTACAGGTTACGCGGCATCGAGGTAGAACTGCCCACATCGCCGTACTACGCCGGGGCACCAGGTCCAGAACGCCCGGGGCGCGCAGGTACAGGCCACCGGCAGCGGAATTATCACCGGTGAAATTTTAGGTCGACGCCAGCAAAAACCACCTGCACCGAGAGAAAGCTCTTTTTCGGTGAACATCGACGGAACTACCGAATTCCGATCATTGAGGCGAAGTCCCCACCGACGATCCGGGAGACCACACAGTCAAAGTGCAGATTAACCATCCTGGTCCAGCTTTCTGGCTGAAGCCACTTATACCATAAGCGACGAACGCCCGCCGTTTCCACCGGACCCGCTAACCCTGGTGGAGCACGTAGCAAATCACCGACCTCGTCGCGCCAGGCTACCATGCGACCAGCGATCGTGCCGGGTACGAGGAGTTTTCCTTTACCGGGACCGCCAAAATGAAACTGCTTTCTCTGGAAGATACCGAAATTAGCGACGTAACGGTAACTGATCTGGCGGCCTCCGTGATGAAATGACAACCCCACCACCCCGAAAATTAAAAGCGGAACAGTGGAAAAAGAGGCGGAAGGGGAAGAGACCTTTGTAACGGTGGCCAACGACTATCTGAAAATTAAAAAGGTCAGCTTTGACGGTCAGGATACTTCGCGGATATTCGTAAATGCCAAACTGGCCCTTCCTAAGCTTGATAATAAAGAAGTTATGGCAAATTGCAGGGCTGGTGGTAAGATCAAACGGTATAGAGGGAAAGGGCTTTAGCTATACCGAGAGCGAACCGAAGAGTTTTACCGCCTTCGGCATGGAGTTTCGTATTCATGATGTAAAGAATACCTCAAACGCGCTGGTGGTCGGGGAAGATGAGGACAACGATCGCGACTATTTTGCTATGTCCGGCAGTATCGTCATGGAGAGCAAAAGGGGAACAACGAAACCAAGTAAGGACACCCTCACCACTTTTCAGGATCTGAACTATTTTCTCAAGACGGCTGAAATCGACGGAACGATAAGCTTCACCGAAAAGTTTCGAAGCTATTCCTGATAAACTCGAAGTTTAATAAGATTGAGCTTCAAAACAGCGAAAGCAGCTGGAAGCTGAAAATCACCGGAAAGCCAAAAAGGCTTCCCGGAACCCCTTGATGGAATGAACAATACGGAATTCAAAAATACCCCTCCCACAAGGACGGAAACGCCTCCGGCGAACTTACACCGATAAAAGAACTGAAAAAGGACAACAAGGGGACACAAACTCGGCGGCGACGATGACGATTCCGAGTGGGACGTAGGCATCGGTACGGTTGATATTACTTACCTGTCCTTTGTGTTTGAGTACGAAGACGGGGTCTTTAACAAAGATTTCAGTGAAGTTCGGGTGGGGACGGATTTTTATTTCGATTTACAGGGCGAGGGGGGCTCCGATCCGGAGGATGACGAAAAGCGGGTGACCTTCGGGGAGCTGAACGCAAACAAAGATTTTGAGGGGGGCGTGCGCCTCAATATGGAGGGCGAGTTTGACTGGCACCCGCCGAGCCAACGCCCAGGTGCTGCAGAACAAGCAGTTGACCCTGCCCGGACTCAATTTGGCGATGGATTCTATCGCAATTCAAACCGCAGCCTCTGAATCGGAATAGGAATTACAGGTTCCGTGGTAATGGGGATGAGCGGCGTCAGCGGCGGTGTAAGCTTTGAAAATTTGGTCTTGTCCATCGACGGGACTATCTCCAATTTGTCCGATGCCATTACCGGTGGAGAGTTTGAAGTAGTAGATTCAATGAAGGTGGCGGTATCCGAAATAGACTGGTCTACCTCCCGCACATCTATAAGTTTTGCCAGTAACGAGACTATCTGGGGAAGGCACAAACCAGTCTCCTCAGAAGGGTGAGAAGCAGATAGAAGAGGTGAGGAATAGTTACGTGCGGGTGGGAAGGGGCGACTGTAGGGGTTGGCGATTCGGATAATCCTACCCTGAGCGGGGGCTTCGAGGAATTCACCTTTTACGAGTCCCGTTGGATGCGGGGGCCGCAGCTTTGTGCTGCGCCAGGCAACCCTGGAGACCTCCGGCTTGGAAATAAAAGCGGATGTAGAGTACAGTGCCCAACTGCTTACGGCTGGCCGGCAGCATGAAGCTGCCCGGAGATTCAATCGAAGCTGATGCTGTGGGCAAGTTTGGAAAGCAGGATAATGCCTTTAACCATGGGCGTGTTTGTGGCCGCTGCCGGTTTGAATCTGCAGGCCGCCCCGGGGTCTTTGAAACGGTATCGGAGGCGGCTTTTTTGTGGAATCCCGTGCAGGAGGACATCGATTTAGTACGGCATATCGCCGGTTTCAAGCGCCCCGAATTAAAGGGGGAACGGACCGATAAAAAGCCGAATGGAGAGGACAACCCGGGGGCCTTTGCGATGATGCTGCTTGGTGACTTTCATGTAGGCCAGAAAGAGCTGTTGTAGCGGCAGGGCTGACGCTCACCCTGACTGCCGAGTACTTGAATATTGATATGGAGGCCTCCTACGCGGCCGATACGGTGGAGGGTACCGGGTCATCTCGCAGTGGGATCGAGCCCCGCATATGCGGAGGGTAATATAGAGTTTGAACGCAGCCTTACTTCTCGGCTTTAAAGGGTGAGGGAAACCTGGGATTTCTATGTGTATGAAAAGAGACATGGGGAGTAAACGGCGACTATAACCTGTATATGTACGATAAGGATTCCGGTGAAATATCAACGGGGGAACTGTTTATCGGACCTCCCGGTTTAATGGTCAATGTCACAGTAAGTCAGGGGGTTGATTGGAAGGTAGTAAGCGGGTCGGTTACCTACGAGGGATTGTTCTGGTACTGGAGCGACCCCGATGCAATGTCCAACTTTGGTGTGTATGCGGCGGTAAAGGCGAAGGGCGAGATTATGAAACTTGCTTCAGGAAGAGGGCGAGCTCTTGAGGGGGCCCTGATTCTTCCAGCCCCGACCTTAACATCTACGCGGTTGGTTCGGGCGGCAAGACTGAAAGGTGCGCGGTGTTACCTTGTGGAGCGGCAGTATGGTGGGTGTCCGCCGGCATGAGCGGATTGGACGGCGCATCGGGCACTAACGGCTCCTACCACGATATGATCGAAGAGAGGCGCGCAGTATGGCCCACCAGATGGAATCGGCAAGGAGACGAAGTTGTCTGGCGGACATGGAGGACGCCCAACTTAAGTTGATTGAATGATCGCCGGAACAGATGGAGGCTGCGGGACTTGTCCCTGGTAGAGTCCGGGCAAGCAATCTCTATTCGATCTGGGAGGAGGCCTTTCAGGACAGCTCAGAGCGGGACAACTGGCCGGGGGGGACTACCCCAGCAAATGACGATTATCCGTTCCAGGCTGTTCGGGCCGGAGCAGCAGCTGTGCGACTGGCCCAGCAGAGGTCGGAGCTGGAAGACCAGAAGAGTAGCGATTGCAGATAAACTGCAGGAGATCGAGACGCTGCAGACCCAAGTCGCGGAGAACTTCGGTAATGATGAGGAGCTGTTGTTAGAGGACCTGCCCACAGTGCAGGAGCTGGTACCACTGGTTCACCCTTCAACGGCTACAACACCGAGAATGTTCAGATTGGGGATGAGAGTAAAGAGGTCACGATCGGCTTCAATTCGGATACTTCAAAGGCGGAGCAGCAGGCACAAAACTTACTGGCAATTGCGACAGTTTTGCCGAATATCAGGAGGCCTTGATTACCCAGGCGGGGAAATTGGATGCGAAGCTGCGCAGCATAGACCGTATTCTCTTTAATGACCAGTATAATTTTAGCGATTTAAGTATGGAAAAGAACAAACCGGCAGTACCGGCGGGTGCACGAATATATGTCGGAGTACATCGATCAGCAAATTGAACAGAAGGAGTATGCCGAAGAGAGCCTCCTCGCCATCAATTCCACCACCAGCCTCCAGGAAATTCAAAACCTCAATCAGCAGGAATTGTGCCGGACGCATTCTTCCAGTTTAAGCGAATGGACAAGTCAGCGGCAGAACCTGACCGACGCGCTGGTGTCCTCCTGCGGCGAGGAGATCCCGAAGAGCCCTCGGAAGATTTAACTGATGCTCAGGTGTTTGTGTTGCGCGGGAAGAATATCTGGGTGGATATTCCGACCTTCGGTTTTTCGGCGCTGGAAAACGCGGCGCAGGAGCGCTTGGACCTCCTTTCCGAGACCTTCGGCTCAAGTCTCTGGATTCCTTTCGGAGCACCTGGGCGGAGGTGAGTGTGCTGCCATTGAACAGCTGTACGAACGTAAAGCGGACTCCCTGGCACGCCCTGCTCCATGAGAATATACGACTCAGCTTTCACGGTATGGGAATGGAGAAATTCCGGTCTTCGACAACGGAAACGCCGCCGGCTTCGGTGCCGCCGCAGAGCTGGGTGTTGCAATTTCCGCACTCCCCAGGCCGCTCAGACTACAAGCACGCCAGGCGGTGTATAGGGACAGTACGGTAAGCACAAATAGTGATTCAAGTATCCTTTCGAACAGCCAAATAGGCTTTTTCGGAGAATCGGCCGGTTCCAGCGGGGGCGGGCTTTTTCGGCGGCGGAGGAAGTTCCGGCGGTGAAAGTACCGGCGGGGCACAGTCCATATTTACTCCCCGGCAGACAAGCTCGCAGAGAGTGCAGCAGGCCGAGACTGCATTCTCCTCTGAAAAGGCGCGGTGAGGAAGAAGTGGGTGCCGGTGCAGAGTTACTTTGAACTAAAACAGGAGGAGATCCTCCCGTAGACCGGTGAGAACCGCAATTCCAAAACTACCAGGGGGATATAACAAGTGATGATCAAGCACAGCGCAGCCCTAACCGCCGAGTTCTGAGGGCCGCCATCCTGTCGGCGTGGTGGAATACAGCTGGCGGATACAAGCAGCGGAGGAACAGACCTCAAGAAGACACCGAGTCTTCGGGTATCAACCCCGCAGAGCAATTTTCTAATTCCAGCCCGGGATGTCGAAAGCAACTGAAAAGAAGCTAAGCGAGGTCGGGGATGATTCCGAAGAAGTTGATTCAGGGGGAGGTCTGTTTGGAAACCTCTTTGGAGGAGGGCTGATTCTTCAGCCGATTTCTGTTCAGATGTTTATTCCATGGCTATCAATCGGAGATGCCGAGGAGTTTAGGGACACCTCTCTTATCAAGCACATTCGAACCGGGAGTGGATGCCCGCCGTCAATTCGCGCGAGGGGGTGCAGGAGGGACAAGTATACTCGCGATGCCGGGCCGGTTTAGCCTCGATTACTTCGATCCCGCCGCCGACACAGGTCCTTATCAAAGCTCCATCGATGCCAGCGACGCAACCCGCCGGCCAGGCCGATCGTTACTACGGAGGGAGAATTCTCCAGCCGCAGTTCCAGCCTGTATGCCCAATGGTCCTCTTCCGACATGGACTCCGGCATTCAGCGCTACGAGTATGCGGTAGTTCCATATCAGGATAGCGAATCCGGCGCTGACAGTACTTCCTCACCGTCTTCCTCCAGTGTCGATTTCCGGGTGGAAACGCCGGGCCGCGTAAGCAGGTAGAAACGGGGGGCCTTTCTACCGAGGTTGCAGGAGCCTTACAGCCTCAGGTTTCAAGCGGTGATTGGAATATATGCCGGGCGTTTCTTGACAGATAATGGAGAACATACGGGGTCTCGAACTGCAGCACGGAGAGCGGTATGTGGTAATGGTACGGGCGACCAATGGTGTAGGCTTGCAGAAGATCGGCTCCTCCGGGCCTATAATGATAGATACCACTGCTCCCGAAAAGGCGGAAATTGAAAGCTTTGAGCAGCAAAGCATTGATGCACACCCCAACTCTTTTCATTTTTCCTTTACTTCCCCCGAAGATCCAGAGTCGGGTATAGCAGTTACTTCTTTTGCCCTCGGAACAAGCGGCGGAGAGTCTGATCTCTGGGAGTGGACGGACATCGGCGATGAAGGGGGAGCCGGCAGCCAAGCAGGCACCCGCTCTCTTAAAATTGTTCAGCTGCCTGTGCAGGAGGGGCAGGAGGTCTACCTTACCGTAAGGGGCACAAACCGTGCATACAACGCCTCCGAGGCAGTTGCATCCGCCACCGTCAGTTTTAGCGATTCATCCCCGCCGGAAGGTCTTCGAAGTAAGCATCCAGCCTGAGCGCTATTCGCATCCAACCCGGATTCCGTCACCCTCGGCTGGAGCAGATCCCATGACGAAGAGTCGGGGATGGTAGCATATCAATACGCTATCGGCACCAGCCCGGAGAGCGCCGATACCATGTGGTGGAAAAATGTTACCCTTAAAGAGTCTGCGTACCTTGTAGGAGCAAAAGGCAGCTCCCCGGGCAATACCACACCGGATAGCCCCGCGGGAGTCCTTGCTCCGGCGGGCAAATCAGGCCGAGATGTGCTGGAAGAGCGTGTAATGGAAAAGGGCCGCCTCGAATCTGATTATCTTGTTGAGTTCAACGACCTCGGGCTTGAAGAGGGAGAGTCCGACCATCTCCGGGTAAGAGCTGTGAACGGCACGGGGATGCAGACTCCCGCCTGGCAAGCGGCCCGCTGACAACAGATACTTCCCCTCCGATAAATAAAAAGTTACAGCTTGTATCTATTGATGAAACTAGGGGACGTGTGTCCCTGCGCATTAAAGCGGAAGACCCGGAATCAGGTATTGTTGCATATCGGTATACCTCTACCGTGGGTGGCGGACTGGCTATGGCTCCTGCCCAGGTAGTAGACGGCGGTGCGTGGAAACTACCCTCCCTCCCAGGGCTTCACCCCAGGAGTTGCAGCCGGACCCTGGTAATGACCCTATTCCCGGCTGGACAGACAGCAGACACAGGGGGCGGCGGATCCGGAGTATTTCCTCCTTCTGATCCGCTTCGAGGTAACGAACGGGGCAGGGCTAAGCGCCCCCGTCGGTATTTGGCAGGTGCCCGAGCCTCAGACCAGGCAGGGTAGATAATGGGCTTGTAGCCAGACGCGGCAAACCTTGGGGAGCGGCGAAACCTTGGGGGAGGCGCCTTGAAAAACCACCATTGTCTCCTGCGAATATCGCTGTTTTGGTTTTTATTGTGTGTGGTCCCCGTCTCAGTCTCGGCACAGCACGACCCCGGCCTTTCATTTGGTCCCTGATGAGGAGCAAGTACAGATTATTCTCGAACAGGTCCCCGAGGGCAGCTATGGTTTTAAGCCTTACCGGAAGGGGCCGGAGGTACGAGGGGTTCCTCCCCTCACTGTTGCACCGGTGGTACCGGTACAGGACCCTCACATCGCATATGAATTGATGGGAAGCGATGCCGATTGGATTGCCGGTAATTGGAACCAGCGATCCTGCTGGTATGGCGTAAGATAAGGGTAAACAGAGAGATGGCCCAGGCCCTCTCCCTGATAAGTCCGGGGTTGAGAATGGCCTTGGCAGGACCCTGATTGACCGCAGTGTTACAGAGGGAAGCAAATACAGCTATAGAATTGTTTTTATCGATCGGCAGGAAAATGAACTGGATACAATCACGCGGGATGTCGAACGGTGCGTTCCGGTGCGGATGTCCCTCCCCCTAATAAAGTTGTTGCCGCAGCGGAGGAGGGGAGATGTGAAATTAAATGGGAGTACAAAAAGTATCGAGGGCGCTCCTCGGACCTCACGGTAGGGTTTCATGTCTACCCGTTCACAGCCCGGAGAAAGGCCGCAGCGAATAAACAGGGCCCCGGTACTGCGAATAGAGGGGTATTTCAGCTATATAGATAACGAAGTAGAAACGAGCCTTGAGTATGTGTACGGCGTGCAGGCGGTGGATTTGGCGGGAAGGGTAAGCGAGCCGGTGTACGCCGACCCGGTCACCCTTAAAGACACCCGGGCGCCCCTGGTACCAATGGGGCTTAAAACCCTTGATCAGGATGGGGGAGTAGTGCTGCTTTGGAACATCTCACCCGACGGGGATGTGTCCCATTATAATGTGTACAGAAGTGATGAAGTAGGGGGCGACTACACACAGTTGAATCAAAGGCCGATACCCTCGAGGTAATCTCCAATATCTGGATTCTGAAATGCAGCGCGGCACGGCGTGGTTTTATTCCGTCTCCGCAGTTGACGAGGCGGGAACGAGAGCCCCCGCTGCGGAGCCTCAACTATCATCCCGATAGATACTGAGCCGCCCGCCGGGATAGCCGGCCTGGAGTGGCAGGTGGATGCTCCCTCGCGTACGGTGGAACTTAAATGGTCCCCTCGCAGGAGAACGATCTGGCCGGATATGTAGTGTATCGCCAAAAATCCGGGGAGGGCTTTTTCGCCTCACTCCAAAGCCGATAGGGCCGGATAAGCCGGATAAAAGACCCGAGTACCGTGACCAGGGATTTCGCGAAAAGGGACTCAATTCGGGGGCGGTGTATACTTATGAAGTGGCGGCGGTGGATACATCGGGTAATGAAAGTCCGCGGGAGGCGATCGAAATTACTATTCCCGATCTGGAACCGCCGGGCAGGGTATTCTCTTTTTCCGTCGGGCCCACGCGGGAAGGAGGGGTCCGGTTGAGGTGGCAGCCCACCCTTTCAGAGGACCTCAATATCCAGACAACCCTAGACTGCGGGACCGGGAAAAGGACCACAGATTATTGCCGAGTTGGATGCGGAAGTACAGATATCTTGATGAAGATGTTGAGCGGGGGGTCCCCAACCGAGTACTCCATAGTGGAGGTGGATACCTCAAAAAATGCCGGCGAAGCCTCCCAAAAAAACGCATAGTACCGGTTGATATCACCGCCCCGGCACCTCCCGCATCCCTTCAATTCCGGCGCCAGGGCAAAACACTCCTTATTCGATGGGAGGCCCCCGAGGATACCGACCTGGCGGGCTACCGGGTGTATCGCGCCCCCTACCCAAAGGCAAAACAGAAACTTCTTACCGAGGAATTAGTTCTCAGAGGCAATTTGTAGATAAAGCTGTTATTGACGGGGCGGTGTATGAAATTTCCGCTGTAGATACATCGGGAAATGAAGGCGACCCTGCCCGTCTGCGTTATCAGCCTGAGGGGGAAACAGAATGAAGCTTTACCTGGTTTCTGCCGCCCTTTTTATGGGCTTACTTGTCATCGCCCTGACTGCTGAAGTAACTATTGTGCGTAGCCTTCCGGAAAGTGGAGAGCACAAGGCTGAAGCCGAATGGAAGGATTCTGCAAAGGTTTTACCTGAAAAAGCCGTCCAAAAGGTTGCCGGGACATTAGTCCCGAATTGAGCGGCCGTGTTATCTTTGGAGGGTATGGAGGGGGAGATACCGACTCCGTATCAATAGAAAACTGGACAAGCGATTCTCAGATGAAGTTTAGCAGCTATGTTGGACAGGCCGGTATATTTGAAGCCTCCGCTAAGGCCTTTCGCGAAGATTCAATCGACCGATTCGACCAAAATTACAATGGGAATCTGCTTTTTGCCACACCCAAGCTGAACATGCGACTGTCAGGGGGTATAAGGAAAAGGAACTTTTAACCGCAGAGGGAACTACTTTCAACACTACCGGTACAGTCGGTTTCCATTTCAGTACCCCTGAACAGAGTCGGATACCCATGTCCCTGGACTACAAATCGACCTGGCGGCAGTCGGATAAAGAACTAAAGAAGATGAGGAGGATCCCTCCGCCGAGGAGACTGAAGCTGAGACTGTCACTGAGCCTGCCACTGATTCCGGGCCGGTAAAGAAAGAGAGCCACCTTATTAAAATGGCCTCAACCATGTACATTGGAGAGGGCAGTTTAGATTTTAACGGTGCCGCGAGTATTAAAAAGAACCTTGCGGATGAGATTACGAGCCACGGTTATAACGGGACATTTGGAGTGAATGTACCGATAAGCGGGGTCATTTCGGTAATCGGAAGTTCTTCTCCGGCGTTTCTCTTTACAGAGTATGAGCTTACCGAGAATCGTAGTGAAGAAAGGTCTGTAGAGAATGATGTAGGCCTTCTCTTTTCGAAGGAAGAAGAATTTGAGGTGCAAATTAAGGCCGCGCGGAAGGATGCCTGGCGAAGTGCCCCGGATTTCAGTGACAACTCTCTTTCACATACCTCCGTGTGGAAGGGAATATCCTCCGCTTCTCTAATTTATCCGGATACCCTCACTTCGACCCTGGGATATGAAATTTCCCGAAAACTCGAAGGGGAACTGGGGCATGACCTTTCAGCAGGTACTGCATTGCGGCGGGAAGGAAGGCCTGTTAGGGAAGCTTCCCTGTATGGTCAGTATTTATTGAACGAATCGGAAAGCAGTGGAACAGTGGAAAAAGAGAAGTGGGGAACCGAAGTAGGTGTTGTTCCCTTTGATACAGGCAGCTTGAGCGCTGGTTATAAGGGTTACCATAAAAAGTCCGAAGGACAAATCTGGGAACATAGAGGAAATAGCAGCTTTGTTCATACCCCGGTAGAGGAGTTTTCCTACAATCTTGCAGGCAGTTATGTGTATTACGAAAAGGAAGAAGCAACTAAAAAAACTTATGCTGCCTCCGGGGCGTTAAACTACGGCCTATTATAAAAAATGTGCAGCCAAGTCTCGTAAATGAAGCCTTTGAGCTGCAGGATATCTCAGAGGATACCTCCGAGGGGACTTCAAAAGGAAAAGATAAGATTTCAAAGACAACAGCTACGGTGGCGCTGCCTTTTTCCCGCCAGATGCGGATGCAGTACAATTTTATTTCTGGAATGGGTGGATTTTTATAAGGACGCTGCAAAAGAAGGTTTTGCGTTTCTTCATCGCACCGGTTTTTCCTCTGTTAGGCACTCCTTTGCCGTTTATGCTGAAGACGGATTATTTAGTGGGCCACGGCTTCAGGGGTACAGCATCAAGTTGATGCAGCTTAGAGATACCTATGCTGGAGAGGCTGGACCTTATTTCTAAATTGAGCTATCGGTATGCTGAGTCGATTACCTACGGAAACACCCTTCATCTTCTCTGCCTCTTCTTCATTATGAGTTTTGACATATCCGGGTTCTAAATCAAGCTCTCTGTTTCTATTGATCGGAAGTGTGCTGGTTATTCTGATATGCGCTTTTCCCCAACATGTGTGGTCCCAACATGCCGGGCCGACGGAACTTGAGCAAATAGAACAGTATTATCAGGGGGTGAGTATTCCCGTGCCGCCAAGATGCTTGAGGAGAGACGGGATTCAGGGCACATAACCCCCGCGGGGCTCTCGTTTTTGGCTCTGTGTTATCTGCAGATGGAGAATATCTCTGCTGCAGAAGGGGCGCTTGCTATTTCTGAACGGCTCGATCCGGAGGGTATCTTTTGCTTATCGCGAAGGGTAACCTGTTGATGATCAAAGAAGAGTATACTTCAGCCGAGAAAGTGTTTCAGCGGGCACGGGATCTTTACCCCCGTCAGTCCGCTCCTCAATCCGGAATGGTCCATGCGGTGTATGCTCAAGCTCTGCAGCATCTAAGGGCACATGAGTACGCGAAAGCGGCAGATTTCCTTGGCCGTGCCGACAGTATTCAGCCCGGTAATCGTGAGGTAACTGGTTGCCCGAATAGCGGCCCTAAAGCAAACCCCCGATATGCGTAGACTGAAAGAGGTGTACCAGCGGTTTATCGACCTGTATCCCAACTACCCCGATACCTATGCAGGTTTGGGAGTATTGCTCTGGGAACAGGATGAAGAAGCAAAGCCCTTCCTTATCTGCAGAGGGCGGTCGAACTTGACACTCAATACCCCATGGCCTTTTTTCTTCTTGGAAAAAAAGCTTCTCGGCAGGGAGAAAAAGAGAGGGCTCGCTCCCTTTTACGGGAGGCTATCGGGAAGGCGGTGCATTTATACAGTCATTACCAAATGGAAGCTGCCGGGCAACTGCAGTCTCAGAAGAGTTCTACCGGGAGTGAAGGCCCCCTCTCTCCGGAGGTTTCCGGTGAGCAGCGGAGTGCAGAGGAAGAGGCCGAGCGTATAGAGCGGCTGCGCGAGTTGTCCCGGAGTGCCGAAAAACCGCGACAAATAATAAAAGATTCCTTGGACCTTTTACCTGAGTTGTATGATAATGATGATGAACTGCAGCATGATCTTGAGCAGTTAAGCCGGTGGTACCCGAATTTCGGTAGAAATTTGTTCGCACCTTGCTGAATATTACTTCGGAACAGACTTAATAGATGCAGCTTTAAAAGAGTGGCAGGACCTGGCACAAAAATTTCCCTTTAACTCAGATGCTCATCTGGGCATCGGCAGATCTTACATGGCCCTGCAGCGCTTTGACCGGGCCCTTCTTTCCCTTCGGAGGGCCCTCGACCTTGCACCGGAGGATCCGGAGGTATACAAGTATTTAGAACAGCTGTATGAAATGAAAAATAATAAGAATGAGTATCTTGACCTGCTGGAACACAGGCTCCTCAGGGACCGCTATAATCCGCAGTTGCTGCAGGCTGCTGCTGGGGCCGCCCGAGATCAGGGCAGGGATGAACTGGCAGAGGAATATCTGCAAAGGGCGGAGGATTTACAGTAATAATCATCTACAAGGTGGTAGTAGAAGAAGCGCAGAACGAAAGAATTTGACTGGTGTCCGTACAGCGGGTTTAGCTTGAGTTTGGGGCTAATGCCGCAGCTGAAGTATATCTGGGCGAATATCGAGCAGCGTTGTACCGATATAACTCATATTGTGGATCTCTGCAGGGGATTTGAGCCTTTCCGCCCGGATGTGGTACTATTAGGATGATGGATGAACACACCGCCGCCGAACTATTTACCCACGCCATGGAAGTCGAACCCCGCAGCGTCACGCCCATGGGTTATGGACGTTTTTCCGACAGTTTTCGTATCGAAGCCCCGGGGGCTTCCGCACCGGCGCAGGGCTCTGCACCGGCGGCCGGCCCGACCGACAGTCGCACCACCCGCAACGATAACCGCGGCAGCAACACCGGCAGCTTTGTTCTGCGGATAGCCCCGCCGGATTCGCTGCTGCAGCTGTTTTACGAGTACCGGATGATGCGGCAGGAGCCGGAGATCCACCGCCGGGTGCTGGAAGAAACCGATGTTCCGGTGCCCAGGAATTCTGGCCCACGATTTTCCCGCCGTAAAATAGACCGCGATTTTCTGGTGATGGAGCTGATGCCCGGCCGGCCGCTGACCAGGATCAGGCCCGCAGGCTTTTGCCCGGGCGATGGAAGAGCTGGGCGGGATGGGCCCAGCTGCACCGGCTGCGGGAGCCGCAGAACCGATTCGGCTATGTGGGAGCCCATAACTGCATGCCGCCGCAGCCGGACTGGCAGTCGGCCTTTTTCGAGATGTACCGGCGCCTCCTCGACGGTATTGTAGCAACGGGACTCTACGACCAAAAAACCGCCGACTGGGCCCTGTCGCTGCTGCACTCGCACGCCCCGGTGTTTGAACATGCCGGGGTTTCACAGCTGCGTCACGGCGACCTGTGGGTCGAAAATATCCTGACCACCGCCGACGGCGAGCTTACCGCGCTGTTGGATTTCGACCGGGCCTGCTGGGGCGACACAGAGTGGATCTGGCAATTGCCGATTACTGCGGCATGACCCGCGAGGAGTTTTGGCGCGGTTACGGGCAGCCGGATTTCCGGCGGGATCGGTCCGCTGAGGTTCGCCGGCTGTTTTATCTGCTGTACGAGCATCAGAAGTACATCGTGATTTCGGTGAGCCGCCGGCGCAGCGACCCGCAGGGTGCCCGGCGCTATGCCGACCAGTCGCTGCAGATCATGCGGCGCTTTAAGGAGAGCGGCCGGGTCGACATCTAAAAAAAAAGGGAGCCTCCAACTTGAAGGCTCCCAAGAGATATACGCGATATACGCAAAGAGGAGTGTTAGTTGCTGCGCTTCCAGCCGTAGCCGGGCTGTCCGCCCGGCTGTTGGTAGCCGCCTCCGTAACTGCCTCGAGGTGCTCGACCTCCGCCCATCATACCGGGACCTCTGCCGTACGCAGAGCCGCCCATCATACCCGGGCCGTGGTTCCCCCGGTTCCATGCATAGCCTCCGGTACCAAGCTCGTACTCCCGGCCATCTACCGTTACTTTCTCAAGCCGCAGGTACTGCTCATCCTCATCGCTGCTCCAGCGGGTGCCGGGAATAAGGAATCCTTCGACGCTGATGGTCTGGCCGTTTTCGACCTGCAGATCTTCGGCCAGGAACATCGGATACATCAGCTCGTATACTTCGCCGTCGCTGCTGTGCAGGCGGGTATGTCCGGCGGTAAACTCAACTGTACCGCTGACCTCCAGTTGTTCCACCTGTTGCGACTGTGCCTCGGGGTTGTTGGACCATCCGTAGGGTCGAGTACCGGGTTGTACCGGTTCGGCCTGTTCCTGCATACCTTCGGCCATCAGCGGCATAGCGGCTGCTGCCAAACTCACCATCAAAACTGTTAAAATAATTGAACGCTTCATATTAATGCCTCCTTGAAGCTTGTTTTATGTTACAAAACAAACATAGGGCAAAGATGTGAAGGAAATATGAAGCAAGTATGTTGATTCTATTCTTCGAGGTCGTTGGAAGGTTCTTTGTGGGCATCATGTGTTTTGTGCTCGTCGGAAGTCTTTGTTTCATCTGTCCGGCGAAGGTTCGCTCGCCGGCTCCTGCGCCTGCTTTGACTGCGGAGCTCCCGCTTTTCTTCTCGCTGTACCTCGCGCCGTTCTCCCCGGCGGCGTACCAGGAAGAAGGCGGCAAAGGTGGTACGCGGATAGGGATGATAATGCTCCTGGTGACGGCGGGGGAGGAAGGGGACGAGCATAAGACGGGAGAGGCTCAAGATTACAAATGCGGCCAGTACGACTCCGATAAACAGAAACAGACCGTTGCGGTCCGAACAGGCCCATGCACACACTGGCTCCGTAGGGGCCGGCGGCCGAACCAATTCCATAGAAAACCACTAAGGCGCTGGCGGCGTGTACCATTTCGCTGTGAGTGAGTTGGTCGTTCAACAGGGCGATGGAGAGCGAATACAGGGGCATGCAGAAAGCTCCGAACAGAAAGGTCAGCACGTACAGGGGCATACCGGCTGCACCGACTAACGCAATGCCCCCCGCAGCAGCGGCGCTGAGGCCGGCTCCCGCCAGGATGGTGATACGGCGGTCGCTGCGGTCGGAGATCCAGCCCAAGGGCCATTGAGAGGCTAGGGCACCTACGGACAGGGAGAGCATGAGGGTTCCGATTCCGCTTTCACTAAAGCCCGAGTTGTATCCGAACAGCGGAGCCATTCCCCACATGGCTTCGGCACTCATGCCGCTCAGAATTACTCCAAAGCCGGCCATAGGCGACTTTGCAAAAGTTTTAATGGGGCGGAAGGGGGTTCGATCGACCTGGGGTACCCCGGAAACCTGTGCTAGGGCCAGGGGGACCAGAGAAAGGGACACCAGAATGCTGGTTACTGCAAACAGTTCAAAACCCGCCGGAGGCCATACGGCTATCAGTGGTTGTCCGGCACCCATGGCCGCCAGATATACCAGGCTGTACAGGCCAAGGATGCGGCCGCGGTTATAGGTAGAGGTGGAAGAGTTCAGCCAGCTTTCAACAATTACCAGCATTCCGGCGATAAATATGCCGTACAGGCTGCGGAAGAGAATCCAGGCAATAGGGTCAATTACAATTAAGTGGGCCAGGGAGGCAGCTGAAGCCAGAGATGCAAAGGCGGCAAAGGTACGAACGTACCCTACAAAGCGGATAAAGCTGACTACCAGAATCGAACCGATTATAAAACCGATAAAATAGGAGGAGATGATTATTCCTATCATCTGGCTGGCGAAGCCCTCTATATTCCCGCGCAGTGCAACGGCGGTTCCCTGCAGGGCAGAACCGGCCCCTAACAGGAATACGGCGGTAAGGATTGCGGCTATGGTGGTTCTTGGGTGCTCTTGTTCCTGAATTTGGGGCTGCATAATTCTAAGTACCATATCTTGGCTTACTTGGGCAATACAGGCGCAATACAACATTATAAATTTGACCTTCTCTTTCTGTATTACTATGTTAAAACTATCTTAAATCCTGAAGGGAGAGCAAAAATGGGAAAATTTGATATAACTTTAATTGAAGATTATCGCAGTATTGCTGCTGATGGCGATGAAAATAGTATCGACCGGTTGAAATCTACCTTTCTCGAAGATCTGCCGGAGGGGTATGACGGCGAAGCTCTTGTTTAGTGAAGCCGACGAGCAATTCGAGGCGGAGGAGCTTGGGGCGGTATGTGCCGAGCTAATTCTTACCCTGACGGCCTCATGCGAGCGCGATGAGTTCCATAACTGGGATTATGATCATCTGTCGTTTATCATTGAACTGTCCAACAATTATGGGTTCCATCTGCCCCAGAACTTGTTAAACGGCCTGCCGGAACAGCTGATTATCCTGGTAGATTCAGATAAGATAGAAAAACCGGGGTGTGATTAACTTTTTCCCGCACCCCCCTTTTCGATAAGCTTTTTTTTTAGTAGTTTAATAGGAGATCATTGATATCTTTTCTTCACAGCCAATCTCTATGCAGATCACCATAAAGGATAATTGTTGAAGAGTTTATTGATGTAGAAATTTACCTAGGGGAAAATATGAAAATTGAGAACGAAAAGGTTGTAAGTATTGATTATACTTTAAAAGACGATGCTGGAGAGGTGCTTGATACTTCTCTAAGACCGCGAACCGCTTGCTTTCATTCACGGAAGCGGAAACATCATTCCGGGCTTAGAAAATGCTCTGGAAGGGAAAGAGCAGGGCGAAGAACTTGCCGTGACCGTTGAGCCGAAAGAGGGCTACGGTGAATATGACGAATCACTGATGTTTGAAGTAGGGAAAGAACAGTTCCAGGATGCGTCCCAAATTCAAGAGGGAATGCAGGTTCAGGCGCAAAATAACGATGGACAGGTACAGATTTTTACCATTAAATCAATTGGCGAAGAAAAAGTCACTTTGGATGCAAACCATCCGTTGGCCGGCCAAACTCTCCATTTTGATGTAGCCGTGTCCGATGTGCGCGAACCCACCAAAGAAGAGCTCGATCACGGTCATGTACACTAAGTTTCATTATGAAATTTCGTTATCAAATAAGAAGGCTGCCCTAGGGGCGGCCTTTTTTTGCTCTCCTATTGCGCTCCTTGAAGGGATATCTGTTTTTATATATACTCACTCCCTGCGTGTTATACGTGTAATTTAGAAGGATAATGAGTTTATGGCTGAGTGTGAATTTATAGAGAACTGTCCCTTTTTTAACGGACAGCTGGCTGAAAAGCCGGTAGAAATTGAAAAACTGAAAGAAGACTATTGCCGAAGCAACAGCCTGCACTGTGCTCGGTATGTTATTGCAATGGCCCTGGAAAGAAAAGATGCCTCCGGATCTCTACCCGCATGAGAAAGAGGTTGCATATAAATTGCTTGCCGAAGAGGGCTGAGCTGAAAGTAATACTGGGCTTTAAAAGGATCCAGATACGAATTGAGCTGAGTTCAGTCGCTTAAGACAGAGTAACCTGCGCCTCCCTAAAGAGGGTATGCTCAGACGGAAATTGCAGCTGCTTCAGTACCGTAAGCCAGCTTTCCGCTGCTCCCAGGCTCACCGAAAGGGTTTTCTGAGTCGCCGGGTGCGTGAATTGTAAGAAACAGGATCGTAGAAACATCTCTTCGCTTGCAAATACTTCTTGAAACAACTGGTTTTGACGTTTATCCCCATGCAGATTATGCACCGATAACCGGACGACCCAAGCCGTCCAGATGGCTGCGGGCCTGGTGGGTTTTACCGGTCAGCAGTTCTACCTGGACCAGGGTATAGCGGGTCTCACGTAGTTCCCGCATCTCGGTCGGCAGTAAGTCCTGGGGCAACGCGCCGTGGGCCAGCGGCTTTATCCGGCTTTCAGCCTGTACATACTTTTTCTCATCGCTATAAAAATCCCGGATTGGACGGTCGGTGAAAACCTCATCGGCTAAGTGTCCGCGGACGAGTGCCAGGTAACGTTTTTCGACTTTATGCTCTTTAAATTGAGTTGTAATTGAGGTGGCCGCGTCCTTCCGCAGGGCAAAAACAACTGCCCCGGAGGTACGGCGGTCAAGCCGGTGGCAAATGAGTACCTTTTTTTGAACGATCCCCCCCAATATATTTATACAGTTAGGCTGGTTTTGGGTATAGTGGTTCGGATGCATAAGCAGCCCAGAGGGTTTATCAATGACCACCAGTGATGAATCCTGATAGAGGATGGGTATGTTCATTGGGCTGTCTTCACTAGGTCTGAAAGGCGGATAGTGATTGGGTGAAGGGCGGACGAGCTACCCCGTATTCGGTTACAATTGCACTGATGTAGGTGTGCGGGGTAATATCGAAGGCCGGATTATACACCTCTATCCCGTCGGGAGCAATTTGGCATGCGCCGACGTGGGTTACCTCCTCCCGGCTGCGCTCTTCAATCGGGATTTCCCGGCCGCTTTCAATTTCGTAATCAATAGTTGAAACAGGTGCAACCACGTAAAAGGGAATCCCATGCTCCTTGGCAAGAACCGACAACATATAGGTTCCGATCTTATTACTTGTATCGCCATTGGAAGCGATGCGGTCGGCCCCCACCACTATTAAATCTGACCTTTCCTGCTGCATTAAAAAAGCGGCGGTGCTGTCGGCAATCAGTTTGGCCGGGTATTCCTTCCTGAACCAGCTCCCAGGCAGTAAGCCGTCCTCCTTGCAGTCGAGGCCGGGTTTCATCGGCATACACAAAGACCTCTTTTCCCGCTTCCACCGCCGACCGGACCACTCCCAAGGCGGTTCCCCATCCGGCAGTGGCCAAGGTACCGGTATTGCAGTGGGTCAGAATATGCGCTTTTTGGGGAATGAGGCTGTTTCCGTGGCTTCCCATACGGCGATTAGTGTCGACATCCTCCTGCTGAACGGCCTTTGCTTCGGCTAACAGCCTTTCGGCGATCTGGGCCGGGGTTAATGCAGAAGATGATTCGGCTAGAGCCAGCATTCTTCGGACCGCCCATCTGAGGTTGACCGCAGTAGGCCGTGCTT
Source organism: Spirochaetia bacterium (assembly GCA_034520965.1). Lineage (GTDB taxonomy): Bacteria > Spirochaetota > Spirochaetia > DSM-16054 > Sediminispirochaetaceae > DSBN01. Next base: position 446,300 of record JAXHMY010000002.1, on the reverse strand, counting down.
TTATGAGTACATGGCAGGCTTCGCGGAGCTTGGAAAAAAACGCCTCGTGGGGAAACTCCTGATAGGCAGCTGCCGCCAGGTACACTCCGTATGCTGCGGTGGCTCCGATTGCAGGGGCTCCGCGTACCACCATATCGCGGATGGCAGTGCTACCTCTTCGTAGGTTGAACATATATACAGCTCGCGGCTGAGGGAAGTTTTCTCTGATCAATGAGCTGTAATGCAGCTGTTGGAATTTTCCAAAGTTCTAATATCGTGCATAGAAATCGTATCCTTATGTAAAAAAAGTGTATGTATAAAAAGTGCGTGGTACAAGGGTACTCTATTTTAAGAAAAATGAAAACTCCAGCGCCTGGGCCGGAGCCCTGGCCAGCGCCCCGGGAATGAATTTATTTGCCCATTTTCGATTTCATGGCCGCAAACATGTCCGCCACTTCCTCGGGGTCTAAATCTTCCTCGGGCTGGTGTATTTCAATCAATTCGGCCGGGATCTCCTGCAGAAGAAGGGAGATGGGCCGGACTCGGTTATTTCACGCATGACTCTACGGGTAAGACAGCTTGTCATGTAAAGCTTCTGTTTTGCTCGGGTAATTGCCACGTAAAAAAGCCGCCGCTCCTCTTCTAAGTTATTGGGGTCCTCTTCTACCGAACGGGCGTGGGGAATAAGGTGTGCCTCCACCCCCGCCAGAAAGACAATTTCGAACTCCAGCCCCTTGGAAGCGTGGATAGTCATCAGGTTGACCTTTCCCTTCTCGTCTTCATCATCATCATCCCGGGTAATCAGGGAAATGCGGTTGAGATAGGTGTAGATATTCGGATCCAGGTTGTCCGGATCATTCTCCCAGCGTTCGAAGAGGTCTATAAAGGTTCCCACGTTCTTGTACTTCCAGCGGGCAACCTTGTCGTTGGTCGAATGTTCCTGCAGCAGATGTGCCCAATAATCAATCCGGTTAATCAATGAGCGGGTTGTCTCGGCCATCTTTTTGCCGGTTAAAATTCGTTCGCGGTAATATTCGACCAGACCGATAAACTCTTCCAAATTTTCTTTAGCCTTTGCAGTAATCGGTGCGTCCGTGGCCCAGCGCAGTGCGGAAATTGTAGAGTAAAGGGAATACTTCTTCTCCTCCGCGATACTGCGAATTTTCTGAAGGGTAGTTTTGCCGATTCCCCGTCGAGGGGTATTAATAACGCGCAGCAGATTCATGTCGTCATCCGGATTAGCGATGACCTTAAGATACGCAATGACATCTTTAATTTCTTTACGCTGAAAAAAGCTCTGCCCGCCGGAGACGCGGTAGGGGATATTCTCCGCCAGCAGGCCATTTTCCAGAACGGCGGTAAGGCTGTTGGTCCGCACCAAAATCCCGAAGTCGTGATAACGGTATTTCTCCCGCATTACCAGAGTTTTGATCATCTCGGTGACAAAATCCGCCTCCCGTAATTCATCCTCCGGATAATACAGCTCAAGCGCCTTGCCCCCTTCGATACCTGTCCACAGTTTTTTAGTTTTTCGGTTTTCGTTGTGTGAGATAAGCCCGTTCGCCGCATCAAGTATGTGGCGAGTGGAGCGGTAGTTCTGTTCCAGCTTAATTTCGATTCGCTCGGGGAAGTCGCGTTCGAACTGCACGATATTTAGATAGTTCGCCCCCGCCAGGAGTAGATCGACTGATCATCATCGCCCACCACGCAGATGTTCCGCGACTCATCCGAGAGCAGCTTCATCATGCGGTACTGGGCTAAGCTTGTATCCTGAAACTCATCGACCATGATGTAGCGAAACCGCGAGCGGTAATACTCAAGCACGTCGGGATGCTCTTCCAGCAGCTTGATCGGCAGCATAATCAGGTCGTCAAAATCTACCGCGTCGTACACCTGCAGGTGCTCCTGGTACTCCTGATACATCCGGTTTTAACGACTCGATTCTCACGGGTTCCAGCCGCTGCGGCCGGTCTTGATGGCGGAAAAATATTGGCGGTTTCATAAAAGTCGACCTGATCGGCCGTGATATTCAGCTCGCGGGCTACCTCTTTTAGCAGGGATATCTTATCCGATTGATCGTAGATGCTGAAGTTTTTCTTAAAGCCCAGGTGCTGTATATGGCTGCGCAGCACTTGAACCCCAAAGGCGTGGAAGGTAGACAAGGTAAGGTTCGAAAGGCGCTTGCCGGTCAGCTCCCGTACCCGGGCGGTCATCTCGCGGGCCGCTTTGTTGGTGAAGGTAAGGGCAATAATCGATGATTGCGGGATGCCCTGCTCCAGCATATGGGCAATGCGAAATATTATCATCCGCGTCTTGCCCGATCCGGCTCCTGCTATAATCAGCAGCGGTCCGTCGAGTGGTCGAGGCGGCAATATACTGTTCGGGGTTTAGTTCCTGTTGTAAATCTAGTGACACGTATGTTCCTCAATAGTTATTGCTTCTACCGGACAAATTTCATGACAGCAGTAGCAGCGAATGCATTTAGATTCATCAAGCTTTACATAGCGCTGCCCGTTGGCGTCTGCGGCAAAAGTGAGTGCTCGGGATGCACAAATTGCAATACATTCTCCGCAGAGGATGCATTTTTCATGGTTAAACTTCGGCGTTGGGCGCGACCTTGTCTCTAATTTTTGAAACAGCCGGAAGTGCATTAAAAAGCGGGTTATAGGACCTCGCTGTGAGCCGCCGATCAACTCGAACTGCCTTGGCCGAGCCTCGTCCAGGCTCAATCCCTTAAGCTCGAAGTCATCGACACTGTTGATTCCGTCGAGCACTCCCAGGGCGTGCCGATTCGTCGGGATCGAGTGTGGATCATAGCCGATCAATTGGGAAGCGACAAGGTCCAGGGCCAATGTACTCCGACTGGCGGCTATCAAACCGAGGGAACGGGGGAAGCCGTTTCCCGGCCCGGGGCCTTCCATGGCTACCACTGCGTCCATGAGTGCATAGTGTGGCGGCAGCACCTGCAGCAGATCGATCAGCATCTTGGCAAAATCATCCCGACTGGAGTATTTTACGTGCAAGCCGGCTTTTTTATAGCCGGGGATCAGTCCATACAGATTTTTCATGGCTCCGGTATAAAACATGAACTGGTGGGTTTTGAGCTTGGGCAGGGATATAACCACATCAACTTGGTCCAGGATGTTGGTAAGCTGAAAGGAAGGATTCAATGAGCGGGTTCTGGAGGGTGAACTCCTTTTTTCCGCTGCGGAAATCTGCCCACTCGGCCCCTTCCTCATCGACCACCTGTCGAATGCCGCAGCCGCGGCCTTCGAAATCGCCCAGGTGTACTCCCGGGCTGTCACCGACCAGTATGCGCTTTGCCCCGGCGGCCTTCACATAGCGAATTACCGCTCGGACAAACTCCGGGTGAGTCGACAAGGCTCGCTCAGGAGCTGCGTCTCGTAAAATATTCGGTTTTAGCAAAACCCGCTGCCCCGCAAGCTCTAATCCACCGGCCAGTTCAATTGCCTCGGAAAGTGACTTGGCCAGCTCATGGGGTTTATAGGCGGCACAACGCACCAGTGAAACCGGAACTTTCATATTGTCCTCCAGGGTGTCCTTTTGTTTGTTTTCCAAGGCCAGATGCACTTTCGGCAACCATAACGTATTTTTTCATCGAAGGGCAAGTGAATCTGGACAGCAAATATGAGTTCAGTACTTTTACCTATTTCAACCCTATTTCAAATTCAGACGCATTCAGGTAAAGTGGTTCCATTATGCACCATTATAAATTCAAAGCGGTCTTCTTCGACATGGATGGGACCCTGCTGTATACTTTACCCGATATCGCCAGGGCAGCAAATCGGGCCCTCGCCGTCAAGGGATTTCCGGAGCATCCGGTTGAAGCCTACAGAGGCAAGGTGGGCTGGGGCTTGGACGAGACCCTGCGGCGGGCCCTTCCGGAGGAATTTCAGAATACTGCCGCCACGACCTCTCTGGTCGAAGAGCTTACTGTAGAACTGCTTCGTGAGTATCGACGCCTGCCGTATCAGGATACTACCCCGTACGAAGGGATTCCCGAATTGTTAGCGGAGCTCCAGCAGCGCAGTATCCGATTGGCGATTTTATCGAATAAAGAGCACCTCTTAACCAACACTATTGCAGCTGAATTCTTTCCGCACGTAGAGTTTATGGCGGTTCAGGGGGCCTCGGATAAAATTCCGCCTAAACCCGATCCGCAAGGGGTGCAGCTTCTCTTGCGAACTGTTGATGTGCTGCCGGAGGAGGTGCTTTACGTAGGCGATAGTGGGATCGATATGGACACAGCGGTAAGCGCCGGTCTGTTTCCGGTTGGAGTCTCCTGGGGATATCGGCCGGTAGCGGAACTGCAGGAGCGGGGAGCGCGGATGCTGCTGAACGCACCCAAAGAACTGCTGTCTCTGTTTCCTCTCTCTGTTTCCTGATTTTTATTAAAAAAATAGCCGTATACGGCTATTTTTGTCGTTTCGTGTGCCAGGGAGGACATACGAAACTATTGGACAGAGCGTGAGAACTCTTATTATACTGAAAGAAAAGAGCGAATAAAATGAGGTGGAGCATATGAATGAAAACGAACTTAAATCGGCAGCCCAGGAATATCTGTCCCTAGAGACGCATTCCTACTTCAAACAGGAACTGCAGAAGGTTCTGGATCAGAATGATATCGATAACTTGAATGATCGATTTTATACCCAGTTGAGTTTTGGCACCGGCGGATTGCGCGGAGTAATCGGCGGCGGCTACAACCGTGTAAACCCCTTTATTATCCAGCAGGCAACCCAAGGCCTGGCAAATTACATCAAGAAGACGACGGATAAAGGTTCGGTGGTGATTGCCTACGATTCCCGCAATTTCTCCGACCTTTTTGCTGAAGAGGCGGCCCGGGTTTTGGCTGCCAACGGCATCAAGGTTTATCTGTTTTCAGGGCTGCGGCCAACTCCCGAGCTCTCCTACGCGGTACGGGCTCTGCAGGCTACCGCAGGTATTGTGGTAACCGCCAGCCATAACCCGTCGGAGTACAATGGATATAAAGTGTATTGGTCCGACGGCGGTCAGATTGTGCCCCCCCACGATAAGGGAATTATTGACGAGGTACATAAAGTTGGAACCAAGATACAGCTGATAGCTCGCGAGGAAGCACAAAAAAAGGGGCTTCTGACAGTAATTGACGAGCAGATTGATGCCGAATACCGGCAGGTTGTTAAAGACTGCAGTCTACGGCCCGAATTACTGCAGCAGCACGGCAGCGAACTAAAGGTAGTTTTTACACCCCTCCATGGTACCGGCGGGGTGGGGCTGCCCCAGGTGCTGGGCGAAATGGGCATCGAGGTTATCGAGGTTCCCGAGCAAGCTGAGCCCGACGGCAACTTCCCTACGGTCAAATCTCCCAATCCGGAAGAAGCTTCGGCCATGAAAATGGCCATTGAGCTTGGAAAAGAGAAGCGGGCCGATTTAGTAATGGGAACCGACCCCGACGGGGACCGTTTGGGAATAGCTGTTCCCAAAAATCCCGTTCCCGGCAGCGATAATGAGTTTCAGCTGATAAACGGAAACCAGTTAGGAGCTCTTCTGGCCGATTATATTTTCCAGTCCCGTAAAGAGCTGGGTACACTGCCCGATAAACCGGCTTTCGTCAAAACAATTGTTACCACTGAACTTCAGCGCTTGATTGCCGAATCCTACGGGGCCGCCTCGTACGATGTGCTGACCGGTTTTAAGTATATTGCAGATAAGATCAAGCAGTTTGAAACGAGCGGCGAAACCTACGTCTTTGGCGGAGAGGAGAGTTACGGATACCTGGCAACCGATAAAATCCGCGATAAGGATGCCGTATCTGCGGCCGTTCTCACCGCCGAGATGGCCCTTTACCACCGTACCCGCAACAAGTCCTTGCTTGACCGGCTAAATGAAATTTATCAGGAATATGGTTTTTTTCAGGAGATTCTGGTGTCCCGCGCCTTCAAGGGGATGTCCGGTAAGGAGGTTATGGACGGACTGATGCGGCGGCTGCGCGAGAATCCCCCCACAGAAGTTGGCGGCATTACGGTCTCTCAGGTAAAAGATTACTACCAAAGTGCCACTACCGGTTTGCCTTCATCAAACGTGCTGCAGTTTATCCTGCAAGACGGCAGTATTGTCACGGCGCGCCCTTCGGGAACCGAGCCAAAAATAAAATTCTATGCCTCCTGCCGGGGTACCGCCGGTCAGGAACTGGAGCAGGCCAAGGCTGAGGTTGGCCGGCGGCTGGATAAGATCCAGGCCACCATCGATGGCTGGGTTGAATCAGCGCAGAAATAGGTGCAAAATTGTCACAGCGGATCTTCTCGGAAATCCGCTGATTATGATATTCGGAGGCAGGTATGAAGAGCTATCGCAAAGAGTTATGGTTTAACACCAAAGAGCGTTACCAGTTCGTCCATATTTCCAGGGACGTACAAGAGGCGGTTCAAGAGAGCGGGGTAAAAGAGGGGCTCTGTCTGGTAAATGCGATGCATATTACCGCCAGTGTATTTATCAACGACAACGAATCCGGCTTGCACCAGGATTACATGGATTGGCTGGAAAAACTGGCTCCCTACGACCGCGATGGGTATAACCACAATGTGGGGGAAGATAATGGTGATGCTCACCTCAAGCGCCAGGTGATGGGTCGCGAGGTAGTGGTGGCAATAAGTGAAGGGTCACTTGATCTTGGCCCTTGGGAGGCGATCTTTTACGGTGAGTTTGACGGGCGCCGTCGAAAAAGAGTTCTGATCAAAATTATCGGTGAATAAGGCGGCTGTAAAATGAAAGGCTATTTTCATTTTCTGCGGGAAGTGCCCTTCTTTCAGAACCTCAATGACGAGGATATACAGGATATCATGCGCTACTGCCGAGAGGTAGAGCTGACGCCCGGAAAGGTCATTTTTTACGAAGGGGAAGCGGCCGACCGTTTCTATATCGTCATGGAGGGAGAGGTTGAAGTCTGGAAAGATTACGACAGTCCCTATGCCGACCTTCTGGCGGTGCACGGAATTAACAAACTCTTCGGCGAGATGGCCCTGGTAGATAATTTGCCGCGCAGTGCCACCGTGGTCACTCGGACCCGCTCCCGTCTGCTGTACATCAACGAAGAGGAGTTTCAGCGCCTGCTGAAGGAGAACTCTCTGGTAGCCTTGGCTATTATTCGCTCCCTCAGTGCCATGGTTCGCAAAAGCAATCAGAGCTTTGTTGAAGACCTTCGCGAGCGCAACCGACAGCTTCAGAAGGCCTATGATGAGCTGCAGGCAGCCCAGGACGAGCTGCTGCGCAACGAACGGCTTACTACTCTGGGCAAGTTCTCATCTATGATTCTGCACGATATTCGCAATCCAATATCGGTGATCAAAGCCTATGCGGACATGCTTTCATTATCCTCCGGTGGAGCATCCTCTGATGAAGCTTCGAAAGAGACGAAGTATCTGGATAAAATCAGTTTTGAAACCGAACGACTCAACCAGCTGGCAAATGAACTGCTCGATTATTCGAGGGGTGAAATTCGGCTCGATATGGGAATAGTCTCAATACCGGATTTCTTTCGCGAGATTTGTGATTTTACAGAGCATCGGTTTACTTCGAAGGATATCAAAGTGGAGTGCTCCTACGATTACGACGGGCAAGTCATCATGGATCATAAGCGAATGCTGCGAGTATTTACCAACCTCCTGGAAAATGCCCGCAAAGCCCTTGGCCGTCAGGGCAGCTGTAAAGTTTCGGCGGTTCACGAAAATAAAATGATCAAGTTCTCGGTTCGTGATGATGGAAGCGGCATGAGTCAGGAAGTACTGGACCACATCTTCGAGCCCTTCTATTCTTCTTCCCCCAACGGCGGGACCGGTTTAGGAATGGCTATTGTTAAAAGCGTAGTCGAAGCCCATCACGGCACTGTGGAAATAGAAAGCAGCGAGGGGCAGGGGACCGAAGTACTCAGAAGAGTCCTCCTTCCGTCGTTCACTTCCCTGTAAAAATCGCATAATACTCCGGAAGTCTTTGACTTGGCCAAAATTAGGTTTCAAACCCTTTGAGGTAAATTATTATCCTAAATACAACGTGTCCTACTTGTTATCAAAATTTTCAAATTTAGTATTGCTGAATCTGCTTAATTCTCTCTTTACTTTTTTACAGAAACTAATTAAAATAATTGAGAGGTGAGGTTTTTTCAAAATTATCATTTTGAAAAGACTTCTATATAGGGACATCAATAATTTTATTAAGGAGTAAGTATGGGTATTAAACCTGGAAAGAAATTTTACAAAGAGAAAAGCCAATGTACAATAAGCGAACTTTTCAATAAGAGCGATTCCAACCTAAAGTTCTTAAGTGGGGCTCAAATGGATATATGGGGGGGAGCCGTCTCTCCGCAGCTCTCATTCAAATATGAAGAGACTTTAATCTATAATCTTAAGGACACCTGCGAAGTAGAAGTAGAGGGTGAAAATTACCGCCTTGAACACTACGATGTGCTCTATATTCCCATCAACACAGCTTTTACCGTGCGCCACGCCGGCGAAAATGAGGGGCTGCTTTATTTGTACCGGGCAGTCGGGGACCAATCGTATCCTGTTCACCATTCAAAATGGAAAAAGATCAAGAAAAATAAAGATCGTATACGCTACCTGAACAAAAAAGAGGTCTATCTTATGTTCGATGTAGCTGAGCAGGCCAATAAGCTCATTGCCGGCTATACCTTTTACGAAACCTATACCAGAGCCTGGCCGCCCCATAATCACACCGATCAGGAAGAGGTGTACGCTTTCATTGAAGGGAAGGGCGCCATGGAGGTGTATGAAGACGACGAGCATAAAACTTTTGTAACCTCCGTCGAAGTAGGCGACCAGGTGACGATTCCAATGCTGAACTATCATCCGGTATTTAGCCATGATGACCCGGTTACCTTCATCTGGTGCATTGCCGGTGAACGGTACTGGGTTGGCGATAAAAATAAAGACTTCATGAAGGGTAAGTCTGAAGAGATTACCACATAAAACAAGAAATGAGCACGATAGCCTTTGATGCGGACAATCAGATTGTTTCATTGTATGGGAAGAAAAGCAGTTACAATATAAAACTCTACAACCATAGTATGCCCTTGCATCTGCATTGGGGAGCCAAGACCAGTTTATCCGCATCAAAACCGTTTTTTCCTGCAAAGGACCGTGGTTTTATGGTCTGGGCCAAGGATAATGATAGCTCCTACTTAGTGGAGGAGATGCAGTGTGAGTATGGATTTGTAGAGAATGGTGACTTTCGAGCGCCTGCATTTCGCGTACGGGATGGACAGAATTATCCAATCACCGGTCCCTTTGAGCTTACAACGCATATCTACCGGGGGAAAAATCCGATCCCCGGTCTGCCCTCCGCCCGTCCAGGAAATGCACAGGATCTTGAAACAGTTGAGCTGCAAATGCATGACTCCCGGAGCGGCTTGAGGATTACCCTCTCTTACACCATGTTTGACGAGTACGACGCAGTCACACGGCATGTTCGTTTCAGCAATGAAGGCAGCCGACCGATTAAAATTGAAAAAGCCGCCAGTGTTTCTCTGGATTTGTATAACTGGGAGTACGAACTGCTTTATTTGCACGGGGCCTGGGCCCGGGAGAGACAGCTGCGGCGCCGCCCGCTTCAAAGCGGCACTACCGCCTTCGGCAGTATCCGGGGAACCAGCAGTCATCAATTTAACCCCTCCTTTGCGCTGGTCTCACCACACACCACCGAATTCTCGGGCGAGGCCTACGGTTTTTCATTTGTCTACAGCGGAAACTTTCTCACCGAATTGGAACTCAACCACGATAACAAGCTGCGGCTAAACCTTGGCCTGCATCCCGATACTTTTGAGTGGCAGCTGCAGCCGGGAGACAGCTTTTATACTCCCGAAGCCCTTATGATTTATTCTGATGAAGGGCTGAATGGAATGAGCCATAATTTTCACGGATTTATTCGCGAGCATATTTTTCCAGCCGCCTTTCAGAAAAGCTGAACGCCCTATCCTCTTTAACAATTGGGAGGCAACCTATTTCGATTTTGATGAGCAGGGCTTGGTCAGAACTGAGTGGTATTGCCGCCGATCTAGGGGTAGAACTGTTTGTTTTGGATGATGGATGGTTCGGTGAGAGGAACTCCGACCGTACATCATTAGGTGACTGGAGTGTAAATAACGCGAAGCTGCCTCACGGGCTGAAGGGACTTACAGAAGAAATTGAAAAACGGGAGCTCCGATTCGGGCTTTGGCTTGAACCTGAAATGATTTCCCTCAATAGTAAATTAGCCCTGGCCCATCCGGATTGGTATATCTCCATACCTAATCGTCCTGTTGCCGAAGGTCGTAATCAGTTGGTGCTCGACCTCAGCCGCAGCGATGTGTGTGAGTTTTTAATAGAGACTTTAGATCAGATTCTCTCTTCGGCACCGATCAGTTATGTGAAATGGGACATGAACCGGTACCTGACAAATGTGGTCTCTCCCCAATTGCCGGCCTCCCAACAGCAAGAGGTGTATCATCGTTACGTACTGGGACTGTATCATGTGCTGGAGGAAATTACGGCCACATATCCGAAGGTGCTGTTTGAGGGCTGCTCCGGCGGCGGTGGCCGCTTTGATTTGGGGATTCTGTATTACATGCCCCAGTATTGGACCAGTGATAACACCGATGCGGTGTCGCGAATCAAAATACAGTACGGGACCAGTCTGTTTTACCCCCCTATTTCGATGGGAGCACATGTGTCCGCCGTTCCCAATCACCAAGTCGGGCGAACTACTTCCTTAGAGTTCCGCGGACATACCGCTATGAGCGGTAATTTCGGGTATGAGCTGGATCTACGGGCACTCTCGGATACCGAGCTCCGGCAGATTAAACAGCAGAGTGCCTTTTATGTGCAGCACCGCCGGTTGCTTCAATTCGGCCGCTTCATTCGGATCGAAAGCCCCTTCGAGTCATCCGATGCCGCCTGGATGTTTATCAACTGCACAGAGTTTACTGAGGATTTCCCGGACCCTGATTATTTCCTCCTGTTCTGGTTTCGCCTGCATGCCGAGGCGAATCCCCCCTCGCCACGAGTAAAATTGGCCTATCTAGAAGAGAATACTGTGTATGAAGAAGAATCGAGCGGTCTTAGTTACACCGGCAGTGAACTGATGCACCGTGGAATAACCCTTCCGCAGCTGGAAGGTGATTACGTGTCGCAGGTGTTTATTTTTCATAAAACAGGCTCTGAAAACAACTGAGGTCATTCGAAGACAGCACAAAAAAACGAAACACCCAAAAAAAGGCCGATTCTGATGAATCGGCCTGTGGGTTAGTGCCGGAGCAACATATAGTAAACTGGGAGGGGAACTATATAATTGCCGCCGACACTCTTATTATCGTCTTCCAATGATAAAACATTAGTTGTCGTTTACTAAAATATCAAAAAACAGCGAAACTTTGTAGTTTTTTCCACCCTTAATATCAATTTTTTTACTCACTGAGTAATCTCCAATTCGTACCAGCACCACATGTTCCCCCGGATCGGTCTGTAACTGTGTTCCGGAACCCACTTCAATCTGTTCTCCATTAAAAAAGACAACCGCATCTTCCGGTGCTTCAAAGCGTATACTGGACTGCTTTGGTTCAAGTACTGCTTCTAATTTAGTAGTCCGGGCTTTTTCTATACCTATAGATTTTGAGTAGGTGAGGTAGAGGTCGCTTTCTACAGTAAGTTTATGTACACCTGTGGAAAGGATAAACCGTGCGGAGCTCTGTTCTTGCCGGTTTCCGTCAATGTGTATCTGAATATCATCACGGTCAACATCTTTAGGCAATTTAAGCAGCAGAGCCCCTTTATCAATTAGGACCGGTTTGAGAGTAATTTTGAAGCGGGATTGAGACACATTGGAGGGGATGCCCTTCATTATTGGGTCAATGCTAAGCAAGAGGGGGTAATCCGCCGGCTGTGGGTGTACGGTAACAATCGAGCTGTTCAGGGTCGACCGCTCCCAGCTTCCCCTGTCCCTGAGCGGGATATCTACAAATGTGCTCTGCGCTGAGGGAAAGGAATCGGAATAGATTTTATTAGCTGAATAGTTACTGAAGTCCTCCCGTGGAGGAGGTGAGGCATTGCTGTACACACTTAGCAAAAAGCTTTCTCTGAATTGAAGTGCTGCCCGGGGAGATTCCACTTGAACGACTATACCCTGCAAAAATTCGGTTGATTCAACCCGTATTTGACATAACTCACGTAAGCCGATGGATACGCTTGTATTGGAATAGCTTTCGTCGATAATAAGCGTATGCTCAACTTCACCTCTTACCTGTTCCGCTTCTAGGGAAAAGGTAGCGAAGAGCAGCAGTGCCCCCATAAGTAACAGTATTCTAAGTAGTGGTTTAATCTGTGGTTGGTAACAGCTTTGATGGATCCCATGATTCTCCTGCATTTCTAATTTCAAAGTGAAGGTGCGGGCCGGTTGATAATCCCGTACTTCCCACTGTTCCTATTATAGCACCTGCACTAAGCTTGTGTCCTGTTTGAATATAAATTTCTTCAAGATGTCCATAAATTGTAGTAAAATTGCCTTCATGCTGCAAAACTACGTAGTTCCCGAGTATAGGATCTATACCGGCAGCCACAGTAGTACCTCCTCTGGCTGCCTGTACCTCGGTTCCATGGGGAGCGGCAATGTCAATACCGTGGTGAAAACGCTGTGTATGGGTAAAGGGATTTGTCCTTTTACCGTAATGTGAGGAAATTATCCCATGGGGAAGAGGAAAACGAAACAGCACATTCAGAAAAAAGAGCCGTTCGAGGGGATGAAATCTTTCGCCGCGGAGAAAATAATAGAGCCTTTTGTGTGAATCCTCAGTCACATACACTATCGAACCAAGCTCCGGAGCTTGTACCCGCCACGCGTGCATGAGCTTTTCGATGTCATTTTCAGGCTCGTCTGCAATAAATAAGCCCGGACTGTTGGGAATAAGCAACTTCTCTGTGCTATGCAACATTGTGGGATTACGCAGCCCGTTCAGGAGTGCTATTGTCTCATAAGGTAAGTTGAATCGTGCTGCAATCGAGAACAGTGTATCCTCATCGGAGGGGGCATAGCTGAATAGGTTCAGTGCCGGCGGTGGAGTATTCGTATGAACAGCCCTGTAATAACGGTTAATATCCTCGGTAACCTGTCGGAACATGGGGTCGTCGCGGTTCAGCATTTCTATATGGGGATACACCGAATTGAGTCTATTCTCCGCATAGGCGAGTGTGCTCACTAATAGAAAGGGAATACTCATCAGCAGGTACCGTCTTAAAACCCGGTTCATTAGTACAACTCCATCACTCGCTTGTCGTATAGCCTTTTTCAGCCCTGTGCAAAGAATAGAACGCCAATCAGGCCAATAGATAGAAGCGCACATGCAATTCCGGCTATAAGGGAGACAGAGCCAAAAACAATCAGTGTGAGGTAAATAAGAATAAGTGCTGTCAGAACCTTACCAATACGTTTCAGCGGCAGAATGAGAATTGATGCAGTACTATAGCTCTGACTTTTAAGGTCATTGATGCTGTTCCCAATGTGTTTAACCAGCAAAACCAAGAAACCCATAGCACATACAATTAGCACCGCGATTGTAAAACTCGCTCGCCCATTGGTAGCCCAGTACCAGAGCGGTAAGGTTATCAGCGCAGAAAGGCTTGCTACAGCGAGCGAAAAGGCAAGTACCCTCAGGACTGCCTTAAAAAACGCAATATATCCCTGGGTGATACGGGATGATATCCGGATTATTCCTGTGCTCATTACAAATTGTTCCTCTGAAGATACTCTACAACTTTTTCATGTTCTCTATCAAGTTCAAGGGCTGCAAAAATAGTACGGGCACGCTGTAAGTATTCCCTAGCTGTTTCCGTATCTTCCATCTGGATGTGACTGCGGCCAAGCAGAAACAGGTCATGCCCAATACCGACACTGTTTTCAGTCAGCTTATCAAACTCGAGTGCTCTTTCAGCATGCTCTACCGCACGTTCCAAGCTGTGCTGCTGTAGAGCAATTACTCCAAGCATGTAATGGTTAGACGCAATTTCAAGCAAGTTATCCATTTTTCTGTTGATGGCAAGTGCTTCTTCAAACTCTCTCCGGGCTTTTTCCAGCTGATTCTGAGCCCGGTATACAGTTCCCCGGTTATGCAGCAGTATTACCAGTGTTTCTGCGGAGTCTTCTGTATTTGCTATAAGGGTAATACCTCTCTCAAACCAGTTAAGAGCTTCTGAGTTGCGGTCGGAACGGAAAGCAAGTTCACCTAAATTATTATAGGTTTCGGCGGCGGCCTTTTTGATTTTGGGCTCTGCCTCATCAATAGGCCTGAAAGTGGTTAAGCTGGATACCGCAGCTTGAAACATCTGCTCTGCCTTTTTTGTGTGACCCTGAGCCAAAAAAGTTTTTCCCAATGCATTATAGCAGACAATCGTACCCAATTGATCGTCGATACGAATATAACTGTTCAGTGCCATAGTATACATTTCAGCTGCTTTTTTATAACGAGCCTCTGTATAGAAGGAGTTCCCATAGCCGGCAAATTTTGAGGCTTCTAAAGCTGCAGCCCTGGGTGGTTCCTGTTGTTTGGGTGCTGAAGAGCAGGCTGTGATGAACAGCACACACAGCACAGTACAGCATAAAAAAAGGTCAGTGAGAATAAGTTTTCGCCCTGAAAGGCGGCCAGAAGAAGCGGGGGTGTGCGGAACTCCATTAATACTCTCCATCCCGCATACCCCGAAATGTTGAGGGGGTGGTGTACTCTTCTGTTATCCCCCGGCGGAGGAGGGGATTGTTCTGCAGCCCCTGCATGACACCCTGACTCTCCTGTAAAGCGGTTCGGCCTTCCTGCAGAATAGCGGTAATGCTGGGCTGTTGTTCGTTAACATAACCGGCAAAGCTGCTTAATTCGGCAGCGGAACTCTCCAATTCGGCGATAATAGATTGTATATGTGTATACAGCTCCTCATCGTCGTCCAGCAGTTTGGCCACCGACCCTTTTGGGTCAAGCAGACGTTGTACTAGTCCCTGGGTGTCCGAGAGCTGGGCAGAAGTTTTCTCTAAATTAGCGGTGATGCCGGAAGTATTCTCAAGTGTTTCGTGGAGCTGAGCCATAACCTGCTGGGTTTGCAGCAACACATCAAGCAAAGGTCCGGGCTCAGTGCCGCTAAGAGTGTTATCTATGCGGGTGATGGCGGAATTAAGGGAATTGATGGTCTCATAGGTACTATCCAAAATCGGCCCGATACGGTTTACCACGCTGGAGACTGTATCCTCCTTTTCGTCTGTTTTCACTAACCCGGACTCAAGCCTCTGCTGCCCTTCGGCAAAATCTGTTGAAGGAATGAATGAACCCTCTGCAAGTGGTGTGCCCTGCCCAATACCCGGATAAAAAATTAAGCTGCTGCCTCCAATGCCGATGGGGCTGGTGGTAAGTTGCAGTACAGAATTCTGCAGAACCCGATTGTAGTAGGTATCAAAAATGTGGAAGTTGATTTGTACTGTATTGTCCTCCAACAGCTCAATTTTATCGACTGCTCCGATGGTAAACCCCTTGAGTTTAATTGCCATACCACGGTTTAGGCCTGATCCACTTTGAAATTGGCTGACAAAAGAGTAGTCCCTTGCGAACCAGCGCTGATTGATACCCATAAAGATCAAAATTGCCGCCAGCGAAAGTATAGCCAACAATGTGAAGAGTCCTACAATCTGTTCTGCGTAACGTATTCTAAACTTCATATTATCTCCCTTCTGAGGTTAAAATAGATCGGACTCATTATCCAATAAACTCAAGATGTCCTCGTCGTAGGCAGCTGCGTGCTGCATTACAATTTGAAGCACCCGTTGGACCACCGGGTTGCTGCTCTGTCTGACTTCCGCAAAAGTCCCGTGAACGGCAATGCTTCCCTTGTTAAGTATAATAAGATTATCGGCAATTATTGAAATAAGTCCCGCATCGATAAAGCCGCCTACCACCGTACGGCCTTGCTTATTGAGTTTTTTAATAATTTTCTGGATAGCCAGAGCCGAGGAGCTGTCTATGCCGACTAAGGGGGTATCCAAAAACAGAAATTCGGGGTCGGTAATCAGCGCGCGGGCAAAGGACACCATTTTCTGTTCCCCCGCTGATATCTGGCTGGGTCGATAATCGAGGCGGTCTTCGTAGCCCACTTCGCGAAGATAATCCTCGACACGCTGCTGCATCTGTTCTTGACTCATTTCGGGAAAGTGAACCTCAAGGGGAAAGCGTACATTCTGCTCGATGGTACGGTTAGCCCATAGGGCCCCATCTTGAAACACAAAGTCCGGTACGGCGGCGGAACTCAATTTCTTCTTTTTCGCTCAGAAGAAATAGGCTTTTTCCGTCCCTCTTTACCGACCCGTGGGTGGGCGGAACCAGCCCGGCCATTACCTTGAGCAGAATACTTTTACCGCTTCCGGAAGCACCTATAATTACTGTGGTTTTACCGGGACTAATCTGCAGATTCAACTTGTCCAACACCGGGCGGTCTCCAAACAGTACGCTTACCTCTTCCATACTGATGTGCAGCGGATTCATCATTGGTCCCATCCCCTCAAAGTCCACATTAGATATAGTAAATCATCGTTATGATTGCATCTGCGATTATACAGAGCGTAAACCCCTGTACCACCGAGCGAATGACCATCTGGGGCACCTCCGTAGAAGACTGCTGCACCTTTAAACCGTTGTAGGTGGCTGTGTGGCTAATAATAAGACCGAAAATCAGGCTTTTCAATAAGGAGGATATAATATCCGGAGTTCTTAGATACAACAGAAGGTTATGAAAGTACTCAAACGCAGAGATTGGCTGAAAGAACTGGGTCAAAATAAAAGAACCCGCCAGACCAAACACATTAAAATATAAATTAAGAAGTATCACCGAAAGGGTAACTCCGATGAACCGTGGTGCTACCAGATAGCGTATGGGATTCACCCCGGTGGAAATATACGCCTCAATCTGATGACTGACTACCATATGCCCCAATTCAGTAGCGATGGCTGTGCCGGAACGGGCGATAACCACAAAAGCACACAGCAGGGGCCCAAGTTCACGGGTTATGACGGTAATCAGAATTTTATAGATGAGTACCCCCTGGCCAAACTGGGGTAGAATATTTACTCCTTGGATGATAATTACCGCCCCCAAAGAGAGGGAGATAAGAGCTATTACACTGAGTGCTTCTACCCCAGTGAACAGGAGCTGCATGGTAATTACCCCCCTCCCGACCTGCCTGCGGCGTATGAACTGCAGTGAAGCTAGGAGGGACTGATAAAAAAAACCTGCCCCGTAGAGTATCTCGTGAAATGAATTGATAGACTGCCGACCAAGGCGCTGAAGCAACATGTGCAAAACTCCTACTATCCTAATAGTAGCCCAGCCGGATAAGACACGCAATGAAAAAGCACATATAAGTTCACTTCTTCTCCAGTAGAGGTACAGTTTTAAGAAGCTAGTGTTGACAGGGCTGGTTTTGAAAAGTACACTTTTTACTTGAGGGGTAGTGCAAAAATACAGGAGCGAGCATGCCAAAAGCTGTGCGTTATCATGCTAATTCGGTTGTTTATTTCAAAGGCGATATGAATGACCGGGTGTATATTTTAAAAAGCGGTAAAGTTAGTCTAAACTATAACGATATCGAAACAGGACAAGAGATTCACGATATTATTAACACCGGTGAGTTCTTTGGAGTGAAATCCGCCCTCGGCCGCTATCCGCGGGAAGAGACAGCCGTGGTGCTCAGTGATGCGGCGATGGTCATTTTCAGCGTTCCTGAGTTTGAGCAAATCGTGCTCAAAAATACCCGTATCATAATGAAGATGCTGAAAGTCTTCTCCAACCAGTTGCGTCGGATGCACAAGCAGGTTCGTAACCTCATTTCAGAGGGGAAAGACGGCTTGGAACCCGAAGAAGGGCTGTTCAGAATTGGCCAGTACTACCTGAACTCACAAAAATATCATCAGGCACTTTATGCCTTTCGGCGTTATATAACCTATTATCCCTCCGGAAAATATGCATCAGAGGCAACTGCCCACATGGAACAGGCTGAGAAAGCCCTGCAAGGGGGGGGAGCACCGGCTTCATATGGCCGGTATGGGTACCGGCCGGAGGACAATCTCGTGCAGTCTGCAGGTGCAGCAAGAGGAACTCTCTGAGACTGCCAAAAAATATTACAACGCGGTCAGTCTTTTTTCGCAGGACAATTTTCAAGCCGCCCTTGAGGAGTTTAAAAAGATTGTCCAGGCCAACAACAGCGAAGAGTATGTAGCAAAATCACAGTTTGAGATCGGCAGATGTCATCTTGGACTTGCCCAGTACGATAAATGTATCGAACATTATACCCAAATGATCAAACACTATCCTCGCCATCCGGATCTGCGCGATGCTCTGCTGTATGTGGGAAACTGCCATGAAAAAATGGGAAATACCGGCAAGGCAAATGGCTTTTACAAGAAGGTTCTGTCTATGTCCTCAGAAAATGAGGTAATCTATCGCAAGGCAAAACGGGCTTTGCGTGAACTTGAGGTGTCTAAATGAACGTTGACCTATCGATGTTTGAGCGTTTTGCCGTTACCTTTCAGCCCGGCGACATAATTTTCTGTGAGTACGAGCCGGGTGATAATTTTTATTTAATTCAATCGGGTCGGGTCCAAATTGTAAAAATTCTAGGGGATATTGAAAAAAATATTGATATTCTCCAGCCGGGAGAAATTTTTGGCGAAATGGCCATTTTAGAAGAAGCTCCCCGCTCTGCTACGGCCGTTTCCCTTGATAAAGTCAAGGCTTTAGAGTTTAACCGGGAAAACTTCGAAGTTTTGATGAAAGGCAATCCTCAAATAGCCCTAAAGCTGCTGAAACTGTTTACCAAACGCATCTACGATCAAAAACGACGCTTTATGATACTCACTCTCAGTAATATCGAGGCCAGGGTGGCCGATGTTTTTCTTATGCTCGCAGAGGACCAACCCACCGAAAACCCTGATGAGGACCAGCGTACCTTCTCCACCAAAGTTGAAGATATTGCCCATTGGGCGGGGATGTCCTATGCAGAGTGTAAAAAGGTGTTAAACCATTTTGCAGGACAACGGCGGGTGGAAATTTATGAAGATCACATTATTGTAAAAAATATCAACGATTTTCAGCGTTTTGTCAGTTCACAACGAAAAAAAGAAAAAGCTGAATAGCCGTCTTTCGGCAATCCGGCTCCAATAACAATTATAGAGCCAAAAGACGGATTCGAACCGTCGACCTACGCTTTACGAGAGCGATCTATTTTGTGCTCCGGCGTTTCTCACTGTATATAATTGTAATGCACATAGGGAAATAAATCAACCGTTCGTGTACTGATGTTACTATTCATTACTAACTGTATACCGCTGTAATACCGTTTTTCTATCCAAAATTAACTGTACATTTTCCAGAGTATTGCCATTTTTCGACCAGCTGGACAGTTCGAGGACCGTCTGCGCGGCGAGTGTGTGGTCTGACTTCTGAAGAATGCCGCTGTAAAACCGAGGAATAATGCGTCAAAGGTTAGTTGCAGACGAGTACACTGTTTTCGTGAACTTTAAGCTCAGACTATATACTCGCCGCGCAGACAGTTCGAGGACCGTCTGCGCGGCGAGTGTGTGGTCTGACTTCCTAAACCAGCCGGAAAGCTCATCCGTGGTTTACTCGTCTGCAGACCTGACCTTTGACGCATTTATTTCCTCGGTTTTTTTACAGCGGCATTCTTGCAGAAGTCAGCTGCGGCTCTAAAGCGTCCGTTAGCCATAAAGTCTTTCAGCATTCTGGACAGAATCCGAGAGTAAGGTCAGCGGGACGTTAAATGTAATACCAGGCGAGTTTATCGTGTCGAACCATACGTGGTTCGACTGGAGAAAGAGGAGGATTGAACAATTGAAAAATATGCTGTAGTTAATCTTTCAGTATAGTATGCTTTATTAGAAAACAAGTAACATGTTAGCTCCACTTGTGTACGATAAAAGGACGGCATACGAAATAAGGACATCAAACATATGACCAATAATTTTATAATTTATAAAGTAGGATAGTCGAACGCTTTACCCGCGATTTTGAATGCACATTTACTAAATTTGCTATCTACCATTTCATTATTGACTTCACGACATTTCGGTAAGGTGAACGATCCTCAATAGAATTCGCCTTTCGGCATATAAAACATATGGCCTGCGCCAAGGGAGCTAACAATCACTTGGAGTTGTCCTGGCGGTAATTAGTGAAAAGCGTTTGTTGATTTGAAAAACCGGGTGTACACTGGTGTAAGAATATGAGTTATAGAGTAACAACGTCAGGCAACTCAGGTTAACGTTATGTAGTTAATGATGTCTTAAAGAGAACATAATGAAACCATGTGCAATTGCCTCTTCGTTTGCTTGGAAAAACGTTTCACCCTGTGAGGACAAATGGAAATATTGGATGATATCTGAGACCGATCTAAAAGAGATAAGGCCTAAGTCGCCAACAGCTACACCTTCTACTGCTCATGTGCAATCAGGTATTCCCATTCCCAAAGCGATCCGTGTCAAGAATTTCAGCCCTGATGATTGGGAAGATTTTATCGAGGAATGGTCAACCAGTCTTGTAGACTCATATATCAAGGTTCGTCGTTTTGGTGGCTCAGGTGATTGCGGTGTCGATATCGCTGGATTTTGCACCAGTAAAGGTTTTGAAGATACGTGGGACAATTACCAATGCAAGCGTTATGCGCACCCTTTGCGACCAAGCGACATTTGGGTTGAACTGGGTAAGATCATTTATTACTCGCACATCGGCGAATATACACCACCACGAAAGCATTATTTTGTGGCACCTCTCGATGTCGGAACAGCATTAGAAAAACTTCTAAATAAGCCTACCGAGCTTAGAGATCAATTCAAGGAACATTGGGATGGGTACTGTAAAATCGGAATCACCTCAACTAATGAAATCGAGCTCAGCGGAAAGCTGCTGTCATATGTGGACGCTTTTG
Source organism: Spirochaetia bacterium (assembly GCA_034520965.1). Taxonomy (GTDB): domain Bacteria; phylum Spirochaetota; class Spirochaetia; order DSM-16054; family Sediminispirochaetaceae; genus DSBN01. The sequence continues at coordinate 425,312 of JAXHMY010000002.1, read as the reverse complement.
ATTTTACGATCTTCTCATCAAAGTCACACGTTGAGCTGATTGAAGCGCATAGCCATACCGGATTTCACTCGGTCCGGTTTGGAGGCGGACTGCCTGTACGGCCAGATCCCGAAGAGCCTCCTGCTGTCCCTGCGGCATCCGAGAGTCGGTATATCCGTCAGCTCCTTGAAGCTTATGGAGATCATTTAGGCATTCCGATCCGAGATATGAGCGCACTCGTTGCACACAGCATGTTGGAAAAGGATTACAGGAGGCAACGTGAGCGCTTCTATCATGCTGAGGCATTAAGAAACTTCGCCAGAGACACGGTCCCAGAAGGGACCTTCGATTATCTTCAGGACGAGGTTTATCACGGCGTTGTTGATGTTACGGACTCAAGCTATCCCAACGGGTACAAAAGGATGAAAGCGACAGTGGCGCAGGCATCATCTGTCGCATTGACCGCAAATCCACTTGCGTCAGTAACCAAGTCGCAAGACCGGCAGGGTATCTGCCATCAGCTTGCAAATGAAGATCGTCTTAAATGGGTGATGGATGATGACTAACTACTCACGCCCAGCACCATTCAACAGTCCACTAGAGACCGGTATCCGCTCCCTGGAGCTTCTGGTCGCTGCCTATCCGGAAGCTCTCGACCTCGAAAGGCTGGTCGAAATGGATTATCTTGTCGTTCATTCCGGTGATGCCGATGGACCTGAAAGTCTTCACGCGGACCTGCCTATGAGGGCGGGAGAATTGCTGGTTCGCCGCGAGCTGATTGAAAAAGGCCTTCTTTTGATGAGAAGCCGGAACCTCATACAGCAAATACCCACAGAAGACGGTTTTGACTACATCGCCGGAGACGCGGCTGCGCCGTTTCTCGCCTCGTTTACATCCACCTATTCTCAGAGGCTTAAAGAGCGTGCGCAATGGGCGGTCGAACGATTTGCTGGTGTGGCAACATCGGAGATACGACAAATGATGCATCGGTTGTTTGAGAATTGGTCAAGCCAGTTCCAGGCCATAGATAGACCGCGAGGTAAACAATGAGCAAAAGTTACCTCCAACTGCGACGGATCGCTTTTTCCGGCCCCAAGAAAATGTCCGAGATGACATTCTCGAACGGCGTAAATGTGATTTGCGGCGCATCTGATACAGGGAAGTCATTCCTTGCTGAATCGATTGATTTCATGCTTGGAGGGTCTGAACTAAGAGATATTCCGGAGCGAACCCCGTTCGGAGAAGTCCAGCTTGACTTTGATGTGACCTCCGACGAGAAATGGAGGGTCTATCGTGCGAGTTCGGGCGGAAACTTCAAGGTCCTGAATCTGCTCAATGAGGAAGCCGAAATTGAAGTTCTCAGAAAAGAGCATAGTCACGGCAAAACCGACAATATGTCGGGATTCCTTCTTGTTAAAATCGGGCTACTTGGAAAACGCGTATTACGCAGCAAGAGGAATGGTACGACGCAGAGTCTAAGTTTCAGAAATCTGGCCAGACTTTCGATTGTCCAGGAAGGCGAGATTCAGCAAACTGGCTCGCCTTTCTGGGGCGGTCAATACACTTTGAAAACTGCCGAGTTGGCAACGATAAAGCTTCTTCTTACCGGCGTGGATGACTCCGATGTTGTTGAGACAACGAGGGTTGAAAAAGATAGTGCGAAACAGATCGAACTAATCGATGAACTGCTGGCCGAAATCAGACAGGAAATTGCAGAAGTCGGTGAAGAAGAGGCAGACCTTAAAGAACAGATTGGTCGCCTTGAAGAGACTATCGAGCAGCGCCGGGAAAATCTAAAGAGCATTCAAGCTCAGCTCGATTCTCTTTGGCGCAACGGCGGGAGCTCGTGGATGTCCGGACGGCGGTTCAAAACCGACTGGACGAAATTGCGGTTTTGCTGACGAGATTTGATCTGCTCCTGAAGCACTATGCCGTCGATATTGAGCGTCTAACAGCAATACAGGAAAATGGAGCGATGTTTGCTCACGTGGAATCGGTTCCTTGCCCTCTATGCGGAGCAACCTCGGAAGCACAACAACATGATGTTGCCTGCGATGGGGATGTTGAGGCGATCGTTCAGGCGGCTACCGCAGAAATTGAAAAAATAGCACGGCTTAAGGGCGAGCTCCAAGCGACTGTTGCTGATTTAAAGTCCGAGGAAGTCTCTTTAGAACAAGAGTTATCAAATAAGAATAGAGAGTATGAGAATGTTAACATCCAGATTAACAAAAACGTTGCGCCGACGGTGAGTGAAGAAAGGGCATCTTTCTCGGAACTTATTGAAAAGCGGGCTGAGGTACAGAAAGTGCTCGACCTTTACGCTAGAGTGGTAAAGCTCGAAAAGCGCAGGACAACTTTAGAGCAGGATGAAAACGAAGAAAGTTCTTCTGGCGCTATCGTCTCCGGCCTGCCTGACTCTATTGCGCACGACTTTTCACTTAGGGTTTCCAAATTGCTGGATGCATGGGATTTTCCGGGTGACTGCCTAGTTCATTTTGACAAGGAAACTACCGATTTTGTGATCGATGGAAAGCCGCGAGGTAGCCGGGGTAAGGGGCTTCGCGCTATTACGCACGCAGCGGTAACGATCGCATTGCTTGAGTATTGCCTGGAAAACGATCTGCCACATCCTGGCTTTGTTGTGCTTGACTCGCCACTCCTCGCTTATTTCAAGCCGGAAGGCGACGAAGATCGGCAACTACAAGGCACCAATTTGAAAGAGAGTTTTTATTCTTATCTTATCGAGCACCATAGTACCGATAGCCAGATCGTAATTGTCGAAAACCAGCATCCACCCGATTTCGTACTGGATGGGATACGAATGACTGTGTTCACCGGCAATCCAAATGAAGGTCGGGAAGGCTTTCTGTGACATTGCTTGATACGGGTTCGTAGTACTCTAAGTTTTTAATTAGAGAGAAATAGTAAGATGTTTTTCATAAGGAGTACGTATTGCCAAAGTACTGGGTGGTTGGTGCCACTTGGTCAGGAGAAGATCAAAAAGAAGATTTCTATAAACTAGGATTTTGGGAAATGGGTTGGAATGACTCATATAAACCAAAGCTGGCTGCGAAAAGAGATTCTATTGAAGAAAACGATCTAGACGCCATTAAAACGATGGATGGTCAAGCGAAGAAGTACATCACTATTCAAGCACCGAGCCGCAGTCGATTTCACTCACCATCTACTTGCAGACCTTCACATCCGCAGCAAGCAGATTCGCTGCGACCTTTCCCGAAAAGGTGGAAAGCTCTTCTATGAGATTCAACTTCCAGACTACCGGTTTAACGCGCCTGACGATGGGGTACGGAATACTGCACTGGAGGGACAACGAAGAAGGATGGATATGTGCCACGTCTTATCATCCGCAACTGCTATGATAAGAGCTCATCCTTTAGTATTATCTATGGAGGCTTTCGTTTTGTCTGTCGGAACGGAGTGATGATTGGAGAACGGGTCCATGAGATTCGATTTCTCCATAGAGGTGAAGAAATTAATTTTAATGATCTTCGAGAACCTTTCATTGAAAACATCGTAGCTACTATTGATGGACTGAAAGCGAACTATAAAAGGCTCAATCAGGAAGATAGGCATCCCTATTTTAGGCTACTTCTTCTGGAAAACACTTGTGATGAGGTACAAAAAGCTAATCATCGAACAAATGCACTCATACGAACAAGTGGATTATCAGAACTATGCAACAGGAAAACTTGAACCTGTAGGAAGCCGTCAAAGGAAAAAGTTCACTGCCTATCTACTTTGGTCGATTGTTACAGGAGTCATCACTCACCAAGTGAAATCAACACAGGCTCGCTACAGGATGCAAGAAATTATTTCTCACCATTTCAATGATTGATTCTAAAGCAGGCCGAGACAGCATCCCAGGCCTGCTTTTTGTGATCTTAGTGTATTTGTCTGTAATATGAACATATTACTTCAGTAGTTCAGAGATTTGCTCAGGGTTTACTCTTTTCCTTTCATTGACACCAATTCTTTAACAGCTCATACTACAGATTATATAATGATTGTGAAAACTTAATACAAGGAAAAGTAAGACGTTATGAACATTCCTTTAATCTTTGATACATGCCAACCTCGTGCAGATGTGCTTGCTGGGACTGTTTCTGAATCGAGTTACGCAGCTGACCTGGAAATGGTACTCGATGGTACAGCCCCTCCGGACTATCTCGATCCGGACCGATTCTTCGCTCATACTCACCCGACACGAGGATTAAAGCGTCTGCTCGAGAGTGTGTTCGCACGCTTAACTGCCAGCCCGAGTCAGATCGGATCGATTTTCCGGCTGGACACACGCTACGGCGGTGGTAAGACGCATGCCCTTATTGCCTTGTCGCATATCTGCAAATCTGCACCTACCATTAACAGACTGGAAGAGTTTATTGATTCAAAGCTTCTTCCTAAGGAAAACATACGTGTAGCGGCCTACGATGGACAAAGTGCAAGTGCTACAGACGATGTGCTGCTTGGAGATGGAATCCGCACCCGCACCCCTTGGGGAGAGATCGCGTATAAATTGGGTGGAGTCGAAGGGTATAATTTGGTAAAGAATGCCGACAGCAGCAGGACTGCTCCTGGCAGTCGTTCCCTACAGGAGCTTATTGGTGATAAACCCACATTGATTCTTCTCGACGAGCTGTCGGTGTATCTACGGAAACTCCAGAGTATAGAAGCGGCTGAAGCAGTCAATCAAATAACCGCGTTTCTAACCGCTTTATTCAAGGCTGTTGAATCCTCTCCACGAGCTTGTGTTGTCTTTACTCTTGCTATCGATCAAAAGGGAAAAGCAAGTGATGCATGTCAGAAGGAGGATCGAGAGAATAGAAGCCGGATCGTATCGGACATTCTCGATGAGTTGGAATCGGTATCGGCAAGGAAGGCGACACTCTTGGACCCGACCGAGGAAGATGAGACGATACACGTACTGAGAAGGCGCTTGTTCGAGCACATAGACATGGAGAGAGCCGAAGAGGTAGTGACGACCTACAAACAAATATGGAATGCCAACGAGTCAGTGCTCCCGGCGAAGGCGGAAACAGCAGATACGCTGGAACTGCTGCGCAAGAACTATCCGTTTCATCCTGAAGTTCTGAATACCCTTCGTTCAAAGACATCTACTCTTAAAGATTTTCAGAGAGTCCGGGGAATGTTGCGTCTCCTGGCTCGTACCGTTGCCGATATGTATGGCAGAAGAAACCGGACGATGTACATTTGATTCATCTCCATCATATCAGTCTCAAGAACAAGGATATCAGGCAAGAGATCTTTACCCGGCTCGGCCAGTCGGACTATGCACCTGCAGTCTCCGGCGATGTAGAGGCTGTAGAGCACGAACCTTCATCAATAGCCGAGAAAATAGATACCGATTCATATGCCGGGTTGCCTCCATATACCACGTATATAGCACGTACCATCTTTATTCACACCATTGCGTATCATCAGAGACTACAAGGTATCGAACGTACCGATCTTCGCTTATCTATGGTCGGCCCATCTCTCGATATTGGTTTTATCGATGATGCGGCCAAGAAGTTTGTGGAGGAGTCAGGATACCTCGATCTTGATAAGCGGGATAAGGTGTTGCGGTTTCTCACCGATATCAATCTCAACCAGCTTATTCGCAGAGAAAGCCAGAGATAATGTAGAAACTGAAGCGGTTAGAAACGAGCTCAACGACCGGATTCGAACGATCTTCCAGAGTCCCCACTCCTCCTTTGAACTTTCACTTTTCCCTGCTACGCCAGCCGATGTTCCTGACGATCCGAATGCAGAGAAGCCTGTCATGGTTATCCTTGGATACGATGCGGCAACTATTGGAAGCAGTTCCGTTCAAGTACCGGACCTCGTAGAGCGTTTGTATCGTTCAAAGGGCGCCAGCGATGAGTTTCGGAAGAACAGAAACAATGTCCTCTTTCTGGTAGCTGATGTAGCTCAACGGGAGGCGATGTTTGAGGCGATGCGCAGACAGCTCGCTCTGGAACAAATGAGAAAGCCCGATCGCCGTGGGCTCCTTCAACCTCACCAGCAAAGGTTGATGAGCTTTATCGAACGAGCAAGCATGCAGTAGCGGTGACAATACAGGCGGCATACCGACATCTCTTTTATCCTTCAAAAGATCGTGTGAATGGAGCTGGTGTCGATCTTGCACATTCGGTGATTTCAAAAGATGAATCCTCAGCAGATCCTGGGAAAGGACATAAGCCAGTCGAAAGGCTTCTGAGAAGCCTCGGTACATTGCGAGTAAGCGGTGATGATCCCGATTCGCCTGATTACATTCGTGATAAAACACCACTTCGCAGCGGGAAGATATCAGTAGCACAGACTCCGAGCAGAGTTTCGTCGCGATCCAGTTCTTCCAATTCTTGTTGGGAGCGACACCTTTATTCGGGGAATCCGTAACGGCGTCGAACATGGTGAATATGTATACCAGAAGGGTGATTTACTCTACGGCCAGGGCGATCCGTATGCCACCATAGAGATTGATGAGAATGCCTTTCTCTACACAATAGACTATGCGCGGGAACATGAGATCTGGCCTCGGTCCGTAAACTCCTCCCCCAACCGGAGGAGATGAGGAGGAAGAGATTTCTGGACGAGAATCTGGAGGCGCTTCAGGTACGCCTACTCCAGAGACGTCAACGGTTACGTCGTTTCGCCTCACCGGCACTATGAAGGAGTGTTTGACCAGATTGTGGGAGGAAAAGCCAAATGGCAAGCCTGCAAAAGTAAAAAGCCTGACTATCAAAATTCCGCGGAGACTCCGACGCCTTCAAGGGGATCGGCCTCATCGGAGGAATTGCCAATGCGGAAAAGAAGGTGGTGATGGATGGCTCATACGAGTCTCAATCTTCTTCAAATCTTTCCTTCAATTTCGACGGGTATCTTCAGGATGCTCAGGTAGTGAGAGAGTTCGTTGAGACACAGTTCCGAGCAGCAAAAGAAAAAGATTTTGATATGTCTGTTACCGTTACTTTCTCTGAATCACTGGACCTCTCAGAGGAAGAATCGAAAACTGTGAGTACTACGCTCACCAAGTTAGGTCTCGGTGCGGCGAATGTACATCTTTCTGCGGAGTTCAGCGATGAAGAGTAAACTACCCGGTATAAAAATCACAACTAAAGATGAGACAAGCAACCCAATATCGTCGTGTCTCCGTTCCGTGGGACTAACGATTTGGAGATCGAGGTGTTTCAACTACCTTCTATAGCTACTCCCGCTTTGAAGTCCCCCAGACGCCTGGCCGGTCTTCGCGGGCGCAACCTTTCACTTATGGAGCATCGGGTGCTTCGTCACTTATCTGAAGAAGAGGAATTTCTCTTCAGGGTATACTACCGGGAATGGCCCACCGCACTCCAATAAAGGAGCTTCCTGCGCTTCAACTGGCGCTTCTGTTTCGTGCCCTTGCTCCTATGCGCAACCGGGATAATATGAAGCAGGTGGCCGACGGTATTGAAGAGATGAGTGCCGAGGAGGCATCCTATTGGCTTGGTATGGCGATGTACCGAAATAATCCAAGAAGAGTTCTGATGGCATTGCGATTTCTGCTCATAGATCCGAAGTTGAGTTTAAAAGAGGTTATCCATGGATAGACGACTGATAGAAGAATGGATGCCTATCTGGGGATACCGGCGCGGAGATCCGCACGCGAGCGTAGATCGATGACTGCGCTTCCTCCGATTTATTATCTCCATGTTTGGTGGGCTCGTCGTCCCCTCGTTGCCTCTCGTGCTGCGGTGCTTGCATCGTTACTTCCGTCTGATGCAGACAGAAAAGCTTTTTTGCATGCGTTGGGAATACATGGAGACCCTCTTGCTTCAAAGAAAGAAGATTGCGGTTGCAAAAACAAACTGGTCAACGGTTGGAAGGAGGGTTCTGTGGATATCCTCGAGCTTTTTCTTACTCAATGGATGAATCTGAAAAGAAATGGTTCAAAGATAACATTGGTACTAAACGAAAACTATTAGACCCAACTGCTGGTGGCGGGAGCATACCCTTTGAGGGACATCGGGCAGATTTAGATGTATTCGCCAATGACCTTAACCCTGTAGCTGTCACTATTCTCACAGCAACTGTAAAGATGCCTTCCTTTAAGCCACGAGAGGTTATCAGGGAATATAAACGCTTAAAAGAAGAGTTCCTTCTGCGTAGAGAAAACCGGTTAACTACCCTATTTCCTTCAGAAACAATGGAAAATATATTACCCACAAATTGGATATGGGCCCGCACAATAACCTGCCCTTACTGTAAAGGCCTTATTCCATTATCACCAAACTGGAGACTTGCTCCGGGGGGCACCGGAGTTCGTCTGAAGCCACATACTGCAGATGGTCCCGGTAGCATGGGACGAGTTTGTGAGTTCGAAATTGTAGAGAAAGAAACTCAACAGAGTGCGGGTACAGTTAAAAGCGGTGATGCCACCTGCCCTTATCCGGATTGTGAGCGCGTTATCGATGGAGGTGAAGTCAAACGTCAGGCCAAGGCCGGAAACCTGGGAGAACAGCTCTATGCAATAGTATATAAAGAAAGAAGGCTAAGCTATGCAAAGACCGGCAAAGCAAAAGAAAAGTGGGTTCGAAGATTTACCGCGTTACCGGAGCCCAAAAGATGATGTTCACAGAAGATGTGAAATCTGAACTCCAGGAGAAACTGCCAGAATGGGAAGCTCTAAAATATTTGCCAAATGAAAAATACAATGCGATGTATGCAGACAGAATTAAGGCTTACGGAGTAAACAATTGGAGAGATCTATTTTCTACGCGCCAACTTTATAGCCATGCAGTGAGTGTTGAAATATATCAAGAGATATTAAATGAGGAAAGAACAACAGGCGAATTAACTGAACCAACTAAAGCAGCATTTCTCTATGTTGCATTAGCGATTGATAAACTTTGTGATTATAACTCTCGGTTGGGCACATGGCATGCGAACAGAGAAGTTATGGCTCACACATTCACACAGCATGCATATCCAATTAAATGGTCATATGCTGAAATATCACCCCTTGTTAATGAAAAGGGAAGTGACTGGGCCTTTGAACAAACCGAAAAGAGTGTAGCAGAGCTCATCGACCTCGTACGGCCTGACATAGATGGCAAAGCCTTACGAAAAAGTGATGCACAACTGAGCCTTGACAACAACGACTCATATACACCGCCCTCCGTTACCATAACGGCAAAGTCGGCCGACCAGCTCGATCATATACCGGACGGATCTATAGATGCAGTAGTCATGGACCCGCCGTACTACGATAACGTGATGTACGCAGAGCTCTCCGATTTCTTCTATGTGTGGCTCAAACGCACCGCAGGGCTCATATTGCCCGAACTCTTTACTCGTCAGCTCACCGACAAAGACAATGAAGCAGTTGCAAACCCATCCCATTTTAAAGGGCAGAAAGGTGCCAAAAACCTGGCTGGGGAAGAATACCGGCAGCGTATGGCCGCCATTTTTCAGGAGTGCCGACGAGTGCTGAAAGAAGACGGCATCATGACCCTCATGTTCACCCACAAGGCAACTGGCGCATGGGATGCGCTCACCACCGGACTGGTGGAAGCCGGATTTATCGTCACCGCCAGCTGGCCGATCAACACCGAAGCCGAAGGCTCTCTTCATATAAAGGACAAGGCTTCGGCGAACAGCACCATATTCCTTGTCTGTCGCCCACGTCCGAAACAGGAAGAGGCCGAGCCTGTGTACTGGGAAGACCTCGAACCAAAGGTGAAAACTGCAGTACGTGATCGCATTCAATACTATCAGGATTCCGGCATAAGCGGAGTGGACCTCTACCTCTCGAGTTTTGGTCCCGCCCTCGAGGAGTTTTCGCGCCACTGGCCGGTCAAACGGGGAAAGCCACGACCGAAACCGGAGCCGAAGAAAGGCTCACAGAAGCTTCTCATCAAGGACGACTACGATCCCTACAAAACCACTCCGGAGGACGTTCTGGAAGTTGCACGTCGGGAGGTGAAAGAATGGCGCCTCCGCCAGCTTACTTCGATGGAACGGCAGGAGCACCTCGATCCTCTTACCGAATGGTTCGTCCTCGCATGGGATGCCTTCAAGGCCCCCAAGTTTCCCTATGACGAGGCTCTCCGACTTGCAAGAGTAGTAGGAATAGACCTTGACCACGATGTGGTAAAGAAACTTGCCCAAAAGAAACAGAGTGACCTTGAGCTCTGGGACAGCGCCACGAGAGTGAGCTCCGGTTCCATAGGCCCTGCCTCGGGGTCGGTGGCAATGATCGACGCCATCCATCACCTTGCATATGCAGCCCGCTCTCGCGGCCTCAACGCCTCGAGAGAAATGCTTGAAAAGTCAAATCTCATGCAAAATGCCTCCTTCCTCACTGCCTTCGAAACCGTGCTGGAAGTGCTCCCGCGATCGAAGAGTTTTAGTGGCCTGGAACCGGCGCAAGCACAAAAGCCCGCCGCTGATGATTTCGAAGCCCTCGAACAGTTGAGACGTCTGGTACTTGCAGAAGAGAATCGATAGGCCGACCGCGAGCGGAGTTGGCGTTTTTGCCGACGAGTAATTACATGTCGTGTCTATCAGAAGAAAGTTGGAAGCTGATTTATGATTCCGACGATGGTCCGCTTGGAAGCCGATTCTACACACCTGCCCTCAAATGCGCCGTCCGGTATGACCGAACCACCGGATACTTTACCGCCGGCGCCCTCACCATCGCCTCTCAGGGAATAGAACACCTCGTGATCTCCGACGGACGAATGCGCCTAATCGTAGGTTGCACACTGGAACAGGACGAGATTTATGCAGTTCAGAGAGGCGAAGAACTTTCTAAAGCAATCGCGACTCAAACAAGTAACGAGTTCGAAGAAGTCACCGATCCTACTCAATTGGATGCTCTCGAATTACTATCATGGATGGTTGCACGTGGGTATCTCGAAATTCGTGTTGCGATACCATGCACGAGCGACCGCATGCCCGTGCGAGACAATTCGATCTTCCATGAAAAGACCGGCATAATAGAGGATTCGGAAGGAAATCGACTCGCTTTTAATGGGAGCGTAAATGAGACTTTTCAGGGGTGGACCTACAACTTCGAAAGTTTTACGGTTCATTACAGCTGGAGATCCGGACATGAGGAGTACATCGATGATTATGAGAGTATCTTTGCAAAAAAATGGAGAGGAGAAGCTAATAAACTTATCACCATCGATATCCCCTCTGCACTAAGAGAGAGACTCCTTCGATATCTTCCAGAGGAGGGCAAGTATCCTAGACGTTTGGAATACGTTGACTTTCAAGAAGATTCCCGAACAACCGCAAAGAACAAGCCGCTGGAATATTCCGTCCAATCCAAAACGGATTGTGTGGAACTATATACATGCATCTCCACAGTTTCAGGAGAATGGATACAGAGTTGCCGAGGAGACGGCAGCGGTTACACTCTGGCCTCATCAGATACGTGCTTACGACCGTATGCGCAGGCGCACTCCTACCCGACTTCTTATCGCCGATGAGGTCGGATTGGGTAAGACAATACAGGCAGGTATTCTTATTCGTCATCTCTGGCTCACAAAACCCGGAGCACGTGTTCTCATTCTTGCACCGAAGGCAGTCACATCTCAATGGCAGATTGAGCTGAGAGAGAAGCTCAATCTGCTAGTTCCGATTTACGATGGAAAGGCTTTTACATGGTATCCTTCACTCGCCCTTCAATGTCAATCAACCGAAAAAGTCGCCAAGGATGAGTGGCATAAAGAGAACATAGTTATTACATCGAGCCATCTCATGCGACGAAGAGACCGCATAGGAGAGATCCAAGAAGCAGAACCCTGGGATCTGATTATCGTTGATGAGGCTCATCATGCACGGCGAAGGGGAATGGTAGGCAGTTCCGACAGACGTCCCAATCAGATGTTGCACCTGCTCACGAAGCTACCAGAAAAGACCGAAGCAATGGTCTTTCTTACCGCAACCCCCATGCAGGTCAATCCTACCGAAGTGTATGACCTCCTCCGAGTATTAGGGCTCCCTGATGAATGGAGTGAGGATAATTTTCTTAGCTATTTCGACATCGTAACTTCAACAAACCCCACCAACAAGGAACTGAGCTTCGCTGCAAAGATGTTTCGGAATCTCGAGGAAAACTTCGAACCCATTGACGAGATACACATCGACAGAATCTTTAAAGGAATTTCCTCAGTAAAACGAAGGAAGGTGTTGAAGGCCCTCAGAGATTCTACCGGTCTTAAGATTCAGAATCTCAGCACCGAAGAACGCAAGAAAGCCCTTCAGGTCCTCAAAGCGTATTCTCCCGTAAGCGTTCTCATCTCCCGACATACACGAAGGTTACTTCGTATGTACTACAAGCAGGGAAAGATATCGACTCCCATTGCACAGCGTCGCGTCCATGATGAGTTTATTCATATGACCGAATCAGAACGAAGCGTATATGACCAACTCGAAGATTATATTACCAGCACCTTCAATGCAGCTGAACCAGATAAAAAGACCGCCGCCGGTTTTGTTCTCACCGTATATCGAAAGAGGATCGCCTCTAGTTTTTACGCCCTCAGTCAGACACTCTCCAAACGCCTCAGAAAGCTTCGAAACGACCCGAGAAGCAACTGCAAATATTTTTCAATGAGAGAGTATACCGGAAGAAGGTCTCTCTATTGAAGAATCAGGGGAGACAATTACCACCGACGATATTGAGGAACAGGCGAACCTCGTTGCTGCAGTGAAGGAGGAGCATACCGATATCCATACCCTGCTTGCAGCCACTTCGGAAATCGAAGCCGATACACGAGTTTCAACGAAACCTGCTCGACGCACTGCCAATCTCTTTCAGAGTCGGATATCAACAGGCCATCGTGTTCACCCGATCACACTGATTCACTCGATCTGCTGCATGATGTAGCTGCAAAGAGGAACCCGGACGTTCGGTCCTTTGTTTCTCCGGCCGTGGTGGAGAGATTCGAGATAACCACGGGTATTGGCACTCTGGATAAATCGAGACAAGGCAAAGAAAATCTTCAGAGAAGGTAAAGCCGAAATAATGTTATGCACCGACGCTGCAGCCGAGGGTCTGAACTTCCAGTTTTGTGGTTCGCTAATTAACTATGATATGCCCTGGAATCCCATGCGAGTTGAACAAAGGATAGGCCGAATCGATCGTTTAGGACAGCAACATGAAACCATCAGAATTATCAATCTACATTATGCAGATACGGTTGAAGCGGACGTATACCAAGCAATCAAGGAGCGAATACTCGACTTCGAGAGACTCGTTGGCCGTCTTCAGCCTATTCTCTCTAAAGTAGGAGATACCATCCAGCAACTGGCACTAACTCGGCCTGAGGAGAGGGGCAACCACCGAGGAAAGAATACATGCCCTCGTAGAAGAGGCCGACGAAGTGGAAGAGTCAGGATTCGATTTAGATGAATTGGCAAGCCACGAGTTCGACATCTCACAGCTCCCTGCTCCTCCCTACACTCGCTCCGATCTTAGTAAAGTTCTGAAACGAACGGAACTTCTTGCCCCTGGAACGGAAGTACGGCCACTTGGTGGAAAAGACTTCGCCTATCAACTGCCCGGCATGCCTGCAATACGGGTTACTACCGATATCCGTTTCTTCGATGAAAATGCGGAGAGCGTAGAACTGTGGACTCCGGGAAGTCCGCTTTTTCCGTACCATAATGGCTTTGTGGATAATGATGAAATTCCGCAGAAAGATAATTTTAGACGGGTAATAGAAGGAGATTTTAATGTCTAACAATGTAATTTCTGTCCAACAATTTTTCGTCGGAAAGCGTTTTACTATACCCCACTACCAACGTGACTACGCCTGGACTAAAAAGCAAATTCAAGATCTTCTGAGTGATATTGAAGAGGCTATCGATACTAATTCTGGCCATTATCTTGGTACAGTTGTATTAGCGGAAACAGGCACTAACACCTTTGATCTCGTAGACGGACAGCAGCGTATCTCTACAATAACTCTCGTTGCGCATGCAATGCTTGGAGTTCTACCGAATAATGATAGATTCAGAATTACATTTGAGAGTAACTTGGTAGAGGACCACGATGGCTATAAACTCTCTTTTGGGAGAAACAAGGATTTTACAATAGCTTTATTGAAAGGCAGTCCAATAACCCCGGAAACTGCTGGCCAAAGGAAATTAGGTGACGCCTATAAGTATGCACGAGAACATGCAGAGATGGTCTTGCGCAATAATGGGGAGGATAAGATAAAAGAACTAATTACTACTTTGGCATCAATGGAAATGATAAGTTTCGAAGCTTCTGATACTGGTAAAGCAATCCGAATGTTCCAGACAGTTAATGACCGAGGACTGCCCTAACAATGATGGATAAGGCTAAATCCCTTCTTGTATACTATTCAAATAGATTTCTTAATGGAAGTTTGGATGACCAAATAAATGATGCATTTGGAGTAGCATTTGTCACTTATGATCGCTTACGAGAATTTGTATTAGACGAAGGGTTTCGAATAAATAATATCAGTCGTGATACATTTTCAGAAGATGATCTTCTCAGATACCACTATTTGTCCTACGAGTACCCAAGTATTGTTAATGGAATGGATTACGATGCATCATCTCGAACTGTTTATGAAGGATTTCTCAAGAAAACTCTAAAAGGTTTTGCAGAAGTGGGGAAACAAAAGCTCAAAGATTTTATTGCAGATTATATTAACGATGTATCTACATTCTCAAAATCGTTTGATGAATTAATTCCGTCAATGCACACACAATCCACGCTACTATAAGGCTTTTGTTCAACTTGGCTTATCCGCTCGTCTTTATCCATTAACCGTACGCCTTTTTCAAAGAGGGATTTTGGAACAGAAAATGCCAAATACTTCTTTTGACTTTTTGTATGGAATAATGGCTTCAGATGTTCGTGTATATAAGACTCGAGGTACAGATCCAGCCAGAGATATTGGAGATCTTTCTCATGGAAGTAGATCTGCAAGTGCCAATCATATAGCAAATGGGTTAAGTAATTTCATTAAGAGATTCATGCCAGATGGATATTTCATACAGAATCTAAGACAAAACATGTATCAGAATCAAGCAGTCTTTTTAATGCTAATTGAACTTGATGAATACACAAGTGGAGAAGAATATGGTATAGATGTACTTGGGAATTTTACACGCAAGCAGATTACACGAGAGCATATAATTGCTCAGCATCCTAATTTCTCATTAGCAACCCACGGTTTTAGTGATGAAGATGAGTTCATAGTTTATAAAAACCAATTCGGAAATCTCCTACCACTTACCAAAAGCGAGAACTCAAAATGCAACAACTCTCCTGTACATACAAAAATTACCGATCAGAATCTGTACCCTTCATCAATATATAGAATAACACGAGATTTTGCTCATAAATACGCCAAACACGTCAACTCCTTCAGTAAGCAGGATATTGAAGAACGTACTGAAGTACTGGCGAAATGGGCGAGCAGTAAATGGATTATTTGGTAAGCGATAGTAGGTTTAGTTCTGTTGAAAGAGACGAATCAAGCAATCATTCTACTAAGGGTCATGGCTCATGCAACACGACTGGTAGGCAGGACTCCGTGAGTACTGTGTACTTCCTCGGAGCAGGAGCCTCGAGATCAGCAGGTTTACCACTTGCAGGAGAACTGTTTAAGCATATCGCCGAAGAAGTTCGATCTGGAGTTGATCTTGGAACTAAGGAAAGCTGGGAGCGAGTAGCTGCATTCATAGAACCATCCGATAAGAGCTCATTAGGCAGGATGCTGTCGAGCGAGAACATCGAGGTAGTATTCACAATGATTGACCTACTGATTCAGGTTGAAGCTACCGAAGAGCGACAGCACTGGCAGGAAACCATAAACACTATTAGGGATTTGGGTGCATATAGCAACCCTGCCAAAATACCAGAATTACCGGACCGCGATGAAGTAATAAGTACAGCGAAGATGGTACGTCGGGACCTCCTTGAATTGGTAGATCACTTTTTCGGATGGAAGCATTTCCAGTTTTGGAATGAACCGGAGCGTTTGTCATCTCTATGCGATTTAATAGTGGATGCTCAACCTTCAGATTGCATAGTTACCACGAACTGGGACACTTGTATTGAACATATCTTGATGCGATCCCAAAAATGGTCACCTTGTGATGGGTATGGTTTTCCAGTCAAGTTGTTACATCAAGGAATGACTGATCCAATACCCCTTCCATCGGCAATTAAGTGGCTCGAAACCATACGATCGATACCTGTACTTAAACTCCACGGATCATACGGCTGGCGCATGAACGATCAAGGAAAGATATGGCTACAAAGCGATGGTCTATTGCAGTACCTACCTATCACTCCTGGTTCCACTTGGCCTCTTCATGATGGGAACGAATCAGTACTTGGACGCGTGATAGACAATGTTCATGTGCTTCTTCCTTCGTTTGCAAAAACTATTGATAATGCCAGTTTAGCGGCAGTATGGCGACTCTCTGCTCGAAAACTGCGTCAAGCACGCAAAGTGGTGATTGTCGGTTATTCTCTACCAGAAGCAGATGGGGCAATGAGAGCATTATTCGCTTCAACATTATCGAGTGAAGTCCGTTGCCAACCACCACACATTGTTTTAGTAAGCCCGGATCCCAATTCTCAGAAGAGATTTGAAGAACTGCTTGGGTTCGCTATTAAGCATCAGAGAATGACTTTAGAGGAGTTCATTTCGATAGGAAAAGCATAATAGGATCGCAAATTATCCGTACAAGAGGGACAGTGGTGAGGCCACTATTCCGGATAGTAAATCATCTACATTGCACATAAAACTGATAAGAGCGATAAAAAATGGTACAATACTGTGTTTGGTTACGAAAGTGAAATTAAGATTTGTTGATTCAAATAATTGCCGCACTCTTTTACCTCCAGTACAAAAAGTTTCATTGGCTCGTACTCGATGAGACCTTGAAACGCCGATTCAACGATACATCGGGTGCATTATGCGGCTCAGTCGACGCACGTAATTCGGCAAAATATGCAAACTATAAACCGGAAGCGTGCCTCTCAACGATTGTGTGAATCACCCATCGAAATTGCTTTATTCTATAATCCTGAAACTTCCGTCATCGACATCCAACCACTAAAAAGACCGTTTCTCGGACATGCTAACTTTCAAGTTATTTTCCTCGGAAAAATAGTTACCTGGAAAACCGTTATACCATTGCAATATTTGCTTAAAGGCTGGGGAGATGCAAATAGGGGGTACCAAGGCTATAGTCATTCGATTGCACAAAATATGAGTCAAATGAGAAGTTTCTACGACATACAGCAAATGGAACGTTCCCGCTCAAATGTGTATTCATACGTTGGAATTACCAGCCGAAACTGGCTTATTCGTTTCCAGGAACACATGGGAAACATGGGTCGAGGTAGTATGTTGAGATTTTATCGAGCATGGCGAGAAACAATGGGAGTGGAAGATGTACATTTTATCTCAGAACTAATTGAAATTAACATGACGGAGGATGAGGCATTAGACTGGGAAGAAAGCATTGTCGATAAAATTGGGCCAAATCGTCTAAATATGATACCTGGCGGAAGAAAAGGGCTTAGATTCCTTCATGAGCATCGAATTACTGATCGCGTAAACATCACTTTAAAAGAAAGAGAAAAAGCGATCTTGGATTATATTAGAAAAAACCCTCGAAAAGGTATCCCTAATCCATTTATTGCTGAACTGTGGAAGGATGACGATTTCTATCTCAAAGTGATTGAAGCACGGCCAAAAACCTTATCACAAGAACAAGTCAGAAAGATTCGGGAAATGGGTAAAATGGGGCGGCCAACCTCAGAGATTGTGAAAGAAGTGGGGGCACTTAATGAGGTGCAAGTAAAAAAGGTCATCAAAGGCAAGACTTATAGACGGATGCATTAAGCAACGAGTGGTATTGCAGCCAATAAAGGATTGAGTAAACAAACACTATTGTTGAATTGCTACCGGTGATGACAGTGATTTGTTTATATGGTAACGAGGGGTACTCATCATTCATTTTATCCCTTACCAATGTGAATACAGGCAAATTACATCCTAATCAATTGTAAGCAAAATTGTAAGCTAAAATCCGTGAAACTCCAGGAAAACCAGAGAAACTCAAAGTGACAACCTGCGAGTAATATGTTATAGTGCAGTAACTTAAGAAAACCCAAGGAAGAGTGAGGAAAAGCGACTCCTTGTCTGGCTGTCTTGTGAATCAAGAGCAGGAACTTGGCATATTATATGTGTTTCCCACTTGCGCTCTGCTGAACAATCAGGAAGACAATATCCATGCCCATCACTCCTCCTTGAGCTGCGAAGAACGTGAGCTTTCCGAGGCTGAGTTCAAGAATAGTCGTCATGCATGCATCGTGAGCACATCAACGATGGAACTGGGAATAGACATCGGAGATCTTGATAAGGTGTTGCAGGTAGATGCTCCTATCACAGTCTCCTCATTTATGCAGCGTCTTTGGAGAACCGGAAGGAGGGAAGGGACGGTTGTAAATACGACCTTCTTTGTGCAAAAAGAACAAAAACTTCTCCAGGCAATAGCCATTGTAGAGCTTTCTCGTGAGGGGTGGGTCGAGAATGTACCTCTTTCGCAGTGGACCTGGCACCTCCTCCTTCATCAAATAATGGCATTATGCCTTGAAAGAGGGGCCGTAAACAGACAACTTGTGTGGAATCTTTTGCATACATCGTACTGTTTTTCTGCAATACATAGGGAAGAGTTTAATAGATTCATCGAATTTCTTCTGGAAAAAGAGTTTCTACATGATGACAGCAGAGAGGCTTTTTCGATGGGGCTTGAAGCAGAGAAAGTCTTTGGTCGACGAAACTTCATGGAAATTTATTCGGTCTTCAGTTCACCTCTAGAGTTCGAGGTGATGCGGCTCTCCGGTGAAGTCATAGGGGCTGTCCAGTGGGATTTCCTTGAAAAACTTCTTGAAAAGAGGCGAGCTTTTATCTTTCCGGAAAAGCTTGGGCTATCGAAAGAATCGAGTGGAAGAAAAAACGGGTATATGTATTCGAAGCCCCTGCGGGAAAGGTACCGAAATGGGAAAATAACCTGTATTGTGTGCGATGCGAAAAATGCCTCTGAGAGTCCGCTGCAAATGGCTGATCAGTATAAAGATTATAGAGTTTTACTTCCCGATCAAGAAGAAAAACAAGAGTTATTGGAACAGCTTTTCACAGAAAAAGAACTATTCAAACCTCGCCATACTGCAGTGGTAGAAATGGAAGATCATAAAAAGACGTCAACATCGGGTTCGGTAAAGGTGAGGATGAAACTTCTATATTCTTGTATTGATGGCGCCTGCTATATGAAAACACGTTGGCCCGATTTCATATCAAAGGCGGAAAATTCCAGATACATATCTATAGGGGAAGAGTCCCATAATCCGGGGTTGATAACTGTACAGTGTGAGTCCACTACAATCCGATAGAAATATCAGTGGATGAAAAACTTTCACAACACGGACAACAGAACTAAAAACAAGAGAGTTTATGAATCTTAGCCGGAAGAATCTGAAAACTTCCAGGATATGGCTAAGGAAAGAGGCTTCCTTTCAGTACAGGAACTCATTTTATATGTTCATCTCTGAAAGTACTTCAAACGATTTATGTTTTAATATACTTTTGAAGATCCTCCATATCACCCTTTAGTTTCATCACTCGGCTCACGATGCTATCTCCGGTATTGTTAAGCATATCGTCCGTAAACTCGAATGAGGTATAATCGTCAATATAGTTGTTCCACTTTTTCCAGACTCCATTCGTGGCAAGGTTAATGGCGATAACAGAAAGGTCCTCTATTGTATCCGTGAGAAGTTCATCTAATGTTTCAAGATATATAGTATAGTTCTTCTCATTTTGTCTGTATTTCTCAAAATGCAGTGTATTGCACATAAAGTTTACCCCCGTGAATTTAGTATGGAATGGTAGGAGGTTTTAGTCAAAATATGGAGATTTAGCCAGAATTCAACCCACCAGGAACCGGAGAGTTACCTCTTCATAATAATTAAAATTAGTTTAACTATTGTTTCTCGGAAAATTTAAGAATCTCCCTGATGGCATCGCGGGCGGCCATGTGAGTCTTAGAAGATGGGTGAAGTAGTATGTGGGAATCCTGACTGAGGAAGACTACAGTGAGCGGCATTGATACGTTCTCTCAGTATTATGGGAAGTAAGAAAAGAGGGAAAAAGGCGGTTTTAAGAGGTGCATGGTAAAGGGAATTTTATCCTGAGATGGTGATAGAGGATGGTCAATATGCCAGTACAGGGGTTCCTATAGGGCATGGAACTGCGATCGCAAAAATGTCGTTTGCTGACTGGTAATAAGAGGTAGCTAATGAAGTGGGTAATGTGGAGATTCTATAGAATGTATATATGATACTACCTACTTGGTCTTATGATCTTTTTACTCACCGTGAAGGAGAGGAGTGTGGTGTTCCCCTCTTACTGAACGATGAAAGTCTCGTCAGAGGTCTGGTGGAGGGTATAGAACTATTCATAGTAGTCCTCTCGGGTGTTATCCTGAGTTTTGTCTTCAGATGATGTCGTAAGGGGTACTCGATGGTGTGTATCTGATTAGCGTCCTGTCCTGCTTCTATATCAATTTCATTGATTTCGTATGTCCACTGCGGCAACTACTTGCTTTTCTTGAGTAGGAAAAACGCAAGGGCATGGATTGTTTTTACTATCACCGCTGGACGGGCCCTGCGTCTTTGAGTTTTTATATCTGATAGACTCTGTCGTCCGGTTCTATCCACGTCGTTTAGTACTATCTTAGATAACTCCTTTTGAGCCTTCTTCTCCAAGCTTCTATTAAATGAAAGTACAAGTATTTTTCCGGATATATTTGGGTCCTCAAACGAATCTCTAACAGTTTGGCTAAAGTCATCTCATCGATTCCGGCGCTTCCCTTATTCGCCACTATGCTCTTGTAGACCTCCCACGTGTTTCTGCTCTCGACCACTTGGTCCATCAAGTTAACTCTTCTATCTCCAACTTAT
This sequence comes from Spirochaetia bacterium, assembly GCA_034520965.1. Taxonomy (GTDB): domain Bacteria; phylum Spirochaetota; class Spirochaetia; order DSM-16054; family Sediminispirochaetaceae; genus DSBN01. The sequence goes on along the minus strand of JAXHMY010000002.1, from coordinate 404,299 downwards.
TCAGAAGTACGCTACATATTTAACAACAATGGGGGAGGGGGATAAAGGGATAAAGGGATATGAGGAGCGGGGAACAGGGTAGCCCATAGACAATGAACGACCGGGGTTTTATGTAGCTCTCTTTAGGACAGCGGTTTACTATATCTTCTTCTGGGGGATACCATTTGGGGGGGGCCGGGGTGGTACCATTGTCCAATACACCATTCCCTCATCTTCGTAGTAGTAGGTCATTTTTAAGTGGTAAAACCTTCCCTCATATCCATATGTTCTTATATGTTTAACTAATTTCAGGAATAGATTTCCGTAAACCTACTCTTTGACAATGTAATAGTGCGGCCAAGTCGAGGCATATGTTTTAGAAGATATCTAATTGGAATTTTCAACGAAGTTGTTGATGGCTGCAGGGAACTATTCATTTTTCAAGAAATGTAAGTACTTCCTCATAAGTGGGTAGAGCCGATTGTGCGCCCATGCTGTGCAAGACAACGCTGCTACTGCATTTGCAAAATGGGCGGATTCTTCCAGGGTGTTACCCTCTGCTATGGAGAAAGCGAATCCAGCATTAAAAGCATCACCTGCACCGGTAGTGTCCACTATTGATACTTCGAAGGCGGGGATATGGCGAGCACTTTGTCCATCGGCTATGTAACATCCATTTTTTCCATCCTTGAGTACCACTGTTTGTATACCACGTGAGATCAGTTTTTTACATGCCGTTTCAACATCACTACTTGATGATATGCTCATGTTTAAGAGGTCGCACAACTCTCCTCTGTTCGGAGTAAGAAAGTCGATATACGGGGTACACTTCATCCGGGATTTCTAACGCGGGTGCAGGATTTAGAATTGTAGTTGCCGCTATATCCTTTGCCCTTTTAAGTCCGTATACAGTAGTTTCCAATGGTATCTCAAGTTGAAATAAAAACACCTCACACGTTTTCAACTTAGAAATGATTGGGTCTATAAAGGGGATGTCTACCAATTTGTTTGCACCGTCGACGATGATAATACGGTTGTTACCATTATCATCGACTTGGATCAAGGCTACTCCTGTGGAAATGTTGTTTTCTTTCTCCACATATCGAGCATCAAGCGATTCTGTTTCCATAGCGCGGGTATAATGCTCGCCAAAGACATCTGAACCCACCTTTCCTACCATCTTTACATCTGCGCCCAAGCGAGCAAGTCCAGTTGCCTGGTTCGCTCCTTTCCCGCCTGGACGCATCAAAAAATTTGAACCAAAGCGTGTCTCTCCTGTTGTCGGGAATTGGTCTATTCGGGCTATGAGATCTATATTCATACTTCCGATAACGCAGAATGAGCTCATCTACACCTCCATTTTACTAACGAACATTCAGTATAATCCTAACACATCGCGAGTACCTTATTTAGTATAGACACAGTATATAGAAATTATTCGATTATAACAATCAGTATTGTAACATTGCAGCAAGAATGCTGCAATAAAAAAGCAAAAATGAAAAAAAGCTTGACAGATTGCAGAAAAGAAAATAATGTTGATACATGAGTAGAAAGGAAAAAGCAAGACTGTCCGATGTAGCTTTCCTTGCTGGAGTATCAGAGTCCACGGTCTCCAGAGTGCTCAATCGACAAACCACTGTGAGCAGTACTACCTACAAACGGGTCATGGATGCAGCAAAGCAATTTGGCATCGAAGCAGAGCTGCCAAGAAAAGCAAAGAAAAATATGCGAAATAGAGTAGCAATTGTTATTCCCGATGGGAGAAATCCGTTCTTTAACCACCTTACTCTTGGAGTTGAGGAAGTAGCCCGCAAACATGATTACGATATAGTTTATTTTACTTATGATAATGATATAGACCGTGAAAATGATCTCTTTAATGTGTTGTTGGACTATAATTTCCCTGGGATCATTCTTATTCCTCAGGGTAACGACATCAGGCGTGTAAAGGAACTTCTAGCGGAAGATCGGAGCATAGTGTTTGCTGACAGATTTCTGGAGGGCATTGATGCACCAAGAGTCTTGGCAAACAACGAGCTAGGGGCTTATCATTCTGCGCGTTATTTATTAGATCTGGGGCATCGTAAGATTCTCTATGTGGGTGGCTCTAAGAAACAGAGTACCGAGGGACAGAGGTTTTCAGGTTATTGTCGAGCGCTGAAAGAGAATCATATAGAGCTTGATTACGATATGGTCATAGAGGATTCCTTTGAAGCTGACAAGGCTTATTCTCTTGTGATGTCTGCTCTTGATTCGGGAAGGTATTTTACCGCAATTTTTTGTGCCGATGATATGATAGCTTTCGGAGCAATGAAAGCTATTTCCGATAAGGGTTTAAGCGTTCCTGATGATGTGTCGGTGGTTGGCTATGATGATATTCCCTTCGCAAAGTATGCATCGCTTACTACAGTACGGCAGCCAGCAATAGAAATTGGAAGAAATGCCATGACACTTTTACTAGATGATATTTCCGATAGATTGAATGGAGCTCAGGAGATTATTTTAGATGCGAGTCTCATAATACGAGGCAGTTGTAGTCAACCGAGGAGTAACTAAGTTTATTTCGATGTGTAGCATCGAAGATATAATTGTACACGTTAGCACTATTAGAATTAATGGTGCGTAGCAAGGGGAAAAGATGAAAAGGGTGTCAATCATACTTTTAATCTTTGCTATTGTATTTGTCATGCCTGTTATGGGAGGAGGGCAGACTGAAGAAACCAAGGAGCCCAGTGAGGTAAAGGAGGAGGTAGCGCTCAATATTGTATGGATGGGATGGCCTGAGGATCAAGTTGATCCGGTTATGCAAATGTTTGAAGAGCAATTCCCGAACATAAAGCTTGAATACGAAAGAGTTCCATTCTCGGAGATCTTTCAAACACTTGATGTCAGACTCAATGCTCGGACTGCCACTCCAGATTTGTACATAGTTGATGGGCCATTGACCGCCAGCTATGCAGTAAGAAATCACCTGGTAGAGCTTGACCCTGTCTATGGAGAACTGTTGAACGGTTTCACCAAGGCGGCAATAGATCAAGGAACTTACAATGGAAGTTTGTACTCTGGACCATTTGCCAGTAGCTCTCAATTACTTTACTACAACGCTGATCTACTGAAGGAGCATGGAATAACTCTTCCAAGCGCTAATCCAAAGGATTGATGGACTTGGGAGAAAATCGTAGAAGCTGCACAGAAAGTGGCGGATCCATCAAAAGATGTGTGGGGAGTCGTGTTCGAACAAACCGATCGGCCTTACCAACTTCTTCCTCTTCCACAGTCACTTGGAGCAGAAGTTTTGAGTCCTGATGGTTTGAAGGCAAGCGGATATGTGAACTCAAAAACCTTCATTGAGGCTTTTCAATTTTATCAGAATCTCTTTCAGAAATGGAAAGTCTCACCGGTTGGTACGGATATCAGCACGTCCCCAGAGTTATTCGGTACAGGACGAACGGCATTCTTCATAGGAGGGCCATGGGACTTAAAACGTTTTGAGAACGATTATCCTGATCTCAATTGGGGTGTCGCACCACATCCGTATTTCGAAGAAGGGAAACCGGTTACTTCTACTGGATCCTGGCATATTGGGGTTAATCCTCGAACGAAGAATATGGAAGCTGCAAAAAATTTGTTAAGTATATGACCACTGACACTGAACTACGCCTCAAATGGTTTGACTTCAGAGGGTATGTGCCTGTACGAGATGAGACTTTTGAAAAAGGACCGGCAGATGTGTTTAATACCGATCCATGGCAGATCATGCTGTATGAGGTAAACAACACCGCTGAGCCCCGTCCTGCAACTCCTGGGTATAGGGAATATGAAGATATTCTTATGAAAGCTTTTAAGGACATACAGGTGGGGGAAAGTGTGGAAAATATACTCAATGATGCGGCAAAGGAAATTGATAACGCACTAAAAAAATACGAGTAGTGTATCTGAAATACGGAACACTCGGAAGGTTGTAAGGGTATGTTGAATAGCAGTCGGTGGACACCATATTATTTTATCTTTCCCGCGCTCTTAGGTTTAGCGATCTTCAGGCTTGGACCGATATTTGTTTCGGTCTTTGGCAGCTTTACCATGCAAACCCTGCAGGGAGAAACGGTGTTCACCGGACTGTCTAATTATATAGAATTGTTTGGTGAATCAAAGTTTTGGCACTCAACTAATCTTACCATAAGATTCAACCTCTTCATCAATCCACTTCAGGTTCTCATCGCATTTTTCCTTGCTCTGTTAGTGCGCCGTTCAACCTTCGGAGTAGGGTTTTTCCGCACCGCTTACTTTCTGCCTATGACCACATCTTTGGCGGTGGCTTCAATACTATGGAAGCTGATGCTTGATCCTAACATCGGTTTAGTTAACGGAGCTCTCAACTCTATAGGATTGTCTATGCAGCCTTTCTTCACGGGTCCAAACCAAGCCCTCGGTTCACTTATCTGGCTGGCGAGTTGGAAGGGTGTGGGATACTGGATGATGTTCCTCCTGGTTGGCCTGAATGATATACCGAATGAATTGTATGAGGCAGCTCGGATCGATGGGGCAAGCGGTGGAACGATTCTAAAAAGAATAACCCTACCGCTCATGAAACGTTCTTTGGCATTTGTTCTTATAGCGGATACAGTTGTCAATTTTCTGTTTTTTGCACCAATATATATCATTACCAAAGGAGGTCCTCTCGGCTCTACAAGTTTACTCATGTACGAGGCATATCGTTCTGCCTTCGTTTTGCTGGACTTAGGACGCTCACTATCCATCTCAACTGTCATTTTAATGATAATAGGTGTGTTTGCATTCTTTGAATTGAGAGTATTGAGGCAAGAGGAGTAAGTCGAATGTTAAGAACGAAAAGAGCGAGATTTTCGAGCACCCAAGTAATTCGTTATATAATAATGGTGGTAATTGCATTAATCATGCTGCTCCCCTTGGTATGGCTTTTTGTTTCTTCGATTCGTCCATCTGGCTCGGTCTTCCAATACACAAGAGAGTTGAGCATACAGACATTCATTCCTAAGACTGTAACCTTTGACAACTACAGATATATATTCACTCAAAGCAAGTTCCCTCGGGCTCTATTTAATTCACTATATATCTCTCTAACCACTGCCGTATTTGGAGTACTGGTCAATTCTGCAGCAGGTTTCGCATTTGCAGTTTTTAATTTTAAAGGAAAAAATATATTATTTATTTTAGTTCTTCTTACATTTATGATGCCTATCGAATCAATTGTCATACCTTTATATGTGCTGGTAAAGGCCATCGGGTGGCTCGATACCTATGCCGCTCTTATAGTGCCTTCAGTAGCAAACGGCTTGGTGATATTTATGTTCAGACAATTTCTTGCATCGATTCCTAAAGACCTTTTTGATGCGGCAAGAATCGATGGACTTTCTTGGTTCGGTATTTACAGAAGGATTGCGTTGCCATTGGCCTATCCGGCAGTGCTGAGTGGAGCGCTTATTCTTTTTATTTTTCAATGGGAGGCTTTCTTTTGGCCACTGGTCGCCACTAGTTCTCCTGATTATGTAGTTGTGCAGGTTGCTATTGCAAGAAACATAACATTTCAGGAGATCGAATGGGGACGATTATTTGGCACAACCACACTGGCTACTGCAGTTCCAATGCTCTTATACATTTTTATGCAAAAGTACTACACAAGAAGCGCGGTATCTACTGGTTTCAAATAAAAATAGAATTATTTTAACTTAGGAGGAAATTATGAAGAGGAAGATAATTGTCGATACCGATCCGGGGCATGATGATGCCTTAGCCATTCTGCTTGCGGCACAACACTTTGATCTTTTGGGAGTGACAACTGTTTTTGGTAATCAGGCGGTTGAGAAAACAACCAGAAATGCTTTACAGTTATTAGAATTGGCTGAACTTGTTGATGTTCCTGTGATCAAAGGTAATGGAAAACCTCTGGTGCAGGAAACCAGGTACGGTTCTTATGCTCATGGTAAGAGTGGTTTGGATGGTCCTGTCTTACCTGAACCCAGGAGATCCCCTAGAGATGGTCATGCCTCGGATTTTATAATTGAAATGGCACATGCTCATAAAAAGATTACACTCGTGCCAATAGGTCCTCTCACAAATATTGCTTTAGCATTAAGAAAAGACCCAAGCATAGTTGAAGAGATTGAAGAGATAAGTTTAATGGGCGGGACTACGATGGTTGGTAATTCAACACCGGTAGCAGAACTCAATGTGTGGTGTGATCCTGAGGCTGCACATATAGTATTCACAAGTGGGATTCCAATAAAAATGGTAGGGCTAAACTTGACTCGACAAACCTATGCAGATGAATCGGTGATTGAAAAATTTAGAGGCCTTGGGAGTAACACGGGTAAGGCGATAGCCGAACTTTTAACGTTTTACACTGAACGAGTAAGAAAACTATTTGGTCTAAGAGGTGCTTCTCTACATGATCCATGTGCAGTTGCTTGGTTGATCGACCCTTCATTGATAGAGTTCAAGCAGATGCATGTAGCAGTTGAGCTCCAAGGGAAACTCACACGAGGGATGACCGTATGTGATCAGCGAAACCTGCCTGACACTTTGACCTTTGGAGAAACTGATGCAATAGTTCCACCTCAGAAGCCAAATGCACAGGTTGGAATCACAATTAATGTAGAAGAGTTTATAAACCTCTTGATTGATAGTATTTCGGTGTATCCATGATATTTTCCCCAATGAAGCTATTTATAGGTGCCCTAAAGGTGACAGAGTTCGAATTCGATAGCTATGTTGCTGATACTCACAATTTGATATTAGTAACCATTGAATAGATAATTGCCTCAATAGGCTCATACATGCTGGATAAGACGGCAGTAGAAAAGTTAGTTAGACTTTTCTTGCAACACTGATAACCTTTTAAATGTGAATCGCCGTTGCTTGAGAAACCGGAGGAAGCTATATACTATAGGCGGCTCAAGTTTTTCGAACATATGAGCCTCCGTCATGGTAATGATAGCTTCAACTTCGATAAGAATTAACATTTTTGACATAAACCCACTTTGAACTAACCGTTCAATGGCTTGAAGTATAGTCATAATAAACTACACATTCAAAGTTATTTTTCTCTGTAAAAGAATTAAATAGATTTTTGCTAAAATTAGGGAAAAAATTGTAAATAACATTAGAGCATATGATCGACTTTATAAAATTGACTCTCCAACTATTCCCACAAATTCCGTTGGTGTCCAACTTAGTTCGCAATTTCATTTGGAGCCACTTTCCTCCTATACGGATTAAGCAGCTTTTTTCAGGATAAGCTCACGTTGCTCATCCAGTACTTCCTTTTTAATATAGCATCTCCCGGTTGTCCAGTCTTCTGTGTATTCTATCAGATAGCATGAGACTAATCTGATGTAAGAATCGATGGAAGGGAAGATTCCGACAACTCTTGAACGACGACGTATTTCCAGATTCACTCGTTCAAGCATATTCGTTGATGATATTTTGCGTTGATCGATTTTAGGAAAAGCATAAAATTGAAGCGAGTCTTAAAGTCCTTCTTCGAGAGTTTTCATTGCATCTGGGTGTCGTTTTTCCAACTCATCCATTATCAGTTTTGCATACTCCCTGGCTGACTGTTCATCCGGCTGATTCCAAATATGCTTGATCTTCACTGCAACAGCCTCTTTGTATTTGCCCCGCACCTTTGCGAATATGTTTATTGTTTAGTAGAGATCTATTCAAGTGGAAAGCAATCGCGGTTGATGCGATAGTGCATGCACGTGTGGCTGATAGTGGAGTACTTGAAGGGTGCTGGTTCCAAGAATCCGATTCTAATGAGCCATTTGATCACCTTTGAATAGCCCCCATGCAGTTTCTTCAAGGCGGTGCTTGGGAACGGATAGTAACCGCGTCTAATATTATAAAAATGGTAACTGTATAAGTAATTTTTCATAGCTGCATCTTCTGGCTCGAACTCCAACTCCGCTTCGGTCTCGTCGGCCATGTTTAGCATGCCGGTAATCAATCGTACCACCGCCTTCGTCGCTTGCGGAGCCCAAGGATGGTGCTGGGCAATGGCCTCAGCAAGCCTACGATTCTCTTCGTGCGACTCACTTGTTCGAGGATTAATTTGACTTTTCAGGTTCGAAACTCTTGTTGTTTTCGTATTCCCAACGGACCCTCCTGCGCACTATGTTCGGGTTTCGAAGGTCTCTCGTATATCGAGGACTGCGTTCCACTGCGGCGACCATCCTTTCGGTGGCCTCCTGTTCAGTAAGTCCGGAGCGCCGGTATATATTACATAACTCAAGAAAAGTGTCGTTCGTTGCGTAATTGACGAACGGGAGAAGACGGTTTTCAGCTTCTTGGATACAACTGTGTTTTTTAGCCGGAATATCCCGTTTCTTCGAACTCCCTCTCGAGTCCGAAACCGGTAAATAATCAAACCCAAACAACTCGGAGGGGTGGTAACGGCGGGCATTGCGCATCGCCGTATACATTCCATCCACCCATGGAGCACACGTAAACGGATTGAGTAAGTATTTTTCAACCGGTACCCGTGTTGTCCTCTTAGCACCACATCTGACCTCGACGTTCTCAACCCCTTTTAGAAGCCGTTCGGTAAGCTCCTGAAGTAGTTGGCCGGGCAGCAGCTCGTTGAGAAGATAGAATGCGTGCATTCCGTGGGGAGAACGAACCAAAATTGAAGGTTCTCCACCAATTTCCTTATAAATTTGAGTAAAGCACTGACTGAGTTTCTTGGAAGGATTTCCACCAAACCCACGCTTGCCCCTCATGATCATCAATATCAAGAGCAATAACCTTAGTGGTAGTCGAAGGGTAGAAAGCTGTCACCGAGTTATCAAGTATGCTGTTTTCGAAGTTGCGGAGAGTCTCGCACCTCAAAACTGGTTTTGGTATTTCCTTTGTCCGCCACTGACCATTTACCTGTATACGGTATTTGCTGTAATACGGTTTGAGCTGTTTCATAAGAATTACTGCTTTTCCTGTCTCATATAGATTTCGACTCACTATCATCCCCCTTGTATGAACTGAAGCTCAGATTATACTGGCTTTGCGTATTGCTATGTTTTACCGAGCTTGGCAAACATTCCAATTTCGGCTTCCCACCCCTATGAATCACTTCTGTCATTTGCTTGTGGAACGGTTTCCTTTATCGAACGGTGATGTTCTACCCGCGAGACACGCCCCTCATGCAGGGTCAGTGTAATTGCCACTGACCCAAACAGAATACGTGGGATTTCATTTTTCAAACGCTCAATTTCCTGGTTTAATACCTTCTCGTTATGTTTATCCATAAAACTACCTCTCTATTTCAGTGATTGTTTTTTTCTAACCAAGTATCAACATGTTCTTTTCGAAATCGAACTGATCGCCCGATTTTTAAATAGGGGATTCTCCCCTCTGAAACATATCGACGTAGAGTGACAGGACTGATGCGAAGGTAACTGGCAATTTCCTTATACGTTAGTAATGCTTCATTGTCTTCAGACTTAGTCATCGTTTTAATTCCTCCTATAACCTCGTGAAAGCTTTTTGGTGTCAAAAGTATTCAAGCCTCTCTTTTCCCTTCCATCAAGAATATAGAGATTCTACCCCCATCACGCCACACCCGAATTCAGCCTATTGAAAACGACTATAGAGCATAGGTGCGGATACAGTTTTATGCTGTATGGGTACCTCCGTTTTCAGCGGGCTTTACTTTTCTGGAAAGTGAGAATTAACTTTTCGGATATCAATTGAGAGGCTCAGGTATCGGGGGGTAGTCTTTGCACTGGGTATTATTATTTGGAAATGAATCTATAGCTTTTACACTCACGGGTGCATCGTCAGCGTAGACAAACAGCTTGGAGAAGTCTTGGAAGGAGTGCCATTACCCGGATAACGGAGAGCTCCTCCCGCTTGAAGGGGATTGATTGTTCATTCTCACTCCGCTGGGTAGATATTACAAGCCCCTAGGGTTCAACTTTTACTCCTGGCATACTCCGTCACCCTGTGCTCTCACTGCCTGCGAAGGGTATGACGTTAGCGAATACATCCCCCACGGTTTGCGATATTTCCCGGAAGTGCCCCTCATGGGCATGCGATGCGTAGTGCTCTGCCATGACGCCGGATTTGTGTCCTGTGGCTAGCTGCACCGTGCGCAGATCGATCTTGTCGGCCAGGTTAGCGGCAAAGTAATGACGCCAAGAGTGAAAGGTGATGTTTCGCTCCCGCACCTCTTTGGCCGCATTCTTTCGCTTCTCTTGATCTCCGCGATCATCGGGGTCCAGGGCCATATCGACAAGCGCCTGCTTTAGTGCCCTATTGAATACCTTGCCATCTACCGGCTGCCCTGGTTTATCGCTGTAGAAAATAAAGCCATCGCCGTGAGGGTTCGTGTCGGCTAGTTTTAGCATCTCAGTGCGCACCGCAGGGAGAAGGGGGACGGCTCGCGTCTCGCCATTTTTAGGCGCTTTGAGCCGATCTTGGAAGCTCCACGCATGTTTAATGCGGAGGCGGTCCTGCTCTACATCATTGCGACGAAGGGCCAATATCTCGCCCATGCGCATTCCTGTGGTCATCGCGAGTAGGTTGGCAACACGGGCCCGTTCGTCTCGCCATTCGAGGAAGAACAGTTTTTTAGCCTCGAAAGGTGTTGGTATCCCTCGCTTTTTATTGTTTTCGGAAAACTTACGGAGTCCCGTCGCTGGATTCGAGGCGATGATCTCTTTATTCTCTGCCCAATTAAAGGCCACAGTTCCTACTTTTAGGATCATATTCACGGTATTGGATGCCAGGCCTTTTTCTGTTTTTAAGTAAAGCTGGAAAGACTCAAGCCCTTCACGGGTCAGGTCGCGCAGCCGGGTTGATTCGCCAAAAAAATGACGCCAATAGGTAATGCGATTGTTTTGCTCGTAGCAATGCCGCCGCCCGATCGATTGCCCGTAAGCGATTTTTTCCTTCACATACGGCGAGCTGTCGTAATCCCATAATCGTGTGAGAAAATCGAATAAGGACTCCGAGTCGGCCCCGTATCCGGCCATAGTTGCCGATTCGATCAATCCACGGCTCTGTAGGGCGTCAACGATGCGCTGGGCGTCCCCGGTAGTCAGCTCAGCCTTACGGACGTGGTAGAGGATTGTGTCCACATCGACTGCTTCGCCTATTCGGCGGCGGGTCGGCCCGTCCGGGAGTCCGTTTTTTAGCCAGTCGGCCACGACGAGGAGCGCCTCGCTCTTCTCTGTCTTTCCGGTGCTCTTTGGTGGTAAATATTGCCCTGTGTTAGAGTTGAGTATCTGTGCATAGTAGTTGGGGCGGTTTTTTCTTTTGTAAATCGAATACCGGCGCATATCTCCATCCTTCAAAATAGGGGAAGTTTTATCTTCCGCCTATCTTCCATAGTGGTTTGGAGAAACCGCCGGTTTTCCGGTAGGTCTCATAATTCCCTACACCGTAGGGAGTTGTAAGAGCCAAAAGACGGATTCGAACCGTCGACCTACGCTTTACGAGAGCGTTGCTCTACCACTGAGCTATTTTGGCTTGCCTGCGAATTTAGCCGGAATTGAAAAAAAAATCAAGTTAGTTTCTGGACTCCTGTACCCTGCGAGGGCTGAGGGCTTTTCAGGGGTGAAAGTAGATGAAATAGAGTATCAACCTACCGTCAAGTTCCTCCGGCAATGTCCGATATACATAAGTAGGAGGATCGAAGTCGCATGATATCAGGACTATATACCGGCGCCAGTGGAATGAAGGCACAGTTAGACAGGATGGATGCCTTATCAAATAACCTGTCGAACGTAGATGTAACAGGTTATAAACGTGATGTGTCTGTGAGTAAAGCTTTCCCAGAGATGCTGTTACGGCGCACCAACGATAACGGCGTGTACAAGTTTCCCTTCGGAAGCGCCGATATGTCTCCAGTGGTTGGGACTGTCGGTTCAGGAGTTGAGTACAACGAATCGTACACCGTTTTTGAACAGGGTGAGCTGCAGCAATCTAACAACCCCTTTGATTTAGCCTTGGACGGGGAGGGTTTTTTTAGCATTGAAACTCCTACCGGGGAAAGATACACCCGTAACGGCTCGTTTCACTTAAGTAAAGAGGGGATATTGGTCACCAAAGAAGGCCTCCCGGTAAAAGGTGAAAACGGGATAATTGAGATAAAGAAGAACAATTTTGTAGTGGATAAACAGGGAAATGTCTACCAGAATGCGACTTTTGCCGGAGATCCTCAACGTTTAGTGTCGATGGAAGAGAACGAGTGGGAGAACATGGAACTAATCGACCGCCTGAAAGTGGTGACTTTCGACAGGCCCCGTTTTCTTAAAAAACAGGGCAGTTCAATGTGGAAAACCACCGATCAGACTGGAGATCAGATGGCGGCTGCTCTTGGTTCGGAAACAAAGGTCGAGCAGGGCTTTTTAGAGAATTCCAATGTAAATCCGGTTACCGAAATGGTAAAGATGATAGAAGTAAATCGCGCTTACGAGGCCAATCAGCGAACCATAAAGACTCAGGATGAATTGAGCGGCAGACTCGTAAACGACGTGTTAAAGGTATAGGAGAGTAATATATGATGCGTTCATTATGGACCGCAGCCAGCGGCATGACCGGTCAGCAGTTCAACATCGACACAATTTCTAACAACCTGTCCAATGTGAATACCAACGGGTTCAAAAAGAACCGGGCCGACTTTGAGGACCTTCTGTATCAGAATACTCGAATTGCCGGCACTCCCGCCACAGAGCGGACCACCGTTCCTACCGGTATTCAGGTAGGTCATGGTGTGAAGGTTGCGGCAACCCAGAAGATGTTCACCCAGGGAGCCTTACAAAGTACCGACAACGTGTCGGACATGGCCATTCAGGGGGAAGGTTTTTTTCGGGTTATGCTGCTTGACGGCAGTTACGGTTATACCCGGGACGGCTCTTTTAAAATTGATCAGAACGGACAGTTTGTCACTTCCAACGGTTATCGTATGATGCCGGAAATAGTTCTGCCGGAGAACTTTGTACGCAACAGTCTGACAGTTACCCAGGACGGACGTGTGACGGTAAAAGTGCCCGGCAGTGATGATCCTATCGAAGTAGGCCAGATGGAATTGTTCCGGTTTACCAACCCCGCCGGTATGAAGGCAATCGGTGAAAATTTGTTTAAGGTAACCAACGCCTCCGGGGACGCTATTGGCGGACGTCCCAGTCTGGACGGAATGGGCAAGACGGTCCACAAGTTCTTGGAAAAGTCAAATGTCTCGGTGGTGCAGGAGATGGTCAGTATGATCACCGCTCAGAGAGCTTACGAGCTCAACTCAAAAGCGATCCAGACTTCCGATACAATGCTTGGAATTGCCAATAACTTAAAGAGGTAATAAGTGGATAAAGGTGGCGGGCGTATTATAGTGTGCATAACTGTTGTGCTCTTATACTTTACCGGAACGGCCGCCGCCGACCTGAGTGAACTGTATGTCAGGCCCCATATCATACCTGCGGGCGAAAATGTTTCAATGAGCGATGTCTTTATTGAGGTTGTAAGTGATAATACGCAGTTCTCCCTTAGCTCCAATAGTAGTACTGTATTCGGTGAAAGCCCTGTAGTGCTGCCTCTTTGGCAAATAAGCGGGGTGCTGCAAACTGAACATCCCCAGGGGCTTGATGAAAGTGCCGTGTCCTTAGTTGGCCGTCGGGCTGTGTATATTCCCTCTCGAATCGAATCGCCCGCTATGATAGAAATGTTTACCCAGGTACTGCAGCAGGTTGCAAAGAAATATGAATCCCCAGAAGAGCGTATCGAAATAGATATTCCTTATGTGCCGGCATCCCTCCAGGCTCTTACAACGGGCGTCACAGGTGGAAGTATAGGCGATAGTAAATCCCTTGAACTTACCAGTGAGCTGCTAACTATTCGCGACATGGGGCAGGGAAAATCCTCGGCTCGTTTTCTGGTCAAAAAAGGCTCTATGCAGGGGGTGGTCACGGTTACAATCGAACGCTTTACCCCCTATCTGACAGCTCAGCGACGGATAATAGAAGGTGAAGTTATTACAGTTGATGATGTACAGAAACGCCCTATGAGGCTGGGCGCGTACCCTGAGGCGCTTACTTCCACCCATGGGGGTGATTTTGAGGCTCGTACTGAGATTTTTGCCGGAGAACCTCTGCATATACGCAATGCCCGGATTAAACCCTTGGTGGTTCCGGGAGATAGGGTAAGCGTGATGATGCAGAGGGGGGCCGTGCAGCTTCGAATAGCAGGGAATGCGAGGGGCGAGGCCGGCCGCAATGAGTCGGTGGCGGTTAAATTTGACACAGGTGTGATTAAAGAGTGCCGGGTAGTGCAGGCAGGAGAGGTGGTTTTTGAGTAAAATGATAATTTCACTGATTAGACACAGAGCAGTTGGGTTGGGAATGCTTTTTTCTCTGCTTTTCTTATTGCTCCCCCATGGAAATCTTCTTGTAGCCCAACCGGCCTCAGTTAAAATTCGCGATATTGCCGCAATAGAAGGGGTTCGTTCAAACCAGTTGGTTGGTTTCGGCCTAGTAACCGGTTTACGGGGAGAGGGGGACAGCAGTCGCTCCCAAGTGAATAAAAAGCTGGTCTCGAATTTCTTGTCCGCCTTCGATGTGAATATCGCCGCTGAGGATATCGATAGTAAAAACAGCGCAGCGGTGGTAGTGACGGCGACGGTTCCTCCTTTTATTCGAACCGGTCAAACTGTAGATGTGACTGTCTCTAGTTTAATGGACGCCCGAAATATAGCCGGGGGTGTACTGCTGCAGACAAACCTCTCGGCTGCAGACGGCGAAGTGTATGCGGTAGCTCAGGGTGTGGTTAATAGCAGTTATGCAACCCAGGATCAGCAGAGATCCGATAAGCGTACCACCGGCGGTATTGTCGCCGGTGCGATTATTGAACAGCCGGTGGTCTCCGACTTTGAAACTGAAAATGGAGTCGCGGTGCTGCTCAATTCCCCAGATTTTTCCTTGGCAATTGCGGTTCGGGACGCTATCCGGAGCCAGTATGAGGATTTTGCTGTGCGAGCGGTTGATGCCGAGAAAATTGAGGTAATTCCCTCTGCAGACAATGAAATAAGTTCTACTGAATTAAGCGCTGCGATAGAACAGCTTACTGTAAACCCTGATTACCCTGCCCGCGTGGTAATAAATCGTCATTCAGGGGTGGTTGTAATGGGAAAATCGGTACGAATAGCCCCAGTGGTAGTCTCTTTCAATTCATCCGAAATATCTGTGGGGTGGAATAGAACCGGCGAGTCCGCCGCCCAGTCCAGTGTGCAGTTTGATGAAACGGTGAAGGTTGAAGAATTGGTATCAGTTCTCAAGGAGGCGGGGATGAAGGTCGATGATATAATTGAAGTGTTAAAAACCATTCAGCGTGCCGGAGCGCTGTACGGCACTTTAGAGGTTATGTAGAAAGCAATTCTGTAATGTTTAAGCCGGGGGGAGAGACACATGGAAATTGATTCAAGTAATATGATGCAGCTGGGCCGGCTGCAGCAGCAACAGGCCGGGATACGTCGGCAGAGCAACTCCCTCCAGGCGAAAGCGCGCAGCGGCAGAGCAGCCGGGAGCTCCGATGCAAATACTGAAAATACTGCCAAAAACGACAGATTAAAAGAAACCTGTTCCGATTTTCAAGCTATTTTCATAAAGCAAATGCTTGATTCCATGCGGAAGACAGTAAATAAGAGCGGTCTTCTGGAGGGTGGTCAGGCAGAAGAGATTTTTGAGGATATGCTCTATGATGAGTACGCTCAGTCAATATCCAAGAATGGGGATATTGGACTTGATGATATGCTCTATAAGCAGCTGTCAAGGCTTAATTAATTATTATGCATGGATAACTGGACTATACAAATAGCTATTAATGTATAAAAAAGTATACTATTATGGCTATCCTTGTTTCTGTTTATCAGTACATAGGCGCTAACTATATACAAACAAAAGAAATACTAAATTTTACCCAACTTTTAATAATTTGGCATGGTTGTTGCATTATTATGACGGAGGGTATGAAATGAGCAATAAAACAGTAGATGTCCAAAAGGACGCTTTACAGAATTACTTTTCCGGTATCAAGAAACAGCCGCTCCTCACTTTTGCCGAAGAAATTGAATTGTCAAAAAAAATCCAAAAGGGCGATGAATACGCTTTGCGCCTTCTTACAGAGTCGAATCTTCGATTAGTGGTTAAGATCGCCCGTTCCTATATGTCTCCCGGGCTCAGCTTTCTCGATTTAATTCAAGAAGGGAATATCGGACTGATGAAAGCTGCCGAAAAATTCGATTATCGAAAAAATGTCCGCTTCTCAACTTACGCCGCGTGGTGGATAAGGCAATCGATCGTCCGGGCTCTTGCAAAAAATCAGCGCCACATAAAACTGCCCCACCGAAAAGAGGAGCTGCTGCGTAAAGTTCAGCGTTTTTATTACTCTTATAGTCAAGACTTTGGGCGGAAGCCGGAAATGCACGAAATTGCTGCAGCCCTGCACGTCAAAGAGTCTGAAGTCTCTGCAGTACTTTATTCATCAAACCCGGTTGTGTCACTGGATTGGGAGGATGAACAGACTGACTCCCGACTTGGAGACATGTTTGAAGATACTACCTACCAACCCGATGATGAGCTGTTGAAAAAGTGTGCACAAGAGGATACGGTGAAGTTTCTTGATCATCTGCGTGAGAAAGAGCGACAAGTACTGCTGTACCGTTTTTCTTTCTATGGGGGCAAGAAGGTTACCTTAAAGCGCATTGGCGAGGAGATGGGCATCTCTCCGGAAACAGTTCGGCAGATTGAAATGAAGGCAATCAAGAAATTGCGTCTACATGCCGATGAAATGAGAGAATATATTTACGAATAAGGCCGTCTGCAGGTAATCGGGCAATGTCCCCCCTTCCGGTGGATGGCCCGATACCGATAGACAGGCAATATGAAAAACGCTTCGAATAACCAACAAAATAAAAACACAGCCTCTGAGTCGGATTCAACTGAAAATTCAGCAGCATCTGCAAATAGAACCTCCAAAAAAAAGAAAAAGGCACCCTCCCAGCGGCGACGGGTGCAGCTTGCCTATGCCCTGCTCACTTTGATTACAGTTTCCCTGTTTATTCTGCTGGTGATGCTCCCGAGACCGGATTCCCAGAACCTTGCGTTGGATAAGGACACCGAGAGGGCTACAGAAGAAACTACAGAAGGGGCTATAGAAGGGGAGGAAAGTCAGCAAGTAGAATCTGATCCCCTAACGGTTCCTCCAATCCTGGATGAGCCCGAGTCTACTGATACTGATACCGATTACCCCGAAGAGACCGGTGAGGAATCTATCTCCGAGGAAGAGAGGTTGCTCCTGCATCCACTTGAACACATTCCTGCACCCCCCGCCAAAGGGGGCAAACTGTATCTGGTAATTGATGATGTGGGTTACAGTTTGGAGCAGCTAGACAACTATCTCGATTTGCCGATACCTATGACCTTTGCACTTCTGCCGGGACTTGAGTTTAGCCGGGCGGCTCAGGAACAAATTGCACGTTCCGGAGAGGAGATGATTCTCCACCAGCCGATTGAACCTATAGGCGATGAAGACCCGGGCCCTGGTGCACTGTACGTGGGAATGCAGCCGGAGGAAATGCGGAAAATTGTGAATAAGAACCTTGACCAGCTGCCCCGGGTGATTGGAGTGAATAACCATATGGGTTCTAAAGGAACCGCCAATCCTGAACTGATGGAAGCCCTCTTTTCGGTATTGAAGGGGCGGCAGCTCTATTTTCTCGACAGCCGCACTACCGCTGACACGGTAGGGAATAGGGTAGCGGAGAAACTGGGCTTGCCCTTTTCAGAGCGGAATGTGTTTCTGGATAATATTGAAGATCCGTTAGAGATTGAACTGGCCCTTAGCAGTGCCCTGGAAGTTGCTCGCAGCCAGGGCTATGCGGTTATGATCGGACATGTATGGAGCCGGGAGCTTGCCTCTACCCTCTCTTTGTGGTATGGAAAGATAGAGGATCGTGGGTACGAGTTTGTCCACCTTTCATCATTTTTTGCAGAGGAGCATGTACATGCTGGTAATGGGAATTGAAAGCTCCTGTGATGAGTGCGCAATCGCTGTAGTTGAAGACGGACGCCGAATTTTAAGCAATGAAATAGCATCTCAAATAGATATTCACCGCCCCTTCGACGGGGTGGTTCCGGAGATCGCTTCCAGAATGCACACCGAATGGATACTGTCGGTTGCCGGCCAGTCCTTAAAAAACGCCAGTGTAGGTTTGGATAAGATCGATGGTATTGCAGTGACTAACCGTCCCGGTTTAGTCGGCTCACTTCTGATTGGCCTCAACTTTGCAAAAGGTCTGGCTCTGGCACGGAATATTCCCTTCGTTGGGATCGATCATATCCGGGCGCATCTGTACGCACCACATCTGGAGTACGATATTGAGTATCCCTATATGGGGCTTTTGGTCTCCGGAGGTCATACAGTCATCTCAAAGGTTGAAGATTTTGATACCATTAAAGTAATGGGAGCAACCATCGACGATGCCTGTGGAGAGGCTTTTGACAAGGTTGCCAAGCACTATCAGCTCGGATATCCCGGAGGGGTGGCCATCGACAAGCTTGCACAAAGCAAGGTGGCCAATCCGCAGGCCTTTGCATTCCCCGACCCCTCACTGCACAAGGGCACCCACCGGTATGATGTTTCTTATTCCGGCTTAAAGACCGCCGTTATCAACCAGCTTGATCAGTTTTGGGACGGGGCAGCTGAGAAATCTCCTGAAAATATCGCCGCTTCTTTTCAACGGGCTGCAATCGATATGCTGGTGCGCAGGGTAAAACGGGCGGTAAAAGATACCGGCCTGACCCGCATTGTAGCCGGTGGCGGAGTTGCGGCCAACTCGCTTCTGCGCAGCCGCTTGGAGGCGATGGAGGGGGTTGAAGCTATTTTTCCCTCAATGGGCTTGTGTACGGATAATGGTGCTATGATTGCCGGAATCGGGTATCACTATTTGAAACGCGGAGAACATTCGGATTTCAATCTAAATGCATATCCCAGGGTTAAGCGTTTTCGAAAAACATACCCTTAATATACTCTTTTAAAGTCTCACTCATGGTTCCTCATTTTGCTTACTTTACAAATCCTGCTGCAGCTCCTGCTGCAGTTCCTGAATGTCCTCATCGTCTTCGAACAACTGGGGAGTGCTCGGAAAGGTCCCTGCGGTCAGTTTCTGGGTCAGCAGGCGCATCCCCTTGGCAAATGGAGAGTTTGGCTTATCAAGAATGTAAGGTACCCGGGTAAAAATAGACCTGCTTACTGCGGGGTCGTGGGGCAAAAAACCGATAAACTCCATTGGAATGGCGAGGTTTTTACGGCTGATGTCACGCAGTTTTGCGGCAACCGAAAAATCTTGAGATGAGTTTCCCATATTGAGTATTATACGGGGAAAAAAGTTCCGCAGCTGTTCCTCGGCCTTAAGACCGGAATCGGCGGAATGTTCTGAGAGCCTTGCAACTAACTGTTGAAAGGAGAGTGAACTGCCTTCAATCGGGGTGCTGCAAAGTCTTGAATTATTTCTCGTTCCCGGCTTTTAGAAGGAAAGCTGCGGTAGAGCAGGCGGTATACGGCACTTTTCAAAAAAGAATAGGAGCTTAGTATGGCGGTGGTCTCGGGAGTGGTGACAATTAGACCGGTGTTGGAAATTAGAAAAAAGTCGATTACGTTATAGGAGCTGCCGGCCCCCAGGTCTATAAGAATAAAGTCGGCTACCAGCTGGTCAAGTTCGCGAATTAATTTCTTTTTTTGTAAAATAGGGCAGGTTGGCGGTACCCGGAAGGAGCGAATCGCCGGGGATAAAGTAAAGCTGAGGAACCTCTGTCGGCAAAACTAGTGCCTCCAGGGATGTTTCCTGCTTGTAAATGTAATTCCCGATTCCCGGTGGCGGTTCTTTATGCCAAGGCAGGTGTGCAAGTTTGAGCTGCCGAGATCTAGATCGACCAAAATGCAGGTTTTTCCTGCTTGTGCCAGGGCAATTCCTAAATTTGCGATGCACATGGTCTTACCCACACCGCCTTTTCCACTGGCAATAGGAAGAATAGTTTTCATGTGTTGTTAGAATAGAAGAATTATTGTAAAAATTCAATTCTTTTTATTAACTAACACTTTCGTAACTAAGATGAATTGTGTAAGCTTACAGTGACACTACGATAAAATGGAGTTAGGTATGGTTACACCTTATAACCTTGATCAGGCAATTCGCAAAGTACCGGATTTTCCAAAACCGGGAATTCTTTTTTATGACATCACCGGAATACTCCAAAATCCGACTGCTTTTAATTACTGTATCGATGCGATGGTAGAGCAGTATAAAGATAAGAAAATCGATGCCGTTGCCGCTGTAGAGGCCAGGGGATTCCTTTTTTCCGCACCCTTTGCCGCTCGTATGCAAATTCCGCAAGTGCTGGTTCGTAAAGCAGGTAAACTGCCTGGGGAAATAAAGGAAAAACGTTTTGCCCTTGAATATGGTGAAGATGTTATTCAAATCCATACCAGTGATGTAAAGCCGAATACAAATGTTCTTTTAATAGATGATCTTATTGCGACTGGTGGAACATTAAAAGCGGCCGCAGAATTGATCGGCGAGATTGGCGGCAAGGTTGAGGACATCTTCTGTGTAATTGGTCTGCCCTTTCTCAATTATGCCGAGCAGTTATCAGATTACCGAATCACCACTCTTATTAACTATGATGCCGAATAGCATGTATTGACAAAAGATTAAGCTTTTAGTACATTTTCATCCGTAATTTGATGGCCGATAGTGTAATGGTAGCACGACAGATTCTGGTTCTGTTTGTGGAGGTTCAAATCCTTCTCGGCCAGCTATATGGTCCCTTCGTCTATCGGCTAGGACGGAAGATTCTCAGTCTTCAGAGAGGGGTTCGATTCCCCTAGGGACTAAGCCTAAAGCTGCCTATTGAATAGGCAGCTTTTTTTCTGTGCTTTTATGTCTGCAGGGGTGCAAAAATATTTAATAACAGCAATTCTAAATTTTGAAAATTTTAAAAAATTTTCAAATTTAGAATGCTCACATTTTGTTTAAGATAATTAACTTAGCTTAAAGGGTTTGAGGTTATTCTAATTTTGGAAGTCAAAAGACTTCCAAAATGTAGAATTCCTGATTTAATAATTTTCAGCTTTGATTTATACTATTTAATATGGATGAACAAACTCGATTTGATCGATTGGTGAAAAATCTATCCAAGGGTGAACGTCACGAACTTTTGGATAAACTGCATACCCTCTCTAAACCTACTATAAGTCAGGAGCCCTTAAAAATAGTTGAAGAAGAGGCTGAAGCTTTCAATTACAATAAGGCCTTTCAGCAGTTATCCTGGATCGAGAAACTTTTTCTGTTCCTCCGGGTTCTGTTTGGCTCTGATACCCGTGAAGAGCTGCTGGAAGGTATGATTCTTTCAAAGTTGAGTAAGCAGCTGGAGCGCAACTACAGCAATATCTATATTCACGCTACAGGAGAATTAGGGGCGAACTTCTACTGGAGTGTGAAAAAACTGCAAGATAAGATGAATTTTTTACGAGAACCCCTGCGCCAAGCTTTAGCAGCACAAAAGAAAGACTTTTTCGCCTTTTTAGTTGGATGGGAACTGCCGGATATTCAGGATCGTCTTATGTCGGAGGTAGAACCTGAACATGTGGCTTACGAACAATCGATCACCGATCCTTATAAGATACGTAAAGAGATTGAGTTTCAACTAGAAGATATTTTTGAAAGCATTGATGAGACTCGAAAGAACGTGCTTTATAACCAGCTTCGCACTCTGTATGCATTTAGCACTTTGGTTACCTTTCCCTTTGAGAAACTTTTGACGGTTTTTGAAAAACGAGGAAGCGGCCAAGCCTTGAGTGCGCCCATTTTTGATGTAAGGTCTTACCTTTTGGAATTGACCCAGGTTCTTTTTTCGGTAAGACAACCCCCTTCTGAAGGCATAATGAAGATACTTTTTCTATTTTTTCTGCAAAATTCTTTAGAAAATGAAGAAAGTGAAGAGGTTGAACGGCGATTGAATAGCCTCCTGAAACAAACTGAGGAGGCAATCGGCTATCTGCGTTACTTTCATGTACATATACCTCTGCTTACTTTCTCGCGCTTGGTGTTACGAAATATTGAATATGTTCCTGAGCAAGTCGGAGGTGGTGAAGACTGGTTTGTGCTGTTTAAACAATTTTGGTATCAGAGGTTCGATCAGAAGATGCGCAGCTACAGCGAAGCGTATAAGCGTGATCGCTTGATCGATTCAGCCAAGGATTTTTTGAAAAAAGACACTTTGCCGGAGGTAAAGTATTATAACAACTTCGGCATTGAGTACCAGCTGCAGCCCCGCTACCTTAAAACCCTGGGCCTTATTCGCGGCTTTATGGATACCTTTTTTATCAGCGAAATGAACAGTCCCCTGAAATTAGTGCTGATTGATGGAGAATTTTACAAGGAGCAGAACCGTGAGGAGTATAATGATGCATACAATGGTCTTTTATGGATAAACGACCGTCTCGACGCTCTGGAGCTCTCACTCTCCTCGGAAGGGGAATTTGGACGGAGAGTAGGGGCTATTAAAAATGAGGCGTCCACTGAACGGCAGCGCGCAGGAAAAGTACAGCAGCTGTTATCGACTGTTGATGGACAGGCGGAAGAGTTGATTGGAAAGACTATTACATTTGTAACACAGTTGAAGAATGTAATCGCCGGAATTTTATACGGTGATATGGGGGGTCGTTACGATACACTTTCGAATTTTGGCTACATCGGACGCAATGAAAATAAGAACCTTCAGCAGAAGCTCTCTCATATAAACAAAAAATTAGAGGCTTTTCTAGAAATTCTGTCCCAGCTCTATGATGCGGAAAAACGGATAGAAGAGTAATGCTGCAGGTAAAGCTCGAGCGTGATATTCACAGCTACATAAGTTCTCTTGCAAAACAAAATCCGGAAGAACCGGATATTATTGTGAGTCTGAAGTCTGCCGGGGATATGAAATCAGGTAGTTTGTCTCGGGCTGCCCTTCTTGAGCATCTGCAGGTGAGGCCGGAGCTTTTTTACAGTCTCTCGCAGGTTCATTCGCAGCAGGTATATGTGTCCGGGCCGCAACTAAATTCCACTCAAGAGGGCGACGGTTTAGTGGCGGGTGCCCGCGATCATGTGCTTGGGGTTAGTGTGGCCGATTGTATGCCGATTTTTCTGTTCCACGCTGAGTCCCGGAACTTTGCGGTGGTGCATTCGGGCTGGAAGGGCACCGGTATAGTATTACAGGCCCTTAGGCTGTTTCAGGAGCGCTATGGAATAGCGGCAGAAGAGGTGACCGCCGTTCTCGGCCCCTCAATTCGCAGCTGTTGTTACCAGGTCGATGAAGCCCGGGCTCAGAAATTCAGCTCCAGCTGGGGGAGCGAGGCCGTCAAATGGAGTGCCGCACCGCCGGTCCATACTCTTTTGTCTGCCCACAGCACTGAGAACCAGGATATGCACAATAGCGGCACCGGCCGGCGAGCCCCTTTCTGGATCTCTTAGCTGCAAACTTACGCAGCCTTCAGCAGCAAGGCCTTCATGATATCCGGTTTATTGATGAATGTACCGCGTGTACGGCCGATTTAGGTTCCTTCAGACGGGAGGGGCCGGAGCGGTTTACCCACATGCTTGCAATAATTGGTTATATTAAGTAACCTATGCTTCGCGAGGACTGTGCCTTGCACAGTGTAAGTTATAACGTAATACTACAAGAGGATTTATAATATGGAAGCCGTGAAAGAGCAATGGAAACAGCGTGTAGCCCAAGCCCTGCGGGAGGTGGCAGTGGATCACCAGATTGATCCTGCAGTAGTCGAGGCTGATTCGCTTGCAGTGGAAACTCCACCTACTCCTGAGTTGGGTGATATTGCGTTTCCCTTGTTCCCGTTTGCACGGATATTTAAATCTGCTCCGGCAAAGATAGCCGCTGAGGTTGCGGAAAAGCTTACTCTACACAGCGAAGCAGCGGCCGCCGGCACCGTGCAGGTTGCCGGCCCGTATCTGAATGTCGCTTTAAAAATGGTTTCTCTGGCGGATGAAGTCTGTGCGTCGGTGCTCGATGAGCGCGTTTCCTATGGACGAGGCCAAAGCTTACAGGGTAACAAGGTAATGATCGAATTCTCCTGTCCAAATACCAATAAGCCCCTCCATCTTGGTCATTTGCGGAATGACGCCCTGGGGGAGAGTGTCGCCCGCATTCTCGGAGCCAATGGTGCCGAGGTTCAAAAGGTAAACTTGATCAATGACCGGGGCATTCACATCTGCAAGTCGATGCTGGCATACAAGAAGTTTGGTGATGGGGCTACTCCGGAGTCGGAGGGCTTAAAAAGTGATCACTTTGTAGGCAAATATTATGTTAAATTCGATCAATGGTCCAAACAGGACCCCCAGGCGGAGCCCCAAGCCAGGGAAATGCTGAAAGCTTGGGAGGCGGATGACCCGGAGGTAACTGAACTCTGGCGTCGAATGAACCGCTGGACGATTGAGGGAATAGAAACTACCTATGCCAAAACCGGCGTCTCCTTTGACAAGGTATATTATGAGAGCCGGACCTTCAAGCGCGGCCGGGAAGAGGTCCTGAAAGGGCTGGAGAGGGGAACCTTTTATAAAGAGGCCGACGGTTCCGTGTGGGTAGACCTCTCTGAGATCGATCTGGACCGTAAGGTCCTGCTCAGGAGCGATGGTACTTCCCTGTACCTCACCCAGGATATCGGCACAGCCATAGAACGGCATCAGGACTGGCCCTTTGAGCGGATGATTTATGTGGTGGCCTCGGAGCAGAGGTACCACTTCAGGGTTTTGTTTCATGTACTAAAAAAGCTTGGCTTCGAGTGGGCCGATAACCTCTACCATCTTTCCTACGGAATGGTGAACCTTCCAGAGGGTAAAATGAAATCCCGTGAAGGAACCGTGGTTGACGCCGACGATCTGTTCGAACAGTTGCAGACAATGGCCGCTGAGGAGATCCGCAGTAAGGATCGGGAAGAACATGTCGGCGATGTAGAGAAAGCCGCTGCAGCTGTGGCTCAAGCGGCACTGAACTACTATTTACTGCAGGTTGCTCCGGCTAGGGACATGATTTTTAACCCCGAAGAATCGATTTCGTTTAACGGGAATACCGGACCCTATCTGCAGTATATGGGAGCACGGATCGCACAGTATGCTTCGCAAGTACGATGCTCGCAAAGCGGAGTTTGCCGACGGCAGTTTTCAGCCGGAACTGTTGGAGGCCTCCGAGGAGCGGAGCCTTATAAAACTGCTGTCAGAATACCCGGAGGTTGTTCGCCGGGCAGGGGAGGAGTATAATCCGAATCTTATTACCACCTACTTATACGATATTTCCCGCAGCTTTAGTAAGTTCTACCATGACCACCCGGTGCTGCATAATGATGACCCCAATGTTGTAGTAACCCGGGTTACCCTGGTGCGCGCTATTTTACAGGTCTTGCAGAATGCATACTTCCTGGTAGGTATCCCCTTTCTAGAGCGGATGTAGTTATTGACCCTATGCATAAGGGTATGATATAAGAGACTTTACATACACTACGAGCTGAGGTTGAAGAATGTACGCATTGATAGAAATTAAAGGAAAACAGTACAAGGCCGCTGAGGGTACCACTTTGACAGTGGATAAACTCGATAATGAAGCCGGCGACACACTGGAGTTTAATACGGTACTGCTTACCAGTAACGATGGTAAGGTAAAAGTTGGCACCCCCTACGTAAAGGGCGCCAAGGTAACTGCTACTCTTGAAGAGCATAACAAGGCTGACAAGATTGTTGTCAGTAAGTTCAAAAAGCGCAAAGGGTATCGACGTACTCAGGGGCATCGGCAAAAGCACACGCTTCTGAAGGTCACCGGTATTACCGGCGCATAAGCTTTGATTGAGGTTCAGCTGCTGCTAGACACTTTTATGTGTGTATCGCGGCTCACAACCGACGGTCACGCAGTTCGCAGTGCGGGTAAGGATAGCATTCCCTGCGCTGCGGTATCCTCCTTAGTGAGGACGGCTGCACGTTTAGTTGAGGGTCACACAGGCATAGTCAGCAGCGGCACTGCTCCACAACCGGGGAGTCTGGAACTCAGGCTTGACCGGGTTGATGCAGAGTCCAGGAATTGGCTGCGGGGGGTTACAGACTATCTCGTGGTCGGGCTCAAGGATATAGAAGCCGATTACCCGGATGACTGCAGCATAGTTTTGAAAACACAGGAGGAATAAGCACAATGGCACATAAAAAAGGTGGCGGAAGCACCAAAAACGGAAGAGACTCTGAATCGAAGCGCCTTGGAATTAAGCGCGGTGGTGGTCAGCTGGTAAAGGCGGGCGAGATCATTGTTCGTCAGCGCGGTACCAAGTTTCACCCCGGTGAAAATGTAGGGCGTGGAAAAGACGATACGCTGTTTGCAAAATCTGAAGGAACCGTCTCATTTAAAAACCGAAAAGGCCGTAACTATATCAGCATTATGACCGTAGCTCAGGAGTAGCAGCTCTACTAGTGGTTGGATTTGCAGACGAAGTCTACATTGATGTCGCATCAGGTAATGGCGGTGCAGGTTGTGTTGCTTTTAGGCGTGAGAAGTATGTTCCTAAGGGCGGTCCTGACGGCGGTGACGGCGGCAATGGCGGCAGCGTTATTTTTGAGGTCCGGTCAAACCTTAAAACCCTCGCACACTTAAAGTCAAAACGGGTATACCGAGCAGAAAACGGTGAGCCCGGTATGGGGAAAAAACGGCATGGAAGCAACGGGAACGATGTTATCGTTCCGGTGCCTCCCGGAACCATTATTAAAGACCCTGAAACCGGGCGCGTGCTTAAAGACTTTACCCTTCCGGATGAAGAGTTGATTCTGTTAGTGGGTGGCCATGGCGGCAGAGGAAATATGCACTTTGCTACTTCAAAAAAGCAGACACCCCGTTATGCCCAGCCCGGCTTACCGGGAGAGGAAATGCGGCTGCATGTCGAGCTGCACCTAATAGCCGATATCGGATTTGTCGGGACTTCCGAATGCCGGAAAATCTTCATTACTGCGAACCCTCACCAACGCGCATCCAAAAGTTGCATCTTACGCATTCACCACAAAAATCCCTCACTTGGGAGTTATGCAGGCAGAATATCGCGATATTGTGCTGGCTGATATCCCCGGTATCATTGAGGGAGCATCCCAGGGAGCCGGTTTAGGGGATAAGTTTCTTAAACACATATCCAGAACCTCGGGGCTTGCAGTATTGATCGATTTGAGTGACGAAGACGTACTGCATACCTATCAAGTAGTATTGCATGAGTTGGAAGAGTATGCCCCGGAACTGCTAAAAAAACCTCGTGTAGTTATCGGAAGCAAGATTGATCTTGAGGGCACTCAAGAGAATTATGATAAGTTACAGGCTTTTCTTGAAGAAGAGCAGCTTATAGGGCTCTCGTCTTTTACACGGATCGGGCTGGAAGAAGTAAAAACTGCCTTCCTAGGGGTGGTTGAAACGCAGGATGCTGAACAGACGCGAGGTTCCGAAAAAGCACGTGCCTTTGAGCACCCAAAGCACTTGGAGCATTGATAACGTGAAAACAGTTGTAATCGGCGGTACTTTCAATCCGGTTCACATTGGTCATTTATACCTTGCCGAAGAAGTACGTATGCAGGGAGGGTATGAGAGGGTTATTTTTGTTCCATCCCACATCCCGGCCCACAAGAATCCGGATTACTGTACTTCCCCTCAAGATCGCTTAGAGATGCTGAGACTATCGGTCGCACAGAGCGATATTTTAATTGATGAGTGTGAAATACAACGGGGGGGAGTCTCCTATACCTATGAGACAATCCTCGATCTACAACAGCGTTATCCCATTGACGGTAAGCCCGGACTGGTAATTGGAGATGATCTAGTGGAAGGCTTGTCGAAATGGAAGCGCTGGGAAGAACTGCAAGGGATGGTCGATTTGTTGATTGCGCATCGTTTGTATGAAAAGAGAGTTGAGTGTTCCTGGCCCCATATCTACATTGACAATATAATCCTTCCAATTTCTTCCAGCAGCATACGCTCGCGGGTAGAATCCGGCAGTGCCTTTAGATACCTTGTTCCGGAAGAAGTTTTTACCTATATTTTAGATAATGAGTTATACACGGGATGTTAAACCAAACCGCTTTATATGAGTATGTGAAAGCGCATTTGAGTTTGCCGCGTTTTCTCCATTCCCTTCGAACTGCTGAAACAGCGGTGGAACTGTGTCGAAGGTACGGACTTTCGTTAGAGGAAGCGTACGTATCCGGTATCGCCCATGATATGGCCCGGGAAATTGGTGCTGTGCAGGTGATGCAGCTTGCCGGGGAGGACTCTCTGCCTCTGCTCGAAGAGGAATTGCGTCGCCCAGTATTATTGCATGGAAGGGCGGCGGCGGTGCTTCTGCAGACCTCATGGGGCGAAGAACGACAGACCGTACTGAATGCCGTGCGGTGGCATACTCAGGGACATCCTGATATGGGCGATCTAGGGAAGGTGCTCTATATTGCCGATTTTATTGAACCCGGTCGGAGTCACATATCTGAGGAGTTTCGAGCCAATATCCTTTGTGTGGATTCTTTAGACGGGATGCTGAAGAAAATACTAAAAGCGCAGTTTTTGCATTTGCGGGAAAAACAGGTTGAGATTTCTACCTATGCGCTTCAATTATACAACACTATAGAAGAGAGTACTTTAGAAGAGAGACTGTATGCCAAAATTTAGAATTAGCAAAGTCGCAGTATTTGTGTTTCTGATAGTAGCTGTGTTAGCTGCCGCCGGAGTTTTTATCTATCTGCAAGTGCGTACCGACCAAGTAGCGGCTACTATCGATGAAAACCGGCCTCTCAAATTTCTCTTAGTACTGGGAGATGAGGGCGAGATAGAATTTTCTGAAGTAGTATTTTACCAGCACGACACCGGAAAAAGCGCTTTAATTGATGTACCCCTGCAGGTTGGGATGCTGCTTGAGGATCGTAACAAAATCGGGGCGGTACAACACGTGTTTCAGGCCGATAATCCTGAGATGTATATTTCCCATGTCGAAGAGCTGCTTGGTACGGAAATAGATTATTATTTGTATATTGATCGACAGCAAATGGTCCATGTAATTGATCTGCTCGAAGGATTAGACCTGTTTATTCCTAACCCGGTTGAATATCGTGGGGAACACGGAATCGTTTTGCTTCCCTCCGGAAGTGTGACTTTAGATGGCGAAAAAGCGATGCTCTACGCCATGTATCAGGAACCAAATGAGAGGGGGACAGAGCAAATTGGACGCCGGCAGAAGTTTGTGCAGTCTGTTTTGAAGAAGATGGGAGAAAATAGCGATTACTTGTTGAAAGATAAAGTACAGGACACGCTTCTAAAAAATATTCAGACTGATCTTTCGAAACGGGCGGCAGCTACCCTGATACAGTCCTTTAATCAGCTTGATTATGACCAGGTCGTCTTTCAGAGGGTACTCGGGAATGAACGTCAGGTTGATGGAGAGACCCTGTTGTTTCCCTATTATGAAGGGAAGCTTATTAAGGAGACGGTTCAGCAAACCCTGGGTTCGCTGCGCAATAAGGAAGTTGTCAGTACAGACGAACTAAATGTAACTCTGGAACTGCTAAATGGTACCAGTCGCAACGGTTTAGCCGGCCGTACTTCTCAGGTGTTGAGTAGTTATGGCTATGATGTTGCCCGGGTAGGCAATGCGGAAGAACAGGATTATGAGAAAACTATAGTAATTGATTGGAGTGGTGATATTTCTGCGGCGCAGCAGATAGCCGGTATTATTCAGTGTAAAAATGTTGAAAGCAGAGTGAAGGATGCAATTGAAGCGCCGACAACTGCACCAGGAGTCGATGTAATCGACGTCACAATTATATTAGGGAAGGATTTTGATGGTAGATACTGTAAAGAGTAGGGATGCCGCAATAGAAGTAGGCCGCATGATTGATGAGCACAAAGGCAGCGATACCGTTGTAATTGACGTGCATGAGCAGAGCAGCTGGACCAGTTATTTCGTCATCTCAACCATAAACAGTGTGGGGCATTTAAAAGGGCTCACCCGACAGTTAAAGAAGTTTGCTCAGCGAGCAAGATGTAAATGTACTGCATCGACACAAACGCATAGCCGAAGATGGATGGGAACTGATTGATTGCGGCTTTATGGTCATACATCTGATGAGTAAAGAAATGCGGGAATTCTACGATTTGGAAAAACTCTGGTTTAGTGGTGATGTGCTGTATCAATCGCCTGACTCATCAAAGTCCTCGTAGTCCAGGTCGTCTTCGTAGTCTAGGTTTTCTTCATCATCGTAGTAGTCTTCGTCTAAATCGTATTTCTGTTCGTCCTCATCTGTGTGTATCAGCGGATGAGTGCCGACGTCCTCGTCAATATCTTCAAATCGATCGTCAACCTCGTCCTGGTAGTCATCAAAATCATCGTCAAAAAAGCTGTCATCATATTCCTGCATCATGCGTGTGTTCCTCCTGCGCATCTGTGTAATGCATAAGAGTAGTATAGTTGGATTGGCCATTATGTCAATTTTAAGTTTTCGAACTACCTGAAATTCTGAATGCGAGACAGTGTTCTCGTTCTTGATAAAGTATCCCGTGAGTTATACTATCCACACATGCATAAGGTTATCAGTATGACGGCACCGGCAAAGTTGAACCTCCATTTGGACATTCGGGCCCGCCGCCCGGATGGTTTCCATGAAATTCGATCGCTTTTCGTAATGATTTCTCTGGCTGACGAGCTGCGGGTCCATAGGACCAACGACAAAAATTTTAGCCTTCAGGGCTGTGGTAACCTCCCCTTGGAGCAGAACCTCATCTGGAAGGCGTATCGGAGCTACTGTGAAGAGGCGGGTGAGTATACCGGTGTGCAGGTAGACTGTCGTAAGAATATTCCAGCAATGGCAGGACTGGGAGGTGGTTCGAGCGATGCAGCGGCAATGCTGCGGCTTTTGCAGCTGGTGCATCCGGTAGAACTGGAGCGAAGACGTCTATTGCGTATTGCGGCTGAACTGGGCAGTGATGTTCCCTTTTTCTTGTACAGCCCTTCAGCTTTGGTGGAGGGGCGCGGAGAGATTATTAAAGCAATTGAAACCCCTGCGGCCTGTAATTGCGTTGTGGTGAAGCCCGATATTGATGTAGCCACCGGAGAGGCTTACGCTCAGCTGGATGAATTTACCGGGAATACAGTTAATTCCTTGTCGGGACAAGAAATTTTGCATCTGTATGCTTTATCGCCCCGAAAATGGACTTTTTTTAACAGTTTTACACCGGTACTGATACATCATCATCCGCAGCTAAAAGCCTGGCTGCAATTGCTCAATGGTCAAGGAGCCGATTATGTAAATGTCTCAGGAAGTGGTTCTGCGCTTTTTGGAGTCTTTCGAGATACAGAAAAAGCGGAGTCCTGTTATGCGGAGGTAAAAAAAAGCATAAAAAAGGTGTGGAAGGTAAAAATGCTTGCGTCCCTGCCGGAGGCAGTTTACAATTAAACCAACTTAAGGAATGTTGTCACTGGCATGGAGGTAATATGGACATTACTGACATCAGAATCAGAAAAGTTGGAACCGAAGGAAAGCTAAAAGCTTATGTAACGGTGACTTTTGATGACTGTTTTGTAGTACACAATGTCAAAATCATTGAAGGGAAAAATGGGGCTTTTATTGCAATGCCAAGCAGGAAAACTAAAAAAGGTGAATATAAGGATGTAGCCCATCCAATTAACTCCGATTTCCGTGGTATGCTGCAGGAGAAAATTTTGGAAGAGTATGAACGACAAGTTGAGAACGGGAGCGTAGAAACTGTCGGGGGTCATGAAGACTACTCGGAGTAGAGGCTTCGGTAGAGATGTATCTCTGTTAAACTAACTCGGTGAATTACAATTTTCAAAGGCATTCCCTCAGAAAAACGGAGGGGATGCCTTTTAATTAGTCTCGCATGCCGCTTCACAACCGATAAAAAGGCCTAAGCTGTGCTTGAAAAAAGTTTTCTTAGGTGGTAGAAATACAAAGAGCATTATGATATAGTGCTCCGCACACTCAAATTTGGGTGGCTATTTTTATGTACGCTTTGGGGCGTTGGCAAGCGGTTAAGCCACCGGTTTTTGGTGCCGGTATTCGTAGGTTCAAATCCTACCGCCCCAGATTATTTTAACTGAAAGAGTCATAAGGAGTGAAAGCATGAAGCGTCAAACGCTGGCAGCTTATAACAGAACTGAATTGAAAAAGGGAGCCTCAGGACGACTGCGTCGTGGCGGCTGGATACCAGCTGTAATCTACGGTGCCCATGAATCAAAATCAATTTCTGTACCACAAAATGAGTTTGAAAAAAAATTCCACTCAGTTTCTGAAAATACGATCATTACACTTGAGTTGGGAAAAGAGAAGCATGATGTGCTGGTAAAAGATTATCAGGAAGACACTATTCGCGGTTTTACTACTCATATTGATTTTTTTGAAATTGAGAAAGGGAAAACCCTGCGTACCAATATTCCGGTACATGTCGAAGGTACTCCGGCCGGTGTGAAAGAGGGCGGTCTGTTAGAAGAGCGTCTGCATGAGGTAGAGGTTGAATGTGTGCCCGCCGATATTCCAGAATACTTCACTAGTCAATGTCGAGAGTTTGAACATCGGCGATACCATTCACGTCGAGGACCTTGATATCCCGGAAGGAGTTAAAGTTCTTAGTCTTCCTGAACAGGTACTAGTAACCGTAACCACTCAGAAAGAAGAACTGCCTGAAGAGGAAGAAGAAGTCGAAGGTGAAGAAGGCCTTGAGGGTGAAGAAGCTGAAGGTGAAGAAGCTGAAGGCGAAGGCGAAGAGGGAGCTGAAGAGTAACCTAGGTTACTCAAAGCTCGATATTCGGATTGATTTTTATCGGCTTGGGGAATCCCGGGACAAAATACGAACAAACCCGTCACAATGTCGGTTTTCTAGCAGTGGAACAGGCTGCTCAAAAAGCCGGCATTGCGCTTAAAAAAAATTTAGGTAAAAAGTATCGCTCTGCTGAAGGGCGATTTGCAGGGAAGAAAGTTGTTTTCATTGAACCCCTAACCTACATGAACAATTCTGGCAATATTCTGCCTGTATTAAAACGCAAATTCCAATTATCCTCTGATAAGCTTGTGGTTGTCTGTGATAATTTAGATCTTTCAACAGGAGTAGTCAGGGTAAAACAGGGCGGAGGAACCGCCGGTCACAACGGTTTAGCTTCATTGGTACAACACCTTGGTACAAAAGACTTTCTGCGAGTATATGTTGGTATTGGCAGGCCTCAATATCGTGGTGATGTAGTAAAGTATGTATTAGGTGTACCCAGCAGCTGACGAGCGAGCGGATCTGGAGGCGGGAATCGACCGTGCCTCTGATGCACTGGTCGAGCTAGTGACTACTGCACCGGAGAAGGTGATGAATGAGTTCAATCGCAGAAACACTCCAGACGGCGCTGCTGACTAGTGCCGAAAAGGTCGGCCTGAAACCGGGGGATACCCTGTGTATTGCCTATTCAGGTGGTCCGGATTCAACAGCCCTGCTGTCGCTGCTAAAGAGCATTCAATCCAAGCTGTCATTAGATCTTTATGCAGTATACATCGATCATGGGCTTCGTACCTTGATTGAGCGCGAGCAGGAGCTTCGAATAGTGCGCAGCTTGTGCAGTTTTTTAGATATACCACTTTACATAAAGTTTTTACCTCCCGGCTATATCAGTCGCCATGACAATGAACAGCTGGGTACGGAAGCCTCCGCTCGTATATATCGATATGCCTTTCTGCATAAAATGGCTGAAATTGTGGAATCCCGTTTTACTGCACTCGGACACACCTTCGATGATCAGGTGGAGACAGTTTTGATGCGCTGTTTCCAGGGTTCCGGTCCGGAAGGTTTGAAGGGCATTTCATCACAGACAGGCCGGCTTTGGCGTCCGCTGCTGAATATTTCTAAGGCGGATCTTCAGGACTACCTTTCCCATAGCTCGCTGCATTACAGCCTTGATTCAAGCAATACCAATACGGCCTATACCCGAAATTACATCCGACATACCCTGTTACCGGGCATACGTGAAGCTTTTCCGGGAGTTGATACGGCGCTGCAGACCCTGGCCGACAAGATGGCGGCGGTTGACGCGGTTTTGTCGGAACGTGAGCATTCGGTGCCCGAGATTCGCTGCACTGACACCCGGGCAGATTACCCCTATGATGATTTTATTGATCTTCCCCTGTACATACGGGTAAGACTGTTATACAGGCTTTACAATCGGTGGTTTCCAAGCTCTCAACAACGGCTTCCGTATCGCTTTGTGCGGCAGCTGTGTGACTGCAGAACTACTGTTGCCCATTATCGCTGCGGTGAAGGCTACGGAATTCGGATGGAGAAGCGGGGGGCCTTACTTTTTTGGGAGAGGGCTGTTGTCCCAAACACAAAAAACAGTTATCTTATTGTAATACAAACGGGTAGCATTTATCTGGGAACAGGCTTTAAAATTAGGTTTGTATCTAAAGCCCTTGATAAATCTCCTCAGTTTAGATTGAATGATGTAGAATTTAGCGCGAAAGGGGTCTGTGTAATTCGGTCTAAGCGTGAGGGAGATGCGATAAAATTGCGCGGCGGCAGGAAGCGGATTAGCGAAGCACTGCGAGAGAGTGGTGTTCCGAAGGAAAATCGTTCTGAGATAGCGCTGATTGAAGATCAACGTGGTATTTTGGCAGTGATACCCTTACAGTTACCCCGCAAAATTTTGTGGAGCCCCTTTGCAAAGAGTTTAGAGGAAGTTGATACGCGATTTGAAATAATGGAGTTGAAGAGTGAGCGGAGATAATCAGAATAACAACAGCAATAATGACAATAATAATCAGAACTCACCGAAATTCGATTTCGGCCGGAATAAGTTCGCTCTTATTTTTTTAGTTACCCTGACCTTTATGTTTGTCTTGATGTTTATGTTCAGCGGAACTAGTCCAAGTAATGAG
Organism: Spirochaetia bacterium; assembly: GCA_034520965.1. Classification (GTDB taxonomy): domain Bacteria; phylum Spirochaetota; class Spirochaetia; order DSM-16054; family Sediminispirochaetaceae; genus DSBN01. Next base: position 369,318 of record JAXHMY010000002.1, on the reverse strand, counting down.
ATTCCCTATTCAGTGTTTCTGGGGTATGTCGAGAATGGGCAGATAGATTCTGTAAAGATTCTGGACAATACAGAAATTCAGGGGACACTGATGAGTCAGGGTGTGGGGGCTACTGCTTTTACTACCACCATTCCTTATTATCATGATGAACTGTTAGTTATGCTGCGAGAAAATAATGTAAAAATCTCCGGCGGTTCAAAGGGTATTTCTCCGGCAAGGGTTTTTCTGGAGCTTATACCATGGATTCTTTTCCTGGTGTTTTTCTGGTTTATGTTCAGGCAAGTACAGGGTGGTGGAGGTAAGGCCTTCTCTTTTGGAAAGAGCCGTGCGAAAGAGTATCTGGAGCAGTCGGAAAAAATTCGCTTTCACGACGTAGCTGGTCAGCATGAGGCCAAATACGAGCTGCAGGAAGTAGTGGATTTTCTGAAGAACCCCAGTAAGTTCACTAGTATCGGAGCAAAAATACCCAAAGGGGTCTTACTGGTGGGAATGCCTGGAACCGGAAAAACTCTGCTTGCAAAGGCCGTCGCCGGCGAGGCGGAAGTATCCTTCTTTCATATGTCGGGCTCTGATTTTGTAGAAATGTTTGTGGGAGTTGGGGCGAGCCGAGTGCGCGATTTGTTTGAACAGGGGCGCAAAAGTGCGCCCTGTATTTTGTTTATCGATGAGCTTGATGCGGTAGGCCGCACCCGCGGTGCCGGTTACGGTGGCGGCCACGATGAACGGGAACAAACCCTGAACCAGATGCTGGTAGAGATGGACGGCTTTGATACGCAAGAGGGTGTAATTATTTTAGCCGCTACTAACCGGCCGGATGTGCTGGACCCGGCACTGCTGCGTCCAGGCCGCTTTGACCGTCAGGTAGTGGTTGATATGCCCGATGTAAAAGAGCGTGAGGCGATAATTAAAATCCACTGTGGCAAAATCCATTTGGAGGATGATGTTGATACCAGTAGAATTGCTCGTGCAACCCCCGGAACCTCCGGAGCCGATTTAGCTAATCTGGTAAATGAAGCGGCCTTGTTTGCTGCCCGGGTAAATAAAACGCGGGTCAGCATGCAGCATTTTGAGGAGGCCCGCGATAAGATACTGCTATGGAATCGCCCGCAAATCAAGGGTCATTACAGATGAAGATAAACGGGCAACCGCGTTTCATGAGGCCGGCCATGCATTGCTGCATTACTACCTTAAAACACGCCGACCCGCTGCACAAGGTAACCGTGATTCCCCATGGTCAAGCCCTGGGTTTGGCTATGAGTCTGCCTGAAAAGGATTCTTATTCCAAAAACAAGAGCTGGCTCACCGACCGGATTAAGATTGCAATGGGCGGCTATGTGGCCGAAGAGCTTGTGTATCATGAAACCACCACCGGCACAAAGAATGACATTGAACAGGCCACCAGTATTGCCCGCCGGATGGTCACTGAGTGGGGTATGAGTAGTGAGTTAGGTTTCTTTTCACTGGGCCAGGAAGACGAACCAATCTTTATAGGTAAAGAGATTGCCCAGCATAAGGATTACTCCGAGCACACGGCCCAGACTGTAGATTCAGAGGTAAAGAAAATTCTTGATGAGTGTCTAGGGGATACTCGTGCTATACTTACAGAGCATATGGACCAACTTACACTACTGGCCGAAGAACTCGTTCAGAAGGAAACCCTGGCGGATACCGAAATCCGAGTCTTACTGGGCTTGCCTGAAGCGGCTTCAGAGAGCCGGCTGCACAGTGAGACCCATGGTCCGGTTGAAAAGCCTGCAGATAGCGGAGGGGGAGAGACACGTGAGACGAATCAACGCACAGAGTCACCCGAAACGGGGGAAGAGGCGGAAGATAAAGAGTAACAGCATTTTTTATGCGCTCTGCTTCACACTGCTGATCAGTCTTCCCGGGATACATTTGCATGGGCAGCAGTACGGTTCACTACCTAACCAAGAACTCTCGACCCACTATACCCGCCTGGCTCGCCAAAGCGCTGAGGCCGGTAACTCTGAATTAAGCGCAAAATTTACAGAAACCGCACTTGTGTTTTGGAAGAACAATCCTGATGCACTGTATTTACAGGCTAAAACACATATGCAGAATGAAAATTACGAGAGAGCTATAGAACATATGACCTCCGCATTGAGCGGAGGAGCGTTTGACTTATTTGGTAAAGAAAATGTTTTTCTTGAGTACCTGGACTTGTTAACCCGTTTTGACCATGCCCAGCAGGCGCTGGTCCTGATTCAGAACCTCCCCTATGAGGTGCAACAACAGCGGGAGTACCTAAAAATTGCCGTACGTGCCTTGCGTACGGAGGGATATATCGAGCAGCTAAAGAAGCAGGTGAGCCGAGGGATAAATCTGTATCCTGAGGATGCTTTTTTTCAACAGCAGTATGCTCAGCAGAACTCTGAATACCGCCGGCAGCTGCGACAAAATATACTGCAAAACGATGAAAGTAATTATTATTCAAAACCGGCTTACCAGGCACTGATAGCTGCTACCCACCGCCCTGCGGATCTTGCAAGACTGCTTGCACTGTATTCTGAAAGGTGGGGGAGCGATTTTTTCTCCCGTGTGCAGGGGTACCGTGTGCGCCAGGAGCTCCCTGTGACGGAGTTGGAGCAGCTCTTTTCAAGCCTTACCACTGTAACTGATACACAGCTCACCATGTTGTTGGATATCTCTAAAGTTTTTACTGGTGAAACTGATGTCAATCAAGCTTTTCTAAGATTTAGCGGCGAGGTGAGGCGTGATCCGGATGAGGACGGCGAGGTGGAGATCCGCGAGACATATCTGCGTGGAATTATTCAGCGTGTAGAAGAGGTCTCCACCGGTTTTTACAGGTTTGAACGGGTTTTGGAACTACAGAAGGGACGCCCCTCATGGATCAGTGTGCAGACTGGGGATAATAATTCGCTAAGCTTATCTTATTCTAATTACCCTCAATTGTCTGAGGCAAAAAGCGTTGTAGGCCGCTCGGTAATCGAAATAGATCTAGTGCCCTACAGTGTGCGGTATCATCTGCCGAACTGGGAAAATTATAGCGCCCCGAACCCGGTACCGCTGCCTACTGTTGAAACGGTACCTGTACTCAGTACACTTTTGGCGAATTCCGCCGACATACGAGCTAAAACGAACAGAACAGATCCACAATCCTACTTTTTCTCGCGTAACAAGGGCTTGTTAGAGGCGGTGATAGGGGGAAAATCGCAAGTAGAATCAGACCTTCTTTCCGGTACTATTACCGAGCGGCGACGGGATATGGATGGCGATGGTTTTTTTGAAATTATTGAGTATTATCGGGATGCAAAACTTATAAGAATTACCTATGATGGAAACAAGAACGGCATTCCCGAGTATATTGAAGAGTATGAAGGGATTCCAATGCGGAAGTGGGACACTGATGAAGACGGTAAGGTCGAATATCAGATGCAGTTTGAGAATGAACTTTGAGAATGAACTTTGAGAATGAATAATGAGTTATAGGAAGCGGAGATATTATGATACAGCGTTATGGGCTCCTGTTAGGGGCTGTATTAATACTACTCGCCGGATGTACCGGTGTACCTGATAAAGGGGCAATCCAGCCTCTGTATGAGATAAATGTAAGTAGAATCGAACAAGCCCGGGAAGACGGCCGGATTGTAACGGCCATGCAGGACCTGTTCCTGCTGCGGTCTCGGGCAGAGCGCGAGGGGACCGGTGAACAATCTTCAGAACTTGTGGTATTACAGGAAAAACTCAAGGAGGATTTGAAACAGAAATTTCAAGCTTCCCTTGATAAGCATGAATATGAAACCGCTTTACGCCTTTCCGTGTCGGCCCGGCAAGCAGCTTGGGAAGAGCTTCTCGACAGTGAGCACTTGTCTCTGAAGCGTGATCACGTTATGTATGAACTTGAAAAGGGAAACCCGGTCCGAGCCTTGTCCTTAGCTCGGCAGATGGATGATTTTTCCATCTTTGAAGAGGAACATCTGCAGCAGATGCTGGAAGCGGCTATTGAGGAAGAAAAGTACACTACCGCCGGTATGATTTTGGAGGAACTGGGGAGGCGTGATGTCGAGACGGTGCATCAGTTGCCGGAAAATTCAGCCGATAAATACAGTCAGGCCCAGCTTATACGTGGAACTGTAACTATCTGGGTAAATCGCGGGATGCGGATTGAAGATGGTGTTGGTTTACCCGATAGAGTGATCGGAAGCGGGTTCTATGTAGACCGCCGTGGATACATCATTACCAACTATCATGTTATTAGAAGCCAGGTCGATCCAAAATATGAAGGCTACTCACGCCTCTATATTCGTCCGTCGAAGAACCCGGAAGATAAAATACCGGCCAAGGTGGTTGGATATGATAGCGCCTTTGATATTGCCCTATTAAAGGTAGAGATGTCACCGGAGACCGTGCTTTCCTTCAGTCCTGTGAAGCAGCAGTCTGCGGGCGATAGAATCTATGCTATCGGTTCTCCCGGGGGGCTGGAGAATACGGTTACCTCCGGAATTGTATCTGCTACTGATCGCCGTTTTTTACAAATGGGAAATGTAGTTCAGGTCGATGTTCCTATTAACCAGGGAAACAGCGGTGGCCCCCTGCTTGACGGAAACGGTAATTTAATTGGAGTAGTATTTGCCGGAATAGAGCAGTTTGAGGGTATCAACTTTGCGATTCCTGTTCAGTGGGTAATGCATATTTTTCCCCAGCTGTATAAGGAAGGCCGGATATCACACCCCTTTTTAGGGGTATCCTTGTATAAAATGGATGAGGGCTTGGAGGTTAAGTATGTGCTTCCGGGCAGTCCTGCCGATAGAATCGGCATTCAAGCCGGAGATGTACTGAAAAAGCTGGCAGGCACAGCGGTGGACTCTATAGTTGCGGCCCATGATACCATTCTCCATTATACGCCTGAAACGTTAGTAGAAATAAAATGGAGCCGTGGATCAATGCAGCATAAGGGGCTTACCGTTTTGTCTACCCGGCCGGAAATTCCCCTAAAGAAAATCATCGATTACGGACAGCCTGAACAGCTGTTTGCTCCTGCCTTTGGTATGCAGGTTGAAAAAATCCGTGACAACCTCCTGGGCACCAGATATTTAGTCAAAAAAGTGTATAACGGAAGCGTGGCCGATGAAACAGGAATCAGCGTAAACGATCCATTCTCATTACAACAATGGAAATATCTCGAAGAGCAGAAGGTTTTACTTGCACAGATTAGAATCAAAAAGCGTAAAGCCGGTTTTTTAGAAACCGGGGTACAGCTGGGCGCATACATAGAAACAAATGATTTCTTATAAATAAGTCTTTCTATTAAAATTTCATACGCCGATTAGCTGCAACGGCAGGAGGAGACAGATTGTCGAATAATCATGACGATAAGCCGATTATTCTGGTTGTTGAGGACGAACAGATAGTCGCCCTTGACCTCACACGCACCCTGGAATCATTGGGTTATACTGTTCTTCCACCCGTCGAGACCGGCGAGAAAGCACTGGAAGTAATCAGCGCTCACAGTTTGGATTTAGTCTTGTTAGATGTAAAGCTGAAGGGCGAGTTAGATGGAATTGAGACAGCCCAATATCTGCGTAGACGTTTCAGCATCCCCTTCATTTTTCTCTCTACCTTTTCAGACGAAGATACCCTGTCCCGGGCTAAAAAAACTGAACCCTACGGGTACATAACCAAAAGTTCCCATCAAAACGATCTGCACTCCATGATCGAGATGGCGCTCTACCGACATAAAATGGAGCTGGAGGCGCGAAAAAATGAGGAGATTCTATCTATCACCCTTAAGAGCATCAACGATGCCGTAATTGGTGCAACCTTGGACGGGACCATCATCAGTTGGAACAAGGGGGCTGAAAAAATATTTGGTTATACCGAGGAAGATGTTCGCGGTAAAAATCTACTTCTTCTTACGCCTCCCTTTTATCCCAATGAACTGCCGGATATTTTAGACAAAATAGGTGATAATATCGAAGTTGAGCACTATGAGACGGTGAGGCAGAGAAAAAACGGCGAGGTGATTAATATATCTCTGAAAATTAATCCGATTCGCGGTTTGATGAATGAGGTCACCGGTGTGTCTCTCATTGCCCGGGATATCACCGCCAAAAAACAGCTGGAGCGAGAGATTCTTGAAATATCTGAAAAAGAACGCCGAAGAATCGGAAAAGATTTGCATGATAATCTTGGGCAGAATCTTACAGGGATATCTTTACAGTTAAAACTGCTGGAGAATAAGCTGCAGGAGTCAGAATGCCCAGAGGAAGTTGAGTCTGCACGGAGAATACAGGATATGGTAAACCAGTCAATTAAACAGACACGCAATTTAGCCAAAAATCTACTTACGGTGACTCTGGAAAATCAGGGTTTATCGGTTGCCTTAAAAGAACTCACTCTGCAGATAGAGAGCCTGTATAACTGCAAGATAGAGTGTAAGACTGATCTGGAGAACGATATTACAGACGGAACTATGGCTACCCAATTGTATCATATTGCCCAGGAGGCTATTACCAATGCAAAACGCTATGGAGATGCAGAAAAGATTGAGATATTGTTAAAGGAAGAGGATTCCGAGTATTTTTTGCAGGTTCGTGATAATGGAAAAGGTATTGAGCGGCATGAAAGCCAGGGATTAGGTTTAAAAATAATGGAGTTTCGTTCGAACATCATAAATGGACACCTTTCTATTTTTGATAATGAACACAGCGGAACCACTGTAATCTGTCGGGTTCCAAAATTTCATCCAAAATTTCAATAGAAGGAACACTGATGGAGAAACGCATCGTAATTATTGATGATCATCCGATTGTGCGTAAAGGTTTTGCCCAGCTTATCAATCGGGAGTCGGACCTTACCGTAGTAGGGGAGGCTGAAGATCATCTGTCTGCTCAGACAGTTATTTCCGAGACGCAGCCGGACCTAGCTTTAGTGGACCTTACTTTAAAAGAGAGCGATGGCCTTGAATTAATTAAAATTATAAATGTGCAGTATCCAAGAGTAAAAACTATGGTGATATCGCTGCATGACGAGCGAGTATATGCCGAACGCGCACTTCGAGCCGGAGCGAAAGGCTACATAATGAAAAGTGAAGCTACCGAAAATGTAATGACCGCAATTAGGACCGTACTAAAGGGCTCTATGTACCTGAGTGATGATATGCAAGAGCGAATGTTATCACTATTTGCAGGCAATTTACAAAAAGAAACTTCCCTAATTGATGTTCTGAGCGACCGGGAGTTTGAAGTATTCCGTATGATTGGTGATGGGCTGGAGACGCGGGAAATTGCCAAACGCTTAACTTTAAGTGTAAAAACAATCGAAACCTACAAGTCTCACTTAAAAACAAAATTAGATCTGCATTCTTCTACTGAATTAATACAGCGGGCGGTTGAGTGGAATCTATTAAGAAAATAGCCGAATACGGCTATTTTCCTTGTTTCGGTTGCCGCAACGCGGCATACGAAACTGTTAAGGAAATAGCCGTTAACAATTATGGGGTAGTTTTATGGCATCCGTACGAATTTTACTCGTAGAAGATGAAAGCATTGTGGCTATGGATATGGAGCGACGGCTCAATGCGCTTGGGTATTCGGTAATAGAGCATGTTCTGTCGGGAGAAGATGCCGTAACGAAGGCAGAACAAGAGAAACCGGATCTGATCCTGATGGATATTCACCTTAAGGGGAATATGGATGGTATCCAGGCTGCTGAACGCATCAAAAGTACCCTAGGGACTCCCGTAATTTATATTACCGCCTATTCCGATGAAACCACCCTAGCCCGGGCGAAGGTAACCGAACCCTTCGGATATATTCTTAAACCTTTTCAGGAACGGGAGATTTACTCCACCATTGAAATGGCCTTGTATAAATACAAAATTGAGCAAGAGTTGATAGCGGCAAAAGAAAAAGCCGAAGCGGGAAGCCGGGCGAAAAGTGGCTTTTTAGCGAATGTGAGTCATGAACTTCGAACCCCCCTGAACAGTATCCTTGGGATGACCCAGTTGGCACAAAAAACCAATGAGCCCGAGGAGCAGAAGGAGTATTTGCAGATTATAGAGAGCTCTGGGAGGAACCTTTTGACCATGATCGATTCACTCCTAGAGTTTTCTAGAGTAGAAGCGGGTAAGGTTGTTATCAATACACATGATTTTTATCTGGACGAGCTATTCGAGAATTCGATAAACAAACTCTGGACTCAGATACAGAAGAAGAACTTGGGTGTATATATTGAGATAGATGAAACTAGCCGTTTTCATCTTCACGGTGATTCGGACAAAGTAGAGCAAGTACTGGTAAACCTGCTGAGTAACGCTGTTAAATTTGACCGAACACTGGCTGGGTGCATTTGAAGGTAAAAACCGAACCTGATGAGGTACACAAAGATAAAATAGTTCTAGCCGGTCGGATTCGTGATACCGGATGCGGAATTCCCGAATCGGAACGGCAGAATGTGTTTAAATCATTTCATCAGGTGGACAGTACCTCTACCCGTGCCCATGATGGAGCCGGATTGGGTTTGGCGATTGTGAATGATACGATTCACCTTATGGGCGGTACCATCGACTTTTCCTCGACCGTAGGTGAAGGGAGCGAGTTTACCTTTAGGCTGCAGCTTGAACCTGGAGACCTTGATGACAGAGAGGTTTTAGATTCTCCGGATTTCCGCAGCGCTCCCCCGGTGTTTTATTTAAGTTCAAATTCTTTCACCACCGAAATACGACGGCGCCAATTTCAGACTTGGGGGGTACCCCTTACTATCCCTGACAGATCAGGTGAATACAAGCTAGCCTCCGGGAGTCTATTTGTGATTGAGGATACCCTCACCGTATGCCATAGAATCGGAAAAAGCCTCAGAGAGATGGGCGTTTCTCCAACGAGACTGTTATATCTTGTCCGCAGCAGCCGGAAAAATGTGCAGGAAGACCCTGCCGCCACTTACTTGTATAGTCCTATCCTCAGACGTAAATTGCTGAAGCAGCTGAATCATCTATTGATGGGCGCTGCAGACGAGCTGTGGCCGGACGCCGCACACACTCTCTATTTGAGACAACTCATTGTGCCACAGGAGGCACCACAGAAGAATCCGCAAGAGGAGCAGCAGAAAGAGCACAAGCAAGCATATATGCTTGGCGAGCTGCAGGATCTGCTCTCGGGTTTATATACAGTGGATGCAGAGAATTTACAGAGCACCGAGTATGACCAGCTTGAGGAGGAGGCACAGCGGATTCGAAAAATTGCTCAACAGATCCAGGATCAGGATACCTCCGGACGTCTGTTCAAGCTTATGATGGCTTGTCGAAGCAAAAATGGCGCGAAGGTACAGAAAATTCTACAGGAGTTAAGGGAAGCCAATGCAGGAGCACCTTAGTTTTTCTAAGAGCTTATTCTTCCACTGTTTGAAAAAGCTTGAATAGCAGTATACAATAGGTGTAGAGGTGATTTAATGAGGATCCTGATAGTTGAAGATGATGTTGCAGGACGGTTTTTGTTGCAGCAGTTTCTCGAACCGTTAGGTGAAATACATATTGCTGAGGATGGAGAAACTGCGGTAGAGATGTTTAAATCGGCATTAGACTCTGGGGAGCCTTTCCACTTGATCTTTTTGGATATAATGCTGCCGAAACTGAATGGTCAGGATGCTTTGAAAAAAATGCGAATGATTGAAAACGAGCGGAGTGTGAAACAAAGTGAGGCAGCGAAGGTGGTTATGACTACAGCCTTGAGCGACCCCAACTACGTATTGAAAGCCCTTCATGAGGGACATGCCGACACGTATCTGGTAAAACCCATAGAGAACGTAAAGATGATGCAGGAATTAAAAAAAATCGGCATTGCGGTGGACGGCTAAATGGCCCAGCTTAAAGTACAAATTGTAGAAGACGAAGGGGTTGTAGCTCTTGATATTCGTCGGCATTTAGAGTCCTTCGGATACAAAGTAGTAGGCTCCCATGCGTCGGGTGAAGAAGCTATTTCTCAATTCAAAACTGAAGCACCCGATTTAGTACTGATGGACATCCGTCTTCAGGGTAAGATGGATGGTATCGAAGCTGCTCAGATAATTCGTGAACAATTCCGTGTGCCGGTTATCATACTTACCGCTTATGCCGACGAAAAAACGATCGAACGGGCTAAGTTCATTGAACCCTTCGGTTATATTATAAAACCCTTCGAAGAGAGGGAACTGCGTACTAATATCGAAATGGCCCTGTTTCGTCACAAACTTGAAACTCAACTACAGGAAAGCGAGGAGCGTTACCGCCGGCTGTTTGAGGAAGATGTATCCGCAGATTTTGTAGCCGATGCTCAGGGCGTTTTTTTAGCCTGTAATCACTCCTTTGTAGATTATTTCGGGTTTAAAAATGCGGCTGAAGTCGAGGGTACTTACTTAAATTCCCGCTTTCCCGATGAAAGTCAGGCAGCTGATTTCTGGAAGCAGCTTAAGCAGCATAAGCGTTTAGTTCTGCATGAGCTGGATTTGCTGCGCGCCGACGGCAGTAAATTGAATTTGCTGGCTAATGTTGTTGCAGATACCGATGAAAGCGACGCTATTACAGAGATAAACGGCTACCTTATAGATATTAGCACCCGTAAAAACCTCGAACAGCAGCTGCGGCAGGCGCAAAAACTGGAGGCAGTTGGCCGGCTTGCGGGCGGGGTAGCCCACGACTTTAACAATATCCTCACGGTCATTCTTGGCTACAGTACTATTGTTCAAGAAAAGCTTGTGAAGCAGGATACGGCTATTGAAAATGAGGTGTCGGGCATCCAAGAGGCTGCCAAACGGGCTTCGACCCTTACTCGGCAGCTGCTGGCCTTCAGTCGCAGGCAGATTCTAAAACCAAAACAAGTTCATATGAACGAACTGATTCATAATCTTGAAAAAATGATGCGCCGTTTGGTTACCGAAGAATTTGGAATGTACCTTAACTTAAGCGCTGATCCGGATACAGTATGGGTAGATCCCGGACAAATTGAGCAGGTGCTGATGAATTTGATTGTAAATGCCCGGGATGCTATGGCCCAGGGGGGGCGCATCACAATCCGAACTACGAATTATCAAGTTGATAGTCCGGAACCCTCACCGATGGGAAAAGTACCTCCGGGAAATTATGTATGCGCCGCGGTACGAGATACTGGGGTGGGAATTGAGTCTCATATGCTTAAGATGATATTTGAACCTTTTTTTACTACTAAGTCGGAAGAGAAGGGCACCGGACTCGGTCTCTCAACCGTGTACGGAATCGTAAAGCAGAGCAATGGGTATCTGCAGGTTGAAACGGAGCCCAATGAGGGCTCGACCTTTTGGATCCTTTTGCCCTTGTATCGCAGTACCGAGAAAGCCCCTACGCGTAAGAGAGGTATGGAACCCTCTTACTCCGGAACGGAAACGGTACTAGTGGTGGAAGACGAAAAGAGTCTTCGAAACCTCGTTGAGCGTATTTTGAAGTTGTACGGATATACCGTGTATTTAGCGGACGGCCCTGAAACAGCTTTAGAGTTGGCCAGGAGCGAGGAGCATAAGTTTGATGTGCTGGTTACTGATTTGGTTATGCCGCGAATGGGCGGAGAAGAGCTTTCGAAACATTTTCTCGAACTACGCCCCAGCACCAAGGTTATCTACATGTCGGGATACCCTCATAAGCACAACTCCGCGCAGACAGAGGGCAGCGAGTCTGATTTGGGGTCGGATTTTGAATTTCCCTTTATATCCAAACCTTTCTCACCCGAAGTTTTTGTCAAAGTGGTACGCGAGGTGCTTGATGACACCTATACAGACTGACACTCTTTCTTTAATGGGCCAGCAATTCTCAATTTGGATAGTGTAATTACGCTATCCAAATTGAGAATGCCTCCAAAGTTAAGATATATAAAAATTTCAAGCATTTGCATGTGAATTCAATTTGGAAGTCAGAAGACTTCCAAATTGAGAATCGCTGTTAATGGGCCGGCTTTGTTGATGAAGATCGAATATTAAGCTATAGTAAACCCAATGAGTGCGCCAGTTCGGCGTTTGATATATAGCAGGGTGAGACACCCTGTCCGGTAAAGTCTAGCCAACAGCCGGTACTTAGCCTTGGAGCCGAAGCCGTGAGGTGAGGTTTAAGCGTAGGCAAAGGAGTGTGAGAGCCATAAGCCGAAAGGTTGAACGTGATTGAGCCTCGTTAGTATAAAGATTGGGTGGTGATGTTTTTCATATGACAGCAACCAGCAAGAAGCGCTCGGAAAAAGGCGAGAGTGCAGAGAACCCAACGGGGTCTGAGAGCATGGCGAGCACACAAGGTAGATCAAGCGTACCTGGGAGGGCTGATGTCCTGTCCGTTGGACTAAGAGGGGACGTAAAGGCGAGGAGTCAAGAAACCTGTATGGGGCATCAGCAATCGGACAGACTCATAGTAGCGATGAAACCGGTGAAAGTCGGTGGAGCGAAGGGGTCTGGGCATTAAACGTATTTCTTGTGGCCAACACCAGGAACACTGGAGGTTCTGAAAGAGTGGAAAATAGCTATGGGGAGTTGAGGAGGTTGTCGGAGAGTCACGCAAAGATGCAGACGCTCATGCACTACGTCAACAGGGAGAATCTGAAGGCAGAGCATCGGGCGCAGGTCAGAGGAAAAGCCGCAGGCATAGACGGAGCGACGAAGGAGAGCTATGAGTCCGGACTGGAAGAGCATGTGGATGCATTGCTTGGACGGATGAAATCCTTCAGCTACAGACCGCAGGCGGTGAGAAGAACATACATACCCAAGACGGATGGCACGGTACGACCGCTGGGAATCCCGGCGTATGAGGACAAACTCGTACAGGGAATAATGGCGAAGGTGCTGACTGAGATATACGAGCCGAGGTTTCTGGACTGTTCCTACGGGTTCAGGCCGAATCGGAATTGTCATGATGTAATACGGGAGATAAACCAAACGATCATGACTAAGAAGGTAAATTATATTCTTGATGCCGACATCAAAGGGTTCTTTGACAATGTCGACCACGAATGGCTGGTGAAGTTTCTTGAGAACGATATACAGGACAAGAATTTCATCCGTTATGTAGTAAGATTTCTCAAGGCGGGGATCATGGAGAATGGGAACGTCAGCGACAGCGACAAGGGGACTCCGCAAGGAGGGCTTATTTCGCCGGTGCTGGCTAACGTCTATCTTCATTACGTACTCGACTTGTGGTTTGAGAAGGTAGTGAAAAGGTGTTTGAGGGGTGAGGCATACTTATACCGTTATGCGGATGACTATGTGGTATTGTTCCAGTACGAGGATGATGCGAAAAGATTCTACGAGGTGATGCTTAAAAGGCTTGCAAAGTTCAAGCTAACGGTGGCCGAAGAGAAGACAAGGATTATTCCATTTGGAAGGTACAAAGGAACCAAGGAGACATTTGATCTCTGGATTCACCCACGTGAAATGCCAGTACAAGGACTGGTAAGTACACAGTTCTGCACCTCACTAGCAAGAAGAAGCTGAAGGCTAAACGCGAGAGCGCAAAGCAGTGGATTAGATGGAATATGCATCGACCTGTCATGGAGATTGTGAGAGCACTAAGCCGGAAACTGGTTGGGCACTACAATTACTATGGGGTCAACGGAAATCTGAATAGGGCTGTACAAGTTCTATAAATACATCAGATACACGCTGTATAAGGCTCTAAGGCGGAGAGGTCAGAAGCACAAGATAAATTGGGAGACGTTTGAAAAGATATGGAAATTAATACCAAGACCGCAGAATTTGCAAAGACATCTGGCAATGGTCGAATGTTTAGTGCTAGGAGCCGTATGCGTTAGTTGCGCACGTACGGTTCTGGGAGGGGCATGCTATCGTAACCCCCTTAATGAAGGAAGGCGATAGTATGTCTACTCTACATACACCTAAAGAATTTATCCGCAACTTCTGCATAATAGCCCATATAGACCATGGGAAATCTACCCTAGCCGATAGGTTTATCGAAAAGGCTAAGATAGTTGAGGCCCGTAATTTTAAGGAGCAATATCTCGATAATATGGATATTGAACGTGAGCGGGGTATTACCATCAAATCCCAGGCAATTACCATGCCCTATGAGGCGGATGACGGGAATATCTACGAACTGAACCTGGTTGATACTCCGGGACATGTTGATTTTGCCTACGAAGTTTCCCGGGCTATCTCCTCCTGCGAGGGGGCGCTGCTGTTGATTGACGCCAGCCAGGGGGTTGAGGCGCAGACCTTTGCCAATATGTATATGGCCGTTGAACTAGACCTGGAAATAATACCGGTGATTAATAAAATCGACCTGCCCAGTGCCGATATTGAGATGGTAAAACGAGAAATCGAGCACGACCTGGGGCTGGACCCGGATGATGCGGTGCTGGTATCGGCAAAATCAGGGGAGGGGGTCAATGACCTGCTGGAGGCTCTTGTTCATCATATACCGGCCCCCTCCGGAACCGACGACCAGCCCCTAAAAGCCCTGATATTCGACTCCAAGTATGATGCCTACCGCGGGGTAATTATTCACGTCCGTGTGTTTGAAGGGACTATGAAGGCCGGCGACGTGATTCGCCTGTGGTGGAACAACACCACCTATACCATTGAAGAGACCGGAATTTTCAGGCTGGGACTGGAGAAGGGTGAAAATCTTAATGCCGGACAGGTGGGCTATCTGATTGCCGGCATAAAAAACATTGAAGATGTTCGTATTGGTGACACCGTGACCAACGACAAGCACCCCTGTGCGGAACCGCAGAAGGGCTTCAAAGAGGTCAAACCGGTGGTTTTCTCCTCCATTTATCCGATTGACACCAACGACTACGAAGAGCTGCGAACGGCCATCGATAAGCTGAAACTGAACGACGCCTCCCTTATTTACGAGAAGGATTCCTCCGCGGCCCTGGGTTTCGGCTTTCGCTGCGGCTTTTTAGGGCTGCTGCACCTGGAAGTAGTGCAGGAGCGGATTGAACGGGAGTTTGACCTTTCAATTATTCTCACCGCTCCTTCGGTCCGCTACAAGGTTCACCTGAAACAGCGGCGAGGTAATCGACGTGGACAATCCCCTTGAGTATCCGGACAGCACCAAGGTTGAGTATGCCGAAGAGCCCTACATTGACGCAGCCATTATCACTCCCGCCGAATATCTGGGCAACATAATTCAGATTTGTCTGGAGAAACGGGGCATTCAGAAGGCTATGAACTATCTGGATGAAAAGCGGGTTGAGGTAACCTACGAGATGCCTCTGGCGGAGGTACTCTTCGACTTTTACGACAAGCTTAAATCGGTGAGCCGGGGCTTTGCCTCCTTCGATTACGAAATCGGACCTTATAAGCGAACCGAGCTGGTGAAACTCGATATTCTGGTAAACGGCGAACCGGTGGATGCCTTGAGCCAGCTGGTGCATAAGGATAATGCTGTTTCCCGGGCCCGTACTATTTGCCGAAAACTGAAGGACGAGATACCCCGGCAGCAGTTCAAAATTCCTCTGCAGGGAACTATTGGGAATACCGTTATAGCCCGGGAGACTATCAATGCCCTCCGCAAAGATGTAACCTCCAAGTGCTACGGCGGAGATATCAGCCGTAAGCGCAAGCTATTGGAAAAGCAGAAAGAGGGTAAAAAGCGGATGAAGATGGTTGGAAATGTAGAGCTGCCCCAGTCGGCCTTTGTCTCGGTGCTTAAGAGCGAGGAATAAGCTCCAGCGCCTCGTCGATCACCCGAATGTAGTGGCCGGCAGTAACCATTATCCGTTTTATCATGGCCGGCTCCAGCTTGCGCAGGCTTGGCCCTGTTTCAGGGAAATGCAGAAACAGATACTCGCAGCGGTGTATATCCAAGGACAGCTTCGAAAGTTCCGCTTCCGACAGCCGTCCCTCAAGAAAGGCTAATCCTTGGGTGTAAATTGAATGCAGCAGCTTCTGTTCGCGCTGTAGAAAGCCCTCAACAGCCTCACTATCGCCCATGGCGGGCAGGGATGGAGAAGGATGGGGCATTAACCGTTTTTCTACCGACGAGAGATAAGGGGCAAGTTCAGCTTGCGTGAGCTCCGGTATACCTAAGGGTAAGCCCCGGGGCTTTAACAAGAGCATCCGATCCAAAGAATGAAATACACGCGTAAAATTATCTGCATAGCGCCTTAGGCTTGGGGTGGTACGCAGTGGAACTCCCAAGGCATCCGAGGCGTCTGGAGTGCGTGTGACACCCTTGGTGGTGCGAGGCCACATATCCTCGATTCCCAGAAAGCGGTGGCTGTGCTGCAGGTTCAGCTGATGGCGGGGGGCGCCGCGGGCATGGGTCTGGCCCGGGGGAAAGGCGAAATCGATGCCCGCCAGAATTACCGTTGAGTCGGTGATAGAGAGGGCGGCATGGACAGCGGTGGTACCAACCGATCCCAGCGGGGGAATCCGGGGCGGCAGCAGTGAGACCTTTTGCAAACGGGTGAATAGCTGAGTATGGACAAACTCGGTGGCGTATAAATAGATGTTGCCGGCGCCGAGACGAATGACCTGGGGGTAGCTGCTGATATCCGCCAGAATGTCGGCTTCGATCCGGGGCTGGTAAATGAAGTCGTACAGATTGTAGAACTGAGACTCCTGCACCACCACCATGTCGGGCTTAATACCGTGCTGCAGAAGCACAGAGTAGGCGGTGTCCACGGCTAATAGATATATAGTATCACGATAGCGGCGGATAAAGTCGATGTGCGTGTCGAGGCTGGGGCCTGCTCCGGCAACCAGTACCGGAAGGGAGGTCTTCGGCAAACCAAACCGAGGACAGCTTTCCAGGTGAGATAGTTTTGTTTCGGGCACCGTGTCCGAGGCTCCTGCCGGGAAGGTACACAGGGCAAGGTTGCGCAAAATATTCTTTATCCAGAGAGGCAGCATATGCATGAGGGTATACTTGTTATGCCAGAACTGCTGAACCTCCTCTTCTAAAAGTTGTACCAGCTCTGTGTAGCGGCGGCTGTTCAGGCGATACCCCCCGTTCAGGGTTAGCAAACGCACCCGGCGGAAGCGTTCAATACCGAGTTTTTTAACCAGTGCCGGTATCGACTTAAAAATGTCTCCGGCGGCGCCGGATTCAGGAGCCTTGGTTTCAGCGCTGCTAGTTGCATGGCCTTCTGTTTCAGCGCTGCCGGATTCAGGATTGTTACCAGCGGGAACCTCAGCCTCAAGCCCTCCCTCCGGATAAAATCCTATGTCCAGCTGCTCGTTCCGGCTGAGTTCAAGAGGCTGGTGCGAGATGCTAAGTGCGGCAAGTTGGGGCTCTTGTTCAACAGCGATAATGTGTGAGCTTGGCGGGAGCTTTTTAAGCAGCACAGCGACCCCGTACCACAGCAGTGGCGAGGCCAGTATATAAAGTGTGTGGGTTTCAAGTTCAAAGGCCGCCGCCCGTTCTTCGGCCCTCGTGCGAGGTGAACTGCGGCTGTAGAGTTCCTTATTTTTAAATACAATCGAAGTCCCCCCGCTTACCTCGGTCAGCAGGGGGGCTTGTTCTTGCATGTTCACGTACTACTAAGAACTTAGGAAATGTTTAGAGAACACCTGCATAAAGTTGTCCTCTAGTTTGTCTGATTGCAGAAAGTGAGTTTGAATTTCTTCACGCTGGAAGTTTTGTATAATGTAAGAGTGGTAATTGGCTATTTGCTCTACTTCCTCTTCGGGAGCCTGGCGTTCATCAAGCAGCTGGGCTACGACTACCGAGTTGCCCAGAACAAAGGGTTCGGTAAAATCGTTCTGCCCCACGGAAAAAAGGCTGGTAAGTATCCGCTGGTTCGATTGAGCCCGTTGCAGGATACCACTTCCATTTTCATTTTCAATTTGAATCGGTTTTAGGAAGAAGCTCTCTCCGTAGTTAATTGGAAAGTATTTTGTTTCGGCAGGGGAAAGATTGGCTGCCGCTGCAGCAGTCGAAAAACCCGCTTCTTCAGCATCGGCTACAAAACTATTGGCACGATTGATAAAGTAGTCCTCAACCTGACCCCGTTCGTTGCGGATTAAGTAGGAGCGTGCTGCCGCAATTTCATCCTCGTCGGTAAAATCGGGTACCATGGCTTCCTCGTCGCTTCGGTAAATGGCCCAGCCAAAGGAGGTTTCTACCAAACCGGAAATCTCACTCTTTTCAAGTGCAAAGATCGGGTCGGCTTTGCTGCTGTCTTCAAACATGCCGGCCAGCTCATGGTAGCGTACCCAGCCCATATCACCGCCCTTCTCGGCGTTCTCGTCGGAGGAGTGGTTCTGGGCAAGTTCCTCAAAGCGGCTGGGAGATTCCTCCAGTTGCTGATAGATCTGTTTAGCCTCGCTCTCGTCCATACGCAGGGATATTCGGCTGAGTTTCATCTTCTGAAACAGCCGGCTGTTTTCTTCGGCAAAGTCAATCACCCTTTGGTCGGGGAAGTTGTTCAGTGAAAAGTCGACATAGCGAAACTTGCGTTCGGGACTGGTCATGCCCAGCATAAACTTTTTTTCGGCTTCCGGTGAGGGAATATTGGAAATATCCTGTGTCCATTGATCGTGGATTAGGTTCTCATTGAAAAGCTCGCGGGTAGCCGTTTTTTCAGCGTTGGAAGCATTCCTGTACAGCTCGGCGCTGAACTTCCCGTTTTCGCGGTAAGGCCCGTACTGTGCAATATTACGATCGAGTTTCTTCTCCGAGATTACCAAGCCGCTTTTCTCGGCCTGCTGAAGAATGGCCGTATGAACTACCGTGGAATCAAAGGCACCTTTCCATACCTGCAGCGCCTGCCACTGGAAGTTGTCGGAGTTTTGATCTGACTGTTGTTCGATTTGTTCGGCATAGGCGTCCCGCTGCCGGGCAAAGTAGCTGTCGGGCTTATATTCTATAGCTTCACCGTTGTAGTAACCAAAGATCAACCTGCTCTGTTGGCCCATACCGCCTAAAGCGGGGGCAACAACAAAGGCTACCACTACAATTATCAATACAACTACACTCAGGGCCCATGTCAAGGGATGCTGAGTCCGCTTCTTTTCAACTGTATTTTGTGCAGAAGCTTTCTTTTTTTCTTCTTTTTTTGCTTGTCGCTGTTCTTTCGAAGGCATGTATGTTCCTTTTAATTCATAGTGTGATACTGTTAAAGAAATTAACCTGATTGCAAAAAACAGTACCACGCTAGACCGTAAGTGTCAATTCGGCGATGCTCTTTTTGCTCATCAGTCTGGCACCCACGCTTGACATAATAAACCTATTTGAGTATAGTGTGGCTGTTCCCGTGGGGGCGTAGCGAAGATGGTTATCGCGCCGGCCTGTCAAGCCGGAGATCGCGGGTTCAATCCCCGTCGCTCCCGCCTTTTTTTGTTGTTCAGCCGTGCGGCCGTTCAGTCACCTTGTCTTACATCATCGTGCCGCTCGGAGGAACACATTTTTGTTTTTGATTGGTTTCTTATTCGGGCTGTAGCGCAGTGGCTAGCGCGCTTGGTTCGGGATCAAGATGTCGGCGGTTCGAGTCCGCCCAGCCCGATTAAATAAAGCGTTGTCCTGCAACGAACTATTTGAGAAGCATCCCTCCGGGGGTGCTTTTTTTATGCGCTCTGGCCCTGTTTTGTCCCTGTCAATGCGAAATGCAAAATGTATTAAGACTTTCGTTTTAGCCCATATTCTGATAAAATCGCGTGGAAACATTGAAAAAAGAGGGCGTACACTAACCAAATGGACAGAGCAGTAGTACTATTATCAGAAAATTGCCACGCTATGGTCTAAAGCTGGTGCGGTACATTTACAACAACTAGAATGAGGATGAATATGGATAATGGACAACTTAACTGGATAGCTAACTTCATCTGGGGTATTGCTGACGATGTGCTTCGAGATGTGTAGGTACGCGGTAAGTACAGAGACGTCATCCTGCCGATGACTGTTATACGGCGCCTGGACGTCTGCCTTGAGTCTAGGAAACAGGAAGTGCTTAAAATGAGGCGAAGTAGCTGGCGTTGGCCAGCATCTTGCGCGACTCCATGATATTGTTGATCATATCCTCGAAGGTGTCGACTTCGGTCATATCAGACTCGTAGTGAGCTCCGGTTTCTGCGGCTACCAAATCACTATCACTGGACGTAGCCCGCTTCGCCGGTGAGCGATTCGACAATCAGTGTCTCCAATTTTTTTTCTGTGGTGTCGGTAGGCGTCATAGATCCTCCAGCAATTGTGCGATCTCCTTTGGTGTAGGCAATTCTCCTTTCAGCTCCTTTGGCAAGGTCTTGGTAATTTCATAGGTTGCCACACCGATTGGCTTCTTGGCATCATGCAGGGCATATTCCACTATCGTGCGGTTCTTCTCCTTGCACAGAATGATACCTATGGAGGGGTTCTCATCCTCCTGACGAACGTGCCGATCCAGTGCTGTCAGGTAAAATTGCATTTTACCGACAAACTCAGGTATAAATTTTCCGATTTTCAGCTCAATGACCACCAGGGCCTTGAGACGTCGATGAAAGAGCAGGAGGTCAATAAAGTACTCATCACCTTCAACTTCCAACCGGTATTGACTGCCCATGAATGCGAACATGCTACCCATGGCCCGCATAAAGTTCTCAATTCGTGCAATCAGCGCCCGTTCCAGCTCGCGCTCGCTGTATTCCTCACCGAGTTCCAGAAAATCGAAGGTATACTCGTCCTTCACGGCCAGCTTGGCCTGAGCTTGCAGCTCCGGCGTCAGCGCCTGGTCGAAGTTGGTCTGCCCCTGCAGTGATTTTTCGTAGCTTTGGTTCTCGATCTGATGGATGAGCACATTTTTCGACCATCCGAACTTGCGAGTCATGCGGATATAGAACTCACGTTCCAAGGGGTCTTTGCAGCGCTGAAGTATGACCAAGTTGTGGGTCCAGCCGATTTGTGCAACCAGTGGTTGCACTCTTTCATCGTCACGATACAGCAGGTAGAACTCCCGCATGTAGAAGATGTTGCGCCGGGAAAACCCGCCAATCCCCGGAAACTCGGCCCGTAGATCTTTGGATAGCTGTTCCGCAATGGACGAACCGTGCTTCGCATCCGCCTGCCGCTCGACAATTATCTGCCCAATGTCCCAGTAAAGTCCGACCAACTCCTTATTGACAGCCTTGAAAGCCTCGTATTGGGCGGAACGTACGCGCTCTTTTATTTCAACCAGTAGACGTGCGTAGTCGCCTGTTTTTTCAAGCCTGTTTTCACGGGTATCATCAGTCGGCATGGGCCACCTCTCCAGCAAATATCATACCATGTAAAAATGGAATACAACAGGGCCCGCCGCCCAGGGCACACGCAGTTAGACCTTAAACAAAACTTTTTCAAGATACCCGGTGTCCCAGCCGGACAACAGACGTTTACCTGCGATACTCCGTGTGCAGGAAGTCTCCTGTTTGAGCAAGTTCAATGTTATTCGGCGCATAAGAGAAAATTTGTGTGCCGAGTTCTCTTTCCGCTTTCTACACTCATCGGGAAAGCCCCGCCGAGAGTGAGATAAGGATATGAAAGTGCCATTCGAAGGCATGCAAAATTGCTGCCTGTTCTGATGCTGTACTGGATATTTGAAACAAGCCGAAGATACTGAATTGTAATAGTAGAACAATTGGTAGTACCAGCGGTGAGAGAGGATCCCCGCCTTTTTGAGCGCTCATACTGCAGTTTCTGTTTAGCCATATATTGCGCACGCCTTGAAGGCAATTATTAAATCTCACCAAAAAATTTCGTGTACAGATTTTAGAAACCCGCATAGCTTAGAATAACACGGTTTTTATGATGCCGCTACAATGATAAAAGGCTAGAAGGATTACACTGCCGACCGCTAAGGAGCAATAAACAGGAGGGCTGCCCCGCCGATGGCCAAGAAGGTGCCCGCAATCGCCCCCAGGGGCAGATGCTTCTTGAAGACAAAGCGTTCTATAGGCAACAGCAGAATCGGTGAAGTCTGCATTAGGGTGGTGACAACTCCCACCGGTGCCCACTGGAAAGCGTACAGGGTTAAAATAATCCCGAGTACGGGACCCACCAGAGCTCCGGTGGCTATCAGCAGAAGGGCTTTTCGATCGGTCATCTTTCGGAAATCGCTTATCAAATGACCTCGGCCGGCGGCAAAAATAATAATACCTATCAAGCCTGCACTGATGCGAATTGCGTTTGCAGAGATAGGATGGACGCCGCTGACAATGCCCCCTTTTGCCAGTACCATTCCCGCAGCCTGCGTAAAGGCGCCTAAAAAGGCAAACAGCACCCCCAGTACATAATTGCGGTTTTTTTTGCCCGGGTCGCTGCGCTCTACAAACACTACCCAGGCGACTCCGGCCACGGTGGTAAGAATACCGATTATCTGCAGGGGCGTAAGCAGCTCACCCAGTAGCAGCAGCGACATAATGGCACCAAAAATTGGAGAGAGGGTCATGATCACCAGAGTTTCCCGGGGTCCCACATCCACAAAGGCTTTGAAAATAAACAGGTCGGCCAAAAAAAAGCCGATAAGCCCGGATCCGCCCAAGTAAAGATACCCCTCCAGGGGCAGTCCCACTGGAAAAAAAGTGCCGTTAAATACAAAATGAACCAGCATGATGGCAGGCAGGGCAATCCATAGACGTATGTGGGTGACCGTGGAGGAGCTCACCCGCTTTCCGGCAAGTGAGTATACCAACGAGTTCTGTGCCCAGCAGGCGGCAGTGAGAAGCGCGAAAATCTGACCGAGTATTATGTGCATAGCACCTGACTCTATATGAAATCGCGGGCGGGGTAAAGCCTGTTTCTTTATTAAGCTTGATCTCCAGCCGAACTCTATATATCTTTGACAGTATATGGAATATTTAGAAAAAATGACTACAGACTTTTTTGAGAAGGGAATGACGGTCGAGGTGTATCTAAAAGAGCTTCGTCACTATCGTTCTTTGGTACGGAAATTGATGGATCAGGCCGGCACTGCGGACAGCCCCGCCCAGTCTGATATCGAGAAGCTGCGGATTGCCTTAGGGGGTTTTACACAGCCGGTACGGGCCACTGTCACCACCGAGGATTGGTGCGGCGACTGGATCTGTAATATGCCCCTCCTGGACCAGCTGTTCAAGAGCGTAGAGATACCCATTCGTATCTTTCGCGGATCGGAACACGGAGAACTGAAAACCCGCTATGAGCGGGACGGGGACACGCACATACCTGTAGTGTCACTGTGGGACGGCGAGGGCAATGAGATTTTGCGCTGGATTGAAGCTCCCGCAAAGGTGGCCGAGATGAAGGATGCCTGGAAGGCTGAGAATCCCCAGTTGATGGAACTCTACGCAAAACAGTCCGAGGATAAGGCCGCGGCCAAGGAGTTTGCTAAACTCTACCGCAAGTTTCTCGAGACCATGGCTCAATGGTATACCGAGGGCATGTGGAATGAAACGGTAAGGGAGATCATGACAAAGGCCCAGCAGGCCGCCCAAGAGCGCCGCTAAAACAGTACCAGATACTGCTCGTAGCCCTCGGAGGCCATCTCTTCTTTTGGTACGAACCGCAGGGCTGCAGAGTTCATGCAGTAGCGCAATCCTGTCGGTTGGGGGCCATCGCGAAACACATGGCCAAGATGACTATGGGCAAAGCGGCTGCTTACCGCAATCCGCATGCTGAAGAGGGATCTATCCTCATGATAGGTCACATTATCCGGGTCGATAGGCCGGGTAAAGCTTGGCCACCCGGTACCGGATTTGTACTGATCGGTCGTACTAAACAGGGGTTCGCCGCTTACAATATCAACATAAATGCCCTCTCTCTCGGTTATCCCAATATTCGTTGTTGAATGCCCTCTCGGTGCCATTTTCCTGGGTTACCTTATATTGAAGCGAAGAGAGTTCCGAAAACCTCTGCTGCTTATCAAAATTGTTCCACCGGCCGGCCTTTGTCTCCAGGCCTTCCGGGGTTTTGGTGTTGCTCCACAGCTCGGCGATAAAACTGCCCCGTCCGGACCCTTGGTAGTAGCGTTTGTAGGCATCAGCGCTCTTCAGGTAATAATCCTGGTGGTATTCCTCGGCAGGGTAAAAACGGCCCGCCGGCAGAATCTCTGTCACTATTGGCCGGTTGTAACGCTCCGAGGCTTCTATCTGCTGCTTCGACTCCGAGGCAATTCGCCGCTGTTGCTCGCTATTGACAAATATGCCGGTAGCATAATGGCTGCCGCGGTCGACAAACTGGCCGCCCGGATCGGTGGGGTCGATATTCCGCCAGAATACCTGCAACAGCTGCTCATAACTGATAACATCCTGGTTGTAATAAACTATCACCGACTCGCGGTGATCTGTAGTTCCGGAGACTACCTGGCGATAGGTGGGATTCTCTTTGCTGCCGCCGGTGAAACCGGAGATAACCTCGGCCACTCCTACCAGCTGCTCAAAGGGCTGTTCAAGACACCAGAAACAACCACCCGCAAACACGGCAGTGTCGTAGGGCTCAAGATACTGCAGCTCCGCTTCGGAAAAGGGGTCGATCTCCTTTTCACTTCCGGAACTTTTAAGAGAGCTGTTCTCATTGCCCTTACCGGGTTCTGTTGTTTTCATAAAACCCGCCGAATCCTCTTCGCTGCCGGCTTCTTGGCCTGCTCGGTTCTCCTGGCTCCCGCCTGCACTCAGCGGCATGATCCCCAGACCTGCAAAGAGAAAAATGAAAATACTTATATATACTACTCTACTGCGCATACAAACCTCCTTAATACTGGTTTAAATATACTGTTTATGAATAAAGGTGACAAAAAAAATCATGATAAAATCATAAAAAGTGCCGCCTTTAGCCACTGTGTGGCATTATGTGGCATTAATTGTTTTAAATCCGGACAGCTTTATAGTAGATTTAGAGTAGGAGTTGAAGAATGGAACAAGTGCAGGAGATTATCAAAATGCTGTTTACCCGTGATTTGCAAACGTCGCCCCTGGAAACGGCACTTTTTCTTGTTGTTGTGTTCGGCTTTTTTGTTTTTTTAGCGGTGGCGGGTGTTATGCGGAGGCGGAAAGAGCGTAAACGGACGAGAAATTTTCTGAATAATAAGTGGGACTCCCTTTGCCGAATTTACCAGTTAAACAACGATGAAATCACACTGCTGGAGGGCATCAGCTCCTACTTAAAAAACCCGGAAAAGAAGTATCTGTTATTGGTCAATTATCAGGCCTTTCACGACAGCCTGCAAGCCTATTCCCGGGAACATACAGTAGATAAGCAGCTGCTGGAAAGCATCACCGCTAAAACAAAAATGGGGAAAACCGAGGCCCTGATGGCTGAGCTGCCGGTGCAGCGCAGAAAGAGCACGCGGAGGGCAGTGCAAATTACCGGTTATGTGGCCCCGATCGAGCATAGCGATGCACACATTGAGGCCAGAATTTTTGATTTAAGCCGCGGCGGCTGTAAGATGGAAAATCCGGACAAGCGTTTTTTTCAGGGCGATGATATTAAAATATCTTTTAAGTTTGGAGAAAAAGATTATAGAAACATTCCCGCCGAAGTGGTGCGCACAAGCTCCTTTGGAAAAGTACTGCATGCCTCTTTTGGCCATGTATAACCGTTTAGATACTTATTCCACGATGGGCAGGTAAATATCGATTCGGGTTCCCCTGCCAAGATGAGAACTAATCTCCATGTAGCCTGAGTTTTGGTGAATTGTTGAATAGGCAGTGGAAAGCCCCAGTCCGGTTCCTTTTTCCGGCGCTTTGGTGGTAAAGAAAGGCTCAATTGCCTTATCCACTGTTTCCCGGCTCATACCATGGCCGCTGTCCTGAATTTGTAACAAAAGATACTTTCCGGCGATAACCTCATAACCGTTAATCAGGCTCGAGGGACTCATATGGGTTTGGCTGCTGTGAATAGTGATATCTCCGCCCTCCGGCATTGCATCTGCACTGTTTAGTACCAAATTCATAATTATCTGTTCCAGTTGGATCGGGTCAATCTTGATCCGGCTGTCGGCACTGTCATAATGAGTGTGCAGGTGAATTTTCTGCGGCAACAAGCGTTCGAGCATCTGCCGGCTCTTGCTAACGACTATATCTGCATCGATAATCTCAGCGGACAAGGGTTCATCCCGGCTAAAAGCCAGCAGTTGGCGTGTGAGACTGCTTCCGCTCTCGGTAGAGTGAATGATTGTATCGAGAATTTCTTTATCGTTGTCGCTCATGCACTCCGAGTAGGACAGAAGTTGACTGTTCCCCTGGATGGTTGCCAGAATGTTGTTAAAATCGTGGGCGATACCACCGGCAAGGCGGCCAATTGCATCCATCTTATGAGATTGCAGTAGTTGGTGTTCGAGTTTGCAACGCATATACGCATTGATGATAGCATTTCCGATAGTTCGCAGCAGGAGGAAGTCTTCGTCGCTCCAGGCTGTCTGCTTCCGGGTAGAGTCAAAGCCCAGGTAGCCTCGCAGCCGACCGGTATAAAGTATTGGGACAATAGCCAAAGATTGAATATCCTGGGCCCCTAGAATCTCTTTCTCCGCAGCAGCCGCCGCGGGAAGGTCGTTTAGGTCGGTAATATTGATATTTCCTTCGGCCTGCAGCTCCTCTACAATCCAGGGGAACTCTTTTACCGGCAATTCTTGCAGCATCTCGATCTGCGGGCTTACCCCCTCGGCACACCACTCGTGGGTATTACTCATGGTTTTTTCATCTTCGGAGAACATAAACACATAGCTGCGGTCGGCTTCTGAAAACAAGCCGACCGCCTGTAATACTCGGTAAATTGCGTTATCGATCTCTTTCTCGGTGGCATTGATAAAGGTTTGTGAGCTTTCGGCAATAATCCTTTCCAAAGTAAGCCGCCGTTCAAGCATAAGCTGATGATGTTTATGCTCGGTAATATCAATAAGGGAGACAATCGATCGCCGGCTTGAAGCCAAAAAGGTGATAGTTAAATGCACATTGTGTGTTTTCTTGTAGCGATCTAAAAATCTGAACTCATAGGAAGTAGGCGGGGTACCCGTCGACTTCATCCGCTGCTCATGGCGATCGAGGAGCAATTGCTTGTCTTCCTCATGGATAAAGCTGGTCCAAGAAAGTTTTCCCTCTATCTCCGACATAGAAAAACCGGTGAGACGGGCAAACTCCTGGTTTACCCTAAGCAGGGTATGATCCGCGTCTATTAAGGCCATAGCGGTTCCAGTGTGTTCAAAAATTGTGTGGTATTCTTCAGGGTTATCTAGGGTCATTCTGAAAATACTGTATGGCGATATACGAATCAGGTCAAGACAGCAATTCTAAATTTTAAAATTTTATTAAAATTTTAAAATTTAGAATGCTCACATTTTCTTTAGGATAAGTAATTTACCTTAAAGGGTTTGAGGTTATTCTAATTTTGGAAGTCAAAAGACTTCCAAAATTAGAATTCCTGAGGTCAAGGGAAAGTTGTTTTTAGGCGTTGAAAAAAGGGCGGCTCTTGAGTAAGGTAGGATCGTGAAAAAAAATATGTGTGCCCTCCAAGCATTTTTAAAATTATCCACAACAAAAGCCCCAAAAGTAACTCCTAAGCCTTTGCCCTTGGCTCTTCCAAAAACCGGGCCGGCAGTCCTCCTCATGGCTACGCTGATGCTCCTCTGCCTGGCAGTTGTCCGGCCGGTGAATCTTCCGGCGGAGGAATCCCAGCTCAAAACGCAGCCCGAGCCCCAAGAACAGCCCCAAGAACAGGAGGAACCCCAGACTCAAAAAGTGCTGCAGCTCTCGCCCCGGGCAAAGCTGACTATGGTAACTATTTTCCCGGCCGGGCCCTCTATTCCATGTTCGGGCACACGGCCATTCGGGTGGAAGATCCGGTGTACGAGATTGACCTGCTGTACAACTACGGCCAGTCTTCGGTGCCCTTTGACGCCACCTTTATTCCCCGCTTTGTGACGGGGGAGCTGCCCTTTATGTTGGGGGTGGTGCAGACCCGCCGGGCCTACGATTTTTACAGCCGGTACGAGAACCGCAGCATCTACGAGCAGGACCTGCTGCTCTCCGCCGCCGAGCGACAGGCGGTGTTTGAGTTTCTTGAAATAAATGCGCGTCCGGAGAACCGAATTTACATCTATGACTTTTTTTATGATAACTGCACCACCCGGGTAAGAGACCTGCTGTGGGACCTCTTCGGCGATGATATCAGCTTTATGCTGGGTGAGCGCCCGGCGGTAAGTTATCGCAAGGCAATTAGCCCGTATCTGGTCGATAAGCCCTTTGTGAAGTTCGGCATTAACTTGATGCTGGGCAGCCCCACCGACGGAGTGCCTGGGCGCGAACGCCGGCTTTACCTGCCGGGGCAGTTTATGGAGGCGGTAGAGGCGGCCGAGTTAGACGGCCGGCCGCTGATGGGAAAGACCCGCTTTGTCTACAAAGGACGTAACGGCACCGACATCGTGCCCTCGGCCGGCGGCAAGCCCGGACAGGCGGAAGTTGGGCCGTCTTTCGCGGATAGAGTCTGGTCTCTTTTGCCCTCGCTGCTGCTGTGGCTGCTCTTTGCCGCCGCGCTCCTGCTTACGCTCTCCCGCTTTCGCTGGTCCCGGGGTGCACGGGCCCTGGATGCGCTCCTATTTGGAGCTGCGGGATTGATAGGTACGGCAAGCCTGCTGTTGTGGATTTTCTCGGGATACGTGACGACTACTGCCAACTGACCATCTGCTGTGGGCATGGCCAGTGCATGTAATCATTGCATTTTTATTAATAAAAAAACGGCGCCACCAACGACGCTCCAGGGGACTCTCGCAAGGCCCCCAAGGGAGTAGCAAAAAGCCCCGGCAACAGCCCCCATTTATCCGGTGGTATGCGGGAATCGCCGCTGCAGCAGCGCTCATTGCCCTGGGACTGTTTCCTATGCTTCCGCAGCAGCTGCCGGCGCCGGCCGTACCTCTGCTGCTGAGCCTCGGCCTCCGGGGCGGGGCAAGGCTGACCGAAGGGGCAGGGTGGGCCGGGCGACGGGGTCGGCACCACTAAGCAACTTACCCTCGCTCCTGCGCCTTAGCTCATTTTATCCGGATGCGGCCCGATGCGGGTGTCGCTGTCCAGCGAGTCTATCCGCGCCATCTCCAGGTCGCTCAGTTGAAAGTCGAAAACCTGGGAGTTCTCGATAATCCGCTCCTTGTGCACCGACTTTGGAATCGTCACCACCTCGTGCTGCAGATCCCAGCGCAGCAGCACCTGGGCCGGCGACTTGCCGTGGGCCTCGGCGATCTCCCTCAGCACCGGCTCGTCCAGAAAGCGCCCCCGGGTCAGGGGACTCCAGGCCTCCTGCTGAATTCCCTTGGACTTGCAAAACTCGTACAGCTCCTTCTGAAACAGAAAGGGGTGCCACTCCACCTGGTTTACCGCGGGGACCACATCAAAGTCGGCCATCAGGTCCTTCAGATGGTGGGGCAGAAAGTTGCTCACCCCAATCGCCCGCACCTTCCCGTCGGCATACAGCTTCTCCAGCGCCTTGTAGGTATCCTTAAAACTGTGCTTCAAGGGCCAGTGCACCAGGTACAAGTCCACCACATCCATCTGCAGCTTCGTGCGACTGCGGTCGAAGGCCTTCAGGCTCTCCTGGTAGCCCTGCTCGGTGTTCCACACCTTGGTGGTCACAAACAGCTCATCCCGGGACACCTCCGAGGCGGCAATCGCCTTGCCCACACCCGCCTCGTTCTCGTAAAAACTGGCCGTATCGATATGCCGGTAGCCGGTCTCCAGGGCCCAGCGCACCGCGTTCTCCACCTCCGGGCCCTCCTGCGTCTGAAACACTCCAAAACCTACCCAGGGCATCTTTACCCCGTTATTTAATGTTGTCGTTGATTTTAAATCCATATTAATCTCCTTAATAAATGCAATCCCTGAGTCTTGAGTATACTAATGCCGGCGGGGTCAAGGCAAACCTGAGCCCGAGTAAGGGGCGGGTCGGCGCCCGGCCCCTCTTGCTTGTTCTCAGCCGTTACAGCTCAGTGTAGTCCAGGGGAGTGTCCTCCGATGCAAGGGTAGTGGCAACCGGACGTATTTTCAGCCACCACTGCTGGTGTGGACGCTCCAGCTCTCCGTCGCCCAGTTCGTAAAACTTGTGTAACCAGTTAAACTGAACCTGACCGTTGACCAGGCCGCACATGTAGCTTTCCGGCTGTGGTTTGGCCGCCTCGATGAAAATATGCTCCATACTGCGCTTGGCCAGGCGAGTAGCTTGAATGCGGTCGAAGGGGCTGGGGTCGCCGCCGTTCTGCTGGTGCCCCAGAATCGTCCGCCGCACATCGTACAGCCCCTGGCCCTCCTGCTCAAAGATCGAGCGCATAAAGTCGGCGGTGTAAAACTCATTCACATTTTCGTTGCGGATCATCAAGCCCAGCCGCTTGCCCCGTTCAAAGCCCTTTACCAGGTTCTTTATATCATTTTGAAGGTCCTTCAGGGTAAGCCCTTCCTCCTGCAGATACGCCCGCTCGGCCCCGGTGGAAAGGGCGCTCAACAGGGCCAGATACCCGCAGTTGCGGCCCATCACCTCAACCACAAACACCCGCCGCGAGGCCACCGCGGAGTGTTTAATTTTATCTACCGCCTCCATGATGGTGTTTAGGGCGGTATCGGAGCCCACGCTCAGCTCCGAGCCGGGCAGGTTGTTGTTGATAGTAGCGGGCAGGCAGATAATCGGAATGTTGAACTCTGGGAATTCATCCCGCCGGCTGTGCAGCAGATGGGCCGCCGCATAGCCGTCCCAGCCGCCGATCATCAGCAGCCCGTTCATCTTCTTCTCCCGCAGGTGTCGGGCCACAATGGGCAATTCCTCTTCGGTAGGTACTCGGCGGTTAGTACCCAGCTCGCTGCCCCCCTGGGAAGCCCAGCCGTCCACGCTCATCCAATCCATCGGGCTAATGTCTCCTTTAATCAGCCCCTCAAAGCCGTTGTGCACCCCGTACATCTGGTGCCCGTTGTCTATGCCTATGCGCACCGCCGCCCGTACCGCCGTGTTCATACCGGGAGCAGGGGGGCCGCCGTGCATCACCCCGATGCGCAGCCGCTGAGTCTCGGGAACCGGATTACGGGGCAGGGCGCTGATAAGGGTGCGGAAGGTGTCGTAGGAGTCGGCAAAACTGCCCCCGCGCATCTTCATTGCCTTGGCATACTCTCTGTTCTCTATTACTTCCTTGATAGAGCGGGTCTCCTGCACGCAGTCCATCAGGGGCGAGGCCACGTTGGAGTGTCTGCGCAGCCCAATCAGCTGGGCCGGGTCGTCTTCGTTCATTTCACTGATAGTCTCCACCGCCTTGTAGCCCTGCATGGTGCTCATGTAGCGGTCAAAAGCGCAGGGGGTGCCTCCCCGCTGCACATGGCCCAGAATGGTAAGCCGGGTATCCGGCGTAAGCCGTTCCTTGAGCACCTGTACCACGTGTTCTGCGCTAATGGGAGTACCGTTGCGGTCGCGGGCCCCCTCGGCCACCACGGCAATACTGTAGCGCCTTCCGGCATCCCGCCCCTCTTTCATTACCTCCACCATGCGCTCTTCCCAGTTCTCTACATCCGGCGGGTTTTCGGGAATCAGCACCCACTGCACTCCCGCGGCCAGGGCGCTCATCAGGGCCAGGTAGCCGCAGTTGCGCCCCATTACCTCAATTACAAAGGCCCGCTGGTGGCTGGAGGCGGTGGCGGTAATTGAGTCGATTGCCTCAGTAATGCGGTGCAGGGCCGAGGCGGCCCCGATAGTCATATCCGAACCGAACATATCGTTGTCGATAGAGCCCACCAGGCCTACCAGTTTCAGGTGCCGGTTGCGCTCTCGCTGCTCGGGGCTTATCTCGCCGCGCTCGACTAAAATATCCAGGTGCTCCGGCCACAGGCTGCGAAACTCGTTCGCCCCGCTTAGGCTGCCGTCGCCGCCGATGACAATTAAATTGGTAATATCTCGCTCCACCAGGTTGCGCACCCCTCGAATCAGCCCCTCCTTCTCGCGAAAGTCCTTGGAGCGGGCCGAGCCGAGGGTGGTGCCTCCGCGGTGCAAAATACCGCCCACCGAACCCCAGTCCAGCTTTTGAATATACTCACCACCGTCCACCAGCCCCTGGTAGCCCTCGTACACCCCGTAGGGCACAAAGCCCCATTTAATGGCGGTGCGCACCACCGCCCGTACCGCCGGGTTCATTCCCTGGGCATCTCCTCCGCTGGTCAAAATCGCCAAACCCTTGCCTTCACCCTTCTGCATAACCGTATCTCCTTAACTTATTTTATTCTTCCCTTAATGATAAACGGCTTGCCGGAGTGAGTACAAGTAATTTTGCAAAATAATAGGCTAATAGTATGTACAATGTAAATATTTATATGTATACTGTGACTATGAGGTTTGAATGGGATGAGCATAAAGCAGTAGCAAACAGGCGAAAGCACGGCATCTCGTTTCATTTAGCTGCAGAAGTTTTCAACGATCCATTGCACGTCTCAATATTAGATACACGGTTTAATTATTTTGAGGAGCGGTGGATTACTTTGGGGGCTACTCATAACCTGCTCCTATTAGTAGTGGCACACTTGTATTTTACTTATGAGGGAGAAGAGATCATACGAATCGTGTCGGCACGGGAGGCGACCGCCCCAATGAGCAAAGACAAAATGAGCAAAGACAATACGAAAAAACCTGAGGATGTATTTGAAGTAGAGCCGGAATACGACTTTTCCGGGGGTGAACGGGGCCGGTTCTATACTCCAAAAAAAATTACCACCACCATCCGGCTTGACGACGACATCATTCTCTATTTCAAGAAAAAGGCCTCGGAAGAAAAAACGGGCTATCAGACCCTCATCAACAGCGCTCTTCGCCGCTATATCCGCGAGTTAGCCTGATTAGTTTCGCATGCCGCGTAGCGGCAACCGAAACAGCGAAAATAGCCGGATACGGCTATTTTCTTAATAGCGGTTTATATCCACCATATCGTAGTAAATCAGCGAGATAATTACTGTCCAGCCCACAAAGTGGAACAGAATGTTGCCCAGGGTGTCCAGGCTGTCGGAGATGGTGTTGAGGGTGGCGCTGATCAAGAACACCGACGAGATCAACAGCAGCACTGAGATAAGGTGGGTATACAGATGCATAAAAAGGCCCTGCTGCTCGCCGTAGCTGGTGCTGGTCCATATGTGGATAAGAGTAGACCAAATAATTGGAATAGCCACAAAGTACAGCAGCAGATTCTCTTCGGCGGGAAACACGTAGTCGGCTTTAAACTCAAAGAACCACACCCCGCCGATAAAAATAACCAGGTTGCGTACCAGGGCGACGATTTTTATCGTCGCCCCGGATAAGCCGCGTCCGGTAAAATAACCCTTCATTGCGCCCCCTGTACAGGCCTATCGAATGGCAAAGGTCAGGCCGGCCCACACCTGAACCGGGTCCTGGGAGAATACCGGTTTGGGGTACAGATCAAAACCCGGGGCTACCTCCAGGAACAGCTCTCCCACGTTGTCCAGAAACATCAGGCTCAGGCCCAGGGGCAGGCGGGTGCCTCCTTCAAACCAGTCCTCGGAGCTGCCGGTCCCGGGGTAAAACTTGGCGTAGCCGCCTATGCCGAAGTAAAAGTGCAGGGGTCCGGTTATCTGTATGTTGCCGGTGGGCCGCCAGTCGCCGCTTAAAAAGATAAACTGGTTGCCCTCGGAAAAATCGTAGCCAAAGCGGAAGTCGAAGGGCGCCGGCCGATAGATAATAACCGCATTCGGGGTTCCCACCCCAAAACCGATTCGGGATTGCCGGTATCCGTAGGCGCTGACATTCTGCACTGCAACTGCGGTCAGCAGCACCGCTATAATCAGGGTAATAACTGTTTTTTTATTCATCTCGTCCTCCTTCTTTTTATTTTATCCTCATTTTAATGTACCGCGTTTCCCTTCGGCTGCCAAGATCATTCGACAAATATTACAGAGGTTACCGGTGCTTCTGTTTCTGCTTTTGCCCAGCCTTTAGGTGCCCAGCACGCTGGCATTACAATCGTATAGTTCGGAGAATCAGTGAAAAAAGGGGCTGCCCAAGAATCAAGGCAGCCCCTTCCATTTACCTCTATGGTAAAAACTATACTTCCAGGGGCTTAGAGGAGAAATTTAGCCCCGAAGGTCCATTTGAAAGGCATAACCGGGAGCTCGAAGATCTCATAGTCTGAACCGCTCTGATCCTGACCGTACAGTGGCTTGTCGGACTGGAAGTTGTACATGCCCCTAAAAAATATTCCTAAAGAACCGAAGTTGACGCCGAGGCCCGCCCCGAGGTCGAAGTAGGCTGAACCCATCAGGGGATCGTCGGTTACCCATGTCTCCTCTTCTTCTTCTCTGAGAGCATCTTTGTTCATATAGTCGTAGGCCCAGAGCCCGAAGCCGGCCTGGAGGAAAGGGTCGAGAAGCGATTTGGTGCCGAGAAAGTGGTATGCCAGGTAAAGGTTGAGATCGTAGTTCCACATATCATAGTTGCTTGGATTTTCTGCCCAACTATAGACATCAGGATCTGCCCTATCGATCATATAATTTAAGGATAATCCAAGGGCATAGTTCCGGCCCATAAACTCTCCGAACCCGCCCCAGTATCGGCCGTTGCCTTCCCGGAAATCATCCCAGGCTTCCGGCAAGGAGGGGAAGTTACCGTTCTCGTCCTCCATGTAGTACTGATTCACGCTCAGTCCAAACCCCAGTCCTTGCGCGAACACTCCGGTACTTACGACTGCGACCATTATAAACACCACAACTAATTTCTTCATTATTCCGACTCCTTTCTATTAAGCTATGCAGCTTTACCTTAAGCAGTATATATCCACTCTTTAAAAAAAACAAACAAACCTATATTTTTATTTTCCTCACAGTAATCTTATAAAAAATTGTTTTTTCATGTTGCGGGTAGTATAATTATCTCAGCTGACTCTGTATTTCGTTTCTATCGGGGACCAGCTGGAAAGATTGATTCAAGGAGTAAATAATGAGAGTACTGAGATATTTTTCCGTTGCCCTCCTGTTTCTGTTGATTGCGGGAAGTCTTTTTGCCCAAAGAGTGCCCTTAACCATAGAGGCCAGTGAGGGACCTGCTCAGGTTATACTGGATGGGAGGCTTTTAGGGATTGCAAATCCCACATACAGAGCCCAGGTAGCTCCCGGCAGTTATGAGCTCCTTGTCAGAAAACCGGGGCGCCCCGAATTTCGACAGCGTATAACCGTTGGGCAATCGGGTCTGACTGTGAATGCACGGCTCGGTGTTGCACCTCCGGCGAAACGGCATACTCTTGAAGTAACCAGCAATATTTCTGATGCAAAGGTCTATGTGAACAATTCGAAGGTTGGTACTGTTCCAATAGAAAGGTCGCTGTCTCCTGGCGAGTACGATGTACGTATTGTTTCTCCGGGGTATCAGGACTATTTTTTGACCGTTAAACTCAATAGGGACCGGCAGGTGGTAGCCAAGCTTCAACCGAAACCGGCACGTGTAAGCGTTGTTATATCGGAGCAGATGCTCAACCAAAACCTCAATTATCCGGAATCCGAAGTAGAGTTGTATATCAACGGGAGCAGAGTTAATGGGCTGTCCGCCCAGGTGGAGCAGGGAAGGCACCGGCTGCGCATAGTATCCGGAGGGCTGTCCTTTGAAACCTCAATCAACGCTCGACCCGGAGGGGAGTACACTGTCGAGCCTGTGGTTAATTTGCAAGTGAGATAGTTCAGATAGTCGCAAATATTAAAATAGAAAGCCAAGTACCCTGTCGATCGATTTCAGTTCCGAGATAAAGCGCTGTCTCTGGCTGTTGTTCACCAAGCTCTTCTGCTGGGCGCTGTAAAACTCGTCCGCCACATGTTCGATTGACTCAATTGCCCCCGGGGTATCCATATCGTCGTTCATTTTAGTGCTAAAGAGAATCGGCACCTCGTCGATCAGCTTCTCCACCGAGTGCTCGCTGCCGGGGCGGTATGTTTTGTGCACCCGGGCCGGTGCAGTTGGGTTATGTTCGCGGGGGGAACCGCTTTGGATAGCCTCCAATGTCTGCCGAATGGTGGAAAAGTGGCGGCAGCATTCGTCAATCCGCTCTGCGCTTACATTCAGTTTGTGACGGTAGTAAGTGCACATCAGCATAAAGCGAACCTGCTGAGGGGAGCATCCGTGGGCGTAGGCGTCCTTCGGGTACATGGTGTTGCCCTTCGACTTGGACATCTTTGCTCCCTCTACAATCAGATGCTCGCCATGCAGCCAGTAATGGGCCAGCTTTTTTCCCGAATAACTTTCAAGGATGGCGCGGTTGTAGTCGTGGTGCCGGTACACATTGTCGATACCCCCGGTGTGAATATCAATTTCAGGACCGAGGGTTTTGAGAATCATCGCCGGGTCCTGCACGTTCCAGGCGGGTCTGCCCTTGCCGATGCGGCTGTCCCAGGACACCGGGTCTTCGGAAGAGGTTCCGTGCCATAGAATGAAATCGCCCAGGTTCCAGCGTGTGCCGTTGTAGGTGTCCCTGGAAAATCGTACTCGTTTTTCCGGCCACTGAGTCATATCCAGACCAAACACCTCTCCGAAGCGCGGATATTTGAGGGGGTCAAAATAGACATTCCCCTTGTGCCAGTAGGCGATTCCCTTTTCAAGCAGATCCTCAATAATCTGCACGGCCTCTTCAACACTGCCGGTGGCTTGCGGGATTTCATCCGGCAGGAAAATGCCCAGTTCCTTTGAGGTTTTTAGAAACTCCGCCTTATTCGGACCGGTGGTCTCCTCGAGGGTGAGCCCCTCTTTTTTTAGGCGCTTAATCGCCTTGTCCTCTAGGTCGGTAAAATTGATTGCCCGCTCGACCCGGTAGCCGAGGTATTCAAGGTACTTGTGCAGCACATCCTCAAATAAATAGGTGCGGTAGTTGCCCAGGTGCTGCTGCTGATACACAGAGGGGCCGCAGGTAAACAGTTTAACCACCCCGGCCTGCCGGGGTACAAAAACTTCATTCCGTTTTGTCATTGTATTGTAGAATACCGGTGTCTGTTTTCTTTTTTCGTTTTCCATATTTGTAGTATAAAAAAAATAGAGGGGAAACTCAAATAAAGCCTACGAGTGTTATGAAGTGGAAAGTAATTGTTTCCCTTCTTACAAAATTTCTCACTTTTACTGGAAAAACCGGCATCCTTGGGCTTAAGCTGTTTTTGTAGCAAGTTGCAGGACTTGCCTCTGTTCAGGGTAAATTTCTTGCAGCAGCAAATGCAGTCTGCTTGT
The DNA here is from genome assembly GCA_034520965.1 of Spirochaetia bacterium. Lineage (GTDB taxonomy): Bacteria > Spirochaetota > Spirochaetia > DSM-16054 > Sediminispirochaetaceae > DSBN01. The sequence goes on along the minus strand of JAXHMY010000002.1, from coordinate 332,252 downwards.
TACCAGTAATTCAGATGGTCGTGTTTTGGCTGGTATTTTAGCTGAAGAACTCCCGTAGCGCCGCCTCCATCGGAATGTCCCCTGAAATAATTCGCTTATAGTAGCGCTTGCAGAACCGCATGTAGGCTTGGGGAAAGTTCTCCCCATTATACGCCTTCAGGACCGGCGAGTAGATATTATTATACCAGTCGACTGTAAGCTCCTGGATATACGGGGCGCGGCCGTAAAAGGATTTCAGGTGCGGAGCATAAGAGTGAATGAGCTGTGAATGCAGGAACGAGTAGAATTTCTTTGAAGCCCTTATCGGGGTGTATTCGGGAACAAGTTCTTCAATTTGAGAAATCTCGGCGAACCGCCGGTATTCATCCTCAGCCCCCAGAAAAAGGGACTTTACCTCTTTATGGATTCGCTGGAAAGGTGTCCGTATCAGTCGGAACCGTTGGTGTTTTTTTATAAATAATTCGTACAATTCACCTAGCCAGAGGGAATCGGGGTTATCGAAACTGTTCCACAGTTTGATCATCTCGATAAAAATATCGGTCTCTAATTTACCCGGAAACAGATAGGTAAGTGAGTTTTTTCGAATATAAGAGATGGCATTTTGATAAAGGTTTTTATACCAACTCTGCAGCTGCTCTTCCATGCTCTCCGGAGGACGGTTAAACCTTCGAATAAACCAGGTCCGGTTGTATTCACAGATTTCAGTTGTCAGCCACCGCCAGGTGTGGGGGCAGCGAACATAAAACTCATTTTCCGGAAGTATTTCAAAGACGTGTGTATGCTGGTGAAAACGGTGTTTTTCCGCCAGCAGCTTGAGATTTCCCCAATGCAGGTTACGGGGCAGGGAAAAGGGAAGGCTGTAGTGCACAACCTCAGCAGCGATATATTCTCTGTCCTGGTGTTTCGCCGCAGAAACGCGGTGGTTTCCGTCCCGTACAAAATAATACCCCCCATACTCTATCACTCTTATGGGTTCGAAAATTTTGCCTTCGCTCATCATGCGGTATATGGTACTCCAGTTACGCTTCATTCTTTTGTGCAACGGGTAGAAATCTTTAGAATAATCACTGCTGCGGTTCTCTGTCCCTATTATCCAACGTACAGGTATCTCCCGCACCCCCAAATAGGATTCACTTTGATAGGATGCGTGCTCTACTACTGCCGCCAGGGTGAGTATTCGGTTGTTCCGGCGTTTTATCGGGTTAAGTGAAAAGATTTGCCGCCGGCCCCTGGCGTGGGCTTTCTCAAATGCAGATTCGGATTGGTTTCGTTGATAATCTTCGTACATATATTCGTATTATAAATCAAAGCAGCTTAAAAAGGAATGAACGCTTTATGTACGCAACAGCTGGTCGGCAATCGACTCGTCGGTAATAAGGTGGTTGGCGTAGCCGTTTTTCAATGCAACAGCAATTGAGTCTGTTTTGTGTTCGCCTGTACCGGCAATGACGATCCGCCCCCCGCGGTCGGCCTTCTGCTTTAACTGTTCCAGTCCGATTGACTTTACTAAGGCTTTTTGGTCAAAATTACCTACATCGGCAACCACTTCGGGAAAAACCACCTCATTACCGGAAGCATCAAACAGATGATAGTTAAAGTCTCCGATAACTCCTTGCGTGCGCATATCCGCCACAACCGAATGGCCTAATACCGAACGGATCATTCGTTCGTAGAGTCCCTCGGTGGAAAAAGTACCAATGCCCAGAAAAGCTGCGTCGGCCAGCAGCATCGAGCTGTATACCTGCTCTTCGTTCACTGTATCGGTGGTAACTCCATAACCGGCAAATCGGTAGAGAAATGAGGAGATTAATGCGGTAGAGGAAATAGGAAAATCGACCTGGGTACTGGTAAAGTTGAGAGGGAAGAGGACCATGTTTTCAATACAGCCGCGCTGCACTCCATCCAGGATCCTTGCAATGGTAAAGCCGTTAGAGATACCGATCCGTAGGCCGGGCTTCTCTGTAGTCCACTTTACGATCCATTGAGCTCCAAATGGAGCTATAATCATCTCGCGTATTACCTCGTGGGCAATATGGCCGGAGTGCACCACAATGATTTGCTCCGGCGGCAAGGAAAACCGCTTAGCTATCGCATGTTCCTTTTCCTTTTCACGGTGAAAATGGTAATTTTGCAACAACTCCGGTTTGCAATGGTATATATCAAGAAAGCAGTTTTCTATAAATTGGTCTCTGTCGGTAATAGCTGCGGCTTTTTCGGGATAGATTTTACTGAACCAGGTAAAAATCTCTTCATTTTCAGCCCCCTCCATGGCCATGCGGAATATCTTAATCTTGAAGCCCGGTAGTGGATTGCATTGAGCAGCACTGTCTTCCTGCGAATCGGTGGTGCGATAGGAAGGGGCAACAAAGGTTTCTATCGGCACATCAAAGAATGAACAAATTTTCAGCAGATTTTGTATAGAAGAGGTAAACTCCTTTTCCCAGCCCTGGTAGGTGCGTAGAGGAGTGTCGAGGGCTTGGGCCACCGCCGTTTGGGATAATTTTGCCTTGATACGCTGTTCTCTAATGCTGTTTGCGATATGTATACCATTATTCGTCATACAGTCATCATAATATATTTGTGTTAGATAATCAATAACTTGCGTAAATTAGATTGACAACGTAATAATTTGCGTTTAACATATCAAATACGCAGTAAACTGCATAATTTTATTAAAAGGAGTCCATGTATGAAAAAACACTATTTTTCTACAATCCTCGTCTTGTTTCTGATCCTTCCCTTTACAATTTTTGCCGGAGGAGAGCAGGAAGCCGATGGACCTGTCGAACTGAATTGGTACGCCCATGCATCCACTTTCAATAGTACACAGGAACAAATCATCGAAGCTTTTCAGGAAGAGAACCCGAATATCAGTATTAATCTTATCGAACTTCCGGAAAATACCAGCGATAAATTGCAGGCCCTGCTAATTGCACTGCGCAGCGGCGATGATTCTATCGACTTTTTTAACGCTGATGTAACCTGGACCCCCTTGTTTGCATCCTCCGGTCTGATTGATGATGTTGAAAAAGATTTTCCCGCCTCCGAACGCTCCGCTTTTTTGCCGAGTACAATTGATGCGGCCTCCTATAATGGAAAAGTATGGGGTATTCCTTTCAGAACCGATGCCGGTGTTCTGTATTACCGGAAGGACCTCTTGAATGAGTACAACAAAGAAGTACCCGAAACCTGGGAAGAGCTTAAAAATACCTCTCTTGAGATTGTTACCGCTGAACGGGAAGCTGGAAATGAGATGTACGGTATGGCCGGATCTATGAAACAGTATGAAGGGCTCACCTGTAACGCAGTTGAATGGTTCTATTCGAATGGCGGTACCGTAATTGACGATAGTGGCAATATTAAAATCAATACTCCGGAAAATAAAGAGATCCTTGCACTTATCCGCGAAATGGTCGAACTTGACCTGTATCCCGAGGGATTCTCTCTTACGGAAGCGGTGATGTACGGGCATCTGATGTTTCAAGGTAACCAGGTCTTTATGCGAGCCTGGCCTAAAGCCTACGCCCTCTCCATGAATGACGAGAGCTCTAATGTGGCAGGTAAATTAGGGGTTTCAGAACTTCCTCGCGGAAAAAGCGGTGAAATGGGTCACAGCACCCTTGGCGGCTGGCAGCTCTTTGTTTCAAAAAACTCCACCCACAAGGCTGAAGCACTGAAGTTTATGAAGTTTTACGCCAGTGAGTATGCAATGAAGCTTCACGCACTTAACGACTCTTATCTTCCCGCCCGCGCAGCACTCTATTCCGACGAAGAAATTCTGGCAGCCAATCCTTTCTTTGGAATGATCGAAGATATTCTGGCAAACGCCGTTCCGCGACCCAAAACTCCTTTCTACGCGGAAACTTCTTCCATCATTCAGGTTGAAGTTCAGAAAGCACTGAATGGTTCAAAAAGTGTCGATCAGGCTCTCGAGGATGCACAGGTTGCGCTCGAGAAGGTCGGAGAATAATAATTCTACTCATCTACTTTCGGGCCGCCTGTAAGGGCGGCCCGAGTAATGGATTGAGGTATTTATGACACGAAAGCAAATGGGCTATTTATTCATTACTCCAACCTTATTGATTTTTGCTTTACTGGCTGTGTATCCCGTATTAAAAACGATCGGTTTAAGCTTTTTTGAATACCGGCTCCAATTCGGAGAGGCGAAAAGCTTTATCGGGTTTAGTAACTACTATAAACTTTTTTCGACCCCCCGCTTCTATGCATCCCTGCGGTTCACCATTCTGTTTACCATACTGACCGTTACCACTGAGGTTGGACTTGGATTACTGTTTGCCCAGTTTATGAATATGAACTATAAGGGGCGGTCATTTTTACGCTTGGTGGTTTTGATTCCTTGGGCCATTCCCACAATTGTCAGCGGGTTTATATGGCGTTTTATGGTAAATGATCAATACGGTATTCTAAACCACATTTTTGAATCCGTGGGTATAATCGATTCCTTTATCCCGTGGTTGAGTCAGCCTGCTACTGCTACCGCTGTCTTAGTGACGGCCGACATATGGAAGACATCGCCCTATATATCTCTTTTAGTTTTGGCCGGTCTTCAGAATATACAGCGTAGTCAGTTAGAGGCGGCTTCAATTGATGGAGCTAATGCTGTTCAGCGCTATTTTTCCATTATTTTTCCGGCTTTGATACCTATACTTGCCACGGCCACTCTGTTCCGACTAATTCAATCCTTCAAGGTCTATACCATTATTGTAGCTCTAACCAATGGTGGACCGGCGAACAGCACAGAGTCGCTTACTTTGTACACCCTTCGGACGTATTTCGACGCCGGTAACTACGGATACGGTTCCGCTCTGGCAACAGTGACCTTTTCTTCGAACGGTTCTCATTGCACTTATGTTTCTGCCGGTAATTCAAAGCAAGATTAACACTTAGCGGGAAAGATACCAATGATTGAAAGAAAAATTGATCGAGTAATATTTTATGCTTTTTTGACGTTTTTTATAGTTCTGATAGGGTTCCCGTTTTTCTGGCAGCTTTCGAACTCATTTAAACCGGAAAGAGAAATTTTCGACATTAAATGGCTGCCCGAAGTACCAACATGGGCAAATTATGCGGCAGCTTTCAGCCGGCAGCCTCTGTTCTCATTTCTTATGAACAGTCTGATAATTGCCGGGTTTGCAACCTTGTTAGCCCTGCTGTTCGGTAGCATGACGGCCTACGCCATTGCCCGCACTAACATCCGGGGTAAAAAGCCCTTGCTGTTGCTGATTCTGTCCATTTCACTGCTTCCGCCTATTGTAATCATAAGCCCAATCTATAACATCATGCGCGCTCTGAGCCTGCTTAATAGTCACGGCGGATTGATAATAGTCAATATGCTATTCTGCCTTACCCTATCGGTTTGGTTTTTAACTCCCTATTTTAATTCAGTTCCTACCGAACTTGAAGATTCAGCATCTATCGACGGCGCGTCACCCTTTCAATGCTACACTACCATCATTATGCCGATTGTAGCTCCGGGGGTGTTCACAGTAGGTATCCTCGCCTTTATACAAGCCTGGAACGAGTACCTGTTTGCATTGGTAATGAACCCTATTCGGGTAAAAACGGTCACTGTAGGTCTGAAGCTCTATGAGGCGGACAACTATATTCCCTGGGGGCCATTGATGGCAGCCTCGGTGGTGATTATCGTTCCTTTAATTGCTGTAGTGATGTTCCTTCAACGGCAAATTATCGGTGGGATTATGTCTGGAGGACTGAAAGAATGAGCTCCCTCCGGGGCGGGCCTTTCCGATTCGGAGAGCTAAAGGGAACCCGCTGGTACCACAGGTTTGTGGCTGAAGAGTTTTATCTCGTTTTTGATCAGCTCCCTAAAAAGTCGATCGTAATTGATCGGTGTATTGACCGCTCTGTGGACAGAAGGGTAGGGATAAACGAACCAACCATAGTGGAAGAGTATCGTCGGCAGCTACTGGACTTTTTTTTGCGCAGCCCGGATATCGATACATTCACGCCGGCTCGAATTCTGCGCGATTTACGGCGGCTTAGAAAAACCGCGTTAGGAAAGGGGGTTCCGGAGCCCCCTTTCCACAGTTTCAATACAACGCAAGCTGCTGAAGGATATGTTCAAAAAGACCGATTGAACAACGGGCACAGCTCCATACAAAGTAAACTACAGGCTCTGTATCCTGGAAACACAGTGTGTGTAATGCCCGGTTTTACAGAGGCTTTACAGAGGGCGAATCGAATTCTGTTCATACCCGGCTCGTCCCATCGTTTCGCGGGCGAACTATATATGCTTTTACAGCAGTCTGCAGCAGAAATCGAAATTGCCTGCACTATAGATGATACAGAGGTAGGAGTTACCGCAAAACAGGTCGAGCAATTCCTCTCAGCCCGGTCTTGGGGCAGCAGAGAGATTTATATTACAGAAGCGCTTCCCTTTGTTCTTGAAGAAAACGATATCAATGACTTAGTAGAGAAAGGTGCGGATCAGCTAATATGTATAAGTAACATTTGGATCTACCTGCAGGTGTTCCGTTGTGTAGGAGGGTTCTGTTTCTTTATTGATAATAGCGAGTGGTTCTCTCGCGGCTTATTTCAATCCGCCTATGACACCGCTGTACCTACTCAGGCCTCTCCCCTGTATGAATCATCATATAAAGAAATGCTGCAGCCGACAGAGCCGAAGAGCGGGCACACAGTTGCCGCTTTTCAGGAACATCCATTTCCTTCTCAGGTTGATGTGTCGGGGGTGCAGTATAATTCACTTTCGCTTTACCGGTTTCTGAAGGGTGATCCTGTGGAAAACCTTTCTGATAGACTTCAGCGGCAACAGAAACAACTGCAGGATATAGGCTGGCATCAAGTGGTGAATAGCTATGTTTCACTTAATGAAGGAATGGTACAGCCCTCAGTCGCTGGTGCCGATGGGGCCATTTTAAGTTAGTGCCGTTGCTGCGCAGGAGAAGTCTGTGAAGTTTAGGCCGGCGCTTCTTACCCAGCGAGCCTCTATTTGTCCGGATGGAGGCAAGGGAGATGCCCTCTACACCTCGTTTAACTATTACTTTACCGAGAACTTGAGATCCCTTTACAACCAACAGGTTCCTTCTGCACAGCAGATACCCTATATGGACCTCCTGATAGATTATATCGGTATGAACCGGTCGGGACAGTGGCACGAAACCATTCCCTTGTATCAAAAAGCCATGCTTGGAGCCGGAACCGGCGGAGAACTGTGTGCCGGCTACTACCCGCTTCGACAGGCTTCTCTAACCATCACTGCTTTGGATGGAACGTGGGATCATAAGTTAGATTTTTCATCAGCACAGATTAACCCTCAAGACGGAGGTCCCGGGCTCTATCTGCCTTCTTATCATGAACTCTGGGTCGGTAGAGGCTTTCATTGCCTGGTGCTGGTACAGGACCAACTGGTCTGTCTGCAACCCGGCCCCTGCCGTATTCCGCCTCTCGGATCGGTGGTCGTTTTAGAGGAGAATCTTTCTCTATACAAGACTTCCTTCCGTTGGAATGTCTTGTTGGATGGACTACCGCTGCCGAAAGAGAATCTTGAGTGGCTGGTTGGCGGATTCAATCTACTAGTAGATAAGGGTAAAAATTTCTATCCAAGTCCTCAGCAGGGAGTCGCGTCTTTAGAACGTGAGGGGTGGAATGGGATTCAATCATCCGAAACTCAGGAAACCCAGTTGGATCCGTTCGTTCCACAACCTCGCTCAATGCTGGGCAAAGCTGTATCCGGAAAAGTGTTATTAATAAGTCTTGCAGGTAGAACACGTTCATCGAAGGGGGCTACTTTTACGGAGGCCGTCCGAATTGCACAGTATTTCATTAGGAGAGTCGGATACCTTTGAATTTTTAATTAACTTTGACGGAGGCGCTTCAGCCTCCATTACAACCTCACACCAGGGGGAGTGCGAAGCCCTCGGCCTCACCGCCCCATCACTTAGCAATCCCGCCGGAGTAGCCCGGCAGCTGAAAAGCTATCTTATACTAGAAAAAAACACACAACAGGAGCCTCTCTAATGCTGACAGTTGTTATACCTACTTACTGGACACGACCTATCGGAGCACCATCAAATCGTGAAGATCTGGTGTTTGACCATCCTACCCCGCTGGATGGAATTGATACCCTTACCAAAACCCTGGAAAGCATTAAACGGGTTACCGCTGATATTCAAGTTGTGGTAGTGACAGCCACAGTTCATCATGAGCTCGATGAGACGGTAGAGAAGAAAGTTGCCGACCTTATTGAGCCATTCAAAGAGCAGTATCCGATACTGCAGTTTGCCGCAAACGATCTGGAGTTTATTCGCACTCGACTCAAGCTGTATGGGCTGAATCAGCGGGATATCAGTCTGGATGGATACTCTTCCATCAGAAACTGCCAGTTGCTGGTACCGCTGCTGCTGAACTCCGAAGTGGTTGCCGCGATTGATGATGATGAGCTGGTGGACCCGGATTTTGCTGATAAGGCCGTTGAGTTTATAGGAAAAGAAGTAAATGGCCGACCTATCGATGGGATTGCCGGCCGCTATTTTTACGAGTGGGGTAGTTATCGTGTGCAGGAACCTCAAAATGCCCGCGCGGCTGTAAATCTTTTCGATCGGAAGCATGTATTACAGAATGATTCTTACGATCTGTTTGATAAGAGAGAGGGGAGAGTGGTGGATACCTCAATCACCTTAGGCGGCAACATGGTGTTTAGCCGCGAGCTCCTTAAGAATGTTCCCTTTGATCCAGCTATTACTCGCGGAGAAGATATTGATTATCTCATTAATTCGATGATGTACGGATACCGCTGGCAACTTGATAAAGAGCTCATTATCTACCATTATCCACCGCCCTGTAATCCCACTAATAAGCTTCGTGAAGATGTAATTCGCTTCTTCTATGAGAAGCGGAAAATCGAGCTTTCTAGTCTGCGTGATGATGTACAGACCCTCTCAGAGAAAACTTTTAAGCCTTACCCGGGAGAATTCTTTTCACCACGTCTTGAGGCGGACGCAGCCGAAGCGCTTCGCAAAAATCAAAGTACCCTAAAAACTCCGACTTTTCACAAACTCCGCAGGAGATAATTGATGAGGCAAAATCCAGAGCTAGTAGTGCTGAGAATTATTTTGCATATGTCCAGCGATGGAAGCATATAACTGCAGCATTATCATCCGACCGTCCATCACGGGAGTATTTTTTAAGGAAGCTGAAAGCTTAATACCTGCCCTGTCGAACCTTCTAAGCAAAGCAAAGTTGCGCAGTTTCGGCAGGGTCCTTTCACAAAAGCTCTTAATTCATGTATAGTGACAGCCATGAGTGTGAAAGTGAAGCTTGAGGGGGTAAGAGATAAACTCAAGTTCGTAGCGCCCCGACTGAACCCCCTGGTGTTGCATCTTGCCCGAAGCCTTGGGCCATTGTACGTGAAGCTGGTATTGGGGCTGCGTATTCACCGCCCTGAGCATATGGACACACTACTCCAGGAATATCAGCAGTTTGCCGGAGGCTCAAGTAAGCTCATAATTGTGTTTCGCCATGTGCACGTACATGATGCGCAGGTACTCTTTTATACGCTTAACAATCTGCTTCCAAGTTATGCCCGTGCCCAACAAGTTCGACTCGTAAAGCGCCCCCATGCCCACTTTCTATATGGAAGAGGGGTGCCGGTGTGGGGCGGAAAGCATCTGGAGTGGCTGTTCTCCCGGCTGGGAGGCATCCCTGTTCACCACCGCAAACTGGATCGCAACGGGCTTGATGTGGTTCGCTCTTACATGCTGCAGGGAAAGTACCCCATTGCCCTCGCCCCGGAGGGGCAGGTAACCTACCACAACCAAATTGTGTATGAGCTTGAGCCGGGATTTGCCCAACTATGCCTGTGGGCTCAGAAGGATCTTCAGCAGCAAGGCCTTGATCAGGATGTCCGGATACTGCCGATCTCCCAATACTATCAGTACGGGAAGACTGAGCAGGAAAAGAGAAAAGTCCTGCTCTCATTGATCCATGAGCTGCAGACTGAGACGGGAATGGATATCCTATCCGGCGACACCCTGCCGCACAATGTTCAACCGGTATTAGCCAGTCTGGGGGCAGCTTTATTTTCAAAAATCGAGCAGTTTTATACGCAGTATTATGGGATATCGGTACACAAGGAGGAAGCCGCGAAGGGCGGGGGCGGAAGCTGGGAGTGCAGCCGGCGTCGGGTAGAGGGCTTAGTAGAGGCACTGCTGCGTATGCAGGAACGGCATTACGGCATTCAGCACCACCCGAAGGGTTTTACTCCACGGATATACATTGTGCGGCTGGCAGGTTGGAACCGAATTTTTGTGCAGGGGGAGGCGGCTGATTCACAAGAGTCACCTCTGGATGCCTCTTTGAATGAGTATCTCGCCGTTGAATCCGAATTGTATGCCCGCCATTTGGAAGTGGTTGATCTATTGGCTTATTTGCACCCCGAGTATGCTCTGAACAGTCAGGATACGAACCGCCATATTGAATATCTGTTGAACTTGTTGGATGGGGCAAACCGAATGCAGGGAGGTACAATTGGACAACGCAGGCAACCGCGCTCGTGTCAGGTGAGCCTGCAAGTGGGAGACCCCCTGTCTTTATCGGATTTACGCACACGTAAGCAACCCAATTCAGAACGAACTATTCGGAGTTTAATTGTGAAGCATGTCGAACAGCAGTTCAATGCAATGGGGAAAATCAACAGGTAAGGTGAAAGGCCCCAATGGTGTGCTTTTTAGTTTTTAATCGATTGTAATATTTTATTGCTCGGACGGTAGGCGCGGCTACAATTTCTATGCCGAGTTCTAATAGTTTTTGAGTAGTGGCCTCCGGTATATGCAGCATTTCCGAGGTACCGGTGCCGACCACCAGCACATCCGGTTTCTGCTCAATAATTCGGGGGATGTCGTCAATCGATAGAGTATGGCCTTCCTTTCGGTACCATGAAGATTCAATCGTTTCTGGGTACAAAATGAGGTCCTGTGTATATTCCCGGCCGTCGACCTTCATTTTTCCAAAGGAATAAGATTCAATTTCATGACCAGCCATATCATCCTCCTATCTTTAACATACAACTTGTTCTCATGTTCAGTCAAAGTATTTTCTTATGAGTTGAACAGAACCACTATACTATATATTTCGAGTTTGACATTTTCCCAGAACAGGGAGGCCAAAAAAATGTATGTGTCGGGCCTCGGGAAGATAGATTCCCAGGTAATTATTTTGCTCGATATGGAGGCCCTAGGAGAAGAGAAAGAGGCTGTTCAGCTAAAGGAGGCCGATGATAGAAGCAGGTTGCATTATCCGATAAGATGTATTACAGTACTTCCGAGTGGAGGTGCGTATGGACTTTTCTTGGGGCTTGATTCTTGATTTTGGTATTATCTCCATAGCATTGTTGCTGTCGACCTTCATTCGGTCTAGGGTACCTTTTTTCCAAAAATATTTAATTCCCAACGCCCTGACAGCAGGTTTTATTCTGCTGATCATGTACAACTTTGTGTTTTCCACACTGCAGTTGACAACGGTTCGCTTTGGTGAGATGGTCTACCATTTGTTGAATGTTTCGTTTATTGCCATGACTCTGCGAAAGCCACCCCCAAGAGAAGCACAGGGCAATCCTGCAATTTTTGCCACCTCGGTAGCGGTTCTTTCCCAATACGCTCTGCAGGCGCTGCTGGGTCTGCTGATAACCTTTTTGTTTATGTCGACCCTATTTCCCAACCTCTTTCCTTCCTTTGGCTTTCTGTTGCCCCTCGGTTTCGTTCTGGGGCCGGGGCAGGCCTTTGCAATTGGGAACGGTTGGGAACCCATGGGCTTTGCCGGTGCCGGAACGGTTGGCCTTACCTTTGCGGCGGTAGGTTTTTTATGGGCCTGTTTTGGGGGCGTATTTCTGATAAACTACGGCATTCGGCGCGGCTGGGTGAAGCGTGATCAAATTGAAATTCTTCGCAGCCGGGGGGTGCGGACAGGCTTATACCAGAAGCATGAAGAGAAGCCTGTGGGAAGCCGGCTCAGCACCGAAACCGAAGCAATCGACTCGATGACCTTTCATTTGGGACTGATATTCTTCACCTGACCTTCTTAGTTATTTGCTGCTAAAAGGACTCACCGCTCTGCTCGGCTTGATCGGTCCTTTGGGATACGAATTAGCAGTGAACTTGTGGGGCATCAACTTTGTCTTCTCCGCCGTTGTAGCCATGCTGGTTCGCTTTGCGGCAAGCAAGCTCGATATAGATTATACCTTTGACAATCACACCCTTAGCAGGTTTTCAGGATTATCAGTCGATGTAATGGTGGCCGCTGCAGTCGGAGGAATATCCCTGGTAATAGTTGGGCAATATCTTATTCAGATACTCATACTCAGTACTATAGCAGGATCTTTAGCCCTGTTAATTGTCCCGTGGTTCTGTTCTCGGATTTATACGGATCATCAGTTTTACCGAATGCTGTTGGTATACGGCGTGTCAACCGGAACTCTGCCGACAGGACTGGCCCTTCTGCGGGTTGTAGACCCGAACTTTGAGACTCCCGCCGCCTCGGATTATATGTTTTCTACAGGAATTACTTTTCTCCTGGCAATACCGTTTATACTCAGTATCAATCTGCCGGCGTATAGCGTAACAAATAATAACCCTCAACTGTTTTGGATTGCAGTTGCAGTCAGCGCTGCTTATCTGTTGTTTGTCGCTGTCGCTTTCTTACTTATTTCAAAAAGGCGGGCTGTTCATAAGGCCAATCACATCTGGTATCCTCATCACAAGAATACAAACAAACTCGAGAACACAAAGGCCGGCTAATGCAAAAATCTAACACCCAGAATGCCACCCTTAAAAAGAGAACTGCAAAACGGACTATTACACCAAACCCATTGTTTGTGAAGGTTATCCGTCCTATCATCCATATCATTTTAAAGCACCGGTATAACCTGGAAATTGAAGATAAAGTTGGGCTGAAGGATATCAAACCCCCTTACATCGTAGTGGGCAATCATGTGAACTACTGGGACCCTTTTTTTCTGGGCTCTTTTCTGCATCAGGATATTCAGTTTATCGCCTCCGACAGTGTGTTTCGCACCAGAATCTTTCAAATTCTTATGAAATTATTAGGCTCAATACCCACAAGCAAGTTCATAACCGATACCACAACAGTGGCACAGATAATTCGGATTGTGAAGCGCGGTGGTGTAATAGGAGTTTTTCCAGAAGGGAACAGTACCTGGGATGGGCGTTCCCTTCGCCATGTGCCCACTGTTTCAAGGCTGATTCATAAATTAAAGTTGCCGGTGATCGGTGTTGTCGTTAGAGGCGGGTACCTGTCTAAACCTCGATGGGCCCGCGGCCTCCGTCGCGGAAAAGTATTCCTTGAGTACAAGACAGTTTTTACATCGGAGGAGTTGAGGGAGATTGATGGTGAGACGTGCAGGCGAATCTTGGAAGAGCGCATTGAACATAACGAACTAGAGTGGAATCGAACTCAGCGCATACGTTTTTTTGGAAAGCACCCGGCGGAGTATATCGAACGTGTGTTGTTTGTCTGCCCGCACTGTAAAGCAATTGCCTCGTTCTATTCTCAAGGTGATACAGCCGAATGCCGTGAATGCGGCTACAGCTTTCGCTATGATGAATATGGTATATTACAACCTGTCAACGGTCCTCTGGTCTATACCTCTATTTCAGAATGGAATGATTGGCAAATTAAGTATTTTATTGAGTATCTAAGCCGGGATATGAACACTACCACCCCCCTGTTTGAAGAGGGGCCGGCTATTTTGTGGCGAGGTTATCGGTCAGAGCCGCTTAAGCGTTTGAACACCGGCCGAGCCTATTTTTATCCCAGTGGCATAGAGTTCCATACCACCGTCGGCAAAACTAAGTATTTTCCGATTGAAGAGATCTTCGGGGAGAACGTACAAAATAAAGAAAAGCTGGAGTTTTATCACAAGAACTCCCTCTACCGTTTGGATTTTCTTAATCTGCGGGCATCCGCGTACATGTGGTATCAGGCAATTAGTCTGCTGCACCAGAAAGCCCAGAATATAGAGATAGACGGCAGGGCTCATGTAAATTAAGCACCGGTCTGGCGGGCGGTAGCATGCTGCATTTCAGAGGGGATTTCTACATCCTTTATTTCCACCGACGTGACCTTGATTCCCCTCCTCTGTTATACCCCTAAATGCGGCGAATATGAAGCTGAGGCTTTAGCTTTGGGAGCAAGGTATTACTGAGCTTGCAAAACGGCCTTCTCACCATTCCCGTCTTCGCTCGTTACATCTAACGCCGAAGTGTCCTCTAAGAAAACATCATAGTCGCAGGGCATCTCTCCTTGTTCATCTTCATATACATCCCAGGTACCGCACACTCCCGTACCCTCTTCCATGAAAATGTCATACGGCTCTGGATAGGAGACACCATCGTCTATGCTCACTACGATAAAGAAGCCGTCATCTATGTACGCGTCATCCTCTGCGGTAATCCTCTCAGTCGCTACCGTACCCAGTTTTGTGTTAGGATTCGACTCGAGAACCAGGTCAAAAGACCGGGCGTCCTTCGAAGTGCCGCTTTCGTCACCCCCGTTCTCGTCGCTCGATATCGGGTTCTCGCAGCCAATCATAAAAAGTGCCAGGCCGGTTAGCGCCAGTACAAAAAACATCTTACTCATTCGGTTCATACAAACCTCTCATTATTAAAACTAACTCAAGAATACTGCCTTCCCGGCGGTTTACACATAGTCAATTTGTCCAGGGTAGGGTCGGGAGTTAAGAGGAACGGCTGTAAAGATAGGTGAATGGAAGGGGGTAGGCCGGGCAGTCCTACTGTTCGCCCTGTGTCTTGATCCCGCCCTGCAGGCGCCCGTAAAGCCACACCAACTCGGTTCGCGAACCAAGTTTGAGCTTTATGAGGGCTTTCGACAGATGGCTCGCCACCGTAGAGGCGGCCAGGCCGAGTTCGTAGGCTATCTCTTTATTCATATGGCCCTGGGCGGCGTAGCTTGCCACCTGAGCCTCTCGACGGGAAAGGGTATGCGGCGCCTCGGCATCGGGATCGTTACGTATCGCCAGCAGGTAGTGTGCACCGTCGCTGTCTATATGGTCGACAAGGCTCCAGCGACCCCGCAGCAGCCCCTCCCATACATCGAGGGTTGAATCTTCCCCGCTGCGGTAGTCGTGCGCTCTGGCCCTGTCTACTGTACGGATGAAGCGGCTAAGGGCATCGCGTTCGTCTATCGCAGGACCCCCGAGCTGCACCTCTCTGCCGTCGGCCCGGAAGATTCCCTCCGCGTCCTCAAAACCGGGGTTCCGGCGGAGTCGCCGCTGCAGACGATGCGCGGCGGCTATGTGCACCCCCACCTTCGTCCATGCCCGGCGATCTACGTCCCTTACTGCTTCCCTCTCGAGGAGGGGCACGGCAAACACGATACCGACGGCATCAGGATTCATGGAGCACACTCCCCATATATCTTGGAACCCTAGGGGTTCGATAGACTGCTCTACGGGGGTTAACACGGACATATCGACATCGAGCTTCTCCAGGGCCTCCCGGATGGTGGCTGCATGGGTTCCGAGCCCCTCCAACAGCTGTCGGTAGAGATCCGAGTCGAGGGAGTCGTGCACCTGCGCGGTCTGTTCAGTGAAGCCCTCTATATCGCCCACTCCCATAACCCGACCAAGGAAGACCCTCTTCTCCGGACGGCGAATATCGAACTCGTAGGAGAGGACCCCCGGACCGAAGGGAAAACGGTTTCGGATTTCTTCCGTAAGGCGTCGCTGCCACTGCTGCGGCTCTACATCAAGACGGTAGGTGTGTTCCAGCAGCTCGTGAAAGCGAGGTGTTAGTACGAGATTGCTCAAGGGCAAAGCCCTCCGTCAAACACGGCTGCCAATTCGGTTCTCGAGGAGATACCCAGTTTCCCATAGATCGAACGGAGCTGAACGGCTACTGTCCGTGCTGCAGAGCCCCGCTGCTTGGCAATCTCACGATCGCTCAGGCCGGATACCGCCGCCCCCGCCACAGAAAGCTCTGCAGGGGTGAGCTGTCCTTCGAATGCATCAGCCCACGCCCAAGGCGTTTGAAGTCTTCCCATTGGGAGGGGTTTCCATTCTGACCACTACTGCGTGAAAAGCTGTGGTATCGAGTTCCAAGAGAGAAAAAGGCACCGAAGATCTCTGGCTGTTTATGCTTGATTTCTTTATCATACATTATAATTATAGTAATGTAATGTTAAAAAATCAAAATTTTCCTTCTTTATTTTCCTGCATCCCCTGTTTGAAGTCCGGTGATATCTCCCACAGGGTATCGGAGAGTCTTTGTATATAATCGGGCACCATACATATTCCTCCATGGTCAAGAATCGGCAGTAACCTCGATTGTTTTTGCGAGCTTCTTTATTTAAAGTTTAATACTATCTTGATGCCTGAATCAAGAAAAGTTTTAACACTTGTCTATACCGCTGTTCTTTTTCTTGCTGTTTGGATTATCCACACCCGAGTCTTGACTTTCCCTACTCCATCACCGAGGTGGGGCGGGCATCCGCGTACATGTGGTATCAGGCAATTAGCCTGCTGCACCAGAAAGCCCAGAATATAGAGATAGACGGCAGGGCTCATGTAAACTAATCACCGGCATGTGGGGATTCCTCCGAATTGGGAAACTCTATATAAAAAGTTGCACCCTCGTTATTGAAGCAGCGTAAGCTGCCGTCAATCTGTTGTGTGAGGATATTGACCAGATTCAATCCGAGTGAATTCTGTTTATTGATATCGAAGTTATCCGGGAGTCCACATCCGTTGTCATGAAACTTCAATGTACACCTCCCGGTATCCTTCTGCCCGAGACTGATGGAAATGACCGCTTCCTGCTTTTTGGTAAAAGCGTGGCTGCAGGCATTTGACAACAGCTCGTTAATAATTAGGCCTATGGGTACTGCCTTGGTTATGTCCAAAGAAACACTTTGAATATCAAGCTTGAAGCGTATATTGCCTTGAGCAGAGAATAGTTCGCGCTGTCTTGAGACGAGACTGTGGACATACGAGGACATATCTATCTCGGAAAGTTTCGCTGATTGGTAGAGGTCTTCATGGACAAGGGCCATGGTAATTATCCGTTTTTGACTCTCCTCAAAAGCAGCCTTAGCTGATTCTATATCGATGATTTCATTTTTCTGCAGATTCAGCAGGCTGGTAACCACATTTAGATTGTTCTTTACCCGGTGATGGATCTCTTTAATAAGGGTTGTCTTTTCATTCAGCTCTTCTCTGAGTTGTTTTTCGGCCATTTTCTGATCGGTCAGGTCCGCACCGATGGTGGTAATAGAATGCACCCGCTGCTGATCATCATACAGTAGGACATTGTTCCAGAGTACATATCTCTTTTCGCCTGATTTAGTGTAGATCAGATTTTCATGGTGTGGGGGCAGGGTGTGATCTTGAATTGCGGTTTTGAAAGTCGCAGCATCGATGTGTTTTTTCTGATGTTCCAATGCGCCTAATTCGAACCAGTTTTTTCCTATGATTTCTGCATGACTCCAGCCGGTCTTTTCTATAAAATACTGGTTGCAAAACAGAATCGTTCCCTCGGTGTCATACGTCAGGGCATACAGACGAACTTTATCGAAGGCATTGTTGAAATAGCTCTCGTAACGCAGCCGTTCCTGAGCTTGAATTTCGTGCTGCCGTTGTTGGTTTTGATACAGATTAGCCATGATAATTGCGGTCATGTGGGCTGCGTTTCTAATCAGCGAATGATCTTCAGAACTAATCTCAGAAGTCTCATCTTTGTAGCTGAGCCTCCCGAAGAAGTGCTGGGTAGTAGCAATTTCAATTGTGGCGACGGTCATGTCTGCTTCGTCCTTAAAAGGCTGTTCATTTTCTGAGGTTTCCCAAAATTGAAATGTCGGCCATAAGGATTGCAGTGCTTCAATGAAGGTTCTTTTTATTTCAAAAACACTTTTACGTTGTGATAAGTGAAGCATAAGTAAAAATAGCTCATGTTCTATGTGTGTGTCGTGCATATTTGTTAGTGATTTAAGAACTGAGGCGCGTTATCTGCAAGCCAAATATCGGGATCCTGATAGTAGGGGTTTTCTGTAAGAACACCGCCATTTAATGTATAAGGATGAGTGCGCAGCACATTCATGATAGTTGCCCCATCGAAATTAGTGATATTGTAGAGGCAGAGGCTAATCCACGGCTTTCCGGGAATAAAATAATTAAGTTTTGATTCGTAAGCCATTAGGTGCTCAGTTCCTGGGATAGCCTTGAGAGCCCATACCATGTCTGCAGTGGCTCGCACATTTCTGCGACCGGCTTTTTGGCTTTTCCGGTAGAATGCGTCTAAATTCTCGTCCATTTTCCACGGAGAAAATGTCCCGTCCGGATAATACAGCTTTTCTGCACTGCTTACCTGGAAATGCTGCTCATTGTAGAGATGTGCGCTGCACTGTGGATAGGCTTTGGAGTAGCTGTGCTGAAAATCTTCGACACTGTGTTCAACCGGAGAATACAGTTGCAGGTCACCGTCAATGTCGCCTTGATGAAGGTACCCCATAACAATTTCCTCTCGCTCAGCTTCAGTTTCGTAAAGTCCGGCAATATGGATGCCCCAGTTACACTGGTAATTGCCGATTCCAAGGGTAAGTTTCTCTTGTGTAGAGGTTTGTATATACATTTTCTATCCCGTTATGTCCAAATTAGTAAATTAATCCTATTACTAGTATAATTACCAAAAACAGCTTTTGAAAGAGTATAGAAAAAAATTATATTTATTTTTCAGAAAATCACCACGCTGACCCGCTTACTTCTAGTTTGATCCGCTATAAAAGCGTGCCGACTAAATCGAAGGCAATCATAGTTATGGCGGCTATCAGTACGTAGATAAAATAGCGGCGAAAACCGGCCCCTGAGATACGTCGAACTAGAAATATTCCAACCTGAACACCCACCAGGCTGGCAACGAGCAGAATTATGGTTAAGGGCAGACTAATCTTTGGTACATCTGAGAAACTCTTTTTTATCACGGCAACCACGGAAGTTGCAAAGATAATGGCTAAACTTGTACCGGCGGCCTTTTGATGGGAGAGCCCATGTCAGACCTAATAGAACCGGTACCAGCATCACACCCCCGCCGATGCCCTAGTAAACCGGTAAAGATCCCAATTAAAAGTCCGACTATGAAAGAACCGGGCACACTGAAACCATGTGAGCCCCACTCTTCAATTTGAAATTTAGGGCCGGGGCCAAGCCTGGCTAAAAGGGGGAGTTGCGCGGTTTCTGACTCTCCCGGTGTGCGCATGGCAAAAATAGTTCCAATGAGTACTACAATGAAGATGGAATGCATGAAAACTGTAAACATTTCAGTGTTTCCACCGGCCAATCCGTATAGAAGAAACATCTGCAGAGAATCGCCCAGAACCGCCCCTAAAACGCTGCCTATAATAATGTACCCGGCGACTCGAAAGTGCACATTCCCCAACTTGCGCTGCTTAACTAGGCCTGCAAAGCTGGTTCCGATAATAAAACTTAAACTGCTGCCAACGGCAATTTCATAGTTTATACCCAACAGCACATTTAGAATCGGAACTACTAAGAATCCGCCTCCCACCCCAAAAAAACCGGTGAGAACCCCTATTCCTAAACCGATTGCCAAAAGTGCTGTATAAAACGGGAGACCTGATAAGCTCGACTCCACCGCAGGAGTAATAAGTTGCATGAGTTGTTGCCAGTCCATGTCCAATCCTTTTTAGTTCAATGTTTTATTTCAATGTTTTGGTTCAATGTTTTGGTTCAATGTTTTGGTTCAATGTGTAAGCGTGCAGCATTTAAAAGCCGGGAATATTCAGGTTTCCCCCAAGTTCTTTGACTGCTTCTCCGGACCCATCTTTCAATGTATCGGCTTGCTTGTCAACTTCATCTCTCAGATTCTGTTCAATTCTGTTACTGAGCGAGTCGTTTCTCTGTTCCTGCTCGGCTTCGATTAGCTGGTCTAAGTTTTCAGCCGTTTTAATTTCCTCTAAAAGACGGCGGCCTTTCTGGCTAAGTTCCTCACTAAGCATGGAGTTAGTTGCAAGTTCCTCTTCGAGATAGTCATACATGGCCGCTTCCATTTTTGCCGCTGCTACTCGGGCCTGTTCTTCCGCGTAATTTGCGACCCTCTGGGACAATACCTGATCGAGCTCTGATGCAACCTGCAGGCTGCTGATCTGTCCCTCGGAAAATTCAAACTCGACCTCGAGCGCAGTTGTTTCTATCCCGCTAAGAATATTCCGAAGAGCCTCACCTATTACATGTGCATCTTTGCTAAAGGTAAACTCAAGTTTACTTAGTTCGATAAATGCTTTTCCCCGGCCCGAGAGATCCGGCTGCATAGAAAGTTCTATTTGGTTGCGACTGTCAGCTGCAAGTGAGTTGATCGACAAAGAACTTAATCCCTCTGAAAGAGAAACCGGAACCCTATGCAAAGTTATATCTCCAGTCAGTAATGATTCAACTTGCTTTCGGGCATCGATGGTAAGTTGTGTATTCATGCCGCCCCCTATTGTATCTGAGCTAAGCTCAACAGAGGTTGGTCTTCCCCACGTGTCCTGGTCTCCAGTAAGGTCGTGAATCTTCAATGTCTGTACATCTCCGGTGGCTGCAGTGCCGCTTGAGAGTTCAAAGTTTTTCAACAGAAAAGCCGGGTAGTCTTTCATTGGAAATCGGACAGTTGTGCCGCTGCGACCTCTATCGGCAAATTTACTTTGCTTTTGGGTCGAGGTTGATTTTATTTGTGAAAATGTTCGTCCTATACGTTCGCTATATTCAAAGAGTGTGTCGAACTTTGTACGCAAAATGGGCTTTGCCGTGTCGGCTACCACCTGCAGGGTATCCGTAGCAAAGTTTCCGACTGCTGATTCCAAAAATTCTATATCCTTCTTAATTGCCTCTTCAATCGAACTTCGGCTTTCTCCGAGGAAGCGGGTATCTTCCTGGAAGGCGCTATATGCTGTTTCAGCCGTCTTGCCGGCAGACTCTGCTGTACCCTTCAGGCTTTTCAGATTCGAGAGGTGATCCTTGGCTTTTTCGATACTGTCAATAGAAGATATATCGGTTGCAAGCACTTGCTCTGTCCGGTTTTCAACAGAATCAATTTGTCGCTGCACAGTTTCGACCCGTTCCTCCCCACTTCTGACGGCTATCCCGATAGCGGGCATTGACCTCGTCAATCAAGTCAGGACTCTGCAGCGAGTCTTGGTATGACCGGATAAGACTTTCAGCGCTGTCGCGGCCTATCTCTATCCCGAGAGCTCCCGCTTGCTCTATGGCACCGGCAGCTGTACCAGAGAGGCTTTCTCCGTCGGCAGTGTCTGATTGCCCGTCTTCTGTATCCTCTCGCTCCGAAGCTGGTAATGCACCTGAGGTGCTGCGCGGAGTCTTAAACTGTATCTCCCGAGAAGAAGCTTCGTTGATGATTATTTTTTTTGATAGTAGGCGACCTACATCGATTGATAAAGTACTCCGGCCGATTTCAATAAGATTCTGCATCGGTTGGTCAGCATCGGCAATACTAAGGTGTTCGAAGGAAAGTGTTCCCGCCAGTAGCGATAAATCAGGCGATTCAAGCTCCACCTGAGCCAGAAATATTCCTTGTAAATAGCTTTTTACGCCCGTTTTAATTAGCCTGTTTTTAAGAAAATAGTTGAACCCGAGGGTTCCGGCCAAAATAACAACTAAAATGGCCGCTTTCCATCCAACTATCAAGCCCTTATTCTTTTTAATGGCTTTGCTTTAGGTGTGTAAGCCGTTTTGAATCGTCTTTTCGCAGCTTCTGCTAGGTATCGAGTAGATCGTTACCCTGACCATCTTGAGTGAGCTTTGAATTGAGAAAATCGAGTTCCCTCGGTACATGAATACGTCGAGCTATGTGATGGTTAAACTTTTTGGGTGGAATCGGCTTTCTAAATAGCTTAGGTATGCGCTTTTTGCTGTTCATGAACTCCACCCTTGATATATGGCTGTGCTTTTTCGTATCGCCGTTGTTAGTTTTCTTATCCAGGGAACTTTTTCAAAGGTTTTTACTATTTTGCTTGAAGCCAGTTTATCACGAATACCTTTGCGATAGCTTTTTACTGCCACTCGCCCCCCATAAAAAAGTGGGAGCCACAATAACAGTCCTATTGCCAATCCTCCAATCACTAAAGAGTTGTTAAATTCCATAAGTGGGAGAACGGGAGTATTCATAGCTGAGGTGAAGTAGGGGTTCAAAGATGGCTGGGTCAGGATGCTGATGCCAAACGAATCAACGAGCGGATCCATCACACCAATAAACAGTTTGAACAGTACAGCGGTAAACAGTAGAGTACCTGCATGTAGCTTCAGTAAAAAGAATACTGCAAAAAGAAGAAACCATAATAGATTTCCGAATGGGATAAGTGCCAATAGAATACCGCACGCAAAACCTGCGGCAATCTCTCCGGGACGGCTGTTTGCATTCAGCGCTGCGATAAAGCGCGCGATTAAAGTTATCATAATGTACTGATAATACTTTCTGCCATTGTTGTCAATTTGAACTGTCCCGAAGCTTATTGAAAATTTTTTCACACTTGAGTTGAAGCAGAGCCTCTTTTTTGCCCCTCTGTATAGGTAGAACCACCAAAGAGGAGGAGAAAGAGAATGAACACACCGCCATTTTGTCCTTATAAGAGTGCTCACAGCACTTTGAAGGTAAGCACTATCATTGGTATAGGCGCTATGGACACCACTGGGCTGATGCTTTCGGGCCGGTCCAGCGCTATCAATGTTTGGCCTGTAAGCGCACCTTCAGCGATCAGACCTTCAGCTTAAACTATTATGCGAAAAGAGTTATTTCCTACGAGCAGATCTTTCGTCAGCTTAGGTCCACTGCCGGAATTCGAGATTTATCCGGAATCTGGAAATCTCCCGCGGCTCGGCCGAAAACCGGCTCTTTCGTATGGCCCACTGGGCTCTGGGCCTTCATGCGTTGAGCCGGCAGCATATGCACCTTAAGGAGGACCTGGTGGCCGACGGCTTTGAGGGCTACCTGCACAGCAGGTATTTTCCCCACCACCTGAATATTCTCATCGGCAAGCAGACCCAGTACTTCTACGCCATGGACTTTACCACCCTGCGCCGAAAGGGGCGTATGAGCCCCTCCCAAAAACTGTTTCGGCGATTTCTCGATCGTGTGTGCCGCCCTGATCCGAAGGGGATAGAAAAGTCGATGGCCAGGCTTGCCGAGGAGATTTTGTATCTGTTTGCAGGGCGCCACAAAACAGTTCTCAAGGTGTATACCGATGACCACCACGCCTACCCGCGGGCTTTTCGCCGGCACAAAGCCTTCGCTCAGTTGCTGCGGCAGGGGAGTATTATTCATGATGCGGCAAAGGGGACTAAACAGCCGGGGCGGGTAAATAATTTGTTTGCAGTTAACTATATGGACAGGCAATTCCGTAAGGATATTGTCAATTATGTGCGCTATACAGTGAATACCGCGAGAAATGCAAGCGCTCTTCTGGAGCGGTTGTGCGTGTATCGGCTCCACCATAATTGCATAAAGCCCTACCGGGAGAACCACCCCAAGGCCGGGAAGTGGCACTGGAATCTGGCCGGTGTGAACGGCCGGCTCGTCGCGCCGATGCTCGAGAGCCGCTTCGTGTGGAGACCCTTTGTCACGTTTCTGGACCTTACTCCCGGGGAGAAGGGCTTATGGTTTCGCTTGTATCGTACTCCCCTCAAAAAAGGAAGAGAGTACCTTCCAAAATATGCATATAGCTGAAAGAGGCCTCTATGTTAATTATGTCCACAGCGGTAAGCGCCGACAAAATCAATAAGCTTCGGGACAGTTTGGTTGATTACCTATGTGGATGGGATTAAGATTGGTCGATAGTCTTATAAGCTTAAGGAGCTCTTCTGTTGGCAAAAATTGCATTCTGGGGAAATAGCCTCACCGAAGGTGTTCCTGGTGCGGCCTATATCGATATAATACGAGCTGTACAGCAGAACCACACTGTTGAAAATTATGGTAAAGGGGGAGATACGGTACGAAGCCTGTACGAGCGGGCTGAGCAGCTTCAGCAGAGTAGGCCGGAGAAGTTCAAGGCGGATGTAGTCTTTGTTTGGATGGGGGTCAATGATGTTCTGCCGCAGTTGGCTCGCTTCTATCCTCCAATGAAAACTGTAGTTCGCCAACCCTGGGCACACACCGAGACTGAGTTTTCTGATTATTACCGCCGACTTCTGGATCTGTTCAATCCTCGGTGCCGCCATATTTGGGCGGTGGCGCCTTTGTTTATAGGGGAAGATTTGGAGAACCCTTGGAATCGCCGTTTGGAACTTCAGGCGCAATTAATTTCCAAGTTAGCCAGTGTGTATGAGCGAGCTGCATTTCTTGATATTCGGCGGCCATTCATTGAGATATTAGCTAAGGATCATCAGCAAACTACTCAAATCTCAACTTATCTGCCGATAGACCCTTTCCAAGTGGCAGCGGATTTCTTAACCTACCGCAGTGCTTCAAAAGCCGATCAGCGAGCTGAAGAGAGGGGTCTGCACTTTACGATGGATGGAGTTCACCTTAATTCTGCTGGAGCGCAGATTGTAGCAGATGAGTTCAATCGAGCAATCGTACAATCCCCTTAAAATGTAATTAATGGTTCAAACCATGGGGTATTGAAGCAGGAGAGCGACTTACCCCTCTATTCAAGTGTACCCGCACTTTTTTTTAGAGGAGGCCTGCCAATGCTTATCCCCCCATTTTGTCCCCATCCCGAATGTGAATATCACACAAAGCCCCCAGACCATGGGCGCTGGTACCACATCAATGGCAGCTACGAGACCCTGGCCCATGGGACGGTCACTCGCTTCAGATGCCTCAGCTGCGGAGGAGGTTTCAGTGAGCAAACCTTCCGCCTCGATTATTATGTTAAACGAAAGCTCGACTTGTCAGGTGATTTTCGATCATATGACCAACTGCGGGGGAGTGCGTAAGACCGCCCGCATAATGGAGGTCAGCCACCAGGCGATCATCAACCGTCTGGGCCGTCTCGCCCGTCAGGCCATTGCTCTGCAGGCGGATGTCCTGCAGGACTATGTTCCCTGCGAGGACCTGGTCACCGACGGGTTCGAGAGCTTTGTCAGCGATCAGTACCAGCCGAATAACATTCACATCCTGGCCGGCAAGCGTTCACAGTTCTTTATCACCTTCGACTATGCCCATTTGCGGCGCAAGGGAAAGATGACCGAGCTGCAGAAGGACGAGCGTGACCAGCGGGAGAGGCACTACATCCGCAAGAGGATATCCATCAGTCAGTCTTTCCTGCAGATTGTCGATCTGGTCGAACAATACGCGCAGAAGCGGCGGTTTACCTGCCTCTACAGCGATGAGAAGCTCGAGTATCAAAGATTGGTCATGGGCTCGGATGTGCTGCAGAGCCTAAAAAGTGAGGGGAGGTTTGAGCATGTGAGAATCTCTTCACAGCTCGAACGCACCGTGCTCAATCCACTTTTTTCTGTTAATTATCTGGACAGACAATTTAGAAAGGATAATGCAAATCATGTGCGTGAGACGGTCCGCTTCTCCCAGAATGTGAATAACTGTCTTGAGCGCATGGCCGTCTACCAGCTGTATCAGAATTATTTTAAGCCCTTTCGCATTGGAGAGCCCATTCTTCAGAACTTCTCCCATGCCGAGGTGGCCGGTGTTCCCCCGGGTAAAATCGCAAGAGGGCTGCGGGGCATCTTTACCATACGCAAGTTCTACACCCATGTAAAGCTCAACTGGTCACAGCTGATGGTATGGGCACGGATGACTGGAACCCTGGATAAGTTCGACGGGATGTACTGGCCCAAATATGTGTGGATGTAATCGCCCTTACTCGCACGGGGCGTGTGAAAATTCGCATCCCCCATGGTTTGAACCATTAACTTCAATATAGGGTCTGGTAGTATCCCTTTAATATTTCATCGGTAACTCTGGTTGTGCGCAGTGCCGATTGACCCGTGCTGGGGCAGGTTCCAAGCCCTAACAGTTCATCGACTACCGTTTGAATCAGAGGTTGCTGTACATGGGGCGGATGTTCAATTGAAAACTCTTCCCGCTGCGTATCTGTGTTCAGTACAACCGGCTTATCCTGGAAAGAGGCGAAACTAAGGCTCCCTAGGGTTCCGTTAATTCTCACTTCATCCTCTTCGTTGAGTGTGCTGAATGACCAGATGCCGCTCCCCACAATATGGGATTTAGTTTTGAATACAGCGGTCACGTTATCCTCTGCTGCATAGAGTCCTGCTCGATTGACTGCTAACCCATGTACTTCGGTAATTGGTCCGAAAAGGTAATCGATAAGATCGAGCGTATGGGTAGCCAAGTCGATAAAATATCCCCCTCCGGCGATTGCAGGATCGACTCGCCATAGAGAGTGTGGTCCTTGGTCAGCCTCAGAAGGCGGTTTGTGCAGAGTAATATCAAATGAGTGAGCTTCACCGAGGGCGCCGGAGTCAATCAGTTGTTTAACTTTCAAAAAACGGGGGAGTGCTCGACGGTAATAGGCCACATAGAGAGGAATCCCATTTTTATGGCACACCTCAAGCATTTTTTCACATTCTTTCATATTAATTGCCATTGGTTTTTCAACATATACAGGCTTCCCCGCTTCGGCTGCCATAATAGTGTAGGGTAGATGATATGCAGGAGGCGTAGCTATGTAGACTGCATTCACATCCGCATCCTGCAGCAAATCCTCTGCTTGGGAGTACCATCTGGGGACATTGTGCCGTGCAGCATAATCCTTAGCCTTTGCTGCATCTCTGCGCATTACTGCGACCAAGTCGGAGCCGTTTGCCTTTGCAAATCCCGGTCCGCTCTTTTTTTCCGTTACATCACCACAACCAATAATTCCCCAATGTACATGCTGCATAGTATCTCTCCTTAGAAAAAGCTTACATACATAAATTTTATACCCCACATTCTAAAATGCAAGGTCTCGGAAAGGACTTAATAAACCCTGGAAAAGGAGTTTAAAATATGATACAGATGTACACATGTTGAATAAGAAGATTGGTGGCGTATATGAAACCCCCTCCATTTAAGCTGAGCGTCTGCACGCCGGCCCATAACGCTGCCGACCGGATTCCCAAGCTTTATAATAGCCTGCTGCAGCAGACAGAACAGCGTTTTGAATGGATAGTAGTCGATGACGGCTCGAGCGATGATACTGCAGCCCAAGTGCAGGCAATTGCCGGAGAAGACCCAGCCCTGACCCCGGACCGAAACCGGGATACGGAGCAAGACACCAAACAGGACTCTTCAAAGTCAAAAAATAGTAAAAAGACAGAAGCTCCATTTCCAGTGAAGCTCCTGACACAAAAGCGAGGGGGCCGTCATACTGCGATTAACCGGGCTCTTAAATCAGCGCAGGGTAAGTTTTTTGTGGTGCTCGATACAGACTCGGTGCCTGTGCCGGAGGCCTTTGAACGTTTATTAGAACACTGGTACAGTCTTCCGGCTCAAGAGCGCCCCTATTTTGCCTCGATAGTCGGTCTGTCGGCCTTACCGGACGGCAAAATCGATGGCAACCGTTTTCCCTCCAGCCCATTCGATTCCAATAGTATCGAGGTGGGTACCCACTATGGGATTACCGGGCGCAAATGGGGAATGCTGCATACCGCGGTGTTTCAGGACAATCCGTATCCCGTGTTCAAGGGGGAAAAATTTGTTCCCGACGAGCTGGTGCTTAACCGTATCGGCCGCGATAGGTTGACTCGTTATATCAATGAGCCGCTGCTGATTGTTCAACCGGTTGGCCAAGAAGAAGCCGGCTCTACAACTAAAGCCGATTCGGCACAAGCAGTGCTGTCCAAAACTGAGCGCCTACGTAAATGGACGAGCAGTCCCCGTGCAGCCTCCCTGTTTTTCAACGAGCTTACCAACCAGCGGGTGCCCCTATCTTACCGTATTAGGGCTTCTGCAAATTATGTGCGCTACTCCATGCATGCCGGTGTAATCCCAGACGACATCTACAAACAGGCTAACAAAAAACTATTTGCCTTTTTTATGCTGTGGCCCGGTCTTTTTCTGTACAAGCACGATAAAAAAGTACTCCTTCGATCCACCGGGTCAGCCAACCCCTGAGTGTTGCTGGTTCTGCAGCACAGGAATTCTCATTTTGGAAGTTTTAAAACTTCCAAAATGAGAATACCCACAATATCTTTAAGATAAACTACTTATCTTAAACAAAATGTAAGTATTCGCAATTTGAAAAATTTTAAAATTTTCAAATTGCCGAGATATCTGTCTGCAGCAGCCCCGCTTGTATACATCGATTGATTAGGTTATAATTAGCCTAAAATTTTACAGTTTTCTCGAAATTTAGGCTCCTCAAAAATTGTGCTTCTTATAAATTTTACTCCATCAGGAAACTTTCAGGAAAAATAGTAGAAAATTCTTTTACATCCCTATAAATCTTTATTCAAGGAAATAGTATAGTGCATAACAAGCCACGAAATGAAAAAATACGTAACATAGCCATAATAGCCCACGTAGACCATGGCAAAACAACCCTGGTGGACACGATGTTCCGCCAGAGCGGAGTCTTTCGTGAAGGTCAGGTAGTGGACGAGCGGATAATGGACAGCATGGACCTCGAGCGGGAACGGGGTATTACCATCTCAGCGAAAAACTGTGCCATCGGCTGGAAGGGTACCAAAATCAATATCATCGACACCCCGGGCCACGCCGACTTCGGCGGCGAAGTAGAACGGGCTCTCTCGATGGCTGACGGCGCTATCCTGCTGGTAGACGCCTCCGAGGGACCCCTGCCGCAAACCCGCTTCGTGCTCTCCAAGGCCCTGGAAGCACATTTGGCGCTGATGGTGGTCATCAACAAAATTGACCGCCCCGACGCCCGGCCGCTGCAAATTCTGGATGAAATTCACGATTTGCTAATCGACCTTGATGCCTCGGAGGACCAATTCGACTTTCCCATGCTCTACGCTATTGGACGCGACGGGGTAGCCTCCACCGATCTGAACAAACCCGCCGAAAATCTGCACGAGCTGCTGGATTTGATAGTCGAGGAAATCCCCGCACCTATTGCGGATGTGGAACAGCCCTTTCAAATGCTGGTCTCCGACCTGGCCTATTCTGATTATCTGGGTCGTCTGGTTATCGGGAAAGTCTATAACGGCCGGGTCAAGGCCAACGACAGTCTGGCCTGTGTCGGCGCCGACGGAAACGCTGCGCCCCTGAAAATCTCAAAGCTCCAGCAGTACCAGGGGCTGTCGATTATTGATGCAGAAACCGCCGAGCCCGGCGACATTGTGGTGCTGGCCGGCATCCAAGACGTTCACATCGGCGACACTATCTGCACCCGTGAGCTGCCTAAAGCACTCCCTCGTATCACCGTCGACGAGCCCACCGTATCAATGCGTTTCGGCAAAAACTCAGGTCCCCTGGCCGGGCAGGGTAAAACCATTGTGCAGGCAGGAAAAGTATTCGAGCGTTTGGAAAAAGAGACACTTCAGAACGTCTCTATGCGTGTCGAACGCAGTTCCGACGGCGAGAACTTCATTGTGAAAGGGCGGGGTGAGTTTCAGATGGTAATCCTCATCGAAACCATGCGCCGCGAGGGCTACGAGTTCTGCGTCGGCCGGCCCGAGGTTATAATGAAAAAGAAAGACGGTAAAACCGTCGAGCCCATAGAGCACCTGTTTATCGACTGCGAAGACGCCTACATGGGCGTAGTAACCGAAAAACTCTCTAAGCGAAAGGGGCGCATGATCACCATGTCCAACCACCAAAGCGGTCGGGTGCGCATCGAGTTCAGCATTCCCTCGCGCTCTTTAATCGGCTACCGCGACGAGTTTCTTACTGACACCAAGGGTACGGGCATCATGAACTCCTTTCTCTCCGGCTACGAAGAGTACCGCGGCGAGTTCGCCCTGCGCCACACCGGCTCACTGGTGGCCGACCGCCAGGGCCAGGCAATCGCCTACGCCCTATTCAACCTGGAGCCCCGGGGCAACCTGTTTGTCGTTCCCGGCGACCCGGTCTATGAAGGAATGATCGTGGGCGAGCACAACCGCGAAAATGACCTTAACGTAAACCCCGCCAAGGCCAAAAAGCTCAGCAATATGCGCGCCTCCGGTAAAGACGACACCGTCACTCTGACTCCGATCCTGCCTATGACAATCGAACGGGCCGTGCAGTTTATCCGCGAGGATGAGCTGATCGAAATTACCCCTACCGCTATCCGTCTGCGCAAGGCCGAGCTCAACAGCTCCGCCCGCAAAATCCTGGATAAGCGCCTAGGCTAATGGTCGCAAAGATCTCCAAGCTTCGGACCAAGGTGGCGGGACAGGGCGTGGGCTACTGTCTCTCTAAATGCAGAAGTGCCTGCGAATGCTGCAGGGTGTAGATGTACAGGATCACCGCCAGCAGACCGAATATCATCGGGCCGTAGAGAATTCCGATCGGGCCGAAGAGTCGAATTCCTCCGATAAGGGCGAAAAAGAGGATCAGCGTAGACATCCCCGATTTTCCCTGCATAAGGTAAGGTCGGAGGAAGTTGTCAATGGAGCCGACTCCCCCGGCACACCAGATGAATATAAAAATTGCAAAGCCAATTTTTCCTGAGATAAGCATATAGCCGGTTACCGGTACCCACACCAGGGCGGTACCTACTATGGGAATAAACGAGGAGATGCCGAGCATAACACCCCAGAATAGGGCGGAAATGCCGATTATCTTGAATCCGATCGAGGCCACCACCGCCTGAATGGCCGCGGTCAACAGCATTCCTACTAGAACCGCCCTCACAATAAACCGGACACGCTCGATAAGCACCTGTTCGTGGCTTCCGGAGAGGGGCAGAATCTTTAAAAAGTAGGCCAGCATAGCATCGCCGTCTCGAAAGGCATAAAACATAATAAAAAACATAATGAAGAAGTTCATGATCAACAGGCCCGTCTGTGAAAGAAGGGGCAGAATAAAACTACCCAAAGCCTGAGCAGTAGTGCTGCTCAATTCTGTAAGACCTTCGGTAAGGGTTCCCCCTTCTCCGGCCATTCCCGCAACCCGATCTTCTATAAAGCTGCGAAGGCCTCCAAGCCAGGAATACCTCTCCCAGTTAAAGTTCTGCACGCCCTCGACCAAACTTTTTGGTCCCCCGGAGATAATCCAGTTTTGCAGGTGCTGAGCTACTTCGATACCCTGTTGGACTATGGCTGCAGAGACAAGCAGAAATGGAATCACCACTACCAGAAAAACGCCTATCACCATTACAATTGCCGTAATAGTTTTTCTCCCCTTAAATAACCGCCGTACACGCTTGTGAACTGGATAGGCCATTGTTACCAGAAACAGAGCCAGGACGATAGGGGCGATAAAGGGGCGCAGAAGCATAAAAACCCCAATGAATCCAAGTGCTATTAACACTAAAAGCACTCCGTTGGACAGGGCCTTCCCTTCAGAGCGGATTGCACTTGATCTTTTATTTTTAGTTCGGGTCTCTCCACCGCGTATACTCATGGTCGGAATAGTAATCCGCTAACGCCCCGCTGGTCAAGGTAAGCAGGTTTGGGATAAAATTGGGTGGGGCAGTTCTTACATAATTAGTACAGCTGGAGGTACATGATGAACAGGCAGAACGAGGAATGGTATAAAGCTGTCGAGCTTCGACGCTCGCGGCGCAAGTTTACCGGGGAACCAATACAGTCGGAAAAAATAGATCGTATGGAAAAGCTTATCGCCAATTTAAACGAAACGGTAGAGAGCTGCCGGGTTGCACTGATGCAATCACACGACGGGAGTATTTTCTCCGGTATTCGCGGAGGGTATGGAGTAATAAAAGGAGCCCCGTCCTATCTTGCCTTTATTGGAAAATCGAGTCAGAGCAGCAGCTATGAGAAGATCGGCTATATAGGCGAGGCGGGGGTCTCGGTGAAATTTTACGAATCTCCCCGAGTGGCGACGGTCAAGCCATAATATGCCGCCCCTCGCCTTTATATTGGTTATTATTGCAGCAACTCTCCACGCTCTGTGGAATTTTGCCACCAAGAAGGCCGCTGGAGACCTTGCAACCATGTGGAACGGCTTTGCCTTTGCATGTATTGTCTTTGCCCCCTTGCTGTTTTGGCTTAGCCCCGATCAAATTGCACTTGGGAAAGTCTACCCTTACATTATTGCTTCGGGGGCGATCCACTCGGTCTATTTTTTCACGTTAGCAAAGGCATATGAATATGGTGAGATCTCGGTGGTGTATCCTATTGCAAGAGGTATAGGAATTGCCGGTACAGCACTTGCAGCAGCCCTGTTGATCAATGAAACCCTAGTCCCGGTCGGGCTAGTTGGTATACTGACAATAAGCGGAGGGATCCTGCTGCTTGGTCTCAATAATCACCGTGAAAAGCGGGGGGTGTCATTCGCAGTTCTCAGTAGGCCTGATGATTCTCAGCTACTCAATTGTGGACAAGTTAGCGGTTGCTATCTCTCATCCCGTATTTTACATATACGGAATCACCCTTGCTTTTACGCTGTTCCTATCCCCCTATGTTCTTATAAAAAGGCGACGGGAAGTGTCCCTCGCATGGAAAAGCAGGAAAAAGTATTCCCTGGTTATCGGGATTGGTTCGGTTGGAACCTATCTGATTATTCTATTTGTCTACCAAATGGCTCAAGTTAGTTATGTGGTGGCCGCCCGAGAAATGTCGGTGGCGATTGGTGCAATTCTGGGCTTTATCTTCCTGAAAGAGCCTTTTACGCCCAGAAAAGCACTCAGCATTGGGGCTATTGTAGCAGGGATGGTACTACTAAAACTGGTATAAGCCGGATCAAAAGTCTATCCTTTCGTAAAGGGACCCATAGCTGGCAGCTCGAAAACCGACTTCCATCCTTCGCTGAAGGGCTCCTTGAGGAACGGTTCCAGTTCCTTGGGGTCGCGAAGGGTCACCATATCCACCGGAGGCAGTTTACCCGAGGGATACGCCTCAATAATTTGGTCCACCACAAGGGTAAGGTACTTCAGGATTGCAGCTATAGGTCGCTTCGCTTTTTCCGGAGTGGAGAGAGACGGCTGGCCGACCACCCCTTCGGGAGTAGCTCTGCGCTCGATGGCAAAGTGCCCTTCACCTTCGGACCACTTGTGAGGCCGGCGCCAGGGATCGACGGAAGTATCGAAGTGACCTCCCGGGAGGTAGCTTTCGCCGCTCGCATCCTTCACGTATTTCATGTCGACCATATCAGGAAACAGAAGCTGGGCTACGGAGGTCTCGCTTTCGTCGGCGTGCACAAAGGTAGTCTCCAAGCTGTCTTCTCTTTTCACCGGAATAAAAAACTCGCGGACCGCCCTGTGCCAGTCGAGTACCTGAAATATACCGGGCAATTGATAGCGCTTGCAGAACTCCTGTAGAGCATTTTCCAGCATCCACAACTGGCCGTGATTGTTTATTATAATGATCTTGCGGTAGCCGTCATTCCATAAACCCAGCATGACGTAAATGAGGGTCTCGGTGACTACTTCCTGGGGCAGCATAATGGTACCGGGCATGCCCATGTGGTGGTAGGGGTGCCCGCCGTAGTTCAACGGCGGCAGGGCAAGGTTTACCTCATAGCCTTGTTTGGCGGTGTATCGCCTCACTCCTTCGCATATTTGAGAGGCCATAAAGGTATCCAGACCGCTGTTGGCGTGGTCGCCGTGGTTTTCGGTGGTTCCTACCGGGACCAGCACAACATCGTTTTTACGTCGTTTTTCCATATTAATTGCCCTTGGAGTGGTTTGTATATAGCAACCGCCTTTTCCAATTTCCGGTTCCGAGGGAATCTCATAATCTTTCAGTATCTTTTCAATATCTCCCATGGGAGCATCAAAGACTTCTTTTTTCAAACGTCCGACTTCATTATCTTCAAATACGATCATAGGATGACCGGTGGTGAGAAAATTGAAGTCGCCTCTTACCATATTATCCATGTTTCATCTCCTTATTTAACGTGTTTAAGCACCGGGATTCTTACAGCTTATTTTAGTCTCTGTGCGGTCGGTGCGCAGAGCCACTATATGCTCAGGAACCTCATCTAGGGAAATTTCCTTGGTCATCATCGGCAGCATATTCATTCCACTTGCCATAGCATCGATTACTCTGGGAAAGGTGCCATGACCGGAGTGGCCTTGAGCTCCTACAATTCGGGCGCGTCGTACCTGCAGTACTTCGCCGGTAACCGGCATCTTTGCATCCGCCCGGGCTACCACAACAATGGTACTATTGAGGGTTCTCCCCTCCCAGATGACCTGCTCAATTCCCGGATATACCTGGGTCGGCAGACCGGTGGCTTCCAGAAAGAGTGATGCACCCATTCCGTTGGTGAGCTCCAGAACCCTTTCTGCGAAATTCTCTTTTAGAGGATCTACCACAAAATCTGCACCCATCTTCTTGCCTAACTCTGCTCGCGCAGGTTCTGGTTCGGAGAGTATGACCTTTGCAGCGCCGGCCCGTTTCAGAATGGCAATTGCCGCAATTCCGATTGGTCCGCTTCCGCAGATAACTACGTTGTCGCCGGGACGAATACCCCCACCGCGTTCGATCACTGCGTTGTATGCTACACTAGTGGGCTCGACCATGCTTCCCAACCGGAATACATCTTCTTCGCTGTATTTATCCTTAAGAGGATCAAGACTCCAGAGAACTTTAGCAGGTACAACAATATACTTGGCAAAGGCGCCATCGATGTTGAACCCGATTTCGTCAAGTCGTTCACAGTGGTTTGGGTAGCCGTCGGCGCAGGGCTTGCATTTACCGCACCACAGCATCTCTTCGGCACAGACCCACTCACCGCCTTTAAAGGGCTGGTTCGTGTTCTTGTCGAAGGCTCCGGGACCCGCCGAGCGTACTATTCCCGACAGTTCATGCCCAAGGGTAGCAGGAAAGCCTGTGAGGCCGGGATACCAGATATACCCGTCGTCGTCGGATTGTGCCATATGGACATCGCTGCCGCAGATCCCTACTTGCTTTACTTCAATAAGAACCTCCTCCGGACCTGGAGTAGGGACATCTACTTCTTCTATTTCCAGTCGCGGGTTCCGCCACACCTTACTGCCGAGGTAAGTTTGTGTGTACTCGACATCTTTCCAGCCTAGTTTAAAATCGGCTTTGGGTTCCCAGTCCGCATACAGCCGGACCGCTTTCATTTTTTCGCCCATAAGGCACCTCCTGTTATTAATCTATGTAAAAGACTGCTCACGGCAGCTGCTGCGTCTGATAATAAGCTCCGGTTCAAGGATTACTCTTCGAGGTGCCGGTGGGTTTTCGCTGTTTTCAATTTCTTCAATAAGAATTTCTGCGGCAGTTCTTCCCATTTGCTCCTTCGGTTGATTAATGGTGCTCAGCTGAAACTCCTGGTAGGAAGAGAAGGCAATATCGTCAAAACCGATCAACGCAATATCTTCCGGAACCCTGAGCCCACTGTCTTTGATGCCGTGGAGAATGCCGATAGCCAGCACATCGTTTTCGGCAAAAAGTGCTTCCGGATAATCACCGTCCGCAATAAGAGTACGGATAATATTGTAGCCGGTTTGCTGCCGAAAATCACCAAACTTGATGTACCGGGCCTCCGGTTCAAGGCCATAGCGATTAAAAGCTAGACGATAACCTTCTAACCGGTCGTTATCCGCCATACCGTGTTCCGAAACACCAATAAATCCTATTGTTTTGTAGCCGCATTCTATAAGATGCTTGGTTGCCAGATACCCACCGCGGATGTTGTCGATGACCACAGAACTGTGTACGGTCTCGCCGGGGAGCGTTGCTTACAAATACAGTCGGCAGCAGGCTCTGCAGTTCTTTTTTGATACTTCCGCCCACCGGAGCAATTATCACTCCGTCAGCACGTCTCTCTGCCAGCAACTGAATATAGTTATCCTCGCGCTGGCGTTCCCAGTTGGTATTGCAGAGAAACACACTGTAGCCCCGCTCCTGCGAATAGGCTTCAATACCGGCGGCTACAGCTGGAAAGTAGGGGTTTGTTACATCCGGAAGTACAAGACCTAATGTGTAGCTGCGGCTGCTTACAAGTCCGCGGGCAATAGCATTCGGGCTGTAGTTCAAATCCTTTGCAATCTGCAGAATACGGCTGCGGGTTTCGGGGTTTACCCCGTATTTATTGTTCAAAGCCCTGGATACCGTAGCGTAGGAAACCTCGGCCTTACTGGCTATATCCTTTATTGTTGCGTTCATCTTACCAAAAATAATAGCAAACGTTTACGAAATACGCAAGCTAAAAGAAATCAACACAGCAATTCTAAATTTGAAAATTTTAAAAAAATTTTTAAATTTAGAATGCTCACATTTTGTTTAAGATAATTAACTTAGCTTAAAGGGTTTGAGGTTATTTAATTTTGGAAGTCAAAAGACTTCCAAAATTAGAATTCCTGAAATCAACAGCTAAAAATTACAGTAAAATAAATCATCATAACACAGCTTTATTTCGCTAAAAGTAAGCACCAGAGAAGAAAGGTCGTTTTCGGTGGTAAAGATAACTGCAAATAGGTGCAAATACTAGAAAAGTCTTTACAAATTATTAGTTCCATTTCATACTTAACTGTAAACGTTTACGATAAATATATGGTTCAGGTACTTTCAAAAATAAGCAGGAGGTAAAGTATGAACAATCCGGCATTACGGTTATCCGTGCAAACGACACTCCCCGACAATTTCGACTCCGACAAAAGCTTTCAACAGGCCTTGGAAAAACTGGAGCAACTGGGTTTCTATGGGCTGGAGCTGAACATTGCTCATCCCGGCACTGAACCATTAGAACGGATAGTACGATTTTTAGAAAGATATCACCTAAAACTAACCAGTTTTGCCTCCGGCCTCACCGCAAAAACCTATGGTCTCTCCCTTTCCGACAAGGATGAAGAAGTGCGCCTGCGCAGTGTTCGCAAGTTGCAGCAGGTCATTGAATTTCTATCGGGAAGTGAAGTAGGAATTATTCTTGGTTTTTTCAAAGGACCGAAAGTCGAGTATCCTGGGATTGCCCAAAGTCAGTTTGGGCGTTCCCTGGATGAATTATTGACTGCCGCAGAGAATGCAAAAATACCTTTGGTGGTGGAGGCCACGAACCGCTACGAATCTTCAATCGCCAATAGTTTAGAGGATGCGGTGGGGCTGGTTGAACCTCGCAAGAGTCCTTATCTGAAAATTCTCCCGGATACCTTCCACATGAATATTGAAGAACAGGATATGTTCGCATCGATGAAGAAATACTCAAAATATTACAACAATGTGCACCTCTCCGATAACAACCGCTACTTTCCCGGATACGGGGCTATGGACTTTAGTAAAATTTTACAGCATCTCAGTTCCTTGGGCTATTCGGGAGGCTTTGCGCTGGAGGGTAATTTGAAGGCGGGCTTGACTGAAGACAGTGAACTGGCAATGGACATGATAAAAAAAATATGGGAAAGCAAGGAGCATTAAGATGGAAGGAAAATTGAATGCCGGCATAATTGGAGCGGGACGGATAGGACGCCTTCATGCCCGTCATCTTAATACGCGAATAGCCAATATACAGGTAAAGGCTGTTTCAGATGTGATCGTGAAGGCCGCTGAAGAGTGTGCTGAAGAACTCGGAATACTGGAGTACTACAGCGACTACCACAAAATACTAGAGGATCCCCTAATTGATATGGTGTTTATCTGCTCAAGCACCGATACCCATGCAGCGATTAT
The DNA here is from genome assembly GCA_034520965.1 of Spirochaetia bacterium. GTDB lineage: Bacteria > Spirochaetota > Spirochaetia > DSM-16054 > Sediminispirochaetaceae > DSBN01. Next base: position 294,553 of record JAXHMY010000002.1, on the reverse strand, counting down.
GGAAGAGGCGGCCCGGTCAGGGAAGCACACTTTTTGTGAGAAACCTATCGCCCTGGATCTGGACCAAATTGACCGAGCGCTTGAAGAGGTTCAGAAAAGCGGGGTTAAGCTGCAAATAGGTTTCAACCGTCGTTTCGATTCCAATTACCGCCGCATCCGAGACCTGATTGCTGCCGGCGAGCTGGGAGAACCCCACATACTTAAAATTACGAGCCGGGATCCTGCTCCTCCGCCGATAGAGTATGTGAAGGTATCCGGCGGAATATTTCTGGATATGATGATTCACGATTTTGATATGGCACGCTTCCTTATTGGTGATGAAGTGGAGGAGGTGTATGCGCTTGGTTCGGTGAAGGTCGAATCCTGAGATTGGAGAAGCAGGTGATGTTGATACAGCTCTGGTAACTCTTACCTTCAAAAACGGGGTGATAGGTTCCATCGACAACAGCCGTCGGGCGGTGTACGGCTATGACCAGCGGGCGGAGGTCTTCGGCAGTCGAGGAATGGCCCGGAGCGACAACAATACGCCAAACCGTGTACAGCTGAGCGGCCCGGAGCACGTGTCGGAGGATTTACCGCTCAATTTTTTTATGGAGCGTTATGTCGATTCCTATATTGAAGAGGTCACCCAATTCATACGCTGTGTGAAAGAAGATACCCCATCCCCTGTTTCCGGAAAAGATGGGAAATACCCGGCAGTTATGGGGCTTGCTGCGAAAAAATCGTTAGCCGAGCACCGGCCGGTGAAAATAACGGAGATATCCCCCACCATTTGACTGCGGTTCCTAGTCTTTATATCTTAAAATGGAAAGGAGTAAGTTTATGATAAAGCTGGTGCTGCTGCGACACGGAGAAAGTGTCTGGAATAAAGAGAACAAATTTACAGGGTGGACCGATGTCGACCTGTCCGAAAGAGGTGTTCACGAAGCCCATGAAGCGGGGAAGGTGCTGAAGGAGAAGGGTTTTACCTTTGATATTGCTTTTACTTCAGTGCTGAAACGGGCAATACGTACGCTGAACATCGTGCTTGAGGAGCTCGATTTGCAATGGATTCCTGTGCGAAAGCATTGGCGTCTCAACGAGCGCCATTACGGAGCACTGCAGGGCTTAAATAAGGCCGCAACGGCCGAACGTGAAGGAGAGAGAGCAGGTGCACATTTGGCGCAGAAGCTACGACATAGCCCCTCCCAGGCTCGAGGAGAGTGATTCACGTTTTCCGCTGAATGAAAAGCAGTACACACAGATGGATAAAGGGGTATTACCCCATACCGAGTGTCTTAAGGACACCGTCGAGCGTTTTATGCCGTATTGGTTTGATACTATTGTTCCGGCACTTAAGTCGGGGAAAAAAGTGGTCATTGCAGCCCACGGAAACAGCTTGCGGGCACTGGTAAAATATATAGACGGAATCTCCGATGAAGAAATTCCCGACCTCAATATTCCTACGGGCCTGCCCTTGGTGTATGAATTGAACGATGAAGACTTAACGCCGATTAACTCATACTATCTGGGCGATGAAGAGCGGGTACGTAAGGCAATGGATGCCGTTAAAAACCAGGGAAAAGCGGAGAACTAAAGAATGTGCATCCTGACTGCGTAATCTATAAGTTCCTGATATTTTTTATCAAGCCGATTGATTTCAAGAAGATGCGGCGGCCGGGATGCTGCGCTTGGCTGTAAAGCCCCATCCGGTATCGCTTCGGTTGATTCCTCCGTACCGTGCTCAGACCCGAATGCTGCGCTCTCCTGATCGGGCAGCAGTTGCGCCAGGCGATTAGGGTCTGCCCCGTAGCGTTCCACTAAATAATCAATTGAGTCCTGATTAAGCGGCATCCCATGATAATTAACCAGTACATGGGCAAGCCGCTGAATCGGAGTGCTTATATTCTTCTGAACTTCATGCACCAGAGCTACTGCGATGCCGGCCTTGGTGGCGGCGGTCATATCGGGTTCAATCGATGAGAGGTAGGGCGCGTTGGAGCTTTCGATTGCATATTGTATTTCAAAGCGGCTGATTTTCAGGTCCCTTTCCAGGGTCATTGCAATATCGATGGCCAGTTGTTTATAAGCCTCAGGCTTGGGGTGAGGGGTTTGGTCAAGAGTGTGGATACGTTTTTGCACTTGTCGTGCACAGCGTAATTTGCTGCTCCTAGAAAGTTCAATGTGTTTTTCCACAATTTCTATGCCCCTTTTGTGTTCCCTGCGCTTTACCAGCTGAAGGGGAAACTGCTTGGCAGAGTTGGCTTTGACTTCATTGTATTTTTTCTCGCTTCGGACCAGAGCGGCATAGCGTTTGTGCAGCTGATTATTGGCAGCTCGTAGTGAGCGATGCAGCTCTATTGCAGTGTGGAGTTGTTCAAACTTACTCCGCAGCTCTTGACTGCTATGACGTTTGCGGCGTTGAAATGGCATATGGCTGGTCTGTTTTTTAAGCTCCTTGTAGAGCTGGTCGAGTGCCCGCAGAATATTGGCGTACATACGTTCCACAGTGGTAAACACCGGGGCGGCGGCCGGTACAATATCAACCGGGTCCGATTCTGCAAACAGCTCCGCTAAAGTCCTTAATCTGCTGTTGCGAAGGTAGGCTTCTTTGCGGAAGGCAAGTCTGGCGCGGTCAAAATTCTCAGAAGTTTCAGTAAATTCTTTTGAACCGATATAATGCAGGGAGAACACCGGTATGTTTCGTCCGGCCAATAGTTCATAGGCGATGGTAAATACCTCTTCGGCATCATTAAGGGTCATGGTATCAAAATAGTGTTCTTCCCCGGCGGCCAGCACACGGCCGATAAAGCCTTCAGTGCGAATACGGCCGGATTGCTTACTTGGAGGTCGACCGGTAAAGCGTTGGTGCAGCAGTTCTGCGACTGTGGAGGAGGCGGGCTTCACCTGCTCGAGTGCTTTGGAAAGACGATCGGCTATATGAACTCGTTCATCCTCAATACGGGCATACAAACCGTTTTTACGAAAAATTTCGATTCTTTGGGCTGCATGGGCCAATACCGCATCGCCGGTCACGTCCTGCACCGCAGCCCCTACGGTCTCCGTAAAGGCATCGGGGTTCTCAAGCAGGTACTTGGCCGCGAGAAGGGTCCGATTCTCCTTATCGTAATAGAGCAGTGTTTGGTTTCTGGCAAAGAATATCAGGTCCGGCAGTCGCACCAGAGCTTGGCTCAAAGCCGCCTCTGCTCTCTCCAATTCTTGGCCCCGGGTAAGTTGATAGAGGAAGCGCATTAAAATTGCAAATACACCGGCGATTATGGTGTAAATGGCAAAGTATATAAACAGGTTGGAAGGAGCGCTCTGGCCGTAGCCAAGCAGATAGCCCCCTTGCAGGGCCAAATAGGTAACCGGGCCGGCAGTCCAGGCCAGCTGAATAACCGTGCGGCCCCAGGTTTCTTTCCGTGCCGCTTTGGTAACCCGCTGTATAAAGTCTTCACCCAGGTATTCAAGGTTGGACGTGAAGGATGTTCGCTTTGATCGAAGACGTAAGCGATTAAACCATCTCCTCATGATTCGATCTCTAGATTGCTCAGAAAATTGTCTAATTCATTTTCAGTGCTACGAACCTGTGTGCTGTGTGTGTCGAGTCTTGCTTCGAGTGCATCAAGCTCTACTTCCTGGCGTCCGAGTCGGGCCGCATACTCACGGTACAATTCGGAATCTCGGTCGAGCTGTTCCATGTTGTTGCGGATACGCTCCTGTGCCCGGTAGATTGAATCGATTTTGGACTGTACATCGGCTTTTTGGCGCTGCAGTTGATTGATCCTCTGCTGAAGGGTTTGAATGCGGCCGAGAACCCTTCGCAGTTCCCCCGACATGTTTACATTCTTTAGGTAAAAACTAATTTGCCCGCTGTCGAGATTCCGAATTTGCACGGTCCGCTCCTGAGGATACTCCTCCACCACTTTCAGCAGCTGTGATTCCTCATCCTCCTTCAACTCCCGAATAAAGCGATAATAAGAGGCCGTTTCCTCCTCAGCTTCTGCAGGCTGTACAAGCTCCCAGCCGGTACGCTTCGGATGTTGAACCAATATTTTTGAGGTTTCAGTACCGTGCTGTATCAGGCGATATTCGGTAGCTCGACGCTGCTTGTTCACATAGCTGAATACTCCCTTTTTGATACTCAGGTTAACCACCTGCTCCGGGAGCGGATCCTGCTCCCGGACAACCTGGACGGATAAGTCTTCGGCGTAACTAATCAGACGGCGGTTATCGGGTAGTATATCTTCAAACCGGGCATCGCCGGCATACATACCTGACTCAAAAAGTGTAACCGGGCCTCCCATTAAGTGCAGGCCGGTGGTGTTTTTCAAATAGAGGCTTTTCAGAGGTCGTGTGCTTTGCGCCCCATATACCGACAGCTTTTCGGCTTCAACCGGCTGCTGAACGATCGGCAGCAGGGCACTCGAATGCCCGGCCAGGCTTACCGGCCTATCGATAGTGTACGCAAACAACCCGCCTTGCTCGGTTCCGGATGCAGCCGCTGCGACTCCGGAGGAAAAGTTTTCATTCCTGGGGCTGCGGAGTTCCGCGGATGAGCTCTTTTCCATGGGGTAGTCCATCGTCCCCATCTGCTGGGGAGCCAAAAGCCTGCGGGCTGCCGGTTCCTGGGATTGACCACCGGAGTATCCCTCTTCATACAGGGGCGGACGGGCGCTTGTGTGTACTTGCGGCAGAAGCTCCGGCCGGGTCACATACAGAGAGGAGTAAATATCCATTTTGAAGGAGATAGGGCGCCCGGCCACCAGCTGCAGCTCTACCTCGTCCCAATCCATATTGCTAGTGTTTTCGGCCACTGCCCAGCCCTGCAGCAGGGTGGGGGCCTTTTCATCCTGCTCCAGTTCCTGCTGCTCCGCTTTCTGCAGTTCCGGTTCCTGCTGAACCAGCCGGTAGGTTGTCTTCCATACCGGCATCTCCCGGATGTAGCCAACCATCACCTCCCGGCGGCCTTCGCCGGAAAAATGAAGCGTTAAACTGCGTTGTTCGCTTCGCCGAGCCTCCGCCAGCACCGTAAGGATTTCCTGCAGTTCCATCTGAAGCAGAGGGTCGGAAAAGCGCAGTTTTACCACCTCATCCAAGGCTACTCTGGTCATACTGCCTTCACTGTACAGGGTCATCTGCCTTTGGGAGGGTTCTGTAACGCCGCCGTCCTGGGTTTCGAGGGCTACAATCCGGCCGGTGAGAGACTGAGAACTTTCGATCTGCACCTCAATCTGCTCGCCCCGGGCTTGTCGCAACAGCTCGTAAAAGGATGTATTGGAATCCAGGTTAAACGAAAAATCGCGTAACTTACGTTCCAGGGGCTCGGGCGGTTGATACTGCACTGAATCAATCGCCCCTCCGTCGTAATCCTGCAGCACCAGGCTTTTGAGAATATCCGCCATCTCCTCAGTTCCGAAGGTGACATGAAGGGCGGTATCTCCTTCTACAAAACCGCGATGTTCAAAGTACCCCACACCGCTGGAAAACAGCACTACCTTCTGCAGCGGCAGTGTCTCATTTAGCTGTGGTCGACGGCTCTTAAAATTACTACCAAAAGTACTCTGTGCTTCAGCGATTCCCTCGGCCGACAGGCTCAGGAGAACTCCACACAAGACTATCCCGAAAAAGACTTTCTTAATGTTTTTTATGAGCATATATGTTCCTCTATTATTATCGATTTAACAATCTTCATACTAGGTACTGTATCTCAGGTGTCCCTTTATGGCAATATTTCCACATGAAAGTGCAGCAAGAAAGCGCGGCAAAAAGCACAACATAAAAGTCGTGGGGGTATTGAGTTTATGGGTGGTTTAACCGAAGATTAGACCGAGATGATAAAGCAACTTATGTGGATTTGGATAATTGGAATAATGAGCGGACTCGCAGCTCTCGGGGCTGATAACACGGTAGTCGTGGTTGAGAAGGGGGATACCCTTTACAGCATCGGCCGCGAATACAACGTTTCCGTCCAATCTCTGATTCAGGCAAACGGTATTGTAAACCCGCGGGCCTTAAAAGCGGGTACTCGTATAAAAGTGCCGAACACCTATATCATTGAAAAAGGGGATACCCTCTACGGTATCGCCCGGCGTAACGATTTTTCTGTAGATGAGTTGGTCAATCTTAACGATATTGACAAGGATTCACTTATCAAAATTGGGCAGGTAATCCAGCTTCCATCCTCCGACAGCTCTATGGCGGATGCAAGTGATCAGAAAGAACCAAACAGCGAGGGCAGCTTCTCTAATGAAACCGGTTCTGAAGAGTCGGACAACTCTCCAGCATCAAATTCAACCCCCACTTACAGTGATGTTGTTCAGGGAAAAGAGGTGCTCTGGCCCCATGCGGGCACCCGCAGCAAGCTCGACGGTAAACTGCAGGGCACTCAAATTAGCGGCAAACGAGGTGACCAGGTAGTATCGGTCAGCAGCGGCAAGGTAGTGTGGGTTGCCCCGTACCGCGGGTATGGAACCCTGGTCATGGTAGAGTCGGCTAACGGGCTTATCTACGCCTACGGGGGCAATGAATCAACCTACGTCGAAGTAGGCCGGCGGGTAGATTCCGGCACCGTGATCGGACGGCTGGGAATTAACCCCATTGAAAAAACCGCCAAGCTCTTCTTTTTTGTATATAAAAACGGAAAACCCGTTGACCCGGCTACCGCTCCCCGGGGATAATAAGTCCCATGAATATCAACCGGAACAATGACTCTCATCCTCCGCTCAATTTGTCGCAAAATGCAGACCAGGCGACTCAGCCAATGCAATCGACACAGTCCGACCAGCCCGCCGGGTTTAACAACGTCAAACTGGTAGGAATTACCGGCGGCTCAGGATCCGGAAAAACCACCATTGTGCGTAAAATATCGGAAATAGTGCCGGACTTTGTGTTTATCCCCCAGGATAATTACTACAAATCCGCCGAGCATATCAGCAACACCAATATCACCGCCTTCAACTTTGACCACCCGGAGGCCTTCGACAACATACTTCTCCACAAACACCTCACCCAGCTCAAGAACGGACGTCCCATCGAAATGCCCCAGTACGACTTTGTGCACCACCGGCGCAAAACGGAAACTCTCAGGGTCGAACCTTCCAAGCTTATCATTTTCGAAGGGATAATGGTTTTCTTCGACCCCCATATCCGGGAGCTCCTGGACCTCAAGCTTTACGTTGATACTCCCGACGACATCCGCTTTATCCGTCGCCTTGAACGCGATATGAAAGAGCGCGGTCGTACCGTCGATTCGGTCATCCAGCAGTACCTCGAAGTAGTACGCCCCGGCCATTACGAGTTTATCGAACCTACCAAGCTGTATGCCGACCTCATTATTCCGGAGGGCGGCTTTAACGAGAACGCCCTACAGGTGCTCACTTCCTTTTTACGCGATATTACCCGTTAATATTGAGGTTGTTTTATATTTTTATAGCAGCTTTTTCTAAGGAGCACTGTGGTCCAGTGCCGTCCTTACCCCTTCAAGCGTCAGTCTCGCGGCGGCTGTCTTTCGGTTTGGACCTTGCCCAGAAGTTTCGGTAGGCACCGGTCACGTAGCCAAAGGAGAACTTTTCCGGTACAGGATCTTGACCTCCGGTGAACAGACCGCCGGCACAGCGAAATATCCGGGTAAGCGCCAGTATTAAGCCCTTCAGCACCCCGTGTTGCATGATAGCCCGGCGTGAATAGTGGCTGCAGCTAGGCGAGTAGATGCATGCTCCCGGCAGGGCCGGAGAAATAAGGTATTGATAAATGAGAATCGGCAGGGTTACAAGCCAACGTACGCCCTTTAAAACTGTATTGAGTACTTGCATTATGGATAAAATATATGTATTTTATGGAAAAGAAACAAGGAAAAAGAACCTTTGAGGGTTTGACGCAGTGGCCAAAGTGAGTTATAGTACCACTCGCCGCACATTTTTATTAAGGAGGAGCATATGGCTGCAAATATTTCCAAGAACGCCCGTCGTGAGGGTGCCCAGTCCCTGACCAGCCGTTGGGGTGGCAGTATCAAAATGAAATCAGTCTTCAAAAACGGTAAGATCCGCCACATCGCGGTCTGTGAAGCCACCGGCAACACCGCCCGCAAACCCAAGGACCTTATGTAATATCGTCCATATAATAAAGCCTGCCTTATCGGCAGGCTTTTTAGCGTGCCCAGCGAAGCGGGCACACCCGGCAGAAAGCACCAGAGGGCTGCTACTCCCCTAAAACTTCAGTTAAAATATCTACCGCCGTGTCTATATGCTCTTTTTCAATAATCAGTGGAGGCACCAGCCGCAGTACATCCGGCCCGGCTTTTCCGACTAACAAACCTTCCTTATGGCACTTATCTACATAGGGGCCGGCATCGCGGTCGAGCTGTATACCAATCATTAGGTTTACTCCCCGAATTTCCTTAATCCGCGGATTAACGGTAGCCAGACTACTCAGCTTTTCATGCAGATATGCTCCCACCTCCCGGGAGTGTTTCACTACACCGCCGTCGGTCAGTTCGGTAAGCAGGGCTAATGAAGCGGCGGAAGCTAAGGGGTTGCCGCCAAAGGTTGATGCATGGTCTCCCGGCTCGAACACCGCAACCCTCTCTTTTGCCAGCAACGCCCCAATCGGAAAACCGCCGCCCAGCCCCTTGGCCAGGGCAACTGCATCCGGTTCGACTTCGTAGTACTGGTGGGCAAACAGGGTCCCGGTGCGCCCGAGGCCGCATTGCACTTCGTCAAACAGCAGCAGAGTATCGGTTTCGCTGCATATGCGGCGAACTTCCTGTAAATATTTTTGCCGGGCAGGGAAAATCCCCCCTTCCCCTTGAACAGGTTCAAGAATCACCGCACAGCTGTCTTCATCAACCGCATTAGACAGCGCGTCGATATCGTTAAAGGGAACAAACTCGACCTCCGGCATGAGGGGCTTAAACGATTTTTGATATTTCTCCTGCCCTGTAAGCGAGAGGGCGCCGATTGTACGGCCGTGAAAGGAGTGTTCCATGGCTATGATTTTTGCGGCTCCGTTTTTTTGGGTTTTTCCCCATTTGCGGGCCAGTTTCAGGGCCGACTCAATTGCTTCGGTTCCGCTGTTGCAGAAAAAAACTTTATCAAAACTGCTGTGCTGTACCAGCTTTTCCGCCAGCTTGGTCTGCTGCGGAATATGATATAGATTAGAGCAGTGCAGCATCTTCTGTGCCTGTTCGCTAATTGCCTTGCTGAGTGCCGGATGGGCATGACCTAACGCGTTCACTGCTATTCCGGCCAGGAAGTCCAAATACTCCCCTCCGTGGTCATCCTTGGCATACACTCCCGCTCCCTCGGTCAGGGTTATTGGAAATCGGGAATAGGTGTTCATTAGTACTTTTTTGCTGCGGTCTATCCAGTTGCTCATCTCGCTTACTCCTTGTATTCAATGGTTGACAACTGAATCTGCCTCTATTAAGGTACCCACGCCTTCGCTGGTCAACAGTTCCAGCAGCAGTGCATGGGGCATATTGCCGTCGATAATATGGGTTGCCGCGACACCGCTCTCAGCCGCCTGGGCGGCACAGCGGATCTTTGGAACCATTCCTCCGGCAACCGTACCATTTCTAATTAATTCATAGGCCTCGCTGCTGTGGATACTGCTGATTCGGCTGCTGGGGTCATCGACAGAACCAGGAATGCCCGGCACATCGGTTAAAAACAGCAGCTTCTCCGCACCTAAAGCCGAGGCAATAGCCACTGCAGCATCATCGGCATTAATATTATAGGTAGTACCGTCCTTATCCGAAGAAACCGGGGCGACCACCGGTACAAATCCCCCCTCAAACAGTACCTCTATTACTCGGGTATCAACCGCCTCTATATGGCCTACAAAGCCGAGGTCTGCGCCGTCGGAGGGCATTTTGCCGGCCGTCAGCAGCTGCCCGTCCTTTCCGGTCAGACCTACCGCACTTACACCGTGCATCTGCAGGAGGCGAACCAGCTCTTTATTCACCTTTCCGGCCAGCACCATCTCAGTAATTTCCATGGTGGCGGCGTCGGTAATTCTTAAACCGTTTTCAAAGCGGCTTTTCACGCCAAGCTGTTGCAGCATAGCGTTGATGGCGGGGCCTCCGCCGTGTACCAGCAGCGGGCGCAGTCCTACATATTTCAGCAGAGCGATATCTTGAATAATTCGCCCCCGCAGGTCTGCATCCGTCATGGCACTGCCGCCGTACTTAATCACCACTGTTTTTCCACTAAACTTCTGTATGTATGGTAATGCTTCGATTAATGTATGCGCCCTGTCCATAAAACTGTTTTCCAAGGGGTACTCCTTTTATGTTCTGTAACTTCCGTTGATTTTCACATATTCGTAGGTCAGATCACAGCCCCAGGCCGTGGCCAATCCGGTGCCTTCATACAAGCGGATGACAACCTCCACCGCAGCAGCGGCCAGTATAGACGCCGCTTTTTCTTCGTCGAAGGGCATCGGAGCGGCTGATTCCATCATCAGCACTTCTCCCGCCTCGCTGCGGAACAGAATATCGACCGCATGCGGGTCGAAGGTCCCGCCGGAGTAACCCATCGCAGCCAGTACTCGCCCCCAGTTTGCATCTTCACCAAAAAAGGCGGCCTTAACCAGGTTTGAACTAACCACTCCTCGTGCCAGAGTGCGGGCATCCTGTAGTGTCAGTGCACCCTCTACGGTGGCCGAGATCAGTTTAGTAGCCCCCTCTCCGTCGCGGGCAATCATAATTGCCAACTCCCGGGTTACATAGTTCAAACCCTCCTTAAATTCCTGCCACTCTTGACTATCGGGGGAGGTAATTTTTATTCCGGAGGCTCCGTTGGCCAGGCTTAGTACCATATCGTTGGTGCTGGTATCCCCATCCACGCTAATCATATTAAAGCTGTCGTCCACTGCATTTTTCAGCAAGTGCTGCAGCAGGGGCGTCTGAATTTCCACATCGGTCATAATAAAGCCCAGCATGGTGGCCATATTAGGGTGAATCATTCCGGATCCCTTGGCCATACCGGTAATTTTCGCAGTTTTCTCGCCCACGGTAAAACTATAACTGCAGACCTTCGGCTTTAAATCGGTGGTCATTATTGCCCTGGAAGCCCGATCCAGCGACTCCGAGCTCGAATCGGGAGCATCTGGACTTTGGGGCAGTGCGCTGACAGCACTTGCCATTTTCTCGATAGGCAGGGGAACTCCGATTACCCCGGTAGAGGCCATAAACACCTGTTCCGGCTCTGTCTTAAATCCGCCGGCTATATCGGCGGCCAAGCGGCGATTGTCCTGAATACCCTGTGCACCTGTGCAGGCATTTGCATTGCCGCTGTTCATTAATACGGCCCGCATGGGGCTGCCGCAAAGCTCCCGGTTCCAGTCTATGCAGGCCGCCGTGACTCGGTTTGTGGTAAATACTCCCGCCGAGGCCGCCGGGCGGTCGCTGAGCAGCAGCGCCATATCAAGTCCCTCGGCCTTAATATTTCCGGAAAAACCGGCTGCCGAAAATCCATGGGGCAATTCATATACTTGATTCATTGTGTTTCGCTCCTTTTTTTGAATAGTTTGGCATACCGCTGCGCGGCAACTGAAAAAACAAGTTTCTAGGTTAAGGGAACAGCGGGATATCTCCTAAACCCTCAGTTTCTTCAAATCCGAAACGGATATTCATATTCTGAACCGCCTGTCCGGCGGCTCCCTTTACCAAATTATCTATCGCCGCCACCACAATAATCATGCCGGTGCGCTGATCATAGCTAAGGCCGATATCAATATAGTTCGAGCCGCGCACCCACCTTGTCTCAGGGAATACCCCATCGGGCAGTAGACGGATAAAAGTTTCGCCTTCATACATATCCTCATACAAGCCTCGCAGCTTCTCCCCCGTCAGCTGCCCGGCTATCTCTTCGGTGGGGCGGATATAGGTGGTGGTGAGAATCCCTCGATTCATCGGTACCAGGTGGGGGGTAAACTGCACGCTCACCTCGCTGTCGGTTAGTTGCCCCAGAATCTGCTCGATTTCCGGGGTGTGGCGATGGGTCTTCAATTTGTAGGCTTTGATCGATTCATTTACCTCGCCAAACATGAGGCCCTGCGAAGATTGTCGGCCGGCCCCGCTTACCCCCGATTTAGCATCGATAATGTAGGGAAGGCTGCCGATTCCGGCTCGTGCAATGGGGGCGGTGCTGAGAATGGAGGCAGTAGTGTAGCATCCGGGGTTCGCAATGAGATTCTTATCGGATATAGCTTTGCGACCAACGATCTCGGGTAGGCCGTATACCGCCTGTTCAAGCAGCTGCGGCGAGCCGTGTTCAACTCCATACCACTGTTCATACAGCTCACGGCTTTTCAGCCGATAATCGGCACCCAAATCAATAATGCAGCAGCCTTTCAAAATATCGGGGGTTACCTGAGCAGAGGCGATTCCGTGAGGTAGAGCGAGAAATACTACATCGCATTCTGCCGCTGTCTCCTCAAGCGATGCATTTCTGAATATAAGCTCAGTGCGGCTGCGCAGCGAGCCAATCTCCCCGGCGTAGGGTCTGCCGGCCAGGCTGCGCGAACCGGCGTGCAGCAGTTTCACCTGCGGATGCCGCTGCAGCAGTCGTACCAGTTCTATTCCCGTATATCCGTTTGCACCAATTATCCCTGCTCTTATCATGCTGTCCTCATTCAATTTTGTATAAATTTACATTATTAGTGTATAATATTACATTAAGTTGTGCAATATTGCGAGCAATATTGCATTGGAATTATCCTCCTGCTATAGTGGAAGACGAGGTAAATATGCAGCTTGGACAGTACCAATTTGATATAGGTGCGCGTACCTATGTTATGGGCATTCTGAATGTAACTCCGGATTCTTTCTCAGATGGGGGACGCTACAATTCCGTACAGGCTGCGGTGGAGCATGCCCTGCGTATGCGGGCCGAAGGAGCTGATGTAATTGATGTCGGCGGTGAGTCCACCCGTCCGGGGCATGCCGAAATCTCCGTTCAGGAGGAGGTTCAGCGGGTTGTGCCGGTTATACAGGCGCTGGCCCAAAAGCTGCAGCTGCCCATTTCTATCGATACCTCAAAGGCCGAAGTTGCCCGTGCGGCAGTAGCCGCGGGGGCAGTAATGATAAACGATGTGTGGGGCTTTCGTCGCGACCCTCACTTAGCCGAGCTTGCCGCCGAGACCGGGGTTGCCTGCTGCCTGATGCATAATCAGACTGGAACCAACTATCGACAGCTCATGCCGGAAATACTCGAAACGCTGAAAGAGAGCCTCCGCATTGCAGCTGACGCCGGAGTGGCAAAAAACCAGATTCTGCTTGACCCGGGAATCGGATTCGGTAAAACAGTCGAACAGAATGTCCAAGTAATGCAGCAGCTCTCCACACTGAATAGTCTCGGCTGCCCTTGGCTGCTGGGCACCAGCCGGAAGTCGATGATTGGAAAGACGCTCAACCTACCGGCGGACGAACGTACCGCCGGCACGGTGGCCACTACTGTATTAGGAATACAGGCGGGGGCTGATTTCGTACGGGTCCATGATGTACTCGAGAACTGTCAAGCTGCCCGAATGGCCGACCGCATTATCCGCCGGCCCAGCCCGCACACTGCTTTTATCGCTCTGGGATCTAATCTCGGCAGTCGTCTGAAGTATCTTCAGCAGGCCTTGGAGCTCCTGCAGAGGCCGCCGGAGCTGCATGTAACCGCCGTATCCCCGGTGTATGAGACCGACCCGGTTGGCTACGCCGACCAGGGAAAGTTTCTAAATGCCGCTGCCCGCATGGAGACCAGTCTGGCGCCGGGGGAGCTTCTGCAGAGACTTATGGAGATAGAGCAGCAGCTGCAGCGGCGTCGTGATATCCACTGGGGCCCCCGGACTATCGACCTGGATATCCTTTTCTATGATCAACAGTGTATATCAAGTGCCGACTTAGAAATTCCTCATCCGCGACTCTCCGAGAGAATGTTTGTGTTAGCACCTCTGCATGATATAGCTCCAATGTGGCTGCATCCGCAGATCAATGTACGGGTATTTGAGTTGTTCGAACAGTTGAAGCTGGAGTCGTCAGTGCCGTCGGTATATCATGAAGGGCTCGCGTCACCGGCGAACAGATAAAAAAATGCCGCTGTAAAGCTGAACTACGAAAATAGGTTCATCGCCCTGTCTTGTCTCTCATAGCTCTGTTTTCTCTGGGTCTACGAAATGGTCCGCCTCTACTCCAGATAGTTTTTTCAGCAGATCTACGATTGCCTCGAAGGGCTCGGCTTCGCGATTGAGAATACTGTGCACCGCGTTGATAATAGGAGTTTTGAGCTTTCTGCTTTGGGCGATCGAAAAAGCGTGCTTACAAGCGGCAACACCTTCAGGGAGATACCCGATTTGATCAATATGCTGCAGGATATCCTGCAAGTTGGAAAAATGAGCAATCTTTCGCTCATGAATTATCTCCCGCCCAAAGCGACGGTTACGGCCGTATACACTGCGGCAGGTTACATCTAAATCTCCCACCGCTGCAATTGAAGTGAAGGTCTGTGGATGGCTGGCCCCCAGGGCATTCCCTAACAACTGGATTTCATTTAGTCCGGCTGCCAGCAGAAGTGACTCGGTATTGTCGCCGAACTTATCGTTGAGTTCCTTCAACGCATCTAACATACCGAAGGCAATGGCAACTACATTTTTAAGTGCCGCCGCAGCTTGAACCCCTACAATATCCAAGGAGGAAAACACCAGAAGGGTGGGGCCCTCGCAAAAGCTCTCTAAACTGTATTGAATATTTAGCGTGTTTTGAAGCACTGATGAGTCCGGTGATTTTACCGCGTGCAACCTCTTCGGCATGGCTCGGGCCGGAAATATATACCAGATTATTTTTGTAAAAGCCGGGCAGATAATTTTCTACCGCTGTAGTCAGCAGACCGGGACCGCCCGGTCCGTCTATGAATCCCTTGGTCAGAATCGCAATCGGGGTGCTGCCTTCCTGCACTGAGGAGACGCGAACCATCTGTTTGACCGTGCCGATTAAAAACATCGACGGGACGGCTAAAATAAGATAATCCTTATTCTCGGCAACCTCCGGCAGATTGGTCGATGCACGGATTAGTTCAGGCAGCATTACTCCCTGGAGATACGTACGGTTCTCGTGGGTGTTGTTGATCGCGTTGGCCACCTCCTGCTCATACGACCACATGTGTACCTGATGACCGTTCTCTGCTAAAACTTTAGACACAGCGGTGCCCCAGGCTCCGGCGCCGATCATTCCTATGCTCCGTGGCTCCATGCATTCCTCCTGCAAGTAAAGGTAACACAAAAACGGCTCCTTGCAACTCAGGGTCGCTTTCAGATACTATTAAAACAAACACACAGTGAAACGAAAGAGGAAAATACCATATGGGAATTAGGGGCGAAGTTTTTTCAGCAAAAACTACAATCGGAAAGCGGACATACTTTTTTAATGTCAAAGAGAATAGAAAGGGTGATCTTTTCCTGAATATAGTTGAAAGTAAGCAGCATGATGTGAGCGGTTTTGAACGCCACTCGGTTATTGTATTTGATGAGGATATGGAACAGTTCTTATCAGAGTTTCAAAAGGCAATCGAATTTATCCGCAAGAACAAAGATCAGGGATAAATTTTAAAACTTCTGCGGTGAATCGGGCTTAAGCCGTGCAGCCGGCAGAGTTCTCGGTGTTTGACTGTGGGATATCCTTTATGCGTTTCAAAAGACCATTTACTCTCAATCCAGGAATAGCGCCGCATCCAGCGATCACGGGCAACCTTGGCAACTATTGAAGCTGCCGATATTTCCGGTACGGTTGCATCTCCTTTGATAATTGCCTCTGCCGGCCGCGGCAGGACGGGAATAAATTTGCCGTCTACCAAGACCATACTCACTAAGGGCGCCTCAGTAGGGAGGGCTTCAAATGCCCGCTGCATCGCAAGGAGGGAGGCATGATGGATATTAATCCTGTCAATTTCCTCCGGCCATGCCCATCCGATGCCGACCGCCGCCGCTTCACTTATAACATAAGCGGCAATGCGCTCTCTGCGCCCGGCCGAGAGCTGTTTGGAGTCTTTTAGGGCCCCACGGTCGATCAGCCCGCCTAATATAACCGCCGCCGCACATACCGGACCTGCCAGCGGGCCGCGTCCGGCCTCATCTATTCCGCATATAAGTCCAGTTGATTCCACCATACAAGGAAGGTAGCGATTTTTTGTCTCCCTGTACAGTGTCTATTCACGGCCCTCGGCTTCTATGTTATAGTGAGTTGAGGCATCCGGCTGGGGTGCTGTCTGCAAAGATACACACACATTAATGCAATTAAGAGGATGAATATTAGGTGTTTTTAAAGAGTGTTGAACTGTTCGGTTTTAAATCATTTGCCGATCGGAGTAAAATAGAATTTCGCGATGGAATTAGCGCCCTCCTGGGGCCGAACGGCTGCGGGAAAAGTAATGTAGTTGATGGAGTAAAATGGGTATTGGGAGAACAGTCTACCCGTTCACTGCGGGCCGACCGCATGGAAGATATCATATTTAACGGCACCGAAACCCGTAAGGCCCTTAATGTGGCTGCCGATAGTAACCCTGGACTTCCCAAACGAATAGACGGCTCTCGGTCAAATGGATATGCCCGAAATTGCGGTAAAGCGCAGACTCCACCGTTCTGGGGAGAGCGAATACTTTATAAATAGTACTCCCGTAAAGCTCAAGGAGGTGCGTGAACTCTTTTTTGATACCGGAATCGGTAAATCCGCCTATTCGATTATGGAGCAGGGCAAAATAGACCAAATTTTGTCGTTACAATAACCGTAGGCAGCGGTGATTTTCTGTTCGACACAGGCTCTGCCGGAAGTCACAATAATATTGGTAAGTACCGGCAGATAGAGCGCAGAAGCTGAAGCGAAACCGAAGAAAATATGCAGCAGGTTGAAAATATACTGCGGGAGGTAAAGCGTTCCTACAATACCCTCAAAGTACAATCCGAAAAAACTGCAAAATATCGAGTAGTATAACGAAAAAGCGTTTAGCCCGGAGCTCGACCTTCAGCCGCTCAAAGCTTGAAAGACTCTGACGCAGAAGCAGCAGGAGCGGGAAGAGCAGCTGGATGAAAGGCTGAAAGAGCGGGATGCCCTCAAGAAAGCTATTGATGAAATCAACGAGTACCTAGAAAAGAATCTTGACCAGGTGAACAGTATGGAGTCTCAGCTCATTGAAGGGCAGAAAAAGCTGTACGGTCTGGATATTGAAAAGAACAATCACGAAAATCAGCGCTCAATGTTGAGCGAACGAATGGAAGAAATACGCCGTCAGAACCAGGCCGCTGAGCAGCGAGAGAAGAGCATCAACGAGAGAATGACGGCCCTGCAGAAACAATCTGCGGAGCTCCAAAAACAGCTTGAAGAGTATAAGACACGTTTAGAACAAATTGATAAAAACATATCCGAATTTGAAAGTAGTATCGAAAATGCCCGGGGAAGAATCGAGCATAACCGTCAAGTTATCTCCGAGCTTGAAACTGCGAATAAACGCATCGAACAGGAGATACAGGGTTACCAGAAAGAGCTGCATACCATCACCGACGATATCGTAGCGCAGTTGGATCAGAAGCTTGATGAGAGCGGCTACTCCTCCCATAAACGGCGTGATGCCGAGCGTGCGTTTCGACAGCTGCTGCAGGAAACAGTTATTCAGGTGCAGGGAAAAAACGATCTGATTAAGGATATGCAGAGCACCGCCGGAAAAAACGCTGCCGACCTGAAGGAGGCGCTAAGTAAAGCTTTGAACGCTTTTGAGGAGGTCGCTTCAAAAACCGAAGAGTTGGAGCAGCTCTTTGATGAATATCATAATTCTATTCCCGCATTTCTCGATGAGTTCTTGGCTCCGGAAGGTATTATCACCCGAAAACGATCTATCGAGCAGGCTATTGATGCCGGCCGCAGTACACAGAACACTAATACGGAACGCCTAGAGGAGCTGAAAACCGAAAACAACCAGTTAGGCGAGAAAATAGATGAGTATCGCAAAACTCTTGAGGAGTTGCGGGTAAATCGTGTCCAGGTATATACCCAGAAGAAGGCCGCCGGAGACTCCCTGGAGGGACTGCGGCGTCAGCTTGAAGAGCAGGAGGGACTGCTTGAGGAAAACCGAAAAACCCTGAAAGCAAATACTGCCAGGATAGGGGAGATTGAAACTCAACTGGCTAGGATTGCTGAAAAACAGACGGAGCTTGCAGCTCGCGAGAAGGAGCTCCAGAAGAACCTCAAGAGCCTTGAATCGGGCATTTCCAACCACAATAAGGACCTGAAGAGCAAAGAGAGCAGCCTTAAAAAGCGCATGGATAATCTTGGTAAGCTGCAGGATAAAGTAGAAAAACTGCAGGTGGAAGTGGCCTCCCTGCAAACTGAAATCCGGAGCATGTACTCCAATTTTCAAGACCGTCACGGGCGGGAATTAACTGAGTTCGAAAGCCGGATGTTCGATATAACTACTTCTGTTCAGGAGCTCAAGCCGGAGCTGCAGGATATCCGCCAGAAGCTGAAGGACCTGGGACAGGTGAACCTTATGGCGCCGGAGGAGTTTGCAGAAGTAAAAGAGCGTTACGATTTTCTCTCCGGCCAGCTGCAGGATTTGTACGAGGCCCGGGAGGATCTTCAGCAGATTACCCAGGAAATAAAAACCGAATCCACGGAACTCTTTTTAGAGACCTACGACCAAATCCGAAAAAACTTCCACTCCATGTTCCGTCGTCTCTTTGGCGGCGGACGGGGTGAGCTGAAATTGAGCGACCCCGATAATGTATTAGAGTCGGGTATCGAGATATTTGCCCAGCCCCCGGGAAAAGCCCTTGAACATATTGCC
This sequence comes from Spirochaetia bacterium, assembly GCA_034520965.1. Lineage (GTDB taxonomy): Bacteria > Spirochaetota > Spirochaetia > DSM-16054 > Sediminispirochaetaceae > DSBN01. The sequence continues at coordinate 275,759 of JAXHMY010000002.1, read as the reverse complement.
CTTTTATCCGGAGGTGAGCGTTCTCTGACGGCAGTGGGCTTGCTGTTCGCCACCTATATGGTAAAACCCTCGCCCTTCTGTATTCTAGACGAGATCGATGCCGCTTTGGATGAGGGAAATGTGGGACGGTTTATCAACCTGTTAATGGAGTTCGGAAACTCCTCTCAGTTTGTGGTAATAACACACAATAAAAAGACCGTAGCCGGGGCTCGTACCATGCTTGGTGTGACCATGCAGGAATCCGGTGTCTCGAAGGTTATTGCAGTTCGATTAGCGGAAAATGGCGATGTAGTGGAACGGGCCGGCCGAGCTGGTGATGATAACAATGGTGACGGTGATGGCCGGAGCCGTGATGAGCAGCGTCTGATGGACTTGGACGGAGAGGATACTGAAAAAGAAGATGCAGATGAGGAGGGGATCGCCGATGGCCTTCCTGAGCGCGAAGGAAATTAAAATATACGGATTGGTAGTAGCCGGCGTGACCCTGTTAGCCCTAATTGGGACTCTGGTTTTTTTAGTGCTCAGTCGGGAGCCGGATTCAGAGCCTCCAAAAGCTCCGGATGCTGCCACCGACAGCTCCGCGGGTGCCGATTTGTTGGGAAAGTCCCTTTCAAGCGAATCGGCACTGCAGAAAATTCGTATTCCCGAAGAGTATACTCAGTTGTATCAACAGGATTGGCATCCATACCGTAAGAGACACAGCAGTTGGAGTGAGGAACAGGTGGAGGCTTTTTGGCAGGATCCACAAAAACTGATTCAAGAGGTGCTGCAGAAAGCGAGCGATCGAGAGATTGAGGAGTTTTTTAAGGAGATTCCCTAAATGCTGCTTCGTTATGTAGTACTGTTTATTTTGTCGCTGGGTGTGCTCAGCGGCTGCGCCTCTGTTCCTCCCACCTACCGGCCCGGAACCCCCTCCGCAGCCCCCTCGACAACAGTCCGATGTGGTCTCTGAGCCGACTTCAGAGAAAAAATACAGAGACAAAGACAGAGCCGGAAGCTGAGGAGGAAGCTAGAGCAGGAAGATGGGGCAATATCAAATGAGAATACGCCCCCCGAAGTCTCAGTTGAAGAGGTTATTCCAGAAGATAACATTCCGCAGGAGCTGTCACCCCTATCGGAAGTAGAGCCCCTGGTAGAAGTTGAGAACCAGCCGGATGTTCCCCAGGCATCACTGCCCGACAGGAAGAGTCACATATCAGGTCAGGTGCGGTTTTTACTTTTAAGCCCTCAACTTGAGGTTCATTTTGCAGATGGAGTGGCTGAAGCGGAGGATGCTCCGACCGAACAGGCGGAAGCTCTAAAATCTGCAGCCTCAGAAAGGTCCGTCACCGGCAGCATCCGTCCCGCCCAGTGAATCGGCCTCGCCTGAAGCCTCGGACAGAACGGACGCCCAAGGCACCACCGATGTGCAGATTCCAGAGAAACCGGAAAGATCATCCCGAGCCGCCCCTGACGAGCGCGAAACTGAGCAAAAAACAGAGCCAAAAACTGAGCAAGAAGAGGACCTCATCCGGGCAGAGCCGGGAGAGCATGTACATCTGACTTTGCCGGGTTTGGGGTGGATTTATAATCGGGGAGACTCCAGTGCGCAGGGGGTTGTGTTTCAATCACGCAGCTACAAGGACAATTCAACGGAGTTTGTGTTTATTGCACAGGGCCTCGGAAGATATACCCTGTCTTTCCAGCAGCAGGACAGCAGCTCTGGGCAACAAGTCCAGATATCGAACGGTTGGGGATTAAGGTGGCAGACCAGAAAGCGCCCGGCCAAGAGGATGCACAAGCTGCGATCAGCACTCAAACGGCCAGTATGCAATCTGATAAGACTGATTTTTCATTTGATCTATTAGAAGAGACCATAAGCTCACAAAATCCAACCGGCACGGAGGAACTACTGAAAGCCTTGCTTCGCAAGCCGCTGGAATCCGGGGTGTTCGCTTTGGGTAAGCCTAAGCAGGAGGAGATTGCACTCTTAGTTGAAGCGGGTGAGTTCTTATTCGAAGCCCAACGGGAGTCCTCGGCGGAACAGGCTCTGCGACTGTATCTGGAACTGACCGCAGAAAGGGGCGAGCATACGGGTCGTGTTTTGTTTTTACTCGGACAAATCTGACCAGCTCCTCCTGCTGCCGCCCCGGGATGAGCGGCAATCGGCGGAATACTACCGTAGAATTGTATCTTTTTATCCTACAGATCCTTATCGACAGCGAGCAGAGCAGCGGATCAAGTATCTTCAGCGCCATTTCTTGCAGATCCGTTGACATGGCGGCACAAAATGCGGTATAAAAACAATAAAACTCTTAGGATGACAGGTATATGCTGGAAAAAATATCCGACAAATTTAGTGACATAGTCAAGCAGGTCTCAGGCAAGTCCACGATATCTGAAAAGAATATCCAGGATGCCGTAGAAGAGATCAAACTTGCCCTGCTTGAAGCCGATGTCAATCTGAGGGTTGTGAGAAGGTTTGTAAATCGAACCATCGAAGAAGCCAAGGGCGAAGAAGTACTGCGCTCGGTTAATCCTGGACAACAGTTTATAAAGATTGTGCATGATAGAATTGTCGGACTCTTGGGTGATGAGCGCCAAAAGCTTGAGTTAAAAGGGCCGGATACCCAGTCAGTTATTCTGATGATGGGCCTTCAGGGTTCCGGTAAAACAACTACCGCCGCCAAATTAGCCAAACAGCTTAAAAAGGAGGGGCGTTCACCTCTTCTGGTGGCTGCGGATTTAGTGCGGCCGGCTGCGGTAAAGCAGCTGCAGGTACTTGGCGAGCAGATAGATGTACCGGTCTATGCCGAAGAGAGCAAAGACCCGGTGAAAGTGGTCAAGCATGCCCTGGCGGAGGCCAAGAAAAAACTGTACAATACGGTAATTGTGGATACCACCGGACGGCTTCATCTTGACGAAGAAATGATGAAGGAAATCCAGAAAATCCATAAGGCGGCTCAACCGGTTGAATCTTTGTTTGTTGCGGATGCAATGACTGGTCAGGATGCGGTGAAAATAGCGAAGGAGTTCGATGAAAAGGTCGGCATTACCGGTGTGGTGCTGAGTAAATTCGACTCCGACACCCGCGGCGGTGCAGCCTTGTCACTGAAATCGGTCACAGGAAAGCCGCTGAAATACATAGGTGTAGGGGAGAAACCGGACGATTTAGAGCCCTTTTTTCCGGATAGAATCGCCTCGCGAATTCTTGGTATGGGAGATGTAGTCAGCCTGGTTGAGAAAGCCCAGGAGACAATCGACGAGGACGAAGCGGCGAAACTGCAGCAGAAGATGGCCAGTGCCACCTTTACCCTGGAAGACTACCTGGAATCCTTTGCCAGAATGCGTAAAATGGGCAGCGTGGAATCATTGTTAGAGATGATCCCCGGTGCCAAAGGCAATATTAGCGAAGACGATATTGATGAAGGTGAGATGAAGCGGGAAGAGGCCATCATTTTGTCCATGACCCGGCAGGAGCGAAGAAATCACCGGATACTTGGTCCTTCGCGGAGAAAGAGAGTAGCAAAAGGAAGCGGTACCTCGGTATTTGAGGTAAACCGGCTTATCAAGAAGTTTGAGAAAATGCGGCTGATGATGAAAAAGGTCGCCAAAAATAAAAAATATCAGGCTCAAATGATGAAGAGTCTTGGTGTATAAGGTTAAAAACCCGGAGGAGGTTCTAGTTGAGTGTTAAAATTAGGTTGAAGAAATTCGGAACAAAAAAGCGTCCCTACTATCGTTTGGTAGTTATGGATAAAGATGCGCCCCGCGACGGCAGAGCGCTAGAAGAGGTAGGGTACTATCATCCTATCGTAGCGGAAGAGAAACAGCTGAAGCTGAACGAAGATAGAATTAAAGAGTGGATTAACAAGGGCGCCCAGCCCTCTCCGACTGTAAAGCGTCTACTCAACAAAAATAATATCTTCCTAAACCGCGAAAAGTAGACTGATACAGTTCAAAGAATACAAATGGTAGTGTAACTGCGTGTAGTGGAGGACGTTGTGGAAAAAGAACTTGTTGAATATGTAGCGAAGTCCCTAGTTGATGACCCTGAGGGGGTCGTTGTAAATATGATCGAAGGCGAAAAATCTACCATTCTAGAGTTGAGAGTTTCGCAAGATGATATTGGCAAGGTAATCGGGAAGCACGGCCGAATTGCAAAAGCGATTCGTACCATTTTAAGTGCTTCGGCTACCAAAACCGGTAAACGGATAGTGCTAGAGATATTGGATTAATGGAAAAGCTTGCTGTAGGTATCGTGCGTACTTCCCATGGAGTACAGGGATACGTAAAGGTAAAGAGCTTCTCCGGTGAAACAGCGCACTTCTCCAGTATGCGGGAAGTGCTGCTTAAAAAAGACAATCGAGAGAAGGTGTATCGCATAGAAGCGGTCAAAACAGTGCATGAAGGTGTTTTGATCAAGTTTGAGGGGGTGAATTCGCCTGAGGCGGGTAAGCTCTTGTCCGGTTCGGAAATATGGGCCGATCGAGATCTTTCAGCCCCTCTGGAAGACGGCGAATTTTATGCGGCCGATGTGCAGGGCTGCCATCTTATTTATAAGGGCGAGGATGTGGGGGCCGTAAAATCAATTATTGAAAACGGCGCTACCGACTTGCTCGAGATAAAGGTTGAGGGCGGCACAAGAATTGTTCCGTTGACCGAACAGTTTATCGGTACTATCGATGTACAAGCTAAGACTATCGAGTTAAAGGATGACTGGGTTCTGTTGTGAAGTACACAATACTCACCCTGTTTCCGGAGATAATTGAACAGTACTTCAATAGTTCGATAATGGCAAAAGCGGTCGAACGGGGTGTAGTCGAAATGCAAGTCGTCGATTTTCGTGATTTTGCGATCGACCGACACCGTACCTGCGACGATGCGCCCTACGGCGGCGGAGCGGGAATGGTTATAAAGCCGGAACCCCTGGCGGCTGCCTTGGAATCGGTTGGGGGGCGGCACAACGGGTTGTATACCCTAGTCCTTCCGGAAAGCTTTTTCATCAAGAGTATGCGGAGCAGCTATCGAAGGATGAAGAGCTGATATTTATATGCGGAAGGTACGAGGGAGTTGATCAACGCATCGTCGACATGTATGTTGATGATGAAATTTGTATTGGTAATTATGTGATGTCCTCGGGAGAGTTGGCATCTTTGGTAATAATTGATACGGTGTACCGGTTGGTAGATGGGGTAATTAGAAAAGAATCTTTGGATGAAGAGAGCTTTTCGGATGGTCTGTTAGAGTATCCGCACTATACCCGACCAGCTGAATTTCAGGGCCACAAGGTGCCGGAGATATTGTTGTCCGGAAACCATGCCGAAATAGAGAAGTGGCGATACGCAGAGAGAGTAAAAAAAACAGAACGGTTTAGGCCGGATTTACTTAAGGAATAAATGATCCTTAGAGGAAGGGGAATAATATGGATTTAGTTCAGGCAGTTGAAGCAGAACAGATGAAGGAAAACGCCGATAACTTCAGAATAGGTGACACGGTAAAAGTGCATTTTAAGATTGTTGAGGGGCAAACCGAGCGTATACAGATTTTTCAGGGAATTGTTCTTTCTATGAAAAACTCGGGAGTTCGAAAAACTTTTATCGTACGTAAAATGTCATACGGCGTCGGGGTAGAACGTGTATTTCCGGTCTACTCACCGCGGATCGATCGGATCGAGGTTGTTCGTCGCGGTCGTGTGCGGCGTGCAAAACTCTACTATCTGCGTAAGCGTGTTGGAAAATCAGCCAAGGTAAATGAGCTGATTCGACGTCGCGACCAGATTAAAAAGGCCGGCGAGTAAACGCCGTCCCCGCTGCATGGAGCAGCCATCGATAGGGCTTTTACACAGTATAACAGCCGGCTTCACCGAACAAACAGTGAAGCCCGGCAGTCTTATCTCGTTCAGCGTTCAAAGAAAGATCGGCGAGCATAGTTGGGTCGTGCGGATGTTGGGGCGAGAAGTCAGAGTTGTCTCGGACCTGCAGCTGGAGGTTGGGGCACGTCTGAAAGCTACCGTGCAAATTGAATCCGGAAAACTCCTGCTCAAAATTGATCGCCAGGCACATGCGCTAAATAACATACTTCAAACTTCAAATCTACCGGATACTCAGAACAGCCGAATGCTGATTCAAGCTTTCACGTAGCCGAGGGGCTTCGCCCGCGCCAGGCCTAGCGCTGAGGGCGGCCCTCAAACTGTTTTCACAGTTAGAAGTGAAAGATTCGGCGACTTCCCGCTTACTTGCCATTGCCTATGACAAGGGGCTTTTCCTTACCCCTGAACAGATGAAGCGTCTGCAGCTGCTTGTCTTTGGAGGAGAATACGGCCGGCGGGAGGGCACTCCAGCTCAGCAGGAGCAGCAGGATGCAGGTCATGGTCATGAGCAGCCACAGGGGCGTCAGGGACGACATAGGCAAGGTCAATCATCAGACCAAAGACAGGGAAATAATTCTGAAAATAGGACAGCCCAAAGTCAAAACCAAAGCTCGGTACGACGAACAGAACAATTACAGAAACTAATAGAACAAGATCTGCACAGGCAGATTACCAGGCGAGGTTCCGGTGCCTCACTTCTGCATCTTTTTAATCATATTCAAGCCAATCATAAAAACTGGATTATTATTCCCCTTTCCTTCAAAGCAACGCAGTCTGCAGAGGAACCTCCGGAGGAACACCCCGGATTCTGCGTCTACAGCTTGACCCTGAAGGACGACCGCAGCAGTTTACCCTCACCTTTATGCTGCACAGGGAACCTGAGTCCTCTACATGGCATTTTGCCGGTCAAATAACGGATTCCAGGTCAAAAATTCATATATACAGGGGTAACCGTGAACAGGGACAGCCGAATGACGAGATTCTTTCAAGATTAGGTAAAAAACTCAATAACCTGTCCTTTGAAATTGACGATACTATAAGAGAGGCTTCTGAGTTTGATCCCTTCGGTACGGAGGATATAAGCTTATTAAAAAGGGTCGATACGACGGCATAAATTGAGTATAGTGGTGGAAAAAAACAAGGCGGTTGCATTAAAGTATAGTAAAGACTTACCGGCTCCCTTTATAGCGGCGGCTGGAAAGGGCCGTTTGGCGGATAGGATGATTGAAATTGCCGAAGAAAACGGAATTCCCGTCGAAAAGCGGGAAGATTTGACCGAAGTTTTATTCACCCTTGATGCCGGTAGTTTTATTCCGGAGGGCTTGTATGAAGTCATAGCCCAGCTTTATGTTACAATTGCTGATGTGCAGGATGAAATATGAGAAGTATAAAAGTTGATGAACTAAAACACGGGATGAAGTTCTCTAAACCGGTGTACATGGACGGAGAAAATCTGTTGGTTCCTGAAGGGGTAGAGGTAAAGCAGAAGGATATTGACCGGCTGCGTCGCTGGGAGGTGACTGAGGTTCAGACCGAAGGTGAATCTCTTACAGAAAGTAGTGACACACCTCAGGATCGCATGTTTTACGGTGAAGGTGCTACCTTCGAATATAATAAAGCGGTTGATTTAGCGGATAATATTTTTATTCAGACAAATGAGGGAGGACTCCCTGATAAAATTGATATCGATGAGGTAGTGGAAAATGTGTTCCAGCTGCTCATCGAAAAGCCGGACCAGTTGATTGGTCCGATGTTTCAGGTACAGAGTACACAGCATTCACTTTCGCAAAGCGCGGTTAATTGTATTATCTTGGCTGTCTTGATCGGTAGGAATCTGAAACTGCCGAATTATCAACTGGTGAATCTTGCAACGGCCGCATTTCTTCATGATATTGGAATGACGAAAATTCCGAAGGCTATTTTGAATAAAAGGGGGTCCCTTACCGAGAAAGAGCGAAAAGCGATGGACAGCCCATCCTGATTTCACTCTCGGACTCGTGTTAATCACCCGGGATCTGGGGTATGCGGAGGAAGTCGGCAGAACGGCCCTCTATCATCACGAGCGGTGGGACGGCAAGGGGTATCCAAAACAGCTTAAGGGAAAAGAAATCCCTCTGACCGCAAGAATTCTTTCAGTAGTTGATGCCTACGAGGCGATGGTAAGAGAGCGGCCTTATCGGGATTCAATGATTGGTTATCGGGCTATGCGGCAAATTTTGAATGATAATTCACGTAGGTTCGATGCTGAGATACTGAAGGTCTTCTTAAAAAGCATGGGAATCTATCCGGTGGGAAGCATTGTTATCTTGAACGACGGCTCGGCTGGCGAAGGTAGTACGGAACCAAAAAGAAGGTTCCCCTCAGACCGCAGTGCGCGTTTGAGTCAGCAGCAGCGGTCAGAAAAATACCGACGGAACAAGCAAAAACAGGTACGATTTGATCATTCGCCTGGCGGCAGCTTTACAGTAAAAGCTGGAAGCGTGGGGCGAAATGAAGAAGCTAAGTCGACAAAAAGTGAGAGTAAGATGATCTCATGGCGCAACGGTGAGGCAATGGCAAGTGACTATTTACAAGAGCATGGGTATAAAATTCTTGCTCGTAACTACCGTTGTAAGCGAGGTGAAATTGATATTATTGCAGTGCAGAATGAGCTGTTGGTCTGTGTGGAAGTAAAAACATGGAGTAGAGTTGAGATGGATGGAATTGAGTATTCTGTCGATTATAAGAAGCAAAGGGCCTCATTGGCGGCATGTAAAGTTTTTTTGCTAAAAAACCCTAAATACGCTGAATCTATGGTAAGATTTGATGTAATTTTTATAGATGCTGACAGTGGGTTCTTGCGCCATATTGAGGATGCCTTTACAGAGAGTGGTGTAATATGATACGGATTGCGAAGCAAACTGATCCCAAAAAGTTGGAAGAGCTTAAACAGAAGATAAACGACAAGAAGTATCTGAATACAGCCATCAATACCTTAGCTGTAACGATAACCAAAGAGATTCTTCACATAAAAGAGGAGTAGTACTTGAGTAGAAGAAACAACTCGTCCCGTCGTGGACGGCGGCGCGGCGGCGGTCGTGACCGCAGCGAATCTCAGTCAAAAATAGCCGGTTCTGTTCAACTCACCTGTATTCGATGCGGGAAAAATATTCGCAATCCGCAAATGGCTCTTGCTAACCCGACAAACGAACCAATCCACTTTGACTGCGCAATCCAGGAAGTAGCAGAGGCCGAAAACCTAGACGCAAGAGAAAAAATATGCTATCTTGGACAAGGATCTTTTGGTATAATAAAGTTCAAGTCCGGTTCTTCGAATAGGGATTTTAGTATTAGAAAGCGAATCCCGTATGAAAAAGCGGAACAATCGGTGAGCTGGCGGAAGGAAATGCGGGAAAAACTGGATTTTGGACGGTAATTCAATATGTCATTGAAATACGCAATTTTGGGGCTATTGGACCAGGAGCCTCATTACGGGTACGAGATTAAACAAAAGTTTGAACACATGATGGGCGATCTTTGGCCGGTTTCCTATGGACAGTTGTACCCCACATTAAGAAAGTTAGCGGAAGATGATCTAGTTACTATGAAAACTGTGCAGGGAAAAAAAGCAGTTGAGAAAAATGTGTATTCTATAACTGAAACCGGCAGTGCCTTTTTTAAAAGCTGGCTGCTTACCCAGAAAAAAAAGATTCAAATTTCGATCAAAGACGAATTTACCCTGAGCCTCTTCTTTCTTGATAGAATGGATCATTACGATGCTCAGGATATGCTTAAAACAAAGCTGAAGGAGCTGCATGAGAAGCAGCGTAAGTATACCGATGAGTATAACCTTTATACAGACAATACCCCGCGATATAAGAAAGCCCTTACCCGTAAAATGCTTCTGCACCTTGATGCCGAGCAGAAATGGATTGAAGAGCTGCTCAACTAAAAAAAATGCTCCAGATACTCATGAGTAACTACCCATCAGTACTGAAGCATTTATCCTTACTTAGCTACTAATATGTATCTACTAATATGACATCAATGTCCGCAGAACCTCTTGGGCTTTATCTTGAACGGTGGTAATGTAGTTACCTTGTGATATTCGAATCAAAGCCCGATAAATACTAGGATCGTTAAGACCACCATTATGTTCTGCAAGCTTTTCAATGGAGAGCAGGGCAGCGTAAGCAAAGTTCTGGTCAGGGGTCATAATATCCTGGTTAAGAATACTGAAAGAGATAGCTTGGGTCATCTGATTGTTCTCGTTATCAGCAGCCATCTCTCCTAATGCGTAGACAGCCTCGGCCAGCACCATCGGTTCTTCGTCGGAAAGCAGTACATTTATGAGAGTGTCCTTAGCCGATTCTCCTCCAATTTTTCCAAGCAGTTCACTGGCTCTGCGGCGAACTTCCGGAAAATTATTGATAAGCCGGCCGTTTTCACGAAGCTGAACTCCAATACCTTCAGAGGAAAGCCGGTCAAGAATATAGGTAGCCTCGGCATCACCGGCTGCTACTTGTCCCTCTTCTACAAGCCCTTCAAGGTTATCCAGGGCAGATAACTTACTGCTGCGATTATCATCAAAGGCCTGTTCGCCGATTATCCGCATCTCGACGCTCTGAAGAAATAGTTCTTCAACGGTAGTTTCATCCTGATCTTCCGACTGGCCGTTATTTTCCTGCTGAGCCCATCCGAGAATAGGGATTAAAAAAAGTATGAGAAAAAATGTAATTATTTTCCCGAAGTTGTTTTTCATAGCACACTCCATAGACTAAAAATTTTTATTTTGTAATTTTCCATTGTCCATCTACCTTCTCGAGAGTGTAGACCACAATAGGTTCTCCATTTACATTCATGTACGCTCGAACCTTGTTCTCGCTCAGCGGCTTGATGTCGTCGATCTTTACGTCCTTACGGCTGGCTACCACTACATAGTTGAAGTAATCTTTGAGACTGCGCAGTTTGATGTCGTATTTCTGCAGCAGCGGCGCCTCTGAGTATTCCTGCAGCACTTTCGGATCGCTATAATAATCTTTATACTCTTTAGTAAGATAAGCAAGCCATGCCTGATAATTACGGTTGGCGATGATTTGGTTCAGCTCTTGAACCAGGTTAGCAAGGTCCTTCTTTGTTTCCTGATACTCCTCCTCTCCCATAGTATACTCTTCTGGACTCTTATCTCCTGAGGATTGGGGTTCAGAATTTTCCTGCTCATCAGTTTCCTTCTCATCCGGGGCTGGTTCACTTGTCTGTTACAGGCTCTGTCTCAGGCGCAGCAGCAGCGTGAGAACTTTCAGCCTCTTCCTCGCGCCGCGAGGGTGCCTGCACAGCCGACGACCAAAACAGATACAGTTAAAATACATATAGCTGAAAAAATAGGGTAGTTTCTCATCAATATAAAGTGTATCCATGTGCGTGTACTTTGTCAAAACTATTTTTATAAAACAGCGCAAAACAAAGCAATTCCAATTTGGAAAGACTGCAAGCTACTAAATATGGATCTGATGATTTTATGTATCCTGCCTTGACCATATGTGGTTCCACTATTACAATTCCTGCATGCAAACAGCCATTTTTCCAGGTACCTTTGATCCGCCTACAAATGGGCATTTGAACTTAATTGCCCGCGCGGCAAGTATATTTGAGCAGCTCCACGTGGTAGTTGCAGTAAATCAGGCCAAAAAGACCCTGTTTACCCCAGAGGAACGGCTCGATATGATGCGGGAGCTTTTAAAATCATACCGTAACGTACAGGTAAACCTGTGGTACAGCCTGATTGTGGATTATGCTGTAGAGCATAAGGCAAAGGTAATGCTGCGGGGGGTGCGGGCCCTGGCTGATTTCGGCTATGAGTTTGAATTGGCCATGACGAATAAAGAACTTCGACCGGAACTTGAAATTATGTTTATGCCGACGGACCCGAAATATTTTGTACTCCGTTCTTCAGCTATCAAGGAGATAGCACTGTATGATGGTGACCTTTCCACGATGGTTCCTCCCCAGGTCGCCGATGCGCTGAGAGATAAGTTGAGGGATAGTTGACAATTGATCTGTATTAAGTTCATCGTTCCGTTTGACTGCCAGGATAAAGCCGTAGCGCATTTGAGAAGGTTTTTTATATGGCAGTACCTAAAAGTAGAGCCTCAAAAGCTCGGAGCAGAAGGCGGAGATCAATCAACATGAAACGATCTGCACCTGGCTTGGTTGGATGCAGTTCCTGCGGTAACCTAGTGCTTCCTCATCGTGTGTGCCCGAAATGCGGTTCATATCGAGGACGTCAGGTAATCGATCTGGAATGATACTCAATGAGAAAAGGAGATAACTATGGACGAAGTGTATGAAAAGGTTAAAAAACTAATTGCTGAGAAACTTGAGGTTGAAGAAGACAAAATTAAACCTGAAGCTTCATTTCGGCAGGATCTTGGGGCTGATAGTCTCGATACCTACGAACTTGTGTATGCGATTGAAGAAGAAATGGGAATCACTATTCCCGATGAAAAGGCAAACGAATTTGAAACGGTTGGCGACGCCGTCGAGTTCCTTAAATCTCAATCACAAGAATAAAGAAAAGTGGTAGGGACGTGGGTCTTTTACCAAAAGTACAAAATGTAGTACACGCTCCGCCAATTGATCAAGAGCGGAAAAAAGAGCTTCAGCTCTTTGAAAAGCATATAGGAATAAGGTTCAGGAAGCCCCAGCTCCTGAACCTTGCTTTTTCTCACCGCTCTTTTGCGAATGAAAGTGGTGAGGATATCAGCAATAACGAAAAACTTGAGTTCTTGGGCGACAGTGTACTCGGCTTAGTTGTCAGTGAATATTTGTATTACGCCCTGTCCGACCGCGCCGAAGGGGATCTCGCCAGGGTTAAATCTTTTGTCGTCAGCGAAGACAGCTTGGCCGAAATTGCCAAAGCAATAAAAATAGACAATTTTATTCTAATCGGTAAGGGTGAAGAATATTCCGGCGGTAGGTCAAAGAAGGCCATTCTTGCCGACTGTATGGAAGCCATCATCGGTGCCTATTATTTAGATTCAGGGTTTAAGCCGTCCAGGGCTTTTATACTGAAATATCTTATTCCTGAGATCAATAAGGTGCTTGAGAATAGGCACAAGAAGGATTATAAAACCCTTCTACAGGAGTTTGTGCAAAAGAAGTACAAAAGTTACCCGCGATATTCTTTAGTGAAAAAAACCGGCCCTGACCATGACAGAACCTTCTGGATTGAAGTAGGTGTGGAAGGTAAGACATACGGCCCCGGAAAAGGGAAAAATAAGAAAGAAGCTGAACAGCATGCTGCAGGTATCGCATACCAGGCCTTAACCGAAGAAACCGAGAAAACAGGTAAAAAGCGTAAGAAGATTTCGGGGAAGTTTGAAAAGAACTAGGCCTATTCGTTTTCTTTCATGTAAGTTTCATAGAATCTTCTGGCCAGTGCCAGAAGATTTTTTTTTGTATTCAGAGAAGGGTCATCCATTACAGTTTCAAGTAAATGCTCTAGTACTACACCCATGTCCGGACCCTTCGGAATTCCAGCTTCTTGGGCCAAAATATTTCCATCTACCGCTAAATCCTTAATTGAGAGCGCGTCCTTTTGTGAAAGCACCGCCTGTATGCGATCTCTCAGAGGAGTCAGTGTATCCCGACGCGGATAGATACCGTGCATTCCGTATTGATCGGCTATCCGCAAATCAAACAAATGAGGCAGATACTTCTGTCCAACCCTTGAAATGAATCTTCGTACTGCCCCGTCGGACCACTCCGGCTGATAGTTGAACATATGCTGGGCCACTAAATGACAGACATTTTTACTTCTTCATTTGAAAATTTCAAGCGCCTCATAATATTACGGCACTTCTCCTCGGAGTCCTGTTCGTGGCGGTGGAAGGAACGGTCGCCCTCCGGTCCTATTTCGACTGTAGATGCCTTTCCAATATCGTGCAGTAAGGCGGCCAGTCGGACCACTACATTGTCCCGTGGAGCGCCGTCACAGGCAAACAGGGAGTGATCAAGCACGTCGAAGGAGTGATACCCACCTTGGTAGACAGCACGGCAATCTGCCAGCTCCGGTAGAATAAGACGCAGCACTCCTGTTTCTTCCATCGTGTGCAGGCCGATTGATGGTTTTTCTGCAGCCAGCATTTTTACTAATTCATCCCGTATACGTTCTGCGGAAACCTGCTTCAGGGTATCGGCTGTTTCTATCATTGCGGCATGGGTCTCCTCTTCAATACTGAACTCAAGCTGGGCTGCAAATCGGCAGGCTCTCAGCAACCTAAGTCCATCCTCAAAGAAACGGTCTCTTGGGTTTCCGATGGCACGGATAAGCTTCTTTTTCAGGTCACTGCGTCCCGAGTGTGGATCGACCAAGGCTCCGTCACCAAGATGAACTGCCATGGAATTGATTGTAAAATCCCTGCGCTTTAAATCTTCAAACAAATCAGGGGTAAAATGTATTTGATCCGGGTGGCGGGCGTTACTGTAGGTTCCTTCAACCCGAAAGGTGGTCACTTCGTAGTGTTGGCCCTTGAAGATGACGGTTACCGTACCGTGCTTTATGCCGGTAGGAATGACGGTACGAAATATATTCATGACCTCTTGAGGTGTGGCATCCGTGGCAAAATCGTAATCAGTTGGTTTATAGCCAAGGACTATATTGCGAACGGCCCCGCCGACCAGGTAACAGTTGTGACCGTGCTGTTCAAAACTACGGCCGAAATCCCGCACTATTTTTGGTAACTGCAATTTTTTCATCACCCTCTTCTTACCTATCATAAAGCAAACTGTCAAGCTGCCAAGCTGCGCTAAGTCCTGCTGCAACCGCTCAGAATTCGTTGGGATTATGCGTAAAGGGGTATACGAGCATGCACAAAAAAAGCCGCCCAATTTCCGGGCGGCTCTCAATAGACGTCTCAATAGCTTTCTTAAAAGAGCAGGTTCTGGCTGCTCTACTGCAGCAGCTGCAGCACCGACTGTGTCTTCTGATTTGCCTGAGCGAGCATAGCGTTAGAAGATTGAACCAGTATTTGATTCTTGGTATAATCAACCATCTGCTTGGCCATATCAGCATCTCTGATCTGTGATTCAGCGGCCTGTATATTCTCCGCACCTACCATAAGCCCTGTGGACGCGTGCTCCAGTCGGTTTTGGTATGCGCCTAGGTCCGCGCGCTGCTTGTTAACCTTCCGTAAAGCACCGTCGATGACCGATATTGAAATGTTAGCTTTATCCGGAGTAGACATTGAGATAAAACTGGCGGCGTGGGGCATGGAATCGGCTCCCTGTATTCCCAGACCCTGGGCTGTCATTGTACCGATAAAGACCCTTTCCCGCTGATCCATATTAGCCCCAATCTGGAACCACATACTTGCGGTGACGGTATTTTCACCGCCTTCGGAAGCAAACCGACCGGTGAGCATGTTCATCCCGTTAAACTGTGCATGGCTGGCAATGCGGTTTACCTCGTCAACTAACTGACTGATTTCTACCTGAATCTGCATACGGTCTTCATCAGTGTACACGCCGTTCGCACTCTGCACGGCCAGTTCACGCATACGATGAAGAATATCCTGGGATTCTTGTAGATACCCCTCGGCAGTCTGGATGAAGGATATGCCGTTCTCCGTATTTCGCTGGGCCTGCTGGAGACCGCGGATTTGGGCACGCATCTTTTCCGATACTGCCAGACCTGAGGCATCATCACCGGCACGGTTGATACGAAGACCGGAAGACAGCTTTTCCATGTTCTTGGTTACGTTCCAGTTGTTGAACTTGTTTTGGCGTTGGGCAAAAATTGCGCTCATGTTGTGATTAATAATCATATTCTATTCCTCCTTGAATAGTGGGCAGACATCCTTGTCTGCTATATATTCAATTTTCGGCGGTAGAAAAAACGGCTTTAGCACTTTATCAAAAATAGTCGCCGTACGTTCACAGCCCGCCGCAGAATTGGGATTACGTCTTGACACTGTCTATCCCTCTCTCTAGAATGCTTTCATCGTAAATAACGGGGATATCTGAGGAGGAAGTTTTGTACACACCTGTTGATCCTAAAGTGAATTTTCCAGAGATGGAAGAAAATATTCTTAAGTTTTGGGAAGATAAAGACATTTTTCAAAAATCCATTGATCAGAGGGATGGGAACGAGGAGTTTGTCTTCTATGACGGTCCTCCCTTTGCAACCGGCCTTCCGCACTTTGGACACTTTGTTCCGGGTACTATAAAGGACATTATTCCCAGGTACCACACCATGAAGGGTAAAAAGGTCGAGCGTCGTTTCGGCTGGGATACCCATGGCTTGCCGGTGGAGTATGAAATTGAAAAATCCCTCGGAATTACAGGTAAAACTGAAATTGAAGAGTATGGAGTTGCAAAATTCAACGAAGCCTGCCGCTCAATCGTACTTCGTTACACCTCGGAGTGGGAGCGAATTGTAAAACGCATGGGACGTTGGGTAGATTTTGAGAATGACTATAAGACTATGGATCCCAATTATATGGAATCTATTTGGTGGGTTATTAGAAGGCTGTGGGATAAGGAACTGTTGTATGAAGGCTACAAAATTCTTCCCTATAGTCCGGCACTATCGACCCCCCTGTCGAACTTTGAGGTAAACCTGGGCGGGTATCAGGATGTGGTCGATCCGGCGGTGACAGTGAAATTTAAGGTCAAGGATACCGAGAATACCTACTTCCTGGCCTGGACTACCACCCCGTGGACTCTTCCTTCGAACCTCGCGCTTGCCCTGGGTGAAGACCTTACCTACGTAAAAGTAAAGGACGGTGAAGAATATTATATCTTCGCCAAAGACCGGTTAGGTGCGTATTACCGCAGCGAAGAGGATTATTCGGTGATCGAAGAAAAACCCGGTAAAAAGTATGTCAATATCGAGTATGAACCGCTGTTTCCGTATTTTAAAGAATTACATACTACTGGAGCCTTCCGCACTATTCTCTCTGAACATGTAACTACCGAAGATGGAACGGGTATCGTTCACACTGCCCCCGGTTTTGGCGAAGAAGACTATGCCGCCCTGAAGAATACGGATGTGCCGGTAATCTGTCCGATCGATGCAGAGTGCCGGTTTACCGGAGAGGTGCCGGACTTTGAAGGCCTGTTTGTAAAAGACGCCGACGATCCGATCATGCAGAAACTGAAGGAAGAGGGGAAGCTGGTTAAAAAAGAGAAGTACAAGCACAGCTACCCCTTCTGTTATCGAACTAAAAAGCCTCTTATCTATCGTGCCGTCTCTTCTTGGTTTGTCGATGTCGATCGCATCAAGAAAAGCATGCTTGAATCCAATGATAAAATTAACTGGGTACCCGAGCACCTTAAGAAGGGGCGTTTCGGAAAATGGCTCGAGGGTGCCCGTGAGTGGGCTATCAGTCGTAACCGGTATTGGGGGAACCCTATACCGATCTGGAAGTGCGACGGTTCTGATTATATTGAGGTTGTCGCCTCACGGCAGGAGTTGGAAGAGAAGTCCGGCACAAAGGTACCCGACCTGCATAAACATTATGTTGACGACCTAACCTGGCCAAGCCCGGACGGAAAAGGAACCATGCGGCGCATTCCGGATGTTCTTGACTGCTGGTTTGAATCCGGATCGATGCCTTACGCGCAGAACCATTATCCCTTTGAGAATAAAGAGTGGTTTGAAAATAACTTTCCAGCGGATTTTATCTGCGAAGGTTTGGATCAAACCCGGGGCTGGTTCTACACACTTACCATATTAGCCGCAGGACTGTTTGAGCAGCCGGCCTTTATGAACGTCGTGGTAAACGGTTTAGTTTTGGCTGAAGATGGAAAGAAGATGTCTAAATCGGAGCGTAATTACTCCGACCCGGTAGAGGTGCTTAATAAATTTGGTGCCGATGCGCTGCGCCTGTTTTTGATGCACTCGGCAGTTGTAAAGGCCGAGGATTTGCGTTATTCCGACGAGGGAGTGAGGGACGTATTGAAAAGTGTTCTGATACCCCTGTGGAATGCGTATAGCTTTTTTGTCACCTACGCCAACATCGATAAGTACCACCCCACCGGAGACCCTAAGCCGGAAGCCCCGGAGAATCCCCTGGATCGCTGGATTCTATCAGAGGCGGAGCGATTGACAGGTGAGGTTACCGAGCAGCTGGATGTCTATGATCTGCAGAAAGCTATCGATCCTATCCTGCGCTTTATCGATTTACTGAATAACTGGTATATTCGTCGCTCCCGGCGTCGTTTCTGGCGCTCCGAAAATGATCCGGATAAAATGCAGGCTTATGGTACAATCTATAGTGTGTTAATGAAGCTGGTCCATGTAGCTGCTCCAATTATTCCTTTTATTACTGAAGCGATTTATCAGAACCTTAAAACCGAAGGTATGCCCCAGTCGGTGCACTTAGCCGATTATCCGGTAGAGAACAGTGCTTTACGGGACCACGAGCTTGAGCAGAAAATGGCAATTACCCGCCAGGCGGTTTCGATGGGACGGGCTCTGCGGAGTATGCACAATTACAAGACCCGACAACCCCTGAAAGCTATATATCTAGTGACCCGGGACAGTACCGAGCGAAAAGTACTGCGCGAGATGGAAGATATTATTCGAGAAGAGCTCAATGTAAAGGATGTACTGTTCAAAGAAAATGAAGAAGACCTGGTTGTGTATTCGGCTAAGCCGAACTACAAGGTGCTTGGAAAATCCCTTGGCAAGCATATGAAGAGCGTTGCTAAGAAAATCGAAGCCCTCTCAATGAGCGAGATTCAGTCACTGATGGAAGGGGCTACCCTGTACATCGACTACGACGAAGGCTCTTTAGAACTTACCCTCGATGGTATTGTGGTGCAGCGTACTGAAAAAAAGAACGTGAAGGTAATTAACGAGGGCTCCTTAACGGTTGGACTAGATACAGAAATTACTGAAGAACTAAAGAATGAAGGGATGGTTCGAGACATAGTGCGCAGTATTCAGAATATGCGTAAAGACAGAGGTCTTGATGTGACCGACAGAATCTACCTGTATATTGATGGAGCTGATACGGTCAAGCAGGCTGTTGAAAGTTTTGAAGAGCATCTGCTGCAGGAAACATTAGCTGAAAATTACAGCTGGAGCGAAGGCGGAGAGGCAGAACAGATTGACTGTGGAGAAGAGACCTGCAAGGTGGGACTAAAGAAGGCCTAAGGATGAATTTGCGAACAGCCTGGTCCACACGAGTTGTGGGGGGCATAACAGCTCTTGCGGTAGTGGCAATTATGCTGTTGAGCGGCTGTGCCGGCCGTCCAGAACCGGCTGTGCAAAATTATGCCGAATTGCTCTATAAAGAGCAGGGCATCTTTTTGCAGGTAAAGCCGAGCGAGAATTTATCGTTGGCCCACAAGATGCTAAGTGCTCTGGGAATGGATCCGGCCGAATTAGATACTGTCCTTACCCGGACTCACATAGCCTACTGCTATTTCGATCTTCGGGATGCCGGTTTTAGCTATTCAATAATCGGGCAGGGCAGGTACCCCGAAACCATGGCGGCCCTGTCTTTGCGTAGTAATGCGGACTGGCAGCGCGAGGAGTCCGATTTGGGCCGCTCTGCGAAAGTTCGATGGTGGACCAACCAGATTCAGGGAGTGAAGCTCAGCTTTCTGCAGGATAATGCTGTAGCCATTACCAATGGCTCAATGGAAGATTTGCTGCATCGTATCTATTACGGGCCTGTCAAACGTCTTCCGGATAATGCTGTGGAGCGAGTAAATGCCGGCGTGCTTGGAATATACAGCCGTAATCCCGATTTCGGACGAACGCAGTCTGCTGCGGGGCCTATGGCGGTTCTCTTTTCTAAACTGCAAGAAGTAGGTATGAGTTTTACGAAGTATGAGGATGACCTGTTTACTATCGATGCAGAATATCTATGCACTGATCAAACCGTTGCCCGTTCGCTGTACCTTGTTTTGCGGCTGGCCCTGATTAATGGATTGAGGTCTTTCGAGGGTGAATATGATTATTCTAAGATGATAAGCGAAGATCCTGTAAGCCTTCAGAAGAATCAAGTTATTTTGAAGGATTATCCGATTACCCTAGAAAATATGGACTGGTTTTTTCAACAGGCCCTTCCGTATGTCTATATAGATGACCAAATAGAGGAGTGACGCACACATGAAACGGGTTGGAGTGGTCGACTATGATGCCGGTAACCTTACCAGTGTAAAAACTGCGCTTAAGTTTCTGGAGGCTGAATATATAATCTCATCACACCCTGAGGAACTCGAAGAGACTGAGCAGTTAATTTTTCCAGGAGTAGGTGAAGCTCGAACTGCTATGCAGAATCTGCGAAGCCGTGGGCTCGATCAATTCATGCGGGACTATTTTCATAGCGGGCGTCAGATGCTGGGAATATGTTTAGGAAGTCAGATTGTCTTGAGCAAGTCGGAAGAACATGATACTACATGTCTGGATGTTGTGCCGGGAACCGCCCGCCGGTTTTCCCGAAACAGTGGCTTGAAAGTTCCTCACATGGGGTGGAACCAGGTGTATCCTGTACGTTCCTCGCCGTTGTTTGCGGATATTCCCGGGGGGATCTCTTTTTACTTTGTGCACTCCTATTATCCGGACCCACAAGCCGATTCCGCAGTTCTGGCAACTGCAGAGTATGGAATTACCTTCACAAGCGCCCTGCAGCTTGATAATCTGCATGCAGTGCAGTTTCATCCCGAGAAATCCGGAAAATGGGGCCTTAAGCTGCTGCAGAATTTTCTAAATTTCTAATATTCGTTCAACCCATAAGTTATGGGCGGAAAAGGAAGAAGCTCATGCTGCAAAAAAGAGTTATTGTATGCCTCGATGTAAAAGACGGTAAAACCACCAAGGGTGTTCGGTTTAAGGGAAACGTCGAAGTTGGTGATCCGGTTGAGATGGCTGAGGAGTATTACCGACAGGGTGTCGATGAACTGGTGTTTTATGATATTACTGCATCCCATGAGAAACGCGGTATTATGTTAGATGTGGTCAGAGGGGTAGCAGAAAAAATATTTATTCCCTTTGCGGTGGGCGGCGGGATTGCCTCTTTAGATGATATGCGGGCGGTTATATTAGCCGGTGCAGAAAAGGTCAGTGTAAACAGCCAGGCGGTGAAGAACCCCCGGATTATCCGGCAGGGAGCCGAACTATTTGGCAACCAGTGTGTAGTACTGGGGATGGATGCTGCCCGTGATGCAGTGATGCCCTCGGGGTATCGAGTATATATCAATGGAGGCCGAACAGCTACCGAGCTGGATGCTCTGGAGTGGGCACGGCAGGCGGTGCAGCTTGGAGCCGGTGAAGTTGTTGTTAATTCCATTGATGCCGACGGTACCCGCGAGGGATACGAGATTCCACTGACTAGACTCTTGTCAACTTCTTTGGAAGTACCGGTGGTTGCGTCGGGCGGTGCGGGAAGCAGCAAACACCTGATAGAAGTATTGTCCGAGGGTAAGGCGGATGCTGCCCTCATTGCATCTATGGTTCATATCCAGGGCTATACTATACATGGAATAAAAAGCGATTTGTCAAATGCCGGAGTACCGGTACGCGTAGATTAAGAGTTCTATTTTACTACAGCAATTGTTTAACATAAGTAACTTACCTTAAAGGTTTTGAGCTTATTCTAATTTTACTTGCCCCCTAGTAAAGAAGGTGAGTATATTTATACATAATACAACTAAAAAATGCCAAAGGAGCATGGGAAATGCCCACATACGATTACGAATGCAAGCAGTGCGGATACAATTTTGAACATTTTCAATCCATGTCCGACGATCCACTCGTAGAGTGTCCGGAATGCCGGGGTGCTTTACGGCGCCTTATCGGCGGAGGGATGGGAATAATATTTAAGGGAAGCGGTTTTTATGTAACCGATAACCGCAATGGAAATAAAACTGAGGCCAAAACAAAACCATCGACGGACACAGCTCAAGCTTCTGCAGATTCCGGCTCTAACAACAGTGGAGCACCCGCTCCCGCCGGTGCGAAGGGATCGGGCGGTTCCGACAAGGGGAGCAGCAGCTCTTAACCCTCCGGTTCGTAGCGGTTAGTATCAAAGCCGTAAATTGGGTGGACATAGTGCCGTTCTGTATTATCTGCGGCCTGAGTTAACAGCTGTTCAATTTCCAGTCTGTCCCAGGATTTCCACATCCTCTCCAGTCCCGGTTTAAGCAGCGGATGCTCTGCGGTAAAAATGGTGCAGCAGTCATCATAGGGCAGGATCGAGGTTTCGAAGGTTCCAACTTCCCGCGCCCGTTGAATAATCTCCTCTTTATCAAGCCCCATCAGCGGCCTGAAAATAGGCATTTGTGCAGCGCTGCCGGTAAAAGTGATGCTTTCCAGGGTTTGGCTGGCCACTTGGCTGAGGGATTCCCCGGTCACTAGGCAGGCGGCCCGGTTGCGGTGGGCAAGTATTTCTGCAATTTTCACCATCCCCGCCCGCATCAGCAGGGTCACTTCCTGGGGTAATGCCCGTTCGTTTATTCGAAGCTGGACTTCGGTAAAGGGGACAACAAAAAAATTAGCACCTCCAATGTAGGGGCTTAGAATTTTTGTAAGCTCTTTTACTTTGTTTAAAGCATCTTCAGAAGTATAAGGATAGGCATGAAAATAGACACAGTCCAGTTTTAGCCCGCGTTTTGCCATCATATGACCGGCGACCGGTGAGTCTATACCCCCCGATAGCATAAGCAGCCCCCGTCCTGCGGTACCGACAGGCAAGCCTCCAGGCCCCGGGCTGGGGTTCCCGTAGATAAAAGCCTCTTCACGTATTTCTACAAAAATTTTGAGGTCGGGTGAGTGTACATCGACTGACAAAGACGTAAACTCATCTATCAGGTAATTTCCTATCTCGCAGGCAATTTCGTAGGAGTTCAGCTTAAAAGATTTATCTGTGCGGCGGGCTTCAATCTTAAAGCTTGTTGCCCCAGAAAGACCTGGATTTTCGGCACGCAGTGCTTCGACGACTTTTTTTGCAGTTCTCTTAATAAGTTCAATATCCTTCTGAACTCGCCGTGCTCTTGAGAAACCGACTATCCCAAAGGTACGGGAAAGTGCTCTTTCGATTTGTGGCGCATTTTCCTCGGGAGTTTCTACATAAAAGCGTCCGTTTGTGTATTTTATGTGAGCATTCCGTGCCTCTATATTACGGCGAAGATTACTTTTTAGCTTTTTTTCATAGAAATTGCGATTTTCTTTTTTAAGAGAAAGCTCCCCAAACTTGATGAGGTAGATTGCATTCATGTAGTTAACTCCTGTTGTTGTAAGTAGGTCTATCGTGAGGGCCGCACTGTTTTTCGCAGCAGTTGCAATTCCTGCTGCAAGGTCTGTGCAAAGGTATCTATATCAGATTCAGAATTGCCAGGGCCGAAGGAGACTCTGATAATTCCTTGGGCGATCTGTTCATTGGCAGTTACGGAATACGCCACTCGCCCCCGCTGCTTCTTATGGCTCGAAGAGCAGGCCGAACCGGTTGCAACTGCTATTCCGCGGTCGTTGAGTACCCTGGCACAAATTTCTCCGGGTACCGGGGAGAGGTTAAGGGCCACTATATAGGGTGAGTATTTCAGTTCCGACCACTTGCCGGAACCGAGCATATCAGCTCTTGGTCTAGCCTGGGGAAACACTGCGGCTCCTTCAATTTTTTCTATCTGCATAATCAAACGGTCATGCAGCCTAACGGCGTGTGCATACTCAGCTTCCATATGGCGGCAACGCTTTTCAAGGGCCTCACCAAAAGCCCAGACAGCAGGAATATTCTCTGTTCCCGGTCGTATACCAAACTCTTGTCCGCCTCCGGAGGCGAGGGGGGTGAACTTATTTTTACTGTACAGCAAACCGATTCCTTTTGGCGCGCAAAATTTATGCCCGCTGAAAGCCATAGTATCGGTCCCTGAACTCTCAGGACTCAAATGCAGCTTTCCCAGCGCCTGGACTGCATCACAATGGAAATGGATGCGGGTGGAATGTTCGGCCTCAAACGTACGGATTTCCTGAGAAATTCTACGGATAGGCTGGATGCTTCCGATTTCGTTGTTCACCAGCATCACGGCTACAGCAATAGTTGTCGGGCTAAGCTGCTTGCGAACATCCTCCGGCTGGATTATTCCGTGTGCGTCGGGTTTTACCTCTTTTACCTGGAACCCCTTATCCCGGAACAGGCTTCCCAGCTCATATACGGCTGCATGCTCAAATGCGGATAGGACAATCTCGCCCCCGGAACTGCGTCGCAGCAGTGATAGCAGAGGGAGAGTATTGGCCTCGGTGCCGCCTGAGGTAAAGATAAGTTGTTCGGGATTTACCTGTAGCAGCACGCTGCATTTTTTTCGAGCTTCCCGGAGTATTTTTTTTGCAGTTCTTCCAAAGGAATGAGGGGAGGATGGGTTGCCGTAATTGTGTGTATATAGCTCAAGCATAGGTGGAGCCAGCTCAGGGTCCATAGGAGAGCTGGCCGCCCAATCAAGATATATCGGTTTCATAGATGAATATAGTAAAACAATAAGCTCTTCTCTTGCAAGCGTGCAAGCTAATCTGACTGCCTATAGCGGCCCGCCTATGAGTGCAGTAAAAGGCTAAAACCCTGGGTACCTTCAAAAATCTGGTAATTTTAAAATTCTCTCTTTTGAATCGTGCATTTTTTATATAATAGTGCTTGAAAAAAAAACATATTCCGTGTACTCTAATTGCAATATGGTAGAAAATACATGCTGTTCAGATGCAATGATTGAAACATACGCCGAAAGACTGAAGGTGTGTGGACATCCTGTACGACTAAAGCTTCTCTGTTTAATTGAGCAAGAGGAAGCCTGTGTAAGCGAGTTGTGGCGCCTGCTTAACCAGTCGCAGCCGGTGGTATCACAACATCTTGCCGTTCTTAAGGATAAAGGTATTGTTGCCTCTGAAGTTCAGGGAAATAAACGTTACTATTCGATAATTGATCCTTTTATACGTACGATCGTTCGCAACTTAGGTGAATAATCACCCTTAGGATGAAAAGTTTTTCGATACGTTTAGAACATAAATCGTCTCGAGTACTGTTTCCCAATACATTGCGCTCCTATGATACTCTGAATAAGGGGAGCGGTTTTGACCGGAACGACAGTCCCGCCGCTGTACTAATTTTTGATGAAAATACGCAAAATCTATTTCCTCCTACCCAATACCCTTACTATGTGTTACCGGCGGGGGAACAGTTCAAGAGTTCAGATAGCCTGTTGAAGATTGCCGAATGGGCTTTATCACAGGGGGCCACTCGTGAGACGACTTTTATTGCAGTCGGCGGTGGAGTAGTATGTGATATTACCGCATTCCTCTCTTCGATGTATATGCGCGGCGGTCCGGTTATTCTGGTTCCAACGACCCTGCTGGCAATGGTCGATGCGGCCCTAGGAGGAAAAACCGGAATCGACTTCCAGGGCTATAAGAATATTCTGGGGACTTTTCATCCGGCCTATGAAATACGTGTGTTTCCTGAAGTGCTGCAATCCCTGCCGGAGAGTGAGTACTTCAGCGGCTTAGGCGAGGTTATTAAGCACGCTTTACTGCGTGATTCCGACCTGTTGGAATTGCTGCAAAATCGCAAGCGCGATATTGATCGTAGGGATAACAATGTTCTGGAAGAGATAATTTTTAAATCCCAACTGGTAAAACAGTGGTACATAGAGCAGGATCCCTACGATCAAAATATCCGCGGCCACCTAAATTTGGGCCATACCTTTGCCCACGCCCTGGAATCGATCAGTGGCCTCGGGGAATGGAGCCACGGCCAGGCGGTTGCATGGGGTATCGGCCGGGCAATGCATTTAGGACTGGTTTTGGGGCTTACTTCCCAGGAGTATTCCGATCAGGTACATGCTCTGCTGCGCAAGTATGGGTACAGGCTTGATTCCATGCCGCAGGATGCTGAGCTGCTGCTGTCGGCCATGCAGAGGGACAAAAAGAAGAAAGACGGCCAAGTGAGGTTTATTCTGCAGTCCGGTCATGGCTGCACCAGCTATCAAACTGCGCCCCGCGAAGCTGTGCTGCAAAGCCTAAGAGCTTAAAGGCCAATTTAGTAGTTCTCATAAATCTCAGACAATCTTCTATACACCCGGTTAACCTTTTGAAGGTGCTGCTTGTCGACAGATTCATTCAGCTCGTCCGCCAATAACTCTAGACTGGCAAGACTTACGTCTACCGCAGTATGAAAGCTTCTGATTACCTTGAGCCAGTAGTTGCCGGTTCTGTCCGTATCCAGAGTTAAGAAACCCAGGGTTTTGCTTTTTTTACGGCTGGGGGTGAGTTTTAGAATCTTCTCCAACTCATCGCACAGCTGCGGTAGATCGGTGGCTGTAGAAAAGCTTCCACGCTTGGACGGTTTTTCGCGCATATCCTGCACTGGATCGATATAGGGTACAATTTTTATAATACTTCCGAGTTGATCTCCGGGATGAATGTCATAATTTTGGTAGACAATCTTTCCCCGCAGCTTTTCATGAGTTTTTAGTTCCTGTGGGGCTGCGTGGTCGACCACCCGCCTTATTTTTTCCCAGGGAAGGACGGCCATTTTTTTGTTTTTCTTGTAAGGTTCCAGCTTAAACAGCTCTCCGCCCAGGTGAAACTCCCAGCTAGTATCACGGTTATCCTCGCGGGGAGAGGCCACGGCAGTGCCCTTTTTCTCTTTTCGCCCCTTTCCTTTTGGTTCCCGTAGCCCCTCTTTCGCTCCACGGTCGTACCGTTGAGCACCCCCGAATTCGGCTGCAAGCCGTTCCGAGATCTCCGGCAGCCATTGGCGTTTTAAGGGGGACACCGAACGGGCAAACATCCGACTGGTTCGGACTATCTCTCCGGCAACAATGTACGGTGGGGCTTCACGAAACATAACCGAACCAGGATGGATTTGGATTTTATCGGCAGTAAGGCTGCGGTAGGAGCTTTTTCCCGACCGCTCGCATACAAACTGCAGCAGCCCTGCAGAAACCGCACACAGGTAATCCTTGGTACTTCCGCCGGAGGCCAGGGGAACTCCCATCTCGGATACAATTTCCGCAAGCTGTCCTTTGATATTTACTATTTCGTTCATTACTTTAACATCGAGATAGTACCTGCTGCAGAAGTTTTCACGGTGCTTAGAATCCCGCTGTGTTGCATAAGCCCGAAATAGTTTCAGGTAGCTGACAAAATCCCCAGAGGCATCACTGAAATGGTGATGGGCATGACGCGCCTCCATTTCCTCCCCAGGGGGCAGCAGAAAGGGAGTATGGGTAGAGAGAAAAGCCGCGGCAATCAATACCTCTTCCAGTACATCATGGTATTTTCGAATTGCCTCTACAATTATTCGTGAATGCCGGGGAATGAGCGGAAATTCAACCATCATCTTGCCGGTTTCGGTGAGCTCCCGACTGCGGTCGATGGCCTGGAGCAGTGTCAGGGTCTCGACGGCTCCCTTGATCCCCCCGGCACCGGGGGGGGAGATAAAGTCAAAGTCCTCAAAATCGTAAATACCGAGCTCCGCCATGCGCAAAACTACCTCTGAGAGATCGGTACGGTAAATCTCCTCCAGAGTATACATGTCCCGGTGGTCAAAATCCTTTTTAGAGTACAGACGGTAGCAGACACCCGGCTGAGTGCGGCCTGCCCGTCCCTTACGCTGATTGCAGCTTGCCTTAGAAATCGGCCCCTCGATTAGAGATGAGGTATATGTTCTGGGGTTGTAGTAATTCATCTTTGCCTGACCGGAGTCGATAACCGTAGTGACCCCATCGATAGTCACACTCGTCTCGGCTATGTTGGTGGATATCACCACTTTTGATTTCCCCTCGGAGGGAGGGTCGAACACCCGTTCCTGTTCTTCCTTCGAAAGGCGCCCATAAAGCGGAAGCAGCTGCAGCCGCTTGTTAACAGCACAACCGGAAAGCCGGGCGAGGCACTCTTTGATTGGTTTCTCGCCGGAGAGAAAGATAAGAATGTCACCGCTGCGGCCACTCTGAATGACACGCTCCACGATCGCCTGAATTTTCTCCTGCAGGGCATCTTCCTTGGAAACCTGTGAGGGGGCGTCGTAGATAATCTGCACCGGATACATCTGAGTTTCAATATGTACAATTGGACAGCCGTTGAAATAGGTTGAAAAAATTTCGGCATTGATGGTAGCCGAAGAAATTATCACTTTGAACTCGGGCCGGGCATCGATGATCTGCTTTAACAAACCGAGTATAAAATCGATATTCAGGCTGCGCTCATGGGCCTCATCGACCATAATTACCGAATAAGCGGTAAGCATATTATCGGCCTTCAGTTCCTGCAGCAGGATACCGTCGGTCATGATTTTAATTCTGGTTTCGGGTATGGTCTGATCTTCAAAACGCATTTTATAGCCGACTATACCGGGAACACGGTCGTTGATCTGGGTAGCAATGTACTCACTGACCGATACAGCGGCTATCCGCCGAGGCTGGGTAACTCCGATTCTACCGGTCTGCCCGTACCCGGCTTGGTAGAGAATCAGCGGCAGTTGTGTGGTTTTTCCGGAGCCCGTGGGGCTTTCAACCACCACTACCTGGTTCTGTTCGATTTCTCTTAAAATCTTATCACGCTGCTGGTATACCGGAAGTTCTTCAGGACGCATATAATATCTGGTGCTCCTTAGCTGTTAATTCGTTCTACAATTTCCCGGGCAGTGGAGATGGCTTCCTGAAGGTTGATTTGATTGTAGGCTTCCCGCGTAGTCAGGTCCTTCATGGAAACGGTAGAGTTAGCTTGTTCATCTTCACCGCAAATAAGGGCAATTGGAATACCCTTCTTTTCAGCCGTTTTAAACTGACGCCCCAATTTCTGCTGTTCATAGAACACATCACACTTCAATCCCTCACGGCGAAATTGTTCAGCCAGAGAGTGATAGTACGCACTAAGTTTTTCATCAAGGCAGAATACACCGATATCTGCCGAGCCTGCTGAAGAACCTGCTCGGCCAAGTTCTTCAAGGGCTGCCATTAACCTATCCAGCCCGATTGATGAACCGACACCAGGAAGATGGGTTTTTGTATACAGCGAGGCCAGATCGTTGTAGCGTCCACCGGAACAGACCGAGCCTATCTCCGGCAGCTTATCAAAAAAGGTTTCGTACACGATTCCGGTGTAATAATCCAGGCCGCGCATGATTGAAGAGTCCAGAAAAAAGCGGTCCTGAATCCCAAGCCTTTGAAACCCCTCATAGAGGTTTTTCATTCTGAGACTTTCATCGTTTTCACCGCCCGATAGTTCGGTAATCATAGCCAGGGTATCTAAGAAATTGTCCTTCGGCTGGATATAGGTCAGTATCTTTTCGGCCGCTTGTAATCCGATCTCAGCTTCAAGCAGTTCCCGCACCTTGGCCGGTCCGAGCTTACTCAGTTTATCGATGGAGCGCATAATCTCAGTTGATTTTTCCTGTATACCCTCGAGCTCTAAAAAGCGGTTAAAGATGCCCCGGTGATTCAGTTTGATGGTGATATCACTGATGCCGAGTGCTTCGAAGGAACGGTACATCATCAGCAATATTTCGAAGTCCGCGGAAAAACTGTCGGTTCCGACAATATCAAAATCGCATTGGGTAAATTCGCGGTACCTGCCGCGTTGGGTGTTCTCCCGCCATACTTTATCGATGTGGTACCGTTTGAAGGGTATAATGAGGTCATTCTCATTGCGTGCCATAAATCTGGCAAAGGGTACCGTCAGATCAAAACGCATGGCAACGTCGCGGTTTCCTTGGTCGCGAAAACGGTACATCTGCTTGTCGGTCTCCCCGCCGCCTTTGCCCAGCAGAACTTCGGTGTATTCCAGGACAGGGGTATCGATTGGTTGAAAACCAAAAGACTCAAATATTTTTTCTAAAGTGTGCTGAATATCCTTACGGGCGGCCGCTTCCAGCGGCAGGAAATCACGAAAGCCTTTCAGTATTTTGGGCTCAATCAACATTGCTTACTCCTTAGTGTTCGGCTATCCCTATTCAGAAAATAGCCGTATATGGCTATTTTCATAGTTTCGATTGCCGCAGAACAGCAATCGAAACTATTGCAAAATTAGGAACAAGTCCCTAATATATAGTAGACTAAAAGATATACATTCATCAAGCGAGTTTAATTTGAGAGTAAGATACGGAGCACACGGAAATAAGGCTAAACAGGTAGCTAAAATTTATGCGGCCCACGAGCATAAGATCGATGTAAACAGGGTAGATAAGGATGCGGTAAAAGTGATCAAGCGCTTGAACGACAAGGGGTTTTCAGCCTATTTGGTCGGAGGTGCTGTGCGGGATCTGCTGATCGATCGATTTCCAAAGGACTTCGATATAGTTACCGATGCAAAACCAAACGAGATAAAAAAATTCTTCAGTAACGCCAGGGTGATCGGCCGTCGCTTCAGGTTGGTGCATGTCCATTTTCCGGGAAAAATAATTGAGGTCTCTACCTTTAGAGCTACCCAGACTGAAGAGGAATCTGATAAACCCGGAAAATACAACAACAATATATTCGGTTCTATGGAAGAGGATGTACATCGACGTGATTTTTCCATTAATGCCCTCTATTATGATCCCATACAGCAAGAGCTGTTCGACTTTGTCGAAGGATATGGGGATATAAAAAAACGTCGAATGCGCTCATTGATTCCACTAAATAAAACTTTTATAGAAGATCCGGTGAGGATGATACGGGCGGTAAAATATTCCGTACAGCACGGGTTTAAAATCCCATGGCGGCTTCAACGCAGTATTAAAAAACACTCGGTTGAACTTGACCGCTGCCCTCCATCACGGTTGACTGAAGAGATGTTTAAAATCATTGAGTCTGGGTATTCAGCTGAAATAATTCGTACTATGACCCAATATAATTTACTGGAACGGTTCTTGCCGATAATAGATACTCTGTTGAAAGATAAGAGCAGTAGAGAGCGGGATAAGTTCTTTGAGAACATAGAAAAAGTTGACCAACGGGTGAGAGAGAAAGGGGAAAAACGCAGAGGACGGCTGATTGCCGCTTTGGTGGAAGGGGTCTGCATTTTCCCTGAAGAGTGGGAAAATACCTCGTTTCTCTTTCAGGATATGTTCAAGGAAGTAAAACGTTTGATAGAACCGCTGACTCCCCTGAACCAGGAAGTGGAGATGGCGGTAGTGTGGTTATATCGCGAACAGGGAATCCAAACCCCGCCGCATATAATGAAAAAACGGCGCCCTGTGCCGTCTGCACAGAAGCGCCGCCGTAAATACCTTCCGCATCACCGAAAAAATAGGGAATAGGCTTACATGGCGGTGTGCTCCGCCCGTTTCTCTACTTCATCAATCAGGTCAGCAGCTTTGTCGGAATAGGGACCTTTATTCTCCACAGCTTGTTCAAGATAAAAGCTGCTGTCATCAAGGCGGTTGTCGGCAAGTGCATTTACACCTAATGCGTAATACAGCAGGTCTGAATTTCCGTCTTTTTTAACTGAGGCAAGATAGTAATATTCAGCCATCGAGAACTCTCCCCGATTGTAAGCGATTAATCCCAGGTAGTAGTCCGGAACATAGTGGTCGGAACGGAGCGATTGCGCCTGGGTAAAAGCAGTTTCAGCTTTTTCGTATTCTTCTTTTGCATACGCATCGATACCCATCTGAATTAGATCGGGAAATGTTTTTAATTCTTCCTGCATGAAACCAATAAAATCGGTAACAAGGGTATCTTTATTTACCCATTCAAAGGCCATATTGACCACCCGCCTCTCATTTTGCTGAAGCGTGGCTTCAGGTTCCAAAGCGGAAATTGCATCCCAGATAAGCCGGTTATAAGACTTTTTCTCGCTATGAATAAAAAAGTGCACCATTCCCCATACTTGAGAATAAAAGGCTTCGAGTTTCTGTGCAGCAGTTTCCTGGTCCAAAAACAGCAGGGAGCTTACCGGAATAAAGATCTCCGGATTGGATAAAGAGCTGTCTTGACGGAGTTTCTGTCGTAAAGAGGGCAGCCATGTATGGTTTGGATTAAACACAGCTTTCTGCATTTCAGGGTCGTAGGTACTGTCTTCAAAATACACGGCAAAGCCCTTGTGGAGCCACAAAGGCGGGTTCTGAACAAAGGATTTGAGGTATTGTGAAAAACCGTGATGGATGAGTTTCTTATTAAAAGCATCTTGATCATCGAGATGATAGGCAACCAATTCGCTCTTTTTAGGATCAGGGTAATGTAAAAATACAAAGGAGCTGCGGGTTTCCCCAATTACATCCTGTAGGAACTTGTCATATTCAGCCTTGCTATTGAAAATACGCACCTTCAGTTTGTAGTCTAAGAGTTCTGGATCGAAGTGCAGGTAACTGGTGTACAGGTCGAAAAAGGCTTCCATAAACACGGCAGTATCTTCGGTAAACTCTTGGTTTACCCGCGTAGTTACCGAGTAGTGGTCACTGCGATAATTAAACGTATCTTGACTGAAAGCGAGTGCTGCCGGCAGCAGCAGCATCAGAATTACCCAACACATACCTAATCTATGCATTCTCTTCATAATTTTAACCCCCATGTACTAAAGTTTATCGGCAGGCATGTCCAAAAAATCGAGTTTAATGGAGCTTGTCTACCTTGATATCGACCTTACGAATATGGATACCTCCGTAATGTTCGAGGCTTTCTATTATATAATCGCGCAGGGCATGAATGGTTCCCGACAGCTGAACACCGAAGGGTACATGTATATTCAATGAGAGATAATACCCGCCCGGTTCCTGGGTTACCGTTATCTTGTGTATTGCAATTGTGTCGTCATATTCATCCACGCAGTGCAGAACCATCTGGGTAAGAGCCGATTCAGAAATGGTTACCCGGCCCTTTCGGCCAAACTCAGGCTGTACGACTGTTTTTTCAAACACTTTTTCTTTTCTGGGTAAAAGAGTAACCCCCCGTTTCAGCAATACCTTGACAGAGTCGTACACAAACTGCGGGTAATTCCGGTGTATTTCGATTGTCGGCACCGGAATAACATGTTTTCCTTCGTTCTTGCGGCTCAGAATAGCCGTTTCGATATCTTCCTTACTGGCAATTTCTTCAATATTAATGACCTTTGAGGGAGAAGGGAGCTTTAGTCTATGAGTAATCTTGTGCACCATTTTTTCCGAGGTTCCTAAGATAAGGATTCGCTTAAACTTTTCCTTATCAAGGGTATGGCGAACTTCTTTACAATGACTTTCATTTGTAAATAAAGCGGTTTTTATAGCGGTTAAATATACTTTTTCCCGCTTAGCAGAGCGTCCGGCAATAATTTTTTGGTCGCGAATAACCAAACCGTCATCGATAATCATATCGATGCCGAACTTTTGGGCTACCAGTTTGGCTCGAAAACTTTTTCCGGTTCCGCTGCGGCCGACCAGGGCGAATACTGTAACCCCGCGCATCAGCCATATGATGTGGTGTAAAAATCCTTTCATTCCTTTATCTTACACATAGATAGGCCTTATCGCAACAGCAATTCTAATTTTGAATAGTGCATTGCACTATTCAAAATTAGAATGCCTCCAACTGTTTAGAAACACAAAATTTTGCTAAGAAAATGAAGCAAATTCTCAATTTGGAAGTCTTCTAACTTCCAAATTGAGAATTGCTGTTATCGCAAAGTACTATTGAATAGTAATTCAAATTTTGAAAAAAAATTCACTTTCAGGGGTGGTTTTAGGTTCAAGTGAGTCTGCATAACGCTATTCAATGAATGAAGGGCTGTTTAAGTGAAGTTAAAAAGTTGGAGTTGAGCTGCAAAATAATCTACTGTATTGACAAGCTGGGGAGTGGCGGCGAGACTTAAAAACCTGTTATAATGTGGATCACAAATATAATTGATGGACAGGAATGCCTGTAGTAGGAAGTATACGACTTGAAACGAAAAAGTGCAGTTCAGCTTGCAATTTTAGCAGCAGTTATAATCAGTATCGGACTAAAAGTCATATGGACGCTTCCGTATCAAACTGAAGAGTCATGGAAGGGGTATCAGGTGGCTTTGGTTGCCGATACTGTTGAAACTTCTGAAGCTCATGATAATTCTTTTGCTCCTAGTGCGAAGGTAAAGCAGGCCTTGCAGCAAGCTGGTTTTCGCAAAATTTTCTCCTACGAAGATCAAGAGGTCTCTTTTTTTCAATATTCCGGCATAAGTACTTTTCCGTTGAGTTCTCTGCCTGAGATGCTTGAGCCTCGGGACCCGCGTTATGATCCCTATTTGAAAGCACTTCCGCGATATTTTGAGGGAAGTATCGATGGACAGCCTGCTCAGGTTTTATATATGCAAAGAGACCCTAACCAACGTGCACCACTGTTTTTAGCCGAACAACTGCGAAGGCAATTTGATACGCCGGTGTACATATCGGGGTTTGAGCCCCTTCAGCAGGTAATACTATGGGGTTTTATTGGAAGCGCCATACTGATAATGGCAGCACTTTTGCACAAAAAATACCGAGTAAAGTGGTCTCTATTTGTCTATATTCTGGGAGCTTTCCTTTCTCTGCCCGGTATTGTTCACATGGGCTTAAGCACATTTACCTGGTGGCTCCTGCAATTAATTGCCTGGACACTGCTGCTGGCCTGGTTTGCTCCGGCTATGAAGCGCCGACTGAATGCTCATGAGGAAGGTTTTTTCATTGAATTGAGGAAGCATAGTGCAGTGTACCTTGCATTTAATCTGGCTGGTACAGTTGCTGTGCTACTGGGCGGAGGAAACTCTTTGTTTTTTAATTATGCTGGACACAGTCTGCTTACAATGTGCATACACGGAGGGATTTTATACGGATTTTTCCTTTTGCACAGAAGGCGTGCTCGACAACAGCTGCACAGCCTGTTTGTTCCCATTCACATAAGTAAAGGCACAAGCCTCAGAACTTCAGATTCCAGTGCAGGCCGTCGTCAAATTAGGTGGGCCGCAGCTGCAGCGCTGTTGTTTCTGGGGATTTTGCCGGTTGTTATTTTACCGGCGCTCTCAGTTTTATTTAGTCGGGAAGTAGAGTATCCTATGCCGGCTTCCCAGTCTGAGGCTGCTGTTGTCGATAATTTTTCCTGGCAGAGCCTCTTAGTGTTTGACCGTACTTTCTCTTCACCAGCCTCTTCACCAGCCTCTTTACCAGCCTCTTTACCAGAGAGACTCCCCGATTTTGCCGATTATCTGCGCCATAGGGCCTTCCAGGAGGGATATTTTTATGGAAGATCATATACTTTTCCAGTGCCTGGAGAGCAGATAAGCATTGCTACGTATACGCAGGATGGAATAGAGGTAATGAGTGAAAATAAAGTTGTCAAAACGTTTACAGATGATTGGTATGAAGATATAATCAGCTCTGCAAAAAACAGCGGAGTGCCACAGTTGCTGCTTGAACAAAAACGGCCTGTTCAGGTCAAAATTACGAAGTCGGAGCCATTTCGTATCAATAACAGCACAGTTCTTGTACACATCGGTATAATGCTAATTATTGTCCCGGCGTTGTCATTTATTGCCTCTCGCGAAGTTAAGCCTCAACGTGTTCGAACTGAGAAACAGCAGCAAAAGAGAGGGCAAAAGGTAGCATGAAGGCCGTTAATAGCTATCCAAAGGCTTGTATACATCCGCCGGAGGGTAAGAGTAAGAAAGTACTGTAAACTTGTCTGTATTGGGTGTAGAATAGGTGAGAAAAAGATACCTGATGCTGGGTATAAGTACTATATGTGGCTTGGGTAGAATAAAACGAGAAAGAAGATAAAAAGGTTGTGAATGCGAAAGCTTAAGCTTGTTCTGGGTACCTACAACAGTCCGCCTGTGGGGACGTCTCAAGAACAGTTTGAAAAAACATATCAATACTCATATAAACCATTTTTAACAATTTTGTATAAATTTGCTATGTTGAGAGCGGTGTTTCATTTCTCGGGCACCCTGTTAGAGTGGCTGGAAGAGAAACACCCCGAGTTCAATATGGTCTTGAGCGAAATGGTTAAGCGCAAACAAATTGAACTGCTTGGAGGCGGGTATTATAGCCCCATCTTTCCCATCATACCGAACAAAGACCGTTTAGGTCAGATTGAACTGTTGACCACACTTTTACGAAAAAAGTTCAATAAACGCCCGAGGGGTTGTTGGATCACAGAAGGGGTGTGGGAGCCCCCGATTACCTCCACCATCAAGAGCAGTGGAATGGAGTACTTGTTTCTTGATGATATTCTTTTTTATCAAAGTGGGGTAAGCAGAGAACATATCTACCAACCCTTCATTACCGATGATCAAGGTAAAACGGCAATCGTATTGCCCCTGCACAATAATCTTATTAACAAAATGTTCTTTGATGAGCCGGAAGCCCTGGTGGATGAGCTTGTCGCAATGAGCCAGAGGTCCGATACCAATATTACGGTAAACCTGCTCATGAACGGTGATTTTTTTATGGTGAACAGCAGCCACTACTCGAACTTTTTCTCAGAGGGAGGATGGTTTGAGCGGTTTCTGCATGCCTTGACCCTTCATAACCGAAAAATCGAAACGATTTTGCCGGGCCGTTATGTTCGCTCCTTAGGACCGGTTGAACGAGTCTATTTTCCATCTCATTTTGTGAAGACCACTCAGAGTCAGCCTATCTCCCACAGTAATAATGGCCATACCCCCTTTCCACTCTCCACTTTTATAGCCAGTGAAAGTCGGCCGAACTTCTTTCGACAGTACATAACTATGTATCCGGAAATACACCGCTTATATGCAAAAATGATGTATGTGCATCTGATTGTTGGGCAGGTGAGGGGGGACCGATCCCGCAAAAAAACGGCGAAAGAAGAGAGCTATCGCGGACAAACCCACACAGCCTTCTGGCACAGCCACGATGGAGGGGTGTATCGTAATCGTGTTCGAAAAGCTGTGTATGCAGGACTCATTAATGCGGAAAAAACCACCCGAGAAAAGGGAATATTTTCAACCTCCGTCAATGTAACTGATTTTGATTTAGATGGTATTCCCGAATATCTCTATCAAGGGCAATTCATCAATGCTTATGTTCATCGGAGGGGAGGCGCCCTGTTCGAGCTAGATTATGTAGTGACTGCATGGAATTATCTCGATACCATGGCCCGCCGTCGCGAACCCTACCACAACGAGCAGGATGCGGAGAACGGGTATGACGACTATATGAAAAACAGTTTCCTTGACCATTTTTGGGATGGCGAGGTAACCATTGACGGATTAGCAAAAAATGGGGTAAAGGAAAAAATTGACTTTATCCACTCACTCTACAGGGCAAGAAAGGTCGAGAAAGAACGTAAAGAGGTCTATTTCGGTATTAAGAAGAGGGTAGAGGTAAATGGTGCTCGGTATGATGTTGATTTGTTTAAAGATTATGATTTTCTCAAAAACTCGATTAATGTGAGCTATAAAATTACGACCGATAGCCCTGACCCGATAACAGGTCGTTTTGCAACTGAAATAAATCTCTCTTTTCCGGAGGCTGGACGGAACCAACTCAGTTTTATTGTGACCCATACCGAAGGAAAAACCGAGCTTGAAAACGGCAAGATTGAGCTATTCAATGTAACCGAACTCACCCTGCATGACCGTAAAAATAGAACTCTCATCACCATATCCGTCGACAAACCGGCTACGCTTTGGACTTTTCCTGTGTATACCATTACCGAGCAATATGGGAAAAAAGTGTGGATTTACCAGCACACCACCTGCGTATTGTCCTGGGAGTGCAGCCTCACTCAGTCCGCTTCCTTTCAGAGAGAAGTTGGTTTAAGAATCGAAAAGAAATAGCAGCTGAGGATAGATACGCTCTAACCAGGGCTGCACCTGTGTGTACAGTGTATCTTGAGCCATGAGAATTTCAAAAAAGCCTGTTTATAGTTGCCCTGAAAGTAATACACCTGTCCCATGTAGTAGTGTGCCCGTGAAAGTACTTTGTCTGTACGGGAAACATCAAAGAACGCGGCAAACTGTTTTTCCGCGTTCTGCCAGGCTGCCTGGTCATCCGGATTGGCGGGAAAACTCTTGCCAACAAGTTCTGCGAGCTGTTTATTAGCCCCGTCCGTTTTTGCATTCCTGTCGATCGGAAGAATATCAGGTGAAGCGGAACCGTCGGTTTTCTCTGCTGCGATACGTTTTTCCAGCCGCTTCCAAATCGAAATCGTTTGCTCATCTAAAGTCGCAGGACTTTTCGAGAGGATTTCGGTTGCAGTTGAATCAGTCTTGTTTAACAGTAAATAAGGTAGGGGAGTAATTCGGTTTTCTACTCTTCTGGAACCATTGGCGATCTGTGTACCCACAGGGAGTTCTACCGGCTCTTCGAGTGCATTTTCTCCGAGAACAAAATCATAGGCTCCAGCTCGTGCAGCTTCAGCATCAATAACTGCATAATAATATTTAATGCCCCCAAGCGGAAAATCTGTATAGCTTTCTTCTCCGGAGGTGAAAGTTGACAGGGCTTGGGCAGTCACTACATCCTGCTCCGATTCAATTTTGCTGCTGCTGCGATAGACAATAACCTTTCGAGCAGGTTTAGAGGTATCAAACTGCAGTTGTATTGAATCCTGTATTCTTTTAGCCTGTAATTGAGATATTTTCGCCGTGACCTCATCAAGTGATTCAGTTCTTACAACCGCCACTGGAGACATGGTAATATTGCGATAGGGAATGAACAGCTTATACAGGGTGTCCTCGTTCTTTCGACCGAGCACCGCGTAATAATAGTTGTCCGTGCTAGGGGGATAGTCCGTGTAGGCGGTGATGTCTTTCGAGACAGTGCCTATTTTGCGGGCCTCATTGAAGTTCTCCTCATTGAAAGGTTCAGTGGATCTGAATATTTCATAGATCTCTATCTCTTCAGGAGCCGAGCGCCAGCTGAGAGTAACCGAATTCTCCTGCATCGTAACCGACAAGCCGGATACAAAGGGAGCAAAAGTCTCATTAGCCGACAGCGACTGGGAGCTGATGAGAAACATAAATAGAAATACGAAATGAAGGACAGCTTTACACATATATGCTATATTAATCGACATGCCTGTCTATGTGCAATAGTAAAAATTTATTAGGGGGTTAATAGTGTTCGTTTCAGTTGTACTTGAATCCGGAAGTGAGGGCAGAGAAGCGGAACTTGATGACTTGCTTACAATGTACGGATTTAACAAAGTGCAAAATGGGGTGTGGGAATCCATCAGCCTGAAGGAGAAGTTTTTGCCTAGAATTAAGCGGGACATTGACAGAAGAACTGACTACTATGATAAAGTGAGGCTGTATCAATTTCCCCTAGAAGAGACTCTGGTGGTAACCACCCTGGAGCATAAGCGATGGAAGCGGGTTATAGTAAAAGCATAAAGGAGACAAGTTCATGCTAACCGATTTTGAAAAACCAATTAGCGAGTTGAAGGCACAGATATTAGAGTCATGGAGGCGTCTTTGACCCGGAGAAAACTGAAGAAGATATAAAAGCACTGGAACGGCAGACAGCAGATCCCGAGTTCTGGAATGATCGTGAGAGTGCCGAAAAAGTTATTCATGAACTTAACGACCTGCATACAAAAATTGATCCCTGGAAAGAGCTGAAACGGAAGATAGAGGAAACTGAGGAGCTGTATACACTGGCCAATGAAGAAGGCGATGATTCACTGGTACCGGAAATTGACAAGAACCTAAAGAAGATAAAGTCTGAAGTTGACAAGCTTGAGATATTTGAAATGTTTTCAGGTAAATTTGATCAAAATGATGCTTTTCTTACAATTCACTCTGGTGCAGGGGGAACGGAAGCGTGCGATTGGGTGAATATGCTGTATCGAATGTATATCCGTTGGTGCGAAAATAATAACATTTCCTACGAGTTAATCGACTTGTTGGAGGCTGAGGGGGGGATAAAATCTGTGACTATCCAAGTCAGCGGCAGATATGCATATGGGTATTTGCGTGGAGAGTCCGGCATCCACCGTCTGGTACGAATTAGCCCCTTTGACTCGAGTAAACGCCGGCATACCTCCTTTGCATCGGTATATTGCTCTCCAGTGATTGAAGATGATATTGAGGTGGATGTAAAACCGGAAGATATCAGAATAGATACGTATCGTGCTTCAGGAGCCGGCGGCCAGCATGTAAATAAAACCGATTCTGCGGTAAGGCTTACCCATTTAGAAACGGGGATAGTAGTGCAGTGTCAAAATGAGCGCAGCCAGCATAAAAATAAAGCCACCGCGATGAAAGTTCTAAAATCCCGTTTGTATGAACATTACAAAGAACAGCAGGATAAGGAAAATGAGAAACACGCCCAGGAAAAGAAGGATATTGCATGGGGGCATCAAATCAGGTCCTATGTATTTCATCCTTATAACATGGTCAAGGATCACCGTACCAATTACCAGGTTGGGAATGTGCAGGCGGTGATGGATGGTGATATTGGTGGGTTTATCGAAGCGTATCTTAAATGGCGGATGACGGGAGAGGTGTGATGGCTCCGACAGTGCTGATAGTCGATGATATCGGAATGATGCGGGGAATAATACGGAAGGCCTTGGAAGAGGCGGGGATCAATATAATTGGTGAGGCCCCTAATGGACGCGAGGCGGTTCGTCTTTATACCCAGCTCAGACCTCAGATGGTAATCATGGACATCACCATGCCGGTTATGAACGGCATCGAGGCTCTTCGCCGGATAAAGGCCTTTAATCCCGGGGCGATTGTAATTATGTGCTCTTCAATGAGCCAGCAGAGATACATCATGAAAGCAATACAGTTAGGGGCCCGCGATTTTATTGTAAAGCCCTTTAAAACCCAGCGAATTGTTTCGGCTGTTCAAAAAGCTGCTGGTGGTAATGGATAATTTGTCTAGTGCTCTACTGCGGAACTTTTTTATAATTCCCAGTATCATTTTCAGCATTTTTTTTAGCGTACAGCTTGTGAATGCCCAGATGTCGGCGGACACAGAGTTTGAGGGGGGCCAGAAAGACTGGTCAGTCGGCTTGGCACGCTTTAAGGGAGAGGATCTCTTAGACGAGAACGCACGGTTTACCTATGCGGTGCCGGTTGATCTGTTTCAGCCTGTGCTTCGCTGTCCCTTCCATTTTCTTGATAAAGACGAAATTACCGGAAGCAGGGAACAGCTTAAACAGCAGGAGCTGATTCAGTTAGAAAATAAACTGCATAGTGTGCTCGTAGAGCGAGCCACCAAATTTATCGAGCAGGAAGTTTCTGCGTCCGACGACCCACTTAAAAAGCTCGAACAGGAAATTGAAGCTCTGCGGATAAAAATACAAGAGCTGAAGTCGGAACCTGCTGCGGTATGGAAGGTTCCGTCGCAACAGAGGGTGGTTCTCTCAGAACACAACCAGGAGGGAGAGTTATATGACCCTCCTCAACTGCCGCTGAAGATCTGGGCTGAGGAGCAGGATGTTGACTGCCTTATTCAGGGACGTATAGAACCTCTTGAAGAGCTTTTGTATATAGAGGTTAAGGCGTATCTAAGGGCAACAAATCAGAGTCGGACCATTTACAGGGACTCTTTTTTTCCAAGAGAAAGTGAAAACCTTGTGAATGATATCACAAAGGCCCTGCGAACCTTTCTGTATGGCCGGGAGTGGGCAGATATCAACCTAGAAGTAGAACCGGTTACTGCAGAGGTGTATGTGGACGGAGCCATCGCTGAACTTGATGAAACAGGTACTATAAGATATGTGGAACCTGGGCTGCATACTATTGAAGTTCGTGACGACGGCTACATCACCCAAAGTATGCTCATTGATGCCGATGCGGGAAGTACCGAAGAGGTCAAGGTGCTTCTGGAAAAAGAGACCCCTCAAACCTGGTTAATTAAAAGTGAACCCTCCGGAGCCGCTGTTTTTTTAGGATCAAGACAGGTTGGCAGAACACCCTTACTTCTTAAAGAACAGGTTCCCCCCGCAAGTATGCTTATAAGTAAGGAGGGGTATTCGGATAGATTGTATGTAATGGAGGGTGAGTCTACCGCTTTAACGGCGCAGCTCCATCCGAGGGCTATTGATATTGATGCGGTGGTCGAGAACTCAAGAGACAGATTTTATCAGGGTTTAGCCGCTTTTTTAATCAGCCTGCCCTTGACCGTAATTAGTTACGGCCAAAGCAGTGAATATGCCTACGCATATAACTCGGCTTTATCTGAACCATCCGCGAGCTCTGGGGAATTGCAAAGATTGCACGCCCGATCTACTTTATGGTACACTGCCTACGCTGGCAGTCTGCTGTTAAACGGTATCCTTTTAACCGACACGTTCCTGCACATGCGGCAGTATATTAAAAGCTCGCAAGAATACTGATAATTTATGGTTATAAACACATTGAAGGAGACACTTAGGGTGAAAAAAAAGGGGTTCTTACGCGCACTATTTAACCGCTCAGTTGGGACCGAGGAGTTTCTTGAAAGTCTGGAAGATCAGCTGATAGAAGGTGATATCGGAGCCCAATCAGCTATGGAGATAGTAGATGAGGTTGGTAAAGCCGTTCGTTCTAATAAAGTTAAAACCAGTGAAGATGTCACTGCACTTATAAGAGAAAAACTGGAGGGTTATCTGATAACCGAGCAGTTGCCGATAGATACCTCTCGACCCACTCTTCTGCTGATGATGGGGGTAAATGGAGTAGGTAAAACAACCAGTTTGGCGAAACTTGCCCACTATTATCGAAGGGAGCAGCAGGTAGAAAGCCTGTTGGTAGCGGCCGATACTTTCCGCGCCGCAGCTATCGATCAGCTGCAGGAGCACGGAAAACGGCTGCAGTTTCGGGTAGTGCGGCAGAATCCGGGAGCAGATCCGGGGGCGGTTATCTACGATGGAATTAGCAGCGCCCGCACCAATAATGTGCCGCTTATTCTGGTGGATACCGCCGGCAGAATGCATACAAAGGCCAACCTTGTGCGGGAACTTCAGAAGATCGATAAGGTCATTAAAAACCGGCTTGGTGACGGAGTGTATAAAAAGATGCTGGTGATAGATGCCACTACCGGGCAGAATGGGCTCCGCCAAGCTGAAATGTTTCATGAGGCTATCGGTTTGGATGGTGCTGTCTTGGCCAAATATGATTCCGCCTCTAAGGGTGGAGTGGTAATCTCAATTTGCCGTCGACTGCAGATACCCTTTTATTTTATGGGTACAGGAGAAAAATACGGTGATATCGAACCGTTCAATACACAGCGGTTTTTAGATATACTGCTTTCTAATGAATAGTCGGCAGAAGCTTATCTGCATTATCTTTATTTCATTACCCGGTCTCTGCTTTAGCCCTGTGGCGGCGCTGGCCCAGGATATTAGTTACTATCGTTCCAATAGCTTAGGAATGGCCCTAGAGGAAATCTCTCCCCGCCGGTTGGACGACCATCCCTTTGTATTGAGGCGGAGCTCAAATAAAACCCGTGTCGATGAGTTGTTGTATAAAGATGGCCAAGAGTACCAGCGGGCTGAATATGAGTGGAAGAATGATGTAAAATATGCACGCTTCTACGAGAACGGGGCTTTAATCGGGGAGAGCATCGAACAGGCCGGACGGCTGCAGGAAGAGCGAATAATTACCCCCAGAGCGGTGGAGCGGCGTGTATATGAATGGGAGAAGGGGCAGCTGCGGGGTGTGAGAGTAATCCAGGATGAAAAAGAGTGGACCGAAGAATATATCCGCGGGAGCGATGGTGCTCTTCAACAGGTGCTGCGTGCCGAACATAAGAATGGAGCTCGGATTGCAGGAATCTATTCAGGTTCTCAGCGGGAGAAATCTCAGACCCAGTGGCATTTCACAGAAGATGGGTGGAGTTACTTTTTTTATATAAACTATGAGGAACTGAACCATGAGGAAAATGAACAGCAGGTTACGGAGAAATACCGCGATGGAGCTTTAACTTACCGCAAAGAGGCTATCCGTAAGGAAGACGGTAGGGTAGTAGAAGAACAGTTTTTTGAACAGGAAAAACGGATCCATACAGTCTTCAGTGATGAAGGGCGAAAGCTGTATAGCAGTATAGAAACTCCTGAAGGAACGATTCGTGAGGAATATACGTATCAAAACGGCCGGCTTTCAGAGTTACAGCGAAAGGGGCCGGAAATGGAAGAGCGGATTTTATATATCCCGGGCGAAGGCTCGCAGCTAGATGAGACGATATTTAGAAATGGAAAGTTACAAAAAGAAGTCTTCTATCATGAAGAAGAACGGAAAACGGAAGTTTTGTACCGGAATGGGGAAGCCCTGGCGAGAATCGAATATAAAGGCGAAGAAGTGCTAAACAGAAGTTCATTACTCCAGGATAATCAATAAAGGATAGCCAGTAAATGAACTATAGATGGATCGTGTACATCGGTAAGCGTTACATCCAATCCCGCCGCAACGGACGTGTGATAACCCCCTCTTTTCTCTCGATACTCGGTATTGCAGTGGGAGTTACGGCTCTGATAGCGGTATTGAGTGTAATGAATGGTCTCCAGCTTGGCTTTATTGAAGATATCCTGGAAATTAATTCCTATCACCTTCGAATAACAGGTGAATTTTCCGATAAGGAACAGGTACAACAGGTAATAGACAGTGTAGAGCAGTTGGAAGGGGTTCGAAGCTACTCAAAGTTTATCGATTCACAAACCCTGGTTCAGGGTGAGTTTTCCGACTACCAATCCAGCATGGTACGGGGGATACCTGAAGAACATGCCTTGCGGGACCGGGGTCTGATGGATCAACTTAACCTGCTGCATGGCGAATTTTCCCTTCACGCCCACTCTGGTCCTGGAGTCGTAATCGGGCGGCAACTGG
Organism: Spirochaetia bacterium; assembly: GCA_034520965.1. Lineage (GTDB taxonomy): Bacteria > Spirochaetota > Spirochaetia > DSM-16054 > Sediminispirochaetaceae > DSBN01. Next base: position 231,243 of record JAXHMY010000002.1, on the reverse strand, counting down.
CCAGTATCCTGGGTGTCGGACTCGGTGATACAGTGCAGATGATCAGCATGACCGGTAGCTCCTTTGCCAATCTTAATCCGCAGCAGACAGGATTTACGGTGACCGGGATTTTTGAAAGCGGTTATTACCAGTACGACTCAGCCTTCTGTTTTATTGATTATCAGTATGTAGACCGGATTGATGCAGGCAATTCCGACCCCACAATCGGGATAAAGCTAAAAAGCCGCTATCAGGATCGGCAGGCACTCCAACAGCTGAGGGACCGGGTGAGGCCAATTGCGGAATCGGTGCAGTTGAAGTCCTGGCGGGAGTACAACCGCTCATTTTTCGGTGCCCTGCGAGTAGAAAAACTAACGATGATGATAGTACTCGGTCTCATCTTTGTTGTTGTAGCGGTAAATATAAAGAACTCCCTGGAGCGGTCGGTGATGGAGAAGCGCGAAGAGATTGGTATACTTAGAGCTGTCGGTTCTTCGAACATTTCGGTGCGGTATATTTTCTTGGTAGAAGGTGCATTGATTGGAATAATCGGTGCTGTCGGCGGAACTATGCTTGGTATGGCAATTAGCCTGCACATAAATGAAGTATTCTGGGCATTAGAAATTTTACTGAATGGGTTACTTGATTTCATACACTTTTTCTTGGTACCGATGGGGGGAGGTGGAAGTGTTGAAATTTTCTCTACAGCAACGTTCTACATGCAAGAGGTACCGGTACGCATTTTATACACCGATGTGATGATAATCGTGCTATTTGCCACCGGGGCTTCCGTAATTGCGGCTTACGCTGCCTCAAAACGTATTTCTGAGTTTAGACCCGCTGAAATCTTAAGAAACGAGTAGGAATATGGTTGTAATAGATAACGTCGGAAAATTTTACAAAAACGGACCAGAAGAGCTGCATATTTTACACAGTATATCGATGACCCTTGAAAAGGGAAAAACTGTGGTCATCACTGGTGAAAGCGGGAGCGGAAAGAGCACGCTTCTCAATTTAATAGGCGGACTGGACTATCCTAGTTATGGATCGATCACAGTTGAGGGGCTGCACATAGAAACGGCCAGTGAAGAGAAACTGAGCAATTATCGCAATCGCCATGTCGGTTTTATATTCCAATTTCACTATCTTATGAAAGATTTCAATGCCCGTGAAAATGTAATGCTGCCGGCATTTATGGGTGGTGAGAGGCGTCAGCGCGCCCTGGAACGGGCTGATCATTTGTTAGACCAGGTGGGTCTGGAAAAACGTAAGGATTTTCACCCATCAAAACTCTCGGGGGGCGAGCGGCAGAGAGTGGCGGTTGCCAGGGCTCTCATCAATTCTCCAAAGCTCGTGTTGGCGGATGAACCGACGGGTAACCTCGATGAGCGGCATTCAAAGGTGGTCGCAGATCTCTTGTTTGAATTGGCTGAAGAGTATCAAACTACGCTGGTAGTGGTGACCCATGATATGTCCTTGAGTGAAAAAACGGATATTCATTATCACCTGCGCGAAGGTCGCCTGGAGGAGCAATGAGAGAATCAGCACCGGCGTATTTGGGTCTTAAAATCTTATTCGGTGCCCGATCGACCGGTACAAGCAGCAAAACTAGTAAACATCTGATAGGCGCCATCCTTGGAATCGGATTATCACTGGTGCCATTGATAACCGTGATTCAGGTTTCAGGCGGTTTAATTGAGGGCATTACCAGAAGATTTATAGAAATAGGCTCGTATCATTTGCAGGTAAAAACCTACTCACCCCTCGCAGAAGAGGAACGTACCACTGCCTTAGAAAATGTTGCTGGGGTAGACGGTGTTCGCAATGCATTTCCAACAGTATTTGGAGAAGGGCTGGTATATTCTCCTAAGGGAAAGACCGGGGTATCGGTGCGCGCGCTTCCCCAGGATTATTATACCTCTGACGAGGGCATCAGGGAGTTTTTGAGCATTGATGCCGGCAAGTTTCAGTTGGTTTCCAAACAGGATGCAATGCTGAGTTCTCAGGTAGCGGAGAAACTAGAAGTATCTGTAGGAGACAGAATTCGATTATTAACCGCAAAATCGGTTCCCGGAAGGGCTCCTATTTTAAGACCGAGTTTCTTTACCGTGCGAGGAATATTTTCAACCGGCTACTATGAATTGGATGCGCTAAGCATGTATATACCCCTCGACAGCGGCAAGATACTGTTCAATGAACCGGGCAGTCATATAATTGCTGTGAAACTTGAAAAGCCCTATCAAGAGGCTCAGAAGGTGGCTCAGACATTGATGCAGAAATTATCAAATGATTGGTATGTGTATACCTGGTATAACCTTGAACGGCCAATGCTTGACAGCTTCCGTACTACCCGGAACCTGTTGATTTTTGTTATGGCCCTGATTGTACTAGTGGCCTCGGTAAATATTTCCTCTTCTATGATAATGTTGGTGATAGAGAAGGAGCCGGAAATTGCCATGCTCAAAAGTGTCGGCGTGAGGCCCCATACCATTACAAAATCTTTTTTGTACACGGGAATATGGATCGGCACTGCCGCTACTTTAGTAGGGGTATCGATTGGTCTGATGGCGGCGGTACATATAAACAGCTTACTCTCCGGTTTAGAGCGCTCTTTGAACCTCATGTACAGGGGGTTTGAGTTGCTTTTTTCGCCGATTCGGGATGTAGATAGCGAGAACATTAAGGTGTTTGATGAATCCTTTTATTTGGAAACCATTCCAATTCGTATAGAGTTTTTTGAAATCTTCTTGACTGGGGCGGGAACAATGTTAGCTTCTACACTGGCTGCCTATTTCCCAGCTCGGAGAGCGGGGAAGATAAAACCACTTGAGATATTAAGGAAACACTAATACTCTATATACACAATTGAGAGGTAAAGTAGTATATTGTGGGAGGGAGTAGCCCGATATGTTATTTCATGCTAAAATGGAGGAGAGAAAACGGAGGATTTAATGATTTGTGATATATGTGGAGAGAATGAAGCTATTGTCCACGTGCAGCAAATAATGGGCGGAGAAATTTACGAAGTCCATATGTGTTCGGAGTGTGCAAAACAGAAAGGTGTAGCTCTTGAAAACAGTGAAAATGGAGAAGTCTCTCTCTCTCAGCTGCTGAGTGGATTAGTAGAATCTTTCACTCAGGAAGGGGATACTGCCGTCACCAATGAATGTCCAAAATGCGGAACCAGCCTAACCGACCTCAAGGAAAAAGAGACAGCCGGCTGCGCTGAGTGCTATACCGCCTTCCGCAATCAGATTGATACTATTTTATCCGATCACACGGATATAACTATACATCGAGGAAAATTTCCTGAAAAACTCAAGGCCTACAAAGCAATTTTAATCGATAAAGAAGTATTAAAGAGTAAGTTGAGTGAGGCCGTTCAAAAGGAAGAGTATGAAAGGGCGGCGCTGATACGAGATCAGATAGAGGAGCTGGAACAGAACCCTCATAAGGGTATCGAAGAATGAATGCGGTAAATTTTCAAGCAATTTTGGAGCACCCCGGATGGTATAGCGAGGAAGGACCAGACCAGCAGGTAGTTTTTTCAAGCCGTGCACGTCTCACTCGTAACCTTTCCGGGTATTTTTTTCCTCATAAACTAAACGACAAAGAACTACTGGAAGTACAAGAAAATATCGGCAATGCCTTCAAGAGCATACGTTTTGATGAACACTTAACTGTGAAGGTGTTGGAAGATCTACCGGTTCTCGAGCGGCGTAAGCTGATAGAGAAACACTTTGTGTCACAAAACTACTCTTTGGAAAAGAGAAAATTGGTTGTCTTTGACAAAGACGATTCAGTTGCAGCTACGGTAAACCAAACCGACCATCTGCAGCTGGCAGCGTTCACCGGTGGTTTATCAATTCAGCGAGCTTATGAAAGGGTAAGCACAATTGAACGACGGCTTGAGAAACAACTTAACTTTGCAGTTTCCCTTGACCGTGGGTATCTGAGTTCAGACTTAAAGAACTGCGGTACCGGTCTGCAGGTTTCAGTGCTTCTGCATTTGCCGGCGCTTAAATACTCTTCGGTGCTTGAAAGGGCATTCCGCCGAGTTATGGACGCCGGATTAGAGGTACGAGGTTTTACTGGTGATGATGAGGGTTCTCTTGGATCGCTCTATCAGGTGTATAATCCGGTTGCAATTGGAGAAAATGAAAAAGATATAGTCGAAAAGCTTGCACGCCTATCATCTCAGTTAGTAGATTATGAACAGAAGGCGCGTGACGAGATGAAAAGACACCGTAGAATAGAACTCGAGGATATAGTATATCGAGCCTACGGAACTTTAATTAATTGCAGATTGTTGCAGGAAAAGGAAGCAATTAACCTGCTTTCGGATGTACGATTAGGTGTGGCGCTGGGATGGATAGAAGTTCCGATTCAGATTATGAATGCACTGTTAGTGCTGGTTGGTAAGGCTCATTTGCAGCAAATTGCCGGTCATGAACAGCAGGAGGAAACTTCCCAGTACATAAAGAGTTTACGGGCGCGCCTCGTACAGCATGCATTGAGCGCTTACAAGGAGGATGCCGATGTTTAAAGGACTGACCCAACGGGCACAAAGAATATTGACAATATTCGCACAGGAAGAGGCAAAGCGGTTCCATTCCGACCAACTGCTTCCTGAACATATAATTCTTGCACTTCTAAAGGATGGTGAGGGTTTAGGATACAAAGCTCTCACGAATTTAAAGATAGATCCCGGTGAATTGCAAACCGAAATAGAAAAAAGTATTCCCAAAAAACACGCCGGTTTTATTTTAGGCGATGTACCCCCGTCTCACAGGGGCAAAAAGGTATTGGAAGATGCGGCCGAAGAAGCGCGCAGTATGGGCCATGAATACATAGGTACCGAACACCTTTTCCTGGCCGCGTCTAAAGAGTCCGGCAGCGTGGTTCAGAGATTTCTTGTCAAACAGTCGGTATCAGTAGAAACGATCCGAGATACAATAACCGAACTCAGGGGCAGCGGGAATATGCGCAAAAAAGGGGCCGGCCAACAAGCTGCTCCAAAAAGAAAAACTGGCCAGACCAGTGGTAAGGGCACCCCGACACTTGATGAGTTTGCCAGGGACCTAACCGAATATGCCCGCGAGAATAAGCTTGATCCGGTTATCGGGCGCAGCTGGGAAATACAGCGGGTAATTCAGATTCTGGCTCGACGCACAAAAAATAACCCGGTACTTATCGGAGAACCGGGCGTTGGCAAAACGGCAATCGTAGAAGGGCTTGCGCAGCAGATTGAAGAGGGAAGCGCTCCGGAGGTTCTGCTTGGAAAACGGGTGGTGACCCTTGATATCGCCTCGCTTATCGCAGGAACGAAGTACCGTGGAGAGTTTGAAGAACGCCTGAAAAAGGTTATGAAAGAAATTTCAAACGCTGCTAATGTAATTCTGTTTATTGATGAACTCCACACCATAATCGGTGCCGGTGGGGCAGAGGGTGCCATCGATGCATCAAATATGCTTAAACCGGCTCTCTCAAGGGGGGAGCTCCAAACGATAGGTGCGACTACCCACAACGAGTACCGTAAATATATCGAGAAAGATGCTGCCCTGGAGAGAAGGTTTCAGACAATTTTTGTCGAGGAACCTTCTATTGATGAAACAATTGAAATCTTGAATGGAATTAAAGACCAATACGAAGACCATCACAATGTCACTTACACAGAAAAGGCTGTCGGAGAGGCGGCCAGACTGTCGGGACGTTATATTACCGACCGTTTTATGCCGGATAAAGCGATAGATTTAATAGATGAGGCCGGTTCTTACAAGAGAATCAATAATACCGTGCGGCCAAAAGAACTGGCGGAACTTGAAGAAGAGATAGCACGACTGACGGACGAAAAAATTAACCTGGTCAATAATCAGGATTATGAAAAAGCCGCAGCAGTTCGTGATACGGTTCGTCAAATTAAGGGGCGGGTCGAAGAAATTAAAAAGGGTTGGAAAAAATCACTTAAGAACGAGAAAAATGTGGTGGACGAAGAAGACATTCAGAGTATTATCTCGAATATCACCGGCATACCCTTGGAACGAATCGCTCAAAGTGAGTCTGAAAAACTGCTGCGCATTGAAGATGAGCTGCATAAAACGATCATCGGGCAAGATGAAGCCATTGGAGCAATCGCTTCTAGTATTCGCCGATCTAGAACTGGGCTTAACTCACCCAAACGTCCGCTGGGTTCTTTTATTTTCCTAGGACCGACCGGTGTGGGTAAGACTCTGCTTGCAAAAACTCTTGCACAATTTTTATTTGGAAATGACGAATCATTGATTCGAATCGACATGTCCGACTATATGGAAAAACACAATGTCAGCCGCCTAGTCGGAGCTCCTCCCGGTTATGTCGGATACGAAGAGGGTGGTTTACTCACCGAAAAAATCCGTCGAAGACCTTATTCTGTAATACTGCTGGACGAGATTGAAAAGGCCCACCCCGATGTATTTAACCTGCTGCTGCAGGTATTGGAAGAGGGGGAACTGCATGACAATCTGGGACATAAGGTATCCTTCCGCAATACGGTTGTGATCATGACTTCCAATGCAGGTGCCCGAGAAATATCCCACGAAGGAACCCTTGGTTTCCAGGTGAAGGAAGGAGTTTTTGACTATAAAGATATCAAGGCTTCGGCTCTGAACGAAATGCGGCGAGCCTTCCGTCCCGAGTTTATTAACCGGGTAGATGAGATAGTGGTATTCCAGAGTCTGAATCGAGAAGAAGTTAGCAAGATTCTTGATATTATGCTGTCTGAGGTTTCCCTGCGGCTGCTCGAGATGAATATCATCATGGAAGTAAAGCAGTCCGTCAAGGATTACCTTATTGATAACGGCTACGATGCCAAATACGGCGCACGACCGCTTAGGCGCCTCATAAGCAAAGAGATAGAAGATCCCATCTCTATGCAGATGCTGGAAGGCAAATGTACGAGTGGAACCCGGTTGATCCTGAATATGCGGAAAGGAAAAATTAACTTTACCGCAAAACAGCCGGAACAGGTGCCGGATCACGCTTCAATAAATAATTAACTACCCAGGTGGGTGGATGCTTGTCATTTCACCCACCTCTTTATATTATAAGCATATACATTCGTCAAAAATCAGGTGTTTACCCATGAATCTAGAACTTTTTATTCTCGGGACCGGCGGCATGATGCCCCTTCCCAATCGTTTCCTCACCTCCATGCTGCTGCGCCGCGAGGGTGATTTGTTTCTGTTCGATTGCGGTGAGGGTACCCAGGTATCGCTTCGTAAATTAAACCTGCGCTGGAAAAAGATAAATACAATTTTTATCAGTCACACCCATGCCGATCATGTAACCGGCTTACCGGGAATATTGATGCTCTCTAGTCAGGTTGATCGTGATGAACCCCTTTACATTATAGGGCCGCCCAGGATTAAGGAATATGTGGAAGAGAATCGGCGTGTACTTGATATGTATATTAACTATGAAATAGTGATTCGAGAGGTAGAGTCTCCCGGAATTGTGTATCAAGGGGAGGGTTTTCACGTAGAGGCTTTTTGGCTGCGCCATACAAAGCCGTGTTTAGGTTATACACTGGTAGAGGATGACCGGCCGGGAGTGTTTGATCCTGAAGAAGCTGAACGGCTGGAAGTTCCTAAGGGCCCTCGGTGGGCTCAGCTGCAGAAAGGCGAGACTGTTGTTACGGATACGGGAGTACCGGTAAAATCGGATGCCGTCATGGGACCGATGCGGCCAGGTAGAAAAATCGGTTATGTAACCGATACTATGTACTTTGAAGGACTATCTTCTAAGCTAAGGGGCTGCGATTTTCTGGTATGTGAGAGCATGTTTAAGCATGAGCTGGAAGAGAGCGCCCGTGAAAAAAAGCACCTCACCTCCCGCCAGGCGGCCACTATTGCCAAAGATGCCGGTGGTATCGGTACCCTTGGACTCATCCATTACAGTCCGCGCTATACTGAATACGAACTGCGGCAGCTGTTGAAAGAGGCCCGTGAACTGTTTCCCAGTACTATCTTAACCCGTGATCGTCAGTCCTTTGATATACCTTACCAGGAGGAGCCGAAGGGGCATGATTGAGGTACAGAAGGTAAGTAAACGCTACGGATCCATTGAAGCGGTTCGAGGCGTAGATTTGTCGATAGGGAAAGGCGAAGTAGTTGGACTGTTGGGGCCAAATGGGGCCGGGAAAACCACTTTGATGAAGATTCTTACGGGCTATCACTTTCCGAGTTCAGGAAATGTAACTATTTTAGGATATGATATATATACAGAGTCGTTAAAGATAAAATCGGAGATTGGGTATCTGCCGGAAAATGCACCCATCTATTCCGATTTGAATGTGCATGAATACCTTGAGTTTATTGCTGATGCCCGCGGATTGAGTGCCTCCGACAAACAGCGACGCATACCGACCACAATAGAAGAGACCGGTTTGGCTCCGGTCCTGTACCGGCCAATTGCGAAGCTGTCCAAAGGATTTCAGCAGAGGGTGGGTCTTGCCCAAGCGGTGATTCACGCCCCGGAACTGCTCATCCTTGATGAGCCCACCACCGGCTTGGATCCCCATCAGATTATTGAAATTAGAAAGCTAATACAATCGGTTGGTCGTGAGAAAACCGTTATTCTATCTACTCATATTCTCCAGGAAGTTGAGGCTGTCTGCTCTCGGGTTTTAATAATGAACGAAGGCAAGATAGTGGCACAGGGATTTACCGAAGCGATTCGTAGCTCCATACAGAGAGATGCGGTGTTTATTGCCCTGGTACGAGGTGCTTCACCAGGGGATATTGAAAGGCTGATAGACCGGGAGCCGCATTTCCTCAGCCTCGTGGCCATGGAAAGCCTTGAGAATGCAGTCCGGGTAGAAATCAATGTTTCCGCGGAATCTGCCGATGGAAGTACGCTGTTCGAATGGGCTGTTCGCAACGGACTTACCTTGGTAGAACTGCGGCGAAAAACTTTGTCCCTGGAAGATGTATTTCTTAATCTGACAGGCAAGGAACAAGACTCCGGAAGGGAGGGGGGGCTTCATGCGTAGGTTACAGGCGGTGATCATAAAAGAATTACGCGGGTATTTTAATACCCCTATAGCCTATATAGCGGCTCTCTTCTTTCTGCTGTTTACCGCCGGCTGGTTTTACTTTATGCAGCAGTTCTATGCTGCCGATGTGGCTTCCTTACGGGGATACTTCAGTGTATTTCCTATGGTCTATATTTTTTTGCTTCCGGCACTTACCATGCGCAGCTGGGCCGAAGAAACCCGCATGAAGACAGATGAAATCCTGTTGACTCTTCCGATACGGATCAGCGAATTAGTTTTAGGAAAATTTTTGGCCGCTTTTTTGCTTATAAGTGGCTTGTTGGTTTTGACTATACCGGTGCCTCTTACCCTTCTGCCGATGGGCGACTTCGATACAGGTCAGATAATCGGCCAATATATTGGTTCGCTCTTACTCGCAGGGCTGGGAATTGCCGTCGGTTTATGTATTTCAGCACTCTCGGCAAATCAAATTAGTGCCTTTCTATTTAGTGTGGTATTTCTTCTTATATTTACGCTTTTATGGCAGCTTACCATGTTTGCAGACCTGCCGGATTCTGTTTCAGACCTGCTTAGGTATCTCTCCCTGCACAGCCATTTTCAAAGCTTTACCAAGGGGCTTGTCGATACCCGGGATATGAGCTTCTATTTAGTGGGAACCGGAATGTTTCTTTATTTTAACATGAAAATTCTAATACTGCGGAAGTGGAGGTAGAATCGGATGCTGCCCCAACGATGGAAAGAGATAAGTCTACTGCTGATTACACTGGTGGTAGCGGTGTTGTTTCTTTTAAATAGCCAGCGGTATTTTGCTCGAATTGATCTCACTGAAGATAAGCTGTACAGCATATCCGAGGTGTCAAAAAGAATGATGGACGAACTTCCCGGACAGGTGAGTATTACCTACTATGTATCGGATAAACTGGGCAGTGTAAGCCAAACTCCTCAGCTTATTGAAGACTTACTGGATGAATATGCCACCTATGGCGGCGGGAACATTAAAATTGCGGTAGTTGATCCGGATAAGGCCGGACTAAGCAAGGAAGTTCAGGAGCTTGGAATCGAACCGCGCCAAATACAGGTAGTAGAAGAGAATGAACAGACCTATGCAAAAGTGTTTTCGGGAATCTCATTAAGATACTTGGATCGGCAGGAGGTTCTGCCGCTGGTGTTTAGTACTGAAACATTAGAATATCAACTTACTTCCAGCATCAGGAAGATGCTGCGACAGGATGCACGGAGAATAGGGATATTAATCAGAGATTCATCAATGAACCTACAGAATGATTACAGTGGTCTGTATGAAACCCTCTCCGGCTCCTTTGAAGTAGAAGAGCTGACCCGGGGAGAGATGATACCTGAGCGAATAGATATCCTTTTTCTGCTGGGCGGAGAGGGCTTGCGTCGATATGATCTTCTGCACATTGACCAGTTTCTGATGAATGGGGGCAATGCTTTTTTCGGTATCGGCGGGGTTAAAATAGACCTGGAGGATAACCTAAAGGCCTCTCCCTACGAGGAGCTGCCGGTATTTGAACTACTTGAATCTTATGGGGTACGAGTAGAAAAGCAGCTTGTATTGGATAAATACGCGAAAAACTTTCGGATTCCTCGACAGACATTCGACGGAATCACCTGGGATGTGCTGGATACCTACCCGCACTGGATATCGATTCGTCCGGGTAATGTAAACCAAGAACATCCGATTACTGCCCGTTTTCAAGGGCTCGATTTACTGTGGCCGAGTCCTCTAACAGTATTGGATTCCGCCGGGGGCCATTCACGAAGATTGGTGGAAAGCTCTCCTGAGGCCTGGTTAATGGAAGATGTGTTTATTACAGATCCTTATCGGGCGGGGAGCTTAAACCAAAAAACCGCCGAAGCAGCCGGGCAGTATACTCTTGCCGTAGCGCTGGAAAAAGAGTTGTATAGTGTGTATGCATCCAAAACCATAGTTCCCCCGCCGGGAGAGATACTCCCTTACGATGAAATTAAAGCCAAGGGGGATTCCCCCAGCAGAGTTGTACTGTTTGGAGATGCACATTTCGCATCTAATCTCATTCAGTATTCCAATAGTATGTATAATCTGAGCTTTTTGCTAACTTGTGCCGATTGGCTTGCGGAAGATGATGATTTGATGAAAATACGAACTCGAATTGTGGGGGATACGCGTTTAAATCGTCTTAATCCGGATCGGGCACAGGTTCAATACGCTTTTTCGCAAATCGTAAATCTTGTGTTTATACCACTTCTGGTAATTGGATATGGTCTGTTCCGGTATGCAGCAAGGCGAAGGCATCCTCCGGTGCTGCAGGAGGGGAATCATGACCTACAGGAATAAAATGATACTGCTTTCAACACTTGCACTGCTGCTGATGGGTACCTATTTTCTAGGGCCCCTGCTTACTTCTTCTGATAGCCGCAGGCTTAGTCCCCAGCCATGGTTACAGAATGTGGATGCCGGGAGTATAACCAAAATTGAATTCTTAAATCAGGAATTTGCGCTTATACACAGCGAAGCAAAGGGAGAGAATAATCAGCAGCCGGCCTGGTTTGTGGCCTTGGAAAGTGAAAAGTTTCCGGCGGACAGTAAAAAAGTAAAGGCATTTACTGATAGGATAGCGAATTTAGCCTTCTACTCTGAAGCAGCAGCATCGCCCGATAATTGGAGTAAGTATTCTGTTGACGATGGGAATGGTCTAAAACTAAAAATTTTCACCAATATGGATGGTGAAGCTCAAGAAACCATTGTTTTTGGAGATTCCCTGCAGGGCAGTGATCGTCAATATGCTCGTAAAATCTCCTCCGATTCAGTTTATGTAGTTGACGATTTACGCCGGTACCTTGAAAGAGAAACCGGTTATTGGTCCGATTTGGCTCTTTTCTCAGAAAAACTTTCTATTCAAGACGTAATGGCACTAGAGTTCATTACCAAGGAAGATGGGCAATTCAGATTTCGGCGTTCGGAGGAAGGACTGAATCAGATAAAGTGGAGCCTCACTTCAGAAGAGGCGGCTCCCAAAGTTGTTGACCCTGAGGTGATGAACAGACACATAAGGAATCTGATTGAGCTGCATGGTGAGAAGTATGCTACCCGCGATGAGAGATCTTATTCCGGTATCACCGACCCTCATACAATAATCAGTTTTGAAACGACAAGTGGGAACACCTATAAACTGCGAATCGGCAATAAAAATAATCGGCAACAGGTGTACGTACGTCCACTACACAGCCAGTATACCTATCTGGTAAGTCAATGGAGGCTAAATACCGTATTAAATCCCTTGAAAGAGCTGCTGCAGCTGCAGGATAATTGAAGGAACCTCACTTATTCTGCATTGCCAAGAATGAACGGAACTTGCCAGGATCGGGACGGAAACCAATCAGGTTTGTTTCACTATCCTCTTCAGCTCGTTTTAGAGCTGCATGGGCCTCTTTTAGGATACGATCGCTGTTGATAAGCCGGCCGTTTCTTGAACTTAATCCAATAGAAATATCAGATGCACAGAACATGTCCGGAGTAGCTTGGAATAGTTCTTTCTGAAAATCGGAAAGTTCAGTAATTCCCTGTTCAAGATCGCTGCTGGGAAGGATTACCGCCATCTTATCATTTTGGACCTCAAATAGAAGATCGTGGAAGGTAAAGTGCTCTTTTAATTTTTTTGCTAATTGGATGTAAGTTGATCGGTTGTCTACTGCTCCCTTGCATTTGATCAGGGCAGTTACTAGGTCCTGGTCAAAAGAGGCCGCCCGTCGCAATTCATTGCTGAGGCGTTCTTCTAGGTATTGCTCAAAACAGAGACCGGAGTCGGGTGTGTAGAGCGATTCTTCGCTTTCCGTTTGTGTGGCAGGATGGGCAACTGCGGCCGATGAAACAGCACTCGTTTGGAATGCCGTATCTGAGGAACCGCCCGCCGGGGCTGTCTCTTTTTCGCCGGCGTTACTGGGGTACTCGGCAAAAGATCTTCGGCTGGTTACTATTACAAATATCAGCAAAAACAGGGTCAGCACTGAGAGGACCAGAAAAAGCTGTTTTGCTAAACTAAGCAGGTAGTTCGGACTGAACAGTTGATAAACCCCTTCCGCAATGAGTCGATTATCAGTATTTAATTCCACTTTATGGATTGTTTCATATAGATTGTTATATGGCAAATGAACAGAACTTCGAGAAAACTGCTCAGAACCCTGGGATATCTTCAAATAAGACGGGTTCCGCGCATACACGTAGATAAGTTCTCCATTCCTGCCATACAAAACAAGGCTCTTGATTTGAGCATTATCGATAAGACTGTTGCGAAAATTATTCAACTCCTGTTCTGCACTCCCGGTTGTGACGGAGAACAGTGACTTTGCCTGTACACTTGTACGGGTTATATCAAGCCTTGCATCGCTCGTATTTAAGCGATAAGAGCTCACTAGGGTCAACAGGATATATCCAATCAGGGCCAACAGAAGAATGATCGCCGACAGGTTAATTGCAAAGAGTAATTTCCTATTCATGGCTTGTATTATAATTAAAAACTGGTGAAAGTAAAATCGTTTTTTTTTAGCTCAAAACGCCTTATAGGTGAGCTCACTCTAGAAATAAAAGTTTTTGAATTGTTCGGCCTTGAGATCAGCTATTCTCATTTTGGATAGTGTAATTACACTATCCAAAATGAGAATGCCTCCACACGTTGAGATATATAAAATTTTGCAAAGAAATTGATGCGAATTCTAAATTTGGAAGTCAAAAGACTTCCAAATTTAGAATCGCTGCCTTGAGATTGTATGGTCAAATGTTTTAAACTAGAAATATGAATGATAGAAAGGTAAGAAAGCGAATCCTTCCACCAGGTTGGTACCCTGCCGACGAAAAAGAGACGGTACGTGTAATAGAGAGTTGGGAAAAATCGATGGAGGCTCACGGTATTAAATCCGGTATGTCCGCTGTTGTGCCCCACGCCGGGTGGAGCTTTTCAGGTAAATTGGCATATAAAACTCTTCGTCAGCTAAATCCTGAATCAAAAATAGTAATCATTGTAGGAGGTCATATGCGTGCCGGTGACGGCACAGCAATAGCCAACGAGCACTACTTTGAAACTCCCTTTGGACCAATGGCCGCCGCCGAGGAATTCAAAAACAAACTAGGTGAGCAGATTGCATTAAAAGCGGACAAAGCCGCTGATAATACGGTGGAAGTTCAGTTGCCGATAGTGAAGTACCTTTTTCCGGAGGCAAAGGTGCTGTGGCTCCGGGTTGAAGCAGGCGAAGAAGCTGTTGAGCTTGGCCGTGTCTGCGCCGGAATAGCGGGGACGCTGTCGGAAAGGGTATGTATGATCGGATCAACCGATTTAACACATTACGGTCCAAATTATGGATTTGCGCCCAAAGGCATAGGTCCGGAAGCTGTAGAGTGGGCTCAACAGGAAAACGATGGGGGTATAATAAAACATATGCTTCAGATGCAGTCTGAAGATGTACTGCACTGGGGAAACCAGCGTAAAGCTGCCTGCTCTCCCGGAGCTGCGGTTGCAGCCATAGAATTTGCTGCTGCTCACGGAAGTGAAGAAGGAATTTTAACCGGATATGATAGTAGCTATTCCATACATCCCGATAGTTCTTTTGTAGGTTATGCAGGTATTGTTTATTCTAACGCTGATAAATGAGCTGAAATAGTCGCCTGCGTCCACTCGATGACATCCGCCAAAATTTCTGCTCCAGTTTGTTGTCCTCCCTGCAGTTCGCGTTCCCGGCGGATAGCCGCTGCCGCGGGCAGAAGAGTAGTAACAATATCTTTCTGTTCCTTCGAGAGTAATGAGTTGTAATGGTTCAACGATTCCTGCGGCAGGGGCAGTGATTCAACAGCCTGGGAATATGATTTGATAAACTCCTTCCAACTCAGTGCTGCCGCACCGGCGGAGAACAGCGTTCCAACGATGACTGTTGCATCTCGGTGCCGCTTACGGACCGCCGGGGTAAGCATTTCCCCTTTTCCGGGCACCGGAATCAGTTCGGCGGTAAGTTCTGCCGAGGCCTGCTCAAGACGTTTTTTATAGCTGATCATAGGGCTGGTTGTATAACGAATGTAATTCGGCTCTTTTACCTTGATAATATTCTCGTTGCGAAGTAAAAACGAAAAGAAATGGTGTTCCAGAGGACTGGTTCGAAATGAGGATGTGTGAAAAAATGGGTATAAGTAGGTACCCCTAGTGTAACTTTTACCTTCAGGAAAGGAGAAGTCGGCACCAAATAGAAGTATCTGCTGAGCACCGAGGGCTTCAGCTAAACTGACTGCTGCATGGCTTACGTTTCCGCCGGAAGTATCTATGTGGGGAAAACGTCTCCACACACTATTCACATACCTGGAGAAAGGGTGACCGCTTGTAAAAAATACAAGTCTAGCGGTTTTAGTGGTTAAATGGTTCGGAGAGGCTAAGTCTAGAACAAGCGGAACATTTTCGGGATACCCAGCCATGAAGTGATGATAGGTTATGTGCTGACAGTCAATAGAAATTACCAAATCGGGAATAATGTTATTTTTCAATAAAAAAGGAAGAGATGTATCGGTTGCGATGAGGGTTCCCTTGCCAATCTGCTGTTTGAGCTCCGGTAATTGGATTTCGAGTGAAGGACCTGCTGCTGTGATTAGGGCTGTGCGAACAGGCGGCAGGGTTGTGGTGGAAGTTTCAGCAAGATGCAGATTTCTTATACTGTTTACAAACCAGCGTTTGCCAAAGTAGGATTGTACCGAATAATCTTCTGAAATTGATTTTATAACCACTTGAATATGTTTTTGAGCTGCGGAAAACCGCTCTCTTTCCATATATACCCGTGAACGCAGCTGGAGCACTTGCAGATTTCCGGATACTGCGGGCAGATAATTATCGAGCATTTCCCTGCTAATTTCTTCTACACTTGGGTCGATCAAAAAGCGTACCCGCTGATCCAGAAAGAAATGACGCAGATCGATTGATTTCAATAAGTACTTAAAAATAGAAGCATCGAAATCTATAATTACAATTCTGGATATATCCGATCGCTTTAGAAACGGACTGATATGGTATCCTGCTCCGAAACCTAAAAATACAAGATATCCACCGTGGGGAGCCGACTGATAAAACCGCTCACCCTCGCGGATAGGATCAATTTTGGAGTGTAAACTATATTTACGGGTTTCATGCTGTATTACCGGTACGGGGAGACCGTTTTTACTTGTTTCAATGTGCACCTTCTTCGAGGGGGTTTCCTGGCCTAATTTAACTGATAAAGTCGGTTGGCCGGAGGAGAGGGCCAGCATATTTACATTTAGCAGAGCTGTATCTGACATTACGAGTTCACCGCCTGGATAATAGATTGAATTTCGGCACTAGTTTTGGAAAGTGCGATTTGTACATCCTTGAGCTTAGCAGAACCTCTATGTAGTCGAAATAGAAGCGGAAGTGATGTATACTTCATGAGTTCATACAAGAGTGGATAATTTTTCAAACGAAAAAGTACGTCTTCGGAGGTGTTATAGGGCTCGTTGAAATGATCTGTTTGTGTGAGTACTTCCTCAATAAAAGCGGTAAGAGCCCGGAGGCCTGCATCTTCCTCTAATTCTATGGACTGCTTGGTCATAGCTACGGAAACCGGCTTATCGCAGAAGGCTTCTACTTCTGTAGTGCTGATATGTGTAAAGGCCTGTATTTCTACTGCAGAGGGAAATAAACGAAAGAACTGATTGTGTAGTGCCGGGGATAGGCGTTGAAACCAATCGGCGTAACGGGTGAGGGCAAAACTCTGCAGTGGTGCAGGACGAGTCTCACCGGCTGTTGACAGCGGCGAACGGCGGAAAAAGATATCCTGCAGCGGAGCATAACGATGGCATGCAGTCTGAATAAGATGGTCAAAACTGTGGGGTCGGGGATGAGCTTGGATGTCCTGGTAGCATAAGTCGAGTCCCGCCCATATTATTGGCCCTGTACTGATTTTTGTTGCAAGTTGATACGCGATACCTGCGACTGTACCGTGGGGCATTATTCTCAATGCATTATTGCTCAGTTTACTTATAAAAAACTCCTCAATGGGGGAGCCTGTTGAGAGTAGTAACAGCTGCTGCAGCGCCGTACGGTAGCCGGCAGCGTATAAGGGAGCGGCTTGCAGGTCTGCAGAGAGGGAACTGCGAAGATGATAGTTGGAGTAGAAGCCAGGGTCTGAATGTACAACCATATGCGGCTTTATCTTGTGCTGTGTGAGTGTTCGTATTGATGAAGGCAGGGCAAGGATGAAAAGAGAGTCCTGCCTATGAGCAAGTAGAGGTAGGGCTTTTTGTAATGAAGGTCCGGATGCGGCAATTACTATAGGTACATTCACTTTCAGCTCAGTGATGAGCGGCGGGAGGAAGGCAACTCTCTTAAGAGTATTTCTCAGCCATAAGCGGCCGCACTTTCCGGTAGTGTGGACTGTAGCTCGACGCTCCTGTAAAAATGACCGGACCTGATGTTTTAGCTTAGCGTAGGCATTTGGAAAGCCCCTTTCTGCCGGCGGCCATTCTATTATCTCAACCGAACCAATTTCCAGGTCATCGATATGCGTAGAAAGAAATGCGGAGAGTGAAATTTCTGAGCCAGGTAACCAAGCAGCAATTTCCGGCTGAGCAGCTGAGACAGAAAAAGTTTCTACACCGCCTATGCAATGCACTTCTAATATTTTTGCATGTGGATTTTTGTTTAGAAGAACCTTCGCTAAATAGCCGTAGCCCGGTTCTAGTAGAATGTAAATTTTTTTTGAAAGGGAAACCTGGGCGTGCTGAATATACTTTTCTGCTTCACGCCACGGGTCATATCGTGAATGTAAGCCGGTTAGATGGGTTGAAGAGATACTCATTCCTCAGATAAGCGGTAGTCTTTTAGAAGGCTGAAGCTGTCTTTCCCGTCAATCGGCCAAGAACGTGTCTGGACCTGTAGGTCCGGAAGCACGACATCTTCCGAAGAAAAGCGCTCCCGGACGAGATGCTTCATTTGATGAATCAATACATTGCTGCGCTTTAATCCCCGTGATTTTATCGCCAGAATAGTGGTATTACTGCCAAGGGTACTGCAAAAACCTTCTTCACCGCTAAGAAGCGAGAGAGTACCTTGAATATCTTTCTGCAAATAGTACTCTTCTATAAACGGGTATTTCGCCGAGATAGCTTTTACCAGGGGTATGAGATCGAGAAAGAAAATATAGATCTTACTTTCATCCTGTTCCGCCTTTGATATAAGTCTGTCAAGCTCTACTTCTATATCGCTTAGTTCAAAATGCTCTTTTAACTTATGTCCGCTTAGGTTCTTTCGGGCATCAACTAAAAAAGTGCCTATATCCTGTGACTCTGAGGTATCTATTTCAAAGGGCGAGCGTCCCTCCTCTTCACTACGCAATTCGATCAAAACTCCAGACAGCATTTGTGGTGATTGAAAAGAGTAAGCACCAAAAAAGTCGGTAGATTCAAAGGTTCGCAGTGAAAGATACTGGTTAAAAAATTGAAAGGCCGAAGAATTTCCATGTAGCGATGGAGAGTTTTGCAAACGACTTACTAATTTTTCGTAGGGGATACGTAATCTTCGGCCGCTGGATACATCCAAATTCTTTAAAAGTCTGGGAACAAACCATTCTGTGTCAAGATCGAGCATTAATAGTGCGCCCCGGACAAAATCATCCTTTTCGATGATGCGGTGAATACATCGTAGAGAATTGAGTGGAGTAGGCGAATTGTGAGTAAAACTACCTACAACATCATCAACTAATTTTTTTTTTTAAATGTAGAGTTCTTTATATCGATTGCAGAGTGTAGTAAACCACCCATAGAATGCATCTCAGTGCTCATACTTTCCTCTCCGGTATTGAATTAAGAACTTAAACCTAATTCATCAAACAAACGTTTATAGACGTCAAAATGGTCGGAGTTTGCAAACTCCTGAATTTTTTCTTCAGGCAGTGATTCCAATAACTGGTCCATATATGAGAGCACCGACTTAATTTCAGTACGTATTCCTTCAGGTATTGCCTCGACACTGCCGGCATCTGCTTTTTCATTGCCCTCTTCGTCCTCGCCATAAGATACCGGTTCCTCCGGAGGTTCGGCCTCGAACAGGCTGTCCAGGTCAGATTGATCTTCGGCTGTCTCCATCTCTAAGGGCTGAATATCTTCTTCTACTTCGTCTTCATCAAACAGAATCTCTTCATCCGGAATATCCTCAGTTTCAGTTTCTAAAGGCTCTTCCGTATCGAGCTCTAACTCTTCAAAAGTATCTAGTTCATCTTCAGGCTCACTCCACGTATCTTCCTGCTCTTCGTCTGCGGCTTCAGCGGTCACTGCGTCTAATTCCTCAATTTCCTCTTCCGATTCCTCTTCTGGTGTACCGGCACTTGCTGTGGCAGTTTCTGCGGATTCTTCTTCGTTTTCCTCATCACTGGGAATATCAATTTCTATTTCATCTAAAATATCTTCATCTTCAGATATAGCCGTACTTTCCTCGTATTCTGCCGCAGGAGAGTCTTCCAGGTCTTCTAATTCATCAAGGTTTATATCGATAATTTCATCTTCGTCGATAGAGCTTTCCTGTGCAGGAGCGGTGCTCTCAGCCTCCGGTGCCGTACTCTCAGTTGAAGGGATCTCTGTTTCTTCTTCATCAACCTCTCCGGTCGTCTCGTCTGCTTCAAGAAATTCCAATTCTTCAGGGCCGGATTCCGCCTGTTCGCTAAGGATATCCTCCTTATCCAACAATAATTTTTCATCGTCATCGGTAAGCGGTTCAGGAAGTGTACCCTCTTCATCCAGTTCTTGGATATCGGATATATCAGGCAACTCTTCAAAATCGAGTTCTTCAGGTTCCTCATTCTCATCAAATTCTTCTAATTCATCAAAGTCTTCTTCAGGAACTTCAAAATCCTCGAGCAGGTCTGATGTCTCGGTACCTTTATCTTTTTCGGTATCTTCATCCTTTGAGATGTCTTCACTGTAATCATCGGGAAGGTTTTCCGCCGTTCCGTTTTCTTCAGTAATGTCGGCGGTATTGAGAATATTGTCGAGCTCATCACCGGTGAGAGCAATGGTTTCATCTTCATCATCTTCGAAGAAACCTGCAGCCTCTCGACGTTCACGTTCCTCCTGGGCGGACATTTCCTCCGACTCCGAGCTCTCAGGAGAGAAAGTTTCTTTTGAGCGGAGCGAAGAGAGCTCACTTTTAAGGGATGATAGTTCTTCCTTGATGGAAAGCAGCTCATCTTCGATCTTTGATAGAATCTGAGTTGACCCGTTACCCTCCGGAGTGGTCTTTTCAGACGTGCTCTCCTCAGGTTCATTATCTGCAGGTTCATTATCTTTAGGGCCGGTCTCGGGCGCTGCAGCTTCTTCCGTATCTTCTGAAACTATACTCAGATCATCTTCTAAAGCTTTCAGGTCATCGAATTCATCCATCTCTAAATCATCGGTAGCTGTTGAGTCTTGAATCTGATCCAGCTCCTGTAGATTTTCGCCATAATCAGATTGTTCAAGGTCATGTAGGTCGATATCTTCAATTTCTTGTTCAATAAGCGGAGTTTCTTCATGCTCGGAGCTCTGTGCGGGACTCTCTACCTCTTCAGGTGTCTCTTTCGTTTCAGAAGGGCTCGCTTCAGAGGAGTTTAATTCTGAAAGGTCTTCTTCGAGTAAACTATCAACATCCAGGTCGTCAAGCTCATCGAGGTCTTCAGGGTCAAGTAATAGATCTTCGTCAATGTCTAGTTCATCCTCGTCTACTGACGTATCTGATGTTGCACTAGTTTCAGCATCAGGCTCTTGACTCTCTTCTATAGAATCTGAGAGATCGGTAGCAGTCTCTTCCTCCGGTAAATCGGGAAGTTCATCAATACTTTCAATATCAATATCTTCGATGTCATCAATGTCTTCGATGTCATCAATGTCTTCGGTATTAAAATCTACTTCGGAAGGGGATGTTTCAGTGGACAGTTCTTCAACAGCTTCTGCCGAGTGCTCTGCGGTGTCATCTTCAACTCCAAAATTAAGATCCTCTAAATCAGAATCTAAGTCATCTAAATCGTTGTCGAAATCTATATCTTCAAGATTGGTTTCTATTCCTGATTTCTCGTCAGGCTGCTGCTCAAGTTCGCTTAGAAGTTGTTCTTCCTCATCGGTTAGTTCACTCTTTTCCTGTGATTCAAGATCGTGAAGCTCGTATTCATCCTTGATAGTACCTTCATCATCAGCAGAAATTTCTTCAGGACCTACTTTTACCCAGACGCCGTATTGCTCCAGCTCTTGTTCGTCGGTTCCGTTTTGCTTGTTCTCTTCCTGAAATACGTCGTCAAAGGCCATATTGCTCTCCTACACTCAACATCACGATAGTTAATTATCGGTAAAGAACCTTGGTGTTTTAACCTCTTCTTCTATAATAAGAGTATCAAAAAGATATGTAAATAACAAGCTTTATTAATGCCGTAACTCTTACTCAAGAAAAATGGAAGATACGCCGTTAACCATACTATGAAAAGAGGACTCGCTTTGATTATTGCAGCATACATTGCTTTTATGACTTATGGACTTGAATTATACGTGTGGGGCGACGAGGGCGTGCTTGAGTATAAGGAATTGTCACTCTATAAAGAGCGCTTGGAGGAGAATCTAAAAGCTCTCGAGGAGAATAAAACTTCGCTTAGTAGAGAAGCCGAAAGTCTTCAATATAGCTCCGAGAAGGTTGCTCTTTACGCTCGTAAGCTGGGATATTATAAACCGGATGAGCAGCACTTACAAATTGACGGGATGCATTTGAAACAAGATTATTATGTGGTAGGAGAATTGGTCAAACCATACACGCGTACCAGAGTAGATCAGAATGTCTTTCGTATAATAGCCCTGTTTACTGGTGGAATAGCCTATGTATTCTTTCGCTATCGCACGCGGGACTATTCCGGAAAAATAAAGTGAGGGCCGGCCGTACTTGGGATCGACCAGCCCATTTTGCTATTCTTTTATTTTTCGAGATTCCACGTAGTAACGCTTTTCGTGTGCTTCTCCCATTGAGAAAGTCTTCCTGGGAAGGGCTCCATCATGAATTACCGTGCGGAAAAAATCTGATTTATCAAGCGCAGGGAGAAACAACCCAATACTTCCCCTCTTGCGACCCAATGTCTCAGTTGAACCCTGTCCGTGTATGTAATCTACGCTGGTAGACTCCAGCTGGACCAATGCATCGATCGCTTCCTGGGCTGTTCCTGCGGCGATAGTAGAATTAGGGTTCTTTACTGTGAATACGCCTGTCCGTTCAGCATCGACGTACCCGATTATGTGCTGAGTATCATCGGAGGCAACACGTTTCATCACCTCGTCGGTGGAGGAGAGCCCAGTGAACTCGACTGATCCTATTTTTTCCAACTCACTGGAAAATTGGTTGAAATCGGAATTAAATAATACACGGTGAATTGGTTCAAATACCAGCCCGTCATCGTAAATGTTCTCAATCTCTACCAATGCCCAGCGGGCGGGATGCTGCATTACATCTTTATTGTCGGAGTTTTTCTGCTTTATGTCTTCCCATACAGCTTTAGCTGTTGCTAAGGAGTGATTCCCATCGCCCATCGCAAACAGCAATACATCTTCGGCTCCGTATTTTTTTGAGAAGGCCTCTGGGTTGGCCAATTTGTGCAGGGCATCGGCAATTCGCTGGAGACTGCTTTCATCCAATATCTTGTATCCGGTGATATGACCACCGTTTTTCATCAAATCAAAGTCATACACCTTCTCAAAAGAACCAGTGTCGGCGGCACAAGGTTCTATTACAGTTTTTTCAGGGTCGTCAATCAAAACCATAATATGTGGAAGTTCAATTGAGGCATTTTTACGAATTTGTTTTCTTGGAGGAATTCTATCCAGGATTGTACCTTCTGTAGCTCGTATTAAACTGGTCGAATCTTTTGAAAAATCGTATTGTTCTAGATCCAGCGCTGCCATAAGACCCCAACGGGGAGAGGCGTCAGGTGTGTGGCGCTGCACCAGAAAAAAGGCTTGACCTTGGTCTTCTAAAACTCCCTGCGCAAGATACTCTTCCATTGCAGCATTGATACGTTCTATGCGCTGATCTTTATCATCATCTTCTAAGTATACCTCGGGGAAAATGAGGTTTAGGGTAGAGGGGGCGGATCCGACTTCCTGGGCTACTGAACTCCAATATTCAGGTTCAGATGTGTACTGGTCGCAGGCCACCACAGCCCACTTGTGCAGGTCGACATCCTTTCGGGGCATTAAAATGTGAGGAACTATCATTCCTACTTTGGAAAACTTATCTTCTAAAGAACTCATAGGCTTACTCCTTTCAAATTGCACAAATATTAGATAATTTGTAGTTTGATTGTAAGCATTTTATACACTAAAATAATAACGAATACAACCTGCAACAAAGATGCAGAAGACTGAAGGAAGGCCTCATGAAGGGAGTACTTGTACTAGGTGGTGAGCATCCCCCAGCACATATAGCAGAACAGCACTTAAGAGATGCTGCTTTAGTAGTGGCCGCCGACTCAGGGTTTGATTTTTTATGGGAGAATGGTTTGGATTTTGACTATATTGTTGGTGACATGGATTCAACACGGTATAGACATGCTCTAACTGAATTGCCCGCAGAAAAGCTTTTAATTGCCTCGACCGAAAAGGACGAGACCGATACGGAACTGGGGCTTCAGTTTCTCAAGGAACGGGGCGTCGACTTCGTAACCATGATTGGGGGCGGTGGAGGAAGATTAGACCATCTTTTAGGTATAGTTGCACTTTTTGATCGAGAAATTCGGCCGGATGAGTGGTACACTCGAAATGAAGGGGTGATTTCTATTGATCGATCGAAATCGTTTCGGAATTTAAGAGGCAAAACAGTCTCTTTGTTTCCCGCAGGTACCGAGGTATGCAGAATGAGGAGCAGCGGCCTTAAATGGCCACTTGATCATCTGGAGTGGCAACGGGGGAGTGTTGGTATCAGTAATGTGGTGAACTCTGAAGAAGTAACTATTGTACCAAAATCCGGCCGACTGCTGTTTATCTACCCCCTGTAAGCCGGGGAATTATAAGCCCACGAATAGGAAAACAAAAAAGAATGGAACAGAAAAACTGGGTAATGGAAAAGCTTGCTCGCTCACTTACTGAAAAAGAGCGTAAACAGTTCTTAAAACAAATTCATACGAGTCTGCATGATGAAGCGGACGAACAGAACAAGTTGGACCGTGTCGATACCAGTCAGGATGAAATTAAAATCCGACTGCGTCAGGAAATAAGAAAAATGTCTCCCTTCCGGTATCTGTTTTTGCTGATACGAAGAATATTCAGCGGAAAATCTATTGAACAGGTGGTACTCGAATACAAGCTTAAAAGGTTGCGGCATGCGGTTCGACAAAAAGCCCCTGGAATAGTAAACTTCGAAACTCGTACATTTAGACCTCATTTAGCAGAGAAAGTATTCGAACTATTTGTGGCTACAATTCCATTGCGAAACTTATTTGAAAAACTGTGGAAGGACGACAGTGAGTTTGGCAATCTGCATCAACTTGTATTTAATCTTATTGAAAAGCAGATTGGTGTAACGGTGAACAGCTGTTTTGATCTAGTTCCATTAGAGGAAATGGTAAATCTGTACCGCAGCAGCGGCAGTCGGGACTCTATTATAAAGGAAACCAATTCCCGACTTGAGTCATATATTGAAGGTATCGATACACTACATTTTAGACGAATAGAAGAGATACTTACCCCCTTGTATTACTTGCGTGACTTAATTCTGTTTCCATACTCCCGTTTTTTTGGAATGTTTCATGGGACGATTCGTTCTGACGATCCGGAATATCAACCCCTCTTTCAAAAGACCGCCGCCCTTCCTGTTTTAGATGAGATCGAAGAGCTTTATTATGCGCTATATAGCGCCGACCAAACTAAAATGACCCGGAATTTTAATGTAGAGGTGGTTGAGGATATCTTTGCGACCTTGTTTCCCGCCTCTCATTCATCGAATGACTCCGATGCTGTACCGGGGGCAGAAGATGAAACTGAGACCCTTACCGCAGAGGAGGACGAGGAAAACAAGGTTGAAGACCGACATCAGCAGGAGCAAAGCCGGCCGAAAGAAAGCAGAGCTGATACAACAGAAAGCGTTGATACGGATGCTCAAAAATTTATTGGTGACTTTGAGAGAGTGGTAGAACATGCTAAGAAGTTTCTAAAAACCGTTCCGCTCCCGCAGGTGGTAAGAGCCATAAAAGAAGACCCCTATTACCGACTGCTGGTGTATATCCCCAGCATTGATGCAAAAGGCTTTTACAAAACAATGAAAAAACTGACGATTCGCGGTGATATTGATGAGAAACTTTCTGAGGTGCGCAGAGAGGCGCTTGCCCAGGAACGGGGGGAGTTGTTTCATGCTGTGAAAATGCGGGCACTTCATTTTTATCGAACCTATTCTTCAATTGAATATGAAAAGCTGGGCATCTCACCCTTCCGGTACTATCAGGCATTATTGGTAATGTTTAACTTTCTAACCACTTTTTATCGCGGAAATATACAGAAGGTACTTCAGCTCTTAGATGGATTGATTACCGAACAGGACCGCATTACCCGGGAACGGCTGTTAAAGCACTCCTCAACCTGCGAAGATGTGCTATATAAGATAAACGAACTTGACGACTCGTTATCTCCTGAGCAGGATGAAGGTAAAAAATTTCAAAAGCTGAGGTTTGAGACTTCCCTCGAACCTATTCAACAGCGTATGTATCAGTCAATAGTGATAAAAAAAGATCGCGAGGCTGCAGAAATTTTAAGCCGAGGGCGTGAGGCTGCCAGAGGAATCCGATTGCTGTTTCAAGATTTTCTTCAGAACAGAGAACCAAAGATTCAGGCAAGCATGGAAAAGCGCTATCTAATTCAAGGGCAGGCGATTGCCCTCGAAGAAGTATTAAAACAGAATAACGAAAGAATTTTTCTTTTAGAAGTAATCTTAAACCAGCTTGAACAGATCAGAGATGAAACTGGTTTTGACGAAGTAACTCTTTAATTCTGTTCATTGTCTCTATGGGGCTTTCCACCAGGACTCGTTTGCCTGCAATAAGATCGGCTATACCGGTTTCACGCGGGTATCGAGGAATTATATGCAAATGCAGATGTTCAATACTGGCTCCGGCGGGCAGGCCCATATTGAAACCGATATTATAGGCGCTGGGAGAATAGAGTCGGTCGAGGAGAGTTAAAAAACGGCGCTGAAGGGCGTGCAGCTGCAGTTCTTCTGAAGGATTGAGTGCTCGTATATCAGTGATATGGCGTTTGGGTGCAACAAGTAAATGCCCGGGATTGTAAGGATAGAGGTTTACCATAACCATAAAATTATCATTTTCCCATACAGTTAGATCGTGCACTTTATCCGACTTTTCAATTATAAGGCATATAATACATCCTTCGGGTTTAGGGGTCTTCAGATAGGCCATTTTCTCGAAATTAAAAAAATATTCACTCAAGCTATTCAGACTCCTATTCTTCAGCTGAACCGTTATTTTCTGAAGATTGAATTAGATTTATTTCAGGTAAAAGCTGTTGAAGATTACGGTTTTCTCGCAGAGCCATGTATTGAATAAGTCCCGGATACTCGGTAAATAGTTCTCCGTATTTTTTCAGGACCTCAAGTTTCGATTCCTGACTGACTATCCACTCGCGCTCCTGCGTAAGTGTCGCGGTTTCCGTCTCGCGACGCGTCTGAAGAATATCGAAATAATAGGAACGTGCAGCCTGGTAGAGGTCGATATCCGGAATTTCCAACTGAGTCAGGGCCACGTTTTTTATCTCAAAATGCGAAAACTCTTCCCGCAGCTCTTCTTTGAGTGTAGTTTCAAAAGCGCTGGTCTTAAAGTCATCTATGGATACGTCCTGGTTACTGCTGATTCGGTTTTCAATATAACTGCTGATTAGTGAGTTTATTATCTGCTCTGCTTCCCGATAATAGTCGTCGAGAGTGTCGGCTGTCAGGGCCTCTTCCTGTACCAGTTGCGGCAGATGCTCGGGCCGTAAAGAATAGGTAAGGGAAAGAACGAGTCTGTACTTAAAATCGGTTGATACTTCGACTGCCTGGGCGTAGACTCTGCCGGAAGGCAAGCTGCCGCTCTTTTCTAAATCAACTGACCGGGGAAGTACTTCAATTGCATGGAGAGTTAGATTGGTAGGCACCAACGCCTGCCAACGCCAGTTGAACTCACCTGGACGCAGGACCTCCTCCTCATACCCGCTGGTCTTTGAGAAGACAACCCCATAGGTGTGCTCTTCTAACTGAAACTGTATCCACCCAAAGTAGAAGACAGCTCCTCCAACAAGAATTAATAGGATAACAAAGAGAAACAGTTTTGCTTTCATTGGAGACTACTCCTTTTAATACTCAAACCAAGAATCTGCAACAGTTGCGCCATATCTGTAATTATAGCGTCAGGCTGCATTGATTGTACAAGAGAATTTTCTCTTCGTACACGCAGCGATCTTTGATCTCCGGCAAATAAGGCTGTTCTGCAGCCAACCGCTGCTGCGGTGTAGATATCATTCAGCATATCGTTACCGACGTACAGTACTTCCGACGGCTGTATGCTCCATTGACGTTCAAAGTAGTCAAGCAAGGATGCGAACAGCCGGGTGGAGGGTTTGGCGTAGCCTAGCTTATACGACCATACTCTGGCTTCTTCCATTATCCCAAGGGCTGTTAAGGACGGTTCAAAAACAGAATCAAGTATGAGGGGAGTATAAAATTGGGCGTTCGAGACAATTCCCATTACGTAGTTATGCCTGAATAGTGTTGCCAGAGTCTCACAGGCATTGGGCATTGGCCAAGTCGGATTGGCCGATAGCTCATATTCCAATGCTATTAAGATGATATTATATGCTGAGAGGGAGTGAGAAATAATCTTATCGTGAAAAAGGGTTTCACCCACCGTTTGCCAAATTTCGAGAATATTCACTTCAGGGTAATTGATCCCCTGAGCTTTTAGCTCTCTGTGCCGAGTCTGGATAGCCTCTTCAAAAAATCTTGAACATACACCATTGAAAACCTCTGGAGAAAGGGATGAATTGATTCCCGCCTCTTGAAAGGCGTTGAAGAAATTCAGTTGTCCAAGACTCTTATAAGCAGTTAGGCTGCCTACTTCTCCGCTGCCGGAGATAAGCAGGGTACCGTAAATATCAAATACTACCGCCTTTATGCCGGTAATGTGGGAAAGCCGCGGCGCGGTATCAGTAGAAAGTGGGATGAGTGGTCGGCAGAGGGATTGTATTAGTGATTTCCACTCTTGATGGTTCTGTGTAAGAACCGTATGTAGTTCAGTTTGGGAAATATGTGTATTCATTGTCACTTGCTTTGTATTGTAAGACGATACCCTATGAAAAGGCAAGCATAGTAGCGAATGTTACAAGAAAAGCACTTCAAAAACTTTAAGATAATATATATCCCTTAAACAAATTGTGAGCATTCTAAAATTGAAAATTTTAGAATTGCTGCTATGACAAATGACTCCGTTGCTGTTACTATAAGCGTATATGAAGAATTGGCGCTTACGAACAATTTCCGGATTATTTGCCCTGTATCTTTTCTTATGCACTATTGTTGTGGGGATGCTGTTTGTAGTGGGCAATAATCAGGCATTTTTAGAAAGCACCAATAAATTTCTATTGCATCTGTTGGAATGGGCGCTTTTCTGTTTTTTGATTGCTGATGTGTATTATATAGCATTTTTTTTAATTGAGAAGGTGAAACATAAAACTACTAAGGAGAGAAGACGTATTCCATGGAGCGGATTAGTCTGGTCCGGTATCGGGTTTCTCTACGGGAGCAGTTTTTTATTTTTCCTGAACGTGGTGCTCTCATGGCTGTAGACAAATGTAGACTGGTTTAAAGAAGACCCATTAAAATAGGCAAGGAGGAGCGAGAATTATGAAGCTACAGGCGGTACGCGGAGCTGTACAGATAAAAGATAATACTACAAATGCTATTGAAAATGGAACCCAAAGCATGATGCGGACCTTACTTGATGAAAACTATATTGAAGAGCGTCATATTGTTTCGGTTCAGTTTTCCATTACCCAGGATCTTACAAAGTTAAACCCTGCGGCTGCCTTTAGGCAGCTGGGTTATCCAAAAACCCCGCTGTTCTGTTGTCAGGAACCGCACATTGAGGCTTCGATGCCCCGAGTTATTCGCGTCCTTTTAACAGTCTACACTGAAGAGGGAGTTCTTCTGCGTCCTTGCTACCTGCACGGGGCCGAGAAACTGCGCCCGGATTTGGGCTAGGAGAAAAGGAAATCCGAAAGCTATGAGGAATAGGGCGGTTTTATCAAAAATACCGTATGAGGAAGAGGTTCAGCTCAAAACCAGGGAAGAGATTCTTAGACTCTCCTATTCCGGTCGTTTAGTGGCGACTATCCTGGAAGAACTAAAATCGGCGGTGCGCCCGGGGCTTACTACTGAGGTAATTGAAAGGCTTTGTAACAGCCGGGTAGAGCATTATTCTAATCGATGGACCATCGAAAAATTTCCAGAATTCCCAACTTACTTGTCAATTTCTGTGAACGAAGTAGCTGCTCATGGATTACCCGGAACTTACATGCTGCGGACTGGAGATATAGTTACTTTGGATTTAGTTCTAAGGGTGAACGGCTGGTATGGAGACGCTGCGATTACCGTACCGGTTGGGGTAAGCACTCCTTCCCATGCCCAGCTTATCCGTACCGCCCGGAGGGCGACCTTGTGCGGAATAGCAAAGGCGAAGGCCGGTGCTCGTATAGGGGATATCGGCGCGGAAATTGAAGCTGTCGCTAAGCAATTCGGCTGTAACATTATTGAGAATTTGATTGGCCATGGTATCGGCCGTGAACTGCATGAGGGACCGGCTGTGTTTTCAAATGGAGAGTTGGGAGTTGGCGCTCCAATTGTTCCGGGAATGGTATTTACTGTCGAACCGGTACTTACCGATGGAACAGGTGAAATATACATTGAAGAGGGAAAGACCGCTTACAGGACTGTAGATCAGGGCAGCACTGCTGTGTTCGAGCATACCATTGCAGTACTCTCCGATCGAACCTTAGTACTTACCAAAGTCTACTAAAATTCAAACATACATATCATCTTGTCATCAGCAATTCCAAATGTAGAAGTCTGAAAGACTTCTACATTTGGAATTGCCGTCTTGTCATAAAAAGGGAAAACTGCTATAAATGTGCCTGTTAATTATAAATTGCCGCCTTAGCTCAGCTGGCCAGAGCACGTGACTTGTAATCTCGGGGTCTTCGGTTCGAATCCGAAAGGCGGCTGTTACGGTGAAAGTGAAGCCGTGGTAAAATTATAACAAGCTATATTAACCGGCTTGACAAAAAATGAACAATTTAGTAAGTTCATCACCGAGCAATGGGGAGGTTCCCGAGTGGTCAAAGGGGGCAGACTGTAAATCTGTTGGCTTCGCCTTCGAAGGTTCAAATCCTTCTCTCCCCAATAAAATTGCATGAAGGTCTTCCTGAAATCAGGAAGACCTTTTTTTGCCGCTGTTTTGAGGTATATTGAAAGAACCAAATCTCTTTACAGGGAGTCGGGATGAGAGATGTTTTTTATCGTGATGGACTACACTTCGAGTGTCAGCGATGTTCAAACTGCTGTCGTTACGAGCCGGGCTTTGTGTTTCTTTCATACAACGATCTTGACAAGTTGCAGCAGGCCACCGGTCTCAGTCGCACAGAGTTTGTACAGCGCTTTTGCCGTGGGGTATACATAAACGGTGCATACCGTCTGAGTTTGATAGAAAAAGAAAACTACGATTGCATTTTTTGGACCGAGAGCGGCTGCAGTGTATATGAACATCGACCGCTGCAGTGCCGAAGTTATCCTTTTTGGCCTGATATTTTGCACAGCCTGGAAAGCTGGAACTCCCTGTATACGTCTTGTAAAGGAGTCAATCGGGGGAGGCTTCACTCTTTTGAAGAGATTCAAGAGTGGCTCAGGAAACGTGAAGAAGAACCAATTGTGCTGTTGAATCCGGAAGAGCTGCGGCAGCTGCAGGGAGAGCATGTATGAAAATACGGTTCTGGGGGGTGCGCGGTTCGATACCGACGCCGCTTACCCCCAATGAAATTAGAAGAAAGATATCCTCTGTTATTGAAAGAGTTACTCCACAGGATCTTGTCTCGCCGGAGGCAAAAGAACGGTTTCTGGCACATCTGCCCCCGAATCTGTTTGGAACTACCGGTGGGAACACCACTTCGGTAGAGGTCCGCTTAAAGGACGGTGGTATAATAATTTTTGATGCGGGAACCGGTATATTTCGGTTTGGAAACTCGGTAGCCAAAGAACAACCCACCCCAAGGGTGTTTCATCTTTTTTTTACCCATTTTCACTGGGATCATATACAGGGCTTTCCATTTTTTACCCCGCCGGCTTTTGACAAGCGGTGTACCATCCATATCTACAGCCCAATTGAAAATGTAGAACAGATACTGCGGGATCAGATGAAACTGCCGTACTTTCCGATTAGCCTTGATACAATGCAGGCGGATATACAGTTCCATCATTTGACGGAACCTACTGTAGCCATAGGTTCGGCAACAGTCAGATGGCGACAGATGCAGCACCCCGGAAAATCATTTTCCTATCGGGTGGAAGATACCGAAGGGGCTTTTATTTTTGCTACCGATACCGAGCTCAGAGACGGTGACTTTGCAAGAACTGAAGAAAACCGCAGCTTTTTTGGCGGTGTGGATATTCTTACCATTGACAGCCAGTATACCTTGGATGAGGCGATCGAAAAGTACGATTGGGGACACTCCTCTTACAGTTTGGCGGTAGATTTTGCTACCGAGTGGAATATAAACACCCTAGTTCTCTTTCATCATGACCCCTTATACAATGATAATAAGATGTTTTCTATAGCTAAATCCGCCGGTTGGTATAAAAGTCATGTCGGCAAAAACAATGTGAAGATCCTTCTCGCCCAAGAGGGCTTAGAACTAAGTCTATGATTGAAATTAAAGGTAGACAACTAATAGGATTATATTTATTTTTAAGCCGTAGGGAAGATGAACTCGACGAACCCTTACTACAACTCTACAACGAACTCCAGCGCACTCTTTTCTCCTACCTTTCCATAGAAGAGATTGAGTCGTTAGAGGAACTTTATAAAAATAACATTGATGTTTTACAAGAGAGAGGCTACATTTAAACTATGACAAGAAAAATATATGCATTTATACTTATTCTTTTTTATTCGGTTTCATTTGCAGCATACACTGCTGATATCGCACCAAAGCTCCAAGAGTTTTATTCTCCGCGTCTGTTCGGCACTGCTGCTGCAAGCACATTGTTATATCCTCCCCAAAGCAGCATTCAGAACCCGGCTTCTGCGGCACTTGCCCAACGCATGACCTTTGATGGAAATTACGTAGCGATTGTAGGAGAGGATGACACCTCATCGGGGTGGAACGGCCATGTGCTTAATTTTGGACATACTATTCCAAGTAAAGTGGGAGTGTTTACCTGGAATTCCAGTGTGCTTCGCTCAACTTTTGACAGTCTCGATACCGGAACCAGGCTTTCCCTGCACGGATCCTTTGCCAAGGACATTTATCCGGATACTTTAGTGGGAATAGGTATAGGAACCTCAATGGCAGAGGGACCGGAGTTTGGAATCGATGCCGATCTGGGGCTAATACGTGTACGCCCCGCACTATGGTTTTTGGAAGATGTGAGATGGTCGGTTGTTCTTAATAATTTCGGCTATTCAGGAATTGAAGGGCTAAGGGAACCGCTCTACTCAGTTACAAGCGGAGTTAATGGACGCTTTCTAAATACTGACAAGGTTGAAGGGCGTTTGATGAGCGAGATAAAAGTGCCTGAGTTCTCTAATGTTATCTGGTCTACGGGAATGAAATTTCAAATTGGATATGGTTTCGAGGCGTCCCTAGGTACCAGAGTGAATGCAGACGCATTGCTTGATGGTGAGATAGGAGAACTTATACCCTCTGTTACTCTTGGATACACCTTTTCTCCCGGAAGCAGCAATGCAGAAAAAACCACAGAGGATCTATCAGCAGCGGAACGGTTTACACAAAATGAACTGCAGCCTTATGCAAGCGCGGCTCCCATCAGTTCTGAACTGTGGGCATTCGGTGTAGGACTGACAGTTCCGATTGGATTGATCGATACGGAACCTCCGGAGATACAAATAGACCTCAGCGGAGTTACAACCCAGTACTCCGAAGAGCCCGAAGAAACTCCCCAAGCGGGACAAGACGCTGATGAAGGCGAAGTAAATGATGTAGAAGATGAATCGTCCGAGAGCACCGCAGGAGAGAACTCTGAAATAAGCTCGGAAAAGGTCTCATCACTTTCTGAAAAAACTGTTATAAGAGCACTTGCAGGCAAAGGAAGTAAGCATTCCGCCAGCGGCAAGAGTGTCGTGTATATTGCGGATAACCCTGAAAATGAGAAAGATGTACCGGAAAAAGACAATGGAAATGGGGGCGATTCTGCTTCAGAGGCAGAGCTCACGGAAGAACTAATTAAGAATGTAATACCCGATGCAAAAATCTATCTTTCACCCAACAACGACGGCATACAGGATAGCCTCTCCTTTCCCCTTTCAATCGATGAAAGCCGGTATATAAAGGGTTATGAGTTTGTTGTGGAGAACAGTCAAGGTGAGGCTGTAAGGACGTTAGAAAATAAAGAAACCCGTCCGGAAAAGCGGACGGTAAAAACCTTTTTTCAAAACCTGTTTAAATCAAAAAGTGCAATTCAGATTCCGAAGACCCTGCGTTGGGACGGAACTACTGATTCCGGTGAAACAGCTCCGGATGGACTCTACTATTTTTATATCAGGGCTTGGGATGACAACGGTAATTACGGCACTTCAGACAGATACTCTGTGTACGTCGATACACAGCCGCCGATAGTTCGTATTGAAAAGGAAGACCAAGCAGACAGAATCTTTTCACCTAATGATGACGGACAGAAAGATGTGCTGCCGATTACTCAAAATGGCAGCAGGGAGGATCTTTGGAGAGGCCGGATCAAAGACAGCAGCGGGAATGTGGTAAAGACTAAAACCTGGAAAGATAGTCCTCCCGAGTCCTTTGAATGGGACGGTACAAATAACGAAGATATTTTGGTTCCGGACGGAGTGTATGAATATTCCATTACATCTACCGATAAGGCCGGAAACAATGGTGAAGCCGAATACGGAAATCTTGTAAAGAATACCGAAGAGACCCCGATTTCACTTTCCATCGATCACTCCCATTTTTCCCCCAACGGGGACGGGATTCTTGATGTTGTGCTCCTGCAGCCGAATATCCCGGTACAGCGGGGGATAGAGAGTTGGACTATAAAAATAGTTGATGAAAGCGGACGAGAGTATCGCAGTTTTTCCGGTACTAGCGGTCTGAGCGGTGTAATTCCCTTTGACGGGAAAGACGATAATGGAGATATTCTACCGGAAAACAGAGAGTATTTTGCGGACCTGCAGGTTTTGTATATAAACGGCAACCGACCGACAACACGCTCTGCTCCTTTTATTGTGGATATAACGGCACCCGAAGCCAGAATCGAAATTGATAACAGAGTATTCTCTCCCAACGGGGATGGAAATAAGGATACTATAAAAATTCACCAAGAAGCCTCTAAAGAGGAAAATTGGTACGGAACAATTACAGATATAGATGGAAACCCAGTGTATCAGTACAAATGGATAGAGCAGCCTGAACAAACTATTAGCTGGGACGGGCGTAAAGAGGACGGTAGTTTGGCGGAAGATGGTTATTACTTCTATCAGCTTACAACCGTCGACCGTGCCGGTAATCGCGGTGAATCCAGGAAAATACGGTTCGAACTGAATACCGAGGAAACTCCGGTACTGTTTACCGCAAATTATGATTATTTCTCACCCAATGGAGACGGTAGTAAAGACACAATTAAGTTTTTTCCAAAACTCAAAATAGAAGAAGGTGTAGAAAAGTATATACTTGAGGTAATGACTGAGAATACTGAGGTTGTTTTTTCCCGAAGTGGAACCGGTACCTTGCCCGACAGTCTGCTTTGGGACGGTTTTTCCTCCGAGGGCGATCGCGTAAAGGATGGTCGCTATCGGGCACGAATTGATGTTCTGTATGCCAATGGAAACAATCCGACCGCGGAAACCCAGTTTTTTACAGTCGATACAGTCTTCCCCTCAATTACTGTCGAGCCGGAATATTTCATTTTCTCACCCGAGGGCGATGGGAACCGGGACACGATAATCTTTGCCCAAAACTCTTCCAGTGAACAGTTGTGGGATGCGGAGGTTCTCTCGAGCGAAGGGGATGTAGTAAGCAGTGCAAGCTGGAAGGGTAAGGTTGAGGATTACGTCTGGGACGGAACCGATAAAGCCGGCAATAGTGTCGACGACGGATTTTACTCCTACAGAATCTTTTCTACCGACCGAGCCGGCAATACTGCAGAAGAGCGCGTAGAGAATATCGAAATCGATACGGCGCCGACCCAGCTGTTTGTAACCGCCGGTTCGGACAAACTGGCCCCAACCGGAAACGGCCTTTACGAGGAAATCAGCTTTTCCACTATTGTCAATCGACGTGAAGGACTGGAAGAATGGTCTTTGGAGCTAGTAGACAACCGCGGAATTGTACAGAAAGAGTTTGCCGGTGAAGAGCGCATTCCGAAGCAGATAGTGTGGGATGGAAAAAATGAAGAAGGTGATTATGTAGAAGGCCGTTATAAGGCACGCTTTAGTGCCCGTTATACCAAAGGCAACCGACCTTCAGTAGAGTCACTGCCGTTTGTGCTTGATGTAACTGCGCCGCAGGCAGATGTGAACCTGGAACCGACTCCCTTCTCACCGGACAATGACGGCATCGAAGATGAATTGAGCATCATGCTGAAGGTCTCTGACCAAAATGCCGTCCAGGACTGGAAATTTACTATCTACGATGCCGAACGGGCAGGAGTAACTTCCCAAGACGGCCCGGTCTTTAAGCAATACTCCGGCAGGGGTGAGCCGGCTGAAGAGATTATCTGGGATGGACGCTCTGACGATGGTGAACTGGTGTATGCGGCCATGGACTATCCATACCGCTTTGAAGTTACCGATTCACTTGGAAACCGGACAGTCGAAAATGGAAAGATACCGGTAGATGTACTGGTAGTGCGTGAAGGCGACGTGCTGAAGATCAAAATCGCCAGCATCAACTTTAAACCTAATTCTGCGGAATTTGTAGATGACAAGCCGGAGATAGCCTCGCGGAATCAATATGTGCTCGATAGGTTGGCTGAAATTTTAAAGAAATACCGCCAATATGAAATCACGATAGAAGGGCACGCCAATATTACTAAATTCTGGGATCCTGAGTTGGCAAGACAGGAGCAGATTAACGAGCTTATTCCTCTGTCGGAAGAAAGGGCAAAGCGAGTATTGGAGGCACTTGCGGAGAGGGGAATTTCTCGGAGCCGTCTGTCCGCCGAAGGGGTCGGCGGAAGTAAGCCAATAGTCGACTTTCAGGATGAAGATAACCGCTGGAAAAATCGTCGCGTAGAATTTATCTTAGAAAAAGACTGATATGCGGAAGGTTTTTATTGTAATTCTAGTGCTCTTGTTAATTGCAGGGGCAGCATCGGCCGCGCTGGTGGGGATTGGCTATTATCTAAACTCCCCAGTCGAGGGCAGCACCACGAATTCCGAAAGCCGGGAGAACTCTTTTAATGTGAGCCCCGGCGAGGCTGTTTCAGTAACCGCTGAGCGTCTTGCCGAAAAGGGGCATGTTCGGTCTAAGTACTTGTTCATTGCACTTAGCAAACTTAGGCAGACCCAAGCGTCTATCAAATCCGGCTATTATAGCATTTCAAATACGATGACTACTGTGGAGATTCACAATATGCTGGTTGCCGGAACTCAACAGCTCGTCAAAGTTACTCTCGCTGAAGGACTCACTGCAAGGCAAATAGGTGCCCGCTTCGAGGAAGCCGGAGTAACTGTACAGGACGACTTCTTGGATGCAATCGACTCGCAGAGTATTTTGAATCGGTTTAAGATCGAAGCAGACTCACTTGAGGGCTATCTTTATCCTGATACTTACTTATTTCAAGAGGATTATCCCGCTGAGAAAGTAGTAACGCATCTTGTGGAGACCATGTTTGAGAAGCTGCAGGAGATCTATCCAGAGTATACCCAACTAGAGTGGAAAGAACTGCACAGTAAAATTATACTCGCTTCGATTGTGGAGAGAGAATATCGAGATCCCGAGGAAGCAGCCAAAATAGCCTCGGTTTTTTACAACCGCCTGGAAAGGGGGATGCGGCTGCAATCATGTGCAACCGTGGTATATGTAATGACAGAGATTCAAGGTGAGGCGCATCCGGAAAAGATTACCTTTAACGACTTGGAAATAGAGTCTAAGTACAACACATACACAGAATGGGGATTGCCTCCAGCCCCAATTGCCAATCCCGGAATAGTAGCCTTAAGGGCGGTTTTCTATCCGGCCGATACGGAGAGTTTGTATTTTCTACTAAAAGATCCGGATGCCGGGCAGCATGTGTTTACAAAAACTTTGAATGATCATAATCGAGCATACCGTCTTTATATCAAGCAGTAGGTGTAGCAGAATACAATGAAAATCCCTGAAGGAACTATCGATGAAATAAATCAGCGGATAAACATTGTAGATCTCGTGCAGGATTTTGTAACTTTGGAGAAGCGCGGAAGTCGGTATTGGGGCTTATGTCCTTTTCACTCCGAAGAAGTCACCCTCCATGTCGGTCGACCCGGACAAGAATCTCTTTTACTGTTTTGGTTGCCACAAGGGTGGTACTATGTTTACCTTTTTAATGGAGGTTGAACATATTCCCTTTGTCGAGGCGGCGGAAAAACTTGCCGAACGGGCGGGGATTGAAGTACCTACAGGTGACAGAGATCCCGAAGTGGAACGGGGTAAGCGGGCATTAAAAGATCTGTACAGCCGCATTACAAGTAGTTTTCATTATTTTTTAACCCGTCATGATATGGGAAAAAAAGCCGGGGAGTATTTATCTGAAAGAGGTTTTGGTGCTGAGGCTATTGAGAGATTTCAGTTGGGCTTTGCACCTGAAGATAGGCGTTGGCTCTATGGTTTTTTGCGTCAAAAAAACTATTCCGACGATTTTTTGGCGAGTTCCGGCTTGTTTTCAAAAAATTATCCCCAAGTGTCGATTTTTTCGAATCGTTTGATTTTTCCTATTCGGTCGGCCGGCGGAGATGTAGTTGCTTTTGGAGGACGTAGTATAGACGGTCGAGAACCGAAGTACATCAATTCTCCGGAAACCGAGCTCTACCAGAAGCGGCGAATCTTATTCGGTCTGAACAGAGCGGTAAAGGGTATTCAAAAGTACCGCAGGGTAGTAGTGGTGGAAGGATACTTTGACGTGCTGGCCTTTTTTGAGGCGGGCTTGCCGATTTCTGTAGCCCCCTTGGGGACTGCACTTACGGAGGAGCAGGGAAGGGTTATGCGCAGGTACGCAGATCGTGTAACTTTGGTGTTTGACGATGATCGGGCCGGACTGCAAGCTGCTCGACGGGGAATAGAGATTATGGAGAAGGTAGGAATGGAGTGTGATGTAGCTGTTCCTCATGGCGGGAAAGATCCTGC
This sequence comes from Spirochaetia bacterium, assembly GCA_034520965.1. Taxonomy (GTDB): domain Bacteria; phylum Spirochaetota; class Spirochaetia; order DSM-16054; family Sediminispirochaetaceae; genus DSBN01. The sequence continues at coordinate 192,586 of JAXHMY010000002.1, read as the reverse complement.
CGATATATTATTAAATGAGGGTTCTAATTCCTTGCATAATATGTTAAAATCGCCACTAAACGGGTTCCAGTTCCTAGTGCAGAAAGCAGGGGAGCAGCATGGGACTTCCGGAGCTGAACATAAGTCTCAAGTGGTAAATGACTTAGCTCCGTACATACAGAGTATCGATTCGGAGGTCAAAGCGAGAAGGTATCATTAAGTATCTCGCCGATTTTCTACAAGTTGAGCCGAAGGCGGTGCTACACGATATCAATGCAATAAAGCAGGGAAAACAGCCTCGTTCAGAAGGTCAGCAAGCCGTGAAAGAAGAGAAAAAACGGATTGGCACTGACCTTTTTCTCATGCTTGCCGTTGTAGTCAATTGCAGTTATTTTAGGGATGTACGTCGAGTAATAGGTATAGATGATCTTCAAGATGAAGATGCTCGGGAATTGTATATAGCCTTGGAAGAGGCTTATAGAAGTGAAGAACTGGATATTGATCATGTTATCCCAAGGATTGAATCGGAACGGGTTCAGCACCTGGTATTTGAAAAATCAGCTACCGGGGAATATGAAGAAAATGTAGAGGCAATTGTGAAGGACGGCATTAGAAATATTAAAGTAAGAAGTCTGCGTACAAAACGGCAGGCTCTGCTTGAAAAGATAAAAAAAGTTGAGAAGAAAGGCTCTGGTTTTGGAGAGCTGAAAGAACTTCTGTCGGAGAAGATGTTTCTCGACGAAGAATTAATACGAATTAAGGGTGATGCGCAATGACAGAACTTGAAACAGATCCCTCTGTTGTCAAACTGTTAGAATATGCTAAGACAAAGAAAAAAATCAGTTACGATGAAGTAAATGATTTTTTACCTGACTCAATTGTAAACTCAGAGAAAATTGAAGAGGTGTTAACTCTATTGGAGAAAAACAACGTAACTCTTGAGGACGAAACCGAAATATCACTCTCTGAGAACGAAGAAGAGGATGTTGAGGTACTAGAGGAAGAGTATGGCGAAGAAGAGGAGTCCACTATAGAGGAAGAGAAAAAACCTTCTATATCTAAGAAGAAAGTGGTGTACAGCGACAAAGACTCCTCTTCGGTTGATGATCCTATTCGCCTTTATCTGCGTGAGATCGGTAAAGAGAATCTGCTTACTGCTGAGCAAGAAGTCGAGCTTTCTAAACAGATGGAAGATGGCGAGAATATTATAAAAAGCGTCATACATAAATCGGGAATGCTGCTGCCGCAGATGTACCAAATTATGCAGAAGACTTTTTCACGGGTGGATCCGCGTGAAATGGAGCTGAGTAAGAAGGAAATTTCCGAAATACTTACTGAGCGGCGTAGGCTCAATCAGAGCTATCGGGAAGATCTGCGCGGCATTAACAGCAAACTCAAACAGTATATGGATTTGAAGAAAAAGCTGATTGCCGGCGGTAAGGATGTACTCGCGAATGATGAATTAAAAGACTTTCGCGATGAATTGCTGAAGGACATGGAAAATATCGACCTTCAGCAGGAAGAGATTTCCTCCTTTTCCGATAAATTTTTGGATACTGAAAAACGGATTCATAAATATCAGCGTGATCAAAAGCGTATCGAGCATCGGCTTGGGATACGTAGTTCCAAAGAGCTGCGAAGTATGGGGCGCGGACTGGCAATTGCCGAAAATCGACGGGAAATTGAAGAACGGCTGCAGCTTTCGGCGGATGTGATTAAAGAAAAAATACGCAAAATTCAAACTGATGAGAAACAGTTACGGAATATCGAGCTTGAATTCGAAAGTGATATAGATTCCATTCTTGAAGAGTCTAAAGAAATTGCCCGTGGCAAGTTTCTCATGAAGACAGCTAAGGATAAACTTATCCAGGCCAACTTGCGACTGGTAGTTAGTATAGCGAAGAAGTATACAAACCGGGGTTTGCATTTCTTTGACCTTGTTCAGGAAGGAAACATTGGCTTGATCAAAGCGGTTGAAAAGTTCGAATACCGAAAGGGCTATAAATTTTCAACCTATGCAACCTGGTGGATTCGTCAGGCAATTACCAGGTCTATATCCGACCAGGCGCGAACAATCCGAGTGCCCGTGCATATGATCGAACAGATAAACAAGGTGGTGAGAGAATCCCGCCAGCTGATGCAGGTGTTAGGTCGTGAGCCAACCGATGAAGAGGTTGCGGAACGGCTCGGGTGGTCTGTACTGCGGGTAAAATCAGTGAAGAATGTTGCCCGTGAACCGATCTCTTTAGAAACGCCTATCGGTGAGGAAGAAGATTCCCTACTTGGTGATTTTATTGAAGATAAAGATGTAGAGAATCCGGCCAGCCAAACTGCATTTACTATTCTCCAGGAACAGCTTCAAGATGTACTGGAAACACTTCCACCACGAGAGCAGGAGGTGTTGAAAATGCGCTTCGGTCTCGAGGATGGATATTCCCTTACTCTTGAAGAAGTCGGGCTCTATTTTAATGTAACCCGTGAAAGAATCCGTCAGATTGAGGCCAAGGCATTGCGAAGACTGCGGCATCCTAAGCGGAGCAGACGTTTGAAAGACTATATTGATACCTAATGGAGGATATGTTCATATGATGCAGGAAGTATTTGAAAAATTGAGAAGTCTTCAGGATATACTCTCAAAGAAGTTCGAAATTGAACGGCAAATCGAGGAAAACCCCAAGCTTGTCAATACAAAGCTAGAATTACTAAATCGACTTAAGAAAAGCTATCTAGAAAAAAATACCAAGGTTGAAAATACTAAAGACCATATAAAACATCTTAGAATCCGTTTGGATGACGCTGAACGACAACGTGAAGAGTACGAAAAGCAGATGGATCTGATTACAACTCAGCGCGAGTACGAAGCCTTGGATAAAGAGATTAGAGATGCTACTGAGAAAGAGCAGCAGCTTCGTAAAGATGTATTAAGAGAAGAGAAGATTTTAGAAGAGCTGTCGGAATCTCTCTCTAAAGATGAAAAAATGATCCAGCTGCAGGAAGAGGAAATTGCTGCGGAACAGGAAAAGATTGAATCTGAAAATGAAGAAAAGCGGCGGGAACTAAAGCATCTGGAACAGGAAGAGCAGCAGATAGTACCCGATCTTGATGAAGAGATTGTTTTTAAGTTCGAGCGAATTGTGCGTAGTAAATCCGGTTTAGGTATAGTTCCTATAAAAAACTCTGTCTGTACCGGATGTCACATGAGTCTTCCTGGGCAGTTTGTGAACGATGTTCGCAATGGCGATAGTATTCGATTTTGTCCGTATTGCAGTCGTATATTGTTTTATGAAGACGAGGATGTGGCCGAACAATTTGTAGGTTCAGAGGAATCCGGCAGTTTGGCGGATTTAGTATCTCCGGAAGAACTTGGAGCAGAAGAGTAATAGTTTTTTAATAGAGAATAGTAATGGCAGACTGGATGGCCGCTGTACTCTGTCAGGGTATAGAGGAAAGTCCGGGCTTCGCAGGACATGGCGCCGGGTAACTCCCGGAGGCACCCTAAAGGTGTCATAGCTAGTGCCACAGAAAACAGACCGCCGGTGGTATTCGGTTAATCGGTTTCCGATGAACCGTAATGCCCCCGGTAAGGGTGAAAAGGTGAGGTAAGAGCTCACCGCTCGGCTGGTAACAGTCGGGGCATGGTAAACCTCGTCAGAAGCAAGGCCGAGCAGCAGTTGGGTTGTCCGCCCTATACTGCGGGTAGGCTGCTAGAGCGCATTGGCAACAATGCTGCCGAGATAGATGGTCATCCACGACAGAACCCGGCTTATAGGTCTGCCATTTTTTTTAATTTTATTCACTCAAGGACTGCCACATAATGCAACTACCTGAAAGCCGTTACCAATTTTCAGCAAAGCAGGAAAAACGCTCTAAAATGCGGAGGATAGTTCTGCTAATTCTAGTCTTGAGTGTATTAGGTGCCGGAATTGTATATTTCTTTTTCATCAATGGTAACATTTTCGCAAGGGATACTCAGGCAGATTCTACTCAAAATGAATCATTAACGGATACATCCGAACAGAGCCGGGAAGTCTCTCTTCAGGACTTATGGGAGCAGAAGGAATTTGCAAAAGTTAACCGTGAATGTGAACAGCTCCTTGCAGAGGAGCCGCTTAATCCGCAGTATTTAGCCTTAAACGGTTTTGCCTATTTCTATCGCGGAACCAGCCTATATACCCTCGAAGACCAAATTCCCCAATATGACAAAGCCATCATAAACTTAAGAAAAGTATTAACTCTTTCTTCTCCTTCAATGGAAGGTCAAGTGCATTATGTACTGGGAAAAACGTATTATCATAAAGGACGCTTTTATATCGATCTTGCAATAAAGCATCTCGAAAAATCCCTAGAGATGGGTTATCAAGGCGAGGATACAAATCGATATTTAGGACTGGGGTACAGTGAATTAAATGAGCATGAAACCGGGGTTCAATATTTCTTAAAAGCAGCTGAATCCAACCCCGATCCGATTCTGTATATGACTATTGGACAGGCGTATTATAAGTTGAAAAAAATCGATAAAGCCCTTGATTTTCTTATGCGCGCAGTACATTCTACAGATGATAAAACAATTGAACAGAAAAGCAGATTCTTGCTGGGAAATATATATATTGAAGAGAATGAGTTGAGTAAAGCGGAAGATCAATACAAAAAGGTACTGGACTTGAATCCTGAATCCGCCGATGCTCATTACTATCTTGGTGAGGTGTATGAAAAACTCGACCAGCGTGTAAAGGCTCGAGCAGAATGGAGAAAGGTGTTGAGCATCGATCCTGCACATTACGGGGCTCTGTTAAAACCTGTACTAACACAGAAGCGTTTTCAAAGTGGTAATTTTGAAAACGCCTTACAGTGATTCTGAATTACTGGTACCAAGTATTAAATCGAGAGGAGTAGAATAAATGGCGTTCAAACGGTTCAGCGAAGCCTTTTCAACAGATATCGGAATAGATTTAGGAACTTGTAACACCCTTGTGTATGTACGCGGAAAGGGAATCGTTGTGAGCGAGCCCTCAGTAGTAGCCGTTGAGCGTGGAACAAAAAAGGTGGTAGCCGTCGGAGCAGAGGCAAAGCGTATGCTCTGGAAAACTCCCGGTGATATTATCGCCATCCGTCCACTGAGAGACGGAGTTATTGCCGACCTCGAAACTACCGAAAAAATGATCCGATATTTTATTACAAAAATTCTCCCCCGCCGCTGGTTTGTAAAACCGCGGATGGTTATTGGAGTGCCCACCTGCATTACTGAGGTTGAACGGAGAGCTGTGGAAGAGAGTGCCTACAAAGCGGGCGCCCGTGAAGTAAAAGTAATTGAAGAATCCCTGGCAGCCGCTATAGGTGCTAATATTCCTATCTTTGAGCCGGCCGGGCACATGGTGTGCGATATCGGTGGAGGAACTACTGAGATCTCCGTAATATCTCTAGGCGGTATGGTGGTAACTAATGCTATCAGACTGGGTGGTGACGAATTTGATGAAGCAATTATTAAGCATGTACGTTCGGTACATAATTTAATTGTGGGAGAGCAGACAGCCGAAACCCTGAAAATGTCAATTGGGAATGCGGTTGCGGATAAGCAAATAGAAAAGATGGAGATAAAAGGTACTGATGCAATCACCGGTCTTCCAAGACGACTTGAGATAGATAGTGTCGAGGTACGCGAGGCTCTTCAAGAGCCAATCAGTGCTGTAATTGAAGAAATAAAACGCACCCTGGGACAGACCCCTCCGGAGCTTGCAGCTGATATAGTTGAAAGGGGAATTGTGATGACTGGTGGTGGTTCCCTGTTAAAAGGGCTGCCGAAGTTGATTGCAAAAGAAACCGGAGTACCGGTAATCCTTAGCCGAGGAGCCGCTATTGTGCGTTGCAAAGGGTGCCGGTAAATACTTTGAACATGTACGGTACGGTGGCGACGGCAGTAAAACTATTTACAATAATTTTCAGCAGAATGTCCAGATAGGCAGCCTGGATAGGTAATGGAAGGTTTAAGAAGATTCTTTTCCCGGCATCGAAACGGGGTCGTATTTGTTGTTCTCATAACAATTTCAACTGTTGCTATAGGGACCCAATCCCAATCTGTAAACTCGGCCTCTAAGCATATAGGGTATTCGATATTTGCGTCGGTGCAGTCAAGTGCTGCAGAGGTTGAACATTTTTTTAGCAACTTTTTTAATTCAATCGGTGAGCTGCGCAGGATACGCCAAGAATACGAAGTACTGCAGGAAAGGGTGAACGAATATAAAACAATAGAGCGTAACATCCTGGACCTACAAAGCGAAAACACTCAGTTACGTGAGCTTTTAGATTTTTCTCAGAAAACTCCATTCTCCCATGTTGCTGCGAGGATAATCGCGAAGGAACCTGGGCTACTTTTCGACGGTTTTACCATTAATCGTGGCAGTAAACAAGGAATTGCAGAAGATGCTCCGGTAATTGCATACGCCGAAGGGTTTAGTAGCTTGGTGGGTAAAGTAGTGGAAGTAACTGATACAACCGCGAAGGTCTTACCGATCATTGACCGCAGCTGTTTCGTGGCTGCTAAAATGCGGGAGAGCCGTTATGAAGGCCTTTTGCATGGTCTAGGAGCTGCAGACGGGCTGGTCGAAATGACATATGTAAAGAAACGGGCTAAAAATAGAATCCAGTTCGGCGATTTAGTAGTTACCTCCGGTTTCCGCTCCATTTATCCTAAAGATCTGTACATTGGCAGGGTAGACGCCATACGGGCCCCTGAATGGGAATCTTCCCTTACCCTGGAGATTCGCCCTTTAGTCGATTTTACCCGCCTTGAGTATGTGTTCATATTATTAGTGGAGAATGAATAAGTGCGTAAGAAGAATCCCATTATATATGCTGTTATTCTGATCGTATGTGCATTACTGCAAAACAGTGTGTTTACCTCCCTGAATATAGCTGAAATACGTCCCGATTTTACCCTTCTTTTGCTGGTTTTTTTTGCACACCAATTAGGAACTATGGAAGGAAAGATTATTGGGTTTTTAGCTGGACTAATGATGGACATGCTGGGGATGGCACCCCTTGGATTTCATAGTCTGATCTATACGGTTATCGGGCACTTATTTGGCTTGACTCGGGGAAAGATGTATGTTGATTCTCTTACTATTCCAGTCATTTTTGCTATAGCTGCTACCTTAATAGTAATATTTACATCTTTCATAATTGCGATCATATTTCTGCCGTTACGTGTATCATCTGTGCTTTCAATAGGTGTACTGATTCAGATTGGTATGCATGCAGTCTTGGCTCCCTTTATTTTTGCTCTACTGCGTGTATTTAAGCTCTGTAGTGAACATGAAACTCAAATGCTATGAATGAACACTATTATTCAGCCAATACGGTTAAAAATCGTTACAGTCTGCGGGTATACAGTCTGTTACTGCTTATAGTTGTAGCTTTGCTCGTATACCTTGGGTATATTTTTCATTTGCAAATTACCAAGGGGGGAGAGTACAAGAACAGAGCCCGTCAGGTAGCCAGCAGATCTATACCGATTCCCGCGCAACGGGGTGAGATATTCGACCGTCAACATGATACTCCGATGGTAATTAATGTTGACTCCTTTGCAATAAACATGATTCCCGGTGAACTCACGAATGAACAGATGGATTCCGTAGCACAGCGATTATCCGTCTTACTCCGCATGGGTAAAGATGAGATTTTAGCAAGGGTTCCTACACAGTACCGTAATCTGTACCAACCGGTGGAAATAAAAAGTGGGGTTGACTTTGATATAATAACCCGCATTGCCGAGCATATTGAGGATTACCCCGGAATAAGTTGGCAGGCAAAACCCATTCGAAGTTATCAAGATACCAACTCCGCTGCTCATGTGCTTGGTCACGTGGGTGGTATTACTACAGAAGAGTTACAGGTAATGTATAATCAGGGCTATGCCATTAATTCGGTAGTTGGAAAGAGCGGGATTGAAAAGCAATACGATCAGTTGCTGCGAGGTAAAGACGGGCGGCGGTATAATGTAGTGGATGTGTACGGACGCCAAGTAGGTAGTGGGAAAATGACGGAGGTTCCTCCGGAGAACGGTAAGAATTTGGTGTTAACAATCGACAGGCGTATTCAGAGACTGGCGGAACAGGCTCTAGGTCGACGCACAGGATCTGCTTTGGTTATGAAACCGGCTACGGGAGAGATTTTAGCTATGGTCTCGTACCCTTGGTACGATCCTAACGATTTTTATATGGACAACGCCTTTCAATCCTACCGCAGTTATGCCCTCGATGAGCAGCATCCTTTTCTTAACCGTGCGATCCAGTCGAGCTACGCTCCGGCATCGACTTTCAAGGTAATTATGTCTACCGCTGCATTGGAGGAAGAGGCTATCGATTCTGAGAAAGAGATAGTCTGTCGTGGCTCTATATGGGTAGGTAACCGCGAGTTTAACTGTCATGAGCCTAAAGGGCACGGACCGGTTAACTTATCAGAGGCCCTGGCGGAATCGTGCAATGTATACTTCTATACATTAGGCCTTAACTACTTGGGAATAGACTTTATTGCCAATTACGCAAAGCGTTTCGGTTTTGGAGAATACACAGGTATCGACCTGCCCGGTGAAGTTCGTGGGGCGGTGCCTACTCCTATTTGGAAAGAGCAGACCTACGGTTCGGCCTGGGTAGGGGGCGATACGGTAAATACCTCCATCGGTCAGGGATATCTTGGTGTAACCCCAATTCAGATGGCCAATATGGTGGCGATGGTCACCAATGAAGGGACTGTATATAAACCACATCTGTTGAAGAAAATTGAAGATCCGGTAAGTGGTCAAACTATTGAAACAATTGAGCCGGAGGTTTTACGTACTTCAAGTATTCGTAAAGAGACTTTTAAGACTGTACAGCAGAATATGCGGGGAGTAATTACCGACGGAACAGCCGAGGTAGTTATTACCACCGAAGCTGTGAAAGTTGCCGGTAAAACCGGCACAGGAGACGTAGGGCTGGAGGAGAGCTGGGATGCCTGGTTTGTTGCTTATGGGCCATACGATGCCCCACCGGAGGAACAGGTGGTTGTGGTCACTATGGTGGAAGCCGAAAATGAATGGGAGTGGTGGGCTGTGCGGGCGGCAAATATAATTTTTCAGGGTATATTTGCGGACCAGAATTACGATGAGGCAATAGAATCTTTAAATTGGGGTTGGCTGCATAATGATCGGAGAGAGTGAAGGGCTATTGAGCCGGCAACGGTCCGGTTCAATATTCGAGTTTGATTTACTTACATTCCTATCTATGCTCTGTTTAATGTGTATTGGTGGTCTGTTTATTTACTCGAGTGGCGTTAATGCAGCGGGGCAAGTCATATCACGTGAGTATGTGCTGCAAATAGTGTGGATAGCTACGGCTGTGGTAATATATTTTTTATTACAGTTACCGCATTACGATACTATGCAAAAACTATCTATACAAATATACCTAGGCCTTTTGCTGCTGTTGATTGTAACATTACTATTTGGAAGGACAGTAAAAGGTGCCCGTTCCTGGTTAGGCCTGTTTGGTTTTGGAATTCAACCGTCGGAGTTTATGAAGATCGGACTGATTCTTGGCTTAGCTTCATTTTATCAGCATCGTAAAAATGAAATCGACAGTATGGGGACTTTTCTGATTGCTCTGTCGCTGACGCTTCTGCCGATGGGTCTTATTCTGCTGCAGCCGGATATGGGAACCGCCTTAGTCTATATTCCGCTTTTCTGGGTGATCAGTTTTATTGCCGGAGTGAACCGAAAGGCTTTACTGTTTTTGTTTTTCTTTGGACTTTTAACAGTGTTGTTTGCTGTCATCCCGGTATGGGAAAATTATATTCTGCAGCAGAAAATTCGCTTTCTTGAAATATTTCAGCGAAGTAATTTGGTGTTTTTTACGAGTGCGACCCTTAGCTTTGTAGGACTAATAGCCTTTCTGGGATATCGTTTTGCCAAGAGATGGTTTTTTATGTATTTTGGAAGCACTGGGTTGCTGCTTTCGCTGTCTTTGCTCAGTTCATACCTGCTCCGCATTATACTGAAGGATTATCAAATTATGCGTCTGATTGTGTTTATCAAGCCTGAGGTAGATCCACAGGGGAGCGGGTGGCATATTATTCAATCCTTAACAGCAGTGGGTTCCGGTGGATTTTGGGGGAAAGGTTTTCTGGAAGGTACTCAGAGCCACTACCAGTTTTTACCGGAGCAGAGTACTGATTTTATTTTTTCAATTATTGCTGAGGAATGGGGATTTATCGGATCGTTTGTTATATTAGCACTGTTTGCTGTAATACTGATTCGCGGATTGATAATAAGTCTGCATTCTGGTGATGATTTTGGAGTATTTGTGGGTGCCGGTGTTGTTTTTATGATATTCTTTCACTTGGTTATCAACATTGGTATGGCCATAGGAATTATGCCGATTACCGGTATCCCTCTCTTCTTTCTCTCATATGGAGGCTCATCATTATGGACGGCTACCATTGGCTTGTCATTAATACAGAACATCCATCTTCGACGTTATAAATACTGAAATACTGAGGACCCTCACACATGAAATACATTAAACCTGAAATAGATTTAGCACATATACTGCCGAAGGTACAAATGCCGGGAAGATATACCGGCGGTGAATACGGGATTGTACCTGAGAGCTGTCCTGGTGATTTGCTTACTGCTATATGTTTTCCCGACTTATACGAAATAGGTATGTCAAATACCGCTATTAAACTCCTGTATGCACAGCTGAACTCAATGGACAATGTACATTGTGAACGGGTTTTTACACCAGCACCAGATTTTGAGGAATTCCTTCGCCAATCTGAAATACCCTTGTACACCCTTGAGAGTGGGATTCCTCTGCAAAAACTGGATATGCTCGGTTTTTCGGTTGGCTACGAACTGAGTGCTACTAATATTCTTAGTACCCTTGAACGGGGACATATTCCAATCCGCAGGAGTGATCGCAGTTCGACGGACCCAATTGTAATCGGCGGAGGGCCGGCCCTTACAAACCCTGAACCCTTCGCGGAGTTTTTTGATGCTATTTACATAGGCGAAGCCGAAGAGTCTTTAGAATCGATAGTACAAATAATCAAGACCTGCAAAGCGAGGGGAGCCGCTCGTCAGGACATATTGAAGGAGCTCCAATCGGTACCGGCAGTATGGATGCGCGAGAAGGAGCAGCCGGCCAGACGAGTATTATGGCACGGTTTCGATACACCCCGTACACGCATACTGCCGGTACCTAACATCAGCGTGGTACAGGACCATGGGGTGGTGGAAATTATGCGTGGTTGTCCTAATGGATGTCGGTTTTGCCATGCGGGCTATTTCTACCGGCCCTATCGCCAAAAATCGACAGCAGCAATCATTGAAGAAACTGATTTTTATGTATATGAACTTGGGTACCGCGAAATTACCCTCTCATCACTTTCCTCCGGCGATTATGTCGGCCTTCATCAGTTGGTAAGAACATTAAATGCTCGTTACCAAGGGCTTGGTGTCTCCTTTGCATTGCCTTCGCTGTATGTCAATTCTTTTACTTTACCGCTGCTTCAGGAAGTTTCAAAAATTAGGAAAAGTGGATTGACCTTTGCTGTGGAAACCCCGCACCAGGAATGGCAGCGCAGTATTAACAAAGAAGTAACTGCGGAAAGGGTAACTGAAATTCTACTGGAAGCACGACGAAGAGGCTGGAACCTTGCGAAATTTTATTTTATGGTCGGACTCCCGGAGCATTTATATGAGGGAGCGAATGAGGCAGAAGCTATTATTGAGTATCTGCAGCAGGTACGTAAGGTCAGTAAGTTTAAGCTAAATGTAAATATTGGAACATTTATACCGAAACCACATACGCCCTATCAATGGTCACGGCAGCTGACGGAAGATCAAGCTCTGGAACGAATAAAAGAGGTTCGTGAAGCGTTTCATAAAACTCCAGTACGGGTAAATTATCATTCGCCCTTTATTTCTTATCTAGAAGGCGTGATTTCCAGAGGCGACAAAAGAGTAGGGCCGCTAATAGAAGACGCGTATCGCCGTGGAGCCCGTCTGGATGCATGGGAAGAGTATGCGTCATTTGATATATGGCGAGCCAGCTTTGAAGCACAGAACTGGGATGTAGAAAAGGAAAGCTGTCGAGAACGTACTATCGACGAAGATCTGCCCTGGAATAAGGTAGACATAGGCATAACTCAACGTTTTCTAAAGAGTGAGTTAGAAAAATCAAAACAACATGAACTTACAAACGCTTGTGTATTTCCATGTGATCATCATTGCGGAGTATGTGTTCATGAAACACGTCCGCTTGCAGCTGCAGAGCCGCCGGAGCAAGCGGACGAATCGACAATGAGCTCTGAAGTTGAAGCTGAAAAACCTGATGGGTTCTGGTACCTGTTTTCTTTCAGCAAACTGGGAAAAGCGCGATTTTTGTCCCATATCAATATAATGACCATTTTTGAACGGAGCTTTCAGCGGGCGGGTATTGGGCTCGAGTATACCTCAGGTTTTAATCCAAAACCGCGTATGGAATTTGCCCACCCGCTGACGTTAGGTATTGCATCCAAGGCCGAAATAGCTCGCTGCAAATTATTGGCGGAGCATGACCCGACAGAGCTTATAAACTCCATGAATCGGGTACTGCCGGAGGGAATTGAAATAACACGGCTGCAGCAGATGCCAGGTCAGAAAGGTCGCGGTCGAGGGCAGTCGCTGATGGCGCTGCATGCAGCTTCTACCTATATTATTAAAGGCTTACCCGAATCGAAGTATACTCAGACTAGCAATTCAGGGATAAAGGACCTATCGGAAAAAATTATCACTTTCCTAGAAGATAAAAAAGCTGACAATAAACTACTTGAGATTAGTTCTGAGAAAAAGAGTGATGTGGTGGAAGTACCGTTCATAAAGCTGTATATACCAACTCAGGGTGTGGGCAAATTCAATCTGAAAGAGCTGTGCACATATACTCACGGAACGATAGGGGAGTTTTTAGGCTCCTTTTCAGTAGAACGTGAACAGCTGTTAATGGAACCTCCGGAAACATACGGAGAAAATGCCGGCTTGCTGTTTGATTATTTCAGATTAGTTAATAACACTTCTTAAGTGTATAATATTTAATACTTAAATGAAAAGATTACAGGTTTTTCAGCCGGATTTTTGCTTCTTCCCAAAGCTCGTCCATGCGGTCGAATTCCGATTTATCCATACTGCGCTGTTCCAGATACATCTGCTCCTCAATGTAACGGAAGCGATCTGCAAATTTCTGATTAGTTTTATGGAGGGCTACGGCGGGTTCAACTTTCAGATGGCGGGCTAAATTGATAATGGAAAAAAGTACATCCCCAATCTCTTCCTCGACAGCCGCCTGCTGCGCTGGATTATTTAAATCTTGAATACACGCATCTAACTCTGCAAGCTCTTCAGTCACTTTGTCTTTTACACTCTGTAGGTTATCCCAGTCGAAGCCAACCTTTGCGACTTTCTTTTGTATCTTAAAGGCACGTTCAAGGGGAGGCAATGATCTTGGTATGCTGTCATTGATTGATTCGAACTCACTTCCGTTTTTTTCTACATTTTTTTTAATATGATTCCATAGTTCAATCACTTCATCAGGGTTCTCTTTTTTGACATCTCCAAAAACGTGGGGGTGTCGTCTGACTAATTTTACAGACACTTCAGAAATAACTTCAGCCAAACTAAACTTATTTGACTCTGCATTTATATGGGCAATCATTCCGGCCACCAGAAAAATATCACCAATCTCTTCCCGTATGTTTTCAACGTCATTGTTATCAATTGCCTCTACTAGTTCGTAGGACTCTTCTATTAAATTAGGCGCCAGCGACTTTGCGGTCTGCTTCCTGTCCCATGGACAGCCGTCCGGGCTGCGAAGTGTTTTAATTATACGATAAAAATCGATCCAAGCGGTGGAAAGCTGTTCTTGCTCATCTTTGCTTAGCTGTTCTAACATTTCGATATGTTCAAAATTGGATGTCATACAATCTCCTTGTGAAGTAATATTTAATATAAGTAGACAGAATATATATTATCAGAAGTAAAATTAATAATATACTTATATGAAAATGCAATCTTACAGAGCACTTGTTCCCTTTCCGGCAGTTTCATCCCGCTATACAGCCCCAGAATAAGATGCTGCTATAATTAACTTAGTCAGCACTGCGGTCACTGACCTTCACAAAAATCCATAACAGCAGCCCTGCTGTGATCAGCGGCGGGAATATGTTCACAGAATTGTTCAAGTTAGTCAGAAGTGTGATTATATCTGAAAAGTAAAACTCTATTACTCCACCGAGAAACGAGCCAATTAGCCCAACAATAAGTGCCCCAATAAAATGCCCAATTACATCTTTCTTAAAGATGTAGTAACACATAATTGCGCTGCCGAACCCAATGATAAAATAAATAAGTCCAATGTTAAAGTAATAGCTTACCATAGTGCTGCTCCGTGTAAAATCTAAGTGTGCTCTGCGACAGGAATTCTCATTTTGGAAGTTTTAAAACTTCCAAAATGAGAATTCCGCACAATATCTTTAAGATAAACTACTTATCTTAAACAAAATGTAAGCATTCGCAATTTGAAAAATTTTAAAAATTTTTCAAATTGCGAATTGCTGGCTCTGCGGCTTATTGTATCTTGAAACGCCCGATATATTCCATCCCCTCGTAACTTCCGTTGGCGTAGAGTTCTTGTAACGCATCTACATCAAAGCCGTAAGGTACTGCAAAAAAAGCAACATAAATGCTGGTTTCATCAACCTCTTCAGCATCATGAATGTCGTTTTCTCCGGAAGTAAAATCATACAAATCACCATCAGTTGCAGGCAAAAAAGGTTTATAGTCGTACTCAACACTTTCCTCGTATGGAACATATCTAAAAACATTATAAGTGACTGAATCATAAGTAAATCTAATTACGTCGTTAGTTTCATCTTCGATAAGTTCTATTGTGAAAGTGTTGTTTCTGTCCGCAAAATCAATTGGCAACTGTGGCGGAGGATCAGTAGCCTTATTGCCTTCTATGATGAGACGGCGGAAACCGTAAGTGAGTGCACTGCTGCTTGTCCCATTAATAACAGACCTGATTGCTCCTTCTGCCGTAAAGTAATCTTCCATATCCCCTGCACCAGCTGTATCGGGATCATTTGCATAAAAGCGGTAAAAGATTTCGTAGCCTCGAAACGCATCCGGATCGTTGTTTTCATCGTGGCTAAAACCCACTCTTCCGCCGCCTAAAGCCTCCGGCGGGTACAGATACGGGTAGCTGGGAATTCCACAGCCTATCACGGGTAGCGTAAGCAGTGTGAGAATGATCAGTGCTACGATAATGGTGAGATTAACTGATATACAGCGCTTCATATTCTTGTACTCATCGGAAAACGAGTGCAGCACTGCTGCACTACTCCGGTGAAGAGTCCTTTATGTCGACAAGCTCGTAGATAAGAACCGGTTTGTTCTTTCCCTTCACCCGTATGTTATCCAGCTCACGAACTACTACATTATCTTTCACCTGTCCATAGGTATGTTCACTGATAATGATGCGGGTCATGTACTGCTTATTGGTACCTTCAAGGCGGGCACCCAGGTTTACATTATCTCCAATCAAGGTATAATCCATTCGCTGCATCGAGCCCATATTACCCACTGTCATCCGTCCTGAATTCAAGCCGATTCCAATGTCCATCTGATATTCATCAGGGAACTCGTCATTCAGTATTTTCAATGCCTCCAGCTGTTCCACCGCACATTTGCAAGCCCGTAGAGCGTGGTCCTCCTGGGGCAGAGGTGCTCCCCAAAAAGCCATGATAGCATCGCCCTCATACTTGTCCAGCGTGCCGTCATATTTCAACACAATATCGGTCATTGCGGTGAGATACCGGTTTAATACCTGTACCAGTTCCTGGGGGCTCATACTCTCTGAAAGAGTCGTAAAGCCGCGGATATCCGAGAAAAATACAGTCATGTCTTTATCTACTCCCCCAAGTTCGGGAGGATTATCCAAGATCTGGTCAACAACCTGCGGGCTGACATAAGTGCCAAACATACTTCTAATACGGCGCTTGTCCTTAGATTCGGTCATTTCCCGGTACACCACAATCGAAAAGAAGGCGAACAAACTTGCCAGGGCCGGCTGGGTAAAATTGATAATATAGGCTTCCCGGTCGAATACTATTGAAGAAGTTATAAACAGGGCCAAAATAAGAAACAAGGTGGTAATAAACGCCCAGGCGGTTGAAAGGCGGGAGCTGAAAATTGCAATAACAAGCACTAAGCCGACTAAAATAGCCAAATTAACCCAAAACGAGGCATAATGAAGAAAGTTGTTCATCATGATTGTGTTGAGCGCATTCGCATGTACTTCTACCCCGTACATAAGGCCGTAAGGGGTCGGTTTATGGTCGGCCGCCATGCCGCGGGTAAATGACCCGACCATAATAATTTTATTATCCAGTGCCCGGGTTCTCGGCCATACATTCGGGTCGGGGCCGGGAGGGTTTGAAGCGTATCCCGAGTAAGAGCGCACCGGGAATGTCTGCCGTTCTCCGGGAGAAGAAAATGAGGGGGGGCCCATAAAGTTAATCAGCATATCGCCCTGCGCATCTATGGGAATCTTTATTTCTTCAACTATTTTTGTTTTTTCCGCAGTAACCAGGTTGCCTTCGTCATCGTACTCCGGCGGTGCTGTCTGTATCTCGTAGGGAGTCCACACCCCGTTTTGAGTGTCGTAGTATTGGGGCTCGGGAATACGAATATACTCACCTAACACAACCTCAATATCGGATAGTTTTTTATTAAAATAGTTCAAAGCCAGGGATAAGGTAATTGCCGGCAGAAAATGATCGCGGTATTTATGAACTACAAAGTAGGAATCATCGGTCTCGCCGTCGTTGTCGGTGTCGACATTTTTCACCGGCGCCTTGTTTTCTAGTTCTCGCAGCAGGTTGTCTAAGATGGTATTGGTGAGGGGATACGGAATCGGATGTTCTTGGCCGTTTTTATCAGCCCAAGCTAATCTCTCGTAGTTATCCCTATCAAGTTCCGTATCCGTTGTAAGAGTCCGAAAGGGAAACTCCTCTATTTTTTCGGAGTACTTGGCTACCAAGGGCTGACGTCGATATACTTCATCTACATCCTTAATGTAATTTGCGTGGCCGTACCCCACTGCAGCTTCCGCATACGGCTTGAGCGGCGGCTGAAGGCCGTAAAATGGAGTAAGTTCCTCCCAGGGTCCCTCTACCCTGGTAATTTCGCCAAAACTCGACACAAGCCCCTGGTGGCGCCGTAGAAAATCTTTCTCTTTTTCAGGAGGAGGCGGCACTTCATCCAGCAAAGTCTCTAGAAAAACACGATTGTTTTGTTCAATACTTTCAACCAGAATACCGTCGTTTACCGCAGTATCTGAGGGCTCATTAAAAAAAATATCCAGAAACACCGCATTTTCCCGCGCATTTTGGTCTTGGATGCGAGTAAAAGTATTGATTAAGTCGGCATGGGTGTAGCGCGGAAAGGGCCAGCGACCAAAGCGAGTTAAGGTCCTGAAGTCGATTCCGACTATCAGAATATCCTGGGAGATATTAGGATTTTGTTGAACAATCTTTACCCCCTCCTCTACCTCTTCTGACTGAAAGAGATCCTTATACCGGAAATGAATATCCAGTATACGGACCTCCAAGTTATCGAAAATTGAGGTGCCGGCACCAATGCCAAGGGAAATCAGTATTATCGTTAGAGCAATAATAAAGCCGAAATAGCGTACCTCCATGAATGTGGAGCGCTTCTTTATTTTCTTTCCCTCAGCCGGCATTGTTATCCCCCTTGCGTGCGCTAATTTATAGTTTCAAGGTAAATTATACGGTCACGTGCTAAAATTTGTCCAATTACTTGAAGAAAAATCATCTATAACTTCATTGTAGGCCTGCAGTGCTGCATCTTTATTATCAATTTTCTCATACAGCCGGCCTATCGAAAACAGAGCATGGGGTACTTCCGGAAAGGTATCCGAATAGTTTTCACGGACCCGTTGATAGGCTGCAATGGCATCCTCATACTCCTCAGCCTCTTCATGGGCCGTTGCAGCGTGCATTAAGCTAATTGGTGCCAAATAGTTTTTTGGCTGGGAATCAGCTAATGCATTAAAATGCTCAAGTGCCTTCTCAAAATTTTTTTGATCGTAGGCCATCCGGCCTAATACCAAATGTGACCTTGCAGCTGCATACATTCCCGAAAAATTGCCTATGGCTTCTTCCGCCGCTGATACAAGTTCCTCGGCGATTTCATCTTTTTCTCCACCCTCTGCTGCCTGCAAATCTGCATACAGTGTCTGAACCTGTTCGGCTGCGACCGCAGATTTTTCAACGCGATTCTGATGCACGAGGGTATAGACTCCGCCCCCGATTACCAGTACCACAATAATAACGGCGATAACTATTAAAGTTCGCCAATTATTTGATAAAAAGGTGGTTAATACAGTTTTGAAATTCTTATCTTCTGTTCTTACCTGTTGTTGTGACATGCGTCCATGCTCCTTATCATTAATCTTTTATATCTAATTCTTTTACCAGCTTCGAAAGATAAGTACGTTGAATACCCAGTACTTTAGAAGCTTTGGTTTGATTCCAAGAGTGTTTTTTCAGCACGTTACGAATAAAATGCTTTTTGAATTGGTTTACTGCATCCTTCAGCTGGGTTTCATCGTAATCCGCCTTGTTACTGCGGTTTCCGGGGGATCGCAACAAGAGGTCATCCGCCTTAATGTAGACATCTTTTGACAATACCACTGCACGCTCTACCACATTCTGCAGTTCCCGCACATTTCCAGGCCAGTTGTATGACAAAAGTAAATCCATTGCCTCTGAAGAAAAGCCGTGGACCTGTTTATTTGTTTCACGGTTGGTCTTTTTCAAAAAAAACTCCGATAGATCGCTTATGTCATCGGGCCTTTCGCGCAGGGGTGGAATATAAAACGGCAATACATTTAAGCGGTAATACAAATCACGCCGGAAATTGCCATTTTCGACTTCCTGTTCAATATCTTTGTTGGTGGCTGCCAATATTCGTACATCTACATAGGTAGGGTCACTCTCACCAACCCGCTGGAAAGATTTATACTGTATCGCTCTTAATAATTTAGCCTGTAGACTAAGTGGTATCTCCCCCACTTCATCTAGAAAAATAGTCCCGCTATTGGCCATTTCAAACCTGCCGAGTCGATCGCGGTGTGCATCGGTAAAGGCTCCCTTTACATGGCCAAACAATTCACTTTCGAGCAGATGTTCCGGCAGGGCCGCGCAATTTACGCGAATAAACGGAGCATCCTTACGGGGACTGTGAAGATGGATTTGTTCTGCAAACAGCTCTTTTCCGGAACCGCTTTCACCTAGAATTAGTACGGAAGAGTCGGTACCGGCAACCCGCTTTGCAACCTCTAACTTTTCAGTAATCTGCGGGCTGGTACCGATGAAAGTATGGAAACCACGACCCTGCTGTAGCTGGTCCTGCAGTGCATACACCTCGTTCTGTACCTTCTGGTATTCCTTTGCATTCTGAATAGTGAGCGCCGCCTGTCCGGCAAATATTTCTAACCATTGCAGGTCTTCATTGGTAAAGCTATTGTTTTTCTTTTTGTTGATTATCTCGATTACACCGATGCACTTGTCCTTAATTCTCATAGGAACAGCGAGAATTGAATCGGTTGGATATCCTACTTTTTCGCTAATATCTGAATAGTAGCGTGTGTCACGATCAACATCGTTGACAATAAGAGAGGTGTTATTCTGTGCTACCCAGCCCGCAATACCCTCGCCCATTTGTAGGGTGAAACGCTTTACATCAGGGCCCTTTGGTCCGAGGGCAATTTCAAAATAGAGGTTGTTATTTTCATTATCAACTAAGAGCAACGACGAGGACTCACCATCGGTTAGACGGGTAGCGGACTCGTATAAATTCGGTCGGTAGAGTCCGTCCGTCTTGTACATCGGAATTGATGAGCGTGTTGATCTCGATGAGCGTTTTGAGCTTCTCTGCATCGACGGTAGAGTTAAACATACTACGAATCGAATGAGTCGGCCCCCTTTTCCTTCAATAGATCGCCAAAGGTGACAGTTGATTCGTCTTGATCATCGTGAATATACTTGGATATTTCTTTCTTCTGTATTCCCTTCTGGTACTCTTTGATGGAAAGGGAGAGCTTCTGGGCTTCCGGCTTTACATCCAGCACAACGGCCTTCACCTTATCACCAGGTTTATATTTCTGAAGTAATTCATCTTCAGGGGTGTCGTCGGCGGGCGAACGGAGATTAAACTTATGGATAAGTCCTTCGATATCTCCTGGTACTCGAATAAATATACCGAAGTCCGTTACGGAAGTAACCTCACCTTCGATTACACTGCCCTTCGGGTAGCTTTTCTGCAGTGAACGCCAGGGGTCTTCACTTAGCTGCTTCACTCCAAGGCGGATGCGGTGGGATTCAGTATCAACTTCAGTAACCACACATTCAATTTCTTCACCCACCTTAAGAACTGAAGCGGGATTCTTAATTTTCTTGGTCCAGGACAGATCATCTACATGCAGGAAGCCGTCGATTCCATCTTCAAGCTTTACAAATGCACCGGCATTGGTAATTTTGACAATTTCGCGTGTGAGGCGGGTGTCAACCGGATATTTATTCTCTATTTCTTCCCACGGGTTCGGTAGAACCTGTTTTATACCAAGGGAGACTCGTCCCTGCTGAATATCGTAGGAGAGAATCATGACATCAACCTCGTCCCCAATTGCAAGAACCTCTTTTGGATGGTTCACACGCTTAACCCAAGATAGTTCAGATACGTGTACCAGCCCCTCAACACCTTCTTCTAGTTCAACAAAGGCACCGAAGTCCGTAAGTTTTGTAACCTTACCTTTAACTACGTCATTTACCTGATACTTATTTTCAAAATTGACCCAGGGGTCGGGGGTAAAGTGTTTTAAGGAAAGGTTTATTTTTTGTTCTTCCGGGTCAAGATGGATTATTTTGAGGGTGATCTCCTGACCTTTTTTCACATAGTCTTTAGGGCGGGTTACATGGCCCCAGCTCATATCATTGATATGCAGTAAACCGTCAAAGCCGCCGAGATCGATAAAGGCACCAAAGGAGGTAAAACTCTTCACCCGGCCTTTAATGGTATCGCCGATTTCTGTATGTTCAAAGAATTCTTTTTTACGGCGGTTGATCTCCTGTTCAAGAAAACCTCGCCTGGAAAGGACGATTTTAAGTTTATTGCTGCTGTAAAGACGGTCAATTAAGAACTCGCCTATAGTATTCAGATAATCTTCAGGCTTTTCAACACGAACAACATCGGCTTTGGAGAAGGGGCAAAAACCGCGTACACCAAAACCGAGGTCTACTTCAAAACCGCCTTTGATATTTTTATCGAAGGTTCCTTTGACGGGCTTGCCTTCCTGGTGGGCGTTTCGTAATTCTTTCCAGAAATTACGAATATCAGCCTTTTTCTTAGACACAACCACCTGTCCGCCCTTGCCTTCTTTGCGGATAAGTACTACCGATACGTCATCGCCCTGTTCAGGGGGGGTATCGAATTCTTCGAGAGGTATCTTCCCTTCGGATTTATACCCTACGTCTACAAAGACATGTTCTGGAGTAATCTCCACAACCGTTCCGTCTATTAGTTGACCTTCTTCAAGTTCTTCTAAGCTTTTAAGGTATTCTTCCTGAAGGGATGATTGAATGTTTTCTGCTGCGGTATCCGGGTCTTTTTCAGTCATCACTGTCATTTTTCTCCTGCTACTATACTTATTGTACCGTTTTTTGAATTTTGTCTATTACTTTCTCACAAACTTGATCGATGGTCAAGTCCGAGGTGTCTAAATAAAGGGCGTCATCGGCAACTTCCAAACGACCGACAGTTTTGTTGCGGTCAATTTGATCCCGCCGGCGAATTCGTTCTTCAATTTCTTTAATTGAAAGCTCACTGATTCCTTGATGATATCTTCTTTTTGCACGAGTTTCAACCGATGCGTCAAGGAAAATCTTTACTTTTGCATCGGGAAACACCACCGTGGTTATATCCCTTCCCTCAACTACTGATTGCACATTCAAAGCAATTTTACGCAAATCTGCATTTACAATAGATCGTATTTCACTGATTGAAGAAACCTGGGCGACCCATGTATCGACTGCATCAGTATGCAAATAATCTTCAACTCGAACAGAGTTCACATAAAAACCATCGGGTTTTAGCTCAACCCGGCAGTTATTAGCAATCTCAATCAGCTTATCCGGATCCTCAGGCGGCTGGTCGGAATACTCGCGCAAAATTTGCCAGGTAATGGCGCGGTACAGATTTCCAGAATTTATGTAGTACATGCCTGTTCGTTCGGCTATCTGTTTTGCAATGGTGCTCTTGCCGACACCTGCCGGACCGTCGATCGCTACTATCATTTTGCTCCTCTTTTAATAAACCAATCTACCTCATCTGCCGTCAGCAGACGGTGTTCCCCGGGGTTTAGTCCTTCAATAGTAACCGGACCTATTCTTATGCGAATCAGCCGCTTAATGTCGATTTTCCAGGCCTTAAACAAGGTTCTTATCTCCCTGTTTTTTCCCTCGATCAGGGTCAGGAAAACTTCATCGGGCCCCTCTGTACGATAAGTCTTAATTTTGTAGGAAGTACCCTCAACAGTAACGCCCTCGAGCCATTGATCAAGAATACTCTTATCAACTGGATTATGGCAGATTACCCGGTATTCTTTCTCAATTTCGGACGAGGGATGAGATACAATCCGGGTAAAATTGCCGTCATTGCTGAAAAAAATCAATCCCTCCGACATAAAGTCCAAACGGCCGACATTGAATAGGCGCTCGCTAAAGTGAGGGCGAAGTAAATCGAGGGCCAGAGGACGTCCAAGAGGATCGGAACTTGAACAAATAAAGCGAGGAGGTTTGTAGAGCACAACATACCGATCCTCTGCCTCCGGCTGCACCGGCCTCCAATCAAAGGTGATCTTGTCGCCGGGATAAACTTTCGTTCCCGGCTCGATAATCACCTGTCCGTTTACAGCCGCCCTCCCGTCGGCAATAAACTCCTCGTTCTTCCTTCGCGAACCTATCCCGCAGCGGGCTAGGTAGACCTGAAGGCGAACACCACTTTCTTCATTCATAGGCTTCATTGCTAGGACTCATCACTTTCCAATTCAAAGCGCTCTTTATCAAGTTCATCAAGGTGCGGTAAATCAGCGATACTTTTCAATCGAAACAACTTCAGAAACTCTTTCGTAGTGCCGTACTGTACCGGTTTACCGGGAACATCTTTTTTTCCCACTACTTTAATTAAGTTCCGTTCATGGAGCTGTTTTACCATATTTGCCGAGGATACACCGCGAATATTGTCAATTTCACCCCGGGTTATCGGTTGCGAATAGGCGATGATTGAAAGGGATTCCAGGGCTGCCTTCGAGAGTCGGCTCTCATTTTTTCGCCCATAGCGCTCTTTCAGGTGCTCCCAAAGATCGGCTTTTGGAGAAAGCTGCATCCCCCCGCTTATCTCGATTAGCTCTAAACCATGATCATCCCGGGCATACTCCTCCTTCAACTGCAGAAGTACCCGCTCAACAATATCCTGCGGTAATTGTGAATAGCGAGCCAGTTTCTCCACTTCAACCGGTTCACTCTCCAGAAACAGTATGGCCTCTATGAGTGCAGCTTCACGTTCCAGTTTCATGCTCCTTTTCCTTTGGCATGGGGCTAAGCCGGCGTATTTTAATATCGCCAAATAATTTATTTTGAAATATTCCGATTATTCTAGATTTTACCGTATCAAGGATGGCAAGGAACGCACAGACTATGTCCATGGTCAGGTGCGGTCTGGTGATTAGATCGGTAAAATAGAACTCACCATGGGTGTCGAGCAGTTCATTAATTAAACTGATCTTTTCATTTACGGTTATCTCTTCATGCAGATCAATAACATTCTCCGCTGAGATCGACGAAATCAAATGTGAAAAAGTCTTTAGAAGGTCCCACACATCTATTTTAGTCCAGGTGTCATCATCCTCAGGGAATGGAAGGGCCGGCTGGATTTTTTTTCGTTCGATAACCCACTCTGTCTCCTGTTCTTTTTCCGCCATTATCTCGGTAAGCTTTTTATACTTCTGATATTCAATGAGCCGCTCAACCAGTTCAAGCCTAGGGTCTTCGAGTTCATCTTCAAAATCAACCTCGATCGGCAGCAGCATTTGCGACTTTATATACAGCAGTGTCGAGGCCAGTACGTAAAACTCAGTGAGGTCTTCTAACTGGCGGCCTGCAGCATACTGTATATATGACAGATACTGTTCTGTGATATCAGCAATAGGAATATCGTATATGTTTATTTCATTTTTTTTTATTAAAAACAGCAACAGATCAAGAGGTCCTTCGAACTCACTTAATTTAAATTGCTGCTTTTCCGATTCACCGGTGGATGAAATTTGTTCCGTTTCCATTACCTCTAAAAGAGTTCCTTATCTGGAGAAGGCTTTTCAGCAGCGCTCTCCGGTTGTGCCGGTTGTGCTTTAGCTTTTTCCTTCTCAAGTGGTTTTGACTCATCTGTAGATTTAGACTGGCTGCCGGATTTCGCTTGTTCTTCGGATTTTTCCGGGCTGCTGCCCTCCTCTTCTTTATAACGCTCGGGAAACAGCAGTCTTCGTACTTTTAAGTCGATATCCTTAGCAATATCAGGATTGTTATCTAAAAAGTCCTTCGCATTTTCACGCCCCTGGCCGATCCGTTCTTCTCCGAAGGAGTACCAGCTCCCGCTCTTTGAGATAAGTTCGAATCTAAGGGCGGCATCCAGCAGGCTTGCCGTTGCGCTGACCCCTTTCCCGAAAATAATTTCAAGCTCGACCTTCTTAAAAGGCGGGGCTACTTTATTCTTCACTACCTTTACCCGAACACGGTTTCCGATAGCCTCATCTGCACCCTTTGAGATAGTCTCGATTCTTCTCACTTCTATCCTCACTGAAGAGTAGAATTTAAGTGCTCGTCCGCCGGTAGTAGTTTCAGGGTTACCGAACATGACCCCGATCTTCATTCGTATTTGGTTAATAAATACCAGGCTCGTGCCGGATTTTGAGATAGTACCGGTGAGTTTTCGCAGGGCCTGGCTCATAAGCCGGGCCTGCAGTCCCATGTGTGAGTCGCCCATCTCTCCTTCGATCTCCGCCTGAGGAGTTAAGGCTGCTACTGAATCGACCACTATTATATCAACAGCTCCCGAACGAACTAGTGACTCGGCTATTTCCAAGGCTTGCTCACCGGTGTCGGGCTGAGAAACCCATAACTCATCAGTATTAACCCCCAGGTTGCGGGCATATACCGGATCTAATGCATGTTCCGCATCAATAAAGGCGGCGATTCCTCCGGTTTTTTGGGCCTCTGCAATAGCGTGCAGAGCTAAGGTAGTTTTACCGGAAGATTCCGGGCCGTAGATTTCAATAACCCGTCCCCGGGGGTATCCGCCTACACCAAGTGCTGCATCTAACAAAATCGAACCGGAGGGTACCACGCGAATACTGGTGTCCCGGCCGTCGCCGCCCAATTTCATCAGCGAACCCTTCCCGTACTGTTTTTCGATCTGAAGTCGGGCTGCATCAAGGGCTTTATTCTTTTCGTCTAAATTTCCGGGAGTCTCATGAGTAGTATTTGAGTTCTTTTTAGCCATATTTCCTCCTACGAATACAGGCGTCTTTCTACTAGACTAGAACAGCCGCATTCGCGTGTATGCTTCAGATTTGTAGTTAAAATCTTGTCTCTATCTTATAGGCTTTACGAACGGCAGGTCAAGAAGCAATCGAATTTCATGCTTGAGATTTAGTGCAGAACCGTGGGTGCCGACGAAAGTGAAATTCGAGAAAAATTAAAACAGTTTTTGTGAGTCAAGCAGGATAGTCACCGGGCCGTCGTTGGTATAGGTTACACTCATTTTTCCTCCAAAAACCCCGGTCTCCACTTTTACGCCCCTTTCCCGGAGTGTATCTACGAACAGGTTGTAGTACTGCTCGCCCATATGAGGTGAAGCTGCAGAATTGTAAGAAGGGCGTTTGCCCTTGCGGGTATCGGCACAGAGAGTAAATTGGGATACTACCAGTACTTGTCCGTTGATATCCATCACTGAAAGGTTCATTTTGCCGTCACTGTCCGAGAAAATTCGCAGACCGAAGGTTTTATCTACTAAATACCGCATGTCCTCTTCGGTATCCTCTTTTTCCACACCAAGGTATACCAACAGGCCTTTTTCGATTCTTCCGACTATCTTTTCATCTACACTCACTGAACATGTGTGGACGCGCTGGATGACTGCACGCATAGTACTACCCCTCTTCCGGAATAAACTGATGAATTGATTTAGCTTCCAAATTAATTTGATTGCCCTCAGGGTAAATTCTCCCTAAAACCTCGATCGGAAAAGCCGGATCAATATGCGCGGCAAAATTAAGCTGTACCGGTACAATCCCCTCAAGAACCTGCTCAGTTTCATATCCGACCAACAAATCAAAGTTAATAGAACTTTCGCCGATCACCAAGTTGCTTACCCTTCCCTTCCAGATTACATAACAATCCTGGTAGAGGGCCGGATGTTTTTGCACTTCCCTGAATTTGAAGTTGTGTTCCAGGCTGTCAAAGCTGGGTGTGCGGGTATAGGTTGCCAGAGTACTCACCTTGTTTTTCAGTTCTGTAGAGGCGTTGGATAAAAGTATGCGGTTGATTTCACGCTGTGCTAAATTATCTTCATAGCGATTAAAATAACGCACTACATCTTGGTAGCTCGCTTTCAGCTCTTCTTGACTCAGGTCAAGCTCTGCGGAATCGGCGGCAGCCGCAGAATCTTCAGCTTTATACCTGTCGACCGACAAGTCTAAAGCCGCGATTTCCGGTCTTTCGGCCTCTGGAGCGAACATGTTATGTATATAGCTGCTGTACAAGGGATAAAACAACAGGGCAGTAGATAGTAAAAGTGCCGAAATAACTGAAATAACAGTAAATTTACTTATCTGTTTTTCCTTTGGAAGCAGCTTGTACAGCTTGTTGCTGTCGGTAAATGCAATCAGGTCATCCGGATCAGCGTGTTGCCGGACCACAGCCAGACCGCGATTTGCATAGCGGTTCTTCGGTTCCTGATCGATTACTTCAAACCAGTCTTTGAGGGCTTCGGATGTTTTTTGTTGTTTTAGATGGACTACTGCGATACCCAGTAGCGCATTTTTATTGCCTGGTTTCAGGCTTAATGCCCGATGGAGGTAAGATTCGGCACCACTGAAATCCCCGGTGTAAAGACAGGACATTCCCAGCATATAGTAAAACTGAAAGCTCTGGCGATATCTGAATATTTGGGACTCCAAGAGCTGGAGTATTTGAGTATATTTTCCCTGGCGATAAAGTTTATGTGCCTTTTTAAGATCATTCCCTCCCATCCACGGTACTCCGGTGTCAGCGCCTATTCGCTGTTTTTATATTGTTTCTGCTTTTCACTTAGATTCTTGAGGGCCCTTTCAATAACCGCTATTTTTTTCTTCGCTTATATCCCCGGGGAACGACAGCAGACTATTTATCTGTGAAATTATATCATTTACAGCTATGAGGTCTTCTCGGACCATCTCCTTAACCGTCTGGCTGTCACCCCCCTCTCTGGTATTGCTAAGGAGGCGCTCAAGGCTTTCCAGACTATCTTCTTCCGACAGGGTGGCGGCTGTACTGCCTATGCGAAGAGGACTTCCGGTAAAGGCCCCGACTACCGCCGTAACAGTGCGTGTGCCGCCGGAGATCAGTTTTATCGGATCGTAAAACTGACAAACCGCTGAATCATTGATTGAATAGGGCAACAAGTTAAAGTTTCTGTTTCCCTGTACCTGCAGGTTCCATAAGTTTTCACTTAACCGTTTCCAATTGGAAAACACCACTTTGTCGGGCAATGTAATTCCACTGCCCTTCAGCATCGATACAAAACCTTCAAAGTTACCCGATGTATCTTCAGCTGTAGAACTTGCAGGGGATATCCAGTAACTAGGCGGCTGCAGGGAAAAACCGGTTTCCCCATTGAGCTGCTGATCATCGGAGGTAATAAAATGGGCATCCTGCTGTTTTTCTCCAAGGTACGTGTCGAACAAATGATGTATACCTACCGATTGAGTACTCTCGGAGCTATTCGCCACAGTAGTATCGATTCTCACCCCGTCAACTAGGCTGTTGGGGCTTGATTTTACAAAACTGAAGGTTTGCTGAATTTCAAGTTTCGAAGAGGTCCAGATAAACTGGGCTCCTTCGGAGGTTTTCCTGACTTTTTGTGAAAAGGTATTGGAAGAACCAAGGGTATGTATACGATTATTTAGAAGAATTCCGGTAGAACTGGTTCGAGGATCCCGCTCAAAAAAAAGTGATACATATTCCTCTTTTTCAATATCCTTAAGATAATATATAGAGAAACGGCCGTTATCCTCGTGGAGAATGAGTTTTATTCGTCCCTGCTCCAAGGTCAGTCCGCTTAATAATGCCGGCAAGAGAATGAAAAGAGCGGTAAATACAACTATTCGGCGCTTCATGAGTTACTCTCCCGATTTTGCTGCAGCCATTCAACATAGAACAGCTTGAGGTTGAGGGCCTTGTTTTTTAATTCAAGCAGCTGCTGGACTTCATCCCGTTCGGCGATATCCGTGGATACGGCGGTTGCTTCTGCGCTGGGATCGTCGGATTCCGGTTTTGATTGCAATTCAGCTATACCTCTTTCCTGGGCCTCCAGCTTCTGTTGCAGCCGCTGGATTTCCGATTGTTTCGCATTTAATTCCGCATTTAGCTGTTTGATCATTTCGTTGTCCCGCTCAGATCTAGCGGCCGATAGTTTCCGCTGATAATTGCTAATGGCCTGCTCGTAAAACCGTTCACGTTGTTGGAAATCTTCTAGCGCTTTAAGGTACTCTTCATGGCTGATTTTCAGAAGCTTCAGTAGATTCTGTTCACGCTGTTTGAGTTCAATGAGGGATTTTCGATATCTGGCTGCCTCAAGCTTATAACTGCGTGGATAGTCACGTACCAAGGCAGAATAAACTTTTTCAGCTTTGTCAAAGTGGCCAAGGGCATAAAAGGACTCGCCAATCCAGAATAGAGCGTTCGAATTATAATCATGGGAAGGATAGTTTTCAATATACTCATATAATGCCCGTATTGCTTTCTCATGCTCTTTCTGCAAAAATAGAATCCGTCCCTTTTGATACAGAGCATCCGGGTATCTATTATGGTTCCGGTAGTTTGCGATAAAATAGTCTAAATTCTGGGCTGCTTTGTCGATTCGCTCCTGTGCAAGATGACTGCGAGCTATCCAGTAATATGCTTCGCCATGATACCCAGTTTGGGTTGAATCGAGAATAATGTTGCGAAAATGGAGCAACGCTTGTTCGTACTCCCCCTGACTGAAGGCCTGCAGCCCGGACTTAACTGCCTCAGGTATTTCTCTTTCCTGGCTGTACACACTAAACGGAGTAGTAAGTGTTGCTAACAATAGCATTACAATAATTTTTTTCATTTTAAAACCTTTTCCCCATCTTTATTCTCGACCTGTCGCAACTTCAGATAAAGCATTTATTTAGCAGTTCTGCTATTCACCCCGCATTACCCTTAACTTCATCCACAGGGTCCTCAGCCTTGAAGAAGGCGCTTCCGCTAATCAGGACATCAGTACCGGCATTGCGTACCTGTTCGACTGTACTCCGGTTCACTCCCCCGTCAACTGCAACCAGGTAAGAATAGCCCTTCTCCTTGGCCTGATGCTTAAGATAGTCTACCTTATCTAAACATTCGGGAATGAGGGTCTGTCCGCCAAAGCCGGGGTTCACCGTCATTATTAGTATCAGATCAATATATGGTAACATTGATTCTAGTTGAGTAACAGGTGTTGAAGGTACAATTGATATACCGGCATAGGCTCCAGCCGCATGTATCCGTTGTACAATCCGATGGGCGTGGACGGCGGCTTCCAAATGAAAGGTTAGATAATCGGCACCGGCACTGACGAACTCCTCCACATATTTTTCAGGTTCAGATATCATAAGGTGTACATCCAGAGGTAGTTTGGTATGGGATCGAAGATCTTTCACCAGTTTTGGGCCAAAGGTGATATTGGGCACAAAATGCCCATCCATTACATCTAAATGGATCCAGTCAGCCTCGGCAGCATGGATGCGCTCGATAGCTGCGTTGATATTACTGAAATCAGCCGACAAAATTGAAGGCGCGTACAAATAGTTTTTATTCTGTTTCATACATATTATGTACCAAATTCCTTCGGGTATGGCAATCATCTGGGTGTCCTTGGATCTAATTGACTATTGTTAATACCATGATATAATGAAAAAGAGCACTTACTAGAGTGATATCGTCTATTTAGGCTCTCCGGCGACAGGTAATATATTGAGGGGCAAGTGCATTTAGCAGCAAATATGGATGAGACTACTTCACAACCGCCACATATTGAAGAAATTTTACAAGATGTTCAGCTGCAAATTCGGGAAGGTCGGTTCACCGAAGCGGAAGAGCGGCTTGAATCTGCACTAGAGATAGATTTTGAGCATGATGAAGTCCTGTCCACGCTCAAATGCTGTAAATTCTGGAAGGATCGGATACCGCGTCTAAACGAAATTTACGATGATTGTGAACGGGGTGAATTTCTTCTTCGTCAGTGGCATTCTTTCCAGGCTTTTCTGCCGCGGATGGAAGCTCCTATAGAGCGTGAGCTTTTTGTGCTACGTAAATGGGTGTTCGGCACTGCTCTTGTGAGTTTCAAACGGGTTGTGCGGGCGAATGAAGAGCCCGAAGCCGGACTTCTGCTGAATATTGGACGCTGCTATAAGTTATCCGGCGATTTTGAGAAAGCCTTGGAGTATCTAGAGAGTGCTGGACGAAAGCGAAGAGATGATGCCGAGGTACTGGCCGAGATAGCCGACTGTTATGCTTTGGTTGACGAAACTAAAGCGGCCAAAGCCTTTTTCCGTGAGGCTTTCTTTATGAATCCCCAAAAAATTGAACTTGCCTTTCTTGAATCCGGTTTAATTACCCGCCTTATTGCAAGAGTGCGTAATATGGGGTATGCTGGAGCAGTGTTAAACGAGTGGATCCCTGTATACGGGGTCCTGTTAGGTGTACTCAATGTAAAGCGGGAATTGCGACCCCTAGAGTATGGTAAGCTTAAACAATCGATTTACTCGTTGGAAAAGCGGATTCAGGAAGAGGGGATCAATACTGAACAAGACTCTCTTGTTCCCCGGTTGCTGAACCGTTATTTCTGGCTTATCGATCATTATGTAAATGCCCATGAGAACCGTGAATGGGTTGAAGAGGTATTACACAAGATAAAGATGATCGACGAACACATTTACACACAGTACATTAACTAATTGAGTGGAGAGAAAAATGGGTGACACCACAATTGATCGAATAAGAGAGCTGCTGAATGAAGAAAAATGGACCCGCGCTACTCTAAATAGCTATACCATTCAGAATTTTAAAGAGCTGGATGAAATATTAGATGCAAATGATTCCGAAGAAAAGCTGGAAGAGATAAAAGAGCTCTGCGATGAACACCTTCAGCACACTCGAAATAGTATCATTGCATTGTACATATCCGGTATTATCGCTTTAAGCCGACAGCTAATTGATGATTCTAATCTGGTTCAGGTTATTAGTATTTTTACTGATAACCACAAATGGAAGGTTGTTGAATATCTCTGTAACCGTATACTCGAGTTTGGAGAAAACAAGTTTGCCCTCAGAACTTTGGCTGACTGTTATGAAAACGAGAACGAAATTGAAGAAAAGTTTAAGGTCTGGGAACGTCTTATCAAAGTTGACTTTGATGAAGCAGATATAGTAAAGCAGCTGGCGGAGAAAAAGGAAGCAGATGGTCAGATTGAGGATGCTGTTGAGTATTATAAGAAGGCTGTTCATCGATATATAAGCAAGCGTTTATTTTCCAATATCAAAGAGATTTGGCATAAACTGATAGAGTACATTCCCGAAGAAACAGACCTCTTTTTCCATATTGAACGAAAAGTGGAGCGCGCAATTAATGCGGAGCGTGCGGCGCAGCTGCTCGAAGAGCTGTATGCCCACTATAAAGAGACTGAAAACTGGGAAAAAGCCATTGATATTCTCAAACGTATACTCATCTACGATCAAAAGAGCCAATGGGCCCGGGCGGAGATTACCCACTGTTATCGACAGAAACATGCCGATCACAGTCATCTCGAGGAGTACATCAAACTCTCCAATCTCAACCAGTCCTGGCGTAATGTCCATGAAGCTATTGAAGATTTTGAAAAGCACATCTCCTTTGATGCTGGAAACTTTGTGTTCCACCGAACATGGGGTATTGGACGTATTCGTTCAATTAAGGAAAATTCAATTGTTATTGATTTTACCCGAAAACGCGGCCATAAAATGAGCTTGCAGATGGCGGTAAATGCCCTGGGAAGTCTGTCAAAAGATCACATTTGGGTACTCAAGGCAGTGTGGCCCCAGGAAAGACTGAAAGAAAAAATTAAGTCCGATCCTCTCTGGGCCTTAAAGACAATTATAAAAAGCTACGACAATTCCGCAAATATGAAGCAAATTAAGGCTGAGCTGGTGCCGAGTGTACTTACCCCGAATGAATGGACAAGCTGGAGTACCGAGGCTCGAAAAATCCTTAAAACAAACTCATCCTTTGGTAACTTACCTGAAAAAGTTGACCATTACGTTGTTCGTGATACCCCTATCAGTTTCGAAGAGAAAACCTACAACCGTTTTCGAGCGGAGAAAAGCTTTTTCGGCCGCCTGAAGGTGTTAAGAGAGTTTCTTAAACACAGCGATCCTGAGTCGGATTATTTTGCTGAAATGTTCGAATATTTTACCGGATTTCTTAAATCCTACAGCCAGGTAAATGAAAACGTTTTTGCCGGTTTCTTAATTGTAAACCGGATTATTAGGGATTATCCCTTCTTAAATCCCGGTCTTGAACTGAGTTTTAAAGATCTTCTGAACCAGATAAAAGAGCGCGAGATTGAAACTATCTTTCAAAACCTTGAGGACAATGAACTAAAACGGGATTTTCTTGAAAGAATAAAACGCAACTCCCCCAACTGGCCCGAATTGTTTGTTAAGCTGTTTCCCTATCACCTTTCAAGATATATTATTGATGAACTTGAGAATAAGGGCTACCAAAATAACCTGCAGGAATTATTTACTTTTCTCCTCGACCAATATCGTGAAAAGCGCGAGGCCTTTATATGGACTGCCAGAACTTTTCCTGAGAATGTGTGGAAAGATAAATACGGACTGTCCTACGAAAAGGTACTTATTGGGATGGTCCACTTACTGGATATTACCTTCAGAGAAATTGATAATAAACGCGATGTAAGTGTGAACCGCCGGCTTAATAAACAGATACAAAGTTTTCTGTTTGGAGATGAAAAGCTGGAAGAGTTCATAATGAAAACTGACCCGGAATCAATTAATAGGCTTTTCTCACTTGTAAATGATGTCGATCAGTTAGATCCAAAACTCAGAGAATCACTGAAACACAGAATAACTGAGCGTTTTCCCGACTACAAGTTTTATGGCGAGGAAGAGAAAGAGACCGTATCAAGAGGCTTATTGGTTACAGCCCCCCGTTACGAGGAAAAAACCAAGCGACTGCAACAGATCGTTGATGTCGAAATGCCCGAGACTTCCAAGGAAATTGGGGCAGCCCGTGAACTTGGCGACCTAAAAGAGAATGCTGAATATAAGGCCGGCAAAGAGAAACTTGAAATGCTGAATTTGAGTGCAGCTAAATTGAAGGAAGAGATCGAACGGGCAACAATTTTTGATAAAAAAGATGTGGATCCTTCAAAAGTATCATTTGGTACTAAAGTGACCCTCCACAACTACAAAACTGACAAAGAAGAAGTCTATGAGTTTTTTGGTCCCTGGGAATCAAACCCGGATAAACATATAATTTCTTATCTGTCGCCTTTTGGTGGTAAGCTATGGAACCACAAAGAGGGAGAAGAGGTCAAATTTGAAATCAATGAACGTGAATATCATTACGGTATCAAAAAAATCGAAGCGGCGAAGTTCTAATTCTTCGCTGTCTCATGTTCGAACACAGTTGCTCTTCAAATTCAGCTGTGTGCTTTTAATTTTCTTTTCCGTGGCTGCAAGTCCACTATGGGCACAGAAGGCAACCGATTTTGTGCTCATGCTGGACACATCCAAAAGCATGTTTCAAGAAAAGGGCAGCCAGGTTGAATTATTGGTGACGGATGTTATCAAGCGTAAACTTTCCTATCGTGATACCTTTCATCTTATCAGTTTTGGGGGGAATGCCGATTTGGAAATCAGTCGGCCCCTGCGTGACCAACAGAACATAGAAGAAGTTTTAGCTCGGTTGATGCTTATCAAACCCTTGGATCAGCATACCGATATTGTAGAAGTTTTAAAATTTCTGGGCGATTTTACCAAAGAGCTTCCATTGCACAGCAATAAAGAGTTATTGATTATCTCCGATGATGTGCATGATCCACCACTTGACAGCAGTTATGCAAATGCGTCCGAGAATGAGAACCGTGTGGAAAGCATTGCCGACTATTTTAAGCGTAACGGCTGGGACGTAAATGTGGTGATATTTCCTCCCAGTGGGGATACCACCGGACTCCAAACCGGTCTTCTCGCACAATTTTCAGCCCTTCTCGGTTCGAGCGTCGTTACCCATGAGGGGAGTATGGATGAAACAGCTCTGGCTGCTACCGGCGCGGTTGAAATTATATATCCCTCCGGTATTATTCAAGTTGACACACAAAGTTTTACCCTACCCCTCACCTTTATAAATCACGGGAGCATAGAAACAGAAGTCCGACTTACCGGTATAGAGCAGAGGGGAGTAAATTTACTCAAAGGTTCAGAATCGGTTATAGTTCCTCCGGAGAGAGACAGCCGTTAAATGCTGAATTGGAATTACCGCAGGATACTGTGGAAGGTCTTAATACCATCCAGCTTACCTTGAGCATCGAAGGGGCTTCAAATGCCTTTCCCCTCGTACAGGAAATTCAGCTTGATGTAAGCGCTGCAGCACAAAAAACCGGCGGTGGGAGCGGTTCTGCTTTTAATTTGAATTATCTGCTGATAGCACTTTTGGTGGTGATCTTCATATTGATCCTGTTTTTAGTCCGGCGTTTTATAGGAGCAGTCGGCAGGAAAGACAGTGAACGTCGCCAAGCAGTCGGAACCGGCCGTCCGGATGTGACGGGTCTTAGCACCCGTGCTCCCTCGGAACGCAACTTTGCGGATGGGCTGGGATTCCGGAAAGATGAGGATGACTCTTCTACCCGTTTGAGCGAGGCTTCACAGCGTTCAAAAGAAAAAGTAAGCCCCTACGGAAGCAGTTCCGGCACAGTCGGAAAAAATAAACCTGCAAAGGATGCCCAGGATACCTTTAAGAGTTTTCAGAGTTCCAAAACAAAAGAAACTACAGAGCTTTTCAGAGCTTCAGAGAAGCGTGGGAAGGGTTTAAACGAGGCTTCCAGCGATAAAGACAGCCTGTCAGTACTTGGAAGCTTTGCCGCCCGGGAAAAAGCGAACCGCGACAAAGTTCCGCTCTCCTTTGCTGAAAGAGCTCAGACCAGGAGCTCCCAGCAGAGGGCCAAACGTAACTTAGGACGCAGTTCCGGTAGGGAAAAACCCGGTGATATCGGGCTTGAAATGCGTGCCGATTTTCAGCATAACTTTTTAGGAAGAAATACACAGTGGTTCAGCCCCGGTACCAGTTATTCAATTGGGGCTCCAGGAGAAGCTGATTTTGAAATAACCTCCATAAAGCTGGAAGGAGTGATTGCAGATATTCGCCGTGTAGATGACACGTTTACTTTTACCCCGATACAAGAGGATTGTTTTCCTGAACTGCGGGGTAAACCGGTTGATAATTGTCTGGGACGCCACTTCAGAGTAGTATCCCCTGAAACAGGGAAAGAAACGGCGTTGGTATTTAAGAAATATATACCCCCACTGGAACGTATCAACCGTTTGCTGCATATGACTGATGCTCCGGGGCAACCTGATTCTGACGTGGTAGATTAGAAGCGACTTGTTATAGTTCCTCAAGCACCTTTTTGGCCAGCGATTGTACTCCGCGACTTACATTTTTGGCTGTCAAATCCTCTACTTCTGCTCTAAGCGAGCCGACTTTATTCAGTCTAACCCCTCGCAGTCCGTAGTACAGCAGGTTTATATGAGAGGGATGGTTCAACATTTTTTTATATAGCGGAGCTAAGCTATTGGATTCTTTAGTTGATAACATTTTACAGGTGTAATCTAAAATAGACGATTTGTCTTTCCCCCACTCCTCTTCAAACACTTCGTTGATCACATTTAAAGAGTTTTTCAGATCCTCCTCAACTAGTATTTTAATTGCTGCGGTGCGAAGTCCCGCAGGGGTTTTCTGTGAGCTGTAGAGTTCACGCAGAAAGTTATAGCCTTCGCGACTGTCTAATTTACCGATAGCCCGTACGGCGGTAAGCCGGACATTTCTTATATCCGGATCGTATTCAGCTTTATACTTAAGGATATCCAGCGCCTCATTAGCCTGCCTGCGACCGAGAGCTTCGGCTGCCTGTACCCTCACTCTCCACATGCCGTCTCTTAAAGCGTCGATGAGGATCTTCACAGTGCCGTCCTGATCAAAATAACCAAGGGCGCTCACGGCGTAGGAACGCAGAATTGGGTCGTCGTCATTCAAGAGTTGGCTTACCGATTCGAAGGCCTTATCTCCGCCTATTTTTCCTAAGGCCAGGCACGCCCTCCACCGCAGCGATTTTGATTGATCTTCATCGCTCACAATTCTGTCCAGCATCTCAAAGGCCTCAGGATCTCCAAGCTCTCCGAGAGCGGTAATAAGTGGAGCTTTCAGTGCATCACGGAACAATTGGTCTTCATACAGGTCCAGGAGTTTCTGGGCATACTGCTCTCGTTCTGATTCCCCTATTGCCTTGAGAGCTGCGGAGGCAACTTCCGTCCTTGGATCGTCGAGCATTTCATAAAATACGGCGGTGATGGAGTCGGTCTGATACTCATCAATATAGTGTATTAAATCTAATACAAAATCCGCTTCCAGGTCGTCATATTCCTTCAGTTGCTCAAAAGCCTCATCAACAATACCATCGTTCTCTAAAGATTCAAATAAACCGACGATTGAAGCTTTGATATTTGTATTGGAGGTAGTGCTAAACTGTTCTTCCAATTCGGGTAGATAGTCATCGTTTTTTTGATCCTTAAGCTGCGAAATGAGCTCTAATATCTGCGAGTCTATTCCGTACTTTATAGTAAGTTTTCGTTGCTCCTCAAGGCTTATCTCTTCTTTTTCATTTTCTGTCTCAGTTTCCGAAGTTTCCTGGGCAAGCAGGGGCTGTACAACGAGTGTGAACAAAAGAAGCATTCCAAGCAGAAGTACTTTTAGCCCCACTTGATGGAGGTGCGGTTGTAATAATCGATCCGAAGATCCGTAAAGAAACAAAAATTTTGTGTACATCACCCTTCCTTCTCGGCTTTTCGTTTGAAGCGCTTAAATAAATAGCTCACCATTTCAACCCTCAAAATACGGTACAAAACTACATACATTGTCATTATAACTGCAATTTCTATCAGCAGAAAGCCTAATCCGGCCAGGCTGCTTCCGGTGCGCCAGTAGGGACCAAAGAGTGACT
Source organism: Spirochaetia bacterium (assembly GCA_034520965.1). Lineage (GTDB taxonomy): Bacteria > Spirochaetota > Spirochaetia > DSM-16054 > Sediminispirochaetaceae > DSBN01. Next base: position 154,865 of record JAXHMY010000002.1, on the reverse strand, counting down.
GCATTTTAAGAATTACAAGAGCCACCGGCAAGGATGCTCCAATAACTTTCAGAGCCGTTAATCCAAGTGCCCCCAGGGAAAGCCAACCTAATTGACGATATGCATGCAAAAAGAGAACAATAAGCCCCAGACTAAAGGAGATGGAGTTGGCTATCGAGAGACCGGCCACCCGCAGTGCCGTCTCTTTCAAAATTAAAGATAAGGTCACATCAACTATCAGCACTCCTAAAGCAACATAAAATGGAAAAGCGTACTGTTTGGAACTGTAAAAATAGCGCTGCAAGAAATTGAAGGCTCCCACGCTAAATAGGCCGTAACAAAAACCGGTAAGTACAAAGGCGGTTAATTCGGTGTCCTCAGTGCGGAACATACCCCTTTGAATCGCTATCGATATAATCTCACTTCCCATCAGACTCATAACAAGTGCCGAGGGTATCAGGAGTGCCAATAGGAAGCGTAGGCCGTACTGCACGCTCTCACGCAGTCCTGAGAGGTCGTTTTGTGAAACCTGCCGGCTCATCTTGGGAAACAACACAGTGGTGATGGAAGTTGAAAATATGCCGAAGGGCAGCTGCCAGAATACCAGGGCGTAGGAGAGAGCCGAGGCACTTCCGGTTTCTAACCCTGAGGCCAGAATAAAGGCAACCTGTTGGTTTACTGTGAAAACTGAGGAGGTTGCTACCACCGGTGCCCATTGGCGCATAATACGCACAAAGTCCGGGTTACGTACAAAGTCAAAGGCCGGCAGGACAGAATAACCCATTCGCCGGAAAAGCGGATATTGGAATGCCACCTGTCCCGCTCCGCCGATCAGCACCCCAACCGCCATTGAAAATATGCCTAGGGAACTGTGAAATATGATGATAGAAGCTATTACCGACACAGAAAAGATAATTGGGGTAATAGCCGGAATGAAAAAACGGCTGTGAGAGTTGAGTACTCCGATTATTACCGCACTTACGCTGATAAACAGTAAATAGTTAATAAAAAAACGGAACAGCTTGGTCGATAATGCAAGCTGCTCAGCATCCTTAAACTGGGTTAGGACAAACTGAATAAGGGGGCCTGCAAAAATAATTGAAAGGCTGCACAATGGAATGATAATGAGCAGCTGGAATCCAATTAAATGGCGAACTAAAAGTTTTGAACGCTCCGGCTGCTCCCCCTCTTCCACAATTGCCTCGGACAACACCGGAATAAAGGCCGATGAGAGAGCTCCTTCAGCCAGCAATTTTCTCAGATTGTTAGGTACTGCAAAGGTGACGTTGATAATGTCGGCTTTGCCGGTGGCACCGAAAATTGCGGTGATTGCAGCGGTTCTTACAAAGCCCAGAATTCTTGAGATGAATGTGCTGGACATCACAATAAATGTAGCTAGGGTGCTCTGCCCGGTGCTTTGCTCTTTCATACTGTTACTCTGTGGTGACGGCATTTTTTGTGTTACCGGCAAAAAAGCGTTTTAAGTAAGTTGCCTTAAACTCTCTAAAACTGTTGTTGTAAATAGCGGTATGTATCTTTTGAATAAAATCGTACAGATACTGTAGATTATGTTCAGTTGCCAGCATTGAACCTAAAATCTCGTTTGTTTTGAATAAGTGCCGTAGATAGCCCCGGGAGTATTGGCTGCAGGCGGGACAGGTGCAGCCTTCTACAATTGGACCTTTATCAAAGCGATGGGCTGCTTTCTTAAGGGCGATCATACCATCGTCGGTAAATACAGTACCGGTACGAGCGGTACGGGTTGCAAACACACAGTCGAACATGTCGATACCGTGTTCAACGGCGCTCAGAATATAGTCGGGGGTTCCGATACCCATCAAGTATCGCGGTTTTTCCTGGGGCAGCAGTTCAGCTGAATGGGCAAGATAGTCTTCGAACTGGCTAAATGTTTCTCCCACTGATAAACCGCCGATCGCTACCCCCGGCAGGTCGAGTTCTAAAATTTCTTCGGTGCTTCGTTTTCGCAGGTCCTTATAAAAGTTGCCCTGGATAATACCAAACAAATGTCCCTGCCAGTCTGAGGCGGCCTGTTGCCGGCGTTTTTTGCTGCGGGCGGCCCAGCGGCTGGTCAGTTCCAGTGCCTCCAAGGCCTGTTTATAGGTGATGTCGGGAGGCGTACAGACATCCAGACACATGGCAATATCGCTTTTAAAACTCTCTTGCAGGCCTACGACGTCTTCCGGGGTGAGCATATGGTAAGCTCCATCGATGTGGGAGCGAAATCTTACCCCTTCCTCTTTTATTTTCCGAAATGGAGCCAGGCTGAACACCTGAAAGCCGCCGCTGTCGGTAAGAATGTTTCCCTGCCAGTTACTAAAATTATGTAGACTCCCGTAATGATCTATCACCTCCTTCCCCGGCCGTAAAAACAGGTGATAGGTATTACCAAGAATAAGGTTGTAGCCTATTTTGGAAATGCTTTCGTGGAGCATCGCTTTTACAGTTGCATTTGTTCCCACAGGCATAAACATCGGTGTAGGCACACTGCCGTGGGGCAGTTCTAATATTCCCGTACGAGCACGACTACCCGAATCGTTATGAGTTGTTTTAAAAAGCATGATCTTCCCTCTTAAGTTTTGGCATGTCTTAGTAAAATAGTACCGGCAGCTAGAAAAAAGAGCACCGCCGCCCATGCTCCGGTTGCAGGTTCAATAATACCCTGTTTAGCGAATAAACCCAAGATCATGTCGCTCACATAATATATCACGGACAAAATTAGACTGACCATGAGACTCATAAGCAAAATATTTTTTTTGAACCTGGATCCTATGGCGGCCGAGATAAGTATTACTATAAAGGGAGTCAGGGCAAATGAAAAGCGCTTATAGTAATCCGTAAGGGCGGCCTTATAACCACTACGGCCGGATTTTCTCAACGCCTCTATCCATTCGCGTGCCTCGCCATAATGCAGCTCTTCAACATTTTTTGTTTTACGTTGAAAATGAAAGGGGGTTAGTTCGATAAACGGGGCGTCGATGCGTCTATGAGAATTGTGTACCAATTCCCCCTCTTCAGCGGTTTTATATTCATTCACCTCATGCAGCACCCAGCTGCCTTTTCCATCGTTATCCAATACAAATTCAGCCCACCCGGCTTCTATTCTTCCTATAAACTTAGAGTGCGCCCCTCTCTGCAGTACCGTAAGACCGGAAAGAGTTTTAGCCGAATCGTTATAATAATCGGCATGATATACATTGTTATTGGTCTCTCCTATTACGGTAATATCGGTATTACTGTAGGAAACTTTCTGGCCAAGTAATTCTCGGGACAGCTGGTTTTTGTGTGCGAAGGTATCAATTACCAGGGCTTCGTGGAAGAAAAAATAAGCAAAGCTTAACAAAAGACCGATTACAAATAGCGGCACAATTAGTTTTACAAAGGAAATTCCGGCCCCTAAAATGGCAATCAGCTCGTTACGGGCGTAAAGATTGCCGAGGGTAAATGAAACGGCAAACAAAAGGGCCGGCGGAAGCGCATAACTTGTACTTGTAGGCAGGTAGAGCAGCGAAACTTGCAGTATTTCCTTGATGGAAGCGTCATTATTCAGATAGCGCCACAGGTTTGCAAACACATCAACCATTTCAAGGGTAAGTACAAAAAACAGAAGTGATATGAGAAATATCGGCAAAAAACTTCTGAGCAGCATAAAATGAAGCGTTTTCATCGTGATAACCTTGCTCGATATAGAATTATACCAATAGCTACAATGATTACATTCGGCAGCCACATTGCAGCTACTGGAGAGAAGTCCATTCGCAAACCCAGGGTCTGCCCGGCAAACAGCATGGCCCAGTAGAGCACCGAGATTAATAAACCGATCCCAAAGCCTACGGAACGTCCGCTTTTTTTAGAGAAAGTGCCTGCGGGAAAAAAGAAAAACACAAAAGCAAGGCATCCAAAGGGAATTGCCATTTTTTTGTATAATTCGATTTTGTGTATTTGCAGGGATTTACTTTGAATCTCTCGGTTTTTCATTTGTTGAAACTGGGAGTATTTCTGTTCTAATTGATTTTGCGCAGAGCCGGATGAAGAGCCGGGTGCGGAATTAGATGCAGGACTGTACACCCTGTGTAGGTAACCTTGCAGAAGAAGGTAACGCTCCTGTTCAACTGCGAGCGCTTGATTTTTGATGCGTTCCTTTAGAGCCGCCTCTTTTATGCGGATTTCCTTATATACATCTATACTACTCATCTCCCGCGGCGTCAATGAGCCGAGGGAGTAGCTGATATCACGCAGCAGAATATTGTATATCATCTCTTCAGCTTCAAAATAGTGATAGTTATTAGTTGCTTTGGCAGGTACCGCATGGCCAAAGACGTTGCGCAGGGTCAGCCCGATAACACCGCTCTGGCTGCTGCTTTCTCTGAGCAGAGCTGTATCGGCCATAATAACCCGTTTTTCCCCTTCATCGGTTGTATCCATGATAACCAGATCGTAGATGGTCCCTGCAATTATTTCACCGGTTACGAGGGTGGTATCCTGGTACTCTTTCACCGAGTTTGACTCAAGCTCCAAAGCCGGATTTGAATACAAAATTTCGCGATAGAGTTTCCCAAAGCTTAGAGTGCCCCTAGGCAGAAAATAATCCCCCATGGCGAAAGAGAAAAGAGAAAATGCAAGCCCTAATACGATCAATGGGTATAAAAGGCGGCGGTATGGTATTCCGGAGGCACGAAAGGCCAGAATTTCGCTATCTGAAGAGAGCCTCCCAATAGCCATAAGGCCGCCTACCAACGAGGCAAAGGGAAAAGTAAAAGATACAATTGCAGGCAGCGAATAGATAATAAGCAGTGCTACATCAAGCAAACCCACATCTTTGGCCAAAATCTCTTCCGCTAAGAGCAACAGCTGGTTTACAAAAAATATGCCGAAAAAAAAGAGGAAGGCCACAAAAAAAGAGAACAGAAATTCCGAGCCGATGTAGAGGGATATTCTGTGATACCTTCTGTGATAGGTAGTTCGAAAGCTCTTTTGAAAGATAGAAGTGAAAGATGGAGCGCTCATCTAAAAAGTGTACCACTTTTTCAGGTTCCGGTGGAGCCGAAACCACCTGATCCGCGTTCAGTTTCAGATAATTTAATATTGTGATAAAATTCAGCTCGGATTACCGGTGCAAATACCATCTGTGCAATACGGTCTCCGTTTTGTATGGTATACGGCTCTTGTCCAAGATTTATCAGTACTACTTTTATTTCACCCCGATAATCGGCATCGACAGTACCGGGAGCGTTTAAAACGCCCACGCCATGCCGAATTGCCAGGCCTGACCGCGGCCGTACTTGCGCTTCGTAGCCATCAGGGATCTCCAGTACAATACCGGTAGGCACAAGTCCCCGCTCGCCCGGTTGCAGGGTGAGCGGTTCTTCAAGCAGGGCTTGTATATCGGCTCCAGAAGCATGGGCAGAAGTGTATTGTGGTACATTCTCCGACCCAAAACTTCCATGAACGACAATTTTATTCATCGATTAATCTCTCCGGCGGCTGGGAGGCCGGTGAGAGTTTCCTTTTCGGTCACCCCCTCGATCACCTCTGTCTCCACGGTCTCGATGCTGTCCGCCGCCACTGCCGCGGGATTCTCCGCCGCCTTGCGGTGCCCCATCGGGATCAATCGCATCGATATAACTGAGGTTCAGCCGTCCCATCCTATCTACTTCCAGCAGTTTAACCGGAATCTCTTGGTTCAGCTCAAGTACATCTTCTACAGATTGTACCCGTTCCCGTGAAAGCTTAGAAATATGGACTAGCCCCTCTTTACCGGGCAGAATTTCGACGAACGCGCCAAAGTCAAGAATACGTTTCACCTTGCCCTGGTAAATTTTCCCGGCTTCAGGCTCTTCGATAATCTGTTTCACCAGGTCTTGTGCGCTTTCTGCTTGTGCCTGGGTTTTGCCGAATATCTTAATGGTTCCATCGTCGTCTATCTTTACATCGGAACCGGTCTGCTCACTGATACCCTTGATGACCTTGCCACCCGGTCCAATGACCGCACCAATCTTCTCTTCGTCAATCTTCATGGTGATAATTTTAGGTGCGTACTCGGAGAGATCTTCTTGGGGTGCACTGATAGTAGCGTTCATAATATCAAGAATGTGCAGTCTACCAACCCGAGCCTGTTCCATTGCCCGTGACATAAGCTCGGAGCTTACACCGGCAATTTTAATGTCCATCTGAAAGGCGGTAATTCCATCTTCGGTACCGGTTACCTTAAAATCCATATCACCAAGGTGATCTTCCTCACCAAGAATATCGCTGAGAATAACGGATTTTTCACCATCGGTTACCAGCCCCATTGCAATTCCGGCTACGGGCTTGCGAATGTGCACACCCGCCTGCAGTAATGACAAGGAGCCGCCGCACACGGTGGCCATAGAAGATGAACCGTTGGATTCAAGAATTTCAGAAACAAGCCGGATGGTATACGGAAAAATCTCTTTCTTCGGCAGTACGCCTTCAAGTGCCCTTAAAGCCAGGTGGCCGTGACCAATTTCCCGACGTCCGGTACCCATTCGTCCGGTTTCACCAACCGAGAAGGGAGGAAAGTTATAGTGCAGCATAAAATGCTCAAAGCTCTTTTCACCATCAATATTGTCCCGCATCTGTTCATCGTACGCAGTACCAAGAGTGGTAACGGCTAAGGCCTGAGTTTCACCACGAGTAAACAGTGCACTACCGTGGGTACGCGAGAGTACGCCGATTTCACACGTAATTGGACGTATTTTATCCGGTTCGCGGCCATCGGTACGAAGGTTCTTTTCTAAAATTGAAGAGCGTACAATCTGGGTTTCCATATCGTCTAGAATAGCGCCGAACTGTTTTTGGTTATCCTCGGTAATCGAGTCGGCAAACTTTTCTTTTGCAGCATCTTTTACTTCAGAAATGGCATGACTGCGTTCGTGTTTACCGAGAACGAAGCAGGCCTCTTCCATTTTTGGATAAGCAAAGTCCCAGATTTCCTGCCGGTTTTGCAGCGGCGGAACTTCAGGAGCCATAGGGAGCTTTACCTTGCCGACCTTTTCAGCCAGTTCCTGCTGAACCCGGCATAACTCGGCAATAATGGGTTCGGCAGTCTGAATAGCCTTCAGCATGATATCTTCTGGAACCTCTTTTGCTCCACCTTCCACCATGGTAATACCGCTCGCCGTTCCGGCTACGACAATATCAAGTTCACTTTCTTCTGTTTTTTCGAACGAGGGATTGGGAACAAAATCGTTCCCTACTTTTGCAATTCGTACGGCACCGACCGGTCCATCGAAGGGAATGTCGGATATTACTACTGCAGCCGATGCGGCAACCATTGCCACCATATCAGGCGGATTAACCTGGTCGGCCGAAATAACTGTAGGTACTACCTGTATTTCCCGCTTAAAGGCTTTTGAAAACAGAGGTCGTAAAGGCCGGTCAATGAGCCGGCATACCAGAATCTCTTTTTCCTTGGGACGTCCCTCGCGTTTCAGGAAGCCTCCGGGAATTTTTCCGGCTGCATAATATTTTTCGTTGTATTCCACTTGCAGGGGTACGAAATCTATATTCTCTAATACATTGTTACTCGCACAGGCGGTAGCGAGAACTGCCGTGCCGCCGTAGGTAGCAAATACAGAGCCGTTAGCCTGCTTGGCCATGTGTCCGGTTTCTAGAACGAGTTCTTCTTCACCTATTTTAATACTCACTTTATGAGTCATATAATCTATCCTTTATTTTCTTAGATTCAAACGCTTGAGAATTTCCCGGTACTTATCAAGATCTGTTTTCTTGAGGTACTTCAGCAGATTTCTCCGGTGTCCTACCAGCTTCAGCAGGCCTCTGCGACTGCTGTGATCTTTTTTGTTATCCCGCAGATGTTCTGTGAGTTCTGTAATTCGGGCGGTGGTGAGCGCTATTTGTACTTCGGTAGACCCGGTATCCTGGGCGTCTTTACCGAATTCCTTAACAATTTCCTCTTTTTTCTCTTTAGCAAGCATAGCTTCTTTCTCCTTTACCTTTAATGTCTTTAAATTCAATCAATACGGATTCTTCCTCATCCGGCTGATGCCACCGGAGGTACTCCTGTGTCACATCAAGATGAACGGAAGTTGTGTGTGTAGGGGTTTTGATGTCTGCCAGATAGGTACCCGGAGGTGGTACAACCTGGTGCAATCCCATTTTTCCTATCGTTCTATATGAATCCTCAATAGTTTGAGGTGTGTTTGCAATATCTATAATGTAGTTTCTCCCCATCATTTCAGCGGCGTCTTTAATCTGCCCCTCTCTTAGTGCAGCTCTAATACGGGTACTGCTGAGGGTCGCACCCTTCCAGCTGACCGGTGGTGCAATTTCAACAGGTGTATTGTACGCTGCCATAATATTTCTCACATCGTAGGCACTGGTCTTACCTTGAAAACCGCACCTAAAATTATCTCCAAGCACCAAATAGGTTAAATTGCAACTTTGGCGTATTGCCATCAAAAAATCATTACCTGACAGTTTACTAAAATCGTTGGAAAAGTCAATGAGTATGACTGTCTTGACTCCATGCTCCGCCAAAATCTCCAGCTTCTGATGCTGTGAGGTAATATCACCGGGAAACAGATGGGGTTTTAAAAACCGCCGAGGATTAAAGCGGAAAGTTAGCACTGTCGGCACACTTTCAGTCCTGTTCACAATTTTCTCGATAAGAGTTTGGTGACCCCGGTGGATTCCGTCAAACACTCCTATAGTAAGGGCTACGCTTTCTTGCCTCATCGGCCGCTGCCCGGTAAACACGTCCCATGAAAGGACCTTTACTTCAGTTCCTCTCTGCAACATAGCGATACTTCCACTTATTGTCGCTTAACTCTGTTAATGCACAAAGCTCGCCCCGGCTGCTTACCAGAGCATAGAGCCCATCGGGAACCTCGTGAATATCGAGCCACTCCGGCTGAATTGGGTTACCATTCAAAACTTTTGGTACCCACTGTTCCTCCATCATAATTTCAGTTATTCCGGGAAGTTGAAGAAGTGCCGGAGTTGCCGACTGCAGGTGCTGTTCAGGCTTAAATTCCTCCGGGTCGACCGCATTGTTCACATCAAAATGGCCGATCCTTGTCCTTTGAAGGCCTTCAAGATACGCTTTTGATCCGCAGGCTATTCCAAGATCTCGGGCGAAGGCGCGTATATAGGTGCCCTTTGAGCAGTGAATCCGCACAGATAAGACCGGTTCTGACCAGCTCAAAACTTCAATGCTGTAAAAATTAATGTTTCGCGACGGAATCTCTACGTGTTCTCCTTGAAGAGTCCTCTGATATGCACGTTTTCCATCTACATGCACCGCAGAATACTGGGGAGGTATCTGCTCCTGCTCGCCATGAAAATCTTTCAACCGAGCTTCTATATGTGTAATATTCGGTACAATTGTCTGTTCAATCTCGGGGCTTTCAGTATCCAGGGTTTCTGTAGTAGCTCCAAAGCGAATATCCGCCAGGTAAGTTTTGTCCAGCCCCTCAAAATAGGGGACCAAACGGGTGTTCTTACCGGCTAAAACAATCAGCAAACCCTCGGCAAACTTATCAAGCGTGCCGGTGTGTCCAATTTTACCATGACCTAAGCTCTTCTTAATTGCGTTCAGTGCTTGGAAAGAGGTAATACCGGTAGGCTTATTTAGAAAAATTAAGCCTGACTGCTTTGAATTCAAGAATCGAGTTCCTTTAGCTTTTGAATCATATCAGTACCGTATTCGATAGAATGATCATCAAAAAAGCGCAGCCTAGGGGTGTTTCTCGTATGAAGTGTTTTTGCAAGCCTGGACTGGATAAAACCGGCGGCGTGGTTAAGAGCCTCCACGCCGGCAGTTAGATTCCGTTCTGTTCCAAAACTTGAAATATAAACTTTTGCAGTACTTGTATCTTTTGCCACATCTACTTCGGTTACCGATAATTCAGCGGTAACCCGGGGGTCCTTAATGATCCCCCGGACTATTAGTGTACCTATTTCTTCGCGGATTCTCGCCGCTACTTTGCGTGTTTTTATATCGGACATATTTGTCTACTCCGGACTGTTTTAACAGTCAGATTTTTCTTCGGTTCTATTCAAGGGTCTTTGCGATTTCCTTAGTTTCATACACCTCGAATTGATCACCGACCTTCAAATCGTTAAAGTTTTCAATTCCGACACCGCATTCGTATCCGGCTTCAACTTCACGGGTGTCTTCCTTGAAACGTTTAAGCGAGGAAACCTTGCCCGTGTATATTTGAACTCCATCGCGGATAATATGAACCATAGAGTTTCGCTTCACCTTGCCGCCTGTTACATAACAACCGCCAATCATACCGGCTTTCGGTACCTTAAAGGTATCTCGAACTTCAACGTTACCGATAACTTCTTCCTTGATGTCCGGTGCCAGCATGCCTTCCATAGCTTTTTTGATATCGTCCACCGCATCATATATGACGTTGTATTTACGGATATCAATTTTTTCCTGCTCTGCAAGTTCCAGGGCCTTGGGAGTCGGTCTGACGTGAAAGCCGACAATAATTGCATTAGATGCTGAGGCCAAATGTACATCGTTTTCGATGATTGCGCCGGCGGAAGCGTGAATTACCCGCAACTTAATTTCTTTCGTTGAAAGTTTTTCCAGTGCAGTCTGCAGGGCTTCTACCGAGCCGTGGACATCTCCCTTGATAACTACCTTAAGTTCCTGGATTTCACCCTCTTGTATTGAATCATACAAGGTATCAAGAGTTACTTTCTTGACGTTTTGGGCTTCACCCTGTTTTTCAAGTTCCTGGCGCTTCGCACCAACCTGACGGGCTTGCCGCTCGCTTTCGGTTACCTGAAAGGGAGACCCAGCGTCGGGAATACCGGTAAAACCGAGTATCTCGACCGGTGTGGCCGGTGTGGCGCTTTCGAGTTTGTTTCCTTTGTCATCGAACATAGCCCGTACTTTTCCTGGGAAAACTCCGGCTACGAAAGTGTCTCCCACATGCAGGGTTCCTCTTTCAATAATCACCGTGGAGACAATACCACGGCCGTGGTCCACCTGAGATTCTATTACCTTACCTTCGGCACGGCAGTCATAATTGGCTTTTAGCTCAAGAATCTCCGCCTGCAGGGCAAGGGTTTCCAGCAGCTCTTCTATGCCTATATGGTTCAGTGCTGATATCTCATTAAATAAGGTAGTACCGCCCCAATCTTCCGGCAGGAGGTCGTACTCCGCCAGCTGCTGTTTTACCCTATCGGGGTTTGCCTCGGGCAGGTCAATTTTATTCACAGCTACAATAATTGGAACTCCCGCCTCTTTGGCGTGGTTTACCGCTTCTACAGTTTGCGGCATAACTCCGTCGTTGGCTGCAACTATTAGAATAACAATGTCGGTAACCTGTGCACCTCGTGCGCGCATCAAGGTAAAGGCTTCGTGACCTGGTGTATCAAGAAAAACAATATCGCTGCTGCCGTTCTTAGGTCTTACCTTATACGCACCAATGTGCTGTGTAATTCCACCGTGTTCGCCGGCAACCACATCCGTTTCCCGGATTGCATCGAGCAACTTAGTTTTACCATGGTCGACATGTCCCATTACCGTGACAATTGGCGGTCTTGGTTTGAGCTCTGTTTCTTTATCTTTTTCAGTTTCAATAATTGTTTCATCGTACAGTGAAACAATGTTCACCTTACAGCTGTATTCTTCGGCTATCAGTTCGGCCGTATCTGCATCGATCTGCTGGTTAATGGTAACCATCATCCCCATGCTCATGAGTTTTCCAATCAGTTCGGAGGCCTTTAAGTTCATTTTCTTGGCCAGTTCCGAAACCGTAATTACTTCCATGATATCTATTTCTTTTGGAACCGGATTCGCCCGTTTCTGATACTCGGGTTTCCGCTTCATCTGAAACTCTTTTTCCCGTGTTTTCTCTTTCTTTGCGCGGTAATCCTGCTTCTTTTTCGATTTATAGAACTTCTTAGCCGCGTGGGTCTTGCTCTGATCTACATCATTAGGGCCTGGAGGCGCTGACTCGCCCGGTTTACCACGTCCGCCTGGTGCTGGACGTCCGCCTGGTGAGGGTCTCCCGCCTGGTGCCGGACGTCCCCCCTGCTGTGGTCTCCCACCCGGAGCGGGACGGCCACCCTGCTGGGGTCTCCCGCCTGGTGCCGGACGGCCACCACCCTGTTGGGGTCTCCCCCCTGGAGCGGGTCTCCCACCTGGTGCCGGACGGCCACTCTGCTGAGGTCTCCCACCTGGTGCGGGACGACCACCCTGCTGCTGAGGCCTTCCGCCCGGTGCCTGGCGATTTTCGGCAGAACGGTCCGCAGGACGTGGTCCTCGATCCTGTCTTGCTTCCGGTCGCTGTCCGGCTCCCTGCTGATCTCGACGATCACCAGGACGTTGAGTACCACCGGTGCCTGGTTTTTGGGCTGAGCCCTGTTGAGCCGGGGCACCGCTCTTAGGTGCTGCGGTGCTGTCTTGAGCGCGGGTTTGGCGCTGTGTATCCGACGCCGCAGCAGTACCACCTTCGGCAGCCGCTTCCGGACTGCGTTTTGGACGGCTGGGACGGTTATAGTTTTCGAAGTTAACTCTTTCTCCCCTTACTGGGGCGGGCTTAGGAGATCCTTTTCGAACAGGGGTTTCTTTTTCTCCTGACGCACTTGGGGCAGAGGGAGTGCTTTGTTCTTCCTTGGACTCGGGCTGAGAGCGTTCTGCCGATTTTGCTTTACGCTCCTCGCGCTCTTTATGGGCTTTTACTGTCTTCGTGTCGTCTGTAGCAGGCGTTTTTTTCTTTTTGCGAACTACTACAACTTTCTTTTTTTCAGATTTACCTTCAGATTTTCCTTCTGATTTATCTTCGGACTTTCCTTCAGATTTTCCTTTCGAAGACTGCGCTGCGGGAGTCTTTTTATGCTTAATAAGAGTCGCTTTTGGTTTGTCTTGTTTTTTTTCCTGTTCCTCTGCCATAAATTTCCTTCTAAATCTCCTATTCTTCTTCTACTTCCTCTTCGACTTCAAAGCTTAAACCGACACCGCAATTTGGGCAAGAGGTCATATCTGTTGTGATTGCATGCCCGCATTCCGGACACTCATACACCTCTTCCTCTTCATACTCGTCAGCAGGCTCTGTGTCAACTGCTTCCTCTTCAACAGGCGCTTCTTCGGCAACTTCCTCTTGTTCCGCAGTTGGTTCTTCTTCGAACTCTTCCGCTTCTTCAGGAGCTGCTTCGCCCTCCTCTTCATATTCTTCTTCTAAGTCCTCTTCTGAACTTGGTTCTTCGATTATATCAAGATTTTCAGAAATGATCGACTGGATAGTCTCTACATCCTGGCTAGTTATACCCTCTAATTTTGCAAGATCTTCCGGATCTAACTGAACTAATGACTCTATTAGTTCAATGCCGTTTGCGTACAGAAGTTCCGACAGCCTTTCAGAGATACCCGGGAGTTCTGAAATCGTGGTAATCTCCTCTTCTGTTTCTATATCTGTGAACAGGGCATTTAGTTCCTGCTTGTTCTGTCCGGCAATATCGAGTTCTGCAAACTGATCTTCAGTTTTTACATCGATATTCCAGTCCACCAGGCGGTTTGCCAGGCGAACGTTTAAGCCCTGCTTGCCGATAGCCAGGGAAAGCTGGCTGTCCTTGACTACTGCCAGGGCTTGCCGCTTTGACTCGTCTAAAATATATACATTTTCAACTTCCGCAGGTGAAAGTGCATTTTTTATAAACAACCGGGGATTTGTTTCGAATTTCAGAATATCGATTTTCTCCCCTTCGAGCTCCCGGACAATGGACTGTATTCGTACACCCTTCATTCCGACACAGGCTCCTACCGGGTCAATGTCATCACGGTTTGAGTAGACCGCCAGCTTGGTTCTGTAGCCGGGCTCGCGAACTATTTTGAATATTTCAACAGTCTTATCGTATACTTCCGGTACTTCAAGCTCGAAAATTCGTTTCACAAACTCCGCATGGGTACGCGATAGTACAATTTGAAGTCCGGTATTGGATTTATTTACCTCATAAATCATTGCCTTAATGCGATCATTCGGTCGATATACCTCACGGGGCGATTGGTAACGTTTGGGCATAATGCCTTCTACTTTGCCAAGATCGACAAAGATATTACCGTTCCGCTCGCGCTGATAATAACCGATGATCATCTCCCCCTCTTTCTCCTTATATTCGGAGTAAAGGGTATCCTTTTGGATTTCCCGCAGGGTCTGTTTTGCCTTTTGCTTTGCACTTTGTACAGCAATACGGTCAAAACTTTGAGGGTTAATTTCAATCAGAAGTTCATCACCGACTTCACATTCATCGTTATATTCTAAGGCCTCATCCAGTTCAATTTCTGATACCGGATCTTCTACTTCTTCCACAATCTCTTTCTGTGCAAAAATTGCAACTTCCGACCCGTCATCACTAAAGCGTACCACTGCATTCTCACTGGTACCAAATTTCTTTTTATATGCGGCGAATAGAAAGTCCTCTATGGTTTTGCGCACAAGGTCTTCCGGAATTCCGCGATCCTGTACCAATCCGCGAATTGCATCGGCTAATCCTGACGTCATTTTGTTTTTTTATCCTCCTGCGAAAATGCCAACTTGGCTTTTTTTATATCCGGCAGGGAGACGGCAATTTCTCCTTGCTTTGTAAGAAGTTGTACTTCCTGTTCATTCCCACCGTGTATTGTTCCGCTTAGCCAATCATCAGCATCCTGCATCAAAATTCTGACCGGGCGGTCAATAAATATTGGAAATTCGGTTCCATTCTTGATCTTTCGGGTTACCCCCGGAGAAGTTACCTCAAGATATACATCTTCCGACTCTTCTATAAGTTCTATTCTTGGTTGAATGGTTTTATGCACCAATTCACAATCGGAGAGTCCTATACCATTGTAGTGATAAATAACTACTCGTATCTGTAAGCGACCTTTGGTTGCTTGACGGGATAATTCAACAACTGAATAACCCAGACCCCGGATTACAGGCTCAAGCTCCACATACAATTCGCTCTCATCAACCTTCCATTCCATTATATCATAAAAAAGGAGTCCTGAAACGACTCCTTTTTACCTCCGTACCGTTCTACTGTTACAATTAATGTACCATCGCTTGTGTAAATAGTCAATACAACCAGTACTTTTCAATACGGGGTTATCGCCAGGGTAAGGGCATAAATCTCTGTTGCTCCCACCTGTTGAAGTACCCTGGAACACTCATCTATTGTTGCACCTGTAGTATACACATCGTCGATTAGAAGAATTTTCTGTGGAAGTTCTGTCGCGGTACAAGTGCAGCTTATGTGACCGGAGAGGTTCAGCATTCGCTGGGTATAATTCAACTTTTTTTGAGAAGAACCGCCGGTACGGCTGAGTATTTTAGCAGTGATCAGGCAATATCTCCGACTGAGATCCCTGCGAATCAACTCCATCTGGTCCCAACCGCGGGTACGAACAGATCTCCCCCGGGAAGGTACCGGCACGATGAGGGGCGGCTGGGAAAACTCCTGTTGAATTGCCTCGAACAGGAGCTGTGCCCAAAGAAGCGACAGCGAGGATATTGATTGAAACTTGTACGCTTTCAGCACACTGCGTGCCCAGCCTTGATACATAAAAAGCGACCGGTGTGAACTGTAATAGTGCTGCTTTGTGCGGCAGTTAAGGCAGTTGTCTCTTTCCGAGATAAGAGGCATTCCGCAGGTACTGCAGATGTCGGCACCCCTTATTGATTCTTTTCGCAGAAAACCTACGCAGCGGCTGCAGATGCCCATTTTCAAACAGGGCTGCTGCAAAAGCGGCTCGCCACACAGGCTGCAGCGCAGCGGATAAACGGGAAGTAAAAAATTGAACAAGCAATTCACGGTTTCCCCCTCTTTCCTATAAGAGGGGAAACTAGGCTATTCTGCTTCAAGTTCCGACTTCCAACGGGCAATTTTATTTAGCGCTTCGATTGGAGGGGTCGCGTTGATGTCAACTTGGCGGATCTCCGCCATGAGCATCTCCGACACATCAAAGAGTGATGATTGCTGTGATCTATTCCTGCCGGCCGTAGGAGTAGTACCAGGGAGGGCTGAACCGGTTCTTGAGCCGGTTTGTTTGGCAGAAGGCTCAGCGGGTGATTGCAGGGCCGGCAGGGTGTTCTCCAGTTCTCCGAGGGACCCCAGGATATCGGCGGCCCTATCCAATACGGATTCCGGAAGGCCCGCCAGTTTCGCCACGTGCAAGCCGTAGGAGTGGCCTGCATTCCCCGGCCGGACTTTCTTAAGAAACACAATCTCCCCTTGATCCTCTTTTACCTCTAGATACAGATTTTGAATAGATTCACTTTTGAGGGCGGTTAACTCATGGTAATGGGTGGCAAACAGGGTTTTAGCGTGCTGTTGTAGTAGAAATTCGCTCACAGCCCAGGCAATTGACAGTCCGTCATGGGTGCTGGTTCCTCGTCCAACTTCATCCATGATTACCAGACTATGCACTGTTGCCGAGTTCAGAATATAGGCGGTCTCATTCATTTCTACCAGAAAAGTTGATTCTCCCCGGGCAAGGTTATCCGAGGCGCCAACTCGGCAGAATATCCTATCTACCAGCCCGATACTCGCCTCTTCTGCCGGTACAAAAGATCCAATTTGGCCAAGCAGCACAATGAGGGCCGTTTGCCGCAGAAAGGTGGATTTACCGGACATGTTCGGTCCGGTGATGAGCGCAAAACTTTGGCCGCCTGAGTGCAATTTCATGGAATTAGGAATGAAAGAACCCGGAGCATCATGGTACTCAACCACCGGATGCCTCCCCTCGGTTATATTGATTTCAGCACCTTCATGGAGGGTCGGTTTTCGCCAGCCGTGTACCGTGGCTGCATAGGCAAGGCTCTGCAGGCAGTCAAGGGCACCTACACTCTTAGATAGCGAAAGAAGCTGCTCTATGTATTCACGAACCTGACTTCGAAGGGCAAGAAACAGCTTTTTTTCAAGCTCGACTATCTGTTCGGCAGCGTTATTCAGGCTCTCCTCCAATTCATTTAGGCGGTTTGTCGTAAAGCGTTCACTGCCCACCAGGGACTGTCGTCGAATAAAGTGTTCCGGAACCCGTTCAAGGTTGGACTTGGTGACTTCCAGAAAATGGCCAATTATTTTATTGTATTTGATTTTCAAGTTTTGAATGCCCGAGTTCTGTCGTTCACTCTCGAGATACTCACTCAACACCCGGCTGCTGTTCTGTTTTAACTCGCGCAGCCCATCAAGCTCGGAGCTGTACCCGGCCCGAATCAAGCGTCCTTCGGTTAAATAGATCGATGGGTCTTCATGAACTGCATGTGCAAGCAGATCAATGAGTGCATCTATTCGGCTGTAGTCAATGGGCTCCGTATCGAGTGTTTCGAGGGCTGCCTGAGGAGGAAGCAGAGTTGAGAGTTCGCGAACCTGTGCAAGGGAGTGTTGAATTGCCAAAAGATCTTTCCCATGGGCCTTGTCTAGGGCAATTCGCGAGGTGAGCCGCTCAATGTCTCTTACACCGGCCAACCGGCTGCGCAGCTGCGAAAGGGTCATCTGGTCTTTATAAAACAGCTCTACGTGGTTCAGGCGCTGCTCCAGGACGGAGATGTCCCGAAGCGGATGCAGTAAGCGGCTGCGCAGGGTTCTTGCGCCCATTGCGGTCCGTGTGTGATCGATTACTTCTAGAAGGGTGTAACTGCGGCGACGGTCGGTCATATTTGAAACCAGCTCCAGATTCTTTTGGGTCGCTTCGTCTAAGCCTACATATGCCTGTGACTGTATACGGCGTATACTGCGTATGTGGGCGGCTGCATGTTTTGCATTCTCCTCAATGTATTCAAACAGCACTCCGCAGGCACTGAGAACCGGATCATTTTCTTCGAATCCAAAGCCCTTGAGGTTATGTACTCCGAAAAAACGCAGCAGATGTTCGTATGAGCCGGCCGAATCGTAGGTCCAGTCGGGATAACGGTTCAGGACGATGTGAGATTTACCGTCAAAAAACCGGGCCAAAGCCTCCCGTTGTTCAAGCAGCGATTCTTGCAAAAGTACTTCCGTCGGATCCAAGCGGCTTAACTCTTCCCGCAATAGTTCGTCGTTAGGCTGAAAGGGAAAATCGCGGACCCCGCACTCCCCGGTAGAAATATCGATATAACAGAGGGCAATGCCCTGTTTGAAAGAGCCAATTGAAACTAGGTAGTTATTCTTGTGCTGGTCGAGATAATCCTCTTCGGTAATGGTGCCGGGAGTCACAATTTCCACCACTTCACGCTCGACAATTCCCTTGCCCTTTTCCGGCAAGGTGGTCTGCTCGCAAATGGCAATCTTTTTGCCCGCCCGCAGCAAACGGGGAATGTATGAGTTAGCGGCATGATACGGGATTCCGCACATGGGAATCCCGTTACGCTTTGTAAGGGTGAGGTTAAGCAGATGGGAGACCTCTTTTGCATCCCGGTTAAACATTTCGTAAAAATCGCCAAGGCGAAAAAAGAGGATCGCATCGCTGTTCTGCGATTTAATCCTCTTATACTGCCTCATCATCGGAGACTCGTCAGCCATATACACCTCGGCCGATGCTATCGGCGCAGATACTCAAGTACTTTCTCGGTAATTTCAACCTCATAGTTGTAATAAAGAATGTTGGGGTCCTTTTTTCGCAGCACAATTGAAATGCCCTCCTGATCGGCTACATTTTCAACTGCCCGTAAGATTTCTCTGGAAAAACTGGAGGATGTTAGCAAATTACTTTTTTTGTTTTCAATTCGGTCGTTCATAATGCGGTTGTACTCTTTCATGTACTCCTGCTTTTTGTTAATTTCCTGTTCAAGCTGCAGAGACTTCTGCTGCTCCCCGGCTTCGAGGGCTTCCAGTTTCTGCTGTTCAAGTTGGTTTATTTCTTCCTTTTGCTCTTCAATGGTTTCTTCGGTTTTTTCCACCATTCGGTCAATCTCCCGCCAGGCGGAAGACTCCTGAAAATAGTCCGACACGATTTTTGTAAGATCGACCACCCCTACCATAGTCAGTTTCGCCGCTCCGGCGAAACTGACGACTACAAAGAATATCACTGCTGCCAGTGCAATTTTTTTCACGTTCTACTCCTTCTACATAAGATCAATATTGATGGTAAGTACCAGACGCCAGCCTGATTCAGGATCATCCGGATCGCTGAAGATTGGCCCCCCTTGCCATAGAACATTACCATTATCATCGAGTTTGAATAACTTTGTCATATACAAACCTAAAGGTAAATTAGGTATAGTGAATCTTATTCCTGCTCCATAGCTGAAAAGGTAATTTTCCGGTGATTCGTTAATAAGACCGAACTGAGATCGATCTTCCCAAAAGCCGGTGGAGCGGAAGAAAAGGTCGGACCACAATACCTGTTCTGCAATTGGAATGCGAAATTCCAGCCAGTTGTCCCACATCGCCTCGCCGTTAAACTTACGGGGCCAACCGCGGGCAATATTCATTCCGTCCGTATAAAGCAGGTAGCTGGTGCTTGCCTCAATACCCTGTGTCCATGAACCGTTGTCATTGTAGAACTGGGGAAGGATGAACGAGAGGGAGCTGTGCATAACGAAGACCGTTTTCAGGTTCCAGTTGTCCAGCACCGGTACATCCAGAAGGGTATGAAAAAACTCAGCTTTGGTCTGGCTTTTTATATAATGGCTTATACCGCCCAGCAGACCACCGCCGTAGGTGAGGGTCTGCCCAAAATAGTATCCCTTGGAAGGAGCGAATATAAAGTCTCTGGTATCCCAATAGGCCCGTGACCACCACCGGTTGTTAAACCTCCACTGATTCAGGTTTTCACGGACCGCCGGGTTATAGGGACGGTAGAGTCCCTCGTCATAGTCAATAATCGAAAGGCCTGTACGAACACCGGTTGAGGTGCCCAAACGCCCCTTATTCAGGTGCCAGCTGTAGCCGGTTGAAACTCCGGTGGAGAACTCCCACTCGTCGTATTCCATCAAATAGGCATCATCGATCGATTCACCGCTTTCCAAGGCATCCTGATACTCTTGATACGTGTCATAGGGATCAGGAGCTGCTTCATTGTTATCGTATTGCTCCTTGGTAAAGCGTTGATCCTGAATATCTTGCCTTACATCGGTGTTCTTGGTGTGCTTGATATCAAAGTCGATGCCCCCGGACATCCGCCTGCCGAACAACCAGTTGGTGTTATAGCTAAAGTTCAGGTTTTGTCGGTTGCCGGAGAGTTCGGTTCCAATAGACAGTTGTTCGCCGAGGCCTCGGAAGTTGTTGTCGTTCCAGCGTAGAAAACCGATGACCGGAAACTCACCGGCCTGTCCTGTAAAGGTAATTCCAAAGTTGATGTTGGTAGTTTTGGCTTCTTCCACGTTGACAACCAGGTCCATCAAACCTTCGGCGCTTCCATATGGGGTTTCCGGGGCTACATCGGCAAAGAGTCCCGTGTTGTACAGATTTCGCATACCGGAAATGACCTTCTCTTTGCTGAAGATGTCTCCGGTTTCAATGGGAAGTTCCCTATATATTACCTTGTCTTTGGTTTTCTGGTTGCCCTTAATCAAAATATTTTCAATGTGGGCCCGTCCCTTCTCTACTATAGTGATGGTATAAGAGACTGTTCGGTTTTCCGGGTTACGTTGTTCCTGGCGTCTGATATCGTTATAGATATAGCCGTCATTGTAATACATATCGCTGATGCGGGCAAAACTTTGCTGCAGCTGATTCAGATTGAGGGTCTCCCCTTCCTCTAAGCTGACTCTGTTCGACAACTCTTCATCGCTGAAGAGTTTATTCCCTTCAAACTTGATTCCGCCGAAGGTCCATTGAGAGCCTTCTTCAACAAAAAAAGTTAATTCAAGGAAGTTTCTGTTTCCTTCCGTGTCTATTACTTCCCGTTCAACCTCAACCACTTGAGCATCAATGAATCCGCGTTGCCGGTAATATTCCTCGATGTTTGATTTATCCTGTTCAAGTTGGTTCTGTTTGAATACTCCGCTGTGAAAAAAGGACTGTTCCCTACTTTCCAACTGCTTTTTGAGGGTGTCCTCCGAGGCGAAGGTGTTTCCGGAGAACCGTATTGAACGAATCCGGGTTTGATACCCCTCGTCGATCGAAAAGATTACCTTAACGGTGTTCTCCTCCTCATCCACTTCACTCTCGGAAGAGACTTCTACGTTTGGAAACCCCTTCTCCAGATACAGGTCTTTAATAGCATTCTCGTCTACAGACAGCTTGTTCTTGGTCAAAATATCATCGCGTTTCAGAAGTATTGTGTCTAAAATCTCTGAATCCCGGGCATTATTGTTTCCGTTAATCACAATCTCATCAATTATCGGTCGCTCTTCCACCGTAAAAATCAACACAACTTCTTCCCGTGCCGAAGTCAGTGCTTCTGCCTCAGCTCGTATCCTGGAAAAATAATTGAGGGCATACAACTTGCTCTGAAGGTCCATAAACAGGCTGTCGGAAAAGTTCCTACCGATAAACGGTTTTACAATGGGGTCCAGCTCGTTTTGGTCCACATGCTGTAGGCCTTGAAATTGGATATCGGTTATCGGCTTGTCTATATACCAGGCCTGGTCCTCCTGGGCGGTAAGACCAAACAGAATGCTGGTAAAAAGTATGATTGCTAAGCAGCCTTTGCGCATATAATCTCCCTCGTTAAATATATTAGTATGAGTAATCCCATGATAAGCCCACACTTGTATTTTCGATGCTATTGAGCGGTTCCACAAAATCAGGGCGTATAGATAAGTTAAGTAAGAAAAGAGGCGTATTCCATTCTAACCCAACT
Source organism: Spirochaetia bacterium (assembly GCA_034520965.1). Classification (GTDB taxonomy): domain Bacteria; phylum Spirochaetota; class Spirochaetia; order DSM-16054; family Sediminispirochaetaceae; genus DSBN01. Next base: position 133,153 of record JAXHMY010000002.1, on the reverse strand, counting down.
TCCATGGTAAAGTTTAACTCATCCCCCTGAAAATCTCCTGTTGAAATCGGATCCTGCTGTATTTGGAGCAAAGTTTCAAAAAACAGATCATTTCCCAGATACTTTCCCAAGAACAGGGTAGTATTGTCAAGGTACCTACCCAAGGTTACATTTTCTTCCGGGTCCTGGGTAATATTCTGATTCAGAACTCGCTCGAGTATTATGTTTTGAACCATTTGGGTTCTTAAAGAAAAAAGATCCAAGTTAAACGCATCTTTCACTTGTTGTTCAAAGGTTCTTACCACACTAAACTGACTAAAAATATCACCAGTCAACAACAAAGCGGAAGTCAGATCTGTCTGAGTTCCAGAAAACTGGGTGTACAGATTTGCTCCCAGTATATTCGCAATTTCAACAGTACTCAATGCCGGTTGCGACACAAATCGGGGGGTGAAAGTGCTTAATGGCTCATTATCGACGATCAAAGAGATGGTAACCGGGCGCCCACTGTTGTCTATCTCTTTAATCTCCGCCTCTACGTTCAATAGCGGATCGAAATTGTTTTTATCTTCATTGAAAGCTATCATTCCCTCTTTTATGTAAAAGCTGCGCTGAAAATAATACAGTTCGCCCCCCTGCATGTTTACTTCTCCGGTAAGTCGGAAGGTATTGGTAAGGCTTTCAAAATATATATTAACTGTTTGGTCAGGTTCTGCAAAAGCCTGTAAAATCGGTAGATTTTTGCGGGGCCACAGAAACTCCACCCTTCTTCCGGTTTTGATGCTCAGATCGACAACCAAAGGGGTTGTAGGTCTTATATCAACAGTTTGTTTATCCTCTAGGGTAATCACACTATTGCGGGCGGTAAGGTTACCTTGAATGAGGTTGTTGTCGATACCCTGTTGAAAAATAAAGGTACCCAGGGCATAGGCGTCAACGCTAAGACCGGAGGCCGCCTCCTTGTAGATAACATGAACCCCTTCGGGATGCAGGGTTTCAACCTCTACTCTAATATTGATGGGTGTCCAGCGGTCGAACTCAAAACTGCCAATTAGCTGGGCTTGCCGGCCTCCAGTACTTACTCTCACCGGCTGAACGGTAGCTTCTTTGCCCTCAAAATCAATCCTAGTACTGAACGCATCGATTGGCTCTGCAACAAACTTCACGTTTCCGCTTAATCCCTGCAGTTCGAGGGCACCGTTGAATTCTGGGTCGTTTATAGCTCCGTCTATCAGAAGGTCTCCAGTGAGAAAGCCGGAGTTAAAATCTATAGCATCTACTCCAAACATTCCTATCAGGTTCGCATCGATATAAATATCATTGATTTTAGTAAGAAAATCTTCCTCCGACAAGTTTCCGCTTCCGTTAAATTGAACCGGCAGAGGTTCTGAGAGGGAGAGTTGATATGCTCCGCTTTCTTCGAATACTCCTTCTACCGCATCCTCAGGGCCGCCGCTGAAGCGTAGAGTACCGTCTTTGCGTAGAGCCTGAAAATACCAGCTGTCTCTCTGCTCACCAAGCAGTTCGATTTGTTCAATAGCAAGCTCAGCTGATACATCGGTAGAGCCGATTTTTTGAAACTCAAGAGGGTGTTGTATATCCCCCGCGTTCCCAGTAAGCTTAATATGTGCAGAGGCTCTTTTACGGGAGAAAATACTGCGGTATTCACCCTGTAAAGCGAAATCTCCAGAATTAAAATCAAAATTGGCTTTGGTTCTTTGAAGCAGATGTGAACGGTATTCAGCGTGGACATAGCTCAGGTCCAGCATCTCTTCATTATAGCGCCCGGCCGTCTCCAGAAGCAGTGGTCCGTTACGAAATTCTCCGTCATCAAGGTTCATAGAAAAGTCGACTTGAGGCTTCTGAAGTGTTCCGCTTATATCTACACTGCCTGACAGCATTCCCTTTATAGGAAGCTCACGAAACCTGGACAGTGGGGCAGCCTCTACCTGCAGATTTGACTGAAGTCCCGTCTGATTTCGGCGGGCAACCAGCCGGTACATTTCCATTTCATTTTCATTTGATAAGTTCAACAATACATCACCCTTAAACGGTTCTAATGATTGATAGTCGATATCGATATTTCCATTGAGAACTGATATACCATCGGAATACTGTAGTGTATTCACTTGGAATAGTCCCGGGCGCATACTGCCGGAAAGGACAAGCTGGTTATCCTCCGGCAGTTGAGGTAAGTCACGCATATGCAACTCTTTTACTTGTATATTCCAATTATCTTCTGAGCGGTACACTCCTCTTCCGTTAAAAGTTAGTTCGGATACCCCTTTATCACCTAGAGGCAGTGGAATCCTGTCCATTTTCAAGGAAACGGCCGTAAATTTTGATTGCATCACCAGGCCTAAATACACCCCGTAGTTTCCTCGAACTACCAGGGTATTTCCCTGGTGCAGCCTCCCTCGGAAATCATAGTTGACCGAATTAACAGAAACGGAGCTTTTGAAATTGTAGGTAACATCGGTTTGTTTGGTAAGTTCGATATCTCCGCCAATATTATACCTGTCAAGGTTTAAAGTCGCATTTTCTATTCTTAAGCGTTCATTATTCCCATTTATGGATCCGCGGGCTAGCTCCTCTCCATCCGAGTTGTTTACTATGAGCGGCAGCACAGAAAATGAAAAACGCTTAAAATTGGTGGTTAAATACGCCTCTGTAGTTAAAAAGAGAGGTGTATTGAGCACAGATTGTTTTATTTGTTCAGGTACAAACTCTTGTAACATCGCTTCAGTTGACACATTATCAGTTGACATGGAGAGTTCAAGAAAAGGGTTCTTTGTGAACACATACGTACCATCTATTCTAATATTCTGTCTCTCCTGATCATCATCAGGTTCCTGTAAATGGTGCCCTGCAGAAACTTCAAAATCTACTTCCTCAGAATCTAAAGTCCCGTTTATAAGAATGTCTTTGATTTCTATTGAATCTACAGCCACCGAGGATGATTTGATAAAAAACTCTTCGCGAGTCCCTTCAATCGATGCATTTCCCTGTAGAGTTCTCTTCCCCAAAGCAAGTTTTTGAATATTGATATAGCCGGTAGCAAAGGGCCTTTCAAATTGCACGGTTCCCCGGTAATCCGCATCTATGTGTGAGGATCTCAATGATAAATGATCAAACACTGCAAAATTGTTGCTACCGCTGACCTTGGTGCTCATGTAGACGGGAAACGGCAGAAACTCGTTGTCGGCGTTTATCTCTATCTGACTGCGGTAATGTATGCTTTGAGCTGCAAAATTGTAGTTTAAATGGGCTGTACCACTTACAACGGAGTTCAGCCAGGCTGAATAGGGAAAGAGGTCGCCCCGGGGCTTAATGTTTTGTATAGGAGAGAATTCTATTGCGGCAAACTCTATCTGGATACTTTCGGTATTCGGCAGGTAATCGATCTTAAAATCCCAGGGGGAGCGGTCCTCAATTTTGCGGATACTAACTTTCTGCTCATTTGTGTCGACCTCTAAAGTAAGACTGCTGAAGTCCAACAAGTTCGAGGTAAAATTATCGAGGGACAATTGGGATAAAGTTTGCCCTTTCTCGGTAGAATAGCGGCTGTTTATCTTAAAATCACTCTCGGCTGATCTCAAGCTGCTGACTCCGACAGGAATCTCGCGGGTAAACTCGGCCATGGATTTCCCATGGGCCTCCAACTGAAGAAGGGTATCCCGACTGGAAAGGTCGAAGGAAAGGTTTGAAACAAACAGTGAAATTTCAGGATTTCGATAGCTGATGTTTATATTATGGCCACTGATTTTTAGGCGGTCGGGGAGGTCTATGACAACATCCTCTTGTTCTTCAGCCAGGCCTAATAGTGTTGTAATTCTTTGTATTAAACCTTTATCATTGACTTGATCTATTGAAAAGCTTGAATTGATGAGCCTGATTTCTGTTACCGCGGAAAACATTTCACCCTTAACCATGGACCAGAAATCGTAGTGCACCCTAATTTTTCCTATATCGACATTTTTAGGGCCCTCCGGTGTGAAGGTTTCTATTACGACACCCCTCACCTCAAGATAGAGAAGCAGAGACGGTGATATGCTTTCATAACTGATTGAGCGGTTGAGGGTTTTCTCCAGTGAAGCAATTGCATCCTGCTTTAACGCACTCATGTACGAATCAATTTCAGATTGAACAGGCAGCAGAACTATCACAGTCAGTATGAGCAGCAGTAGAAAAATAAGTGTAGGCAACGGCTTGATAGTCCGTATATGCAGTTTCAGTTAAATCACCTCGCTTCAGCCACATCAATAGTTTATCAATAGTTTAGTCAAGCATTTTAAATCTACATTAAAAATACCATTTTTTGCAATAAAAGATGACAAAGAGATATAATTTCATTAGTATAACTTGTAATTATGAAAACCGAGTTACCGCATTTTGAAGTTTTATCAAATTTCATTGTTCTTGAAGGGCTTGATGGTTCAGGAACAACTACACAATGCCGTTTGTTACAGCAAAAGTTTGAAAAAATGGGAGTCCACAGCAGATATACTTGTGAACCCACTGAAAGCTTTATAGGCAAGGCTGTGCGACAGGTTTTACAACACGATCAAGTAGTTGCAGAAGGAACTCTTGCCAAGCTATTCGCTGCGGATAGACACAACCATATTTACCATTCCGAGGAAGGAATTCTGGCACAGCTTGAGCAAGGTACTAAAGTTATCTGCGATCGTTATCTGTTCTCATCGCTGGCCTACCAGTCGGTAGATTGGAACTTTGATGCGGTGTGGGAATTGAACCGTTACTTTCCGCTGCCCCAGGACCTTGTGTTTCTCGACGTCCCGCCGGATGAGGGGTATCGGCGGGTTGTGCAGCGGAACACTACCCAGGAAATTTACGAGCGGATGGAACTGCAGGATGAGATACGCTCCAACTACTTTCACACATTTACCCTTTTTGAACACACTTCAATGAATATTCATATATTCGACGGCACACTGCCGGTGGAAGAGTTGGAAGAATTGGTATGGAAACGGCTTTCTCCTTCCGATAATTAGAGTAATGTCAGGATGCTTCAACAATTTTTTCCAACGTAAATATCTCATTGCTCTGTGTGCTTTTTTTCTGTTGGCAGGTACGTTTATACAGCCGCACAATGGAAATGCCTACAATTTGTACTACGCCGAGCAGTACTATAAGCTCTACCACCAGAACTTTTATCAATACCCTGAAGATTTTAAGGAAAACATCTGGTATCTGGAGCGTGCCTTGAAACGGCCCTTTGTAAACCCTCTCAATGCAATGGCGACCATCGACGACCAGCAAGAGTGGAGCCGGTACCGTTCATTATTTAAAATGCACGTGAATCTGGAAATGGTAAAACAGTACCGTTTATGGGGTTCCGAATATGATAAACGGGTCGCCTACTTTTACAACCAGCCCTGGAAAGATCAAAATTTGGAAAGCCTGGAAATTGCCGAACACTATTATGAAACAGCCCTGCACTACTGGGAAGAAGCGCTGCTTTGGTGGGCTCAGCTGGAGAAAATGCCCTATATACATCTGGAGGAAGTTCAGGCCTGGGAGGACGAGCGCTTCCGCATCAGTTCCGGCGACCTGGATTATCAGGAGATTATCCACAAGGATTTACAACGTTTGAGCAAGGTGCGGCTTGATTTTGAAGCTATGGATGAGAATACCTACTGAATCAGCATTGCATCGCCGTAGGAAAAAAATCGGTACCTCTCCTGGATGGCCTCCGCATAAGCTCGCTCCATAAACTGAGTCCCCGCAAAGGCCGACACCATTACTAATAGGCTCGACTCGGGTGTATGGAAATTTGTCAGCATCTGATCCACGACTTTGAATTGATAACCCGGATAAATGAACAGTTCAGTGCTTCCATCTCCGGACTCGAGGGCTCCGTCTTTCCAGGCCGATTCGAGGGTTCGAACCGAAGTTGTTCCCACTGCACACACGGGGCGCCCGTCCTGTTTAGCCCGGTTTACCAACTCGGCGGTTTCCCGGGGAATCGTATATACTTCGCTATGCATTTTATGAGCCTCTACCTCTTCGGTGCGTATCGGCAGGAAAGTGCCGATTCCCACATGCAGGGTAACATGGGCCTGCTCGATTCCCTTTGCGGCTAATTGCTGGAGTATGTGATCGGTAAGGTGCAGTCCGGCGGTAGGAGCTGCCACCGAGCCGGTTTCACTTGCATAGACGGTTTGATAGCGGTTGCTGTCTTCTGAGGTATCTGTCCTGTGGATATACGGCGGCAGAGGCATATGGCCGTAAAGGTCCAGATACTCATCGTCTATTTCCGGCGAGAACTCCATGATTCTAAACTCATCCTCAACATCTATGATCTGCGCACGTACTTCTCCCGGAAAATGATAGCTACGTCCGGGTTTCTGTTTTTTTGCTTTGGAGACCATCGCCTTCCATTTACCTGAACCGCGTGGTTCAATTAACAAAAACTCGACCTTTCCACCGTGTTCGGTAATTCCGTATATGCGCGCCTTCCGGACCCGGGAGTTATTCATGACCAATAAGGCATTCTCCGGCAGTAGTTCAGGAAGTTCTTGTACATTGTGATGACTAATAGTTTTAGTTTTGCGCTGTACCCGCATCAAACGACTGCTGCCCCGTTTTTCCGCCGGGTGTTGTGCAATCAGCTCCTCCGGCAGCTCAAAAGAGAAGGTCTTGGTCTTCATTGTTCCTCTTGTGCAAATTGAGATGGGAATAGGCTAAATCGGTGACCATACGGCCTCGGGGGGTTCGTTGCAAAAAACCGCGCTGAATCAGGTAAGGCTCGTAAAAGTCCTCTAATGATTCGATTGCTTCTCCCACAGAAATTGCAAGGGTTTCGGCACCCACCGGCCCGCCGTGGTAGTTTTGGATAATAGTGCGCAGTATCTCCCGGTCGTGTTTCTCCAAACCGAAGTGGTCAATTTCAAGGCGTTTCAACCCCTCCGTTACTACCTGGGAGTCAATTTTACCGTTGGCTAACACCTGGGCATAGTCACGCATTCTGCGCAGCAGTCGGTTGGCAACCCGCGGGGTACCCCGGGAGCTGCCGGCCAGCTGCTCGATGGAACCTTCTTGAATATCAACGTGAAGGATGGAGGCGGTTCTGCGGATAATTCGGGCGATATCTTCGGGAGTATAAAAGTCCATCCGTACGGAGATACCAAAGCGGCTGTAAAGCGGCCCCGCCACCTGTCCGGCTTTGGTAGTCGCTCCTATCAGTGTAAATTCGGGAATCGGAATGCGCATGGTACGGGCGGATGGACCTTGGCCGACTACCCAGTCGATTTCATAATCCTCCATGGCTATGTAGAGCATCTCTTCCAGGGCCGGTTTAAGACGATGAATTTCATCGATAAAAAACACGGAATTTTCGGTCATAGTGGTCAGGATGCCGGCCATATCTTTCGGTTTCTCCAGGGCAGGCGCGGAGGTTACCTTAAAGTCCGCCCCCATTTCGTTGGCCATAATCCCGGCCAGAGTGGTCTTTCCAAGGCCCGGAGGGCCGCTTAAAAAAACATGGTCCAGGCTTTCTCCTCGTTCACGGGCGGCAGTGATAAACACTCCCAAATTTTCCTTTAGCGCTTCCTGTCCCTGAAAATCGCGCAGATAGTGGGGCCGCAGCAGCTGTTCCTGAGAATCTTCCTGGCTGTCGAATGAACCGTCTAAGTATTGTGTGTTATCCATGCTGCCTGTTTCCCTGTGAAAGTTTCCCCTTGAAAGGCCTTACTTGAGCTACTTAACTTGAGCCGCTTAAGTAGACAATTGCCCTTCTAAAAAGCTCATGCTCCTGTTCGCTGTCTGAAAGTGTATCAGAATCCATGCTTTTGGCAACCTCCTGCAGCGCTTGCCCTGCCCGTTTACGGTCAAATCCCATATCGGTCAGGGCGTTCACCAGCTCAGGATGCCGATCCGCCGCCTGGTCTTGTTTTTCGGTAAGGATTTTTCCTCGCAGGGACAGAATAATTTTGCCGGCAGTTTTTTTACCGACCCCGGGAAGCTGGGAGAGGCGGTCGACCCGGTCATTATCAATGGCGTCGATGAACTCCTGAGGGCGTAAACCGGAGAGCATACGCAGGGCCTGTTTAGGCCCGATTCCGGATACCTTGATAATCTCAAGAAAAAGATCCCGCTCGTCTTCGGTAGAAAAGCCGTACAGCTGCATGTGGTCCTCTCGGTGGTGCAGATGGGTAAACACCCGCACCTCCTCATCCTGGGCTACTAGATCTTCCAGCGATTGGAGACTTACCTCGATTGACCATTCTATACCGCCCTGGCGCAGGTAGAGAAAACGTCCGTTTTGTCCACTTATCCGTCCGTATAAACTATGAATCATCCTCTCCCCCTATCTGCGCTTCGATCAAATTGGTAGTTGTGATAGCCGCAAATAGCGGCTGCCAATGCGTCGGCGGCGTGGTCCGGCGTGGGAACAGCAGAGAGCCCCAGCATAAGTCTTACCATTTCTTGAACCTGCTGTTTTGATGCTCGGCCGCTGCCGGTTAAAGCCTGTTTTATCTGTAAGGGCGTAAAAGAGCGGGCCGGTAGTAAGGAGGTCGCGGCGGCCAGCAGAATCACCCCTCGGGCTTCGGCCACCGGTATACCGCTGCTGCGGTTTTTTGCAAAATAGAGAGCCTCGACGGCTACAAAACTGGGTGAAAACTCTTTTATGAGACACTGTATCTCTGTGTAAATTGTCAGCAACCGTTCTGCGTGCTCGGTATGAGCCTTTGTGGACACGCTGCCGTGCTTTATATGCTGCAGCCGGCTGCTGTGTCCCTCGATCAGTCCCCAGCCGGTATGTGCTAACCCGGGGTCAATCCCCAGAATACGGATCATTCGATAGAGTCTGGATCAAAATCGTCGGGTATATCAAGGTTTGTTGATACCGACTTTACATCCTCATTGTCATCGATCCGCTCAATCAGCCGCAGCGCTTTGGCGGTAGTTTCGTCGTCAAGCGAAAGGGTAACCTCCGGAACCATGGCTACTTCGGCGCGTTCAGATGTATAACCGGCCGCTTCGAGGGCATCTGAAACGGTAAAAAAATCATCAGAACTGGTTACTACTTCGATCTCATCATCGGAGCCGGATACATCTTCGGCTCCCGCTTCAAGAGCAGCCTCCAATATCTCATCTTCCGAGTAGTTAGCTGCATCAAAAGTGATAATTCCTTTACGCTGGAACAGGTAGGACACACAACCGGTTTCACCGAGGTTCCCCCCGTGTTTGCTGAAAATACTGCGAATATCGGCGGCGGTACGGTTCTTATTATCCGTAAGAGCTTCAATCAGTATGGCCGTTCCGCCGGGTCCGTAGCCTTCATAGGTTAGTTCAACGTAGTCCGCTCCACCAAGTTCACCGGTACCCTTTTTAAGAGCCCGCTCAATATTATCCTTGGGCATATTTTCTGATTTTGCCTTCGTAATTGCTGTTCTAAGGGCGGGATTCGTCTCCGGGTCGCCCCCGCCTGCACGGGCGGCTACCGTAATTTCTTTAATAATCTTGGAAAAGATTTTACCACGCTTGGCGTCTGCGGCGCCCTTTTTATGTTTAATGGAAGACCATTTATTGTGGCCGGACATGGCTGCTCCTTTATCTTTGAGTGAATACTAGGAAAGTATCATAATGGACGTTGACAGTCAAGATTGCCTACTTTTCTGCTGAGGCGCCGCGCCGCGCCGCGCCGCTCCGCTCTGCTTCTGTTCTGCCCTAAGTAGTAGCTGCTTATTAAAAGCTGATCGGCCACTCCAGGTCGGGTTCAATATCTTCTATTTCACGAGCAGCTTGAATGAGGATGTGGTCGAGCAGCATCATACCTGCTTCGGTTACACTCACATAGGTCCTCTCGTTAAGCTCGTGGATGCGCAGCCTCCCGAGGGCAGTCTGTTGCCGGATAGTTTCTGAGAGAGTTTTCTCAATATCTAAACCAAAGATGCGGCGAAACACAGCTGCATCGATCCCGGGAATAGTCCTGAGGCCCATCATCAGATATTCGAGCATAAATTGGGACGGCAGAAGCTCTTCCCACTCAAGTTCGGTAGAGGGATTGCTGCTTTGAGCAAATTTTTTTATGTCTTGAGGAATTTGTCCTCGAGCGGGAAGCCCCCTTGAGTTTCTGAGGGTTGATACCGCCCCCGGACCGATACCGGCGTAGGGCTTCATCCTCCAATAGTATAAATTGTGCCGGCTTTCCAGATTCGGACGGGCGAAGTTGGACACCTCGTAATGTGTAAATCCGTGCAGCTTGAGGGTACTCCACAGCAGTTTTAGAACCTCCGCTGTATCATCCGCAGATTGAGGGGAAAACTTCCCGGCCTGTATCCTCCTTTCTAATGGAGTATGCTCCTCTATGGTAAGCGCATACAGAGAAATATGGGTCGGTGAATATCCAATAGCTGTTTCAATATCCTTCTGTGCCTCCGCTGCGGTTTGCCGGGGTAAACCGGTGATAATGTCCAGATTCCAACGATCTGTCCAGTGTTCAGTGACTAATGCAAGGCCGTCCAAAGTCTCAGCCAGACCGGCATTTCTCTCTATGAGTGTTAACGCCTCCTCTGAGAAACTCTGTACGCCCACGCTAAGCCGGTTCACCCCTGATTCTTTTAGAAAGGATATTTGTTCGTATGTAATTAGCTCGGGATTTAGCTCTACCGTCCATTCAAAGGTTGGATTAAAACCGGAGCTCTCTTTCCGGAATGGAATAGTAAGAGCATCAATGCCGGAGATAAGTTTTTGAAACAGCTGTGGGGCGAGCGAATTCGGTGTACCGCCTCCGATATAAACCGATGGAACCCGCCTGGGCTGCAGAGTATTCAGAAGCACCTCCAGCTGCACAAGTATGTTGTGTATCACTTGGGTCTGCAGCTGCACATCAGTTGAGCTAAGGGAATAGAAATCGCAATAGCCGCATTTGAGGCGACAAAAGGGAATATGTACGTAGATAGGGAGTTCCGGATAACGATAATCGCCGGTCATGCTATAAAAAACGGAACTGAGGCCAATAGACGAGAAGAGCTTTAGCTACGATTTTTTTCATAGTAGCTGGTTTCCAATAACGGGAAAGAGCAAAATGAGTTCTGTCATCCGGTGCCAACAGGTACTCGCCCGATGCGAGCTGCAAAGTGTCCTGCGAACCAGAGAGACCACCGGATTGGCTATCTCCTGAATTGTTACTACCTGTATCCTGGAGATTCGGAATAACTAACTTATAATCAGTCTGCAGAACCTCCTGTTCATCTATAAAATAGCTGGAGCTTGCTGTTTTTATTTTTATTCGATAGGTATCAAGCCTCACCTCGTCCCCGGGCATTCCAACCACCCGCATAATTTGATAGCGGCTTATATGGGAAAACTCATTTTCATCAAAGGGAATGTAATTATTGAACGTAAAAAATTTGGATATACTGTTAAGGCCGTGGGCGTACCAGGATAACTCAGGTACACCTCCGAATTCGCTTACTACCACTTCTCCCCGTTTAGCGGTTCTTAGTAAGGGAATACGATAATCAAGTATGTTTAACCTGGGGCCGTATAATAACGGGCTGGCAAGGATACGGCCGGCATATACGGGTTGTTCGGAGTAAGCATCAGTGTTGCTCTGAAGAGAAACTTGATATGAACTGACCAATAGAGTGCTAATAAGTAAGTGAAACAGAAACACTACAACAATTAGTTTGAGCAGGAAACGGACACTCTTTTTAAACGGACCCTGTGGTTTGTAGCTGCGATAGTAGCGTAGTGCACGTGACCTTTTAGACATGATTCTCCCCGTATATATAAATATTAGTGTATAGTTCCAAAACGGTCTAAGGGCCAATAAATAAACATTGCTCTTCCTAGTACATTATCTAAAGCGACCGGGCCGAAATAACGTGCATCCCTTGAATTGTCCCGGTTGTCTCCTAACGGAAATATGTAACCCTCAGCAATATACCATCCGGTATCGAACTTTCGCCATAGGGCTCCGGCCCGACGCTCTTGCGGATAAATTTTATACAACATTTCGTTTCGGTACTTCATCCAGGCGAACATATCCGTTACCTGGGGCATCTGTTCTGCTTGTCGGCTTAACTCCGCCGAGGGCTGCAAACCGGCACTCTGATACGCATCATGAAAGGCAGAAGCCTTAATATATTCATAGCTAGAAGATTCGATGAGACGCCGCGTCCTGTCTTGGAGACCCGCTAAGTTCCTAAAGGAGTCCTCCGGAATCCATTCTTCAAAGCCGGGAGGGCGCAGTTCTAAATTACCCCGCTCAAACCGGAGTCTGTCCTGGGCCATTCCTACTCCGCGCTTGATAAGAAAGTGGGGTTTAGGATTTCCCTCTGCATCGCGGTCAATATCAACCATCGAAAAGGTGAGCATATAGATCAGGCGCTGCAATGTATCGAACAGGGGGCCCTTTGATATATAGGTTGGACTTTCGAAAATAATTACTTCATCCCGGGTCGGAGAGACAAAACCGGGGAGTTTTAGTGCCCCCGGTATGAGCTCCGGCCCGTAGATCATTTTATTTACAAAAATACGATCTTGTATCTTTAAGGTATTTTTCATGGAGCCGGAAGGAATTTGATATGCCTGGGCTACATATTGGTTGATCAGAAGTACCACTATTGCGGCCCATAAAAAGGCTTCAATCCAGTCAATAATGGGGTTTTTTGCCTTCTGCTTGGCCTTTATATACGCTTTTTTTCGTTTCCTGCGTGTGAGATATCTTTCAGTGAAACTCTGTACAGTTTCATACCATTTTTCCATTTAGTCTCCTTCTCCAGCACCAATCAATTATTAGCATAGATGTGTTACATTGACAAGTTAGAACCGAAACTGTACATTTTCAATCATGAAAAAGAAAAAGAAGCACATCGAGCTAGAAGAAGTCTCTGATGTGAAATTGAAGCCTATATTCGGTATTCAACCTGGTCTATACCTTACAGTTTTATATGCCTTCCTCCTGTTGGCGGTTTTGTTCTCAATCTTTATACTGCCCGGAATACGTAAGTATGGCTCAAATATACAGTTTGTTTCGCAGCCCAAAGGGGTAGCTGTATTTGTTGATGGCGTATATATAGACTCAACCCCGTTTACCCGTTTCATCCCGGCGGGGACACATAGCGTTCGTTATGAAAAACCCTATTTTGAGACTCAAGATGAAGAACTCCAAGTGCCTGGTAAAATATTTGGAACACTTTTATTTAATCGTGCAGAAACTCACTTGGTGAATATGGATATCTCACAATCCGAGGAGTACCTCAACTGGAGATTCGGCCAGGTAGCAAACTGGTCGTTGGTTGGTTCTTTTTACGATCATTATCCTTATCCCTTTAGGGGAGTGCAGGCGGTCTCAGAGTTTCTTGCCTCAGAAGAGGTTATATCGGAAAGGATGTACGATTTTTCACACATGCTTCTAAACAATATTGCCTCTTTTGAACAACTCATTGATGTGGCAGCGGCACTACACTCTTTGAACTCTCCAGAGTACCGGTTTTTGTCCACAAAAAAATACACCTCTGTTGAAGTCTCAAGGCGATTGATTCAATCAGCACAGGAGCTATTGGTCAGCAGGGGTGCCTCACCGACTTTAGCTGCACTCTACATTGAAGCCGCCCTTCGGGAGAACTCCAGTTTGGCTGAGGAACTCCTTCCGGAATATAAGGTTGATCGTGATGACCTGAAAGAGCATTTAAACGGTATACCCTTCCTTGAAATGTATGCACAGAGCGAATTAGAGTCGGTTCCCCTGCAGGTGCAGGAACACACTTTTATAGAAATTACTCCTCCTGGCCAGGTGGCTGTGGGTAACAATGAGTTTCCAATGAATTCAGCTGAATATGATTTTTCCCAACTGAGTGAGTTTCCTCACCTCGAGAGGCTGGAGCCTTACTATATTTCCAGCGGTGAGGTCACGAGGCGACAGTTCGAGCGTTTCTTGCAGGAAGAGCCGGACTGGAATGCAGAACACATGGATAAGCTTATTCAGCAGGGAAAGGTTGATGAACAATATTTAGGCTATGCAGCTATCAACTCGCTTGAAACCTCTCAGAGTTCCTCCTTGCCGGTAACACACGTATCATGGTATGCAGCCAAGGCTTACAGTAAATGGCTTGAGTCAAAGCTGCCCTCTGAATTAAAAGAGCGGTTTAGCGTGCGCTTGCCCACCGAAACTGAATGGGAGTTTGCCGCCCGAAAAAACAGCGGCGCCCGTGCAATAGTCAGGGAAAGTGGATTTGACGCTCCTCAAGCGGCAAACTACAGCCGTGAGGGTCTAATTGGTCTGGTTGATATGCAGGGAAATGTATGGGAATGGAACGAAAACTGGTATTTTACCTCGGATGTGCTCGACGGAGTTTATGGGGCTGCAGTACCAGGTTTCGATGGAAGTGAAAAGTCGATACGCGGGGGAAGCTGGGTGAATCGAGCTTCTGAGGTACCGGTATGGCGGCGTGCCTCCCACCCGCCCCAGTGGTGCTCGCCCTTTGTAGGGTTTCGAATTGTCCTAGAACCAATTGTACTGGATTCGGGAGAGGAAGAGTAGAATGTCGGAAACTGAAACTAGTGGAAAAAGCGGAATTAAGGTGCTGGCCGATAACAGAAAGGCCCGCTTTAACTATACGGTAGAAGATACCCTTGAATGCGGTATCGAATTACAAGGGACTGAAGTAAAATCTATCCGGGGAGGCAAGTTCTCTTTTACCGATTCTTACGCTCGGGTGATGAACGGCGAGTTGATCTTATTCGGCTTTCATATAGCCGCCTATAAGTTTGGGAATATCCACAACCATGACCCCCTTCGGGAACGGCGTCTATTAGCCCATAAACAAGAGATTAAACGTCTTCAACGCAGGGTTGATGAGCGCGGATATACTTTGGTGCCATTGAAGGTGTACCTGAAGGCGGGTATGGTAAAAGTGCTCATCGGCATTTGTAAGGGAAAGCAAACCCATGACAAACGCAACTCTATAAAGGATCGTGATCTAAAGCGTGATGCTCAGAGGGAAATGCGCGACCGTATGAGGTAAGCAACATAAGGTCACAACATTTCAGACATTGCCAGGCGCGCAGAATTACTCGGCATGTTGATTTAATTGCTATAAAATGTTACTTTATACGTAGCCGCGGGGGTGTACCGGATTCGACTGCTGGTCTTGCACGGCTGTAGGTTGCAAGTGGAGCTGCCACAACTCCATAAACTGGACATTAATTTAACTGCAGACAATAATAATGCAGATTTTGCAATGGCTGCGTAGATAACGTAGTCTCGGGTTCTATTCACGCTGTTCCGAGGGAATAGATGCCTGAAAGAAACCGGAGCTTACCCGGCTTCATGTTCGACGGGAGTTGGGGACATTAAAGTCGATCTTAGGAGACGGTTGGTTTGTACCGGCTCCGTACTGTCTCCGAAACAATAAGTCGGGACTAAACTTGTAGACGCTTACAGGGTGCCCAGTAGGACAGGGGTTCGACTCCCCTCACCTCCATTATTTCTTATGTCTTTCTTACGCATGAAAGAACCGCCGAAAGGACATCGTCTTACCCAGCCGGTAATGTACGTACATCAACAGGGCCCCCACTGGCCCTAGTGCGGCTGCTACGATCAACGACCATCCATGCAGAAATTGACGACTTTCCGAGTTCAGACCGATAAGTACGTCAATTCCAATGCAAAATAGACCAATTGCCCACATAATCATACCTGCAACATTGAAGCCTTTTCGGCTGGTAAATTTTGCGTATAAGGCACAAGGGGTGATCAGCACAGCTGCCATAAGTATGATAGGCATATTCCACGCTAAAAACAGATAAAAAGTTCCGGCTAACAAATTTATGACAAGGCTCACAGTTAAAATCAGTGCTGAATAGAGCAGCATCAACAGCCAGGCTTTGCGAATAAACAGTCCTACGGCTATTCCGACCCAAATACCAATGATGCCGACTAGTGCAAACAAAGACCAGCTGATTGCCCAGTCTCGTAGTAAATCAACCACAAGCACGATAGTCATAGGCACAGAAAACAGAAGGCTGAAGAACCACAAAACAGTTCTTCGCTCTTCGGAAGTAAAGGATCGCCGCTTATAATAGAGCTGATGTTCCTTGCGCGGATAGTCTCCTTTTAAAAGCGGCGGAGGGCCTTCCTTGGGGATGTTTCCGTCGCAAAGTGGACAATTGCTGGTATCCTGATCAACTTCAACACCGCAGTATGGGCAATATGGCACTATTCCTCTCCTTTCCAGTTACCGGATATATGTATTGGTATGCCGTAACTTCTTAATTTTGAAAACACAAGCCGCTCTAAAGCAGTCTCCTCGAGTAAGCTTCCAAAGGTAAGCCGTAAGTGACCACGATAACTGAGGGCACCACATTTTACCCCTAAAACTGTGCTGGGGGGCGGAACAAACTCCAAGGTTCTCACAATCTCCTCCAGAGAAGGTGGAAAAACGGCCATTCCGAGGTTGGAAAGGCTTCCGGTGAAGCGGTTTTCACCAAAGTCCCGATATATCATTTTTAGACCGATATTCTTTAACAGCAAGGGGGAGATTCTCAGAAGAGGGTTAACCACTCCCTTTACGTTGCGGCTAATCTGCTGTTTCAGGTGTCGATGATCAAGCTGGGTCTGCATAAAGTGGTGGACCTTGTGAATTATTTCATCCAAATCATAATGGCCTAAGCGGGTATCCAACAGCGGGTTCAATATGAGAAAAAAGTTTCTCATACTGCGACTAAACAAAATATTTCGAAGATTAACCGGGACCATTACAGAAACCGGATTCCACCTACCCCGCACCTTATCTGCTTTCACTATTTCCTGAATTTGCTGCAGCGCGTCAAAATAAACTGCCGTTAAAAATTCAGTTAAACTGGCATTGTGAGACTTGGCTAAAGAGCGAACCTCCTTAAGAGGCATGTCTCCTGTAATTACCCGATATTGGCCTATCGGAAGTTTACGCCCCGGCAGATGAAACACTTTTTTTTCTTGATCCGGCGTTGGTATGGTCGGATCGAAGTGGCTTAGAAATGCGTCTTTAAACTCTTCTGCTTTGGGGGGCTGATCGAATAGAAATATCTCCGGATCCTCCGAAAATTCCCTGTACAGAGCTTTATATTCTGACGAATCGGGGGCTAAATCAATTAGACGGTACGCGGCCAAAAGTGATTTTGTAAAGATGAGTGCCCCTGTCCCATCGGTGATTGCATGACTGAACTCAACGGCCATGGTACGGCTAAAAACCCGCACCCTGAATGGAAGTACACCCCGTTGCTTAATCGGCATATATCGGCAGGGGCTTTTGCTGTCGATCACGGGCAGAGGTATTCGGGGGTTCTCTTCCAAGGTATACCAAAAGGCACCTTTACGGAGGTGGACTTGATAATAGGGAAATCGAGGTACTAATTTTTGTAATGCCCGAGTAAGCCGGTCAACTTGGACCGGTTGGTGCAAATGGATTGAAATACGAAACAGAGTCGTGTTGCGGCGACTGATAACAGATGGATAGAGGTTTGCTGTATTATCTAAACGGTACCATTCAGGATGCTCCACGGCTTATCATACCAGAGCCGTTTATAAACAGCAATTCATTTTGGAATTCATAATATATGCAACATGTAAATGAGAATAGCTACTCCCATCCACCTGTTGTTGCATAAGCCGGAAATAGTTATAATACTTACGATAATGCAATTTGAGAAATACTGTGACACCTTGTGTAAGTATCTAAATTCCGAATCACTGCCGGGGCTGTCGGTTCATATGGAGCTTTCCCCAAAGGGCCGTATTGATGCTCAGTATATGAATGAACCCCATAATTCCCGGTCGGCGGCGGTGCTTATTCTGCTGTATCAAGCTAAATCTGAAATTTACCTCCCCCTTATTCGGCGTAGCGCAAATGGTACTCACGGCGGACAAATTGCGCTGCCCGGTGGTGCCCATGAAGGGGCCGAAAACTTTCCAATCGAAACTGCTCTGCGCGAAGCGCATGAGGAGATAGGTATTGATCCGAAGGAAGTTGAAGTATTAGGTGTTCTGACGCCACTTTTTATAGCCGTAAGTAACTATTCCGTAACTCCAGTAGTCGCCTGTACCCATGGTAAAGTCGAAATGCGGCCGCAGCCGAGTGAGGTGGAGGAGATACTTCCCCTGCCCCTAAAAGAGTTTTTACAAAAACCTGAAGAGGGGATATTTGATTCCAGCAGTGGAAAGATAGCCGCACCCTATTACAAAAGTTCTAAAGGGCGCATCTGGGGAGCAACTGCAATGCTGCTAAGTGAGTTCGCGTATATCCACCGTAGAGTTGAACATCAAAACAAACTGTGAAATACTCAATATTAATCCAAACTGTGAGGAATTAAATTGAACATT
The DNA here is from genome assembly GCA_034520965.1 of Spirochaetia bacterium. Taxonomy (GTDB): domain Bacteria; phylum Spirochaetota; class Spirochaetia; order DSM-16054; family Sediminispirochaetaceae; genus DSBN01. The sequence continues at coordinate 114,840 of JAXHMY010000002.1, read as the reverse complement.
GGTGCATTTTTTGACATTGACGGTACTTTGCATCGTAATTCGTTAATGATAGAACATTTTAAAAAACTGGTAAAATATGAAGTAATCGATCCGCGCTTATGGCATTCGAATGTAAAATACACCTATAAAGAGTGGCGTAAGCGAGTAAGACACTACGAAGATTATATGCTGGAGTTGATAGATATTTATATTGAAGCGTTGAAAGGACGCAAAAAGAGTGATCTTGAGTTTATCGGCAGCCAGGTAATTCGATTAAATGGCGACATTGTATATAAATTTACCCGGGACCGCATTAAGTGGCACCAGGATAATCTGCATAAGGTACTTTTTATTTCAGGCAGCCCAACCTTTTTAGTATCAAAAATGGCCGAAAAGTTCGGAATAGATGCATACCGGGGTGCTGAATACCTTCTGGACCAGCAGGGGCGCTTTACTGGAGAGGTAGTTCCCATGTGGGATTCTGAGAGTAAAAATAAAGCTATACATCAGCTGGAGCAAGATTACAATATCGATTTGACTGAAAGTTATGCGTATGGGGATACGAATGGAGATTTATCGATGCTGCGGAGAGTTGGGCGACCGATAGCTATAAACCCTACCCTTGAACTTTTAGCTAGTATTAAAGCAGACGCGGAACTGCAGAAAAAAAGTCGGATTGTTATAGAACGGAAGGATGTAATTTACAATCTGCCCCCTGATGTCCAACTGATAAATGATTAGGTGAGAAACATGTATACGCTCTTTATTACCTGCACCCGCTATCTCGAGCCACTTTTGAAGGACGAGCTGGAAGTACTGGGTGCATCCGATATAAAACAAACCGTGGCCGGCTGCCGCGCTAGGGGTGAGCTGCGTACCGCCTATCAACTCTGCCTGTGGTCCAGAGTTGCTTCTCGGGTGCTCCTGAAATTACATGAATTTGAGTTTACCCAGGAAGATGATATTTACACCGGTGCAGCTGAAGTTAACTGGAAAGATCTCTTTTCGATTTCATCAACCTTTGCTATCGATGCGAATGTATCTAAATCGAGGGTAAAGAATGCCAATTATGCAGCACTCAAGGTAAAAGATGCGGTTGTAGACTCCTTTAGGAAGAGCTTCGGCGAGCGGCCTAATGTGGATACCGAAAATCCGGATATGCGTTTTCATCTGCATACGGAAAAACAGAGTGCTACGGTATACTTAGATTTGTCCGGTGACAGCCTGCATAGACGCGGCTACCGCTTAAGCGGCACCAAGGCTCCACTGAGAGAGACGAGCGCAGCGGGCATACTTCTCAAAGCCGGCTGGCCGGAGATTGCAGCTCAGGGAGGGGCGTTGATTGACCCCATGTGCGGGTCCGGAACCCTGCCGATCGAAGCTGCACTGATAGCCGGAAATATTGCCCCCGGATTGCTGCGAAGGCGCTTCGGCTTTGAGGCATGGAAAGACCATGAAACCGAAACCTGGAATGCTGTGCACTCTGAGGCTGAAACAGCCAGAGCGAAGGGACTTTCACAGATACCTCCTATTTATGGATCCGACAAAAGCCGGAAGGCTGTAGATGCAGCTGCTGAAAACATAAAGCGGGCCGGCCTCTCGGATAAAATTCAGTTAAAAACCCAGCCCTTCGAGCATTTGGAAGTTCCCCTGCAAGCGGCCGCACCGGGGCTGATGGTTGCCAACCCTCCCTACGGGGTGCGTCTGCAAAAACGTGAGGAGGTAGATCTCCTTTATTCGCAGTTTGGTAAATGGATAAAAGAACATTTTCCCAACTATACCGCCGCGATTTTGGCCCCCGATAAGGCTGCGGCCAAGCAGTTAGGCCTACGCGCCGATAGAATTAATACAATTTACAATGGAAACCTGAAAATTGTATTGGTAAGAATTACCCTTGATACAGCTAATTCATTTGTTCCGCCCGAGGATGCTGCCGGTGGCTCTACTTTCACCAAAGGTACACCTTCCGTTCAAGATGATGATCAGACCTCCGGTGTAAATATGCTTGTAAATCGCATATTAAAGAACAAGCGCCTCTTAAAAAAGTATCTAAAGAAGAACGCTGTGAGCTCTTATCGGATATACGATGCGGATATACCTCAATATGCGGCTGCTGTGGATGTATATGAAGATCGTTACGCGGTAGTTCAGGAATACGCTCCTCCCAAAGAGATTGAACCGGAGGCCGCCGAACAGCGTTTACAAGAGCTCCTTGCAGCTATTCCTCAATGTTTTGAAATTGATGAAAACAGTATCTTTCTGAAGCAGCGAAAACGTCAGAAGGGCTCTTCCCAATATTCAAAGATGGGCGCTGAGCACGAGTTTTTTATAGTGAAAGAAGGGGGGCTTAAGTTTTATGTCAATTTTGCTGATTACCTGGATACAGGCCTGTTTCTTGACCATCGCATTACTAGGTCAATTATACGGAAAAAATCTGATCAATCAAAATTTCTAAATCTGTTTGCTTATACCTGCACTGCCAGTGTGTACGCTGCGGATGGCGGGGCAGTAAAAACCGTCTCAGTTGATACCAGTAATACTTATCTGGAGTGGGGAAAAAAGAACTTCGCTTTGAACCGCTATACTTCGGATTCGCATTTGTTTGTTCGACGGGATGTTTTTGAGTTTCTCTCATCCGATTTCGAGACTTACGACCTTATTTTTGTAGATCCTCCCACCTTTTCCAACCGTAAAAGCGATGAGAATGTATTCGATGTTCAAAGAGACCATGTGCGCGTGCTTACTCTTGCAGCGGAACATTTGAAACCTTCAGGAGAAATAATATTTTCAAACAATTATCGTCGCTTTCAGCTGGACCCAGCCCTGTATGATTTGTTTGACATCAAGGAAATAAGCCTGGAAACCCTCCCCCAGGATTTTTCAAGAAATAAAAAGATTCACCGTACCTGGCTGCTGCGCTTTCCCGGCTGATGGTTTTTGGGAAGATTTCCAGGAAGGTTTCCGGTGTTTATGCAGTTTAGCACTGCTTGAGCACTGCTTGAGCCGCAAAAAAAATAATTTGCCCATTTTCGATGTGCAAGCTATACTTTGTTTTATGTTAGATATAGTAGGTTTCGGAGTAAATGCAATTGATCAAGTTATACAACTGTATCGGATACCCACTGCCGATGCCAAGGTTGTGTGTCCACCAGAGAAGTATGAGCTTTATCCCGGCGGCGTTATGGGAAATACCCTTACCGGCCTGGCTCGATTAGGATTAAAAACCGGCTTTATCGGCAAAATTGGTGATGATAACTTCGGTTCATTGCTGCAACAATATAGCCGGGAAGACGGTATTGATATGTCGGCCTGTACAGTAGAAGCCGGAACGCATTCTCCGTGGACATGGATTGTGGTTGATAAAGAGGGGGAACGGACAATCACCTTTTTCCAAATGTGCTCGATACGATTACCATCGAATATATACGCAGCTGTCAGAATTACATATCCTCTGCGCGTGTACTGCATTTGGAAGGCTCAGAGATGAAATTGGCTCCCTCAATTGAGGCGGCAATTATTGCCAAGAGAAATGGGGTAAAGGTCAGCTTCGATTTAGATATACCCTCACACGATTTGATCAATGAACTGGGCCTCTGCAGTGCCGAAGAGCTCGATGAGCTAATTCGACTTTGCGATTACTTTATCCCCTGTATTGGCGCTGCGGAACAGCTGGCAGACACAGCTGATCCGCTTAAAATGGCCGAAACCCTGCAGCAGCGATACGGGAACGAAGTTGTCGCCCTGATCTGCACGGCAGTGAGGGCTGTTTTGTGGCCTCCGCCGAAGAGAGTTTTCAGAGTCCGGCCTTTACGATTACCCCCGTAGACGGTACCGGATCCGGTGATGCCTTTCACGCCGGCATGCTGTATGGCTTGATAAAGCAGTGGCCTCTGCGTAGAATCGCTCAATTTGCAAATGCCTGCGGTGCGCTTAACACAATAGTTATGGGAGCACGTTCAGGCATGACTAACGCCGGTGAAGTTGAAGCTTTTATCAAGTCGGCTACTGAAAAAAATCAGCATTAAGTTCTAAAAATCATAAGAAAGCCTTGACACTATTGTGATAAAACGTTAAATTATTATCGATATAAAGATATTTTTAAGGGGGATCTTATGAAATATGCACTAACACTATTATTTAGTGGAATCTTTCTCAGCGGTCTTGCAGTTCAATTACAGTTGAATATACACGTACTTCTAGCGGGAATTATTATTTCTGCCTTTGCTGTAACATGGTCATATCTGATTCTTGCAAAACAGCAGTATGAACGGCTGTTTCTTGAGAGCGGTATAAACTCCGTGATGAAAAACTCGTCTACCCGCCCGGCGGCATAAGGAGTTTCTCCTTATCCATTTGTGGGTTTACATAGATTAAAGCTGGATTGCTACTACCGCGATCCAGCTTTTTTTGTTGTATTTGTGACATTCTGTTTATATATTATCTATATAGTAGTATTTTTATAAGGAGTTCAAAATGAACAAGAATGTAGGCAAGGTTGATAAAATTGTAAGGTACGTAATTTCAATTGTGTTTTTAGCTTTGGTTTTAACTGGTACTGTTGAAGGTAGTCTGGCGGTTATATTAGGAATCGCGGCGGTGGTGTTGCTGGCAACGGGTGCAATGAGTTTCTGCGGCTTGTATAAAATTATAGGTCTCAACACGAAGTCGGAATCAACACAAAAGTAGATATGGACCAGAAAGTTAAAAACAAGCTTGATGCGGTGTTAGAGAATGTAAAAGACCCGGAAAGTAATCTTCCGATTGGTGATCTAGGAGTTATTGAGAAATTTCGGTACAGCGAGGAGGGGTCTACAATTTATGTGTTTACTAAGTTTAGCTCTCATCGGCCTGCTTGTATGACCTGCGTGGGGATATCAATGGCAATTGAGAACACCCTCTATCGACTAATAAAAGAGGAACTGAACAGGCAATTTTCCGATTTTAATGTTGAATTTGTTCCGACATAAGAGTTTCCTTTATACGCACTGGACGCCCTGTAAAATTTTACAGGGCGTCCTAAATTGGGTAATGTTTCTGAATTCGAGCTACCACACTTTTTTTCGAATGAAAGTCTGAGTCCGGTCGGGACCCACCGATACTATTCCGACTGCCGTGCCTGTGTATTCTTCGATAAAGTTGATGTAGCTTCGGCAATTTTCCGGTAGCTCATCGAAAGAAGTGGCTGCAGTGATAGACTTTTTCCATCCCGGAAACTTTTTCAGTACCGGTTCGGCTCTTTCCAGCTTTCTGGCCGAAGAGGGGAAGGATGTTGTTTCCTGCCCATCGATTTTGTAGGCGACACACACGGAAACTTCATCGAAGGTATCGTATACGTCCGGATGTGTAAGTACTAGTGAATCAATAGAGTTTGTCTGACAGGCATAACGCATTGCTACTAAATCTAAATACCCGCATCTGCGAGGTCTTCCGGTTGTAACTCCATATTCATGCCCAATTTCACGGATGGTATCTCCCAGGTCACCGTCCCGCTCATGGGTAAATTCTGAGGGAAATGGTCCATTCCCTACTCTTGTACTGTATGCTTTAAATACTGCAAGAACTTGGTCAATACTGCGTGGTCCAATAGCACCACCGACACAGGCCCCAGCGGCAGCCGAACAGCCGGAGGACACATAGGGATAACTGCCCACGTCAATATCAAGAAGAACCCCTTGAGCCCCTTCATAGAGTACTTTTTCATTACTGTAATTCTGCATGAACTCCGCAAGGTTGATACTCATTGTTCGGAGGCGGTCAATAAACGGGTCTAGGAATTCCCGTTCATTCGGACGGAGGCTTGTGAGAAATTCGTTATCGTTTAAGTCTCCAATGCGAATACCGTCACGGTTCGCCTTCTGTGCGTAGGCAACTCCGATTCCACGGCCGGTAGTTCCAATTGGATTTCTGCGCTTACTGTCCATCTGCTTATCGGTTTCTTTATATTCAGGTAGAACCACGTGGGCCCGGTCGGATATAAATACCCTTCCCTGCCAGTTGATGCCCTGCTCCTCAAGGGTAGCTAGTTCATTGAACAGGCTTTCCGGATCAATGACCATACCTGAACCCAATACAACCAGCTTATCCTCGTAGACTACACCAGAGGGAACTAAATGCAGTTTGTAGGTTTTATCACGGAGTACTACCGTGTGGCCTGCGTTTGCGCCGCCGGAGAAACGAACCACCAAATCTGATTGTTCCGCCAGAAAATCAACTATCTTACCCTTTCCTTCATCGCCCCATTGGGCCCCTATTACTACTACCTTCATTTTTTGCCTCCAGACCCGTCTATGTTTACAGAAAGATCAATATTTGTCAATTTGACGGCTAAAAAAGGTGGAAAAATAGTTCTTCACACAGTAGCATACAGGTATGAACACCTCTGAAACCAGCCAATTGCTCCAAGAGGCTATAGAGTTGGGGCGAAAACGAGAGTACCGTAAAGCGGCGAATAAGCTTCTCTATCTTATCAGCGCAGACGACAGTATGGATGAAGCCTTTCTCTACCTTGGACGGAGTTTTCACGGGATAGGCGAATACTCTCGGGCCATAGATGCACTGCGCACTTTTGTCAATCGACGCTCGGACTCGGCGGCGGGTCATTTTTTCTTGGGAAGATCATTTTTAGCGATGAATATCCATTCCTCCGCGGCTGTACATTTTAGAAAGTGCCTTTGTCTCAAACCCGGATTTTTCCAGCCTGCAATGCTACTGGCCTATACCCTGCTAAAACTACACAAGCCGGACGAGGCCTCTGATATCTTAGGAAGATTAGTCGAGGAGTATCCAACCGATCAAAATCTCTACTCCGGCTATTTGAATGCGCTGTTAGTCAGCGGAATACAGCATTTCAGGGCTGGAGATACCAAGTATGCCGGAGAAGCTTTTGAGTTTTTAAAACAAAAGGGTAAAGAGAATATTCTTACCAATTTGTATCTTGGAATGTTGTACCGTCAGACCGGTGAGTATGAGGCGGCTGTTGAGGCTTATGAGGCGGCTTTTGCTGAATCACCCGAGGATGAGCTGATACTGTATCGAACCGCAATTCTCAACATCCAGTCCGGTAATGAGCAGCGCGGGCGTGAATTGCTAAGTCTGTTGGCACGCACCCATCCCAATTCTCCACTTGTACAGAGCAGTGAGGCGGACCATGCCCTGGCCTTTCAATATCTCCAGCGGGGGGACTACCAAAAAGCCCTAGATCATGGCCTATATATACTTAAGCAAAACAGCCGGGATATTCCAATCCGATTGCTGGTGGCGGAGTCCTATCGGGGGCTGGGATACACCGAATGGGCTATAAATCACTTTACCCGGGCGGTTGAGCGGGATCGTTCGAATTTACATGCACATTTTGGATTGAGCATGATCTGGTGGGATATAGGTGAATACCCTAAAATGCTGCAGCAGATAGATAGTATCCTTCATTATCATCCCGACAATGAGTCCGCCCGTTATTACCGGGTTGTGTGCAGAAGTCGTTTACCCCTCGACATTCAGACTATATTAGATGAGCTGTATGGAGCGATAAAAGAGTTTGGCCCCGATCTACTGCTGATTCAAGCTGTTGCCGACACGTATGCTGACGATGACCAACCGGAACAGGCCGTCAAGTGGTACCGGAAGGGCATACGCCTTTCGTCTGAGAATACAGAAGCATACCGAGGAATTATTGAACTGCGCGATGAGGTTAAGCTGCCCGACCTCGGCCGCCTCTGTAAAAATTATCTCAAACTTGAACCCCACGACATAGAAATCAGAACCGCCTATATTCAACACTTATATGCCGATGAAAAATATCAGTCCGCCTTAAAGCAGATAGAAGCTGTCCTTCCCTATGTACAGGATTCGCGGTATCTAAACCGTATCCGGGCAATTTGTTATCGAAAGATTAAGGATTACAACCAGGCGGCCGTGATATATCGGGGACTCTTGCAGCAGGAGCCCGAAAAAGAGGAATACCTACGCCCTCTCATATTTTGTTTGTCGAAAACCGGGCGGAAAACCCATGCGCTGCAGCTATTGTCGGCTGCCATTGCATATCTCCCCTCACCTTCGCTTAACTTGTATCTCATTTATGGGGTTATGCAGTACAAAGCGGGTAATTCTTCCGCCGCCTTAGAGGCATTTCGTTCCGCCCAGGAAGTAGAACCGACGGACTGGAGAGCCTATTACAATGTGGCGGAAATTTATCGACAGCGGGGCATGGAGCAATTTGCACAGCGTTTTTACGAGCGGGCTGAAAACTTAAAATCTGCAACCGTTTAAACGCCCGGTCTAAACGCGCTGAACTGCAAGAAAACAGGAATTCTCATTTTGGAAGTCATAAGATTCCAAAATGAGAATTCCCATAAAATATTTAAGATAAACTACTTATCTTAAACAAAATGTAAGCATTCGCAATTTGAAATTTTCCAAAATTTTCAAATTGCGAATTGCTGGCAAGAAAAAAAATTACTGGATTGACTTCTAAATTATTGATACTATACTGTGTAATATAAGAAAATAGCCGGATACGGCTATTTTCGCTGTTTCGGTTGCCGCGAAGCGGCATGCGAAACTATAAGAAAGGAGCGGATAATGGCACCAAAAGCACTCGATCTGTTTCAGGCATACTCACAAGGCAAATTACCCAAAGAAGAGGGAGGGTATATTGTTTCCTCTTTTTTTAAAGAAACCTCGGCCTATGCTATTTATGAAGTAGTGTCCTATGACAATGTAAAAAACCTCTATGCAAGTGATGAAGGGCTCACCTTTGAAACCGACGGGAGTAAACTGTTTGTCCTTGTCGAGCCGGCAAGCTTCCCGCAAAAGTATATCGAACCGTTTCGACGTGATCGCGGACTGAAGATTCCACATCGTTTTTCCGAAGTAGATACTTTTAGCGCGAAAAATCAAACCCGGGTAATGGTAAGTAAAGAACCGATTATTTCGTATTCCTCCTTTACTATCCTTCGACCAACCGGAGTCAATTTTTCTTTGATTTTCTACAAAACCGAAGAGGTGTTGGATACATTAAATTTCTTCTTCCAAGAAACACTCAACAAAGAGGCCCAAATTCCCCGTACGGATGCCCGCAAGGCAGCTGAACTGGTTATTACAGGTATTAAAAAGTTCGGAGTGTGGTAAACCCATCAATGTAAAGGCCTGCGCTGGCCGAACCGTCGGAATTATTTTAATAATATTTTAAAAAAACGGAGCTGTCTGAGATACTTCTCGGACAGCTCCTTCTAAATTTCTTCTATACAAGGCATCTAAAAAGCGACACTACTTTTTTGCTTCAGGCACAACTTCCTGGGCAACCGCCAGCAACGCAATCGGCACCGAATATACCGAACATGAAACGTAGTCCAAGCCGGCATCGATGCAGAAGCGAATGTTTTGCGGTATTGCGCCGTGTTCTCCGCAAAGACCGGTTGATAAGCCGGGCCGTGTCATTTTCCCTCGCCTTACTGCAGTGCTGATTAATTCTTTTACATAAGGATCCAATTCTTTGAAGGGATTACCTGGAATGATGTCAAACAGCGTATAATCGGGCATGAAAGAGGTATAATCGTCCCGTGAGAGGCCGATAGTGGTTTGAGTGAGGTCATTAGTCCCGAAGGAGAAAAAATCCGCGTAGCGGGCGATGTCGCCGGCCGCCAGGGCTGCCACGGGCAGCTCGATCATGGTACCGAAATGGTGTTCCATTTCGGATTTCTCTTTCAGCTTCTTACGGACCTCCTCTTCAATATCGCTTAAACCGCGGTAGTTCTTTCCTTCAATTTTTTTACCGAAGATAATAAGTTTTAGCTCATCGGAGTTCATGATCAGAGGGATCATTATTTCCGGATATACCTTTACCCCATCCTTGCGAGCCTTAAAGGCAGCTTCAAAGACAGCCTCAACCTGCATCTCGTAAATTTCAGGATAAGAAACCGCAATTCGGCATCCGCGATGGCCCAGCATCGGATTAAACTCTTGCAGACTTTCCGATATATCATTTACCTGTTTTTCCGTAATTTTTGTGTTGCCCGCTTCGGTGTGCATGTAGTTTACAAAAGCCTTGGTTTGAGCTTTGTTATGAGGGAGGAATTCGTGCAGAGGAGCATCAAGCAGGCGTATGGTAACTTCTTTTCCGTTCATGGCTTTGAAGATACTGTAGAAGTCGTCTTTCTGCATCTTTTTAAGTTTATTAAGAACCTTTCGACGATCGGTTTCATTCTCAGAGAGGATCATCTGTCTGAATACATTTATTCGTTCTTCTTTAAAGAACATATGTTCGGTACGACAGAGGCCGATACCTTCGGCTCCGAAAGCTACCGCTAGCTGAGAATCTTTGCCGGTATCCGCGTTTACCCGCACATGGAAGTCTTTTACATGTTTTTTTATCAAATGCACAAAATCTAATAAACCTGAATCCTTTGGATCCGGTTCAATAAGTTCAGCCTGACCCAGATATATATGGGGCTCACCGTAATGGGGTACCTGCAGGGTAATCAGATCACCCTCTTTCAGCGTGTGTTGGCCAATTTTGGCACTCTTGTTGGTAACCTTAAGATCCTTTTGGACCAGAGACACCTTTCCGTACTGCCGTGCAACTACCGAGGCATGGGCGGAATAACCACCTTCGGAAGAGAGCACTCCGGAGGCTACTTCGATAGCCTTCACATCGTCGGCAAAGGTGGCCGGCATACAGAGGATCATTTGTGTGTCTTCGCCCTGTTGCTGAGCATTTCTATATGCATCCAGAAGTGAATCGGTCGTAAAATAGACCCTGCCGATAGCTGCACCGGGGGCACCTGCTATACCGCCGCTAATCTCTTTGAACTCTTTTACAGACTCAGGATGAATAACCGGATGGAGTATTTCATTTAGCTGATCCGGCTTGATGGCGTGGATGAGGAAATTGTCGGTTATCTTCTTACGCCGATGCAAATCTAGAAGTAGCTGTATATCGGCTTGGGTAGATTTGGTAACCAGGGGACGCTGATCGACAAACCACAGTTTCTTATTTTCAATGGTAAAACGGATTGATCGAATTTCCATAAAATGGTCTTCTACCGTTTTGGCTGTCTTCTCAAGCTCTTTTACATATGTTGGTGATAAACCGGCTACATCCTGGCCTTTACGTTCCTCAGAATTAAAAGTATCGGGAACATACCAGCCGAATATTTTGTCCTGTCCGGTTACCGGATTTCTGGTTGCATATTCACCGCTGCCACTATCGCTGCCGTAATTTCCGTATACCATGGGCTGAACAATCAAGGCGGCGTCTTCATTGTCAAGTTCGTCTATACTCAGCAGTATACTGATTCGGCGAAGACAATATTCGAGTTGTGCATACGCGTTGGAGAAAAAGTCGTCCGGCAGATAGGAACGCATATCCTCTAGTGTTTTCTTTAATTTTGCACTAGAGGTTTCATTGTGAAGGACCGACTCAAGGCTTGAAATTTTGTTAGTATACAGTTGTATATTTTTTTTATCTTCCTGAATCTCGGCAATTTTATGTTCTACTTGGAACAATCCGTGAATTAGGAACAAAACTTCATGATAACTAAACTCTTCTCCGACATAATCGCTAAAACCAGGCAAGGTTTCATCGGTAAGTCCGAAGTTGTGGAGCGTAGGGTAATGAACAATTGCTAAATTGGGGCTTATAACCACCTTCAGAAGCAATGGGTTTTTAGGATCGTTGAACTTTTTACCGGTTTCCTGTTCAAAAAGTGTGATCAATTCCGGAAGTTCGGCTGCCAGTTTAAAATTATCAAGATGTGCGGCTATTTGTGAATCGAGAATAAAACCGGGTACGATTGGAAGATCTAACGCGGCAAACTCCATAGCCTGTTTACCGCGAATGCCGAACAACTCCCAAGTTTTGGTTTCTTTTACATATTTATTACGACTAAAGAAATGTACTGCTTTATTCATAATACCCCCTAGAATAGATTCAGTATGGTGTTTACAGGATACCGGAGAAACGCCTCAAACTGCGGGCTGGCACCCTGGCGTAAGTAACGCTGCAGCTTGGCGACATCTTGAATATCTTCTCCAGCTACAGCAACCAGTATGGTGCTGCCGTGTTTGACTTTGCCCCACTTGAAAAGGGAATGGATATCATGAATCCTTTCTCCATCGTAATAGATATATACATCAAGACCGGGATGCTTTGCTTGATAACTTTGTATAACCTTTTTCCAGGCTTCTACATTTCCATTGTGAAAGAGCTCATTAGTAACCGGAATTGAATAGAAAGGCGTCATCCTGCGTTTTCCGGTTTCTGATGTTTCGGCCTTCTCAGCACTTTCTGGAGCGGCACCCTCTTCTGCTGTTTCCTTCTTCTTCAACTTCAGCTTCTTCCTCAACATCCTCTTCTTCAGTGGCAAACTCGACAGTTTTGGCTTTAAATTTTCCTTTTAGAAGCGTGTCGGGAGTTTTTATCTTCGCACCGTTCAGCATTTTTACTAGTGTTTGCAATGCCTTTTGTTCTTTCTTACCGCCATCCTGGGCATTGCCGGCGCTGCAGTAAATGGTAAAAAGTTCATTTTCTTTTAATACGTTAAGCGAGCCGAAATGGTCTTCATTCTTAGGGTTAATAACTTGAGCTCCCAGATCAGGATGGAAGTAAATGAGCACTACATCAACAGCTTTCCATCGCGGTAGTTCTTTAAGAATGTAAGAAAAATCGGTTAAACTCTTTTCCATTGTATGGGAGTGAAAAGAATAACCGTATTTATCATGAAGAAGAGCAAACACAGTCGGCAGAATTTGCTGCTGTTGAATTTCCTTCTCATCTAAAAAGTAATTCAGTAAATCGGCAAGGTTACGTCCTTCGTCAATATGGTCGATAACCTCCGAAATGCTTCTGAAATGTCCAAGGGCTTTATTAAAACCACTCCTGGTTGAAAGGTGTTCGAATTGATTTTGAACTTCCATACCTTTTTCCTCTTGATTCTTTAATCAAATAGCAACGCCCCCAAAAGGGGGCGCTGTGAAATTATTTCAGATTACATAGATTTTAATCCGTCATCTTTTTTCTTTTTTGGGCGGCCCCGCTTTTTGCTGGAGCTGCTGCCCTTACCGCTGGTTTTACCGGTACCGCTCTTACTGCTGGTACTCTTCTTTCCACCGCTTTCTTTTACCACTGTTTCATTACCTGATGCACCGGCACTCTCCGAGGAAGAGTTCAGCATATCCAGATACCCCTTCCCTTTGGTGGACGTCTCGCCGGAATCTTCTTCACCGGCATTCATATCAGTTGAAAAATGCTGGTCGATATCCTCGCGTATTGTTGATCGACGACGGGAGAATGAGGCGAAAGCTGCATCTTGAAAACCTTTTGAGATTCCATGGAGAAACTCATTCAATACATTTGCCATTCCGTCGAGGGTAGCCTTTTTACGTTTGATGGAGGTGATATCTACATCAAGCAGCAGACCCGGCTGAATATGATAGGGATTGATCAAGTAATCGAACTTGTTAAACTCCTGCTGCAGGAACTGCAACCGTTCTTCGATTACACGGCGCTGAACCGGATAACGATATCCGTACATGGTTTGAAGCTTATCCTGCATGAGGGCAAGTTTTTTGCCTATTTTATCTTTATCAAACACATATGTACGGTTCATTTTTTCGACCTGAGTTTCAGCAGGTTCTACGAATGAGATTTCATCCCACACTTTGTCGATATCTTCATAGAGGGGATCACCGGTTTTGTCTTTAATCTTGCGGCGGATTTTGTTTTTGTAAATCTTGGCAAGATCGTTGTAATCGGTAACGCGCTTGAACATCTTTTTATCTTCATAGACCAATTCAAGAACATCCCACAAGTGCTGCACTTCTACTTCAAAGGACTTCACCTGTACATCGTAAGCTTTACGCTCTTCAATCAGCTGTGCATTATCAAAATACTTTAATTTGATCTGATAACGTTCATCCGGGAGTTCGCGATAGTTCATATCTTCGTACTCGCGAATAAGAAGCTCACGGGCATTCTTAAGGTTTTCAATGTACTGATAGCCCATTTTAGAGGTATCAAGAATACTGGTAATGCTGTTAATCGCCGTATTGAATCCACGATTTCGAATATTCTCAAGATCGATAATCTTCTTCAGATTTTCACGAATGTTAAGAGAATCAAACTCTGTAGGATCTATTTCGGCCCGCAGACCTTCTACCCGGTCCATTAGGCGCTTGCTTATGATGGAATAGCGCTTGGAATCGGGATCATCACCTTCATCGGAAGTATGGTTTTCAACTCGACGCATCTTCTCGAAGATGATCTCGCTGTCATTCATCTCTTCCTTACCCTGCTCAATCTGTTCATCCTTAACCTGTTCGATCTCTTTATCGATTTCGTCCATGATGTGCTTCGACAACAGGTCCTTGATAATGTATTCCACGGTAGCCTGATAGTGGAAGATCGGGCTGATAAGCTCAGAATCAAGAATGTTTACGGAGAGCTTTACATCACTGACTGTTTTCGGTTTGTAGATGTTGTCTTTGAAAGAACATTTAACTACGGAGTAGGCATTTTCACCTCGAATAAATGCGCCTACATCTGTTTTCTGCCGTAACAGGGAGTTAGTAAGGTTTTCAAGGTCGTTTATACCGCGCTGAATATGGCCCTGTAAATGCCCATACATATTGACAATAGATTTCTCTATCTCACCGGTATTAAACCGATCCATGCCGCCGACTTCATCCAGAAGTGAGGATATCTCTTTTGGAGTGTATCGGCTGGTTACCTTCATCTCTTCCCGGTCAACAAAATTACGCACCTTCTTGAGCATCTCGTCTTCTGAGGTAACTATGTACCGGTTGAACATATTTTGATAATTCTGGTTGAAGTAATTGTACAGCTTCTCTTTAAGGCCACCCATTACGTCAAGGCGTTCGAGCACGTCTGAGGGAAGTTTCGAAGCAACGTGGTTAACTACCTTATCAACTTCTTCTTCCATAAGACGATCTACTTCTTCCTGTTGATCTCTGCTTTCCTGTGCCAAGGAGTTTCGAGAACCAACTGCACTTCGTTTAGTTGGATGAAACACCATTGGGCTTTTTGGTAAATCTATGCTTCCCATTATACTCTCCTTATAAATCGCTTACTGCTAACTATAGTAATAGATTATCAATATGTTATGCAAAATGTAAAGCACGTTTTTTTTTTTATACATTTTTTCTCCTTCTTTTACTTGTATAATCATGATAGGATAAATGTGATGAAAAAGCAAACGTACTTCAAACTCTTTATCTCCATAGTCTCCATTACCATGGCTCTAGGTATGGGGGTGCAATTAGTCGATGCCGATACCCGGACAGGTAATTTGAGCGTATACCTCCTAATTGACAAATCGCTGTCGATGAAGCAGGAAATTGGCTCTGTAAATCATTACCTGGAACAGACTGTCTGTAATAACTTACTGCAGTCTGATGACTTTGTCTATGCGCTAAGCTTCTATGGGGGCAGGCAGCAGCTATTTCAGGGGAGAATTGGTCAAGATATTACAATTGAAGCCCTTGCTGAAAAATTCCGTAATTTGAAAGCGGATCGACACTATACCGATATCGGTTCTGCCCTGGATACATTTGAACAAGCCATACAAAGTTCTGCTGCACCACCTACCGAGCAGCACTATATACTCCTGCTTTCAGATAATTACCACGAAGGTCCTCCCGGCAGTCCTTACCCAGGTAAAACTTACGATCTGGAGCATCATCTGTTGCAGCCAAAAAAAGAAATTCCAATGAATGGTTGGCAAATTTCAATTCTTGGTATTACAGTTGAAGAAAAAGCGCGTCGTTTAGCAGCTGAAATTACGAACGCGTGGAACCAGCGTAACTGAGAGAGGTGCTATGGCAGGCTTCGATGGTCTGACTCATTTTCTCGAAAATAATAAAAAATTTATTCTCACAGTCCATGAAACTCCCGATGGAGATGCAGTCGGCAGCGAATGTGCCTTGTTTCTAGCGCTTAAAACTTTAGGCAAAAAGGTTTTACTGTATAACAGCGATCCCATCGCACAAAAATATTCTTTTCTAGGCTGTGCCGATACAATTGTCACTTTAAAAGAAGAATCTCAGCTTCCTGAAGACATAGCCGATTACGTGCTGCTTATTCTTGATACAAACGATTTGCACAACATTGGATTGGTAGCAGAACTGGTTTTGCCCAAAGTAAAAGCCTACTTTATCGTTGATCATCATGAGTCGGAAGAGGATATCGTCGAGGTAAATCATATTGAAGAATCCGCTTCATCAACCTGCGAAATTCTATTCGAACTGTTTGAAAATTTGGGTATTGAACTGACTCTCCCGATAGCCGAGGCGTTGTTTACGGGTATCGTGTATGATACCGGCTCCTTTATTTATCCAAAAACAAGCCCTCGTACCTTTATGATCGCCTACACTTTGAGCAAGGTTGGCGTGAATCCGAATAAGATATATCAAAAGATATATGAGAGCAATTCAGTATCAGCGTTGCGTTTGCAGTCAAAAGTGCTTTCTACCTTGGAACTATTCTATGATCAGCATGTGGCTGCACAGACCATGACCAAAGAAATGATTGCCGAGTGCGGCGCTATCTACGAGGAGGCTGATGCACTGATAAATGTCCCCCTCAAGAGTGAAACGATAAGGGTTTCGTTGTTTTTTAAAGAAAATGAAGCCGGGATTCTGCGATGTTCACTGCGCTCTAAGGGCAATATAAATGTGGCTGAAATTGCCCAGACCTACGGTGGTGGCGGACACAAAACAGCTGCGGGTTTTAAGAGCATCTGGCCCCTTGAAACAATAAAACAAAAAGTGTTAGATAAGTTATCACCTTACTTTCCGGAAGTCCAATAGAAGTATGAAGATATACCGAAATATGAAAATACATCTCTTTCCAGTTATATTGGTTGCAGTAATTTTATTGACAGCCTGCGATCCCAATTTGTCCAAGGATAATTCCCCCTATCTCCAGGAGCCAAAGAAGGTCAACTTGGATACCGAGCAAGTCCAGGAAGCAGGCACTACAAGCCCCCCCGGCGATGACTATCAGGAGGAAAATCGGCAATTTCCCCGGGTTCAGCTTCCGCCGGGATATCAATTGGTGCAGCTTGTAGATGTAAATCTTGACTTGGACCGCTATGAGGAGCAGGTGCTGGTAGCCCAGGATACAGAGTCGGAAAAGAATAACATCTTCCTCTTAGTAGCAGATTATGATGCCATTCGTGATAAATATTCTATTACCTGGAGGTCGGATACGGTCACACAACGCCGTAAGGGTCTACAGGTTACTGTTATCGATACCACCGGCGATCACAACCTTGAAATTGTGTGCAGCGGCCTCAATAACGGTGGACTGCAGACTATGGATATTTTTCGTCGCACCACATCTCCCGAGGAGTATGGACTCTATTTCGACCGGATACTTTCACTTGAAGTGGATGGGACCATCGAAATACAGCAGGAAAAGCGTAGTCAGTCATACCAAAACGGTCTTGCTAACGGAAGCAGTTTTCCCGTTGTCACCAGCAGCACGGACACTGAATCCGACCGCCTGAGTGATATAATAAAAAAAACGTATATTTGGCGAAATGATTCTCGCAGCTACGAGCAGGTGCTCGAGAAAAAGGTCTCCGGCCAGGAGGTTGAAGACCGCCGACTGAAAGAGCTGTTTGAGAGCGGGAGTGAGACGTTTGAAGATTTTTTGAGCGGCCCGTGGTTATACACCAAAAACACAGGCCGGAACACACCCCACAGCCAAAGATCACTGATTCATTTTAACCCTATCGAGAAGACTATTACCCTGTACAGCGGAAATGCACAGGAAGTGTACACCTGGACCAGCTCTCAAAGGTTTTTGGCCAATAGCCTAGCAATCAGAGGGGAGAATGAGATTGTACCCTTTATGCGGATCTATATATCTGCTTATATTGAAGATCTTAACAATGTCCGATTACAGATTTACGACATAAACTCCCATAATGGACAGCGCGACAGCAATACATCATGGTCGGGGATGTACCAGAAAATTGGAGACTCCCTGCAGAGCACCTTTCTCAGCACGGACCTCTCCTTTGGTGACGAAGGAAATGCACATCTTCCCAGGCTCACGGGTGTCTATGAAAGTGATGTAGGCGATAAACTTACTTTTGAACCACCCTATTTTACCCTCGAGCGCAATGGAGTGCAGCATAGCGGAGGCTTTTCCGTCTATTCGATGGGTAGTGACGTGCTGGAACTGAAGATTTTGAACTCCCAGGGCATTGTAGTTGAACGACTGTGCTATTCATTCGATTATTTTGAAGAGCAAAAGAGCAACGAAATTATCCGGCGTATCGTCCTGGTGCCTGGAAAAATCGGAGTAAACGGTTTTGTCCCTACTTCAAAACAGCCTCTTCGGTATGAACAAGTTGAGAAAATAGAAGATCAGTAGACCGGATACCCCTCAAAACTCTTCTCTTTTAACTGAAGTACTATCTCCTCTTCCGTTTCACCATATGCAATCGGGACCAACACCCGGTAAAAAGTTGAGCCGTTCACATCGGCTTGAACCACCATTGCGGTAAAACCTTGCTTCTCCAGTTCCCGCTGCATGTAGTGGGCGTTTTCCGCGTCTCTGAAAGAGCCTGTCTGAATAGCGTGACTCTTCTGATTCTGCTTATTTTCGCCGGCTTTGCCCTCCCCATCTGAAGCGTCACTTGAAGAAGATTTTTCTGTAGACTGAATCAGTGTGTCCGATACCGCATCATCGTGGGTCTGAAGAGAATCTGGAACACTCAGCATCCCCAGGGCAATCTCGGCGGTTGGTTTTCGTTTAACCTGCTCCTGCAAAAGGCCATATTCGGGAGAATCGGGAAAGCGCGATTTTAACTGCTGGGTAATGCTTTTTATCTTTGTATCGGACATCTCAGGTTGAGATGCATAAAGTACATACATACCGTAGAGCACTTCTGCCGGCAGTTGACCACGGATCTCGTAGAGAGAGTGAAGAATCGTGGCTGCTTCCGCCTCACGATCTTGGTGCTGAAGTATACGAGCTTCCTGCATGCGAGCCATGTGAGCCAGTTCTGTATCCGTACTTTCCCGGACTATATGACGGCATTGAAGGAAAGCCTGTTCAAAGTCTGCAAACTCGATCAAGAGCAAGGCTGAGAGGTACAGGGCGCGAAAATCACGTTTCCCACTAGGAGCAAAAGCGGCCGACTGATAGTGCAGCTGTGCATCCTGCAGTCTGCCTATCTGTTCCTCTATTTTGGCCATATCCAGCAGCAGCTTATGGCGATGCTCGTTTTGATCGACTGTAGGTAAGAACTTACGGATAAGTTCAAGCGCCTCCTGAGGAGAAGCCGCTGAACTATACTCCGCCTGCAGGTTTGGAAAAAACTCCGCTGTCCCCACTAGATCCGAAAGTTCGGGCTGCTCCCGGGAAAAAATTATCCCGTTGCTGAACACGAGTATGCTTGTTATAAAAAGCAGAAGTACATATCTATTCATAAGCCTCAGCCTGTATAAATGCCTTTAAGAGTATTCCCAATCATCGAGTCGATTCGCACTTTGACGAATTGGCCGATGAGAGAGGAATCCCCTGGAAAGACGACCCTATGATCCCTTTCCGTTCTAGCCAGAAGTTCCCTGGGATTCTTTTTGGAGGGTGATTCAACCAACACCCGTTCTTCCTTACCCACGCGCTTCACTCTTCTCTTTCGGCTTATCTCTTTTTGCAGGGCAATTATTTCCGACAAGCGGTTAAGCTTAGTTTGATGGTCAATTTGACCTTCGAACTCGGCTGCCGGAGTTCCTGAGCGAGGATTGAAGTAGTACATAAAAGCATCGTCAAACTCAACCTCCTGCATTAAATCGAGGGTAGCCTGAAAATCAGCCTCCGTTTCTCCCGGAAATCCAATCATAATATCAGTTGTAAGAGCCGGTTCGTCAATACTGCTACGTATCTGGGTGACCAACTGCAAATAATCGTCTCTTGTATATTTTCGGTTCATTCTCTTCAAGACTGAACTTGAACCATGCTGTACCGGCAAGTGTATATGTGAGCACAACCGCGGTTCAGAGGCGATCATTGCGATGAGTTGCTGGGGAATATCCTTTGGGTGGGAGGTCAGAAATCTGACCCACTCGATGTGATCAAGCTGATCTACTATTTCCTTCAGAATATCGGGAAACTTATACTGCCGGGTGACGGAATCTGTAGCGTCCCTGCCATAGGAGTAAGAGTTTACATTCTGGCCTAGCAGGGTTATTTCTTTGACTCCATTTGCCTCTAAGCCCTGCAGCTCGCGGCGAATATTTTGGGGCGAACGTGATACCTCGCGTCCGCGGACATGGGGCACGATGCAGTAGGTACAAAAATTATCGCAGCCGTGCATTATCGGTACAAATGCATGGAAATCTCTCTCCCTTTGATGGGAATCTTGAAAATGAAACGGCTTTTCCTCCGGGCTTTCATACTCTTCTTTTCCGGGGCTTAGAGCTGTGGACGCAATATGTGGAGTTTGTGTTATACCGGGCTGGTGGTTTCTGTTCAGGCCTTCAATTAAATCCGGCAGCTGCTCTTTCTCAAAGTTTCCGACTACCAGATCAATTGCCGGTTCCTTCTTACGTAGTTCCACCTTTAAGCGTTCTGCCATGCAGCCCATCACCACCAGCTTAGCAGGATTTCTCTGTTTCAGATGTTTAAAAAAACCGATTCTTCCCCAGATGCGGTTTTCCGCAGTCTGACGAACCGAGCAGGTATGCAGAATAACCGCGTCCGCCTTTTCCGGCACATCGGCCTGTTCCCACCCCTGCTGTTTTAGGCTGTTTTCCAGGGCATAGCCTTCGGCAAAATTCATTTGGCATCCGTATATTTCAAGCCAATATTTCTTGGACATTTAGCAAAGCTCCTGTCAATTAATCGGTGTAAAGCTGCTGGTACACAAATCGGGGGATAAGCTCCCACTCATTGTCTTTCGGTAGTAAAATCCAGGCACCCTTATTAAAATCGTCGTCAACTTCCTCTTCAGTCAAGCCGGAGAGATAGTAGTTGCTGTAGGTAGTATAGAGAATATTATCGGTAGAAATGCTTTTCCGCGGCTCCAGATCGGCGTTATGATACTTTAGAAAGAACTGGGCTAAATCGTAAGCTGAAAAGTCAGTATCCACGTATTCGGACAGCACCTTGAACAAGTTATATACCTCCTGCAGATTTCCCGCATGCAGGCTGTTCAGCTTTTTAAAAAGGGCTTTTATGACCAACTGTTGTCGATACGCTCGGTCGAAATCATCCGAGGTGTGGCGTGACCGGGCTATCCGCAGGGCTTCGATTCCCGTTAGATGGTGCTCTCCTGCTTTAAAATACAGGGTTTTCCATTCTCCGTGCTCCCGTATTCTATAGGTCGGGTCAATCAGCGCTTTATCAAGATACACGTTTATCCCGTCTAGGATATTAACCACATCGATAAAAGCGTACATATCAACCGTTATATGTCCGTCAAACTCTATCCCGGTAAGCTCTTCCACTACCGAACGCAGCTTCTGAATACCGTATAAACGGTAATAATCGCTCACCCTTCGCTGCTTGTAATAGATATCCCGGGGGATGCTCAGCAGGCGGATTCCGGTATCCTTAGATAATCGTGCAATCATCATGGTATCGGCATTTTTCTCATGGGTTCCGCAAAGCAATATCAATGTTTCTTTACTGTTGCCGGCCATAGAAATTGAAGATGCCTCGGGCAACTCCTGAATTGCAGTATTCTGATTCGCCTCGGTGGGGAACAAGTCCTTCCCAGCCTGACTTGAAATACGGTTATCCGAGGAAATTGTTTTAAGTTCAGAGATGACTAAGTCTTCACTGTCGGTTAAGTAGATTTTTCCATGTTTTTTTAGAACGGCAAATGCACCGTAATGCCGTGAGTCTTCATGAAAGAGATCAAAATAGTAATAATCGCCGTCCTCGCGGGGCTCCGACCTCATCTCTAAATTATTTTCCGTCAAAAATGCTTGAAAGGCCTCGTCCTTGGACAGTGAAGAAAGCTCTTTAAGCATCCTGGCAACATCTCTCTGCTGTGGCGTGCGAGCATCGATCTGTTGTATGCGCTCAAGCAAGTCTGCTTTAAAATCGCTCCACTCCTCATAGCTCTGCTCTTCTATAAAAAAACGGTTATTCTGAAAACGGACCCCAAAATTGAATATCCAGCCGCCGTCGCTGCCGTTTGTACCGGCGCTCCTTATACGCCACTCAGTAGTGTCCAGGGTCTGACCGGCGGGAGGTTCAGGTGACAAGAGTTTTAAACGCTTTTCCTGTAATAACTGTGTAACCTGATTACTTTGGAACAAATCCCTCACATACTGTAGTTTTTCGGTAAACAGATTCGCATGCCTCTCAATTTCTGCAAGCTCCTCTCTTAGATAATTGGCGGATTTTTCCACAGCGCTGTTCACATTTTTCAGGCTGAAGGTTTTTTCCCGATGCAAGCGTGAGCTTACCCTGATCTGGGGAATATCCTGTATATACAGGGTATCCAGAATAAAAAGGCGCTCTCCGCTTTTTGTAAGTGAATATCGGCGTTGGCTGTTTTGCTGCGGGCTCAGTTTTAATTCGGTCAGACTATTCTGCAGCTGCTGATTATCAAGATACGCGGCAAACCGTCGCTGCAATTCCTTCAGGCGGTAATACTCGTCAAAGTACTCTACCCCTCGGAAGAAAAGCGCATCCCCTGTGTTTTCTCCGGTTCCTTGGCTTGCGGCAGATTCGGAGGAGCCGCTATCGGGCGATCCGCTTTCGGCTTGAAGGGGTATGGCCTCGGTGCGCGGCAGCTGCAGTGCCTCCCGGCTTTCATTCAGCTTGCTGAAAAGTATGTTCTGGTTTAAACCGATCCTTTCCAGAGTTGATTGCCGGTTTTCGACTTCCTCACTTACGTTCTGAGTGAAGTTTTTGAAATCCTGTTGAACCTGCCGCAGCTGCAGATGCAATAACAACCATCCGCCGGCTATTATCAGGGTAAGCAGGCCTGCGATGGCCACGCTTATGTATGTTTTCTTAATATTCCGCATAATTAATCCTTAGGCAGTTTTTTTCAAAATTGATATTTTGAAAAAAACTTTAATGACGAAAAGAACGCTCCCCGGTAAACACCATGGCAGCTTCGAAGTCGTTACAGGCTTCAATAGATTCAAAATCGCGGACTGAGCCGCCCGGCTGTACTACGGCGTTTACCCCCTCGTGTAAACCCACTTCAATACCGTCTCTGAAGGGAAAGAACCCGTCTGAAACCATGACCCCTCCCTCAATATCTGCATGGCGCTCATGGACTTCTGAATCGATCTGGGCCTGCTTCGCCTGTTCAAGTTCGCGGTAATTTTTTCCATAGCGGTTCAGTGAAAACCGCTGCAAGGCTTTGGCATAGGCTTTATCCCTAGCGATCTGCGCACAGCCGACCCTGTCCTGTTCTCCGGTACCAATTCCAACGGTCGTGCGGTTTTTCACGTAGAGAACCGAATTACTGGTTACCCCGCTTTCTACCTGCCAGCCAAACAGTAAGTCCTGAAGTTCAGCCTCGGTGGGGGCCCGATTTACCCGGTACTGCCGGCCCTTATATTCAGTTTCCGCCGGCAGAAAATCGGCGGTAGTCATAATTCGTGTAGTATACGACCACTGCAGTACCAGACCTCCGTCTATCAGAGAGTGAAAATCGATATGCGGGGCTGCCGTGAGCTGTTGCAGTCGTTCAATATTTTTTATTTCCATAATCCGCAAATTTTTCTTTTTCTCAAACAGCTGCATTGCCCCATCGGTATAGGATGGGGCTACAATTACTTCGGTATAGTGGCGGTTAATTTCTTCAGCCGTAGCTGCATCAACCTCACGGTTCAGAGCAACTACCCCGCCGAATGCAGCAATAGGATCGGCCATAAAGGCCTGTATATAGCTGTCGGCTAAACTTTCCCGCTGGGCTACCCCGCAGGGGTTGTTGTGTTTGATAATTACAGCGCTAGGATGCTCAGGAAAGTATCTAAGAATACTTAGAGCGCTGTCGACATCGGTAATATTAATCATGCCGGGATGCTTTCCCGATTTTCTTAGCTGAGCAGTTGAAACAAGGGCAGAATCGGCGCTGATCGCCTCTACGTCCCCAAGCACCAGATTGCCGTTGAGTAGGCGATAAAGTGCCGCCGATTGATGGGGATTCTCACCGTAGCGCAAGCCCTTCTCTTCGCCCCCGATCGACCAGGTGACCTTTTCAAACTGTAACGTTTGTAGGTATGAGTCTTCTCCAAAGCTGATGTGCATAGTCTGCGGGAAATTGTCTGCGTGCAGCTCGTGGTATTGCTTCTTGAGATTACGAGTTGTCATGTGGGGGCCTCCAGGGAAATATCGCCGTTTATCCTACCATAGGGTTTAAAAAATGAGAAGTATCCAGCAAAAAGCCCCCGGCCGGCACCTAATATGCGCAGCAGAGGGCTTGTGTTTATCAATGCAAAATTTAGAAACCTTTCATATGGTTTTTTGCCGATTCAAGAGTATTGTACAGCAGCATCGTAATGGTCATTGGCCCAACGCCCCCGGGGACCGGGGTTATTTTGGAGGCTTTCTCAGCAATCGGCCCAAATTCCACATCCCCTACTAAACGGTAGCCCTTTTTTTTACTGGAATCTTCTACTCGGTTCACTCCCACATCGATCACTACCGCTCCGGGCTTGACCATATCGGCGGTGATCATTTCGGGTTTCCCCGCCGCGGCAATCAGTATATCCGCCTGCTGGGTGATAGAGGCCATATCCTTTGTAGCGGAGTGACATACCGTTACGGTTGCATTGCGCCCTTCAGCCTTTTGCAGCAGCATGTTTGCCAGGGGCTTTCCGACTATATTGCTTCGTCCGACAATAACCGCATGGGCTCCTTTGCTAACCACTCCCGATCGAATCAGCATCTGAATGACTCCATGGGGGGTACACGGCAGAAAGGCCGGCTGGCCAAGCATCATTTTTCCGACGTTGAAGGGATGAAACCCGTCGACATCTTTTTCCGGTTTTATTCTCAGCAGTACCTTCTCTTCATCAATATGATCGGGCAGGGGCAGCTGGACAAGAATACCGTGTATTTTAGGATCTTCGTTCATCCGGTCAATTATTTCGAGTAGCTTGGTCTCGCTGGTATCGGTTGGTAAACGATTGTCGTCGGAATAAATACCGGCCTTTTCACAGGCCCGCTCTTTTGCCTTCACATAAGAGTTGCTGGCCGGGTCCTCACCTACTAAAACAACTCCAAGTCCGGGAGTTACGCCTTGGGCGGCAAGTTTTTGTACTTCTTCGGCGATTTCAGCTCGCATCTCCTTTGCAAGTTCTTTTCCATCAATAATCTCGGCAGACATATAGAAACTCCTTTTGTGCATATAGATATAAGAATATTATAATATATAATACTATTTTACGATATATGGCATGCCAAATTATTACTTATAGCTGTGTTGATAAAAGAATGTGGGAGTGTTACTATTCAGTTCAACTAGACTCTATTTTGAATAGAAGGAAGATTGGAAATATATGTCAAGACTTCATACATTTACATTTTTACTGATAATTTTGCTGTTTCTGGGGGGCATGCCCTTCGCCTTAAGTGCCCAAGAAGAGCAGGAACCTGATGGCGACTTCCAGGAACGTCCGGAAGAAAAAGAACCTCCCGCCGAAGGGTATCCTGAGGAAGAACAATTCCTGGAAGCATACGACCTGGGAAGCCAGATTTTTACTATTGATACGGGACTGTATATTCCGCTGTTTTTCCACTTCCCTGCAGCGGGAGATAACGAGGATGTCAGTACCTTTGAACCGGCCTTTGGCCAGCTTAGCCTGGGCGGCAGCGGCTCTTTGAGTTGGGGAAGTTACTTAACCACCCGCTTTGCCATTGGAGTTGAACTTGCAGGCTCTTTTTCATTTACCCCGAACGGGTACGTAAACAGCCTGATTCCTATTACCATGTTTGCCGAATACCTGTTCCGTTACGGTTCCTTTGAGTTTCCGGTATCCCTGCAGGGGGGCTTCGTAATTAACCGGGTTCAAGATCAGCTGTATATGGGACCGATTGCAATTCCAGGTATTTCCGGCTACTACAATTTGAACGCAGAGTGGGGCCTTGGCCTTAGCTTGGACTATTGGTGGGTACCTGTAACTCTATTTTGATAAATCAGAAAACTCCAGCTTTGGTAATTTTCTTGAGCTTAGTTTTTCGGCTCGATACCATTTTTCATAGAGGTAACATTATGAGCATTCAAAAATATAGAACAGCACTAGGCAGAGCGATGATAGGCATTAGCACCCTTGCCCTGCTCTCTCTGCTATCCTTACTCTCCGCCGGCTGCAACCAGGACGGGGTCGGTATTTTCTACACCATCAGCCAGGAGAAGAAACAGATAACCTCCAAAATTTCAGAGGTAGATGTATACCAGGTGGTTGAAGCCAACTCCAATACAATCTACGCACTTGGCGGCCGAACCGTGTGGGAGCAATCCGGCGACAACTGGAACAGCCTCGACGGCGGATTTGCCTATAACATCGTGGAAGATTCAGATACCTTATATGCTTACTTCAATAACGATGATGAAAATTTAGATGATGGAAAAATTAGGAGCCTAAGTGGAGGCTGGACAACCGTAGATAGCTTTTCTGATGATGGAAAAATTGGTTGATATCGGGTTCGATACCTTTGCCTTAAAGCTCAACGGAGGGACTTTACACATAAAAAAACCTTTATCAGGCATAAGTGGAGAAACCTCAGTAGGCACAGTTTCCATAGTAGACGGAACTTATTTAACTGGTGATACTACTCACTATCTTATAACAGATTCAACTGTGTATAGTTGGGATGGTTCTACTTTGGACGATACCGGTTTCAGTAGTCCACCTGAAAAAAATGGAGATTTCGCAGCAATTACCGATGATGGAACAGACCTGTACCTGGTTACAACCAACGGAGAGGTTTTCAGCTTGACAACTGGGGGCGTTTGGACTCATATAACCACCGTTGATGGATCAGTTGAAGCAGAGTATGGATCGGCGTCGGTTGTGACTATTAGTGGAACGGATTACTTGATGATTGGTACGTATAACGGCCATTATCAGATGGAGCTTACCAGTTACACTTTTACCGAAAGCCCCGATGACTATGCGGCCAGTTACCCTGAATTGGCCAGTGCGCTGGTATACCAGGTATATCAAGCACCTTCTAATGATGATATTTATCTGGCTACCCAGAACGGACTGTGGAAGCGTACCGGTTCAGGCAAGTTTGAACGCCAGTAGTGTAGTTACTTGTTCAGATAAAAACCCCGTAGCGCGGCTGCCTGCAGCCTGACTGCGGGGCTTTTTTTATTCTACCCGGTTTCCCTGGTGGGGGGTGCTTGTTTCGAAGGGGCGGGAGCTCAGCCTCAAGGGTCTCTACATCGCGGGCCTGTACTTCAGGGCTGCTGAGCAGGTAGGTCCAGCCGCGAAACAGATTATCGAGTAATTTAACGTCGCCCCGGGAATCTTCTTGCAGTACTGCAATCGAGCCGGTCCCATTAGAGGCCTGGTCAGGAATGTTGATAAGCCGGCTGTTCTGGACCGTGCACAGCACCGGCCCTTGGATGATAATGCCGTAGGTACTGCTCTCGCCCCGATACAGCTCTATCTCGCTGTCCTGCAGCATCACCACCGCTTGGTCCCTTAATTCGACCCCATACACATTGTACGAACTATCAGCCTTAAGCTGAGTATTACTTAAGCTGCTGCTGCCCCCCTGCAGTCTCATCAGGTATGAAAACTCCTGGGTGCGGGCGTTTATTAAGCTAGAATTTTGAAGGTTTAGACGGCTGTTTTTAGCTTGCAGTTGAATAATACCAAGCTCGGCAGATCCGTCTAAAGTAGTACCCACAATTTCGGCCTCCACATTCTCCAGTTTAATACCGGCAGCGATATGTGCCGATCCCTTACCATTGCCAATGCGTGTATCCTTCAAAGTCAAGGTTCCATCAATCTGCTGAATACCCGTGGCTCTTGTTTTGGATGAGCCGTAATCGATCGAGCTGTTTTCAATAATAATTTCAGCTTTTTCAGCGCTTATTACCTGTACTATTTCAGATTCTACTGCTGCAAGATTTGTGCCGCTGATTTTGATGTCGGAACTCTGCAGCTGCAGCAGCGCCAGATTGTGAGAGCTCTTGTTCACTCTGACTGTAGAGTCACTCAGATCTGCAGTACTGTCGTCAATTTTGAGTATGCTTCCATCACGAACAGAATCAGTTTCTATCAGGGTATTGTGTAGAACAAGCTCGCCCGCCTGTGACCACATAACAGTGTGAGCTTCCTGTTGTTTGTGTAGAATGGTGCTGTTACGGATAACTGTCCTCGAATACTCACCCTCTTGCACCACCAAAGGGCTGTGAAGGTTGTTTGATATAAGGACATCCTCTATCTTTAGGGTCCCCCGGGACACTGTAAAAAGTGGTTGAAGGCTGCTGAATTCGCTGCCTGCTTTCAGCGTAGTTTTTCCAGCAGCTTCTCCGACTATATTAAGCTGTTTTGTTACGGAAACCGGATCGCTGATTGTATAGTCACCTGCAGCAAGATAAATAGTATTTCTGCTGGAGGAGGATGCCTCGTATAAGGCTCTATCAATACTTCGAAAGGGAGCTTCCTTTCCTCCGGAAAATGAGTCCTGCCCCTGTTGCGAGACATAAATGCTTTCTTTATCAATAACAAAGCTCTCAGTAACCTCCCGGCTTCTATTTCCGGCACTGTCTTCGGCCCACGCTTCTACAACAATATTTTTCCTGGTTCCAGGACGGACACTTATCTTCTCCGGCTGCACATAGGGTCTGAAGGAGGTGTTGCCCCGCGCCTCTTCCCTGGTGCGGAAGTAGACCGTAGCATCCCTTTTTGTAATAAATCGTATGGTCTGATCTTCCGTGTAATGGTAGCCCGGCTGAATGCCGACTATCTGTGGTGGAAGTGGTGCCGCCTTATCAATTACAAACTCGTAACTTTGAATAGAATGAATTGAATCACTCTCGTCATCATATAGACCAACGGACAATCGGTACTCTTCTGCTTGACCAGGACTGAGACGAACAGAGATGGGTTTGAACAACTTTGGGGAAAGTGCACTCAGAGAATCACCGCTGTATTTACTGCTTGATAATTCATAACGTACATCTAAGCTACTGTGTGCCGGTTTGATGTGCACATCCTCGGTATATAGCCGCCCATCTTCTACTCCAGAGATGAAGGGCTGATTAAATTGCTTTAAGGACACCGTTTTCTTGGAAATCTCGCTTCTATTCCCAAAACTGTTTTGGGAATATGCCTCTATTTCAAGCCTTTCTGCTGTATTGCCTTGATAAAAAGTAAGGCCCTGGGTATAACGCTTATAGTTTGCGTCGTTTATTTTTGCGTCGTTTATTTTTGCGTCGTTTATTTTTGCGTCGTTTATTTTTGCATAGATGGACATTTCATGTTCCGCATCTATTTGAATCAAAAATTGCTGTTTGCCAATATGCTCCACAACAATCTGTGGTGGCTGTGGCTTAATCTGAGAGATTCTTACGTGTTCAGTTTTCACCGGCGACATATTACCAGCCTGATCTAAACCTCGGAAGGAAATTGCATAATGGTTTATTCCGCCGTCATTTTCAGGAGTGCCGCTTAAAACTAAGGGGGAATCATTTAGAACCGATGAATCAGCCGTGGGTACTTGCGGCAGGCCCTGGTTTACGGCCAGTTCATAAATTATTTTATGTTGATAATCGTCGGGAGCAAAAATTTTAACCTGCTTATTTGTATCTGCTTCAGCCGGTAAACCTTCTAACCGGGGTATCTCCGGCTTTTTACGATCGAGCGTAAGTTCAACAGTTTTGCTCCGGTCACTGTTCCCGGCTTTGTCCACGGTGGCGCTATGGATCCGGTACTTTTTTTCTTCTCCCTCAACGCCTTCAACTAGGACTCCCCGTGACAGGGGAACCCCTTCCGAGAGTATTTTCTCGATGCTTATATCAGCAGCAGTAGGTTCTTCTTCAGCTACATATATCCAGCTTTCCTCTTCCTCTGAGGCTGCTTCAGCCTGTACTGTGACAGCTTCAGAGAAAAGTCTTGTTTTGCCTATAATCGACCCAAGCTTGACCGCTTCAGGTGTTTTTCTGTCTATGGTGAATGAACTGCTGGTTACAGGGCTCCATACATCTGCGGAAGGCAGATAGCTGCGCGCTCTTACGACATAGAGAACTTCCCGATCCTCGGCACCACTGAGTTGGATAGGTTCACTATATAAACTATCCGAAAAACCGGGTTTTGAATCTTCAGCAACCTCGGGCAGGTTGTCTCCTTTTGCTACTCTGAACAGTTTATAATAGACAACTGAATCGGCGTATGGGCCAATACAACGAACCAGAATGGGACGATTGACTATGGAGCTGTCAACATTGCTGATAATCTGGGGCGGTTTAGGAGTTCTGGTATCTATAAAAAACACTCTCTCCGTACTTATTGATCGGTTATTCCTCGAATCTTCTGCGTATGCGGCTACTTCAAACTTTTGCCGGAGCTTATCTTCGACGTTCAAATCGATAGGCCCGGTATACTCTTTAAACCCATCATTTGTGCCTTGGACACGGTAAAACAGATCGTGAGAACCTGTTATCATGAGTTTTTGCTGATCCCGTCGTATGGATGGAGCTTCCGGCGGTACCGAGTCGACTTCAACCCGTGCAGTAGCCGTAGCGGTCGAAATATTTCCGGCTTTATCCCTTGCCGCAAAGCGCACAAAGGCTTTTCCCTGAAACCCATAGGGAAAATCTACTCTTAAATTTCTTGATATTACGGGGGAGTTTCGGTTTATCTGTAAAGGAGGAGTATTCCCGTAACCCACTGCATACACAATTTCCATAGAAGGGTCCGGGTGATCTACCTGAATATCAGCACCATACTTATCTACCTTAAGGATATCATAACTTGGGGGGGAAGGCGCTCTTCTATCATAGGGCAGCTGTTTTCGTACAATCTCACTGCTATTTCCGTTCGGATAGCGAGCTACAGCTTGTACTGGTATTATTCCCAAATCCGAGTTTCCATCGGAGGTAATGTTAAAAGGCCCTGCATACCGATTGGAGAACCGGTCGGGGGTAGATCCGTCGGTGGTGTAATAAATTTCAGCCCCCTTTCCTGCTTCTAATGCTACTTGAAGCTTTGAACGAAACGGGAGTGTATCAGATAAGCGAAATTGCGGATTCGGAGGTATTCTTTCATCGATGATATAAAAAAAACGATACTGCAGCATGCGATCCTCATTCGGAAGATACGCTCCAATACGATAGGCTAAAAAATTTTTCATACCCTCGGATAGTTTGACCGGTATAGGAGAAACAAGTTGGGGATGATTCGGGTTGACGGGGGTATCCTCTAAACTGTAGTAAAGCTCCACTCCCTTTTCAGCAGAGGGTAAAGGAAAGGAACGTAGATCTTCGACCGGCCCGCTGGTTTTTGTTGCTGATGCTGAAAAGGCATTCAGAATCGAATCTTTCGGCTTGGTAATGGTGAATTCCAGTTTTTTCTCGGACAACTGCTCCTGGTAATAAGGCTTTGCCTGAACCCTAAGGGTAATAGTACCGATTGTCCGAATGAGAACAGGGGCAGTATAAGCTGTTTCATCGCTGCGGGAGGTTTCTGTTTCCAGGCTGTAGCGTATCCATTCAAAACAGTTGGCGTTCGGGATAATAAGCCATTGTGCATTTACAAAAGTTCCGGCTACCGGGGATGGAATATCAATCTCTGAGGAGCTTCTGCAGGGATGCAGCTCCGGAAGTTTTTTAGTAACCACCCGGCTGCGGTTGCCGGCTTCGTCGACGCTGTATGCTTTTACTACACTTTTCTGCGGGGCTGCAAGCATTTTTCTGTTCCAGGCTTTGAATTCGGGCTGTTCAAAACTAGAAAGCCAGTATTTTACCTGAGCTTGGTTTTCATCAATTGAAAAATTAACAAAGTATCCCGCGTCTTGCCGACGTATCTCTATTTCCGGCTCATTCGGCATACGCCGGTCGATTACGTACTGAAAGCTCTCTACCGTGTCAGTACCCGTATTCTGCACGCGTACTTGCAGAGTAAAAGTTCGTTCTTCCCCTGATAGTGCAGAGAGGCGAAGAGCCTGGGTGTAGTCCACCCAGGTGTCGTCGCTGCTCTTACTGAAACGGTACTGAACCGGTTTATCTAGGTTCGATTCGATATGCACATACAATGCTTCAGAAAAAGCACCTGGGGAGGGTGTCGGAGTTACCGTGTTTTCTTGGGCATACAAGTGCACCATTCCAAGCAACAGGAGAAAAAATAGAACCGCTATTTTTTGTGATTTGTCCATATTTGGGATGTTCATACCCCCTCGCCGCTATCTTTTAAATAGTTCCTGATCAAGTATCTCTATAAACCCTTTATCGGTAAAGGAGTAGTTATTCTGGAATTCCTCTTTTGTCAAACCTACTAATTCATGACTTTTGTAGTGAATCCATACATCGTTCTCTGGAGAGGTAACCGTATGCTTTCGGCAAAAATAGTCGGGGCTGACCGGCATTTTTTCTGTACTGTCGGGAAATACTTTATAATCGTGAACGGCTATTTTTAGATCTTTTCGAGGAATACCATGATCCATGATAACTTCCGCCAGATAGTTCATGGTGCGTCCTGAGTCATAAATATCATCGACCAACAAGACTTTGTCCCCGTTCCGCAGGTACTCGGGTTTATATGTCCACCCGTCAATCATTACACGTGAGCGTTGATGGATATCAGTATAGGAGCGGGCGACCACGGCCGCATAAAAAACGGGGCGTTCGTCCTTACGTACGATCTTAAAATATTCGCTAATCACGTTGCCGATATATGCACCGCCTCGCAAAAGTACATAAATAACATCCGGGATAAACCCGTCCTTATGAATAGTATATGCGAGTTTAAGAGAGTTGTTTCGTACCTGATCGTACTCGACAAAATCTTTCATCAATACCTCCGAATAAGTAAAGGGAGGGCCACAAAGCCCTCCCTGAGATTACACTGAATACAATATGTAGTGTACCCTAACGCTCAATTCCGGTAAAGTATTTTTCACCTTCCCGCAGGTACGAAATTTTGAACTCATCGATAGAGTTGTCTCCGATCAACTGATAAAAATCTTCTATTGTTTCAATCTTTTCATCGTTCACCGCCGTAACTACATCGTAATTTCTTATACCGCCGATATAGGTTTTTGTTCCACGATCAACATTAGCGACTAATACCCCGTTTTGTGAATCATCCAGTTCAAGCTGTTGACGAACCTCTTCGTTCAAAGGTACTACAATCATTCCCGGCCACAGTTTCTTTTGGTTCGAAAGGATCTCTTCACTGTCTTTTCTTTCACCAATCTTGACTTTCACCGTACGGGTACTTCCGAAACGATTCACCTCAAAGGTAGCGGTATCGCCTGCCTCTAAATCGCCGACTTTTCTTACAACTTCGTCACGATTTGAGACATCCTCACCGTTTATCTGAGTAATGAAGTCTCCCGGACGTATACCGCCCTTGTCTGCTGGAGAATCGATGTACACATTATGAATGAATGCCCCCTTGGTCTCTTCAATTCCAAGTTCCTCGGCAAGCTCCCGGTTTACATCTCCAACGGTAACACCAAGCCAGCCGTATTCTACCTTTCCCTTGGTGATAAAGTCGTCGATAGTCTTTTTGGCATTGTTAATGGGGATAGAAAAACCTAATCCTACGCTGCCCCCCGTTGGGGCTGCAATCCAGGTATTTATTCCAACCACTTCGCCGTGAATATTTACCAAAGCGCCCCCGGAATTGCCCCGGTTGATAGCCGCATCGGTCTGTATAAAATCACTAATATTGCCCTGAGGCCCTGAACGCCCCTTCGCACTTACTATTCCGGCAGTGACACTGGAGACAAAACCAAAGGGACTGCCCACTGCTAATACCCAGTCGCCAACCTGGGTGGCATCAGAATCGCCAAGTTCGGCAATTGGAATATTTCCCTGTTCCGATTCAAACATTACCAGTGCCAGGTCCTTTCTCGGGTCTTTGCCAACCAGCGAGGCGGTAAACTCCTTACCGTCGTTTAGCACCGCTATAATCTCGTCGGCCTCACCAACCACATGGTCATTTGTAAGAATATAGTATTTATTCCCTTCATTTCTTACAATAACACCCGAACCGAGCCCTTGGCTGCGGAACTCTCGCTCTTGGTTATCACCATTATTGTTATTTTCTTCTTCAGGAAAAAGAAAGTCCCATGGCCATCCGCGGGAATCCGGTGCCCGCTGCTGTCGGATTTCTACCACCTTTAACTCAACTACCACCGGAAGTGCTTTCTGTGCAACGCTTCTAAATGAGTTCTGCAAAGAAAGCGCTGTTGAAGTATCACTGTCAGCTGCACTTGTTGCAGGTTGTGTCTGTGCTTGAGTCTTCTCGCCAGGCTTTACATCGGTAGAACAACCGAATGTAATAAACGAGAGAGTAAAACCAACCAAAATTCCAACCAGCACTAGGTTAAACAGAAAGAACTTCTTAGAATAGAATAATTTTCTGTGATTCATTTTCACTTTTCCTCCACATCTTATGCTTTGTTTGAACAGGTATTTAGAATATATATATATTTTTCTTTAAGCGTCAAAAAAAAAACTGTGCTAATCTATCAGGGTCAAAATTTCGGTATGATCATCAAACACCGCCACAGTATGTTCCCAATGGGCAGATAATTGTCCATCCTCGGTTTCCACAGTCCAGCCATCATCATGTACCACCACTTTACCAGTGCCAAGGTTGATCATTGGCTCTATTGCCAGTATCATCCCCTGTTTTATTCGAGGATTAGCTCCCCGGCTTACATAATTGGGTATCTGAGGATCCTCGTGTTGCGAAAAACCGACTCCATGGCCGCAGTAATCCTTTACAACTCCAAAATTATGTTGTTTAGCCAGAGCGGAAACTGCTCGACCGATATCCTGTATCCGGTTACCTGTCTGTGCTTTATCTATTCCGGCATACAAGCACTGACGGGTTACTTCAACCAACTCATGGGCTTTTTCCGAGACAGAGCCGATTTCATAAGTTCGTGCGGCATCGCTGAAATACCCGTTCAGATCGATACCTAAGTCAAGGCTGATTATATCTCCGTTTTGGAGCTTATATCCCCCCGGAATTCCATGAATAACTACGCTGTTCACTGAGGTACACAGACTGGCTGGAAACCCCATATAATCGAGAAAGGCCGGGGTGCCTCCATGGGTCTTAATATAGTTTTTAGCAAACCGGTCTAACTCGAGGGTGGTAATTCCCACGTCGATTAGCTTTGCAATTTCCTGATGAGTCCGTTCTACCAAATGACAGGATTCTCTTATTCTATCTATTTCCTCGCGGCTTTTAAGTTTTATCATGATTATCGTAACTCCCGTTTTATAGTATCAGTTGCTTAAACGAGCTTCGAGCAGGCTCTTTAGGAGTCCAACGTTCATATTGTGTGGAAACCTGTTTTCTAAAATAGCCAGTTGCGTGCGAGCTTCAGTTAAGCGAT
This sequence comes from Spirochaetia bacterium, assembly GCA_034520965.1. Taxonomy (GTDB): domain Bacteria; phylum Spirochaetota; class Spirochaetia; order DSM-16054; family Sediminispirochaetaceae; genus DSBN01. The sequence goes on along the minus strand of JAXHMY010000002.1, from coordinate 79,325 downwards.
TGCTTTGAATAAGCAGTTCAATTTGTTCGGATAACACCGCCGCGTTCCCGGGCGAACCGGCCGGTACCACAGCCTCGGCAGCCTTCAATTCGTCGAGTGCTGCTGATAGATTGTTGGTCACAGAATAAGCTATCGCAGCGTTGTAGAGATACTCCCAATGGGGATCTTCGGGAAAAGCTCCTTTAAATGTCTCAGCCGCTTGTGCGTAGTCGCGTGAATACATGAGTACTACTGCCTCATAAAATTGTATCCAGCTCCGGCTTCCGAAGGTTCGGCGGCTGTGGACAGTTAAGCTTTTTAGCCCCTGAATATCCTCAATCCCTATAAGGAACCAAGCCAGATACTGTGCATATCGCTCTTGATCGGTTCGATAGACCAATCTCCACAAAAGTGATTTGTAACGTTCGGGATTGACCCTTTGAGCTGTTCCTTCCTGAATAACCTGTCTCAGAACGCTTTCCTGACTACCCTTAGCCGAAATATCCAAAATTTTCTGGGCCCGGTCGGTGTTGTTATGTGATAAAAAATAGCCGGCAAACAGAAGTGCTGAATTTTCAGGATCTTCGGTTGAGATATCCATTACCAACTGCATGATTGAACTTGGAATGGGCTTTTCAAGTGTATCGTAAATATACAGGAGGTTAAGCAAAGCCCTGCTTTTTTGAGTAGTTGTAAGCTGAATTTCCTTTTCTAAAAGATTTTCATAAAGTTCTGCTGCCATGTACAGCTGGTTTTGATGCATGAAAATATCTGCTTTTAGAAACTGATATTCAATTTTGTTGAATATTTGAGGCTGAACGGCTAACACAGACTGGGCATGCTGCCATTTAGCCGCATCAAAAGCAAGGAAGAACATAAAATCGGGGGGCAGGGTTTCTAACTCTGCTTCTTCAGTCACAGTAGAATAAGCGGACTGTACCTCGCCGCGGCGCAGTAAAAGCAGTACTGCATCAAGCAAAAATCCATAGCTTCCGGTTTTTCGATACATCCCCAGAAAATCTTCTGCTGTACTCTTCTTGGAAAGAGCGTCCTCCTTCCCCGTCGCGGAGGTCTCTACGTAAAGGCTTATTTCTGATGTGAGATCCGGCCAATCTTCGGTTTCGATTTCGCTCTCGTTATAAATATCTGCTGCTGCTTCGGTACGGCCTTCACGCAGCAGACCGTATATACGTAGTGCATTTAGATCCCCTCTGGCCGGGTAGGCTTCCAAAGCTGCCCGGGAAACATAATTATATAAGTCATAGTTAGTGCTACGGCGGGAGATTTGCCGGGCTCGTTTTATTAATCGGATGTAACTTGCAGCAGACAAATCTTTACGGGCAAGAGTCTCAATATTTTCTACCGCGGTCTGTTCGATTCCATTGGCCAGAAGTCTGTCTATTTCCGCAATTTTATCAGCTTCCTGGATAGCGCTGGTGCTTTTTTTTTGCTGCAGTATAGTTGTAAGCGTAAGACCAAGCATTACTGCTATGACGACAATCGCCGCTAACAACCACAGATCTTTTTTATTCATTGCTTTTCCGTTAACTGCTTCCGTATCCCATCCAAAACACCATTGATAAAGCGATACGATTCGCCGCTCCCGTAGTGTTTCGCAATATCGATTGCCTCATCAATAGTTACAGAGGAGGGTATCTCCTTTTGATACACCAATGCATAAATGCTAAACCGCAGAATTGCTAAATCGACCCGGGCCAGACGGCTGAAATCCCAGTGCTCAAGCTGCTCAGTAATTTTAGTGTCAATTTCTTCTATATTTTCCAGGGTTCCCTGCACTATCAAGCGGGCAAACATGAGGGTATCATCTTCAAAGCTTGCCAGCCGTTCTTCATCCAGCCATTCAAAGCGCCCAAGTTCGGCACTGCTTTTGGCTGTGTAATCCCAGCTGAACAATGCCTGCAGCGCTAAAATACGTGCTTTTCTTCTGGATCCCATTATTAGTCGTATCGTACAATTTCGGCCTGCTCGCGTAACTCTTCCATTACGTCGTTCATAGCCTGTTGGAGCGTTTGCTGCTGACGCTCCTGGTAAATTCGATTACGTAAATATTCACGTACCGTAGTGGGGTTATCCGGAGCTATTCTGTCGTCAAGGCTTAGGATTTTGGGCTGTTCATGGGTGGTTGCTTTAACAATATGGAAACCTACGTTCGATTCAATTATATCCGACACTTCTCCCTCTTCGAGTTCAAAAATCTCATCAAAAAAGTTCTCACCGTATACTTGTTTGACCTGTTGATTATTACGGGTGACAAAGCCGACATCTCCACCACTGAACTTTGAATTTTCATCTTCAGAGTATTTCAAAACCAGGTCGTCAAAACTCATTTCACCGGACCGCAGCTGTGTACGTGCCTTTTCTATTTTTCTACGAGCCTCTTCCTGCTCGGCTTCGCTCTTATTGGCAAGGGGGATAAATACATGGCTGATTCGCACGAACTCCGGGTTTGTAAACTCGGTGGCGTTCTCCCGGTACAAAGCCTGTATTTCCCGTTCAGTCGGCGGATTTATTGCTTCGAACATCCCCCGTTTTTTTTGGGTGATATAGGTTTGCTGCAGTATCTGGTCCTCTAATCGTTGCCGGTACTCTTGCCATGAATATCCGGTTTCCTGGCTTACTATAGATTGAAACTCCTGGTCACTGAGTTTTTGCCCCATCTGCGCTTCAATTTGACGCTTCTGCTGGTTTACAAGTCGGTCTATATCTTCCTGCTGAACTCTTACCCCGTCGCGCTCAGCGGCTTGTTTAATGAGCACCTCTGAAATGAGTGAATCCAGAACCTGTTCACGGGTAATCTTATCCGGCTGTATACCGGTTTGAGTACCCATGTTGCGGATTTCTGCAAGTTTTTTGTCTACCTGCCGGGCTGTAATCCCCTCTGTACGGGTGAGGTTTACCGTTGCCACGGTTTCTCCTATCACATCCGCCCAAAGCGAGCCGGTCAAAATGGTAAATATTATTAATACGGCTAATCCGATTTTTCTCATATAGCGATAACCTTCCTTTTAAGCATTATTGCTCTCAAACTTAACCCACATGAAGCCGTTTTCCAACTTCTTCAGCTTCTTGAGAGTTCCCAAGAACATCCGAGTTTTTTAAGTACATCCCTTCATGTTCCATAAAGTTCATAAGTTTACGTAGAGTTTTTGTTTGCCTGAGCCCTGTTTTAGTTGTAAATGCAAAGCAACGCTTCCCGGATACCAATCCGGAATTGGCGAGAAATTTTGGAATATGTTCCTTCACTTTTCCGCCAAAAAAATTAATTGCGGTTGCACCAATGCATATATATTCATACACAGTGAGCTTTACATTAACATCTCGATCTCCGTCAATGAGATCTACCTGATGGCCCTGTTTCTCTAATCCTTGCTGTAATCCTTTAGCAGTCTCAGCAAGCTGCTTACGGTTATTCCCGGCAAAAAATACTACTGCTACTTTCATTATTGCTCCTATCCATGCACGGAGGGCATGTGGATTTTAGAACAGAAAATCTGAACAGAAAGAACATAAGTAAGTGTCCCCACGTCCCAAAGGTCGTACTACGGTACAGCGGGGACACCCTGAGTTTACTGTTCTGAGGTGGTAGGTAGCTCGTCTTGGTCCTGTTCGTCCAATGCCGGCGATTCTTCTACTGGTTCATTCCACCACTCTTCGCTTTCTTGAGCTGCTTCTGCTCGAGCGGCGCCGATTACATCGCCCCCTTCGGGAGTCTTATTCACCCATGCAAGCCCAAAAGCAGTCAATAAAAACACAGCCCCTAATATAGAGGTTGCACGCGTAAGAATATTACCCGAACGAGAGCCAAATGCGGTACTGCTAGAGCCGCCGAAAATTCCGCCTAATCCTTCACCTTGGTCGTCTTGGATCATTACCAGCACAATCAGTAGAAGTGCCGTAATAACGAAGATTACCAAGAGCAAAATACCAAAAAATCCCATAAGTGTTACTCCATTACCAGTTTACTAAAATTTCACAATAGGCACGAAGGTCTCCGTTTTTAACGATGCACCTCCAACCAGTGCACCGTCGATGTTCTCTTTGTCCATCAGCGATGCTATATTATTAGGCTTAACCGAACCTCCGTATTGAATAATCATCTGTTCGGCTGCCTTATGATCGTACAAGCTTTCCACTTCCGCACGAACCACTTTGTGGATTGCATCCGCATCCTCGGGGGTGGCGGTTTTTCCGGTCCCTATTGCCCACACCGGTTCGTACGCAATTACTACCTTTTCAAGCTGTTCACTCTTCACTTCTTGCAAGCCGGAACTCAGCTGTTCTTTAACTACAGACTCTGCTTGATTGGCCTCTCGCTCTTCAAGGGTTTCACCGATGCACAAAATTACTTCAAAACCGTGCTGTAAAGCCAACTTCACTTTCGTGTTAATAAGTTGATCAGTTTCGCCGTATACATGGCGTCGTTCAGAATGTCCGAGTATAACGGTTTCTACTCCGCACTCTTTCAACATAAGCGGAGACACCTCTCCGGTATGTGCGCCATCTTCTGCAGCGGCCATGTTTTGCGCACCTAATATTACATTGCTGCCCTTAACCACTTCGGCAACTACTCCAAGCGAAGTGAAGGAAGGAGCTATCATCACCTTATGGTCCACTCCTTTCACCTGCTTTACCAGATCCGCCGCATCATCACGGGCTTCGACTCTGGTTTTGTGCATTTTCCAATTTCCAGCTATATAAGGTTTTCGCATATAATCTCCCAATTATGCAACCGGTTAACGGCCGCTGTTATTTTTCTAATAAGAAAATAGCCGCATACGGCTGTTTTCGTCGTTTCGCTTGACCAGAAAGGACTTACGAAACTAATACTGCAATACCGGGCAATTTTTTGCCTTCAAGAAACTCTAGACTGGCCCCGCCCCCGGTTGAAACATGATCGATTTTTTCTGCAAAACCGAATTTATTCACGGCGGCGACGGAATCACCACCACCGACAACGGTAGTCCCCTTACAAGCGGCAACCATTTCTGCAACCTCTAGCGTTCCCTTTGCAAAGTTCTCGAACTCAAATACTCCCATCGGCCCATTCCATATCAGTGACTTGGCTTCCGAAATGCTTTCTTTCAAAGCCTCCAGAGTTTTCATGCCGATATCAAGCCCGATAAGTTCGTCCGGCAGATCTACCTCGTCCACATATACAGGGTCGGTGTTCTCATCGAACTCTCTTCCGGCCATATGATCCAGAGGCAAGAGCACCTGAATACCCGCCTTCTGTGCTCGTTCGAGCAGAGATTTTGCCGTATCGATATAATCATTTTCTACCATCGATTTACCGATAGAATGGCCCTGGGCCTTCAAAAAGGTATATGACATTGCTCCGCCGATTACCAGGGTCGTACATTTATCAAGCAGAGTTTCTAAAACCCCGATTTTGCTTGAAACCTTCGCACCGCCGATAACCGCAACAAAGGGTTTTTCAGGATTCGACAGAAGGTGTTCAAAGAAACGTACTTCCTTGTCTATCAGAAAGCCGGCTGCAGAGGGTAGCAAATGTGCAACCCCTTCAGTGGATGCATGGGCGCGATGGGCGGTGCCAAAGGCATCATTTATAAACACGTCACCATTTTTCGCAAGTTCCTTCGCAAAATCGGCATCATTCTTAGTTTCGCCGGCGTGATAGCGCACGTTCTCGAGCAACAGGACTTCACCGGGTTTGAGTTTTTGCGCCATTTGTGTGGTTTCAGTACCTACACAGTCGGGTGCCATCTCAACCGGTCGGTCGAGCAGCTCGGACAATCGCTGGGCAATTGGTGCTAAGCTAAACTCCGGTTTGGGCTCGCCCTTGGGTCTGCCGAGGTGGCTCATCAAGACCAGAGAGGCCCCCTCCTGCTCCAGTATATACTGGAGCGTCGGAAGGGCCGCTTTAATACGAGTATCATCGGTAATTACGCCTTCCTTGAGGGGGACATTAAAATCCGCCCGTACAAGGACACGCTTTCCTTTTAAATCAATATCTTTTACTGTTTTCACGGCCATAAAAGCCCCCTTACACGAGTTTTGCGGCCAGATCTACTACTCGAGCACTATAACCCCATTCGTTATCGTACCAGGACAGTACCTTAAAAAAGCCTTTACCTATTTTCATGGTACTCTGGGCATCGAAAATCGATGAATGGGGATTCCCCTTGATGTCGATGGAAACGATCGGGTCTTCTGTGTACTCGAGTATCCCCTTCATGGGGCCTTCAGCCGCCTTTTTCATGGCAGCGTTTACTTCTTCAACCGAGGGATCGCCCTTCAGCTGAACAGTTAAATCGACAATAGAACCGGTAGGAGTCGGAACACGCATGGCCATACCGTTCAGCTTGCCGTCTAGTTCGGGAATTACAAGAGCGACGGCTTTAGCGGCCCCGGTAGTTGTCGGGATTATAGAAAGAGCAGCTGCACGTGCGCGGCGTAGATCGCCATGGGGACCGTCCTGCAGGTTTTGGTCGGCGGTGTATGCGTGGGTGGTGGTCATAAGCCCTTCTTCGATACCAAAGCTGTCATGAAGCACCTTGGCTATAGGAGCAAGACAGTTGGTAGTACAGGAGGCGTTTGACACCGACTCATCGCTATCGGAAATATCACTGTCGTTTACACCAAGCACAATTGTTTTATCAACCTTGTCTTTTGCGGGCACAGTCAAAATAACTTTTTTTGCGCCGGCTAGGATGTGGTCCTTATAGCCGCCCTTGGGGCCGGAGGCTGTGCGAAATATACCGGTTGATTCAATAGCAACATCGACACCCATATCTTTCCAGGGCAGATTCTTCGGCTCGCGTACGGCCAGCACCTTCACCTCTTTTCCCCCGACTACAATTGCGTCTTCCTTCACTTCAACCTTGTAAGGGAAGGGTCCGTAGTTAGAATCATACTTGAGCAGATGCGCAAGAGTCTTTGCATCGGTTATGTCGTTAATGGCAACCACCTCTACATCATCACGTTCAAAAGCTACCTTAAATACGCTTCTTCCAATTCTTCCAAATCCATTAATTGCTAATTTCATCTTATCCTCCTAGCTTATAAATCTTTTTGTGAGACTAAACTATATGATATAGGGAAATATATGTCAATAAATCACTCACAGCGATTCTAAATTTGGAAGTCTTTTGACTTCCAAATTTAGAATTCGCATCAATTTCTTTGCAAATTTTTATATATCTCAACGTGTGGAGGCATTCTCATTTTGGATAGTGTAATTACACTATCCAAAATGAGACAATATGAAGTGACCCCCGTGTTTGCAAAATCGTGGATTAGCCTGCAAAATGGTAAAAACACAATGGCAAACACGCCACATACAAACAGGAGGCCACTATGAACAGTGTAATTTATGTAGGAATGGATGTCCACAAGGAGACGGTATTCATCGTCGGGTATAAGAATGGCGAACAGGTCCCATCGATAGTCGTTCAGAAGAAAAACAGGGAAAGCGAGCTGCGCAAATATTTAAGAAGCTCCAGGAAAAGGGTGAGCTTTGTGCTGCTATGAAGCAGGGCCAAGCGGTTACAGTACCTATCGGATGCTCGAAGGTATGGGCATTGCCTGTCTTGTTGCAGCCCCGGGACTGATTCCAAAAAAACCATCAGAGCGAATAAAAACCGACAAACGGGACGCCGACATGCTTGCCCGTAATTTGCGTTCCGGACAGTTGACAGGGGTTCACATTCCCACCAGAGCCGATGAGGCGGTGCGTGAGTTTCTGCACGTCAGGGATGATTACAAAGACGAGCAGAGACGCTACAAGCAGAAAAATTCTCAGTCTTCTGCTTCGTCATGGTCTGATCTACCGTGATGGGGATAATCTGGACAGGAAAACACCGACTGTGGATTAAGAAAGCCATCGCAGAGCTCAACTCATTGCAGAAAGAGACTGTAAAGGAGTACCTGGGGCATCTGGACTACATCACTGAAAATATTAAACGAATCGACCAGCGCATTGAAGCCCTTGCCTCTGAAGGGCGCTATAGGGAAAAGTGAAAAGGCTGATGGCCATTAAGGGGATTGGAACCTTTACCGCGTTATCAATCATTGCCGAAATAAGTGATTTTCGGCGATTTGCCAAGCCCTCGCAGTTCATGAGTTATCTTGGTTTGGTACCGGCTGAACACTCCAGTGGAGAACGTCGTCGTCAGAACGGTATTACAAAATCAGGAAATAAAGCGTTTGAGGCGCCTGTTGGTAGAAAGTGCCTGGCATTGTCGCACCTATGATCCCTCCTCAAAGCGACTGATAAAACGAAGACGAGAAGTAGATCCTCAGGCAAGAGCGTATGCCGATAAAGCAGGGAAAAGACTTTCGCGGCGATATCAGCACCTTCTGTTTACAGGAAAACCTTCACAGAAGGTTGCTACGGCAGTTGCACGTGAGCTTTGCGGTTTTATTTGGGGAATAATGAGAGAACAAACAACGTAGAGGTTTAACTGAGTTTTGAAACCGAGGGGTAGAATGGATAGAGGAATACGAGAAGAAGCGAAGGAGAATCCTCGAGCTATTCTGAAGGCCCTCTTTTTGGTAGGAGGAATCCTTGAATTGAGACAGAGGCAAGCTCCCGACGATTACATTGCACTGCAGGTAACCAATCCGCGAATATCAGTCTGTACATCGACGGTTGCATGTATTCCTCTATCTTTTTCTCCTCTCGGTCTTATAAAGAAGGGGGTACTATAAACTTTTACTATAGAATACTTGACAAGGGTCACAACATATCAGAATAGCTGAATCACTCAACCTCGAGCAGCGATTTATAGATCTCCGAGGGAATTACGGGAGATTCACGAAGATCAGTACCCTCTTGGGCAGCCCCTGCATTTCCCTCAGCCCCTGCTTCTTCGCTGATGCTGTTAACTGGAATCACCGCATCCCCGGGATTTATTAAATCGAAAAATTGATCTGTGCTCACTTGGCCCACAGAAAGAAGATCATCTACATTGCTTATCTCTATGTAACCTAGAATATAACGCTGATTGTACTCTAAGGCAAATTGGTTATCCGCAAGCTCTAAAATTTCTCCGCGAATGACATTAAACCGGTCGTCAGGAGAAACTCCTTGGAAATCCCTACATCAAGTAAAACCGTGTTATTTTGTCTTCGGTAAATCCTGCCCCGCAGTGGTAAGCTATCAGAGAATGTCCCGGCGATTCGTATGAGAGCTTGACTGACTCGTCTATTTCCAGTGCGCAAACTATTAAAAGTTTTTATAACGGTTCCGGTAGACCCGTTATACACTGTTGCAGAGCCTTTGAAGGCCCTTTCACCCTCTCGATAAGTAGTAACTATAAAATAATCGATATCTGTTTCTCGTGCCCTTCTAAAGGCCTCAGCAAAGGATTCAACGGAACCGGTATCTACGATATCAAGATGTTCATTGCCCTGGAGTATTCCCTGCATGTAACTTGTTAAATATTCTTCCGCCTTTAGATGAATTACCTGGGACTGATTATTATTGGTAAAAAGTGCTATCTTATAGCGATAGCGATCTATGGCAAACTGATCGACATCCCACGATTGGGCAATACTCTCTTCGCGTAAGCTTGTGTAAATCTCAATTTCATCTTGTATCTCTTGGCTTGTGTTTCCCTCGGTCTCAAGTACTTTCAAAATAGAAAGGTATTTCCCAATGTTATCGGACCGTTTGAAGGTGGCCGCATACATTTGCCGTCCTTCACGGCTGTAGGGGTGAAGCATCAGGCCCCGACGGTATTCTTGTCGGGCAAGTTCAATTCGGTTATCCCGTTCGTAGGAAGCACCGTACTCAAACCTTATATCAGCGGCCTTTTTTCTCTCTTGGGAATCCCCTGCAAAACGGTCCATAAGAAACTCTTCTAGAGCGATTCTTGTAATTTCATCACTTGGTTTAAGGCTTAAGGCGGTATAAAAGCTCTCCAAAGCCCGTTGCTGATCTCCGGTTTTCCAATACGCCTTTGCCCGTAGGTACCATAAAAGCGGCTTATCGCGATCTATATTTATATTTTTTTCTACCGCTTCTATGGCATCGGCGAATCTGTTTTGTGCGAACAGAATTCGTATAAGCACGTATATTGCATCTTCAGATTCTGAATACAATTGAAGTGCTTGACGGGCATGCTCTTCAGCTTTACGGGGATTATCCCTTTTAAAGTAGTACTCAGCGGCAATAGAGTGCACCCGAGGATCCTCCGGATAGCTGTCGACTGCCGTTTGTATTAGCTCGGCAGCCTCCTGAAGGTTGTTCTGGGCGCTGTACAAGAGCGCTGCAGATAACAAACCGCGGCGGTTGTATGGATCCGATTCCAAGGCCTTTCGATACCCGGCGATCGCATTTTCGACGCTCCCCATCGCGGCTTGCAGCTCGGCCATTCCAAATTGGGCATCAAGATTGTGGGGCTCTTTTTCAAGAATTTTATCAAAAATTCTCTCCGCTTCCGAATACTTTCCCAGACCGGTATTAATTCTTCCTTCAAGTGCGGTGATGCTGGTATTGTTTCTGTCAAACCTTCGTGCTTGCTGGATATACACAAGGGCCTGCTCATATTCTTCCAATTTAAAATAAGCTTGTCCCAGGCCGTATAACGGATCAACATAATCCGCATTATAAGAAAGAGATTCTTTGAAAAGATCAATTGCCCCGTACACATCGCCGGATTGAAGCCGTTCTTCACCCTGCTGATACAGGTCAACCGCCGGATTCACAGCCGACACTAACAATATCCAACTAAGGATTAAGAGACTCAGAGCACTCCCTATCTTTCTTTTTTTTCCGCATCTATGCGGCACTGTTGCTATCCTTAAGTACTAATTTTACAGTTTTTATTTTATGCCCATCCATTTCCTGAATGATAAAATCGATACCACTGTATTTAACTTTTTCGTACTTCACGGGAATTTTTCCAAACATGTCGAAGACAAAGCCTCCCAAGGTATCAAAATCTTCCTCCGGAAGCATTAGGCTGAGTTTTTCATTTAGATCTTCGATATCAACTCTGGCATCACACAAATACGTTCCCTCTCCGATCTCTAGAATGTCTTCCACTTCGTTGTCAAACTCATCCTGTATGTCACCCACTATCTCTTCAATGATGTCTTCTAAGCACACAATGCCCGACACCCCGCCATACTCGTCTACTGCCACGGCAATATGAACCTTTCTCCGTTTAAACTCACGCAGCAGAGAATCAAGGCGCTTACTTTCCGGTACAAAATAGGGGCGTCTAATTATTTTTTCGACACTGAAATCTTCCTGGCTCTTCACCTGTTTCAGCAGATCCTTTACATAAAGGATACCAACCACATTATCAATTGTGTCTTTGTATACGGGAAACCTTGAGTAGCCCCCCTCGCCCAGGGTATCAATCAGCTCGTTAAAGGTTGATTCAATTGCTACGAACTCGACATCTATACGTGGGACAATCACCTCTTTCACTGTAGTATCTGAAAGGGTTACTACCCCTCGAATCATATCCTGTTCTTCAAAATTTAGACTATCGTAGTCATCGCCTTGAGTATCGCTTTGCTGCCCTGAGATTCCAAACAACTTTTTGAAAAAAGAAGGGGTACTCAAAATATAGTCTCTCCTGTCATCTGCTTCATTAGTTCTTCCTGCTTCTGGAGCATCTTTTCCTCCGGTGAGTTTGTAGCATGATCCATTCCTGCTAAATGCAGTATACCATGAATCAACAAGCGTTTCAGCTCTTCATTTTGGGCGACTGAAAACTCCTGTGAATGACGTTGTAATGTGTCTAATGATATAACTATGTCTCCGGCTGTGATTGTAGCATGATCTGCTAAATCGCTGAAACCTTTTTCCTGTTCATCCGCGAAAGCTGCAAAACTCAGCACGTCTGTCGCTTCGTCCTTGTTGCGGTATTGAAGGTTTAAAGACTGTATAAAATTATCATCACAGAAGAGCAAAGAAACTTCCCAGCCATGAATATCCAGCTTTTTGAGAATCATTTTGCAAAACTCAGAGGCCTTATCCTGCCAGTCGGGAGGATCAATCCCTTCGATGCTTACTTCTACCCTGTTCATAATGTACTCATACTCACTTTTAACTTTTTTGGTCCGGATATTCAATTCGGCTATGAAATTGGCCGGCTAATATCTGAACAAAACTAGTTTTTATAATTTCTATATCCCGAAAACTTAATTCTGTATTACTCATCTGCTTACGACTAACTTTATGCATAATAGCATCCCAGACCATTTTTTCAAACTTCTGCACGGAGGGCTTCTTGATTGTTCTAGACTGTGCTTCGATGGTATCCGCCAGCATCACCACTGCAGACTCCTTTGACCGCGGCGGAGTTCCATTGTAAGAGAACTCTTCCGGCACCGCTTTTCCGCCTTTTTTTAAAGCCTGCTGATAGAAGTAGCTGATAACGTCGCTGCCGTGATGGTCGGATACGATTTCCACAACTTCAGGCGGTAGTTTTAACTCTTTGGCCCTTTCTTTGCCTATTTTCACGTGCGACTTGATAACTGCCACTGAAAGATTAGGAGTAATTTCATCATGACGATTTTTGTCCTGTTGATTTTCGATAAAGTAATCGGGTTGGTCCATCTTTCCTATATCGTGATAATAGGCGCCTACCCGTGCCAAAAGGTGGTTTGCTCCGATTTCACGGCAGGCTGATTCAGCCAAATTGGCAACCCCCATCGAGTGGCTGTAGGTGCCGCCGGCTATCGTCATCATCCGCTTAAATAAGGGGGTATTAGTATCCGATAACTCTCGCAAGCGGAACACTGTAGGAGCATTTAAAAGATGTTCAAAGGCCGGCAATAATGCAAGATTTAAGGCCCCAGTGATAAAGGCATGAATAATTCCAAAACCTCCGGCTTTGAGAAACCAACCGGCATCTTGCTGCTGGAACAGTCCGATTATCACGGTTATCAGCGCCACTACCAGGGCCAACTTTAAGGTTCCTGCCACAAGATCAATTCTTTTTTCGGCGCTACGAATAAGATAGGTAGCAGTGATTCCGGCTAGAAAAGAAAAGATGAATGTATATATATCTATATCAGGTATAGCAAAAAATATTAAAGATAACAGAAGAGAAGATATTATGCCGATCCGTTGGCCAATGAGGGTAGCTATCAGCATACTTATTAAAGCGGTGAATATGCCGATCGAAACCGGAATTCCGGGGGGGATCAGGGTAAAAGTCAGTACCAAAAAAATATTGAGGGTGAAGATAAACGAGGCTATGAGAAGTATGTTGGTGTGTTGATAAAACCGCCGGCTCCTCTGCAGAAGGGGCTTATACATTATAATTGCCAAAAAGAAAATTCCCGCCATATAAAGAATAATTGCGATACTCTCTTGTACGTCGGGCTTAGGACGCTTTTCTAACAAGGCCTCAACCTTCCTCATGTCCTCATGGCTGACAATGTCGCCTTCCGAAATAAGGAGTTCCCCTTTCTGAATGTGGTAGGTAATTGGCTGTATCTGCTGCCGGGCTTGATTCTTTAAGGCAGTTGTGAGGGTGGCATTGTAATAGGCGGTTTGCTCGGCAAAATTACTCAGCAGCATTACCGCCGCTGCTTTTGTTTCACCTTCGAAATTAAATGAGGCTAACTTCTGTTGAGCTACGCTTTTTATCTCGTTTTCTGTAATGATATTTTTCTGAGTATACTTCTCATGCAGTTTTTCATCTCCCTTCCAGTGCCACAACTGCAGTACTCCTCTCCCGTTCTGTGCAGTTTTCACGTCGGAGGGGAAAATTCCGTTTTCCAGCAATCTGCGCAGTTCTTCTTCAATCACGGGAAGCGTTTCCCCTAGTTCCTCCGCGTCTGCGAGGATTTCAATATCCTGGGTGCCGAATCGATTGGGGAATCGCATTGAAAGCTCTTCAATCAACTCTTGAGGCGGCAGATCTCGGCCTTCCTGCATGTAAAACGATGCAAACCTTTCAAAATGGCTTATGAGATTTAAAACCTTAGTTTCTTCTATTGTATACACAGGTAAGATAGTAGAAGCCTGTTGTTCTTTTATCTCTTCTGTCTTTTCGTCATCGATGTAAAAAACTTCATTTTCAGCTTTTACCTGGAAATCCGCCACTTGCCCGGCCTCCAGGCTGCGCAGCTTCTGTTTGTATAAAGGCAGTTGTATTTGAGTTCCAGTGATGAGAAAACCGACATTCAGCACATACGCGAGTAGTATAAAAATAAGCATACTGCGGTTTCTTTTTGCATTCCCGGTAATATTATTTTTAGAATTACCGTTTACTTTCATTTTCATACGCTCGTACTATTTTTTTAACGATAGGGTTCCTCACTACATCTTGATAATTGAAATGGGTGAAAAAGATCTCCTCCACCGACTGTAGTACGTTCTGCGCGTGAAGTAAACCTGAATTCTGAGATTTGGGGAGGTCGATTTGAGTCACATCTCCGGTAATAATGGCCTTCGAGCCTTCGCCAATTCTGGTAAGAAACATTTTCATCTGTTCTTTGGTCGTATTTTGAGCTTCGTCCAATACAATATAACTATCTTTTAGACTGCGTCCTCGCATATATGCCAGTGGAGCAATCTCGATAATGCGGCTCTCTTCGAGTTTGTTAATAACTTGCAAGGGCAGCAGATCGTCCATTGCATCATACAAGGGCCGTAAGTAGGGGCTTATCTTCTGAGTCAAATCCCCCGGAAGAAAACCTAGACTTTCACCGGCCTCTACAACTGGCCGGGTGAGAATAAGCTTTTTCTTTCTCCGCTCCAGAATCTCTTTCAGGGCATAGGCTACCGCTAAATATGTTTTTCCTGTGCCGGCGGGTCCTATTGCAAAGCAAATATCGTAGTTTGACATTCCTTCTATAAACTGAGCTTGGCGAATATTTCGGGGAAATACTTTTGGACTGCTCGGTATAGTAATATGGAGTTCTTTTAACAGGTCGCCTTTTCCCTCTTTTTCTACCGCAACAGTTTTATGTATAGTTCTAACCAGTTCAGGATCCGGCGTGTGGCCTATACTTTGGTGCTCTTTAATCTGCCGAATTATTTCAGAAAAGTCGGCTTGAACTTCCGCATCTTCCGAATCTAAAATCAGCTCATTTCCTCTGGTGAATATCCGGGCTTCCAGGGCCTGTTCTAAAGCCGTCAGATTTTCATCCTGTACCCCACAGATATCTTTTAATGTATGTTGATCATCAAGTACAATGGTAAAACTGTTACTCAAGTAATATTTCCTCCTTGGAAAGTGTATCTATGCTCCCTTTCTTACGTCAAGTACTGTAAAGCAGCTTTATTGAAGGCCCTCATCGGTGCCGTCTACCTGCTTTTTAATTTCTGGAATCGGATTCCACTGTACGAATATACTAAATTCGCTTCTCCATGTGTACCTGTCCTCATTCAATTCCGAATTCAATTCGGGGCCTCCCTTGTACTCCATATTGAGCTGCCAATCGTGCATATAGTGGACAAGGGAAAAGGATATGTCATGCAGGTTGAAATTAGATTCACGACGGTCATCTGGGTTAAAAAAGTTAAAAGATTTTAGCAGGTCCTCACCCACATTCAGCCTGGACACTCCAAGTTCATCAACAAAAGAGGGAAAGTACCTGTAAATAGAGCTATTAGATGAGGTTATACTGAATTTTAGATCTAAAAACTCAGCAATTCCAAGCTTTGTGTCCCAGGAAAACTGGAGAATACTGTCGGTATACCGTAGCAAGTTCAACTGCAGGGCGGAACTAAGACTTGAAGACAAATTAATTCTACCCTTCCAAAACGGTTCAGGTTCGACGGGCACTTTCAGTTGAGCGGACAACTGGTACGGCTGAAAGCTCTTTTCTGCATCCGCCTTCCATCCGTCCGGAGTAGAAAAGCTGTAGCCTTCGGTATGCCGCATTTCAAAAGCACCGGTTAACCACCAGAATTTGACCTTACTTAAGCTCTTTTCAGGTCTGTTTTCGCTTAAGTTCCATTCAAATTGTTCGTACAATCCCAGAGAATTGGAAAAAAAGTTCAGATCCAGGGTAGAAATACTCTTTTCGCGTCCAGCAGTGGGATGTAAAAGAATGAAATTTTGGCTCAGGCTGTTCGATTTGTTGAAAACAAGGCGACTATCCAGTGCAAGGGGACCAAATTCCCAGGTTTCATCCTGCAATTCCGTGTATTCCCCTTCAGCGGAGGCTTCCAGCAGCTTATATTCAAAGCTCACTCCGCTGGTAATTCGCTGCATGTCCGGAGGCATTCTGTAAATTGTATACAGGGCTTGTTGTCCGAACAGGCCGTCATATACAAACCGGACTTCGGAAGTGTGGTTTTGTATACTCTCGGTATTCCATTCCGGCAGAGCTCGTTCGAACCTGCGGTTCTCAGAATTATAAGTGTAACGATATAACTTGGTTTCGATAGAATACTTCGTATACGATTTTGAAAAGCCCGGCTGCTGCAGCCAAAAAAAATATTTTACATCAGAGATACTGAACACTGAAAAGTAGCTTAGTGACTTATCCTGCTCAATGAGACTTTCTAAATCAAACCCCTCTTCTTCCGCGTAATGATCCCGGTAGCGGCCACGAAATTTGGTTGTCTGATCAAATTGAAGTGAATTTCTAAACAGATCAACCCCATAAGCAATGTTCGCTATTCCATCGGTAAAGACATATGAATAAAGGGGTGAAAAGTTAACCTCTTCGGGAGCTGCGACAGATGTGTCGTATTGGGTATGGTAAGAAAGACCTGGGGTCAGGGCATAATGCATGTCATGTGCAAACATCGGTAGTACTTTTTTCTTGGGAAGAGGAATTGAACCGCTCTGTGAGGGCAGTTTATATTTCGAGCTATCCTGATCCCGGGGCTTCTCCTCATCAGGAATTTTCCATGGAGGTCTTACTTTAGCCGAAAGGCTTGGATCTTTCTCTGCACGGGAGTCTATGGCGTTTTCCTCCTGCACAGCTCTATCTTTTTCGCTAATCAAGGTGCCCTGTATACTCAGACCAACGTCTAAGGGAGTGAAAGTTTGCGGATAGTCAGTAACCGATTTGATTAAGACTGCCTTCGTCAGCATCCAACTTATTTTGGGAAAGTGTTAAACGTGAATCAATTTTGCTAATATTAAAACTATCAATATATTTTGATTTTTCCGCTAAACTCCAGCGGAAAGTAGTATGCTGGTAAAACTTCGGGTTTGTAAATTCGGATGTGTCGCTGGTCTCCTGAATTTCTTCGCCGGTAAGTAATTTGGCCCATCCCAAAGTTTCGTCACGGTTTCGCAACTGATCATGCAGTTGAAGGTCTGTATAGAGGGGGGCTTTCAAGCTCGTACGAAAGCTATCTCTTTTATATTCAAGCTCCAGGTCGAAACTAAAACGGAAGGGTAATTCGGTGCCAAAAAAATATGAGTTTTGTGGAGCGCTGCTGTATTGCTTGGTGGTTGGATCAAACGTAAAGCTTGTGTAGGTGCCCGGGTAATTAGACAGTGGATAAATATAGTTGGTGAGGCCGATTCCCGCCAGTAAGTCAAGTTTATCTATCCATCCGAGCTTGCGCACTTTAAAGTTTAAGGCCGAGAGCATACCCAAGCGTGAATAATAGTCAACCTGTAATTTTCCAAAAGAGCCGGTGCTTTCAGCCCAACTTGGTTCTGTCTTTTTGCGGGTACTATGTAAAAAAAAACCTCGCAGTTCCTGATTGTATTCCTGCTTTTCCTCATCCAATGCCTGCATAAATGAGAGGGATGATTGTTTTCTCAACTCCTCCGGTTGTCGGCCGAGAAAATAGGTAGTTGTCTGGAAATAATACCCTTCGACTGTTTTGACCCCAACTGATGGATGCAGTACAAAAGAGGCACCGGGACGGTAATAAAAAGGGACATATAGAAGCGGTATATGTCCCACATACAGAGTGGCATTCTGCAGGGCCCATTCATTTAATCCGAGAATCCACACATTCCCGGCAGAAATGTGGTAATATGGGCTTTCGATACGACTTGAACTGATGATTCCATTTTCTAGGTGAACAATATCTCTTTTTATACGGTAAATGGAACCGCCTTTAAAATAGAAATTAATTTGATTTTCTTCGATTTCACTTACTCTACTGCTCATCCCCCGGATAAACACACCACTGTAATTCTCTATATTGAAGCTTATCTGTTCGCCCTGAAATTCCTGGTCGGATCCATCCTGTTCCATCCTATAAAGGACCCCGCCCTGCGCAGTAATGCTGTTCTTTTGCTGATTAAAAAGCAGAGTTTTTGCGGTAACAGAATGGCTTGTATTGCCTTCGGTGTCCCGCATGTACAAACTAACCCCGCCGTCCAGCTCTATAAGTGCTTGTTCTTCCCCTTGAGGTATGTACTTTAATTCCTGTGCCGATTCTATTTGGATGTTGTTTACACCAGTTTTCGAAGAATCGGAAGAGGGTTCTTTGAAATTGGTGCGAGGTACCTCGCTAAACAAAGTGCGGTAATATTCCAATAGACGATTCTCTAAATCCTGCCGACTTCCTTTTTGTTGAAGGTCGAGATTCTGCAGCCATCCTTGAAGTTCATAGTAGTTAGATGTGGTAATATCGAGGTAGATTGTCTCTTTAATTAGGTCTTCCGGTGAGTGCGCATCCGTATCCGTTTCGGCGGAAACTGTCTGTGCAGAAAGCTGCAGGCTCCACACGGTCAGCAGGACTGTACATATGAGTATTATTTTGAGTGTTACTTTCACCTGTTTAGAGTACATCCCGTAAAAAACGCCCCGTATATGACTGCTCTACCCTCACTATTTCTTCCGGCGTTCCGGCTGCCACAATTTGTCCACCGTTTTTACCGCCCTCAGGGCCAAGATCAATCACATGATCGGCCTGTTTAATTACATCGAGATTATGTTCAATCAATATTACCGTGTTGCCGCGATCAACCAGGGCATGCAGTACTTCCATAAGCTTTTTTACATCGGCAAAATGTAAGCCTGTAGTAGGTTCATCAAGTATATAAAGAGTTTTTCCTGTACTGCGCTTCGAAAGCTCAAGACTAAGCTTAACCCGCTGTGCCTCACCCCCCGAGAGGGTGAGTGCCGATTGACCCAACTTTATGTAATCTAGTCCAACCGCGTGCAGAGTATCAAGCCTGCGTTTAACCGCAGGAATCTTTGTAAAGAAACTCCGGGCTTCCTCCACATCCATCTCTAAAATGTCATGTATGTTTTTTCCCTTGTAACGAACATCAAGGGTTTCCTGATTAAACCGTTTGCCCTTGCACACATCGCAGGTCACATATACATCCGGTAAAAAGTGCATCTCGATTTTAATCGTACCATCGCCATGACAGTGCTCACAGCGACCGCCGGCTACATTAAAAGAGAAACGTCCGGGTTTATACCCGCGGGCTTTAGCTTCCGGAAGGGCTGCAAATAACTCTCTTATTGGAGTGAACATTCCTACATAAGTTGCGGGATTGGAGCGGGGTGTCCTCCCGATAGGGGCCTGATCAATATTGATAATCTTATCAACGTGCTCTTCGCCCTCGAGACTCGAATAACTGCCTTCTGTAAGGTGGGTTCTGCCTACCCGGTTAGAGAGGGCCGGATAGAGTAAGTCGTTCATGAGCGTCGATTTTCCGGAACCTGATACGCCGGTAATGCCGATTAACTTTCCCAGAGGGAACTCTACCTCAATGTTTTTTAGGTTATGTTCTTGCGCACCTCTTAACAAAAGTGAAGTCCCCTTGCCGGTTCTGCGAGTAGAGGGGCCTTTAATCGTCTCTTTTCCGTTCAGGTATCTTCCGGTTAAACTCTCATCGTTTTGAAGAATATCCTGAAGATTTCCCTGTGCAATTATGTGCCCTCCGTGAATTCCTGCACCTGGACCAAGGTCGACAATATAATCGGCGGTACGCAGGGTCATCTCGTCATGTTCTACTACAATCAAAGTATTACCGAGGTCCCGCAGATGCTTCAAGGTATCAATCAGTCGCTCATTATCCCGCTGGTGCAGACCAATCGTCGGTTCATCCAGAATATACAACACACCCACCAGGGAGGAGCCGATCTGGGTTGCAAGTCGTATCCGCTGTGCCTCGCCTCCGGATAGGGTGGCGGCCTTACGTTCCAGTGTAAGGTATTCTAAGCCTACACTTTTCATAAATTCCAGCCGACTGAGAATTTCCTTCATAATTTGTGTGGAAATTTTCTGCTCGGTTTCATCCAGGGAAATGCTGCTAAAAAAATCGTAGGCCGTGTCGACTGCCATCAGAGTTGCACTGTGAATATCCAAGCCGCCCACATATACCGAGAGAGCCTCCGGTTTTAGCCGTGTCCCGCCGCAGGTGGGACACTTTTTCTGGCTCATGAATTGTTCCAGCCAGTTTTTTACTCCATCGGATTTCGTTTCTAGGTAGCGCCGTTTAAGATCGTTCAATACTCCGTTAAACTTTGAGTTGTATTCAAAGCGGCCCTGACGACGTTCGCTGACATAGTTTACGTGGATCTCGTCATCGCTTCCATGCAGAAGAATAGTGTAAATCTCTTCCGGCAGCTCATTAAAGGGAGTCTCAAGACTGAAATTATAATGTTCGGCTAAAGACTCAAACCAGCTGCGGTGCCAGGCAGCTTCGGGGTTAGCGGTTGCAATGGCGCCCTGGTTGAAAGACAGGTGTTTATCCGGCACCACCAGGTCGGGGTCAAACTCCAGGGTATCGCCGATACCGGAACAGGTTCCGCATGCACCATTGGGATTGTTAAATGAGAACAGACTGGGCTGCAGCTCGGGCAGGCTTATTCCGCAGATTGGACAGGCATTCTTCTGAGAAAAAAAGTGTTCCCCCTCTCCTTCGTCGGTTTTACTAACGGCAACCAGAGTACCATCGGCCACTTCCAGAGCAGTCTCTACCGCCTCGGCGATCCGTTTGCGGGACTCAGGGTCTATTTTTACCCGTGCTACCACTACGTCTATATCATGTTTCTGTTTTTTTTCCAGATGTATTTCTTCATCTAAAGAGTAAATTTTGCCGTCGATGCGAACGCGGACAAACCCTGCCTTCTGGATATCTTCAATTATCTTCTGATGTTCCCCTTTTTTTCCACGCACCAGGGGCGCCAAAATCATAAGTTTTGTTCCGGTTGGAAAGGTAAGAATTGTGTCGAGTATTTGGTCAACCGATTGCTCTTGAATCGGTCGACCGCACACGGGGCAGTGCGGGTGCCCCACCCTTGCCCACAGCAACCTAAAATAGTCATATATCTCGGTGACCGTACCGACCGTAGAGCGTGGATTACGATGGGTAGTTTTTTGTTCAATCGAAATGGCCGGCGACAAGCCCTCGATATAATCGATATCCGGCTTTTCCATTCGTCCAAGAAACTGGCGTGCATATGATGACAGGGACTCTACATAGCGACGCTGACCCTCGGCATAGATAGTATCGAAGGCCAAAGAGGACTTTCCTGAACCGCTCATACCCGACACAACAATGAGCGCGTCCCGCGGTAACTCTATATCAATATTTTTTAAATTATGCTGACGAGCACCCTTTATTATGATTTTATCCATGGAATTACCTGTAGTGGAGCACTGTGGGCAGTACTTCCAAACTCGGGGAACCTAACTGGTTCCGCGAAAGATTTGCCCATTTTCCTGCTTCGGAATGTGTCGCTACGAGAGTCCAAATTTCTTTCGCCGCTTCCTCTGCATCGCTTCCCAGCATTGCCATGCCTAATAAGTAAAGTTGACGATATAAACCGATCGAATTGAAGTACTCTTTTATATGCGGAACCTCTCTGGATTCTTTCAGCAGTGAAGCAGTATTGCGTGTAAAAAAACGTTCAAGTCCGGGGTTCATCTCGTATTGTATAAATATATATTCAGGATCCCGTTCCTGCAGAACCTCTATAACTAAAGAAAGGGAGGTTGTAACAGACAAGAGCAGATTCTGTAGTGCGTTGTGGTAATTTCCCTGTTGAAGTGCTAGAATACCAAGCTGTTCATAGGCCGCGCGGACCGGTTTATCGTTAATACGGTAAAGCTCCAACAGCTTATCCGGGCCTTCGTTCAGAAATTTCCTCCGCATTGCCTCAACTCGTTCTGCCGGCAGAGGGTCTGTCATTGCTTCATCAACAATAGATTGAAGATACCCATGCATGCGCTCCCATTCTTCAAGCCTTCGAGCAACCTCAGCTAAACTGTAGTAGGCATTTATGCGTTCGGATTGGGGAAAAAAATTGCGCTCATCGAAAAGGGCGTCTTCATATTTGGCCATAGCAGCCTTGTACTCACCCTCAGCGGCGAATACATGGCCAATCCACATATGTACATTTGCATATTGGGGGTCATCTTCGGCAATTGTTCTAAAAATGGACAAAGCGGTTCCCAGCTGCCCCTCATCGTAACTCTGAATACCTTGTTCCATCTTAAGCCATTGCGGAAGGGGCTTATTTTGGCTGAATAGAAAAGAGGTATTAAAAAATATAAAACCGGCTATACCACAGGTGATTACAAGCAACTTCAGTCGTGTGTTCACAGCTTTTCCAACTCCTCTACAAAAGTATCAAAGGCTTCCTCTTCTTTTACTTTTCGCAGTATTTCACCATGCTTAAAAAGTATAATCTCTTTTCCCGCACCGGTAATGCCGAGATCCGCGTGACGTGCCTCGCCTGGGCCATTGACCACACAGCCCATTATCGCAACTGTAATATTTTTTTCTAAACCGTAAAGTACCGGTGCCAGTTTTTCTGCAAAACTGTGGGTATCAAAGCTTGCTCGGCCGCATCGGGGACAAGAAATGATGGTCGGCCTGCTCATTCCCATACCGGCGGCACCTAATATCTCTATGCCGGTGATAACCTCGTTCATTGGAGTATCCGAAAGGCTTACTCTGAGGGTATCTCCGATTCCCTTTTCCAACAGCTTTACCATGGCAACACTGCTCTTAACGATTCCCGGAATAAGCGGACCAGCCTCGGTTACACCGAGGTGAAGTGGATATGGATATTTTTCGGCAAACAGTTCATTTGCATGCACGGTAGTATTAATGTCGGAAGCTTTTAATGAAAACACAATACTCTCGTAGTTAAGCTGCTGAAAGGTTTCCATCTCTATTTCTGCAGCGGTGACCATCGCCCGCGGGATATCCGTCTCTTGCCTTAGATTCTTCGGTAGAGATCCGCTGTTTACACCCACCCGAATAGGTATCATTGTATCGGCGGCAGCCCTTATTACCTCGTCTACTTTCCATCGCGCACCGATATTGCCTGGGTTGATTCTAATCTTATCAATTCCCCCTTGGATACACTGCAAAGCAAGACGATAATCGTAATGAATATCCGCAACCAAAGGAAGAGGGCTTTTATGGGCGAGCTCTATTAACAAATGAGCCGCAGCCTCATTCGGTACGGCGAAGCGAACAAAGGCACATCCTACTTGTTTTAACCGTATCAGCTGGTCAACAACAGGCTGCAGGTTATGGGTAAGCGGATCTTTCCACATGGTCTGCACTGCTACCGGTGTACCTCCGCCTATCGGAACATCGCCAATTATCACCTTATGTGCGTTCATGGTACTACTATACCAAAATTAAAAAGGCGAAACACCCTTTTTGAGTGCTTCGCCTTGAAAAAACCTGTTTATTCTTGATTATGCATGCTTTACCGATTTATTCCAAGCTTTATTAACAGCCTATACTACGCCCATTAAAAATACCATTACAAACAGGGCTACTGTTTCTACCAGCCCAAGTACCATAATGTAGTTACCAAATCCTTTCCCTGTCTCGGCCAGTGCATCCGATGCGGCGGCGCCGGCTTTGCCCTGAAAAGCGGCGGAAAAACCCATCGCTAAACCACCAAACAAACCTGCTCCGAGGATAAGCCAGGGGCTGTTGTCACCTGCAGCCTGATACAGGGTATTCATCAGAATATAACCGTAAATTGTCTGTGTAAGAGGTGCACCGACAAAAGCGATCAAGGTAAACGGTGCCGGTTTATTTTGAGCAAAACACTTTTTCCAGGCACCAACAGCTGCCATACCGGCTGATCCAGCTCCAATAGCAGATCCACAGGCGGCTAATGCTAGAGCCGCTCCAATTCCCAACAGTCCAAAATCCATTATGTTTCTCCTTCTTTCCTAGTTTATTACTTTTCTTGTCTATTGCGAAAGGGATCATACGGAATCCCTGTCCACTCCATACCCAGGTGGCCGGAGAACTCGAGCAAGTTGAGCCGCACTCCATGTACTACCACCGATAACGCCGCCATCGCCATATTGAGCCCGTGTCCGATAAGCAGAATAATTATTCCGCCGATTATGCCCACCACGGTATTTCCCATATCAGCCGCCATTGAGTTGAAACTCTTTGCAATTTCTACCGTTGCAAGCCCAACTGCAAACAAGCGGATATAACTTATAATATCAGAAAATGCTGATATTGAGTCTAAGGCCTTCGGCATAAAGTTCGCCAGCCCTTTAAAAATTCCCTTAAAAAAATTGCCCTCCTGCTCGGACAGTAACAGCACCAGTGCAAGACCGGTAAAGATCATGTACAGGCTGAACTGTGGAACCGGGTACTGCTCGGGATCTAAAACCAGGTACAAGACCACATAATAGAGGCCCAATACCATCGACAGCCAGCCAAGTTCGGCAATTGCCTTTAGGCGGTCGTTTCTTTTCCAACGGTACAGAAAGTTCCACACATGGGCGATACTCAACTGGATTGTACCGATCACAAAACAGAGATGCTGGATGGTCTGCGTGCTGGCATCTCCCCCGAAACCGGAGATCGGTTCGTAGGTGAGCCGGGCAAAGAACGGAATCTGTGAAATAGTTACAGAACCAAACCACACACCGCTTAAAGCACCCCATATTACGGTTGCACTGCCAAACACCAGCATCAGCTTCTGTGTTTCTGAAAGCGCTTCTCCGGCTCGTTTTTTCTTTACCACGGTGTACAGGGTGGTCCCCAAAAGTATGGTTCCGTATCCGGCATCACCAATTATCATGGCAAAGAATATGGTAAGGAAGAACAGAAGATACGCACTTATGTCATATTCGTAGTATCCGGGAATCGTTCCCAGAAAATCTAGTACGGGCTTTACAATTTTTACCGTTTTTGGATTTTCTACCTTGGTGGGTATCGGCTCTTCAGGGTCCGGATCCCGAATAAGAAGGGCCCAGCCATGAGTAGCGGCACCCTTATTCAGTTTTTCTATTCTATTTTCCGGTACAAACCCGCCTAAATAGTTAAGTTCATCTTCTTGGTTCAGACCGGACCTTACCTGTTCAAATTCAATATCTTGATCAATTTGGAACAGCGCTTTTGTCAGTAACGATCGATACTTGGCAAGCTTGAGCATTTCGTTGTCTATCTGCTCAATTTCTTTTTCATGCCGGGTATGTTCTTGCTCCATCTGTGTAGAGGAGAGCTGGGGCAATTCAAACTCGGGAAATGTTTCAGCCAGGTTAGAATCATCCTCTACTAATGCGGCAATAATTGACCTTGATTTTTCGGTATAGACTTCGAACTTGGTAATATTGTCCGGGAACTCGCTGCGTTTTTCTTTGGTAACTATAAACAAATGTAGATTAAGCCCTTTTTCCCGCAACTTATCTATATCCTGCGGATCAAAATCGCCCAAGGGCTGCACCCGTTCCATCTCCCGATTTAATTTATCGATAGCCTCACGGTGACTGCTTTTCTGTTCCTGCTGCTGCTCTACACGTTTGGCAATCTCGAGGGCCTCTTCCACATCCTTGGAAGAAAGGTAATGGTCCGCCGTCTTTTTAGACAGCCCATCAGAATCCTGGTCTGCAGTCTGAACTTTAGATTCTTCTGCAGGTATATCCGTCGGAAGCATGAACTGAGCTCTTTCCAGAAGGCTTCGTTTTTTCTGCAGGTCATCGAGCTCGTCACTCTGTCCCTGTATTTCTTCAAGGTGAAGGACTCCAATATCCCGCAGCCGTTTAAGCGTTTCGGTACGCTTAGATTCCTGGGCTACCAGATAGACCTTTTTCATTGTTACTATCATAGGCTATTTCACCTTTTCGATTTTATTCTTGGCCATTTTCCCACGGACAACTGCCGCCGTCTGCTGGTCGCCAAGATAAATCTGTATTTTACGGATATTCTCTTTTGTCTCAGGTATCATAACCTTTTCAAACAGGTTTACCCTCTGAGTAGTAATCCGTAACTCATCACTCAACAGTTCAATTTGTCGCTTTAAGACGTCTATTCTGGCATCGAGTTCGGCAATCCGTTTGATTGCATCGATTCCTCTATCTGTCCATAGGGGCATAGTAAATAGGTCGTAGGGTATTTCCTGTAGTTTCAGACTCTTGAAAACCGGAATATCTACACCAGCTATGTTACCGGTTTCCCTTTCAATATGTTCGACTTTAATCAGGTCTTCCATTCCAATATCTTCACCAAAAACGGCAATCCATTTATCCAGCTCTTCCTTAAGTGTGCGGCGTTCCTGCTCAATTTGACGAACCTTGCTCTCTACCTGACGAATTACCATCTGTAACTGCTGTTTCTTGAGCATTAGAGTCGGAAGGTACCGCTGAAAACGCTTAAGGGAGTCTTTCTGTTTTTTTAGTTCGTTCTTTGTAAGCTTAACCTTCGCCATAATCTAGTTGAGATCCTCTTTGTTCGGCCAGAACTGTTGTAACAGTCCGGTACGCAGGCCCGTCTCTTCCGGGGTGAAGCATTCCGCCATAATTTCCCAACCTCGGTCGAGGGCCTGTTCGAGTGGAATATTTACCGAAAGATCCATCATCCGTTCTTCAAAGATCTGTCCGTATTTCAGCAGCTTATTGTCCCAATCGGTCATTCGGAAACCCATCGATTTTTTCTCAAGGGATTCTTTGTAATTTGCATAGAGGCGTATCATTCCGTCCATCAGGGAACGATGATCTTCCCGTGTGTC
Organism: Spirochaetia bacterium; assembly: GCA_034520965.1. GTDB lineage: Bacteria > Spirochaetota > Spirochaetia > DSM-16054 > Sediminispirochaetaceae > DSBN01. The sequence continues at coordinate 52,502 of JAXHMY010000002.1, read as the reverse complement.
GGCATTCACCATCTGTTTCAAGCGGCTAAGTGAACCAAAAGGTTCGATTCGCCCATTACTCAGATAGTACTGTCCTTCGGTGATGTAGCCGGTGTTGTCGGGCACCGGGTGGGTTACATCATCGCCGGGCATGGTGGTGGCAGCCAGAATGGTGATGGAGCCCGATCCCTCAAAGTCGACCGCCTTTTCGTATCGCGAGGCCAACTGGCTGTAGAGGTCTCCCGGGTAACCCCGGTTGGAAGGTACTTGTTCCATGGTGATAGCGATCTCTTTCATTGCATCGGCAAAGTTGGTCATATCCGAAAGCAGTACAAGTACCCGCTTGCCTTCCAGGGCAAAGCGCTCGGCTACTGCCAGCGAAATGTCGGGTACCAGGAGACACTCAACCACGGGGTCGGAAGCGGTATGCACAAAGAAGATAGTGCGGCTCATCGCCCCTCCCTCTTCCAGTGCATTCTTAAAGAAAAGATAATCGTCGTATTTTAGTCCCATTCCTCCCAGGATGATCATATCAACCTCGGCCTGCATTGCAATCCTCGACAATAGAGGGTTATAAGGCTCACCGGATACGGAAAAAATAGGCAATTTCTGGCTTTCTACCAAAGAGTTAAATACATCGATCATGGGGATTCCGGTGCGAATCATATTACGGGGAATAATACGTTTGGCCGGGTTTACCGAAGGCCCCCCAATGGGAATCATATTCTCGTCCAGCTCCGGTCCGTTATCTCGGGGGCGACCGCTTCCGGTAAAAATGCGCCCCAGGAGATCTTCAGAGAAGGAAACCTGCATCGAGTGGCCTAAAAATCGTACTTCATCACCGGTTGAAATACCCCGCCCGCCGGCGAAGACCTGCAATGAGACTTTTTCGCCGTCTAAACGGATAACATTGGCAAGGGAATCGCCGTATTTAGTGCTGACTACAGCCAGATCGTCGTAACGCACATTGTCTGCGGTAACTGTAATAACGTTACCGGCAATTCTCTCGATTTTACTGTATATCTTACGCATTGCTATGCTCCTTGCTCTCCGCTGCTTTTCTGGCCCGCTTTGCTTCTTCCATAAGGCCTTTTTGTTTCTGCTCAAGAAGGGTTTTTATCTTTCTCTCGTTTTCTTTGAACTCATCAGAATCCCATTCCGAATAATTCCAGTCAATAAAATGCTGGCGCAGCTGGTTAAAGAAATGCCGTGCATCCTCTTTATCTTTCAACTCAAGAATAGAACCAAGGATTTCATACAGCTGGTCGAATACGTAATTCTGCCGCTCTACACTTACCGCTGCATCAACCGGATCAAAAGAGTTCTGCTGCAAATATACTGCATCTAGAAACTCAGATTTCAAGTTCACAATATAGTCTTCCAGGCTAGTACCCTCTTCGCCGACTACCTTCATCATTTGCCCGACTTCATCCCCACGCGAGAGAACACTTCTAGCAAAATTAACTTTATCAACATCGACAACCCCCGGATACTTGCTCCAGCTGTTTAATGGGTGGATGGAAGGGTACTTACGGGCTTCTGCACGGTCTCGATCGAGTCCATGGAAGGCCCCGACGACTTTTAGCGTTGCCTGGGTTACAGGTTCTTCAAAGTTACCACCCGCCGGACTTACCGTTCCGCCGATAGTAACCGAACCGAAGGAGCCATCCTTGAGTCTGACAACACCGGCTCGTTCGTAAAAGGCTGCAATAACCGATTCAAGATACGCAGGAAAAGCTTCCTCACCGGGAATCTCCTCAAGGCGGCCCGACATCTCACGCATGGCCTGAGCCCAGCGAGAGGTGGAGTCGGCCAGCAGCAGTACGTGCAGGCCCATCTGCCGGTAATATTCAGCCAGGGTTACAGCGGTATACACTGATGCCTCCCGGGCGGCGACCGGCATGGAGCTGGTGTTGGCGATAATGACGGTTCGTTCCATCAGGGTGCGCCCTGTGCGGGGGTCGATCAGTTCAGGAAACTCACGCAGGGTTTCTACAACCTCACCGGCGCGCTCTCCGCAGGCGGCTATTATTACAATATCCACATCCGCATAACGGCTGGTAACCTGCTGCAGTACTGTTTTGCCTGCTCCAAAGGGGCCGGGAATACAGTAGGTACCTCCGCGGGCAACTGGAATGAAGGTATCGATAATTCTTGTCTTTGTTACCATTGAGGTATCCGGTTCCAGCCGCTCTTCATATGAACTAATGGCCCGCTTTACCGGCCACTCAAACATCATATTAACCGAGTGCTGATTGCCTTTTGAATCTTCAAGTACCGCCATTTCCTGCTCAACCGTATATTCGCCTTTCTTGGCGATCTTTTTTACGGTATAAGATTCATAAAAATTAAAGGGTACCATGATACGGTGCTCAAAGATTCCCTCCGGAACGGTACCGAGGGTATCGGCGGCGGCCACGGTGTCACCCTCCTTAACCTTAGGAGTAAAATCCCATTTAGTATCACGAGGCAGGGCATTCATATAAAGACCGCGGGGCAGAAAGAATCCGGCTTCCTCGGCCAGCTTGGGTAACGGATTCTGCAGTCCGTCGTAAATCTGAGTAAGCAGCCCGGGACCTAGCTCTACCGCCAGGAGTTCCCCGCTGAACTCGACCTCATCGTTGACACCGATGCCGGTGGTCATTTCAAATACCTGCATTTCGGCGGTATCCCCCTGAATTCTGATTACCTCAGATTTCAGGTTTTGATCGCCTACTTTAACATATCCAACTTCATTTAACGAAATGTCGCCTTCTACTTTTACGGCGACCATGTTTCCGTTAACACCTATAACTTTGCCTGTAGTCTTTGTCATGAAAGTTCTCCGAATAACTCAGCGTTTTGGCAAGCCCGTTTACTAGGCCGACTCAATATCTTTCCGTACATGCTGATAAATTTGCTCAAACTTCTCTCTTCCCTGTTCGGTCGTAAATTTACTTCTACGATGAAGCAACTGAAGTTTGAGTGCATACAACATCAATTTAACCAAATCAAAATAGTGTCCAACCTCAAGCTCTTCAAGAAAAGTCCACCGTGCTTTATTGAGTAGTTCCTCACCTGCAAGTGGAGAATCCTGGTTTGCAGCCTCTCGAGCTGTTTCCGGGATACCGGGGATCACCTCACCTTCGCGTCTATACTTTTCCGATTCAACTCCGATTTTTTGACTTCGGAGTTTTACAAGCTCATTCCGTAACGAAGTTTCCCAGGTATACCATTTTTCCAGAAGTTCATTCCCATGGGCGCTTCCCGGTTCAAGAGAAACTGTCTCCAGGAGCTCTAAATCATTAGTGTCGATGTTTCCTCGGCAGGAATAGTAGAGCTCATCAAGAGTAAGAGGAGGCTTATCTTCAAACTGAAGAAGCGGGAGAGTAGCGATCACGTAATAATACTGTCGCACGGTGTTACTCCTGTTCTTTTGCTTCTTTTGCAGCTTCCTTCAAAATTTCGGCCAATTTAGGGTTGAGAAACTGGGATACAATTTCAGCTACACCTTCAGCGGTAAAATTGTAATATGCCGAACCATCTTTATAGCCAACCTGGAAACCGGCTTCTACATTTGTTAGAGGTTTCAGTTCCATTCCCTTAGCCAACTGCGCTGAAAGCTGATCGCGCAATCCCTTTTCAATATTCTGCAACTCATCCTCGGCAACCAGCAGCTGTACATCCGCAACTTCTTCATCCCAGCGGTCAATCAGCTGTTTGATTGTGCCTTGCAGAAGTTTACCCTTTAGCGCCGCAGCACTTTCGGTGTAAATAACCGTATCAAACAGAGCCTGCAGTCGTTTATCCAGGCTAAGAAGCAGGTCGCGGCCGGCTTGTTTTAAACTTTGGCGGCCGGTCTGTTCGCGCCGCTGAGCGTCCTCTTCGGCCTTCTGCCTTATTTTGTCGGCTTCTGTTTCTGCATCCGAGACAATTTGCTTCGCCCGTGATTCAGCTTCCTGCACAATTTTTTGTGCCTGCTGCTCTGCACTTTCGATACCTTCCGATTTAATTCGGTCAATAAGTTCTTTTAACTGAACGTCCATACGCGTTTCCTTTCAATAGCAATGTATCAATCAATATTTATTTACCTATTAATATAGTGGTATAGTAATGGAGCATAAAAAAAATATCAACATAATTAGGGAGTATTATGTGTTTTTTTAACCTCATCACATTTCATTGTTTATATACCGCAGCACCTTGTTCATTCGCTTTTCAATAAATTCAGGAACCGCTTGGGGGATGCCGGACATTCCGCGTACAATTTTTCGCACTGCCTCTACCGCTTCATCGAGGGTTTTATAATCATCCGGATTCAGCTGTGCTACCCTCTTCTGAATTATCTCCAGCAGTTTCTCCTCCCTCTTCATCAGGGCGCTGTTTTCTGTCCATACGTAACCGGTAATCTCATGCTTGCGAAACCGCTCTTCGCTGCTGTCCAAAAGCATAACTAAACCGTCACGGATATCATCAAACTCAATTGATAAAATTGCAAAAAATTTTCTTATTTTCTCTTGCATACCTTTTCGCTCCAATCACAGTACGTACTGTTACTGTTACTGTTAATCGTAGATATTATCTAATGAATACGCAACAATTAGTGCTTTAATTTCAGGAATTCTAATTTTGGAAGTCTTTTGACTTCCAAAATTAGAATAACCTCAAACCCTTTAAGATAAGTTACTTATGTTAAACAAAATGTGAGCATTCTAAATTTGAAAATTTTTTTAAAATTTTCAAATTTAGAATTGCTGCTTTAATTTTACAATAGTTTTACCGGTTCCGCCCTGCTCAGGACGTGAAAAGTAAAACTCTTCGACCTGCGGAGACTCCTGAAGTAATCGCTGCACACCGGTTTGCAGGATGCCCTCGCCCTTTCCGTGAATAATCTCAAATTCATATAAGTTGGCCAGGGTTGCATTGTCAAGCTGACGATTTACACGGTCCAAGGCCTCGTCCAGGCGCTCTCCCCGCACATCCAGTGAGAAGGCGGCCGGCTGGGTTCCCGATTCGCTGGTATACCCATACCGCGGGGTTCCCTGCTTTTTGTTCTGTTCAGAGCTTTCTGCAGGGCTTTCTGCAGGCATAAGATCTCTCTCGGGGAGGGTGATTTTCATCGCTCCTACCTCGACTAGCCAATACCCTTGCTTGGCCCGCCGTATTACGGTGCCCCTCCGTCGACCCGGTCCGGTAATAACCTGCATACCCGGCGAAAACTCGTAGGTGTCACTGGAGGCAAACTCGATTTCCTCCTGTTCAACCTGCTCTTTTTCTTGTTTCTCCCGTTCCTCTACCCTGCGAATAAACTTTTTTACCCGTTTGGTATCTTCTTTAGATACGTTTTCGCCGCTTTTTAATTGGTGCACCAAGTTTTCAAGCTCCTGCCGAGCCTCGCGTAGAAACTTGTTCAGCTCACCGTACCCGCTCTGCTTAAGCTGGTGTTCGCGCTGTCGCAGACGAAGTGCCGCCATATCGTGCTCTTTGATTTGTCCTTGCAAGCTGCCCTCGCGCTGCTTTAAGGACTCTTCATGTCGCTTAAACTCGGTCTGTCTCCGCTCGAGCTCCTTAATCATCTCGCTGACTTGACCGCTCTCACTTGACAAGTAGCCCCGGGCGGCCTTTATCACATTACTCGGCAGCCCGCTGCGAGTGGCAATATCCAGGGCATGACTTTCGCCGGGAAGCCCGACCACAACTTTATAATTGGGTGTTAAGGTTGAGGTATCGAAGTCCATTGAGGCATTCTGCACCCTGGGGGTGGTATACCCGTAATTTTTCAGCAGCCCGTGGTGCGAGGTTGCCAGGGTGGTTGCTCCGCGTTTTAAAAACTCATCCAGCACAGCCATTGCCAAAGTAGCCCCTTCGCCCGGATCGGTACCCGACCCGAGTTCATCCAGCAGGGCTAAGGCATGTACATCAGCATGCTCCAGCATCTCTCCGATCTTTGTCATATGTCCGGAAAAGGTGGAAAGTGAACCTTCGATCGACTGTTCATCACCTATGTCTGCATAGATACCGTTAAAAACCGCCAACTCCGTGCCTTCATCTGCGGGAATCTGCAGACCGAATTGATTCATCAGCGAGAGAAGTCCTACAGTTTTTAAGGTAACCGTTTTCCCCCCCGCATTGGGTCCGCTAATGATAAGACTCTGTATATCTTGTGAGGTTTCTATGTCGATCGGAACCGCGCTGTCGCGGAGCAGGGGGTGACGGGCGCGCTTAAGCTTAAACCCGCGCTCCCGGTAATTGGCGCGTACACAATTGTGTACCCGTGCATATGCGGCCCGGCATATGAAACTGTCGATTTCCGTCACCGCCTCTATAAGCTGCTCTATTTCGGTTCGGCGGGAAGCCACGGATTTTGTAAGGTCGCGCAGTATCGACAGAATAATTTCACGAATTTCTTGTTCAACCAGGGCAATGTCGTTGTTTTTGGTCATTATTTCCGGCGGCTCGATATACACCGTGGCTCCACGGGCAGAGCTGTAATGAATGACACCGGAAACCATGTTCTGATACTGGGCTTTCAGGGGCAGGACAATCCGGCCGTCCCGCTGTGTCGGGACATCACTTTGCCAGCGGTCGGAGTTCTGCTGCAGGTAGCTCTGAGCGGCCCGATTGAGCTCGTTTCGCAGGCGGGCCATGTGTGCACGCTGTTTCCGCAGCTCAGGATGACTATCTTTCACACTCCCATCTGGGTTGAGAACTGCAGTAATTGCCTTTGCGCTGTCCCTGAAATCACCAATCTGCTCACCGTGGGCGGCTATATCCTGGTATCCGTATTCGGAGGCACCCCGCAAGTAAGCAGAAAGCCGGTGGGACGAATTAAAATAGCGGGCAAACCGGATGAGCTCTTCTCCCTCAAGGACGGCACCCTCAGTAGAGATCTCATGCAGCTCAGACTCAAGTTCAGGAAACTCAAAGGATGGGAACTCTTCGCGCTCCATAAACTCACGGGCTTGTTCAACCTTCAGCTGTAACGGCTGTATAGCCGACTGGGAATAATAAAAGCCTTGCAAGCTTACCGTATGACGGCCATTCTCGCTGATACAATACTCTAACAGCTCCGATCTAATTTTTTCAAATTCTAAAACATTGATTGTGTGTTGGTGCATAGGATTAACCGTACTCTACTCTTGATTCTAATTCGTAATATATCCTGGCATAGCTCTCGTATCTGTCGGGATGGATCTGATTGGACTCTACCGCTGCCTGTACTGCACAGCCGGGTTCATGCAGGTGAGTGCAGGGTTGGAATTCACATTTATCGAGAAAGGGAACAAAGTCTCTGAAATACCGATCCAGCATATCCCTATCTTCGATTCCCAGCTCTATCTGTCGGATGCCCGGGGTATCGATAAAATAGTTTTCCCCGTATTCGTATAAACGGGCGTTCTTGGTTACATGCCTTCCACGATCGTATTTACGGGAGATCTCACCCACCTCTACATCCACCCCGGGAAAGAGCACATTGAGGAGAGAGCTTTTTCCTACCCCCGACTGGCCGAAAAAGGCGGATAAACCGGAACTTATTCTGGCATTCAGTTGTTCAATCCCTTCACCAGTCTTAGCAGAGGTTTCAATTACCTCATAGTCCATCGCTCTATATATTTGCATGCGCTCTTTAATTGACCCATCGTATTTCAGATCAACCTTATTCAAAGCAATGACTACCGGTATTTCATCCGCTGCAATTAACACACGGTCAATAAATCGCGGTCGAAAGGGCGGGTTTTTGGCGGAGGTGACCACAACCAGCACATCCAGATTAGCCGCTACCGTCTGCAGTGCCCTTCGCTTTCTATTCCAGCGGACAAGAGAATTGTTACGGGGCCTTCTGCGGTGTATGAGTCCTTCCTCGGAGGTATGCAGATCGGTTTCAAACTCTACCACATCCCCCGGTGCTAAAGGGTTATACGCTTTCTCGTCCTGTCGTAATATTTTGCCTTTCAGACGACACAGATACGACGTGCCGTCCACCACCACAGTAAAAATATTATTTGCCCCAAAGGCAACTCTGCCGCTCAGCATACTCACAGGCGTCCGCTCCACTCCAACTCGAACATTTTAGAAAACTGGTGATAACGTTCATTTTCTTGAAAGTTTAAGCCCTTGCCGCTGACATATAAGCGGTTAGTGCCTGTACCACTACGTGTACTGTTACTGGTTACGTTTTTGTCCCGGAATAGATGTGATTCTTCAAGTATTCTCAAAGCTTGTTGAGCCACCCCTTCTCGCGAATCGATTATCTCTACTGAACCCTTCAGCATCTTATGTAATAACTCCTCAACAAATATAAAATGTGTGCACCCTACTACCAGTGCATCTACCGCCTGATATGTAAAAAAATCTACCGCCGGCTGCAGTATCGCTTCTCTTTCTTCTTCAGTGCTCGAAAAGTAGTTAAGCTCCACCAGCTGCACAATTTCCACCCCGGCATAGCGCACCACTCTACATTCGGCAGCAAAGCGGCTGATGAGGTTTTCAGTGTACGGGTCCTCAACGGTTCTGCGAGTTGCCAATACCCCGATCGCCCTCTGTTTCGACAGTTCCGCCGCAGGTTTTACCGCCGGGACTACGCCGATAAAGGGAATATCATATTGGCGGCGCAGTTCCTCTAGGGCTACCACCGAGGCGGTATTACAGGCTATCAGCATTAGCTTACGGATCCGTGGCATCGATAAACTTGCCGACTGATTGAACAATTATGTTGCGGAGAACCGCATCGTCCTGTTCACCATAAGGGAAATTACCCCTATCCGCAAAATACACAAAATCTTCAGCGGGAGCATACTTTTTCAACCGTTCTAAATAGGGTAAGCCCCCTACCCCGGAATCAAATACTGCTATTGGCCTGTCATTCACCAAGCTACTCCATTCTCACATAGTGGGTGCCTATATTAGCATACAATTCAATTTTCTACTATTGAACATAGAAGTTCTGAATTTGGAAAATTATAGTTCATCTTCAGTTTTAGAATAATGTATTGAATAATGGTCCTAGAATCGATACCCTATACATATGTTTCTGTTTAATACATGTCAAAAATCGGACTGTCAATTGTATGCCGCCCACGGAGAAGACTACTGTCTTCATCATGTGGATAAGCCTGAAGCCTGTAATGCACGCCTAATAGAGATTATCCGTGATACTAAAGTCTTGAAAGACTTGAACTCCTCGTGTATCAATGTTGAGGATAGCGACTTTAGCGACCATACATTTATGGTGTGCAATTTTTCCGAAAGCAGTTTTAAGAACGTGGACTTTTCCCATAGTAGTTTTGATTTGTGCTTTTTACAATATTCACGATTTGAAAACTGTCGGTTTACTGAAACAAATATTAAGTACTCCGTTTTCGCCGGCAGTACTTTTATTAACTGCGATTTTAAAGACTCCGACATAGTGCATACTAATTTTTTGGGAATAAACGCTGAGAACTGCGTATTTAATGACTCCGACCTGTATTATTCGAACTTTACAAGCGCAGTATTACATGATGTAAGTTTTGTCGACTGCAATCTAAAGAAAGCAGATTTTGTAAGCAGTTCTAGAGAAACAGTGAGTTTTAAGTACTCAAACTATGAAGAAGCCCGCTTTCAACAGGATACCGCTATATGAAGTTATATTTTCACTTTGCTGTTGTAGGCTTTGCAAACACCTATTTGATTGGTCCCAACGGCGGAGGCGATGCAATTATAGTTGATCCGGGAATCATGGATAAAGAGCTGTTGACCCTCATTGAAGGGAATAAATACACCATTCGTACCATTCTCGTTACCCATCATCATAATTCCCATGTAAAAGGAATTCGGACCCTTAAAAAAATTTACGATGCCGATATATATGCTTTTTCTCCTTATATTTTAGATTTTCCCTCAATACCGATTAAAGACGGGGACAAGTTTAACGCAGCATCCGGCATAGAGGTAGAGGTTATTGAAGTTCCCGGACACTCTTCAGATTCACTTATTTATCATATCGGTGGAATGGTATTTACCGGAGATGTACTGGCCGCCGGCCGTGTGGGCAATACAAAAAACAGTTTTTCCAGAGCCCTCCTCCTTCGTTCCATCAGTGAAAAGTTGTTTTCAATGCCTGAAACTACTTTAGTCCTGCCCGGCCATGGTCCGCCCTCAAGCTTGAAAGCGGAAAAAATGTTTAACCCGGATCTCAAACTGCTCAGAGATACATAAAACTGCCCGAACAAAGCTTCATTTTTGACTTTAATTTTTGACTTAGGCGTTACTCTTACCAAGACGCAGCTCGATCAGTGCTTTCCGGAAATGAGTCGGCAAGTGTGCTCTGAAGATACGAGTTTCTTTTTCTCCGGGAAGCTGGATTTTTAGTTTGTAGGCATGCAGCATCAGCGAATAGGATTTTCCGCTGCCGCCGGATCTGCTGTACAGGGAATCGCCGACAATCGGATGGCCAAGTGAACTCATGTGAACTCGCAGCTGATGGGTACGTCCGGTACTGGGGGTTAAGGCTACGAAGCTTGTCTTTGAAAAAATTCTCATCACCCGGTAGTTTGTATGAGCTTCTTTGCCGTCGCTTCTTTTCCAGGTAAAGCGCTTACGGTGGTAAGGGTCTCTGGCAATCGGATAATCTATGTGGCCATGCGGTTTTTGAATAACCCCTTTGACTATTGCAAGGTAGTGCTTCGACAAAGTTTTATTTACAAACTGTTTTGAGAGAAACTCCAGGGCCTGCGGAGTTTTGGCAGCAATGATTATGCCGGAAGTATCCTTGTCCAAACGATGGACTATCCCCGGCCGAAGAAGATCATCCGTAAAATTAGTCTGTAACTGGGGCACATGCCAAAGCAAAGCCTGAACCAGAGTACCGGAGTAGTTTCCGGCAGCCGGATGAACCACCATTCCCTGGGGCTTATTTATTACCAGACAGTGGTTGTTCTCATAAATGATATCTAAGGGTATATTTTCAGGTTCAATCTGGAGTGGGCGCTCGGGCATATAATATACATCCAGCTCATCCCCAACACGCAGGGCTCTGCTTAATTTTGCCTGATGACCATTTATTTCTATTTCTACCTCACGCTGTTTAATCTGGCTGCGCGGAAATAGTTGGAGAAAATCCGATATATATCGATCGGCTCGAAGCCCATGTGCTTCGAGTTCCTCTATGCGTGCATGTAACTTAGTTTTCTGCATTTTTTTGTGTATCAATAATAAGATCCACCAACGCTATAAGCAGCGAAAGTGATATACTTACTCCTATTTTTTGCAATCTAGTATCTCTGGTAAACTCTTCCTTCTCCGGGGATGTTCCTAAAAAAAGGGGTAAGTACTCCTGCTGAAAGCCGCTGGAAGAGTACGCGTACATATCAAACCCCAAGGAACTGAACAAAAATGTAAACGGCAGCGAACCGAAAAAGATGGTTTCAAACCTCCTCACAGAATGGGCCCACTCGGGAAACTCATCCGGTTTATAAGCCTCATACTCATCGCTTTGTCCCCAGACATACAGGGGAGAGGAGAAAAGAGCCACAAGTAATGTGCACAGTAATAGTGACCTTGCTCGTACACTCATGCTGAACTAACGGGACCCGAACAGTGCCGTTCCTATACGCACCATCGTGGAGCCCTCCTCGACTGCAGTTTCGAAATCTGAAGTCATGCCCATCGAAAGCTGATCGATCGGCAGCTCAGGAAAGCGTTCCTTGCTCTCCTCATAATAACTTTTCAGCAGAGCAAAGGCCCTCCGAACCGCATCGATGTCGTCGGTAAAAGGACCGATGGTCATTAAACCTCTGATATGCAAGTGCGGAAATGATGCTATCTGCTCTATATCGGCATACATAGAATCTTTGGAAAGATACCCGCTTTTCGAATCTTCGCCCGATGTATTAAACTCCATAAAAATATCCATCTGCTTATCGACTGCGGCGCAGCGCTTTTCAAGTTCCCGAGCTGTTTTAAGCTTATCAATTGATTGAACACAACAGGCAATTTCCACCGCCTGCTTGGCTTTGTTGCTTTGAAGGTGTCCTATCAAATGGAGACTTGCATCCGAATGAAACCCCTCATATTTTTCATAGGCTTCCTGTACCCTGTTTTCGCCAAACAAGCGCAACCCTGCCTGGTAGGCCGCCTCAACCTGCTCACGGGTTTTAGTTTTGCTTACAGCCATGAGCTGAACATCTTTGCCGGAACGCCCGGCTTTTTTGGCAGCCTCGTCAATTTTATCGCGTATCTCGTAAATATTTTTCTCTATATCGCTCATATCGACATAATATAGCCTGGATAGTTGCCTGTAAAGAGATTGACTTACTTGTGAAGCTTTTACTTATGGATGTTTACTCCAGCCTCTTCAAAGAAGAAGGGGTGAAATTTTCGGTAAAAGTGCTCAGGCACTAAAAAGTTTACTACTTGCGGCATAATAGAAATTCTAATCTCAGCGTCAGGACCTGTATGATACAGTTCTCCATCTACATGGAAAGAAAAGGGTTTTTCCATCCGGATTACGGTAGATTCAACCTCGTAACGTTCAATCAGAGGATACCCGGCTTTAACCAAATGTCGATTAACCCTATCGTGCCAGCCGTTCCAAACCGAAACAATATTCCGAATAACCGAAAAATGATTGGTAAATTGAAATAAATAGGCATCCATTTTACCGTCGTTACACACTACATCCGGACAAATTTTGAAACCTTTTCCATAGTACGGACGGGTACCAATTTCAACTAAAGTAGATTTTGTGCCGCGCACCAAGGTTTTAAAGGGAAATTCGGCATTGATCTTACCACCTTTCAGTGCATACTTGCCATTAGTAAAGGTGAGGGTTTTACTTTTTACTTCTTTAAAATCGAAGGTTCTGAGTACCTTGAGACCAGCACCAATGTAAAACCTAATACCTGCGGCGGTGGTGGCTGTTGCTGTTGCTGTGTCTTTGGCTGTGTCCGTAACAGATACAAATTGATCATTTCTTAGCCTTAAAATATCTGCATCAACACCAACACCTACCAGCTGCCCGTACAAAGCTTTTTGTTTTGTCTCTATTTTGAGCAGGTCCACAGCTTCATAAAATCTATTATCCGCACTCTTGATGTAGGTTTCAATTTGACGACTTATTCTCCAGGGAATTTCATATGAATCCTGAATGCCGTTACCGGTACCGCCGCGAAGAAAACCGAGGGCTTTTCCTTGGGGAGGGTGGATCATCATGGCGTTGATCGCATCATGGACCGTCCCATCTCCGCCCCAGATAACAAGGTTTTCCCCTGGCCCCTTGCAAAACTTCACCACCTCGTTGCTTAGTTCTTCCCGATTGCTGGTTTCGATTATCTCTGCGGAGGTCCGTTTTTTAAGGATTTTTTTTAGAACCCTTACCGACGAAGGTTGCCTGGTCGGATTGATGAGAAAGGTACAGCTTTTTAGGGCTCCAGTTTGTTTTCTTTTCACGCTGTTACTTTAATAAAGAATTCGTAATGGTGCAACTTTTTTATAAACTCCACGTGAGGGGCATTTAGCTGGACATTTAACTGGCACAAAAAAAAGCAGCCCGGTTCAGGCTGCTTAATTCTAAATTGTTATGCAATAGGCAATTAAGAATGGGCGGTACTGGACTTGAACCAGTGACATCCTGCTTGTAAGGCAGGCGCTCTCCCAACTGAGCTAACCACCCGAACTGATGAGTGGAATCTATCAAATAGCGAAAGAAGTGTCAATACCAGGAATTCTAAAAAATATTTCGGTCTGCCAAGCAGATTTCTCATCCAAAAGAAATTACAGCTTTTCACGTTCCATTTTTTTTTATATACTTGATAGAACCTAAATACTTTTAGTTAATGAACATAACAAGGGGATACCGAATGGCACATAAATTTATGCGCAATATAGGAATCATGGCTCATATCGATGCCGGAAAGACAACAACTACCGAGCGTATTTTATATTATACAGGAAAAAGTCATCGTATTGGTGAGGTCGACGACGGCGAGGCGGTAATGGACTGGATGGAACAGGAACAGAACCGTGGGATCACAATTACCTCCGCGGCAACTACCTGTTTCTGGAAGGATTGCCAAATAAATATTATCGATACCCCGGGGCATGTGGATTTTACCGCCGAGGTTGAACGATCTCTGCGGGTGTTGGACGGTGCTATTGGTATATTCTGTGCGGTTGGAGGAGTCGAACCGCAATCGGAGACAGTATGGCATCAATCCGATTACTATAAAATTCCACGAATTGCCTATATAAACAAAATGGACCGTCTGGGTGCCGATTTTTATGCAGTAGTTGAAGAGATATCCGAAAAGCTAAATGCAAATCCCCTACCATTATACCTGCCGATGGGCAAGGAGGGTGATTTTTATGGCATAATCGACCTGGTGAGTATGGAAGAAGTAAATTTCGAAGCTACCTCTTACGGCAGTGAGGTGAAGCGCAGCCCAATTTCCGAGGAGTGGAAAGCCAAAGCCGGGGAATGGCGTGAACACCTAATCGATACTGTCTCTGCCTACGCTGAAAATATTACCGATCTTTATCTTGAAGGAAAGGATATCCCGGTTGAAATGCTCCAGCAGGCGATCCGTACTCAAACTCTTAATAGGACCATAGTGCCGGTATTTGTGGGAGCATCCTTAAAAAACATTGGAGTGCAACCGCTGTTAGATGGAGTGCTTGATTATCTCCCATCTCCCTGGGAAGCCCCTCCGATTCATGGAATCGATGTAAAAACAGAGGAAACGGTAGTCGTCGAGGCGGATGAAAAAGAGCAGCCCCTGGGACTAGTGTTTAAAATTCAAGCTGATCGGGAAGCAGGCTCATTGAGTTTCATTCGAATGTACCGCGGCGAAATTAAAAAAGGTACTGCAATTTACAATATTACCAAAAACAAACGGGAACGGGTAAACCGAATACTTCGCATGCACTCCAACCGGAATGAGCCCCTGGAAAAGGTAAGCGCAGGTGATATTGCAGTGATAGTCGGCTTTAAGCTTGCCCAAACCGGAGATACGATTGGATCGGAAGGAAAAAAAATTCTATTGGAAAAGATGCAGTTCCCGGAGCCGGTTATTCACGTGGCCATCGAGCCTAAAACCATTTCCGACCAGGCGAAACTGAAAAAGGTCTTAGAGCTGCTTAAACAAGAAGATCCCACTTTTATTGTAAAAGAAAACGAAGAAACCGGGCAGCTGATAATTTCCGGTATGGGTGAACTGCATCTGGATGTGCTGGTAACGCGAGTCATGAAAGACTTCAAGGTAGATGCCAAGATAGGAAACCCACAGGTCACCTACCGTGAGTCTATCTCAAAGACAGCCACTCATACCGAAGAGTTCCATAAAATTGTTGCCGGTAAGGAGAACAATGCAAGAATTACCTTGAAGGTAGAACCACTTAGCCGAGGCGAGGGTGATCAGTATGTGTGTAATATCGATGAAAAGGTACTGCCCCGAGAGCATCAAGACGCTGTAGAAAGGGGGGTAAAAAACGCATTTTCCTCCGGCATTATGTATGGCTACCCGTCTATTGATATTAAAGCGACACTGGTTGATGCTGAATATGACGAACAGACAGCCACCAGTTTTGCCTATGAAGCTGCCGGCTCCCTTGGTTTCGATGCTGCCTGCCGGAAAGCCGAGCCGATCCTGCTGGAACCGGTAATGCATGTTGATGTAATGGCACCAAAAGAATTTATAGGCGATGTGATGAGCCATCTAACTGGCCGCAGCGGCTTGATTGAAAGTCTTGAAAGCAAGCCTAGCATGGAACATGTACGAGCCTCTGTTCCCTTGGCGCAGATGTTCGGCTATTCGACCGCTCTTCGTAGTATTACCCAGGGGCGCGGGACATTTGGGATGGAGTTCTCCCATTTTGCGAAAAAAGATTAATGGTTCAAACCATGGGGGATCCAATTTTTCACACGCCGGCTGCGAGTAAGGGAGGTTACATCCACACATATTTGGGCCAGTACATCCCGTCGAACTTATCCAGGGTTCCGGTCATCCGTGCCCATACCATCAGCTGTGACCAGTTGAGCTTTACATGCGTGTAGAACTTGCGCATGGTAAAGATACCCCGCAGCCCTCTCGCGATTTTACCCCGGGGCACACCGGCCACCTCGGCATGGGAGAAGTTCTGAAGAAATGGATCTCCGATGCGAAAGGGCTTAAAATAATTCTGATACAGCTGGTAGACCGCCATGCGCTCAAGACAGTTATTCACATTCTGGGAGAAGCGGACCGTCTCGCGCACATAATTGGCATTATCCTTCCTAAATTGCCTGTCCAGATAGTTGACAGAAAAAAGTGGATTGTCGATGGTGCGCGCCAAAAGGGAAGAAGATTCTCACATGCTCAAACCTCCCCTCGCTTTTTAGGCTCTGGAGCACATCCGAACCCATGACCAATCTTTGATACTCGAGCTTCTCATCGCTGTAAAGGCAGGTGAGTCGCCGCTTCTGCGCATATTGCTCGACCAAATCGACAATCTGCAGGAAGGACTGACTAATGGAGATTCTCTTGCGGATGTAGTGCCTCTCCCGCTGGTCACGTTCGGCCTTCTGCAGTTCGGTCATCTTTCCCTTGCGCCGCAAATGGGCATAGTCAAAGGTGATAAAGAACTGTGAACTCTTGCCGGCCAGGATGTGAATGTTATTCGGCTGGAACTGATCGCTGACAAAGCTCTCGAAGCCGTCGGTGACCAGATCCTCGCAGGGAACATAGTCCTGGAGGATATCCGCCTGCAGGGCAATGGCCTGGCGGGCGAGGCGGCCCAAGCGGTTGATGATCGCTTGGTGGCTGACCTCCATTATACGGGCGGTTTTACGCACTCCCCCGCAGTTGGTCATATGATCGAAAATCACCTGATAGTCGAGCTTTCTCTTTACATAGTAGTCCAGGCGGAAGGTTTGCTCGCTAAAGCCTCCTCCGCATCCGAGGCATTTGAAACGGGTGACCGTCCCATGGGCCAGGGTCTGTAGCTGCCATTGGTGTAGTACCAGCGCCCGTGGTCAGGTGGCTGGGTGTGATATTCACATTCGGAATGGGGACAAAATGGGGGATAAGCATTGGCAGGCCTCCTCTAAAATAAAGTGTGGGTACACTCTAATAGAGGGGGTAATTTGAACTCCCTGCTTCAATTCCCCATGGTTTGAACCATTACTTTTTTATTGACAACTCTCCAAACTGATTTTAAAGTATATAATCTCGACTTTTGCAGCTAAAAAGCAAAATATGAGTCGTAACTAACTACTTTATAACAAATTGCATGGGGGCACTAAAAACACAAGACTGTTGTGTTTTAGCCCTTTTTTTTGGATCTGCCGAAGATTTTTTTAATTTCTCCGGCAGTTCGGTATTTTCGGCTAAAGTCGATGCTCATAGTCTCTCCGATATCCGAGAGCACCTGGTCATAATAATCAAACAGATACATATTCTCTTCCAATAGTGAGCATGAGCTGCGCCTTAGGCTTTGGAGTATCTTCTGTACAGGGTACTTGCACCCGAGTCTTTTCTCCAACAACCGTAATAGCACAAGAGCTACAAAACAGCTGAGAAAATGTGCTTCGATGTGATCTTCTCGGGAGACGTACACCGGACGGGTCTCAAGATCACTTTTAGTGACCCTGAAAGAATCCTCTATCTTCCAAAGTCCCCGGTAGATCTCGACGATGTTCTCATCCTCCTTATCAAGCTCACTGGTTACAATAGCGTAATAGCCATCGTATTTTTCTTCTTCGGCAAGAGCATCCTTATCGGCAATGAGGAAATGTTTAGCATCACCGACCAGTTCACCGGAGGATGGGGAGAAGGTGAGGTCTTTCACATATTTGGCAGCCCCATAGGAGTTTGCTTTGGCATAGGCGGCAGGAGATGAGATGAGTTTTTGCGCTTTCGACAACACCGCCTCTCGGTCCGCCTTTGCTTTCTTGGCATAGTCAGGACTGTAGAACACAATATGCTTCTCATTGACCGAAATCTTCTGTCTCTTGCCTTGCAGCGTAGAGACATAAATCTCTCTGGGGTAGATGCGCGACTTGATCTTGAACCCTTCCCGGCCGATCTCCCGGTACTCACTCTGATCAAGCACATATTCCTTAAAGGCTGCATCAGCAGCCCGTATTGAATAACTGAGCACGTACCCACAACGGTCAATGAGAATCCGGCGAATGTTATCCCCGGAGATCATTCCCCTATCGCCGACCACGATAAACCGCCCCAGTTCGTACTTTTTACGGATCTGATGAATCATCGGAATGAGGGTTTGCTTGTCGAGCATATTTCCCGGATACAAGCCGTAGGTCAGCGGAATACCGTCGGTGTCCATGAACAGCCCCATCTGGACGATCGGATCAGGCCTGTGTTCTTTAGAGACCCCTTTACGCCTGAGCTCATCCTGCTTAGATATCTCGAAGTAGTAGTTGGTCACATCGTAGTAGACCAGTGAAGTATCCCGGCCGTAGAGCTTTTTAATCCGCTTATGTATGGCCAGGAGCATCGGATCCTTGAATTGTGCAAAGAAGGAAAGAGAGCGGTATACGTCATCGAGGGAGAAATCCATTTTATCGAAGAGCATATTCCGCTTTTCAAATGCCCGTTTCTTTGAGCCGGGGGCAAGGAGGCGGGAATAAACGAGCATCTTGAAAATTGCGTTGTGATTGTACTGAGCATCGGTGTAGCGCCTGCGGTTGTTGATGAAATAGTCCAGCTCCATTTCGTGGTAGAGATGAGAGAAGACCACATGGCCGAAGTTCTTTCTGTTGTCAGTGCCGAGAGGTAAAGTCGAGTGAGGAGAGATGGAAAGGTCGATGGTGTGGTTCTCCTCTTTCGAGCTTGATCCATTTGCTCTGCAACCTGTTCAAAGTGAGCGATGGGCTCATCGTACTGTTTTTCCAACACATCAAGATATCCAAGGCTCATAATCGTTTTCTGCCTTGTTTTTCCCTGGCTGTCACGAAACCCGTGCACAATTGAAAGCTGCGTACGCCCTGTCTTTGACGAGGTGCTTTTTTTCAAATACATGCTGCCCCCTCCCCTATAAAAAGAGCATAGCACAAAACGTAACACAACGCAACTATTATATGTTGTTAAATTTAAAAAAAATCTCCCCTATGTTGTTATGGGAAAGAAAAATATTTTGTCGGATTATTTAAAGGGCTGCAGAACTAGGGGGGTAATTCGACTCCCTGCTTCAATTCCCCATGGTTTGAACCATTACTTTTTTATTGACAACTCTCCAAACTGATTTTAAAGTATATAATCCCAATTTCATAAAAGGAGAACATGATGAGTTTTACCACCGCTGACATTAAAAACGTAGCTATCATTGGGCACAGCGGCACCGGGAAAACCACCTTATTAGAACAAATATTGTATAATGGTGGTGTTATTCCCAAAGCCGAGGCAACTGATACAGGCAAAACAGTAAGTGACTATACTGATGAAGAAATTGAACGTCAAATTTCAATTCATACAGCGCTTGCACATGTTGAATGGAATGACCATGAATTGAACCTTCTGGATACTCCGGGTATCGCAGATTTTGTTGGTGAAGTAGTTGCAACCCTGAGAGCAGCTGAGTCGGCCTTGATGGTAGTAGGAGCACGTTCTGGTGTTCAGATTGAAACAATAAAGCTATGGAGACGTCTGGATAACAGAAAGATGCCCCGTACTGTATTTATCAACAGGCTGGATGTAGACAGGGCCAGTTTTGATACAACCTTCAGCGACTTAAATGAGAAGTTTGATAAAACCTTTGTTCCTGTGACAATTCCAATAGGAAGCGGCACCGATTTCAAGGGGGTTGTAAATCTTATTGAAAACAAAGCGTATCTAGTTCATGACAAGGTTGCCAAGGATCAACCAAGTGAAATACCCGACGACATGATGGAACAGGTTCAAGAGTATCGTTTAACCATGATCGAATCTGCTGCCGAAGGCGACGATGAACTTATGGAAAAGTACTTTGAAGAGGGAACGCTTACTGAAGATGAAATACGTAAAGGATTGTTGGAAGGACTTCGAGATAATAAGATAGTACCGGTACTTTGTGGAAGTGCTGAGTTGAACAATGGAGTAACTTCCCTTCTCAATTTTCTGATAAATAACGCCCCTTCTCCGGCAACATATAAAGAATTGGCCTTTGACAAAGAAGAAAATGAAATTGAACTGCCCTTCAGCTCGGACGAACCCTTCTGTAGCATTGTGTTTAAAACAAGCATTGACCAATTCTCCGGTAAACTTTCTTTTATCAAGGTGATTGACGGTGTATTGTCGGCTGATACAGAAACTTTAAATTATCGGGAAGATAAAAAAGAGAAAATCACAAAAGTGTTCAAAGCCAACGGGCGAAAACTTAATGAGGTAAAAGAGCTGGTTGCCGGTGACATCGGGGTTATAACGAAGGTAGAATCACTTCACACCAATGATACCCTCTGTTCTCCCGAACGACGCATTCGTCTGAAGCCCTTAGCCCTTCCCCATCCGGTATATGCACTTACAGTAATCGCCGCAGATAGAAATTCTGAAGATAAGCTGAACGATTTTCTTCATCGCATTACCGAAGAAGATCTTACCTTCAATGTTACCTTCAATGCGGAAACCAAGGAAAGCGTAATTTCAGGTATGGGAGAACTGCATATCAACATGATCCTAAACCGCATTAAAGAGAAACAGAAACTAGATATTTATACCAAAACTCCCAGAGTTGCATACCGAGAAACAATCACCAAACCTGCCGGCGCAGAATATACTCATAAAAAGCAGACCGGTGGTCACGGACAGTTTGGCCGGGTAGTGATTGAAATTCGCCCTCTTGAAAGGGGAGAACAGTTCAGTTTTGAGAACGCAATACGTGGGCAGGCTGTTTCAAAGGGATATATGCCCGGTATTGAGAAGGGCTTGCGCGAGGGAATGGAAGAAGGATACCTGGCCGGCTACCCTTTGGTCGACATCGGCGCGACCATTGTCGACGGAAAAGAGCACCCGGTAGACAGTTCAGAAATGGCATTTAAACAAGCCGGGAAAGGCGCCCTTAAGGAGGCCCTTGGAAAAGCCGACCCTGTGCTGCTTGAACCAATGATGAACCTACGGGTTTTTGTTGACAACCAATACCTTGGAGATATTCTGTCCGACCTGAGTTCAAAACGTGGGCGGGTACACGGCCAGGAGGACCTTGGTGGCGGTATTATGCAGGTAAATGCAGAAGTACCTCAGGCTGAGATGCTGCGCTATGCAATTGACTTACGTTCTATCACTTCCGGTACTGGTTCTTTCGAACTTGAGTTCGACCACTACGAAGCTGTACGCGGTAAGATTGCTGAAGAAATAATTGCAAAATCGAAGGAAGAAGCAAAAAATGGGGAGTAACGGCACCCGGCTATAGTACAAACCGATAGCATCGGTTACAATCTTAGATGTTAAATAGCTAATAAAAAAAGGCGGGAAAATCCCGCCTTTTTTTTCGCTTTTTTCGGTACTCACTGTTGTTTTCTCATTGCCGGTTATTCATGACCGCACCGTACATGCCCTTATTTTCGGTCCTTTATCGGTACATAGGTCATTGCATCCTTTCGAATATGTTTGTAGGCGGGACGGAGTATCCGGCGGCCGTTGATAATTTCTTCTATTCTATGAGAGGTCCAGCCGGCGATACGTGCAACCGCAAAAATAGGTGTAAACAGATCTACCGGGATATCGAGCATATGGTATACAAAACCGGAATAGAAATCTACATTAGCGGAAATCACCTTATCGGAGCTTTTTGACTCTCCTGAAAATAGAAGGAGTAAGACGCTCCACCTTATCATACAAATCTAATTCTCGGGTATAGCCTTTCTCCTTTGCCAAGTCCTTCGCCTTGCCCTTCAATAACACAGCCCGGGGATCGGATAAAGTATAAACCGCATGACCCATTCCGTAGATAAGACCTTTCTGGTCAAAAGCCTCTTTGCGCAGAATCTGCTCAATGTAGGCCGCTACCTCTTCTTCATCTTCCCATTCTTTCACATTTTGCTTTATGTTATCCATCATCTGACGAACTTTGAGGGCGGCTCCACCATGCTTAGTTCCCTTAAGCGAACCAACGGCAGAGGCTACCGTACTGTAGGTATCGGTATCCGAGGAAGAAACAACATGGATTGAAAAGGCAGAATTGTTTCCTCCGCCATGTTCAGCGTGCAGCACCAGCGAAAGATCAAGCAGTTCCGCCTCGAGATCAGTATAAGAGCCGTCGGGTCGAATAAGACGCAAAATATTTTCTGCAGTGCTGAGCTCAGGATCGGGAGCATGAATGTACAGTGTCTTATTTTCATGATAATGCTGAGCGGCTTGATACCCGTATGCTACAAAAGTGGGGAAACGGGCTATAAGCTCAATCGATTGGCGCAATACATTTTCAATGGAGTTGTCTTCTGGATTCTTATCATACGAATAAGAGGCCAGTACGCTGCGTGCCAGTTTATTCATTATGTTTGAACTGGGCGCAGTAAGGATCATATCCTCGGTAAAACCTGATGGTAAGGTGCGTTTTTCTCCAAGAAGCCTTTTGAATGATTCCAGCTCGTCTTTATTTGGGAGTTGTCCAAACAGCAGAAGATACACCGTTTCTTCAAAGCCAAAACGTTTTTCATTCTGCATACCGGAGACGAGGTCTTTTAACTCTATACCGCGGTACCGCAAACGGCCCTCTACCGGCACTCTCTCTTTTTCATCAACAATATCACATGTACATCGCCAATTTGTGTGAGGCCTACCAGCACACCTGTGCCGTCGTTGTTGCGCAAACCTCGTTTTACTTCATACCTTGTATAATATACCGGGTCGATCTGGTTATTTTTTTCCACTAGATCAGAATACTTATTTAGATCAATCCACTTATCCTCTTTCATCTCGGTACCCTCCTTGCAGTTTGCATATTATTGCATCAATATTGCATGTTTTTTATAAATATTCAACAATCTACACTTTTCTTATTCTCATCTTGGATTTTTTCTGCCCACACTTCCCTTATGTGGTGCTGCTTGGCCTCTCCCTTGCGTTCAAAACTGGTTTTTGGCCGCCAATCAATATCAGAGGCAAACCCATTAAAAGGATTTAATAGCAGAGGCTCTTCTGAAACAACCTTTAACATCTGTTCGGCGTACTCCTCCCAATCTGTAGCAGCATAAATGTATCCTCCGGTACATAAGCGCAAAGTGTTCGATCTGGACAAACTCAGACTGCAGCAGCCATAGTTTTTATGATACTTTTAGGCCACGGGTCAGGAAAAAAAATATGAAAACCTGTTACTGAGTTCTGCGGAATCATCTGTTCCAGCACATCAACTGCATCGGCTTGCAGTACTTTTAAATTCTTATTGACGTTTATGGATTTGATCCAGCACCTTCCCCACTCCGGGGGTATGTACCTCAATTCCTAAAAAGTTATAAGTAGGAAACTTTTCTGCCAATTCGATGGTTGCGTGACCCATTCCGAACCCTATTTCAACAATAACAGGATTGTTGTTGTTGAAAATGCCCTCATAGTCCAAAATTGAGTCTGCAAGATCAATACAGTAGTTGCTACGGTAATGGGTAAGAGCGTGCTCTTGCGCCGCACTTAAACGGCCGTTGCGTCTTACAAAACTGCGAATTCTTCGCAATCCTTCAATATGGTGAACCTGTTCCTCAAAAAACAACTTGAGAGTGAGCCTCAATATATTCGCTTACCTCAGAATTTGTTTCAAGGGCAAGCAACTTTTCTGCATGGGCGGCCGCTTCATTTCTGTCTAAAGCGTCAATATGATTGCGGACGAGTTCTATCATTCGCGGGTCCACACTGTAATTTGTAATTCCAATTCCAATAAAAAAAGTAAGCATGGCCGGCTCGGCGACGGCATCGCCGCATACTGAAATTATGCAGTCTTCAGTTTCTCCCGCCTCGGCTATGCGCTTGAAAGCCCTCAACACTGCTGGATGTTGCACAGAATACAAATCGGCAACATTCTCGTTTGTGCGGTCAACTCCAAGAATATACTGAACCAAATCGTTCGATCCAATGCTTAGAAAATCGGCCTCTTTCGCCAACTGACGTACCATGGTAACTGCTGAGGGGAGTTCAATCATCGCCCCAAAAGAGGGCGCGGAGTTGTGACTCAGTTTTTCCCGGGCTAATTCCTGAATTGCCTGCATGGTAATTTCCCGGGCTTTTATAAAATCTTCGACTCCCGCAATCAACGGAAACATGACATTTAGGTCTGCTTGAGCGCTTGCCCGAAGCAAGGCACGCAGTTGTGTCTTCAGGGTGTCAATGTGCTTAAAGGAATAACGTATTGCACGCAAGCCCATAAAGGGGTTTGCTTCTTGGCCGATGTTGGCAATCGAGAGCATTTTATCGCCCCCGATATCGAGAGTACGAAAATATACAGGGTCCATTTCGTTGATAAGTTTTTTATAAATGATAACCTGTTCTTCTTCCGGAGGAAAATCGTTTCGAATGAGATACATATACTCACTGCGATACAGACCTACTCCGCTGGTGCCTGCACGACAGGGCGAGACATTCGCATCGCTTCAGAAGATCGGACTTGGCTAAGAGTTCAATTGTGGTACCATCATAAGTGGTGCAGCTGGTGGATGGACTCTCAATTTCCGGTTTCTTTTCATTCTGGAGCTCATCCTCTTTTTCAAGAGCCTACATAGCGATCGATCGAGCTGGCGTCCTCCGGCTCGACGATTCAAGTACGCCTGGTACTGCAGTCGAGAATCAGGAACTTTCCATTTACGCGCCGACAGCAAACTCGTTGTCGGAAGGCGGCGCGGTGGCTGCTTCGCCTGAACGAGCTCCGAGATCGGTATGACTAGTTTCGCCCGCGCCGTACACAACAGACCCTTCGGCTTCTGTGCCGGAACAGCTTTACGATTTCCGAGGCAGCCAGTTCGACCGAATCAAGTCATCCGCCCTGAATAGTCGCCATCTTCAACGTCGTGGCCGGCCAGATTCCTTAACAAGCGATGACCGAGATCCTTTACATCGTGGATTTTATCCTGGGTATTTTCATTTTGTGAATTGAGAAAAAGGTTCACATATTCATTTACTACCTTTGCAACCGCTTCTGCAGCCGGCAAACCCTCGCGTATGTGCCGGCGCATACTCCCTGAGAAATCTTCATCGCTTAACATCAGCAAGTGTGAGCCAAATATAAGAGAGCCTGCTTCGGAGAGCTTTTCATCCAGGTGTGCTTGAATCTCCTTCAGCTGATCGGTGGTTTTTTTCAGGGCATAATCAAAGTCCTCTTCGCTTTCAAGATACTCAGTTTCACCTACATGTATTAAAAGGCTATTATCATCGCTCCCGCTTACTACAACCGCCTGGCCCATGGCTATTCCGGAGGAGGTCGGACGTCCGCGATAGAATTTCTGATTGTTTTCTGTATGCTCTGGAGTATCATGCTGTTTAGTGGTATTCCGCAGCTCAATCAACATACGGGCATGTTCAAGGAAGGTTGCAAGCTGGCTGGCGATTGCAGATAAAGTCCGAATATCGTGCTTATTATAATAATCCGGACGGGAATCTTCCAGTACAATTACACCCAATTTTTTTGATGACTGGATAATGGGGACTGCAAGAAAACTTTCGTATTTTTCTTCAAAAATACCCTGTACATACTTAAAATGCGGATCCTCGGACCCGCGGGGAACACAAATGGGCTTTGACTCCTTCAAAGAAGTGCCGGTAATTCCCTCTCCGACATTCAGACGCAGTTTGCCGATCATATCGGCATTTAAGCCGACGGTTGCCCGCAGAACTAAGTTTTGGGAGCTTCCCTCTAAAAGAAAAATCGAACAGGCTTCAGTCTGCATATGTTTGGAAATAATCTTTACAGTAAGATGCAGCAAACCCCTTGATATTTGTACTTTTCTGAAAAAGACTGGTCAGCTCTCCGACATTGCACAGCAAATCAAATGTTTTTTTTCGCATCCCCGTCCCCTCTTTTGCACCCATTATAGCAGAGTCTGTAACTTTTCTCTAATAAATTCCGACTTCTCCTTGAGTCCGATCGCTTCGGTATTCATCATAAGAATATTAGGATTTTGTGAATCTAAGGACACACTCCCGCCGCTTTCAGTAATCAGCCGCAATACCTTGTCCACAGCTATAATCGAAACTTTTCCAAATTCTACATACACCTTACCGCGCCGCTCCCGGAGTGAGCGGATGTACAATTTTTTACATATAACCCGCAGCTCTGCAATAGAGAGGAGGCTCTGTACTTCGTCCGGCATAGGTCCAAAGCGGTCGGTTAACTCACCATAGACTCTTTCTAAGTCGGTATCGGTTTCGATGGAGGCAATCATTTTGTAGATTTCCATTTTTTCAGTAACGTTTTTAATATAGGTATCCGGAATGTAGCCGGAATAGTCAAGTTCTAAATATACTTCAGGAGCTTCTTCTTTCTCTTCTCCGGCACTCAATTCGGCTACTGCTTCATCCAGCAATCTAAGATACATATCAAAGCCTACCGAGAGTATTTCACCGTGCTGCTGTCGCCCAAGAAGGTTCCCGGCACCCCGCACTTCGAGGTCCTTCATGGCAACCTTAAAACCTGACCCAAGATCAGTATAATCACTAATAATTTGCAGACGCTTCATGGCAATTTCCGATAGTGCTCCCCGTTCGGGGAAGAGGAGGTATGCATAAGCGGTACGATCCGATCGCCCTACTCGTCCGCGAAGCTGGTAGAGCTGGCTAATTCCGTACATATCGGCCCTATCAATGATGATAGTATTTACATTGGGTATATCGATACCGTTTTCAATTATGGTGGTTGCAACCAGAACTTGAAAAGAACCGTGCACAAAACGGTGCATTTTATCTTCCAGCTGGACGCTTGTCATTTGACCATGTGCCGTCTCTATAAGCACCTCCGGTAATATTCTTTCAAGGAACTGACAAACCTGATTCAGGGTCTCTACCCGATTATGTAGGTAAAAGACTTGTCCTCCCCGATTTACTTCATAGCGGATTGCCTCGCTTATGAGTTCCTCGTTAAACTCCTCCACGTGGGTTTCTATCGGGCGCCTGTCCATTGGCGGGGTAGTAATCAGGGACATATCACGAATTTTGAGCAGAGACATATGCAGGGTTCTAGGGATTGGAGTAGCGGACAGAGTGAGGGCGTCTATGGAAGCTCGAAGCTCCTTCAGCCTCTCCTTGGCTTTGACTTCTCAAACCTCCGCTTCTTCGTCGACTACCAACAATCCCAGCGACTTAAACTGCACATCCTTCTGTAGTATGCGATGGGTACCAATGAGTACATCCACACTTCCGTTATGGGCCCGTTCGAGTACTTTTTTCTGTTCGCTTTTTTGTACAAACCGTGAAATCATGTCGATTGTTACCGGATAGCGTTTAAACCGCTCTTGAAAATTTTCATAATGTTGTTCAGCCAGAATGGTGGTAGGCGCCAGGAAAGCAACCTGCTTTCCGGAGACAACTGCCTTGAAGGCGGCCCGCATGGCTACCTCGGTTTTCCCGTAGCCCACATCGCCGCACACCAAGCGGTCCATGGGGGCCGGTTTTTCCATATCCGCTTTTACATCCTCAATCGCCCGCAGCTGGTCTTCGGTTTCTTCGTACGGAAATTCCGCCTCAAACTCAATCTGCCAATCGGTATCTGCTGGAAAAGCAAGCCCTATAGCACTTCTGCGCTTCGCGTACAGCGAAATAAGATGCTCCGCCAGATCTTCAACCGACTTTTTTACCCTGTCCTTTCGCCTCTCCCAGGATTTTCCGCCAAGGGTATCTAAGCGGGGTGCACGTCCTTCCTGACCAATATCGCTATCCATGGTTCAATAGGCAATTAAAGAGTTCCTTTGGCTATTTCACTGCAACAATAATCAGCGTCAGTACCGGTCTGCCGTTATCCGCCGTCATCCTTATCATCTTATCATCCCATAATTCACATGAACCACAAAATCTCCGGGGTTCAACTCTACAAAGGTGTCGATCACCGCTGTCTTTGCTTTTTTAACCGAGGCGGGGGGTCTGCGGCGGCGCCCGAAAATTTCATTTTCCTGGACCACCATCATCTTGAACTCAGGAATGGAAAATCCGGAAGAAATCGGTGATGCAATTACCGCCACATCAAGTTCGCGCAGGAGGTGTTCTATTTTCTGGGCTTGTGAATTGGTTTCGGCACAAATAGTGATGTCATATCCATTCTCTACAAGGGATTCGAGTTCGCTTTTAAGGTAACTGATATTACCGAAAAAAGAGCGCGGACCTTCGTAGGAGAAGCGGATTCGCTTCTTCTGGGTATCCCGCAGCACCGGCACATGAATGGTTCGATGATGAGCAGCTTCTAAGTTTTCAAAGCGGTGGATAAGATACTCGGGGCGCAGAGCCGGCCGGCGTTTAATTTTTGCCTCTCTGAACAGACCGCTATACTCTTTCTGAAGGGACTCGCAGCCGTTGGCTAAGCGATCATCGGTGCAGCGGAGACTGGGGGTGGCGTGGCTGTCAAGATAATCGGAGATAGCCGCCGGTTTTTCAAAGGTGGCGGGGAAAAAGTACACTTCATCGTTACATTGATTTTCCGATTCTAACTCATCGTGAAGACTCTCGGCCTTCGGCAGTAATTCCTTGAGTTTATGCTTAGAGTCTTCATCCCAGACAACTTCACTGACGGGATACAGAGTGACCTCTTTTAGTTTACCCGTTGAGCTCTGTGATAAGGGGTCAAAACTTCGGATCTCCTCTATCTGGTCCCATTCAAACACAATTCGGATTGCCTGCTCATCCCCCGGTAGAAAAAGGTCTAATACCTCACCGCGCAGTGCAAACTCCCCTGCCACGGTCACCCTTGGAACCCGTAAGTACCTGTAGCTTTGAAGGGTTTCTGTAAGCTGTACCGGGTCAAACTCCTGACCTACCTTTAATTTGAGCAGTTTAGAACGAATAAACTCGGGTGGCGGCAAGGGGGTCAGAAAGGCCCGCAGTGATGCTACTGCTATAAAAGGTTCACCAGAAATCATCTGGACCAGTTGGCCCATTCTTTTTCCGGCGATATTAAGCTGTGTGTGTTTTGCCCCGTAGGGCACACTGTTCCACCACGGAAACTGGTAAGCCCGATCGGTGAACATCGACAGATCGCGTACCAGGGTTTCTGCTTCCTGCTCAGTAGGTGTAACGATTAAAAATGGGCTCTCAGAATAACGAAACAATCGCTCAACTACCAATGCAAAAAAGAAACCTTCCGTGCCCTCGACGGTTAAGGAGAACTCTTTCTGTCGAAAGTTACGTAAAAGCTCTATAAATGGGTTATATGTATCAAGTCGCTTATTCAGTTTATTTTGGAATAATGTTATCATTTTTTTGTACCGAAGATAGTAATGAGTATGGGAGAGTTAACGTGAAACGAATGTTATTCATTTATCTATTTACTTTTATGAGCTTGTCACCCCTATTGGCTGTCACTCATGCACAGGGAGTCGATCTCCGCATTGAGGAGACTGAAAAGCAGATTATACGCCAAACACGCCGGTTGAACTGCAAGTAAGTGTGCGTAACGAATCCCCCGAGCCGTTTTTATTTGAACTTGCCGAGAATAAGCTTTTCAATTTATCCTTGAATGTAACAAATCTGTACAACGAAACCTTACCAGCCTCGGAAAAGTATATCAGAGAGAAGAGTTCCAATCAACAAGTCTACTATCGAGAAATACGCTTACTTCCGGGCGAGAAGTTCTCCTTTTTTGTTGAAGCGTCGGAGTACGTACAGATGGATTCTCCGGGTATATATTTTTTCAAGGCCGAATTCTCACCGCACCTTGAAAATAAGGCATCCCTGGAGTCCAATACCCTGACTCTTCATGTTCAGCCTTCTCTTGAACCGGACAGTGAGTATCGCAGTGATATCGTAGATACCACTCGACGGGTACTTCAAAAACATCAGCTGCCGCCGGATCAAGTAGTGGAGTATATGTTGAATGCCCGTCAGAATAACGAATGGGAGAAGTTTTTTCTCTACCTTGATGTGGAACAGTTAATGCTGCAGAACCCTCTTAAAAAGGCCACCTACAGGCGCAGTTCTGAGCGTGAACGAATAAGAATGGTGGACGAGTATTATGAGCTGTTGAAGAACGAAATGGTTGATACCGATATCCTTATAAAACCGACTGAGTATAAGGTATTAAAAACTGAATATACCCCCGAAGAGGCCAGCGTGCTTGTAGACCAGGAGTTCAAATACCCTAACTTTACAGAAAAGCGCCGTTACGTGTACTATTTACATCGACCCGAAGGCTATTGGGTCATTTATAACTATCAGGTACTAGGTCAGGGAAATCAAGAATGAAGACAGTTTTAGTAATTGAAGACCAGGATACCAGTGAACGGATTATCCAGCATCTTACACCCCTTGGTTTTGATTTTATTCATTACCTTAATCCGGTAAAGGCTCTTGATAATATCGATGAGATAAATCCTGACTTAGTTCTTTTTAGCGCTGAAGATTTCCCCCGCCATTGGAAGCCCTTTATACGCTTGCTGCGGGGGAAGCAGAATAAGGAAGAGTCTGTGTTTATTCTGCTTACAGGTGATAATTTCAGTACTGAAGAGGCCTCCAAAGCCTCTGTTTTGGAAGTAAATGGAATGGTCGATTCTCAGCTTAAGGATGAAGCTATACAGCATCTACAGGATATTTTTGCCCGTTATAACTTTCTATCTGAACCAAGGTCTGATAAACGCTACCCGGGTGCCTGGACAGAAGGGCTGGACTTTGCGTTTACCCACCCCCGAAGTTACGCCCTAATTACCGGAGCAATTACCGACATTTCCCTGGGAGGACTGAACTTTAATCCCGATATGCCTCAAGCTACAGCAGATATTATGGAAGGGGAAGAGATTAAAGGCTGCAGCTTGAGTATAGGCGATAAAACCTTCCAAATTGATATAAAAATTATCCGAAATAGCCGTCAAATGGCAATCCATTTTATTGAAATAGAATCCGCTTGCCATACTGCTCTTATGGAATATCTAAACGAGACAAGATATCGTCAAACTGGATAGTTTCCCCTTGCGCTCCCCCCTCCTGTATTGTAATACTAGAAGTAACGAAAGGAGGTAGTTATTATGAGTATTCGTAAATATCTTGAAACTCAGCCTTTGTATGATGTAGTTAAATACGATCGACGTCCTGAGTTAATCTCTGAGGCCATCTCCTTCACCGGGGCTCTACGCAAACACCCCTACGATGATTCAAAACTATTGCTGATAACCGAACCCTTCAGTTCGGATACGGAGTTTTTTGAATTCCAGGCTGATGATATTGTGTACTATGAAGAGCGACCGAATATATCCACTGAATCCGGGGAAAGCCTGTTTATTGTTCAGATATGGGTACGGAAGGGCAGTCTTGGAATACAATACCATCCCTTTGAAGTATCAGATGAGCTGCGTTTCTTAAAAGATAGTGAAATTCTTCATCAGGTAATGTCTGAGAAGGAGAATATGAATGTATGAGCTATACCTATACCAAAGATTCTAAACTCCACTGTGTTTTATGTCCTCATCACTGCAAGCTTGAAGAGGGTGAACACGGCATCTGCTTGGTAAGGGAAAACCGTCACGGTGAACTACAACTCCCTTTTTACGGGGTTCTCTCGGCCGTATCTAACGATCCCATAGAGAAAAAACCTCTATATCATTTTTATCCGGGAAGCTTTATCTTTTCTGTAGGCTTCTATGGCTGTTCCTTTCGCTGTCCCTTTTGTCAGAATTATCGAATAGCACAATCCACCAATGTTGTAGATACGCACAGCACCCAGCCCAAGGAGTTAGTGGAACAGGCCCTCCGGGAAGGGGCACAGGCAATAGCCTATACCTATTCGGAGCCGCTGGTTCACTTTGAATGGATGCTGGAAACGGCTAAGTACGCACGCAGCCGGGGGTTGAAAAACATTTTAGTCTCTAATGGGTATGTGAATCCACAACCCGCAGAGGAACTGCTCGAAGTACTCGATGCTGCGAACATCGATCTGAAATCTTTCCGTTCCGAGTTTTACCAGGATATTGTAGGAGGCACACTGGAGCCGGTTTTGGCCTTTATTAAAAAGGCATCTCAAAGGATACACTTAGAAGTAACTACCCTAGTAATACCCGGTTATACCGATTCAGAGCAGGAGATAAGGGATATCGCTCGGTTTCTGGCGGAACTGGACGCCGATATTCCACTGCACCTTTCCTGTTATTACCCGGCCTTTAAGTTTGATGCTCCCCCAACTGAAGCTTCTACAGTGTTTGCACTGACAGAAACAGCAAAGCAGCACCTTCACTTTGTGTATCCGGGAAATGTCGGCCTGAGCGAGGTAAACACCTATTGTTCAGCCTGCGGCAATACCCTTATTCGGCGCACGGGGTATCGGGTAGAAATGTCCGGTATAAAGGGACAGTCATGCGCAAAATGCGGCCGGACTGTCCCCTTTCCGGTGGGGTAAATGTAACAAATTTTGCTCCTCAAATAGTTGACATAAAATAATCTATTCTGTATAGTACGTCTCATTACGGTCCCCTGTAGCTCAGCTGGTAGAGCGGATGACTGTTAATCATCAAGTCGTTGGTTCGAGTCCAACCGGGGGAGCTTTTTAGACGACATCGAGTAATTTCGGTGTCGTTTTTTTATGTCCTGTTTTCTCGTCGTAGGTTCTATCTATAGCCGAAAAATTACCTCCGGCTTCAGCCGCTCTATCCACCATGACTCTCATTGAAATGATCGAAATTACCGCAAGAACTACTAGGGCACTCACTGCCGCAAGTAAAATTTTATTACTGGTTTTCACCCTTCTCCTCCCTTTTCTTATATGTTATGTACTTCTGTTCTACTTCTCCCATATCCATTCCTAACAAGTGCAAGGTTTTGAAAAAATAGGGAAGCTCTTTCTCAATAAACTCGGTTCGCTTAATCTGCTTTGCCTGTTCTTTGCCGGCCTCGCTCACAAAATAACCTATGCCCCGCTGGTTATAAATTACCCCCTGCTCTTGTAAGTAACTGTAAGACCGTACCACCGTGTTCGGATTAACCTCTAATTCAACGGCCATTTCCCGGACCGAAGGAATTCGCTCTTCGGGCCTCCATTTATTTTGCAGAATATTCTCGATGATGCGATCGACTATTTGGGCATAAATCGGTTTATCTTTTTCAAACTGCATCTTTTACCTGAACCTCACGAAATCGGATATAAGTGATAAGCCAGGCCACCGGTGCAAGCAAGCCCCAGTAAAACACGTTGCGTATGACTATGAGTACTTTGATACTGTCTTGAAACCTGAAGGGCATATCCTCGAACATTGGACCCATCA
The DNA here is from genome assembly GCA_034520965.1 of Spirochaetia bacterium. Lineage (GTDB taxonomy): Bacteria > Spirochaetota > Spirochaetia > DSM-16054 > Sediminispirochaetaceae > DSBN01. The sequence goes on along the minus strand of JAXHMY010000002.1, from coordinate 19,231 downwards.
GCTTGGCGCTGTCTATTATAAACATCCCGTTGAAATAGGGGGCAAAGACAACTCGTACAAAGACGGCCATAAAAATGGAAAAAATTACTCCGGCCGCAAACAGGGTCAGCAAGGTTTTAAACAGCTGGGCTTTCCGGAAATAGATTGCACCGACCAGAAAAATTGACTGCACCACGAGGTAATTGGCAACTATCAGCCAAAATTGACTCTGAAAAGGGTTAAACAGATAGTGGTGCTTACCTGCAATTAACTCAGTCACGCCGGCCGACAGATAGCTGTAGGCGCTGTACCACAGCAGGGTCAGCAGAATCCAGCCTATGTTCGAGATGAGAATTCGACTCGCCGTTTTTTCCAGGGGAGAAGCCGGAAGCATGAGATAGGCTTGGGCACTCTCGCGCTGATGAACTTCCTTGAATATCCCGCTGGTTACTATAAACCCGCCAATAAACAGAATCGTTGAAAACGTACTTAGATGATGGTCGATTTCAGTCTGTCCCTGAAATAGAGTAAAGTTGAGAACATCAAAGGTGATAAGGATGGCAGCTAGTGCACCTATTATAACCATTACGTTTTTGTAACCGGTGGTGACATCGCGACGCAGAAGCAGCTCCATTCGTTTCAACGAAAATCTTTCTTCTTTGAATTGCATTCTAGTTATCCTCCTTAAACACACTATTCACCGCATTGGGGTTCTCGATTACCGCATTAAAGAGGGTTTCCATATCGATAACCGATTCATCTGCCTCTGTTTTTTCAGTTACGATGCGATAGCCTCCAATCTCTTCCTGAGAAAAAAGCACCGGTTTGCCGGTGGGCAGTTCGAGTACCTTTTCAATGCTCAAACGCTTTGAAATTTCCGAATACTCCCGCTGGAAGATGATTATGGCATCATCGATAATGATAACCGGATCAATCAACAGCTCCATATCACGTACTTGATGGGTGGATATAAGAAACATACGCTCCTCATTTACCGACGCGGCCACCACCCGTCTAAATTGACTCTTGGAAGGAATATCCAACCCGTTCAGTGGGTTCGTCCAAGATACACAGGGCGGCATTGCTGGCAAGCCCAAAGCCTAGGAGAAACTTCTTTTTCTGACCGTAGGACAGAGCCGAAAGCTTATGCTGGACATCGATTTGAAACTCTCTTAAATGCTGCAAAAACTGCTGCCCGTCGAATTTTGGATAAAACGGTGCGTATAATGCCTGATACTGCAGGGCGTTCAAGGCCGGCAGGTAAAACTCTTCAGGCAGAAAGAAGATGTCCGAAAGAAACTCGGGATTGCGGGCGCTTGGTTCATGCCCGATTACTTCTACCCGACCCTCTCGAGAATACAAAAGCCCGGAAAGAATACGCAAAAGTGTAGTTTTCCCTGCCCCGTTTTTTCCAAGCAAACCGTAAATGTTTCCCATCTGCAGCTGCATGTCCAAGTTTTTGAACAAGGAATGTTTCTGATCGTAGGAAAAGGTCAGCTGATTCACCTTAATTGCTTCACCCTTCATATATACCTCCATATTAGTGTACTATCTAACTATTACACTAACAATCTAACACTACTCTGAGTAAACGTCAATACTTTGTTGCACTTTCTTTGACTAATCTATACCATTGGACTTCTTATGGGATCTATATTCATTTCGGTAGTACATACCATGCTTCAGATAATAGTTATTATGGGCTTTGGTTTTTTCCTGCGAAAGAAAAACATACTGCCCCAGAAGTTTTTTGGATATATCAGCACTTTTCTCATCAAGGGTACTCTGCCGATTTACCTGTTTAGCAAGGTGATAGAAACCGACAGAGATGCCATGGCCGGCAGCTGGCTCTTGCCTATCAGTGCAGTGCTAGTAATAGGGGCTAGTGTGCTGCTCTCTTTCATCGTGTTTACCCTGCTGCCCTTTAAGGGAAAGGAAAAACGGGCAGGCTTGGCCATGTCCACTTTTGGAAATTCTGCCTACATTCCCCTTACCCTGATAGAAATCTTTCCTCTTACAGTACCGCTACTGATCGAAAGATATGGAACAGCAGTTCCAGCGCTGTATGTAGGCACCTACGTGCTGGTCTTCAGCCCCCTCTTATGGACCTTTGGACACTACCTTATTACCGGAAAGAGCGATTTTTCGATCCGCAATATTGTGAGCCCGCCCTTTATCGGAATAATGCTTGGCTTTGCGGCGATTCTGCTGCACCTCAATACTCCTATTATGAATGAGGATTTCTTTATTCATCACCTTTACCTGGGCCTACGCCGTCTCGGTTCAACTACTTTTCCTTTGATACTGGTAGTACTAGGTGCTATGATCGCAAATCTTAATTTACATGTCGAGGGAAAATGGCGCCTCACCCAGATGGCCATGGGGGTGTTCACCGTTCGTTTTGTGCTTTTACCTGCCTTCTTTTATGTGCTGTATTTTACGGTATTACGGCATTTAGACTTTATTACCCCGGTTCATATCTGGGTTTTATTCTTGGAAACCCATTTACCACCAGCCTCTAACCTGTCCATTATGGTCTCCGAGGCCGGGGTAAACCAAGGGTTCACCGCCTTCACTCTTCTGATAACCTATCTCGGTTTTTTAATTATCTTTCCTGTGCACATGGTTCTTTTTCTGCAGCTCGTGGGCTGAGTTGCATCTGAAAGGCTTATCCATTAGGCTAAATGATATGGAGGCAGTTATGAAACCAAAGGTATATGTGACCCGTAGGGTTCCCCAGGCAGGTATCGATCTGCTGAAGGAAGAGTGTGAGGTAGAAGTGAATCCGGAAGACCGCCCGCTTACCCGAGAAGAATTACTGCACGAAATAGAAGGAAAGGATGGGGTACTTTGCCTGTTAACCGACCGCATCGATGCGGAGGTTTTCGATACGGTGCCTGAGATCAAAGGCTTTGCAAATTACGCAGTTGGCTATGACAACATAGATGTTGAGGAAGCTACACGGCGGGGTATTCCAATCTCAAACACACCGGATGTACTAACCGACGCAACTGCTGAAATGGCATGGGCCTTGTTGTTTGCTGTTTCCCGGAGGGTCGTAGAGTCCGACAGCCACATGCGCAGCGGTCAATGGCCCGGATGGGGGCCCTTGCAGTTTCTCGGGGGCGACCTAAGCAGAAAAACTTTGGGTATTGTGGGCGCCGGGCGAATAGGAACGGCCATGGCCTTAAAATCGAGGGGTTTCAATATGGAAGTCCTCTATTACGATACCCAAAGCAACACGAAATTGGAGAACAGCTTGAATGCCCGGAGGGTTGAACTGTCCGAGCTGCTTGCAAAGTCGGATTTTGTGAGTGTGCATACTCCCCTTCTCCAGGAAACCCGCCACCTGTTCACGCTTGACACTTTTAAGCAGATGAAGCCCACTGCATATCTGATCAACACTTCCCGCGGTCCTGTAATCAAAGAGGCAGACCTGTACACTGCCTTACAGGAAGCGTACATCGCCGGGGCCGGGCTTGATGTGTACGAGAACGAGCCGGAGCTGACCCCCGGGATGGAACAGCTGAAAAATATAGTTATTACTCCCCATACCGCATCCGCTACGGTAGGTGCCCGCACCGACATGGCCACTAAGGCGGCCCGTAATTTACTTGCAATGGTAAAGAGCCAAAAGGCACCGGACTGTGTAAACCCGGAGGTGTACTAAAAAGCAGTGCTTCCGTCATTTTGAAATAGTGAAATTTCAAATCCCGGTATTGCTTCAGGTTTCAAGCTGTGGTATAACATGTGTAGGAAAGGTTTGTAGAAAATTCTTTTTAGAAGAAAACAGAGGGGCGATTAACTCAGTGGGAGAGTGCTACCTTCACACGGTAGAAGTCGCTGGTTCAAATCCAGCATCGCCCAAATTACAAATGAACGCCATATTCCCGAAGGAAGGGAATATGGCGTTCGCCGCCAAGGGAATTTTGCGAATCTAAGCTAAACTTGCCAATACTTCTGGCTATTTACAGGATATTACTCTTGAACATTACCCCCTGTGGATTTCCTCATAACTTTTCCTTGAATTCACGGTAAAATTTAATGGTGAATGTGGCACCGTTTATGGAGTCAACTTCGACTGTACCATTCAATTGTTGCTCAACCAGTGTTCTTACCAGTTGTAATCCTAATGTATCGCTGTTTTTCCAGTCAAAACCTACCGGCATTCCTATCCCATTATCGGACAATCTCAGGTCAACCTCATTTTCGTTATTTGATTTAAGCCTTAAAACAATCTCTCCCTCCCTATAGTCTGGAAAAGAATATTTTAGACAATTCGTAATTAGTTCATTGACAATAAGTCCAACTGTTGAAGCCTGTTTAACTTCGATCATGATATTTTCTACGTCAATTATAAATTGCACTTTATTATTGATGGAATAATTATTCATGATATTTTTTCCAAGCTCTGATAGATATGTTTTTAAGTTAATAGCTGATAAATCCTCAGATTGATAAAGCGTTTGATGAATCATCGACATGGATTGAACACGATTTTGACTTTCTTGTAATGCTTCTCTGGCTATCTTATTATCTATGCTATCCATTTGAAGTCTAAGTAAACTTGAGATAACAGTCATGTTGTTTTTGACCCGGTGATGAATTTCATGGAGCAAAGTTTCTTTTTCTTTAAGCGCTTTCTCTGTTTTTTCTTTCTGGGCGACTAATGAATGTGTATATTTATTGATGTCACTTTCGTAATGCCGTATTAGTCGACTAATCTGTCGTTCAAAACCAAACAAAATCAGAGTTGATACTACAATAGCTGCAAACGCAGCATAAATCGAAAACATCAGTTGGTTTTTATATGTTGTTTGCATTATCTTGGTTTCATTCTTGATGAGTTTATCGACATCATCGAGATAAACTCCTGTTGCTACTACCCAGTCAAACGGTTTATACAGCTTTGCATATGACATCTTATGTGCGATTTTATCTGATTTGAGTTTTTTAAAGTAATACTCAAAGAAGAGTTCACCCTTTTTATTTATACCATCTAATTCAGCTTGATAGGGTTTATTTCCTTTTATATCCCTTGTCTCAGTTGAAAGCCATATACCTTCAGTTTCAGGAAGATTGGGGTGTATTTCCCGTACAGCATATTTATCGCCACCATCGTAGTTCACAATTCTGTTTACCCAAATGTATCCGTCATCAATCAGTTTTATCTGATGAAGCAATTCTTTGATTCTTTCTTTCGTTTTAGCATTGATTTGATTAACTGATAATTCCGTAGCTTCAGACTCTTGAATAACCCTTTGCCTCTCTATTTCTATCATCTGTATAGTTCTATCTACAGCATTTTCTAAAAACCTTTTCTTTTCACCAATTATGCCGGTTGTCAACAGCGGTTTAAAAGTTCCGCTTTTCAACGGTGTAGCGGTTCCGCTTTTTATAGTTTTACATAGGGTCAACGACCCCGATTTTCAGCCGGTCTTTCATCCGGTATGAATCTCCTTTTAGGCTGAACACATGTGCATGATGGAGAAGCCGGTCGATGGTGGCTGTTGCAATAGCTTCCTCTGCCAGGACCTCCGCCCAACGACCAAAAGCCTTATTCGTAGTGAGAATCATACTGCCATATTCGTAGCGGGCATTGACCACTTGGAAGAGAAGGTTCGCTTCTTCTTTCGAGAGATTCTCGTAACCGACTTCATCGATAAGAATCAAATGCGGTTTTTTCAGCCATGTCAGTCGGCGTTTCAAACGCCCCTGTTCACGTGCCCTTTTAAGTCCTTCGATCAAATCTATACAGCTGGTGTACCAGACAGTGAACTCGGTCATGCACGCTTTGTACCCCAAGGCCAGCATAAGGTGGCTCTTGCCCAGGCCGCTGGGTCCCATGAGCACCACATTCTCTTTCCGCTCTATGAAGCTCAGTGAGGACAGTTCGGCAAGCTGACGGGCCGACAGGCCCCCTTTGAGCCAGGAGATATCAAAGTCCTCCAACCGCTTTACCGCAGGCATCCCCGAGAGCTTCAGGCGACTGCGAGCAGCCCTCTCTTTGCGGGGAAGGTATTCGAGCTCCAGCAGGTCTGCAAGGGACTGCAGAAGGGTTTTGTCACTATGGCTCTGCTCTTCGAGATAACTTTCCAGAGAGGCGGCCATGAACTGCAGACCCATCTCCTGCATACGGGTTCCTACCGTTTCGCTGAGTGCATTCATGAGGCCGCTCCTACCAGCTGATCGTAACAGGCGGGACTGCGTGTTTCCACCGATGTGGCTATTAGCTCATCAAGAATCTGCGGATCGGTCACCTCCTGTGGTGCTTTTTTACCGTAGGCCGTCGTTCGGCTTTCCAACGCTCTATGAGGCTTTCGGTATCCTCCTTGCGTATATTCATCTCCCGAGCCCCTTTTGTCGAAAGGGTAAACTCACGCAGCAGCAGATTCTCCTGAGTGAATACCTGAGAACGGTAGTTGAGGGTATTTATTTTTAGAGTAACCATTTGGCCGATATGCTCGGCAGGCACACTGTATTGGTTCGTCTGATAGGTCAACTTCCCCTCCCTGGAGACCACCAGGCCCACCATATCCCGTACATCGGGGGCAGCCTCCGGTACCCAGGTATTCATATAGGGCTTCTCCTCGGCAAACCTCTCGGCACGGGTGCTGCGAATACCGCCGATCTGCTGCGCATCTATCTTTTTAAGCCAATCGGCGACTTCTCCGTTAAGCTCCTCGAGTGTCGTTCCGGCTCGATTCTCCACTCTCGGTAGAAAGTTATGCGCCAAATAGCCGATAAACCTCTCGACTTTGCCTTTCGTTTGAGGCCGGCGGACCTTACACCTCAGAGGCGTAAACCCACAGGCCGAGGCCAATGAGAGAAGCCCAGGATTTACGATCCAACTGCCGCCCTGATTCAGCCAGGCGGTTTTCATGTTGTCGTAGAGTATCTCTCTAGGCACAGCTCCAAACCAGGCAAAGGCCGCCAAATGTGCCAACAACACCGTCGAGAGCCTCATGTTGGTGGTAAACAGCACGAAAGGCCGTCGACTGTAGCCCAAGAGCATGACAAATGCATAGAGTTTCTGCATTCTCCCCTCGATAAGCCAGCTTCCACACTCTTCCAAGTCGACCTGGGCTTGTCTGCCTGGCTCGGTTTCAAAGCGCAGCACCGCTTTTGGTGATCACTTGCTCCCTGACCCCTCGGGCATAGTCCCGTAAGATAGTCATCCCTCCCCCATACCTTTGACTTTTGAGCCGCTCATACAGCAGCACCAGGTTGGTGTAGGGATTCTCTTCGATCGTCTCATCGATTATTCGGTGAAACGGCTCGGGGAATGCTGCGACGCTTCTTTCGAGCTCTTGCTCCAAAGTCTTCTTTCAGGTACTTTCGTACCATACGGTCACTGACTCCGAGCTGTGCTGCGATGTCTTTCTGTCTGTGGCCTTCTCTGGCCAGGATGCGAGCTATATGCATCCGATCTTCCTTTCGACACATTTGGGCGGTTTCCTTTTGTGGTGTATTTTGGTCAATCCCACTATAGGTTATCCGCCCTTATTTGTGTCGTAAAAGCGGAACTTTTAAACCGTCGATATCCGGAACTTTATCACCGTTGCTGACACCGGTAGATAGTTGATCAACTTTTCTTTTGTATTCGTTTTGCAATGATTCAGAAATATTAAAATAAAATAAAATAGTTAGAATAATAATAGAAAAAACAGAGCCAGCGTAAAAATAGAAGCGTATCTTGTTCTTTGCAATTTGCATGTGCACCTCATTTACCTAATCATAATATGGACATTTCCAAAAATTTCTGCCATCTATTCCTCTCCTATCGGAAATCTTATAGTAAACACAGGTTTTGGACTCTTCTGAAGTTCTATAGTGCCGTCCAACTGAGCTACTAACGCATTAATCAACCGTAAGCCAAGGGTGTCAGTGCTTTCAATGTCTATATCCTCGGGGAATGGATTACCCGTATTCGTAAGGGTAATTTCGTACTGATTATTCTCTGTGTCCTTCTTCATTTCTATTGTAAAGACCGCCTCTTCTTTGTCTGTAAACCCGTGTTTTATTGCATTTGTGGCCATCTCGTTCATAATGAGTCCGAAGGAAACAGCAGTTTTTATAGAGACATACATATCGTCTATATCCTTTTCTATCCTCACATCGCGTGTCGTGAATGAGGAGAAGATTGAATTGAGCAAGTCATCGAAGTAATCCCGGCAACTAATCTCTGCAACGTTCTCAGTTTGGTAGAGTTTTTCGTGGATAAGGCCGATGGCCTCTATTTGGTGCTGTATGTCGGAGAGGTCTATCTCTGTCTCCGAGTCCTTTAGGCTGATAAGAGATGAGACCATGAGAAGATTGTTTTTTACTCTGTGGTTGAGCTCTTTCATGAGGAACTCTTTTTCTTTTAAGGAATCTTGCAGTTTTTCTTCGGTCTCTTTAAGTTCTGATATATTCGATGATATTCCCATAGTACCAATGATGTTTTCATTCTCATCTTTTAGTGGAAATTTTGAAACTAAAACTACTTTTCTGTTTTTATTCGAGACTATTTCCTCTTCTTTGTGGATAATCGACTTACCGGTATTCAGAACATACTCATCATCGGCCAAACATTTTTGTGCCAGCTTCTCCGGGAAAAAATCGAAATCCGTCTTTCCGATTATATCCTCGTAGGTGGAAGCAACTTCTTTTAACTTTGCTCTATTTACCCGTGTAAATCTGTGATCCTTATCCTTAAAGTACACCGTATCAGGAAGAGAATTTAGTATGGATTTAAAGTAATGTTGCTCTTTACTCAGTGCTTTATCGTAATTTTTTCTTTCAGTAATATCTCTGGAACTAAAAATTATTTCCTTTATCTCTCCGTTCACGTCGAGGAGCTTCTTTCCAACAGTCTCTACCCATATATAACTACCATCGGCACAGCGATACCGAAATTCCTCTTTGCGTTGAGACTCTTTAATTTTCTTCCATTCAGCTAAGGATTTTTCTATTCGTTCAATATCTTCAGGATGAACGAAATCAAGTACATTTTTAAATAATAAATAATAGGACTCATATCCTAAAAAGTTGTGAGAAGAGCACACATATTTGAAGATGCCATTTTTATCTGTTAAAGCAACCAAATCAGTTATATTGTCGGTGATGTTTTGCAGGAGTTCTTTTTTCTCTTTTAACTCCTCCTCGAATTTTTTCTGTTCAGTAATGTCCCTCCTAATTGATATTACCTTGTTCTCATCGAATGGAGAAAATCGTGCCTCAAAGGTTCTTTTCTCTCCCGATATGGTTAGTTCATATTCACCTAACTGGACTTCTTTTGTGGAGAGTGTCTTTTCTATTAAAGGAAACAAGTGTTGAGAAACCTCTTGAGGCAATACATCCTGCATCTTTTGTCCGATAAACCGCTCCGGCTGCACATACAAATAATCTACATTTGATGCATAATAATCGAGATATGTTCCGGCGCTGTCATGAATAAACATAAGGTCGGGCAGAGCAAGTAATATTGCAGAGTTCTTTTTTTCACTTTTACGTAGTGCCTCTTCGGCGTTCTTGCGCTTGGTAATATCCCTAATAACTCCTATGAATCCCACCGGTTTTCCATTCTCATCTATCAAATACTGTAATTTCTTCTCTCCCCAAAAGGTCTCACCAGTTTTTTTACGGTAGATGGACTGATATATAAAATCGGTATTTTCACCTTGTTTCTGCATCATGCGGCCTAATTGCTCATACTCATCTTCTGAAGCAAACAGAATATCCGTTTTTTTTCCCTTTACTTCCGACAGGGTATATCCAAAAAGCTCAGTAAAAGCAGTATTGCAGTCTGTTATCTCCCTGTTATTGTTTACTATAATAAGTGCGTCCCTCAAGCTGTTATAGATGAGGCGGTAGTGTTGCTCTCTTTGAAGCAATTTTTCTTCGGCCTGCTTGCGCTCGGTGATAAACCGCGCTTGTTGCACATTCTGATACGCTATGTCGGACAGCTGGTTTGCAAAGGAAAACACCGCCTGGGCGATAGCGGTAAACTGGTCCAGCTTCATTGAAGGAACATCACGAAAGGCCTTCAGCAATTCTGTTTCATCCGCCTCGATTTCCCGCGCATATCGCAGAATGCTTTCTTCTGTTTGAGTTTCGTCCCTGACTTGCCCGATAAGCCAGTTGGCAATATGCTGACTCCCCACGGTGATACTGGCCCCGGCGTCCCAAAGCCCGCCGCTGAGACATGGCTGGATAATGGGACCTTCTTCATTCATTCTCCCCAGTGCGGCATCAGATTTAAAACAGTTGGCGCATCCCTTTTTGTTCTTGCGGACTATCTCACTGCATAGATAGGTAAAGTTGCTTGGTTCTGTTACCGGGGTTCCATCGGGCAAAGTGATTATGGATGCCACATTGGTCGCTTTTGAAAATTGATCCTGAATTCGTTGAATTGCAGTGATGTCAAAAAGATCAAAGAAAGAAACCTGCTCCATCTGATCGAGTGGGCGGGTCAGCGCGATCAATCGTTTTTCCAGAGCGGTTTCAAGCAATTTTCGCTGGCTCAATTCTTCAATGGCTTTCCGGTTCGCTTCGAATAGCTTGAAGGCCATCTTAACCGACGCATCGAGAACGGTCGGGTTCGAATTTTTCACGACGTACCCATAGGACGTAATCTTCTCCGTCTTCTCAACTACTTCGAGTTCTGTATGAGAGGAGAGAAAAACAATGGGAATATCCTTCTTATTCAGAATTTTCTCGGCCGCCTCGGTCCCGTCCATCCCCTTTCCGAGGTCAATGTCCATGAGGATGAGAGAGATTTCGGGGTCTTGCTCTACCGCCTCGATAGCATTCTCACCATTGTAAACGGTAACTACCTCATACCCGTGTTTTTTGAGCATCTGTGCTTCATTCATTGCAATGAGGGCTTCATCTTCTACGAGGAGAATCTTTTTTGTCATAGCGCACCTTCTTAAATAGAAAATCTATGTTTATTTGATTACTGATAACGTAATATAACAAGAGTAATATTTCTCTACTATATCTAAAAGTAAGATTCTATGTTTTCTTTAAGTGCGGTAAGGCAAGCGATTCCGCTCATATGATATTAAAAGTGCAGGAATACATTATTTGACTGAATAGTTGCGCCGTGATCAGCTGGCAGAATATGGAAGACTTTATGTCAGTAAACGGAAATGAGTATCGGCAAGTTTAACTTTGATTCGGAAAATTCTCCTGGCGGGGAACAAGATTATCTCCGATTCTATCTGCCACCTATTCCTCTCCTATCGGAAACCTTATAGTAAACACTGGGTTAGGAGTTTTCTGTAGTTCGATAGTACCGTTCAACTGAGCCACTAAAGTAGATACCAACTGTAGACCCATTGTTTCCGGGTTTTCCAGTTCTATCTCTTCTGGAAATGGATTACCAGTATTCGATAGGGTGAGTGTGTAGTGCTTACTATCAGTGTCTTTTCTCATATCCACAGAAAATTGTGCTTCTTCATACTCGGTAAACCCATATTTTACTGCATTTGTGGCAATTTCATTTACAACCAGTCCTAATGGAATAGCAGTTTTGGTGGGAATACTTACATCTTCAATGGTATTGGTTATTTGAACAGTCCATCTTGAAGTAGAATAAAATATCGATTCTAAAAGCTCCTGAAAGTATTCTTTTACCTCAATATGTTCTACATCATTGTGCTGATGGAGTTTCTCATGGACTAACTTGATTACATCTATTCTGTGTTTTAAGTCGGATAAATCACTCTCGGTTTCCGAGTCTTTTAGATTGATCAGAGAAGAGACCATGGCAAGGTTATTTTTCACCCTATGGTTGAGCTCTCTCATGAGGAACTCTTTTTCTTTGAGTGCATCTCGAAGTTTATCTTCCGCCTGCTTGCGGTCGGTGATGTCCATGATGTGACCTTGTACCTTGACAACGCGCCCCTTATCTAAAACAGCTTGCGCCGAGGTCTGAACCCAAATCCGACGTCCTCTGAGATGTGGTAAGAGGGAGCTCGAGAGTATAGGCCTCGCCTTCTTCCACACATTTCCGAAAAGCCTCATCGATCTTTGGTCGGTCATCCGGATCGTAGCACGCGAGGCTGCGCTGGATATGCTCGGTGAACCCGCCGCGAACTCGCCCGGCTTGAACCCGTGGATAAGATAAGTCTGGTCGGCCCATGTTATTGTCTGCCCCGCCACATCCCATTCCCACCCACCTACTTGGGCAATCCTCTGGGTGGCATTCAACAGGTCACGGCTGGCCTTTAGCGCCTCCTCTGCCTGTTTTCGTTCGGTAATGTCTATGGCAGTTGCGAAAACTCTTTCCATACCATTGATAGTAATCGGTCTTAACGTGACATACTCCCAAAAAACTTCCCCAGATGCTTTTCTATTTTTCCATTCAAAATTTTGAATACCTTCACTTGCTGCTTTATGAATCCACTCAAGGGCATAATTAAAAGAGTATGGTGGTTCCATCCAAAAATCATTCTCTTTAAATACGGATAAACTTTCATACCCGTATGATGTATATGCAACCTTATTTGCATCAACAACTTCACCTGTGTCTTTGTCATGTACTGTGATGTTTACTGGTGAATCATTGAAAAGTGATTTATATTTCTCTTCACTTTCCTTCAACTGACGTTCTCTAATATATTTTTCAGTAACATCCCTGAAGACAAGTACAACCCCATTGATATTTCCTTCATCGTCCTTAATAGGTGAAGCACTGTCGGCTATTTGATATTCCGTTCGATCTTTAGAGATAAGTGCGGTGTGGTTTGCCAGTCCTACAATCTCACCAGTTTGTATAACTTTTTCTACAGGATTATCGACTGGTTGGCAAGAATAAGAATTTATGATGTAAAAAATTTCATTCAGTTTTCTTCCTTTTGCCTTTTTTATAGACCAACCGGTAAGTTCCTCCGCTACGGGATTCATCCTTACAATGTTACCTTCCATATCTGTGGATATAACTGCATCACCTATTGAGTTGAGGGTTATACGAAGGTTTTTTTCACTCTTCTTTAATTGCTTCTCTTTTTGTTTTCTATCAGAAATATTACGCACAGATACTATAGCACCTTGTTTGTCCTGGAACTCTATTGGGATTCCTATCGTTTCGACCCATACAGGCGTGCCGTCCACTCTTTAAATAGATTTGATTCATATTATGTACAGTTTTTCTTTCTTCGTTTAGACTGTTTATTCGTTCTGATACTGCAGAGTGAAAGTCAGGATGAAACCGATCCATGACTGGAGTGCCTATCAAATCAGAAGCTGTATTCGCACCAAAGAGCTTTAGTGCTGCAGGATTTAGATATGCAAATTTCATTTCTGTTTGAATAAAAAGAGGTTCAGGGTTTTCTTCTACAATTGCACGAAATTGCTCTTCACTTTTTCTGAGATTTTCTACTGCAATGGTCTTTTCGGTTATATCTTGTATTATGGAATAAAGAAGTTGCTTGCCCTTAACAGATATTGGACTGGATCGTACTTCTACATCTTTTATTGATCCATCTGATAGCTTGTGCTTGAAATAGAATACATTCCGTTCTTCTTCCCGTGCTCTCTCCATTTCCTTTAATACTTCTTCATGACTCAGTTGATTGATATCTTGTACCTTCATATTGGAAAGGACTACCCGAGGCCAGCCATAAAACTCAGAGGCAGACGGATTTACATCGACTATGTTTCCTGTTGCCGGTTCTATAAGCATCATCGGAGAGTGAGAATTATAAAATATGGATTTGTATCTCTTCTCTCTCTCTTGTACTTCACTATGAGCCTCGAAAAGTTCATAAGCCATATTTATGGATTCTATAAGGACAAACTCACCGGAGTTCTTGAGTACATAGCCATACCGGGTAATTCCCTTTACTCTATCAACCATCTCTTTTTCAGAATGACTTGTGAGGAATACAATTGGCAGTTCATGGCGGGAAAGTATCTTTTCGGTTGCTTTCGTCCCGTCCATCCCCTTTCCCAGGTCGATATCCATTAAAATGAGGGAAATATCCGGATCTGAATCTACCGCTTCTATAGCCTTCTCGCCATTGTGGACAGTAACAATCTCATAGCCGTGTTTTTTGAGAATTTGAGCCTGATTCATGGCAATAATTGCTTCATCTTCGACAAGTAGAATCTTTTTTGTCATAGTTTACCTGCTTAAATCGAATATCTGTTTATATTTTATTACTTATGACGTAATATAACAAGAGTAATATTACTCTATTATATCCAATATTATCATTCTATTTTTCCTTTGAGGGCGGTAAAGCAGGAGATTACGCTCATAGAGCATGAAAAGTGCAGGAATACATGATTTGACTGAGTAGTTGCGCCGTAATCAGCTGGCAGAATATGGAAGACTTTCTGTCAGTAAACGGAAATGAATATCGGCAAGTTTAGCTTAAAATCGGAAACCTTATAGTAAACACGGGATTTGGCTTCTTCTGCAGTTCTATAGTACCTTCTATTTGGTCAACTAAGGCATTTATCAACCGCAGTCCAAGAGTTTCGCTGCTTTCAATATCTACATCTTCCGGGAAAGGGTTCCCGGTATTCGAAAGGGTAATTTCGTACTGATTATTCTCTTTGTCCTTTTTCATTTCTATTGTAAAGACCGCCTCTTCTTTGTCAGTGAAACCGTGTTTTATTGCATTTGTGGCTATCTCGTTAATAATGAGCCCGAAGGAAACAGCAGTTTTTGTAGAGACATACATATCGTCTATATCTTTTTCTATCCCCACATCCCGTGTCGTAAATGAGGAGAAGATTGAATTAAGGAGGTCATCAAAGTAATCCACGCAATTAATCTCTGTTACGCTATCGGTTTTGTAGAGTTTTTCATGGACAAGGCCTATGGCCTCTATTTGGTGCTGTATGTCGGAGAGGTCTATCTCTGTTTCAAAGTTTTTTAAGCTGATTAGAGAGGAGACCATGGCAAGGTTGTTTTTTACTCTGTGGTTAAGTTCTTTCATAAGGAAGTCTTTTTCCTTAAGGGCCTCTCTGTATTCGGTTATGTCATGCATAGCGATGACCGCACCAATCTTTTTACCTTCAGAATTTTGTAGTTGATGTCCGTTGCACGTCAATAATCGTGACTGACTGTTTTTGGGTTTGACGAGAATTTCTGCTCCTTTACATCCTCGCCTTTAAAAGCCCGGAAAAGGGGGACATCTTCTTCTTGAAGTGCTTCGGTTCCATCTGGAGTATAGAGGTCGTAGTAATCTGCCCATCGGTGGCTTGGGATAGGTACTTCGGGAAGTCCGTGTAGGCGACGGGCCGCCTCATTAAATCTATTTATTCTGCCGGACTCATCACAAATTATGATTGCCTCTTCTATGGTGTCCAGTACTGAAGAGAGAAAAACTCTCTCTTGCTCGATTTCTTTTTTTTGTCGTTCTCTCTCTATAAGATGCCCCAGATTTTTAGAAACTATTTGAATACGCTCTTTCGCATAATCGATGAGGAATTGAGGACGCGGTTTGTAGCCTCTCGCTTTTTGTTTTAACTCATCAATAGGAATGTTATATTTTTGTGAAAGGGTTCTCAATTCTTCCTCATCTGTCGGAGGGGAGCCGTAACCGAAGTTTACCGCCCCTACGACCTCACCATCGGCACGGATAGGAACTGCGTACATCCTGATCCCTCCGTGACACTCGATCTCTACCGGTCTGTCTTCCTCCATGGCAAGGGCAGCATCTTCCCAACAGGATTCATGGCACAGCCATTTACCACTCTCCAGAGCTTCTTTGTTACCTTTGTTATTGCAGAGTCTTCGTGAAGCTGAGTCCATCAATTGGCACCAGCCCGATGTAAATACTCCCAGGGCGTAATCGCCGTTTTTTTCATAGATAGCCGTGGAAGTCTCCAATAGGTCGAGGTACTCCGATGCAGTATCTTTAAGCTGCTCTTTTCCCACAGAATGCAAAATAAGACCGTCTTTGTTCAGCTCGCTCAAATCCCCATACTCGGGTATGTATTCACCTTCGCTTGTGGTTTTATTCGAGAGCATCCATTCAATTGAACGCAACTTCTCTTCTGCTTGCTTGCGCTCTATTACCCGACCTAAGTGTTCTGCAATAGCATTAATGAGTTTACGCTCTTCTTTTAAAAATGGACCTTCATAAATAGTGAGCGTTTCATTAAGATAAGAAACTTCGACTTTTCCAGATACAACATCCTTAACAATAATATCGCTACTTAGTTTCCATTTTGTATCGAAGAAGTTACTGGTTTGGAATCTTTCGCCATCTAAGGTGATTCTGCACTCACAAATATCCGGGTATTGCCAAGAATGAGGAATCGCTTCTGCAGTCTGTTGTAGGATTTTATCCAAAGAAATATTAGGCTTCTCTACAATCTCTACTATTTTATATAGGCAATCAAGTTCTTTGACACGCTCTTGTAATTGCCTATCTTTTCTGTACTCCTCGGTTACGTCTCTAAAAACAAGCACAACTCCACTGGTATTTCCCTCATCATCCTTAATAGGTGCAGCACTGTCGGCTATCTGGTACTCATGTCCATCTTTAGATATAAGCACTGTATGTTTTGCCAATCCTACAATCTCACCGGTCTGTATTACTTTTTCTGCGGGGTTATCGACAATCTCACGAGTATCGGCATTAATTAGGTGAAACAGCTCATTAAGATTTTTTCCTTTTGCCTCTTTACAGTTCAACCGGTAAGTTCCTCCGACGGGTTCATCCTTACAATGTTACCATTAATATCTGTGGATATAACTGCATCCCTATCGAGTTCAGGGTGATGCGCAGGTTACTTTCTGTTTCATCGATCGAGTTTTTCTGAGTGGTTTTTTGTTCTGTAACATCATCATAGACTGCAACAATTTCACCTGTCGGTAATCGATAGACATAGTTATCCCGCCATCCGACAATTCTCTTGTCTTTATACTGTGAGATTGGCAATGGCTTTGGGGTTACCTGTTTGCCACACTCTTTGCATTACTTCAATAATCCGAAATCTTTTACACCCTGAAATACTTCAGTTACCTTCTTTCCTACTACTTTTTCTTTTGGGATATTCTCAACTCTTCTCAGCCGTTTTGTTAAAATCAACAAAGATAAAATCGTCTCCGTTTTCAGTTGCCTGATATACGGACACACCACTACTTATGTTGGTAAAGAGCTGTTCGTACCGTTCCTTTTGTGTCTTATATTTTATGTGTGCATCATAAAGGCGAAAAGCCATTCTCATCGAGGCAAGAATTACCGTCTCTCCCGAGTTCTTTACTATATATCCGTAGGAGGTTATTCCTTCGGTTCGTTCAACAATCTCCGGCTCTGTGTGGGAGGAGAGAAAGACAACTGGTATATCATGTCTTTCGAGTATCTTCTCAGCTGCCTTTGTCCCGTCTATCCCTTTTCCAAGGTCGATATCCATGAGAATGAGGGCAATATCGGGGTCTGAGTCTACCGCCTCGATAGCCTTCTCACCATTATAAACGGTTACCACCTCATACCCGATGCTTTTTGAGCATTTGGGCCTCATTCATTGCAATGAGGGCTTCATCTTCTACGAGGAGAATCTTTTTCTTCATAATGGAGTTCCTATGTTCTTGTTAGTTTAGATTATAGTCTGAAATCTTTCGATTCACAACAGAAACGGATAGTCTTAGGTTCGATGAGAATAAGTCGGATCATAGACCTATTAGAGAAAAAAGAAATGTCAAAACTACAAGTGAAGACTTGATAAACTCTATTGTAAAAAACCATAAATAAAGTAGGAGTGCTTCATCGAGGGCTTTTCACGTTATTCTCTACAGGACTTATTGCAAAAGTTTTATATTGACGAGCTACGCAATACCATAGATGATAACTCAGTAGAGTTACAATACGTTAATAGCCAACAAATTTTAGTTAATGGCAAACTTTTATCTGCCTACATAGACCGTAATAATTTAGAAGCGAAGAAGAAAATCTTTAAGAGAGCTGAAGAGCGAGCTTATTCATACCTCTCATCTTTTGCATGTACCAAAAATCCAGATGTACAGGATTTCTTGAGAACAAAATGTATTTCTTTTCAAAAGAAAAACTCAACTCGCACATATTTGCTAATTTCAGAAAAGGATAAAAGGATTTTAGGCTATTATAGCTTGGCCTTAAAACCTGTATTCTTAGAACCTAAAATCTTCCCTTCGAATATAAGATGGCTGACCAACATAATGAAACATGAGGATTGTGAACTGGTTAATGCTTTCCTCATTGGGCAGATTGAAAGAGATGATCAATATACCTCTGAAGACATATCTTTAACTGACTTCTTAGATATAAACTGATAAAAAAGTATCAAGAATACGGATTCGAACTATTACAAAATGACAGAACATCATTAAGCCAGCTCTGGCAATTTTCTCTGAACTATTAAAACAAGCTAATCCATTTTTACCTCCCACCCCACCATAATATCCGTCACATCACCGACCCAATAGAGAACTGGATAAACAGCCGTGAGTGGAGCCCTATTTCGTATTCAATTTCTCTATCATACATGCCAAAGATATCCAATAAAGATAGAAAAACAGAAACTTTATACCTGGCTCACTTTTGTGCGCCTGATATGGGTAGGATACTAAGAAACTGTAGTATAAGTTAAATAATAACTACCGCAAGTAATCTATCTCGTACTTAGGCATTTTAAGCTCTGAGAGGTCTGTTCGGGCAGCAAAGCGTTGAAGTCTCTCACCCAGCTCTACAAGGTCATATATGCCGTAGGAGGCAGCATCGATGCCTTTGTATAGCACATAATAGCCAGCCTCTTCATTAGGATAAGACAGTGGGATCACCGGATTTGAAGGATCATAGTTCGTCGCCAAGCGCCTTCTGGTGGAGTCTACCAAGACCCATCGATCCCCGTTGTAGATTTCTAGAAACATGTGCCCGCTGGACCATTTCCGTTATTTGTACTCCCGGGCCCATTGAATAGATACTGTCTCCACCATCACTACCGGATACCCACTTCGGCGCATAACCGCAGCCATCACTGCACCGTCGTCGTGACATCCGTAGAGCGTTCTCTTTTCGATTAGGCTAGAGGCATTGGGTATTTCGATTTGTCCCCTTTTTCTACTCTCCTTGCTGAAAGCCTGATCTTTCCAATCGTAGACAGAGCGTAGAACTTCCCGAAAATCTCCCTTCTTAATTTGAGGACCAATCCTTTTCCACTGTTCATCGGTTATTTGAGTGTCCCGGCCATTTTGCAGATACTCAGAAGGGTTTACCCAAATTATCTCCAGCAATACTTAAATTAGAGCCAAGGACATCCCACAAGA
>JAXHMY010000001.1:0-1114232 GCA_034520965.1 Spirochaetia bacterium | reverse complement strand
GGATAAAAACCTTCCGTTTGTTAGCTGTTGATCCAAGGCACAACAGCCTGCAGACCCACGAAATATCTGAACTTAGCAGGCGATACGGAGAGAAGTTGTGGCAATCGTACCTTGAAAACAATACCCCCGCTGCAGGTCGAATTTTCTGGGTGTATGGACCCGGTAAAAACGAACTAACCATTATTGGCCTGGAACCACATCCGGAAGATGCAAAAAGACAGGCTTATTCCAGGGTTCGGCTCTCCCAACTCCCTCCACTTTAGTATAGTAGGATAGGGGTCGGAGGTTTACTAGTTTACTTTTTTATAAAACCGCATTACCTTTAAAGCATAATGGCGCGCAAAAGAAGACTGTCCAGGGTTGGGTTTTATCATGTGCTCAATCGGGGGGTCGCAAAAAACAGGATATATCTCGATGAGGGGGATTACCGGAAGTTTCTGGCAATAGTTGAGGAAGCGGGTACTGAATATGGATTCGAGCTCTATTCTTTCTGTCTGATGCCTAACCATTACCATCTTCTTATTGAGACAAAGGAAGAGAACCTTTCGCGCTTCATGCAGAAGATCGCATCGAGATACACGGTATACTTTAACAGGAAGTACGACAGAGTGGGACCTCTCTGGCAGGACAGGTTCAAGGCTTATTTTATTTACACCGAGAGAAAACTGTACACTTTAGTGCGTTATATTGAGTTCAACCTAATAAAAGCAGGAATTACTCGGCAGATCGGCAGTTACCCATGGGCTATGTCTTCCGCCTTGCCCGCGATTATTGGCAATCTTTCGACGCTTAATTACGAATTGCTCAATGCAGTCAGCCTCGATACGGATTTGAGCAAGGAGGAACTGGCGCAAATCGAAGAACTGTACAAATCGAAGCAGGGTACCCAGGAGAATGCTCAACAGGGTACACCTCCGCCCCGGGACCACGCACGGGACCTTCCCCCTCTGGGTTCTTATTTTGGAACCGGCCAGGAACCGTCCATCCCGCGAGAAGGCGTTGTGGGGGGAGCCGGCACTCAAAGAGCCGGCACTCAAGGATCCGACACCCAAGGAAACGACGCAAAAGCCCTCTGTTCCGAAGCAACTGAAGCCGCCATCGTACGGGCGGTGCGGGACGGGCACCGTGCGGTTGAAGTGGGCCATTATTTGGGCCTTTCGAAAGCGGCAATCTCGAAGCGGAGCAGGAACTACGCGCGCAAAGAGAAGCTATTTGAAGCTCCGGGACAAAGGACTATTCGGAGCTACCGGAAAGACCTGAGCTATGAGGAGGCTGGCGGGAACCTTCTTATAGAGCATAGCCTGAAGTATGCCGATTTCGACGATATAAAACTCTGTTTCGAGCTTTTTGGAAAAAGGTCGGTAAAAAAAGTATGGGAACGGAGGATGAAAAGCGACAGAAGATTTATCAAAACGAATCTGATGCTGGCGCGCCTTTTCTTCGGGATGGATGTAGAGAGCACGTACTTCAAGGAAGCGGCAAAAGAAAATGGACGACTTGAACAACTTAGATAACGCGTGCTTCCTGAGACGAGGAAGCTATTACTGAAACTGCGGGACAACTGTGAAGTTTCTGCACAAGTATGTTCTTGCCGGCGGCAGCGCCCTATCGCTGCATCTCTGTCATCGCAAGAGTGAAGATCTGGATTTTTTCACTTATGACGACAGTTTTTCAAAAGAAAGTAGCTCCTCGATTTTTTCACACACTTCCAAAACAAGGAAATCCTCAACCAAACGGATGAGCAGATAGATGTGCTTCTCGATGGAGTTAAGGTTACTTTTTTCAATGCGAAATGGAGTTTTCTGAAACCGCAAAGCCCGCCGACACCGGGCAGACTGAATCTTGCAACCCTCGATCAGCTGGCCGCTATGAAGGTGCAGTTCCTTTTTCTGAGGGCGAAATATCGTGATTACTACGATCTGTATATCCTGGCAAAAGAAGTTTTCAGCCTCAAGGATATTTTTAGAATGAGTGAAAATATTGTGGAGGGAGTGACCTACAAGCTGTTTATTGTCGCCCTGCTCTATATTGACGACATTGAAGATGATGATATTCGGCACCTCGAGCCGAAAGAACAAGTCAGCAAACAGAAGATCCGCGAGTTCTTTGAATCTCACGCGTGAGGGTCGGAGGTTTATTAGTTTACTCGATTACATCGAGATGATGATATTTGAGCCGAATAGATCTGTAGAGTAGATGTAGTCGATGTGTTATTTTGTATACAAGGGCAGTATGGACTTCGTCTCTACAATATCTATGAATAGGAAAAATTTATGAAAACAGCACTCATCACCGGAATTACCGGTCAAGACGGGGCCTATTTAGCAGAACTACTGTTGAATAAAGGCTATGAAGTCCACGGAATAAAGCGGCGCAGTTCTCTGTTTAATACCCATAGAATCGATCATCTCTATCGTGATCCGCATGAGAAAAATGTGAAAATGTTTCTCCACTACGGAGATAGCGACTGACTCCACAAACCTCATTCGAATTGTGCAGGAAGTGCAGCCCGATGAGGTGTACAATTTGGCGGCCCAAAGCCACGTTAAAGTGTCTTTTGAGACAGCCGAGTATACTGCTAATACCGATGCAATCGGTACATTGCGTTTGTTGGAAGCTATTCGAATCTTGGGGCTCGAGAAAACCTGCCGCTTTTATCAGGCTTCAACCAGCGAACTGTATGGCAAAGTGCAGGAGATGCCGCAAAACGAGAATACACCCTTCTATCCGCGTAGTCCCTATGCTGCGGCAAAGCTGTATGGTTACTGGATTACTGTAAATTATCGCGAAGCGTATAATATGTATGCCTGCAATGGTATTCTTTTCAACCATGAGAGCCCGGTTCGGGGTGAGACCTTTGTAACCCGTAAGATTACCCGCGCAGCCGCACGAATCAAGCTCGGATTGCAGAAGAAGATGTATATCGGCAACCTCGATTCCAAACGCGACTGGGGACACGCCAAGGATTACGTTGAGGGAATGTGGCGAATGCTGCAGCAGGAGCAGCCACGAGACTATGTGCTTGCAACCGGAGAAACCCACACGGTGCGCGAGTTTTGCACCTATGCTTTTAATGAGGTCGGGATACAGTTAGAGTGGCAGGGAGAAGGGGTAGCAGTGAAGGGCATTCACAAAGAGAGCGGAGATGTGGTAATAGAGGTAGACCCGCGCTATTTTCGCCCCACCGAGGTTGAAGTTTTGCTTGGCGACCCCACAAAAGCTCTGAATGAACTTGGGTGGAAGGCTCATACGGGGCTGCAGGAACTGGTAGCCGATATGGTGAAATGGGATTTAGAAGAAGCCGGGCGCGATAAGTTCCTCTCGGACGGCGGGGACCGGGTAATGGATTTTAATGAATAAAGGTCGATATATGAACAAGAATGCAAAAATATACGTAACCGGACATCGAGGCTTAGTCGGATTAGCAGTTATGCGCAGGCTGAATGCCGGCGGCTACAACAACTTGATAACCCGAACTCATACGCAGCTCGATTTGACTGATCAAAAGCAAACTTTCGAGTTTTTCCAGTCGGAAAAACCCGCTGCGGTGTTCTTAGCTGCCGCTAAGGTAGGAGGGATTGGAGCTAATTCTACCTACCCGGCCCCGGATGCTTTTACCTATGAAAACACAAATGATCGCCTCGCAACGTTATTCATGCCGCCTATAAAAGCGGTGTGCAAAAACTGGTCAATCTCGGCTCCTCCTGGCATCTGACCCAAAGCACGCCCCACAGCCGCTGAAGGAGGAGTACCTGCTGAGTGGTTACCTTGAACCGACCAATGAGGCCTATGCAGTGGCAAAAATCGGTGCTATTAAAATGTGTTCCTACTATAACCAGCAGTATGGTACCGATTTTATCTCGTTAATGCCGACGAACCTGTATGGCCCCGGCGACTCCTATGACCTGGAGAACTCGCATGTACTGCCGGCGCTGATCCGGAAGTTCCATGCGGCCAAGCTGAATGGCGGGCCGGTACAACTATGGGGGCGATGGGCACCCCTTGCGGGAGTTTCTTCTTTATTCGGACCATCTTGCCGATGCTGCCGTACATTCTGGCCGAGAAACTACACCTGGAAGGATATTGGCGAGTATCGCGAACGTCGGAGCTCGGAAAAGATCTTTCTATTAAAGAACTTGCCCAGCGGATTAGTGAAATTGTTGGGTATGTGGGTGAAATTGAATGGGATACCACCAAACCAAACGGTACACCACGTAAACTATTAGATGTGTCCCGGCTGCATAGCCTGGGCTGGCAGGCGAAGACCTCCTTGCGCAATGGAATAGAGTCGGCCTATCAGGACTTCCTGCAGCGTTATGAACAGGTGAACAATTGAGTACTACATCAATTCTCATAGCCAGCTTCGACAAAAACCGGGATTTATGGCCCTTGTTCGATTTTTTCTTTCAAAAATACTGGCCCGATTGCCCCTATCAGATTTATCTCGGGGCCAATGGAAAGGCGTATCCCGAGGCGGTGCCGGGAAAACTGGAAGATATTCACAAGGGCCCTGATAACAGTTGGAGCGAGAGCATGCTCGAGTATATGCAGGAAATTCCAACTGATACAGTCCTGCTCATGCTAGATGATTATATTTTAACGGGTAAGCCGCGCACAAGCGAGATTGCCAATGCAGTTGAATATGCTGCCGAACAGGCGGTATACGTGCGGCTTAATCCTGAACCCAGGCCGCGAACGCAGTGGAAGCAGGACCCGGTGTTTGGTGAACTGCGCTATTTCGACCGCTACCGCGCAAGTCTCAAGGCCGCTGTGTGGAATACTCGGTTTCTATTGGATATGCTTTCCATGAAGCTTGACCCCTGGACTTTCGAACTGTCTGTGGGAGCAAAAAAGGAACACCGGAAGCTGCTGTTTCTCAGTGCCTTTGAACAACTGCTGCCAAACCGCCACTGCGTTGAGGCTGGAAAATACACCTACTGGCTACCGGAATACCTTAAGCAGGAAAGGTATGATCGGCCCTTACATCCTGACAGACCTGTTTTATCATATCAGGATTATCAGCAGCTGTTTGGTAAGGCTGGAAAATTGAAACGTAAAATTGTGGAGTTACTGCCGGCCAGATTGTATTACTATTATCAGAAACTAAAACGGGACGTGTAACGCTATGTTTATATATGTGAAAAAACTGCCGGCTCTCCTTATTAAGGATGAGCGGCGGAAAGTTAGTTCTGGTTTTTATACTTATACTATTGATGGGCTTTCTTGAATTGGCAGGGATTGGCTCAATTATGCCTTTTCTGTCGGTAGCCACCAATCCAGAAAGTATAGAAACTAATAAATATTTGAATTGGGCGTATAACTATTTTAACTTTAGTTCGTACACACAATTCATTACTACTTTAGGAGTGCTATTCGTAGTATTCTTGCTTATCAGTAATGCATCAAGAGCAATGATTACCTATATTACAAAAAGATATTCGGCAATGAGGAAATATGCATTATCTAGAAGGTTGCTTAAACATTATGTA
This sequence comes from Spirochaetia bacterium, assembly GCA_034520965.1. GTDB lineage: Bacteria > Spirochaetota > Spirochaetia > DSM-16054 > Sediminispirochaetaceae > DSBN01. The sequence goes on along the minus strand of JAXHMY010000001.1, from coordinate 1,108,743 downwards.
TATCAGCCATATACTTTTTTCTTAGATCATAATAGCGCTGAGCTTCAAAAGAATATAATTAGTGAAGTTAACATAGTTATTCAGAAAGCGATGTATCCTGGCCTTAAGATGCTTGCACAGGCTATTGTTGTACTTTTCATCATAGGATTGTTACTAAGTATCAATCCTATGATCGCACTGATAGTAGCAGGGGTATTAGGCTTTTCTTACACTGGTATTTATCTGTTTCCAGAAAAATCCTTCATAGAATTGGTAAAGAAAGAGTAGAACAAGTCGAGGGCAGTATAAGGGCGTTGCAGAAGTTCTGGGCGGAATAAAAGATGTAAAGATACTGCACAAGGAAGAAAACTTTATTGATCAATTTGCCAGACCGTCATTGAAACTTGCTAGGAATGGGATAAAAAATGCAGTGATCAGCGAAATTCCTAGATATTTATTGGAAACAGTTGCTTTTGGCGGTATTGTAGTTCTACTACTTTTTATTCTCTATACTGAAGGACAGCTTGATAATGCTATTCCAATGATTGGTCTGTATGCTTTAGCAGGATATAGATTGATGCCCTCACTCCAGGCAGTTTTTCGAGGTGTTACAAGCATGCGCTATAATCTGCCAGCAGTAGATTTGCTTTACAATCATATGTATTCTGGAAGGGCTATTAAAGTTTACGATGGCGATGCATTGTCTATAAATGAAGATATTACTTTGAACAATATTACTTTTTCATATCCTAACAGTAAAGTGCCAGTAATTAAGGATCAAACTCTGACAATAAAGGCCAATACGACTGTCGGGTTCGTGGGCCCAACCGGATGTGGGAAAACTACAATAATAGATATTATTTTAGGACTATTGGAACCCCAATCAGGGGAATTGCGGATTGATGGTAAGAAGATAGAAGGTAAAGATATTTTTCGCTGGCAAAACACATTAGGGTATGTACAACAAAATATTTATCTCAGTGATGATACCGTTGCACAAAATATCGCATTTGGTGAAAAAAAAGAAAGTATCTATACAACAGAGGTGAAAAGAGCCGCCTCTGTTGCGAACATCGACAATTTCATTGAGAGCGAGTTGCCCTATGGTTATGAAACCGTTATAGGGGAAAGAGGAATAAGATTGTCTGGAGGTCAGAGGCAACGTTTAGGTATTGCAAGAGCGGTTTACAAAAATCCTTCTGTACTCATCCTCGACGAGGCAACTAGTGCTCTTGATGGTTTTACTGAAGATGCAATAATGGATGCAATTAAGGCCCTGAGCGGACAAAAAACTATTTTAATGATTGCTCATAGGCTTACTACCCTCAGAGAATGTGATCAAATCTTTATGCTTGATAAAGGAAAAATTGTTGATAAAGGTACATATGAGGAGCTGTTTGAAAGTAATCAATCATTCAGACAGCTGGCCCAAGGTAAAAAAAATTAAAAAGTTGGCAACATGTTGTTATCAAAAAGAAAAGTAATTTTACTATTTATAATATTTTTAGCTGCTGACACTTTTGTCTCTTTTTATTCAGGTATTGTTGGATCTTACTTCAATAGACCATATAATCCAGTAATTAATAATATTGAAATTATGGTCAATAGAACTGAAGTTTTTAGTGCAAACAAAATAGCTGTATATCGCCTCTCCTTAAGAAACAACATAGAAAAAATAGATCCGATTTATAAAAATGACGGAAGTGTAAGTTGGATTATTAAGGATAAGTATTGTGAAGATGTATTCATTGAATTTAGTGATAACAACTTAGCAAAAAGTAAAGCACTAAAAATAGTAATTGGTAATAAAGTAGTAAATTATAAAAATAGCAAAGTAAATACTATTAAGCTAAGTACGATCTTTAGTTATAATAGTATATTTCCTTATCTGAAGAATGTGGTAAATTATAGAGGTGATTTAGCTGTTATTATAATACATCTAATTCGCGCTTTAACTATATTTTCTATGATTACACTGCTCAATTTTATCAAAGTATATAGGCAGCCCGTTTTTAAGTGGGTATTCTTAACTTCTGTAGTAATTGTTGGGCTAATCAGTTTCATAGATCTCCAAGAACTATACAGAAATGCAAACACCTTTGTCAGTGATTTTATATTTGTACTATATCCTAGGATAATATCTACTTTTCTGTGTGGAACACTTCTGCTAATTCTTACTCATAAGAAGTCGATCCAACAAAATGAATACCCCATCATTTTTAGTAATAGAAAAGAATATATTTTTCTTACAGTATTATTTCTATGTGCTTTTTTTCTTCGTATGATTAACTATAATTATTTGCAGGGTGGAGATATTTTTAATTTAATCTCTGCCCTTGCACTAAATGATACAGGGGAGTTTCATTACCCGCGTAATATTCATTTTACTTTATTGATTTCTTGGCTATTTAGTGTATTTGGAAAGAGTTTATTCATCGCTAGATTACCCTTTTCTTTGATGGGAGCTTTAACTGTATATCCTGTGTACAAACTGTTTAAACAATTGTCAATAAAAATTGCATTTATAGGAGTACTTTTACTAACGTTATCACCATGGGCAATAGAGAAAAGCACACAGATCAGGGACTATACGGTAAACTTGTTCATAGGGGCTATCGTTTATTATCTCACTTATAAAGTATTTCAAAAGTATAGAAATAGTTCAAGTTTAGTGTTAGGTGTAAGTATTGGTATATGGATAATATTCACAACTATCTTTCTATATTATTTTTCAACACTATTTTCCCATCAAACTGTTCTAGGCGTTGTGCAGGTCAATCTATTTTTTTCTGCATTCCTTTTTTTTATTTTTCTTTGGAAAAAACACAGTCGTCACAATCGATTTTTTATAGCTTCAATATTTGGTTTATTAGTGCTTACCTTTCTCCTGCTTGTGCATAGGTTCCCCCCTTTCACAAAAGATTTTGGTTTTATAGTTGAATACTTTGGTATGTTCATTGACCCAATGATTGATACACCAGTCCAGTGGTTTTCCCACCAAAGATTCACCATATTTACTCCGTTGCTATTTATGTCACTTCCGTTATTAGATAAAAATAAAAAGTGGAATATTCTTAGAATCAGTATTTATGCTACCTTCATTGCAACCGTATTACTGTTTGGTATAAAAACGAGCAGATTTGGCAGTAGATTTTTATTCCATTTGTTACCTTTTTACATTTTTATTATAGCTGATGGCATTGACTCTTTTATTGGAAAGTTTCGCATGGTATTTTTTAATAGTAGTAAATACAGACTTATGTATATGAGTAAACTTGCTTTAGTTTTCTTTTTAGTTGCTTTTATATACCCTTATAACACAATTCATGCTGTAAAGCATGATTTACCAAATCAGAAAGATAACAGAAAAATTACAAAATTAGCACAGAAGGACATCTATTATGAAATTGAAAAAATATTAAGGAAAAATGGTGCTACCAACAAATCAATAATTCTTGCGGATGTTCAAAGACCGGAAACTTTAACTTGGTTGTTTTCTCAGACTGTGAATAGAACCTATAATATTCCGATATATAATGATACTTTATACGATATAGGCAATAATATATTTTTTATTAGTGATGCAGCATCTGTGAATCAGTTAGATGAAGCATTAGAGTATGAGCGAGGCTTTTTTGTTGCTAAAAATAAACAATATTCCGCTAAAGATTTTATAATAGAGAATAAAGAGTTCAACCATATAAAAAGTATTGATAACTATAATCTTTATAAATGGAGTACTATGCTAGAAAAGGAAAGAAAAAATTGAAAAAGATATTGATAATATCAAAATCCAATTTAGATATCGATCCGCGAGTATACAAACAAATTTTATTTCTAAAAGAGGCTGGATACTACATTACTACTTGCGGTTTGAAACCTTCTAATATTGAAGATCAGTTTATTAAGTTGGAAAAAAGAAAGAGTTTCTCTATCTGGAAAAAATTTTCAATTGAAAATGTAATTAAAAAAATTGTAGAAAAAATTAGACTGACAATAGAAAAAATCTATTTATATACGAAACAATATGAAAAACACTACTGGAACCAGGATTATGTTAGAAAAACACTAAGTAGCATTAGAGATAAAGTTGACAATGTTGATTTAATTATTGCAAATGATATTCCTGCTCTTCCACTTTCAGTTAAGTTAAAAAAATGGTTTAACTGTAATTTGTATATAGATGCCCATGAGTATGAACCGCTTCATTTTAATACAAAGCATTTTATTAAATATTATGAAGGTTATTGGACATATTTTTGTGGCAAATATCTTCCTCATGCTGAGCATATGACAACCGTCTGTGATGGAATAGCAAACAAGTATTCAGAAGAATTCAGAGTAAAATGTGATGTATTAATGAATACTCCTTTCTATGCTGATCTACAACCGAATAAAACTAAGAATAACACCATAAAACTTGTTCATCATGGGGCTGCGAGCAGAAGACGTGTTTTAGAAAACATGATTTATTTAATGGATCAACTCGATAAAAGATTTGAACTGCATTTTTTTCTTATAAATATGCATACTAGTTATGGAAAAGAATTAAAGAAAATAGCAAATGAAAATGAAAGAATATTTTTTCATAATCCTGTTGATATGAAAACTTTATCCGGAACACTTAATCAATTTGATATTGGATTATATTTATTAACACCCGATTCTTTTAACCAAGAAATGGCTCTTCCGAATAAGATTTTCGAGTTTATTCAGGGTAGACTTGGAATAGCAATTTGGCCTTCTCCGGAAATGAAAAAAATAATAGACAAATATGAGAATGGTGTTTATTCAGAAGATTTTAATATTGAAAAAATGAGCTTTGTGCTTAATAGAATGAGCAAAGACAAGATTGATTATATGAAAAAGAATTCTCATTTGGCTGCTAAAGAGCTAAATGCTGAAAGGACGAAAGCGTATTTAGTAAATACCGTAAATAATCTAACAAAGAAGGAATAGGAGGGGATTTTGGAAAGAATAGCACTTATAGGTTGTGGAAGAATATCTAAAAGACATATCGAGGCTATAGAAGAGCACAAAAATATTAGGGTAACATCTGTTTGTGATATAGATTCTGAACGTGCCAAAAGGACAGCCGAATCATTAAATAGTGATGTAAAGTGGACTACCGATTACAAGCAGATTAAGAATGTAGATGTGGCGGCAGTGTTGACACCAAGTGGACTGCATCCGCGGCACGCAGCTGAAATTGCTGAAAATACAGATATACCGCATATACTTCTTGAAAAACCAATATCTCTCACAGTCAGAGAAGCTTATGAACTATACAACCGGGTTGAGAAAGCTGGTAAGAGCATTATTCCGGTTTATCAGAATAGGTATAATCCACTCGTTACATTTATGAAAGAATTAATTGATAGTGGTAAGCTTGGAAAAATACATCAGTTTACATGTAATGTGTTGTGGAACCGGAACGATGAGTATTTTGCGATAGACTGGCACGGTACCAGAGAACTAGATGGCGGGGTATTATATACTCAGGCAAGTCACTATGTCGATATGATTCATTATTTTTTCGGTGAACTTAAAGAGAGTAAGGGAATTGGAGGTAAGCTGAGAAACTTGGAGGTGTATGACTCAGTGTCTGCGGTGTGTGAGTTTAGAAATGGAACAATAGGTACCATAAATGCCACTGTAAGCACCTATCGAACGAATTATTTAACTGAATTTGTATTGATAGGGGAGAAGGGCACAATTAGATTATCCGGAACAAATCTTAATACAATCGATTTCTGGGATGTTGAGGGAATGGAAAAACCGGATATGGATTTCCAAATAGATCACGTGTACGGTAAAGGACATAACACACTTTATCAATATATTGCAGACGAACGTTGGGACATGTTTCCGAGTAAGGAAGATGTTTTATCAGGTATTAGAATGATGGAAAGATTAAGTTATTAATTACAAAGAGGTTTAACATGGAATTTTGTGATCTAAAACAACAATATAAATTGTATGAAGCGGAGATACTAAATGAGTTAAAATCAGTAATGGAAAGTGCCGCTTTCATAAAAGGACCGGCATTAAAAAAATTCGAAACAAGAGATGAGCGACTACCTCGGTGGAATTCATTCAATAGGCTGTGCAAGTGGTACTGACGCTTTGTATATTGGATTATTAGCATTAAATGTGCAGCCAGGCGATGAAATAATTATACCCGATTTTACATTCATCTCAACTGGAGAGGTGATTTCATTACTAAGTGCAGTTCCCGTTTTTTGTGATGTAGATCCTGTTACATTTAACTTAAACCCTGAGTTGATAGAAAATTCAATAACAGAGAATACTGTAGGAATCATCCCGGTTAGTATATTCGGACAGTGTGCTGATTTGGATGCTATCAATGCCATAGCTAAAAAACGCGGTCTGTGGGTAATGGAGGACGGAGCTCAATCCTTTGGAGCCGAGTATAATGGTAAAAAATCGTGTACCATGACTGACATTGCTACAACAAGTTTCTTTCCAGCGAAACCCTTAGGTGCTTATGGAGATGGCGGGGCAATCTTTACAGATAATGATGAGCTTGCTTCAAATATCAGAATGATTCTCAATCATGGTCAGTCACAACGGTATCACCACAAGGTTATCGGTTTAAATGGCAGGATGGATTCGATGCAAGCTGCGGTACTATCAGTAAAACTAAAGCATTTTGATGAAGAATTGAAATCACGCAGGAAAGCTGCGGAAGAATATTCTCGCTTCCTGAATGGAATCGTAGATATTCCTCAGGTAGTAGGAAAAAATACCTCCGTATGGGCGCAATATACAATACGTCATGAAAAGAGAGACCTCATCAAAGAAAAGCTAGGTGAAAAGGGTATACCTACTGCAATACATTACCCAATACCGTTACACAGGCAAGAAGCATTTGCGCAATTGAACAATACTGGCGTGAATACTCCTGTAACAGAAAAACTATCTAGAACGGTAATGAGCCTACCTATACACCCGTTTCTAAAGAGTGAAGATATTGGAAAAGTAGTGAAAGGAATAGAAACCGTATTAGGAGAGATCGATGCAAAATGATGATTATTTTGTGCATGAATCGAGCTATGTTGATGAAGGTGCCACAATAGGTGAAAAGACCAAAATCTGGCATTTTTCTCATGTGTTGCCGGGAGCTCAAATTGGCTTTCGTTGCTCAATTGGACAAAATGTAAATATAGGTGGGAAAGCTGTAGTTGGTAATGGAGTAAAAATACAGAATAATGTGTCTGTATACGATGATGTTATAATAGAGGACGATGTGTTCTGCGGCCCTTCCTGCGTGTTTACTAATGTGATAAATCCAAGGGCATTTATTGAACGAAAGAGTGAATATAAGCAGACATTAGTTAAATATGGTGCTTCTATTGGTGCAAATGCCACAATAGTCTGCGGGGTAACATTAGGGAAGTTTAGCTTTGTTGGTGCAGGTAGTGTGGTGACGAGGGATGTTCCTGATTACGCAATGGTATACGGAAGCCCTGCAAAGCAGAGAGCCTGGGTATGTGAATGTGGGGTAAAGCTAAATAATGATTTGCGTTGTAATGAGTGTGGTGCACAATATAAAAAAGTAGAACACGGAATACAGAAGGCATAGGATGTACAAACTAGTATCAATTGTTGGAGCAAGGCCCCAATTTATAAAAGCAGCAGTTATAAGCAGATTAATAAAAAGCGATTATAGTAATAGTATTGATGAGTGTCTTGTTCATTCGGGACAACATTATGATGATAATATGTCAGATGTTTTTTTCCGGGAATTGAACATTCCCTTTCCGGATGTGAATCTTTCAGTTGGTAGCGGTTCCCATGGTAAAACAACTGGAATGATGTTAGAGAAAATTGAAAGTCTTTTGCAAAGCAAACAGCCGGATTGTGTATTAGTCTATGGTGATACAAATACAACCTTAGCGGGTGCTTTAGCTGCTAGTAAATTAAACATTCCAATTGCGCATATAGAAGCAGGCTTGAGATCTTTCAATAAGAGTATGCCGGAAGAACAAAACAGGGTTCTCACAGACCACCTTGCAAAATATTTTTTGTCCTACCGATGTAGCAGTAAAAAATTTAGAGAATGAAGGCATTAATTCCGGTGTGTATCGCACAGGAGACATAATGTATGACGCATCGCTTTATTACAGAGAGTTACCCCATAAACCTTCGATAGAAATCCCCGAAGACTATTATTTGATCACCATCCACCGTGCGGAAAACACTGACAACAGAAAAAGACTTGAATCAATAGTGGAGGCATTGAATAGTTTTACTAATTTGAAAGGAATATTACCATTGCATCCACGAACAAAAAAAATGCTTGATAAATATGGTTTGAAATTTGATGAACATATTAAACTTGTTGATCCGGTTGGCTATCTCGATATGATATATCTTGAAAATAATTGCCGTTTCATTGTGACAGACTCTGGTGGCGTTCAAAAAGAAGCCTATTTTTTCAATAAACCCTGTATTACTTTAAGAGAAGAAACAGAGTGGATAGAAACGCTATATGCGGGAGCAAATACTCTAGTGGGATTTAATAAGCGGAAAATTACATTCTGCTTTGAATAACCCACCGTTTCCAGAAGTTTGGAAAGATCTTTATGGTGACGGTAATAGTTCTTTAAAAGTAGTTAATACACTTCTATCTGATAGTTGAGTGTGCTGATTATATGAATATTTTATTTGTTACTTTTTCTTTCCCTCCTCGCAATGAAATAGGTTTAGTGCGCATTTGGAATATTATTAAAGGTTTAGCAAACAATGGAAATAATGTTTCTGTCCTTACTGTTGATAGCAAATTCGTAAAGAATCAAGAAAATAATGAGATTTGGAATAATGAGATTAAGAAACATAAAATTGAATCAATAGAAATCCGTTTTCCCCTTCACAATATTGAAAAAGGATATTTCATCATAAACAATAGTGGTTTATGTGGAGGTGTTAAAAATTTAATTGGAAAGATTGGTAGATTTGTATCATCTATTCTGCAAGAAGAGAGTAAGAGATTCTGGCTTTATTCTGTTAAAAAGCATTTTGCGTCTAAGCAGAAATTTCCATACGATCTTATTATTGGATCTGGAGGCCCTTTTGTCGACTTTGAGATTGCGTATTATCTAAATAAAAAGTACAACGTTCCATATGTGCTCGATTATCGTGATTTGTGGAATTTGAATCCAACGAAACCGGTAAGACCTAAGAAAATACAAAAACGCGAACAGAGGATATTGAATGGTGCGATTGGAGTCGTTTCGGTAACCGGTGGAATGAACGATATTATTAATGATGAAATTCAATGATGTCGCAAAACGTTAAATTTTTTGTAGTTACTAATGGTTTTGAAAAGGATAGACTAGATAAGTTTTCTGTAGAAAAATTTGGTGAGATTTCTATTGTATATACTGGTTCATTTTATTTCCCTATTCGTACTATAGAGCCCTTTTTTAAAGCACTCAGTTTAGTTAAAGATTACGATAAGTTAGAGTGGAAATTTCACTATTATGGAAAGCACAGTCACCACATTATTGAGATGGGAGAGAAATTCAATATAACTTCAAGAATTGTAGATCATGGTATGGTGACTAAGGATAAAGCTCTTGAGGTTACCAAGAGTGCAGATTTATTTGTTGTAATTTCCTCAGTATCTCCAGATACAAATAATGAGAATAAAATAATGGTCACCGGGAAGATCTTCGATGCCTTAGGCGCCGGTACACCAATACTATTAATTGCACCTCCTGGGAGTGATCCTGAGAAAATTATGGATAATAAGGGCGTTCGCTTTTCGGGTGACCAAGTAGAAGAAATGGCTGAATATCTTAGATCTGTAATCGAGAATGGTATTGAACGCAATACTCCGGCGTATGAGTATGAATGGACCAGACTTGCCGTTAGGTATAACGATATTGTGCAGAAACTGGTAAGTGAGTATACACGTGAAAATAACCAATAAAACCGACGGTCGCTACAAATATGCGTCGATAGATGGAAAAAAGATAACCGCCCATCCGTTACTCTATATACTTTTATATTCTGCAAAGGATCTGCTGAGGTCTATACCTTTTTTTACTCATATCTATGATTCCCTCTCTTTCTTCTCAGTTACCGGTTATCTGCCGAAAATAAAAAAGCCGCGCAGTCTAAATGAGCATGTGCTCTGGATGAAGCAGAACCTGAAAACCGATTTAATGGTGCAGTGTGCCGATAAAATTGCCGTTCGCGACTATGTGAGCCAGACGGTGGGCAAGGAATATCTGGTTAAGCAGTATTATTCAGGAACACGGCCTGAGGAAATAGATTTTGATGAATTACCAGATAGGGCGGTAATCAAGCCGAACCATGTCTCTGGAAAGGTTCTGTTCTACCAGCGAGGTACATCAAATATCAGCGAGATTAAAACCTTATGTGATTCCTGGTTGGGTATTTCGGCATATGGGCAGAACAAAGGCGAATGGGCTTACAGCGGTATTGAGCCCGCAATTATTATTGAGGAAGATCTTAGTTCAGAAGATGGGAAGCCCCCCATCGACTATAAGTTTTTTGTTTCAAACGGCAGAGTCCTGTTTACTCAGCTCGATATAGGCCGATTTTATGCACATCGGCGTATGCTGCTCGATTCTGAATGGAAGTCAATTGATGTGGTCTACGAGTATCCCCGACCCGACTCATATACTGTAGAAAAGCCGGCCTGTGCCGAGGAGATGCTGGAGGTTGCCAAAAAGCTGGCCGAGCCCTTTCCTCTGTGCCGGGTCGATTTGTACGAGTATAAGGGGCGGCCGCGGTTTGGTGAGATAACCTTTTACCCGGCCAGCGGAAAAGCGGCCTTTGTACCCAAAGAGTACGATTTTATTTTTGGAGAAATGGTAAAGTTGCCCTGGCAATAACACCGAATTATGAAATTTTTATTTGCAGCCCCGCGCTTTCATACCAACCAGTTCTTTGTAGTAAAGGCTCTGATCGATCATGGCCATCAGGTCGAGTTTTTGGTAGTCACCACCCGCTCTTCCGAAGACCACTCGCTGCTAAAGCCGCGCCTGCTCGAGTATGCTCCACTCTACCGTCTGCGAAAACGCCTGCAGCCGCAGGCTCCCGACAGGACCCTAGCCTACTACTCATTTCGCAGTTTGGCCCGGTTTTATCGCAGCTACGACCCCGATGTGGTGATAATCCGCGACCCGAAACGGCGCCACTCGCGTCGCTGTGCTCTGACGGCATTTCTGCAGGGGCGGCAGGTGGTGTTTTACACCCAGGGCGAGGTCTACCGACCCCTCTCTTGGCTCAAACGGGTTGCCTTCCGGGGGCTGATGAAAATTTTTCGCGCCCCCTGGATTTCACCGGTGAAGGGTGATGCCCGGAAGTATCCGGCGGCAGCTCCAAATGTATATTATCTGCCCTTTGTAGTGGAGCCCCGCCATAGGCCTGCAGAGCCCGAGCCGGCGAAGGCTGATGATACGGTTCGCCTTCTTATGGTAGGCAAGTACATGGAACGTAAGAACCACCTGCTGCTAATTCAGGCGGTGGAGTCGCTCCTAGGCAGGTATAAGCTGCATCTAACGGTTTACGGAGGCTACGACACCGAAGCGTATAAAAAACAGTACGAGCGGGTAAAGGAATATGTGCAGTCCCACGGTTTGGAAGCCCACGTTACACTGAACGATTCGGTTGCCTTTGAAACGCTGTTGGAAGAATATGCGCGCAACGACCTGTTTGTTCTGCCGAGTCGGGATGAAGAGGCCGGAGTATCCCTGCTGGAGGCGATGGCTGGGGGGCTCCCGGTTATATGCAGCGATACGGCCGGGGTGCAGTGGTACGTAGAGCAGGACGGCAACGGCCGTATATTCAAGAGTGACAACCTTCCGAGTTTGATTGAGGCGATAGAATACTGTGTTGCCGATAGCCGGCGGCTCCAGCGCATGGGGCGCCGCAGTTACGAACTGGCCACCACCGAGCACAGCCCCGCGACGTATCACAAGCGTATGATGGGTATTATGGCGGCCTACGGCCTGGAGGGGGCGGCACCGTGAGCAGCATGGCTTCGGTTCTGTTTGTAATTTCAAAGTTTGCCCCTGGAGGTGCCGAACGGGTATTGACCGTTCTGGCCAACGAGTGGCACCGTCGCGGGGTGTGGGTAACAGTGGTTACCCTCAAGGATGCCGAGCTCTATTTTCCGCTTTCCCAGGGCATCGAGGTGCGGAAGCTTGGCTTGACGGGCGCTTCAACGACCCCCCTGCATGCGCTTCTGTCCAATCGTCGACGGGTTGCGGCGGTACGCAGCGTTATCCGGGAGGTCGAACCGGATGGGGTTATCAGTTTCATGACCATGACCAATATTGTAACTATCCTGGCGGCCAGGGGCTTGGATGTGACGGTATATGCGGCCGAACGAAACCATCCCGAACACTACGAGGTTTCCAGGCTGTGGAAGCGTCTGCGTAACCGTGTGTATCGGCGGGGTGGACGCCTGGTGGTGCAGACCGAAGGAATTGCAGATTATTATCGGAAGCACAAAATTCCGGTTGCGGCGGTTATTCCAAATCCGGTAAATCCGGAATTTTTTAGGGGAGAGAGGCAGCCCTCGGCAGGACCGCGTACCCTTCTGGCGGCCGGCAGACTGAACCGGCAGAAGGGCTTCGACCTCCTGCTGCGTGCCTTTGCGGCAGCCCGTCTTGATGAGGGCTGGGTGCTGCGTATTCTCGGCGAGGGTAAAGAGCGGGAAGCCCTCGAAGCACTCTCCCGTCAGCTGGGTCTTTCCGGCCTAGTTCAAATGCCCGGGGCTACCAGCCGAATTGCCGATGAGTATGGCAGAGCCGATGTTTTTGTGCTGTCCTCGCGCTTCGAGGGTTTTCCGAACGTGCTTTTAGAGGCCATGGCCTCCGGTTTGGCCTGTATCGCCTACGACTGCCCCACCGGACCGGGTGAGCTGCTGCAGCATCAGCAAAACGGCCTGTTGGTGCCGGCGGAGCACACAGATAAAATGGCAGAGGCAATCCGGTCGCTTGCTTTAGACAGCGGTACGCGGCAACGGCTTGCCGGGGCTGCTCGTGAGACAGCTGAATTTTATCGGCCGGAGAACATAATTGCACTATGGGAGAAACTGGTATTTTGAACATTGAGAAGTCTGAAAAGGCCGCGCCCCTGTTTACTGTTTTTACTCCAACCTACAACCGGGCCGCTACCCTGCACCGGGTATATGAGAGCCTGCAGCAGCAGAGCTTCGGCGATTTTGAATGGCTGATAGTCGACGACGGTTCGCAGGATGCGACCGAAGAGCTGGTGAGGGGGTGGCAGGCGGAGGCTTCATTTCCCCTACGGTATGTAAAAAAGACCAACGGCGGAAAACACACCGCCTTTAACCGCGGGGTTCGCGAGTCGGCGGGGAGTTGTTTCTGACCCTCGACTCCGACGATGCCTGTGTTCCCGAGGCGCTCGAGCGTTTTGCCGTCCGGTGGATGGAAATCCCCACCGAAACACGGGATCGCTACGCCGGGGTGACGGTGCTCTGCCGCGATGAGCTCGGCCGGGTGGTGGGCGATGAGTTTCCTGAGGATGTCTACGATTCTACCACCTTTGCGCTGCATTATCGCCTAGGAATAAGCGGGGAGAAGTGGGGCTTTGTCCGTACCGAACTGCTGCGGCAGCATCTGTATCCGGAACACCCCGGTGAGCGCCATGTCCCCCCGGGCTATGTATGGCTGCGCCTCGGCCACAGCTATCTTACACGGTATGTCAACGAGGCGCTGCGCATTTACTTTACTACAGACGAGAGCATAACCCGGACGCTGATCAGCTTGCGGGCCCGAAGCCCCCTCGGCAGCCGTGATTTTTATGCCGAGGTACTAAAATACCCGATTAAAGTTCCAGTAAGCCTAAAGGCGGCGGTACATTACGTGCGTTTTTCCCTGCACGGCGGCTGCTCGACCTTGAGTATGCTCCGCAGCACCCCGCGGCCGGTGCTCACCTTCGCCGGGCTGCTGCCCGGAAGGCTCGTGTATACTCGAGATAGACGGGTACTTCGGTAGTGGCACAGAAGGTGTTGTTCGTACTGCCGAACCTCCACGGAGGAGGTGCAGAACGGGTGGTGATTACACTGCTGAACCGGCTCGATCCAGGGGTATGGGAACCGGTTTTGGCAGCGGGAACGAGCCAGGGGGAGCTTCGCGAGTTTATCCGCACAAATATATGTGTATACGACCTGGGCAGCAGCCGGGTACGATCCGCCTTACCGGCGCTCCTTAAGCTTGCATGGAAGCTTAAGCCCGGGATCATATTTTCCACTCTCACCCACCTGAACCTTGCGGTAAGCCTGCTGAGGCCCTTGCTGCCTCCCTCGGTCAGACTGATCGCCCGCGAGGGAAATCTGCCGAGTCGATCCTTACAGTCTGAATCCCGCCCCGCCCTTTACCGGAGGGCCTATCGGCTTCTATACTGCAACTTTGATGTGGTGGTAGCTCAATCTCGGCGTATGGCCCAGGATATGCAGCAGCAGAACCTGGCGGCCGCCTCTAAAATCAGGGTAATTCATAACCCGGTAGATACCGAGGGTATTCGCAGCCAGGCTCATGGGCAGCCACGTCCCGAATGGCCCTCGGAGGGCGCGCGTCTCTTGGCCGTCGGACGGCTCACCCGTCAAAAGGGCTTTGACTTGCTGCTGCAGGAACTGGCGGGCTTAAACCGGCCCTGGTCTTTGGTCATCCTCGGTGAGGGGGCTGAGCGAGGCGCCCTGGAGCAGCAGGTCCGGGAGCTCGGGCTGGGCGAACGGGTGCTGCTGCAGGGATTTGAGCACAATCCGTATCGCTGGATGGCGGCGGCGGATCTGTTTGTGTTGTCAAGCCGCTACGAGGGCTTTCCGAATGTGGTGCTCGAGTCACTCAGCTGCGGGACCCCGGTGGCCTCCTACGGCGGGGATACTTCTGCAGATGAGATAATTCGCGATGGGGTCGACGGCTTTTTGGCTGAGCCGGGCCATAAGGGGTCACTGGGAGGGGCAATCGCAGCTGCCTTGGATACACGATGGGATCCCTCATCCCTGCAGGAGAGTGTGCGGCAGAGGTTTGGCACTGAGCACATAGTGGCCCACTACAAACAGCTTTTCAGCGAGATAAAATGAAAAAACACATTGTCTTTTGCGCAAATACCGCCTGGAACCTCTACAATTTTCGTCTCTCCCTTATGGAGTCGTTTGTACAGGCCGGTTGGGAGGTAACAGGGGTTGCGCCGGCCGACGGCTATGAAAAATTTCTGCAGAATAGGGATATAGGTTTTGTCCCGGTCAATATTTCCCGCAGTGGGACGAATCCTCTGGCGGATCTGTGCACGTTGCGGCAACTGCGCCACGCGTACCGCTGCCTGCAGCCGGAGGTGGTCTGTCAGTTCACCATCAAGCCGAATATTTACGGAACCCTGGCGGCCTCTTCCTTGGGTATTCCCGCGGTCAACAATATATCCGGTCTCGGTACGGTATTTATCAGCCGCTCTCCCTTGACCCGTCTGGTCCTGCTGCTCTACCGGTATAGCCAGCGCCGGGCTGCACATGTGTTTTTTCAAAACAACGACGATCGGAGGGAGTTTATCTACCACGGCTTGGTGGAGGAGCACCAGACGGGGCTGCTGCCCGGTTCGGGTATCGATCTTCAGAAATTCTCTCCCCAGCCTCTTCCCGACAGGCAGAAGGGGGGCTTTGTATTTCTGATGATCGCGCGGCTGCTCAGGGATAAAGGGGCCGGAGAGTTTATCCAGGCTGCGAAGGCTCTGCATGGGCGTTACGGCCGGCAGGTCCAATGCCTGACTTGCCGGCAGTACCGACAGCGAGAACCGCACCTCCCTTTCCAATGATGAGGTAGCGGCTGCCGAAGCCCAAGGGGCGGTTGAGTTTTTAGGCCGCCTTGAAGATGTTCGGGAGGTTATTGAGAGGGCCCATTGCGTCGTGCTGCCTTCTTATCGTGAAGGGACTCCCCGCAGCCTGCTCGAGGCCGCCTCTATGGGCCGTCCCCTGGTGGCTACCGATGTGCCGGGATGCCGGGAGGTAGTGCTGGACGGGCAGAACGGTGTGCTCTGCAGCCCTCGGGATGTGTCCTCTTTGACGAAATCAATGGACCTTATGTACCATATGAGCGATGAAAAATTGAGCCGAATGGGAAGCGCCTCGCGCAGGATGGTTGAGGAGCACTTTTCCGTCCAGCGGGTAATCGAAAAGTACCACTCTACTATAAAGGAACTGCACAAGCAAAAATGAGTAAGAAAATACGGGTCCTGCATATCATCACCGCAAGCGATGTGGGTGGAGCAGAAAAAATGTTGGAGTCTCTTCATACGTCATACCGACAGAGAGAAGTACGAACCGGAGGTGCTCTCGCTGCTGCCGGTGCAGTTAGTCGGTAAAGCCATTCAGCAGACGGGCGTGCCGGTAGCAAGCGCGGAAATGAACAGCAGCGTGCCCACGCCCCGGAGCTTTTGGGCGGTGTATCAGTGGATTCGTCGGAGAAAACCGGCGGTAGTGCAAACCTGGATGTACCATGCCGATGTAATCGGCGGAGTGGCTGCCCGACTGGCTGGGGTACCGGTGGTGTGGGGAATTCACCAGAGCAACCTCGACCCGGCCGTCAACACCCGCAATACTATGGTCAGTGCAAAACTCGGTCGCCTGCTCTCTTCAAAACTCCCGGAAAAGATTGTCTGCTGCTCCTTTGCCTCGGAACGCACTCACACCGCGTTCGGATATGATTCTGCAAAGATGCAGGTTATACATAACGGCTTTGAGACCCCGGCCGTGTCCCTGAACAGTATGAATGTTGCCGGCGAAACCCTGCGGGAGGAATTGGGGATTGGCCATGAGGAGTTTGTGATCGGCTTGGTAGCCCGGTTCAACCCCCAGAAGGATCACGCTGCCTTTTTGGAAGCTGCCCGCCGTCTACATCGGACGCACCAGGAACGAGACATTCGGTTTGTTTTGTGCGGTTTACATGTGGAATGGCAGAATCCGGAGTTTGCGGCGCTTATTCCGGAGGGCCAACACAGCAATTTTGGAAAATCCCTGCATCTGCTGGGGCGCCGCAGCGATATGGACCGGGTGTATGCGGCGATGGACCTGCTGAGCACCTCCTCTGTCGGCGAGGGGCTTCCCCTGGTCGTGGGCGAGGCGATGGCCCGGGGGGTTCCATGTGTGGTCACCGATGTGGGCGATTCGGCCTATGTGGTTGGGGAGACCGGCTGGGTGGTACCGCCGGCGGATCCGGCGGCGCTGGCAGCCCGCTGGGAGGTTTGTGCGGAAATGGGTCGTCGGCAGCTGAAAGGCTACGGAGAGATGGCCCGGCGGCGGATCGAAACGGAACTGCATATCGATACTGCCGTACAGAAGTATCACGATCTCTATACACAGATATACGAGAGAAGGTATTCGTAATGTGCGGATTAACAGGGTTCCTGTTTCCCGGCCCAACAGCGAGAATATGGGCTCGGGACATACGCAGGCACTTGAAAAAACGACTTCCTCCCTTACCCATCGGGGTCCCGACGACCGGAATTTTTGGAGCGACCCCGCGGTGGGAATTGCCCTGGGACATCAGCGCCTTTCCATTATTGATCTTTCTGTCGAAGGACGGCAGCCGATGGTCAGTGCCTCCGGCAGGTATGTGCTGGCCTACAACGGAGAGGTGTACAGCTTTACAGAAATGCGGCTGGAGCTCGAAAAAATCAGGGGTGGCCTTCCGCGGCCACAGCGACACCGAGGTACTGCTGGCCGGGATCGAGCAGTGGGGATTGGACCGCACCCTGGAGCGAAGCGTGGGTATGTTTGCCTTTGCCCTGTGGGACCGTGAAAATCGTACGCTGGTTCTGGCCCGGGACCGCATCGGGATCAAACCACTATATTACGGCTTTCAGGGCGATGGCCTGTTGTTCGGATCGGAACTCAAAAGCATTCAGGCCCATCCTCAGTTTACCCCGCAGATGCGCGCCGATGTAATGCCCCTCTATTTGCGCTACAACTATATTCCCGCCCCCTTCACCATTTGGCAGGACATCTTCAAGCTGCAGCCCGGCACCTACCTTCGTATTGATGCCCGGCGTTGGAACGGACGGGAGAGCTGGAGCCCGACAGAAAGTGAAACAAGCCGGGATTGGATCTCCGTGCATTCCTACTGGTCTGCCGGTGAAACGGCCCTTAAGGGATTTCGAAACCCCCTCAAAGTAAATGCTGAGGAGGCGGCGGACCTGTTGGAGGGCGAGCTGCGTCGGGCGGTAAAAGACCGCATGGTGGCGGATGTTCCCCTGGGAGCATTTCTCTCCGGCGGGGTCGACTCATCTACGGTGGTAGCCCTGATGCAGCAGGAATCCGATCGTCCGGTAAAGACCTTTTCCATAGGCTTTCGTGAAAGGCAGTTCAACGAGGCTGACTATGCCCGGGATGTGGCGCAGCACTTGGGTACCAACCATACCGAACTCACCCTCACTCCCGAGGATGCGCTAAAGGTAATTCCTCTGCTGCCGCAGATGTATGACGAGCCCTATTCCGACTATTCCAATATTCCCACCTTTCTGGTAAGCCGGTTGGCTCGTGAGCATGTGACGGTGAGCCTGTCCGGCGACGGAGGAGACGAGCTTTTCGGGGGATATAACCGCCATATATGGATGAACTCCCTGTGGCGTAAATTTTCCCGGGTACCGGGTTTTGCCAAGCGGGCGGCCGCCGGGGCCATTTTCGGCGTCTCTCCTGATGGATGGGACCGCCTCTACAGTGCCGCCTCACCGCTGCTGCCGAAATCCCTGGCCTTGGTGGACCCGGGCTACAAACTGCACAAGCTGGCGGGGGTTCTTGCCGCCGGAAGCCCCCTCGAACTGTATCATGGGCTGGTTTCCGAGTGGAAGCGTCCCCTGGATGCGCTTATATCGCAGGATGTGGTAGAATCGCAGCTAGTGAAGGATCGTATGTGGGAGCAGATGGACGACATCACTGCGGCCATTATGTACCTGGATTTAGTTACTTATCTTCCGGATGATATTCTTACCAAAGTAGACCGTGCAAGTATGGCCGTCAGCTTGGAATCGCGGGTGCCGATACTCGACCATCGAGTGGTAGAGTTGGCCTGGAAACTGCCGCAGCACCTAAAAATATCCGGGAGAACTGGAAAACAGGTACTGCGCAAGGTGCTCTACAAGTATGTTCCCCCCAAGCTTATAGAACGGCCAAAGCAGGGCTTTACCGTTCCGGTGGGATTATGGCTGCGGGGGCCCCTGCGCGAGTGGGCCGAAGACCTTTTGAATGCAGAGAGCCTGGACCGGCAGGGGCTGTTTGACAGCAGCGTCGTCCAGTCACTGTGGCAGGAACACCTTTCGGAGAAAAGGAACCATGACAGCCGCTTGTGGCCTGTCCTGATGTTTCAGGCGTGGCACAATAACTTGAAAATGGACGGGATGACTGATATCTTCTAAATCGATATAATATCGATATAAATAGAGAGAGAAAAGGATTATATATGCGTGTGTTGGTAACCGGCGCGGCCGGTTTTATTGGATTTCACGTTTCAAAATATCTGCTCGAGCGCGGCGATGAGGTCGTTGGGCTGGATTCGTTAAACTCCTATTACGATGTAAAAATAAAGTACGGTAGGCTCGCAGGTTTAGGGATCGATGAAATGAAGCTGTGCGAAGGAATTATGGTTTCCAGCACGGAATATCCAAAGTTTACCTTTGTGCAGCTGCAGCTTGAGGACCGTGACGGTTTGCATGGGCTGATGCGGGAACTGCAGTTTGATGCGGTGGTAAATCTGGCAGCCCAGGCGGGGGTGCGCTACAGCCTGGAAAACCCTTATGCTTATATTGATAGCAACATAGTCGGTTTTATCAATGTGCTTGAGGGCTGCCGCGAGAACAAGGTGGATCACCTGGTATTCGCCTCTTCAAGCAGCGTGTACGGCATCAATGAAAAAATGCCCTTTTCCACCTCCGACAATGTCGACCATCCGATTAGTCTGTACGCGGCATCCAAGAAGAGCAATGAGCTGATGGCCCATACCTACAGTCATCTGTATAATCTGCCCGCAACGGGGCTGCGTTTTTTCACAGTGTACGGTCCGTGGGGTCGGCCTGATATGGCGCTGTTCCTGTTTACCGACGCAATTATTAAGGGCCGGCCGATTAAGGTTTTCAATAACGGAAAAATGCGGCGCGATTTTACCTATATCGACGATATTGTCGAAGGAATTGTCCGCACCCTCGATAGACCCCCGAAGGGAAATCCTAATTGGTCCCCGAAAAACCCCGACCCTGCAAGCTCTCCGGCCCCTTTTAAAATTTACAATATCGGCAACGGGCAGCCGGTGGATCTGATGGATTTTATTGCCGAGCTGCAGCGGCAGTTGTCCCTTGAGGCCGAAATCGAGTATCTGCCGATGCAGCCGGGCGATGTACCGGCTACCTGGGCCGACTGCAGCGATCTGGAGCGGGACACCGGCTATCAGCCCTCTACTCAGGTGAAAACCGGTATAGCCCGCTTTGTGCAGTGGTACCGGAGTTCTCACAACATCGATGGAGAGTGATTAATATGAAGCGGTTTAGAATTCTTCTATTGTTTGTGTTTCTGCTCGGCACTCTGATGTCCTCATTTTCTGAAGCACTTGATGCACCCGCTGATGCAGAGTTAAAGAATCTATTACGGGAACTGCCGGTGAAAGAGCAGGAGATGTATAGAGTGCAGCCGGAGGATTTTTATCCTATACTCGAGTATGCGGTACGCCGCGATTATAACCTGTTTGAGCTGCTCAACCTCTCGTATCTCGAACTGGAAAAGATGAACAAGAGGCTCGCCTTTTCTAAAACGGTTCTGGCCGCTATTGAAGAGAAATACAATCTCGGCGGCAGTAAAATGCACATTGTGTTTCCCTTTGAAATTATGGAACGGCTTGAGCTGGGCGCGCGGCTGAACAAAAAGGATAATCCACTGGATGCGTTTATCGAAGAGAAGTATTCGGCCGATTTCTATGGGTTCGGAGACCTGCATGAGGACACTCATTTTGGGTTTGAGAAAATAGAATTGAACTATTTCCGGGATGCCTTCGGAATGCATGCCAAAAGAATGTTTTTTACGTTTGCTGTTTCTCATATTAAACTTTATGAACCCCGCCATGTGGCGATTCACCTGAAGAACTTCTTCAAACCGAAGAAGGAAACCTTCTGGGCTGTAAAAAAGAATTAGCAAGGATATAAAAATGGATTTACGTACACAAGTGTTAATAACCGGCGGTGCTGGTTTTATCGGCTCACATTTGTCGGAAAAACTTGTGAAGCAGGGTGTAGATGTGATCTGCCTGGATAACTTTTTTACAGGCTCCCGTCGCAATATAGAGCATTTGCTCGACTACAAAAACTTTGAACTGATACGGCACGATATCATTGAACCGATTCTTCTGGAGGCTGATGAGATATATAATCTCGCTTGCCCAGCCTCCCCGATCCATTACCAGTTTAACCCCGTAAAGACGGTAAAAACAAACGTTATGGGAGCAATCAACGTGCTGGGGCTGGCCGATCAAATCAAGGCCAGGGTCCTACAAGCCTCTACCAGTGAAGTGTATGGCGATCCGGAAGTTCATCCGCAGGTGGAATCTTACCGTGGCGCGGTAAATACCATCGGGCCGCGGGCCTGTTATGATGAAGGCAAACGCTGTGCGGAAACGGTTTTCTTCGACTACCACCGCGAGGACAATGTTGATATAAAGGTGGTTCGTATCTTCAACACCTATGGACCTCATATGCATCCCCACGACGGGCGGGTGGTGAGTAATTTCATCGTCCAGGCGCTGCGTAACGAGGATATCACTATTTTTGGAGAAGGAAACCATACCCGCTCTTTCTGTTACGTGGATGATCTGGTAGACGGGATGATCAAGATGATGGCCTCTCCTAAAGGGTTTACCGGTCCGGTAAACCTGGGTAACCCGCAGGAAAATACGATACTGGAATTGGCGGAGACCATTATTAATTTAACCGGCAGCTCGTCGTCCCTGATTCATAAAGAGCTGCCCCAGGATGATCCCCAGAGACGAAAACCGGATATTGGTCTTGCAAGAGAAAAACTGGATTGGAGCCCCACCGTATCTTTGAAAGAAGGGCTTATCAAAACAATATCTTATTTTGAAGACCTATTGAGTGAGGAAGGATAATGAAATCCATAGAAGACATTAAGCTGTCCATAATTATTCCCTGTTATAATGAAAAAGAAACTCTGCATACCATTATTGATGCGGTGAACGCAGCCCCGGTTCCTCATAAAGAGATCATAGTCATCGACGACTTTTCCAATGATGGAACCCGCGAACTCCTTGAGCAGGAAATCCGACCAAAGGTGCAGCAGGTCTTGTACCACGAGAAAAACAAAGGAAAAGGGGCGGCCTTAAAAACCGGGATTCAGGCAGCCACCGGAGATATTGTAATAATTCAAGATGCCGACCTGGAGTACGATCCGAATGAGTACCCCCTCATCCTGCAGCCATTTTTACAGGAGAAGGCGGATGTGGTGTATGGATCGCGGTTTATGGGCGGACACGCTCATCGGGTTGTATATTACTGGCATCGGCTTGGTAATTCATTCCTTACGACTCTTTCAAATATGTGTACCAATATAAACCTAACCGACATGGAAACCTGTTACAAAGCGTTTAAGCGGGATATTATTCAGTCCATAGATATTAAGGAAAAGCGCTTTGGCTTCGAGCCGGAGATTACGGCCAAAATTGCAAAACGCCACTGTTCTATCTATGAAGTTGGTATCTCTTATTACGGGAGAACCTACGAAGAGGGGAAGAAAATAGGTTGGAGAGACGGTGTACATGCTATTTTCTGCATTTTAAAATATAATTTGTTTGGAAAAAAATGAATCTAAAGGCACTTACCCGGCAGTTTATTCGTTATATAGGGGTTGGAGGTACGGCAGCGCTCATAGAATGGGGCAGTTTTTATTTGTGTAATTACCAGCTGCAGTTTCATTATCTGTTGGCCGTGGTCGTTGCGTTTACTCTTGCTACCGGGGCCAACTATATTCTGAGCATCCTGTTTGTGTTTCAACGGGGGCGGCATTCGGTGCGGCTGGAAGCCTTTCTGGTGTACCTGGTAAGCGGGGTAGGGCTGGTTTTGAATATGCTGTTTATGTGGACTATGCATGGTCTTTTGGATATCCATGCAATGGCCGCGAAAGTAATTGCCACCGGAATTGTATTGATTTGGAACTTTAGCTCCAGAAAACTGTTTATATTCAAGGCATAGGGCAATGCAGTCGAGTGAAAAAATGAAAAAATGGCCGTACTACATTCTGCTCGCTGCACTTATCGTTCGTGTACTGTGGGTATTTATCAGCTACCAGACCCTCGGTATGGAGGGTTTTTTTGAAACAGATACAAAGTCCTACACCAGCGTAGCGGAGAATCTGCGTGAAGGTCGGGGATACACTTCTCAACTTCCAAGCGGAGAATATTATCCTGAGGTAAGCCGTACTCCCGGCTACCCCTTAATTATCGCCCTTTTTAAGTCGCTCTCTTCAAGCAATTGGGAGTGGTGGCTACTTTTCTTCCAGATTGCCCTTGATGGAACAGTTGCATATCTAATTGTGAAAATGCTGTATTCCCTTGGGGAACATACGGCTGCACTACTCGGCGGTGCGTATTATGCCTTGAATCCTACCGCTTTTTTTTCGGTAGCCTCTTTTATGACCGAAACTGTGTTTACCTTCTTTCTGTTTCTTGGGGTCTATTTTACATATAAAATAATAACAAGTGACAAGCGAAGGGGTGCTTACGGTATTATGGCCGGGCTGTTTTGGGGATATGGAACCCTGGTCCGACCTGTGGCCTTTTATCCATTAATAGCCGTTTTGATTTTGTTCCTTCTGTGGCAGGTGGTTAATAAGAACACAACCAAAGCTCATTATAAAATCATCATTCCATTCTTAATCTTCCTGACCATAAGCGGCGGCTGGATTGTCAGAAACGGCTTGGTGAGTAACTACTGGAGCATTTCGGCTATCGACTATGTCAATCTGCTGTTCTACAGGGCCGCTGCAGTCGAGGCGGTACAAAGCAATTCGGAAGTAGATGAGATAGTCGAAGAGTATCTAGACAGATACAATCTAGAGCGAAAACGGGACTACAGTGCGGAAGGGCTGCAGCGGGGGAAGGAGCTCAAGGTTGAAGCCGTCGAAATAATTAAAAGCAATCCCATAACCTATATAAAGGTTGCGTTCTGGGGTGCCATGCGGCTGATGTTCGGCGATCATGAGACGTATATTTCCTATTTTATCGGGGAAAAAGCGGCCCCGTATGCTTCTATGCTCTACAGCTCTTTAATGCTGGCGGTTTGGGTATTTGCTTTTTACGGAGTGTATCGTCGCCCACAGCTCCTGCCGGTTGCAGTGTTAACTTTTCTTATTATCGCAGTGTCTGCAGGGTGGGAGTCTTATGCCCGTTTTCGGGTGCCCCTCGAACCTTATATTGCTCTTGCCTTTGGTATAGGGGCAAGCAAAGTGCTGCTTGCATCGAAGAAAAAAATAGGAAATCTTGAGAAATGAATAAAAAAGCATTGAAAAGGGCGGCCTTTACAGCCCTGTTCTGTATTTTTTCAGTAACTGCTATGTACGGGTTTGAAACCTATTCCAGCAGCTCCTGGCAGGTCTCCCGGCTGAAACAGTTGTATACCCTCAACGGTATGGCTTTTCCTACCGGCAGCTTTCCTGTGGATATTCAAGAGCTGTATGAGTATGCCCGGGAGCTGCACCGTGAAACTGAGAGTCGGTTCAGATCCGCGCCAAAGTCGATGAATACTTCGAGCGCTTGAATTATACCCCGGAGACAGCAGAGGTTGTCTCAGAACTGACTCTGAACTATGAGAATTTTTTTCGGGGAAATGCCGAATGGGACTTTGATTACGACTACCGGCGAATGTACATAGAGGCTCCGCCGATGGGCAGGTGGGCCCTGAGTGCCGGAGAAGACGGCGGACTGGGTGTGTATATTGCGGCGGATTTTAGGGCACAGCACAGTCTTGAGTACCCGGATAACAACTTGTTTCGCAGCGAAAAAGACAATCCCCTGGCTCTGGAAAATTACTTAATAAGCGAGGGGTATTTTGCCGGACGCTACGGCGACCTGCTGCTGCAGCTCGGACGCACTCCGGTACATTTTGGAGCCCCCGGGTTTTCATCCGCTCTGCCGTCTGAGCGTCTGCCCTATCTGGATGCCTTCTATTATACCTGGCAGTTCGGCCCCTTAAAAATGACCTCCTACTTCGGCACGCTGTATAACCAGGCCGGGGGCAGTGAGATTGCTGATATGGCGGGCTTACCGAATATTAAAACGCCGGAAGATGATGGGATAATTGAATATAAGGGTAATGGCGATTCGCACCAAGTGGCTTTCGGCAAAACCATTATTCTCAACAGTATGCACCGCTTTGAATGGGCCTTTCCTAAATTGCGATTAGGCATAACGGCGCATAACCTGATATGCCGAGAGAACAATGCCCTGCATATAGGCGATATTTTTCCGGTCTTCAGTTGGCACAACGCAGACGTGGTGTGCACAATATGTCGTTGGTTGCAGAGATGGAGTATGCCCTCCTGCCCGGTCTTGTGCTATTCGGCCAGGCAGGGTACGATGATATTAATGCAGCGGATATCTCCGGGGTAGGTGATACGGATATTCCGACCATTTATGCCTACATTTTCGGAGGTAATTATGAAAAGATGCTTTCCAGGGATGTACTCAGGCTCATTCTCGAAGGGGGGGTGACCCACTATTTATGGGGCAACTTCCATGAATTCGATCCTGATAAAGGCAATTACCTGTCCCGGGCTATCTATCGCTACCTGCGCGACGAGGAGACGGTTCTATTGCCGCTTACCTCGCCCTATGGGCCGGGCAGCCGCTGGGTGAAGGGCTCCGGGGAATATGCCTGGGGGAATACCGGGTTTTTAACCCGGCTGAACTTCGAGCTGGTTTCCCATAATAGTGCTGCCGACCTTGTCAGAACCTCCTACGAAGCTTCTGAGACCGTATCTGAGGCTGAACGTGAATTGTGGGGCAGGCTTGGTTTGCACCTGCAATTTGCCGATGATTTTAATGCTGCCCACATGTACAGTGTCTATATAGAACCTGCTTACAGCCTGCGAAATGGCGGAGGGTGGATGGAACTTACTCTAGGCGGAAAGTTGGAATTACTGCACCGTGGTATACTGGAAAAATAGATTTATAAAATAAGGATTGGATAATTATGAAGGTAAAACAATTATTCACAGCAATTTTTATCAGCCTTTTCTTCGTCTCGCTTACAAGCACAATCTGGGCGCAAACTGAATCCGGGGAAACTGATCTTGATGAAAACTTGAGACTTACGGTCGGAACTTTTGCCAATTACATGTACAACTACGACATGCTTGCCAATCAAGGGCAGACCAAGAGCCTCTACGAGACAAGTATGATCCGGGCGGAGTACAACACCAACCTGTTCGATGTGGTAATTGAAGGAACCATGAACAACGACGACCGCTATGACGGCGGGGATGAGCAGCAGTACCTGTTTGGCCGCTACTTCTTGATGGAAGCCGGCTATACCGACCTAAAGCTGGGCCCCTTCAATATTCGTCTCGGTCGTTCTAATCAAAGCGATGCTGTTGACAATCCCTACAGCATCTATATCAATTCGGAAGACATACCCAAAATGCAGGCGGATGTGAGCTATGAAGGCAACATGTTTTTCTACCGGACCCGCTGGGTGAGCCTGAACAGCGACAGCAACCAATATTATACTGGGTATCAAGACGAAGTACATTGGGAAGACCGGGGCATGAATTACAAGGTCTACGGGGTGAATGTGGGCGACTGGCGGTTCGGCTTTCAGGATTCAGTGGTGTATCTTGACCAAGAGTTCGACCCCGAATACTTCCTTAACCCCATTCCTATGTATCTCATACAGATTATCAATTCCAATGAAGGCCGTCCCTGGGGAGAATACGGTAATGTAAAAAGCCAGATGGGTTTCTTTGCTGAACGAACTCGGGAAGGGGACTACGGATCGGCCCAGATTATGATCGATGATCTGAACGGTAATTTTCTGCCCACGGTTGAAAACCAGCAGAACCTGACAAAAATGGCCTGGTCAATTGGCGGACGGAAAGACTTTCCCTTCGGAACAGTAGGTGCCTACCATGCCGGCGCTACCAAATACACCTTCCAGGCCACCTATGCCGAGGAGAGTTATGATGATGCTGTACCTGGAGACGCAGTGGATATTCATTACAACTACTATCCCTATGAATACACCTACTATCCTGTAAGTGTGTATAAACTTGAAAATGGGGATTCCATGCCCCTGCATTACACCGAAAATTATATTGGCTATAAGTATGGCGAGAATAATATTGCCTTTATGGTAGATTATGAAAACAGCTTTACAAAGTCCCTGATCGGACCCTTCAGTCTCTACTCCAGTCTGGAATGGATTCTAAACGGTTCCAAGGCCCCGAATAACCCCTGGCACGAGGGCCACAATACCTCAGTGTCGGATATGAATGTGCTGTTACTGGACGGCACTATTGAACAGGTGGTAGTAAATACAACTCGTTTTTCCAAACCCCTGGGCGGCTTTAATTTTAATATAGACCTTATTCTGGGCGGCCGCTTTAACGCCATGACCCTCGACCAGCCGGTTGAGAATGAGGCATACATTTTTTATCCCCAAGCCGGCAAAAACGAGCCGATCGCCGAGCTGCGCATCGGCGGCACCTATACCTGGGATTTCTAAGGAGTATACATGATTTTTTCTACAAAACTGAGACGGATAGCATCCTTGGCGGTAGTGTGCGGGGTTTTGTTGACGGTGCTTGCATTTGCGGAGAACGGAGCTGCTGAAGAAGTTGCTGAAGCGCCCCAAGAGCTGGATCTGGTGATGGAGGGCGAAGGCTACCGAATTTCCTCCGAGCGGGAATACCACATCGACGGGGTAACACAGAAGTACATTCTGGACAACTACCTTGAATTCGATGAAAAGCGCATTTTCGCAAACCGAGTGGAGCTCGAATTGTATCTGCAGGAAAAAGAGCAGGAAATTCTGAACCAGAGGATATTTCACAGCGGGCGGATCGAGTACGAAATCAAGCCCCGTAGCGGAGAGCCCGATGCGGTGGTGCTGGATGTGTATGTGCAGGATACCATGAACATGGTGGTGCTGCCCTATTTCAAATACGACTCCAACGACGGACTGTTGTTGAGCCTGCGCGGGCGGCACTACAACTTTCTCGGCTCGATGCAGCCCTTAGCGGCCAATCTTGACTATTGGTACACCGAAGATCGTGAGCATGAGCTAAGTTTGAACTCTCACTTCAGCATGCCCTTCAGAAAGTGGGGCCATGATTGGGTTTTCGATGTATCCGAAGATGTGGTGTACACCCCGGATGAACCCTTAGATCTTAATCTCGGCACTGATCTGAGCGTGTACCTGCCCTTCTGGGATATCCGCTGGAAGCTTAAATACAACCAGGACTTTTACTTGAATGATGACGGCGCTGATGATGCAGACGGCTACTACCTCAAAAGCGGATTGAGTTTCGGCGGCAGTATTCCCACCGGAATCTCTATTGACGGTCATGAGATGAAATACAGCCCCTCGATATCTTCCTCCATAGCGTACAAGCTGAATGAACTGGTGAGTGCCGGCCGGCGCGGACCGGACAGTACCTTCAAACACGGGCTGAGTTTCGGCCGGGTCGACTGGATACGCAACTACCGCCGGGGCTACAAATTCTCAATTTCTAACTCGAATGCCTATAATTTCTACGAAGATGATTGGGATTTTAGCATTAATAGTGAGCTGCAGGGCCATCTGGCCGGCAAGTGGATGGGCTTGAGCAGCCGCTTGAAAGGTTTCTATTTAATCGATCATACCAACAGTAATGTGGGAGGTCCTATTCGCGGGGTTCTGGACCATCGCATCGATGATGTAGAAGCGGGGGCAACCCTGAATGTGGACGTTCCCTTTCCCATGTGGATATGGTTCATGAGCCGCTGGTTCGAAGCGCAGATCTCGCCCTTCTTTGATGCCGGCTATTTTCTCTACAGGGGGGAGGATGAAGACTGGAATCCACTTTGGTATGGAGCCGGGATCGAGGGTTTTGCGTATCTAAAAAGGTCGCGGAGCGTGTATCTACGAGTATCCCTCGGTGTTGATATGCAGGCCATGCTGGAAGGGGGCGGCCTGCTTGATGAGGCCTCCCGGGACGGTAGTTCCAGGCTCGAACTCTACATCGGCCTCGGGCACCACTACTAAGTCACAATTAGTCGGGCCCATCGTGGCCTGACTTTAACTATATTCACACGACCCGCTTGGCGCGCAGCTGGGCGGGTATTTTTTTACTTATTAAATAGCATAGTGCTACTATCAGAAAGCTATATAGTCCTATGGACACACCGGTATAAAACAGTGCTGCGGGGTGGACCCGACCAAGTTATAGCAGGGAGGGGTGGTGGTGCAATCTGCTTTGCCGTGCTAAGACCGCTGTTGTTCCTCCGCCGCCTCGTAAAGTGACTCAAAAAACTTTCTTACGGTTCGCTCGGCAAACAGATTTCGAATAGTTTTCAGCAAAGGGGGCGGGCCTATCATCTCAGTCTCCACATAGTTGCGGACATAGGTGTGCTTTTGGCCCTCTTTTTCAAACTCCTTCACGTACCACGAGCCGTACAGGTCGGCATACTTATTATCCACTGAATCCACCAAGGCCCAATGCACGCTAAAACTGCCGTCAGGGTACCAGGTGGGAATTCGATATACCAGGTAGTGGTAGTCCGCCCCAATCCCGAATATTTTAAAGCTGATCTTCACCTCCTGGTAGGCAGGTTCATCGGGGTCCGGGTCGGGGCTTATATCGCTGGTGTAGGTCATGTTCGGAAACACCTTGTCCTCGTTTTCCGCGTCCTTCAGCACCTGAATGAAGCTCTCCACCGGCAGGGGGTAGGCGGCATGGTAGTCGGTGTAAAACCAGGCGCGCTGCCCGTCCTGGTGCTCCCACTGAATAAAGTCTTTGCTGTGTTCCTGTGGAGTACTGCCCAGCTCTTGCAGCTGCTCTGCAGCCACGCTGTTGCGCAGCTTAAAATGCTCCGGAGGCTCAAGATGCCGCCCCTTCCATTCCACCCCGGAGTCGGCCGAGGGGTTTGCCGAAGGATTGGCTGCTGCAAAGGCGGTCAGGCTGAAAAACAGCACAAGCCCCAGCGCGGCAGGAGGGATGAGTATTTTTCCGGTGTATCTATATATTCTGTATAATCTGTTCAAAAAGGTGTTGCCTTGCATGATGCTAACGAATACCTATATCCTGTTTCATGACCGGCACTTTGTCAACATCTGCAGGCCCGTTACTGGCAGCCGCGCTATCTGCAGGCTCTCCATCTTCAGGCCAGGCATCCTCCCCGGTACCGGTGAGTTTTCGGTACACTCGCTCGAACTGCTCGGCCACCCGGCCGCCCTCAAAGTTCTCCCGGCGCAGCTTGGCTGCGGCAACGCAGGTGCGGTACAACAGGTTGTCATTGGCCATCTGCAGCAGCTGCCGGGCCAGCGCTCGGGCATCCCCAGGGGCAAAGCAGCGCCCGTTGCCCTGCAGCAGCTCCATTATCCCGTCTACCTCCGGAATTATAATGGGGGTGCCGCAGGCCATCGCCTCTATCACCGTAATCGGCTGGTTTTCAGTGGTGCTGGCCGTTACCATTGCCCGGGCGTGCTGATACAAGCCGCTGGCCAGCAGCTGCCCGTGGTCAATCCGCCCCACAAAGGTCACCGCCCCCTCCATTCCCGCCTCGGCCGTAATTTGCTCGTACACCCGCCGGCCGGGCCCGTCACCCACTAAAAACAGCCTCAGCTCCGGGTCCAGCGCCCAGGCGCGCCGGAAAGCCTCCAGCAGCACACTCACCGACTTCTCTTCCCCCAGCCGACCCACAAACAGAAAAGTTTTGTGGTTAAACCCGGGGTAGTCCCGGCGCAGCGCATCAAAACCGCCCCTTCCATGAACCCCGTCCGCCCCGCCGACAGAGGCAGTGTTTGTCTTAGAGCCGGTCTCCGCAAAGTCTGGGAAGTCCGTAAAATCGATGCCGTTGTGAATGTGTTCAATTTGGGCCTGGGGAAAATGCTCCTGCAGGGTGCGGCAGGCGTGCAGGCTGGGGGCGGTAATTGCGTCGCTCAGGTCGAAAAACCACTTCAAATACACCCACACCGCCCGCCTCAGCAGCGGCAGCAGATGCTGCGAGCGCAGGGCGTAGTACAGGTAGGTGTCCTCGTAAATCAGGGTATGGAAGGTATGCAGCACCGGAATCCCATGGCGCCGGGCCGCCTTCATCGCCGACCACGACAGCAGTCCCGGCCCGGTCACGTGCAGCAGCTCCACCCCCTCCTGCCGCAGCACCCGGTCCACCTTCCGATTCCACGGCGACACCAGCCGGATACCCGGATACACATGGGTCGCCGCGCTGGGCACATAATGCACCTCAATCCCGCTCACCTCCGCCGCCTGAAAATCCTTCCACGCCGGCGCAATAAACAGCACCCGATGCCCCCTCGCCGCCAGATTCTCCGCCAGATTTATGGTGGTGGTCACCACCCCGTTTACCACCGGCAAAAAAATCTCAAACACAATTCCAATCGTCAAGCCACACTCCCAGGTATTTTTTTTATAAAAGATGCTCTTGCTGAGCCCCATGGCCACCAGCTCAAGGGATATAGCCAAAGGGCAAGACACTGATGCGCAGCCGCAGCCGGTCTATCTCGTACTCCAGGTTCAGATTATTGTCGGAGTCGGCGGTAAACACAACCTCCACCCCGGCCCTCAGGGCTCCGCTGGTCAGCAGAGCCCAGGCCGCGCTGCCTTCCTCCACATACTTGCGCCCCTCTATCCGGCCGCCCTCTCCAGGCCCTATAGTGCCGCTGCTGAAGGTAAACACCGGACTGTTCCCGGCGTAGATGTCCTCGCTCTCCGGCTCGTCTATATACAGGCCGCACTCCACCGAGGGCAGCACGCCGGTGGCGCTGCGGTTGCGGATGGCCATCCCCACCTCCAGCGACAGCTGCAGGTTGCCCCCCTCGGGCACCGGCGGCACCGGGTACTCCAGCTCAATGCCCCGCCGCAGGGTTATATCTACCGGCTCGGCAGACTCCACTAAATCAGCATGGGGCAATAAATACAAGTACTTGTCCGTATTCGTCGTCAAGTCAAAGCGCTGTGCGGCGTACTCCGGGGGGATGTGGGCCAGCCCGTAGTACTCAAGCGTGTAGCGGGTGCGGGCGCTGCAGCCGGCAGTTATCAACACCACGCTCATGACCAGCCCGGCGGCCAGGACGGCCGGCAGCACCAATCTTCCTAGAGGCAGGCTTGTACGAAAAATGGTGGTGGTGCTGCTGGACCTCATGGCCGGCCCCCTCGGCTGCCGAAGCGCAGTCCGATGCCCCAGGAGGCCTGCTCGGTCAGGGGCGAGCTGTGCAGGTGCATGCTTACCGCCGCCGTCCCAAAGCCGAAGATCCGCCCCAGCGAACCGCCGAGGGTCCACACTCCCTGACGGCCGCCCTTTAGCTCGCCCACCCAGCGGCCCCAGCGCAGCCGCAGCAGGGCGTTGGCCAGCAGAAACTCCCGGTGCACGCCCCCGTTTACCCCCGCCACCACTTTCAGCCGGCCCGCGCGACCCTCAAGCGCCGCCGAGGCAAACAGCAGCGGGTCGCTGCCGGCATTCACCAGGCGCTGCGCCGCTGCGCCGGCCTCGGGCTCCAGGTTTTGAACATCCAGGCGGCGGCCCTCCAGCAGGTCCAGACCGTAGAGGTTCAGCAGGCTCAGCCCGAATCGCCACGGCGGGGCGGTCACCGCCGTGCCCAGGTCCAGCCGGCCGCCGCCGCCCCAGCCCTCGCCGGGGTACAGGTAAAAGGCCGAGGCCTCGGACCTAAAGCTGCCCGGCAGGGCGTTCTGGCCGGTTAAGGTCGACAGCCGGTAGTCCAGCTCGGCGTAGGCCAGGCGGTAGTAGCCGGTTAGCCGCGGCACCACATAAAAGCTGTAGCGGGGCAACGCCGTGGGCAGCTCAAAAGAGTAGCTGAGCGAGCTGGAGAGGCCGCTGCCCAGGGCTACCTGGGCCTCCGCCTCGTACCGGCTGTCCGGCTCCAGGGGCTCGCCCTGCAGCACCGCCCGCAGGCTTTCATCCGGGGCAATCCGGTAGCCCGAGGAGGCCAGAAACAGCCCCGTCCGGCTGTACCAGCGCCCCCGGTGCAGGGAGTAGGAGAGCAGGGGCGGGGGGATTAGGGCCGACCGCGGCAGGGCAATGCCGGCGGTTCCCGGGGTCGAGCCATAGCGCAGGCTCTCTCCCCCCTCGGTCTCCAGCCGCAGCTGCTCGCCGTCAATTACAAAGCGCACCTCCTCCGGGCTGCGGGAGGGGCGTACCAGAAACTCCAGCGGCGAGTACAGCTGGTCGTAGAAGCTTAAAAAGTCGAACTTTCGCCTAAAGGTCTCCGGATCGCTCCAGTACAGCAGGGGGTTGCGCCGGGGCAGCAGCAGCCCCGCCGGGCCTAGCGGCAGCCGACGCCCAGGGGTATGTCGGAGATTGGTGGTAAAAAGGCAAAGGCCGGGTTGTGCTCCGAGGAAGCCGGCCCCGGAAGCACCGCCCCGCTCGCCGGAGCCCCCAGCAGCAGCTCGCCGGCGGCGGCCGTCTGCAACACAAGCCCGCACAGCAGCAGCCCCGCCACTACAATTTTAGATGCCCCTTTTTTACTCTGCATACCTCCATGATAGGAGTTTAGCGGCGTTTACGCAAAGCCCGCATTTCCCCCCGCCTTTCTCTCCAAATTTTACTATTCCCCGGGAATCCACTATACTTTAAAGCATGAAAAGCAAAACAGGCTATAAATACGACGGTTATGCCCTGGTAACCGGGGGAGGCTCGGGCATCGGCTTCGAGTTTGCCCACCTGCTGGCCCTCCGCGGCTGGAACCTGCTGCTGGTTGGCCGCAGCCTGCAGAAACTGCAGACCGCCGCCGCCTCCCTGGGCAAGGAGTATCCCTCGATCGAAGTGCAGACCCTCAGCAGCGACCTGTCGGTTCCCGGCGAGCCGGAGCGGGTGGTCGAGGAGTGCCGGCGGCGGAAGCTTCCGGTCAAGATGCTTATTAACAACGCCGGCCGCGGCCTGTACGGCCCCCTGCAGCAGCAGGACCCGGACCAGCTGCAGCAGATGCTGCGCCTGAACATCGAAGCGCTGATGCTGCTGAGCCGCAGCTTTGCCGGAACCGCCGACTATATTCTGAATATCGGCTCGGTGGCCGGCCGCCTGCCCATGCCCCGCTACGCCGCCTACGGGGCGAGCAAGAGCTTTGTCCGCGAGTTTACTTTGGCCCTGCGCCAGGAGCTCCTGGGCGCCGCGAAAGCCGCCAAAGCCGCCAAAGCCGCGAAAGCCGCGAAAGCCGAGCGGCCGGACGAAACTGAGCGGCCGGGCAAGCCGGCCAAGGCTCCCAAGGTCTCGGTTTTGGAGCCGGGCTATGTGAACACCGGCTTCGATGAGAATGCGGGCATTGAAAACCGTCGCTACATGAAATTTTCGGTGAGCAATTCGATGACGGCCCGCCGGGTGGCGGAGATTGGGCTGCGGGGCCTGTTTGCCGGCCGCCCGGTGATAGTACCGGGGCTGCGCAACCGCGCCATGGTTAACCTGGTTAGGCTGCTGCCCAAGACACTGACCGCGCGTGTCGTCTGGAAGGCTTTCTCGGCCCTCACCGCTGACGAATCCGGCGGCTCTCTGTAAGAGTGCATTTTTTTAAAAACCGGATTTATAGCGCCTTAAAGTCTATTTTGCCCATTTTCTTATTGAGGGTAAACCGAACTTTTGTCATCGGATTTTTTACCACGAAGGAGGTGTGGCATATTTCGAGATACACCCCGGAATGGACGGTGTCGCTAACTGCTACATAAGCGGCGTCGTTTTTGTCGAGGCGTTCTAATAAAATTATGGATACTTCACTCAACTTACGAATCTTCCCCGAAATCTCATCTTTTAACTGCGTGAGTTTTTCGAGGTCATCGGTATGCATTGAGAGCATCGTCTCTACTTTGCGTTTTTTCTGAAGCAGCTTGATTTGATTGTCCTTTATCCAAAACAGCTTCTGTTGAATTGAAAAGTCTACTCCGCAGTTTATTTCTGTCCGGGTCTGGTTATGGGTACCTATCTGGGCAGACTCTACTCCGTTTTGTGCGAAAATCTTTCCACCGATTATGGTACCCCGCTTACCCATAGTAAGCTTTCCCTTGGTATTGACTATCGAATTCATCACACTGGTTTTTACAAAAATAGGTCCTTCCGCCTCAACATAACAATTTTCAATAAAATTGGTTCTAATTTTGCCGCCTACCTTTACTACTCCATCTTTTCTTCCAATAATCCCTCCAGTAACCACAAGATCACCCTTGCAGCTTACATCGTGGGCATCAAGAGTAGAACTGCAGAATATGGAACCCCCCGATTGCACGGTAAATCTGTCCTTCACCTCGCCATAGATAATTACGTCCCCGGGAAAATCGATATTACCGGTGTGGTAGTCGACATTGTTGGAAATCTCCAGCACCTCTTTTACCCCGAAGCTGCCCTCCTCATGAATAAACCTGCCGTAACAGCCG
The DNA here is from genome assembly GCA_034520965.1 of Spirochaetia bacterium. Lineage (GTDB taxonomy): Bacteria > Spirochaetota > Spirochaetia > DSM-16054 > Sediminispirochaetaceae > DSBN01. Next base: position 1,073,105 of record JAXHMY010000001.1, on the reverse strand, counting down.
GCTATCACAGTGTCCCCTCTCCATTTGGTGTTCTCTCCTGGGGTAAGCAGGTTTGTTTTTGTCGAGCGATAGGGACTCGCCGTTCCCTTTACGGTGTACCCGAAGCTCCCCTCTTTTTCCGTTTGAGTTTTGCAAGTACTTCTTCCTTTTCCACAATGGTGAAGGGGCTGCGTTTGCGATAATCTATCTGCGCGCGCTTATCTTGCGGCTCTTCCTTTGGTGGTTTTTCCTCCGTGGGTTTGATAAGGTCTTTCCTGAGCAGCAGATGCTCGGGAATTTCAGGCGATGCTGTCTTACCCCGGGCTATGATAACCCCGCTTATCTGTCTTCGTTCGGTATTACAGGTGAAAAGGGTCTTTTGGATGGTATCCCAATCGATACCGTAGCTTATTTCTTTATCCACCAGCTGGCTTTCCACCACCTTGGGGCTTATCAGCTCGCCCTGCCCTTGGGGAGGATAGCAGTCGAGGCTCACTTGCATCTCATCCTCGGATACATGCAGCTCGACGGCTCCGTTTAAACTGGGTTCGGTTTCTTGAAACAACTCCCGAATGAGTTTCTCCCGCCCGGCGAGGTTCCCGATAGTCGTTTCCCCGCCTTCGAGAGAAGGCTGCTCCTCATCGACCTCTTCCAGGAATGAATCTACTTCGTGCAGAAGATTATTTAAGTCCTCCGGTTTTTCTTTTCCCATACAATTAACTGTCCTTATTTCAGGAAGTCGTAGACTTTCTCTATCTCAAAGGGTTTTCTTATAAGGGAAAGAGCCCCCGCATCCAGAGCTCTTCGTGCCAGGGGATCGCCGGGAAAGCCGGTATTGATGAGGATTCTTGCTTCCGGCTTTTTCTCCATAATCGCCTCGGTTACTTCGGCCCCGTCCATCCCCGGCATTCGCAGGTCCACGATAATAAGGTCGTACTCCCCCTCTAGTGCTTCCTGCTTTCCCTCTTTGGGATCAGTTTTTCCCGTTACCCTGTGGCCCAGGTCTCCGAAAAGCTCTTTCATGATATATATAATAGATTCTTCGTCGTCGATAACCAGTATCTTTTTTCCCATATCTAACCCCTCTTTGAAGTATATCATACTAGAATGAAATGTTGATACAAAATATTAACTTGAAAAGTTGGACTATTAGTTGGATAATGAGAGAAAAGGGGGGTGGGTTGGATAGAGAGGAGCTCCTTAAAGAAAACGAAAGACTGCGACTGCGGGTACGGCAGGCAGAGGCTGCCCTGCAAGCCGCGGGTATGGGAAAGGAGCTTGGTGCGGTTGTCCCGGGAACTGCCCAGAATGCACATATCGATTCTCCCTCGGAAATGACCCATATTGCTCAGGCCTTTATCGACGAGATGGTTGATGGAGCCCTGGTGACCGATAAAAGCGGGGTGATAGCCTATTGTAACGAAAGTTTTTGCAAGCTTCTTGGGTACGGAAAGGACGAGATAATCGGTTCGAAACTCACAAGCTATTTTGCTGCGAATTCGAAGGTCCTGGTTACCACCGGTTTAATAGAAGTTTCCGGCGGCAGTAAGAAAAAATGTCAAGAAGTACAAATTGTAGGCAAGGAAGAGAAGGAGGTACCGGCGAGTGTATCGATTATTCCCTTGGTCTTTGAGGGTCTGCTTCACCTCTGCATAACTCTTTACGATTTAAGCGAAGAGCGTCGGCGGGAAAAACAGCTGGTAAGCGAGAAGGAGAAGTTCGAAACTCTTTTTAACCACATTGCCGATGCAGTTTTTATACACAGCTTGGAGGGGCAGATACTGGAGGTGAATGAGGCAGCATGTACCCGCCTTGAATACCCCAGGGAAGAGTTTCTTAAAAAGAATATATCCGAGATTGATAGTCCCCAATTCAAAAGTCTTTTTTCTGCCCGGGTTGCGGACCTTCAAAAGACAGGGGATGCTCTCTTTGAAACCGTACATATAGGCCGAAGCGGAAGAGCTATTCCCGTGGAAGTACATGCACAGGTTATTCGTTTCGAAGGAAGAAAAGTGGTGCTTTCGGTAGTAAGGAATACCGGTGACCGCAAAAAAGCAGAGAAGGCTCTAAGAAAAAGTGAGAGCCGGTACAGGGACCTCTTCGATTCTATCCGCGACGCAATCCTGGTAGCAAATACCGACAGAATAATTACCGATTGTAATGCCGCCTTTACTTCGATTTTTGGGTATACCCTTGAGGAAATTCGAGGTAAGCCCACCGAGTATGTCTACGAGAATAAAGAACAGTTTGCAGAGATGGGAGAGGCTATTAAAAAAAACAACGACGAAAAGAAAAACTTTCTCTATTCCGTTAACTACCGGAAGAAGAACGGCCAGGTTTTTCCCGGAGAAGCAAGGGTGTATTATATTAAGAACGAGTATGGCGAAATAACCGGATTTATCGGCCTTATTCGAGATGTAACCGAAAAGAAGGAACTTGAGACGCAGTTGTTTCTATCTCAAAAACTTGATGCAGTGGGCAGGCTTGCCGGAGGTATTGCCCATGATTTTAACAATATGCTTATGGTAATAAAGGGTTTTGCCCAGATAATACGAAAAAAGACCGATCCCGAAGCTGTCGAGTATGGACATCTTATGGAGATTGAAAAAGCGGTCAAACGTGCGGCTGATCTTACCCACCAACTGCTTGCCTTTAGCAGGAAGCAGGAACTTGTGTTTGAAAATGTAGATATTAATTCCGTACTCGAGGATTCAAAAAAAATGCTGGACCGACTCATTGCCGCGGATATCAACCTGGACATTATATCCGACCCGAAGGTGCCTCTTATCCATGCCGATATGAACCAGCTGCATCAGATAATTATGAATCTTGCGACCAACGCCCGTGATGCCATGCCTTCAGGAGGTAATTTGGTGTATAGGGTGGAGGAGGCGGAATTCTTTAAAACTACCAAGGAGCACAGCAGAATCATTTATCCCGGAAAGTACGTCGTGCTAAGGGTTACCGACAATGGAGAGGGAATGACTGCCGACACGGTAGCCCATTTATTTGAACCCTTTTACACAACCAAGAAAAGCGGTAAAGGTACGGGCTTGGGGCTTGCAACCGTGTATGGGACGGTAAAGCAGCTGAAGGGTTATATATTCTGCGATAGTGAAGTGGGAAAGGGGTCCGAGTTTTCCTTGTACTTTCCTGCGGTCGAAGGGGAGATAAGTGCTGTTGAAATGGAAGAGGCTCCTGAAAAACTTACAGGAGAGGAAGTTATTCTGCTGGTCGAAGATGAAGATATGGTGCGAAGTTCCTTGGGACTCACCCTGCGGGAGTGGGGCTACTCGGTGCTGGAGGCTGAAGATGCGGAGACTGGATGGGAACTGTTCCAACGGCGGTCCAGTGAGATCGATCTGCTCATTACCGATATTGTGATGCCCGGAGAAAGCGGTCTTGAGCTGGCCGCTAGAATACAAGCGGTTTCACCGGAAATGAAAATAGTTTTTATGACCGGTTATAGTGAAGGGAACATGGATAAGTGGGAGGGGCTTTTGGAAGGCTGGAAGCGTTTTGAAAAACCCATAGAGCCGGATGAGCTTGTCTATGAACTGAGAAAATTCTTGGACTCTTAGCTAATTGGAAGGTTTATGGATGAACGACACACACACAATACTAATTGTAGATGACAATGAGGGAGTGCGCACTTTTCTTCAAGCCCTCTGCGCCGATAATGACTACGCTTCCCTGGGCGCTGCAGACGGACAGGAGGGGGTGGAGGCTGCGGAGAAGCACAAACCCGACCTTATCCTTATGGATGCGAGCATGCCGAAGCTAAACGGTTTTGAAGCGATTAGGGCGATTCGCTCGAGGGAGCCGGTAAAGCATATCCCGATAATCATGCTTACCGGGGAACTCAAGTCGAAAGAGAACATGTTTGAGGGCATAGAAGCTGGGGCAGACGACTTTCTGTCAAAACCGATAGAGAATCGGGAATTGCTCCTTCGCATACGCAATAACCTCAGGGTCAAGGACTACTACGATTTACTGGAACACTACAACACCGATTTAGCGGAACAAGTGAGGGAGCGGACCCTGGAGCTGGAGAAGGCGAATACGGATTTAGGGCAGAGCTACCGGGAAACCATCCATCGGCTAACCCTGGTGGCCGAATACAGGGATGAGGGCACGGGCGCTCACATTATGAGAATTGGCTGCTACGCAAAAGAGCTGGCCACAAAAATGGGCTTCGATAAGACTTTTGTGGAACAAATATTCTACGCCGCCCCTATGCACGATATTGGAAAAATAGGAGTTCCCGACTCTATTCTTCTTAAGCAGTCGGGCCTGTCTTTGGATGAGTGGGAGGTTATGAAAGGTCATACTACAATCGGGGAGATGATGTTGCAAGATTCGACCGGCCCTTACCTGATTACCGCTGCAAAAATCACAGCCTCCCACCATGAGCGCTGGGACGGGGGTGGATATCCCGCAGGTTTGCGGGGCGAGGAAATCCCGGTTGAAGGACGGATAGTAAATATAGTTGACCAGTACGATGCGCTCAGATCCGCCCGGCCTTATAAACCTGCCCTGGACCACCGGCAGGTTGTAGATATAATTACCCGGGGAGACGGAAGAACATTACCGCAGCACTTCGACCCCGATGTGCTCTCGGCCTTTGCAGAGAACTCCGAACGTTTTAACGAGCTATTTAATAAAAAACCTTTATGACATCGACAAGCCCGCCGGGCCTCTGTCGTTCCTTCATGAGAGTGCTTTTTTTATCTTGTATTGACAATAGGCACACGTTTTTTCTACAATAAGAATATGGTCTTTGATTGGGAAAATGAGAAAAATGATTTTTTGCAGAAGCAAAGAAACGTATCTTTTGAAGAAATAGTCCTCTGTATTAGTGAAGGAAGCATTGTAGATATTATAGAGCATCCCAACAAAGAAAAGTATCCAAAGCAAAAGGTCTATTTAGTAGAAAGAGAAAACTATATCTATGCTGTTCCATTCATAAAAGATGAAGATAGTGATATTATTTTTCTGAAAACAATATTCCCAAGCAGGAAATACACGAGAAAATACCTTCAGAATCAGGAGGAGAAAAGATGAAATATTATGATGAAGAAGAGAAAGAATTAATTGAATCAATTGAAAATGAAGAATGGATGCCTGTAGCTGAAAATAAAAAAAAAGAGATAGAAGAGGCTATAGAAAACGCAAACAGAACCCTTAGAAAAGATAAAAGGATGAATATTAGAATATCTGAAAGAGACTTAAGAATTTAAAGGTTAAAGCATTAGAAGAAGGGATACCCTATCAAACATTGGTCTCAATGATATTGCATAAATATGTGAATGGAAAATTAAAAGAAAGTGCATGAATTTATGAATAAATTCCCCGCGGGCTGAAGCAGAGCAGCACCTCCGCCTGTTATTTATAGTGATAGCCCACAGGAGGAGGGGAGTATGATTCTCAGGTTTTATCGGCGGGGAACGGAGGGTTCCCGGGGGCAGGCCTGCGTGGAGTGTGCCGCGGAGGGTACCGGGGGGCGGCAGCTGCTGCTGGATTTCGAGGAAGACCGGATTTGCATAGTCCGGCAGGTGCAGCGCAACGGCTGCATCGGCGGCTCGCGCCCATGGTCCGCCCCGGAGGGCTCTTGGCCGGGGGGACCTTTGCCGGGGGGGCTGCGGTGGCCCAGGCAGGGCTCAGCCCCCGGCAACGACGACTGCGCCTAAGCCGGCCCTGATGAGGGCCACAGGGGGTTGCAAGCGGGCCCGCCGGCCTCAACTTGTAATTGTGCCTCCCTTTAATTACTATAAATGTAGATAAGGGAGATAAAGGGAGGCGAACAATGATTAAAACAATTATACACGGCTGCAACGGAAAAATGGGAAGGACCTTGGCCGCGACCATCGAGGCGAACGATGAGTTTGTGGTAGCCGCCGGGGTGGATGCGGTGGTCGATGCAAAGGACGATTGGAATTTTCCCGTCTACGGCTCCTTGGCGGAGGTGCAGGAAGCGGCGGATGTGGTGATAGATTTTTCCCGGGCCGAGGGGCTGGATGCAATGATTGATGCGGCCGTCGAGAAGGGGCTGGCGGTGGTGGTGGCGACCACCGGTTTGAGCGAGGCCCAGTATGCGCATCTGCGCGAGGCGGCGGCCCGCGTTCCTATTTTCCAGGCGGCCAACATGTCCCTGGGGGTGAACTTGCTCAAGGAACTGGTGAAGCAGGCTGCCTCGCTGCTGGGCGATGCCTTTGACATTGAGGTTGTCGAGAAGCACCACAACACCAAGCGCGATGCCCCCAGCGGTACGGCTCTAACCCTGGCGGATGCCCTGAACGAGGCCCGCGGCGGCTCTATGGAGTATGTGAACGGCCGGGATGACAAAAACAGGCTGCGGGAGAAGGGCGAGATAGGTATTCATGCGCTGCGGGGCGGCAATATTGTCGGCGAGCACGACGTGATTTTTGCCGGCCAGGATGAACGGCTGACCATCAGCCACGCCGCCTACTCAAAGGCGCTGTTTACCGTTGGGGCGCTGAAGGCCGCCGCTTACATCGCCGGCAAACAGCCCGGCTACTACCACATGGAAGAGATGATCGCCGAGTCAATCGGCTAAACCCGCGGAGCGCGCCCCCGCCCAGCCCAGCCAGGCGGCGGGGCGCAGCTATTCCTCAAAATCCTTGTACAGCATGCTGGCCTGAATTTCGTGGTTCTCCTGGTATTTGCCTTTGGTGTACTCCGAGTGGTCCGGGGATACTTCGTGGAAGTAGAGCTGGCAGATTTCCACATCCGGATAAATGATAATCGGCTGGACGCAGAATATCTCCAGGGTCCAGTAGCCCTTAAACCCCACATCTCCGAAACCGGCGGTGACATGGATAAACAGGCCCAGCCGGCCTATCGATGAGCGGCCCTCCAGCATCGGAACCGCCCCGTGGGTTTCGGTGTATTCCACCGTCCGGCCCAGGTAGAGGCGTCCGGGGTAGAGCATCAGACCATTATCGGGGATGGTGATTTTCCGGGTAGGATTGTCTATTCGCATGTCCAGCTCCGCGCCGGTGTACGAGAGCAGTTGGTTGTGCAGCCGCAGGTTGTAGCTGTTGGGATTGAGCTGTTCCTCGTGAAACGGGTCGATGCGTATATCCTTCCCAAGCCGCTTTTTGATCTCTCGTCCTGATAGTATCATGCTTGCCACCCCCCAATAGTAATTACTGCCTTAAAGTGTAAAGCGAAAAGCCCGCTGTGACAATGGATGACTCGGGGCCCAGCCCCAGCCCCGGCGACCGCCCCCGAGCCGTCCACGGTGGCCACCCCATAACGCTGTGGCTCGATTCCAATAGTCAGCCTTTTTCCACCAAATTTTGGTAGACTAACGGCATCGAGGTACAGTGTTTTGGGACAGTGGTGGTGGGGGGGGGGCTCTGGCCTTGATCCGGCCTGCCACTGATGCTGCCCACCACTGCTGGCCACAGGCAGGGGCTATATAGTTTCTGGGAAGTCTGTAACAAGATGAAAGAGGCTATTCGAACCGTCGACACTGCAGCGTGCGGTGATGGGAGGCCAATCCAAAGCGCTGTGGCTCGAATACGATAGTCATCCTTTTTCCACCAAATTTTTGTAGACTAACGGCATCGAGCTACAGTGGTTCTGAGCACTTTTCCCTTGAAACCCGTGGCATGAAAGCGGTATCTTGTACAGATGCAGTTGTTAGCACCGCTGGTGGAAGCCGGCTTTCCAACATATTTGATCGGTCCCTCAGCCCTGGATATCTACTTTGGACGGCGCAGACGAGGGGCGAACGGAGGGGCCGATATACTTTGGGTGGAGACCGAGGCCTCGTTAGTCGATTTGACCCGTCTGTTCGACGGAATTACCTTCCCCGGGGCGGAGTTCTTCGATGCGGCCCTCGATAGTGCCCTCGATAGTGCCCACCGGGACGGCAGGACTTTGGTTCTGTTCCGTTGTGTCGAGCCCGGGGAGGCAGCGGGCGAGGCGCAGAGCCGGGGCACTCTGCAGGGCAGTTTTCGCTTTGAGATAGGGCGGGGGGTGTTTCAGGACCCCTGTACCGCGTATCCGCATCTGCGGAGTGCCAACCTGCAGCTGCTCACAGAAAATGCTGGGGCCGAGACAGGGGCAGAGAAAGGGGCCGGGGCCGTGCTTACAATACTCGAGGCGGCCCTGTTGATTGCACGGTTTGGGTACAAACCGCCGGATGTCCCCGGCGGGACGGCCGAGGTCGAGCAGCCCGGGCACCTATCGTCTATTGAGCAGCGTTTCCTGCTTACCGGCGTGCTCACGGGTGGGCATAGCGCTGCGGCCCTGCAGTTTCTGATGGACAGTGGTTTTATTTCCGCCTATTGGCCCCTGCTGGAGCATATGGATGGGGTGCATCACTCCAAGGAGGATCACCCCGAGGGCAATGTCTGGAAGCACACCCTAGAGACCTTTACCCATCGCAAGGTATACGAGCTCGAGCTTGGCCTCGGGCTTCTGTTGCACGACTGCGGCAAGCCCTACGCTCGGGCCCAGGGGGGCAACCGCTTCGATCAGCACTCACAAATCGGCGCGCAGAAGACCCGGCGGTTTCTGGAGGACCTCCAGTTTCCCCAGCGGGTGATCGCATCGGCGGAGTATCTGGTGAAGCACCATATGATGCCCTCGGCGATTCCGAGCCTGCCGACCTTCCGCACCCAAGAGGTTATGGCCTCGCCCCTGTTCCCGGAGCTCCTGGAGCTGTACCGCTGCGATGTGTCGGCGACATTTCGCGGCCCCGACGGCTATTACCGGGCCTGTAAAACCTACCGCAGCTTCCTAAAGCACCAGCGTAACCCCTTTCGCAGCTCCGACGGCAAAAAGCGCCTGCGCCTCCTGGTGGAATAGAGAATAAAAGTAATGGATAATTTAGCTGAGCACTGGTAGTATAGTAAACTCAGGGGGTTTAGGTGATACTTTTTCGCGGTGCCGCAGCATTTTTCTGCTTGCCGGCTGCTATAGTGCTGCTTTTCTGGACGAGTTGTACTACTCCGGTTGGTTCGGGGAGCGGGGCTCAGTCCGCCTCCGGAGAGCACGGAGAGCAGTCGGCTGAGGCCGAGGGCACGTCACAGGCCGGCGAAGGGGATTCTGAGGCCGAGGACTCTGAGGCCGCCGCCAATGCCCAAGCCTCCGGCGGTAAAGATGCCTCCCGGCAGATACTTCTTCCCCCCACCCAAGAAATTCCGATCGATCAACTAATGGACCTTGTAAACCCGAATGTCCCGGAGCGGTTTATCTTTCTCAGTGATGATACCGGGCAGCCTTTGCGCATCTTCCATGATTTAGATCAAAACGGCTTTGACGACATCTTCTTTTTACTGGTTGAGAATCCTGAAGAGGCCCAGCCGGCTCCGCAAGACCAGAGCGACAGCCAAATAAACGCCCCGCCCCAAACAGATGACCAAGCAGCCGGCAAGGCCGCCGGCCAGGCGAAAAAGCAGGCTAGCAAGCAGGCCGGCGAGCAGGACCAAAGTGCGCTGGTGCACGACCGCCGGATCGCAGCCTCCGACCTGGGCGACATGTCCCGCCTTTTCTCAGAGGAGGTACGCCCACTCAAGTTCTACCTGGCCCTGTTTTTGCGCAGCCCCGGCGGGGTGGTGTCCATGTACCGAATTCCCCTCAGCAGCTGGTTTGTCTTCGAAGATTTTCGCGGCTTTAAGCTCGACGACTCCCGGCCCATGCCCTATGCGGTGAGCATCTCTTTCCAAACCCACGAGGGCAAAAAAAGCCAGTGGGTCAGCTTTTCCGGCTACAATGAGTTTTCCTTTTTCACTCTCAAAAACAACCTTTCCGTGACCTCCGAAACCCGCGACATTAACAATAACGGCATCCTCGATATTCTCGAGTGGCGCCGGGTCTTTGAGGAGGGCACCGGCTACGAGACCTTCCTTACCTGGTACAAGTGGGACGGTACGAAGTATGCCCAGCACGACTCCACCAACATCGTTCGCAACCTCAACCAGTTTCTGCACTCCGCCGGCACCCTGATGTCCATGGGAAAGTGGGAGCAAGCCTTTTCGCTTATGCTGCCCGTGGAGGATGCGGATATGTCTATGGGGAGTTTGTTTCTGAGATTGTTTACCCCTCTGCCTGAAAAAGACAGTGGGCCCGAGGTAGACGATGCGGCCCTGGCGGCCCAGATCGACCGCGGCGAGCGGCCCTTTAGCTCGGTGATTGTCCCGCGAGTCCTGGAGAACCCCTTTGCCGGAGAGTCCCAGCTGGTAAAGCCGGCCCGGCACACCCGCTTCTCCATTCGCTTTATCCTGCGTGACGGGCGCAGCAGCGTCCGCGAGTGCCGCGTAATGATGAACGAAAACCCCTTTGCCCCCCAGCAGTACTACCTTCAGCTCAAGTCTCAATAAGAGAGGTTCCGGGCTGAGTGGAACCCCCTGGGTGTCCACCCACTTGCAAAGAGCTTTTGTGTAAGATAGATTTAGCCTATGAGTGCCTATGTTGTTGATGGTAGTTTCCCGATAAAAGGAAAAATCAGAGCCGGCGGTAATAAAAACTCCGCCCTGCCCTGTATTGCCGCCACCCTTTTAACGGATGAGCCGGTAGTCTTAAAACGCCTGCCGGATATAGAAGATGTACATGTAATGCTGCAGATCCTCGCCACCCTCGGAGCCTCGATTGAACGGCTCGGGCCCAATGAGGTGCGGATTCACGCCTCGGATATCACCACCCACGAGATACCCGCCAAACAGGCGAAAAATATTCGCGCCTCGATACTGTTTGCCGGCCCCCTGCTGGCGCGCACGGGAAAGGTGCTGATGCCGCCCCCCGGCGGCGATGTTATCGGACGCCGCCGGCTGGATACCCACTTTCTGGCCTTCAGCGCTCTGGGAGCCCGGGTCGAGGTAGACGGTATGTTCAAGCTCAGCTCGAACAAGCTGGTGGGCGAGGACATTTTTCTGGACGAGGCCTCGGTTACGGCCACCGAAAATGCGGTGATGGCCGCGGTAACCGCCTCCGGCACCACCATTCTGCGGAATGCCGCCAGCGAGCCCCACGTACAGGACCTGTGTAATATGCTCAATGCGATGGGGGCCAAGATTAGCGGGGTGGGCTCGAACATCCTGACCATCGAGGGCGTCAAGCGCCTCCACGGGGCCGAGTTTACCATTGGGGCGGACTTCATGGAGGTAGGCTCGTATATCGGCCTAGCGGCGGTTACCCGGGGCGAGCTGGAGATACAGGATGCGGGGCCGGAGCACCTCCGGGCCACGCGCATCGCCTTTAACAAACTGGGCATTCACTGGGAGCGGGACGGCGCGGATATCCTTGTCCCCTCCGGACAGGAGCTGCGGGTGGTCCCGGAGATGGGCGGCATGATTCCCAAAATCGACGATGCCCCCTGGCCCGGTTTTCCCGCCGACCTCACCAGCATCACCACGGTGGTCGCCACCCAGGTCGAGGGCACGGTGCTGGTGCATGAAAAGATGTTTGAATCGCGGATGTTCTTTGTCGACAAGCTGATAGGCATGGGCGCCCGCATTATCCTCTGCGACCCCCACCGGGCCGTGGTCAGCGGCCCCTCGCGCCTGCGCGGCGGCGAGCTGGTCTCCCCCGACGTGCGCGCCGGTATGGCCATGGTAATCGCCGCCCTGTGCGCCGAAGGCAGCAGCCTCATCCAGAACGTGTACCAGATAGAGCGGGGCTACGAGGACCTGATCGGCCGCCTGCAGTCCCTGGGGGCCCGCATCGAGTACTCCAAAGACACCTGCGAAGAAGGCCCCTAGCCCCGCCGGGAGGGCCGGGCGGGGCCCAAGCTGACCGAGGCGGGCTGGGGCAAGCCGGCAAGGGGGCTGGGCCGGCCTTTAATCCGGCCGGTCGGCCCCCAGGCCCTCCCCCCGGCCCTCCCGGGCCCTCATAATGTTCTCATAGGCGGTTCTAATTCGCATAAAGGCCTCGGTGGCCGCGGTTTTCTGTTCCGGGCTTAGCCCGTGGAGGCTGTCCGGATGAAACTCGGCGGCCAGACTGCGGTATACCCGTTTAATCTCCTTCACAGGTACATCCGGGTCCAGCCCCAGCACCTCGTAGTCGGTGGTATCCTCCCGGATAACTATCCCGGCGGCGATCTCCGTGTATTCGGGCCGGATGCCCAAGGCGCGGCAGCTCTCCTGTACAAAGCGCTTTCCCCTGTGACTGATTCGTTTTTCCGGGCTGGAGAGGGTGGCCGCCTCAAACAGCAGCCGTGCGGCTGCCAGCTGTTCTTTCGGGGACAGCTCCACCGGAGTATTCAGGCCGCGGTGCGACTCGGGAGTTTCAGGCGCCCCGGGGGCCTCGGGCGAATCGGAGGCTTCGTGGGCCTCGGCCTTTGGGTGTCGCGGCTCATAGTACGTCCGGCAAAGCCGGTGCACCACCGCCTCCCCCCGGGGGGTAAGCGAAAAATGATGCAGCAGCTGCTGCTCAAGGTAGCTAATGTCGTGGCTGGACGGGGGTTCATCCAGGCCGGCGGCGGCCAGGACTTTTTGGGTAAAGCTGATGAGAAAGCCAAGTTCCGGAGGAAACTCATCCGCCCCCTGGGCATCCCTAAACTCGGCCTCCGGGTTTTGGCCCAGCCGCCGCCGCAGACGCAGCTCCTGCAGCAGAATATCCGCCAAAGCACCCAGCAGCAGCCCGAAGATAAGTCCGAACAGCCTGAGCCCAAGGGCAAGGCCTATAGCCCCGCCTATCAGCTTGCCGGCGTGGGGGCGAATATACAATTGAATATACAATTGAAGTTGTGAACGCACTTCAGAAAAGCGGAATTTCATAGTTCCTTTTGAATAGCCACCGAAAACAGTGCCATAAATAAAAGTACCCCTTCCAGCAGCAGTAGTCCCACCATCCCGGTAACAAAGCCGTACTCCAGCACCACCGCGGTCAACAGCAGTCGGTGGAGGTACTCATACAGAATGACAAGCTGATCAATCACAAAGGGCAGCAGCGGCGCCAGCACCAGTATCATCCAAGGAAAACCGCGGGCATGGACCCGGGTGTGCCAGCCGAAGGCGACCGCGAATATCGCAAATATTAAAAACAGAAAGGGTTCGAGTATCCGCATCAGGGTCAGCACCCCAAACTGGTACGAGGGGTATCCGTACTCGCTTATCACCGGCTGCAGCACCAACAGGTCCGGGAGGGTCAGGCGGTTGAGGAAGGCCTGTTCCCGGCTTAAACGCAGCAGCTGCGGAATAGAGGGGGTAATGCGTATGCTGGTGCGAAGGTATTCCTCTTCCGAAGAGCTGTGTACCGTAGGCTGGATACTCCGGCCCTCTTTCTGCCGGTCAATGCCCTGCAGTATTATGGTGTCCCCAGAAAACTTTCCGTAGGGGGCACTGATATGCTCCTGCATGCCCGCGGGAGAGAACTTCAGCAGTTCAATACCATATGCCCATATCCGGCCGCTTTCAATAACAAGTTTTTCAAAAAACAGCAGTTCTCTCTCATCATCCAGGTACACAATTTTCCGGGTACCGGGATTAGACTTCAACATCTCCGCTTCGTCTATAAAATAGGAGACCTGCTCTGCCTGCTGCCGGCTTCTCTGGTAATATTCTTTCACATCCGGGTCCCCGGGGTTCTCCTCAATCAGGCTAGTAAAAATGTAATAGGCCTTAATGGGCTGCTCACGGGTAAAGGCCTGGTAGCCGCTGAGTTTGCGGCTGTAGAGGCGGTGGGCCGTCTGCTCTTCACGGCTTGGTTCCAGCGAGGCTATCTGCTCCCATGCCTTTGCAGCTAAACGTTTGGCGTCCTCCCGGGTTTTGTTTTCACGTTCCGCCACCCGCTGGGCAAGCAGGGCCATATAGTGGGCGGTAAACGGATCATCCTGTTCTAAAGCCTGCCGCGCCTGAGTCACAAGCTCGTTGGCACTCATATCCCGGTAGTTGTCATGGCGCAGGCTCCGGCGGGGCTCCTCCTCCCTTACCTGCTGCCGCTCTGCGGCCTCCTGAAGGCTCACCTGTCCTTCTAAATAATTTACCTTATCCTTTATTGCCCGATTATCCTCATCGATCTCCAGATAGTCCCGGTAGAGGAGATAGGCGGCCTCCAGTTCATCCTGCTGTTCGGCAGCTTCAGCTTGTTGAAGATAACTGCGGGCCAGCCTGCTTTGGTAGAGACGGTTGTGACGGTGTTCGTAGAGCACCGGCAGGAGACCGACGCTGAGGATTGAATACAAAAGGGTAAAAATAAGAAACAGAATAATTGTCCGGCTTACTGAGCTTGATATAACTCCGGTGCCGCCTATAAGTTCGGCATGTGTGCCGGGAATAGTAGCAAAGGCCAGCAGGACGGCGCTGATGGCCAGGACCGGAAAGTATTCAATCAGCATTCGCAGGGCTTCTTCGAAAATCCAGGGCACCTTGTAAAAGTACAGCAGCGACTCTTCGGGATACTGCTGCAGCTGAAGGAGAAAGAAAAACAGGTAGCCCAGCAGGAATGCTCCCATAAAAAAGACAAAACTGCGACGGGCAAATTTATTCATGGACTACTCCCCATAAGATACCCAGCAGGCCTAACAGAAGGAAGGCGGCGGGGGCCGCCAAAAAACTGTACTCCCCAAGCGAGAGTACCTGCAGGGCTTCAGCGAACACTCCGCTATGAAAGGCCGTATCAAGGAAGAAAAACCCTCTGAATACAATCAGGGCAATCAGCGCGTTTAACAGGGGCCAGCGGCTGCTGCGTATAATGGACCAGCTGCCGGTTAAAAACAGCACATGGCCGGCGGTTATCAGCAGCAAAAATATCCATCCCTTTGCAGTGCTCCGTCGAATTACCTGGGCGATGCCCTCGACTTCCCGAGAGATCCGCTGCAAGGATGCCGGCGGCTCTACAAAGGCGTAGAAGGGAGTGGTTCTTGGGCTGTATTCGAGAATCGTCTCTCCGTCGGGGGCTGTAATACGCCGCCGGGTAGGATCAGCCTGGGCTTTTTGGAAATAGGTAATCCGGGGAGCCTGGGTTTTATCCATATCTATTTTAAGCAGAGGAGCAATGGACACTTCGTCGCCCTCGGACACCTGAATCTGACCGGTATACAGTAGATCCTGTTCAATGTGCACCAGTCGCTGCTGGAAAAAAGGAGTGTGCCGGACCTCAGTCGATGCGCCGGGTTGGAAAAACTGCAGTACCAGCAGGGCGGTGCCCATATACAGTGCTATCGCCACTAGAGTCACAATAAGACCCCCTAGGGGATCGCGGGAGCGGGCGGGTGTTCGAGTGCGCAGCAGCAATACCAACATCAACGAAAGTGCAACCGCCGGTGCAATTGCAGCAAGCAGGGCCTGCGAAGCCGGCTCAAAAAAGTGCATTGACTGGTATTCCGGTGAGTAATTACTTATCCAAATAAAAATAAGGATCACCCCGGATATGAGGAGGAGGCTGATGATATAAATACCGACGTATGCCGCAGAAAGCACTACAGCTTTTTTCACAGATTTATCCTTTTTTAGGTGCCTTATAGTAACACGAACCTAGATACCTCGCAACTCTAAACAGTGAAACTGTTTAAAGGGATTTTACAATGTACTGCACAAGTTATCCACAGGCTGTTGGGTGTCAACCCTTAGAGTTTTTTGAGTCTTGTGAGTAAATAAAAATGCAGAGTGGGTCATTATTTACCCTCACTGCTAGACAATAAGTTGTTAATTCATTCTGTAAAATAGAGATAACCTCCTTCGAAACAACGCCTTTAATTCCTGACTATTTTGTAATATAAAACAGTGATATAATAACAGTGACACAAAAATCTTATCAAATTTTTCTCACAAGTTATCCACAACTAGAAGATGCTGTGTATTACTTGTGAATAAGCACGTAGCCATAGCCGTATATGCTTCGAATTGGATGGGGCTGCAATGCCTTCCCCGACAACAGGTTAAACTTTTTTCGTAAAGTGGAAATATGCACATCCACAGCCCGACTGGCGGTACGAATGGTGGTACGGCTGGATGTGTGACCGGCAGGGGGCGAATTTTTTTCAGGCTGCCTCTGTAGCCTCTGCAGCCCGGCTTGAAGGCATTGCCTGGAGACGGGGTTTCCGGACTGCAATATCAGCAGTCGCAGGATCGCCGCCTCCGGTGCACTGAGTGTAAGCTGGGCCGGGCGGGCTGCCGCGGGCTCACGCAGACGGAGAACCTCTCCCTGCAGCTCCCTCTCCAGAGAAATGGTTCCCCACTCAAACTCAAGCTGCCGCGGAGGAAGGGCACGCAGCGCACGGGCCCTCAGTTCGTTCAAGGCCCAGGGACTGCGCAGATAGTCACAGCAGCCGCAGTCAAAGGCCAGGGGCAGCAGCTTCTCCGGCCCGTAGGCTATCACCGGCGCTGCGCTGCAAGGCTGGGGGCTTTGAAATTTCCGGTGGATGGGCAGGGTAACCGCCGGCACAAGGTACAAGTCGATATGCTCGGTGCTAAGCGGATTCCGGGAAAAGCAAATTTCTACCTTGGGGTGTAGAAAAGCGGGAAAGGTATCTGTGGGAATGGGTAAAGCTTCGGCACCCCGTAATGCGTTATCGTATACAATGTTGATAACACTGTGAAAGGGGCTGCATGCACCGCTCACCTAGCTTTTTTTGCCCTCTTCATCCTGGATGCGCTGTTTAAGGTCTTCCAGCATCAAATCGGCGGATGAATCGGAGTTTTCAAGCTTGGCAAACTCCTCTTCCAGCTCGTCGGTTGAACTGGTAGATTCCATCTCTTCGATGGCGGCGTTTCGTGCCTCCTTATCTTCGATGTCCTGGGTCAGGCGGTCGAAGGCTTCGAAGGCTGAGTTATTGCCGAGGTTTCCAATGGTATCTTGAATTTGTCGCTGTGTATCGGCCCGCTTCGAGCGGGCAATCAGCAAGTTCTTCTTTCGCTGGGCCTCTTCTATCTTCTGCTGCAGCTGCCGCAGGGCTTGTTTTAGTTTTTCAACCGACTCATGCTGTGAATCGTACTGCTCGCGGTACTGCTGGGCCTGTGAGTCAAATTCCTGCTTGCGAACCAGGGCCTGTTTTGCCAGATCGTCCTTGCCGGCTTTTACGGCGGTACGGGCCTTCTCCTCCCATTCGCGGGACTGGGCAAGGGCGTTGTTCATTAGCCGCTCAAGCTTCTTTTCGTCGGCGATGGCCGAGGCCACACTCTTTTTCGACTCAATCAGCTGCTGGTTCATATCGATGATCAGCTGATTCAGCATTTTTTCCGGATCCTCCGCCCGACTGATCATCTGGTTGAGGTTGCTTTTTATCATGCGCCTGAATCTTTCAAAAAATCCCATGCTTATTCCTCTGTATACTACTATGGTGTTCGGAAGCTGGAGAGCAGCGAGTAATGCTCGGTGAGAGCAAGACTCATTGCATCAAGAGTAGCCTGGAAGTCTTCTAAATCCATAGTTTCGTAGTTTAATGTATCTATTAAAATAACGTCGTTTTCAACTACTGCATAGGCCCCATGGATGAGATCTGAACCGTTTAGCTGCAGGAGTTTAAGGAAAAACGCTTCACGATTAGTCTGGGGAACGTTCATTACCTTCACCCGCACAATGACCAGTGGTTCATTTACCGCTATCACCACTTGTTCAAGCCCGCTTTGCGGATCGTTGAGCATCCAGGTATTTTCACTAATTTCTGCGTAGGTCAAACCGAGATTGATGAGGTAGCCTTCAATTTTGTTCATAAATGCACTCTCCCCTTACTGAAATGGGTACGAATGCTAACCTAGAAAGACCTGTCCGGAATTGTCGATCGCTAAAATGGTTTTGCATTCGCTGCAGCGGAAACGCCCGGGTTTCGTAGCCTTCAGCTTTTTTGAACAGATAGGGCATTTGAATATTTTAGGAAAGACATCTGTCGAACCGGTTTTTCCGGCGGAGTTGAAGAACTCTATAGCTTCTTGCAGGTTATCTTTTATGTTAAAGAATTGAGAGAACCCCAGCAGCTGGAATACTTCGTACACTTTTGGCTGAATGTCCAGAAGAACGATGTCTCCGCCCCGCGGTTTTACAGCCTTCAGGAATGCCGTAAACGAGCCGATTCCTGTACTGGACACGTAGTTGAGCCCCGCACAGTTAAAGATAAGCCGGGAGAATCCGTTCTCGACAGCTTTACTGACTCTCTTCTGAAAGAAATTTGAGTTATAGGTATCGATGTATCCGGTCAGATACAATACGAGGCAGCCTTCAACTTTATCGATTTTTTCAAGACGTATTTTAAGGCTATCGTCTTTTTCATCGTCAAAGCCTTCTACTATATCGTTGTTATTCATGAAACCTCTCTATCGTACGATACTTTCTCACGGTCACTACAATCTTATTCAGGTAATCATATTTTGTCAAACCTTTCTCCTGAAAAAGTGGTCAGTTCTCCGCTCTTTATTTTTACTCCGTATAAATAAGTTAGTCTGATTACCCGCTGCAGTGTTCCACTTTTCCACTACATTTACTCTAGAGATATCGACATTAATTCGTAAAAAATCAAATAGATTTCTCCTAAACTTGACCGCTCCATGATAAAGCCATACAATCAGTATGATTGCTGATGTGAAAAGAGGTACTTTATGCGGTCCGATATCGTATTTTCAAGTTTTATGGGTATTATGTTGACGGTTTTTCTCTCGTGTGTGCCGGCGGTCTTGACGGCACAGGAGCAGTCTGAACAGGCGCCGCCGGTGCTGCCCATGTTTGAAGAGGTAGTGGCCTTCGATTTAACCTTGGATCGCCTGGCAGCACAAGTGGTGGCCGGTGATACAGAGGCAATCCCCAAAGACCGGTACCTTATGATCAATGGAATTGTCTCCTCCCGCCAGCTGGTGAATGAGGATGAACAGGATTATCTGGGCATTCTGGAACTATCTTCCGGAGAGTGGGTAGATGGCGAAGAGCTGCAGCTGTACCGCTGCTATGCCCAGCTGCGGGGGCCGAAGTTTTATGGAACAGTACCCAAACCCCGCAGCCGTGAGACCTCAGCCAACGAGATCCCCCTGCACTCCCATGTGCTGCTGATAGGCCGCTACCTTGGCTATGGCCAGGACCAGCAGGGCAACCGTTTTCCTGTCCTCCAGGCAGTTGAAGTAAGGGTTATTCAATAAGCTTAATAATAAGCTTAATAATAAGCTTAATAAGCCACTCGAATGTGTTCTGCCTGAATTACTTCTCCCCGGGACAGGACCATGGCTAACTGCAGGGTGTTCCGCAACTCCCTTACATTTCCCGGCCAGTCGTATTGGGTGAGTTTTATCAAGGCGGAGTAGGAAATAGGGTTTTCCAGGCAGCTCTGCTGCTGTCGTAAAAATTGCAGCGACAGGGGGGCAATATCCTCTTTTCTGGCTCTTAGCGGCGGCAGGTTGATCGGCAGCGTGTGAATCCTGAAATAAAGATCGGCCCGGAAGCTCCCCTGCGATACAAGCTCGGTTATATCCCGATTCGTTGCACATATAATCCTTACACTGATAGGAATGGGGCGCCTTCCTCCGATTCTGGTCACCTGCTGCGCTTCAATAATACGCAGCAGTTTCATCTGTCCGGCGGGGGACATCTCGGCAATTTCATCGAGAAACAGACTTCCCTGATGGGCCTGCTCGAAATGGCCCGGCCGCCGGATCGACCCGGTGAAGGCACCCGGCTCGCAACCGTAGAGCTCTGCTTCCAGCAGGCTCATAGGAATTGCCCCGCAATGCACCGTTTTATAAGGGCCATTACAGCGGGGAGAGAGTTTATGCAGGGTCTGGGCAACCAGCTCTTTCCCGCTCCCGCTTTCACCGGTGATCAAAACCGGCGCATCCGCCGCAGCAAACAGACGCAGCGAGTGTTTAAGCTGAAACAGGGCCTCGGAACAGCCCGTAAGCGCATCCAGAGGGCTGGAGATATCGTTCCCGTTTTCCTCCTTCGGTATCTGCTGCTGCAGAGGATACATCAGAGCCAGCAGCTCGTGAACATGCCGGCACAGCTGTCCAGGAACGAAGGGTTTGGAGAAAAAGTGTTCTGCTCCAATATGCAGGGCCCGCACCACATTTGGGGTGGAGTCCAGCGTACTTAAAACCACCACCGGCCGCCGCGGGGAGTGCTGGACCAGCTGCTCTAACAGTGAGAACCCCTTCTCGCCGGGAAAATCGATTTCGGTAAGAATAAGGTCGGGTTTTATGCTGCCGATTGTAGTAAGACCCTCACTAATTGAATAGGCAGAATAAATAGTGAGGTATGGAAAGGTATTTCGCAGCAACTCATGGCTCGGGGCATGAGCATCAACATACAAAATTTTGGACACTCGCTTTCCCTTTTTTTTATATATTCCTATAGTAGGAGATATAATCTGCAAGGTGAATATTCATTTGGAGAGTTTGTCGGCGAAAATTCTCGCCGGTAGTAATACCCGGGACAGCACTCCTCAGTTTGAATAGTGCATTGCACTATCCGGGAGGCATACTTGTGTCTGCGTAATCTCTGTGATATTTTTATAGGTATGTTAGAAATTCGTTCATTAATGCGCTTTTTAGACAGTGGCTTTATTTTACGGCTGCTCTATATAATCCTGCTGCTCTCACTCATACCGATAGCGGATATGTATGTGCTGCTGCAGTTGGTGGAGCTTGTGCCAAAGTATGTGCTGTTGGTGCTGGTTACTGCAACCGGCCTTCTTGGGCTGTTATTCACTTTTTGGATAATCCGGGCTGTGCTTGATACTATGCACGGACGGATCAAAGACGGCTACTATCCGGGGATCGAGTTTTTTGAAATGGCCGGATTGCTGGTAGCTGCGGTCCTGCTAATTACTCCCGGCTTTGTCGGCGATGTGCTGGGACTGTTTCTGCTGCTGCCGGGCCTGCGCCGGGCAATTGGGCGTGCGGTGGCCGGGTCGATGGAAGACCGCTTCAAAGAACTGTATGAATATTTAAAATTGTACGAACTGTAATCCCCGCCGTAGAGCCTCAGCCCTCAGGCCCGCAGGCTCTCAGGCTCTCAGGCTCTCAATGCTGAAGGGGCCCCTCAGGAGCTTTTTATCCGATAAAACAACAGCAGCAGTAGGAAATAACTGTAATAGAATACCCGTAAAATAGTCCATGGCCGTCGGATGAGATCCCGCACCCAATAGGTTCCGCGGTTCCAGCTCTTTTCCGCCGGTTTTTCCCGTTTGCCGCTGAAAATGTCAAAACACTCACCGCACCATAGAGACAGGCCAACCGGCATCTCTTTTCGGTGCTTACGGAACCATAACCTTCCATTTTTCACACCGGGGCCGGCCAGCACCAGGGAAGGACCGGCCTTTTTGATGGCCGTCACTACATCCTCCTCCCGCTCATCCGAGAAATAACCGGCATAGCGCCCTACTATCTGCAGGCCGGGAAAGCTGTCCCGCAGGTTCCCCGATGCGATGTGCAGGGCCTCGGGTCGAAGCCCAACCAGATACACACTTTTTCCGTGCTTTTCCAGTACCCCCAGCAGGCGGATTACAAATGCAAAAGGCATATAACGAACCGGCTCCCTTGTTTTCAGAAAACGGGCTGCCTTTTGAATGCTTTTTGAAGTTGGAATAACTAATCCGGCCTCACGCACCGTGCTGGCAAAGTCGCTGTTCCCGCGGGCTCGGAGTAAATCCCATAGAGTCAGGAACACAATTTGATGCTTTCCCTGCTCATCGAGATAGTTTCGTACTGTCTCTTCAATATCCTTTTCCGGAAGTACATCGACGGGTACACCGATTACTGAGATGCGGCTGTGTCCGTCGTTTCCGGAAATTGGGGTACGTGTTTCCACTGCTCCCTCTCCCCTACAATTGTTTGAATAGCCCCGATCGCATAAATGGCGGCAGTCTCAGCCCGGAGTACATTGGTGGGCAGATGCACCGGTCGGCAGTCGTAACTGTGCAGCAGCGCAAGCTCATCCGGCGAAAAGCCCCCCTCCGGACCTATAAAAAGTGCTACCTGTTGCGGGCAACTGGAAAGATACCTGTGAAGTGAAGCCTTTTCAAGGGGTACCTCATGAAAAATGAGTCTTAAAGTTGTAGCTGGGCACTTTTTTTTCACATCCCGCAGCGGCGCGGTTGGATGAATTTGGGGAATGACCTTGCTGCCGCTCTGCTGTACCGCCTCTTTCACCAGAGCCTCCCAGCGGGCATATTTTTTCTGTTCCCGCCCCTGCTCCAGCTTGGCCACGGTCCGCTCTGTTTCCAAGGGGATAATGTGTTCAACTCCGGCCGCCGCCGCCTGCCGAATAACAGCATCCATCTTTTTACCCTTCAGCAGTGCCTGGTACAGATAGTAGGTGGGCTGGAACCCCGGCTGCAGCCTCACTCCACCCGGCTCCGATGTGAGCCCCACTCCCGGCCCCGGGGCCGGGGTTGCAGCCGGTTCGGGTTCCACTTCCGGCTCCGATGTGAGCCCTGGCTGGAGTTCCAGTTCAAGTTCCAGCGAGCGGGGCATGCATGCGGTTATTTCTGCCTGATATCGACGTCCCCTGCGGTCGATTGCCTCAAAACGGCTGCCGGTTCCATAGCGCAGCACATGGGCAAGGTAGTGGAACTCCTCCCCCTCCAGAACAAGCCTGGAAGGCGGGTCGTCAACGGCAGCTTCCGGGGGCAGCAGATAACGGCGCACCTTTATGCCTAATCGCCAACCGAAACAATGGCCTTGCGGCTGCGGGGGCCGTCGAACTCGCAGAGGTAGACCCCCTGCCAGGTGCCCAGCATCATCCGTCCACCACTGACCGGAATAGTGACACTAAAGCCCATTAGCGAAGATTTGATGTGAGCGGCGGAATTGCCCTCCATGTGGGAATACCCGTCATCCAGAGGGATAACCTTATTCAGCTCTTTTAGAATGTCCTTTTTTACCGAGGGGTCGGCGTTTTCATTGATGGTTACCCCACAGGTGGTGTGCGGTATGTACACGCTGCAGCGGCCCTCTTGAACTCCGCTGTCGCGTACCGCCTTGGCCACCTGAGAGCTGATGTCGTTAAGCTCGGTATGAGCTCCGGTTCGTATCGTGAGGGTAGTGTGGGTCATGGCTTAGGCTTCTCCTTTCTCTCTGTTCCTGTTGCGGGAAAATCGAACAGATCGAAGTTGATCGCCCCCTCGGCAGCTGAGCCGCCGGCGGGAGCGTTTTTTCGGGCCTCGTCTATCATCTCAGAGATACTGCCCTCTTCCAGCATCTCTACGGCTTTCTGCAGGGGCTGGTCGTATTCGAGGTCGTACACCGGCGGAAAATCCATACGCCGCTGAAACTCGTTTCGCAGCAGCCTGCGCAGTACCCGCTCTTCTATTTTTATATTGTATTCACTTCGCAGCCGCTCCACAAAGGCCTCTTTTTCGCTTTCCGAGGCTTCCGGGTTCTCATCAACAAACTTGGAAAGCAGCCGTTTCTCGAAAATCTGTTTCAGATCGTCGTTGTCCTCTTCGGTAAGCTCCGGTTCCTTGACCTCAACGTCCGGGTCGATCCCCACCTTGTCGATATTCACCCCGCTGGGGGTATAATAGCGGGAGATAGTCAGTTTGAAACCGCTGCGACCAAAGGGAATGATTTTCTGTACCGACCCTTTTCCAAAACTGGTTTGACCTATCAGCACCCCCCGTCCGGTATCTTTCAGCGCTCCGGCCAAAATTTCCGAGGCAGAAGCGGACCCCTGGTCTATCAGCACCACGATGGGTATATCGGGGGCTACCTCGCGAGCAGGATCTGCGTTGAACACTTCGTTTTCCTGGGCTATCCGGGAACGGGTACTTACAATGGTTCCCTCCGATTGAATCAGATCGACGGTGTCGGTAACCGAGGTTAGCAGGCCGCCGGGATTCTGACGCACATCTATGATAAGTTTTGAGTAATTCTGCTGCTTAAACTCGCGCAGCGCCTCTTGGACACGGTCGTCGGTATAAGGGGTAAACTGAATAATACGGATGTATCCGATAGTATCATGGATCATGGAATGTTTGACTGTAGGAATCTCTATGATGGCGCGGGTGATATCCACATCGAAGGTAATGTCCTTGCCCCGCAGGATGGTCACGGTAACGGTACTGCCGGGTTCACCCCTCAAGCGGTCGACCACATCGTCTACGGTGAGTTTCTTGGTAGACTCGTCCTCGATTTTTGTGATGTAGTCCCCGGCGTGGATGCCCGCCCGGTAGGCAGGGGTATCCTCAATTGGAGCAACCACCTTGATGAAGGCATCCCTTCCGTTATCAGCCTGTGGGTCACTTTCGGCCTCAGCAGGCTTGCTGATATACAGACCCACCCCGCCGAATTTACCGGTGGTAGTGTCGGTGAGGTCCTCCATATCACTTGCGGTCAGATAATAAGAGTAGGGGTCGTCCAGACTTTCAAACAGCCCCTCCATTGCCCCCTCATAAAGCTGCTCGGGGGGAATTTCTTCAACATAATTCTGCAGAATAAAATTAAATGCGTATTGAATGCGGTCAATATACTGCTGCGTAGCCTGATCGGACTGTTCGGCTTCTACTCGGGGGGTGAAGGCTACCACCAGCCCGAATACAAATACCGCACATGCTGTCCCTATCCAGGTGAGTTTGTCGCCGTTTTTCATTTGAACCTCTCTAATTCTTTATTTTCTAGGTTTCGCCTCATTTGTCAAGTTAATTAATGGTTCAAACCATGGGGAATTGAAGCAGGGAGGCGACTTAGCCTCTCTATTAGAGTGTACCCACACTTTATTTTAGAGGAGGCCTGCCAATGCTTATCCCCCCATTTTGTCCCCATCCCGAATGTGAATATCACACAAAGCCCCCAGACCATGGGCGCTGGTACCACATCAATGGCAGCTACGAGACCCTGGCCCATGGGACGGTCACCCGCTTCAAATGCCTCGGCTGCGGAGGAGGTTTCAGTGAGCAAACCTTTCGCCTGGATTATTATGTAAAGAGAAAGCTCGACTATCAGGTGATTTTCGATCATATGACCAACTGCGGAGGAGTGCGTAAAACCGCCCGTATAATGGAGGTCAGCCACCAGGCGATCATCAACCGCTTAGGCCGTCTCGCCCGTCAGGCCATTGCGCTGCAGGCCGATGTCCTGCAGGACTATGTTCCCTGTGAGGATCTGGTCACCGACGGGTTCGAGAGCTTTGTCAGCGATCAGTACCAGCCGAATAACATTCACATCCTGGCCGGCAAGCGTTCACAGTTCTTTATCACCTTCGACTATGCCCATTTGCGGCGCAAGGGAAAGATGACCGAGCTGCAGAAGGACGAGCGTGACCAGCGGGAGAGGCACTACATCCGCAAGAGGATATCCATCAGTCAGTCTTTCCTGCAGATTGTCGATCTGGTCGAACAATACGCGCAGAAGCGGTGGTTTACCTGCCTCTACAGCGATGAGAAGTTAGAGTATCAAAGATTGGTCATGGGCTCGGATGTGCTGCAGAGCCTAAAAAGTGAGGGGAGGTTTGAGCATGTGAGAATCTCTTCACAGCTCGAACGCACCATTGACAATCCACTTTTTTCTGTCAACTATCTGGACAGGCAATTCAGGAAGGATAATGCAAATCATGTGCGCGAGACGGTGCGTTTCTCTCAGAATGTGAATAACTGTCTTGAGCGCATGGCCGTCTACCAGCTGTATCAGAATTATTTTAAGCCTTTTCGCATCGGAGATCCATTTCTTCAGAACTTCTCCCATGCCGAGGTGGCCGGGGTGCCTCGGGGTAAAATCGCGAGAGGGCTGCGGGGTATCTTTACCATGCGCAAGTTCTACACCCATGTAAAGCTCAACTGGTCGCAACTGATGGTGTGGGCTCGGATGACCGGAACCCTGGATAAGTTCGACGGGATGTACTGGCCCAAATATGTGTGGATGTAATCGCCCTTACTCGCACGGGGCGTGTGAAAAATTGCATCCCCCATGGTTTGAACCATTAACCACTATTGACCTGTGTCTTTACTCTGCGTACACTTTGCTGTAGATGAGACACCGTATTATTCCCTCAATAGCATTTATATGGGAGGTTGCCAGGTATGTGTTACTGGTACAGCTTCTGCATATGTATCTAAACCCACTACAGTCCATGGAGTACCGGTTCTTTTTCTTTTGGCTGTTGTCATACTCTTTTGCCTTTCTGATAGGCACCGCTCTCCCGGCTGTTCGGCCCCAGCGCTTCTGGGTGGTAGCCCGGGTGGTGGGGGTGGCCAAGCTGTTGCAAGTGGCAGCTGGGCTCCTGTTTCTGCTGTATGAGCTGGGTATCATCCCGGTTCTACTTAACTATCTCAGCTCTTCGGTGAGAATGGGGGGCGTGGCTGCACTTTTTGCGAATCTGATGCCCTTGTTAGTACTGATAACTGTAGTTGATTTGATTACGGCGGTAGGTTTGGTCAAATATAAACCGCTTTTCCCTAGATCTAAAATCACTAGATCTAAAACTGTGCCGGTAGATATTACTGAAGTAGAAAACAATTTCGAGGAGTAGTAGATGCAGATAATACCAATCGCCAGCGGCAAGGGAGGGGTGGGAAAGACCCTGGTAGCTACTAATCTGGCGGTTGCATTGGCAAGTTACGGAAAGCAGGTTGTTCTCGCCGACCTTGATCTGGGAGCCAGTAATCTGCATCTAACTCTGGGGCAGAGCGGGGTGCGTACCGGGATCGGAACCTTCCTGCTGGATTCCAAGCTCAAATTCGATGATATAATCCTGCCCACTGAGTATGAGAACCTGCGTTTTATCCCGGGAGATGCTGAGATACCCGGCATGGCAAATCTGAAGAGCGGCCAAAAGGCCAAACTGATCCGCCGTCTGTATGGTGTCGATGCCGATTACCTGATAGCTGACCTGGGGGCCGGAACCAACTTCAACACCCTTGATTTCTTTCTTACCTCTTCCCGGGGCATGCTGGTAACCACTCCAACCCTTACCGCCACGCTAAACGCCTATCTTTTTCTGAAAAACACGGTGTTCCGGGTTATGGGAAACTCCTTCAAAAAAGGCTCTGCAGCCGCTGCGTATCTGGACAGCTTCCGTAAGGAAGGCAATCAGCTGCAGCGTGTCTATATCCCTCGCTTGCTGGAGAAGATCTCACGGGAAGATCCGCAGAGCTACGAGCAGTTTCAAGAAACCATGCGCAGTTTTCGACCGATGCTGGTGATGAACATGCTTGAAGATCCGAAGGATGCCAGGAAGGCGGAAAAGATTCGCCGTTCCTGCCGTGAATATCTGGGAATCGATATGGAGCATTTGGGGGTCATTTATTACGATCATCTCCAGGAGATCGCCTTGAGCTCCCGGCTTCCGATAGTCGCGTATAAGCCGGCCTCGGTACTAAGCCAGGCGGTGTACCGTATGGCCGACAAAATAATTCAGCATAAAGAAGAGGAACAGTCGGGCTTGTTGAATTTTAATAACCTCGAGCAGTCCTATGAAACTGCGGAGATGGAAGCGGAAGTTGACTTTGATGCCAAGGTTCAGGATCTTGAGAACTTACTGCACAGCGGGGCCCTTACCCGCGGAGATCTTATTGATACTATTCGTGCTCAGCAGTACGAGGTCGGTGCGTTGAAAAAGGAGAACCAGCTCCTGAAAAGCAGGTTGATGAAGGCCGCGGAGCAGGGATTCAAGCAGGGATTTAAAGTGTAGATGCTATGGAAACAAAAGGCCGCCTTAAAATTACAGTTGATCAAGCTCACCTCACCGCGACCATTGTCTTCAAGGCGGATTCCCATGGAAAAGTGTGGAACCTTCCGAAGATAAAGAAGCTGCTTGAAGAAAAGGGGATTGTGGAAGGGGTCAACGAAGAGGCCCTCGCTTCCGCTGTTGAGCAGTTTGACCATGCGAGTGAGGAGACAGTCACTCAGGTTATAGCCCAAGGTACTCCACCCCGGCCCCCCGCGTCTCCAGAATACATTTGGAAGCTGCAGCCGGTGCCCGAAGAGCTGCAGCAGGATGCTGACTGGATTCTCCAGAAGGCCTCTGAACCGCATATTACTACAAAAAAGCATGAGCGGGTTCAGGTAGAAAAACAGGTACAGAAAAAAAGCAACCTTCCCTTTGGTAAGCCGAAGCAGGAGACCGTGAAAAAGTGGGAAACCCGTGTGACGGAAGAGCCGGTCCAGGTGGATCACCAGGTAATTGAAACCGGTTGGGCAGAGGCCGAGGCGCTTATTGCTGAAATCCACAATGAGGGCGAGGGAGTTCTTGGCCGCTCGGTCTACGGAAAACCCCTTCCTATCCCGGAGACATCCACTGATAAAGTGTACCCCGGACGGGGGGTAAAGGAAACTGCCGAAGCTTTGTATGCAAGCCATTCCGGGTTTGTACGGCGTGGAAAAAATTGGGTAGAGGTCTTGCCATTTCAGCATCACAAATGGGAAATGACCGTCTCTAAGGATCAGGCCACCTGTCTGCTGCAGTTCTCTCCGGGGAAGAAAGACGCCCGGCCGCCGAAGGCCGAGCAGATAGTGGCGGCGGCAAAACAGAAACAGTTCAGTGATGAGGAGTTGGTTTCGGCCCAAAAGATCACTCAAATGATAACAGTGTCTGTTCAGCGGCAGAAGCCCCTCAAGGATGTACCTATCACGAAAGACCGGGACGGCTGGTTCAAGGTGGAGGCAAGTTCGGACCATCTAAAGGGCTTCTTGTCCGCAGAGAAGGGCAGCGGACATGGGAAGCCTCTGGTGCTGAAGGAAATTGGAGCTGCCATAAAAAAAAGCGGCTTTAAGGGGATGGACTTTGATAAAATTAAAGAGGATCTCGTCTCTTTTTATCGCAGCCGTCAACTGAAGCTGGAAGAGTATGTGCTGGTCGAGGGGCAAGCCCCGACCCGAGGCTCTGACCGCAGTCTGGAGTTCAGCTGCCGCTTTATGAGTGATGATGAGCGTGAGACCCGGCAGCAGGATACCCTGCTGCAGGAAACGGCCGAGCCTTCTAATGAGCATTCTAACGAGCATTCTGACGAGCCTTCTGAATGAGCTCGCTGCCGAGGCTGCTCCC
Source organism: Spirochaetia bacterium (assembly GCA_034520965.1). Taxonomy (GTDB): domain Bacteria; phylum Spirochaetota; class Spirochaetia; order DSM-16054; family Sediminispirochaetaceae; genus DSBN01. The sequence continues at coordinate 1,044,260 of JAXHMY010000001.1, read as the reverse complement.
GACCCTGCCGCGGAGCCTTCAGATGAGGCTGCCGGCTCCGCAGCGGAGCTTATTCCGAGTTTGAGCGACTACCCCCTGACGGTGGTCTCACGGATGGCCTATGTAAAGAACGGCAATATCGTGGCGGAGATCACCTCTACCGATACCGGTGAGGAGGGGGTCGATATTTACGGCAAGGTTTTGCCCGGACTTCCGGGGAATGACCCTCCCATGTCGCTGCAGGAAAATGTGCTGCTGAAGGATGATCAGCTGGTAGCCCAGGAAACCGGTATTCTTGACGTAGTTGACGGTGAACAGAGTGTGATGCTTCGAGTTCGCCCCTACCGCGAGGCGAAAATAGAGGTGGAGCTTGCTCCGGACAAGATGGCCGCCTTCATCTCTTTAGAAGAGGCCCGCGGTTTTGCCCCTCCCCTGACGATCAACAGGGTCAGCGAGAAGCTGGAGGAACACAAGGTGGTGAAGGGCATCGACAGCTCTGCTCTCAGCGATGCGATTCTGGAGGCAAAACAGGGGCAAGGGGTAGAGAACCGAGAAATTGCCGAGGGGAACCCTCCGGTCGAAAGTAAGAATACCGGTAAAATAAAATTCCATGTACAGCTTGCCAGTGGTGAGCAGGTAAAAATTGATAAAACCGGGCAGGCCGATTTTCGGTCGCATGACGATATTACTGCGGTAGAGGAAAACCAGTTGATCGCAGAGGTTCCGCCGGCCGGAGCAGGTATGCAGGCCGGTTGGAATGTGTGTGGTGAGGAGGTTCAGGCCAAGGGCAGGGAGGGAGTTGAAATTCAAGTGGGCGACAATATCCGCCGTGAAGAAAAAGACGACGGTACTGTACTGCTGTATGCTGAAAAAAGCGGCGAATTGGAATATGACGGAAAAAGCATTGGGGTGCATGTCCATCATCGGGTAAAAGGGAATGTGGATATGCACTGCGGAAATATAAAGTTTCCCGGCACGGTAGAGATTGCCGGCAACGTGCAGCGTGGTTTTTTTGTGATGGCCGGCGGCGATATTCTGGTTGCCGGAACTGTGGAGGGGGCCTTGCTGTCTGCGGGCAATTCAATCAAGGTTGCCCAGGGAATTATCGGCGGCAATAAGGCGGTTATCCGGGCAAAGCAAGATATTGAGGCGATGTTTGTAGAGGAGGGAACTCTTCTGTCGGTAGGCGACATTCGGCTGCGCAACAATTGTTTGCGCTGTCAGGTGAAATGTAATGGAGTCTTGCGTCTGACGACCGAGAAGGGCAGCTTGATCGGTGGAAAGACCTTCTCGAAACACGGGCTTGAGGTTCAGAATATAGGAAACGATAAGGAAACTCACACGGTTATCTCCTTTGGGCAGGATTACCTGGTGGCCGATCAAATCGAACAGCACGAAAAAGAGATAGAGAATCTGAAGCAGAGGGTCACCTCCCTGGACATGGAGATGAAGCGGCATGAGGAGCAGGGGCAGCGCAGACAGCTGGAGAAGATACGTCAGGAGAAGCTGAAGAGTCTGAAAATGATAGAAAAGCGAAGCATGCGTCTGTTTACCCTGCGGGAGCGCTACGAGGAGCATTTCAGTTCAAAGATAGTAATTCGCGGTACCCTGTATCCCGGGGTGGTAATCGAAAGCCACGGCCGCTTTTATGAAGCCTTAAAGCCTGAAAAAAATATCAGCATCGAGTTTAATCAGAAAGACGGACGCCTAGGTAGTTGCAGCGAATGAGAAAAAGGAGTGAGATATGCCCGCATATATACAATACCCCGAATGGATTAGCCCGGTAATTATTCCGGGGCTGCCCTTTCACTGGTACGGGGTGATGTATCTGGTTGCATTCGGCATCACTTATGCATTGTTCCGTTATCAAGTGAAGCGGGATACCCTGGAGATAAGCGATGATGATACAATGAACCTCTTTTTCTGGACTATCCTGGGCTTGCTGTTAGGGGCTCGGGTTTTTGCCACTATAGTGTACGATCCAACCGGATACTATCTGCAAAAGCCGTGGATGGTTTTCTGGCCCTTTGATGAACAGATGAACTTGGTGGGTTTGCAGGGGATGAGTTATCATGGCGGTTTAATTGGTGCGGTCATCGGCGGATACACGTACTGCCGGATAAAAAAGTTCAACTTTCTGCGGATTACCGATTTGGCAGTAGCCGGTATTCCGCTGGGTTACACCTTCGGCCGGCTTGGTAATTTTATCAACGGCGAGTTGTGGGGCCGGGTTACCACCAGCCCTATAGGGATGATTTTTCCCCAGGCCCCCGCCTTTTCTACCCGTAACGAATGGGTCCGCAGGGTAGCCGACCAGGTGGGCATCTCCTACGAGTCCGGCCAGATGGTTCAGCTGCCCCGCCATCCGTCGCAGTTGTATGAGGCCTTTTTTGAGGGGATTGTACTGTGGGTGCTGCTCTGGTTTATTTTTCGTTTACGCAAAAAATATAACGGACAACTTCTAGGGATTTACATAATCGGGTATGGATTTGTGCGTTTTATTATTGAGTATTTCCGGGAACCGGATATAGGCATTGGCTACCCTATCCAGCTGGCTGCAGAGGCATATCCGCAGGCTTTGTTTCTTTCTCCATGGAATTTTACTACCGGTCAAATTCTCAACTTTTTGATGATCCTCGGCGGAGCATTGCTTATGTGGGTTCAAAAACGTCGCCACCGGGCACGCGACTAAGGTCTTCTGTGCTTCTCCATTACTGATTTTTAGTATAATAAAGTTAACGCTCAAGGGCCTTGAGGAGTGCTTTCCTTGACAGTGATTTCTGGGATTCAATAGGATATATTAAGAGAATAGTACATATTCAAAAAAGGTATGAGGATGGAAAACAAAAAATTTGATGTTACCTCCGATGCTCCAGTCGACAACTGTGAGTGGTTGGACCTCGATGCGGCCCGGGATGCGCTTTTGATCGACAAGAATACCATCCTGGAACTGGTGCAGCAGTTTTTGCAGGATAGGGCCCATTATGTGGAGCCCTTAAAGGGCTGCCTGGCACAGCAGGATTGGAAGAATCTGGTTGCCTACGCCCATCGGCTTAAGGGTACCGCCACGAATTTGAGAATTTACGGCCTGGCTGAGCCGGCCGTGAAATTAGAGAAAGCGGCCGCGGAGAAGCACGTGGGCTTGTGTGAAGAGCAGCTGCAGATAATTGAAGACAGGTTTACTTCCCTCGCAGGAATAGTGGAGCAGAGATAGAGTATGCGAAAGGGGTGGAAAGGGCGGCTTGTCTATCAGCTTAGCGAGAGCGGAGCGTTAAAAGAGTTAGCTATACATGAAGACGGGGTGGACGAGAATACTGACATCCGGGTGCGTAAGGAGTGGTCTGAAGGAGACAATTTTTCGGTTCTCAGCTTGAGGGGAGAACCCCGTAGGGCTGTAACATTGCAGAGTTTTTTCATCGAACGCTGGATTCCCCACGACCAGGTAGATCGCGTGTACATGAATGGGTTTCAAAGCTGGACGGAGAGCCGGGAGTGGAAATGCGACGAGGGAATGAGGGGGCTGCGGCGCATCTTTATTCCCTGGATCAATAAATATCACCTTGATAAATACGGTGACTATAGTTTTACAGAATATAGTCCCGGGCATGTTCATGGCTACTCCCATTTCTATTTTTCCAATGCGGAAGAACTGCTGTTTATAGGCAGTCTGTCGGAGAGGCTGGGCTATACCCGCTTTTATTGGTATCGAGAGCGCTCGGTGCTGCGGATTGAGCGTGAATGTGAGGGCCTGCAGCTGAACAAGTCGGCACCGCTACTGCAGCTGTTCATAACTCACGGAGATGAAGCTGAGGTATTTGATACTTATTTTAAGGCAATGAATCTTCGTAGTACCGCTCCCTTTGTCGGCGGCTGGACCAGCTGGTATCAGCATTATGCGGCAATTACTGCGGATATTGTACGCGAAAACCTGCGTGCCTTTCGGCACCTGGACATTCCGATCCAGGTGTTTCAAATTGACGACGGCTGGGAAAGGGCAATCGGCGATTGGCTGGAGACTGACAACAGTTTTGACGGCCGGATGCAGGACTTGGCCACAGAGATCTCCTCTGCCGGATTTACTCCCGGATTGTGGCTGGCCCCCTTCATTGTGGAAGAATATTCTCATACCTTTCAGAACCATCCCGAATGGTGTGTGCAGGATGAAAACGCCGGGCCTCTCCTGCTTGGCTACAACCCCTTTCAATGGAGGGGACGTTTTTATGCCCTCGATATATACCTGCCTGCAGTGCGGGAGTATCTGCAGGAGGTTTTTCACCGGGTAATCGATGTATGGGGTTTTCGCTTTCTGAAGCTAGATTTTCTCTACGCGGCGGCTCGGGTGCCCCATTCCGGGCGCAGCCGCGGTATGATCATGGATGATGCCATGAAACTGCTCCACCGCTTAAGCGCAGATGCGGCGACCCTTGGCTGCGGGGTTCCTTTGGCTCCGGCTGCAGGGCGAATGGACTATTGCCGGATCGGGGCCGACGTAGCTCCGACCTGGGAGGACCACCGACTAAAGCTGGTGGGATATCGGGAACGGGTCTCTACGGTAAACTCTCTGGTAAGTACTATCGGCCGTCGCAGACTGAATGGGCGGGCTTTTGTAAGCGACCCTGATGTCTCTATCCTGCGGACGGAGCGGCATAAACTGAGCCGCGAAGAGCAGTACACACTATTTTTGGTGAACCGGGTGTATGGCGGACTTCAATTCACCAGTGATAATCCCATGGAGTACAGCCGTGAGGAGCTGCAGCTGTATCTGTCGCAGTTTCCCCTCAGACCTCTGGTGCTCCAGCAGGCCAATTGCCATATGGCCCGTTTTCAGCTTGAAGAGCGTGAGTATGTGCTGTTCCATAACCTGGAAAACCATGCGGTAGAGCAGTCGCCGGCACCGGGGCTCTACTATTCATCCCTCGAGGGCTTTACGAACGGCGACAGTATAATGCTCCCTCCCCACTCCTCCCGCTGTTTTCTGCATGTCGGCAGCGACGCCTATGCGGTAGCCGGTTCAACCGGGCAGCTGCTGCCCGGTTCAGAAGTGGTCGGTTTTCAGGTTACCCGGGAAGGGATTTCCTACTCAATCCATCCCGATACCCGCAACCCGGGAACAATATACCTGAAAGTCCCCTCCCATATACACACCTGCAGGGTGAACGGAGTTGAGGTTACGGCCGAAGAGAAGGTAGATATGAACCTCCTGGTCCTTGAACGTTCTATATAGGGGATTCCCCTATAGGAAGACTCAAAACAACCTTATTGTGATATACAAAAACCCGTTGCATAGTTAACCTGCAAAATAGTTCCGGTAAGGGGAAAATTATGGTAGATGAACTCTACACAGAAAACTCGGCAGATGTCGATTTATATTCAAGCGCTGATACTGGATACGAAATGGATCCACTGTCCCTCTATCTAAAGCAGATCGCCTCCTATCCGCTTCTCTCTAAGAGTGAAGAGCTTGAGATAGGTGAGTATATCCAGACCTATAAGAACGGATTGAACGAGCTGGACGAGGAGTACCACACAGGACAGGTCCAGCGACCGGAGTACCTGGCAGCCAAAAAGGAGCTTGAAGGGGCACTTGAGTATTACCGTAACCGGATGATCACCTCGAATTTGCGCCTGGTAGTCTCAATTGCCAAGAAATATCAGCACCGCGGCTTGAGCTTGCTGGATTTGATAGATGAGGGAAATATTGGTCTGATTGAGGCTGTCGAGCGGTTTGACTACACTCGTAAATGTAAGTTTTCCACCTATGGTACCTGGTGGATTCAACAGGCGGTTATTAAATCGATCGCCGATAAGGGACGCACTATCCGTATTCCGATTCATGTATTGAATATAATCCGCAAGACCTTCTCAGTTGCGAAGCACCTTACCCAGGAATATGGGCGGGAGCCGAACTATGAAGAAATTGCCGAATACATGGATACAACCTCCGAACATGTCGAGAATATAATGATATATTCCGGCGAGACTGCCTCATTGGACGTGACGGTGGATGATGAAAACGTGACAACCCTCTCGGACTTGGTCTTTAGCGAGGATTATGAAGAGCCCTTTGACAGCATGTTCTATCTGAACCTGCAGGATATACTGGACCGCTCCATGGACGAGTTAAGCGAGCGAGAGCGGAAGATTATTACCCTACGCTTCGGGTTGTCCGGATACAGCCCTCTCACTCTTGAAGAAATCGGCAAGATACTGGGTATTACTAGGGAGCGGGTTCGTCAGATACAGAACAAGGCTATAATTCGTATGCGGGACATTGCAATGATCCGCGACCTGCAATCTGTGCTCTAAAGCTGCAAACTGGATATGCGAACTGGAATCCGGGCTCTAGGAAAAGCCCAGTGTAATTCCACCCCAACGCACCAGGAAGGCAATCATCCAGGCCAGTGCAATTTGATAGCCTAACGAGAACAGCGACCACTTCCAGGACTGTACTTCCCGTATCAAGGTGACCAAGGCCACAATGCAAGGGGTGTACAGCATCACAAAGAACAGGAAGGCCAGGCCTGTCAGTGGGGTATAGGCCCGGCGCAGGGCGTTTTGCAGCATCTGCGACTCTTCATCGGCCTCGCCGCCTACCGTAAACAGCACCCCCAGGGTGCTTACCACCACCTCTTTCGCAATAAAACCGGTTATCAGGCTTACACCCATTCGCCAGTCGAATCCCAGCGGCCGGAGGACCGGCTCTATCAGCCTGCCGGATTTGCCGATATAGGTGTTTTTCATAATTTCCCGGTGTTTCTCGGTCCGAAGTTCTTCAAGCTCATAGCTCAACCGCTCTACCGAGCTTTCGCTATAAGTCTGTTCTATACGGGTTTCGAGGTCGTCGATCTGCCGGTCGTACTGCTGGGCTACTTCTGTTTGTACCGGAAAGTTGCTTAAGAACCAGATTACAATTGAGAAGATCAGCACCACTCCCCCCATTTTCTGCAGATAATGTTTACCCTTCTCCCACATGTGAATCAGGGCGCTTTTGAGGGTCGGTACACGGTAGGGGGGCAGTTCCATTACAAAGGGAAACTCTTCACCTTTAAACAGGTTTTTCTTGAACAGGAAGCCCATGAAGAAAGCAAAGAAAAAGCTGAAAAAGTAGAGTATGAAAATTATATTGCCGGCGTTCCGGGGGAAAAAGGTGCCCGCAAACAGAATGTACACCGGCAAGCGGGCGCTGCAGCTAATCAGCGGTGCGATTAATATTGTCAATATTCGGTCGCGGTTAGACTCCAGGGTGCGGGCGGCCATAATGGCCGGTACGTTACAGCCAATTCCCATGATCAAAGGAATAAAACTTTTCCCGTGCAGCCCGATCCGGTGCATCATTTTATCCATGATAAATGCAATTCGCGCCATATATCCGGTATCCTCAAGAATGGAGATACCGAAGAAGAGTATTAAAATATTCGGCAAAAATACCAGAACTCCGCCGACCCCGCCTATTATGCCGTCGACCAGTAAGCTGCGGAACATGGAAGGGTTCATGGCTGCCTGGAGAGTCTCTGAAAGCCAGCCGACACCGGACTCAAACCACTCCATTGGGTAAGCTCCCAGGGTAAAGGTGGCCTGAAACAGCAGCCACATAAAGGCGGCAAATATAGGGTAGGCCAGAAAGCGGTTGGTCATGATGCCGTCAATTTTCTCGGACAAACCGATTCGGTCTACCGGAGCCCGCTTTACCGTTTCTCCCATTGCCCCGAGTATAAAGCCGTAGCGCTTTTCGCTAATAAGGGTGGCTGCATCTTCGTGGTAGAGTGCTTCAATCCGCTCCATTTGTACTTGCTGCTCTGCAAGTACTGCCTCGCTGCCGGAGAGCTCCTGTACCTGCTTGGTAATAACCTCATCCCCTTCTAACAGCTTAAGGGCATACCAGCGCATCTCAATACCCCGCCGGTCAAAGTCGATTTGCTCAAGTAGTGAACTCAGTTTCTCAATGGCTGCTTCAAGTTCCGGACCATACTGGACGTTCACCGTGTGCTTCTTGGGATAGCTGTCTTTTGCTACTTGAACTGCGGTATCCAGCAGAGTATCGATCCCCTTGCCGGTGCGTCCGACGGTAAAGCAGATGGGGGCGCCCAGCAGATGGCTCAGTTGTTCAGTGTCGACCCGGGTGCCGGATCGGGTGAGCTCATCGTACATATTAAAGGCCAGCACCAGCGGCTTGCCCAGCTCGATCAGCTGTACCGCCAGATAGAGGTTTCGCTCCAGGTTAGTGGAATCGAGCACATCGATAATTACATCCGTATTTCCGTTTATAATGTAATCACGGGCCACTATTTCTTCCATAGTATAGGCACTTAGGGAGTAGGTTCCGGGGATATCGGTGAAGTAGAGTTTTGCCCCTGTTCTTCGAATACTCCCGGTTTTTACATCTACCGTTACCCCGCCCCAATTGCCGACTTTCTGGTTTGCACCGGTAATCTCGTTAAAGATGGAGGTTTTGCCGCAGTTGGGATTCCCGGTGAGGGCGAAGGTATATGAGTCGGTGAGGGGTACTTGGTTATTCGCCATGTGATGCAGATGTGGGGGTAACTTCGATATGATCGGCCTCTTCCACTCGCAGTGAAATATGGCTGCCGGATAAATTTACCTCCATCGGGTCACGCAGAGGAGCGTAACGGACCACAGTAAGTTCTTTGCCTTTACGAAAACCGAGATCAAGCAGCCGTTTTTTAAAGCCGCCATGGCCCGTGAGTTTTTTTATTGTTACCCGGTCGCCTTCGCGGCAGAGACTTAAGGGGGTATTCATAATGTTGTTGTCCTTGGTATGAAAAGTATCATAGCCGGGAAAGAAAGACAAGTTTGAATGCTGATGACTGGCTGTGTGCAACATTCATACGCCTCCGATGTCGGTATCAGATACTACCTAACGGTAGCCTAATATAATTTAAATAGATGCTTCTAATTTGTCAAGAAGGTTTAACAAGAAGGCTTAATCCGAATCTCCGGTTTCCACATTGACATCAGCTTCATATTACTGCCACTATTAGCGTGTTAAATGGATATATACACACTCGATCAAATGCACCGCGGATCCGCACTTCGTGTAGTGGCTATCAGCGGAGGACGGATGGCCCGTTCAAAACTTATGGATCTTGGAATTATTCCGGGAGAGCACCTCACTGTAACTCAAAATGACGGAAATGGGCCGCTGATAATAGAGCACCATGGGTCAAGGCTGGTGGTGGGTACCGGATTAGCCGGCAAAGTGCGGGTCAGCCCGCTCAACGAGTGATAAGCCTCTATCCGCCCTCGGAGACAGAGATCCCGGCTTGCTTAGCGTACTGAGTTTAATCGTGCATCGTGCTGTGCGTAGGCTTTAAGCGTTTTGTAGAAAGCGCTGACCCTTTTCGGTGAGGGTGAGGGCATGCTGGAGGGGCGTTTTCTCTCCGCAGCCCATGGAACAGCCGGAACATGTGAACTCGCCGCAGTCGTCCATCGTTTTCTGGAGGTACCCCAGGCGCTGTAGCTCCCAGACCATTTGATGAACCATTCCTTCCGGTATATCTAAAGTTTTAGATATCTCCTTATATTGTATGGCGCCCCCGCCCATAATTTGTGCTAATACTCTACGTAACATATTACTAAATTAGTTATCTTTAGCCGCTTAGGCAAGTGAGTACAGGAATAATTGCCGGCACAGCAATTTGAAATGTGTTATGCTTTAACTATGGGCGAAAAAGAGTTGATAGACCGTACCGGTGACAGACCGGTTACCCAGGCCGGTTTGGAGGCCGATTTCATGGAGCTTGGAATTGAACCGGGGAGTACCTTGCTGGTGCACTCCTCCCTTTCCTCCCTTGGCTGGGTGTGCGGCGGTGCCCGTGCTCTTATCGAGGCACTGCAAGCAGTGATCCGCCCGTGGGGAACCCTGATGATGCCGGCCCACTCCGGGGATGTCTCCGATCCGGCGGGCTGGCAGAACCCGCCGGTGCCGAAGGGGTGGTGGGAGACTATTCGAGCTTCAATGCCTGCGTATGACCCGGAACTGACTCCGACCCGCGGTATCGGGCTGGTGGCGGAGCTGTTCAGGACATATCCGGGGGTTCTGCGCAGTGCCCACCCGCAGCTCTCCTTTTCCGCCTGGGGCGAGGGGGCCCAGGAGCTGCTATGTGAGCATCCGCCGGATTTTGCTTTGGGCGATACCTCGCCCCTCGGCAGGCTCTACAGCCGTGACGGATACGTGCTGCTGTTGGGGGCCGGTTACCAGAGCAATACCTCCTTTCATCTGGCGGAGTACCGGGCCGCTTTTCCGAAAAAAAAGGAAGTAGATACCGGGGCTCCGATCATGGTGGAGGGCCACCGGCGCTGGAAATGGTTCAAGGATATAAATATTAACTCGGAGGATTTCGAAACGATCGGTCATGGGTTTGAAAAAAAGCACTCCCACGACATAGTCAAAGGGAAGGTAGGTGCGGGAACCGCCCGCCTGTTTCGTCAGCGCCTGTGTGTCGATTTTGCGGTTCATTGGATGGAGCGCCACCGCTTGTAAACGAGGGCTTTTGCGGCCCTGCAGAATAGGCTATAGTGGATGTATGTTGGATGGAGGACGGATGGACCCCCGCTACCGGGAACTGTCGGCAGCGGTTACGGGAAACCTGAAACGGTATAAAAAACGCCTGGCCAGGCTGAAAAAGAGGCCGCCCCGCGATTTAGACGTGGTGTTTCAGGAGGCCCATGCCCGAGCCTTTGAAGAGATAGACTGCCTGCGCTGTGCAAACTGCTGTGTGACCACAGGACCGCGGGTGCTGGAACGCGATATTGACCGTTTGGCCCCTGTGCTTCGGATGAGGGCTTCCGAGTTTACCCGGCGCTATCTGCGGAAGGATGAGGATTCTGACTGGGTGTTCAAAAGTATGCCCTGCCCCTTTTTGGGGAATGATAATTATTGTGGGGTATACGAGGATCGACCGAAGGCGTGCCGGGAATATCCGCATACCGACCAAAAAAATGTGTATCAGCTGTTTTCGAAAACCTTGAAGAATGCCGCCATCTGCCCGATTGTGGCACGGGTGCTGCAGCTGGTAGACACACACTATGGAGGAAATACATGAGTTCGATACCGGAACGACTGGCCGCCCTGCGGAAGGAGATGGCTGCAGGACAGATTGAGGCGTATCTCATCTTCGGCACAGATCCACATATGAGCGAATATGTAGCCGAGCGCTGGCGCGATAGGGCATGGATAAGCGGCTTTTCCGGTTCTGCGGGAACCTTTGTGTGTACCCGCGAGAAGGCCGGGTTGTGGACCGATTCGCGCTACTATGTGCAGGCTGCCGGGGAGCTTGACGGCAGTGGAATAGCACTGTTTCGGCAGGGAGAGGCGGATGTTCCGGGAATCTGTGAGTGGCTGGGACAGGAACTGCCCCGGGAGGCGGTAGTCGGGGCCGACGGCTGGACTATTTCGGCCCAGCTGTACCGCAGTTTCCAGCAGCAGCTGGGGGTCTACGGGCTGGAACTCCACGCTTCGGAGGACCTGCTCGACCGAATATGGGATGGGCGTCCGGGGCTGCCGGAGGAAGATATATATCAGCACGATCTGCGTTACGCCGGCCGGTCGCGACAGGAGAAAATAGAGCAGCTCCAACAGCATCTCCAGGAGTTAAAAGCGGATTACCAGCTGCTCTCCTCATTATCCGATATTGCCTGGCTGTTTAACCTGCGGGGGGATGATATTAAGTACAACCCCCTCTTTTTAAGTTACGCCCTGATCGGGAAGGGAGGGGTGCATCTCTGTGTTGACCGGGGCAAGCTCTCCGAGGAGCTGACCTCTCTGCTTGAGGAAGAGGGTGTTAAGATTGCCCCGTATAAAAAGGTGGAGGAGCTCATACAGAGTACGGTTCGCCCCGACGAGCGGGTGCTGTACGATCCTTCCACTGTCAGTTATGCCCTGGCCGAGCAGGTGCGATGGTATGCCCGGCCGGTAGAGAAAAACGATATCACCACCGAAATGAAGGCGGTGAAGAGTTCTGTTGAAATAGAGGGTATTCGGAATGCGATGGTAAAAGACGGCGTTGCCATGGTGCAGTTTTTATACTGGCTGATGCACAGTTGGGAGAGGGGCCGCCTGAATGAGGTGTCCGTGGGAGAGGCCTTACCCCAGTTCCGCAGCCGGCAGCCCGGGTTTATGGGAGAGAGTTTTCATCCGATTGTCGGTTTCCGTGATCATGGAGCGGTAATTCATTACAGCGCAAATGAAAGTACGGCCTACGAGCTGGACGGGGATGGGCTGCTGTTAATTGACTCCGGGGCACACTATCTGGATGGGACTACCGACATCACCCGCACTGTGTGCCTGGGTGAAGCAACGGCGCAGCAGCGGGAGGATTATACCAATGTGCTGAAGAGCCATATCAATTTGGCTATGGCGCGCTTTCCGCAGGGCACCCGTGGAGTTCAGCTTGAAACTCTTGCCAAGTACTCAATGTGGAGCCGGGGGCTGAACTATACCCACGGGACCGGACATGGGGTGGGCTGTTTTCTGAATGTGCACGAAGGGCCCCAGAGTATCAGTTCACGGCTGATTGATGCAGTTTTGAAACCCGGAATGTTCAACTCTAATGAGCCTGGGCTGTACCGCGAGAATGCCTATGGTATTCGGATTGAGAACCTCATACTCACGGGCGAGCAGTTTGAAACTCCCTTCGGACGCTTTTACGGTTTTGAAACCTTGACTCTGTGTCCCCTTGAGCCCCGATTAATCGAACCGACAATGTTGAGCCCGGAACAGCTGCAGTGGGTAAATGACTATCACCACAAAGTGTATACGCTTCTGTCTCCCGAGCTGAAGGCTGAAGAGCGCCGGTGGCTGGAGCAGCAGACTGCAGTAATCTCCTAAACGGGTTAAAAAACAGGTGTTTTTTTTTGACGAAAAAAGTATGTTATAATGCGGATGGAATGAAACAAGACAAACGGGATTACTCGCTTAAAGCTGCCGATTTTGATACTCGGCGTTATAAATCACTTCAGAAGGGTGAGCGGTGGCTTATTACCGGTACCGACACTGACCCTGACACAGACACAGTTCCCGACGAGGCCCTCTACACTGCACAGCCTCTTCAAGCCCGGAATCTCATTTCAGAGAAGCTGTCTCGCATTTTTAAAGAGCACGGCTACGTTTTTATCTCAAACTCCGATAGCCATCGGGATTTTTATTCCTCTCTAGATGAATCGGAGGAGTCGGTAGCGGTATTGTCCTCTCAAGGGGAGTTTAAGTGGATTAACACCGCCTGGGCGGATCAATTTGGTTTTTCTCTGCAAGAGCTGCAGGCAAAGGAGCTGATGTCCATTGTGGTTCCCGAGTATCAGCAGGTTGTACGGAAAAAGCTTGAAGATAGTATACACAGCCTCACCAGGGGAGCCCTAAAAACCAAGGATTCCCCACTGGTGATGCGTTGCCGAAACGGCTTTGGTGACCTGCACTCCTGTGAATCTATGTTCCATGCCTACTGGTGCGATGGTGAAGTAGCCCTAGCTGCGGTGATGCGGGATATCACCTATCAGCAGGGGCTTGTTGAACGTCTGCAGCGTCTGGAGAAGCATTACAGTGTGCTTACCGAAACGGTGAACGAGGCGATTATCCGAATTAATGAGAAATTTCAGATTGTGTTTGCCAACAGTGCGGTGACACGTACCTTCGGATATACCAAAGAGGAGCTCCTGGGCCAGAACTTTCGAATGCTGTTTCCCCCTGAAATTTTTAAGCGCCATGAAGATGAGTTTAAGAAGTACTTCATTGTTGATGATGAGCACCGGAGTACCCTAGGGCTGAAGCGCAGTATCGAAGTTCTGGGCACGCATAAAAGCCGCGGAGTGTCACCTATGGAGATGTCCTTCGGCAATTCATCGGATTTTCAGGGGCGGACCCTAACCTGTATTATTCGTGATATCACCCAGCGTAAAAATATTGAACGCCAGTTGCGAAAACTGGCCTACCATGACCGCCTGACTAATTTGGGTAATCGCGAACTGTTCAACCATGATATGCAGGAAGTTCTGGATCAGTTGGAAAAATATCCTATGCTGAACGGGGCGCTGATGTTTCTGGATCTCGACGGCTTTAAGCAGATTAACGACTCCCTGGGCCATAAGGTGGGTGATGAGCTGCTGCTGAATACCGCCGGACGTCTGCGGGGCTGCCTTCGTGAGAGCGATTCGATCTACCGCTTTGGCGGTGATGAGTTTGTTATTATGCTGCCGCAAATTGAGGCGAAAAAGGATGCGGTGGTGGTTGCCCAAAAAATTCTTTCTGTCATCCGCAGCCCCTACTATTTGCATACGGAAGACTCAAAAGCAGAGACGTCGATGGTAACCATCGGAGTGAGCATTGGGATTGCCCTTTTTCCTGCCCATGGAAAAGATACTCAAACCCTTATTCAGAATGCCGACCTGGCTATGTATGAATCCAAGAACTCAGGTAAAAACCGCTATACCGTGTACTACGATTCATTAGTGTCAAAAGCTACGATGCAGTTGAAAATTGAGCAGGGGATCAAGAATGCGCTGAACAACAGCCTGTTTCAGCTTCATTACCAGCCTCTGGTGGATCTGGATGGGAAGTTGAAGGGGGTTGAGGCCCTGCTGCGCTGGACTGATGCAGAGCTTGGCGAGATTCCCCCCTCAAGCTTTATTCCGGTGGCCGAAGAAAAGGGACTGATAGTACCCCTGGGAAATTGGGTGCTTGAGCGGGCCTGCAGTGATATGGCGCAACTGGAAGTTACTTATGGAAAAGGTTTGTATGTGTCTATCAATGTTTCCCCGGTTCAGCTGAGTGAAAAGACTTTTGTCTCGACTGTTGTAAAGATATTAGACCGAAGCGGTATTCCCCCGCACATGGTCAAGCTTGAAATAACCGAGTTTAGTTTAATGAGCAGTCCTGATGAGACGATAGGCAAGCTTATAAAACTGAAGGAGATGCGTCCCGGTTTGAGTGTGGTAATCGATGATTTTGGCACCGGATACTCTTCTTTAAGCTACCTTTCCAAGTTGCCCGCGGATAGCTTGAAGGTGGATATCTCCTTTGTGGCTAAAATTAACGAACTTCATAATCAGAAAATTGTGGGAACCATTACCAACTTGGCCGAAAGCCTCGATTTAGATGTGGTGGTAGAGGGGATTGAAACCAGGCAGCAGTGGGATTACTTTCGCAATGTAAAGTGCTCTACCCTGCAGGGATATCATTTCAGTAAAGCAGTTCCCCTTGATTTGATTATAAAAAAACTGAGTTAATTTCGCATGCCCCTTCGCGGCAACCGAAACTGCTTAATATCCGCTAGTTTTGGTTCCCAAAAACGGTGTGAATCAGTACATTTACAGGTATGAAAGCAGAAACCTCACGTTCTAAAATAATTGCCCGGGCATCGTGGATTGGTATTATCGGCAATGGAATTATGGCCGTCTTCAAAATTAGCGTTGGACTGTGGGGCAACTCGCTGGTTTTGATTGGTGCCGGTATCGATACGGTAAGCGATGTAGTTACCTCCCTGGTTACTCTGTTGACCGGCAGAATAATCGACCGCCCCCCGGACGAGGAGCACCCCTACGGACACGGCCGGGCCGAAACGATTGCAACAAAACTGCTTTCATTTATTATCTTTTTTGCGGGCGCCCAGCTGGTCCTTTCTACCGTGCAGCATCTCCTTTCGGGGCAGCCCCGGACTGTCCCCTCTCCGCTTACCATGTTCGTTGCCCTGGGAGCAATTGTCGGCAAGATTATTCTGGCCCTGGTGAAGGGGCGGGCCGGCAAGAAGGCGCAGAGCTCGATGCTGATTGCAGATGCGAAAAACATGAAGATGGATGTGTTTATTTCCGGCGCTGCGCTGCTGGGGATTTTTTTTACAATCAGGCTGCACATGCCTATTGTAGATACCCTTCTGGGCTTAGCGGTGGGGCTGTGGATTATGTGGGTGGCCTACGGTATTTTCATGCAGACCAATGTGGAGCTGATGGACGGGTTGGATGATCGTGATGTGTACCGGGAGGTATGCCGCGCCGCCCTGGCGGTGGAGGGGGTAGAGAACCCCCACAAAATGCGTATCAGGAAGATGAATACCCGTTATGTGATCGATATGGATATTGAAGTTGACGGAGGACTCAGTGTGGCCGATGGCCACCGGATTGCTATGGATGTCCAGCATAGGATTCATTCGGATGTAAAAAATGTGTATGATGTACATGTGCATGTTGAACCTGTCGGAAACGAGGAGCAGCGTGAGCGGTTCGGACTTTCACAGGATTACCTGAAATAAGAGGAGAAGAGTATGAAAGAACCACTAAAAAAGAAGACAAACTTTACAGCCCGTCGCGGGCCGGTTGTGCTGGCGATTATGGATGGTGTTGGAATTGGGAAATATAAAGAGGGCGACGGGGCTGCCGAGGCCCGCACAGAGACCCTCGATGAGCTGAAAGAAAACTGGCCAACCACCAGTCTGAAGGCCCATGGAACCGCAGTGGGCCTGCCCGACGACGGTGATATGGGCAATAGCGAGGTCGGTCATAATGCCATCGGCTGCGGTCGTGTCTACGCCCAGGGAGCCAAACGGGTAAACCAGGCTATTAAGGACGGGTCAATTTTCGACGGCGAAGTGTGGAAAAAGCTGGTAGCCAAGGTAAAAGAGGCGAAGGGGACAATGCATTTTCTGGGTCTGATGTCGGACGGGAATGTGCACTCCAATCTTGATCATCTGAAGGCCCTTGTGAGCCGGACCAAACAGGAGGGAGTGGCCCGGGTACGGATCCACGGCCTGTTGGACGGCAGGGATGTGGGTGAGACCTCGGCGCTTGAGTATTTCGACCCCTTTGAGGAGTTCCTGCAGGAGGTTTCCGACGATTCCTTCGATGCCCGGATCGCCTCCGGAGGCGGACGGATGCAGATAACTATGGACCGTTACAACGCCAACTGGGATATGGTTAAGCGGGGCTGGGAGACCCATGTGCTGGGAGAGGGGCGCAGTTTTTCCAGTACCCACGAGGCGATTGAAACCCTGCGCAAGGAGACTGAAGCGATTGACCAGGACCTGCCCCCCTTTGTAATTGCCGGAGAAGACGGCAAGCCGGTAGGAACCGTCGAAGACGGGGACAGTTTTATTCTGTTTAACTTTCGCGGCGACCGGGCCCTGGAAATTACCCAAGCCTTTGAGGCGGGGGATGAGTTCGACAGGTTTGACCGTAAGCGCATGCCGAAGGTGGAGTACGCCGGAATTATGGAGTATGACGGGGACCTGCATATCCCGAAGCAGTTTTTGGTGCCGCCCCCTTCCATCGAGCGGACCATGGCCGAGTACCTGGTGAACAGTGGGGTAAGGCAGTATTCGGTAAGCGAGACACAGAAGTTTGGCCATGTAACCTACTTTTTCAACGGCAACCGCTCCGGCAAGTTTAGTGACGAACTGGAGATCTACGAAGAGGTGAAGTCGGATAATGTGCCCTTTGAACAGCGTCCCTGGATGAAAGCGGCCGAAGTGACCGATAAGGTGATTGAGGCTATCAACAGCGGGGAATATGAGTTTATAAAGTTTAACTACCCCAATGGCGATATGGTTGGACATACCGGTATTTACGAGGCGGTGCTCTGTGCTATGTCGGCCCTGGACCTTTCCCTGGCCCGCATTAAAACCGCGGTAGAAAAGGCGGGGGGCGTGATGGTGGTGAGTGCCGACCACGGCAACTCCGACGACATGTATGCCCGTGACAAAAGCGGAAATATCAAGATAAAGGCCAACGGCAAGCCCGAGGCTAAAACCAGCCACTCCCTGAACCCGGTTCCCTGTATTGTGTACGATCCACAGTACAAGGGGGAGTACACAAAAACCCTGCGCAGCGGACTGGGAATTTCATCGCTGGCCGCTACCTGCATTGAACTGCTTGGGTATCAGCCCCCCGAGGACTATGACTCCAGCGTGCTGGAGTGGAAGTAACAGTTGCCTAATTCAGTACGCTGCGGGCTTTCTCGGCTATTGGCCGGGGAACCGGCATGCGGCTGAAGTCGTAGCTCTCCGGATCGAAACCGGGAACCCCTTCCTGCCGGTAGACCTCCAGGACATAGCGCAGATCCTCACTGCCGACCTGTACGGCCTTCTCCTTGATATCTTTGATGGTGAAGACTCCGGGGAGGGCCCGGCCGACCTGCAGCGAGGTGGTTCCGCGCAGGAAGCGAATCAGCCAGTCCGAGTGGTTCTCCGGGATCGACTGCAGCTGCTCTTCCATGGTTTTGAGGTTGGATACCCCAAAGATGGTTCTTATACTGGCCACGAAGGCGTGGGCCATTCCCAGATGCACCGTAAACAGGTTCCGCCGGGCAAAGCGTTCCTCCGTCGCCTCTAACAGCTCAACAGCTCGGTAGGCGTCCTGCTTTTCTTCCAGCCGGATGTAGCGGTAGCTGTGCAGGACCCCGGCGGCGTATCTAAGGTGGTCGAGCTCTTCCGGCGCAAGCTCCGGGGAGACTTTTTCGATGGCCGCCTCGAGGCGTTCTATCTCCCGCTCCAGGGGCTGCTCATCCGGAGCCAACAGATAAGTAAGGCAGTATCGATGGTTTACTTGCGGGATGCCCGGGCTGCTTTGGGAAAACAGCACAGGGCTCATTAAGAGCATTTGCATAAAAAGAAAAATGAAAAACAGTGATATCTTTTGCATATAGGTCTCCCATGGCATAGTATAAATAATTATGGAATATTTCGCATCATTGCAGCAGTTATTTTCTTGGTCGGCAATTGTCTATTGGATAGCCGGCTTTCTGCTGTTGTGGCGAATTCCACCGGTGAACCGGGGCGGCCGGGGGGCGGAGGATGTGTCGATTGTGATACCCGCGCGGAACGAGGCAGGAAATATCGGGGTACTGCTGGAGTCGATAGTGGGGCAGTGGAGCCGGCCGGGGGAAGTTATAGTGGTGGACGACCAGTCTACTGACGCCACGGCCGAGATTGCCCGGGGCTATGCGGCGGCGGGGGTGCGGGTGGTTGCGGCGGAGCAGCGGCCGGAGGGCTGGACGGGAAAGAACTGGAGTTGCCGTTGCGGGGTTGTGCAGGCGCGGGGACGGCGGATTCTGTTTCTCGATGCCGATACCCGACTGGAGGCGCCGGATGCCCTGGAGCAGCTGGCCTCCGAGCAGCTGGAGCGGGGGGGCATGTTGTCGGTGCAGCCGTATCATCGGGTACACAAGCTGTATGAGCAGCTGAGCGGTTTTTTTAATTTGATAGTAATGGTCGGCTCCGGGGCTTTTGACTTTTGGAGTAAGCCGGGGCTGGCCGACGGCTGCTTCGGCCCCTGCATTTTGACCGACCGGCGGGACTACGAGGCGGTGGGCGGCCATGGGGCGGTTCGCGGGCAGGTGGTGGACGACCTGGCTTTGTGCGGGCTGTACCGGCGCCGGGGGCTGGGGGTGCACTGCTTTGGCGGGCGGGGGGTAATTTCCTTTCGTATGTATCCCGGCGGCCCGGCCAGCCTGGTGGAGGGCTGGACCAAGAACATGGCCATGGGTGCCTCCCTGTCGAAGCTGCGCAGTATCCTGCTATTGGTGATCTGGTTTACCGGCATCAGTAATGTAAGCCTTGCCGTGTGGGCTTTAGCCGTAGGCGGGGCTTCCACTGCCCTTGGAGCGTTGTCGACCGCCGGGACTTGGTGGTCGGCAGTGCTTGTGGTGGCGGTCTACGGGCTGTATACCGCCCAGGTGTGGGTGCAGCTGCGGCGGGTGGGCAGCTTCTCCCTGCTCTCGGCGCTGCTGTTTCCGCTGGAGTTTCTGTTTTTTGTGGGAGTGTTTGTATATTCGATTATCAGAACCCGCTTGTTCGGCAGTGTCTCCTGGAAGGGCCGCAGCATTAAGATTGAGCGGGCTAAAAAAAAAGTAAAGAAACGAAAGGCACAAAAATGATAGGAAATGAACTGCTGTGGATTATTGTGCTAAATTCCATTGCCTGGTTTTTAGCGATATTTATACCCGGAGCGGTCATTCAGAAGCTGCCCCTGCGGCTGTTTCGGGAGAATGGCTTTTTGTATCGGTCCCGTCCGTGGGAGCGGGGAGGCCGGGTGTATATGTCCCTTGGAATAAAACGCTGGAAAGAGCTGCTGCCCGACGGAGCAGGTATCTTCCCGGATGGTTTTCACAAGAAACGGGTGAGTATCCATGGGGTGGATGAGCTGTATCTGAAACGCTTTATTCTGGAGACCTGCCGGGCCGAGCTGGTGCATTGGGTGATTATCGCGCTGATTCCCCTGTTTTTCATATGGAACCCGCCCCAGGTGGCGGTGTGGATGATTCCCTTTGGGCTGGCAATCAACCTTCCCTGCCTGCTGGCCCAGCGATTCAACCGCCCGCGCCTGCAGAGAATACTGCAGCAATTCTGAGAATAGCTGTCTTGACTACAGCGATTCTACATTTGGAAGTCAAAAGTCTTCCAAATGTAGAATTCGCATCAATTTTTTTGCAAATTTTTAGATAACTCAACGTTTGGAGGCCGCGTCTTGACTACAGCGATTTTTTTGCATAGTATTAATATGGTCTGACCTGGTCTAGTCTGTTCTGCAATATGGAGGTTACATGGAAGTGCGAACTATAACTGAGGCAAAAGCTCATCTATCATCACTCTTACAGCGAGTAGTGGAGGGAGAAGAGATCATTCTAGGACGGGCGGGAAAACCCATTGCCAAGATTATCCCTTATAGACAAGACCGCGAACCTCGTGTCCCCGGCAGTCTAAAGGGACAGATTAATATCCATGAGGATTTTGATGAATTGCCTGCCGATTTTGCTTCTGAGTTCGGTATCGAAGAAAAGAGTTCGTAAATGAGACTGCTTTTAGATACCCACGCTTTCTTGTGGTGGATGGATGATTCGGATCTTTTGGATGAGCATTTGAGAGTAGAAATCGCACATCCGCATAATGATGTTTACCTTAGTGCAGTGGTTATATGGGAAATCACAATAAAAACCGGCCTGGGAAAACTATCAATTCCTAAGAACTGGTATGAAAAAGCGTATCAGGAACCATTCATTCAACTACCCATCACTCATGACCATGCATATCAAGTAGGAGCACTTCCTGATATCCATCGTGATCCTTTCGACCGATTGTTAATCGCACAAGCGCAGGTAGAAGGCCTTACACTAATTACAAAGGATACTATAATTCCAAAATATAATATTTCGATTCTGTAGAAAGCACGACCATCCAGAAAATACCGGCTCGCCGGTAAATTGACAAATAAATCAGAATGTATATGATCGGATTATGAAAATCGAAGAAGTACACTATCAGACATTTAAATCCGGCAGCAAAACCTATTTTAACAGCAGCCGGTTTTTTCCGGCGGAGGTACGGCGGGATGTCTTTTATCTGTACGCCTTTGTGCGCAGGGCGGACAACTTTGTGGATGAGCTGCCCCAGGACCATGACGGGTTTTACCGCTTCTGCGACTCCTATCGGCGGGCCCTTGCGCAGACGGAGGCTCCGGCGTCCGCGCCGGAGCCGGTGCAGGCAGAGCAGTCGGGCGGCCCTAGCGGCGGCCCCACAGGCGATCCGATTATTGACCGCTTTGTAGAGCTGCATCGGCGGAGGGGCTTCGACCCGGCCTGGACCGAGGCCTTTCTCGGTTCTATGGAAAAGGACCTATTTAAAAAAGAGTACAACAGCCTCCAGGAGAGCCTGGAATATATCTACGGCTCGGCCGAGGTAATCGGTTTGTATATGTCAAAAATATTACAGCTTCCCCCTGAGGCACAGCACGCCGCCAGGATGCTGGGGAGGGCTATGCAGTACATCAATTTTATCCGGGATATTAAAGAGGATAATGGGCTTGGCAGAAGATACCTGCCCCTCACCGATACGGCTCTTACCAGTCTTGAGTATGACTATGTAAAGCAGCATATTGCGGAATTCCGCAGGTTCCATAGCGCACAAATCGGCTTGTATATGGGCTGGCAGCGGGAGGCTGAAAGGGGCTACCGGTTCATCCCCTACCGCTATCTGCTGCCCATAAAAACCGCCGCCGATATGTACATCTGGACTGCCAAGCAGATTGAGCGCAACCCTATGGTGGTATACGAGGGACAGGTGAAACCTCGGAAACTGCGCATTATCCTGCAGGCTTTGTATAACAGTGTAGCCGCACCGATTACCGCGGGGCGGGCCGGCAGGGCTGCCCTTCCGCAAGGGAAATAACAAGGGATTTAGTATGAGAAAGGGTAAGAGAATTGCAATTATCGGGGCCGGCTTCGGCGGCTTATCCGCCGCTATCCGGCTGGCTGCCCAGGGCTGGAAGGTAGATGTGTACGAGCAGCAGTCCTATGCCGGAGGCAAGGCCGGTTCGCTGGAGCTTGGGGGGTACCGCTTTGACCGTGGTCCATCATTGATCACTATGCGGGAGGTATTTGCAGAACTCTTTGAGTCTGTCGGCCGGCGGCTGGAGGATTACGTGCAGTTTGAACAGCTCGATACGGTATGTTCCTATTTTTTCCCCGACGGGACCGAGTTGGCCTCCCGCGGCAACCCCGAGGACTTTGCCCGTGAGGTTGCCGCTAAAACTGATGATTCCGCCGAGAGTGTGGGGCGCTTCTTAAAATACAGCCGTGGAATATATAAGAAAACCGCCGAACTGTTTCTAATGCACAGCCTTCACGAGGTGGGTACCTATCTTAGTCCAAAGGTCTGGAAGGGGCTTCTCAGTCGGGGAAAGCTGGATGCCCGCCGGTCGATGGATACGGCGATCCGCAGTTTTTTCCATGACCCGCGGATGCAGCAGTTCTTTAACCGCTACGCCACCTATAACGGGTCCGATCCGTATCAGGTTCCGGCCACCCTCAACATAATTCCTCATGTCGAGTATAATATGGGGGCCTATGCCTCTAAAACCGGTATTTACGCCCTGCCCCGGGCGATGCGGGCACTGGCGGAGGAGCTGGGGGTTGAGTTTCATTTTGAGCAGCCGATAGAGAGTATCAGTGTGCAGAATGGACGCGCCACCGGGGTGGTTACAGCCGCCGGCGAGCTGCCGGCGGACATAGTCCTGAGCAATATTGATGCCCGCCGAACCTATGAAGTGCTGCTGCAGGATCCGGAGGCGCCCTACGCGCGGCGTTACCGGCAGCTGGAAGCCTCTTCGAGCGGCTTGGTATTTTTCTGGGGAATGAAGAGCAGCTACCCCGAACTGACGGTGAACAATATTTTCTTTTCCCGGGATTATCCGGCGGAGTTTAAGTCCCTTTTTTCTGAGCTGCGCTGTCCGGATGACCCTACGGTGTATGTGAACATCACCAGTAAGCTGGCCCCGGGGGATGCACCGGCGGGGGGCGAAAACTGGTTCGTGCTGGTGAATGCTCCCCGCAACAACGGGCAGGACTGGGAAAGTGAAACAGCCCGAACCCGGGAGCGGGTCTTGGTTCGGCTTGAGCAGGCCCTCGGCCGCTCGGTGGCCGATGATATTGCGGTAGAGGAGGTGCTGACTCCGGCGCAAATTGAAGAAGAGACGGGCAGCTACTACGGCAGCCTTTACGGCATCAGTTCGAACACCAAAACCGCCGCCTTCTTACGCCACCCGGCCCGCAGCCGCCGTTGCAGGGGTCTCTATTTCTGCGGCGGCAGTGTGCACCCCGGAGGTGGTATGCCATTAGCAGTATTGTCCGGGAAAATTGCTGCAGATGTAATCAGGAAAAAAATGTAATCAGAAAAAGGAGTAAGAGTGTGGCGGTGTCATCTATAGTCGCAAAAATAGTCGCAAAATTAAAAGAACTTCCCAGGGATCAGCTTCTTCTATTGATTATTGCCGATTTTTATTTAGTCGGCCTAATTTTGCACGCAGTTCCGGCTACCCTTCCGTATATGCTGCAGCTTACCCCTCTAGTGCTGCTGGTATTCGGGGTACTGGCGCTGTTTCCTCTGGCAAGGGAGGGGCGAAAGGGGGTGTGGCTGTGGGCGCTCATCACCTATGGGGTCACCTTAAGCCTGGAGATTATTGGTGTACAGACCGGTAAAGTTTTCGGAGCCTATCAGTACGGACAGGTGCTTGGCCTGCAGCTTGCCGAGGTACCCCTGGTAATCGGTTTTAACTGGGTAATTGTGGTTCTGGGAGCTGCCCGGCTAAGCGAAGGTCTCACAGCCTCGCCGCTGTTGTCTGCCCTGATAGTCGGTGCTGTATGTGTAATCTATGATTATGCCCTGGAGCCGGTTGCAATTGGACTTGATTATTGGCAGTGGGAGGGGGGCCAGATTCCTCTGCAGAACTATGCGGCATGGTTCTTGATTGCGGCGGCGGCCGGTTGGGTCTACCGTAAACTTGGTCTTACCGCCAAAACACGCTTACCGGAGTGGTACGTGGGCATACAATTTATTTTTTTTATAGGATTACAGCTGCTGGTTGTATAAATCTGGAGGAAGCATGAAAGAGTTTTTCGCACAACAAAAACAGATTATTAATCATTATCTAAGCGAGTTTCTCGCAGCAAAAAGCGCCGATCTGAACCGGGTCCATCCTATGGGCGGTGAGAGCGGCTTCAAAATTCAGGATTTTGCCGGAAAGGGAAAAATGCTGCGGGGCGGGCTGGTGGCCTTGGCCTATTTTCTCACCGCAGCTGAGGGCACCTCAGCCGAGAGCACCGCCACTGAAAAAACCGCCCCGAGCTCCGAGTTTTTAGTACCTCCACGGTCGGTAAGCGCCGTAGGCGGGGTAATGGAGCTGTTTCAATCGGCCTTTCTTATTCATGACGATATCATGGACCGTGATGAAAGACGGCGCGGCGACAAATCAGTGTATGCGCAGTATGTGTCCCTTGCCCAGGAAAAGCAATTTTCTGAGGCCTACCACACAGGGGAATCCATGGGTATCTGCGTGGGGGACATCGCCTTTTTTCTTGCTTTTGAAATTTTGTCGGAAGTCTCTCGGGCAACCGGTAATATGCGGATATCCGAAATCTGCAGCCGCGAGCTCTCCTATGTCGGGGTGGCGCAAATGCTGGATGTATACTGGGGGCAGACAAAAGCGCCAATAACTGAAAAGGAAGTATTCGACCTGTACCGTTACAAGACCGGCCGCTATACTTTTTCTTTACCCCTGCTATGCGGAGGGCATCTGGCCGGCGCAGGGCAGGAGCAGCTTGATGATCTGGAGCGGATAGGTGAGCTGCTGGGAATTGTGTTTCAGTTAAAGGATGATGAGCTGGGCTTGTTCGGAGAGGAAGCGCAGCTTGGAAAGCCCATCGGCTCTGATATCAGCGAAGGAAAAAAAACCCTTTTTCATGTAGCTCTTATGGAGCGGGCCGACTCTCAGGAAAAACAGCGGCTGGATACACTGTTCGGTAAACCCGACCTTAGCGCTGAAGAGGTGGAATACGTACGCAGTCTGGTTGATCGGCATGGAATTCGTGAATGGGTGCTGGATGTGTGCCGTCGTTATTCCGCAGAAGCCCGGGAGCTCATCGATGGAATGGAGCAGGTGTCGGAAGCCTACCGGCAGATACTCATCGATCTGCTCGACTACAGCCTGAACCGGGTTAGCTGAAACCCGGTCCTTCAGCCGCTCATCTACTCCGGAGGCTTACTGTCTTAAAGTTAGTTCTTCCGGATAGGGGTTTATTTTATCGTAGTTCTGCAGGTTCTTATTGTAGCGGCCTCCCGGACGGTATACGCGCACTTCAAAGTGCAGGTGGGGTCCTGTAGACTTGCCTGAATCGCCGATTGGCCCGACAAACTCGTTTGCTTCAAGCCTGTCCCCCGGCTCTAATTGTGGCTGCTCGTCGAGGTGGGCGTAATAGGTGCTCCATTTTTGGGCATCCGAAAACCTGCTCTGTACAGCCTCGGTCATTGGGTGCTCGACCTCTACGAACCAGCCGTAGCGGTTATTAAAGCCCAACGTCCACTACGGTTCCCTCAAATGCGGCCACCACATCGCCCGCCGGTTTACCCTCGCGAATAATTTCTCCGGCCTGGTTCACATACGAGATATTACTGACATTGATAATATCGACGGCAAAGTGGGGGGTAACACCCCCGGTGCCTACCGGGTCTTCCCGGCTGCGTATATACCCGTCGGTTATGCGAAACCCCCGGCCGTCGTTTTTCTCGTCATCAATTTTTACCGGGTGGAGCATCCCTTCAAAGGCAGTCTTGAAATTCGAAAGAGGGATTACCGCCTGGCGGTTGGTGGCCAGAAATATGCGGGCCTGATACTCCTCGGTGGGTAGCCGGCTCATTTCGTAAAACACCTCGCTGTAGGTAGTGGCTTGTTTAATGTTTTCGGCAATCAGGTTATAGGCTTTTTTACGGGCCGGAAGATAGCCGGCAAGCTCCTCGGCCATACGTTTTACCGTCACATAGGAGTTTTGACGGTCGAAATTGAAGTCCTTACGGTTCTCGTCCAGGTTATTAATAAGCGAGTGAATCTCATCCTCGGTGCTGGAGATAAAATTCTGCACCTGATGGTCCATCTGCGAGCTGTACTCACGCAGGGAGGTGCTCATTGTTCGTTCCAAGCTCTCAACCCGTAGAATATGTACTCCGATAAGCAGAAGGAATCCTGATGCCATGGCCACTGCAGTATATGCAACTGAGTGTCGGGCAAAGGAGCGGGTGAAACGGGAAAAAAGGCCCGTACGCTGCAGTTCGCTGTCGTTGGGAATCTCGATTGAAAGATGCGAGGGGGCTGAGGCTGCGGTTTCGACAAAGTACGGGCCGCTGCGTGAGCGCAGGGTCATCAAAATTTCCAGCCTGCGCTCAAAATCGTCCATCTGCGGACGAATAACATTGTAAGCCACTGCCTTGCTGAAGTGTTCCAGGGCAGCTACAAACCAGTGCGACTCCTTGCGGAAGGTCCATGAGCGATACACAATTTGCCCCCGCACCTCCGACGAGAAGATCTCCTGCACAAAATACTCTTGGTCGTGTACTTTGAGCACAGAGATAAAATAGGTGGCCGGGGTGATCCCGTTGATGGTGCAGCGAACGGGCTTGGTGGAAAAGGCGTTCTCCCCGCCAAGCCACTCGCTAAATATCCGTATGAGTTTTTCTGTTTTCTCTTGTAAATCAATCGACATACTATCAATCCCTATATTTTTTGGTCTTTCCGGGTTTAGTTGAGCAGTAGGTAGTTCGAATCTATGCGTGTAATCAGTTCTGTGAGCGGAAAAGGCTTGCTGTAGTAATAACCCTGGATGTAATCACATCCTACGGCTTTAAGATACTCGACCTGTGCTTTTGTTTCAACACCCTCAGCCACCACCTGCTTGTATTCCATTTCACTACTCATTACTATTTACAGTATTACAAATTTTTTCGGCAACGTCCAATATATAAGTCGACAAAAAAAATATTTTGGATAAATTAGTTTCGCATGCCGCGTAGCGGCAACCGAAACGACGAAAATAGCCGGATACGGCTATTTTCTTAATAGTCATAAAATTGTGATGAATCAATGATAAAAGGTGAAAAAATGATACAAGCTGAACGCATACAAAACCTCAACAACGCCCCCTCACACACCGGGTCCTACGTACTGTACTGGATGCAGCAGAGCGCCCGGGCCCACTACAACCATGCCCTGGAGCTGGCCGTGGAGAAGGCAAACTCTCTGAAACTTCCACTGCTGGTGCTGTATGTACTCACCGACAGCTATCCCGAGGCCAATCTGCGGCACTATCGGTTTTTGCTGGAGGGGCTGGAGGATACCCGCACGAGGCTGGCTAAACGTGGTATTCGGCTGCTGCTCCTGCGGGGCGAGCCGCTTACCTGTGTGCCGGAAGTTGCCCGTCAGGCGGCGCTGTTGGTCTGCGATCGCGGTTATCTGCGTCTTCAGCGTCAGTGGCGGGCGGATATCTCCCGCCGGGTAGACTGTCCCTGCCTGCAGGTCGAGTCGGATGTGCTTGTTCCGGTTGAAGCCGCCTACCCCAAGCAGGCCTATACCGCCGGCATTCTGCGCCCCAAACTACACGCCCTGCTGGAACGATTTTTGATAGACCTGCCGGAAACCCCCTTAGATCGGCCGAGTCTGGGTATTGATTTGGATGCTTCTTCTTTTAAATGTAAGTTTGTTTCTCAGGACCGCGACTTACGCAGCCTTGAAGGGGACCTTAAAACGGATCAGACGGTGGGGCCGGTCGAGTGGATAGAAGGGGGCACCACCGCCGCCCTGCGGCGGCTGGAAGAGTTCTTGGCCGGCAAAATAGATCAGTTTCACGAACTGCGCAACGACCCCTCCCGCAACTACCTGTCCCACCTAAGCCCCTACCTCCACTTTGGCCAGATATCGCCCCTGTATATTGCCCTGCAGGTACGGGCTGCCGCCGGCGCGGAGGGTGCGACAGACACCGGAAAAGGTGGCGAAACAGGCAGCAAGTCTCCCGCCCTTGGCGAGGGGGCGGCCGCCTTTCTGGAGGAGCTAATAGTCCGCCGCGAGCTGGCAATGAACTTTGTCTTTTACAACCAGGACTACGACAACTACAACTGCCTGCCGAACTGGGCCCAGACCACCCTCGCCGAGCATGAGGTGGACCGCCGGGATTACCTCTACAGCCTGCCCCAGCTAGAGGCCGCTGAAACCCACGACCCCTACTGGAACGCCGCCCAGACCGAAATGCGGGTTTACGGGAAAATGCACGGCTACATGCGTATGTATTGGGGAAAGAAGATTTTGGAGTGGTCGCCCACACCGCGAAAGGCCTACGAGCGGGCACTCTACCTCAACAACAAATATTTCTTGGACGGCCGGGATGCCAACGGCTATGCCGGGGTAGGCTGGTGTTTCGGCCTGCACGACCGCGCCTGGTCGGAGCGGCCGGTCTTCGGCAAAACCCGCTACATGAACGCCAACGGACTCAAGCGCAAGTTCGATATAGAGGCGTATGTACAGAAGTTGTCTTGACTATTCGGGAGTATAAATCAAAAAAGTCTTGACTATTCGGGAATATACGCTAAAATGGTCGTATGAAGCGAAGCTTATTACCGAATATCCGGCAGGACCTTGAACAGAAAATCATTTTACTCTCCGGCCCCAGACAGAGTGGTAAAACCACCCTGTCAAAAATGGTTACCGAGGAGTATGAGTATTTTAACTATGATTATCCCGAACACAGGGCCGATTTATTGGAGATGTCATGGGATAGGAAGAAAGATCTTGTTATTTTTGATGAGATTCACAAAATGCCCAAATGGAAGAGCTGGATAAAAGGTGTGTATGATGTAGAAGGGATTCCTCCTCGCTACTTGGTTACGGGGAGCGCAAATCTTAGTACCGCCGGTAAAGCCGGCGATTCACTAGCCGGGAGGCACTTTTTATATCGCCTGCACCCTTTCGACCTCAAAGAGGTCAGCTCCATCATTGCCCCGGAGGACGCGCTGGAAAGAATGCTCCGGGTTGGTGGTTTTCCCGAACCTTTCCTGCAGAACGATGATACTTTCTACCGGCGCTGGAAACGGAGTCATACCGATACCATTTTACGCCAGGATCTGCTGGACCTCGAGTCTGTTACGGATATAATGTCGATCGAAACCCTTATCGAACTCCTGCGGCGCAGAGTCGGAAGCACTGTATCGTATTCCTCTTTGGCCCGCGATATCAGCCGGGATCCGAAAACAGTAAAACAGTGGATTCAACATCTCGAGACACTCTATGTCCTCTTTCCGGTTCGCCCGTATTCACACAGAATCAGTCGATCTCTACGCAAAGAACCTAAATACTACTTTTTCGATACCGCCCAGGTTTCATCCGGAGAAGGAGCGCAAATCGAGAATATAGTTGCCTGTGCGCTGCTGAAAGAGCTGCACAGAATAGAAGATACCCAGGGCTATTCAACGGCACTGCATTTCCTGCGCACAAAGGAAGGCAAAGAGGTCGACTTCGCGGTGGTGATCGAGGACGATGTTCGCTATCTGATTGAAGTAAAAACCGGTGATTCTTCGCTCCATAAGCCTCTGGAACACTTCGGAGACTTGTTTCCGGAGGCTGTGAAACTACAACTGGTAAAAAACATCACCAGAGAAAAAACCTATCCCAAGGGTATCCAGATTCGCCGCTTGTCGGACTGGCTGGCCCAGCTGCAACTCGTCTAACCGCTGTGTGAGCCGGGCTCCTGCTCAGTTTCCCACTTGGTCAAAATCTGCTGGTAGGCGGCAATTCGGGCCTCGTGCTCAACATCGCCTACCGCACCGCGGCCGGTCATGTTGTTGCCCTCATGCACATACGCAGTCTCTAACAGCTGTTTCAGGGAATCTATAGTAAAGGTCGGATCAATCTCGCGCAGATGCTGAATTTGGTGCAGTGCATCGGTAAAGGCCTCGTTATACTTTTGGTTTTGCCAGTCTTTTATAGACATATTTTTTCTCCGGAGATGATGTATTGGCTTGCGAATTGCTGATACAGCATTATAATAACTTTTGTAGTATTGTGAAAGGACATATACCGCCCGCCATATCTTCGGCGAGCAGGTAGTCGAGCATTACGTGCATCAGGCCCGGCTTGAAGCCGGAGAGTATGCAAAGGTGGTAGGCGAGTGGGAACTGAAGCGCTACTTCGAAAGAATCTGAAGGAATTGTCAATTTTTCGGCTTTACAACTGGGCACACCGTCATTTTTGTTGTATTTTTTTGATGTCCCCTAAATTATCAGAACTAATATAGCGGAGATCAAATGGATCAAAATACTCATACCGGGTCGGTTTCGCAGATACCGACTGAATTAAATCAAAAGCGCATTTTCTTTCTGTGGGTGCCCCTGGCGGCCATGTGGGTTTTTATGGCCATCGAGCAGCCGGGCATCAATGCCGTAATCGCCCGCCTGGCCAATGCCAAACTAAACCTGGCCGCCTACGGAATAACCCTCTCGATATCGCTGATTATCGAAAGCCCCATCATTCAGATGCTCTCCGCCGCCACCGCCCTTACCGACGGAAAAACCAACTACCGCAAACTGCTGCGCTTTATGCACTTTATGGCCGCAGGCCTCACCGCCGTCCACCTGATTCTGGCCCTCACCCCCCTGTACACCCTACTGCTGCGGCGGGTGCTGGGAATTCCCGAGGAGATTATCGGCCTGGCCCAAAGCTCGTTTTTGATCATGATTCCCTGGGCCGGCACCATCGGCTACCGAAGGCTGTACCAGGGAATTCTTATCCGTTACGGACGGACCAAAGAGATCAGCTACACCATGTTTATCCGCCTGGCCGTAACCATGAGTACCCTGTTCCTCGGCCACGCCTTCACCGACCTTGCCGGGGCCAACCTGGGAGCGGTGGCCCTAATTGCCGGGGTTACCGCCGGCATGAGCGCCGCCTACATGTTCGCCCGGCCGGTACTGCGGAGCCTGGAGGATGAGGCGCCGGAGAAGCGCTTTTCCTGGTACTACCTGCTGACCTTCTACTACCCCCTGCTGCTGACCAGCGTCATTACCTTCTTAGCCCGGCCCATACTCAACTACGGCATCGCCCGGGCCGCCTTTCCCCTGGAGTCCCTGGCCGTCTGGCCGGTGGTACTGAGCGTGATGTTTCTGTTCCGCTCGCTGGCCCTCTCTTTTCAGGAGGTGGCGGTGGCCCTGCTGAAAGAGGCCGGCCATGTGGCCCCGCTGCGCCGTTTTGCCCGGCGCCTGTCCCTGGGCACGGGGCTGCTGTTTTTTCTGTTTGTCTTTGCCCCCACCGGCCGGCTGTGGTTCAAGCACGTGGCCGGCCTCGAGGCGGATCTGCTGAGCTTAACCTACGTTCCCGCCCTTATCGTCACCCTGGTGCCGGTGCTGGGGGCCTTTCTGTCCTGGTACCGGGGGCTGCTTATCTATTCGGGAAAAACCAAGTACATCGCCCGGGCGGTCTTTCTGAACACCGCCACCCTCACAGCCATGGTGATTCTGCTGCCGAAAATAGTGGGGCTGCCCGGGGTTGTCATTGCCGCCCTGGCCTTCACCCTGTCCCAGTTTTTTGAAATTGCCTACCTCGTGTACCGCGCCCGCCGGCTCGAACTGGGGTAAAAACGGCAGGCAAGGCACAACGGAAGGCACAACGGAAGCTGTAAGCATCTCTTGTCTTCACCCTTCAAAACCCTTTATACTCAGGGGCAGGCGGCCGGGCTTGCAGCCCGCCGGCACTGAGAATACACAACGGACACTACACAAAGGAGAATCACATGATTGAACTGCCCATTTCCGGGAGTAAAGAAAAATATACAGTTAATCCCAGCAAGATAATCGCCCTGGGTCTGAATTACGACGAGCATGTCAAGGAGAGCGTGTTTTTGAACACCAAGAACCTGGCCCTGGAGCGGCCCACCGAGCCGGTGCTCTTTCCCAAAACCCCCAACGTGCTCATCGGTCCCGGCGAGCCTATCGTCATCCCCGCCTACCTAAAGGACTACAACTTCGAGGACCTGCGCAACGACTACGAGGCGGAGCTGTGCATCATCATCAAGGACACCTGCAAAAACGTCCCCGAAGCCGAAGCCTTCGACCACATCTACGGCTACACCTGCATGAACGACGTCAGCCAGCGCAACTTTCAAACCACAGACAAATCGGGCTGGTTCCGCGGCAAATCCCTCGACACCTTCGGCCCCGTCGGCCCCCAGGTGGTACTCCAGCAGGACATCGGCGACGTCCAGAAACTCGACATCTCCTGCCGCCTCAACGGCGAGACCGTCCAGGACGCCAACACCGACCAAATGATCTTTCCCGTGCCACAGATCATCGCCTTTGTCTCCCGCCATTTCACCCTGCAGCCCGGCGACCTCATCGCCACGGGCACCCCCAAAGGGGTTGGGAGGATTCATCATGGGGATGTGGTGGAAATTGAAATTGAAAAAATAGGGACACTCCGCAACCCGGTCGTGCAAGAGGAATAAGCGCCCAAGTGTTCAGGGGCAGCGGCCCGCCCACGGGCAGGCTTTCCGCCCCCTCGGCATCTTACAGAGCCGGCTGCATCAGCGATTCTCAATTTGGAAGTCTTCTGACTTCCAAATTGAGAATTCGCATCAAATTCTTTGCAAATTTTTATATATCTTAACTTTTGGAGGCATTCTCATTTTGGATAGTGTAATTACACTATCCAAAATGAGAATTGCTGCGGCTGCATTTAGTTGCAGTCGGCTATTTCTCGTCCTGCGAGCTAAGCATCCGTTCAATCTTCTTGATTCGCGAATACATATTGTTCATCCGAAACTCCAAAGAGTTGAGAATCCAGAACTGAAAGTGGTTGAACTTGTGCTGCGAGTGGATCATCCAGATAATCTTAATCGAGACCAGCAGCACCCCTATTTCCAGAGAAATGTAGGGCGGGAGAAAGTCGGTGGTTATTTCCAGAATGATAAACCCGATGATCAGCAGCACAAAGAAAATATTGATAATCTTGTCGGTTTTCGAGTACCTCTCTCCACCCACACTGCCCAGCATCGATTTTATCTGCTCCCGCTCCTGGTTGTACTCCTGAATCTCTCTTAGGATATCCTCCCGCTTCTCCTTTAGGTCCTGAATCATCTCGGTGTCGTTGGCGTCGCCGTTCGGTTTTTTGTTGTGCATATTCCCCCTCCCTCTTTACTCTAACAATTTACAACAGCAGCAGTCCGATTGCAAAGGAGACGGCCAGTACCACCGCCGAGGGTGCCAGCAGCCGGCCCATACTCTTTACCAGGCTGGTTTTGAAGTGCTCGCTGGTGACGATAAAACAGACGTGCACCGGCGAGAGCATCACCCCGATAAAGCCGAAGGGGTAGGTAAGCATCAGCGTGCCCAGCCGCTCGGCCAGCCCCGCATCCGGGCTCAGCAGCGAAAAAGCAATCGGCAAACTGGCCCCGACAAAACCCACCGAAATACCGGTGGTCATGCCGCTGATAAAGGGCATCAGCATTAGCAGCAGTATCAGGGGAATGCCCAGGGTATTCAGTTCCATTCGCATCTGCTCCATCAGCATGGTCCCGCCGGGCAGACGGGTCTCGATAAAGGCCCCGTAAATGCGAATAAGCGCCACGATGATGCCCATATTCAGGGCCCGGCGGCTGAAAAAAATACCCCTCCATTCGGCCCATCCCAGGGGCCGTTTAAACTGCACCGCCAGAATCGCGGCGGCAATGCCTATCAGCATCGGCAGATAGTTACTCACCTCCGACACCGCGGGAAAGAAGATCATGATAAAAATGTAGACTCCGATTACCGTAAAAATCGGCAGCATCAGGTGCAGAAAGCGGTGCTGCGAGGGGGTGGTGTGGCCGGCGCCGATGCGGGCTTTGCGCAGAATAAAAAAGTAGCCCGCCCCAATCGAGGTAGCCATCATCGGAATTCCCACCAGAAACACATGCCACACCTGCAGCCCCGCAATGTCGGTGGCCAGAATAACCCCCGGATACAGGGGCCAGGTCAGCTCCCACACGTGGCGGAACCAGTAGTTGATCTGCGATTTCAGCAGCGCCGGAACCTCCTCCTTCTCATCGCAGTCGTCTACCAGGGGCGCGGAGAACAGGGCTCCCCCGGGCATCGGCAGCAGGCCGATCACCGCCGGCAGTACCGCCATTGAACTGCGGGGCGAGAGAAAGGCGCGCAGGCTGCCCACCAAATCCCGCATAATACCGGTACTGTCCATCTGGCTCGAGAGCCAGATCACCAGAATCACCACCAAAAGCAGCAGTCCGTTATCCAGGCTTAAAAAGCGGTCGGCGGCAATCCCGGCAATTTCGGCGGGGCCGTGGCCCGACCATACCGCCAGCACCAAGGTTCCTAGAGCCACCGCCGCCGAAAGGTTGTGAAACAGCTTATTTCCCACCAGGATCAGCGCCAGCGAAACGAGAATTTTTACAATAATGGGTACGCTCATGGCCACCGAGTATATCCGCTTTTAAAGGGTATGGGAAGTTCGCCTCGCTTTTGCTCTTTGTTTCTTTTTATTAGCCCTTGACGGTTTGGCTGAGTGGGTGTATATTGTTAATGAGAATGATTATCAAAAAGGAATGAGCTGCATGGGAATAGAAGATGAAAACAGCGTACCCGGTGACGGCGGCGGTTTTGGACCGGGCCGCGGAGGCCCAGGAGGCCGGGGCAGAGGTCGCGGCGGGGGCTTTGGCCCGGGCTGTCGGGGCGGCCATGGCGGGGGAGGTCCTTTCAGAGGACGCGGACTCCGTCTGACCGTACCGCGGCAGATTATCCTGGAGATTCTGGAACAGTCCGATGAGTACCTGAGTGCCGACGATGTGTATCTGCAGGTGCACCAGCGTCATCCGGGGATCGGCCTGGCAACCGTGTACCGCACCCTGCAGCTGCTGGCTGAAATAGGGATGGTCCACCGGATAGATACCGGCGAAGGCAAGGCCCGCTATAAGCTGGCCGAGCAGGACGAGCGCCGTCGGCGGGAGGTACTCATTTGCAGTAACTGCCGGCGAAGCTTTCCCGTAAACGAAATTCCCCAGGAGCAGCACAAACTGCTGGACCAGCTTGAAGAGCTGGTAAAGGCCGACCAAGGCTTTACGGTGCAGCAGAATGTACTGCAGCTCTACGGCGTATGCCGTGAGTGTAATCAAACTACAACACATTAGCTGGGATAAAATCCCAAGGAGGTATAATTATGCCACGAGGAGATAGAACAGGACCCAACGGAATGGGACCAATGACAGGACGCGCATTCGGATATTGCGCAGGAAACGAGGCACCCGGATATGCAAGCGCACCGGGACCCGGTCGGGGAATGGCCTGGGGCGGCGGACGCGCCCACGGCGGTTTCGGCCGCGGAATGGCCAGAGGCTACGGCGGCGGCTTTGCCGGCGGAATGGGTGGCCGAGGCATGGCCTGGAACCGGCCGGAGGCACCCCGTGCCCCGGAAAACCGCAAGGCCCTATTAGAAGATGAGATGGCCGCCCTCGAGGAGCGTATGGAGTTCTTGAAGCGTGAAATGGAAGCCATTCACACCGAGAAGCAGGGAGAGTAGTATGCGTATTGCAATTGCAACAGAAGCCGGCCATGTGGCAGCGCACTTCGGGCGCTGCCCCCTTTATACTTTGATTGATCTGGTTGACGGAAGCGTCGAGCAGCGAAGCGAACTTGAAAACCCCGGCCATGAGCCGGGGCGCATCCCGCGCCTGCTTCATGATCACGGGGTGAACGTAATTATTGCCGGCGGAATGGGCCAGCGGGCTCAGCAGCTGTTTCAGCAGATGGATATCGAGCAGATAGTCGGGGTAACCGGCACTGTGGACGAGGTACTGAACTCCTGCCTGGCCGGCACCCTTGAGGGGGGCGAGAGCCTCTGCGCCCACGGCGAAGGCCATGGCGACGGCAGTCACGGCGGTGAGCACGGGTACCAGCACGGCCACGGTGACTGCGGCGGACATTAGCCTGAGTTTCTCGCGCAGCCCCGCTGGAGCTTCCGTCGGGGCCAGCGCGCTACTATGATTGCATTTTTAAAATACCAAATACCGAGGAGACCTTCATGAAAATATGTATAACTTCCCAGGGTGAGGACCGCGCTTCGAATGTCGATCCGCGATTCGGCCGCTGCGCCCATTTTTGTTTTTACGATACCGAGAGCGGTGACTACCGTTTCGAGCCAAACGAGTTTGCTGCGGGAGTCGGCGGGGTTGGCGTACAGACCAGCCAGTACATGGCCGAGCAAGAGGTAGGGGCGGTGCTGACCGGGCAGGTAGGGCCCAACGCCTTCAAAACCTTGAACGCCGCGGGTATCGAGGTGTATCCCAATGCCGAGGGCACGGTCGAGTCGGCGGTACAGGCCTTTTTGGCTGGGGAATTCGAGAAAACCGGCGGACCCACCGGTCCCGCCCGACACGCGTAAGGCCGGCCGGGTATGACTATTTCGGTCGCAAGCGGAAAGGGGGGCACCGGCAAGACCACAGTAGCTGTGGGACTGGCCCTGGCCCTGGAGCAGCAGGTGCAGCTGCTCGACTGTGATGTAGAGGAGCCAAACAGCCACCTGTTTCTGCAGCTCGGGCCGGAGTCACGGAGCAGCGAGGATTTTTCGATTCTCGTGCCCCGGATCGACGATGACAAATGCACGGCCTGCGGCTTGTGCAGCTCCTTTTGCGAATACAACGCCCTGGCCCGTCTGAAAGACAAGCTGCTGGTGTTTGACAATTTGTGTCACGGCTGCGGGGGCTGCAAAATTGTCTGCCCCGAGGATGCAATCACCGAGGTGCCGTGGCCCATCGGAAAACTGGTCTCGGCCCGGGTGCCGGGGGTAGACCTGCTGTACGGCGACCTGAACAGCGGCGAGGTGCTGGCCCCGCCCCTGATCCGTGCGGTAAAGCGGCAGATCGGCGGATCTGCTTCGGAGGGCCCGGGGGGCACAGAAGCTTCGGGGGGCCCCCCGGTAATAATCGACTCGCCCCCGGGAACCACCTGCCCCATGGTGACGGCGGTAAAGGATTCGGATTTCAGCCTCCTGGTCACGGAAAACACCCCCTTCGGCCTGCACGACCTTGAGCTGGCGGTACAGGTGCTCAGCGATCTGGATATGCCCATGGGGGTGGTAATAAACCGGGCCGACATCGGCCGCAGCGATGTGGAGGAGTTCTGCCGCAAGAAGAACCTGCCGGTGCTGATGCGGATTCCCTACAGCCGGGAGATCGCCGAATTTTACGCCCGCGGCGAGAGTATTGTAGCCGCCGACCCGGACTTCCGCCGCCACTTTCAGGAGATGTACAGCCGGATCGAGGCACTTGTAGCCGAGGAGGGCCAAAAACCATGAAACAGATAGTGATTCTCAGCGGAAAGGGGGGCACCGGTAAAACCTTTGTCTCCGCCTCCCTGGCCTGCCTGGCGCAGAATGCGGTCTTTGCCGACTGCGATGTAGATGCGGCCAACCTGCATCTGCTGCTGGCCCCGGAGGTCAAAGAGACCCACGAGTTCAAGGGCGGCCGGGTGGCCGAGCTGAACCAGAGCGCCTGCACCGGCTGCGGTATCTGCGTAGAGCACTGCCGCTTCGACGCCCTGAGCATGAAGGACGGAGTGGCAGTGGTAGATTCGGTGGCCTGCGAGGGCTGCGGGGTCTGCGGGCTGGTATGTCCCACCGAAGCCTTCAGTTTTCGCACCAGCGATGCCGGCCGGTGGTTTGAGTCGGACACCAAATTCGGGCCGATGGTTCACGCCCAGCTCTTCGCCGGCGAGGAAACTCCGGAAAGCTGGTGCAGCTGGTTCGTTCGAATGCCCGCAGTACCGGTGAGCAGCAGG
This sequence comes from Spirochaetia bacterium, assembly GCA_034520965.1. GTDB lineage: Bacteria > Spirochaetota > Spirochaetia > DSM-16054 > Sediminispirochaetaceae > DSBN01. The sequence continues at coordinate 1,006,161 of JAXHMY010000001.1, read as the reverse complement.
GAAGCGACTGGGTCGTGATTGACGGTCCTCCGGGGACCGGCTGCGCGGTGATGTCTGCCATGACCGGTGTGGATATGGTGGTACTGGTGACCGAACCGACCACCGCCGGGGTGCACGATGTAAAACGGGTGATCGATGTGGCCATGCATTTCGGAATTCCCGTGGGAATGGTGATCAATAAGAGTACGATTAACCCGCAGGTGGCCGAAGAGCTGCGCACATTTGCCGAAGAGAAAAAAATTCGGTATCTTGGAGATGTTCCCTACGACAAACGGATAGTTGATTCGGTGGCGGATTTAAAACCCTACGCATGTAGTTTTGATGATGATATTTCCGATCGGCTGAAGAGCGTGTGGGAAAAAATAACGGAAGTGTAAGTCCAAAGGAAGGAACGAGAAATGGCGGATCAGAAGGAAGAGAGAGAGGCCCAGGATGCCCGCTTAAAAGAGCGGATGGCCGGAATTACCCATAAAATCCTGGTACTGAGCGGAAAGGGTGGAGTCGGTAAAACCACCGTCTCTGTAAATATAGCCTTAAGCCTGGCGGATAAGGGCTTTAAGGTCGGCTTGATGGATACCGACCTGCACGGCCCCAATGTGGCTAAAATGCTGGGTGCCGACAACGCACAGCTGTTGTCCTCCGATGAGGGAATTGAGCCCTTCGAGGTGAATAAAAACCTCAAGGTAGTCAGCCTGTCGATGGCCGGCCACGGCCCGGATACCCCTGTAATCTGGCGCGGCCCCCTGAAGATCGGGGTGATCAAGCAGTTTCTGGCCGATGTAAACTGGGGCAGCCTGGATTACCTGGTAATAGACTCTCCCCCCGGAACCGGCGACGAGCCCCTGACGGTTGCCCAGCTTATACCGGAACTCGATGGAAGCATTATCGTCACCACCCCGCAGCAGGTGGCCATACTCGATTCGCGCAAGAGCGTCAACTTTTCCAAGCAGCTTAAGGTACCCGTGCTGGGCGTGGTGGAGAACATGAGCGGGCTGCTGTGTCCCCACTGCGGCAAGGAGATCCCCCTCTTTGGGAAAGACGGGGGCAAGCGGGCGGCAGAGGAGATGGAGGTTCCCTTCTTAGGCGCGATTCCCCTGGACCAGGCCCTAATGGAGGCCGAGGACAAGGGTACTCACTATATTACCGATAAGCCCCAGAGTGCCTCATCCACCGCACTTCAGGCAATTGTCGATAACACCCTGAAGAATATCGAAAAGAACGGTATTCCCGCCGCGGAATAGGCGGCGGATATTATGCGTACCTTTTTAGACTGCTTTTCCTGTTTCATGGACCACGGCTTGGGTATTGCCCGGCGTAACGGTCTGGATGAGTCCCAACAGCGGGAGGTGTTGAACCGGGTGGCGGAAATGCTGCCCGGTTTTCCATCGGATGCGAGCCCTCCGCAGATGTCTCTGCAGATCAACCGCATGATTCGTGAAATAACTGGTGAGTCGGACCCCTTTGCGGGGGAAAAGCAGCAGAGCAACCGTATGGCCCTGGAGGCCGCCCCGGAGGTACGGCGCCTGATTGCCCGCAGCGCCCAGCCCCTGCGCACCGCCGTCGAGTTTGCGATTGCCGGTAACAGTATCGACCTGGGGGTCTCCACCGATTTAGACATCACCCACACCATGCAGCAGCTGGTGGCCGACGAGGAGTCGAGAATAGGCGCCGAGGCCCCCGAGAACTTTGCCCTGCCGGCCCTGAAGGCGGATCTGGCCGGGGCAGATACCCTGCTGTTCATAGCCGATAATGCCGGCGAAATTGTCTTTGACATGCTCCTGATTGAGCAGCTGCGTGCGGACTTCCCCCAGCTCAAAATGAGCGTGGCCGTGCGCCATGCACCGATTATCAACGACGCCACCCTGGAAGATGCCGAGGCGATCGGGCTTACCGAACTGGTTCCGGTGATTTCCAGCGGAAGTGAGGCCCCCGGGACTATCCTGTCGATGTGCAGCGCTGAATTTACGAGACTCTTTGATTCGGCGGATGTGGTGATAAGCAAGGGCCAGGGCAACTATGAGACCCTGTCGGAGGTCGATCGCGGGCTGTATTTTCTCTTTAAGACCAAGTGCAAAGTAATAGCCCGCCACAGCGGCAGTGAAGTCGGCGACATTATGCTGGTGTGCAAAGCTGGGTAGGCAGCAATTCCAAATGTAGATTTCACTGAATTGTTTCTTCACAGAGCCCCATTTTTATGGTATATTAAAGAAGGAAGAAAAATTGCTTTAATGGAGGAAATTTAATGGAGGAGCCTCTGATGGAGAAAAAGTGTGCCGTTGAATATTAAAAATGAACGGACGCATGCGCTGGCAAAGGAACTTGCCGAGCTCACCAATACTTCGATTACCAATGCCGTTACAGCTGCCCTCCAGGATGCGGTCGAGCGCAGAAAAACACGGAAATTGCGTAATCGGAACGCTCTTTTAAAGAACTGCAGGATATCGCCAAATTCACCGCAGCCCTTCCGGTCCACGACAAACGCAGTGCAGATGAAATTCTCGGCTACGATGAGAGGGGGATCGCAGAGTAATGGTCATAGATACCTCAGCTGTTCTTGCGGTTTTGCAAAACGAGCCCGAACGTGACACATTCATCCGTTTTATTGTGGACGCTCCGATACGTAGAATGTCCGCCGCAACGTATGTTGAGGCTGGAATTGTATTGGAATCTCGTTTTGGAAGTACTGGTACACATCAACTTATACTCTTTGTGAGTCGTGCGGAAATTCAGATAGATCAGGTGGACTTGGAGCAGGCGGAAATTGCGCTCGATGCATACCGACGCTTCGGTAAAGGTCGACATGCGGCGGGTCTCAACTATGGGGATTGTTTTTCGTACGCCCTCGCAACTGCGAAGGAAGAGCCTCTCCTCTACAAGGGCAGCGACTTCCCGGAAACGGACATTCAATCACTGGAGTGACTAATTACTGAAATCCCTGAGGTCCTGTTGATTTATTCGGCCTCGGGATGTATATTGTAGACAGAGTCCATCTATTTTAAAGAGTTCTAGGTTCAGCAAATCCTGCAGCATTTGTAATTTCCACCTGAAAGAGTAGTAATTTGTGAATAAAACTGTATAAAAAACTGCACTTTTGCTTCTACCCTAAAATACCTATTATTCTTAGCTGCACTTAAATTACTACACCCAAACAGTATATTAACAAAAACCATTAGTTTCGATGTTTGGCATGCATCTTGCATGTTTAAGAGTAATGCAGATACGAAATAATCAAGAAATACAGGATATATATGAGCTCAATATTAAACACAGTTAGTACAAGCCGGCAGCAGGAATTAACAACGGAAGTAATCAGAAAATCGATCCATATGCTGATCGCATTGGTACCTCCCTTAGCCGCGTTGAACCTTCAGATAACTTTACTCATGCTGGGAAGCGGGGTGCTTTTCTATACCTGGGCGGAGCTGGAGCGGCTTGAGGGGCGACAAATAGGGGTGGTGTCGTTTATCACAATGAGCGCCTCCCGCAGCAGAGATATGAACGGACTCGTTTTTGGGCCGATTACTTTGGCCATGGGTGCCATGCTGGCACTGATGTTGTATCCCGAACCGGCGGCCAGCCTGGCAATTTATGCCTTGGCTTTTGGAGACGGCCTTTCCAGTTTAATCGGCAAAAGCATCGGGCGCGTTCGTATTCCCCTGAGCGGTGGTAAAACTGTGGCCGGAAGCCTTGCCTGTTTCTTGGTAGTGTTCTTGCTGGCCCTCGGCCCGCTGCCGACTCTCTCCACTGCGTTGACGGTTGCATTTGCAGCGACTCTGCTGGAAATGATTCCGTCAAAAGATTTAGACAATATAATACTGCCGGTAGGGGTTGGCTTACTAAGTTATATGTTTATGATTTAGAACCACAAGTAAATGGTGTGAGTACGGTGGGCAAAAATAAAGGTTCCGAAAATAACCAGCACTAAACCCACCACACCAATCATGGAATGGGCAAAATAGTACACCAACTGCATTCCGGTAATCACAGTCAGAACTGCGACGGCGTTAAAGCTGTATTCACGGCTAGAGTGCAAGCCTGCGGCATATATATAATTAAGTACAGAGAAAACAGCCAGCACATAAATAACAAGTGAAAAATCAATGGCGTTACCAATATTACAGATTAGGGGCAGGGAGAAGCTTGTGCAGTCTACAGGCAGGCTGATTGAAATTACCGCCGAAATAAGAAAAGCCCCTGCCAAATACGAGCCCTGTTTCTGGAAGGTGAGCCCGGTAGAGAATAATCCCGAAAGGAAAAGGCACATCACTGCGAAAAGACGGCCGAAAAACACAAACTTGGTGAGCGGCATAAATGAGAAAAGAGAAGTGAGGTAGTACGACATAGGGATGGCCAGTACCCTGAGGCTAGAGAAGGCGAAGCCCAATAGGGCAAATTGAAAAAAGAACACCTCCGGCGAGGGAGTTTTACGGAAAAAAAGGTACAAGCCCAACTGGGCTCCCGCCGCGGCGGCTGCCTGTAGTGCCAGAATAGCTATTAACAGTTCTGTATTTCCCTCATGAACAGTAAGCTGCTGCTTGTCCAGAGTCTCGAGACCTCGGGAAAATAGAAACAGAATAAGTATAACTGCTATATGCACAATAACTACTAACTGTGCTGAGGCGGTAGCCCCAATTAAAAAACGTTTTCGTACCTTACGGGTCATGACCCCACTGTACGAATCCTGTGCGTAAAAATCAATATAAACATCTACAGTCGTCGGGCTTTTTGTACGATATACAAAGAGGAGGACGGACAAATGCAAAAACGAGTGATTCTGATTGGAGCTTTGATTTTATCAGTTTTAGTACCCCTGGCCGCCGGCGATGTGGCGACCTTTGTGAATCTGGGGTTTTCTGAAGACTCCTCGGTGTTTATGTTCGGCCAATACGGGGTTATAGATGGTGAAGAACGCCCCTATGCAGAAATTTATACGGTGAATGTTCATAAGAACGCCTTTGTTCCCGACGGAGTGACAAAAAAGGTTTTTACCGACGAGGTACAACCGGGGCAGGACGGTTTTGGGGCCCTCTTTAATCTGCTGCACCAGGTTGAACCGCAGGTTTCAGAGTATTCAGTTGATCATCTGAAAACCGGCCGCCTGGTATATGTACATGTTGACGGTGACAAGCCTAAAAAGAGAATCGAATTCCGAGACTTTTATAGGGGAAACTCATACGTACTTACCCTGGTACAGCAGAATTTCGGCTCGGACCGCGATGTAAGCGCCTCTTTTCATATAAACCTTGCAGTAACCAGCAAGGGCGGTTCTACCCGTACCTATACCCTCGGCCTTCCGGATTACCGCCGTGACGGTGTAATCTCCTATCGCATGCAGGAAGTCTTTTTCTCTCCGGCTGAAAGCGGATTGGTAGTGGTGATGGAGAAAGAACTCTGGTCGGAACAGGGTAAAAATATCCGTTACATGGTTGAAACCACCACTCTTGTGAAGTAGGCGATTCTAAATTTTCAAATTTAGAATGCTCACATCTTCTTTAGAATAAGTAATTTATCTTAAAGGGTTTGAGGTTATTCTAATTTTGGAAGTCAAAAGACTTCCAAAATTCAAATTCCTGTGGTAAAGTAGTCCGCCGCCTGCATTGACCATCCCGCCGCTCCTTAGTACAATACCCAGGCAATTTGTTCTCCAAGAAATAATAAGATTCAATACTAGAGGTATGTATGGCGGAAAAAATTACCCCGCAGCGAAGACTATTCCAAATGGTATGTTGATATTGTAGTCCAGGCAAAACTGGCCGACTACTCCCCAGTAAAGGGCTGTATGGTGATCCGGCCCCGCGGTTACGCCCTGTGGGAAGCCATTCAGAGCCAACTCGATACTATGTTTAAGGAAACCGGTCACAGCAACGCTTATTTTCCCCTGTTGATACCCGAAAGTTTTATCCATAAAGAGGCCGAACACGTCGAGGGCTTCTCTCCGGAGCTGGCGGTGGTAACCCATGCCGGCGGAGACGAGCTTGAAGAGCCTCTGGTTATCCGTCCCACCTCCGAGACCATCATCTGGAGCATGTACAAGAAGTGGATACAGTCGTACCGCGATCTGCCCCTGCTGATAAACCAGTGGGCCAATGTACTGCGCTGGGAAAAGCGCACCCGCCTGTTTCTGCGCACCAGTGAGTTCCTTTGGCAGGAGGGACATACCGCTCATGAGACAAAGGAAGAGGCGGAGGAGGAAACCCTCAAAATGCTGGAGGTGTACCGCAGTTTTGTAGAAGAGTATATGGCCGTACCGGTGTTAACCGGCCGTAAAACGGAGACCGAGAAATTTGCCGGCGCCGTAAATACCTATTCCATCGAAGCGATGATGCAGGACCGCCGTGCCCTGCAGGCGGGTACCTCCCACTTCCTGGGCCAGAATTTTGCCAAAGCCTTCGATGTAACCTTTCAGACCAAAGAGGGAAAGCTCGACCATGTCTGGGCTAGCTCGTGGGGCGTTTCCACCCGGCTGGTCGGGGCCCTGATTATGACCCATTCCGATGACCGCGGGCTGGTGGTGCCGCCGCGACTGGCACCCACCGAGGCGGTGCTCATACCGATTTTCAAAAACAAAAACAAAACCGAGGTACTGGAGTACGCCGACAAGCTGTATCAGCAGATGAAGGGGCGCTACAAGGTAGTCTTGGATGACGACGAGGCCAATTCCCCGGGCTGGAAGTTTGCCGAGTGGGAAATGCGGGGTGTCCCGGTACGGATAGAGATAGGCCCCCGGGATATGGAAAACGGCAAAGCCATGCTGGTGCGTCGGGACACCGGAGAAAAAGAGTCGGTTGCCATTGAAGCTGCTTCTGAGCGGGTGGGAGAGCTGCTGGAACAGATTCAGAAGGATTTGTATCAGCGTGCCCTTGAGCTGCGCGCAGAGAACACCCATCAGCTGCAGAACTACGATGAGTTCAAGGCGCTGTACAAAGAGGGCAACGGCTTTGTCGATACCCACTGGTGCGGCTCGGTGGAGTGTGAAGCGGCTGTAAAAAACGATACCAAGGCCACCATCCGGGTGCTGCCCTTTGACCAGGATGGGGTAAGCGGAAAAAAATGTGTGCGCTGCGGTGAACCGGCCCAGTACCGGGCCATCTTCTCAAAAGCGTATTAACCGCCGGCTTCCCCTTCGGTCGTGTGAACCACAGAATCCGCCCACCCTTGCCTAATAGGCATTGGGGACGCGGATTTTTTTTGTTCAAAATCGCAGACTGTGATAGTACAGCAATTCTCAGTTTGGATAGTGCAATGCACTATCCAAGCTGAGAATGCCTCCAACTGTATTGATCTACCAATTTTTGCTAAGAAAATGAAGCAAATTCTAAATTTGGAAGTCGGAAGACTTCCAAATTTAGAATTGCTGGTGATAGTATAGAAAAAAGTTATGAGTACCTACGACCTTGAGATCAGTTCTATCCAGCCGGACCTCGCTTCTGAACGTAAGCCGGTAGCTGAGTTTTTAGCCTCTCAGCAGCTTTCCTACGATACGGATGTCGAGCATACCCTAGTGGTGAAAAGCAATGGAGTTATAGTGGGTACCGGTTCTCTGGCCGGGGGAGTACTCAAGTGCATTGCGGTGGATCAAGACTATCAGGGCGAAGCCGTCACCAATACAATTGTCGGCGAGCTGGAGCTTGAAGCCTACCATAAGGGAATTGAACACCTCTTTGTATTTACCAAAGCCAAAAACCGCGCTGTCTTCCAGAGCCTCGGTTTCGGAGTCGTAGCGGAGACCTCCGCCGGTGAGCAGACGGACGTGGTTCTGCTGGAGAAACCCGACGGCCAGGTGGAGAGCTGGTTAAAGACGCTGGCTTCGCGGGCATCCGCAGGGACTTCTACCGCACTGGTGATGAACTGTAACCCCTTTACCCTGGGCCACCGGTATCTGGTGGAGCAGGCCTCCCGGCGGGCAGCGGAAACGGGGCAGAAGGTGCATCTGTTTGTGGTTTCCGCCGAGCGTTCCCTGTTTCCAGAGGAGGTGCGGTTTCAACTGGTATGGCAGGGCACCCGGGAGTTTGAAAATGTGCTGGTTCATCACGGCGGGCCGTATATGATCTCCGGGGCAACCTTTCCCTCCTATTTTTTACGTGACAGCGAGGCGGTTACCAGTGCCCATGCTCGTCTGGATCTGCAGATTTTTGGCGAGAGAATAGCCCCCGCCCTGAATATTGACCGACGGATGGTGGGGGAAGAGCCCTACTGCCCGGTAACCGCCGCCTATAACCGTCAGATGCGGTTGATACTGCCGCGCTATGGAATCGAGGTGGAGGAGATTCCCCGGCTTGAGTATGCCGGGGCTGCGGTAAGTGCCTCGAAGGTGCGCGAGCTTATACGTGAGAACCGGTTGAAAGAGGTAGAATCGTTGGTTCCACGGCCTACTTGGAAGTACCTGAATAGTCCGGAGGCCGGCCCTGTCGTGGAGCGCATACGCCGGGAGAATCGGCGTCATTAAGAGGAGAAGCAGCATGGAGTTAATCCGCACCGGCAAGGCCGGTACCCTGGAATCGAGCGATGTACTCATAAGTGTAAAAACTCATCCGGAGAACAAAATCGAGATAAAGCTAAAAAGTATTGTGGAAAAGCGCTTCGGCAAACATATCGAGCAATTAGTGAGGGATATACTGGATGAGATGCAGGTGAGCTCCGCCCTAGTGGATGTGGACGACCGCAGTGCCCTGGATTGTGTAATCCGGGCACGCCTCGAAACGGCCCTGTATCGGGGCGCCGGGGTGCAGACCTACCACTGGGAGGCGCTGTAGATGAAACTGCGTAGAACGATGTTGTACGTTCCGGGGAATAATCCGAATATGGTAAAGGATGCACATATCTACCGCTCCGATTCGGTGATGTTCGATTTAGAGGACTCGGTGTCGGTAAGGGAGAAGGATTCCGCCCGTCTGCTTATATTCCATGCCCTGCGCTGTATCGACTATGAAACTACCGAAACGGTGGTGCGGATCAACGGGCTGGACACGCCCTTTGGCCGGGATGATGTCGAGGCGATGGTACGGGCACGGCCGGATATAATCCGCCTGCCCAAAACCGAGAAGCCCGAAGATATTCAGAAGATTGACCAGCGGCTGACCGAGGTTGAGGGGCAGGCGGGAGTGGAGATCGGCTCAATTAAACTGTTTGCGGCCATTGAAAGCGCCCGGGGTGTGGTAAATGCCTACCGCATTGCCACCTCCAGTGAACGGCTGGTAGGTATTGCCTTTGGGGCTGAAGATTTTGTCACCAATATGCACACCAGCCGCAGCAAACCGGGAACCGAACTGTTTACTGCCCGGCAGGAGATTCTGTTAGCCGCCCGTGCGGCGGGGCTTCACGCGGTAGATACGGTGTTTGCCGATGTCTCCGATGATGAGGGTTTTAGGGAAGAGGTCGAGCTAATTAAGAATATGGGCTTTGACGGAAAATCGGTAATCAACCCCAGGCAGGTGGGAATTGTACACAGCATTTATATGCCCTCGGTGGTCGAAATTAAAACTGCCCGGCGCATTATCCGTGCAATTGAACGGGCGGAGCAGGAAGGCAGCGGAGTGGTAGCGGTGAACGGCAAAATGATAGATAAGCCGGTGGTGGATCGCGCCCGGCATACCCTCGACCTAGCGCAGGCTTCAGGAATTTATCTGGATGAGATTGAAGAGGAGGAGATTAATGGCTAACAACGCCGCCGGCAGGGAAATTCCTGCCCGTATCAAAGGTGTGCCGGAGGTCCGGCCCTTTGAAGGGGCATTTAAAAACACTCCTCTGGTACGTAAGCAAAAGGGTTCCCGAAGACCTTCCCCGCTTAAACAAGATTGTCGACAGCATTGAACAGGCGGTGCTGAAAAGCGGGCTGCAGGACGGTATGACCATCTCCTTCCACCATCACCTGCGCAACGGTGATATGGTACTGAATATGGTAATGGATGTAATAGCAAACCTGGGATTAAAGGACCTGACCATCGCCTCAAGCTCCCTCACCGGGGCCCATACCCCCCTCATTAAGCACATTGAAAAAGGGGTGGTACGGCGGCTGATATGCAGCGGCATTCGCGGAGAGCTGGCCGAGGCGGTCTCCCACGGGGTGCTGGACACACCGGTCCTGTTCCACTCCCACGGCGGACGGGCACGGATGATCGAGGCCGGAGAGCTGCAGATTGATGTGGCCTTTCTGGCGGTTCCCTCCTGCGATGTATACGGAAACGCCAACGGCTACACCGGCCCCTCGGCCTGCGGTTCGTTGGGATATGCGAAGGTGGATGCGGTGCATGCTGCCAAGGTGGTGCTGATTACCGACAATCTGGTCGAGTACCCCAATACACCCTTTAGTATTCACCAGGATCATGTAGATTTAATAGTGCCGGTGGATCAAATTGGCGACCCCCAGGGAATCAGTGCCGGGGCGCTGCGGATGACCCGCAATCCCCGGGACATTCTAATTGCCCAGTACGCCTCGCATGTAATCGAACACTCCGGCTACATGGAAGATGGCTTTTCCATCCAAACCGGTTCGGGCAGTATCTCCCTGGCGGTTACCCAGTTCCTGCGGGATGTGATGCTGCGGAAAAACTTTACCGCCAGCTTTGCCCTGGGCGGGGTCACGGGGAATATAGTCACACTCCACGAAGAGGGATTGATAAAGCGCATTCTGGACGTGCAGAGTTTCGACCAGGAAGCGATTCGGTCGATCGCAGAGAACCGCTACCACACCGAGATCGACGCCTCCTACTACGCTAACCCCCATAACAAGGGTTGTGCCACCAACAAAATCAACGTGGTGGTTTTAAGTGCTATGGAAATTGACACCAACTTTAATGTGAATGTGTTAACCGGCTCGGACGGGGTAATCCGGGGGGCTTCTGGAGGACATTCGGATACGGCTATCGGATCGGGCATCTCGATTGTCGTTGCACCTCTGATCCGCGGCCGCACCGCCACAGTTGTGGAAAGCGTCGATACCATCATTACACCCGGCGAGACAGTAGATGTGCTGGTAACCGACCACGGCGTGGCGGTGAATCCCAAGCGCCGGGACATCTACGACCGGCTTAAAACCAAGCACCTTCCCCTCTACAGCATAGAGCAGCTGAAGCAGAAGGCCGAGAAGGTAACCGGGGTCCCGGAACCGGTACAGTTTGAAGATAAAATTGTGGGCGTCGTGGAATACCGGGACGGGACTATCATCGATGTGGTCTATCAGGTAAAAGACTAGGGTGCAAGCACGTGGATAAGGGGCGTATGGGGGCCATCCTCGCCTGCCGGGAAGCTCGGGTGAGGCGCCGCGAGCAGCTGCAACAGGAATACGGGCTGCCGGCGGTACTGCTTAGTATGAACATTCCCGGAGCTGAGAAAAATGCACCCCCCTATGAGAAAGCCCATTTAGCCGGGGAGCAGGAGTTCCTCCGCCGCAGCTCCGCTGCAGGACTTCAGGTGAAAAGGAGAGAGATTCGCCATGACGCCTGCGGACGAGAGGCACTTTTTCTGATTGGCCCCGGATCCGCCGCGATTTCAGAAATTAAAAATGACTCAGAAACTATAGCGCTCCGGTTAAAGCGGCTTTGTATCCAAATAGAAAAGCAGCATCCCCTGGGCCGGATATTCGACTTTGATGTGTACCGGGGCGACGGCTCTGCGGTGGGGAGGGCTGAGTTGCAGCTTCCCCAGCGGCGTTGCTTTCTCTGTGATGAACCGGCCCGGGTGTGCGCACGCCTCGGAAGACATACTGCAGAAGATCTGCAGAGCTACCTTTTTTCCCTTATAAACCGCTATTTTTCACAAAACCGGAGCAGTGCAGATGCCGGTACTTCCTAAAACCCTAACCACTCCTTCACCCTCCTGTGTTGAAGCCGAAGCGTTGAGCAAGAAAGCTGCCGAGGCGTTAAAGACAGAAGCTTGGATTGCTCCTAAACCCGGTTTGGTGGACAGATTCGGCAGCGGGTCCCACGGCGATATGGATTTGAGTACGTTTTACCGCAGTGCCGAGGCGGTCTCGCCCTATTTCGGCAGAATGTTCGAGTGTGGTTTTGCTGCATCCCGGAGGAAGGTGGCTGCGCCCCGCGAGGCATTTGAACAGGCCCGCCTCATAGGCGTGCGGGCGGAGGCTGCCATGTACGCGGCGACCTGTGGGGTAAATACTCATAAAGGAGCCATCTTTACCTTCGGCCTCCTGAGTACCGCCCTGGGCTATCTTTGCGGGAAAGAGCGTACCGATACCTTTTCTGCATATCAACTGCTGCAGTGTGCAGCGGAGATGGTGCAGGGAATTGTTGAACGGGAGTTGTCCGCCGGCAGCTGCCCGCCCGGCGCAGGGGCTGCCGAAACAGCCGGTATAAAAGAAACCTCCGGCGAGCGCCTCTATAAATCCTGCGGTATGACGGGAATCCGGGGCGAAGCCGAGCAGGGTTATCCTTCGCTGCTGCTGTACGGCCTCCCGGTACTTGAATCGGTACGGCGAGGCACAGGGTCCCTCGATCAGGCTGGAGTGCAGGCTCTGCTGTATTTAATGACGGTAGTGGAAGATACCAACGTGGCCGCTCGCGGCGGCATGCCGGGCCTATTGTATGTGCAGGAGTCCGCCCGCCGGGCCCTTTCACTGGGCGGTGCGTATTCCTCTGCAGGACGTACCTTCATACAGCAGTTGAACAGCGAGTGTGTGTTCCGCAATATCAGCCCGGGGGGAAGCGCCGACCTCCTCTCGGCCTCCCTCTTTATCGACACTCTTTTTACTATATAAGTCAGATCCTCTATTCAGCCCTCTTAAGTACTGGTATCATTGCCCATATTAGGAGCAGCTATGAAGTTGAGAGCACAGGAAAAACTCTCCGGACAGACGCAGCTGCCCGGTTTTCTGCAGGGAGTCCAGGCCGGACTTACTATCGCAATCGGGTATATGCCCATTGCTCTAGCCTTTGGTCTGCTGGCTAAGAATACCGGCATCAGCCTGCTGCATACGGTTGGTATGAGCTTGCTTGTATTTGCCGGGGCCTCGCAGTTTATGGCATTGGGCTTACTGGCCCTGGGCACGGGCACGGTAGAGATAATATTCTCTACCTTTATTGTGAATATTCGGCACATGCTGATGAGTATGTCGATTAATGAAAAGGCAGTGCCGGAGTCAAAACTGCGGAAGCTGGTCTACGCCTTCGGAATCACCGACGAGGTGTTTGCGGTTGCCTCGACCCGGGAAGGTGCGGTGGGCTCACACTACCTTTACGGATTAAGCCTAATGGCCTACTCCAGCTGGGTTATCAATTCCGGAATAGGCTATGCGGCCGGGTCTGCCCTGCCGGCGTCCTTTCAGCAGGGAATGAGTATAGCCCTGTATGCCATGTTTATCGGCCTGCTGATCCCTTCAGTGAAAAAGTACCGCAAGGCTCTGTTCCTGGCGCTGGCCGCCGGACTGTTGAACAGCCTGCTGGTTCTGTTTTTGCCGGTCGGCTGGGCAATTATCGGGGCGACCATTGGAGCGGTCCTGCTGATGGAGCTCCTTCAAACATTTGGGAACACATGTGAAAAGTCGGAGCAGGAGGAGGAAAAATGAATTTTGAAACAATGAACAGCACGGTGTGGATAATGATACTCGGTATGACCCTGGTTACTTATATTCCGAGAATGCTGCCTCTGGTGGTGCTGGACGCGGAGAAAATTCCTCCATTCCTCGCACGGATGCTTCGTAATCTTCCCTATGCAGCTCTGGGTGCCCTGATTTTTCCGGGGATTCTGGGGATTCATGACCAGCTGTGGTACGGACTGGCCGGCGGTGTAGTTGCTATCGGGATTGCCTTCACAGGAGCGCCTCTGATAGTAGTGGTTTTGAGTTCGGTAGCCGTGCTAAGCGCACTGGCACTCTTATTGTAGAGGAGGAGTGCGAATGACCTTTATATCACTGTTTGTAACCTCCTTTGTAATAGCCCTCTCCGGCGCAATGATGCCGGGACCCCTGCTAACCGCCACGATAAGTGAAAGCGTAAAGCGCGGCCCAGTTGCAGGCCCGCTGATTATGAGCGGCCATGCGCTGCTGGAAGGGGTCTTGGTGGCGGCCCTGATCGCCGGGGTTGCCCCGCTGCTGCAGCGGGACATGTTTTTTGTGCTTGTGTCCTTCGGCGGGGCTCTTATTTTGACCTGGATGGCCTATGGAATGTTTCGCAGTCTGCCTCACCTGCGTATCGAATGGGGCGACGGCAACCGCCCGGAGGCAGGCCAGAGCGGCTATGAACGGGGAGGGGTCGGGCGTCCCATGAAAATCGGCATACTTCTTAGTCTTGCCAACCCCTACTGGGTAGTGTGGTGGGCAACCATCGGCCTCGGCCTGGTGGCCCGTTCACAAACAGCCGGTCTGCTGGGAGTGCTGATATTCTTCTTGGGCCATCAATCCGCTGATTTTGCCTGGTATACCCTTGTGTCCACAGCAGTGGGCAAGGGCCGACGCTTTTTCAGCGACCGAATCTACCGCGGCATTATTGCAGTGTCGGCAGTAGTGCTAATAGGCTTTGCCGTATACTTTGGCTGGAGCGGGGCGGAGCGGCTGCTTGCATAGTGTGTGGACTGTGGACTTGATATTCCGCCGGCAGCGGATTACAGTGAAATTAGCCGAATACGGCTATTTTCATGGGAGAGAGGAAAAGCGATGGAACTGGTTTATACATTAAGCGGCGGCGCGGCCTACGGATATGCCCATGTAGGCGTTTTGCGGTATCTGGAAGAGTGGGGGCTGCGGCCTACGGCGATTGTCGGCACTTCGATGGGAGCGATAGTCGGGGGTTTGTACGCGTATGGGTATGATTCCAAGCAAATTCAGCAGGTGGCTGAACAGGTACGGTCGATCGAGATTGTAAAACTTTTCTTTCCCTCCTTTCCCCGGGGAGGAATTATCGATACCGACGGTATTCGGGACTTTTTCCACGGCTTCATTCAGGATGCCCTCATCGAAGACCTTCCCGTTAGCTACCGGAGTGTTGCGGTTGATATAAACACCGGGCAGCAGGTTATCTTTGACAGGGGGCGTCTGCTGGATGCAATGATGGCCTCGATGTCGATACCGACGGTCTTTAAACCCTACAGTTTCCACGGGCATCAGCTGATCGACGGCGGAGTTCTGAATAATCTGCCCTGGAGGATAGCTGAAGAGTTCGGGCGGCTGCAGGTAGTAGTGGATGTGGCCCCCAAACGCCGCGAGGATGCACAACGGGTGCTGCATGCTTCCGAACTAATCGAGACTGAGGCTAAGGATGAGGCGAAGCGGCAGGTCGAGGAAGAGCATCAAAAAGAAATTTCCGACCAAGACTTATCGGACAGCCAGAAGTCTGCTTTTCGAAAGCTGGAAGATCGGTTAACCAACGGAGCCTTTCGGATCCCTCTGCAGAAACTTGCTGATACCCTGCAATCCCGGGAAACCTTCTCGGTGAAGGATCTTGTAAATAGTTTTACACGAGGACCCGATCACAAGGCGGCCACCCTTACCTTGCCGGAGGTCATTACCAATGTGATGGCCATTATTAACGAACAACAGACAGCTGAACCGGAGGGAGGTTTTTTCAGCACCTATGCCTATATTCATCCGGACCTGGAAGAGTATTACCTGAACGACTTCAACAAAGCCGACGAAATAATCGAACAGGGCTACAACGAAGCCCTTACAAATCCTCAGTTTGTTCAGCAGGTTCGAAAAATCGCTAAAAAAGCCGGTCGCCGGTGATACTTGCCGCGTCTGAACTGACACACTGCCGGCGAGGTTAGGCTCCCCTGGCAGTCCAAAACACTACTCTACTTTTCCGGCTCCTTCTTCTTTTCCCCCTGAGTTCCCGAATCAAACACAATGGTTGTGCCCTCTATGTTTACCACATCTCCGTCGCGCAGCTTTCGGTTGCCGCTTACCCTGCGGTTGTTCACGGTGATGTTGCCCTCCCCGGCCAGGGTATAGTCCCCATTCTGCTTATCATACATGATGGTAGCGTGTTCCGGTTTGAGGGAGGGGAGCCCGCTGATGGTCAGGTCGGCCCTCTCGCCTCCGCCAATTACGGTTTTTTCCTGGGTAAGCGCGATGGTGGATGAACTGACCTTGGTCCGGTATCCGGGCTGCAGAACCTCCAGGGCGGCATTTTTCTGCAGCTTGCGGTAGCGCAGCAGCAGCAATAAGAGCCACAGCAGCAGAGCAGCCGCAATTAAGAGCAGAATCAAATAGGGGTAGGGCTGAACGGGAATCCCGAACAGCGTTCCGGCGTAGTAGTAACGCTCCGCTTCGGCCTGCTGTCGTCCACTTTCAAATTCCACCTTCACAAACTTGCGGTCGGTAGGAAGCATTCCTGCCCGATAGGTAAGGCGATACTCATTTTCTATTTTCTGTTTAATATCCTGGTACACCGTCGCGAGTTCTTCTTCATCTCTGGCATCGTACACGTTCCCGCCGGACTTCAGGGCCATCTGGCCGAGGTTCCGGTCCCGCTCAATGCCAAAATGGATCGCATACAGGGTAACCCCTTCCCTCTGAAAGCTGTCTACCACCGTCTCCGGTTCCAGCAGCTCGGTTCCATACTCGGAATGGGGGCTGCCGGAATGCTCATAGTAGGGGTAATTCTCGCCGTCCGAGAGTACTACCACCACCTTGCGCCCCCGGTATCTCGCCATCCGGTAGACCGAGTCATCCAGGGAGTGGTACAGCTCGGTGTAGGCCTGCTCGCTTTCCGGCCTGCGGATAGATTCCAGCAGCCCTTCCAGGGCACTAGGGTCTTTAAGCGCTTCGGAGTGCAGGGTCAGGTCGGTATTAAATGAGGCCAGGGAAACAACATCTCGCGGATTGAAAGAGCGGTTAATAAACTGCCGAATGGCCGCTTTTGCATGGGTAATACGCATTCGCTCCCGATCCTTGGTGGGTTTTCCCTCGAGGGTATCGTACATGCTGCCGGAGTTGTCTATCAGCAGCAGGATATGGATGCCCTGCTCCTTATTCGGCTGCTCTGCAAGCTCTTCAATTGCAGGAATTTCTGTGTACTCTTGCCCGTCAGCCGATTCATATACGGTAAAGTTGTCCTTCTCTAAACCGGCAATGGAATTGCCCCGCCTGTCGTTTACACTTAAATACAGGTTTACCTGTTGCGAAAGCAGCAGGGAGGAGCTGTCGATTTGCGATATTGTCAGTGATTGTGCCTCCAGCCGGCCGACCCCCGGACCAAAAACAGGGCTGTCCCCCGGACCAAAGCCCAGGCCGAACATAATACCCAGTATCGCCAAAAATGCTTTTATTTTAATTCTCATTATTCTTCTCCTATGTTCCTCTCCTACTCGGTCTTGAAAAACAGCTTGGCCGAACCAATCTGGATGACATCTTCGTACTTGAGCAGCTGTTCCGTTTCTATCGGCAGCTCATTCACATAGATTTTCGCGCTCTTTTTCGCATCAATGTGCTGTAAATACACATCTTTTCCGCGCACCCTAAAGCGGGCATGTTTCGGGGCCACATTAGAATAGCTGTCCAAGACGATATCGTTATTTTTATCGCTGCCGACACTCACACGGTTTTGCACAAAACTGTACTCCTTTCCCCGCCGCGGGCCGTTTAAAACCCGCAGAATGCCCAAAGATACTCCCCTCTCAAGCAGGGAATAGCAGATGCCGATCAACAATCCGAATACCGCCACACCGACCAAGCGGGTGTACAGAAGCTCCGGATAGAGGGTTCGCAGATATTCGATACTTGCTCCGCCGAGCACTCCCCCTAAAAAGCCGCCCCCCACACCTACCAGGGTTTTCTTTAGCGAGCGGGCTCGCAGCCCCTCCGAGGCGCCTACCGCAATACCCAGAATTGCCCAGCCGACTATTCTGGCCAGGGGAACGGCAATCAGTTGTTGGCTTCGGTAGGAGGTAAAGGCCTGCTGGACCACCAAAAAAAGTATCCCCTGCCCGGCCAGGAATCCGACAATCCCGCCCGCTGCACCGGTGGCAGCTCCCATCAGAGTACCGCGTATGATTTTTCCCCGCTCCTTGGCGGTAAGCCCCTCTCCGCTTCCGAAGAAGGCCCCCATTATTACGCCGAACAGGGCTCCCTGGGCCAGACTGAACAGAAAGTAGCTTGGGAACAGGTGCTGATAGCTGAGTACCAGTTCCATCAGGGGCCACGCGGCAACTCCGGCCAATAAACCCAAAATAGATATAACTAATCGCCTTAGTGCTGTCGACATGAACTTCTCCTTTTACTCTTCTTTCTCTTCAATCGGGTTCTCTTCAATCGGGGTAAGCCGCGGATTCAGTACCAGCTGGTACTGTTCGGGCCGGATTAACAGGCTGAATGTCTTTGGCTTGTAACCCGGGGCGGTAAAGTGAAAATGGTACACCCTGCCCGTCCGCAGGCTCTCTGCCAGCTCCGGGCTCCACGGCTGCCGCCGTCCGTTCATTTCAACCATGATGCGGGTTAAACCGGTTATGTTCTCCCAGCTCGAGCGGTCCTGGACAAAAAAGTCTACCTCCAGGGGCAGTGCCCGCTGTACGCCGAAATGAAACTCAAGGGTACGTCCCTCTCTGGTATTGATGTTCTGTTTCTGACTGCTCCGCGGCTCCAGGTAAAAACTTTTCCAGTGCAGGGTATTTTCAATTTGAAGTTTTACCCGATACTCATCCTCCGGCAGATACAATTTTCGACTGCGAAACTGCAGTGAATCTCCATCGGCATGCTGAACCCGGGTAAAACGCAAAGGTGCTGTATCCATCTCTTCGGCATTGTCACCGGTATCGGTAAACAGCCGGCCGCGAATATAGTAATCCTCCGGCGGCTTATAGCTCTCATCTACCTTCACCTGAAAGCTCAAGGCTCCATACGCATTCGGCTCTATCCACTCGTGGTAATAGCCCAGGCTATAGAGAATGCCTCCGGCTGCCCCCAGCAGCACCAGGGCCGCCGGAATTGTGATCAGTGCCGTTTTGATTTTTGAGCGACGCCGCGGGGTCAGGGGCTCCACGGTTTTTCCCGCAACCGCCTGCTGCAGCTGCAGGCGGTAGGGTTCGAGCCGGCGCCGATTGAAGAACCTCTCCAGCAGGGCGAGTACCTCATCCAGGTTTTGAAAGCGCCGTGCGCGCTTGGGGTGCATGCTCTTTTTGATAATTTTGCGGACCAGCCGGTTTACCTTGGGGTTGTACCTTTTCGGGGGCGGGAACTTTCCCTTCTGGATAGCCGCCACCAAATCGGCTGAAAAGCCCCCGGGATACGGCTTTTTTCCGGTCACCATTTCGTACAGCATAACTCCCATGGAGTAGATATCCGCCCGCAAATCCACATTGCGGGTGTTTTCAAACTGCTCCGGTGCCATGTAGGCCGGAGAGCCGAGGGTCATGCCCTCCCGGGTCAAACCGCTCTCGGCATCTTCGGCGGAGGTGGCAATTCCGAAATCCACCAGCTTTACCTCGCCCCGTTTCGACAACAGTATGTTGGCCGGTTTAATGTCGCGGTGCACCACCTCCCGATCGTGGGCGTATTTGAGTGCCCGGCAGGACTGGTAGAGAATGTAGAGGGCCATCTCGTTCGGCAGATAGCGTTCGCGGCGAATCAGCTGTTCCAGAGAAAGCCCGTCAACGTACTCAAGCACAATAAAATGGCTGCGACCCTCTTTAAAGTGGTCATATACATCGACAATATTATCGTGGCGAAAATCCATCAACAGACGGGCTTCCCGCCGAAACCGTTCGGCAAAGTCCGGGTTCCCGCGGAGGGTAAGTTTTTTTAGAATGACCGGGCGTTCAAGGGTGGGGTGAACCCCCTTGTATACCGCTCCCATCCCGCCCTGGGCGATGAGCTCACTAATTTTGTACTTTCCGATACTCTCGGGCACTTTTGCCATACTATTCCTCCGCTCTCAACACCGCTTCTTCGTCGTGGGGTATTACCAGTATATCCTGCTGAGGGTCCGGGGGAATACCCGGCTGCAGCAGGGCGAAGCTGTAGGTTCCTGGATTGTGCAGCTGGACGTATTTATCCTTGGCTCGCAGGTTAAACTTGCCCTGCACCGGGCGGTGGCCGCCGAAATAGACGGCCTGATCGGGGTGGCTGCAGTAATCGGCTATCATTTGGTTTACACTTCCCTCCTCAGCCCCGTCATTGGGAGTCCAGGTCAGGCCCAGCACTACATCATCGTACTCCCGGTAACGGATTACCTCTTCGTGGGTAAAATAGCGCTGCGGCTCGGCGTGGGACAGCATAAAGGTGCCGTCTACCGCCAATAGGGGAAACTCATGCTCCATCTCGGCAAAGGCGTAGATAAACTCCTCTCCGTAGAACTTCAGAACCCACTCTTTCACCATTTCCCCCTCAAAGGCAAATTTTCGGAAAGGGTGGTTCCCGCGACCTTCCTCATTTAAAATGTTCTCGTGGTTCCCCTTCAGAAAATGAAAAGAGTCGGGCCGCATAATCTTCAGCTGCATCACTATCTCCATCAGGCTCAGACTCTCCCGCATCTCCTCATCCATTGCCGAGTGGCGGTGATACTTCCCGGTAAACTCCTTAAAGGC
Organism: Spirochaetia bacterium; assembly: GCA_034520965.1. Taxonomy (GTDB): domain Bacteria; phylum Spirochaetota; class Spirochaetia; order DSM-16054; family Sediminispirochaetaceae; genus DSBN01. The sequence goes on along the minus strand of JAXHMY010000001.1, from coordinate 985,692 downwards.
CTTTTTCCAGCGCTGTGCTGCCCTGGACTCTCCATGAAAACCATCGCCCACACAGACCATCTGCAATTCCCCTTGCTCCAAAAGCTCGAACACGGTAGTTGAGTCCGGTTGCCTCCCGGGCCGGTAGGCCAGCACCTGCAGCAGAAACCAGGGGCGCGCGTGCAGATCGGGTATTATGATGGTCGGCTGGTGGTTGAGCCGCAACATCCCTCCTGGGCGGTTGCGTTCATCCCGGGGACGGTACAGGGGGTCTTCATTCTGCAGGACTTCGATGGACTGTTGTATAAGAGCTGTGTAGGCCTCCCTTTCCGGAAGGCCCGCACGCTGAGCAATCTCGATGAGTTGCTTCATCCTACTCCTGGATTATTGTCTTGTTGACTTCAATAAAATCGTCGGTGAGCATCTGGGTCATCTCGGCCAGCAGCTCTTCCTGCTCTTCATCTTCCATCTCTTCGACAATTACTGCGATTTTGAAGATGGGAGAACTCTTTTTAATAGGTCCGTTGGTAAAGGCTGCCCCTTCGTCGATAAGCACATCCGCGGCCAGGTCGGTCTTGTCGGTTTCTGCGGATTCCGGAACATCGTTACGAACCCCTATGCTGTGGTAGGCAATAAAGCGGCCTTCCCCGCCCTTGGGTCCCAGGTTAATCAGGCTGCCCGAGTAGGTCATCAGCAGCGCGCCGCGTTCATCCTCCGCGTCGAACTCTTCGACCATCTCCATATCCCGCTCTTCCACCTGTTTTTCAAAGGTGCTCAGCTTCTCTTCCCAGCCCCGTTCGAGGCTCTGCTAAAGACTCTTCGGTGTCGGGTAGGCCTGCGGTCTTTACCAACTGATGTATGTGCTGTCGAATTTTTTCAGAGAAATCTTCTGATCCCATTCTTCTTTCTCCTTTCTGATCTTGCTACCGGTACACTCATTTGAGTTCGCACCGGTCGAAACACAAATCCGGTATCTACAGTCTATGAATTAATTACAGTACAAATGCTAAATATGAGCTTTGCAAACAAATTATGGAATTCAAATTTGGAAGTTAAAAGACTTCCAAATATAGAATCGCTGTCCATAATATAAGTAACTTGTGAATTTCCGTTCTTAAGGTATACAATGGGTGTATGAAAGTAAAACGTGAACAAATCGACAATCTTCCGGAGGAAATCCGGGAGCATTTACGGCAGTTAGTTCGGAGGAACGAGCTTTCGGGCCAGGGGGGCGAAGAAGAAGCTTTCGAGCGCTTAGCCGCAGCCTGGATCGAAAAGGAACGGCTTTTTGCAGGGCAAACCGCAGCCCTGGATATGGAGCAGGCGGATGAGGTAGCCGCGGATGATGAGCAGGGTATGCTGCTGCTGAGCAACAGCGGCTCTCTGCTGAGCCTGTGGCCTGCCCGGGAGGGGCAGCGGGAGATGGAATATGCCAGTATTCCCCTGCGCAGCGATGTACCGGAAATTCTGCGTGGAGTCAAAGTGAGTATCGATGGGGCAATTCGGCGCGGCAGTCCGGCCCGGGTCCATGACGGGCCCCTTAAAAAAACTTCACCCGTGTATCGAATCGCCCGTTTTTCCGCCGGCCTAAGCAAGGAAGAGCAGGAGAAACGGATTCGCGAGGCAACCATTTTTCTCACCAACGGTTTTACCCGTATTAACAAGCAGTCCCGGGATCCTCAGAATGCCGCTGTTGAGCACTTTAACAAGCAGTCCATCGTCGCCTACCTTGCCCAGCGCAGCGACCTTACCCAGAAAGAGGTCAAGCAGGTAATCGATGATTACCTGTACATGGTTGAAAGCGGCCTGCTCTTGGGTGAGTCGGTGAACCTAGGCCGCCTCGGGCGTGTTTCGATTAAGCAGCGGCCCCCTCAGAAGGCGCGGGTAGGGCGTAATCCCGCCACGGGCGAGGAAATGACCATCCCTGCCAAACCGGCCCAGGGGGTTCCCAAAATCTCCTTTTCAAGCCACCTGAAGGAACGTGCCGCCGAGTTCGACTTCGAAGACGAAGAAGAAGAGACTTAAGGGCTGGGCGGCCCCCGCCGCCGCATCCCTTGCGGTCTCGCGGCTGCGGGGTATTCCCCGGCGCAAAACTGGTGAAGAAAGAACAACTTGTTTCTGACGTACCGAGCTGAAACAGCTTGACATAAGCCCGTTACTGCTATCATATTATAAGTGTACACATACGACACATAGAAGGTATAGGTATGAATATCACCTTATCGGCAAATGAAAACCTGATAAAAAAAGCCCGCGAATACGCCAAACGACATAATTCCTCGTTAAACAATCTCATCCGCGCGCATCTTGAGCAAATTACCAACCAAATGGACCGAGAAGCGGCGGCGCAGGAGTTCGAGAATCTCTGCATCAAATATTCCGGCGAATCACCTTCCGAGTATCGCTTTGACCGGACAGAGGTATACAATCGGGAATAGAAATGGCGAAATACTTCATCGACACTAACATACTGATATACGCGAATGATAAAAAAGACCGCTCTAAACAGATCAAAGCCGCTCGCCTCATCACCGACCTCATGAAAAGCGGGCAGGGTGTCTTATCCACTCAAGTTTTGCAGGAATATGCACATGTGGCCTTAAGGAAACTCGGGCAAACTGAAGAAGTGGTTCTACGGCAGCTCCATCTGCTCAGAACACATAGAGGTGATACAGCAATCTCCTGCAATGATTCGACGAGCGGTAGAAATCAAAAAAACGTACAATATCAATTTCTGGGATGCCTGCATTGTTGCCAATGCCGAGTATGCCGAGTGCGACATCATCTATTCGGAAGACCTCAATACCGGTCAGTTTTACTCCGGCATCAGAATCGAAAACCCTCTGGCAGAATAGCTGCTCCCGCAATATCCTGCTATCCGTTTTTGAACGGAATAGCTTTTTGAGGGCACCAATCATGCGCGCCCCATAATGTTGATATGTTTTTTTTGATATCTATGCTTTTCCGGTGTATAATTCTATTATGAAAAACAAAATAATGGGGATATGTATCCTCGGACTGCTGGCCGCAGTGGCAGGACCCTCTGTTCTGTGTGCGCAATCCGCGGCTTCGATGGACGCCATTCTTGATCAGGACATGCTGTCCTTCGGCGGAGCCTCCTACCTGCTTCTGGTAGCACAAGGGGAAATCGAAGATGATGCGGGTTTTGCACAGGCGGCTGAATTGATGGCGGATACTCAGCCTGTTTTCTCCGATAAAGAGGCTGAAGCGGCACTGACACTCGGTGAGTATTCCTTTTCTTATCATTAAGATATACGGCCGTTCGGGGGGTCTCATGTACCGTCTCTTTCCCGGGCCCAGATACGCGGTGCGGGAACTCGCCTTCATCGATGCGGTCCAGGGCAGCAGCTATCCGAATTCTCCTCTTTCGGGTGAACGGGCTATACGGATTCTCGAACGCTTCCTTACTGTTATGCAGGCCGGGAATCCCGGAGGTGAGGTATGAAACGGCTTGGTTTTATTTCCATCACTGCCGTCTGCCTCCTGTTAGGGGCTGCTGTCTCCGTTACGGCGTTTGACTGGGACTGGGGCGGAGAACTGGCCAATACCACCGGCTATCTTTTCGCCGATGAGGGAGAAGTCACACAGGAAGACCGTCTGTCGCTCTGGCTCGACGGAGAGATGAAGCGCGGCGTGTCCACTCTCGGCTTCCGGGGCCAGGCAAGTTATCTATTTACCGAAGACCGCGCCTATCTTCTGGACATCGACGAACTTCGCTTCAGGGGCAGCTTTCCGGCCGCCCTCGGGAGCTCTTCGATGCTGCAGGCCTCTCTCGGACGCTTCGGCTTCTCCGATCCGACGGGCTACATCCTGATGCATACCGCCGACGGAGCCGGCTTGAATCTCCTCTTTCCCCGGGTGCACTTCAAAATAGATGCGGCCTACACCGGGTTGCTGCTGAACCCGACAAGCGATATACGTCTTTCAGCGATCGATTTGAGCGAACAGTCGGATGAGGAGAACAACACTTTCGGACCAAAGCGGTTCTTCACTCAGGGACAAGTCAGCTTCATCGATGTCGGAAAAAGGCTGCAGAACTGGGTGCTCTTCGGTCTCGCCCAGTTCGACCTGCGCGACCCTGAAAGCGGCGAAGAGACTATCGACAGTCAATACTGGGGAACCCTGCTGTCCTACAAACTCGGACGCTACCTGTATCACGACGGTTTTCTCGTAGTGGGGACCTCCCAAATCAGCTCGGTAGAGGATACGAAGAAACTGTCGCTGCTCACCGGTTTCACCTCCCGTTACCTGCGGAAGGACTGGCTCGACTCAAAAATCGCATTCTACGGCCTGGTGGCTACACCCGACGCACCGGTGGAGGACATCGATATCGGATTCGACATGCCCTTCGGTTTGAGTAAATTCAGGCCTGTGAACAAACCGACCCTGGGTCTGGTGGTAGATCCGACCCTCGATTCCCTCATGTATACGGGACTTTCGTACTCCCTCCGGCCCTTCCTGGATGGAACTTCCCCGGTTATGAGGAGGCTGCGCCCGTCGGTAGGTGGACGGGCATACTTCCGCATCTACGAGTGGAACGCCGACTGGATGGACCTGGCTGGGGAGACTGATTCCTGGTTTGTCGGCACCGAGTATGATGCCGGTTTTACTTGGGACATCCTATCTGATCTCTCGGCGGGATTGACAGGCGCCGTTTTCGTCCCGGGATCAGCGTGGGTCAAGGATGCGGGTTCGGACTACATGCTTCGCTTTGAATTATCCGCGCGTTTTTAATTCGTTTATAAGGAAGGAGTGAGATATGCGAGTACGAACTATCTGTATCATCCTGGGGGCCATGATGTTGTTCTCCTCCATGCTGTATGCGGCGGAGGGGGTTTTCACGGCGGTCACAGGAAAGGTCGAATACCGTCTTCCCGGCAGTAATTGGCAGAAAGCCGCCGTCGGTGTCCGTGTACCAACGGGGGCACGGATCTCAACGGGATTCAACTCCAGGGCGAGCATCGAGATCGAGGAGGCAGTACTCCACGTCGACGCCCTTACCAGAATGAGGATCGACGAACTGGTAAAGAAAGAAGGACTTATATCCACCGACATCAACCTGAAGGTGGGAAGAATCCAGGCCGATGTGCAGCGTACCGAGGGGCTCAGGCACAACTTCAAACTGCGCAGCGCTCAGTCGACCGCGGCGGTGCGGGGTACCTCGTTCATCTACGACGGGATCAATCTGGCGGTCTTCGACGGAACGGTACGGTTCAGCAATCCCTTCGATATCGGCAGGAACGTATCGGCCGGGGATGAGGCAACCATGGGGCAGGACGGTTTGCTGCGCTCCGGAATACTGGATGATAATTTCATGACGCCCTTCGAAGGCACCAGTTCGATCAAGGTGCTCGAATACGGCAGCGTCGGCGGAACGGTTACGTTCGAAGAGTAGGAGTGAAAATATGAATAGAACGGTAGAGAAAAGGATGCGTACCCGGCGGGCTGTGCTGCCTGTGCTTATCGCAGGTGTGGTGATTATGATGGTGCTCGGCTCATGCTACTCCCCGGTTTCACAGAGTGAGCAGGGATTCAGTATGGATGTGACCATGGAGAGCAGAGGCCTGCCTGAAGGTGATACCGTGGTACTGGCCGGGCTGCTTATCAACTCCGGCTTTGAAGACCCTGAAGGATGTCACCCAGCTGACGGTGGCCCTCGACAGCGATCCGGACCCTGCGATCAAAAGGGAGATCGAAGACAAGCTCGAGGAGATCCTTCTCGATGTCGCCCTGGGGGGTACCATGAAGTTCAGCGGCAACCCCTACTTCGCCATCGAGGTCGACTATGATTTCGATACCGATAGCAATACCGGTACGGCCGACTTCACGGTGACCGGCGTTCCGGCGAACAGGGACTACTTTCTCTATATGGGCGGTTTCAATACCATCGATGAAGTGAAACAGTTCTTCGGCCTCATGGAGGAGGAAGAGGGTGGCAATGCTGATATCAATTACTCCCATATTTTCTACATAGACGGGCCCACCGTGAAATTCGACGTCGAGGGGGTAAGCTCCCCGGGGGATTTTAATGTTGATACCACTGGGTATGACGGGCCCGGCTGGTACTATGTTAAGTCCTGGAACGGTCTGACTACGCAGATAAGGGCCCCCGCAGGCCAGCCCTTTTCGGTCAAGCCTGGCAAGACCACCAAGGTGCAGGTTACACTTTTGACCAGCGATTCTTCTTAGTACCGGCAGTTTTCAGCATACGTGAAGGTCCTCTACAAGCACGATAAGTATTTCGATTGCCTTTTTTTAGGCTTTAAGTGTACACTTTTTAGTGTACACAAGGAGGGTCTTTTTATGAAAGTTACAACGAAAGAGTTAAGGATCCACCCCGGCAAAATAATTAGTCAAGTTTCTGTAGGAGAAGAAATTACTGTAACGTATAGGGGAAAACCTCTTGCAAAGATCATACCTTTCCAGCCTGTAATGAATAACGAAGAAGAAACTTCAATATTTGGAATGTGGAAGGATGATGATAATGCTCAATCCGTTGAGGAGCTGGTACGAAATTTTAGGAAAGGACGTCAGTTTCGATAATTGCAGACGGATTGATTGCTGCAACGGTTGTTCAGAATGGTGAAACATTGCTAACGGCAAATGATAAACACTATAAGTTTATTCCTACAATTGAGTGGAGTAAATTCAGTCCAGTAAGATAGGCTATCCGCCGCAACTCCATGGAGTAGCATGGCCAAGAGCGATCTATGGACAGTTCGCCGGGTGCTTGCACGTACTATGATTTAATCGACCCGGCGGTAATTCCCCTGATAATGTAGTTCTGTAAAATCAGAAAAAAGATAATGATTGGAACCATTCCCATAATTAGAGTGGCCAGCGCCGAGTCCCACTGGTTCAGATACTGTCCGAAGAAGCTGAAAATGCCCAGGGGAATAGTGCGGATGCTTTCTTTGAACAAGACCAGCAAGGGCAGCAGGAAGTCGTTCCAGATCCATAGGGTCTGCAGAATGATGACAGTGACCACCATGGTCCGCATCAGCGGAAAGACGATCTGGAAGAAGCTTTGAAAGGTTGAGCAACCGTCGATGTAGGCCGACTCTTCCAGCTCTTTGGGAATACTCTTTACAAAGCCGTGCAGCAGAAACACCGTCAGGGGCATGCCGAATCCGAAGTAGATAATTACTATACCGGGAATGCTGTTCAGCAGTCCGAACAACTTTGCCACCTTTACCATCGGTATCATGACCGACTGAAAGGGTATCACCATAGCCGCTACGAACAGCACAAAGATAATTCCGCTGATTTTATGGGGCCGGCGGACCATCCGCCAGGCGGCCATGGCCCCCATCAGCACCATTCCGGCAATACTGAAGGATGTCACCAGCAGTGAGTTGAGGAATACCTGTGGAAAAGAGACCGTGTTCCAGGCCTTCACATAGTTATCCCACCTAATCGTACTGGGCAGGGAAGCCGCATTCTCGATTATCTCTCCGAAGGGTTTCAGCGAATTTACCACTACAAAGTAGAAGGGCGATAAATAGATAAGTGCTATTACCACCACCGCCATCTCTATAAAAAACAGGCGGGGAAAATATTTATTGGTTATCATGCTTCTACCTCCCACTTCTTGGTAGTTAGCACCTGGGCAGTGGAAATGAATCCTACAATAATAAAAAACAGGATTGCCTTCGCTGACCCAAGGCCGTAGTTATTATACTGAAAGGCCTCGTAGTAGATGTTCATTGCAAAGGTCTCGGTAGAACCGAAGGGCCCGCCATTGGTCAGAGCAAAAATAACATCGAACATCTTGGTCGTCCATGAGAGGGCCAGGAATACGCAGACGGTAATGGCCTGTACGGTCAGGGGAATAATAATTTTTGTGAGCATGTGCAGTTGTGAAGCCCCGTCTATGTAGGCCGCCTCTAAGAGCGTATCGTCGATGCTGACGATGGCCGCTACATAGATCATCATCAAATATCCGGTCCGCTGCCACACAAATACAATCACAGAAGCCCAGAATCCCGTCATTGGCGTACCGAGCCAGGGGAGCTCAAAAAACCAGCTTCCCGTAAGCTCGCCGATGCTGACAAAACTGTTGGTAAAGATAAAGCGCCACACGAAACCTAGAATGATACCGCCGATGACGTTCGGCAGGAATATGATAGTGCGCATCAGCTTCGCGTTTTTCAGCGGAAGAGTGAGGGCCAGGGCCAGGCCGAAGGCCAGCAGGTTTGCCGTAATTACCGATGCAAGGGTGAATTTAAGGGTGAACACCGCCGAAACACCGGCCTGTTCATCCCCTTTGAATACCTGCAGATAATTGTCGAGCCCTACCCATAGGGCTTCTTTGTTGACGCCGTTCCATTCGGTAAAGGAGTAGTAAATACCGAGTACGAATGAGAACAGCACAATCAGTGCAAAAATGATGAAACCCGGGCCGATAAAGAAGATATCCTCGCGGATATCCCTCATACGTCTATTGTTCATATCTCCTTCCCTCAATGCAGAGCGGGGCCTGTATCAAGCCAGGCCCCGCGGATAATCCAAATGATAGTAGTTTATTTTAGTTTCTGCCAGGCTGCATCGAGTCGCGAGAGGGTTTTGTCCCAATCCTGGCGGTCTGCAACGTAAGCCTGAATATTGTTGGATACTTCGTTGGCAAAGCCGTCGGGAAATTGTCCGAATACCCACGGTATTGTCTTGTCCTGGCCGGCATACTCAAGGATGTCCTTTCCAACACCCTTCAAGCCCTGGGGATCAACTTCTTTGTAGGCAGGAATGAATCCAAAGTTTTCCGTCATGTACTTCTGACCGGTTTTGCTGTTGACCAGATAGTTGAGAAAATCCTTGGCCGCTTTCTGGACCGGTTCCGGTGATGTTTTGTTTACCACAAAGTTAAAGGGTACGCCGACTGCAACTCGGTCCATCTTTGCGTTGTCGTTGAGTGGTATTGGTAGTAGACCTACATTGGCATTGGGATTTGCCTCGAAAATAGGAACTTCCTTCCATACACCCTGCTGGATCATTGCGGCGGTCCCGTTTGCGAACATTTGGACCTGTTTGTTGTGGTCAGTGGTAAGCGGATTCTTTTCTCCGTATTCTACGGTCAGGTCTACAATGTTCTGCAGGTCCTGAAACAGTGTATTGTCCGCCATTTTTACTTCGCCTGCATTCAGCTTGTCGATAAAAGCCTGCGGGTCGTCCTGCTGGGCAAAGGCAACATTGTACAGGTGCAGACCGATAACCCACCAGGTGCTGTAGCCGGTAGCAAAGGGAGTGTAGCCGGCGTCTTTAATTTTTTTCGCAGCTGCTTCCAGTTCGGAGACTGTGGACGGGGTTTTGGTGACGCCTGCTTCTTTGAAGATTTCCTTGTTGTAGATGTACCCGTAGCCCTCCAGGTTAACAGGCATTCCCATTTGCTTGCCGTCAATATTCAGCACTTCCAGCGCAAAGGGTACCGCATTGTCGACCCACGGTTCACCGGAGAGGTCGGCAATATAATCACTCCACAGTTCGTATTGACTGGGCCCTTCAACCGGGAAAATATCGGGACCTTCGCCCGCGGCAAATTTGCTCTTGAGGATGGTTTGCCACTGGGTGCCTCCTCCAATGGTTTCAGTGGTTACTGTTACGTTCGGGTTTTGCTGTTCGAAATCGTCGGCGAACTTCTTGTACTCTTCATCCAGATACGGTTTGAACTGAAAAAAGTGCAGTTCAACTTCTTCGGCTTCGACTTCAGCCGGAGCCTCCTTTTGCTGTGCGCCGCTCTCCTGCTGCCCTCCGGCGAAGAGCAGGCCGGCTGCAACTAGTAGCAGTACGAATGTAGTTAATAATCTCTTATTCATACCCATGTCCTCCTTTGAAAATTTGAAAATATTCATTCGGTTACCTTTCGGCACCGCATGATTCACGGACTATTAAATACGGCTCTATCAGCCGCTGCATCGGCGGAATGGTGCTGTCGCTGCTGAGCATCCCGAGCAGCCGCTCGCAGCCCAAAACTGCAAGCTGGTCGCGGGGCTGGTGGATAGTGCTCAGTTTTGGTCGGAAATGTTTTCCGAATTCGATGTCGTCATAGGAAACCACCGCGATGTCCTCCGGGACCGACAATCCTAATCCCTGCAGAGCTTCGATCGCCCCTAATGCCATGATATCGGTCTGTGCGAATATTGCGCTCACACGTGAAATCAGCTCCTGCTGCTGCATTACCAGGTTGTAACTGCACTCAAAGGTTCCGTCGCAGATAACGATTTTTTCTTCATCTGGTTCGATATTGTTGTCGCGCAGCGCCTGATTGTAGCCTTCGGTCCGTTCTGCAAACTGATACTGCGGACTGTCGAGCATGAGGCAAAGAATCGAGCTGTGGCCGAGTCCGATCAGGTGGTTGGTGGCAATGTAACCGCCCTTCTTATGGTCTACAAAAACCCAGTTCTCGCGGTTGATATTGACATAATGTTGGCGAGCCTGCAGGAGCACGAAGGGAACCCCGTTCTCGTGCAGAAAATCGAGGTCCGTCTGCTCAATTTTTGAATGCACTAAAATCAAGCCGTCGACCTTTTTACCGTTTACCAGCTGGCGGATATGATTTACTGTGCCGGTTTTGTTGGTACGGAACTTCACTACCAGATCGTATTCGTGCTCCTCGAGCTCATCCCTGATCTTGTTCATCAACAGGGTCAGGTAAAAGGAGTGTTGGTACTCGTTGAAGTGTTCGGGGTAGATCAACCCGATTATGCCCGTTTTCCGGGTTATGAGACTGCGAGCGCTGGTATTGAAGCTGAAGCCGTGTTCCAGAGCGAGTTTTTGGATGCGGGCCCGTGTTTCTTCCGCTACCAGCGGGCTGTCATTCAGGCCGCGGGAGACGGTAGACGGGCTTACGTTGGCAAGTTCTGCAATGTCTTTTATAGTTATATTTCTTTTCATATGCAATCGTTTGCAATACAATTACACTATAAATCCCATAAAAGCATCTGTCAAATGAAAAATTTAATCAATTATGGGTATAATTGACTCATAATTATGAAAATACTTGCAAGCAAACCGGTATTATGCAAACCTTTGTATTAGGAGATTGAAAATGATGAATATTGTGTATATTCACACCCACGATACCGGCCGCTGCATCGGGCCGTACGGGTATCCGGTACACACTCCGAATTTGCAGTCTCTGGCCACGCAGTCGACGGTGTTTCGCAATGCCCACAGCACAGCGCCCACCTGTTCCCCGAGTCGCTCCAGTCTGCTTACCGGCACCTACCCTCACGAGAACGGAATGCTCGGTTTGGCCCACCGCGGCTTTGCACTGCATGAGTACCGCCGGCATATCGTTTCGCACCTCAAAGCAGCCGGATACAGTACTGCCCTGTGCGGAGTGCAGCATGTGGCCCCCCGCAAAGAGCTGATCGGGTATGACCGTGTACTCGATCAGCCGTCGGAGTATTTCGATGAGGGAATAGAGAATTTGGCCGCCTATGATCTGCAGAACGCCCGGCTGGCGGCGGAGTTTATCGAAAGAGTACACTCGTCGATGCTGTCGTCAAAACCCCCTTTTTTCTCTCCTTCGGCATGCTTAATACACATCGTCCCTTTCCTGTTCCTCAGAGCGAGGCCGCAGACCGGTTCAGGCCGCCGTGCCCAATACCCGATGCTCCGGCCGCCCGCGAAGATACCGCCGGCTTCTATGCGGCGGTAGAAACCGTGGACCGCTGTGTCGGCCGGGTTCTTGCTGCGCTGGAGGCTTCGGGACATGATAAGGATACTCTGGTGCTGTTTACCACCGACCACGGTCCGGCCTTTCCCGGGATGAAAGCAACTCTCCACGACGGCGGCACCGGAGTAGCCCTGATGATACGGTTACCGGCGGATGGTGGAACAGCAGCGGAGGGTTTTCTGACCTGCGATGCATTGGTCAGCCAGATTGATATCTTTCCTACCATTTGCGAGCTGATCGGTACCCCCCTTCCCCATAAAATGCAGGGGCTGTCGCTTCTGCCGCTGCTGCGCGGCGAGCAGGGGGAACTGCATTCACATCTTTACACTGAAACAACTTTTCACGCCGCCAGTGAACCGGCGCGGGCGGTACGTAGCCGTCGCTACAAACTGATCCGTCATTATACGGATAGTGAATTCAGATTACCCGTGAACGTAGACGATTCGGCTGTAAAAGACCTATTTCACAAAAACGGTTATTTTTCCGAAAAGGTGAGCCGCGAGGAGCTGTTCGATCTTGTATTGGATCCGCTGGAACGCTGCAATCGTCTTAATGATCCACGGTACAGTTCCGTGTACCAGGAGCTTAAGACTGCTCTGGATGAGTGGATGGAGACAACAAAAGATCCTTTGCTGGGAGGGCCCATTGATGCACCGGCCGGGGTGCGTCTCAACTCCTCTTCGAGTTACAGCCCCGACTCTGGGGAGTTCGCATAAGCGGGGGGCCCTCGCTATTTAGTCTGGACAGGTGAACTCCACACCCACGAGCCATTCTGCTGACGTCCGCGCAGGTAGTAATATGCGGGACTCTGATCCGGATCATCTATAGAAGCACTCCACATAAATTCTTCTTCCTGGGGAGCGTGGTGCAGTTTAAATGCTGGTGAATCGAATCCGCCGGTATAGCCTATAAAGGCTCGCTGAAGAAGTTGCTGCAGTGTAATGTGGTGTTCCCGCCCGTTTATACGAAGCATGACACGGGCTTTAGGATCAGCCTCAACCTCCAGTGATATTCCCTGGGTTGCTGAGGTGCTGTTGGTAGGATTGCCGTAGGTTGTTGTAGAAAAGTTCACGCGTGTCTCCCCTCCCGTGTCCAGGAAGAGTTAAAATCGCCCTCGCTGCCCCCGGGGCTATCCAGGGGCGAAACTACTTCGCCGCCGCGAAAGCGTGCATCTACCGATTGTATGCTGCCCTTATCAATGCCGAATTGCACATCCCATGCAAAGGCTTTGTTCCGCTCGCCCCAGCCAAGCTCCAGGTAGAGCAGGGTGTGAACGGTTTGTTGGGTCCGTTCTGACGGGGCGAAGTCAAGTTGTGAAAACCGAGAGAAAAGAGCCCCGTTTTTAATGATGTCCACATAGTCCAGCACTCCCCCGGCCTGTAGCTCAAATTCGATGCGCTGCTTATCCCGGAGTGAAGCTTGAGAGCCCATAGCAGTTTCATTTACCGCAAATTTTAGCTTCATCTTATCGGCGGTCAGGGCGAAGGTTCGCCTCTGCCACAGGGCGTCCCACACTGCATCGCGGTCGAGGCTCTCCGCCCATATTCCGCTGAAGCCGTGGCCGTAGCTGCCGGGATGAGCGCTGTGATGGTCGGTATTACCCAGCACGCCGAACCAGGCCTCCCCCGGGCCCAGCCCGTAGCGCATAGTGCCGGCCCCGGAACCCGGCCCCATTGTATGCAGGAAGGGGTGGTCGTTCTCGTCGGTTTCGGCACATCCGTGCATAGAGTAAATTTCCACTAAGGGAAAAACCTCGCTGCAGAATTTATCCCAGTTGATGCCGCGACGGCCCTGGGTATATCCAATGTGGTGGGGAAAAGGGAGATAACGGCTGCGAAGCTCCGGTTGATGTATAAGCAGGTCCCGTAACTGGTCGATTGAATCGGGGTATATGATGTTCGCATTGAAATTTTTTGATAATAAGGTGTAATCTCCTGCATCCATCGAATGAATCTCGAAGCCCGGATATACAAGATATTCGGCGGCGGAGTTATGTTCCTGCATGATACGCAGCACCTCGGGCCAGCCTGTTTTGAGCTTGCTGAAGCCCTTTTCGTGAAAATCGATAATATGATCGATCTTTCCGTCCCGGCTTGGCATATCCGGCCAGTGGGCGTGCCCAGTGACCGAACATATATCGAGGCGCTGACGCCCGTTGCGCAGGGCGTCGTGCAGCGAACCGTGGCCATAGGAAATATTGCAGTGGTTGTGCAGGTCGGCGTAGTAGACATGCGTGTTTTTATACGTCTCCAAAGGGAACCTCGCTCATTTTGACGGTAGTACCACCGGATTGAATCGCCCTCTCTACGGCATGGACCATTCGTAGAGAAAGGTGCCCGTCAGTCGATTGGGCTATCGGTTTATGACCCAGGCAGAAGCCGCGGATATCTTTCAGGAGCCCGATATCCGCCCCATTGTGAGAGCTGTCCAGGTTTTTATCGGACGCATCGATCAGTTTGTGGCGGGCTCCATATTCATTTACCAGATCGATTAGTCCGGTATTTCGGACCAGTTTGATGCGGCCGGAGGAACCTACCAGTTCCAGTGTCTCCTGGTCTTCGGCTACAGGGCCGAAGATCGATAAGAATCAGGGCGGCCTTAATTCCATTATCATAAGAGACATTGACAAGCGCATGGTCGAAGATATCGGATTCCGGATCGTACACGCAGTTATCCACTCGCTCTTCGTAAATAGGAGCATCGTGCCATGAAGGCTGGTTGAACAACGCGGCTTCATTGGCGTCATACTCTTTTTCTAGGGTATAAAATACACCCCGTTCTTTTACCATGTTGCTCGGAAGTACTCTGTACGGACAGTCACGATTGCATTCACGGCAGCGTTTAGGAGCGTTCGGGTCGGGTTTGAATACTGACGAACGTCCGCCTATTGCCTGTATTAGCTCTGGATGACCATGGGAAAACCAATTAAAGACGTCGAAGTGGTGGGAAGCCTTGTCGTTTAGTGCTCCCCCGGACAGTTCTCGATTTCGATGCCATCGCTGCAGATACCGTGAATAAGGAATAACTGATCTGAGCAGTATCATTTGAAGCTCGCCGATGCTGCCGGACTGCACGAGTTCGTATGCCCTACGCCAGGCAGTCTCATAGCGACGGGTAAAACCCATGATAAGCGGATTCTGCTGCTCTGTTTCTACCTGAATAATTCTATAGGAATCTTCTATGCGGGTTGCAATAGGTTTATCGAGATACACCCGTTTTTTCGAACGAAGTGCCGGAAGGGCAGACTCGATATGCTTCGAGGTGTAGGAGGTGATCATGATTAGCTCCACGTCTCGATCTTTAATCAGCTGGTTGAAATCGTCATAGGTTTTGATGTCCACACTCAAGCCGGATTCGTGGTATTTCTGTTCAAGGAACTGCTTTCCCTCCTGCAGGCGCTGCGGGTTAATGTCGGCCAGTGCTGTAACTACAAAGGCCTCATGATGCACCCGTTCGGCCATCCGGGCCCCCAAAGTATATACCCCGCGTTCCCCTGCTCCGATAATACCTATCTTCACCGTCCGCTCGTTTTCCATTTTGGTCCTTCCTATGTATAGGCGATAAGATGAGTGTGCCAAAAAAATCGCAGTCAATCAATAAGACTTGTCGGTTTACTTCGTTCAAAAGTAACCAGAGCACAGGCTTTACCGAGCTGGAGATCAAAGTGCGTATGAAGTGCTAGCCCTATGGTCAATTCGCCGAGAACTCAGCGCCACAAAAGCAGCACCAGGCTGAAGGCTGTAATTAATAAGGCCAGCCCCGAAAAGCCCAGCACCGATACGCGATGGAGTGCGTCAAACCGTTTATCGTGCTGAGTGAAGCGCTCGTCCATCTGTTTCTGTTGAGCATCAAAACGTGCATTCATAAGCTTCTGCTGGGCATCGAAGCGCTCATCCATCTGCTTCTGCAAAGCAAAAAACTTTTGGTCCTGCGCGTTAAAGCGATCATCCATCTGTTTCTGTTGAGCATCGAAGCGCTCATCCATTTGCTTCTGCAAAGCAAAAAACTTTTGGTCCTGCGCGCTAAAGCGCTCGTCCATAAGCTTCTGCTGGACATCGAAGCGCTCATCCATTTGTTTCTGCAAAGCAGAAAACTTTTGGTCCTGCGCGTTAAAGCGCTCGTCCATAAGCTTCTGCTGGGCATCGAAGCGCTCATTCATTTGTTTCTGCAAAGCAAAAAACTTTTGGTCCTGCGCGTTAAAGCGATCATCCATGCCATGAAACCCCTGTTCCATGGTGCCGCTGAAACTCTGTATTTCGTTATGCAGCTGCGTAAAATTGTCCTGGTACACCTGCTGCTCTACCAGGTTCTTGCTGAGTAAAGTAATGTATCGATGTAAGGAATCTCGATCTTTTACCTCAACCGCTTGAAGCAGCTCCTGCTCCAGCAGCTCCGCCCACTCCTGCATGTTCATACCCCCTAGTATACAATAAGCTATGCTAGAAGAAAACAGCAGAAAGCGCACCTATGCTTCAAATAAAACAAAAGTTCAGCACAGGGGACCAGGCTTAACCCTTTGTTAATGGTTCAAACCATGCGGACAGCGACTTTTCATGCCACCTTGCGAGTACGGCAGACTACATCCACACATACTTCGGCCAGTACATCCCGTCGAACTTCTCCAGGGTTCCGGTCATCCGAGCCCACACCATCAGCTGCGACCGGTTGAGCTTTACATGCGCGCTAGAGCCTGCGCATGGTAAAGATGCCTCGCAGCCCCCTCGCGCCGACTTACGCCCGGCTGCGCACCCCGGCCCACTCGGCATGGGAGAAGTCCTGTAAAAAAGGCCGGTCAATGCGAAAGGGCTTGAAATAATTCTGATACAGCTGGTAGACCGCCATGCGCTCAGAGACAATTATTGACATTCTGGGAGAAGCGCACCGTCTCACGCACATGATTGGCATTATCTTTCCTGCATCGCCTGTCCAAATAATTGGCAGAGAAGAAAGTGGATTGAGCACGGCTGCGCGCTAAATGTGAGGAGACTCTCGCATGCTCAAACCTCCCCTCGCTTTTCAGGCACTGGAGCACATCCGAACCCCTGACCAGTCTTTCGTACTCGAGCTTTCTCATCGCTGTAAAGGCAGGTAAACCGCCGGAGCTTCTGCGCATGTTGTTCGACCAAATGGGCGATCTGCAAGAAACGACTGACCGATAGAGATCCTCTTGCGGATGTAGTGCCTCTCCCGCTGGTCACGTTCGTCCTTCTGCAGCTCGGTCATCTTGACCCTTACGCCGCAAATGGGCATAGTCGAAGGTGATAAAGAACTGCGAACCGCTTGCCCGGCCAGGGATGTGAATGTTATTTGGCTGGAACTGATCGCTGACAAAAGCTTGCCGAACCCGTCGGTGACCAGGTCCTCAGCAGGGAACGTAGTCCTGGAGGATATCGGCCTGTAGTGCAATGGCCTGCTCCGGCGAGACGGCCCAGGCGGTTGATAATCGCCTGGTGGCTGACCTCCATTATACGGGCGGTTTTACGCACTCCTCCGCAGTTGGTCATATGATCGAAAATCACCTGATAGTCGAAGCTTTTCGCTTCAACATAGTAGTCCAGGCGGAAGGTTTGCTCGCTAAACCCTCCGCCACAGCCGAGGCATTTGAAGCGGGTGACCGTCCCTTGGGCCAGGGTCTCGTAGCTGCCGGAGATGTGGTACCAACGCCGGGGGGCAGGTGGCTTTGTGTGATAATCACATTCGGGATGGGGACAAAAAAGGGGGGATAAGCATTGGCAGGCCTCCTCTAAAAAAAGTGTGGGTACACCTCTGAATACAGGGGGGCAAATCGCATCTCTGCTTCAATTCCCAATGGTCTGGAAGCCATTAATTACCCCTTGACCGAACCGGACATCAAACCACGTACAAAAGTGACGTCCCGATACAATGTAGATAAAGAGTGTCGGGAGGGCCGCCATGATTGCTCCGGCAAAGTGAACGTTGTACTCCTTTACACCGGTGGACGACTGGACGAGGTTGTTCAAGGCGACTGTCATTGGCTGCGATCGGGAGTCGCCAAAGGATACTCCGAACAAAAAGTCGTTCCAAATATTGGTGGTCTGCCAGATAATGGTGACCGCGATTACCGGTGCGGAAGTTGGAAGGATAATACTTGTAAAAATTTTCATAAATCGCGCCCCGTCAACCTGGGCCGACTGGATTAACTCGTCCGGCAGATTCGCATAGGTGTTGCGGAAGAAAAGGGTATGAGCCCACCCCGTAGGCCAGGTGAACCAGTACTAGTCCGCTGGTTGTTCCGGCAATACCCAGAATACCCAGAACTCGCGCCATCGGAATCAAAACGATCTGAAAGGGGATAAGAAAGCATCCTGCAACAAGTGTCAGCCCGAATAGTAAGCTGTCTCCCTTAAAACGCCATTTTGCTAGTACGAAGCCGCTGAAGGATCCGAACAGAGTTGATAGAAGTACGGCGGGAATTACAATCTTTACGGAGTTAAAAAAGTAAGGGCGCAGTCCCGTGGCATTCACCCCTACCTGGGCGGTTTTCCAGGCTTTTACCCGACACTCGAAGGAGAAATCCCTGGGGCAGGGCCAGCATGTTACCATCCTGAACTTACCGACAGGGGTTTTACGGAGTTTACCAGCATAACGTAGAAAGGCGCCAGGGAATCAGACTGCGACAATGCGGGTTAAAACTGTGACAATGATGAATTTTGAGAAACGGCTTAGACGGGTAGTTTCGCTGATAGTCATTGTTAGTCCTCCTCTACCTGTTTCTTGATATACGGTACAATGATCAGCATGATTGCTATCAGCATCATTACCGCCGCGCTGGCACCTATTCCCATCCGGCTTCTGGTAAAGGTATAGGAGTACATAAAGGTCGAGGGCAGCGCTGTGGCCTGACCCGGACCGCCGTTTGTCAACGCAATGACCAAATCATACGATTTTATAGCCATATGACCCAGAATTACAAAGGCCGATAAGAAGGAGGCCCCTAATTGGGGGATGATCACCCGTGTATACAGCTGAAAGTTTGTGGCTCCGTCGACCACACCCGACTCGATGGTGGTATGGTTAATGCCACGCAATCCGGCCAGAAAAATTACCATTACAAAACCGGTAACCTGCCAGATAGCTGCAATTACAACTGTATAGATTGCGAAATCCGAGTTTTTTATCCAGTCAAATTGAAAGGAGGCGAAGCCCCATAAATGCATGATATGCTCCAGGCCGATTCCCGGATCCAGAAACCACTTCCAGGCGGTACCTGTAACGATAAATGAAATCGCCATTGGATAAAGAAAAACGGGGCGGAATATTATCTCGCCCATTCTATTCATATCAATCAAAATAGCCAGCACCAGTCCAACCACAGTACTGATCCCGATATATAGAACACCAAAAATCGCCATGTTCTTTATGGCGATGTGCCAGTGACGCAGTTGCCACAGTTTCTCGTAATTTTCAAAGCCGACCCATTCGTAGATTGGCATGATAGTCGAGCCGGTAAAGGATATATAAATTGTGTATATAATAAAGCCGTACACGCAGACTGCCGACAGCAGAACGGTGGGGAACAACACAACTCTGGCAACTACATCATCCTTGGACAGGTGCCACTTGTTCTTAATAATCATGATCATTGTACTCCCGTGAAGAGGCATTAAGCAAGGACAGGCCGAAGAGGCCCACCCAGGTTCCCGTCTACTAAAAATTATTCTGCTGCTGCTACTGCTTTAGCCAAGGCTTCAACAGCTTCTTCAGCGGTGTATTGTAACTAAAATGGGCGCTTACTACATCAAATACACCTCTTAATGGCGGAGGGTCCCCCATGTAGTGGGCCAGAGAACCAAAGAGGGTTCCGTCATCATTGGCTTGGGCCAGGTCTTTCATCGCCTCTTTCCCAATGATAGTAAACTCATCATCTGGTACGTCTGTGCGTGCCGGTACCGAACGTTTTCACGTTAAAGGACACTGGAATTCCAGTACCATTACGTTTTTGGCCAGAACCTTTTGGGCATTTTTCTTTGCCTGGGATTCTTTTTCAAACATTACAAACTGGTCGGCGTTAAAGGTAACAGAACCTTTCGTGCCGGGGGTACGGAAACCGAAGAAATCCTCGCCCGGTACCATGTCTGCCGGATTTCTCCTTTTGCGAAGTCACCCATCATTTGAAAGGCCGCCCTGCCCTTTGATTACCATTGCGGAGGCCAGGTTCCAGTCGCGTCCGCTGAAATTATCGTCAACAAAACCGCGTAGAGTCTCCATCCGCTTGAAGGCTTCCAGCATCTGATCGGACTTAAGTGCATCCTGATCCATTGGAACATTCATTGTTTTTTCGTAGAATATCAGGATGCCGCCGACTCCCAGTACCGCCGGATTAGAAATCGTTCCTGTCTGCCAGGGTCCGCCGCCGTGGGCCAGGGCTACTTTTCCCGAGTCCTGTACTTTCTGCAGGGCATCCACATACCCTTCCCAGGTGGTAATGGGTAGTTCAATTCCTAGGTCATCACAGATTTTCTGGTTGGCCCATACCCAGTTTTCGGAGTGTACATTTACCGGGGCTGCAATCCATTTCCCATCGTATTTAGAGAACTTTTTAATTGCGTCGGGGATTACTGCGTCCCAATTCTCTTCTTCAGCCAGTTCGTTTAGGTTGGCTACTACGTCCAAATCGGCCCAGTCAAGAATATCATATCCGAGCATTTGCACTGCCGCCGGCGGGTTTCCTGCAGTTACCCGTGAACGCAGTACAGTCATTGCCTGTACACCGCTTCCACCTGCGACCGGT
Source organism: Spirochaetia bacterium (assembly GCA_034520965.1). GTDB lineage: Bacteria > Spirochaetota > Spirochaetia > DSM-16054 > Sediminispirochaetaceae > DSBN01. The sequence continues at coordinate 965,266 of JAXHMY010000001.1, read as the reverse complement.
GTGTCGACCCACTGTATACCTTCGGCTTCGACTTTTTCTTTCAGTACGTTCAGCGCAGCGGCTTCACCACCGGATGTCCACCAGTGTAGTACCTCAATGGCCTTGGCCATTTCCTGTCCGTCACCTTCAGCTTCCTCTTGTTGTCCGCCGGCAAACACCGGCGCAGAAAAAACCACGGCCAGCGTGACCATGATTACGAGTAGTTTTTTCATTACTACTACCTCCTTGAGTTTTTTACACTCAATAGTAAGCATATTCCATGCCAAGAGTGCAGTAACTGAAATAAAATCTATCCACCCAGGGAGTAAGGCATTTCAGTGTGGATAGTTAAAGCTTTGTTGGGAATTACCCGTTACCACACACAGGAGGTCCACATTCGGAGGAATTCAAAATAAAGCTGTTTCCTCCGGGTAACACTGTTACCGCGGCGAAACAGCTTTTTGGCTTTTTACTCTACATACTTTTGGGCGGTGGTCTGTAACTTTTCTTTCGCAAGGGGGATATCCTTGTCTACTATGAAGGAATCGATGATGCGGTACAACTCGTTGCGCCAGGCATCAGGAGCGACTGTGCCGTGGGTCACGCTGCCGAGTATCTGCTGTTCCCTAAAAGCCCGTATCGAACTCTGCTGATACGCATCGTAGCGCTCGATGTCGTTTCGGCTGTCCCGGCGCGCCGGAATAGAACCTTTTTTTGGGTTAAATGCATCCTGCCCGGCTTTAGAGGCTGCAATTTCAAGCCATTTAACTGCGTTCTCCCGGTGGACCGCCCCCTTGGGAATTGCAAAAGTATCTGAGTTTAGCACAAATTTGTCCCCAGAGCCTGGAAAGGGTACCCAGCCGAACTCCCTGTTCGGTCTGAGCCCTTTTGCCTTCAGGTACCCCTCGGCAAAATCGCCCATCACCGTCATGGCACATTTGCCGTCTATCATATACTGCACCGCCTCGTCCCAGGTAAGAGCAGCATGGTCGGAATTTACGTAGTAAAACATATCCCTGAACTGGCGCAGGACAGCCTCCATCTCCCGGGTATCCCATTCGCTGTCTCCATTCAAAGGCCCTGGTACTCTTCTGCGCTCAGTTGTGCAACCAATATGGATTCAAACAAATGGAGTGCCGGCCAGTGGTTGCTGTCACCGACAGCCAGGGGGGTAATTCCATGGGCTGCAAGCTGTTCTAGTGCTGCATATAAGTCTTCCGAGCTCCGGGGCGGGGATATTCCGTAACGTTCGAAAAGTGCTTTATTGTACCAAAGTACGTTCTCGCGATGGATATTTATAGGTATGGCGAAGATACCACCCCGGTAACTCAATTTCTCTATTATTTCCGGTGGAAACAGGTTCAACAGGTTGTTCTGCTCATAAATAAATGAGATGTCCTCAAGATAGCCGGGTTTGATCCAAAGTTTCATCAGGCTGGGCCCGGCCAGTACCTGAAAGGCATCCGGCGGGTTGTTTCCCGCCATTCGGGTTCCCAGCACCGACCTCGCTTTTGAACCCATGCCGCCCACCACTGTGGCATTGATAATTTCCACTTCCGGGTTTTGCTCGCGGTAAAGCCGGTATAATTCACTCAAGGCTTCTTCTTCCCCCATCGCAGTCCACCAACTGAAAATCTCCAGTTTATTGCCGAGGTTTGCAGGGGGACGCAGGAAGAAAAACAGCAAACCCACCCCTAACATTAATAAGATCCCAATTACCACATACTGTTTCATAGGCCGTGACTCTCAATCTTTTTATATAAAGTTTTTCTGGAAATACCGAGTCTTGAGGCGGTGCTGCTTATATTGCGTTTCTCCTCCTCCAGAACTTTCGAAAGCACCTCTTTTTCCAGCTTATCGGTATGCTGGTCGACATATGCTTTTAAATTGATAAAGGAGCTTACTGACTCCGAGTCGTTGCAGCCCTGCTCAAAGTCGGGAATGTTGAGTGACTGAAAGCTGTCTCCATCAGAGAGCAGCACTGCATTGGTAATCACATTTTTCAATTGACGAATATTTCCCGGCCAGGGGTAGGCCAAAATCTGATCCAGTAAACCGCTTGAAATGGTTTCAATATTTTTGTTGTACTCCCGGTTTGCCTCTTCAATGAAATGATCGACCAAGTAGGGAATTTCGTTGCTTCGTTCGCGTAAAGGGGGTAGGGCGATTTCAACTACGTTAAGGCGATAATACAGGTCGCTCCTGAATCTCTGCTCTTGAACCGACTGCTTCAGATCTTTATTGGTAGCGGCAATTATCCTGCAGTTAGTATGAATCTTCTGGGTCCCACCCACGCGCTCAAAGCTGCGCTCTTCGATTACTCGCAGCAGTTTACTCTGCATGGTAAGGGACATGTCGCCTATTTCGTCCAGAAACAGCGTTCCCTGGCCCGCGATTTCAAAGCGCCCTAATTTCCGGCTGTTCGCACCGGTGAAAGCCCCCTTTTCGTGTCCGAATAGTTCGCTTTCTATAAGGTTGTCATTGAGAGCAGAGCAATTAATGCTGATAAAGGGGGTCTCACGGTACTCTCCGGAGAAGTGGATCCTCTTCGCGGTCACTTCTTTCCCGGTGCCTGTTTCCCCTGATATAAGAATATTCACATCTAAGTTCTTTACTTTTTGGATGATATCATCAACATGGGGGGGAAGTCGGATTGAAGAAGTTACAACTTTCTCTTTTTCTACAAAGTCGTCAAGGCTTTGTTTGAGGCCTGCATTTTCAGACTGGAGAGTTATGGTCTGGACCTCTCTATTTATTGAGGTGAGCAGCATGTCTTGATCGATTGGTTTTGTCAGATAGTTAGACGCCCCGGCCAGCATGCAGTTAACCGCACTTTGGATTGTCCCGTAGCCGGTAATAATAATTATGGATATATCCGGTTCCTTGGTTTTTATATCCTCCAGCAGTGAATGCCCGTCTTCATCGGCCAGACGTAAATCCAACAAGATAATATGGATTTTCTGCCGCCCGATTATGTCTATAGCTTCCCTGGAATTGGATGCCCCGAATACTTCATAGCCTTCAATACGGAGACGTTTTGTCAGACCGTGGCGCAGGCCGATTTCATCATCAGTAATCAAAATGTTCATAGGACTCGTTCTCTCCTTTGTCGGCCACCGGCAGGGTTACCTCGACGGTGGTTCCTTTTTGGACGGTGCTTTGTATATGGATATCACCTCCGGCTTTTCTGAGTATGTTATACACAATTGAGAGACCCAAGCCGTTAGCCTTGGTGCTGGATTTAGTGGTAAAAAAGGGATTAAAGATATCCTTCAGGTGCTCTGCATCTATTCCATTTCCTGAGTCCTCAATAATTACGTGAACGTAGGCTCCCCTATTTTCAGTGGTGAAGCTTATACCCCCCTGGGTCTCGATTGCCTGGGTGGCGTTTAGAAACAGATTCAGAAAGACCTGTTTGGCCTCATCCTGGGGTATGCGGGCGCTTGGATGTGTCGATCGGAGCTGCTTGTCAATGTGAATGTCCTTGTCCCTGATGCTGTATTTACTTACTTCTATCACATCGTGAATTACTGAATGGATGTCCGACACCGAGGAATTAGTATCGCTGTCATGGGAAAAGGTGAGCACTTGCTTTACGATTCCCTCTATACGCTTGGTCTCGGTTTCCAGCCACATAATCGAGTCTTTTTTCTCCGCATCCCCTTCGACCGCCTTGAGGTAGTTTATATGAGACTGGATGGAGCCAAGGGGGTTATTAATTTCATGGGCCATACCGGCGGAGAGCAGACCCATGGAGGAGACCTTTTCGGTAATGAGAATCTTGTTCCAGATGCGTTCGGTGTCGGTGATATCTTCTAATACAATCAGCACCCGGCTTTGTTGGTCGTTCTCGTCAAGGTACGATAGTTTTAAGGAGAGCTTGGTTTCAATATTATTACTGTCTTTTATACTCAGCAGGTATGAACGCTTAGCCCCAAATTGCAGCTTTGGAAACTCTGTCCACTTGCCTTCCGGATTGAAATAGGAGGTAAAGAACTGCGTATAAGGGGTTCCTATAATACTTTCCTGTGCTGGAATCTGCAGAATAGAGCGGAGGTACTGGTTCAGAAAATCGATGAACCCGTCGGGATCGAGTATCAGCACACCGGCTTTAAGGTTTTCCATTATTTCGGTGTTGTATCTATTTAGAAATGATATTTCATGCAGCTGTTTTCTGATTATCTGTTCTTCCTTGATAAGCTTTTGGACCATTGAATAAAAGGTTTGGGTAAGAAATTCGATCTCCCCTCCGGCTTGGGTGATACTAAGTTCCTCGGATTTTCCGGTTTTAAGGTATTCCGCGAGCCAGGAGTTGAGTTCATAAAAGGGGAACAGAATGCGGTTGGTCACCCCAACGATATAGCCCAGAGATATTATGAGTGTCACAAAAAAGGAGACTATGAAGATGGTGGTCAGCCAGCGCAGGTACAAACTGTCCTGCAGGTGCGACCTGAGGACAGTAAGCCTGAGCCCCCCGGGGATAGCAGAAGATAAGAGATCGGTTTTTATTCTGTAGGGGGTTGATGCAATTTTGATTTCATTGAAGGTACTGCCGGAATTGGGGGGAAGGGTGAAGTCCGGCACAACCGAACAGATGGGCTGGTCTTTGACAAACAGCACAAAGTTGATTCCGGTCTTCTTATAGAGGTTGTAGGCAAAGTCTTTGTCCAGAGAGTTTATAAAAAGCAGATAGTACCGCTTTCCCTCAGGATGGTAGACCTTTGTACCGGTAATCAGATAGAGCTGCTGCTGAGGGCTGTCATCAAAGACGTATTTACTTTTAAGAAAATCGAATTGCCCAAGCTCCAGACTCTCTTCGATGGGAGTCATTTTTTCAGCCTGCCTGTCAATTCGAAAAAGAACTTCCCCCGACTCAGCCAGCAGCACCACTCGATCGGTATCGACCGAATTAAAATGTGTACGAATCCGTTTATGGAGGGTGTCGGGGGCTAGGTCTTGAGTTTGCATCTCTTCTATGGTGTACCGCAGTAGAAACACACGGTTGAATAGAGTCTGTTTTATGTAGGCGAGGGAAGAGTTGGTTTGTTCCAGATCCTGGCTAAGTTCAGCGTTTGCATTACTGGAGATATTCTGATGGAACAGAAACAGCGACAGGGTGCTGATAATAACTATTTGAATAAACAGCACAATCGAGATGATGAGCTGGAGTTTGGCCTTCAGTTTTTTGGCCTTTGCATCCTTTTTTTGAACATTGCCTACAGCTTACCAAGGAATTACGCATTTGAGTAGAGTAAATTGACTTCTTGTAACTCTTCTTTTAAGATCGAGGTATGGAACAGCGTACGATTGATTCCGGCTATGAGAACTTGGTTGACCGGCTGAACCGTTTTCCCCAGGGGGCGCCGCCGTCAAAAACCCTTTATCAAATTCTGCAGCTCCTCTTCGACGAGCACGAGGCTCAGATGGTTTCACTGCTGCCGATTAAGCCATTTACCGCCGGCAAAGCTGCCAAGGCGTGGAGGGTATCGGAGAAGGAGGCCCGTAAGCTGCTGGACAGGTTGGCTTCCCGGGCGATTCTGCTTGATGTGTCCCGGGGAGATGAAAGTGTATACGTGCTGCCCCCGCCTATGGCAGGGTTTTTTGAGTTTTCCATGATGCGCATCCGGGGAGACGTAGACCAGAAAGCTCTGGGTCAGCTGTTCTACCAGTATATGAATGTGGAAGAGGATTTTATTAAGGATCTTTTTCTGGACGGCGAAACCCAGCTGGGACGTGTGTTTATCAACGAGACGGTGCTGCCGAGTGGTGAGGGGCTGTATGTGCTGCCCTACGAGCGGGCCAGCGAGGTTGTGAAGACGGCCAGCCATATCGGGGTGGGAACCTGCTACTGCCGCCATAAAATGATGCATGCCCATACCGCCTGTGATGCTCCGCTGGATATCTGCATGACCTTTAACGGCTCCGCGGCGGCGCTGATAGACAACGGATTTGCCCGGCAGGTTGATACGGCGGAGTGCCTCGATTTGCTGGACCAGGCCTATGAGCACAATCTGGTGCAGTTTGGCGAGAATGTACAGAAGGGGGTAAACTTTATCTGTAATTGCTGCGGCTGCTGCTGCGAGGCCCTGGTGGCTGCCCGGAAGTTCGGCTTCTTAAAGCCGGTGCATACCAGCAATTTTCTGCCGAAGCTTGCCGTTGAGAACTGCACGGGCTGTGGGAAGTGTGTAAGCGTCTGCCCGGTAGAGGCTTTGAGTCTGATTTCTGCTAATGACCCTGCCCGGAAAAACCGCAAGGTGGCCGCTATCAATGAGGATATCTGCCTCGGCTGCGGGGTGTGTGTCCGTTCTTGCCCGACACACGCGTTGAGTCTGGTCCCGAGGCCGGAGAGGGTGATTAGCCCGGTAAACTCCACCCACCGGGTGGTGCTGATGGCCATCGAGCGGGGGAAACTGCAGAACCTCATCTTTGATAACCACTATCACTTCTCCCACCGGGCTATGGCATCGGTACTAGGAGTTATTCTAAAACTCCCACCGATGAAGCAGCTTATGGCAAGCGAGCAAATGAAATCGCGCTACCTTACCACACTGATTGAGCGCTACGAGAAGCGCCGGGCTTAGGAGTCCTGTTCACATTACATATTCTTTTCTTATGCACAGGAGGTTACGACTATGCAATTGATAAGCAAGGCTTTCGAACACAACCGACCCATTCCACGGAAATATTCCTGCGACGGGAGTGATGTGTCTCCGCCCTTAAGCTGGAGCGGCACACCCGGGGCGACCGAGACTTTTGTACTGATCTGCGATGACCCGGATGCCCCGGGGGGCACCTTTGACCATTGGCTGTACTACAATATCCCGGCCAAAGCTGAGAGCTTACCTGAAGGGGTTTCCACGGATCCCCAGCCGAGTCCCGGCGGAATGCAGGGCAAAAACAGTTTCGGCAAAGTGGGCTACGGCGGGCCCTGCCCTCCAGGGGGAACACACCGCTACTTTTTTACCCTGTATGCCCTGGATATTCAACTGGATGTATCACCCGGGCTGGATAAGCAGAAACTGTTGAATACTATTGACGGGCACGTGCTGGGCGAGGCTCAGCTGATGGGTACCTACGAGCGCTAGGCTTAGGCCCACCGACATTGGAGAAACGCAGTGACCGCCGGCAAGGGCAGATGCTGTCCCCGGCGGTTTCACCGGTAGTTCCGCACACTCCCGCCTGGGACCTGCCGTAGACGTTACAATTTACCTAAAGAGTCCAAAGAACCCATGATATTGCTGAGATTTTAATTTATTCAGCGGTTTTCTTGCGTTCATTAGGCAATAACACTAAAAGTAAAAATGTAGTTTTTAGATACTATTTTGAGGTTATAAATGAATACCGATTTTTATAAAAAATTGCTTGAACGGTCGCCCTTTGGATACGCGTATCACCAAATAGTAACGGATGCAGACGGCAGCCCGGTGGATTACATATTTTTAGAAGTTAACTCGGAGTTTGAAAGGCTGACCGGGCTTTCGCGAAGGGATATTTTAAACAAGTCTGTGAGCCAGGTACTGCCGCCGCTGCGGGAGGGTGAGTTTGATTGGGTAAAGTACTATGGGGAGGTTGCCCAGAACGGTGAATCCCGCACTTTCGAGCAATACTCGGCACCCCAGGAGAGATACTATAAAGTAGATGCCTACTCTCCGCAGAAAGGATACTTTGTAACTATTTTTTCGGATATTACCGCCACCAAGCAGCTTCAGGAGGATTTTCGTAAAACCAGTGACTTCCTGGAAACGGTACTTCAGAGTATTCGCGACGGGATTATCGTGCTCGAGACCGACCTGACTATCCGCCATGTGAACCGTAGAATGGAGGAGTGGTACGGACCGGCGGACTCCCTGATTGGTAAGAAGTGTTACCAGGTGTTTCGAAACAAAACCAGCATGTGTAAGGACTGCCCGGTGGAACGTGTTATGGAGAGTAAACAACCGGCGAGCAGTATAGTAGATTGGGGCCCTGCCCAGGGGATTGAATGGGTCGAGTCGTACGGCTATCCGATGTTTGATAAAGAGAGCGGTGAGGTGACCGGCGTGATCGAAGTAATACGTGATATTACCGAGCAAAAGCAGGCCGCCGAAGCTGTGGCGGAAGCCAACTGGCATCTGGAAGAACAAACAGTTATTGCCAGGGAGATGGCCGCCCAGGCGGAAATGGCCAGCCAGGCAAAGAGCGATTTTCTGGCTGAATATGAGCCATGAAATCCGTACTCCCATGAATGCGGTGGTTGGTTTTACCGATTTACTGCTGACCGGTAGTCTTACGCCGATTCAACGGCAGTATTTAGAGAATGTTCATTCCTCCGCCGATACGCTGTTGGTGCTAATCAACGACATTTTGGATTTCTCAAAGATAGAGGCCGGGCGGCTGGAGCTGGAGTTAACAACCCTGAATCTGCGGGACCACCTGGAAAAAGCAATGGATATTGTTACTTTTATAGCGCACGAAAAGGGGCTCGAGCTTATCCTGGACCTGGACACGGAGCTTCCCCATTTAGTATCCGCTGATTCGGTGAGACTGAATCAGATATTAACAAATTTGTTGACCAATGCGGTAAAATTTACCGAAGAGGGTGAGGTAGAATTGCGGGCCCGGTGTGTATCGGCGGATAATCCGGGCACAGTGCTGTTTACGGTACGGGATACCGGAATTGGTATGAGTGAGGAGCAGAGAGAAAAAATATTTGACTCCTTTACCCAGGCGGACCATTCAACAACCCGCAAATACGGAGGTACCGGCCTCGGTTTATCTATATCTAAAAGTTTAGTAGAGCAGATGGGCGGACATCTGCACGTTGACAGTACTCCAAATGAGGGCAGTAGCTTTTTCTTTAGCCTCGCTTTTACTGTGGAGGAGGTAAAGCCGCCCACAGAGCACACGCCCCTGCTTTTAAAGACGGCCCTGATTATAGATGATAACCGGCACAACCGAACTATACTCGATGCAATGTGTCATTATTGGGGAATTGAAAGCCATGCGGTAGGCAACGGGTTGGAGGCCCTTGAATATCTAAAATCCAGCGCCGTGGTTGATGTGGCGGTGCTCGATTACCATATGCCCTTTATGGACGGTTTGGATGTGGCTGCCAAAATCCGTGATGATCTAAACTTGTCGCATGAAGAGCTGCCGATAATTTTTCTGTACAGCTCCGCCGATGACCCGCGGGTCTTGGAGCGCTGTAAAGAGCTTCACATTGACTACAGACTGGCAAAACCGATTAAGATGACCCAGCTGCAGGAGGTGTTGGAGCGCGTCCAGAACCGGGACCATGACAAGGGCCATGAGAAGAGTGTGGGGCCGGGCAGCGGGCCGGGCAACGTGCAGGGCAGCGGCCAGAAGTATCCGGTTCCAGCTTCCGAAGCTGACAAAACTGCTGAAAAAATTACCGTACTGGTGGCCGAAGACAACTCGCCGAATATGCTGCTGGCCAAGGGCTTGTTGGCAAAAATGTTTACCGAGGTGACTATAATTGAGGCTGCAGACGGAAGTGAGGCGGTTGAGCTGTTTACACAGAACTTTCCAGACCTCATATTAATGGATGTGCAAATGCCGGGAAAAGACGGCTACAGTGCTACCGCCGATATCCGTGCGTATGAAGCCGAGCACGGGGGGCACACCCCGATTATTGCATTAACCGCCGGCGCATTAGAAGGCGACCGTGAGATGTGCTTGCAGGCGGGCATGGATGATTACCTTGCCAAACCGATTCAGATAAATGTGCTCCGTGATAAAGTTCAGTATTGGGTTTATGAAAAAAAGGAAAAGCCCGAGGCTGAGGCCGAGGGGGCGCGCGGAGCTGACGGAGCAAGGGCTGCCGGGTTGGAGGCGGGGCAGTTTGAGGGTCCCTCGGCAGTGGAAAGCAAGCGGGTCCCCTCGCTGAAAGAGGCTCGGGAATATCTGTATCAGCAGGGACATGATGATGAGATTATAGGTCAGATGTTTGATATGCTTCTAGAGCGCGGGCCGGAGTTGCGGAGTGCTATGCAGTCGGCCCTGGATGCGTATGATTTGGAAAGTCTGAAGAAGGCAGCTCACTCGGGCAAGGGAATTCTAAACACCCTGGGAATGGAGACTGCGGCGGAACACGCCGTGGATGTTGAAAAGCGGGTGGATGCAGGCGAGCCGGAAGCCGCCGCTTCTTCCGCCGGGCTCTTGATGGACGACCTGTCCCGGATGGTAGAGCTTATAAAGAGGGAAATAGAGTAAGGCCCTGGCTGGGCAAGGCCTGCCGGGCACACCCCCATAAGCCATCGGGGCCGCTTTAACTCGATTCTGCCCATTATTATCGGCACCGGCTTCGCGATTGGCCCACCGGTGATGGGTAAGTTTATCAAACTGTATTCGGTGGTCTGGGTTTGGCTGCTCATGGCGGGGCTTTCCCTCTTCTCCTGTGCGGCCTTAGGCGGGTTGTCTTTAATTGAGAGCCGCAGGGGTAAAAAACCTATACATAACTAAGGCTCTTTCAAAAATCAGAGATTTTTGAAAGAGCCTCACCTAAACACAATATCAGCTTTTGAACAGACCTTGGTCAATTATAGTAGTTTCATTAGTCTCTCCTGATTGCTTCTAGTATTTTCAATTTAATTTTCTCATCATCCATATTATCGTAAATTACTGCCTGAATGATCTCTCTCAAGAGATCCTTATCAATTTTTCCTGCGGCCAGATGATAACTGATATTTTCCATTTCGCGAATAAAACGGGAGACTACAAAAACATAGCCATTTAAAATCAGAAACTGTGCACCTAGAGAAATAGCAATACGCTTATTTCCGTCTTCAAAGCAATGAAACTTGTTGGAACAGAAAAACAGGTGGGTCAGTTTGTCTACAAACTCCGGATAGTAGGTGTCATTCTGAATATGGGCCAAAATGCTTTCCAGTCTGCCTATATCCAGTATTCTGTCTGATCCTCCGCCACTTACCTCTATGGTCTTGTGGTAGACTTCGAGGGCATTTTCGATGGGAATATAAACGGTATGCTTCAATCCCGCTCCTTCAGCCGTTTGAACACATCCTTAGCCTCCTCCAATCGTTCCGCCAGCTCCTTGCTTTTTTGGCCGATAAATCGTTCAAACTCATCTGCTTCTATCGGAGAAATATACTCCTTTAGCTGCATGTGTAGGGCATCCCGAAATGCCAGATCCCGGCTGGCCATTTTGTTTCTCGCCCGTTCAACCAGGGGCTTCCAGTGGGGCTGTTTTTCGAATTCGGCGAAAAGGGCGTCCGCTTCAAAAGCGGTAAGCTTGGCCCCTTTCTTTTTATAGGTTTCTTCCAGTGTCTTGGCAAAGCCGTACTCGTCAGGAAGCCACCAGATCGAGAATCTCGGAGTAGAAGGTGTTGCGCACCTTGTCTTTTTCATGGAGCCTAAGGATTCTCCGGTATTCCCTGGAATTTTCTTTGAAAATACTCACATAAATTTTGTCGGTATAGAGGGGATACTTGAACTTTCCCATGTCCAGATAATTCTTCAGTGCGGCGGTGAACTCTTTCGGTAGTTCTCTTCTTGAAAATAAGAGATTATAAAGTTTTCGTCCCGCTGATTCACATATTTTGTTGAGCCGCCAGTTCGCTTGTTAATAGTGTCGATGACAATGTCCAATATCATCTGACGGAGAACTCGGGCTTTTTCGCTTTCTGCAACCAGCATACCCAAGTTTAAAAAAGCGCGAAAATCAAAAATTCCCAGACTAGGGGCTTTTTTGATGTTAACGAAATACATTTCGTCGACATCCGCATCGGATATAGCCTTTAACTCTTGTAATGTTTTACCGCGTAAAACCTCGTAACCGTTTTGCTTCAGTTCCGCCTCGTTCTGAGCCAGATAGTAGTCGATAGTCCGGCTACTTACTTCAAAAAAATCGGCAACCTGCTCCTTGGTAAGGACGGCTGTTCCCTTGAAACTGATGGTGTGAATACCGACATTGCTGCGGATTTCTTCCAGGGCATAGGGATTGTTTAGAATATTTTGGCGTTCAACACCGGAAACTGTCAGATCTTTGGCCATTTCACCGCCGCCGGGATATCTTCTTTTGTAATAAACACACATTCAATTCCGCGGATTACGATAATCGTTAGAATAACGCTTTGATATTCATTAGCATTGAACTTTTCCCAAAGGTGTTCTGTCGATTTCCATTTTACCATTCTATCATTTGTTTCTGCATAACGGTAGTAAAATATGATGGAGCCCAGGAATTGCTGTGGTAGAGCCTAAGCTCGGAGGGCGCAGCGTATATCAGCTATTTATGTGTATTGGAGCTGGTGTTTCTGCAGTAATCTGCATCGTTTGGTCTTGGTAAGTCAAAACAGGCAAATTCAAAAATTTTTGGTTTTCGAACGTGGATGGGTTGACAAGTTTTTATATTATCGATATATTTATATCGTTATAAAGATAGCGAAAAGGTGAGCAGGGGGAAAGCATTGGGTTTTCCCTTCGCCCCGGTTTCACGAGGAGGAAGCATATGTGGAAAAAAGCAATGAACATTCACGAGGTAAAAGAGCTGCGCTGCAAGACCGATCTGTTTTTGGGCGTAGGTGCTATTCAGAAAATAGATTCTATCTGTAAAGAGCTAGCATCCGACGGGATCGATTCGATTCTTATAGTAGCCAGCCGCAGCGCGTATAAAAAATGCGGTGCTTGGGACGTGGTTGAACCGGCCTTGCAAAAACACAATATTGACTACAAAGTCTACAACGGTATTACCCCCAACCCCGACAACGCTCAGGTGGACGAGGCGGTAGAGATTGGTAAACAGATGGGCGCGAAAGCGGTATTCGGTATCGGCGGCGGCAGCCCGATTGATGCGGCCAAAAGTGCCGCCATTTTACTGGAGTATACCCAGCATAACTGCCGGCAGCTCTACTCCTACGAGTTTACCCCCACCAAAGCAGTTCCGATTATAGCCATTAACACGACCCACGGAACCGGTACCGAAGTAGACCGCTTTGCGGTGGTCAGCATTCCGGAATTGGGTCACAAGCCGGCCATTGCCTACGACTGCATCTATCCCTTGTATGCAATAGACGACCCGGCATTAATGCAGGGGCTTCCTGCGGACCAGACTCTGTTTGTAACAATTGATGCTATTAACCATATTGTAGAGGCCGCTACTACTACCGTAGCAACTCCCTACTCCATACTGCTGGCCAAGGAGACGGTACGCCTGATTGTGGAGTATCTGCCCCAGGCAATTGCCGATCCCCAGGACTTGGAGGCGCGCTATTACCTGCTGTATGCCTCGGCCCTGGCGGGAATCAGCTTTGACAACGGTATGCTGCATTTGACCCATGCCCTGGAACACCCCTTGTCGGCGGTGAAACCCGAGCTGGCCCACGGGCTTGGCTTGGCAATGATTCTGCCCTCTGTATTAAAAGCTATTTATCCGGCTTCCGGCCAAGTGCTGGCCGATGTGTTTGCACCAATGGTACCGGGTATGAAGGGCAGCCCTGAAGAGAGCGAGGCCTTCGCCCTGGCTATTGAAAAGTGGCTCTTTGACCTTGGGGTTACCAGCAAACTGAAAGATGAGGGATACACTGCCCAGGATGTCGACCGTCTTACAGAGCTTGCAATGACCACCCCCAGCCTCGATCTGTTGCTGAGTCTGGCACCGGTTGATGCGACCAAAGAGGTGGTGGCGGGCATCTACAGTGAAAGCCTTGCAGCCTTGAAAGACCAATTAGCGGTAAGCTAGATAGTTTCGGGGCACCGACCAATCCACTGCCCGGATGTCCCGGAACCTCCTTTTGTATGCTGAGCGGCTCGTCTGCAGATTTGTAGAAGAGCCGCTCTTTTTTTTTATGGCTTTTGTGTTGCTATTATGGCTTTTGTGGCGCCCTTGCCTGCGATCAGATGTCGGTAATCAGATAAAGATCAGATAAACTCTATCTCAGTCTCTTTCAGGTAATTGGTTTTCAGCAGGTCGGAAATCCGGCGTACCAGGGTGCGCCGAATGCCCATGTCCTTGGGCATATCCGGGTTTTGATGGGCCTCGTTGATTCGGGTACCCACAATAAAGGTGACCCGATCGCTCTCCAAGAGCTGGTTTAGCAGCATCTCAGCACCATTGTTCGGAGAATCGAAGGGATGGCTGTGTTCCTGCAGCAGGGCGGCGGTTTTGTTGAGGGTCAGCATACCCTCCGTCACTAAATCGAAGCCCTCCATATGGGCAATCGGTGGAATTTCGCTGCCTCGGGTGGAGATATCCACCCTTGGGCTGGTACCTAGGCGTTCGGCTGCAATGGTAGCGGTGGTGCCTCCGCAAATGATCCGTTTGCCGCCGAATTGACGGATGCGGTTCAGCAGGTAATTATCCTTGGCCATATCAAAGGGAGGACCGCTTACCACCAGGGTGTGCCGCGGCCGGCGGCAGTACAGTACACTGCAGGTAATGTCGTCCTTGGAGCTGAAACCGTCTACGGAGTGGGCCCGGCGGGTTATCGCCGCCCCCAGTTCTCGAGCTGAAATTTCCGGTTTCTGCTCAATTTGGCTTTGAACAAAATTGATCAGTTTATCCCGGCGCCAGCCCAAGGGATGGCGCCGGCTGCCCATCCCGCTCTGGGTTACCCCGTCGGTACATACAATCAGGCGATCGCCCACTTCAAGTTTGACCTCGGAATAGTGGAGTATTCTTTGACGGGCCGCATTCTCATCCCGTCCCAGGCTAATCTCCCGCTTCTCCGGCTCAACCAAGCGGCTGCCCCTCATGTAAATATAACTTGGATTATCGTATTCAATTATCCTACCGTGACGCAGTGCATCAATATCGAGTATGGAAAAGGTGGAATAACTGATTTTTCGACGGCTGCACACCGGCAGGGTATCCATAATAATCCTGGCTGCGCGCTCGAGGTCAATATTATTCAGCACATACTTCTGGGCCATTGTGGCGGTAAGGTTGGCCAGTACATTCGCTTTCACCCCGCTCCCGAGGCCATCGGAAAGGGTACAGACCAGCCGCTCAGGTATATCCTGTCGGTTGGTAAGAAACACGTCGCCGCTAATGTCGGCCTGATTTTTAAAAATCCGGCTGCAATCGATATCTAAAAAGCCCTTCATTCTCCTGCTCCTTTGGGCTTTCCGTTGGGCAGGTTTCCAGGATCAAAGGTTTCGATAAGCTGGTTCAGTAGTATCTCGGTCTCTGCGGCGTTTTCTCCCAGCAGGCCGGCTATCTGCTGCACACTGCTGAGGTTCTTTCGTATTACCTCCTGGGCCTGGCTTACTACCATGCCTCTTTTTACCGATGAAGTGGTGATATCATGCAGGGTGATCCCTACTAAGCGTCCGGGTTGAATACTGAAACAGTGTGATTCGAGTATCCTGTCGGCGGTCCTTAGAATCTGCTCCTGGCTTACTCTGCCGGTGAGTACGTTTTGCAGCAGCTGGGGTTCATCAAGAAAGTTGGAGACCGGGCTGCCGTAGGTGCGGGTAACTTGCTCTTCACTCGGTTCATCCGGAAAATCACAGAACAGAGAGAGAAGCGGGCGTTGCACTCGACAATTTTTTCCTCATTATTGATAAGTGCTATGCCAAGTGGAATTTTGCGAATGAGGGCATTGGCCTTTCGCTGGGCCATCTTTCGCATTTCTGTTACGCACATCTCCTTCTCGGCCATTCCCGCCAGCCAGGCCGCAGCGAAGTCGCGGCAGGTGTTGTAGCCGCAGCCGCCGCAGTTTTTAAGGTCCTCAGGATGGGATTTGTCGAGTCTGCGCAGGGCCTCCAGAATCTCCTGGTCGGAATATTTATTGGTATCATCCGCCGGCGCCCTGCTGTAGCTGCGGTAATAATTCTCCCGCGGAACTTTCCATATAATCTGTTCGCTTGCCTCTGCTGTCTGCGCTGTACTCTCGGCGGATGCCACTACCTTCTGATGTCTTTCGGCCAGGGGCAGATCGGAACTGAAACCGCAGCCGTCTATACAGCCCCCGGAGCATGCCAGGAGTTCGCAAAAAGAGCGGGTAGTTCCGGTGTAACGGGAGTATGCCTCTAGGCTGTTCTGAATAGCATGAATGCCCGATTGTACAAACACGGCATCCGGTGCACTGGAGCTCCGTTCCATGGCGGTTTTCATTCCCCCTTCAATGGGAAACAGCTGGGCCGCCCCAGCTCGGAAGGGTACAAAAGCGAAGATAGGGTCGGGGCTAAAGGCGGACGGAGGGACTGCTTCCGCTTGTTGCGGCATATTTATTCCTGCTGCTTTTAGCCACTGGTTGGCCTCTTCAAAGCTCAAGGCAACATCAATTATATCGGGATACTGGTCGGCCTCGTGTTTTTTTGCTATGCAGGGCCCTACGAATACAATCCCGATATCCTCACCGTAAAACTTCCGGAGCAGAAGCCCGTGGGCGACCATTGGAGAGTGGAGGGGAACCAGATTTTCGGTCATATCGGGGAAGTATTTTCGAATAAGTTCGACCACCGGAGGGCAGGCGCTTGAAAACAACACGCTGGAAGAACCGGAAGCACTGGACGCACCGGGAGGCGAAGTTTCGGCGATGTGCTGATTCTGGAGGCTGGTAATTGTATCGGCCCCGAGGGCCGTTTCCGAGACTCCTGCACAGCCCAACTGCTGAAAGGCATCGATCAGCTGCTCCGCGGAGGCGGTAAAATACACAGGAAAGGAGGGGGCCAGAGAAACAAACACTCTCTGTTTCAGCTTCAGAAGCTGCTGTGCCCGCGGTAGGTCCCGGCGTACCCGCTTGGCGGAGGCTGGACAGACATGCACGCAGCGCCCGCAGAAGATGCAGCGATCATGGTCAATCATCGCACTGGAGTTTTTTACGCGAATCGCCTTAACCGGGCATTCACGAACGCATTTATAGCAGTCGCGGCACTCGGTCTTTTCAGTGTAAATCGCCGGTTTCATGACTGTGGCCCCTCCTTTTGGGTTTTCTCCGAACCTCCAGGCTTCGTTACAGCCTGCGTGTCTTCTGTCCCGGGCTGTTGTAAGTGATAGCGCAGCAAATCTACCGCGCACTCGGGGCGAACACCGGTGTAAAGGGTGCCGTTCAAGCGGATACAGGGGCCCCGGGCACACTCTTCTTTCAAAGGCGGCCCTTGAGGGAGACAAGCTCCTCAAGGGCCTCAGTATGTACAAACTCTTCCAGTATATCGATTGCCTCACCGTTTCCACGGCTGTAACAGGCGCTTCCTAAACAGAGTTCGACCTCAACTTTGTGCAGCTGCATCTACTTCTCCGCGATAGGCCAGTTCGTATAAGGCTTTGATTTCTTTGATCAGTGGAAGCCGCGGGTTGGTACCGGTGCACTGGTCGTCAAAAGCCGCTTCACTCATAGCCTCAAGCTTATCGGCAAAGGACTTTTTTTCTACTCCGGCATCTTTAATTGAGGCCGGCAGATCAAGCTGCTTTTTTAGCCGGTCGACCGCAATAATCAGCAGTTCCACCTTCTCTTGGTCATTTGTACCTCCCAAACCGAGATAATCGGCGGCACGGGCGTACCTCTTGGCTGCCTGCGGATAGCCGTACATTGGGAAGGTTCCCTGCTTAGTGGGGGCTTCACTGGAGTTGTAGTGGATAACCTGATTGATCAGCAGGGCATTGGCCAATCCGTGGGGAATGTGAAAAAAGGCACCTAACTTGTGGGCCATCGAGTGGCAGACTCCCAAAAAGGCGTTTGAAAAGGCCATACCCGCCATGTTAGCCGCGTGGTGTACCTTCTCTCGGGCTTCCGGATCTTGGGCACCGTTTTTGTAGGCCCGGGGTAGATACTCAAAGAGCATACGAATTGATTCCAAAGCCATCGGCTTGCTGTATTCGGTGGCATAGGTGCTGACCAGGGCTTCCAGGGCATGGGTCAGCGCATCGATTCCGGAGAAGGCGGTGAGCGAGGCGGGCATCTCCTTTGTCAATTCAGAATCGCAAATAGCTATATTCGGGGTCAGCTCGTAATCTGCAATGGGATACTTCATGCCGGTTTTCTCATCGGTGATAACTGCAAAGGGGGTTACCTCAGAACCGGTGCCGCTGGTAGTGGGTATGGCAACCATCTGCGCTTTGCTGCCCATCTTCGGAAAACTGTAGATGCGTTTTCGGATGTCCATAAACCTCATTGCCATAGACTCAAAGTCGATATCCGGATTTTCATACAGAAGCCACATAATTTTGGCTGCATCCATCGGTGAACCGCCGCCAACCGCCAAAATCACATCCGGTTGGTAACTTTGCATCCGTTCTGCACCGCTGCGGGCGGTAGCCAGGGTCGGATCGGGTTCAACTTGCGAAAACATTTCGTAGCCGACTCCCAGTTGCTGCAGCTTTTTCGTGATGGTGTCCAGATAGCCGTTGCGAGCTAGAAACTCGTCGGTGACAATAAAAGCCCTTTGCTTTCCGGCCAGGTCGTCGAGTGCATATTCAAGGCAGCCGGGTTTGAAATAGAGCTTTGGGGGCATCTGAAACCACAACATATTCTCCCGCTTGTGGGCTACAGTTTTAATATTCAGAAGGTGGGAGGGGCCTACGTTTTCACTTACCGAGTTGCCTCCCCAGCTGCCGCAGCCGAGAGTTAACGAAGGTTCCAGTTTGAAATTATACAAGTCCCCGATAGCTCCTTGGCTGGAGGGCATATTTATCAAGGTCCGACCGGTTTTCATCGATTCGCCAAACAGGCGGACTCTGGAGTGGTTGGCAGGGTTGGTATAGAGCACACTGGTGTGGCCCAGCCCTCCGAACTCCACCAACTTCTGGGCAGTGGCGAGGCCGGATTCAAAATCCGCTGCGCGGTACATGGCCAGTACCGGAGAAAGTTTCTCAAATGCAAAGGGTTCATCTGTGCCAATTTGTTTCACTTCTCCAATCAGCACCTTTGTATCCGCGGGAACTTCGACCCCGGCCATTTTGGCAATCGCTGAAGCCGGCTGACCAACTATGGCCGCATTCAATTTTCCATTTTTCAGGAGCACCCCTGCCACCGCCTGCCGCTCTTTGGCAGACAGAATATGGGCCCCCTGCCGGGTGAACTCCTGCTTTACCCTTGAATACACCTCTTCGGCAACCACCACCGATTGTTCGGAGGCGCAGATCATCCCGTTATCGAAGGTCTTACTCATCAACACCGAGCTTACTGCAGTCTTCAGATCGGCGCTCTCGTCTATGAGTGCAGGAGTATTGCCGGATCCGACCCCGATGGCCGGTTTGCCTGAGGAGTAGGCCGCCTTTACCATACCCGGACCTCCGGTGGCAAGGATCATGCCAATATCTGGGGTGCCGCAGTAAGCCGCTGTGAGAGCTCGACCGTGGGGGCCTCTATACAGGCCAGGATATCCTCCGGGGCTCCGGCTGCCACCGCCGCCTGTAGAATAACCTTGACTGTTTCTATTGTGCAGGCGGCCGAACGCGGGTGGGGTGAGAATACCATTCCGTTACGGGTTTTGAGTGCCAGGAGTGCCTTGAAGATAGTGGTAGAGGTGGGATTGGTGGTAGGGACTACCCCTGCTATCACCCCTATCGGTTCTGCAATTTTCATCATTCCCTGAGCCTCATCCCATTCTATTACTCCACAGCTGCGCATATCTTTATACTTATTGTAGATAAACTCAGCGGCAAAATGGTTCTTAATGATTTTGTCTTCCAGCACCCCCATTCCGGTTTCCTGGTGAGCGAGCTTTGCCAGCTCAATTCTCTTTCGGTTGGCCGCCAGGGACGCCTCGCGGAAAATAATGTCGATCTGCTCCTGACTGTAGCGGGCCATGACCCTCTGTGCCTCAGCAACCCTGCCGATCATTTCGTTGAGTGCTGCCGTCGAACCAGTTACCTGGGTACTCTTTTGTGTCTGTGCCATATTCCTGCCTCCTATTTATAGTTAAAAATATATCAATAAATAAATATCGATTAGAAAATAACAATTTACATAGTTTAGGTCAAGGGGAGGGGACATTTTTTTATGCGGCCATCACGCTGCAGGATGGAAGTAGGGGGCTTTTCAGCTCAGATGTTCAAGGAACGACAACCGCATGCCGCAGCGTACATTTTTCTAATGCGCAGCGGTTTGAGAGGGATACGGCAAAGGCATCAAAGCTTAAACTGAAGGCAATTCCGGTGATAATTAGGGGTGACATCCTACGGATACTATATCACAAAGGGATTTCAAGTGAAATACAGCACAGCGATTCTCAATTTGGAAGTCTTCTGACTTCCAAATTGAGAATTCGCATCAAAATTCTTCGCGATTTTTATACACCGGCTTTTGGAGGCATTCTCAATTTGGATAGTGTAATTACACTATCCAAATTGAGAATTGCTGAATACAGCAAAAAAAAACTTGAAAGATATCAAAAAAACAATGATTATGTACGGTAGGAGGAATACATGAATCTACAAGAGTATGTTGAACACAAAAAAGCGGAACTAAATAAAAGCACCCATTTTACCACAGACGATGCCATCGAGAAGACCGCCCGTGATCTTGAAAAAAAGGGATATGAGCCTCCTGTATTTTTGCCCGTAAAAGGCTTTCTGCGCTTTCGCGTGAAGGATATCCACAATGAACTCGAGCGGATTGCCTCTCTCGATCCAAAGGAAGTCGAGGAAATAAAGCTGGCCCAGGAAACCTCCCCCGAAGAGGTGAAAAAGCGTGATATCGATATCCTTACCAGCCAGTTTCTATTACTGGAGCGCCTGCGGGCCGGCGAACCGGAAGCCTGGGACGAGATACACGAGTTGTACGAAGACGACTGAGGGCGATATTATTAGTAGGCCAGTTTTATTCCCGGAAGGGTGAATATATCCACAGGGCGGTAGCAACAGTACTGCCGTTATTAATCCACTTATGTTTTTCGGAGGAGTGGAAAAACAGGGAATCCCCGGGTTCTAGATTATAGACCTGGGTGTCGTTCAGGATAAATTCCAGTTGACCCTCTATCAGGTACACAAACTCTTCACCAAAATGGCTGTGGTCAACATAGTTGCCGCAGCTGGGTTGAATGGTATAATACATGCTTTTTACATGGGCGGTTTTATCGGCCACCAAGTTAGTAATCGCGACACCCTCTAATCCGATATCAATTGTCGAACCGCTCGCATGTTTTACCAGCTTAGTATCTGCATCCTCTTCCTCAAAAAAGTAGAGAATGTTTTGGTTGTAGAAGTCGGCCAGCCGCTGGAGTACATCAAATGAAATGTTGGCCTGTCCGGTTTCTATCTTACTCAGATATGAGGGGCTTATCCCCAATTCGGTACTTACCTCATCCAGGGTGTACCCGGATTCTTCCCTGAGGGTGCGCCACTTCTTACTCAGGAATTTTTTTGAGTACTGTGGATTGCTTGAACCGTTTTGCTGATCGGTTTTCTGCTGCATAATTTCGTATTTCAGCATTTTTTTGATTACATCGTAACTGAGACGCTGGTCTACGGAGAGTTCTTTTACCCGTTTGAGGAAGTTAATGTCGTCGAAACTGTACACCCGGTAGTTATTAGTGGTGCGGCGGGCGGCAAACAGTTCCTCCTTCTCCCAATTACGAATGGTTCCGGGGACTACGCCTATCTGCTTGGCAACTTGGTTTATATTGAACAGTAATTCATCTGGATTTTTCATCAGTTGGTGTAGTGTATATGAAATTTGCAAAAAAGCATAGGCAAAAGGCCGGCTGACAGCATTTTGCTGACGCCGGCCCTTTGACCACTTACTCCTCTATCCGAAGCCTGAAGTCGGCGATATAAAAGCGGGAGGTCTGGAAAGAGTAGAGCAGGGGATTGAGATCGATCTCCGAGATTTCCGGAAAATCTACCAGCAGCCGGTTAATGCGAAGCATCTTCTCGATCAAATCGTCAAGGTTCATTGGAGTGCTGCCGCGGTAGCCGGTGAGCAGGGGGGCGCTCTTTAAGGACAGAATCGCCCGGCGGGCCTCCTCCGCAGAAAAGGGCACATGGGCAAAGGCTACATCCCCCAGCAGCTCCACGCTGGTACCGCCCAGACCCACCATTTCGGCGTGTCCCACCGACGGGTCTTTAATTGCCCCTAGAATCACCTCGGTAGCGGAGCTCAGCTGCTGCTGCACCAATACCCCCCGGGCTCCGGGAAAGCGGCTGTGCAGCTCCGCAATTCGAGCCTGTAGTTCTGTAGTATCGGCAATATTGAGCAGCACGCCCCCCTCATCGCTCTTGTGGATAACCTCGGGGTGGTCGATTTTGGCGACCACCGGAAACACAATCTCGGCCACAGAGTCCTCAGATGTTTTAGAGGCCTGAGATTTTTCAGAGGCCGCTGCGGCCTCTGTGGTCGCTGTAACGTCTTTGGCCTCTGAAGCGCCGGCGGGCAGATACACCGACGGGGCGGTGTGTAGCCCGTAGGCTGCTAAAATCTTCTCCGCATCCTCTGCATTCAAAAAGTCACCCGGTGCCGCCGCCTGAATCACAGCTCTTACCTCGGCCTGGGTTTCTCCGGCAACTGCGTAGGCCGGCTCCTCCTCGCCGTGGTAGGTGACCGGGAGCTCCCGCATTGCATCCAATACTTCAGCCAGCTGCTCCGGGTACTCTACTACCGGAATTCCGGCACTGGTCATGGCCCGGCGGCCGGCCAGGCCTAATCCCGGACCGAAGAAGCAGGAGAGCACCGGAATCGACTCTAACGCTTCTCCAAGTGCATCAACCTCCTGGGCAAAAATGCGTGCCACCTCTCCCGTATCAACTGTGGCCGGGGGTATACAGAGCAGAACCAGCGCGTCGTACTGCCCGCTTTCCACCATGCTCCGCAGGGAGGCGGCATAGTGCTCCGGCGAGGCGGCGGCAACCACATCGATAGGGTTGCGCACCGAGGCTTCCGGCAGCAGCTGGGGGGCCAGCTTTTCTCGGCTGCCCGAGCTCAGCTCGGGCAGCTCAAAGCCGTGCAGCGAGAGGGCGTCCGAGGCCAGAATACCCGGGCCTCCGCCGTTGGTAACTACTCCCACCCGGTTTCCCTTTACCCGCGGCATGCGGCTGAGGGCGGCTGCCAGAAAATAGGCCTGGTGGATGCTCTGGGCCCGGATAATACCGCACTTGCGGATAAGCGCCTCGGCCACCTGGTCGTCGCCGGCCAGGCTGCCGGTGTGGCTGCCGGCGGCGGCGGCCCCGGCGCTGCTGCGGCCGGCCTTCAGCAGAATAATCGGCTTTTTAGGAGTTATCTTGGCCGCCATCCGGGTAAAGCGCTGATAATCGGCAATCTGCTCTAAATACAGCATGATTACTTCGGTTTGCTCATCCTCGGCCAACAGGGGCAGCAGGTCATTGACGGTCACATCGGCTTGATTGCCCAAAGAGGCAATGGTTGAAAAACCGATGCCCAGCTGCTCGGCATAGTCGAGCAGCACCGCCCCCAGGCCTCCGCTTTGGGTCACAAAGGCGATGTTGCCGTCCCGGGGGATGTCATGGAGAATGGTGGTGTTGAGCCGTACTGCGGGGTTGTTGTTGGAAATTCCCATACAGTTGGGGCCAAGGAGTCGCATGTTGTAGTTATTTACAATCCGCAGCAGCTCCTCTTCGGCGGCAATTCCCTCTCCCCCGACCTCTCTAAAGCCGGCGGAGATACAGACAATTGCTTTTACCCCCTTCTGTCCGCACTCCTCGGCCACCTGCAGTACAAACTTTGAAGGTACCGTAATGACGGCCAGGTCTACCTCATCGGGCACATCCAGCACAGATGTGTAACCAGGGGTTTCCGATACGGTCTCACCGCCCCGGTTTACTGCAACCGCTTTGCCGCCAAAGTCCACCGCCTCGATATTCTTTACTATCGCATGCCCGATACCGCCGCGGGAGGAGGCGCCGATAACTGCAACGCTCTTTGGCTGCAGGAGCGCAGCGGTATCCCGAGCGTAGAGGGGTTTGTTCTTCTCCCAGCTGTCGATGGAAATGCCCAGGGGAGCGGCCTGGTTACGGTAAAACACCCGACCGGAGTGGTCACGGCTAAAGTTGCCCATGGCAATCTCGTAGATGGTGCGAGATCCAACCTCCCGCGACTGGGCGTTTACCTGCCGCAGGTAGAACTTCATAAAGTCCTTCTCGTCGTATTCTTTGGCCTTCTCATAATCCACCGGAATTTTCGGGGAAATCATCAGCAGAGGGCCGCCGTCGAGCTCGGCGGTCGCGATGTGGCTGGAGGAGCGCAGATACGGCTCGCCGGCTGACAGGGCATCGCCCACCCCGTTCGGACCGGCGTACAGCCGCTCGCCGTTCTTCTGGTTGGTCAGATCGGCGGGGTGGACATTGATGAACATATATTTATTCAACAGCACCTCGGTGGTAGCCCACACGTAGCCCGCCAGCATTACCAGTCCGGGACGGAACTCGGAAATGAGGGCCGCCGCCTCGCGGTCGTACTCCTTGCGCACCTCCCGGTCTTTGAGCTTGGCACCGCGTTCTTTATAATAGGCCCGGATATCGATAGAAGCACAGGGAATGCCGTATTCGGCGGCAGTCGCCACTCCCTTTGCCTCCGGATCGCTGGAGAAGACCCCCACCACTTCGAAGGGGCTGCCCTCCCAGGTCTGCTCGAGCTGCTTTTGCAGCTCTAAAGCCTGCCAAAGAGTTTTGCCTGAACCGGATATAAATCCAACAACCCGTAATTTTCCCTGAGCGGGATTATGCAGTGGTCCTAATGCCATATCTGTGCTCCTTAAAATCAATATAATAACGAATCAACTAAAGACAGAAATTCGAAATGTAAAGGGTGTCTGGAACGCTTTACACTTGCGACTTTTATGGTATACATGTTATCCTAACATTGTCAATCTATTTATCATACTTTTGAAAAATATTTATAAACATTGAAAATATGTTTGACAAGGTTAGTATATTATTGTCTAATAGTAATGGTAATAGTTTCGGAGCCGCATAGCGACAAGCGAAACGACGAAAAAGAAAATCAATTGGAGGACTTTTATATGGGATTTATGGAAAAAGGCAAATGGTGGGTCAGCCCGTCAAACTATGCCGATAATGTTACTTCTCAGTTCGAGCTTTCCCGATAAAGTAGAAATACTGGATACCACCCTGCGCGACGGCGAGCAGCAGCCGGGGGTTATCTTTACCCGTCAGGATAAAGTACAGATTGCCAAGAAACTGGCCGAGGTTGGGGTGCACCGAATAGAAGCGGGCACACCGGCGGTTTCCCAGGAAGATGCCGATGCAATCAAAGAGATTGTCGAGCTGAATCTGGGGCCCAAAACCTTCTGCTTTGTCCGGAATATGGTAAAGGATATGGAACTGGCAAAGGCCTGCGGAGTCGACGGGGTGTTGGCGGAAGTACCCGGCAGCGAGCACCTGCTCAAGTTCGGCAAAAAGTGGACCGCCGAAAAGGCCATTGAGGCTGCCGTCGAGGCAACCACCGCCGCCCACGAGCTGGGACTGTATGTAACCTTTTTCCCGGCGGACAGCTCCCGGGCGGGTATCGATTTTCTGCTGGACAGCCTGCAGGCAATCGAAGAGGGCGGTCATATGGACGCCGTAGCCCTGGTGGACACCTTCGGCGCTTTCTCCCCCGAGGGAGCCGCCTATCGAGTAAAGAAGATGCGCGAGCGTTTCTCCCAACCCATAGAGGTTCACTTCCACGATGACTTTGCCATGGGCGCGGCAACCACTATCGCCGGGCTGGCCGCCGGGGCTTCAGTCTGTCACGTCTCGGTAAACGGAATTGGTGAGCGGGCCGGCGGAGCCGGACTGGAATCGGTTGCCATGGGCCTGGAGGCACTGTACGGGATCGATACGGGCATCAACACCCCTAAACTGAAAGAGCTTTCCCAAATGGTGGAGGACCTCTCCAACTTCAAGTGCCAGGCCAACCGCGCGGTAGTCGGCGACCGAATCTTCGGCTGGGAAACCGGCATGCCCTCCAGCCTGTGGCTGAATGCCAAGGACAGCGAGCCCCTGGCGATGCTGCCGTACATGTGGACCATGACCGGGCAGCAGGAGCCGGAAATTTACCTGGGCAAAAAGAGCGGCAAGGACAACCTGAAGAAGTGGCTCAAGGACAACAATCTGTCGGTACCCGAGGAGAAAGAGGGCGATCTGCTGCAGGAAGTAAAAAAACTGTCGATCAGCCTGAAACGCGATATCAGCGTGGATGAGTTCAAAGAGCTGGTCGCTAAAATAAACGCGGAATAAACGCGGTAAGCGCGGTAAGCGCAAAATAGCGCTGCCGATTATTCGGCGGCTAAATTATATAGAACTTAATTATAAGGAGTGTTCTATGGCGGATACACAAATGGACGGGTCGAAGCGGGGTAATTTTACCTCTAACATCGGCTTTGTACTTGCCACTGCGGGTTCGGCAGTAGGCCTTGGAAACCTGTGGCGTTTCCCTTACATGACGGGAACCAGCGGCGGTGGTGCCTTTGTACTGGTCTACCTGCTTATCATGATCGTTGTCGGAGTAAGTCTCTTGCTGGTAGAGTTTACGGTTGGAAGAAGCGGGAAGGCGAATGCAGTTGACAGCTATCGAAAAATCAGCCCCAAAATGGTCTGGGTCGGATATTTAGGCTTTTTTACGGCCTTCATATTCCTGTCCTATTTTTCGGTAGTCGGTGGGTGGACGATTCACTATGCACTCAGTTCCTTCACCGGTCTGTTCAAGCTTGCACCGGACGAAATGGGCGGTTTTTTCGGGAACTTTATCAGTAACCCGATAGTCCCGCTTATCTACCACTTCCTGTTTATGGGCGCTACGGTGTACATCATAGCCAGTGGTATTGAGCACGGAATTGAAAAATGGGCCAAAATCCTCATGCCGGCGCTGTTCGTCATGATGCTGATTCTGGTGGTTCGTGCTATGACCCTGCCCGGCGCTTTGGCCGGTGTCGGCTGGTACCTCAAACCGGACTTCTCTGCAATCAACCTCAGCGTTATCGTTGCAGCCCTCGGTCAGGTCTTCTTCTCACTGAGTGTCGGTATGTCGGGTATGGTAACCTACGCCAGTTATCTGAAGCGTCAGGACAACCTTGCGAAAACCGCGCTGCAGGTGAGCATCACCGATACCGCGATCGCACTCATCGCCGGTCTAATGATCTTCCCGGCCATCTTTGCCTTCGGCATGGAGCCAGGACAGGGCGTTGGCCTGCTGTTCATCACCCTCCCGGCAATCTTTAGCCAGATGCCTTTGGGTGCACTATTCTCATTTATTTTCTTTGTACTCGTGTTTGTTGCGGCCCTTACCAGTTCTATCTCGATCCTGGAAATGCCGGTCGCCTACATCATCGAAAAGAGGGGCATGGCCCGTCCTAAGGCAGCCCTTTTGGTCGGCGGTATATCCTTCGTGATGGGAATTGCCGTATCCTTCAGCTTCGGTATCTGGGGCAGCTTTACCATCTTTGGCCAGAACATTTTCGGCCTCTTCGACTACTTCGGAAGCAACATCAGCTTGCCCTTGGGTACCCTGGGTGCTTCAATCGCAGTGGGCTGGTTCTGGAAAAAGAAGGGCGCCACCGATGAAATTACCAACGACGGTAAACTGGAATCTGTACGGGGCGTAGCAAACACCTGGTTCTTCCTGGTGCGCTACATCATCCCCATTTTCATCTTTGTAATTTTCCTCTCCAGTATCGGACTCTTGGCATTCTAATTACATTTTCTTCTGTTCGCCGCTCCTCGTACTCGGGGGGCGGTTTTTTTTGTGGTTTTTTTATGGAGGAAGCTGTGCAGCACCCTTCCCCGAGGGGCCTGCTCTAGGCGGCCCCTTCGGCAGATAAGGGGGCACTCAATAAGGCTGTACTTGGATTAATGCTCTTGCTCACCACAATCTCGCTTAGTCCAGCTCAGTCCAGCAGCAGTTCGGCAAGCTCCTCCCGGCTCAGCAGGGGTATTTTTTGTTCTACCGCTGCGCTGCGCTGCTCCTCGGACACATATCCCCATTCGGCCAGCAGCACCTCTACGCCCAGGGGCGCGGCGGAAATCAGATAATCGATCTGGTCTTCCACATACAGGGTGCGGGCCGGTGCTGCTCCGGTCGACTCCATAATGGCCCGGAGCCGCTCTATCTTACCGTCCGACTGTACCGAATGAATCTGCCCGGAGGGAAAGGCTATGCCGTGAAACCCGAGTATGTCCTCCACATCTGCCTGCCGCTTGGTGGTAAGAATGTGCACATCCTCGAAGGTGGCTCGGCTGCCCAGAGCCCTGTCGATCGGCGTAAACAGGGGGTTCAGTTCCAGCCAGAGCTCCCGGTGTTCCCGGCGCAGGTAATCCCTTTCAGTGTAGAATGCCTGTTGGTACAGCGGCAGCTGGTTGCGGAGGCGGCGGCGGAGCAGATCAAAATCGCTCTGTGAGCTCACTTCCAGCTCCCGCTCCACCGTCAGAAACAGGGGAATAAAGTCCTCGGCCCCGCGCAGGTACGACCGCAGTTCCCGGTAACGGCTTTGCCGTTGGCTCGGGATAGTATCAACGTCTAGAATCCGCTGCGAACCGGTTCCGCCCTGCAGTTGTTCCCAGGCGTTATGCGCCGCCAGCAGACACTCGAGCACGCTGTCGCATACCACCCCGTCAAAATCCGTTACTATTAGTTGTGCCATCCGATACTGCCCCTTCTATCCGTGCTTCAGAGCATACTTACCGCCGGCCCGCCAGATGTGGCAGCTGTCGATAAAGTAGTTGTGCACCTGCTCCCGGCTGGGAGTCTCCGAGGCCTCTGAGCGGGTCTGATAAGTGAAGGCGGCCTGTACCATCGCCGGTCCCATGGTGATAATCAAATGAGTCAGGTGGGCACAGCCCTTATTGCCCCCCAGCAGCTTCAGTACCGCCCGGGTAAAACCTGATTCGATGTGCAGCCCCTGCAGCTGGGAATACCGGCTGCCCAGCTCCCGGCATTCGGCATGGGGAACATCCTGCAGCTCGACATTGATCTGCTCGATTCGCATGCTCTCCACATCAATCTCTATGCCGGCTTTGATGCTGTGGAAGCGCCCCGTGGGCTGGGCCTCGCCGTTAAAGCCGTTGAACTGTATATGACGGTCGTCCCGCAGAATACCTTTGGTAATAATGCGGCCCGGGCCGCATTCGTAACTTTCCATCTCTATCGACCGGCTTGCTACCGGACGTCCATTTGTTTGTGATGTATCGCTTTGCATGGGAGCAGTGTATCTAAAAAACGGGGTTTGTGCGATAGTTCACACCAGGAGCTATCACATCTTTACAAAAATTATTTTCAATATTAAGAAAGCCGTTATATAATACGTATCGAAAGCCTATGGAACGACTGCCGGGGACAATATCGCACTTACATCCAGGGGAACGCCAAAAGCAGTTTATCTATCTGCTGGACGACCTGAAAAACTCCTTCGAGATTATGGAGTACCTTATCAATTTCGGTCGTTCCCAGCTACCCTTTTCGGAAGACGAGAGAGAGGAGGGCAATCTATTCGAAGAGTGTTCCATTACGGTGCGCTACCTCTTTATGAATACCCGGCAGAACAGTATCTATATACGGGTCAATAGCGATTCCCAGGTGTTGCAGGGGGTGCTGGCGGTCTTTGCCGAGGTATACCAGGGCGGCAGTATCGAGGAGATCCGCAGCGTCAAACCAAAGTTTCACAGCTACCTTCCCCAGGGCTTGGTGCCCTCCTTTGAACGCAAAAACGGTTTGAACCGCCTCTACTACCGGCTGCTTGACGCAGCCGGTAACAGATAGGCCCAGCCGGCCTATCGCATATTCATGCCGCCGTTGATATCGATTGTCTCACCGGTCATAAAGGGCGTCTCAAGGACAAAGCGGATAGCCCGGGCAATTTCCTCCGGCTGTCCGGCATAACCCACGGGGGTGGCTTTCATAAACTTCTCTAATTGGTCCTTCGGGGTAGCCTTGTCATGAAAGGGGGTAAGAATAATTCCCGGGGCAATTGCATTCACCCTAATCGAGGGAGCCAGACCCTTGGCCGCGCCGCGGGTGTAGGTGTCTACCGCTCCCTTGGCCGAGGCATAGGTTATTGCGGTAGGAGAACCGTTGCGGGCGGCTACCGAAGAAATGTTGATAATATTGGCCTTCTCCGCCTTTTTGAGCAAGGGCAGGAGCAGGGCGGTAACCCGCATCACCGAGAACACATTGAGCTCGAAGGTACGGGTGGCGATGTCCCAGGTAGTCTCCTCCAGGGAGTGCCGATCCAGCAGATCTCCGGCGTTGTTAACCAGCACATCCAGGGTATCGGTGCGGGCCTTTACCTCGTCGGCCAGCTTTCCGCAGCCGGCATCGGTGGCCAGGTCGGCCTGAATTAGAATTGGGGTACCACCGGCGGCTTCTACATCCTTCGCTACCGCCTGGGCCTCATTTTTACTGCGGTGATAATGCACGAAAACTGTATTTCCGGGGGCCAGGTCGCGTGCCGTCGCCGCCCCGATTCCGGTACTTGCTCCGGTAATAACTATGTGTTGCATCCTGTTTCTCCTTTTTTTATTTTAATGCTATATATAGCGTAATAAATAAAGGGGCTAAAATCAACGTGAGTAATACTTGCCGGATTAGAACATGAAGTATAGACTCTCTGCCATGCAAAGTGTTCACCAGCTGTACTGTGCCGATTCACGGCGAATGGAAAATATCAATGACAAATCAGTCAACCTGATTGTAACCTCACCACCCTATCCGATGATCGCCATGTGGGATGAACAATTTTCCGCCGGTGACGCTGAAGTTGCAGCCGCACTGGAGCGGAATGAGGGGCTGCAGGCATGGGAGGCGATGCACCGGCAGCTGGACCGCACCTGGCAGGAGTGTGCCAGGGTACTTACGGAGGGGGGCTTTATGTGTGTGAATATCGGAGACGCCGCCCGCAGCCTTAATGGAGAGTTTCGCATGTACGGCAATCACAGCCGTATAATCTCCTCCCTCCATTCGTTGGGCCTCTCCATGCTGCCCCTCATACTGTGGCGCAAGCAGACCAACGCTCCTAACAAATTTATGGGCTCGGGGATGCTGCCTGCCGGAGCGTATGTAACCCTTGAACACGAGTATGTATTGATATTTCGCAAGGGCGTGAAACGTCTTTTTCAGTCCGAGGCCGCCCGGCAGAACCGCCGCCGCAGTGCGCTGTTGTGGGAAGAACGGAACCGGTGGTTTTCGGATGTGTGGGACTTTAAGGGCAGCCGACAGCTGCATAAGGGCCCCCGGGCCCGCAGCGGAGCCTTTCCCTTTGAACTTGCCTATCGGCTGACCCATATGTATTCTGTGCAGGAAGATGTGGTGCTCGATCCCTTTGCAGGCACAGGCACCACCCTTCTGGCGGCTATGGCCGGCGGGCGGAATTCTATCGGAATAGAGCTGGAGCCGGCCTTTGTAGACCATGCCCAGGAGCGGATGCTAGGTGAAGTAGAGGAGTTGAACGAATACACCCGTGCCCGGCTGCAGCGGCATCAAGAGTTTATTGAGGGGTTTGCCGCTGAAAAGGGAGAGCCTAAGCACTATAACGAGTTTTACCGCTTTCCGGTGGTTACCTCCCAGGAAAGAGCGCTGCAGCTGCCCTTTCTGGGGCAGCTGCGCATGGAAGAAGTAAATAAAGCTCACCGCCGGATAACGGCGGAGCACAACTGGAAGAGGGAATAGATGCATATGAATATTCTGTTGTTTGATTTTGACGATACCCTTATAAGTTATGACGCCGCCGAGGAGCACGGCCTTACAGGAGCCTTGGAAGAATACGGGATAAGCCCCGAGCCGCGGCTGTTCGAAATCTATCGCCGGGAGAACCGCAAGCTGTGGCGTTTGATCGAAACCGGAGAAATAAGCTCCGCCGAGCTGCGGATCCGGCGTTTTGAATTGCTGCTTGAAAAGGGGGGTATCGTCACAGACGTATCGGCGGCACAGTTTAGCGAAACCTACCTGCACTACTTCTCCCAGTCCAAGCAGCTGGAGGCGGGAGCCCGCGAAATGCTGGAGTATCTGCATGGTTTTCCGGAGATCAGAAAATCAATTATTACCAACGGCTTTAAAGATACCCAGCACCAGCGAATCGGCGTAACCGAACTGGAAGAGTTTTTTGAGGATATTTTTATCTCCGACGAGCTGGGGGCCAAAAAGCCGGACCCCCTCATTTTCGATCGAGCCCTGGAGCGCTTGGGTAATCCCGCCCCCGAATCGGTGCTGATTATCGGGGATAACCTTGTCTCCGATATTAAGGGCGGAAAACAGTACGGACTAAAGACCTGCTGGTACAACCCCGCCCAGGCGGATGCAGGAGAGTACGGTCAGTATATCGATTACCATATTCGGCACCTGAAGGAAATACCCCAGCTCCTGGGAGTATAAATAGGACAAGAACCGGGGCTTGGGATGCCTATTTGCCCCCGATTTTGAACTTGCGGCAGGCTTTTAGAAAACCGGCAGTATCCTGCGGACTGAGCAGATAACGGCGGCCGTCTGTACGGTGTACCAGAATAAATTTTGCCTGGCTGTGCGCAGCTGTATTGCTTCCATTCCCGGGTTTACTAAAGCGTTTTTGGGAGACATTGAAGGGGATTGAGCTAAAGCCTATAAGCCGGCCTATCTCTATCTGGGTTTTGACACTGCCCTTCACATTGCCCTCCTGGGAGGCGGCCGCAGAACCGGCAAATCCGAGCTGCGCCTCGTCGACTACCCGCTTGGCATGTTTCCAGTCGATTAGCTTAACCTCGGAGATAAGTTCTGTGGGCAGATGATACCGCTTGAAAGTCCTTTTTATGTAAATCCCGCTGGAGTCAAGTGAGTAGAGCCAGCCGATACGGGCGGTTTCTATGAGGATTACCCCCATCATTACTGCCGAAATAAGGGCCATAGTCAAACCGAACCGGGGGTCTGTCCAGAAAAACATGATTACCCCAAACACGAGAAAGGCGCCAATTAATGCTATCAGTACCCGGGCGGTTCGTAAACTTCGTCTAGGCTTAAAGTCGACTCTCTTTTCCATGCCAATAATAGTAGGACCCTTTGTCCACGGCGTCAATCCTATTTTATGGCCTAGTCTATGGCTTTGTAGCGCTCTTTGGGGTTGCGGCTAAGGTAGTCCAGGGCTAAAGAGCGAATAGTCGGCAGGTCGGAGGCGTTTTGGATGTCCATCTTCACCCGGTGGCCGAATTTGAAGTTATCACAGAAATAAAAAAAAGCGCCGCCCCCGGGATACATGAAAATCCTCCGGCTGATGCGTCTCCAGCAGATCCAAAAACCTCTCTATTACAGCCTGCAGGTCAACCTGTCCGTCTTCGGTGAGCATCGAGGGCCCGTACCCCGTTGCAGGCTGTAGGTTCGCCTCCGGCTTCGACTCCGGCTTTTTGAGCGCGGCGGCTATCCACGGTTTCTGAACAGCTCCCCGTCCGATCATCACAGGCCCCTCACCGGCACTCTCTTGCCGGGAGAGGTACGACGTGCGGCCGACTATCTCCCCGTTCCCGATGACCGGAACCGGCAGCTCCCGGCGCAGCAGGTCTACATACTTCCAGTCTCCGGGACGGTTACGATTGGTCTTGCTGGTTCGGGGGTTAAGAGTAATAAAGGCAACCCCGGCTTCGACCAGGGTGTTACAGAACCTCAGCAGCTCATCAGGGTTCTCCTCTTTGCCGATGCGCAGTTTTACCGAGAGCGGGCGGCTGTCTGTCAGGGGCTTTAGCAGCTGCACAATTTCAAGGGCGGTCTCAGGGCGGTTCATCAGCTCCACTCCCCAGCCGCGGCTGCGGATGTGATGAACTGAACAGCCCATGTTTATGTCGATGCCGGCAATATCTGCGGTTAATATTTTTTCGGCGGCCCGATAAAACAGGTCCGGATTGTTCCCGGCCAGCTGTACAAAGGTTTTCTTGGGGTAAGGGCCAAAATCAAAATACCAGGAGGTATAGCGCGAGGTGCTGACCACGCCGGCGGCGGACAGCATTTCGGTAAAATACCAGTCATATCCGCCGAACTCATCGCAGAGGCGGCGGAAACCGCCGTG
Organism: Spirochaetia bacterium; assembly: GCA_034520965.1. Taxonomy (GTDB): domain Bacteria; phylum Spirochaetota; class Spirochaetia; order DSM-16054; family Sediminispirochaetaceae; genus DSBN01. The sequence goes on along the minus strand of JAXHMY010000001.1, from coordinate 931,417 downwards.
GGAGATTTCAGCCATTGGAGCAAGCAGGATGTCATGGGGTTGAATGGGCGAGTTATCGATTTTAATCAAGAAAGACCGCCGCTTCGTGAAAGGCCTCTTCGCTTGCAGGAAAGTCCTCCAGCTCCAGGACCAGTACAAAGGGTCGGCCGTCATAGATAGCCGTGGAGCTGGTGGTAATCACCCGCCCCTCATGCTCTACGTACGGCCCTTGAAGGGCTTTACGCGGTTCGTGGCTGCGGATTAAGCAGGCTGTCTCCAGCCGTTCTAGGACGCTGCGGCTGATATCCGGGCCAAACATGGTGCCGGCCCCGCGCATGCTGGGAGCCTCGCCCTCCTGGGGATAGGGGTCGTTCCACAGCAGCTCCCGGCGCAGTGCCGGGCCGGGCAAACGCAGATCCTCTACCGAGTTAATGTGTGAATTGATCCCCCCATGCACGAACAGCGCCTGCCCCGGTAACAGAGCAGATAGAAAAAGCTGGTCGGTGAAGTTTTTAAACTCGGGAAAAAACAGATCCCAGCTGTTCCGCTTGCGGATGGCCTCGTCAATCAAGGTGCAGGGGCTGAAGGTGGGTTCTCCGGCTTCGGTGTAATCCTCGTGATTGCCCATCAGGCTTATCACCTTATTCGGAATCCGTGACCGGAGTTCCTGAATGCCTTCAATAACTTCGATCCCCGCCGGCCCTCGGTCCGCATAGTCACCTAGAAATATCAAAAGGTCCTTCGGCCCGCGCAGGGCCATGCCGTTGCGCAGGGCATTGAGGTCGCCGTGCAGGTCGCCAAAGACAATCAGCCGCTCTACTTCTTCCGGCTGTATAACTGCCAGTGATTCTTGGGCTGTAAACATATCGCCTCCTTCCAGTCGGATGCTATTCCAGGCGGCTGGAATCAGAAAACCCGATTTTATTTGTCTCTGGTTCCTTCCCCGGGGTTTCGATGTAAAGAGTCTGGGTAGGATAGGCAAAATCGATTCCCTTGGCAGCGAAGGCTTCAAAAATTTTCAGGTTGATCTCTTGCTGGATGTCCATATACACCGCATAGTCGGGGGTAAGCACATAGTACACCGTTTCAAAGGTCAGCGCGAAATCGCCGTAGCCCTGGAAGTGGGAGCGGTCAAACTGAGCCTGCTCAATAGACTCAATAAAGCCGCGGATCATTTCCGGAATTTCCTTCAATTGTTCTAGGGGGGTCTGGTAGGTGACTCCAATCCGAAATACCACTCGCCGCCGCTGCATACGCTTGTAATTATGGACCCGGGCATTGACCAGGTTTGAGTTTGAGACAATCAGCTGTTCTCCCGACAAGGCCCTAATGCGGGTGGTTTTGATGCCTATTTTTTCTATGCTCCCCAGTTTGTCGTCAAAGATGATAAAATCGCCCAGCTCAAAGGGGCGGTCGAAAAAGATTACGAAATAGTTAAACAGGTCTCCCAAAATTCCCTGGGCGGCAATTGCAATGGCAATACCGGAGACACCGATACCGGCGACCAGGGTGGAGATATTAAAGCCGAAGTTGTCCAGGAGAAAAATGAAGGCAACCATCCACAGCAGGAAGGAAATCAGAGACAACAGAGGTTTAGCCCGTTTCTCATCCTCCTCCCGACCGGTTTTCTGGGCATATTTCTTTAATGAGGTATCCAGCATAAACAGAATTGCCCGCACGGCGATTATGGCTCCAACCGCAGCAATTATTCCCCGCAGTATACGGGTGGTGGTATCTCCCAGCGATAGCCCGGAAATGGCAATCCAGACTGCCCCGATATAGAGCAGGGGCACTACCACCCTGCGAAAACTGAGGTGTGCCACCCACCACCGCCCGCCAGCATCCGGTTCTTCACCTTTACGGCGGAGCTTACGCCCCACGGTATTCCGCAGGAGCGCAATCAGCAGTATTCCGACTACCAGAAGCAGCGCAGCCCTGAGGTACGCCGTGGCCGGGTTTCCTAGGAAAGTGTAATTTGTAATCATTTCTAACATACATAAAGTATAAAGATGATTTTAAAGATGTTCAAATGCCGAGAATGGAACTTCGGGTATACTATTTGCGAAAATACTGATATATTAGAACTGCTTACAAGTAGATTGTTACAAGGGGGATAAGATGCATCCAATTTTACAGAAAATACATTCGCTTGGGATTGTTCCGGTGGTAAAGATAGATACCCCGGCCCATGCGCTGCCTTTAGGCGAGGCACTGTTGGCGGGCGATCTGCCGGTGGCCGAAATAACCTTTCGCACCGCCGCCGCCGAAGAGTCGATTAAAAGGCTAACCGGCGATCTGCCGGACCTTTTGGTCGGGGCGGGCACCGTAATAACTCCCGAGCAGGCCGAAAAGGCGATAAAAGCGGGGGCCAAGTTCATTGTGTCGCCGGGCTTTAACGAGCCGGTAGTCGATTACTGTCTGGAGCACGGGGTACCGGTTACTCCTGGGGTAAACTCTCCGTCCCAGATTGAGCAGGGTTTGTACAAGGGGCTGGAGGTACTGAAGTTTTTTCCGGCGGAGGCTTCCGGCGGGATGGCGATGTTAAAGGCTATGTCGGCGCCTTATAACAACCTGCATTTTATTCCTACCGGTGGGATAAAGACGTCGAATATGCATGACTACCTCGGTTTTTCCAAGGTTCTGGCAATCGGCGGCAGCTGGATGGTAAAGCCCGAGTTTATTGCCGAAGAGCGGTTTGAAGAAGTGACTAGGCTCTCCCGCGAGGCGGTGGTCTCGATGCTGGGCTTTTCGCTGCAGCATATTGGTATAAACACCGGCGATGAAGCGGCAGCCAAGAGGGGGGTAGCTCTTTTTTCTACCTTTTTTCCGGGGACACCGGGGGAGAGTGAGAAGTCGGTGATGGTAGGCGGTGCGGTAGAGCTAATGAAGGTACCGGGTCGCGGTACCTACGGCCACATTGCAATCGGCACTACCAATATTACCCGGGCGGCGGCTTTTCTGGAGCGCAAGGGTTTTGCCCTGGACCATCAGAACGCGGTGGAGAAGGACGGCCGGGTAAAGGCGCTTTTCCTGCAGGATGAAATCGCCGGTTTTGCCGTGCACCTGCTGGAGAAATAGAAATAGGTCAAAAATTAAAAAAAAACGCCCGAGCGGTGATCAATCGCTCGAGCGCATATTTAAAGTGTTCTACAGCCGGGGTGTTTATTCTACCCCAAGATTCTGTTTGACTACTGGAAGAGCATCTTTTCCATCGGGAGTTTTGACGCCTTCAAGCCAGGAGTCCAGAATTCCCGGGTTTGCTTTAAGCCATTTTTCAGCAGCCGGACGGGCCTGCATGCCGTCGGCGATATCCTTCATAATTTTATTTTCCATTGCCAGGGTGAACTCAAGGTTGCTGAAAAACTTACCGAGATTGGGGTTTTCTTCAGCATAGCCGGGACGGGTAAGGGTGTGCACGACGGCAGCACCGTAGTTGGGGCCGAAGTAATCGTCGCCGCCCTTGAGATAAGTGAGGTCAAAAACGGTGTTCATGGGGTGGGGTTCCCAGCCGAGAAACACGATCCACTCTTCCTTGGGGCGCATGGCGCGTACCTGGGCCAGCATGCCGGCTTCGCTGGATGCGACCAGTTCGAAGTCGCCCAATCCGAAGGCATTCTCATCGATCATGCTTTGAATAAGCATGTTTCCGTCGTTTCCCGGTTCGATTCCATATATCTTATAGTCCAGCTCTTCGCCGTAGTCGGCGATATCGCCAAAGCTTTTAATTCCACCCTCGGCTACATAAGAAGGGACTGCCAGGGTATACTTTGCACCGGTCAAGTTGACCGCGTGGTCCTCAACTTTTCCTTCGGCCAGCAAATCCTCGGTGTAGGACTTCATGGAAGGCTCCCAGTCGCCGAGAAACACGTCTACGTCCCCGGTTTGAAGGGATTGAAAGGCTATAGGTACTGATACCATGCTGCTGTTGGTCTCGAAGCCGGCGGCTTCCAGCACAATGCGGGTGGCGGCGGTGGTAGAGGCGATGTCCGACCACTGTACCTCGACAAAGTCCACTACCTGGTCTTTGTCCTGGATTGGGGTGGTTGTGTCTTCGCTTTGCTTAGAGCTCTGGTCTGCCTCTTGTTGCCCTCCTGCAAAAATTGTTCCAGTAGAAAGCACTGCAACGATAAAAAAAAGTGTTAAAACTTTTGTTGAAATTCTCATCTTCTTTTTCCTCCTAATGTAATTTGCGGCGCAGCAAAAAATTATTGTGCTGCATAAAGATTAAACAAGTATAATCTATCTGAACAATACTTTCAAGTGAAAATATTAGAAAAGGAAGTAATAATTTAAATTTTGAGAATAATAAATAATATTTTTTTTGAATATTTTTTGATCCCGTGAAAAAATATTTTCTATGTATAGTTATTGTAGGTATTTACAGCTTTTTTTAAATATGCTACAGTAATGCTTGGTCGATTTGGCTATTAAGTATTTTTTAGATATCTTTATATATCTAACTAATTAGCTGCATTATTATTAAAAAGTTTTAATAACATTTATATGTATAACTTATTTTACACAGAGGAGGATCATGTATGAGTGATCGTAATCTTGAGGGACGTGTGGCCATGGTAACCGGCGGCGCGTCAGGTATGGGGAGAGCTATGGCTCTCGAATTTGCAAAGGCCGGTGCGAACGTCGCTATCGGCTCGTTATTGTCGAACCGCAAGGAGACCAAAGCCGATGGTGAGCTGGTCAATATGCCGGGTATGGAAGAGATGGAGCGCACCAAAGGCGAGCTTGAGGCCTTCGGAGTAAAAGCACTTGCCGTTGAGCTGGATGTGACTTCTACAGAATCTTGTGAGAATTTCTACAATGAAACCATCAAGGCTTTTGGCAAGGTAGATATCCTGGCAAATGCCGCCGGAATTACCGCTGAACACGGGGTGGTTGATCATCCGGAGGGTTTGTGGATGAAGGTAATGGAAGTAAATGCGAACGGACCCTTCCGCATGTCGAAGCTGGTGCTCAAGGGCATGATGGAGCAAAAATGGGGTCGGATTATTACGATTTCATCAACCGCCGGTAACGTGGGCGCCCCAATGTCGCCGGCCTACTGTGCCTCCAAGGCGGCTGTATTGGGCTTGACCCGTGCCATGGCCCAGGAAGGTGCCGAGGGCGGTGTAACTGCAAATGCAATTTGTCCGGGATGGGTCGAAACCGACTTTGGTCGCGATTGGATTACCGATATTGCCGAAAAGCAGATGCACATGAAGGGTGATGAACTGATTTCCCAGGAAGCAGCCGCCAATCCCCAAAAACGGCTGATTCAGCCCAAGGAAATCGGTGCTCTGGCGGCTTACTTGTGCCGCGAAGAAGCCTATGGAATCAATGGGCAGGATATAACGGTATCCGGAGGTTCCCTATGGTAGTGGAGAAAACTAGGATTACACAAATTTTTATGTACCCGGATAATTATGGAGGAAATGTATGACAGGTAGCTTAACTTATAATGGAAAAAAACAGATGTATATTGACGGAAAGTGGGTCGACTCAGTTTCCGGAGAGTACCGGGAGATTTTATATCCCTGTACAGGCGAAGTAATAACAAAAGTAACCGAGGGCAATGCCGAGGATGTGAAGTTGGCGGTTGAAGCTGCCAGACGGGCATTCGACAAAGGCGATTGGCCTAAAACTCCCGCTGCAGAACGGGGTAGATTAGTTGAAAAATTAGCCGACAAAGTAGAAGAGAACCGCGAAGAGCTGGCTCAGATGGAGAGTCTGGATACCGGAAAAACGGTAGAAGAGAGCCGTGGAGACATGGACGACATTGCGGGAATTTTTCGCTATTTTGGACAGTTGGCGGATAAAGAGGGCGGTGAGATTATCCAATCTCCGATTCCTAACACCACCAGCCGGGTAGTACGAGAGCCGGTTGGAGTAGCAGCCCAAATTTCTCCGTGGAATTACCCCTTGCTGCAGGCTTCGTGGAAAATTGCACCGGCCCTGGCTGCCGGCTGTACCATTGTGATGAAACCGAGCGAAATCACACCCTTTACCACCATCCGAATCACCGAATTGGCCGAAGAGGTCGGAATTCCGGCCGGAGTAATAAATTTGGTGCTGGGCCCGGGAAATACCGTTGGAACCGAGATGACCACCAATCCCGGGGTAGACATGGTCTCCTTTACAGGGGGCATTGTAACCGGTAAGAAGATTTTGAAGGTCGCCAGTGATACTGTTAAAAAGGTAGCCCTTGAGTTGGGTGGTAAGAATCCCAACATAATTTTCGGGGATGCCGATTTTGATACGGCAGTAGATTTTGCGCTTAATGGTGTCTTTTTCCATGCAGGACAGATATGTTCGGCCGGATCGAGAATCCTGGTTGAATCTTCCATACATGACAAGTTTGTAACTGCGCTGAAAAAGCGCATTTCTAATATAAAAATGGGCGATGCCTTTGACCCCTCAACCGAAATGGGGCCGGTGATCTCCGAAGAGCATCGGGCAAAGATAGAGAAGTACATGCAAATCGCCAAAGATGAAGGGGCCGAAATTGTGCTGGGCGGCACCCGGCCGGATAATCCTCCCCACGATGGGGGCTTTTACTTTCTGCCCACCCTTATTACCGGTGTGAAAAACAGCATGCGCCTGGCTAAAGAGGAGATCTTTGGACCGGTAATTACAATTGAGTCTTTTGATATGGAGGAACAGGCAGTGGAGTGGGCCAACGATACCATCTACGGTCTCTCCGGTGGGGTCTGGACAAAAGACCAGGACCGGGCCGAGCGGGTAGCCGCCGCACTGCGTACCGGGACGGTATGGATCAACGACTTTAACATTTACTTTGTACAGGCTCCCTGGGGCGGATACAAACAGTCCGGCCAGGGCCGGGAACTTGGAAAACCGGGCCTTGAAGAGTATACTGAAATTAAACACATCTATCAGAACCATGCGAATGAACCGGTTAACTGGTTCGGCGCACAATAGGTTTTTAGTGCAGCTGCATGTACACTTGTAGTCTAGTGTGATTTGGTCGGGCTCCGGCGGAAGTCGAAGCCCGGCATTTCTTTGCCCCGGGTCTTGGATATTTCCCGAGTACAGCAATTCGCAATGTGAAAATTTTAAAAATTTTCACATTGCGAATGCTTACATTTTGTTTAAGATAAGTAGATTATCTTAAAGCTGTTGTGGCATCTCTCATTTTGGAAGTCATTGACTTCCAAAATGAGAATCCCTGTCCCGAGTACAAAAGAGCTTGCAAGCCCAGGGAGTGAGGTTAAATTAGAGGTCTAACAACTCTTAATTTTACTCATAAAGTTCTAATTTTAATCAGAAAGTGTAAAGTTGAGGTTTATTCTTTATTTGATAGTAGATTACTTTGTAATAATTATTAGTTCGAGTGTCGAGTTTTGATTGACATTCTGAAATAAGGTGTGAGATACTGTAATAGTATTTAGAGTTGTAATTTTTATTTTCAAGAACTTTGGTTGGGGCGGCCGGAAAGAGGGCTGCCAGAAATTACCAGCCGAAGGAAAAGGAGGAGAAAATGTAAATTACATGGAAAACATTTCTGGTTTGTGTTGCTTGCATTGCTGGTCTTATCAATGGCTTCTGTCTTTTTCGGCTGCCAAAGAGAACAGCTGAAGAGAATGAAGAAGCCAGTGGTATTGCGAGTGGCGCTGAACGCCAGCCCGAATACCATTGAGCCGGCTACCGGTGATACCCGCCAGGCCTCGAATGTCGCCTGGAGCATGTTTGATTCACTGGTATGGCTGAACGACGATGGTGAAATTGTACCGGCTTTGGCCGAGAGCTGGACGGTATCCGACGATGGAACTGTGTATACCTTCAAACTGCGTAAGGACGTCCAGTTTCACAACGGATACGATTTTACCGCCGATGACGTGGTTTTTACCTGGGAACGCGGCCAGGGGAGTGAAATTACCTACCGTGAGGACTTCAAAGCAGTGAAAAACATGGAGAAGGTTGACAAGTACACCGTAAGGATGGAACTGGAACAGCCGAACTCGATGATGCTGCTGCAAATGAACGAGCACTGGGGTATCCTGTCCAAGAAATATCACGAGGAAGTTGGAGAAGAGGGGTACATGCAGGAACCCGTCGGTACCGGAGCCTTCAAGTTTGTAGAATGGAATAAGGGCGACCGGATTGTGCTGGACGCCAATGAAAACTACTGGCAGCCGGAGTATCCCAAGGTGGATCAGGGTGGTCTTTCGTCCGATTACCGAGTCCTCTACCCGGATTGCAGCTCTGCAGAATAACGATATCGATATTATCAGCCGCCTTACCCCCGAACAGGCAGACTCAGTAGAAGATATGAACAATGTGAAGCTTATCAGCTATCCCAAAGACCGGGTGTATTACATTGCCTTTAACAACATGACCACCGGTGTCGGGCACTCCGATTGAGAATAAGAAGGTTCGTCAGGCGATGAGCTATGCCATCGACTATCAGGCCATTATCGACAATATTTTCAACGGTAAAGCCGAACGAACCGCCGGATTCGTTGTGCCTGGAAATCTTGGGTATGACCCCTCGATTGAGCCGTATCCCTATGACCCTGAAAAGGCCAAGGAACTGCTGGCGGAAGCCGGATATGAAGACGGATTTGAAATCGGCATGGCCGGTCCGTCGGATACCTATATCAATTTTGAGGATGTCCTGCAGTCATTAGTCGGTTACTGGGGTGAAATCGGCATCGAAGTAGACCTGGAGTTTATGGAATCCGGTAAATACTGGGGCCTCGAGGCCAAGCGCGAACTTCCTCCGCTCTTCGGCGACAGCTGGTCCTCCAGCATCGGCGAGGCCTTCCCGCGCTTGAAGGGGTCGGTCGGCGGCAGAGATGCCAGCTATGCAGCCTGGTTTGACCAGAAACTGGTCGATATGGTAGAAGAGGTTGAGCTTACTCCCGACCAGGAGGAACGGGCCGAGGTGTACACCGAAATTCTGGAGTACATGAAAGAAGATCCTCCCTTTATCTATCTGTACCAGCCCCAGGGCTTTGAAGCTGCTCGTGAACGGGTGAAGAATTATGAGCCCCGTGTATCGGAGCAGTACTACCTGAAGGGCGTAAGCCTCGAGTAGGCTTTAGACGCGTGCTGATGCGCACCGAGTGCGTACTGTTTGCATTGCGATTTTTAAGGCGCTGCTGGTTCCAGCAGCGCCGCTCTTATATAGTATTAGTATATGAGTTTTAGCAATGTCAGGCTTTTTGAGGGGGAATGAATGCTGAGGTATCTTTTATCAAGAGTAATGTACTCACTCGCACTTCTTGTGGGAGTGTTGTTTATTGTGTTTATATTACTGCATCTGACCGGAGACCCGGTTAGTTTAATGGTATCACGGCAGGCCTCCCCCGACGAAATAGAGAGCCTGCGCCAGGAGCTGGGTTTTAACCGCCCCCTCCTGGTGCAATTTGGCGACTTTGTGAAGGGGGCTCTGCAGGGAGATTTCGGCAACTCCTTTCGCTACCGTGTGCCGGCCCTGGAGCTGGTGCTGCAGCGTATTCCGGCAACTGTCGAACTGGCCACTGTTGCACTGCTAATGGCAATTCTTATGGGTGTGACGATGGGCATTCTCGGTGGTTCGAACCCCAATACCATTTTTGATTCTATTGCCCGCGGGCTGGGTCTGTTGGGGCAGACCATTCCGACCTTTTGGCTGGGGCTCATCATGATCCTGGTGTTTGCCCTCAATTTAGGCTGGTTTCCCACCTATGGGCGGGAGACTTTTCAGCTATTCGGGCTGCACCTGCCGGATAAGTCGATTATCCTGCCGGCCTTTACCCTCAGTCTGTTTACTACCGGGCAGCTGACTCGGTTTACCCGATCGGCGGTGATGGAAGTAATGAATGAGGATTATGTGACCACCGCTCGTAGTAAGGGTCTGCATAAAATGCGCATTTATCTCAAGTACATACTAAAAAATGCGGCTATTCCGCTGATTAGCATAATTGGTGTGCAGTTCAGTTATCTGCTGAGCGGTTCTATCTATGTGGAAACAATTTTTGCCTGGCCCGGACTCGGAAATCTGCTGGCGGAAGCGGTGGGAACCCGCGACTTTTTCTTGGTACAGGCCACGGCTTTTTTTACTAGCTTTGTGGTAATTGGTCTGCATCTGCTGACCGATTTTGTCTATGTGTTAGTCGATCCTAGAATTCGCTATAAATAAATCGGAATTAAGATGGAAGAAAATACAAGTAACGAAAGAGCAACAGGATTAATTGTTGACGAGCAGGCGGACCGCAGTATTTCTGCCAAGCTGGTGTATGTGGCACGGCTTTTGTGGCGGGATAAGGCGGGGCTGATAGGGCTGGTGATGTTCCTCTCGGTTGTGTTTGCAGCCGCCTTTTCTCCTTGGATAACCCCCCACGACCCGATGCAGCAGGATATTCAGGCCTCTAAGCAAGCCCCGGCGTGGGCAGAGGGGGGAAGTACCGAATATTTGCTGGGCACCGACAGTCTGGGGCGTGATGTGCTCAGCCGGATTATCTACGGCAGCCGGGTTTCCATTACTGTCGGCTTTTTAGGGGTTATGATGGCCTTTACCCTCGGTATGATGATCGGCCTTATATCCGGCTACAAGGGGGGGCAAATCGATAATATTATCATGACCATGGTCAATATGGTATTGTCCCTGCCCTATCTTGTGTTTGTGGTCTTTGTGGCCGCCATTCTCGGCAACAGCCTGTTGAATGTAATTTTAATCTTCGGCCTAACCGATATACCTATTTTTGTCCGTGTTACCCGCGGGGAGGTGTTACGACTGCGGGAAGAGGGCTTTATTGAAGCGGCCCAGAGTATCGGCCAGAGGACCCCCCGCATTATCTTTAAGCACATAATGCCGAATCTCTTGGGACCGCTGATTACCCTGGCAACCTTTGAAATGTCGGCGATGATTTTTTATGAGGCCGGTCTGGGCTTTTTGGGCCTTTCCGTCCCGCCGAGCGTACCCAGCTGGGGCAACATGCTGGCCATGGGACGGCAGTATCTGACCGTCTATCCGTGGATGTCGGTGTATCCCGGTTTGGCGATAGTGTTTACCGGCTTTGGGATGAACCTGTTCGGTGACTGGCTGCGAGATGCGATGGACCCGCGGATGCGGCAGAAAAAGAGGTAGGAAACACATGAGTTCAATACTATCGGTGCAAAACTTAACTACCCGTTTTCATACTTTTGACGGAACCGTGTTTGCGGTGAACGGCGTGGATTTTGAACTGCAGTCCGGTGAGACCCTTGCGGTAGTTGGCGAGAGCGGCAGCGGCAAGAGCGTATCGGTGCTGTCACTGCTGGGGCTGCTGCCGGCGGAGTCGGCGGAAGTGAAGGGTACCGCCCTCTTTCAAACCAAAGATGCACAGTCCGACCTGCTGGCAATTTCGAAGGAGAAACTGAATAAGATTCGCGGGAAACACATTAGCATCGTATTTCAGGATGCCCTGCGATCGCTCAACCCGGTATTAACCGTGGGCGAACAAATCAGTGAATCCCTGATGACCCATATGGGCTACAATAAACGCCGGGCCTACACCAGGGCCGTGGAATTGCTGGAAAACGTGGGTATCTCCTACCCGGAAAAAAGGTTCTACTCCTATCCCCACCAGTTTTCAGGTGGGATGCGGCAGCGGGCGATGATTGCAATTGCAATCGCCTGCGAACCGGAAATCTTAGTGGCCGATGAACCTACCACCGCTCTGGATGTGACCATTCAAACCCAAATAGTCGAGTTAACCCGCCGCCTGCAGCGCGAGATGGGCATGACCGTCATCTGGATTACCCACGACCTGGGAGTAGTGGCCGGTATCGCAGACCGGGTGATGGTAATGTACGCGGGTATGCCGATTGAAATGGCAAAGGTAGACGACCTGTATGAGAACGCCCAGCACCCCTATACCGAAGGACTGCTGGGAGCCATACCGGAGGTAGGCGAAACCGAGCAGAGCCGGTTAATCAGTATCGGCGGTGCCCCGCCGGATCTGTTTGAGGCGCCGAAGCATTGCCAGTTTGCCTGGCGCTGTCCGTATGTATTCGACCGCTGCTGGAAAGAGTATACCCCCTAACTACCAGGTGGAAGAGGGGCATTATACGAAGTGTTTTTATGATATGAAGCAGCAGAAGCCGCGGAGCGAGGAGTAGGGCAGTGGAAATAGTTCAAGTAGATAGGATATCAAAGCACTTTCAGCTTAAGCGCAGTTTTCTCTCTTTAGGCCGTTCCTCGGTGGTTAAGGCGGTGGATAACATCAGCTTTTCGATTGAAAAAGGGGAGACCCTGGGCTTAGTCGGCGAGAGCGGCTGCGGCAAATCGACCCTCGGCCGGACTATTCTACGCCTGTATGAACCGACCGGCGGGACTATCCGCTTTGAAGATACCAATGTATCGGAACTGGGCAAGGAAGACCTGCGCAAGTTTCGCACCAAAATGCAGATCGTCTTTCAGGACTCCTATTCCTCATTGAACCCGCGCCACCGCGTCGGCGATATCATCGCCGAGCCCATGACGATTCACACCGAAATGGAGCCGAAAGAGATTAAAGACCGCATATTTGAGCTGCTGAAGCTGGTAGGCCTGAAGCCGATGCATGCCCAGCGCTTTCCCCATGAGTTTTCCGGAGGACAGCGCCAGCGCATCAATATCGCCCGCGCCCTGGCGCTTTACCCGCGCTTTGTGGTCTGCGACGAGCCTATCTCCGCCCTGGACGTGTCCATTCAGGCTCAGGTAGTGAACCTGCTGCAGGATCTGCAGAAAAAGCTGGGCATCACCTATCTGTTTATTGCCCACGACCTGAGTATGGTTCAGCACATCTCCGACCGCATCGCAGTGATGTATCTGGGGCGCATGATGGAGCTGACCACCAGCCGCCAGCTGTTTGCCGACCCCCTGCATCCCTATACCCAGTCGCTTATTTCGGCCATCCCCATCCCCAACCCCAAGCGGGAGCGCGGGCGAGGCCACATTGTGCTTGAAGGCGAAGTCCCCAGTCCGGTCAACCCTCCCTCGGGCTGCGTGTTCCACACCCGCTGCCCCGTTGCCGAAGAGCGGTGCGGCCGGGAAGTTCCCGAGTACCGCGAGGCTAAACCGGGGCACTGGGTAGCCTGCCACTTTGCATTAGACGATAACAAAGTCAAAATTCTGTAGCAGCTTTGCATGTATATATTCTGCTCTGGTTGAAAGTGTTTAATTTTGCTTCAGCCTTGACCCTGCATCATCGGCTTGCTACACTTTGCGGGTAAACTTAATATGAATATGGAAATAGTTGGCCAATTTTTAACATCACCAAACTGGTTTAGATCAATACTGGCCGTGGTTCTATTCGTCTATGCATATCGGCTTCCGATTCGTCCTCCCTGCTTTATAGCCTTTACCGCAATTCCCTTAATTTACCTGTTTCGAGAAGTAGCGTTTTTCTTTATGCCCGCGCAGGTTATTATTTTGGCTGTAGAGTTCGTGATAATAGGGATTTACCTGTGCTGGGTTTGTGGATATAGGAACCGGAGAGACGGTCTTATCTATGTTGCTGTTACAACCCCAATAGTGGCAGCCTTGACTGCACTTATTTTGTTTCAGCCCACCGCTGCAGTCTGGGAAGTGTTGCATACCATGTTAGTCTTGGTAAGTTTCATATATTTGATGCAGCAGATACTACAGCGTATCCACCAAGAATGTGCGTGATGGCGAGTTCGTGGAACATATGCGCGGGTACTTCTCTCTGTACTATATCCTGGTGCTGATGCTGGAGATCTTCTTAGCAACGGATTCGCTCTACTATAGCGCAATTGTCCTGCCGGCAGGCTACCTTATCCATTATTCGGTGTTTCGTATGTACTACCTTCAGAGTGCAATGCAAACCAAAGAAAATCTTAAGTTTACCCGCTCATATATCAATTCGGTGTTCGATTTTATTAAAAACATCAATGAGGCCTTATCCGAGCATAGTGCTGTGCAGAATGTGCTTGATTTGGTGATTGCCTCGGTAGTGGAAAATACCCATGCCGACGGCGGGGTAATCCTGCTGTATAACGAGGATGATCAAAAGCTGCGGGTCCGCAGTATTGTCGGTTACTACCCGCCGCCCTTCAAAGTGCCCAATATTGTCACCCAGAAAATTGGAAAAATAGACGACTACTTCAAGTCGAAACCTCTCTCCCTGAACGAGACCTACATTGGCCGTGCGGCCCGTGAGCAATCGCCCCTCTACATACCACATGCAGAAAAAAGCCGGGAGATCCGAGATCTGATAAAAGACGATATAAATTACTGCAGCTCTTTGATTTTAATTCCTTTAACGGTTTCGGGACGATTATATGGGGTATTGAGCATAATTTCGCGGGATCCCGAACACCGGTTTACCGAACAAGATTTTGAACGCACCAAAGTTTTTGCCGATTATACTTCCCTAACGATGGATGCACTTTATAACTATGTCGAGCTGGTAGAAAAACGGGAGATTGAGAGAGAAGTAGAGATAGCCGGAGGAATTCAGAAGAACCTGTTTCCCAAGGAGCTTCCCGCCGATTCACACCTGAGTATTTCTGCCGAAACTATCCCGGCCCGCGGTGTAAGCGGCGATTATTATGATATTATCCAGCTTCCGAAGGATAATCGCTTAGGTATTCTAGTTTGTGATGTGGCCGGCAAAGGCATTCCTGCCAGTCTGGTAATGGTAATGATCCGTACCATTTTGCATCTGATTGCCGGGGAGAAGCGCAGCGCCAGTGAGTTTGTTTCACTTATCAATCGCGGTGTTGCCGGAAATGTAGGAATTGAGCGTTTCGCTACGCTTTCGTTCCTCCTTCTCGACCCTTACAGCGGTTCGGCAGAGTATTGTAATGCCGCCCATCATCCTCTGTTGTTATACTGCCCTTCGCACAAGGATTTTCGCCAGATTGATTCAGAGGGTGTACCGATAGGGATTGATGCGGAATGGGAATATCCCCAGACCACCTTTCGGGTGGAACAAAATGATCTTCTGATTTTTTACACCGACGGGATTACCGAGGCTATGAACATCAAGGATCAACAGTTTGGCTTTGAGCGACTGAAGCAAGTTATCGCGGAGAATGCAGACGATGAGCCCGAAGCGCTAAAGAAGAAAATATTTGCGGCAATAGACAAGTTTGTCGGCTCGGCCAGCCAACATGACGATGAGACCCTGATAATAGTCCGGAAAAAATAGTTAATGGTTCAAACCATGGGGGATGCGATTTTTCACACGCCCCCTGCGAGTATGGGGATTACATCCATATATATTTCGGCCAGTACATCCCGTCGAACTTATCCAGGGTTCCGGTCATCCGAGCCCACACCATCAGCTGCGACCAGTTGAGCTTTACATGCGTGTAGAACTTGCGCATGGTAAAGATGCCTCGCAGCCCCCTCGCAATTTTAGCCGGCGGCACCCCGGCCCACTCGGCATGGGAGAAGTCCTGTAAAAAAGGCTGGTCAATGCGAAAGGGCTTGAAATAATTCTGATACAGCTGGTAGACCGCCATGCGCTCAAGACAGTTATTGACATTCTGGGAGAAGCGCACCGTCTCACGCACATGATTGGCATTATCTTTCCTAAATTGCCTGTCCAAATAATTGGCAGAAAAAAGTGGATTGAGCACGGTGCGTGCTAAATGGGAGGAGATTCTCACATGCTCGAACCTCCCCTCGCTTTTTAGGCTCTGGAGCACATCCGAACCCCTGACCAGTCTTTGGTATTCGAGCTTCTCATCACTGTAAAGACAGGTAAACCGCCGCTTCTGTGCATATTGTTCGACCAGATCGACAATCTGCAGAAACGACTGGCTGATGGAGATCCTTTTGCGGATATAGTGCTTCTCCCGCCGGTCACGTTCGGCCTTCTGGAGCTCGGTCATTTTGCCCTTGCGCCGCAAATGGGCATAGTCGAAGGTGATAAAGAACTGTGATCTCTTGCCGGCCAGGATGTGGATGTTGTTCGGCTGGTACTGATCGCTGACAAAACTCTCGAACCCGTCGGTGACCAGATCCTCACAAGGAACGTAGTCCTGGAGGATATCGGCCTGTAGTGCAATGGCCTGTCGGGCGAGACGGCCCAGGCGGTTGATAATCGCCTGGTGGCTGACCTCCATTATACGGGCGGTTTTACGCACTCCTCCGCAGTTGGTCATATGATCGAAAACCACCTGATAGTCGAGCTTTCGCTTTACATAATAATCGAGGCGAAAGGTTTGCTCGCTAAACCCTCCGCCGCAGCCGAGGCATCTGAAGCGGGTGACCGTCCCATGGGCCTGGGTCTCGTAGCTGCCGGAGATGTGGTACCAACGCCGGGGGGCAGGTGGCTTTGTGTGATAATCACATTCGGGATGGGGACAAAAAGGGGGGATAAGCATTGGCAGGCCTCCTCTAAAAAAAAGTGTGGGTACACTCTAATAGAGGAGGTAAATCGCATCTCTGCTTCAATTCCCCATGGTTTGAACCATTAATAAAAAAATAACCCCGTCCTAAACCCCTCCCTCTATCCTTCTGCTTTTTCTTCCAGAGTACGCTTCCTCGGGGTGCCGCTACTACTTTTTGACTGTAAGCAGGAGCCCCAATACAACCGAAAGTGCCACTGCAAACAGTACCCGCAGCTCCTCCGGCAGCAGAAAAGTGACGGTGTGGGCCGGAATCCAGAAGAGGGGAATGGTTTTTTTGTACACGAATCCCCACATTCTCTCCCAGTTAATGCTCTTTAGCAGGGGCAGTAAAGCAAATCCGTGCAGCGGGAGCTTTCCGGCGTTTTGGGCGATATAGGTGTCGGTGAGGTGGTGGGTCATCATCATCATAGGGGCAAATATGATGTTCATGAAAAAGGATATGCTAAAGGCGTTTAACAGGAGCATCCCGGTGGTTTCCGGGGTACTACCGGCGAAAAAGGTGCCGGTAACTCCGTAGGAAAAGATTCCAAAGGCGACCCAGATAAAGACTCCCAAAATACCCCATACGATTGCTTTTGGCAGCAGCCCGAACTGCGGGGGCAGATAGCTGCCGGTTCTCATGCGTGCTACCAGCATCTCGCCAAATGTTGCCAGAACCGCAAATTTCAAAAAAGAGAGTGTGGCGGGAAAGCGAAGGTATAGTTGGCCGTAGTGGCTGTAGGTGAGGGGGTGGATGAAAATTGCCGCTACTGCGGCAATAAACAGCCCCGCCCCCACATCCCTGACCAGTTTTCCGAAGCGTGGTGGTATTCTACTCATAATTCTTTTTCCCTATAACACTTAGCAGTATTGTAAAACATTAGCACCTCCAAGTATCCACTCAGCTTAAACTTAGGCCTCTGGCAGCACCAAGCTTCGGCTAGCAGCTTCAACTTAGCCCTCTGGCAGCACCAAGCTACGCCTAGCTGCCTAGGCTCCAGGAGTTGAGGTACTCCCGCTGCTTCTTGGACAGCTCATCTATCTCCAAGCCCAGCGAGGCCAGTTTTAGCTCGGCTACTCCCTTATCGATCTCTTCCGGGACGCTGTACACCTGCGCCTCCAGCTTGCCGGCTTCGATCAGGTACAGCAGGGAGGAAACCTGCAGCGAGAAGGTCATATCCATAATCTCGGCGGGGTGACCGTCGCCGGCAGCCAGATTGACCAGACGCCCCTCTGCCAGCAGATAGACCGAGCGGCCGTCGCCGAGGTCGTATTTGCGGATGTTTCTGCGCACCTCATCCTCGAAGGAGGCCAGGGACTCCAGGTCGGGTTTGCTTATCTCTACATCGAAATGGCCGGCGTTGCAGAGAATAGCCCCGTCCTTCATCTGCCGGATGTGCTCTTTACGGATAACATCGTTACAGCCGGTGACGGTAATGAAGAAGTCGCCCTTGGCTGCGGCTTGTTCAAGGGGCATTACTTCATAGCCGTCCATCCAGGCCTCGGATGCCTTAATCGGGTCGATCTCGCAGACCACCACCCGCGCGCCTAAACCGTCGGCACGCATAGCCACGCCTTTCCCGCACCAGCCGTAGCCAATAACCACAGCGGTTTTACCGGCGACCACCAGGTTGGTGGTGCGCATGATGCTGTCCCAGACCGATTGGCCGGTGCCGTAGCGGTTGTCGAAGAGGTATTTGCACATGGCATCGTTTACTGCGATCATCGGGAACTTGAGCTCCTTTGCCGCTTCCATGGCCCGCAGGCGGTGGATGCCGGTGGTGGTTTCCTCTGCACCGCCAATGATGTGCTCAAGCTGCTCGCGGCGGCTGGAGTGCAGGGTGGCCACCAGGTCGCCTCCGTCGTCGATGATCAGGTCGGGTCCGAAATCAATGAGCTTGTTGATAAAGCCGTAGTATTCTTCGGGGGTGGCCTGGTGCCAGCTGTGAACCTCAATTCCCATCGAAGCAAGGCCGGCGGCTACATCGTCCTGGGTGGAGAGGGGGTTGCTGCCGGAGATGATGACCTCGGCGCCCAGGTCGCGGATGACGGTGGCCATGTAGGCGGTTTTAGCCTCCAGGTGCAGGCAGATGGCCACCCGGCGACCTTTAAGGGGTTTTACCTCTGAGTTAATGGCTTTGATTTCGTTCAGGATGTCCATCCGCTTGGCGACCCACTCGATCTTCTTTCGCCCTTCAGGAGCGCTGTCGGGGGAGCGCAGGGAGGATTCCTTTATTTTTGATTTGTGACCGTTGTTATTCGACATCGCATCTCTCCTCGTTGTTACTACACGCATAGTGTGTTTTCTGTCCACCGCCGGTGGATCTGTAAAATTGCATTTTTTTAAAAATTCTTAAAAAAAGATGCCAATCCACGCGGTGGCGCTTATTAGGCCCATTATAACCCACAGCGACCGGGATAGAAAGCAGGATTTCTATTTGATTTATTCGGGTGATTTATTCGGGGCGGGTTTAGCTAAAGTTTGCCCGGACGGTAGTGCCGGCTTCAACGTCCTCGGTAAGCCACACATTGCCGCCGATGACCGCACCTTTGCCGATGCGGATGCGCCCGAGGAGGGTGGCTCCGGAGTAGATTATTACGTTATCTTCAAGAACCGGGTGACGGTCGATTCCCTTAATCGGCTTGCCGTTTTTGTCCAGAGGAAAGCTTTTTGCCCCGAGGGTGACCCCCTGGTATAAACGTACGTTTCTGCCGAGTACGGATGTCTCTCCGATGACAACCCCCGTGCCGTGGTCGATAAAACAGCGCTCGCCTATTTGGGCTCCGGGGTGGATGTCGATGCCGGTGTTGGAGTGGGCGATTTCGGTAATGATGCGGGGAATCAGGGGGACCTGCAGGCTGTAGAGGACATGGGCGATCCGGTAGTTTGTCAGGGCCTGCAGGCTGGGGTAGGCAAAGATGGTCTCTCCCACACTCTGGCTGGCGGGGTCGCCCTCGTAGGCGGCCTGTGCGTCGGTGGACAGCAGGTGGCGGATGGCCGGGAGCTGTTCGATTAGCTGCTGAACGGTGCTTTCGGCCTCAATTTGGCACTCGCTGCAGGCACCGCTGGTTCGATGCCCGCATTCGAAGCAGTAACCCCGGCGTACCTGCTCCGAGAGCTGGTGGTAGACGTTATCAAGCACTGCGCCTATGTGGTACTGCAACAGCCGGTCCTTAATGCCCGAATCGCCGAAGTAGCCGGGAAAAAGGACGGCTCGCAGTTCTTCTATGATTTCAGTGAGTACTTCCACCGAAGGCATTGGTACCTGATCAAAGCCGTGGTGATAGATACTGCTCAGTACTTCTCTGGTCGACAGCTGTTTGGCTATGCGCTCGATGAAGGAGTTTTGGTTGGAATCTAAATTTGCCATGTGCATTAACCTCAGCTTAAAGAGTAAGTACATGCCCTCTGTGAGTCAAGCTCGTTGCAGCAGCAATTCGAATTGCTGTCGTTGCAGGGAGGGGAGGGTGAAGGCTTTAGGTGTGCTTTGCTGCAGTGGGCGCAGCTGAAGGCGCAGCAGCTGAGGGAGAGTCATTGGGGGGCGAAGAAGTGGAAGCGGTTGCAGGAGAGAGCTGGAAAAGAAGCTGGTGGGCGTTCTGCAGTACCAGTACTGCCGCGCCGATGGCGCCTGCCTGTTCGCCCAGGGTGCTGGTGCTTATATGTACGGCTGAGAGGGGGTAGGCCATAGCACGGTAGGAAACTTTCTCCTGTAAGCTTGTTGCCAAGCGGCGGCTGCGGTTACCCACTGGTCCGCCGATGACTATCTTTTCCGGGTTAAAGAGGTTAATAAGGTTTCCGACCGCAATTGCCAGGTACTCGGCGGCGGTATCGATTACCTCGCAGGCAAGGGTGTCGCCCTCTTCGGCGGCATCAATTACATCGTAGGCGGTAAGTCGTTCGGGGTGATGGCCGGCAAGTGCATATAAGCTGCTCGACAGGCCGGATTTTAGCTTTTCCCTGGCTCGCGCAGCCAGGGCGTGTTCGGATATAAGCTGCTGCAGGCAGCCGTGATTCCCGCAGGGACAGGCCGGTCCGTCGGGTATGATGGTTACGTGTCCCAGCTCTCCCGCGCTGGAGTTTGCGCCGTGGTACAGCCGCCCCTGATGCAGAATTCCCGCGGCAACTCCGGTGCCGATGGAAATATAGATGAGGTCCTGACTGCGGTTGACGCCGCCGCTCCACATCTCAGCCAGTGCACCGCCTTTACTGCGGTTTACCACATAGGCGGGTAAACCCAGTTTTTCTTGAATGAGCTTCGCCAGAGGTACTTGGAACCAGCCGATATCCACAGCACTTTGGATAGTGCCGCTCGAGATGTCGACCAGGCCCGGACTGCCTATTCCGATCGCCGGCAGAATGGGGGCGCCGGCGGTTTGTGAGGTAATCTGCTCTACCAGGGATGACAGGGTGTTCACTGCCTGCTCCGGGCTGTTTTGGGGAATAGGTGAGCCTATCGAATGGATAATTGTCCCGTCCAAATTGGTGGCAACCACTGTCCATTCATTATCCTGCATGTGTGCGCCCAGGGCATATGCTGTGTTGGGATTGAACTGCAGAATGATGGGCGGGCGCCCTCCACTGGAGTTGCCCTGGCCTGCTTCGGTGACAAGGCCTATTTCGATTAGCTCATCAACCAACATTGAGATTGTAGCTCGACTGAGACCGGTAAGTTTTGCAAGCTGTGCCCGTGATATCTGCCGTTTCTGCACCAATAGATTAAGTACATGATTGTTATTGATTTCCTTGAGCAGTTTTGGTTGGCCCGCCGACTTATGCAATTTGTACACCTTGAATGCAGCAATTTTAAAAGTGCTACCATAAAAATCTGAATATAAAATACCATTCAGAATGTACTTTGTCAATAATATAATCAAAGTCAGGTTCTTAGTAGCTTTATAGTGCTTAATTTAGCACTTATTTCAGTAAATTTTCATAAAATTTGAAAAACTTAATTAAATTTTTGACAAAGCCCTAATGTGGGGGTTACAATTTGATACATAATGTACGGGTATATGAGTTTAACGGATATCAAAATAGTCTCGCTTTCCCTTTATTATTTACCCGTGAAGGCGCGTATTCCGCTCCGTTTTGGGTTTGAATCTATGACCGGTATTGAGTGTGTGCGTGTAAAAGCGGTGGTAGAGAATGGCCGGGGACGGATTGAAACCGGCTGGGGAGAGGTGCCCCTGAGTGTGCAGTGGCTTTGGCCTGCTTGCTGCTCCATCCAGGAACGCGTGGCATTTATGAAACAGGCGGTGACCGCATGTGCCGACCATCTGTTGAGTTCCAATTTAGAAGGGCATGCGCTGGATATTGGTTTTCAGGTAATTCGAGACTTTCTTCCGGACTTGGTGCAAAAAATCAATGCTCACAGCACTGTGGACAGGCCTTTTCCCTGGAGCGCTGCTTTGGCGGCCTATTCGGCATTCGATATTGCCCTCCACGATGCATTCGGGAGGGTAAATGAGCGCCCGGTTCATGCCATTTATGGAAGCGATTTTCTGAAGCATGATCTTTCGTATTATTTGGAGGGTCGGACTGAATCGCCCCATCGGTTTCGAGATCTGTATCCCTCCGACTTTCTGCGCACCAGGCCGTTGGAGAGGCTGCCGGTGTGGCATTTGGTAGGGGGAGAGGACTTCCTTTTTCCCGAGGAGATACAAGAAACAGCACCCGATGACGGCTACCCCCTGCTGCTGCAGGAGTGGATTAAGCGGGATGGAATTACCTGTTTGAAGGTAAAGCTGCTGGGACAGGATTATGAGTGGGATGTACAGCGGTTGATACAGGTGGGAAAAATCGCCCTGCAGCATGGGCTTACATGGCTTTCGGTAGATTTTAACTGTACGGTGAGTGATCCGAGGTATGTGGTTGCACTGCTTACAAAACTTATGCGCGAATATCCGCGCATATTCGGAATGCTGCTGTTTGTCGAGCAGCCCTTTCCGGCGGAAATTGAAGTATTGAGCATGGATGTCCATGCCGTTTCGGCGATAAAGCCTTTGCTGTTGGATGAGGGGGCAGATCATTGGTCGGTGCTGCTGCCGGCCCGCAAACTGGGTTGGAGCGGGGTTGCCCTTAAAACCTGCAAAACCTACACCGCCTCCATTTTAATGGCCAGCCTTGCACAGAGTTATGGCATGCCCCTAATGGTGCAGGACCTGACAAACCCTATGCTGGCGGCCTTGTCCCATACCTCTTTTGCGGCTTTTGTACCGACCCTTATGGGTTTTGAAGCAAATGCCTCCCAGTTTTATCCGGAGGCCTCCGCCGCAGAAGCGGCGGTGCATCCTGGGGTATACCGACGGAGAAACGGAATGGTTTCGACCGTGAGTCTCAGTGGGCACGGTTTTGGGTACCGGCTTGATGAGATTGGCCGGGCCCTGCCTGAACCGGCGTACGCCAAGGATGCCTATTCTATTTATGGGTGAGGAGAGAGGAGATGTTTATTACCGGTTTTACAGATGAAGCTTCCCCATCTATCGAAGGGCAGATAGAGATGTGCCGCAGTCTAGGCTGGAACAAAATTGATTTGCGGGCGATAGACGGGGTAAATATCACTAAGCTTCCAGAACACGGTTTTGAGGATGTATATGAAAAGTTATCTTCCGCCGGAATTCAGGCGGTGAGCTTTGGCAGTGAAATCGCAAATTGGGGCCGCAGAATAAACGACCCCCTGGAGTGGGATATTGAGGAGATAGAACGGGCGATACCGCGAATGCAGCAGATGGGGGTAGAGATGCTCCGTATTATGAGCTACCGGGCTCCGAATGGACCGGTTGGCGATGACCCGGATTTGGAACGGGAGATAGTGCGGCGGCTTAAAGAAATAGTGCGGCGAGCCGAAGACGGCGGGGTGACCTGTGTGCATGAGAACTGTGAGACCTGGGGCGGGCAGAGCCCGGAGCACAGCCTTTACCTGCTTGAGCAGATCGATTCGCCGGCATTTCAACTGGTATTTGATACGGGAAATCCCTTTGCTACCTACGACTATCGTGGACAGCCGCCCTATACCTACCAGGATAGTCTCGATTTTTACCGGCAAGTGAAGGATGCGGTCCGGTACGTGCATATAAAGGATGGCCGGGTTCTCAATGAAAAGGTGCAGTACTCCTTTCCCGGCGAAGGTGATGGGCAGGTGCCGGAGCTGCTTGCAGAACTGCGTAAGGACGGATACAGCAGCGGCGTTTCTATCGAGCCCCATGTTGCGGTGGTGTTTCATGACCCCACAGTAACAGCTGATGCTGAGTATCGCTGGAATACTTTCCATAAGTACGCAGTGCGTACAAAAGAGCTATTGAGAGAGGCGGGGTATGCCTCGCTCTCTTGAAATATAATTCTATAAAAGGAGGGTAAGCATATGAAGAGACTGCTTACTGTAACGGTGCTGCTTTTGGTAGCGGCAGGATTTCTGTGGGCCGGTGGCCAACAGGAGGCGGAAGAGGGCGGCTATGAATGGCAGCCTAACAAACCGATCAATCTCATCGTTCCGTGGGGAGCCGGTGGGTCCACCGACCGCTCGGCCCGTGTAACGGCGGATATCGTATCGGATGAACTTGGAGTCGAGATTGTGGTAGTAAACCAGGGCGGTGCCTCCGGTTCTGTTGGAACCAAGGGTGCCCTCGATGCACCGCGGGACGGATATACCTGGACGGCCGGTGCGGTGAAAGATTTGGGAGTGTATAAACTTCAGGGTCTTTTGGATACTACCTTAGATGATTGGAATTTGTACCTGAATGTTGCTATGCCGGCGGTAGTGTCGGTGAATCCCGATACTCCGTATGAGGATTTTGGTGAGCTGTTAGATGCATTCAAGAACAGCGACAAGAGAATCAAGGTTGCAACTGCAGGTGTAAATAGTGCAGGACATACAGCCATCGAGATGATTAAAAGCTATACCGGAATCAACTACAACCATGTGACCTATGATGGCGGTAACCCGGCGGTGGTAGCCACAGTCGGTGGCGAAACTGATGCTGTACCGCAGCTGTCGGTTGAACAGGTGGACATGATCAAAGCCGGTAAGCTGCGCCCCTGGCAGTACTGGCCGATGCACCCCTGGATATCGCCGGATATGACGAGACTGTTCCGTCCATTAAAGAGTGGATACCCGACTTCAAGACTGCACCGATCTATTTCGGTATTTTTGTCCCGAAGGGAGTACCCGCCGAAGTAACTAACACCCTTGATACTATCTGGGAAGAGGTTGTGATGGAATCCGATAAACTGCGCGAATGGGCCTCGAACAATGCAGTTGTGTTTGACCCTGCCTACGGCGAGACGGCAGTGGATAAGTCATTCCCGATGGTACAAATCGACGCATGGCTGAAGCATGAGTCCGGCGACACGGTCATGAGCCCGGAAGAACTCGGTATACCTAAACCGTAAACTAAATTTGTGCGACCTATGCAGCGGCAGGCACCTAAGCTGCCGCTGCAGTTACGGTATATGCAGCTTGCGTGAGGAGTAGGAATATGAATGAAAAAGATATGCCGAAAGCAGATTTTATCAGTTCACTAGTATTATTGGTATTTGCGGTGTCTGTGGTGGTGATGTCGATTAATATGCCGCGCCTGGAAAACCGGGAGGTAAACCCGCTGTCGGTACCGGGGATTGTCCCCGGCTTTTTAGGAGTGGTAATCGGAATATTTGCCCTGATTATGTTGGTGCGATCAATTCGCCAGAGGGGATACATATTAGAGATTAACGGGAAGAAGACCCGCGCCTTTTTTATAAAGGATTCGATCCTGCGGGCCATCGGTACAATTGCGCTTACCCTGGTGTACGCCTGGGGTTTGGTCGGCCGTCTGCCCTATCTGCTATCCACCTTTCTGTTTGTATTTGCTTTTATTGGAATATTTGAATATCAGAAAAATGATCCGCCCAAAAGAAAGAAGAAAAAGCTGTTTATTGCTGCAGTTATGGCAATCCTAGTTTCTGCTATAGTGACTGCGATATTTCGCTACCTGTTCTTGGTGAGTTTGCCTTAAAGGAGGCTGTTGTAGTATGCATGGACTTGTAATGTTCTTTGACGGACTAATGGAGTACATGAATTTCTGGTCCATTTTTCATGTATTGTGGGCTACCCAGTTGGGGATACTTGTCGGAATGCTTCCCGGCTTAACCGCCACGATGGGAATAGCTCTGATGACTACCCTCACTTTCAAGATGCCCGCCAGCCAGGCGGTGCTAATATTAATTTGTATGTATGTGGGAGCCATCTACGGCGGCAGCCGCAGTGCGATCCTGCTTAACATACCCGGGACTCCGGCCAATGCGGCCACTGCAATGGACGGGCACCCCCTGGCCCGGAGCGGCTTTGCGGGCAGTGCGATCGGGATCGGTACCACCGGTTCTTTTTTCGGCTCTATGATCGGACTTCTGTTTTTGGCGATTTTTACCCCGCTTATCGGAAATCTTGCACTGAACTTTCAATCCTTTGAGTTTTTTGCCCTGGCCATTTTTGGCGTGGTGATTAGCGGAAACCTGACTGCCCCTAAGGATCCCCTCAAGGGCTGGATAGCCGGTTTTCTAGGCTTGTTTGTGGCAATGATAGGGATGGAAGGGATTCATGCCTATGTGCGCTTCTCATTTAATAGTGTAAATCTCTCTGGAGGGATTGACCTGATTCCGGCAATGGTCGGGGTGTTTGGTTTTTCCGAAATTATCTCGGTAATGAAGAACCGGAAGCTTGAGGTAATCGAAACGAAGATAAACCGGGTGTTTCCCAAACCCAAGGATGTTATAAAACACTGGAAGACTATCATCCGCTCGGGAGTTATCGGCACCTTTGTGGGGGCGATACCCGGAGTTGGAGAGGATATCGCTTCCTGGGTCTCCTACGACTTTGCGAAGAATGCAAGCAAGGAACCGGAGAAGTACGGAAAGGGCAGCTACGAGGGCCTCATTTCGGCGGAAACCGCAAATAATGCGGCGGTTGGAGGAACCATTATTCCGGTACTCGCCCTCGCCATTCCCGGCTCGGCCCCGGCGGCGGTTTTGCTGGCGGCTATGTTTATTCATAATGTCCGGCCGGGTCCTTTAATAATGATGGAATCACCGGAGTTTGTGTATCAAACGGTGGCAATGGTGTTTATGGCCACCATCGGGATGTATGTGCTGGGTATGTCGATGGTCAGGGGGCTGGTGAAGGTATTGCTGGTTCCCCGGGAAAAGCTCATGCCGGTAGTATTTGTACTGTGTGTAGTTGGAGCCTATGCAATCCACTCGCGTATTTTTGAAATCGGGGTGATGGTGGTATTTGGTCTGATCGGTTTTATGATGAAGGAAATGGATTACCCGGTGGCACCGCTGGTATTGGGAATTATCCTGGGAGATATTTTGGATAAAAACCTGAGGCGGGCACTGGTAATAACCGATGGAGACCTGACGCCCCTGATTACCCGGCCAATTAGTTTGATTATTGTGCTGCTGACGGTGTTTACCCTGGTGAGCAAGGTGCCCTGGTTCAGACGGATGATGCGGCAGGCCAAGGAAACAGTGTTCGGAGCTTTCAAGCGGTCCGGTTAATTATTAAAGTAAGGAGGAAACATTGAAGAAACAAACATTGAGAACAGGTATTGTCGGCTCGGGTTTTTCCGCATCCTTTCATGTGGAGGCCCTGCGGCGAGTGTATGGAGTTGAGGTTGAGATAACTGGAGTCTATTCGCCCCACCGCGAGCATCGTGAAGCCTTCGGCAAAAAAAATGAAATTAAAGTAGCCGAGACTCTCGAGGAGTTAATTGAGAAATCCGATGTGGTTCATATTTGTGTACCCCCGGCAGCGCACGAGCCGGTGGCGGTACAGGCACTGGAAGCCGATAAAACGGTAATAATTGAGAAACCCTTTACCGGCTATTTTGGCCCCACCAAGGACGAGGCTTCGGACGAAGCAAGAGGCGAAGCAAGAGGCGAAGCAGGGGGTGCGGTCGGCACTGAACCCGCTGAGCAAGAGCGGTTTCAGCGGAGACACCTTCCCGCGGGAGCAGGGCTTAGAGGCGGCTCTGGGCAGTGTCAGGCGGTTGCTGGCGGCGGAAGAACGCAGCAAGGGACAAATATTTTATGCGGAAAACTGGGTCTACGCCCCGGCGGTACAGAAGGAGCGGGAGATAATCGAGAAGACCGGAGCCCAGATTCTCTGGATGCATGGGGAAGAGTCACACTCGGGCTCCCATTCGCAGTACTACGGAATATGGTCGCATTCGGGGGGTGGATCTATGATCGGCAAGGGAGTTCATCCCCTCACGGCCGCCCTGTATTTGAAAAAGGTCGAAGGACGGATGCGCGGGGGCGGATCAATCCGACCGCAGTCGGTGAGCGCCCGCACCCATGCACTCACCCGTTCTGAAAACTTTATCGACAAGGGACATCTGCGTGCTACCTACACCGACATTGAGGATTTTGCGGCTATCCATGTGGTCTTTGAGGATGGTACCTTTGCCGACATTTTTGCCTCAGAATTGGTCTTAGGAGGAGTGCACAACTGGATTGAGGTGTCGGCTCACAATCACCGGGGTATCTGTAATATTAACCCTAACACCGCCTTTCAAACCTATAATCCCAAGGATGAGTACTTTAACGACATTTATGTGGTAGAGAAAACCGGTACTAAACAGGGCTGGGCCTTTACTTCACCGGACGAGGACTGGTTTACCGGGTATCAGCACGAGATGGAGGCCTTCTACAGGGCGGCCGCCGAGGGGCAGCCGGTGGAGGCCGACAGTATGCTGGCCGCCGATACCATTGCTGTGGTGTATGCAGGGTATTTGTCCGCCGAGCGTAAGGGAGCCGAAGTGGAGGTGACCCGGGTATGAGCACAGCCGGACCGGTAGTACTTGTCACGGGCGCCGGCCGCGGTATCGGCCGCGGCGTCGCTACGCAATTAGCCGCAGCAGGCTGCTCGGTAGGGGTAAATTACCGTAGCAATGCCGAAGCAGCTGAAGCGGCGGTGGAAGAATGCAAATCCTACGCTCCTCATAAGGAACAGCTTTTTTTTGCCCTGCAGGGAGATGTGGGAGATACTGGGAGTCGCAACTCTCTGGTGGAGCATACGTTGTCCCTGTTCGGACGGATCGACGGATTGGTAAATAACGCCGGTGTTGCGCCCCTGGAGCGGAATGATATCGTAGATGCAACGGAGGAGTCCTTTGAACGGCTGATGCGGATTAACCTGCAGGGGCCCTACTTCCTTACCCAGAAAGTGGTACGCTACTGGATGCAGGCACAACCGAAGGCCCTGCTCTCCGGTGGATTTAAGGTGGTGTTTGTCACTTCCATATCCGCCGATACGGTTTCGCTGAACCGGGGTGAATACTGTGTATCCAAGGCTGGGGCTGCCATGGGAGCCCAGCTGTGGGCACGGCGACTGGCCGGCGAGAATGTGCAAGTGTACGAAGTCCGGCCTGGAATTATAGCAACCGACATGACCGAAGGGGTAAGGCAGAAGTACGACCCCCTCATTGCGGATGGAATGGTTCCCCAGCGCCGCTGGGGCTATCCGGAAGATATTGGTAAGGCGGTACGTTCGCTTATCGAGGGGGATATGGCCTTCTCTACGGGTTCGGTAATTCATGTCGACGGCGGGTTTCATATTAAGGAGCTGTGAGGAAATGATAAATATTGATGAGAACCTTACACCAATAAAATTAAAGCCCGATATCCAGCAGGTATTCACCTCCGCGGGACCGAAAATACGAAACTTGGATGCCGCCTGGGATCGCAGCCAAGGGACTCCGGTATATACGGTAAATGGAAAATACACTACCCGGGGCTGGACCGAATGGACCCAGGGCTTTCAGTTCGGCATTCCGATTCTGCAGTTTGACGGAACCGGGGACAGCTCTTTTTTGGAAGTCGGCCGCCGCAGAACAGTGGAGCTAATGGCCCCCCATGTGAGCCATACCGGGGTGCACGACCATGGGTTTAACAATATAAGTACCTACGGTAACCTCCTGCGGCTCATGGGCGAGGGGCGGATTAGCCATGATGAATGGGAAGCTGAGTTTTACCGTTTGGCACTGAAGGTTTCGGGGGCGGTGCAGGCTGCCCGCTGGACGCCTCTGCCGAAGGATCTGGGCTATGTGTATACCTTTAACGGCCCTCATTCGCTGTTTGTCGATACGATCCGCAGTATGCGAATTCTGGCTGTGGCCCACCGTTTCGGACATGTGCTGATGGGCGAGGGTGACCAGAAAATTTCGCTGCTTCGACGGCTGCTGCAGCATGCCGAAACAAGTGCCCGCTTTAATGTGTACTTTGGGAATGGGAAGCGGGACAGTTACGATATCCGGGGCCGCACAGCCCATGAGGCGATTTTTAATACCACCAACGGGGCCTTTCGCTGCCCCAGTAGTCAGCAGGGATACTCGCCCTTTAGTACTTGGACCCGCGGGCATGCATGGATCCTCTGCGGTTTTGCCGAAGAGCTGGAGTTTTTCTCTACCCTGCCGGAACAGGAGTTCAGTGCTCTGGAGCTGCCCTATTTCCCCGACAAACAGTCCGTGCTCAATCGCTTTTTGGAGGTAGCCCGGGCTACGGCGGATTTTTATATTGACCAGATGCCGAGCGATGGAATTCCCTACTGGGACACGGGAGCTCCTAACCTCCACAAGTTGGGTGACTACCAAAACCGGCCGGCCGAGCCGTATAACCAGTGGGAGCCGGTGGACAGCTCTGCGGCGGCAATTGCCGCCCAGGGGCTCCTGCGGCTGGGCCGTTACCTGCAGCAGGGGGAGGCTTCCGACCGGGACGCAGGTTCCCGCTACTTTCAAGCCGGGCTTACCGTGGCGGCCGCCTTGTGCAAGGAACCCTATCTTTCAAGTGACGAGGATCATCAGGGGCTCCTGCTGCACTCAATTTACCATCGGCCGAATGGCTGGGACCATGTGCAGGCGGGGCAGCATATACCAAACGGTGAGTCCTGCATGTGGGGCGACTACCATCTGATGGAACTGGCGGTGTATGTGCAGCGGCTGGCTGAGGACGGGCCTTACCTGAGTTTTCAGGCTGTCGATTTAAATCCGTTCTAAAACAGAAGAGGAAAAGTGTATGAGTTCGCAAACAATGCCGCTGAATGATACCGGTCGTTTATGTGTGCACAGCATCACCACCAAGCCGTGGAGTATAGAGATAGCAATAGAACAGTACGCCAAAGCAGGTGTACAGGGCATCACCGTCTGGAGGGATACCCTGGAGGGGCGCTCGATTACTGCGGTGGGGCGGCAGATTAAAGAGGCCGGCCTGCAAGTAGTTTCCCTGTGCCGGGGCGGTTTCTTTGCATCCACTGAAAAAAGCAAAAGAGTCGCTGCCCTGGAGAACAATTTGCTGGCCGTCGAAGAGGCGGCCGAGTTGGGAGCCCCCTCGATTGTACTTGTCCCGGGGGCCGATCCGCGGCAGCCCCTGGAGGATTCCCGCGCGCAGATTGAAGAGGGAATTGTGAAGATGAACGAGGCCGCCGAAGCGGCGGGGGTGAGGCTTTCAATTGAACCCCTGCATCCGATGTACGCGGATACCCGTTCGGCTGTAAACACTCTAAAACAGGCCAATGATATGTGTGAACGCATAGGCTCTGCTAACGTAGGGGTGGCGGTGGATGTGTACCACCTGTGGTGGGATCCGGAGCTGCAGCGGGAAATTGCCCGCTCCGGGGAAGGGGGCCGTATTTTCGCCTTTCATGTATGCGACTGGCGTTCACCCACCCGTGATCTGCTGCACGACCGGGCTTTGATGGGAGAGGGATGCATACCGGTGGGACAAATTCGCGGTTGGGTCGAACAGGCAGGGTTTGACGGTTTTATTGAAGTTGAAATTTTTTCCACCTACTATTGGACTATGGATCAAAACCGTTTTCTCGATATGATTTTAGAAGCGTATAAGACACACACATAAGGCACTTTCTAAAGCAAATTTCAGGAGGTACAGCAGGTGGCTGTAAAAAAAATAGGTATAATTATGAACGGCGTAACCGGCCGGATGGGAACCAATCAGCACCTCGTCCGTTCTATTCTGGCAATCAGGGAGCAGGGCGGGCTGCCGCTGAAGAATGGAAACCAGTTGTATCCGGTGCCGATTCTGGTAGGGCGAAACGAAAATAAACTTCGTCGGCTCTCTTCTGCCTACCATCTTGAACATTATACGACCGATCTTGATACGGCTCTGTCGGAAAAATCTAACCAAATTTATTTTGATAGTCAGCTTACCACTATGCGGGCCGAGGGAATTCACCGGGCTATAAAGGCGGGTAAACACATCTATTGTGAAAAGCCTACCGGAACCACCGCCGCGGAAGCTCTGGAATTGTACACCGCCGCAGAGGCAGCGGGAGTGAAGCACGGGGTAGTGCAGGATAAGCTGTGGCTGCCGGGTGTGCTCAAGCTGGACTATCTGATTAAAAGCGGATTCTTCGGGCGCATATTATCGGTGCGGGGCGAGTTTGGATACTGGGTGTTTGACGGTTATCATCAGCCTAGCCAGCGGCCTTCCTGGAACTACCGGAAAGAGGAGGGCGGTGGTATCATGATCGATATGTTCTGCCACTGGCGTTATGTTATCGATAACCTGTTCGGTGAGATCGAATCGCTGACCAGTCTGGGGTCCACTCATATACCCAGCCGTATCGATGAACAGGGCAAGGAATACACATGCACGGCTGATGACTCAGCCTATGCGATTTTTAAGCTGAAGAACGGAATAGTCTGCCAGTTCAACAGCTCCTGGGCGGTCCGGGTACGCCGGGACGACCTTTTGACCCTGCAGGTAGATGGAACCGCGGGCAGTGCAGTAGCGGGCCTGCGCGACTGCTATGTGCAGCATGACTCTGCTACTCCAAAGCCGGTGTGGAACCCGGATATTGAAAGCCCCATCGACTATTACGCCGGCTGGACCGCAATGCCCACCCGAGATTCTGCAGGAAATGCCTTCAAAGCCCAGTGGGAGCTGTTTCTGCGCCATGTGGCCGAAGATGAACCCTTTCGATGGAGTCTGCTGGAAGGGGCGAAGGGAGTCCAACTGGCGGAGCTTGGAATGCGCAGCTGGCGGGAAGGACGCTGGGAAACGCTGCCCGGGCTCGAATAGCAGGGGCGGACGAGATAACAGCCGCAATAAAGGCGGCTAAAACCGGAAAATTAATAAGAATATTGAAATTTGGCGGGCTTGATAGTATGCTTCTATCTGTATTCAACCTAAGGAGGAACAGGTATGCGGTGGAGAACATGGTGGGCGGTAGTGCTTTTAGTCGGGCTGCTGGGAGTAATGCCGGCGGGTGCCCAGGAAGTGTCGGAGAAAAAAGATATTGCAGTTTTTAACCTCAGCTATTCAGACTATTCCGTTCCAAGTGGTGCCTTAGGCCTGGTTGACCAATCAATCCAGAATGTGTTTATAGATTTAGGCCGGTTTAACATCCTTGGAATGAACTATAGGTTAGACTCAAATGAGATTGATGAGTTTATCAATAAAATCAAAGAGCTCAAGCAGGAGAATGTTGAAATACCGGAGGCAGTACGCCTAGGAGAAGAGACCTTCACCGAGGCCGACTTCAATAAGCTGGTAGGCTCTTTTATCGTGGTGGTACCGGTTATCTCCTATTACAACGTATATCAAGAGGGTGGTGAGTATGAGGCGGAACTGCAGACCTCTTTTACCTTTATTAAGGTGGATACCGCCGAAGCCTTTGCCAGCTTCCAGATAGATACCAGCGCAAGCGGAGATAATTCCAGGCAGGCCGTAAAAAGCGCCGTAGATATGATTCCAATACAGCTGCAGTATGAACTGCGCAGCATACCCGAGTTCCAGTTGAAAACAGGAATTGTGGACATTGATGGCAGAAAAGTTATTATTGAGTTCGGCCGTAATATGGGTGTGCGGGTTGGTGATGAATATTCGCTTACTGAATCCCGGATACTCTCCTCCGGTTTTACCCGTACGGAAGAGGCCGGACTGTTTGTGATAAAGGATGTGGACGAGCAAATCTCGACTGCAACCAAGGTTTACAGTAGTAAAAAACCGGGTATCGGCGACCAGATGCAGGAAATTCCCCGGCTTGGAGTGAATGCCGAAGTATATGCCCACGTTCTCCAGGATAATGCTCCGGATGGTATAGAAAATAGGTTTGTAATTGGACTCGAAGCAACAGCTACCAGGGGCTACTATGACTGGCGGCCTATAGCAGGGGTGGAAGTACCCCTCGGAGATAATCTATTCATATGGTTTCCGGTAATCTCGTATGTAGGAATGGAGTACAACCTGCGGCTCGGCCGGCTGAGTATCGCCCCTTCGGCTTCGGTTGGTCTTGGTACAATGGTGCCAATTCTTGGTGATGAAGAGTTCAGAGATAATTTTAGTTTTCTCGCCAGTTTCGGGGGAACCGCAAAACTGAGTGTGAATTATCTGTTTACCCGGGATATGATGCTGAACCTGAATGCCGGCTACAGCATGTATATCGGTTT
This sequence comes from Spirochaetia bacterium, assembly GCA_034520965.1. Lineage (GTDB taxonomy): Bacteria > Spirochaetota > Spirochaetia > DSM-16054 > Sediminispirochaetaceae > DSBN01. The sequence continues at coordinate 897,670 of JAXHMY010000001.1, read as the reverse complement.
GTTCGATGACATTCGTTACAGTACCTTGACGGCACTGATCTTATACAAATCCGGCGGATGTACAGGGCTCTTTTGTTGGGCTTGGTTTAACCTTCAAATTGTAGATTCTGGTGAATAGGTACTCAGGTATGAAGTCAGAAAGAAGTGCTCCGCCGCTTGATATACATCTTGTTTTACCGCTTGTTGTACCTCTTGTTTTGCTAGGCGCGGCAGTTCTCTCCTCCTGTTCCATCAACAAGATGGCCACGTCGATGGTGGCCGATGCGGTTGCCTCGCCCCGGGGAAGCTCGGTGTTCAGCAGCGACGGCGACCCGGAGCTGGTGAAGGATGCCCTTCCCTTTGCACTGAAGATGTATGAAAGCCTGCTCCAGAGCAATCCGGAGAACCGAGACCTGCTGGAGGCTACCGCCGAAGGCTTTATCTCGTATGCAAATGCCTTTATTCACACCCCCGCGGGCATGCTCGAGTACCGGCAGCTTGAGCGTCAAAAGGAGATGCTCCAGCGGGCCCGCAATATGTACCTGAGGGGCCGGGATTACGCCCTGCGCTCGCTTGAGCTTGAGTATCCGGGCTTTCGCGCTGCCCTGGAAAGCGGCCGGGGCTCTTCTTACTTAATGCACATGGAGGCGGAGGACCTGCGCGGGCTCTATTGGGCGGCGGCCGGCTGGATGGGGGCCGTTTCAGCGGCCGGATTCGATATGGGGCTGTTGATGGAGCTGCCCCGGCCGGTTGCGCTGGCGGTTCGCGCCCTGGAAGTTGATCCGCAGTACAAGCAGGGGGCCCTGCATTCACTAATGCTGGAGATATACGGCGGGATTCCGGATGTGCAGATGCTGTTTGGAACTTCCGAAATTGGCACATATGCAAAGGGCAGTTTAGACAGGTTTTATTCCAGGCACGATTTCGCCGACGCCGAGCCACCGCCACCACCACTCTTGAACAGAAAGCCCGTTTTCATTTTAACCAAGCTGTTGAACTATCCGATGGCCATGCCCTTGGCCCGTATGTCGCCCTGGCCGGGAGTATAGCCGTGAAAAACCAGGATGCTCAGGAGTATCGACGGCTCCTGGAGAAAGCCCTGTCGATCGAAGTTGATAAGTACCCAGAAATGCGACTTGAAAACACCATTCTCCAGGAGAAGGCACGCTGGATGCTCGAGCACATTGAAGACAAATTTCTGGTGCTGGACTAAAAGCTGGACTAAAAACTTAACAAGTTAACTAAAAGTGCAGCTGTATTATCACCGGAATTACCTCAAATAATTTCCTTATATGCCGAAAATAACTACAGGACATACTGAAAGCGAGGTAATTTCATGAAACACTATGTAGTAAAAGGTGATGGTGAGTATAGAACTTACGTTGAGGTACTGGAAAAGAGCAGCAGCGGTTATACCTTACTGATGAAGCAGGAAAGGCGCTGGGGTTTTAAGGAAACTCGCCACCAAATGAGTACGAACCTGTTTGAAACCTGCCTCAGAACCGGTTATTTTATTGAGGCCGAGACCGGCGAAATAGCTCGCTACGCCTAGCAGAAATTCCGAAAAGAAACTTAATGCTTAGAAAGTACAAGGGACAGCTATGGGACTAGTTTTATTAATAAACTCTGAAAAAAGTGTACGCCGGAGGGTGAAAACCGCCTTTGAGCAGCGGAAACCCAGCGGTTATTCGGTAAAGATGGTAGCCAATCAGGAGCGGGCCCTGGAGTCGCTCAATTTTGAACTGCCCGAAGTAGTGCTCATTAACTGCAATGACCCCCTCATCAACTACCGCGAAACTGTAGAGGCTGTGCAAAAAGATGCCTGGCTCCACAGTTTCGGCATGATCGGAGTGTACGACAGCCAGACTCAGGATGAACGCTCCATTATAACCGAGTTTGGTGAACTCAATTTATTGGTAATGCTGGATAAATCAAGAATTGTCAGTCACTTGTCAAAATCGGTCTCAATCATCCTTGAAAACCGGCAGCTTATTTTCCAGCGAGAGCTGGCCACCCACCTCTCAAGCCATTCCTCCGGTTCTTTTGAAATTGACAACGACCCTTTGGCCGTTCCAATTTATGCCGGTATTGCGGTAACCAGCCTCATGCAGCAGGGCTATCTGGCCTCGGGAACATAAGTTCGATCTGCAAATGGCCCTCGCCGAACTGATGATCAATGCTATCGAGCACGGAAACTGCGGGATCACCTACGACGAGAAAAATGCCGAGCTTTCAAAGGGCAAAAGCGTGGTGGATATTATTCTCGAGCGCTGTTCTAATCCGGAGGTTGCCGCCAAGCGGGTGCATTTTGAGTGGGAGAGCCGTCGTGACTCCTCCGCCTTTATTATCCGTGATCAGGGCAAGGGCTTTAATGTACAGAAGGTGCGCGGTCAGATTGAACAGCAGGATCAAATGCGTCCCCACGGGCGGGGAATAAAAATGGCTGAGTACTCCGGTGCGGAGATTCAGTATAACGAAACTGGCAACGAAGTTCAGCTTAACTTTCAGCATCCCGAGTATTCCGAGCGTGGTACTCCCGAAGGCTTTGCCGATGAGGAGGTACTGTTTACCAAGTCGGGGGATGTGGTCTTTCGCGAGGGTGAGAAGGGTGATTTTCTCTACTATATCTCCAGCGGTCATTTTACCGTTACCCACAGCGGAAAAATAGTCGGCGAGCTTTCTCCGGCGGATGTCTTTATGGGGGAAATGTCCTTCCTGCTCAACAACCGTCGCAGCGCCAGCGTCACCGCCGATAAAACCGGCAAGCTGGTGCGGGTCTCTCGCAAGTCCTTTGTGCAGGCAATGAAAAACTATCCCCACTACGGTATATTTCTGTCTAAGCTGCTGGCACACAAACTTACCCGCTCGAACACCCAGCTTACTCAGTTATCCTCATAAATTTTATCACTGGCCCAGTGTAAAAGCCCTCCGGGCAAAGCCCTATATTAACCGGCGTGCCAGCGCCGGTAGCGCGCCGAGAACTCGTCGATAAACAGGTCCAAGTAGTCAGGAGCTGCGGCGCTGGAGTGGGGCATTAAGTAGCAATTGGAAAACCGGCGCAGGGGCGAGCTTTGGGGCAGGGGCTCCGTTTCAAACACATCTAAGTAGGCCGCATCTATCCAGCCTGCGCCCAGTGCATCGGCCAGAGCTGCCTCGTCAATAGCATTCCCCCGTCCGACATTATACAGTGCCGCCCCTCTCGGCAGCTTCTTCAGTTCACGGCGGCCGATTATGTGGTCGGTCTGCGGGCTGCGGGGCAGGGCAAGTACCAGGTGGTCGGCGGTGGACAGAATGCTCTCTAAGCGGGCAACCGGTTCGATCCGGTCTTCATGAGTGAAAAAATCGGGGGCGGGCGTATCGCTGTTTCGTTTAATACCGGTAAGCTTGCAACCAAACAGCTTTGCCCGGCGGGCTATCCAGTGTCCGATATTACCAAAACCCAGAATTACCACGTGCGAGCCGCTCAGCCGCCGCATGCGGTTGGTAATTTCTACTCGCGGCCACTCTTCGCGACGCATTCGTTCGGTACTTTCGGCGATACGCCGGCTCTGGGACAGCAGCATTCCCATCACCGATTCACTGATAATTTTTCCCTGAAAGCGGGAGTTTTTCAGCTGTACCTGCGGCGGCAGCTCAACCGAAAAGTAGTCGAAACCGGCGGCCGGCGTGACCAGGTAGCGCAGCAGCGGGGCGCGATCGAGCCACTTCTGTTCGAAAAACCAGCTGACTGCGGTTTCTGCCTTCGGTAAAAGCTCGACAAATTCCTCCGGCGAGCGGGCATACTGCACCTGTGCACCGGGAATACGGCTTTTCATATATTCAATTTGTGTCGGTGTAATAGTCCAGCAACTGGAATACGGGCTTTCAAGCCACACTGCAATATTCATAACAAACAGCTTAAAACTGAAATTTTTGCTAGTCAATAGCCTTATAAGAGGCTGCAAGGTGTTGCAATAAAAGCTTCATAGAAGATAAGATAGTCCCAAACCAATATTTGAACATCGATAAAATAATAAGGAGAGGTGTATGGACCTGAAATACGATGATGTCTTAAAATCTAAGATGAGTGAAGAGAGCTACAAAAAGCTCATGGCACTCGAAAACCAGAAGGTCTACGACCACGTAGGGTATTTCGCTCAGCATTGTAACCCCGCATCCATCTATGTATGCGACGACAGTGAAGCCGACGAAAACTATGTACGTAAGATGGCTATTGAAAAGGGCGAAGAGCACAAGCTGGCAAAAGACGGGCAAACTATCCACTGGGATGGATACGGAGACCAGGCCCGTGATAAGGTGAATACCAAGTTCATGGTATACAAGGAAAACCTGGAACGGATGAAGTCGCTCAACAGTGTTGAGTATGAAGAAGGACTGGCCGAGATCCAGGGTATTGCAAAGAACATTATGGACGGCAAAGACGCGGTAGTAAAGTTCTTCGCAGAAGGCCCTACCTTCTCCGAATTTACCCGCCCCTGTATTCAGTTTACCGATTCCTGGTACGTACTCCACTCCGAGCAGATCCTCTACCGCAATGCGTATGAGCACTTCAAAGAAATGAAGACTCAGGTAGAGAAAGATGATATTTACCGCTTTATCCACTCCGCCGGTCAGCTTGACGAACGCGGTTGTTCGGTAAACCTGGATAAGCGCCGTATTTATATGGATACTCAGAACAATATTGTATATTCCATGAACGCCCAGTACGCCGGTAACTCCGTGGGACTGAAAAAGCACTCCATGCGTCTGGCAATTAACCAGTCGGGTCAGGAAGGCTGGCTCTGTGAGCACATGTTTCTGATGGCCGCTGCCGACAACGATGTAGACCGTAAAACCTATTTCGCCGGCGCGTTCCCCTCCGCATGCGGTAAAACTTCAACTGCCATGATCCCGGGAGAAGAGGTTGTCGGCGACGACATTGCCTATTTCCGCAACATCGACGGACAGTTTCGTGCGGTAAACGTCGAGCAGGGCATTTTCGGTATTATCAAAGAGGTAAACGCCGAAGATGATCCGCTTATTTTCAAGAACCTGTTAATACCTCAGGAGCTTATTTTCTCCAACGTGCTCCGCGGGCCCGACAACAACCCCTACTGGATCGCCATGGGCATGGATACCCCCAAAGAGGGTGACAACCACTCCGGACCCGGTTGGTACGAAGGCAAGAAAGACTCCAAAGGACAGGAAATAGGCATTGCCCACAGTAACTCCCGCTACACCATGCGCCTCGACTACCTGGATAATTTTGACAAAGACGGCTTTGAGGATAAGAAGGGTGTACAGGTGCAGGGCGTGCTGTACGGCGGACGCGACAGCGACACCACTGTTCCGGTCGAAGAATCCCACAACTGGGAAGAGGGTATTGTACTAAAGGCCTCAACCCTCGAGTCTGAAACCACTTCAGCAACCCTGGGTGCCGAGGGTGTCCGAAAGGCCAGCCCCATGGCTAACCTTGACTTCGTCTCCTACCCCCTGGGTGAGTACACCATGAACAACATTGACTTTGTGAAGGGCATGAAAGATGTTCCTAAGGTCTATTCTACCAACTACTTCCTGAAGGGCGAGGACGGCAAGTTCATCAACCCAAAAACTGCCAAAAAGGTATGGCTCCACTGGGCAGAGAAACGGGTACATGGCGAGCTCGGCGGCTACGAAACTCCCACCGGAATAATTCCGACCTACGAAGATATCTCCAAGCTGTACAAGAAGTACATGAAGGCCGAATACGACAAAGCTACCTATACACATCAGTTCAGCTTCCGCTGTGACAAGTGGATCGAGAAACTTGAAAGAACCAAAGAGTTCTACCACAAGATGGACACTGATACACCCAAATCCCTTATTGCAAAATGGGACGCTGCCATCGAAAAAATCAAAGCCGCCCAGGCAAAATACGGAAACGTAATTAAACCGGGAGACTTCAAAGGCTAAAACCCTTTTCTATACATTATAGCCGCCGTTTCGGGACACCGAAGCGGCGGCTTTTTCTTTCATAAATCCTTACTATACCCCTATGGCGTTTTAGACCAGATTGTTTTAAGATTTAGTAAAGATCTGCAGCTATGGAGAGAATATTTGTGAAGCCTTCTCGTGTACTTCTATCGGTCCTACTGGCCGTAATTTCGTTGTCGGCTCTGTTGCTTCTGCTGCCGCTCACTCGGCAGAAACCGCAACCGGACGCATTTGTTCCCTTATTGGAGACGCAAAAGCTGGGTTCCGGCTCAGAAACAACCCTGCGGGCCCGTGGCGATTGGGGGTATCCACCCTTTGAGTTTGTCAATGAGCAAGGCGAGCCGGATGGTTTTAATATAGAGATTTTACGACGTATTGCCGAGCTTATGAATTTGGATATCGAGATAAGCCTGGGGCCATGGGAGACTGTTCGGCAAGAGCTTGAGCAGGGTGAAATAGATTTACTGGCCGGTATGTATAAAACCGCCGAACGGGACAAGGTGGCGGACTTTACAATTCCCCATTTTATCTCGTCCTACGGAGTGTTTGTGCGTGAAGGATCCCCCATTGCTTCTATTGAAGATATTCAAGGTAAGCGCATACTTGTGCAGGCGCAGGATGTGGGACACGATTATCTGCTTAATCAGGAAATAGGAGCTGAGATTCTCACAGTTGACAGTTGGGAAGCTCTGTTGCCGGCCTTGGAATCGGGACGTGCCGACTGTGCGGTGCTTTCAATGTTGCAGGGGGTGCGGCAACTGCAGCAGCAGGAAATTCGGGGTGTACGGCTAATTACCCAGCCTCTGTTTCAGCAGAAGTATAGTATTGCGGTTCAGGAGGGTAATGCCGCGTTGCTGGCAACCATGAATGAAGGCCTATCTTTGCTAAAAAGCTCAGGGGAGTACGACCAGATATTCGAGCGCTGGTTCGGGGTCTATACTGTACCAGGGCTTTTCCACTCTCTCCCTGCTCTCAAGTCCCTGGCTAAGGGTTGTTTTGGGAATATTTTTACTGTTTTCGCTTTTACTTACGGGGTTCTTTTTCTGGACCTATTCTTTGCGCCGCCGGGTAAACCAAAAAACTGCCGAATTGAGCAGTGCCCTTGAAAATTTAACTCGTGCAAATGAGGCAAAAGACCGGTTTTTAGCCGGTGTGAGCCACGAGCTGCGAACTCCTCTCCACGGTATTATCGGGATGACTCGACTCCTGGATACTACCCCGCTGGATACGGAGCAGGAGAAGATGCTCGAAATGCTCTACAGTTCTTCTAACCAGCTGCATCGGGTGTTATCAGATTTAATTGATGTAAACCGTCTGGAATCCGGAAGTTTTTCGCTGTACCCGACTGAATTTTACCTGCAACAAATTGGCAGTTGGATAGAACCGCTCCTGCGTACATCGGCAGCCGATAAGGGACTGGACTTTCGGTTTGAGATTATCGATAATCAGGTACTGCTGCGTGCGGACAGGGAGCGGCTGGTACAGATAGTGCTGAATCTGTCCGAAAATGGAATTAAAAACACCTCTGACGGATGGGTTGAAGTGCGCTTAGCCGTTCGCGACTCGCTACTGTATATTGTGGTAGAAGACACCGGAAGCGGGATACCTGAAGATAAACGGGAACTTGTCTTTACTCCATTTACGCAAGTGGATGGGAATATGCATTCAGTGCTTGGTAATCTTGAGTCGGGCCTAGGCCTGGGCTTATCCATCGTAAAATCTATAGTTAGTCTACTGCATGGGAATATCGAGCTTGAGAGTCAAGTTGGGCGGGGGACCACCTTTACTGTAACCCTTCCGGTTGAGGCCGTGGAGAAGACCTCTCCACTACCTGTTGCACATGAAGAGTCTTCTGTAAAAAACCGTACGGTATTAGACCGGAAGCTGAAAATTCTCGTTGCCGAGGATGAAGGTATTAACCGCTTGTATCTGGAGCAGTTTTTGCGCAGCAAGGGGTGGAGCACTACTCCGGCCGCAGATGGTGAGCAGGCGTGGAAGCTTTTGCAGGCAGAATACTTCGATCTGGTACTGATGGATGTGAGTATGCCTAAACTCAGCGGTTTGGATGTGTGCCGGAGAGTGCGTCTGTTAGAAGAATCAGAGCAGCGGGCACACAGCAAAATAATTGCCCTCACGGCGTATGCAGACGATGAGAACCGTCGCAAGTGTAGTGAAGCTGGAATGGACGGGTTTGTCTCCAAACCCTTCAAGGAACAAAAGCTTATAGAGGAGATAGAGCTACTAATATGAAATTTAAAAAAATGAAAAAGAACCATCGAACTTTATTTATAGGTACACTGCTGCTTGTCTGTGCAGGTGCAGTGTCTCTTCTGTTACAGATAAACGGAATAAATCGAGTAAAACAAGAAAACCTTGTGCAGCGGCAGCGTTCCGAAACAATCAGTATCGTACGAGATTTAGAGGTGGGGTTCTTCACAAGATACAGCGATTTTCTTGCCGGCTTAGCAGATTCGCAGTTTATAGCAGAGGCCTTTACCAGTGATATGGTTACTGTAAATCAAATTTTGGATATTGCGCAGAAGAGTACCAAGGCGGAAATTGCGTATGTGCTTGACACCAACGGCATCTGCCGCGCTTCAATCGGGACAGGACAATTAGCTTCCCAGATGGTGGGAGAGAGTTATGAGTTTCGACCTTACTTCACAGAAGCGATGCAGGGCACGCCTTATGTCGGCTTTGCCTCTGGAGTTACCACGGGACAGATAGGGGTGTATTTTAGTGCTCCCGTTCATTCTGGAACAGGTATAGTTGGAGTGCTGGTCTTAAAGGCGGATCCCGCCTATTGCTAAGTCGAACCCTTCAGGCGCAGAATCTGCCCTTTGCGTTGGTTACCAAAAACGATGTAGTAATAGCTACCAATCGGGAAGAATGGCTTTACTCAGGGGTGTATCCCCTCTCAGAAATGCTGCTCGAACGTCTATCTCAGACTAGGCAGTATGAGGGCTTGCAGCTCTCCTCGGAAGGAATTGTGCCGGAAGATTCTAATGTGTATATGCAGCCCCTTTCAGTTATGGGCTGGAAATTGGTATCAATTACCGATCCTAAAACGGACGCTTTTCTGTATCCCCAGCAGAGATGGTTTTTCATTAAATCTTCTGTCTTTTTACTGCTTATAGTTCTGACGGCAACTGCCCTGTTTTTTACCTACTATACTCGAAGCAGCCTAAAGACGGATTTAAGAAAGTTGTATGCCGCGGTAGAACAGTCCCCTGAAACTGTAGTAATGACGAATACCCAAGGGCGGATCGAGTATGTAAACCCCAGTTTTGAAAGGCTTACCGGGTATTCGAGCAGCGAGGCGATAGGGAGAACACCGGCGCTCCTCAAATCCGGACATCATGACAAAGATTTTTATAGCCGCCTGTGGAATACCATTAGCTCCGGGAAAAAGTGGAAGGGTGAAATTTACAATTCCCGCAAAGACGGCAGTCTGTACTGGGAGTCGGAACTCATATCGCCGGTGAAAGATCGGCAAGGTAATACGATTAGCTATGTTGCGTTTAAAGATGACATAACCGAACAGAAAGTACGGCAGGAAGCAGTGAATCATCGGGCCCGGGTTGATGGGCTCTACGAATACTCGATGGAGAAGATCCGGCCTCGAGGTGCTTAACCGCGCTATAGCACAAAGTGCTTCTAATGGAAGCAATGTTACGGTGGGTTTTGTCGATGTAAATGGGCTTAAGGTGGTAAACGACACTTTTGGTCATGCGGTCGGCGACACTCTTATCAAGGCCGTTTCAAACGGAATTAAACAGCATATTCGTGAATCAGATTCACTGGCACGTTTAGGGGGCGATGAGTTTTTAATCATACTCCCGGGCTGCACCCGTACACGTGCTGAAACAATATGGACAAAAATCGAAGAAGCCTTTGCAGGGGGAATCGAAGAGGGCGGGGAGACCTACCCCGTCTCCGCCAGTGTAGGGTTTTCTGAATTGAGCGAATTGAACGACCACTCGGAGTTAGACGTAGAGTCGATTCCTCGAGAATTGATACGCATGGCGGATGAGCGCATGTATCATCGAAAACAGTTGATGAAGTCGAAATAAAACGAGCAATTCTACGGTTTGAGTATACCCGCAGACGTGGTAAGATTAAAAAAAAGGTCTTAGAGGGGTGAGTCATATGAAAGTACTTTTTATTGGTGGAACCGGAACTATTTCCAGTGCCTGTATCAGAGAGGCGGTGAGTCGTGGAGTCGATGTATATGTGTACAACCGCGGCAGTCACAATGAAGAGCTTCCGAAGGGGGTGACCCCGCTCAAAGGAGATATACGTGACCGCTCGGGGACGGTGAAAGCCCTGGCCGGATATCGCTTTGATGTAGTAATTAACTGGGTGGCCTTTACCGAAGAGCATGTGGCTCAGGATATCGATCTTTTTTCCGGTAAGGTGGCACAGTATGTATATATCAGCTCCGCCTCTGCTTATGCAAAACCGCCGGCCGGCACCTATGTAACCGAGGGGACCCTTCTGGGCAACCCCTTTTGGCAGTATTCCCGCGACAAAATAGCCTGTGAAGAGCGTTTGACCAAAGCGTGGCGGGAGTCAGGATTTCCGGTTACCATTGTGCGGCCCTCCCACACCTATGGCGAGAAAATGATTCCCTCTATCTTCGATCGCGGCCCCACTATAGTTGATCGTATTTTGAATGGAAAACCTATCATAGTGCCGGGTGACGGAACCAGCCGCTGGACGCTGACCCATAACAGCGATTTTGCAAAGGGTTTTGTAGGCTTGTTAGGCAATCCGGCAGCGCTTGGCGAGGCCTTTCACATTACCTCCGACGAGGCGCTTACCTGGGACCAGGTACATCACATCCTCGGGATGAAACTGGGGCGGCCGGCACAGATTGTGCACATGTCCGCCGATTACATTTGCGACCGTTACCCGGAGTTTACCGGGCCCTTGAAGGGCGACAAGATTCACACCGCTTTATTCGACAACACAAAGATAAAACGGCTGGTGCCCGCATTCAGGTGCACCACTCCGTTTCACCTGGGCATCGAAGCTTCCCTACATCGCTTAAAAGAGCATCCTGATGAGGATATCATAAATGAGGATCTGAACTCCAAGCTCGATGATTTACTGAAGCGCTATAAAGCCACCGTGGAGGGCTCTTAGAAACAGCGGCCGTTGTGTTCTTTACGGCACTCCGGTTGGTTGCATCGGTAGCACACCTCGTTCTCCAGGGCTTCGCCCTTGAAGTAGGCCCGTAAGTTATCGAGGGTGGTAGCCGCAATGTTTGTAAGTGCCTCTTTGGTAAAAAAAGCCTGGTGGCTGGTAACTAATACATTCGGGTATGTGAGCAAACGGGCCAGCTTATCGTCTTCAATAGTCTCGTTGGAAAGGTCTTCAAAAAAGTAATCATCCTCTTCTTCATACACATCAAGCCCGGCACTGCCGACACGCTGTTCTCGCAGAGCATCCAGCAAGGCCCCGGTGTCTACTAATGCCCCGCGGCTGGTGTTGATAATCATTGCCTCGCCTTTCATCTTCTTGATCGACTCGGCATTTACTATGTGATGGGTGTCGGGGGTCAGCGGACAGTGTAGTGATATAATATCGGAGCGGGTGTAGAGTTCGTCCAGACTCACATAACTGAAACCGTACTGCTCCTCGACTCCGGGTTTGGGGCGGGGCGTCGTAGGCAATAACCTTCATACCGAAGCCCCGCAAGATCCCTACAAGGGTCAGACCGATGCGACCGGTACCGATTATGCCGACGGTTTTGCCGTGCATGTCGAAACCCAGAAAGCCGTTTATGGAAAAGTTGTTGTCCCGGGTCCGATAATAGGCACGGTGGGTCTTCCGGTTGAGGGACAGCATCATTGCCACGGCGTGTTCGGCCACCGAATATGGGGAGTAGGCTGGTACTCGCAGCATATGTACGTTGCCGTAAGCCGCTTCGAGGTCCACGTTATTGTAACCGGCGCTGCGAAGGGCGACGATTTCGATCCCCATCTCTTTAAGTTGTCTAATGACATCCGCCGAGAGATCGTCGTTGACAAAGGCGCAGACGCTGTCGAAGCCCTTAGCTAAAGAAACACTGTCGGCGTTAAGCCGGGTGTTGAAGTACTTTAATTCGAATTCCGCTGAACTGGAACTCCCGGCGGAGCTGCCGGCCCCTGCGGCCCCGACCGCTGCGTCAAAAAACTTTTGATCATAAGGCTTTGCATCAAAAAAAGCTATTTTATAGGGCATAAAGTTCTCCTCAGGATTATTCTACTGAATTAGTCATCAGTTTCAGTAAAAAAGTACATATTTCGGAGAGAAAAGGCAATGTTACCATAAAAAAAGAGCTGCCCAAATAAAGGCAGCTCTTTTTTTGTATTATAGTAGCGAATGTAGGCTAGTGGCAGATTGATCAACCGCCCATCATTATTGGAACGATAGACAGTAGAACGCCGGCGGCAATAGCCGAGCCGATAACTCCGGCCACATTCGGGCCCATTGCATGCATTAGCAGGTAGTTCTGCGGATTCTCTTCTTTTCCTACCTTGCTGGCAACACGCGCTGCCATCGGAACCGCCGAAACACCAGCCGCACCGATAAGCGGATTGATCGGGTGTTTGCTGGAGAGCTTGTTCATCAGTTTGGCCAGTAGAAGGCCGGTGGCTGTTCCCACTACGAACGCAGCCAGACCGAGTATCAGAATACCAAGGGTCTCTACATTCAGAAACTTGTCGGCCTGCAGCTTGGAACCCACGGAAAGACCCAGAAAGATGGTTACTATGTTCATCATCTCGTGCTGGGCCGCCTGAGACAGTCGCTCGGTTACGCCGCACTCTTTTACCAGGTTACCAAACATCAGGCTTCCAATTAACGGAGTGGCGGAGGGCAGCAGGAGTATAGCCAGAAGAAGAACCGCCAGGGGAAAGAGAATCTTTTCGGTTTTGGTTACGTGGCGCAACTGCTCCATTTTAATCATACGCTCTGCTTTGGTAGTGAAGAGGCGCATAACCGGCGGCTGGATAATCGGCACCAGCGCCATATAGGAGTAGGCCGCCACGGCAATAGCTCCCAGCAACCGCGGCGAGAGCTGACTGGCCACAAAGATCGAAGTCGGACCGTCGGCTCCACCGATAATTCCAATTGCAGCCGCATCGGCCAGGCTGAAATTGAATCCCGGCAATCCTGCGAGTGCAAGTGAGCCCAACAGAGTGGTAAAAATACCAAACTGTGCCGCCGCCCCCAGCAGGGCAGTCTTGGGGTTGGCAATAAGCGGACCAAAGTCGGTCATTGCTCCAACGCCCATAAAGATCAGCAGCGGAAATACACCGGTGCCGATTCCAACAGCGTAGATCATGCCGATAAAACCTTCCGCTCCGGCAATACCCGCCAAGGGTATATTTGCCAGAATACCGCCGAAACCAATCGGCAGCAGCAGGAGGGGCTCGAACTTTTTGACGATTGCCAAATAGATCAGAACCAGTCCGACGATGATCATTATTGCCTGACCCAGCTCAAAATTCACCAAGCCGGTAGACAACCAAAAATTATGTAATGCTTCACCTAAACTCATAGACGACCCCTTACGAAATAACCGCTAGAAGTTCGCCGGCCTTCAGCTGATCACCCTGTTTTACACTGATCTCTCTAATCGTACCGGCGGCAGGTGCATGGATTTCGTTCTCCATCTTCATCGCTTCAAGCACCATAATCAAATCACCTTCCTGAACAGTATCGCCAACGTTTTTCTCAAGGCGCAGTACCAGTCCGGGCATTGGGGCGTTGACCTTGTGAGTCTCACCGCTTCCGCCGGAGGGAGTGCCGCTTGCTTTGTCGTCGGCGGCCTGTACATCGACGGTGTAGCTAGCGCCGTTGACGATGGCCTTTCCATCCTCAAACTTCACATTATATGGCTTGTCGTTGACTTTGACAGTATAGGCGGAAGCACCGGCAGCGGTTCCCTCTTCTTCAGCAGGCTTGCTGCGGTCGATTTTGCGGACATTGCTGCGGGCCTCGCCCTTCAGGAATTGGATTCCCTTTTCCTTACAGGTGGCCGCAATGAAGAGGTTCTCGTCGGTCTCTTCCAGCTTGTCCTTCTTCAGCATCTTGCGCGCAGCCTCGATCCCCTTGGTCTCGTCACGGTCATTGATATCAACAACCATTTCGGTAGTCGGCTCCCGTTCGAGCTGTTCGGAGGCCAGTTTCACAATTTCCGGGTCCGGTTCTACCGGGGTTTTTCCAAAATAACCGAGTACCATTTTTCCATAACCGTCGGCAATCTTTTTCCAGGGGCCTATCATTACATTGTTGAAGGCCTGCTGAAAGTAGAACTGGCTGACCGGGGTAACAGATGTACCGTATCCACCGCGTCGAATAACCTCTCCCATTGCATTTGCAACTTCATGGTACCTGTCAAGAATACCGTTGTCGCGCATCATCTGAGTGTTGGCAGTCAGGGCCCCGCCGGGCATCGGTGAGAAGGGGATGAAGGGCTCGACCGACTTTGGCTTCAGGCGGCATAAAGTAGTCTTTCATGCAGTCTTTGAAGACTTCCTCGGCCTTTTCCAACTTGGTTATATCTACTCCCAGGTCGTATTCGGTGCCCCGCAGGGCGTGCCACATGGTAACCACATCGGGCTGTGCGGTTCCACCCGAACAGGGGGCCATCGACAGGTCTATCTGGTCTACTCCCGCATCCAGGGCGGCCTTGTAGGCCAGGACGCTGGTTCCGGCAGTTTCATGGGTGTGGAATACAATTCTCCGGTCTTCGCCCAGGATTTGGCGGGCCTGTTTGATGGTTTCGTATACCTTACTCGGCACGGATGTTCCGGAGGCATCCTTAAAACAGATAGAGTCAAAGTGAATACCTGCATCAAGAATCTGTTTTAATACCCCAATGTAAAACTCCGGCGTATGAGCACCGGTTACCCCGGGGGGCAGTTCCATCATGGTAATAACAATTTCGTGCTTCAGGCCGTGGGCAACGATTCTCTCGCCTGAATAGGTCAGGTTGTTTACATCGTTCAGGGCATCGAAGTTACGAATAGTAGTTATTCCATGCTTGCCAAACATCTTGGCATGCAAATCAATTATATCCCGCGGCTGTGAATCGAGTCCTACCACGTTTACACCACGTGCCAAGGTCTGTAGATTTACATTCGGGCCGGCGGCCTGACGAAACTGATCCATCATATCGAAAGCATCTTCATTCGCATAGAAATAGAGCGATTGAAACCTGGCGCCGCCGCCGGCTTCAAAATGGTCTATTCCAGCATCCACGGCAGCCTCAACCGCCGGTAAAAAGTCTTTGGTAAAAACCCGTGCCCCGTAGACGGACTGGAAGCCGTCCCGGAAGGCGGTTACCATAAAATCGACACGCTTCTTCATCTTATACACACTCCCTATTGGTTCTTCTTGGCATACGCGGCAGCGATTGCCACCGCTATTTCTATATTCCCAGCCGACTGCTGAGCTTGAACGGGTACTTCCGGTTCTGGGAAGAACCGAAACACTACTGCCGAAAGCAGTTTCATCGTGAATACAAGCAGTATTAGTATGCTAAATACTACCAGCATCCCGATAACTGTGAGCGTGAGCCCTTGTACTAACACATCGCTCTCCTTATATATATATTATCTTGTGGTATAACCCCTTAGTGGGGTTTTAACTGTAAACTGTTCATACTATACTGGTCTGAATTATTCCTTTCAAGGGGCTGAGTGGTACTATCTTTGCGTAATCGATAAAATTTGATTATTTAATTTATGTGATTATAGAATATGTTCGTTTAACTTGAGGGATAGAGTAAATTAGCACATTAATGAACAAATTAGTAAGGAGATGCACAATGAAGCACACCGGATTACCCCTGCGAATACACCTGTTGGTTGTCTCGATATTCGCATTTATTCTACCCGTGATCATCGCCGGAGCTGTACTGTATGTACAGATAGCTAATCAGCTCGATCAAAATGTAAAGCAAAATCTGCAGGAGCAGTCCGAGCTTATATCGCTGATGGTCGAACAGGATTATTACGAGGCTCTGAAGAAGTCAATGGCCGGAAACGGCAGTATGGAGTATTTCTCCCAGATGTACCAAGCCAATCTGTTGGAATATCTGGAGCAGGTGAATGTAGGGGAAAATGGCTATGTTTTCATTTTGGATAAATACGGGAATTATGTGCTTTCAGAAGGGCGCGAGCGGGATGGGGAGAGCATTATCGATGCTCAGGACGACTCGGGTCGCTACTTTATAAAAGATATGCTTGAAGAGGCTCATCAACTGGACAGCGGCGAAACAGCAGTCATGGAATACCCCTGGAGAATGTTCAAAAAGCGCCCCGCTGCAGGACAAGCTGGCGGTGTATTCTTATTTTGAGGAGTGGGATTGGGTAATTGGAGTGTCGGCGGTAATGGAAGACTATCAAGCAAGCACTGTCTTTATTCGTCGTCTGACTATACTTCTTGGATTTGCTTTTATTTTAATTGCCATTTTAATGGCGATCTTGATGAGGCGTGCCTATGCTGGACCGATTGAACGTCTGGAACAGGTGATCAAAGAAATAGGGACCGGAGATCTTACCCGCAGGGTGGCGCTAAAAAGCAGTATTCGTGAGTTCAATTATTTGTCCCACGATTTTGATGCTAACCTGATTGAAAAACTGCGTCAGATGTTAGCCGGTATTCAGGAGATGGTTCACTTTTCGCAAGACAACAGCGAGGAGATCTCTAATCAGGTTGAAGGGACACTGATTTTTACCAATCAGATGGCCGAGGAACTTGGAACAATGCGCAGCCAGATGTACAGCCTGGATAACCGCATCAACGAGGCCTCTTCGGCGGCCGAGCAGATTGATGCCACCATTAAAAGTGTGGGGACACAAATTGAAAACCAATCTTCTTCGGTGACCGAGACCTCAGCAGCCATAGAAGAGATGAACTCATCGATTCAGTCGGTGGCGCGGATAACCGAAGACCGCCAACAGGCGGGAGAAGAGTTGGCCCAAATAACCGGTGAAGGTGGAAAAAAGGTTTCCCAAACCAACGATATCATTCAGGAAATTGGGGTGAGCATTCAGGATATGCAGGAGATGATTACGGTGATAAATAAGGTTGCCGCCCAAACTAACCTGTTGGCGATGAACGCGGCCATTGAGGCAGCCCATGCCGGTGACGCCGGCCGAGGCTTTGCGGTGGTGGCGGACGAGATTCGTAACCTGTCTACTTCAACCAGCGGAAGCGCCAAGCAAATATCCGGGAGGTTGAAAGAGATCGTTGGGCGTATACAGCAGGCAACCGAAATTAGTGCCGAAACAGGCAGAACTTTTGAAGATGTTGATCGTGAGGTGCGCAGTTTTGTGGAGGCTTTTGGCGAGATAGCCGCCAGCGCCGGCGAGCTTTCCTCTGGCAGCGAAGAGATGCTGAACGCGGTATCTACCCTGCAGAATGTAACCCATGAAATTCAGTCGGGCTCCGATGAAATGACCAGTGGAGTGGGGGATATCTCAAAAACACTGCAGTCGCTGCGTACTTTTTCCCGGGATACAATGGGTCATTTAAAAGAGCTTACTGATAAAACCCAAAGCGTGAACTTTGCCCAGGGCAATATGACTGATATAGTCATTCGTAATACCGAGAATGCCTCTAAATTAGCCGGTGAAATTCGTCAGTTCAAAATCGTGGAACAGAATGACGAAGGCGGTGAGGAGCCGGGCGATGCAGTTGCTTCTGCGGCGGACGGTTCAACTGTTGGAGCTGCAGGAACCCGGGTCGACACCGAAAAAAGAAGCTCCCAAACCCAATTTACCATCGGTGCCTTGGTCCTGCAGGAATGGATAGTCCGGATTCTCAATTGGATAAACGATGAGAATCGCAGCGAGCAGGCACCGGATCTTACTAAGACCTGGCTCAGCCAATGGGTAGAGGCAGCTTCAAAGTCCGATCTGGCCGGTTACGATAACTTTATCACCTTTCGTGAACACTATGAGCGGCTGGTTTCTCTGACGGAAGAGCTCCAGGCCTCTTTTGCAGAGGGGGACGCAAGATCCGAAGGGACAGAGGGGCCTGAAGGCTTAGAGAGGGGTGGCGAACAAGCCGGCCAGTACTACGAACAGATTTTATCGGTGCTTAAGCAGGCAAAATCCTCGATAAGGACATTGGGCTACGATTTAAGTTAGTAGTATGGGCTTATGAGCCAAAATCCACCTCTGGAACATCCCGGGCACTCTCTTCAATCTCAAAGTAGGGCTGTTTTTCCATTCCCAACATATTAGCGATAATCGAGCCGGGAAACATCCGGATGCGCCGGTTAAACTGCTCCACCGCCTCATTGTAGCGTTTACGGGCCACGGCAATCCGGTTCTCGGTGCCCGCCAGCTCATCCTGCAGTCGTATAAAGTTCTCGTTCGACTTAAGCTCGGGGTAGTTCTCAACCACCACCAGCAGCCGGCTGAGGGCCCCCTGCATCTCGTTATAGCCCTCGGCTGTCTCTTCCACCCCTTTGGCACCCGCCAGCTTGGCCCGCGCGTCGGCGATGTTGGTAAACACCTCACTTTCCTGCGAGGCAAAACCCTTTACCGTCTCTACCAGGTTCGGTATCAGGTCGCTGCGCCGCTGCAGCTGGTTATCTACCTCGGCCCAGGAGGCGTCAATTCTCTCTTCCAGGGTCACCATTTGGTTACGGGTACCCACAAACCAGGAAAACAGGCTGATTACTATTATTACCACTATTGCGAGGCTAATTATAAAGCCCGCTCTGCTTTTACCGCTCATTCATTCCTCCGAATTGATGTTCCGAAAATTTGTTATTTAAAAATGCACTCTTTACAGGCGCCTTCAAAACTGACGATTGCAAAACGTCTTGTTTTATGAAGGCGCCAAGCTCTTAAAAGCCGCGGCTGGCACCGCCGCCGCCAAAGCCGCCGCCGCCGAAGCCGCCGAAGCCGCCTCCTCCAAAGCTGCCGCCGCCGAATCCAGAAGAGCCGAAGCCCCCGCGATAGTGGCGTCCACCGGTAATCCCGCCTAGTAAAAGCATGGGCAGGAACATCCGTCCTCCGCCGAGGAAGAGGATCAATACTAAGAATATGAGTCTGCCGGGAGTTCCGCTGCCGCTGCTGCCGTCGCTGCCTGCGGAACCGCCGGACTGCGACGCCATCGGCGGGGCATCCAGGCTTCCCAGTTCCACGTTGTACTCATCGGCAATCTCCCGGGCCGCCTCAACCGTGCCTGCCAGAAATCCCTTTCCGTACTCTCCTTGGCTCAAATAGGGCAGTACCGCCTCATCGAGTATCTCGCCGGCCCGCCCGTCGGGAATTGCTCCCTCCAGACCGTAGCCCACTTCCATACGAACCTGCCGCTCTTCCAGGGTCATTAGAAAAATAATCCCGTTATCCTCGCCTTCCTGGCCAACTTGCCACTGCTCTGCCAGTTCAATTGAGTATTGGTCTACATCGGCATAGGGTTCAACCGTATCGATAGTTACCACCGCAATCTCCGCGCCGGTGGTTTCCTGGACCTTCCGGGCCACCGCTTCAATTTTACCGGCGGAGTCCGAATCTATCACCCCTGCAAAGTCGTTTACAAAGCCACGGTAATCGGGAATTGACTGTGCAGAGAGGACTGGGAGTGCGCTGAGCAGCAGCAAGACTCCCGCCACGCTTAAGAATGTAATTTGTCTATGAAACCCTTTCATTACGAGCTGCTCCCTGTCTCCATCGCATCGACCTTTCGTACCAACTGGGTAAGAAACTGCAGAGTCTGCACTGCAATTTGGGCCGCGTCACCGCTCTTGTCGCCCTCCCGCAGCTGCACAAGCGGATAAAGAGCAGACGAGTCCAGTTCGAAGGTCGAACCAATTGCATCGACCAGTTCCCGGGAGTTCTCCGGAATACTCGACACCTCCGCCAGGCGTAATACCGCCCGTAAGAGCGCCGTTTGCGAGCCGAACCACTCTTTTAGAACCCCCGAGAGCAGCTTGGCTTTTCCCTGGGATGCGAAGAGTGCCTGCCGAAGTGCGTGCACGCTGCCCCGCAGACGTTCTTCTACCTGATGGCGCAGGTAGGTTGATTCTATTTTGAGTGAGTCCAGGTCCGCGGAACCCCACACAAGGATATGCGAGTTTTGTATATCCAGGTATTCCATCGGAAATACGTCGGCCGAGTTTTCAAACTCACTGGTAGTGAGAAACTGCACAGAAAGCCGGTGTTTGTGAATGGTTTTTTTAGCCCGGTTTCCCAGCTTCATAATTGCTTCGGGATGCGTCTCGCCGGTCAGCAGCAGCAGGTTTACATCCGAGACCCCGGCCACATAGGTTCCTTTGGCGGCCGAACCATACATAATTACCCCCTGCAGGTCGTCGGCAAACAGCTCCTGCAGCACCGGCACAAAGTTCTCTTTAAGATCGCTTACAATCGTTTCAATTTCTTTATTCATATTTTCCCCCCATATTTTCCCCCAAAGTTCAGGTAGAAAGTACAGGTAAAAAATACAACTTTAGAACCAAAAAGACAATGCGTATCTACGCCTCATGTGTCAGCTCTCCTTGTTGACGATGTACTGAGGTTCTCTTCCGTCGATATAGTCGATAACAGCTTGGGCTGAAAGCTGCTGCATCCGCAGTTTTCCTAAATCGGTATCCGAGCCCACATGCGGGCTGGCGGTAATATTAAGGTCGGAGGTAAGGGGCATATCCCAATGCTCCCACACCTCATCAATACCGTATCCGTATATCCGTCCGTCGCGAACTGCCTCATACACGGCCCGGTTGTCTACCAGTACTCCCCGGGCACAGTTTACTAGTACGGTGGTCGGATGCATGCGGGCAATCTCAGCCGCTTCTATCAGCCGGCTGCCGCCGGAGGCGTGGAGGGTAATAAAGTCGGCCTGTTCGCACAGGCTTCCTATATCTGTGTACTCTACCCCGTGAGCCCTTGCCCATTCATGGTTTGGGTACAGGTCGGCTGCGAGCAGCTTGAGTCCGAAACCGCTCAGCATTGCGGCCACCTGTCTGCCGATATTTCCCGTTCCGATTATTCCCAGGGTTTTTCCGCTTATATCCAGACGGGAGGGACCGCTTTTAGTAAGTCCGCCACCGGCTCGCGAGTGGTGGGGAATTCGGCGACCGGCTACATCCAGCAGGGTGGAGACGGCCCACTCGGCGGTAGGCTGGGAGCTGGCCCCCGGAGTGTTGGTAACATGAACCCCCGCTTCGCGGGCGGCAGTTATATCAATGCTGTTGTACCCGATGCCGTATCGGGCCAGCAGACCCAAATCGCCGCCCTTTGCTTGGCCCACCTGTTCAAGCAATCTTCGGTCCCACTTTTCGAGGTCGGCTATCAGGGCCACCACAGCCTTAAGCTCTTCGGCAGAAGGCGGAGTTCCCGGGTTACGGTCGCACCTAAAATCCAACTCTAAAGAGTTGCCTTCGGCAGCCTGCCGCAGCTGCCGCGCCGGCTCGCCTTCCCCCTCGGGGTGGGTCAGCAGCTCATCTTGAAAGCTGGTGGCAAAAACAACTATTTTCTTTTTCACGGAAGACTCCTTCTTGCAGCGATATTAAAGCCCGAACAACTGATAAATTATAGCATAGCTTTGATGCGGCTCGAGGTCAATGAAGTGATGAATCTACAATTCGCACCCACGATTTTTCTGAAATCAATTTATTGAGACAAAAAAATATTTTCTCGTTATACTAAGCCCTGTTGTGAGAAACTCAAATGCAAGGTACACAAGCCGATTTCGTTTAGCAGCAGTGCCGGGCAGGAGCCTTGGGCACAAGCCTCGGACTTCGCTATTTATATGTGCTGCCGTGATAAGTATTTTGTGTGCGCTTGTCCTCGGCACCCTTCCCCCTTTAAACGCCGAAGAGCCCCAGGTAGAAGGGGGCCGGGTAGCAGAGCCCCTGGTAGAGGGCGGTCGGCTCGATCTCTCGGATTACTCCTTCGAGCAGCAGGGCCCTCTAAAGCTCGACGGCATGTGGCGGTTTGTGTGGCGGGAATTTCTGGAGCCCCCGAGCCCGGCCGGCTCAGATCAAGCGTCCCCGGCCGGCTCAAACGAACCGGCCCTGTCCGACGCAGATCAACCGGCCCCGGCCCGACCCCAGGGCCCCGCCCAAGAAATACGGCCCGCCCAACAACCGGCCCAGCTTATTCCCGTTCCCGGCAGGTGAAGTCCTTCGATTGTGCCTGCAGCCCCAAAAAGCGGCTACGGTTACGGCACCTACCGGCTGAACATCCGTCTGCCCGCCAAACATCCCGAGGAAATAGGGCTTAAAATCGGTTTTATCGGCACCGCCGCCCGGCTGTATATCAATGGCCGCTTAATCTACAGTTCCGGCACAGTCGGAGAAAGTCGCGAAATCGCCCGGCCCGAATGGCGGCCGGAAGTAGTAAGCTTTCAGCCTGAAACACGGGACATACAGCTTCTGATACAGGTATCAAGTTATCGCGACCGCTCCAGCGGAATTAACGAATCAATCTATCTTGGTACGGCGGATCAGGTAAGAGATTTGCGCCAAAACCGCCTCATGTACGACATGTTTCTGTTCGGAGCGCTGATTATCATGGGCATCTACCATCTGGGTTTGTACTATTTCCGCCGCAGTGACCGGTCGCCCCTCTACTTTGCCCTGTTTACCTTCGTGCTGGCCACACGGATTGTCGTGTATGAAGAGTTGGCTATTCTAAAATTTATACCCGACCTCCCCTGGCCTTTGTTGGCACGCATCGGATACATTACCTTTACTTTTGGGGTGATATTCTTTTTCCGCTTTATTCACTGTTTGTTTAAGGAACACGTGCACCCCTACGCCCAGCGGCTCATCGAGGTGGTAGCTCTGATTTACACGCTGCTGATAGTAGTTTTCCCCAGTACTTTCTACATGCGGTGGCTGTCTCTGTTTCAGCTGTTTACCGTGGCGGTAGCCCTGTATGTATTTTACATCCTATTCCAGGCTGCTCGGCATCATGGGCCCGGAGCCTGGTTGTTTATCATCGGGTTCTCTCTGCTCTTTATCACTGTGATCCATGATATAGCTAAAACAATGTTAGTGCTTCCCTCAATATTTTTGGTACCCTTCGGACTTCTGATTTTTATCCTGTTTCAGTCGATGGTAATGACACAAAAGTTTGCCAAAGCCTTTCAAAAATCCGAGCAGATGTCCGCTCACCTGCTGCAGTTAAACGAATCGATGGAACGTTTTGTTCCGCGGGAGTTTCTGCGCTTCCTAAAGAAAGAAAATGTGATGGAGATAAAACTGGGCGATCACGCCAACCACCGGATGACCGTTCTGTTTGCGGATATTCGCGATTTTACCAGCCTCTCGGAAAAGCTCACCCCGGAAGAAAACTTTCGTTTTATCAACTCCTTTCTAAGCCGCATGGGGCCGATCATCCGCGCGCATAGAGGCTTTGTGGACAAATATATGGGCGACGGCATCATGGCTTTGTTTCCCGATCGGGCTGAAGACGCAGTTGAAGCGGCCATCCACCTGCGAGAGGAACTGGTACAGTACAACCAGGACCGCAGCAAAGTGGGTTACCAGCCGATCAACTTTGGAGTCGGCCTACATACCGGCGAGCTTATGCTGGGAACCGTGGGCGAGAACCAGCGTATGGACGGCACGGTTATCTCCGATGCGGTGAACCTGGCCAGCCGTGTAGAAGCGCTTACCAAGAAGCTTAACATCGGAATTGCCATAAGCGAGGCTACCCACGGCTGCCTTTCCAAACCTGAGCAGTACGAAATTCGCTATGTCGGAAAGGAATGGGTAAAGGGCAAGGCTGAGGAAGTCTCTATCTTTGAAGTTGCGGGCAGGGAAAACTCACTTCAGCAGTGACCGGTCAGTTGACGCAGCGCCCTTCCGGTGCCCTTTGGCCCCGTTTCGGAAAAGCACCTTCCCTTTTACAGATGTCTTTGCTTTTTACGGCAAGCTGCGATATTATACTATCTATAAAACACACAAGCCGGAGGCACTATGCGAAAGCTATTCACCCGAACCGCCATGTTCGCAGCCCTGCTGCTCCTGTTCGCCGGATGCGCCGGCATGCCGGTCTCGCAGCGCGAGAGCAGCGTCCAAAACCTGCTGTACGAACTGCACCAACGCGACCCCCAAAAGGCCGCCAACCTCACTCACGTCCCCTTTCTTTTCGACGGCGAAATCCTCACCACCGAGCGCGACGCCCAGCTCATGTGGGAAAACCTCTCCGCCTCCGGCTTCCTCTCCGACGCCCGGCTCCTCACCCTCGTCCCCGCCGGCCCGGCACAGTACACCCGCTTTGCCGACACCGCCCAGGTCCGGGTCTTCTTCGAGCACTCCCTGCCGGATAATCCGGCTTTTGCCGAAATTTCTACGAACTACGGACGTTTCCTCTTATTATTATCTGGAAAAAAACTGGGCTACCCGATAGTGGTCGGCGTGAAAGGACCCCTGCAATGAAACCATCAGCACATATTCTCAGAGTCAGCATTGCCCTTGTTTTGATGCTTATGTTACAGAGTGGGGCCATCCTTGCCATGGATGCCCAATTGGTCTACCGCGAGGGCCGGGTGGACATCGACCGCCGGGGGGGCGATAGAATTCCCGCCTACATCGGCGACGACCTCCGCGGCGGCGACTCAGTTATCACGGGCCTGGATGGTTTTGCCGAGCTGGAGCAGAGCAATTCCGGCACCATCACCGTCGAGTCGGATACCATCTTTACCATCGACTCGGAGATCTCCTCCGGCAGGGAGCGCAGCGTCTTGCGCTGCACCCTGGGCAGCATCTCCTACCGCTTCGACAGGATTGCCGGCGACCGTGAGCCGCGCATCACCACCCCCAGCGCCGCAGCGGGCGTCCGCGGCACCGAGCTTACCGTGGCCGCCGGCGAGGACGGCTCCTCCCTGTTCGTAGTACAATCCGGCCTGGTCGATGTAGAGGCCGAGGGCAAAACCGTCTCCCTGGGCCCGGAGGAGGGCGTAGAAGTGCGCCCCGGCGAACAGCCCGGCGAAAAGTTCGATGTAAAGCGCGGCCAAATCGACTACAGCACCTGGCGCCAGGAGCGCCGCGACGCCTTCATCGACGACCCCGTCGCCTCCGCCCGCGGCCTGGAACGCCGCTTCAACGGCTTTGTGAAGCAGATAAATAAGCTGGCACCTTTGACTGAAACTTTGAAAAGCGAACTCGAAGATGAAAGAGAAAAACTATTGAAGCTAGAAAATGATGACAGGAAAAAATATTATAATGAGATAGTTTATCCATTGGAGCTTAAGTATCATAATGCTTACATTACCCTTCGTTACTATGCAAAATCGGCTTTTTCTATACGGCGTTTTGTTCTGGGTAGAATGTATCTTTCTTTAAATACTGCATATATTGATCAGGCAGAGAGTAAAGAATTAAGAGGTTTTTTAGCAATACACAAGCGCATTTTAAATAATTTTGAAAAAATTATTATTCCGCATTTAATCGATGCGGATATGATGTAGTTTAGGAGGCTCAAAATGAGTTCAGAAAAAAAAACTTTCGTGAATGAAAGGCTGGTCTATTTCTTGTTTCTTGTTTTAATAACTATTTCAATCGGTTCATGTGATATGTTTGTAAATTGGTTTGGAACTTCAATAAGTGATAGAGTTGATTCTTTTAATGACGATTTGTCTTCCGGCAAATATAGTAAACTTTACGAACATTTTCATAGTGATACAGATGAGAGGTCTGACATGAAGACTTCAGGCTATGATTGGGGGCCACTGGACTATTATGGCACACACATTATCGATTACAATATTAGCGGAGATTCTGTGAATGGCACTATTGACAATGGGTCTGATACCATGTCTTTCACGATGGGGATGAAAAAAGACGGACTCGATTACTATATCTTATCAATCACAATACAGCGTAGTCCAGAAGATTTTGTAATTAAGGCTTTGCGATAGCTATGTATCAAAATAGTGTTATTAGTTACACTATCTGCGCCGCGGCCATTTGTGCTGCGCTGGAGCGCGAGGCAAATCCGGAGAAGGCTCGGCATCATCAGGGGTTTTTTAAGACTGGGCCGGGGGAGTACGGTGAGGGGGATACGTTTATCGGAGTCTCCCTGCCGGCGCAGCGGCGCATAGCAAAAAAGTACCGGGATATTTCGGTCGACGATCTGGCTCAGCTTCTGCGCTCCGAAATCCACGAGCAGCGCTCGACGGCACTGCTGATTATGGTGGAGGCCTCTAAGCTAAAGAGCTGCAGCGACGACCGGCGCCGGGAGTTCCGCCGGCTGTATATCGAGCACATGGACTACGTAAACAACTGGGATCTGGTCGATACCAGCGCTCACTACATCCTGGGGCCCTGGATGCTGGCCGAGCCGGAGCAGCGCATGCTCCTCTATAAACTGGCCCGGTCGGAAAACCTCTGGCACCAGCGCATTGCAATTATAACCACCTTTGCCTTTATCCGGGCCGGAGAGTTCGAGGATACCTTCAACATCGCCGATCTGCTGCTGGACCACCCCCACGACCTTATCCACAAGGCCGTCGGCTGGATGCTGCGTGAGGTGGGCAACCGTGATCGTGCGGCTGAGGAAGGATTTCTGCGGCCACGATATAACACCATGCCCCGCACAATGCTGCGCTACGCCATCGAGAAATTTTCCGAGGAGCTGCGGCAGGACTACCTAAAGGGCCGCATTTGACGAGCAGTCAACAGATGCTGCCATTATAGCGTTTAGCTTGATATGTTTGCCCAACAATAGTAAAATATATTAGTAGTTGTAGGGCAAGAAAAGAAGGTATCAAATGAGTGTGATAGTTGATGTAATACAGGAAGAGTACAATCGACTCGAAGCACTCCTTAAAGAATATGAAGATAAGATTCGCTCATATCCTCAAGGGTCTCTACAATTGCGGATGAGGGGGAGTCAAGGCTATTATTACCTTTCGTATCGTGATAAAGCGGACAATCGTGTAAAAGATATTTATATAGGGAAAGAGAGTTCTGAGAAAGTAGAAGAATACAAAAAAGATATCGCAGAACGTCGGAAATATGTGCAGAGAAAAAAGCAAGTCGAAAACAGTCTCAGAGAGTTAAGGAAACTGTTACGTGTCACAAGATAAAAATGTAAAACTCTTCGAATCGATCTTACGGGTTTATGCAGAGCATTATGATCACAATCCACAGATACCAATCGTCTCGACGCAAGACCTGGATCTTCTTGTAGAAAATCCACCAAAGATCAAGAAGGAAGTGAATGTAGTTGTGAATACTGAAATTGACCATGTGGCCTGCATCAGAGTATAGTGATACTATGCTGCTTCGGATTGTTGACCTCGGCCTAATCGACTACCAAGAGGCCCTTACATTACAATACTCACTTATTGAAAAATGCAGCCGCGAGGAAATTCCCGATACACTTCTGCTATTGGAGCACCCCCACGTAGTGACCCTGGGAAAACGGGCCGCGGACTCGGACATGCTCTTCTCCGAGGCGGTGCTGAGCAGCCGGGGGGTTCAAACCGCCTGGGTCGACCGGGGCGGCCAGGCCACCTACCACGGGCCAGGGCAGCTGGTCGGCTATCCAATCATCAACCTGCGGCACCATCAGCGTAAAATAAAGCGCTTTGTGCATAACATCGAAACCTTCCTCATACAGCTCTTGGGCCGACACTACAATATCCACTGCCACACCGAGGACGATTACATCGGCGTCTGGGTGGAAAATCGAAAAATCGCCGCTATCGGCATTTCCATCCATAAGGGGGTAAGCATGCACGGCTTTGCCCTCAATGTAAGCACCGACCTGGAATACTTCTCCCTCATAATCCCGTGTGGAATCCAGGGAGGCGGCCGGGAGGTTACCTCCATTTCAAAGGAACTGGCCCGCGAGGTAGCGGTGGAGGCGGTAAAACAGCAGGCCGGCCCGCTGTTTGCTGAGATATTCGGCTACGACACCACCGAGTATGTGGCCGGAAAAGGATTTCAGGAGCTCCTGTTATGATAAAACCAAACCCGAATTCCAGACCGGCCCCCAAACCCGAGTGGCTGAGGGTCCCCATCCGCAGCGGCGGCAACCTCAACTCGGTCAAACGCCTGTTGAAAGAGCTGCACCTCAACACCGTCTGCGAAGCGGCCAATTGCCCCAACCGGATGGAGTGTTTCAGCAGCCGCACCGCCACCTTTATGATTCTGGGTGACATCTGTACCCGCAACTGCCGCTTCTGCGATGTGCCCATCGGCAAAGCCCAGGAAGTACAGCCCGACGAGCCCGCCCGCTTAGCCCAGGCGGTGGTCGAGCTGGGCCTTGTGCATGTGGTTATCACCTCCGTTACCCGCGACGACCTGCCCGACGGCGGGGCCGGCCACTTTGCCGCCACCGTCCAGGCCATCCGCGCACAAAAACCCGAGGCTACCATCGAGTTGCTGATACCCGACCTGCAAGGAGACCGTGCCGCCCTAAAAACGGTCTTAGACTCGGGCCCGGACATCCTCAACCACAACCTCGAAACCATCCCCCGCCTCTATTCCCAGGTCCGCCCCCAGGCCGACTACCGCCAATCCCTAAAGGTCCTACAGGCGGCCAAACAGCTCAACCCCCGGGTGTACACAAAATCGGGCCTCATGCTAGGCCTGGGCGAGAGCCTCTCCGAGATCGAAACCGTTATGGACGACCTGCGCAGCGTCGACTGCGACTTCCTGACCATCGGCCAGTACCTGCCCCCCAGCAAGAGTCACTACCCGGTGGCCGAGTACATCCACCCGGACGCCTTTAAGGCGTACCAGCGAACCGGCTACCAAAAGGGCTTTGCCTTTGTCGCCTCCGCCCCCTTTGTTCGCAGTTCCTATAAAGCCGCCGAGATGACCTCGGCTATGGACAGCGATTAATCCGCCTGTATTATTCTGACCAAGGGTGTCATTCCGGAAAAGTAAAATGTTCGCCGGCCCCCGGCTCTGCGTTCTTAAGCTTCGAGAGTTTTCAGAAACTTCTCGAAGCTCTTTTCGGTCATGGGGGCGTGAGCCTGGGTCCCGATGGAACTGCGAATATCTTCGCGTGGCCAGGGCATTTATGAGTGCTTGTTTCGCTTGTGTTTATATACCGAACGGTATATAATGAGATTATGGAAACACGGAGCTTAATACTGGACGGGGCACTGGGCTTGTTTGCTGCCCGCGGCTACGATGCGGTGGGAGTGCAGGAGTTGTGCGAGGCCGGGGGAGTGACCAAACCGACCCTGTATTACTACTTCGGCAGCAAGTCGGGGGTTCTGGATGCGGTACTTGAACACTATGCCGGACCGTTGCTGAAGGACCTGCGCGGGCCTTCGACCTACGGGGGTGATTTGACCTGGTGCCTGGAAGAGAGTGCGCGTGTTTTTTTCCGGTATGCCCGGCAGTCGCCGGTGTTTATGCGGCTGTTTCTGTATTTGCGGAATGCACCGGCTGAAAGCGAGGCGGCCGGTCGGGCGGAGGCGTTTCTGGAGGAGGTGGCGGACAACTTTCACTATATGTTTCGCTACGCGGTGGAGGACCACGGGAACATGCGCGGCCGGGAGGAAGCGTATGCCTTGTCCTTTACCGGGACTGTCCTCACCTACGTACGGCTTATTTTAGACGGGCGGGTTGAGGTAAGCGCGGACTTGCCCTACCGGGTGGTGCACCAGTTCAGTCACGGGATATATTCATGAGTGGCAGCGGACAGTACGGCACACAAGGTTTGAAGCGCTAAAATTTTTTAACATCTATATACCGAACGGTATACAAAACTTTTTGCAAGGGAGGCACACCATATGAACACCATATTCACAGATACGGAGATTACTGAACCAGCTGGCGGCAAAAGCTGCGAGTGGTGGCGGCATAGCATCTTTTATCACATTTATACCCTCGGGTTTTGCGAGGCGCCGGAGCGGAACGATTTTGCTTCGCCGGCCGAACCGCGGCTGGATGCGGTCGCTGAGGCCGCCGGGCATATTCGCCGGCTCGGCTGCGATGCGGTGTATCTGGGTCCGCTGTTCGAATCGACTTCCCACGGCTACGACACGGTGGATCATTATCATGTCGACCGGCGGCTAGGAAACAACGATACCCTGCGCAGCGTGGTACGGCGGCTGCACGAGAATGGACTGCGGGTGGTGCTGGACGGGGTGTTTAACCATACCAGCCGCGATCACTTTGCCTTTTTTGACCTGCGGCAGCGGGGTGCCGCCTCGCCGTACCGCGACTGGTTCAAGGCGGTCGATTTTTCGGCGAACAACCGCTTCGGCGACGGGTTTACCTATCGGGCTTGGGAGGGGCACGAAGAGCTGCCGGAGCTGAATCTGGACAACCGTGAGATGCGTGAGCACCTGTTTGGGGCGGTGGCGCAGATGATTGATGACTTTGAAATCGACGGACTGCGACTGGATGTGGCCTATGCCCTCCCGCCGGATTTTTTGCGGGAGCTGCGGGAGTTTACTACCCGGGGCAAGGGCTTTTTCCTGCTGGGCGAGATTATTCACGGCGAGTATGACCGCTTTGCCGCTGAGACGGGGCTGCACAGCCTGACGAATTACGAGACGTACAAGGCGCTGTGGTCGGCCCACAATGATCGGAACTACTTCGAGCTGGCCCACTCGCTGGAGCGGAACTTCGGGCAGGCAAACGGGAGCGGGGGCCGCGCGTGTAACGACAATGGCGGTGGACCCGGGGCCGACTGCAAACCGGTGCTCTACAACTTTGCGGATAATCACGATGTGAACCGGGTGGCGTCGAAACTGGATAATCCGCGGCACCTTTTTCCGCTGTACGCGCTGCTGTTTACCATTCCGGGGATTCCTTCTATCTACTATGGAAGTGAGTTCGGAATAGAGGGGCGCCGGAGCGAGCATTCGGATGCGGCGCTGCGGCCGGCGTGGACCGAGGTGTTGTGGCGCCGGGAAACGGCGGATGCGGCGCCCGAGTTGAGTGCCTTTATTGCAGAACTGGCGGAGCTGCGCCGCCGATCGACGGCTCTATGCGGTGGTAGCTATCGGCCCCTGTATCTGGATCATCATATAATTGCCTTTGAACGGGTTACGGAGGAAGAACGGATTGTAGTGGTTGTCAGCTCTTTAGGCGAGCAGACCACAATTTCACTATCAGTTGAATCCCACAGCTCAGCTGCAGAGGATATGTTCCGGCCGGGTACCTTTGTTCCAGTGAAAGGCAGTGTCCTGGAGCTCAGCCTGCCTGCATATGGAAGCATGGTGCTCAGTCTGGGCAGGGGCGGCGGTGTGTAATCTCTTTTATATTAGCGGTGATAGTGATAGCCTCATGGTTGTATTTGCCGGAGCTTCCGGGGTGCTGCTCCTTTACACAGATGGGTACTTACTTTCACCTGCCCGGACATAGTATAATTATAATCATAGAGAGGTGTCTTTTATGGATGAAATTAAATCGCAGGCTGCGCCGAAACCGGCGGGGCACTACGCCCAGGCAGTTGTGCATATGGGGCTGGTTTTTGTATCCGGGCAGCTCCCGGTAGACCCGAATAAGGGAGTAGGGGAGGTTGGAAGCATCGAAGTCCAGACCAGGCAGGTGCTGGCAAATCTCGAAGCCATCCTCTCGGAAGCGGGCTGCAGGAAGCAGGATGTCCTCAAAACAACCGTGTATATAGCAGATATCTCCCTGTGGGACAGAGTCAACGAGGTCTATGCCCAGTTCTTTGGCAGCCACCGCCCGGCTAGAGCGGTAGTACCAACCCGGGAGCTTCATTTTGGCTACCAGGTAGAAATTGAGGCAATCGCGGCAGTCCCCGGCGGACATGACTAAGCCTGTAAAGTTCGCCTGTATAATCATTAGACCTTCTGCTTGACGCCACTCACAGCCGGGATTATAGTGGAATAAACAAAAAGGTGGGAACATGCAGCTCTCGATACGAGGAGACCACAGGGGACACTTAATTATAAAGACTCCTTATCATCCCGGTGTGGTCAAGCTGTTGCGAAGCATTCCCGGGCGGCAATGGGATCCCACTAATGAACACTGGATCATATCCGACAGCCAGTCCAACCTTGACGACCTTTTGAAAAAACTGCACCACACAGGGCTGTTCAGCCTGCCCGAATCCGAAAAAGCAGCGCCCCCCACCCAAAGGGTAGCACCTAAAGCCCCTGAAGTACCCGATTTGACCCCGGGCCTTGCCGCCATGTGGCGGGAGCTCCAGCTGGCCGGCTACAGCAGAAGCACAATGCAGGTATATGAAAGCCAGGTGCGGAGGTTTTTCCAGCGTACCGCCTGCCCTCCCGCTCAGGTTACCCGGGAACGAATAGTTCTTTATCTAGAAAGCCTGGCCGACAGTATAGGGCTCTCTCGCAGCGGCGCGGTGCACTGTGTAAGCGCATTGCGCCATTTCTTCAGGATAAACTACCCGCAGCGCTATCCCAATCCGGCGGATTCAATTCCCGTCCCCCGGATGAGCAGAAAGTATCCCGATATCCTCTCCAACATCAAACACCGTTTTCTCCTCTCACTCGCCTACTCCGGAGGTGTGCGCGTGAGCGAGGTCGTCCGTCTTAAGCTCGGCGACCTTGATTTCGACCGCGGCCTCCTCCATATCCGTGCAGCAAAGGGAAATAAGGACCGCTACACCATCCTTCCGCGCAGCCTACAGGCTCTCTACACCCAGTACCGGAACAACTTTATGCTTCACAGCTGGCTTTTTCCCGGACAGCAGCTCTCAAAACACCTGTCCGTCCGTTCCGCCCAGGCGATTTTTGACCGGGCACTGTCGCGCACCGAAATCACCAAACAACTCAGTTTCCACTCTCTCCGTCACGCCTTCGCCACGCACCTACTTGAAAACGGCACCGATCTACGCTACATCCAGGAGCTCCTGGGCCATAAAAGCTCCCGTACCACCGAAATCTACACCCACGTAAGCAATCTCAGCGTACAAAATATCACCAGCCCCTTTGACACCCTCCCGGGAGGATAGAAGCTGTGAAAAAGTGCAAGATAGAACAAGATATTGGGAGTTATATGACATTTCGGGGGCTATGGAAATGATTTATAAGATGAAAAAAGCAGGAGTTATTAAATATGAATAACACTAGTATTGCTCCATGTGGAGTAATATGTGATCTATGTTTAGGCTTCCAAAGAATAAAAAATAAATGTGTTGGGTGTAATAGCATAGGTAATAAACCGTACCATTGTACTGTTTGTAGTATAAAATCATGTCCTGAAAAAAAAGGGGATGAAAAACGGTTGTGCACCGAATGCAGTAAATTTCCTTGTAGAAGAATTAAAAATCTGGATAAACGATATACAACAAAATATGGTGAAAGCCCGATAATAAATCTTAAAACAATTAAGGAAATAGGACTGACTAAATTTATAAACATAGAGAAAGAAAAATGGAAATGTAACGAGTGTGGTAATCTGTTATGTGTTCATAGGGGGGTATGTCTAAACTGTGGAAATAAAAATCAATTTTTCCCAGAGACAAAGTAAAATAGTATGTCTAAGAACGCCCCCGAAACGTCATATAACAGCGAGTACCCGGCTACGCTTCGCTCCGCCCAAATTGGCTCCCGTTGTTCGCCAACTTCGGGTACTCGCAGAACGTTAGCGGCAATTTATTTTCCCAGTAAGAGACGTAAATATATGAGCATATTTGAGGAGTAAAGCAAATGGCAATGAAGAATATTGATAATAACTCATTCCAAATGGTACTAAATAACCTAGTTTTAAAAAAAAATATCAAACAGGCCATTTTGACTGTGGAGAACAGTGATCGATCTTTTCAATGGACAGGTATAGCAGGAGAAATAAATCAAGATGATGTGCAAGTAAATGCTAATTCTCCCTTCTTCATCGCCAGTATAGATAAAATTTTTAACGCTACCATTATTATGTTATTAAGTGAGCAGGGCAAGTTAAATTTGGACGACCCTATTTCAGACTACTTGCCATCTGAACTTTTTCATAGACTGCACACTTACAAGGGAATCGACTATTCAAAAAAAATTACAATCCGACACCTCCTTTCGCACACCTCTGGTCTGGGCGATTGGTTAGAAGATTCTCCAAAGGGTGGTAAAAGCGTCGTTGAACAAATCTTGACACAAGGTGATATGGCTTTTTCTTTTATAGACATTGCGGAAATAGTCCGTATTAAGTTAAAACCGCATTTCCCGCCACAAAATCCGTCAGGTCGAAAGATCAAAGTGCGTTATTCTGATACAAATTACATCCTCATTATTGCTCTAATTGAAGCGATTTGTAATGCGCCATTGCACATTGTTCACGAAAACATGCTCTATAAACCATTGTCACTTAAAAACACCTATTTCCCTGGGTTTTCACAACCCCTTGTCTTAACTCAGCTGCCAATACCACTGCGCGCTGGTGGGCAGATTGTTCAAATCCCAAAACTGATGAAATCTTTTAGAGGCATTTACAGCACTACACGCGATATGATTGCTTTTTTGCGTAAATTAATACAGAATCAAGTTTTTAATAAGAAAGACACATTTAACATTATGCAGAATAATTGGAATCGATTTGGGCTACCTCTAGACCGTGCTTCATTGCGCTCTCCTGGTTGGCCTATTGAATACGGATTGGGACTGATGCGTTTCCAGCTACCTAGGATTTTTACCTCTATGAAGAAGTTACCAGAAGTTATCGGGCACACTGGTTCAACCGGCTGCTGGCTATTTTGGTGTCCACAACTCGACCTGTATCTTTGCGGTAGTGTGGAT
The DNA here is from genome assembly GCA_034520965.1 of Spirochaetia bacterium. GTDB lineage: Bacteria > Spirochaetota > Spirochaetia > DSM-16054 > Sediminispirochaetaceae > DSBN01. The sequence continues at coordinate 863,077 of JAXHMY010000001.1, read as the reverse complement.
GAAACAAGTGCTGGAGCAGTTCCTTATCGGGTCATTCCTGAAATTCTAAAAGCTATGTATTAGAATTATCTATCTGCATAAAATCAATTTTTGGAATAAGATGTGAAAATATTGGTCAAGAGAAAAAACTGCCGCTAACAGCAGCTATATGGTTACGCTTCGCAACACCCAAATTTTTGCTTTACTGCGTTACGCAAAAACTTCATATAGCCGCGCCCGTTATCTGAAAGTTTTGGTAGGAAATAGCTTAAAATAATGTCTTGAATATTGTTAGCACGCATGCTAACATTCTCTTATGCATAGAGAAGTGATCTTCTACACAACTGATAAAGGAAAATGTCCTGTTGAGGAATTTCTTGATAGCCTTGAGATGGGTGTAGTGAAGAAGATTGCATGGACATTAAAGATAATAGAAGAAATGGATTTTGTACCAAAAACCTATTTCAAGAAGTTGGCATCAACTGATGGAATTTGGGAAGTAAGAATAAAGGTTGGAACAAACATTTACAGGTTGTTCAGTTTTTGGGATAAGAATAATCTGATTGTAATAACACATGGAATTATTAAGAAAACACAAAAGGCATCTCGAAATGAAATTAAAAAAGCTGAAACTTATAAGACAGACTATTTTAGGAGGAAAAAACATGGACCTCAATGATTACGTAGATAAAAGAATAAGAAATGAAGGAATATCCGGTGAAGAGTTTTGGGAAGGTTATGAGGATTACAAAATCGGGATTTTCTTAAAAGAAGCAAGAGAAAGAAGTGGGTTAACACAAGAAGAGTTAGCAAATAGGATTAATACAACAAAAAGTGTCATATCGAGGATGGAAAATCATTCGGAAGATATTAAACTATCAACAATAGAAAAAGTAGCAAAGGCTTTAGGAAAGAAGATTAAGATAGCGCTTATGTAAGTTGAAATGAACCACCAAAACCTCCAGATAACAGCGAGTACCCGGCTCCGGCGACAAGCGCCTTCGCCCAAATTGGCTCCCGTTGGTCGTCAACTTCGGCTACTCGCGGGACGTTAGACGAAATCACGAACCTAAGAGAAAGAAGAAGCTTGCAATCCTTAGCAAGCAAAAGATTGACGAAATTACGTAACTACTATATAATTACATTAGTTGAGGTGTAATATGTTAGTTTCAGTGGTTCCTATAGGCAATTCAAAAGGAATTAGGATTCCAAAGAGTATTTTACAACAATTAAACATTGAAGAGAAAGTAGAGTTGGAAGTGCATAATACGGAAATTCTGATTCGACCAATAAAGAAAAAGCCAAGAGAAGGATGGCCCGAAGAGTTTATGAAGATGCACAAGAATGGTGATGATTCATTATTTCTGGACAATCTAAATGAGCAGGACGATTTTGAATGGGAATGGTAATACAACAATATGAAGTGTATTTAATTAACTTAGATCCAACTGTTGGCCATGAAATAAAAAAGACAAGCCCCTGCTTGGTAATCTCTCCAAATGAGATGAATGAATCAATCCAGACAATCATAATAGCCCCGATGACAACGAAATCATATAAATATCCAACACGTGTTCCTCTTCAATTTGAAAAAAAAAATGGATGGATAGTCTTAGATCAATTGAGGACGGTTGATAGGAAAAGATTGATTAAGAAAATTGGGAAAATAAATAAAAAAGAAATTGAACTCGTCAAAAGTGTGCTGCAAGAAATGTTAATAGAATAAAGCCAAACAACATCCATGTTGCTTGGCTTTGAAGAAGGTTCGTGACATCGTCTAACATGGGGTATATGCGGCGTCGCTCCGCTCTTTGGCCTTTAGCACATTTGCCCTGCGGGCAAACGTCTTATACCCCGGGGACGTTATGCGACAAATTGTGAAGCAAAATAGACTATAATGGAAGGAGATGATATAATATAGGCTATGCCTACTATTTCAATGTTTTTTGGAATTGTCATTAGAATGTAGCTGGGAAAGAAGGAGCATAACCCTCCTCACTTCCATGCATATTATCAGGATTTCAAAGGAATCTTTGATATTAACATTTGCGAAATGACTGAAGGCAATCTACCGAAACGACAAATAAAGCTTATAGAAGCTTGGGCAGAATTACATAAAGATGAACTACTTGCTGATTGGCAATTAGCCCAAAATGGTGAATCACCCTACAAAATTGATCCATTACAATAAGGAGGATTTTATGTATTTGGGTGTTAAAGATGTAAAACCTCTTTCAGATTACAAATTGTTACTTATCTTTAAGAATGATGAGAAACGGTATTTTGATGTTTCCCCCTATCTTGATTTCGGTATCTTTTCGGAATTACGGGATGTTTCAATATTTAATGCAGTATCAGTAAAATTCGATACAATTGAATGGCCAAACGGAGCAGATTTAGATCCCGAAATTCTTTATAAAGAAAGTTCTGTTGACGCTTCACAATTCATCGCATAACAGCGAGTACCCGGCTCCGGCGACAAGCGCCTCCGCCCAAATTGCCCGACCATAAAATCTCAGATTTTATGGCAAGCCACTTGCGGAGCAAGTGGTCGGACAACTTCGGGTACTTGCGGGACGTTATGTGCAATTGCCCCCAAATATATGGCAAGAGTGAAGAATGGAAATAACATTTTTTGGATACAATACATTTTTAATTAAATCTAAGAATAAAAAGATGCTAATTGATCCAGGTGGTGTGGTAATCTGTTATGTGTTCATAGGGGGGTATGTCTAAACTGTGGAAATAAAAATCAATTTTTCCCAGAGACAAAGTAAAATAGTATGTCTAAGAACGCCCCCGAAACGTCATATAACAGCGAGTACCCGGCTACGCTTCGCTCTGCCCAAATTGGCTCCCGTTGGTCGCCAACTTCGTCTATTCGCGGAACGTTGTCCAAAATTGCTTCGCACTTTTGTAGAACGGAGCGGCGGGCAAGCCCGCCAGCTGTCTTCCGTTGCTCCGCAACTTCAGACAACTGGCGGGTATCCTCAATGGCCCGTACAAGCCTCCGGCTTTACCTGGCCACTGCGGATACCCGCCGCCCCGTTATGTGAAAAAGCCTTAAAGAATATGAGTTTTGATTAGGAAATTGGTTACTACCGCAAAAAACCTTCGAAAAGAAAATTAATAAAATTGACTATACAACATAAAGGTTGTATAATTATCTAAAATGACAGGAAAAGATTTAATAAAATTATTAAAAGACCATGGCTGGGTATTAGATAGAATATCTGGTAGCCATCATATAATGATCAAGGAAGGGAGAAGATCTATACCTATACCAGTTCACGGGAAGAAAGAGATTCCAATCGGATTAGCAAAGAGAATTCTCAAACAAGCCGGAATAGAGAGGAGGAATGATAAAAAGGTCTTCATAAGCTTTGTGGATTGATATACTGTCGCAAACTTAGTTTGAGACAGCAGGTTACTGTTCGGCATTTTTATTGGTCTACAACCGTCAGAGGAGAATGAAGAGCCGTAACCGAAGCATTCAATGGTCTACGAGACCGAATAGGAGAATGGAATCAATTCACCAAACCGGAGCTGTTTTGAACAGAACAGGAGAGAAGCGATGAAGATGAGTATTGGAGTGGATCTGCACAAGAGCCAATTCACTGTCTGTTTTCTGGCGGAAAACCGGAAAGCAGTGGAAACGGGAATCTATCCGACAAAAGAAATCGGATATGAAGAGTTCCTCAGTAAATGTAGCGAGTACGTAGAGGCAGGGTATGAGGTGCATGCGGCGGTTGAGTCAACCGGTAACGCCCGTTATTTCCGCAACCGGCTGCTGAGTGCCGGAATTGAAGTGACGGTGGTAAACACCTTGAAGTTCAAGGTGGTCAACGAGTCGGTCAAGAAGACGGACAAGCACGATGCACGAACACTTGCGGAGTTTTTGGAGAAGGATATGCTTCCTGAATCGAGGCTGTGCAGTCAAACGAGTGAGGATATCCGAAGAGTATTGAAAACGAGGTCGATAGCGGTGAAAGCGTTGGTTGGAATAAAGAACCAGATTCACGGTATGCTGCTCGGCTATGGGATCGAGACGAAGAGAGGACAGCTGCAGAGTAAAAAAGAGAGGCAGCGCATCCTTTCCGGTCTCGTGGACCATAAGGTTTACGGAAGCGCTGCCGAAGCGGTCAAGCCGCTCTTCGATACTTTAGACCAGTTTAGTGCACAGGTCAAGAAGCTGGAGAAGGTGCTTGAGAGCATGGTTGCTGAGGACAAAGATGTAGAGTTGTTGCAGACGATTCCCGGAGTTGGGTTGATAACTGCTGCTACACTGAGGGCTTTTATTGATGATATTGACCGTTATGAGAGCCCGAAGAAGTTCGCTGCTCATATGGGCCTGGCACCGTGGGTACAGAACTCAGAACGAGATGATCCCATCACGGGCATATAACCAAACGGGGACCGAAGGGAAATAAGAACGGCAATGGTGCAATGCGTATTGGGAATGGTCAGAAATAAAAGAACAAACCGGCGGGTACAGAGTTATGACCCGCTATGAGTATATGAAGAAACACAAAGGTAGCGGGAAGAGCATAATAGCTACAGCACGGAAATTGAGTACCGGTTATCTACATGATGCTAAAAAACAGAGAGTCCTTCGATCCACTAAGGATGGAGCACTCTCAAAAGTATTTGAAAATGCAGGCGGCAGCATGTGATGCCGCAAAGGCCGGATAGCCGGCTAAATTATGAGCTTTCTGGAAAGCTTGTGATTGACTTTTTATAGGAGCTAATATGTATTACTATGCATTGATTGATAAAGAAGACGATGATTTTATTGTTTCTTTTCCACAGTTTCAACATATAAACACTTATGGAAGAACCGTGGAAGAAGCAATTAAAAATGCTGAAGAAGCATTGAATGGAAGCATCGAATCTGATTTTGAAAGAGGTTTTGAAATAAAGGATCCACAAGAATATAAAGGCAAAAACTATCACCGGATCTATATCAAACCACATATTGAAGTAGCACTTCGACTAAGAAAAATAAGAGATAAAAAAAGTCAAATAGAATTAGCTAAAGAACTTGGTATCTCTTATCAATCATATCAAAGACTGGAAAATCCAAGAAGATGCAATCCTACTGTTAAAACTCTGGAGAAAATAGCCAAAATATTCAATAAAGAATTAGAAATAGTTCTAAAATGATTAGAGGAAAAGGCTTCTTCACATAACAGCAAGTACCCGGCTGCGGCGACAAGCGCCTTCGCCCAAATTGGCTCCCGTCTGTCGCCAACTTCGGGTACTCGCGGGACGTTATCGGAAATTTCTGCTAAATCCAGCAATGCGAAAAGTGACATAATTTCGGGTAAAGGCTGTGATACAGCTAGGCTTATTTCTTTACAGCGGTTGGGAGAGGCTAATCCCTGCACCAAAATTGAAGAGCTCACACAGTGTGTGAATGGTGAAAAGCTCACATTCCATCATCTTTAAAACTCTGTTCAGTTCATATTCAGGGAAATAATTCAGTGAGCTCAGCTTTAGGTAGAAAGAGGAGAGATTGAGAGTGAATGATGGTGAGGAGAGCTTTCTACATCAAAAAAGAGCGTGGATTTGGTTGACCGGTCATCCGCCCGGGTCTTCGAGTTCCAGGCCAATGATCATCGTTTTGAGAAGATGCTCCCAACTTTCATAGAAGAAATATTTGGTTAACGCCTGAGCATCATGAAAGAATGTCTGACGGCTCGGCAGGGTTTTGCGAAGTAGTATATATCGTCTGTCGAACAACCCGGCAGTGGTATGAAAGAGGAAGGAAAGAAGGTTCAAGGTCATCAGGAAGTTCGATAAATGCTTATCCCCATGGCCAAAGTTATGTTCCAGATGGTAGCCCTTTGTCTTGAGAATGTTGTTGTTTCCGTTTTCTATCTTCCACCGGCTTCAACCGTAAGAGATCATATCCTCGATATTTGTATCAGTTACGGGAATGTCGGTAACAAAGGAGAAGTGCTTAATCAGCTGCCCCTCTTCGCTCAGGATGGTTAGTTCCATCCAGTTTACCTTCAGCGACTCATCACCGTCTTTGAGAGGGACATCGTTGCGGTACCGGTAGCGATAGGTCAGCCGCCTCTTGCCATCCCATATGCGTTTGTAACTTTCGTGCAGATCCTCGGCGGTGAACTCATCGATCCACTCGTATAAATACTTGTGTGATGCTGTTTTACATACATAGATAAAGCTGCAGCCGGAGGCCATGGTGTGCTCACATACCGGCTGCCTGCTGTACAGATCATCGCCTAACAGTACAACAGTGTGCTGTTCCGACAGGTACTTTCTCCCAATTGTCTCTATCCACCGTTTCACCGCCTTGTTTTCACAGTCCTGTTTCGTAGCACCATCATTGACGGTAATATATTCCGAGGGAAGACCGACCACATAGTTTACCCCTGGTCTGACAATGACCGGGGTAATGGCACTGTGGTAATGGGTTACGCTTCCACTTTTATGTGTTTTGGTTTGGCAGGAGGGACAGAAGAGCTGCTCGGAGGAAAAAAACCAGGTCCCATCAAGGGCAATCAACAGTAAATTATCGTGGGTAATCATCTCCTTGATAACCCCTTCAGTGAGGAGAAACTCATAGACCTTGTCAAAGACCGGGAATAGTAGCTCCGGCGGTATTGGATCGAGCAGATTTCGAATATGGGTGTCAGTTGGAATCTTGTGAACACCGAATATGCTTTCGGCATTGTTCTTCCCTTTCCTCATGCCCATCGCTCTCTGATGAGCAAGGAAGGAGGGGCATTGCATGAAGAACATCGAAAAGGCCGATAGTACCGCATCGCGTACTTCATATACGGTGTTCTTCCCTTTGCGTACATCCGGGAATGTCGTAATTGAGTCCTCTAAAAATTGTAACAGTACAGCAAAGCTGTATCCGGCCCCTCCCATACGGACACTATACTATAGTAAGGATAAAATGTCTAGTTAGAGATATTAGAGTTACTTCCCTCTCGATGCTTTCTCACATTTCGAATTGCTTTGCTAAATCAATTGACATTTATACACATCGTGTGTATTATTAGACATGAGAAGCTCAGAAATAATCAAAATCCTAAAGAAGGATGGATGGTTTGTACATAATATTCGTGGTTCTCATTATCAGTTTAAGCACAATACCAAAACCGGAAAAGTTACTGTTCCGCATCCAAAATCAGACCTACCAATTGGTACTACAAAGAGTATTTTTAGACAAGCTGGTATTGATTGGAGGGAGTACATATGAGATACCCAATTTTTATAGAAAAAGAGCAAACTTCAGACTATGGTGTCACTGTCCCAGATCTCCAGGGTTGTTTTTCCGCAGGTGCAACAGTTGATGAAGCAATTTTAAATGCAGAAGAGGCAATACTTACACATATTGAAGGATTACTGATGGATGAGGAAATTGTACCACCACCTTCCCGTGTAGAAGAATTGAAAACGACCTTTAATAATCCGAATTATATATGGATGCTCTGCGAAATTGATATGAATAAACTTTCTGAGAATGTAAAGCGTATCAATATCACAATTACAGAGAAACTACTTTCAAAGATAGACAATTTTGCAAACTTAGAAGGAGAAACCAGATCAGGATTCTTGACACATGCAGCATTAGAATACATATCAAAGCACTCATTCCGGTGAAAGCAGAAACTTCCCATAACAGCGAGTACCCGGCTACAGCGACAAGCGCCTCCGCCCAAATTGACTCCCCTTGGTCGCCAACTTCGGGTACTCGCGGAACGTTATACGATATTTATTCTGTTATAGATTTATAAAAGAAGGTGTACTATGGAATTTAGACATAAGAATAATTTGGTAACCTATTATGAAACATATGGTAATCCTCAAAATTCAACATTGGTTCTATTGCATGGTATTGGTGCAGATACTAATATGTGGAAACATCAGAGAAAGATATTTAGTGAAAACGGATATCATGTTATTGCTTTGGATTTACTAACACATGGAAAATCATCCAAGATGAAGGATTTATCCTTATACGATTGGTCAAATCAGATTACCGAATTAATGGAGTATTTATCTATAGAAAAGGCTACATTGATTGGTGTGAGTATGGGTGGTGTAATTGCACAACATTTTGCTATTACCTATCCTAACAAACTGGCAAATTTGGTAATATCAGATAGTTTTGGTGAACTAAAATCATTTAAAGAAAGAATGTTGGGATACTCACAAATTTTAGGATTTAGAATATTCAAAGTCTTAGGAAAAAAGATGTTAGCTAAAGGTATGGCTTCAACGTATAAAGCAGATTATGCACAAGAAGCAAAATCCTATTTTCAAGAAATAAGTTTGACTGTGGATTTAGACCAAATGATAATAGCGAGAAAAGCAATTAATAAGGTCGATTTACTAATTCTATTGAAAGAAATAGATAAACCAAGTTTGGTGATGGTTGGAAATCAATTTGGAAAGTCCTTTATAGATATTAATAGGAAGATTTCTGATGCATTAAAAATAGAGTTACTTGTGATTGAGGATTCAATGGATCCTTCAAATCTGGTTAATCCAGTAAGATTTAATGAATTAGTACTTAATTTCTTGGAGGAATCTTATGAAATAGACGACCAATAACAGAATTAACGTCGTATAACAACGAGTACCCGGCTGCGGCGACAAGCGCCTCCGCCCAAATTGGCTTCCGCTGGTCGCCAACTTCGAGTACTTGCGGGACGTTAGGCGAAATAAAGACCAAGAAATATATGGGAAGAAAAAATGCAGGGAAAAAATATTGTTAAAGAAATAAACTCGTTAAAAAAAGCGTCTCTATTAGTATTTGTTATCATTGTTTTGATTCTTTCTCCACAATTAGGGAAAATTGTTGCCAACAATTTTGCTTCTTTTTTTTCAGTTATTGAATCAGACAGAATTTTTGTTTATCCAATGATACATCATTTAGTGCAAGCTCTGATTCCACTTGTAATTATTTTAGTTTTGTGCAAAAAGATTCCTCTGAGAGATTGGGGGTTTCAGATAGGCAATAAAAAGAAAGGTATAAAAAGTGTTTTGTGGATTTCAGTTGGTTGGCTTTTAATCAATATACTTATAATATACTTAGGTATTTTCAAGGGAATGATTTCTCAAGTGTACTATGATGTGACAAATAATAGAAACTTATTTGGTGAATTTATATTTAGACTATTTTCTGGTCCTTCAGAAGAATTATTATTTAGAGCATTCCCGATTAAATTACTACTTATTGCAGGATTTAGCCAAAAAACTGACATTTTTGGATTTGAAATAACAAAAGCAGGTATAATTGCGGCAATAATATTTTCGTTGGCTCACATCCACTATACCATCTACCCAACAATAGCAATAACAAATATTGATTTCTTGCTATTAGTTACAACTCTTGGCTTCGGATTAATTTATGCAATAGTATTTCAGAAAACGAAAAGTATATATTATCCAATGATTATACACTCAATAGTAAATATTTTTGGTCTATTTTCTGTATATATTATTCATCTAAATACATAGGAGGATCTTTATGACTAAAACTCGAAAAACATCAATTAGACTGTCTGTAATAATCATTATTCTCTCAACCATAGCATCTATGGGAGGTATTTTTATCAAAGACCTTTACCAAGACAACTTTTTAGTTACTTCCGGATGGTATGGGAATGATTTTGTAACGCTTTTTTTAGCTGTACCTATGTTAGCCATATCATTGATGCTTTCAAAAAGGGGGTCACAACGAGCGCAGTTGGTCTTGTTAGGTATGTTCTTTTACACTCTCTATAACTATGCTTTTTATCTGTTTGGTGCAGCGTTTAACAGCCTGTTTTTGATTTATGTTGCACTATTCACTCTTTCAATTTACACTCTTATTTTTGGAGTATCCTCGCTTAATTTAAAAGTTGTTACAGATCAGTTTAGCTCCAAAACCCCTACGAAAATAATAAGCGGATACATGATAATTGTATCCGTTTTGTTAGGTGCTTTTCATGTATCTTTATCACTAAAATATGTTTTTACCGGGCAAATTCCAGAATTTCTCATTCTCCTGGATAAGAGTACCAACATAATATCAGCATTGGATTTATCTTTAACTGTTTCACTTGGTCTTTTGGGAGCTTTCTGGCTTTGGAAACGCCAGCAATGGGGTTATGTGGTGGCTGTGATATGGAATGTTAAGAGTTTTGTTTATTTGTCTGCATTATCTGCTACCACTTTTTGGGGTTTTAAAACCGGTGCGTCAGAAAGTATCATAGAATTAACACTATGGGTTCCGATTGCTGCAGGCTGTTTAATTTCCAGTATACTCTTGTTGAAAAACATGAAAACCCTAAATAAACAATAATTGTCAGGTGAAGGTAGAAAAAATAAAGAAGGAGGATTTTATGTATTTGGGTGTTAAAGATGTAAAAACTCTTTCAGATTACAAATTGTTACTTATCTTTGAGAATGATGAGAAACGGTATTTTGATGTTTCCCCCTATCTTGATTTCGGGATCTTTTCGGAATTACGGGATGTTTCAATATTTAATGCAGTATCAGTAAAATTCGATACAATTGAATGGCCAAATGGAGCAGATTTAGATCCCGAAATTCTTTATAAAGAAAGTTCTGTTGACGCTTCACAATTCATCGCATAACAGCGAGTACCCCGGCTCCGGCGACAAGCGCCTCCGCCCAAATTGCCCGACCATAAAATCTCAGATTTTATGGCAAGCCACTTGCGGAGCAAGTGGTCGGACAACTTCGGGTACTTGCGGGACGTTATCTGAAAGTTTTGGTAGGAAATAGCTTAAAATAATGTCTTGAATATTGTTAGCACGCATGCTAACATGCTCTTATGCATAGAGAAGTGATCTTCTATACAACTGATAAAGGAAAATGTCCTGTTGAGGAATTTCTTGATAGCCTCGAGATGGGTGTAGTGAAGAAGATTGCATGGACATTAAAGATAATAGAAGAAATGGATTTTGTACCAAAAACTTATTTCAAGAAGTTGGCATCAACTAATGGAATTTGGGAAGTAAGAATAAAGGTTGGAACAAACATTTACAGGTTATTCAGTTTTTGGGATAAGAATAATCTGATTGTAATAACACATGGAATTATTAAGAAAACACAAAAGACATCTCGAAATGAAATTAAGAAAGCTGAAACTTATAAGACAGACTATTTTAGGAGGAAAAAACATGAACCTCAATGATTACGTAGATAAAAGAATAAAAAATGAAGGAATATCCGGTGAAGAGTTTTGGGAAGGTTATGAGGATTATAAAATCGGGATTTTCTTAAAAGAAGCAAGAGAAAGAAACGGGTTAACACAAGAAGAGTTAGCAAATAGGATTAATACAACAAAAAGTGTCATATCGAGGATGGAAAATCATTCGGAGGATATCAAACTATCAACAATAGAAAAAGTAGCAAAGGCTTTGGGAAAGAAGATTAAGATAGCGCTTATGTAAGTTGAAATGAACCACCAAAACCTTCCGATAACAGCGAGTACCCGGCTCCGGCGACAAGCGCCTTCGCCTAAATTGGCTCCCGTTGGTCGCCAACTTCCGTACTCGCGAGACGTTAAATGTAATGCTAGACGGAATTGCAGTGTTGAACCCTCCATGGTTCGACGAGGAAAGATAAAGGGGATGACCAATAATTAATACAATAGATTTAAGTGTAGATAGAGAAGGCAAGGTTTTATTAAAGAAAGACAAATTGTATAGGGAATTAAATTCTTGGATAAATATTAATGCCTCCATATCAGAAGTGTGGGATATGCTTATCGATTTTAAATCATGGGAGAACTGGAATTCATTTATACCAATGGTTCAAGGTGAATTTAAAGTTGGAAATAAAATGATTATAAAAGTTGTGTCTCCCGGCATGAAGGAAATGTTTTTTAAACCTAAAATTTACGAGATAGAGCAAAATAAAAGAATATCATGGGGAGGTAGCTTCTTGGTATTCGTCTATAACGGAATGCATGAGTTTTTACTAGAATATATTGATGATAAGGTTACAAGATTTCGGCAGATAGAGAAATTTAAAGGCCCTATCATTCTTTTAATGCAAAAAATGATAACAAAAACTGCAGTTGGATATCAGAATATGAACAAAGAATTTAAGCACTATGTAGAAAACGAGGTAGCAAAACATGTCTAGCGCCCGGATTACACTTGGCAGAAAATATTCGTTTAATAGTTTTAAAATGCTGAAAAGGAATTCCCTAAAGTACATCCGTGTACTTTAGGGAGAGCTGAGAAGAATGCCTGGCACTACATTTAATGGGAGTTATACGACATATTACCTTTTTTGAAATTTTCTAGTATAATATGGACAACAGGAGTCTACATGCCATTAGTATGCGAGTTTTTCGGAATAAAAATTTATATGTATTGGGATGATCATACACCTCCTCATTTCCATGCTCAATAGGGCAATGAAAAAGCTCTTGTGTCAATAAATGATGCAGTTGTTATCAAGGGTTCTTTGCCATCTAGACAATTAAAACTAGTTTTAGCATGGTGTGAATTACATGAAAATGAGCTTTTACAAAATTGAAATTCCGCAAAACAACATGGAGAAATCCATCGGATGGAGCCCTTAACGTAAGGAGATCAATATGCATGATGTAGTACAAGTACTTCCTCAAAAAGATTTCACTGTTTTTGTTTACTTTTCCGACGGGATTATAAAAAAATATGATGTATCTCCGCTTCTAGGAAAAGGCGTATTCTCTAGAATATCTAATATCGATGATTTTCAAAACAAATGTACTGTTTTGAATAATACTCTTGCTTGGGATCTTTCTGGAAATTATGATCCATATGACTGTATTGATATTGATCCGGAAAATATCTATGAGAACTCTGAAACTGTAGCTGACCCATTAACCACTCAAAAAAGGTAATACGTCTTATAACAAGAAATATGCGCTGCGCCCTACGGGCTTGGCCTTCGGCAAATGCGGCGTAGCCGGACTTCGTATATTTCTGTAACGTTAGGCGATAGCCCATACTTGATAAGTCCGGCTTCACATCGAAATTTATAGAACAGTTCTTTTCATTTAGTTTAAATTAACGAGGAGATATTATCTATGGAAATACTGGATCACAATCGTGAGGCGTGGAATAAGCAGGTCGAAGATGGGAATATTTGGACCAAACCTGTAAATTCACAACAAATAGAGGAAGCCAGAAAGGGGAAATGGAGTGTCGTACTTACACCAACCAAACCTGTACCTTCAGATTGGTTTCCAAAACTTGATGGAAAGAAAATACTATGTTTAGCATCAGGTGGTGGACAACAAGGACCAGTTTTAGCAGCAGCCACAGGGGCAGAAGTAACAGTGCTTGACAATAGCCCGTATCAACTCGAAAGAGACAAGATGGTTGCGGCAAGAGAAAGATTGTCAATTGCAATTGAACAAGGAGATATGCGTGATTTATCGAGGTTTGCTGATGATAGTTTTGATTTGATATTTCATCCAGTATCAAATTGCTTCATAGACGACGTAAATAAAGTATGGAAAGAGTGTTATAGAGTTCTAAAGAAAGGCGGACCATTATTAGCAGGCTTTGGAAACCCAATAACATATATTTTTGATATGCATGAATGGGATGTTAATCAAAATCTTACAGTAAGACATAGGATTCCGTATTCTGATTTAGAACACCTTCCGAAAGAACAACTGGAATTAAGGATTGCGAATAAGGAAACACTAGAATTCGGACATTCATTACAGGATCAAATCGGCGGTCAGATTGATGTTGGATTTACCATTAAAGGATTCTATGAAGACTCTTCTGGTGGAGATCTGTTAGATTCGTATATTAACTCTTTTATTGCAACCAGAGCAATCAAGGAATAATAATGTCTTTAATGAAGAGTGCGGCAATGTAGATACATATATAGATGAGCTTGGCCCGTCGCTTAACAGCGAGTACCCGGCTACGGCCCTTCGGCCTCCGCTCAAATTGGCTCCCGTTGTTCGCCAACTTCGGGTACTCGCGGGACGTTATGTTATATATCGAGATAGAAAGAAATATTAACGTTTTACATTATTAACGTTATAGGTTAATATAAGTTGTGATCGAATCATTCAAAGATAAGGCTACCGAAAAAATATGGGAAGAAATCTATTCAAAGAGATTTCCCAAAGAAATGCAAAAAGTTGCATTAAGGAAGCTGATTGTATTGCACAGAGCAAAAGATTTAAACGATTTGAGGGTCCCTCCTGGCAATAGATTGGAGCAATTAGCAGGGAATAGGAAAGGACAATATAGTATTAGAATAAATAATCAATGGAGGATCTGCTTCAACTGGAATAATGGAGCTGCAAGTGAAGTTGAGATTACAGATTATCATTAACTGAGGGTAAAAGCATGGAAAAGATACCAACAATTACACCGGGAGAAATTTTATTGGAAGAGTTTCTTAAACCAATGAATATAACAGCTTACAGGCTGGCAAAGGATACGAATGTCCCGGCAACGAGGATATCACAAATTATTAAAGGCAATCGCAGGATCACCGCTGATACGGCCCTACGCTTTTCCAAGTACTTTGGTAATTCAGCGGATTTTTGGCTCGGGATACAAGATGAGTATGATTTACGCGAAGAAAAGAAGCATATAGCACAGGAATTAGAGAAGATCCCACATGTTAAAGCTTCATAGTATCACGATACATCACATAACAGCGAGTACCCGGCTACGGCCCTTCAGCCTCCGCCCAAATTGGCTCCCGTTGGTCGCCAACTTCGCATAGCCGCGGAACGTTATCGGAAATATTTTCAAGATTTCTTGATAAAACTCACACTTTGTATTACAATGTTTACATGATCAAATATGAAAATGCTGTTTTAAAAGCATATAAAAGAGGATTGATTCCAAAGCACATATTTGAGCATATGCACCATGCTTTTCAATCACTAGAACTCACAAAAGATTTGACCCTATTTGATATTAAAAGATTGCAAGGATCAGAATTACGTGAGTATTTTAGATTAAGGAAAGGAAAATATCGAGCAATATTTTATTTCCAGGAAGATGATATTATCGTAGTAAAAATCTCCAAGAGGGAGGATGTGTATAAATGAGTGTTGTATCAATAAGACTAACCGAAGAAGAGGAAAAGATGCTTTTCTTTCTGACTGACTATTTAGAAAAAGATAAATCAACTGTAATAAAAACATCGTTGAATGATATGTATGAAGATATTATTGACAGGGAAGAGATAAAAAAATATGAAACCCTTGAAAGTAAAGGAAAAGTAAAATTCCATTCATTTGAGGATATTATTAAAGAAGCGTAACAGAATTGAAAATACTACCGATAACAGCAAATAGCTGGTTCCGCTATGCTCCGCCAAAATAGGCTCCCGTTGGGCGCCAACTTTGGCTACACGCGGAACGTTATAGGCAATACCGCACCAAGATGATGGGAGAAAAATAGCATGAAGAAAGAGTCTAAACAATACCAAATAATCGTCTACACAACTCCTGAAGGTGATATAAAAGTAGACACTATCCTGCAGAACGAACCCATCTACCTGACCCAGGGTCAGATTGTCAAGCTCTTTCAGACTCCCAAAGGAAAAACGCTGGTAAACGTGGAAAAAGACTACCTTGAAACCATCGCCGCACTGGAAAACAGGCCAAAAAAGAGAGCCGTAAAAAAGGCGGTGACGCATGAGAAAGAAGAATAGTAAACCACAGAACACATTGAAAACACGGAAGAAGAGTTTTATTAAAAAGCTTTTAGTGTATTCTGTGTATTCCGTAGTTAAAAAAAAAGGTAAGATATGATTCTGGAAAACAAACTGGGCATCACCGATCAAATTGAGCTGGCCAAAGCCGAAGAAAAGATCAGCAAACAAAAAGCCAAGCAACTGTTTGAGTCGGGCGACATTCAACAAGTAAATGTCGGCACCTTTAAAGGACTGGCCTTCATTCATACCTATCTGTTTGGTGAGATTTATGATTTTGCCGGCAGTATCCGTGACGTGAATATCACCAAAGGCAATTTCCGTTTTGCGCCGATTATGTATCTGGAACACTCGCTCAAACACATCGAGACCATGCCGCAGAGCAACTTTGATGAGATAATCGAAAAATATGTCGAGATGAACATTGCCCATCCCTTTCGGGAAGGTAACGGCCGCGCTACCCGCATCTGGTTAGATCTCA
Source organism: Spirochaetia bacterium (assembly GCA_034520965.1). GTDB lineage: Bacteria > Spirochaetota > Spirochaetia > DSM-16054 > Sediminispirochaetaceae > DSBN01. The sequence goes on along the minus strand of JAXHMY010000001.1, from coordinate 846,930 downwards.
TCCTGAAAAAAGAGATTCGGAAGGTCATCGACTGGAACCAGGTCGATAAAGAGGAATACCTGTCTGCCATGGAGCGCAGTCCGGTCAAAGATGTGGAAATCAAAGAACTGTTAAAAAGCGCATTGACCGATCAGATTGATGACCACTCCCTGTTTATGAAAGGCATCGATGTCAGCTATTTCTATGAAGGCTACAGCGAATTTAAGACCGATGAGCTGTGAAGAAAGAACCACGAAATGCACAGAACACACAGAAAAGAACAAATCAATAATAGAAGAAATTGGCATCAACTGATGGAATTTGGGAAGTAAGAATAAAGGTTAATACAAACATTTACAGGTTGTTCAGTTTTTGGGTTAAGAATAATCTGATTGTAATAACACTTGGAATTATTAAGAAAACACAAAAGACATCTCGAAATGAAATAAAAAAAGCTGAAACTTATAAGACAGACTATTTTAGGAGGAAAAAACATGAATCTCAATGATTACGTAGATAAAAGAATAAAAAATGAAGGAATATCCGGTGAAGAGTTAGCAAATAGAATTAATACAACAAAAAGTGTTATATCGAGGATGGAAAATCATTCGGAGGATATTAAACTATCAACAATAGAAAAAGTAGCAAAGGCTTTAGGAAAGAAGATTAAGATAGCGCTTATGTAAGTTGAAATGAACCACCAAAACCTTCCGATAACAGCGAGTACCCGGCTCCGGCCATTCGGCCTTCGCCCAAATTGGTTCCCGTTGGTCGCCAACTTCGGGTACTCGCGAAACGTTATGCGTTATTTTTATTCTTGACATTTTTTTCTTTTTTGAATTAAATTAATTACATAAGAATACATTGTATACGGAGGTTAACTATGTCTAAAACTATTTCATTAAGGGTAGATAACACATTATATCAATCTCTGAAGATTCATGCTGCAGCAGAAAATCGATCTATTTCAAACTTCATCGAAACTGCTACCAAGCGATATATAGATGAAGTTGACTATGTTGATGAATTCGAAATGGAAAGCATTTCAGGTAACCCAGAATTGGTTGATCGCTTAAAACAAGGTGCGATTGATGCCTCAAAAGGTAGAGGCCGATTTGCCTGATTTATTTAAAATCTTTGAAACTGATCAGTTCCTTAAGGATTTAAAGAGACTCAGGATTAAGGAAACTGATTCTAGATATCAGAAAATTCATAATTATGTTTATCCCCAATTACGTGTTAATCCGTATTATGGAAAAAACATTAAAAAACTTCGAAATTGGTCTCCTGAAACTTGGCGCTATCGGGTAGGAGATTATCGAGTTTTTTATATCATTGATGACTCAATACAAATAGTTTCTATAACGTCCATGGAACAAAGAGACAAAGCATACTAAAGAATAAAAACAGCGAATAACACGGGGTATATGCGGCGTTGCACCGCTCCTTGGCCTTTGGCACATTTGCCCTGCGGGCAAATGTCATAAACCCCGGGAACGTTACGTGATATTTGGCTCTTGACAATGTATACACACAAGTATATACCTCTATGAAGGAGGACAATATGCAAACGGTTAAAGTATTTAAAAGCGGAAACAGCCAAGCTATACGTATACCCAAAGAATTTTTTATTGATGAGAAAGAACTATATATTCAAAAAGTTGGCAAATCAATTATTCTCACATCAAAAGACGACTTGTGGAGAACATTTGAAGAAAGTCTGGATAAGTTTTCTGATGATGTTTTTAAAAATGGAAGAGAACAACCGGAACAGCAGGAAAGGGATTTTTTCTAATGTATCTTCTTGATACCAACATATGCATCTACTTAATAAAAAAGAAGTATCCTACTTTAATTGAAAAAGTTTTAGAAAAGGACACCTTTAATATTGCCATATCTGCAGTTACTGTAGCAGAACTGGAATATGGAATTGCCAAAAGCTTCTATCCAAAGAATAATAGAGATACATTATTGGAGTTTCTTACTCCTTTTGAAATAATTCCTTTTTCAGAAAAGGATTGCGAAAATTTTGGATTTCTTAGGGTTCATTTGAATAAAAAAGGAACACCAATAGGTCCATACGATCTACAGATAGCAGCTCAATGTATTTCAAGAGACCTTTGCATAGTTACAAATAATGTAAAGGAATTCGAAAGGGTACCGGAAATAAAAATTGAAAACTGGATTGTTGAGCCAAACATCACATAACAACGAGTACCCGGCCTCCGCTATGCTCCGCCAAAATTGGCTCTCATTGGTCGCCAACTTTCGGCTACACGGCAAAACGTTACTTCGGAAATTCGGACGAAGCAATGATTACGATAATATTACTTGACAATACTATCACAAGCCGTTAGTATTCTAAGTATGATCATCGGATTCAGATCTAAAGAAACAGAAAAGATCTGGAATGGAAATACATCATTGAAGCTACCAATAGATATTCAAAATCCAGCCAGAAAAAAACTGAGAATGTTGAACAATGCACAAGATCTTAATGATTTAAGGATTCCTCCCAATAATAGATTGGAATCCTTAAAAGGAGACAGAGAAGGGCTTTACAGCATTAGAATCAATTCACAATGGAGGATATGTTTTCAATGGCAAAATGGAAATGCATTGAACGTAGAAATTGTGGATTACCATTAATAGGAGATAATTATGGATAGGTTACGAAATATACACCCGGGAGAAATATTACAGGAAGAATTTCTTGAACCATTTGGTATTACTGCATACAGGTTAGCAAAAGAAATAAAAATACCACAAACACGAATTTCACAGATACTACAAGGCCGACGCAGAATAACAGCAGATACAGCCTTGAGGCTTTCTGAGTTTTTTGGCAATTCTGCACAATTCTGGTTGGGGCTTCAAGATGATTATGATCTTGAAGAAGAGCGGTCAAAAATTGGAGATGAATTGAGTGGAATCCAAAGGATGAAAGTCTCGTGATCGTCCAAACTTCCGATAACAGGGCGTATATGCGGCGAGCTTCGGCCTTGGCCTTCGGCACATTCTGCATTCGCCAACTCCGGGTACTCGCAGACGTCTGTCTGCAATGCCCATTTTCTTGTATATAATGTCGTTAGTAGGTCGTGTATGTCTATGAGCCTTTATATGGGATGAGAATAAGAATGTACTTAACAAAGAGAAACACAATATCTCATTCGAAGAAGCACAATTTGCTTTTTTAGATTCTAAAAGGATAATTTTAGAAGATAAAAAGCATAGTATCGATGAAGATAGGTTCTTTTGTATTGGGAAAATTGAATCTGGAATCGTCACTGTAAGGTTTACAATACGAAAGAATGCTATAAGATTGGTTGGCGCCGGATATTGGCGTGAAGGAAAACAGCGGTATGAAGAAAAATTTTAAATATGAAGAGGCACCGGAAGACATACGAGAAGCATTGTTAGAAGCTAACGAGATTGAAAATGTACTCCCCCACCAGAGTTGTTAATACCAAAAGAAGAGACAAAGAAGGTAACCATCTCACTTTCAAAAAAAAGCATTGATTTCTTCAAACGAATCTCGGAAGAAACACATATTCCATATCAACAAATGATTCGTAAAGTTTTAGATACATACACAGATCATTATGCAGAATGGAAAAAATAGGCACAGCAGATAACAGCGAGTATCTGACTACGGCCATTCGGCCTTCGCCCAAATTGGTTCCCGTCGGTCGCCAACTTCGGGTACTCGCGGGAAGTTAAAGGCAATACCGCACCAAGTCCATGGCAGAGAAAAAAGAAAGGAATGAGTAAAGAATATGTTTGAACAGACCTTTAAGAATATCGACGACACCCTCTGGAAAGATGCCGGATGTTCCAGTGAGCTGGATTATGTGGAACAGACCTCCTGGGTTCTTTTTCTGAAATACCTCGATGACCTTGAGAAGGACAAGGAAGCTGCGGCCAGGCTTTCATCAAAATCATATTCATCTATCATTGCAGACGAGTACAAATGGAATGTATGGGCGGCCCCCAAAACGAAAGAAGGGAAACTTGACCATCATAAGGCTTTGACCGGTGATGATCTGCGGGATTTTGTCGACCAGAAACTTTTTCCCTATTTACGGAGTTTCAAAACCCAGGCAGATAATCCGGACACCATCGAATACAAGATTGGTGAGATTTTCAGTGAGCTAAAAAACAAGATACAGAGCGGTTACAACCTGCGGGAAATTATTAATCTGGTTGACGAACTGCGATTCAGAAGCCAGAAAGAAAAGCATGAGATGAGCCACCTGTATGAGGGCAAGATTCAGAACATGGGGAACGCCGGCCGCAACGGCGGAGAATACTATACTCCACGGCCGCTTATAAGAACCATTGTTAAAGTGGTGAAGCCGGAAATCGGAGAAACCATCTATGACGGTGCGGCCGGGTCAGCGGGCTTTCTTTGTGAAGCCTTTGAGTATTTAAGAAGCGAAAAGAATCTTTCTACCGGCAACATGAAAACCTTGCAAAAGAAGACTTTTTACGGCAAAGAGAAAAAATCACTGGCCTATATTATCGGTACCATGAATATGATCCTCCACGGTATCGAGGCGCCGAATATCATCCACACCAATACCCTCTCGGAGAATATCAGCGACATACAGGAAAAAGACCGTTTCAATGTAATTCTGGCAAATCCTCCGTTCGGTGGGAAAGAGCGCAAGGAGGTTCAGCAGAATTTCCCTATAAAAACAGGTGAAACAGCCTTTCTTTTTCTTCAGCACTTCATCAAGAGACTCAAAGCCGGCGGCAGAGCCGGTGTGGTTATTAAAAACACATTCCTTTCCAACACCGACAACGCCTCCATATCCCTGCGCAAGACCCTTCTGGAAAGCTGTAATCTGCATACCGTGCTTGATCTTCCCGGCGGCGTGTTCCAGGGAGCCGGGGTGAAGACTGTGGTACTCTTTTTTGAAAAGGGTGAACCGACCAAAAAGATATGGTACTACCAGCTCAACCCAGGACGGAACCTGGGCAAAACCAATCCACTGAACGAGCAGGATCTTGCCGAGTTTGTAGAGCTGCAGAAGATACAGGCCGACTCGGACAATTCCTGGAGCCTCGATATAAATGATGTGAACGAAGAGACCTTCGACCTATCGGTTAAAAACCCAAATAAAAAGGACGACACTGTATTGCGGGATCCGCAGGAGATACTGAATGAGATAGCCGCGCTGGATAAGGAGAGCGCCGAGGTTTTGAAGAAGGTGCGGGAGTTGGTATGATAATCGAACTGTCGCAAAAAATGCGATAGTTTAACATAAGTTCTATGAAAACGCTACACACTGTGTAGCACAATTGGGCTTTTGGTAATATGAGGGGCTGATAATGTTATGTGAAAGAAAATCATTCGGGGAGAAGTTGGTGACAAAAGAAAGTGAAGATCTGTTCTACCGGGATATTAAGCACTTGCTGATTGTTGCCCGGGAAAGCGCGTATAGAAAGATCAACTCTGTTATGGTCGAGACCTATTGGGAAATTGGCAAAAGAATTGTAGAGCAGGAACAGCAGGGTAAAGGTCGTGCAGGTTATGGGGAGTATTTGATTACCGAACTGTCAAAGTACCTTGGCGATACCATTGGTAGGGGGTTTTCTATTGCGAATTTGAAGAATTTTCGCCAGTTCTACCTGGTTTTTCGTGAAAATCAAAAATTCTACACACTGTGTAGAGAATTGAGCTGGTCCCATATCAGACTTATCATGCGGATTAATGATGAAAGGGCAAAGGAATTCTATCTGACAGAGTCCCGACGGGAAAGCTGGAGCGTACGAACCTTGCAGCGAAATATTAAAAGCCGCTACTTCGAGAGGCTCCTGTCAAATCAATCATCGGGTAAAAATACAGTGGACAAAGAAGCCGACGGGAAACTATCTCATATCAAAGATCCCTATGTGCTGGAATTCCTCGGTATTCCGGAGGACCTGAGCGGCAAAGAGAGATTGTTGGAGAGTGCTTTGATAGAGAATATGCAGAAGTTCCTCCTTGAACTTGGCAAAGGATTTTCTTTTATAGCCCGGCAATTCCGTATAAGCAGCGAGACTTCCCATTTTTATGTTGATCTTGTTTTCTATAACTATATCCTCAAGTGTTTCGTGATTATCGATCTAAAAACGGGTAAATTGACTCACCAGGATATTGGGCAGATGGATATGTATGTACGAATGTTCGATGAACTGAAAAGGGGTGATGATGACAACCCGACAATAGGTATAATCCTCTGCACGGACAAGGATGAGACGATCGTAAAATATTCTGTTCTACAGGAAAACAAGCATCTTTTTGCTTCTAAATACAGAACCGTACTCCCCAGCGAACAGGAGTTGCAAGAAGAACTGGATCGGGAAAAATGGATAGTCAGCGAACGGCTCAGTTTGTACGAAGCAAAAAAAACAGAGCAGGATTATGAATAGGACAGAGGCATATACAAACCACGGATTAACACAGTTGGATGCGGATAAAATACCGACGGTGGGAAAAAATAAGCCCCTGCCGGAGGGGTGGGAGTGGAAGAAGCTGGGGGAGGTGTGTGAGGTAATATCAGGACAATCTCCCAAAAGTAAGTTTTATAATAAAAATGGAGATGGATTGCCTTTTTATCAAGGGAAAAAAGGATTCACAGAAAAGTTTATTGATAGTCCCAATACTTGGACAACAAACATAACAAAAGAAGCACAAAAAGATGATATACTGATGTCTGTTCGAGCACCTGTGGGACCTGTTAATTTTGCTACACAAAATATCTGTATTGGACGTGGCTTGTCAGCAATAAGGGCTAGAAATACAGTAGATAAGTTCTTTCTGTTTTACTTTCTTGTTAAACATAAGAATGAAATAACAGGAAATAATGGAGCAGTTTTTAATTCAATAAATAGAGATCAGATAAAAGCAATTCAAATTCCCCTTCCCCCACTCGCTGAACAAAAACGCATTGTCGCTATTCTCGATGAAGCATTTGCAGCCATAGACAAGGCGAAGGCCAACGCGGAGAAGAATCTGGACAATGCCAAGGAGCTGTTTGAGAGTTATTTGAACGGTATCTTTGAAAATCCCGGAGAGGATTGGGAGGCGAAGAAGCTGGGGGATGTTTGTGAGTTTGTAAGAGGTCCGTTTGGAGGCAGCTTAAAAAAAACAATATTCAAATCCTCCGGTTATGCTGTTTATGAACAGCAACATGCGATAAATGATCAATTTGTAAATATTAGATATTTTATTGATGAAAAAAAATACAATGAGATGAGACGCTTTGAGCTAAAAGCTGGCGATTTGATTATGAGTTGCTCAGGAACTATGGGCAGGACAGCAATTGTTCCAGAGACCTTCCATAAAGGTATAATAAATCAAGCTCTACTAAATTAACACCCAAAAATAGTTCTTTCGGTTCGTTTCTTAAAGCTATGGATGGAAAGTAATGACTTTCTAAATCAAATTGCAAAACACTCTCAAGGAGCAGCTATTAAGAATGTATCGTCAGTAAAAACTTTGAAAAAAATCAGGTTAAAACTACCAAGCAAGAAAACACAAAATGAATTGATCAAAAAAGTATATTATTTTTCAAAAGAAACATCTAAATTAAAAAAAATATACAATGATAAAATAACAGCTCTGGACGAACTAAAAAAATCCATTCTCAAAAAAGCCTTCGAGGGGGAATTATGACCCAACCCTCCTACCAAACAGAAATCATTCTCTACAAAACCACCGACGGCAATATCAAAATAGATACTGTTTTCCAGAACGAAACCATCTGGCTGACCCAGGCGCAGATGGCGGAGCTTTTTGGTGTAAAACGGCCGGCTGTTACCAAGCATCTGAAAAACATCTTTGAAAGCGGTGAGTTGGACGAACAAGTGGTAAGTTCCATTTTGGAACATACCACTTCCCACGGCGCCATAGAGGGAAAAAACCAGACAAAGCAGTTAAAATACTACAACCTCGACGCCATCATTGCCGTCGGATATCGGGTCAACTCCAAACGGGCCACCCAGTTTCGTATCTGGGCAACCAATATCCTCAAAGAATACATCATCAAGGGCTTTGCCATGGATGATGAACGCCTGAAACAGGCCGACCGGTGGGACTATTTTGACGAGTGGTTGGAGCGTATTCGGGATATCCGGGCTTCGGAAAAACGCTTTTACCAGAAAATCCGGGATATTTATGCCACGGCCATCGATTACGATAAAAACTCACAGCAGGCACAGAACTTCTTCAAGAAGGTTCAGAACAAGATGCTCTGGGCTGTCACCGGCAAAACCGCCGCCGAGCTCATCGAATTACGAAGCGACCAGTGGGCTCCCAATATGGGACTTACCTCCTGGCGAGGTTCCATCGTGCGAAAATATGATGTGGATATTGCCAAGAATTACCTGAAGGCAGGTGAGATAAAAGACCTCAACGAGATTGTCACCATGTACCTCGATTACGCCGAACTGCAGGCCAGGCAGCGAAAAACCGTCACCATGGAGCAGTGGTCGGATAAACTGGATGCCTTTCTGGAGTTCAACGAACAGGAACTACTTACCCATGCCGGAAAGGTAAAAGCGGTAGTTGCCAAAAAACTTGCAGAAGAGCGGTATGAGCAGTTTGATAAAAAAAGAAAAATAGAAGAAGCTAAGAAGGCCGATAAAGAAGATATTAAGAAACTTGAAGAGTATCTTAAAAGGTATAAACAATGACAGCTGCTCGAATTGAGCCCCTAAATGAGCCTGTAAATGAGACCCTAAATGAGCCTGTAAATGAGCCTGTAAAGGACCAAGGCAATGAACGAAGCTGAAACCAGGGCCGAGTTGATCGATCCGCATCTGCTTTCGTGCGGCTGGGGTAGTACCAGCGAATCGAAAATCAACCGTGAGTATACTATTACCCACGGTAAAATTCAGACCGGCGGCATCAGAAGTAAACCTCTTATTGCCGATTACATCCTCTCCTATAAAAACGTTAAGCTCGCCGTCATAGAAGCCAAAAGCGCAGAGCGCGAAGTCGGTGAAGGGGTTGCCCAGGCCAAACTATACGCAGAGAAATTGAAACTTGATTTTGCCTATGCAGCCAATGGCCGCGAAATCTACTGCATAAATATGAAAACCGGAGAAGAAGGCTCGGCTGATACATTCCCCACCCCCAAAGCGCTGTGGGCTATGGCGCATGAGGAGCAAAATAAATGGCGGGACGCCTTTTACGGCATACCCTTTGAAGACAAAAGCGGTACACAACCGCCCCGCTTCTATCAGGAGATAGCGGTACATCGGGCACTCGATGCTATTGCAGAAGATAAAAACAGAATTCTGCTTACCCTGGCTACCGGCACGGGGAAAACCTTTATCGCCTTTCAGATTGCGTGGAAGCTCTTCCATACCCGCTGGAATCTGAAAAAAGACGGATCAAGGCGGCCGCGGATACTCTTTCTCGCAGACAGGAATATTCTGGCCAACCAGGCCTTCAATGCCTTTAACGCTTTTCCTGAAGACGCCCTTGTACGTATTGCCCCGGATGCAATTCGAAAAAAAGGGCGCGTGCCGACTAACGGAAACATCTTCTTTACCATATTTCAAACCTTCATGAGCGGCAGGGATGAAAATGGAGACCCGGCTCCCAATTTCGGAGAATATCCGCGCGACTATTTCGATTTTATCATTATTGACGAGTGTCATCGGGGCGGAGCAAATGATGAAAGCAACTGGCGGGGAATCATGGAGTATTTCTCTCCTGCTGTTCAGCTTGGCTTAACCGCCACCCCGAAACGGAAGAATAACGCTGACACCTATGCCTATTTTGGCGAGCCGGTCTATATCTACTCATTAAAAGAGGGGATAAATGACGGCTTTCTTACTCCTTTCAAGGTAAAACGGGTACAGACGACCATCGATGAATACGTCTTTACCCCGGATGATACGGTAGTGGAGGGGGAGGTTGAAGAAGGCCGGGTGTATGGTGAAGAGGACTTTAATCGAATTATTCAGATAAAAGAACGTGAAGAAAAGCGGGTAAAAATTATCCTTGATGAAATAAACCAAAAAGAAAAAACACTCGTGTTCTGTGCCAATCAGGAACATGCCCTGGCTATTCGTGATTTGATAAACCAGCACAAGCAAAGCAATAATCCCAATTACTGTCACCGGGTTACCGCCAATGACGGAAAGCTTGGCGAGCAGCACCTTCGGGATTTTCAGGACAATGAAAAAAGTATTCCTACAGTACTGACGACATCCCAGAAACTTTCCACCGGTGTTGACGCAAGGAACATCAGGAACATCGTACTTTTGAGACCGGTAAACTCCATGATCGAATTCAAACAGATTATCGGAAGAGGCACCCGCCTGTTTGAAGGCAAAGACTATTTTACCCTGTACGACTATGTCGGCGCGTACCATCACTTTCTCGATCCGGAATGGGACGGTGAGCCCCTGGAACCGGAACCCTATTCACTGCCGGAACCGAAAGAACCTTCAGAGGTAAAAGAAGAACCGGGTGATCCGGAAGAGTCTGAAGAAACAAAGCGTCCGAAAAAGCTGAAAATCAAACTGAGAGACGGAAAAGAACGGGAAATCCAGCATATGATAGCCACCTCATTCTGGAGTGCCGACGGTAAGCCCATTTCTGCAGAGGAGTTCTTGCAAAACCTCTTTGGCAAGCTGCCTGATTTTTTCAAGGATGAAGATGAACTGCGAAAAATCTGGTCTGTACCGTCTACAAGAAAGGGATTACTCGAAAGTCTTAAAGAATCGGGGTACGGTAAAGATGAGTTGTCTATTCTACAGAAACTTGTAAACGCAGAAAACAGCGATATCTTTGATGTGCTTGAGTATGTCTCATTCGCAGTAAAACCCATGAGCCGGGAAGAACGGGTTGCACAAGCCAGGCCGTTTATTTTTAACGGGTTAAATCAAGATCAGAAGGATTTTCTTGATTTCGTTCTCTCCAAATATATCGAATCCGGCGTAGACGAACTCGATCAGGAAAAACTGCCCGACCTGCTCTCCTTGAAATACTATTCAATCACAGATGCGGCAGAGAAGCTTGGCGGAATAGAAGAGATAAAAGTGACCTTTATTGCGTTCCAGAGATACTTATATGTAAATCCGGCAGCCTAAGAACCGCCTCCGCACGTCCTGTGCTCCGGCGGTGGGGCGCGGGGATCTTAAGAAAATGAAACCAGAAGATGGTGCGGTACTGCCGATATAAATACCTCCAGTAACAATTGGGGCCATAATAGAAGATGGCACCCAATTAACGAGTGTAGAAAATATCTAAAGGAGAAAAACAAATGAGATTAGAAGGTGACCACTACATCCACAGCACCCTCGATGAAGGATACGACTTTCGGATAAAAGACCGCTGGAAACATGAATACCTCTTCAGAATTTCGACATTTCCATGCCCTGGCGGTCTTCTTTCTGAGGCTATAGAAGTGAAGAATGATGAATCGCTATCTTACAGATTTACCGTATTATCTGATTTTGATGCAGACACTGCGAAGGCCGAGCAATTTCTAAAGGAAAAAATTAAAAGAGGCATAAACAGAAGACATCTGGAAAAATCGAACGGAAGATGGCAAATCAATGATAACTTTCTTCTACGTGGAAGAATTGACTGGAGTGAAAAAGATTCTGACACCGATTTTGAACGGGCCTTCTTCATAGATGGAAAGCGTATAACGATTGAAGAGTTTGTTATGATGCTTGAGGTATTTGAGGGGTGGCATTTTGAGATGAAGATTCTCGACAGTACTGATCCAGAGGCATGATCTGCCTGGGATGTTAGTTGGTTTATCAATCAGATACCGCACGGCTTTCCCTGCTTGAGATCCTTGAGAACCGCCATCGTAGGAAATCCACTGTCGTCATATCACAGCTGTCCGGTTTTACCGGAATATACATTTTTAGATTTTGAAGTTGGTATTATATATGGATATTTTGATTCACAATCGCGCAGTAACGGCTACTTATACTGTCCCCTGTCGGGGTATCCTTAGCCGCAGCCAGTACCCGTGATGGGTATTCAGCTCGACCTTGGCGCCTAACTGCTGACCCAAAATATGAATTAAACTGAGTCCTAGAGTTGTCTGTGGTGTGGAAAAATCAGGTTCCTGCTTAATTCCGATGCCGTTATCGGAATAGGTTAGTACCAGATTCCCTTCGGCCTGTTCCTCGACGATTATTTCGATTTTCCCGGAGTTTTGATTCGGGAAGGCATGCAGCAGTGAATTAGTAATAAGTTCATTCAGAATCAGACCGCAGGGCATGGCTACCGACAAATCTATAAAAATGTGGCGGCCACGGATTATTTTATCTATCGCTTTGTTTTGTCCGTAAATACTGAACAACTGATCGGCAATTGATTGTATATAGGCTTCGAGATCAATATGGGAAAAGCTTTCGGATTGGTACAGCTTTTCATGCACCAGGGCCATTGAGTATATTCGGTCGCAGCTGCTGTTCAAAACCTCTTTCGCCTGTCGGTGGTTTTCGACCTGGTCGGACTGCAGGTGCAGCAGGCTCACCACCACATTCAAGTTGTCTTTCACCCGGTGGTGAATTTCCTGAAGCAGCACGTTCTTCTCGGCTATCGAGCGTTCAAGGGCGGTATGGTTCTCTTTCAACTGACGGGACATCACGTTTATGGCGGTGCAGACCTCGCCGATTTCATCCTTCCGTACTGATTCAATATAGGGAAAAGCGCCCCGGCTGATTTCCCGGGTTGCTGTGATTACTCGGTTCAAGGGACGTTTGACCGCATAGTTCAGGGTTATCAGCAGGGTGAGTAATAGAATAAAACTGATTGCAACCAGGGCTATCAGAAGTCCCTGCTGCATCAGCTGTACGGGAGCCGATATAAACTCGAGGGGTACGACGGCAACAATATGCACCCGCCAAAAGGGAAAATAGGCCGAGCGGTACAGTATCTTTTGTCCTTTTACCCTTAGTTCTCGGGTTTCTCCACTCCAAAAATCAGGGACTTTAAAATCTGACCCCGTCGGCAGTTCGGGATAAGTACTGGCGTCGACCCTGCCGCTGCTGCTTACCGCCAGCATATGAACCGATGCCATCTGTTTATGTATCTGGGTAATGCCTCTCAGGCTCTCCTGGTACATAGTTTCCACCATCATCTGGTCATCGCTTAAACGCAGGGATAAGAGGTTGAGGAAGTTTTCCTCGCAGTGTTCGAGCCCCAGGGAGGTAGCCAACTCGAGATCCGCAGTGCTCCTGCGGGTAAAATGATTGATGAACACGGGGGTCAACAGCAGGTTGAACAGCAGGGCACTCACTACTGCCGCTCCGGCTACTGGAATAAGAATGTACATAAAAATTGAATTAGGAATCAGGTTCCGCAGTTGCATGGGGGTTACCTGGGCTCGGTATTGAAGCGGGGTTCGGCGGTTTTAAGCTGAGTGGGGTAGACAACCTCTTTCTTGCCCCCCTGCCACTGAATCAGTATCGGATTGTGGCCGATCTGCCGGCCGGAGGTATCGACCTTGAAGCGCCCAATTATGGTGACCGTATCCATTGTCGCAATGGCTTCCCGTAAGCGGGAATTGTCGAGGCTGCCGGTGGCTTCGATTGCCCGGGCGAGCACCTGGCCGGCTGCAAAGGCGGCGCCGGCATGGTAGGAAGGGGGGATATGGGCAAAGCGTCGAAAGGCGCTGATGAATTCGCGGGTCCCCGGATAGGGGATGCGCTCCTCCGGTTCCCATTGGGATGGGCCGAAAACCCCCTCTGCCGCCCCTTGGAGCCGTTTGGCAAATAGGGGGTGCACCGGAGCTATCGTCATGCACACGGCCGCGGGTTGTTGCGAATGCTCTTGCAGGGCCCGCAGAAGAGCATAGCCTTCCTCCGGATAGGTGCATAAAATCAGGGCCGCATTATTCGAGAGGGATGCCTGCTGCAGAATTTTTTCTGGTTTATATGTCTCAGGAGAAAACTCGATCTTCCGGTTTATCCGTATCCCCAGTTTTTCCGCCCAATCAACAGCCCCCCTTGCCACGTCTATGTTGAAGGGGTTGTTCTCATGCAGGATGCTTACTTCATCGATGCCGTTGCGGGCAATCAAATCTAAAAAGCCGATAAAGAAGCGGTCGGCAGTGGCATAGACTCCGAAGATATATTTGAAACCCCGTTCCCAAATGTGAATTCCCGAGGCCCCGGCGGATACCAGTACATATCCGGCGGTTTCGGTTATTTCGCTTACCGCCAGGGTTATAGGGGTTCCGTAGGGCGCCAGCAGCAGGTCGACCTGCTGCTCTTCGATGAAATAACGATAAATACGCTGGGCTTCTTCGACCTTACTGCGGTCGTCTATAATTTGCAGCTCAAGAGGGCGACCTAACAGACCGCCCTTGCGGTTGGTTTCCTGTACCCAGAGCTCGTAGCCCCGCTTGATCATATTGGCCGGTTCATTGTAAATACCGGTTATCGAGAGGCTTGCTCCAATTCTAATTGGTCTTCTGTCGCTGAATTCAGCGGTCTGCTCCGCGGCAAACAGACTGCTGTTGTACAGCACTAGGGCAATCGTGAGGAAGAGGAAAAGAGAAACTCGAGCCCGCCAAGTCGTTATAGGACTGATCATAGCTAAAGTATAGTGCACTGTTCAGGCCTTTGCCATATTTGATATGTTTTTATGGGCGAACTTTTCCACGAACAGATGGAAATGGTAATTATAATTGTCGCCAATCAGAGCTATATGAAGATATTCAAGATATTCGGTTTATCGAAAACTATATTAACGCTGCAAAGAATAGTGAAAAAAAAATTATTGCAGGCGATGAACTTTTAGATTGATTCCTTACTGGAAAAACGACACAGCATAGTACTCCCGTGAGCTTAAAAAGGTAATCACCGCCGCTTCGCGCTCCATCCGCCGCCGCCCAGGAAGACTAATGCGCCAATCAGAAAGCCGTTCACAGCATTGCTACAGGTATATGCATTTTCATTCCACCGCCCGAATACGCTCGATGTATTCGTTAAGGTTCTTTCCGTGGATAGAATACACCGGTTCCATGGCATCGCGAAAGCTGGAAATGTCAATATCGGTTATTACTTCACAGCCCGCCTCGCGGGCTTTGTGAATAGCTGCCTCTACCTTTTCACGCCACAGTTTTCTCTGGTAAGGAACCGACTCCTGGGCTGCACGGCGGATAAGCTGCTGGTCCTCCTCGGATAGCCGGTCCCAGGTTTTTTTGCTGAAGAGTATAATCTCCGGAGTCCTGACATGGGAGTCCATGCTGTAGTATTTTGCCACCTCGTAGTGGCCCTTGGTAATCCATGAGGGGTAGTTGTTTTCCGCCCCGTGAATAACACCGGTCTGCAGGCCGGTATACACCTCTTCAAAAGCCAGGCGGATTGGTTCGGCCCCCACCGCCCGTACCAGGTCCTGCATTATCTCGGCCTTCTGTACGCGGATCTTTAGCCCCTGCAGGTCCTCAATCGAGCGGATCGGCTTGACCGAATTGTAAAAGCTGCGCTGGCCGGAGTCGTAGTAGCCCAGCCCGATTAGTCCGGAAGATTCGAGTTTTTCCAGCATCTCACGGCCGATAGGGCCGTCCACCACCTTGTGCATATGCTCCGCATCCCGGAAGAGGTAGGGCAGGGAGAATACCTTCAGACTCGGTTCGGTTTGGGTGAGCGGGTTGATATTGACCCGGTTAATGTCGATTGCACCCAGCTTTGTTTGTTCGATGGTTTCCTTCTCCGAGCCGAGCTGGGCCAAGGGATATACCTGTACGGTAATCCGCCCGCGGGTCCACTCTTTCAAGAGGTCTCCCATCTTAATCAGCCCTTGGGTGGTGGGGTAGGTCAGTTCGTGGTCGTCCGCCGCTTTTAACACAATGTTTTCTTCGGAAGAGCGGTTCGGTGATAAAAGTGTCAGCCACAGCACCGTTGCTGCCAGTACAATGGTGACCGGCAGCAGCAGTATCAAAGTTTTTCTGTTCATAACAATCAAGCTTACCCTTTCAGCATCCCTTCGCTCAAGCCTTCAATGAAAAAGTCGCGAAAGATAAAAAAGAGAATCAGCACCGGCAGAATGGTTACAATTACCATTGCACCGACCCGTCCCATTACCAGGGTCTGCAGCTCGTCCCGCAGCCACACAATACCCACCGGCAGGGTCTGCCACTCGTTCTTCGTCATGAGGGTGCTGGCAAACATGTACTCCTGCCAGGCAAACACAAAGGTAATAATGGTGGTGGCCGCCAGGGCAGGGCGATTGATCGGCACCAGTATTTTCCGCCACATTTGAATTTCGGTGCAGCCGTCGATAATGGCGGCGTCCCGGATATCCAGGGGGATGGTGGAAAAGGCCCCCCGCATTATCAGCAAACCCCAGGGCAGGTTAAGGGCGACATAGGGAAAAATCAGGCCCAACCAGGTGTTCTGCAAACCGACTTCATATTCCATCAGAAAAATTGGAATCAGATACATGATGTAGGGAATAGTGAGTACTCCCACAATCATCATAAACAGAATATTCTGCCCCCTGAACTTGCGCATGCCAAAGGCATACCCGCCCATGGCGCTGGAAACCAGCACGATGAGAACCGTTGAAATAGTGACAACTAGAACTGTTCATTACGTATCTAATAAAACCGCCCATCTCGGTAAAGATATAGACAAAGTTTTCCAAGGTAAGGGTATGGGGAATTAGGGTGGGGGGATACTTGTACAGGTCCTGGGTAGTTCGAATCGATGTAATGAACATCCATACTATCGGGAAGAGAAATAGAATCGCAAATGCTAATACAAAGATAAATAGTATTTTTTCTCGTCTATGGGCCATTTTCATAATCTACTCCTATCCCTTCTGGGCTGTTTCAGGCTTGAAAATGAGGTTAAGAATCCAGGTAAAAAATAAGATGATAAGAGCCGTCAAATAGGCAACCTGGGAAGCTTCTCCCATATGCAGCCGCTCAAAGGCGAGTTTCCATGAGTAGAGATACAGTGTCATGGTTGCTGAACCGGGACCGCCCCCGGTAATAACCTGGGGCAGGACAAAGACCTTCAGCGAATTGATGAGGATCCAGATGCCCCCGATCAACATGTAAGGCTTGAGGTTCGGTAGTACTATAAACACAATCTCCTGAAAAAAGTTTGCCCCATCCACCCGGGCGGATTCCTTCAGGGATTTTGAAATTCCCTGTAGCCCGGCTAAAAAAATTATTAGGGTAAAGCCGATCATCTTCCAAGTTCGGGCCAGTACCAGACTGTTGAGGGCTGTGCTCGGCTCACCGTACCAGTCGTGGGTGACATGGCCCAAACCAAGGAGCTTCAATACATGGTTAAAAATACCCAGGTCCGGAGATAGAATCCAGGCAAAGGTAATACCTACCAGGGACATCGGCACGATCATCGGCATATAGAAGATAACCTGAAAAACTTGAACCCCCCGCCGAAGTTCATTTACGAAAATTGCCAAAACAAGGGATACTGCAAAAGCGAGTACAAAGTAGGCTACCGCAAAGCGCATCTGGTTAAAAAGGGCGGTGTGAAAAAAAACGTCGTTTTTTATCATTTCGATGTAGCCATTCAGGCCAATGAACTTCGGTGCCGGGTCCGAGGCGTAGTTGAACTCGGTCAAACTCAAGTACCCGGAAAATAGAACGGGAAAGGCGATAAATATAATTACAAACAACATGGTCGGAAAAAGAAAAAAAGCTAGATTCAGTCGGTCCTGCAGACTGTTTTTTGTCAGCTGTTTCATGAATGCCACCTCAAGAACATAGTTTAAGACTCTAGTAAAATAGGCCGGGCGAGGGCGACTCACCGCCCCCGCCGGCCTTTATGCTACTGCTCGCCCTTACTGGGCGCGCAGGTCCGAGAAGTCCAGGTCTTCAGATTCATCTTGGATGTTCTGCAGGGCTTTATCGACACTCATGCGTCCAAAGGCTGCTTCCGGCAGATATTTATACAGTATGTCCAGGTATTCCTGTAGGTCCGCAAACAGAGGAATCGGGCTGGATGCATCGGCCACCGACAAAATGGTCGGCATTTGGTCCTGAAACCAGGTAATGCCCTCGCCGTAGTAATCCTTCATAACCGGCAGTTTTCCGTAGTTGTTAAAACTCCACTGCTGCATCTCTTTAGAAAAAACCACCTCGCGGATAAAGGCTTTGGCCAGGTCCTTGTTTTTCGCGACCTTGGGTATCCACACCGAGTGGGTCCAAATAATGCTTCCATTTTTGTCGGCATCCGGCCATCCGATGTATGCTATGTCGGATTCATCTTCGGTGACACTGACCAGCTCCATAATGTGGCCCTGGGCTGCGTAAAACGAACCGGTAGCATTGGTTTTCCATTTCTGGTAGCCCTGATCGTCGGATGTGGTGTAGGCGGCTACGCCCTCATCGTGCATCTCCTGTAGATAGGTGAGCCAGCGCTTGGCAGCATCGCTGGTTACATCAAAACCTCTGCCGTCCTCCTCCATAAAGGTGCCGGTCATGGCTTTAATCGGGCCGGCGTAGTTGTACTGCATAAACTCTCGGTCCCAAATCTGTACGTGGGCGCCCAGTTCCGAGGCCTCGTTCAGTGCCCCGAACCAGTTTCTGAAGGCCTGAGGCTCCCAGCCGGGAATCGGTTTCGGGCTTCCACCTTCCCAGAGTCCTGCATCTTTCATAATCGAGGTGTTTACGCCAATGATAGAGACCTCGCCTACAAAGGGAATACACGGATAGTAGGTGCCGTCGCCCTCCGGTTTTTTGTAGTGTCCGGCGGAAAGGAATCCGCCCACAAACTCGTCCTTGGCCATATCGCCGGTGAACATCGAGTCCATCGGTTCGGTCCATCCTCCGGAAATCAGAGGTGCCAGCATCGAGCCGCTTCCGCCGACAAACACGTCAAAGGGGGTGGTACCCTGCTTCCATTCAGTGATGTAGGTGGGGCCTCCCCATTTGTCCGCCCGGATCAGCTCCAGTTTTACCTCCGGATGGGCCGCATCAAACTCCTTAGCGTAGTTCTCCAAATCGAATTTCAAGTAAATCCAGGGCGGGGCGGCTACGCGCAGGGTTCTAACCTCCTGTTGTTCTTCCTGAGGTTCCGCCGCCTCTTGCTGCCCTCCGGCAAACAGGGCGGTAGCGACACACAGAATCAATAGCACAATAAGAAACCTTTTCATTGCTACACTCCTTTCTATGGTTTCTTATGCAAATGCAATCTTTATGCCATCTGGCCTGGTGGGAAGCAGCTTTATGTAATTTATTTTAAATCATTGCAAGGGAGTAAGAAAGGCGCCGTCCGAGAATCGGGCGTCGCCCAATCCAGCTCTGAACCCACAAGCTTTGAACCACAGGTTCCCGCCGGATAGGCAAATAATTCCTACTCAGCGGCAATTTTTGCAGGGCAGGCTCCGCTAAAAAGTCTCTGCTGCTAAGCCACTATAGGGGCAGGGTGATAAGGATACGGGCGTGGTGTTCCAGGGTGTTCTCCAAAATCAGCTTGCCCCCGTGGGCGGTTAAAATACGATAACTGATCGACAGGCCCAAGCCGGTTCCCTCGTCCTTGGTAGTAAAATAGGGGTCCAGAAGTTTGTCTATATCATCCTCCGGAAAGCCGGGGCCGGTGTCTTCCACCGCAATTATTATCTCATTGCCCCGGGTGTAGAGGGAGACGGTAATCCGTCGTTCCCCCTCTTTCATGTCCTCAAGAGACTCGATGGAGTTGATCAGCAGGTTGGAAATAGCCTCTTCCATCTTAATAATATCCATATAAAGCGGATGGATTTTTTCATTTTCCTCCAAGCTCAGCTGGATCTCAGCCTCCTCAGCCATTATTTGGTACTTGCGAATGATCTTTTCCAGTAGTAAGTGAAGGTCGTAACGGGTACTGTTAATTTGTTCGGGACGGGCGAAGTTGAGTATCTCTCCCACAAACCGGTCGGCGTTTTCCACCTCGCTCTCTATCATGTGCAGATGTTTCTCGTTTTCGGAGGAATTCTTTTTTAGTGTCTGCACTACGAGCTGGATAATGTGCAGGGGTTTACGGACCTCGTGGGCCACCCGGGCTGATACATGACCTAAGAATACAAACCTATCGTCGGTTCTGAGTCGTATCAGCCGGTCGCTCAGGCGGTTAAAGGCCTCCGCCAGCTCCTCCAGCTCATCCTGGGTGTTCAATTGTATTTTTTGGCGATAGTTGCCCTCCATAATAGAGTTTACCCGGCTGGTAAGCCGGCGGATCGGACGGGCTACATGGTACGAAATGGCAAGAGAAACCGATCCGATGATTAGAAGAACCAGGAAAAAAAAGACCGTGGCAAGTTGGTTTATCTGAACAATTGGAGCGAGCATTTTGTTACGATCTATAAAGCCCACGAGCTTCCATGTAGTGCGCAGAACCGAAACAAACACCATATCATCCCGCCGGCGTGTGTCGGAGGAGAAGGTGGTTCCGTACTCGCCCCGCTCGCTGGTGCCAATCATATTTGTGTCCGAATGTACTATGATGATTGACCGGGGGTTTACCATCATAAAGCTGTCGAACTCCTCCATGGTAAAGTAGCTTACCATCCGCTGAAAGGTGGGGATGGGAATAGTTGCCGCCAGAACTGCGCTGCGGCTGTCGCCATTTTCGATTGGAACGGCGATCAGAATCGAATCGGAGAAAACCTCACTGTCGAGTACCGGCCCGTGGTAGTAAAACAGGCGATTCCCTTCTATCAAGTTATCAAACAGGGGCAAGTCACCGTCAAGGCTGCCCGACTCCCCCGAGGTACTCCAGTAGCTCCCGTCGAGGTTAATATAGTACATGGCATCATAGATGAAGGCGAGCCGCTTTCTCTCTTCCCGTAAAAATTCGCTCACCTCCCTTCGACTATTCTTGTGCATAAGGGGTGTACGTGAAAGTTGAATTAAGTTGGATATTCGAGCTACCAGCCAATTATGAATCGCCCGGGATGCTTTGGTAAGTTCGCTTGATTTTTGCTCTACCACCTGCTGCTCGAAGGAGCGGTTCACGTACAGCAGGCCTCCGCCGATTACCAGAAAAAAGATAATCATCGTGGGAATGAGAATCTGGATAAACAGTCTATTGCGTATCTGCTTCATTATTCAATTTGTATCGCAGGCCCCGTACTGAAACTCCAAGACTTTGCGCCGCCCGGCTCTTGTTGCCCCCCAGCTCTTGCACTACAAAACGGATATACTCCTCTTCCAAGTGTTTCAGCGGAATAATTCCCAAATCCTGAAAGCAGCCGCGACAGTGCTGCCGGCTGGATTTTTTGCCGCCTGCGCTTTCGGCCTCAGCACCAGCGCCGCTTCCCGGAAGGAACAGATCGGCAGTATCCAAATACTCGGAATTTCCTATGATTGAAGCCCGCTCGATACAGTTGCGAAGCTCGCGTATATTGCCCGGCCAGTCATAATTCTTGAGGGCTGTTTTGGCGGCTTTACTCAGGCCGCGGACCGGCCGGTTGTATTCACGGCTGAACTTTCGCAAAAACCATTGGGCTAATGGAACAATGTCTTCGGTTCTGCGGCGCAGCGGCGGCATTGCAAGAGGAATCACATTGATGCGGTAAAACAGATCCTCCCGAAATAGGTTCTGCCGCACAAGCTGTGCCAGGTCCTTATTGGAGGCTGCGATTATCCTTACATCCACATGCACCTGCCGGGTTGAACCGAGGGGCACCACCACCCGTTCCTGAATAAAGCGCAGCAGCGAAACTTGTGCCTTGGGGGGAAGTTCGTTAATCTCATCCAAAAACAGGGTTCCCCCGTCGGCAATTTCCAGTTTTCCCTTGGTGCGCTGCTTTGCATCGGTAAAGGCGCCCTTCTCATAACCGAACAGCTCCGACTCAATCAGTTGCTCCGGAATGGCTCCGCAGTTTATCGGTACAAAGCTGCCGGCCCCGCGGGAACTGCTGCGGTGGATCAGCCGGGCAATAACCTCTTTGCCGGTTCCCGACTCGCCGGTAAGCAGTACCGTCGAGTTTATGTCGTGCAGATTATGGATGGTTTCATAGACCCGCTGGAGCTCGGTACTGTGAGTGTCGAACAGCAACTCTTCCCGCTTCTCCAGCTCCTCTTTGAGGAAGATGTTCTGGGCTTTGAGTTTTTCGTGGGAGATGGCCTTATTGATAACCAGCTCAAGCTCTTCAATTTGAATCGGTTTGGAAATATAGTCAAAGGCACCTTTCTTTAGGGCTTCCACTGCACTGGGAACTGTAGCGTGGCCGGTCAGAATAACCACCGGAATTTCAGAAAAGTGTGCCCGGCAATAATCGAGCATATCCATGCCGCTCTTGCCGGGCATCTTTGAATCGGTAACCACAACCTGGTAGCTGTTAAAGGCAAGTTTTTCAATTGCCCTGTCCACCGAGTTAGCTAAATGGACCTGAATGCCCTTTGGCTCGAGCAGGTCTTTAATCAGCTCAAGTGCGGTAGTATCGTCGTCTATCAGCAGGGTCCTTCGGTTTTCCGTCATTACCCCCTATTGTACGCGCTCTAAGCCCAATCTCTCAAGATGTTTTGTAAAATGTTTTTCCAGCAGCTCGTAGTGCAGTTCCTCATGCTCAGCAAGGGCTGCGAAAAAACGCTCCCGTACTTCAGGGTCGTTCAGCAGGCCTCCGTAGGTGATGTGCAGCATCTGCCGCGATTCGCTTATCTCCAAAAACTTGCCCAAATCTGCATCCGGGGTATCCTCGAGTTTCGGCAGCACCGAGATATCGGCGGTAATATGGTAGCTCTTTAGGGCTTCCGGGTAGTACTCGGCCGCTTTGAGGTGGATAAGCCGGTAGAGCTCGGGATCGGCCTGGGAAATAGTCCGCAGCGCCTCAAGCCAGCTGGTCCCGGCGGTTTTGAGGTGCAGCTTACCGTGGGTGTGTTTTCCAATAACCGGATACACGGAAAATTTGTCGCTCCCCGAGTGTATGGAAATTTTGTAGTCCCCGTGGGCCTTGGCAATGTCGCAATGTACCCTGAACTGCCTTTCGAACACGTCTACCACGCCGATATAGTCTACGGCCTTCTGAAAGTCGCCTATAAAGCGCGGGGCCAGCGAATTTACCGTTACTCCCCGGCGCTGCAGCTCCATAATGATAAACAAGTGGTGGGCAGGCAGGGTTGGCGAGGTGGTCTCATCTATGCTGATCTCCAGGTCGTATTGGTCCCCCCGCTTACTGCGCAGGTGCGTGTCGACCTTGGCGGCAAACTCCAGGGCATCCCAGTACATCAGGGCACACTTTCCGGCTTCGCTCTCGCTAAGTGAAATGGTACCCTCGCCGATATTAAAAATCCGGGTGCTGTAGTATTTCTCAATGTACTCCCGGACCTCCTGGGGGAGCTTGTCGAACTCTGACTTCAGTTTCTCTTCAGAATAATCGGCGGCTTCCGGATGCAGCACCGCGGTCAGGTCTAGGGTGATCATCGGCATTTTTGCCTGCAGAGCCACATCGATATCATCTATGGTTTTCAGATGGTCCCCGTCGGCTCCCCAGCCGCCTTCATACCCTTCCTGAAATACCAGGAAAGAGGCGTCGGTTACCACCCCCTCGAAGTTTCGACCGGTAAAGTTAAGCTCCCGGATCGACTGCTGGGCGAGCACCGGAAAGGCTTTGAACTTACGTACCGCCCGCAGATGTGCGGCGGTGGCCAGGCCCAGACGGTCGCCGCAGCCAATGGTAGTCCGTTCCTCCCGCAGAGACTTTGGAGTGGTAAATGGAAACAGGCTGTGCAGGGCTTCGGCGTTTTGTGTGGTAAGGGCTGCCTCGAGCACATGCAGCCCCTCGATCTTCGCCTCGGCACCTTCCAACCCGTCATGTACCGGGGCTTTGGAAATTCGGTAGAGCTGTTTTACATTGTCCAGCATCGCAATGCAGTAGAGGGCTTCTCCCCGCCGGTAGAGGGAACGGGGATACAAGCGCATACCGTCTTTTTGAATCAGGTTATGGGGGTCCGTCTTTAGCTGGTCTAACTGGGCTTGGCTTTTATCCATCAGCCCTTTTTCATTTATTTCAAGTACAATTCTTTTCATCTGTGTGCTCCTCATGTTCTTCTAATACTTCGATGGCCTAAAGCCTAATCAACAGAGCTTCCTGTAGCAATACCGAAGTAGTCCTCGGCATTTTGATAGCTAATTTTTTGAACCATCTCGCCGAGAAATTTCATATCCTTCGGAGTTTCTCCCCGCTCAACCCACTCGCCGACTAAATTACATAATATTCGGCGGAAGTATTCGTGCCGGGGAAAGCTGAGAAAACTGCGCGAGTCGGTCAGCATACCCACAAATCTGTACAGCAGGCCCATGTTCGCCAGGGCGGTCATCTGCCGCTCCATTCCGTCCTTGTGGTCGTTAAACCACCAGCCCGAGCCCAGTTGAATTTTTCCGGGAACACTGCCGTCCTGAAAGGCGCCGATAATGCTGGCGACCAGGTCGTTATCCCGCGGGTTCAGCACATACATAATGGTTTTGGGCAGATGCTGTTCCGAGTCGAGCATGTCGAGAAAACGGGCCAGAGGGGCTGCTACCAGTGCATCGGCCATCGAATCGAAACCGGTGTCGGGCCCTAGGGTCTTGAACATGCGGCTGTTGTTGTTGCGCTGGGCCCCGATGTGCAGCTGCATAGTCCAGCCGCGGCGGTAGTTCATCCGCCCGATTTCCCGCAGTACCGCCGTCTTGAACTGCAGTGTCTCGTAGCGGTCGGCCTTCTCGCCGCTGCGCACCTTTGCAAATGTTCGCGCAACATCGGCTTCGCTGCCCTCTTCTGCAAAGGGAGCCACCAGGGCATGGTCGGATACCCGCCCCCCAATGCTGTGAAAAAAGGCGTGCCGCGAGTCCAGTGCATCGATCAGGTCGCGGTAGGACTTTATTTCCAGATTGGCGGAGCGGCCGAGGGTCTCCAGGTAACGGCGGAAAGCCTGGGGATCTTCAATGGCCAGGGCTTTATCAGGGCGGAAGGTGGGCACCACGGTGGTATCAAAGCCGCCTGCGGCGGCGCCCCCTATCTTGCCGCCCGATTCGCCCCCTGTCTTGCCCCCCGCGTTGACCTTGCTGCCGGCGCCGAGCCCGGAGCCCAGCCCGGCAATCGCCTGGTGATGCTCCAGGGTATCCGCCGGATCGTCGGTGGTACAGACCGCCTTCACCTTCATCTTTGTCAGCAGGGGCCGTACTCTAAACTCGTCCTGCCGCAGCTGCCGGTTGGCCTCCTCGTATATCCGGGGGGCCGACTCCGGCGTAAGCACCTCGTCAATTCCAAAATAGCGCAGCAGCTCCAGGTGGCTCCAGTGGTACAGGGGGTTGCCTACGGCATGCTGAAGGGTCGCTGCCCAGGCTTCGAACTTCTTCCAGTCATTCGCATCTCCTGTTACCGCACGCTCATCAACTCCGTCGGAGCGCATCGCCCTCCACTTATAGTGGTCGCCCCCCAGCCAAACATCGGTAATCGAAGAATAGCGGCTGTTTTCGGCAATTTCCTTTGGCGGCAGGTGACAATGGAAATCGAATATCGGCATTTCCCTTGCATAGGAATGATACAACTCGCGGGCTGTATCATTCTGCAGCATAAAATCGTCTGTAATAAATGTTTTCATATACTTCCCCTATACGTTATGGACCAGGTATCCTCCGTCGACCGGAATTGTTACCCCGGTAATAAAGCCGGAGGCCTTCTCGCTGGCCAGAAAGACGGTGGTGCCCGCTAAATCCTCCTGGGCGCCGAAGCGGCCGTAGGGGGTGTGGTCGATAATCGACTGCCCGCGGTCGGTCAGAGTCCCCTTGGCCTCATCTGCAATCAGCAAGGCCTTGTTCTGATTCCCGATAAAAAAGCCGGGGGCGATGCCGTTTACCCTGATCTTGTGGGGGGCAAACTCCTTTGCGGTGGCCATGGTAAGGTTCATAACTGCGGATTTCGCCGCCCCGTAGGCCCATACTCCTGATAGCGGGATGTAAGAGGCCATCGAGGCCATATTGATGATGCTTGCCGGCTGGGAGGCTTCAATCCATCTTTTGGCGAATACCTGGGTCGGAATTACCAGGCCGGCGAGTATGTTCATCTTGAGAATTTTATCGAAGGTATCCAGGTCTGCATCAATAAACGAGTTTTTCCCGAGGTTTCCCCCAACTCCGTTTACCAGAATATCCGGCATACCAAGCTCTTGTTCGGTCTGCTCCAGGGCTTTCTCTACGGCGGCTTTGTCGCTGGTATCGACGGTAACCCCTTTCACCTGCTCAGGCCGGCCGGTCTTCTCTCCTATCTCTTTTACAATATCGGCTACCGGCGCGCTGCGCCCGCGTCCCCACAGTGATACGGTGGCTCCGGCGCCAATCAGGCTCTCCGCCATTACTCCGGCCAGTACTCCGCCGCCCCCGGTTATAACCGCCTTTTTTCCGCTCAAATCAAACATCTCTTTTGCATTAATCATACATACTCCTTTGTAATTGCGTATTTTCGTGAATTTATTTTTAACAGTTTGAATCTGCTTCCTCTGCGACCAGCACCTCAATGCCCAGGGACCGCAGCTTTTCTATGCCTTCAAAGTTGTCGTCAACCACCAAAATATCGATGTTCTCCGCCCGGCTGAAGACGGAAAAGGTCGTTTTATTGTACTTGGTATGATCGGACAGGACTATTCGACGCTTGGAAATCTTGAGTGCCTGGCTTTTGAAGTGGGACTCAATGGTGTTTTGAGAGGAGAACACTCCGTCACTGGTAAAGGCGGGGGTTCCGATAAAACAGCTGTCTATCCGGTACTGCTGAAGCGACTCTTCGGCTGCGGGGCCGATAAACGAGCCGGCATCCATGCGATAACTGCCGCCTACCGAGTGCAGCGAGATTGAGTGGGAGTCCGCCAGCTCTACCATTACATCGAGGGAGTTGGTAATAACCCGCAGGTTCATATCGCGGATGGCGTGGGCCAGGGAGGCACAGGTACTGCCGGCGTCGATCAGGATAGTGTCGCCTTCGTTCAATAACGAAGCCGCAGCTTTTGCGATTGCACATTTTTCAGCGGTATGGGCCTCACGGCGGGCACTGATAGAGTGCAGTCGGCCGATATCCTCGGCCAGACGGGCGCCTCCGTGGGTCCGCATAAGGTAGCCCTGCTCCTCTAAAAAGCTGAGGTCCTTGCGGATGGTCACCTCGGATACCTTCAGGCGTTCTGTAAGCTCCTGGACGGTCACCTGCCGGCGTCGGCTTATAATATTGATAATTTCATCATGTCGGGTCGGTTGCGCCATGTGTATCCTGCTTTCGTTAGTTTTATTTTTTCATAATATAACGAAAGTTTTTAGATGTCAAACATGAAACTGTGCTTGACTGCGCTCTTGTTTCATGATAATAATTTTCGTATAGTATCCAAAAACGAAAGGAATAGAAACTATGCGGGATCTTGTTCAGCAGCTAAAGGACTTTCAGCCGAAAAGCGGCTTTTTCATTGGAATTGATTCGGACGGCTGTGCCTTTGACTCAATGGAACTAAAGCATAAAGAGTGTTTCTGTCCCAACTTCATAAAACACTTCGGTCTGCAGGCGGTATCCAAGTATGCCCGCGAAACCTGGGACTTTGTAAACCTTTACTCAAAAACCCGGGGCTATAATCGCTTCAGGGCTGTGATAGTTGCTCTGGATCTGCTGCGGGAGCGACCGGAAGTTCGGGAGCGAAAGGTGGATATCCCAGAAATGCAGGGGCTGCGGGAGTGGGTGGAACGGGAAAGCAAGCTAGGTAACCCGGCCTTAGAAGCGGAACTGCAGCGCAATCCGGATCCGGACCTGCAGCTGGCCTATCGGTGGTCAAAGGGAGTGAATCAAAGCGTGGAGGAAATCGTCTTTAACCTTCCCCCCTTTCCCCACTTACCCCTGGGCTTACAAAAATTACAGGGTCAGGCGGATGTTCTAGTGGTCTCCCAAACCCCCCTCGAAGCTCTCAAACGGGAGTGGGAGGAGCATGGAATAGACAAGTACACCCGCCTGATTGCCGGTCAGGAGATGGGCACCAAAACCGAACATATCGCCTTGGGAGCGGATGGAAAATATCCTGCCGACCATATATTAATGATAGGGGATGCTCCGGGCGACCTAAGGGCCGCCCAGGCCAATCAGGCGCTGTTTTATCCGATTATACCCGGGCAGGAGGAGTTCTCCTGGCAGCGTTTTTTTGAAGAGGGGCTTGATCGCTTTCTAAACGGAAGTTATAAGGGTACATATGGCGAACAATTAGCGGTGGAATTCGATTCCTCCCTGCCGGAAAAACCGGCCTGGAATTCCTAGACTGGAGGTAACATGCTGTATTATGCACATGGCGGAAAAGATGTAAGATTAACGGATGAACAGCTGCGTGAGGGGCTTTTTACCGCTCTGAACGCCCTCGGAGAGCGGGACAGGGTAATCGCGGTTCCTCCCGATGTAACCCGCTTTCACTCCCGTGCCGGATACCTTACAGAGCAGGCATGGCGTTATTACGGGGACAGACTAACCGACGTACTGCCGGCGGTCGGCACCCATACCCCAATGACAAGTGAAGAAATCAGCCGGATGTACGGTGAAACACCGCAGGAGCTCTTTCGCGAGCACGATTGGCGGGGCGGACTGGCCACCCTGGGAACTGTGCCGTCGGAGGTAATCAACAAGCTCTCCGAGGGTAAACTCAACTTCGAATGGCCCGCCCAGGTCAACGAACGGCTGGTTACCGGCAGTTACGACCTGATCCTCTCGGTGGGACAGGTGGTTCCCCACGAAGTAATTGGAATGGCCAATTACAACAAAAACCTGTTTGTCGGCACCGGCGGAGTGGAGGGCATCAACAAAAGCCACTACCTGGGGGCAGTCTACGGTACAGAGCGGATTATGGGACGAATCAACACCCCCGTACGTGAACTAATGAACTACGCCGACGATCATTTTGCCGGGGACCTTCCTGTAGTGTACGTCCTTACGGTGGTTGCCGTCGAAGCCGACGGAACCCTGGCTACCAAGGGGCTTTTCATCGGCGACGACCGGGAGTGCTACGAGAAGGCGGCGGCTTTAGCCCAGCAGGTCAATATTGTGCAGGTGGAAAAACCCCTTAAGCGGGTAGTCGCCTACATGGACCCCAGCGAGTACCGCAGCACCTGGATCGGAAACAAATCCGTATACCGCTCGCGCATGGCCATCGAAGACGGGGGAGAACTGATTGTGCTGGCCCCGGGGGTCAAGGAATTTGGCGAAGATCCCCAAATCGACAAGCTGATCCGCCGCTACGGCTACTGCGGCACTCCGAAGGTACTGCAGTTGGTGGAAGAGAACCCCGAGCTGCAGGATAACCTTGGAGCGATGGCCCACCTGGTGCACGGCAGCTCCGAGGGGCGCTTCACAATAACCTATTGCCCCGGCCATCTGAGCCGCGAGGAGATAGAGTCGGTCCACTTTGGATACCGCGATCCGGAGGAGGCCATGGAGCGCTACAAGCCGGACACACTCAAGGACGGCTATAACCGCCTGCCCGACGGCGAGGAGATCTACTTTATCCGCAACCCCGCCCTGGGCCTGTGGACCGCCCGCGAACTGGATTAAACCGGCGCAGCCGGCTGTGCCAAAAACAGAGCCAAAAACAGAGTTAAAAAAATAGCCAAAAAAATATTGGAGGATAAAATAAATGAGTAAAACAGCGAATAAAAAAGCCGACATAGGGCTAATTGGGCTGGCCGTAATGGGCCAGAACCTGGTGCTGAATATGAACGATAAGGGGTATACGGTGTCCGTCTTTAACCGGACCGTCTCTAAAGTAGACTCCTTCAAAGAGAACGCCGCCAAGGGCCGGGATACAATCATCGGCACCCACAGCGTCGAGGAGTTTATCGACTCACTAGAGCGGCCCCGCAAGGTAATCCTGCTGGTAAAAGCCGGCGAGGTAGTCGACAAGTTTATCGAAATGCTCCTGCCCCACCTGGAGCAGGGCGACCTGATTATCGACGGCGGCAACAGCCACTTTCCCGATACCATCCGCCGCACCAAGTATCTGAAGGACAAGGGACTGCTGTACATCGGTACCGGAGTCTCCGGCGGCGAAGAAGGGGCCCGCCACGGACCTTCCATGATGCCCGGGGGCGACCCCAAAGCCTGGCCCCTGGTTAAGGAAATCTTCCAGGCCATCGCCGCCAAAACCTCCGAAGGCGAGCCCTGCTGCGACTGGGTGGGCTCCGACGGCGCCGGACACTACGTGAAAATGGTGCATAACGGCATCGAGTACGGCGACATCCAGCTTATTTGCGAGGCCTACGACCTAATGAAAAACGGCCTGGGCCTCAGCCCCAACGAAATGAGCAAGGTCTTTGCCGACTGGAACACCGGCGAGCTGGACAGCTACCTGATCGAAATTACCTCCAACATTCTGGCCTTTAAGGACAAAGACGGCGGGCCCCTGGTCGAAAAAATCCTCGACACCGCCGGCCAAAAGGGCACGGGCAAATGGACCGCCGTCAACTCCCTGGAGAGCGGTATCCCGGTTACCCTCATCGGCGAGGCGGTCTACTCCCGCTACCTCTCGGCCCTCAAAGAGGAGCGGGTAGAGGCCTCCAAAATCCTCAAGGGCCCGGAGACCACCTTCAGCGGTGATCGCAAGGCCTTCATCGACGACATCCGCAAGGCCCTGCTGGCCTCCAAGATAATCTCCTACGCCCAGGGCTTTATGCTGATGCGCCAGGCCGCCGGCGAGTACAATTGGAACCTCAATTACGGGGAAATAGCCATGATGTGGCGTGAAGGCTGTATTATCCGCAGTGTCTTTTTGGGCAATATTAAAGAGGCCTTCCAGCGCAGCCCCGACCTGTCGAATCTGCTGCTGGACGACTACTTCCGGAAGCTTATCGAAGATGCCCAGGCCTCCTGGCGCCGGGTTGCCTCCAAGGCTATCGAGCTGGGAATTCCAGTGCCGGCTATGACCACGGCCCTCAACTTTTACGACGGCTATCGGAGCAGCCGCCTGCCGGCCAACCTGCTGCAGGCCCAGCGCGATTACTTTGGTGCACATACCTACGAACGGGTCGACACCCCTAGGGGTGAATTCTTTCATACCAACTGGACGGGAACGGGTATGGATGATGTTGCATCAGGAACGTACAACGCCTAAAGGCGCCTGTGCTGCCCCATATAACAAAGCTGCACCCCGTGAAAAGCACTGGGTGCAGCTTTTATGCTTATACCAAGAGTCGCTCCACCGCCCCGGTTTTGTCTGTCTCCCTATCCCTGCCCGTCCTGCTTCCGCCCGTCTATATAGCGCCGGTAACTGCGTAAAAACAGAACCTGCCGGAGCATATCCATACTGCCGTGACGAATATTCCGTACCACTTCGATTGCCTCGGTCGCAGAACTGCCGTGCCGCACCAGGACTCCCGCGGCTATCAGCCCGGTCCGCCCGCAGCCTGCCATGCAGTGCACCAGAATGGGCTGCTCCCCTAAAATGCCGACCAGCCGCGCAATAAGCTCATCGAACAGCTCTATCTTGTCGGGGACGGTGAAGTTCTCTAGAGGAAAGTGCACCACCCCAAGGCCATGCTTCCGGTATTCGTCCACCAGGTCGACATCTCCGTACAGGTCGTCAATCTCGTGGGAGGGCAGCAGCACCACCACTGTCCCAACCCCCCTGGCCTTAATATCCCCAATAAACGCCTCCACCCGGCTGCGGACATCGCCGCTGTCTTGGACCTCCTCCAGGGGGTGGGATGAGAGATACATGTCGTGGAGCCCTTCAAGGGCTAGGCGGTCAATCTGTGCCATTCCTGCATCCTTTTTTGGTTGTTACCTTTTTACCCGTGCGCTGCCGCCCTGTACCAGATGTTCCACCTCCTTAAGGGAGGCCATACTGGTATCGCCGGGGGTGGTCATTGCCAGGGCCCCGTGGGCCGCCCCGTATTCCACCGCCCGGGGGGCATCGTTAAAGGTCAAGAATCCATAGATCAGGCCCGAGGCAAAGCTGTCACCCCCGCCTACCCGGTCCAGAATTTCCAAATTCTCGCGATGGGCGGCCTCGTAAAACTGGCCGTCGTGCCAGCAAATAGCGCCCCAGTCGTTGACCGTGGCGGTCTTTACCGTTCGCAGGGTGGTAGCAATTACCTTAAAATTGGGAAACTGCTCGGTGGCGTAGGCGATCATATTCTTATAGCCGTCAATCTGGATGCTGCTGATGTTCTCATCCATTCCCTCTACCTCAAAGCCGAGGGCCGCGGTAAAGTCTTCTTCGTTGCCGATCATTACATCGATATAGGGGGCCAGCCGGCGGTTTACCTCGATGGCCTTCTCCTTGCCGCCGATACTCTTCCAGAGGGATGAGCGGTAGTTGAGGTCGTAACTGACAATGGTGCCATGTTTTTTTGCCGTCTTTACCGCATCTTCGATTACCCCGGGGGTGGTCTCGGAGAGGGCCGCAAAAATGCCGCCGGTATGCAGCCAGCGGACGCCGTGGGTTCCGAAAATTTCTTCCCAGTCGATATCCCCGCGTTTTAACTGGCTCGCCGCGGAATTACCGCGGTCCGATACCCCCAGGGCAGCCCGCAGACCGAAGCCCCGTTCGGTAAAATTGAGGCCGTTGCGTACCCTCCGGCCCACCCCGTCGTAGGGGACCCATTTGATAAAGCGGGTATCCACCCCGCCCTGCAGAATAAAATCTTCGG
The DNA here is from genome assembly GCA_034520965.1 of Spirochaetia bacterium. GTDB lineage: Bacteria > Spirochaetota > Spirochaetia > DSM-16054 > Sediminispirochaetaceae > DSBN01. Next base: position 814,386 of record JAXHMY010000001.1, on the reverse strand, counting down.
CCAGGCGGCCAATCTCGTTATCCGCAAAGGATGTAACCGTTGCCGTACGTAAATTGAAGCAGCGCCTCAGGGCGCGGGTAACGTTATATTCGCCTCCGCCCTCCCACACATTGAAGTGCCGGGTGTTCTTGACCCTTCCCTCGCCGGGGTCCAGGCGCAGCATAATCTCACCCAAGGAAATACAATCGTATGCGCAGGATTCGCGCGGTTTTAACTCTAAAGACATACCATCCTCCTCTTCAACTCAAAATATAGTGATATATCACATTCTACCAGCCCGGCCAGTGATTGTCCATGGAAACAGCTTACACAGATATATCCGGCTGGGGGCTCACGTTTTTCGGTTTTTTCACCGGGTAGTTGGTAAGCAGCAGTCCGAAAATAACCAGCAGAGCACCGAGGAGCACCGGCAGAGTTACCTGTTCGTTTAAGATGACAATTCCCAAACCCATAGCAGCCACCGGTTCCAGGTTCAAGAAAATAGCCGCCCGCGGAGCACCTACCGCCTTTATCCCCTCGTAGTACCACAGATAGGCAATTCCGGCCGCACCAATACTCAAATACAGCAGGCCTATCCAGGTTTCGATGGGCTGGCTATTCAGGTTGAATATCGCCCCTTCGTACAGCACAAAGGGAATCATCAGCAGCGACCCTATCAGCGAACCGTAGGTAAGCAGGGTAAAGGGGGCAATCTCGTTCATGACAAATTTGGCGGTAATCGAATAGATGGTCCACATTGCCACACAGCCCAGCAGGAACAGATCGCCCGTGGAAACAGCTCTGGAGAGCAGCACCTGTATGTCTCCGTTGGTAATGGTAATCACCGCCCCAATAAATGCGCTCACGATTCCAAGGCCCATCAGCAGGTTAATTCTCTCCGGAAAAACAGGGCCGAAGCCAGGGCAACCACCGCCGGGGTAAAGGCAATAAAAACTGCGCTGCGAACGGCGGTTACCGTCCGCAGACCGGAAAAGAGAAAAAAGTTAAACATCATTACCCCGGTAAAACTCAAAAGCACCAGCAGCAGAGCCGACTTGCGTGAAGGTCTGGGAAATCCCCTCCCGGGCATACAGAAAGGGCAGTAAAAACAGGCTGACCGCCAAAAAGCGCAGAAAAGCGGTGGTGAAGGGCGGCAGGTTTGGTGCAACCACCCTGCCGGCCACCAGGGCCCCGCCCCAGAGAATTGGAACAAAGAACAGCTTTACATAATGCATTTTGAACATTGCGGCCTCCTGGAAGTTAAAGCTTTATCCTACTTGGCTGTGTGGTACACGTCAATGACAGCCCAGTATATGCTTAGCCGTTTCAACCGGCGAGCGGATGGAAAGCCCTTCGATGGACCTTCCGAAAAGCGGACCGAAATGGCGAGAGTCTCCGGTCATCAGAATGTCGCAGCCTGCCTCAATTGCACTTGCGAGCACAGGAATATCTTTATCAGGAAGATGAACATCGGGAGGAATCGCACTTGAGGAAATATGGGTGGAAACGATGGTCAGCACGCTCACGAGTACATGAAGCCGGGGGACGGCCTCGGCTCGTTGTATCGTAAGATTTCGGAGCGCTTCTTCAAAAACGTAGCGATCAGCAACGAGTGAACAAGATGCCGCCTCGAGATCATTGATCAGGCGCCGAAGGGCAGCGTCGGAGTAAGCAGCTGAAAATAAAATATTGGCATCTAGGAATATCCGCATTACTCACCGGGACTCGCTGTCGTACCATTCTGTCAGGTCCTGTTCCGCTGCGGCGAATTTTTGCAGCCAATCCTCGAGAATACACCTCTACCGGAAGGGCCACCGCAGGTCTAATTAAGATTCCTTCCTCGGTAGTTTCTGCGATGAGCAAGGAGTCAGCATCAATGCCCATTTCCTTCCGGAGTTTTGCCGGAAGCGTGACAGTTCCTCTATCTGTTACCGTAAGCGTTACCCTCATAGCAATAATATACTACAATTTCGTAAAATCTACAACAGAAAAACAGAATTACAGAAAATCTGCGAAAAATCGAATGCGAAATAGCTTAACCATAAGTTGCCTTTGAGTTCCCGTAAATTGGAAGTCTCAGGTACACAACTATCACCAAATCTGATCGACTTTGCACCTGCATACACTAGCCAAAAACTCTATGTTGACCCGGCGTATCAAAGGGTTTACTATTTTTCTCAGTAGCATAATGTAATAACAATCTGAACTCTACTCGAGCCTCTGGGCCAGTTGTGATGAACTTCGTTGCTGCTGAAGGTGGCCGAACAATCGCCTACCAAGGTTATGCTGAACGGTCAGGAGAAGGACTCGGCGACCGCCGGTTTGGCATGAGTATTCGGATTATTAGGGTATGATTATGTCTGAAACAAACCGCATAGAATACAAATTATCCTTCACCAAAGATCTGGACCTGGAAAAGGAAGTTGTGGCTTTCTTGAATTATCGGGAAGGCGGGTTGATCTATATTGGAGTTGACACAAAAGGCAAAGTAGTTGGCGTGAAAGATCCTGATGGGGATATGCTCAAGATCAAAGATCGTATTAAAAACAATATCGCTCCTTCTGCTCTAGGCCTGTTTGATGTGGTAGTAGAAGAGCAGGAAGGCAGGAATGTCCTCAAGATCATTGTAGCCAGCGGCAGTGAGAAGCCCTATTTCAAAAAGAAATATGGCATGACCGAAAAGGGCTGTTTTATCCGTTTGGGTACGGCGGCAGAACCAATGCCCCAGACCATGATCGATAAACTGTTTGCCACCCGTACCCGTAATTCTATTGGTAAAATCAAAGCCCACCGGCAAGATTTGAGTTTTGAGCAACTGCGTATTTACTACGAGGAAAAGAAAAAACCGCTCAATAAGCAGTTTAAAAAGAATCTGGAACTAACCACAGAAGAAGGGGCGCTCAACTATGCTGCCTACCTGCTGGCGGATGAAAACAACCTTTCCATAAAAGTCGCCAAGTACAGTGGAAAAAATCGGGTTAACCTTATCGAAAACAACGAATACGGCTATTGTTCGCTCATCAAATCTACCAAAAGCGTATTGAACAAAATTGACCTGGAAAATCGTACGGCTGCCACAATAACCTCTAAAGAGACGGAAAGAACAACGTTTGTGGAGTGCCATTGCCCTGCGGGAAGCCATTATTAACGCTTTTGTCCACAACGACTACACCCGGGAGATTCCACCCAAGTTTGAGATTTTCAGCGACCGGATTGAGATTACATCAGCAGGGTCATTGCCCGAAGGGTTGAGCAGGGAAGAGTTTTTCGAAGGCTTTTCCATTCCCCGAAACAAGGAGTTAATGAGAATATATAAAGATTTAGAGATGGTAGAACAGTTGGGGTCGGGTATACCGCGTATTTTGGAACATTATGGCAAAAGAATGTTTCCAATTCTCTGAGAACTTTTTACGGATGGCTTTTCCCGCCATTGAAAAGGCTACCCCGCAAGTTACCCCGCAAGTTACCCCGCAAGTTACCCCGCAAGTTACCCCGCAAGTTAAAAAGCTTTTAGAGGTAGTTGAGGGTGAATTAAACCGACAGGAATTACAGGAAAAACTGAAGCTATCTGATAGAGAGTATTTCAGGTTAAACTATCTTCAACCAGCATTGGAAGCGAAGGTAATAGAAATGACCATACCTGAGAAACCAACAAGCAGCAAACAGAGATATCGATTAACAGAGAAAGGGAAAGCGGTTTTATAAACATGAGTCCTATCGGACGCTAGGTGATATTGCTATCACACAAGGTTCGTGGCCTGCTTTCGCCATCCCAGGACTCACTATAAATTAACCCTCATATGTTTCTATTGTCAATAATAAGTATCAATTGTTGGTTTGGCTGCAGACAGCTGACAACCTTCTGTAAATGTGCTACACTCCGCGGTTGAAGTATCATGGCAAAATTTACACAAGCAACACAGAAAAGTTCTAAAAAGAACAAAGAGTACGATGAAAGTACGATCAAAACCCTCAGCAGCCTCGAGCATATTCGCCTGCGGACCGGTATGTATATCGGCCGTCTGGGAGATGGTTCGAATGTAGATGACGGTATCTACATTCTGCTGAAAGAGGTGATCGATAACAGCATCGATGAGTATATCATGGGCCACGGCTCGCGCATCATCGTTCAAGTTGATGGGGACCGGGTGAAAATTCGAGACTTTGGACGCGGAATTCCCCTCGGAAAAGTGGTGGAATGCGTTTCGGTAATCAATACCGGTGCAAAATACAACGACGAGGTCTTTCAATTCTCCGTCGGCCTCAACGGGGTAGGGACCAAGGCGGTCAACGCCCTCTCCAATCATTTCAGGGTCGTCTCCTTCCGGGAGGGCAAGTATTATGAGGCGGTCTTTTCAAAGGGAAAGTTCCTCAGCGAACGCAAGGGCAACAAAAAGGACGAAAAGAACGGCACCTACGTAGAGTTTGTTCCCGACCCGGAGATTTTTGACGAGTTCAGCTACAACTTCGAATTTATCGAGCAGCGGATGTGGAATTACGCCTGTCTAAATGCAGGGCTGACCCTCTGGTTTAATAAAAAGAAGTTCCTGTCGAAAAACGGGCTGCTTGACCTGCTGGACGGAGAAATCGGAGATGAGACTCTCTATGAAATCGGGCATTTGAAGGGGGACCATCTTGAGTTTGCCTTTACCCATACCAATACCTACGGCGAGACCTATTTCTCTTTCGTGAACGGTCAGTATACCAGCGACGGGGGTACTCATCTGAGCGCCTACCGCGAGGGTTTGTTAAAGGGAACCAACGAGTTTTTTAAGAAGAACTACAGCGGCGTGGATGTACGGGAGGGGGTTGCCGGGGCCATTGCGGTAAAGCTTCAAAACCCGGTGTTTGAGAGTCAGACCAAAAACAAGCTGGGCAACAGCGAAATCCGCAGCTGGATTGTGGGCGAGGTAAAATCGGCGGTAGTCGACTTTCTGCACAAAAACAAAGAGGCCTCCAAGCGCCTGGAGCAGAAAATCGAGAGTAACGAAAAACTGCGTAAAGAGTTGAACGCCGTAAAGAAAGAGGCCCGGGATGCGGCCAAAAAGGTAGCCCTCAAGATTCCCAATTTGAAGGATTGCAAGTACCATCTTGGCGATAAGCACGGCGACGAGTCCATGATCTTTATTACCGAGGGCCAATCCGCCTCCGGTTCAATGGTATCGGCCCGTAATGTGTATACCCAGGCCATTTTCTCACTGCGAGGAAAGCCCCAGAACGTGTTTGGAAAAAATAAAACTGCTATTTATAAAAATGAAGAGCTGTTTAATTTGATGATGGCCCTGGGCATTGAAAACGATGTCGAAGGTCTGCGCTACGGAAAAATTATTATCGCCACCGATGCCGACCACGACGGGTTTCATATTCGTAACCTCCTACTGACCTTCTTTTTGAATTATTTTGAAGAGCTGGTGGTCTCGGGCCGCCTGTATATTCTGGAGACACCCCTGTATCGGGTACGGAATAAAAAAACAACCCGTTATTGCTATAATCCTAAAGAACGGGATAAGGCTCTGGAAGAGCTTTCGGCTCCGGAGGTTACCCGCTTTAAGGGCCTTGGTGAGATTTCCCCGAAAGAGTTTGGCCAGTTTATCGGTGAGGACATTCGCTTAATCGAGGTGGATATGAAGTCGCTTAAAAATTTGCATGAAACCCTCTCGTTCTATATGGGCAAAAACACCCCCGAAAGGCGTAATTACATAATGGAGAACCTCATCTAAGATGTCATATGTTCGCAGTATCTACAATAAAAACTTTCTCGAATACGCCTCGTATGTAATTAAAGACCGGGCTATACCTGATCTGAAGGACGGCCTGAAACCGGTACAGCGCCGTATTCTGCACACTCTGTTTGAAGTGGATGACGGAAAGTTCCATAAGGTGGCCAATATAGTCGGCTCCTGTATGAAGTACCATCCCCATGGCGATGCCTCGATCTATTCGGCCCTGGTGGTACTGGCCAACAAAGAGCTGTTTATAGACAGGCAGGGAAACTTCGGCAGCTTGCTGACCGGTGATGAGGCTTCCGCCAGCCGCTATATCGAGTGCCGGATTGAGCCCTTTGCAAAGCAGGTGCTCTACAATCCCGACATAACCGAATATATCGATTCCTACGACGGCCGCAATAGGGAGCCGGTGGTTTTTCCGGCTAAAATTCCGGTAGTTCTGCTCCACGGTGCGGAGGGAATTGCGGTGGGTATGTCCACCAAGATTTTGCCGCATAACTTTCATGAGGTGCTGCAGGCGGTCAAGTCGGCCCTGCGGGGCGAGGAGTTTGAGCTGTACCCGGATTTTCCCGGAGGCGGGCTGGTGGATGTGTCGGACTACCAGGACGGCTTGGGAAAGGTTCTGGTGCGGGCCCGGGTGGATACGACTGATCCTAAGCGAATATTCATCCGGGAGCTGCCCTTCGGTTCTACCACCGAGAGCCTGATTAACTCGATAGAAACCGCCGCCCGCAAAAACAAGTTTAAGATTTCGGGTATTAACGACTTTACCACCGACAAGGTGGAGATCGAGATAAAGCTGGCCCGGGGTGAGTATACCCAGGATGTGCTGGATGCGCTGTATGCCTTTACCGACTGCGAATACGCTATTTCGGTGAATCCCCTGGTGATAAAGGACAATACCCCGACGGTGATGTCGATAAGCGATATTATCCGCTTTCACGCCAATCACATAATCGAAGTGCTTACGGCGGAGCTGAAGGTCGAGCAGGGACACCTGCGGGACAGGCTCCACGCCCGTACCCTTGAACGAATTTTTATCGAGGAGCGCATTTATAAAAAGATCGAAGAGATGACCACCCAGGAGGCGGTTATCCAAGCGGTCTTTGACGGTTTGGAGCCCTTTAAAAAGGAGATTCCCCGTCAGGTGACTCAGGAGGATATCGAGCGGCTGCTGAGAATTCCAATACGGCGCATTTCGCTGTACGACATTAACAAAAACCGCAAAGAGGTTGCGGAGATCAAGGCACGGCTGAAAGAGGTAAAGTACCATCTGGAGCATATTAGCGATTATGCAATTGGTTTTCTAGACCGAATGATGGAGTCGATGTCCGACCGATTCAAGCGGCTTACCAGGGTCGGCTCTTTCGAAAAGACCGATGTCCGCGATGCCGCCCAGCGGAACCTAGAGCTGCGCTACGATAAGTCCAGCGGTTATTTGGGCCACGAGGTAAAGACCGGAGAGAGCGTGTGTGCGGTAAACCAGTACGACCGGGTATTGGTAATGCGCAAGAGCGGTATCTACTCGGTGATCGATGCTCCGGATAAGCTGTTTGTCGATAAGGGTATGCTCTTCTGCGGTCTGGCCGACAAGGACGAGTTAGCCAAGTATGTGTTTACCATTCTGTATAAAATGAAGGACAGCGGGGCCTATTACCTTAAACGCTGCAGTATAGAACAGTTTATAATAAAGAAAACCTATCATCTGGTGCCGGAGGGGGCCGAAATCGTCGATTTTACTACCCGTGAGGATGAAGAATTTGTGTTCCTGTATAAAAAGAAGCCCCGCCTGAAGGTGTTGGAAGAACGGTTCCGGGTGCAGGATTATCTGGTAAAAAGCGTGAAGGCCAACGGAACACGGCTTACTACCAAAGAGACGCGCACGGTAAAACGGGTACTATTCCGTAATAAAAGCAAGAAGTAGGGTATGAATAAAGATTTATTTCAAGATATAGAGGGACGGATTGTCTACGAGGATAACCATCTGCTGGCCATCAACAAGCGGATAAACGAACCTGTCCAGGGGGACAGCTCCGGCGACCCGGCCCTGTTAGATTTAATGAAAGAGTTTATCAAACAGCGTGATGCCAAGCCGGGAAACGTGTTCCTGGGTCTTCCCCACCGGCTCGACCGCCCCACCAGCGGCTTAGTGCTGATGGCGAAAACCGACAAGGCCCTCACCCGCCTGGGCAAGCTGTTCAAAGGCCGGGATGTACGGAAAATATACTGGGCGGTGGTCGACAAAATGCCGCCCTCCGATAAGGGGGTGCTGGAGCATTATCTGTGGAAAAACCGGTCTCAGAACAAATCCTACGCCGTCTCGAAGGCAAAGGCTGAGAAAAAAGGTGCCAAGTTAGCCAAGCTCTCTTACTCGCTGATAGCCGCCACTGACAACTACTATCTGCTGGAGATTGAGCTGGAAACCGGCCGGCATCATCAGATCCGGGCGCAGCTTGCCACGGTAGGATGCTGCGTGAAGGGCGACCTGAAGTACGGTGCCCGCCGTTCTAATCCGAATGGAGGTATTCATCTGCATGCTCGCAGGCTGGTGCTGGAACATCCGGTGCAGCACAGCCCTTTGGACATAAAGGCTGACCCGCCACAGGATGTGCTTTGGGAAACCTTCGACCATAATATCCGGCCTTAGCAAGTTTACACGCTTTGTGTTGAAAATTGTGAACTCTCGACGTATACTCAAAATAAGAGCAAAAAGGTAGGTTTATGTCGAAACTGAAAGACTTGGAGCACATACTGCGTGCCTATACCCAAAAGAAGAATGTTTCCACAATTTCTCGCTATAATCTTGAGCGGTACGCCGGAAACTGGGCTGGGGAATTTCAGAAAACCCGTCCCGGATTCACCCCCTTCGGGCAGATGGCTCCAGCCGAGTTTGATACATTACTTGAAGAGGCCGAAGAGGAAGGGATCTGCGCGCTCATTGAGGATGAACAAAACACCCAGCAGGTGGTATACCTCAAGTACTTTCCCCATATTATCCGCAAGATTTATGAAGAAGCTAAGAAAACTCCTGAGAATTCATTTCCCAATGAAGATATGCTTGGCGAAACGATACCGGACGCTGCTCTTGAGGTAATCGAGGTAAAGGAGCACTTCGTTCCGTTGTTGAAAAACCTTAAGGGAAAAAACAGTACGGTCTTTCGTCTGATTTTCCCGGAGGGAATTCGCTCGATGATCATTATAGGCGAGCTTATTCACAGTCAGCTTTTGTCGATGTGCGTGCTGAAGCTGCGGACTTACCTTGCACTTCAGAAAAACTCCGACTATGTAATCAACAAAATACACGGCATATTCCCCCATAAGGAACAGCCCGTAAAGGACCTTTTTTCAAACATAATGACCCAGCGGGAAATTGCAATTACTACTATTGCCGATCCCGATGATTTCACTTTTCAGTTCTGGACTCATCTATCTACCTTTGTGGTGAATGAATTCCGAGAAAAGGCTAATAAACTTGACCGTGAGCACGGCTTCAGTCAGGCCTGCTATCTGATTGGTCTGTTTGCCCTGCACTACAAGGGCCTGAAGAAGCAAAAGCTGGAGAAGGAGCAATCCCTGCGGCAGGTGCAGCAGGGAATCAAAAAGCCGCCATATTTCTACAGTTTTAGCGATATCTACGGCATGCGGGACAAGGTGGGAACTCCGATCTCAAAACGGATTTCCCAGCAGGAGCTGGCCCACTATTTGGAGCGAAAGACCACGCGCGAGAAGAACGGTCCGCTAACCGATATTGTCCGGCTTATGTCTGCAGATAAGAACGAATACTACGTGAGCAAAGAACGCCTGCTTAACCTTGTGTTGCAGAGATCCCAGGCCTTCGCCAGGCAGGTGCGTGCACAGTATGTAAAGGAGTGGGCGGAGGTCCTTGGCGACTACAAGAAGCTGGCGATGATGAACCACCGCGAACTGTTTCAAAAGGATATATGGAACCGAATAACGGACCAGGAGCCATTGCTGGCCCGTCTACTGCAGTACGAGCTGTTGTTTACCTGTCTGAACGAGACCAAACCCTCAAAAGAGGTGTATATAGAGGCCAACCGGATTATCGATGAAAAACAGCAGCGCCTGATACCGGTCGATGAAATCCTCCGTCTAGATCCAAAGCGGATCATCCGGGATGCGCGTACCTATCTGCCCCTTTGGAAGAGCATCCCGATTATCGGCCGAATGGGAGTAGTGCTGGGTAAGCTGTGGAAGAAGTTAGTAAGAGGGGCGGAAGGGCTAAAGGACCCGTCGGACCTCTATGCGTCATTTACAAAATCCCGCGAACCCCGAGAATCCCGCGGCCGACCTCAGGCGGGGGGCGAATCCTTCGACAATGGATTTCCGGCGACCAGAAGGCCGGGGCAAAACAGTTTGGTGCCCGCGACAGCGGCCACGGAGGCGAGGTTGGAGACCGGGAAGAAGTAATCAGGTAGCCTTCAAGAAGGCCTTGTATGAACTAAAACGAAGTTATATAGGTACCAATGGTAATATCGATCAGAGCCTTGATGAGCTTATTGAAGAGTGGAATCCCTTGGTGGACGGAAAATCAAAGAAAGATTTGATAGAGGACGTAAACTCAGCTGTACGCGATTTTCTCCGCCGCATCAAACGCAGTTTGATGGTCACCCCACCGGATGAACAGCGCATTCACAATCTCAGTAAACAGATAGCCGAGTACGAAGCATTTAAACGAATAAAACGCAAAGAACCTTTTCGCCGCTACATCGAGCTGTATATGATCAAACTGCTGAGCAAGCATTAATCCAACTAATAAATTTGCATTCCCTATTATTGATATCGATCTGATTTGACAGGCTACAGCTAAGTCTATATTTTTATTTTTTACATGGGAGAGAACCGCATGAAGTTAAATACCTTAATAGTTGACGACGACAAAATGGTGTGCGAATGTATATTTTGTCGGAGGAATAAAAATGGGTAAGAAACTGCTGATTGTCGATGATTCTTTTCTTGTACGAAGCGGATTGCAGGCGGCATTAAAAAAGACCGGCAATTGGGAAGATGTAATATTAGCAGAAAACGGAAGGATCGGGATAGATAAAATAGTATCCGAAAAACCGGATGTGGTGCTGATGGATGTGGAAATGCCGGAGGTTGACGGACTGACTGCCCTGAAAGAGATAAGTGCAAAAAAGCGGGCCGGCGATATACCGAACAATTTGCCAATAGTTATTCTTAGCGGAACTATGTACGAAAACAGTGAGAATGTGCGTAAGGCCAAGATGCTCGGTGCAGCAGAAGTAATTTCGAAACCCGAAGGAAAATCATCCACTTTATCAATCAAGGTAGATGAATTAGAGGAGCAGGTTTTAAAGTTGCTTTAGAATCTACCGGAATATATGGAAAAAATAGATACTCAAAACTCTCATGTTTTAATAATCGATGATGTTGCAATGAATCTGGAGATAGCCCAGGCAATCCTGCGGAAGGCCGGCTTTCAGGTGTCTATTGCAGAGAGCGGTTCTGAAGGCCTGAAGCTGCTGAAAAAGACATCGATTGATCTTATTCTACTCGATATTATGATGCCCGAAATGGATGGCTTTGAAGTAGCCGCCACTGTGAAAGGGATGGAAAAATATGCTGATCTGCCGATTATTTTTCTTACCGCCCGTAATGATGAGGAGAGTCTCACCAAGGGCTTCGAGCTTGGTGCGGTTGATTACATCACCAAACCTTTTAGGGGTGCTGAGCTGCGCATGCGTGTTCAGAATCACCTCCAGCTTCGCTTTACCCAGCGGCAACTGCAGGAGGCGAATGCTGCAAAGGATAAGTTTTTCTCCATGATTGCCCACGACCTGCGCAGCCCTTTCACCGCTTTGGTTGGAATGTCACAGTATTTTAGCCACCGGCATCGATAAACTGGATCCTGAAACGGCAAAAGAGTTCCTAGAAGGGATGCATAAGTCCTCCAAAAACGCATTTAACCTGTTGGAAAATCTTTTAGAATGGTCACGTATACAAACCGGGCGGGTGCTGATAAGCCCGGAAGAGATAGATATTAGCCAAATTGTGCAGGAAAACCTGGTGCTTTTTGAAATGAATATTGAAAATAAAGAGCTTCAGATAGAAAATAATCTGCTGACGTCTGAACCGGCATATGCTGATGAAAATTCGGTCAATACGATTGTACGAAATTTGCTGTCGAATGCAGTTAAATACACCCCTAAGGGGGGCAGAATAACTCTTTACAGTCATCGAACCGAATCTGATGTGGTAGTAACGGTGCAGGACAACGGAGTAGGGATTGACCCTGAAGTACTTCCGGAGTTGTTTCGGATTGATATTCGGCATTTAAAAAAGGGTACGGAGAATGAGAAGGGTTCCGGTTTAGGTCTTGTGCTGTGCAGGGAGTTTGTTGAAAAGAACGGCGGGCAGATTGTCGCTGAGAGTGAGCCTGGACAAGGTGCGCTGTTTATGTTTACTCTTCCTCTGAAACAGTAACTCTTGAAGTCCATTCAAAATCGGTATAAAAATGCCTTACTTACTAGCTGTAGATACTCGGAGGAAAGAATGAAACGAACATCAATACCATTGTCGGAACGTAAGAATCTGGTGACAGAAAGTCCTATTAGAAAGCTGGTACCCTATGCCGATGCGGCTAAGCGGGCGGAGATCAAAGTTCTTCATCTGAATATTGGACAGCCTGATATCGAGACAGTTCCTGCCATGAAACAGGCTTACAGCCGGCCGCCTGAGATAATTGCCTATGGACCCAGCCAGGGACTGCCTGAATTGCGTGGAAAATTTGCCGAGTATTACCAGCGCCACGGGCTGAAGCTGTCCATGGAGAATATTTATGTGACCAGCGGCGGCAGTGAAGCGATTATTTTTGCACTGATGGCGGTTACCTCCCCTGGAGATGAAATTATTATCCCCGAGCCTTACTATGCGAACTACAACGGCTTTGCCGCTATGAGCGGTGCAAAAATTGTTCCAGTAACCAGCCGTATAGAAGATGGGTTCCATTTACCGGAAATCGAAGAGTTTGAAAAAACTGTCGGCCCTAAAACCAAGGCAATCTTGTTCAGTAATCCCGGCAATCCCTCCGGGGCTGTGTTTTCCAGGGAGAGGCTTCAGGAACTGGTAGCTTTCGCCCGTCGACACGATTTGTTTATCATCTCTGACGAGGTGTACCGCGAGTTTACCTACGAGGGGCGAACCGCTATCTCCATTATGGAATTTGAGGGAATCGAGGAGAATGCCATTATGGTCGATTCGGTTTCCAAACGCTACAGCGCCTGTGGAGCTCGGATCGGAACGCTGGTCAGCCGCAATCAGGAGGTTCTTGACCTGGTGCTACGCTTTGCCCAGGCCCGTCTCTGTCCTCCTACGGTTGACCAGATTGCTGTTGCCGCAGCTATCAATAACTCCGATAAATACTTGGAGCGGGTTCGCTTAGAATATAAAGCCCGTCGCGACTTTCTGGTGGAGCGGCTTCAGGCAATTGAAGGCGTTCGAGTCTCATCACCGGAGGGTGCTTTTTACATTATTGCCGAACTTCCGGTAGAGGACACCGAAGAGTTTGCAGTATGGATGCTGAGAGATTTCCATTTAGACGGAGAAACATTGATGGTAGCTCCTGCACAGGGGTTCTACGCAAGTCCCGATCTGGGGAAAAAGCAGATTCGGCTGGCCTATGTGCTTACCCGTGACAAGCTTGAGCGGGCTGTGCGGATCTTAAAAACGGCCCTGAGCGAGTTATACACAGGAGCCTAGAGTTTAATCGACAATCTCGAGGGCTGCCTGGGAGGTCTGAGCTTCCGTTTTGTCCTGTTTTCCCGTGTCGTTAGTGGAGTAGAAGATAAGACCGCGGCTGCTGCGCCCGTCAATTTTTACCCCCAGGGGATTTTCAAAGTGAACCTGTCGTAAAAAGTCATTTTCAAATTCAGAATCTTGTTGCTCAAGATATTCCAGATTAAATACCCCGTCCTTCATAAAGGGATTGATGGTTAAGTATGCATTCTGCAAGCTGGTAAGATTCTGGAAAAAATGGGTACCCTGACTTGGATCTACCCGAAAATTCGACAGTCCCATTTCTACAATTACCCGGGCATAAGAGATTTGAGACCAGTTAATCGGAATGCCCAGCCACGGATCGCTGGAGCCGAGCCGTCCGGGGACCACCAGAATGTAGCCGCGCTGCTCTTTTTCAAAGCGTTCGTTCAATTCTCCGATCATCTCGGCCATGGTCTTGGTGTGGGAAGGGTTAAATGTCTCCGGTTTTATGTACACAAGGTCGTAGAGCTCTTCGTACATCCCGTTGCCCATCGCCTTGTTGGAATAAATCAGAGTTTCTTCGGGCAGTTCGTCGGAAATGTCGATGTCTTCCTGTTCAGAGCCCTCTACAATCGGCCTAATCTGCAGAAAACTGAATACAGTCGGCTGGTTTGCGGGAGTATCGAGGTCTACGGCAAACTCTATTTCGATGGGGGTATTAATAGCCGTCTGTCCCATCTCAAGCAGGTCCTTAATAATTTCGGCCAAGGGGAACATTTTATATTTAAGAATACTGGCAAAGGTCAAAACCCGTTTGCCCTGGTAACTCGTGCCGTCGCGTAGCACATGATTCTGAAAGTCGTAGGTCGAGGCCAGGAATTTTAATGAGCCGTGGCCTTCTGCCTCGGAAATATCGTGGCGCTGGATACAGGCCCCGTCGAAACTCCTGGCGCAAAAGCTGTCCGGAGACATATCAACCGCATAGAACTCCTTCTGGGTTTCCTTTAATGCCGAATCGATAGAGGAGAGTTGCATAATTTTTTTGGGCGAACTCGGGGAGAAGCGCAGGGAAACTCCTCCGTCCACCACCGTTTTTCCCAAGCCAAAGGCAATATTTGCAATTCCGCCGTCGGGTTTTTCATTCTCCACCGGATAAAAGTTCAGTGATCGGGCAACTCCCGAGATGTTGGGATAACAGAGCTTGTCGTACACTTGGCCGGTGATCTCCTGTATTATGACGCCCATTTTTTCTTCTTCAACCATATTTCCAGTGGCGCGCATATAATCTTTGCTGCCCTTGTAGTAGGTGGAGGCAAACACGCTTTTTACTGCGTTTGAGAGGTCTTGAAAGCGGTGTTCAAACTGGTTATGATTGTTCGGCAGCATAAAGGTGTCGTAGATTCCGGCAAAGGGCTGGTAATGGGAGTCTTCCAGCAGACTTGATGAGCGAACTGCAAGCGGCTTGGTAACCACCCCCAGTATTGCAGCCAGATCTTCGTTCAACCTCTGAGGCAGGTGTGCCTCAAGAAAGGCTTCGAGCAGCTCTTTATCACTACGCTCAGTCAGAGCAACCTCATACAGGGAGTTCGCCTCCATGAAATCATCAAACACCTGGGTAGTGAGCACCACGGTACGCGGGATTGTGACCACTACTCCCGGATACTTATAGGAGATCCGTTTGTGCTTCAGCTGCAGGTCGATAAAAGCCAAGCCGCGGCCCTTTCCGCCCAGCGACCCGGAACCGATACGGCTGAAAAAGGAGATCTCATCGAAGCGGTCCCGCTGGAACTCGGCAATCGTACCGCGTCCCTCCTGTATTCTAAAATCCTTAATTGCATTTACAATAAACTCTTTGGCCTCTTGTACATCTTTAAAATCACTCAGCTGCTTTGGACGCAGGTAGTTTGCCAGGGTAAACAGGGCCCTGGCTTTCAGCCACTTGGATATATCGTTGTTTTCTATATGAAACTTGAGCGATTCGTCGGGTACTTCCATAAGTCGATGCTGCAGGTTCCACAAGTCATGGGCCCGCATAATCGGCGCCAGAGTAACAGGATCGCGAAATACGAAATCACCAAAGCCGTAGTTGAGACGTATATACTCTTTTAACTCTTTGAGCAGGGTTTTTGAGTGCTTATAGATAAAGGAAGCATTGTAGCTGAGCGCATCGGGTTCATGGTCCAGGTGACTGGACTGGATAAGTATCGGGAGTTCCTTGTTCTCGCTTCTAATGTGTTCGCACAGCTTTAGGCCGGCATGCTTGTCCATTTCGCCGCCCTTCCTATAGGTGATATCGGAGATAATTCCCAGTAAATTGTGTTTATACGTACTGTACAGCTTAAGTGCTTCTTCGTAGGTTCGGGCTAGAAGAATCTTAGGCCGCCCGCGCATACGCATTGTTTGCTGCCACTCGTTCAGCCCTTCGGTCATTAGGCAGCGGGCTTGGCGAAAAAGGGTTCGGTAGATCATCGGCAAGTAGCTGGAGTAATAGCGTACCGAATCTTCAACCAGTACTACAGTCTGGACCCCGACGGTATTTACATCGTAGGCGACGTTCATACGGTCCTCGACCAGCTTTACCATTGCCAGCAGAATATTTGGGTTGCCCTGCCAGGAAAAGACGTAGTCAATGGAACTAAGGTCGGTGTTACGCAGTTTAATTAAGGTTTCACGGGTAGAGATGGGAGTAAGTACAATAATCGGTTTTGAGGGATAGGTTTCCTTTATCCTTTTGGCAAGATCGATTGCGTTTACGTCTCCGATGTTAAGCATGGTGATTATTAAGTCGAATGAACGCTTTTGGAGCATATCGAAGGCATCATGGGCGTTGGACACTTGGGTGAATTTGGGAGGGTAGCGCAGGTTCAAAGCCACGTACTCCTGGAAAAGCAGCTCGTCGATGCGTCCGTCCTCTTCCAGCATAAACTTATCGTATTCACTGCAGACTAATAGAATATCACCAACCCT
The DNA here is from genome assembly GCA_034520965.1 of Spirochaetia bacterium. Classification (GTDB taxonomy): domain Bacteria; phylum Spirochaetota; class Spirochaetia; order DSM-16054; family Sediminispirochaetaceae; genus DSBN01. The sequence continues at coordinate 797,974 of JAXHMY010000001.1, read as the reverse complement.
GTTAGCCATAAGTTGTTTAAAGGAGGTCTCTTTAAAATAGTAGTTGTCGGTACTGCTGTGTAGTTCGTCCATTGATCTCTCCATAGCCCTGGGATTCAATGTAAGTATAACATATTATGTTTACAGTTTCCATTATCTTAAATATTGAGTAAAAATACGATTTAGATAACTAAAATTGCGGAAAAAGTAAAATTACAGAATTATCTTTACGAAAAAACTTGACGGCCCAATAAATTCGGGATAAAGTAATAGTACAAAATTTACCGGTATACGATTTGACGGAGGAAACTATGTATAATTTAGATCAGTTTATGGCAGAGATTGAAAGAAAAAACCCTTCTGAACCTGAATTTATTCAGGCGACAAAGGAGGTAGTTGAAACAATCATTGATACGGTCAATGAGAATCCAGCCTATGTAAATGCGAAAATTCTTGAGCGTATCACTGAACCGGATAGGGTTATTCAGTTTAAAGTAGAATGGGAAGATGATGATGGGCAGGTTCACGTAAACCGTGCCTACAGAGTCCAGTTCAACAATGCCCTAGGCCCTTACAAGGGTGGTCTGCGATTCCACCCCAGCGTAACCCTGGGGGGACTGAAGTTTCTGGGATTCGAGCAGATTTTCAAGAATAGCCTTACAACTCTGCCGATGGGCGGCGGAAAGGGCGGTTCAGATTTTAACCCAAAGGGTAAATCAGACAACGAGATTATGCGATTTTGCCGTTCCTTTATGACCGAGCTGCACCGCTACATCGGTCCGGAAACCGATGTACCCGCCGGCGACATTGGTGTGGGCGGCCGGGAAATTGGGTTTCTTTATGGTGCCTACAAACGCCTCCAAATTGAAAATACCGGCATACTCACCGGAAAGGGCCGCAACTGGGGCGGATCGGTAATTCGTCCGGAAGCTACCGGCTTCGGTGCCCTCTATTTTGCAAAAAATATGGTAGAAGCCCACAATGATACCCTCAAGGATAAACGAATCTCCGTATCCGGTTTTGGAAATGTCGCCTGGGGTGCCTGTATAAAGGCCACCCAGTTAGGTGCCAAAGTGGTTACTATCTCCGGCCCGGATGGATACGTTCTGGACGAAGATGGAGTGAATACTCAGGAGAAATGGGACTACATGCTTGAGCTGCGGGCCAGCAATAACGATGTGGTTGCCCCCTATGCCGAGAAGTTTGGTGCAAAGTTTGTACCGAACAAGAGGCCCTGGGAAGTGAAGGTTGACATGGCCTTCCCCTGTGCAATTCAGAACGAGCTAACCGCTGAGGATGCGGATCTGCTTATCAACAACGGGGTAAAGTACGTAGTGGAAACCTCCAACATGGGCTGCACCGCCGATGCGGTAGAAAAAATTCTGGCAGCCAAAATTCCCTTCGGACCGGGTAAAGCCGCCAATGCCGGCGGAGTTGCGGTGTCCGGTCTTGAGATGTCACAGAACTCAATGAAACTCTCCTGGCCCGAGGAAGAGGTTGATGAGAAGTTGAAGCAGATTATGGGCAACATCCATGATGCATGCATAAAAGAAGGAACTGAAGACGGATATGTGAATTATCCGAAGGGCGCCAACATAGCCGGCTTCAAGAAGGTCGCCGATGCAATGCTGGATATGGGCTACTAGGCCCTGTCGTTTACTCAGTCGTTACTGTAGGTGCACTTTGTAAAAGATAAAAGGCCGCTGGATAATTCCAGCGGCCTTCTTGTATTGAATGGGCTATCGTTGGCCGATAAGCGCGTGGGTCTCATGCAGAGCGGCGGCTCTTTGCTTAAACTGCAGCATATCGACGCCCTGGGCGGGGGTTTCTCCTAAGAGTCCAAGCTTATACAGGGCCTCTGCATTCAGGACCGCAGCTCCGGCAGCTCCTCTGACTGTATTATGCCCCAGTACTACCATCCGGATGTCCAATACCGGGCAGGTGCGGATGCGGCCGACCAAGGTTGCCATACCATTTTCAAGCCACACATCCCGTGCCGGCTGTGGCCGGTCGGCTTCTTCCATCAGTAAGAGCGGCTGGGGTGGTGCCGAGGGCAGCTGCAGCTTTTGCGGCATTCCGCGGAAGGCGGCCATAACCCGGCTCACTTCTTCGGGGGTGGCCTTTTCACGCAGGCCGATAGAGATAGTTTCGGTATGTCCATCTACCACCGGTACCCGGTTGCATTGCGCGCTGACGGCGAATTCGGCATCCTGAATACGGTTGTCTACAAGGGTTCCCAGAATTTTTTGGGTTTCCTCTTCCATCTTCTCTTCTTCACCACTTATATACGGAATAACATTCCCTATTATGTCGTACGAGGGTACTCCCGGATAACCGGAGCCTGAAATTGCCTGCATAGTGCTTACTTGCACGGCGGTAATACCGAAGGTCTCTTCGATAGGGGCAAGTGCCATTGCCAGGAACATGGTAGAGCAATTGGAGTTTGTGATTACCGCTCCCTTCCAGCGTTGATCGGCCAACAGAGCGAAGTGATCTGGATTTATCTCTGGAATTACCAGAGGAACTGTGGGGTCCATCCGATGGTTCTTTGAGTTACTTATGATAATATGCCCCTGGTCGGCATAACTGCTCTCTACCTCACCGGCTACTGAAGAATCAAGGCCGGAGAATAAAATGGTGCTTGTAAGAGGTGTAGCTGTGGTTTTCAATTTCATAGAAGCTATTTCGCTTGGAATGGCTGTGTTCTGTTTCCAGGCACAGGCTTCTCGGTAGGTTTTACCTTCGTTCCGGGGAGATGCGACCAATTCGCGAATGGTAAAATAGGGGTGCTCGTGCAGAAGAGTAATAAACTTCTGCCCGACAGTTCCGGTAGCTCCTAAAATTGCAACGGGTATACGTTCCATACACCAACCTCTCAGTAGAAAAAGTATTGAAATAAAACAATATGTTTTATTGATAACATAATGTTAGAATTTCTACATAGTGTCAATAGTTATATGTAAAATTTAGTTAAATTTGTTTATATAATGAAACGAGCTGTGTGTGAAGGCATAGCATACTTAAATTGTTAAAATAATGAAATCAAATCCATCATGCCCCTGGCATCCTGCATTAAAAAAAAGCCGCCTAGACTTTTCAGTTTAGACGGCCGACTGTTTTTAATTTTTACTAGAACAGCCCGGTTACCGAACCGGTTTCTGTATCTACATCAATTTGACGATAGGCCGGATCAGAGGCGGTTCCCGGCATCAATTTAATGCCGCCGGCTACCGGGACTATCAATTCAGCTCCCTGGTAGACATACACGTCTTTAATCGGCAGGGTCCAGCCTTTTGGTCGGCCCTTTAGTTCAGGATCGTGGGAGAGACTAAGCTGTGTTTTTGCCATACAGATGCCCATATTGGCAAGTTCAGGATTATCCTGAACCTTTTTAAGCTTGGCCTCGGCCTCGGGAGTGTATTCGACTCCGTCGGCACCGTATACCTCTTTTGCGATAAGTTCGATGCGCTTTTTCTGGGAAGTGGTCTCATCATAGAGGAACTTAAACTCGTGAGTTTCCTCGCAGGCTTCGGTTACTACCTCCGCCAGTTCACGGGCACCTTCGCCGCCCTTTTCCCAGTGTTTCGACACTGCGACCCGGGCTCCGGCTGCCTCTGCTGTCCGCTTGATAGCTGCAATTTCCTCATCGTTGTCGGTGTAGAAATGGTTAATACATACAACCGGCGAAATGCCGCTTTTCTTGACGGTTTCGATGTGGGCAACCAGGTTTTCAGCGCCCTTCTCGACCAGCTCCGGATGGTTCTGGCTGTACATCTCATCCAGGGGCTTGCCGGGGGCTACCTTAGGTCCGCCGCCGTGCATTTTAAGGGCGCGGACGGTGGCAACAATTACTGCCGCGTTTGGAGTGAGGCCGGATTGCCGCGATTTCAGGTTCCAGAACTTCTCAAAGCCGATATCCGCGCCAAAACCGCTTTCGGTTACGTGGTAGTCGGCCAATTTGAGGCCAACCCGGTCGGCTATAATTGAAGACTGTCCGATGGCAATGTTTGCGAAGGGGCCGGCATGTACCAGCATGGGTTGTCCTTCGATGGTCTGCATAAGGGTCGGATTGATCGCCTTCACCATCAGAGCCGTCATTGCACCGTCAACTTCCAGGTCGCCCGCGGTTACCGGGTCACCCTTCTTGTTGTAGCCAAGGGCCATCTTTGCAATTCGGGCACGCATATCTTTAAGATCGCGGGCAACCGATAGTATAGCCATTAGTTCGGAGGAAACGGTAATTTGGAAGCCGGACTTCATCATGAAACCGTCCATCTTTCCACCCATACCGATTATAATCTCACGCAGGGCTTGAGCTGAAAAGTCGATTACCCATCCAACCGCCGGATTGTTGGGGTCGATGTTTAGCCGCTTCAAGTTTTTCTTTTCCAGGGTTTTGTCGCCGTAGTTGAACTCGTGCTGCAGGCGCGAGGTAAGAGCAACCATTCCCAGGTTGTGGGCGTTAGTGATTGCATCGATATCTCCGGTGAGTCCTAGGCTGAAGTCGGTCAAAGGTACCGCCTGGGCAAGTCCGCCTCCCGCAGCCGAACCCTTGATGTTAAAGGTAGGGCCGCCCGAGGGCTGACGAATTGCACCGGATACACTCTTGCCGATCGCTCCGAGTCCCTGCACCAGGCCAAGGGTGGTGGTTGTTTTCCCTTCACCGAGTGGGGTGGGAGTGATTGCCGTCACATCGATATATTTTCCGTTCGGACGGTCTCCTACTCGGTCAAGTACCTTGCGGTAATCAACTTTACCCAGGTAGTGTCCGTATGGAAGTAGCTCTTCCTCTTTGATACCGAATTTATCGGCAATGTCGTAAATTCGATGCATCTCTTTTTCAGCCTCAGCTGCAATTTCCCAATCTTTCATCTTGGTTGGATCAAGTTTAGCCATAGTGCCTCCTTAATACACTTGTCCTCTCAGAATATGGTTTTTGCTGTGTATTATAATGGACCAACGCCGTATGCAGATGCCAAGTATTAGTTTCTGTAATAATTTTGCAACGGTTGAGATATAAAATTTTGCAAACAAATTGATGCGAATCGCTGCCGTATACGCTATTATTACAGATTCAGAAGAGCCGCAACCGCTGCTCCAATAATGGGGGCATCATCATGGTGGAGAATTTCAATGTAGCGACCGTGCCGGCTTTCCAGATATTGCTTCAGGTAGTAACGGGTTCGGAACATAAGGTCTTTGGTTTTGAAAAAGGTAGTACCGTCTGCGCATACTGCTACCGGACATGCAGGGTCGGTCCCCGCATCTCCCTTTAGAATGGTAGCCGAAAGATTTACTGCCGCCAGCTTTGCGGCCCGTTCTATAACCGTATCAAGTAGGCAAAAGCAGATACTTCGGTCGTCACTGTGACTGCAGGCTTGTGCCAGGGGGTTGTCCTTGGAATAGGGATTGTGGAGAAACTGGTCCGTGATAACCGTATCCAGTGGCAGTATAGTCTTTATCTCCGCTGCGGTGTTGGGGGTAAACAGTCCCGCCTCGACTGCTTCTTCAAGCACTCGGCTGGCAAGCGGCCCAAGGTAAGCTCCGGAAATCATTTTTTCAAAGCGGTAAAATCCCGGTCGCTTGGTAGTTTGATCGAAATTTTCGTCGATGGTTCCTCCGGAAAGCTTATTGAATGCGCCGGATTCCATATTAATTATTTGAGACTCGAAGCCTATATTCTGGGGAAGCTTGCCGATATTTCGATTCTGCTCTACGTACGCGCTGTTGGTCCCGGTGCCTAGAATAAACCCGATGAAGGCGCTATATAGATGTTCGGCGGAGGCTGATTTTCCGGCCAGCAGGGTTGCCACAGTGTCGTTCAGCAGCACTATTCCCGCCGGAGGAGCGTATCCTTGCCGGGTGAGGGCTTGGTTGAGGTTGGCTCCAATCAGCTCGCTCTCAACTTCGTGGGCGTTTATTTCTTTCGAAAAATGAAGCAATTTGCCGTCTTTGTCGGGGGTGATTTCGGTGGGATAGGAGAAACAGAAACCTATGTGGGGAGGAGTATCACCGCTCCAGGAGTCGAGGACCTCCTTCATATAGCCTACGATGGTATCAAAAAACTCATTCCGTTTAATATACCCTTGCGAACCGGGCATTGAAAACTTCTGAAATTTTTCAATAAGAGCCTTGCCTTCGGAGCTAAATTGTACTTGGGCAACCCGAAAGTTAGTCCCCCCCGCATCTAAAACTATTACCGGGGTATTGAGGGGAAGATTTCCTTGAGAGTTTAGGTAAGTGGGATGTCATATGCAGCGATGAGTCGGAGCCTGCGAGCCCCTTTTCCATCTCCGAAAGGAAAAACTGCACACTCTGGTCCATATCTACCTGGGCTGCGGTCATGGAACGGTTGTGCATAAACTCTTGTGCAGGTTTCGCCGGCTGCATTTTATTTTTTTCCATCCACCTCTCCTTATTCACAGGTACAAACTTGGGTAATCTTAGCAGATTGAATCAAGCCGGTAAAGGAAAGAACAGCAATTCTCAATTTGGATAGTGTAATTACACTATCCAAGTGAGATGCCTCCAAAAGTTAAGATATATAAAATTTAAACAACTTGATGCGAATTTAATTTGGAAGTCATAAGACTTCCAAATTATAGAATCGCTGAGGAAGGAAAACACTGGCTCTCTCTTACTTGCTCTACGTAGTAGGCAACCTCACTATTTTGTATAGTTCCACAAATTTCTGAAGTTCTTCAATCTGCCGGAGAAGCGATTGGAGAAGTTCTCTTCCTTGTGGGCAAGTGATGTGGAGTGGGGTCCTGTACCTGAAGTAGAGGTGAAATCGGTGGTGCCCCCTACATCGAAGACGAAATAGGTTATTTGCGATGAGTGGTTGTAGATTGGGTATACCCGAAAATTCAGATCGTCCTGTTTTTCTTTTTTGTAGGTGTGCTGTTTTTCTATGTTGGCGATGACCTCGTGCATAAACAGGTTGGGTATCAGGTTCTCTATATTTTTGTCAAGCAGATTGGCTCGTTCTGTCTTGTACTCCTCTTCGTATATTATGCTCACATACACAATCTTACCGGTGATATCGCTTATCAGCAGCGCTGCATTAATGTTGGAGCAGAGAAAAGAGGTGAGTGCGTGCTGGGCACTCATTTTAAGGGACTGTTTTTCATTGATGGAAGTGACTCGCTTAAATAGCTCTGCCAGGGGCGGGCCAAGTTCGTAGAGGCGTTTAGAATTTAATTGGCTCGAGAGTGAAATGTAGGAACTCATTGTTTGAATGCGTTGCAACTCTTGTGGGACTCTGCGGCGCACAACTATAATGCGGGCACTGATGATTCCCAATAGCAGCAGCGATAAAAGGGCGCCGAACAGGAACCACTCGGCGGTGAGCTTGGCCTGCAGCGCCGTATAGACTGTCTGCCGGGAGAAGGTAAAGTAGCCCAGCAGCCCCAGCAGAGTAATAGCCGTACCGGAGATTAGGGCAAATAAATGTAAAAGAAAACGCGGGACGAATACCATTTTACAGCTCCCTGAATTTATCGATATCTTCGTTTTTTCCAACTATCAAAATTGAATCTTGCTCCCCCAGCACCGTACCGGGATCGGGAAACAGAACTGTCTGTTCTTTTACCGGATTACCTACCTCATCTACCGAGTGTGTACTGCGGTAAATGGCCACGATGCTGATTCGGTAACGATTTCTCAGATCGAGGCTGTGCAGCTGTTTGTCTTGGATAGCCTTAGGCGGTTTCATCTCTACCAGGCTTAAGGCGCTGCCAATTTGAAAGCGGTCCGAAATATCCGGGGCCGCCAGGCGTTGGGCTATTTTTATCCCTTCATCTATTTCAAGGTTCACCACCTCGTCGGCCCCTACCTGCCGCAGCACTTGTGTGTGCAGCTCGGATACTGCCCGGGCCAGAATGTAGGGTACGCCCTTGCGCTTTAACAGAGCAGTGGTCAAGATGCTGGCTTCGATATTCTCACCAATTGCTATTATCGCAGTCTGCACATCCTCAAAAGGGACCTGAGCAAGGGATTCATTGTCGGTGGAATCAACCCGAATGGCCTGGGTTACTTCATCCTTTACCTTGTCGATTAGTTCGGCCTGGTTGTCCAGGGCAATTACCGAAGCTCCCCGTTCAATAAAGGTGGAACAGAGCTGACGTCCGAAGCTGCCGAGCCCGATGACCGCAAACACTTTATCCATAATTAGTTATCTCCTTATAGCAGTATATTTCCGCGCGGATAGGCGATCTGCACGCTTTTTTCCGGCTGCGAAGCGGCGGCCAGTATGGTCAGAGGCCCCAGCCGCCCTATAAACATTAAAAATATAATAACTATTTTACCTGTCAAGCTGAGCATTCCGGTGATTCCGGTCGACAAACCTACCGTTCCAAAGGCTGATACAGCTTCAAACAACAACTCCTCAAGCGGCGCGGTCTCGCTTGCACTAAGAACGATGGTGCTGAGGGAGAGGGCAAGAATACCGAAAAACAGAACCAGAAAGGCCTTATTTACCTGACTGCGGCTCAGCGAGTAGCCACGCAGCAGGATTGAGTCTTGTCCTTGTACCAGCGATTTCAGGTAGGCATACATTACCGCCACATTGTTAATCTTAATTCCGCCGGCAGTACTCCCGGTGGCCGCACCAATGAACATAAAGGGGATTAGGCTTAGGAGGGTCACCCGCTGAAGTGCCCCAATGGGAATCGTATTGAAGCCTGCAGTACGCAGGGTGACCGATTGAAAAAAGGCCGCCAGGTACTGTCTGCCTAGGGGAAGTTCAGCCAGGGTATTCGTATGTTCCAGCCCGTAGAACAACAGCATTCCTGCAATTAGTAGTACCGGTGTTGCAATTATGACCACATACGTGTTCAGTGAAACTTGGCGCTTGATCTTGAACGTCGGCCTGAGCAACGCCTTGATCCGGCTGCCGAGGATAGAGTAAAAGTCGGTGAGTACTGCAAAACTAATGCCGCCTAGAATTATTAAAACAGCGACGGTTAGTGTAATCAGCGGCTTGTCGGCAAAGCCTTCTAAACTGTCGCTGAATAGGGCAAAACCGGCGTTACAGAATGCCGACACCGCATGAAAGACCGAGTGTAACAGGGTAGAATGCCAGTCTGTGGTGGTGGTATGAAAGCCCAGGGATAGAACAAGGGCTCCTATCGCCTCGATAGCAAAGGTGGAGTAGATGATTGTTTTGACTCGTTTCGACAGGGCGCTCATATTCTGCTCGCTTAACATGTAGCTCAGCAGCAGCTTGTCCTGCACCGAGACCTTTTGCCGAATCGAAAACAGAGTGAAGTAGGAGATTATCATTATACTTAGTCCGCCTATCTGAATAAGGACTAAAATAATTAGCTGTCCCCATAGAGTAAAAGCGGTTGCAGTGTCGACGACAATTAGTCCGGTTACACACACCGCCGAGGTAGCGGTAAAAAGTGCGTCAATAAAGGGTAGCCCTTCCCCGGTGGTGGTGGTAAAGGGCAGCATCAGCAAAAGTGTACCCCCCAGAATCACCATCTGAAAGCTGAAGAGAATGGTTTGCGCAGGCTGGGTAGCAATACTTTCGAAGAAAGAAGAGAGGCGCCTAAGACGGCTGAAAACCTTCAGCAGCATAAATGTATTTCTAACTACTATTATTCCCCGCGAGACATCCTCGATCCGCTTTTGCTCTATAAGCACGTAAGTTACTTTACTGTATAGAAAAAGCAACAGGAAAGCCCCGAAAAACAGTAGAGTGGGGATATTGCGCCTAAGGTACTCCTGCAGGTTGGCCGCTCTGCGGGCATCCGAAATGATTTCGGCCATCAGCAAGGCCATGATAATGAAGTCTACATACCATGCAATCCGGGCATATACAGTACCTGCAAGGACGAACTCCGTAAAAAGGGAGCCTATACTAAGCAGGAGGGCGGCGAGGACATACAGGGTATTAGGGTTGAAGCTTTCTCTTTTCACAGTGGCCTAGAATACAACAAAAGAATGGGGAGCGCAATTCTAAATTATGCCTGCTGCCTTGAATTATGATTTTGAAATGAGTATTGTAGAGGGAGGCCTTGCGGCTGTATAGACTGGGCATGTAAGCCATGCATGTACAGCCGTAAAGTCTCAAAAAACTGGGAGGGAGTTGTGGCACAGGCAGGAAAGAACTCGTTGAAACCATTGGGCCGTAAAATATTTCTGGATCGTTATGCTCTTAAGGATGGTCAAAAGGGCAGCTTATCAGTGGGTGATACAGTTGTGGTAATGACCAATGCAGATACAGGGCAGCGAGAGATAGGCAGCATTGCTGCGGTCAATGACGGGGAGGTAAATGTAAAGCTTGAGGACGATACTGAGTTTACCACGCCGTTGGAGCATGTAGATAAGCCGGTAGAAACCGATCCGGCCCAGATGATTGCACGGGTAGCCCGGGGTATTGCCGAAGAGGAAAAAGAGGAAGTTCGGGAGGAGTGGCGTAAGCGCTTTGAATGGCTTCTGCAGGACTGGCGCTTTGTCCCAGGTGGACGTATCCTTACCGGAGCCGGTACCGAACAGAGACTCACCTACTATAACTGCTATGTAATTCCCTCTCCAAAAGACAGCCGCGGCGGCATTATGGAGACTCTCACCCATATGACAGAGATTATGTCCCGGGGCGGCGGGGTAGGTATCAACCTCTCCAGTCTGCGCCCCCATCATGCGTATGTAAAAGGGGTAAACGGACGTTCCAGCGGTTCGGTCTCCTGGGGCGGACTGTACAGTTTTGTAACCGGATTAATCGAACAGGGGGGCAGCCGGCGCGGCGCGCTGATGCTGATCCTCAATATATGGCATCCCGATATTCTGGAGTTCGTCAACAGCAAACGTCTGGCCGGCCGAATTACCAATGCCAATATAAGTGTCGGAATTACCGACGACTTTATGCAGGCGGTAAAAAGCGACGGTATGTGGGAACTGGTGTTTCCGGATGTGAGCGATCCCGACTACGATGAGCTTTGGGACGGAGACCTTGAAGCGTGGCGTGCCCGGGGGAAAGGGGTAACTAAATACAAATCGGTGAAAGCCCGGGATATATGGACCAGCATCATCGAGAGTGCCTGGGCCAGTGCCGAACCGGGGATCTTTTTTGTTGACCGCTACAACGCCCTGAGCAACAGTTACTACTACGCAAAAATAAATTGTACCAACCCCTGTGGGGAACAGGGACTGCCTCCCTGGGGCGTGTGTAACTTAGGGGCTGTGAATTTAGCCCGCTTTGTAAAGCAGGGCAAGGTTGATTGGGACACCCTGGGCCAAACGGTCCGTTATGCGGTTCGCTTTCTGGATGATGTTATCGACAACACCCCTTACTTCTTCGAGGCCAACCGGATACAGCAGCAGTCCGAACGGCGTATCGGTTTGGGCACCATGGGTCTGGCCGAAATGATGATTCGCCTGAAGATTCGTTACGGCGGGGCTGAATCGGAGAAATTCCTGGACACACTGTTCAAGTTTATTGCCGAGCAATCCTACCTGGCCAGTGCGGAGTACGCGGCGGAAAAGGGCAGTTTTGCCTATTTTGATGCGGATAAGTTTCTGGAGAGCGGCTTCATGCAGGGTATGAGCGGGGAAGTGCGAAAGGCGGTAAAGGACCAGGGAATTCGTAACGTAACCCTATTAACCCAGGCGCCCACCGGTACAACCGGAACTATGGTGGGTACTTCCACCGGAATAGAGCCGTACTACTTTTGGGAGTGGGAACGGCGAGGCAGAATGGGCTCTCATACCGAACGGGTAGATGTATATAACGATTGGCTGAAGGAGAATGAAAATGAGCCTCTGCCCGACTATTTTGTATCGGCCATGGATCTTACTCCGGAAGAGCATGTACGTGTTCAGGGTGCTATTCAGCGCTGGGTCGACTCCAGCATTTCTAAAACCAGCAATATGCCGAGCCATTATACGGTAGAACAGACCAAAGAGCTGTACGAGCTGATGTACGACTTGGGCTGTAAGGGCGGCACGATTTACCGTGACGGCTCACGTGATGAGCAGGTTCTGAATCTGAAAACAGAGGATGAGTCTAAAACGGAGGCAGCACCGGCCCCTGAACCGGAACAGATCCGCTCACGGGTGCGTCCGACCGTACTGCACGGTATCCTGCGCCAGACGTGCTTTCTCCCATAGGAACCGCCTACATTACTGTAAACTCCGATGGTGCCAATAACAACGAGCCCTTTGAGATCTTTATCAATGTAGCCAAAGTCGGCTCGGACGTTTCGGCGGATGCCGAGGGTCTAGGGCGTTTAATTAGCCTTATCCTGCGGATGCCGAGCCCGATGAACCCGGAAGAGCGGGCGGAGAATATCATTGCCCAGCTGCGTAGTATCGGCAGCGGACGGCAGCGAGGATTCGGTAAAAACCGGGTAATGAGTCTGCCCGACGCCATAGCTCAGGCGATCGAAGAGCACATCGGAAAGGACCAGTAGAAGATTACAACTACCCGGTGCTGCCCGATGAAGAGGAGGAGAACGAAAAGAAGCAGTTCTCCCTTTCATTCAACGAGCCGACCGCCGATATATGTCCGGTCTGTGGAAATGCTACCTTTATGTTTATTGAAGGCTGTAAAAAGTGCCACTCCTGTGGCCACAGTGAGTGTTAGAGTTTACTGCAGCTCGGTAAGGAACCAATTGTACAGCGCGACCATTCTATTGGTGAATGAGTCGCGCATTTTATCGTAGAATATCTTGAGCTTCATTACATCCACCGTATTAAGACCGTAGAAGGCAATTCCCTCCTGAACGGGTACAATTAACAACTGCATCGACATGTTCTCCTTCCCGACTACCGGGAAAAACATGTAGGTCATGCTAGTAAGGTTCACAATATTCATGCGGAAATAGTCACCCGAACTCTGGTAATGAACCTCGGAAATATTTTTCCCGAAGGTAAGGTCCTTTTGATGGATATAGATGCTATCCTCTTCGGGAATGCTGCTGACCAGGGGATCGTCAAGCTTCTTTTGGTCCTCGGGATTATTGATAGCCCAGCTTTCGGCGAAGAGCGTGCGCATTCGCTCGCGGGAGGCCGAATAATATTCAATGCCTTCCAGGCTGCTGATTTTACGGAGGGTGTTGTATATTTCCAGACGAAACTCCTGCCGGGACAGCTTAGTGAGCCTGGGACTGACATCCTGCCAGGGAATCAGGTACAAAGATTCCACCCCGACGGCATAGTCGACCGAATAAGCCGCCTGAATGAGGTCTCCCGCAATATCTACCCCCGGAAGGTGGGTCGCCCGACCGTCGGAGGTAAAAAAGCGGTTGAACCCCGCCTTCCCATCGTTGCGGTTTTCCTCCAGCTGTGACAGGGTGTCCGAGGTGAACAGCGCTTCCATTGAAGCGAGAGTATCGGAGAAAGCGGGCTGTTCCGCCGCCGCAGACAATGGAACTAATAAGAGTGCAGCACAAAGTGCAAATATTATTCTTTTCATGGGTAAGAAGGTAGTGCAGCTTTTGCTTTTCTTCAAGTCCCATTACAAAAAACTGCAGTATTATAAAGGTCGCAATTAACGGGCAAAAGGTGTATAAATGGGGTATGAAGTTTGAAGTTCAATCAGAGATAGGAAGCTTGAAACGGGTACTGCTGCATCGGCCGGGAAGCGAGCTTGAACAGCTTACCCCGCGCTACTTGCTGGAGATGCTGTTTGAAGACATCCCGTGGTTAAAAAAGATTCAGGAAGAGCACGATGCCTTTGCGGAGTCCCTCCGCAGCCATGGGGCGGAAGTGTGGTACTACCGCGACCTGCTGGAGGATGTCTGCCGGCAGCCGGAGGTCCGTAATGAGCTTACCGAAGAGGTGGTTGCCGAATGCCGGATTGGCGATCAAGAGCTCAGGCACGACCTTGTGGAGTACCTGGAAGCTTTGGAGGGCCACCGCTTTGTCGATGTGATGATCACCGGACTGCGCAAGCAGGATCTGCATCCCGCCGACGGGAGCCGCTTAGCTCATTTTGTAAAGGATGCCCACCCCTTCTATATCAACCCCCTGACCAACCTCTACTTTGCCCGTGACCCAGGGGCGATTATAGGGACCGGTCTTGCAATTAATGCAATGAAGGCCCCGGCCAGAATGCGGGAGACACGCCTCTTGTCTGCAATCTATCGTCACCATCCGAAATTTAATGAAAGCCCGTTGACCCTGTGGTATCATTACTCCGACCTTGATACTATAGAAGGCGGGGATATCCTTGTATTAAACACGCATACGGTAGCCGTCGGCTGCAGCCAGCGAACCAGTACCGAAGGTATTGAACGCTTGGCCCAGCGCCTGTTTGCAGGAGGCTACAGCCAGGTGCTGGTAATCCAGATACCCTTCCGGCGGGAATATATGCATCTTGATACTGTGTTTACCATGGTAGACCACGATGCTTTTTCAGTTTTTCCGGAGATTCGCCGAAAAGTCTCGGTGTTTAAGTTGGAGCCCGGCAGCGGCGGTGTAGTCCTGGTCCATCCTCTCGACAGCTTGGAAGAGGCCTTGAAGGATGCGCTGCAGCTTTCGGCGGTACGATTGATCGAGAGCGGAGGAGATGATGATTTAACCGCTGCCCGGGAGCAGTGGAACGACAGCACCAATACCCTGGCCTTGGCTCCGGGGAAGGTAATGACCTATGATCGCAATACCGCCTCGAACAGGACTCTGCTAGAAAACGGTATTGAAGTGGTGGAGATTGAAGGATCCGAACTGGTGCGCGGACGCGGTGGTCCGCGCTGTATGAGTATGCCCCTGTTGCGGGACTCAATATAGATATAACAAGGGAGGTTGATTATGCCGGTAAATTTGAGGCGGCGCAGTCTGTTAAGCTTGAAGGACTATAGCCGAGAGGAAATTTTGTATCTACTGGACCTATCCGAGGACCTTAAACGGAAAAAGCGGGCGGGACTGAAAGGGAACCTGCTGGATGGAAAGAACATTGTCCTGCTGTTTGAAAAGGCTTCTACCAGAACCCGCTGCGCCTTTGAGGTGGCGGCCTATGATGAGGGCGCGAAGGTCACCTTTTTAACCAACAGTCAAATGGGCAAGAAGGAGTCCGTTGAGGATACCGCCGGAGTACTGGGACGATACTACGATGGAATTGAGTTTCGCGGGTTTAAGCAGGAGACGGTGGAGATGCTGGCCAAGTACTCCGGGGTGCCGGTATGGAACGGTTTGACCGATCAGTATCACCCGACCCAAATATTAGCCGACTTTTTGACGGTACGTGAATCGGTGAACAAACCTCTGAATAAGGTGAAATTTGTGTTTATCGGCGATGCCCGTAATAATATGGGCCGTTCGCTCATGATAGGGGCTGCGAAACTGGGGATGCAGTTTGTAGGAATAGCCCCCGCGGAGCTGCTGCCGGACAAGGAGCTGGTCGACGAGATGCAGAAGGTGGCCAAAGAATCCGGGGCTTCTATAGAGTTTACCGACGACATAGCCCTAGGGGTAAAAGACGCGGACGTGT
Organism: Spirochaetia bacterium; assembly: GCA_034520965.1. Lineage (GTDB taxonomy): Bacteria > Spirochaetota > Spirochaetia > DSM-16054 > Sediminispirochaetaceae > DSBN01. The sequence continues at coordinate 782,562 of JAXHMY010000001.1, read as the reverse complement.
TGTACACCGACGTATGGGTTTCGATGGGTGAGGAAGAGCAGTTTGAACAGCGCATAAAATTGCTTGAGAAGTACCGGGTGGATATGAGCATGCTGAAGCAAACCGGCAACAACGATGTGGTTTTTATGCACTGTCTGCCTGCCTTCCATGACACTGAAACCAGTATCGGCAAGGAAATCCAGGAGAAGTTCGGTTTGCAGGAGATGGAAGTATCCGATGAAGTTTTCCGCAGCCGCCACTCGGTGGTCTTTGACGAGGCGGAAAATCGTATGCATACGATTAAGGCGGTTATGGTTGCCACTATAGGAAATGTTTGAGATACATACGGAAGGGGTTCCCATCAAGCTGTGGCTCGACACACTTGAACAGGGCGCCCTGGCCCAAGCCAAGAATATAGCTAATTTACCCTACGCCTATCACCACATCGCCATTATGCCCGATGCCCACCAGGGCTTCGGCATGCCTATCGGCGGGGTGTTGGCAACTACAGATGCGGTGATACCCAATGCGGTGGGAGTGGATATCGGCTGCGGCATGAACGCGGTACAGACTTCCCTTGAGGGCGTTTCCCACGACAAACTGCAGAAAATAGTGGACGACCTGCGTGCGCTCATACCGGTGGGCTTTAAGCACCACAAAACTCCCCAGCAGTGGGAGGGCTTCGGGGAAGCTCCCCATACCACGGTGGTGCAGCAGGAGCTCGATTCGGCCCGTTATCAGCTGGGTAGCCTCGGCGGGGGGAACCACTTTATCGAGCTGCAGCAGGGCAGTGATGGGCGGGTGTGGATAATGCTGCACTCGGGCAGTCGGAACTTTGGCTATACCATTGCCAAGGAGTATTACCGCCGAGCCAAAGCGCAGGTGAAGGAAGAACTGAAAGAGGAACTGCCGGATATTCAGCTGGCACCGCTGTTTTTAGGCAGCCCGGCGGCGAATGAGTATTTTGCCTCGATGCAGTTTGCCCAGGAGTTTGCCGCCGCCTCCCGGGCCCATATGCTGCACACGGTGCAGTCGGTGGTAAAGCGTTACTATTCGCGGGTGAGTTTTGGCGATGAGGTAAATATTCACCACAATTTTGCAGCCCTCGAACAGCATTTTGGGCAAGAGGTGGTAGTCCACCGCAAGGGGGCTACCTCCGCCCGCAAGGGGCAGTGCGGCATAGTTCCGGGGAGCCAGGGGACCAACAGCTATATCGTTGAAGGGCTCGGTAATCCGGAGAGCTTTTGTTCCTGTTCCCACGGGGCCGGACGGGTGATGGGTCGGAAGGCTGCCCAGCGCAACCTCGATCTGCAGAAAGAGCGCAGCCGTATGGACCGTCAGGGTATTCTTCACAACCTTCGCAGCAGCAAAGATCTGGATGAAGCGGCGGGGGCCTATAAGAACATCTCCGATGTAATGGGGCATCAGCGGGATCTGGTAAAAATATTGGTTGAGCTTTCGCCGCTGGCGGTAATCAAAGGGTAACATCAATAGACTGTCCCGAAGCTTATTGATTTTATCGGCGCTTACCGCGTTGGACATAATTAACCTAAAGTCCTCTTTCAGCTATATGCATATTTTGGAAGATACTCCCTTCCCTTTTTGAGGGGAGTACGATACAAGCGAAACCATAAGCCCTTCTCCCCGGGAGTAAGGTCCAGAAATGTGACAAAGGGTCTCCACACGAAGCGGCTCTCAAGCATCGGGGCTACGAGATTACCGTTCACCCCGGCTAGATTCCAGTGCCACTTCCCGGCCTTGGGGTGGTTCTCCCGGTAGGGCTTTATGCAATTATGGTGGAGCCGATACACGCAGCCGGCTGCCCAGAAAGAGCATTGCATTTCTGGCCGTATTCACCGTGTAGCGCACATAATTGACAATATCCTTTCGAAATTGCCTATCCATATAGTTTACAGCAAACAGTTTATTTACCCGGCCCCGGCTGTTCAGTTCCTTTGCCGCATCGTGGATGATACTCCCCTGCCGAAGCAACTGAGCAAAGGCTTTGTGCCGGCGAAAAGCCCGCGGGTAGGCCTGGTGATCATCGGTATACACCTTGAGAACTGTTTTATGACGGCCTGCAAACAGATGCAGAATCTCTTCGGCGAGCCTGGCCATCGACTTTTCAATCCCCTTCGGATCGGGGCGGCACACACGATCGAGAAACCGCCGAAAAAGCTTTTGAGAAGGGCTCATACGACCCTTTCGGCGCAGGGTGGTAAAGTCCATTGCGTAGAAGTACTGGGTTTCTTTGCCGATGAGAATATTCAGGTGGTGGGGAAAATACCTGCTGTGCAGGTAGCCCTCAAAACCGTCGGCCACCAGGTCCTCCTTAAGGTGCATATGCTGACGGCTTAAGGCATGAAAGCCAAGGGCCCAGTGAGCCATACGAAAGAGTCGGTTTTCGACCGAGCCGCGGGAAATTTCCAGATTGCGGGATAAATCGCGAATCCCGGCGGTGGACCTGAGCTGGCGGAATATCTGCTCGTAGGATATAACTCGTTTCGCGTAATAGTTTAAGCTGAAGGTCTGATCGCTGAAGGTACGCTTGCAGGCCAAGCATTGGTAGCGTTGAACTTTCCCAAAAGCCTCTGTACAATGGTGTCCATAGCACCTATACCAATTTCGCCGGTGCTCGGCTTCAAAGTGCTGGGAGCACTCCTTATAGGGACAAAATGGTGGTGTGATCATTCTCTTAATCCTCCTTTTAGGTGGTATACCTATATAGAGGGGTAAAAACGGGGCGCTGCTTCAATTTCGGTGTGAAAAAAATTCAATAAGCTTCGGGACAGCCTATACTTCATAAATAACCGCATAAACTAGGAGGATCTATGAAAGTCGTCTTTTATCAAAAGGTAAATCGAATCTGGCGTGAGTTTCTCGAGCCGATACAGAAGGAGTTTCCGAGCCTTGAAATTATCACCGACCTGAACCAGGCGGACCGGCATATCCCCGAGGCCGATGTAATTATCGGCGGAAAAATAGCCCGTGAGGTCTTTGAACGGGCGGAAAGGCTGTCTTTAGTGATAGTGCCCTTTACCGGGGTAAACCACCTGCCCTTCGACCTGCTGCGAAAGCGCGGGGTGAGGGTGGCCAACTCCCACGGTAACGCTTTCTATGTGGCCGAAAGAACGGTGGCGATGATTCTGGCCTATTACGGCCGCATTATAGAGTTCCACAACGATTTGCGGGAGGAGCATTGGCACGGCTTCTGGGTAGGCAAGGGTTTGGAAGATACCTGGGAGTCGCTAGACGGAAAGACAGCTGCTATTCTGGGTACCGGAGAGATAGGAAAATATACCGCCCAGCTCTTAAAGGCCTTTCGGGTAAAGACAATCGGTTACAAGCGCACCCGGGTTCAGGAGCCCCCGGAGGGCTTCGATTCCATGGTCTACTCAATTGACGAGGCAATTGAGCAGTGCGACCTGCTGGTGGTAGCCCTTCCGGCTACCGATTCAACTAAGGCACTGCTGGGCAGGGCGGAATTGCAGCGTATGCAGGGCAAGCTCTTGGTAAATATCGGCCGTGGGTCAATTGTGGATGAGACGGCTCTGTACGAAGCCCTCAAATCGGGTAGTCTGGGTGGTGCCGCCATTGACTGTTGGTACAACTATCCCCCGGAGGGAACCGAGGGGGCCCCCTCGCACTACCCAATTCACCGGATGGATTCTATAGTGAACTCGCCCCATGCCGCCGGTTTTACCGCCCAGGCTGCCGGGAAGGGAATAGAGCAAGCCTGTGAGAATTTGCGCCGCTTTGTGAGCGACGGCTCACTGTTGTTCGAGGCCGACATTGAAGCAGGATATTAACCTATTGATAGATTAAAAAAATAGTAAGGTATTTACTGCCGGAACTCAAAAAATTTTGTATTTTATACATAAAGGAGAATTTGTATGGCAGTAGAATACGCAACCCTCGGGGGCGGATGCTTTTGGTGTTTAGAGGCAATTTTTGAGCGCCTAGATGGGGTTGAGTCGGTGGTGCCCGGCTATGCCGGCGGCAGCACCGACTCGCCAAGTTACGAAAGTGTGAGCACCGGGACCACCGGCCATGCCGAGGTAGTCCAGATTAGCTTTGACCCGGAGAAGCTGAGTTACCATGATATCTTGAATGCCTTCTGGAAGGCCCACGACCCCACGACGGTCAACCGCCAGGGGGCCGATGTAGGCTCACAGTACCGCTCGATTATCCTGTACCATAACGAGCAGCAGCGGAAAGCGGCGGAGGAGTCGAAGCAGGCCCTGGAGGAATCGGGGTATTTTGAGGGCCCTGTGGTTACCGAGGTGAAACCTCTGGATACTTTTTATCCCGCCGAAGAGTATCATCACCATTACTTTGAGAAGCACCCCTATGCCGGGTATTGTACCTTTGTGATTCGGCCGAAGTTAAAGAAACTAAATTTGTTAAAATAAATCGTCAGTATTTACTTCGGCCAGGAAAGCAGCGAAGATTGGAGTATGGATTCTGAAAAGATTGAACAGCCCCAGGAGTTTATACGCGAGGCCGCCCGGAGTTTATCCAGGTGCAGTCACCGTTCGATAGATTACTTGGAGATTGCCGAGCTTTTTCGGGTTTTGAGCGGGGCCCGCTTTGTTGCCCTGAACGAAGTCTCGGATTATGGTGAACACACTACCACCCGGGCTATTGCCGGGGTAAAGGAGACTCTACAAAAAGCGGGGGAACTATTCGGCTTTTCCCTGACCGGGGCTGCGTATACCGTTGACCCGCAGATTAAAGAGGCCTTTGATGCCGAGGGGATTGTTGAGTTTGATCACCTATGCAGTCTGGCGGGCAGTCAGGTCCCTGAAAAAGTCTGTCAACAGATGGCCAAGCTGTTCAAACTAGGCAAGACCTATGTGTTGGCCTTGCACGACCATAACGGGCCGATTGCCGATTTAGTGTTTATTTGCGGACAGAAGCAGGAGCTGGAGAATCGGGTCGAAGTAGAGACCTTGGGGTCGATGCTCTCGTTATGTCTGCAGCGGGTGTATTCCGAACAGGATTCTGTGTTAAAACTGCTGAGCATCTGCGGTAATGAAGAACAGGCGAAGCAGCCTGCCTATGACTCACTTCTTCAGGCAACCGATAGAATGCCCGATATAATCTATCATTTGGACAGAGATGGCCGGATTGAGTTTATTAACCAGGCGGTGCAGCGCTACGGCTACGAGCGCCAGGGGCTGATTGGACGGCATATACTGGATATAGTGCATCCCGCCGACCGGGAGAAGGCGAAATGGAAGCTGGCGGAGCGGCGCACCGGCAGCCGCCGTACCCGAAAATTCGAGGTGCGGCTGCAGACGGGCAATAATCACACCGTCTTTTTTAGGTTATACAATCGCTCCCTCCCGAGGGAACCGGTGCTTTTAATTGATGCGGAGGGGCTGTACAGCGGCCGCACCGGGGAAAGTGAGTTTATGGGAACACTGGGGGTTGGCCACGATATTACCGAGCAGAAGATGCTGCAGGATGAGCTGGACCAGCACAGCTATATGTTTCGCACCATTATAGAAAATATTGGAGAGGCCGCCTGGCTGGAGGAGATCGATCCGCAGCGGACCCTGTACCTGAACCCGGCCTGTGAACGGCTGTTTCAGGTAAGCGCCGAGGGGCTGCAGAAGAACCCTGAGTTGTGGCTGCAGCGGGTCCATCCCGATGACAGGGCCGGGGTGGAAGGGTTTTTGGAGAAGTTGAACTCTGAGCAGGAAATGGGGGCGGTTGAGTATCGGCTGTTTGACGGGGAAGGCGGTGAGCGCTGGATTCGGAGCGAGCTGTTTCCGGTACGGGACCCCTACGGAATTCTAAACAAAACAGTTGGAATTGCCCGGGATATCACCGTTGAACAGCATGAGAAACAGCTTTTGCAGCAGAAGGTTGAAAGGGAGAAGGCCTTTGTACGGGAGATTAACCACCGGGTGAAGAATAACCTGATGATGCTGGACAGTATGCTGAACCTGGAGCTGGCTTCGCTGCAGGAGCAGTCGGAGCGGTCCGCCGGCCAGGAGCAGTCGGAGCCGAGGCAGGCTGCGGAAATACTGAGTAAGGTGAAGGGGCGTATCCGGGCGGTTGGTTTGGTCCACGAGATGCTCTACAGCAGTTCCCAGGACAAGGCGGTGGAGGCCGGCTCGTATCTGCAGGAACTGGGCGAGAGTCTTCTGGAGGCCGACGGAGCCAAGCGGGAAAAAGTTGTCCTGATCTTCGAAGTGGACAATGCCCTCTGGCTGCCGGTAAAGATGGTGATTCCCCTGGGGATGATCTTTAGCGAACTGTTGACCAATGCCCTAAAGTACGCCTTTCCCGGGGACGGGCGGGGTCATGTACGGGTGCAGCTGGCATCTACGGGGCAGGCGCAGTATGAGCTGAGGGTATGTGATGACGGGGTCGATTTGCCCGCGGACTATGATCAGAAGAGCCGGAGCATCGGTCATTCCCTGATTAGCGGCCTCTCCCGGCAGTTGAACGGCGAGTTCGAGATTGAGGCCGGGGGAACAAAGGAAAAGTGTTTTAAGATTCGCTTTGTCCTGGACTGAGGGCTGACTCGGCTGCGCTATACGCCGTGCCGCCGCCCTGAGCTTATGGCCGGCCGGCTGTAAGAGTGCATTTATAAAAAAATCCCCAAAAAAAAAGACCGGACTCCTAAGAGCCCGGTCTGAAATTACTGTTCTGAAATTAAATACTGAGCTTAGACATCCCGCTTGCGCATGGCAATCAAGATGCATACTGCAGCTCCTCCCCAAGTGAGAAGGATTCCAAAAATCATAAAAGCTATTGCTCCACCTGACATAATCTAACCTCCTACTCGTCTTCTGTGGTCATTTCCAGCATGCTGGGATCCGACCATTTCGATTTACCCAGGATGATACCAATGATGAGTATACCTAATGCAACTGCCCATCCGTAGGCGATGAGAGGACCAACACCGTATCCGCCGTAGGGCGTAGTGAACTCTTGATAGATGTTCTGAATAGCGGTGATACCTAATACCAGCGGAGTGATAACTTTAACGGTGAATTCCCACCATTTGCCGACGTTAAAGTCGGAGATAGGTTCAAAGTGCTCACGCAGGGTGACCAGCTTGAACATCCAGCCGATAATGATAACTTCTACCAGACCGGACATGGCAACGCCAAAGCTGTTGACGAAACGGTCGGCGATGTCCAGGACATACAGACCGGCACCGGTGGTAAAAATCAAACTTACCAGGCCCGCGATAATGGTGTACCAAAGTACCACCTTGCGGCGGGGCAGGTTCAGTTTGTCGGTGAAAGACGATACCAGTACCTCATTGATCGAGATGAATGAGGAGAGACCGGCAAAGGTCAGTGACAAGAAGAACAGCACGCCGATTACCACCTGCAGTGCAGGAAGCTGGTTGATAGCCTGCGGAATAGTGGCGAAGGCCAGGAACACGCCGCTGAGGCTGTCGGGAAGTTCGCCGCCGCCGGTGTGCATCATATAACCAATGATACTGAAAACTGCAATACCGGAGAGTATTGAAAAACCGCAGTTTAGCAGTCCGGTCATGAAGGCGTTATTGATGATGTCCGATTTCTTCGGCAGGTAACTGGAGTAGGTGATCATAATGGCGAAGGCGATACTCAGGGTAAAGAATATCTGTCCGTAGGCCGCAACCCACACTCGACCATCTAAGATTTTGCTGAAGTCCGGTTTGAAGAGTATTTCAAGACCGTCGGCAGCGCCGGGTAGTGTGATTCCGCGGATCATGACGATCAGCAGAATGACAATGAGCAGGGGCATGAAAATCTTGTTGGCCTTTTCGATACCCGCTTTTACACCCTTGTACAGCACGACAAAGCTAATGAGCCATGCCAGTACGGTGGTTGCTACGATAATGCCTCTAAAACCGCCCAGCTGGAAGGGTCCGTCGGTTAATCCCAAAAACTCGCCGACAAAGAAGGCGGTTGTGTCGTCGCCCCATGCCATAGTAAAGGAATAACCGATGTAGCTAATTGCCCATCCGATAATTACCACGTAGTAGACCGCAATGACAAAACTGATAAGCACCTGCCACCAGCCGAGCCATTCCCAATTTTTGTTCAGTTTGGCAAAAGTCAGGGGCGCACTGCCCTTGCTTTTGTGTCCGAGGGAAAACTCCAGTATCAGGATCGGGATACCTGCGGTTACCAGGGCAAAGAAATACGGGATGAGAAATGCACCACCACCGTTTTCAAATGCCATATAGGGGAACCGCCAGATGTTTCCTAAACCGATAGCAGAGCCGACAGCAGCCATTATAAAGCCTGCTCTACTTCCCCATGTTTCTCTTTTCATACGTTATCCTCCTGTTCGTATATATTCTTGTCATTTAATCGGGTATGCGTCAACCTTTTTTTTATATTTCTTTTATCTGATGTAGAGGGCGAGTCTGTGTGGCACCAGACAGCAATTCGCAATTTGAAAATTTTGTAAAATTTTCAAATTGCGAATGCTTACATTTTGTTTAAGATAAGTAGTTTATCTTAAAGATGTTGTGGGTATTCTCATTTTGGAAGTCTTATGACTTCCAAAATGAGAATACCTGGCACCAGCAAGGAAAAGGTTTAAAAGCGCCAAAGGTAATAGACAATGCCCACGTACTCGTGCAGCGCCCGGTATGAGTCGTGGAGGGAACCCATGCTGGGGAAAAAGCTCCAGAGGTTATATCCGTCGTCATCGATTTTGTAATCCGTGGGGGCCGGCACGACTTGAAGCCCGAACTGCCGGAATACCCATACACTGCGGGGCATGTGGTAGGCCGAGGTGACCAGAATTACCTTTTGGTAGTTGTATTTGTCGGCCACCAGGGCGGCGTTTTCAAAGGTATTGCGGCTGGCCTCTTCTGTGTATATGGCCTCTGGATCGGCGCCAAGGGCTTCCAGGTAGTGGCCCATGGCCTCACCGGCGGCCACTTCAGCTTCGCCGGCTCCTGCAGACAGCGGGGTGCCGCCGGTGGAGATTATCGGCAGCCCGGAGGCACGGTGGATGCGATAGCCGAAGCTCAGCCGTTTGAGGGTCTCTGCGCCGGGGGAGGCCCTGCCCCCTTCCTCGGGCGAGCGGGTGACCGTACCGCCGCTCAACACCACAATCGCATCCGCCTCGATGGAATTTAGTTCAATATATTGGGCAGGGAACTGTGCGTTGGCCCGTGTGCCGGACTCCTCATTGGTACCGGCGCCGAGTGCGGCTTCAAGCAGCAGCGGGGGATGCGCTTGTTCCAGCGGACGCAGCAGCAGCTCCGACACCGGCTCGATGGAGAGGGGTATATAGCCCTGCCGCAAGCAGAGCCGTCAGAACTGTTGCCGTGCGGGTGAGGCGAGTGCCGGCCCTGCGGCTTGCTGTACCTGTTTTTCTGTTTTCTTGTCTAAGAGCTTGTCTAAGGGAAAGAAACAACAGCAGGAGTGCCGTGAGGCTAAGGAGGAAAAATATGCCGGGGGGGAGGAGCAGAAAAGTAAGCACTTTAGACACACTGAACATTCTTATCACCTTCTTTAGGGGAGCTTAGGGGAGGGGTTTTTTCGACTCGAAGTTGGGCAAATGATTCGTCTGTGCCCATAGGCGCTCCACTAGTTCATCAGTATTTTCCCAGTTGCCCCTGCCTATCCATTCGGCGATAACGGGGAAAGCATCCGGGTAGCCCGCCGGTTCCGGAGAAGGGGCGTTAAGCCACTGTTCCACCATATCCCTGTCTAGTTCCTTCATCACCCGTCCTAGATTCAGTTCCTGTAAAGCGCTGGCGTTGGCTTCCTGTTCGGTTTGGTGGGCTACCGGCTTGGCAAGCAGTTTTTTTCCCAAGTGAATCGCCTCGCTGGAGAGAGAAAAGCCGCTGTTGGCTATTACCCCCGCCGAATCGCTCAAGTCCCGCTGGAAGTTATCACGACTGAGGGGACGGAAGTGGATATTCCCCCGGTCAAAAGCTTCATCGACCGGATAGTACACATAAAAGTCATAATTCGGAAAAGGGCTGCAGAGCTTAATTATATCTTCCATCGCTTCAAAATGCAGATAGACAATAATTTTGTTTTTCTGAATCGAATCGGCATTATGGACATCCGGCGGGATAGTCGGCGGAAGAATGGGGGCGTTAAAGTGGTGCCAATGCAGGCCAATAGGGTAATTTGCCGGAGCAAAATAGCGCATAATGAGAATATGGAAAGGGTTCGGTACCGTTGGCAAGGGTACTTTGTGAACAAAGGCGTAGAGGTGACCGATCCCAATACTGGGGATTTTATTCAGCTGTGCAAGCCGGGAGGATATAGGTTCATAAGTCGGTGACAACGATGTCGTAGTCCTTTGGCTCATACTTTACTACGTCATTTATAAATTGCGGTATGTCCAGAATTTTGGCGGTTTTGGGTATATTGATGCGACCTTGTTCAGTTACGTAGGTCAGCCCCTTGAGGTGCTCAAAGTTTTCAAAATAGTCGGGAATCCAGTTGTTTTTCAAGGGCGGCCCGCTTAAAATTATGTGAACAGTATGTCCCTGTCTGATAAGTTCCTTTACCATCGCCCGGCCGCGAACAATGTGGCCATGGCCGGTAGTTTGAATCCCGTATAATATTTTCATGTATTCTCCGAATCTTTGACTTTTCCCAGTAAGCGCTTTGTAACTGACTTCAAATTAGCTATTACGCTTGGCTCGGTACCGCCCAGATGGACCCATTCTTCGGCCTGCACTGCGTCGACTGTCAAACCTTCCTGAAGGGCCTCTTGTACAACCGGTAAATAGCGATGTTCGTCGGTTTTATGGCTGAGCATTGTGTCCATAATTGAAACGGGGACTTTCCACACCCCTATGTCCACATATTCGCTTTTACCCTTCCAGGCACGGGTAATATGGGTCTTTTCTGAGTTAATCGAAACTCTCTCGCCGTGGGGTTGGTCGCATATGTGCGAAGCAATTGTAAGGGCCGCATCAGAGGGGGTGTGGACAACTTGTTCGAATATATGGGCCGGAACATATCCGTCGGCCAGCCAGACTAATGCCCATTTACTAAAAGGGGCGCTGCGATAGGATTGGAGTACTGCGTGACCGGTGCCGGAGGCCTCCCCCTGTTCCACATAACGTATTCGAGCACCCTGAAAGGAAGTACCAAAATACTCTTTGATCTGATGGGACAGATGGCCAACTACAAGGGTAATAGAGTCGTTCTGTACATCAAACACAGATGAAGAAATAAGGTTTTCAATCGAAAAGCGGAGAAAGGGAATACCGCCGATGGGGTACATGCATTTTTGCAGGTACACCCCCAGTCCGTTAAAACGGCTGCCCTTGCCGGCCGCTAAGCATATATAGTTCATAATGAGTGATTGTAGTCAAATTCCGACAAAAGTTCCAGAGAAACCTCCACACGTTGAGATATATAAAATTTTGCAAAGAAATTGATGCGAATTCTAAATTTGGAAGTCTTTTGACTTCCAAATTTAGAATCGCTGTGCTGAGGTCGAAAATAGAGCTTTAGGATGTACTCAGGCTGCCCGCTGATATTCTATAAATAGATCCAGCAGAATCGGATCCAATTTAAGGTTCTCCTCCACAAACTGCTTTTGCATTAACTCTAGGGCCTCTTCCGTAGTGAGCGGCTGTTTGTATACTCGATTAGGATCGGTGAGGGCATCGAACACATCGATGATTTCCAGTAGTTTAGCGGGGAAGAAGGCCATGGTTTGAAAAGTGAGTACCGGTTTTACTGAAAAACCAATCAGATAGTTGTAATGCTGACGGGGGTATCGTTTCAAATGTTTGCTGTATTGGGCTCGGAAAAAACCGTAGCCGCTGGGGTGGCCGTAGTATTCGTGATGGTAGCCTGTAATGAGTCCTGATTCGATTGGATAGGCGGTTTTATTGACCACCGTCAAATATCCCTGGCGTACATGATCAACAACCTTATCGCGGTCGTAGCCTTCATTTCCCTCATGGTAATCAATATCTTTAGTTTTGCCAATATCATGCAGTAGAAAACCGGTGGCAAAGTTGTGTATTTGCTGGTTTGAAATTGCCTGCATACCTGAATGAAATACCCGCTCAAGGACCACATCATCCGGGTGCAGCTGCGGCAGTAGTCGTTTGTAATATGGATGATAACGCTTTCTAAAATTAATACGAATTCGATTCGGCAGGCTGGAGTTAAGGATCTTCTTATTGTAAAACATAAGAAATGAGACACTCCGCACGTAAGTTCGGGTCATATGCTGGACAACGGTCCCGTTGGAGGTTGATACCAGGGCGTCGAACATTTCATCCTGCAATACTGTCTCATCAATCAAGATAGTTGAGGTACGTACCATCTCGCGGGTTTTATCAACCAGTTCCTGCGAAAATACCTGGGCTTCCTCGTTGCTCATCTCAAGGGCTTTCTCGAGAATGCTTTTGTTAATAAGAGATACATCGGTTGCGGATTTGTTCAATGCATCAGAGACTGCCTCTGCGCTCCTCTCTTCCTGACTTAGAAGCTGCCTTAAAGAATTGTTATGTTCATCAATAAGCTCAAGCTTCTCATCCTCCGGCATTGACTGAATGCTGCTGTAGTGGGGGCCGAAGTTCGGCGGCATGCCGATTTGAGCAGGTCCTATACCGCCTCCGATTGCTTCGCTTGTTCCGCCGGAAGCCACACTTTGGGAGTCTTCACCATCAGTAGAAGTATAAAAGCGATAGTTGTCCGGGTTCTCCCGGAGGGCCGACAGGAGGTCCCTGATTCGCAGCACGGGCAGCAGATAATTCCAGGAGGTGGTAGGATTGTCCCAAAACTGCCGGTTGTTATCGTAAAGGGCTCGAAAACTTATCTTTTTTTGTTTGGATGCGTCCTCATTCACACACAGTACCGGCTCTTCCTCATGTGCCAGCAGAGGAATAAGCCTTTCGTCTTGATCAATGGCTTTTGCAACCGATATATACTTCATGACACCAACCACTATAACGGTAAAATATGCAATTTGAAAATCAACTGAACGGCTGTTTCAGGTGGAATTGCAGGGAAATTCAGTTATTTTACAAAATAATTGTATTGTGAGTCTTTTTTTTTGAACATTAACCCGCTTCCTCGGTGCGTATCGATGTATTGTTGACTTTTTAGCATCGAGGGCCTAACCTCATTTTGATGAGGTAAAGCAGCAGTCTGAAGAACTGTCGGAATATATTCAGGACTTAGCCGGCGGCTGCCAGGAACTGCAGTGATTTTTAGATTTTATAGGGGAGGGCGGAATGAATAGGTTTGGAAAAGCGGGACGACTGTTGGCATTTACCACTGAGGCAATTATCGGGACTCCGCAGCAGCGTGGTCTGTCGGGGGTATCGATTGACAAGGCCGCAGCATCTGCACAGCTGCTACCTGCGATCGACCTAATGCGTACTATCGCCGGCGGTTCGTATCGTTATCAGGAAAAGCGGGCTGAGACTCCTCTTGAAGAGTTTGTGCGGCGGGGTGTGGAGAACTTTCTGCGTTATTACTCCCGGCCGGAACAGGCCGAAAAGGTCGACGGAGTGTTGGAGCTGTTTGAAAGCGGGGTGAACCAGGAACTGCTGGCCGAGGCGATATCTAAGGTCTGGATGCCTGAACTCGAGCTTGATGACCGTGAAATTCTGCCCCGCTGGCAGCTTACCAACCTGCGCGCGAATCCTGAGCCTATCAAGCCCACGGAAGTGGTCCTGCAGCTGAACGCTCTGTACACCCTTCCGGAGGCCGGCGCCGCCGAGCTGGAGGGGCTTCCGGCTCAATTTAAAAGCCTGGTACAAGAGCTGCGCTCAAAACCCGGCGAGAAGGTAGCCGATTACGATCACCCGGTACCCTTGTACGAGGAAGATAGTCATCACGAGCTGGTATCCTGCCTGCAGGAGCTGGAAGGAGATGCCGCTTTTGAGAAGCAGCAGGGAGTTCTGCCTGCGGATTATCGGGTACCGGTGCTGCTGTCGGTCTCGGTAACCCACGCCGGATTGGATAAACCAGCAGGCCGCTGGATAGAGTGGCTGTTACAGGAGAAGCAGTACCATCACCTGCAGGTACTGGTACTTACAGAAGAGCGGGTTCGAGGGCTTAAAGCTGAGCTTTTGAAGGGGGCGGGGGAAGACCCGGGCGGAAGATCTGAAGCGGATGCGGCGGATGATCCCCTGGAGGTTTTTTCTGTTTTTGGAAAGTACGGACGTCACTTTAATGCTCTTAAATACTCACAACTGATATTGGAGAAGACCCACAATATCAGAGCCGGATTCAAGCTCGATACTGATGAGGGAATCCGCAGCCGAAACCTGCACGAGGCAACCGGCCTTACCTGGTTTCAAACCCTCTGCCACCCGTATTGGGGGGGTGAGGCTGAAGATTTGCAGGGTCGTGCGGTAGAGTTGGCGGTAAATGAAGGCGAGTATATGAACAGCACCGATATCGATAAACTCGGCTTTGCCAAGGCGATGCGGGCTCCGGATGTGGCCATACCCAATACCTGGACCGGACCGAACATGTTCTTCCAGAAATCCTTTGCCCACGGCCGTATGACTGCGTTGTATAACAGCATAAATTCCCTTGAAGCGGGGATCTCCCATCCGGTTGTAAAGGGTGGAGGCTATGGAATCAGCAATCATGGACTGCAGCATGCACTTCCCTTTACCTTTTCCTGGGTTGGGCGGGCAGAGGACCAGCAGTTCTATTTCTCCGGCTTGCCCTATGGTATTCGGGCGCTGTTTCATCCGGACCTCCGGATAGCACATTACAAATCAGCTGTTTCTGGAGCGGAAGAAAAGACCGCCGCGACCCGTTTTATCGGCGATATGTACCGGCTGCTTATCTTTCAGCGACTGGCCGATATGCTGGAGGTAAAAGAACAGATAGACCCCATGCCGGGGGTTTTTGCGGGTGAGCTGGCCCGGGCCCAGGCTGTATTTGCAAGCCTGTTGAAGGCTTGTGAGTTTGCGGTTCATAAGAATGAGCCCGCCGCCGGTTACATTATTGAACAGGGACTTGCCGAATTACTTGATCTGGAGGACAGGATCGACCGTGGTGAGGTAGATGCCGGGTTCCGGCGTGAACGGGCCCAATGGAGCCTCTTTGTAAAACATGTGGAGGCGGCCGATGGGAACAGGTTGAAAAAGATCTTCAATCTTTTATAATGGCAATGGTTTAGAATAAGATAAGATAAAATAAGAGGTTTTTATGCCGATCCGCAACGCCTGCCAGTTAATTACCTATGCTGATGGTTTAGGTGAGAATTTAGCCGAACTTCGTTCCGCCCTTGCCCGGCATCTGCCCGACCTGTTCGGAGGGGTCCATCTTCTTCCATTTTACCCATCCTCCGGGGACCGTGGTTTTGCTCCCCTCACCTACAATGAGGTAGACCCCCGTTTCGGCAGCTGGGATGATGTTGAAGCAATTGCCCGGGACTATGATCTGATGGTCGATATGATGGTCAATCACATATCTAGGCGTTCGGAGTACTTCCAGGATTTTCTTAAAAGAAGGATGAATCAAAGTGGGCGGGACTCTTTATCCGTTTCAAGAATTTCTGGCCGAGGGGGAAGCCTCCGACGAGGATTTGGAAAAGATTTATACCCGCAAGCCCCGGCCGCCCTACCTGGAGGTCGAGTTTGCCGACGGAAGCCAAGAAAAAATTTGGTGTACCTTTGATTTTGAACAGATCGATCTCGATTTAGAGAGCCCCACCACTCGAAGTCTGATACGTGAGTTCTTGCAGAATCTATGTGGTCACGGGGCACGCATGATTCGACTGGATGCCTTTGCCTATACTACCAAAAAACCGGGTACCAACTGCTTTTTTGTAGAGCCGGAGGTGTGGGAACACCTCTCTTTTGCATATAACTGTATTCGCGATTGCGGGGAAGTCCTGCTGCCGGAGGTTCATGAGCACTACAGTATGCAGAAACGCATTGCCGAGCACGGGTATCCGGTGTACGATTTTGCCCTGCCGATGCTGGTACTGCAGGCTTTGTATGACGGTGATGCCCGGAATTTGAAGCGCTGGCTTTCAATCTGCCCGCGAAACCAGTACACCACCCTCGATACCCACGACGGGATAGGGGTGGTGGATGTTCATGGTTTGATGTCGGAAGAAGAAATGGAGCGGACCAAGGAGAATGTGTACAGCAAAGGGGCTAACGTAAAGCGAATTTACAATACCGCCAAGTATCAGAATCTTGATGTGTATCAAATCAACTGTACCTATTACTCGGCCCTTGGTGAAGATGACGAGGCTTATCTGCTGGCCCGGGCGCTGCAGTTTTTCACTCCCGGAATTCCGCAGGTGTACTATGTAGGGGCCTTAGCCGGGAAAAATGATATTGAATTGGTAGAGAAAACCCAGTTGGGCCGGAATATAAACCGCCATAACTACAGTCTCGAAGAGATTGCCGCGGAGGTACAGCGACCGGTGGTAAAACGTCTGTTCGAGCTGATGAAATTCAGAAACGACTGCCGGGCCTTCGACGGAAGCTATGATCTGCTGCCGAGCCCCGATCACATAGTTCACATTCGGTGGCACAAGGGTGCTCACAGTACCGAATTGTATGCGGACCTTGCGGCCACAGAATTCGAAATTCGCACTCACTGAGTTTGAATTGTCCTGGAGGAAACCAGGTTTACCCCGGTTTCAGCAAAGTCCTCAATTAATACCTGTCCTACCTTTACAGGGGGCTTTACCGAGAGGGAGTATACCTCGGCCAGGAGGGCTTCAATTTGCTCAAAGGGCAGGGCTGCATCGGTTTTTACCGGCAGCCGCGGATGCTGCGGGTCTTCCAAGCGGCAGGTAGCGGTCACTACCCGCTTGGGGGACAGCATCTCTTCGCGTGCGTATTCCTCGCCCCGGGAGCAGCGGTTCCCGGTGACCTTTACTTCCTCTCCGTCGGTGGACACCTGGAGGTGACAGCCGATCGGGCAGACAATACAGATCATCTCTTTTGTATTTTTATCAGGGCTCATCCTGTAGTGTTACCTCCACTCTTGAATCTGGTGTAAGCTCAACATCTTGGAAGAACTTAGGGCTTATTTTAAGTTTTATCATTTCGCTGGGCTGGACATGGGGCTTTTTCTTCTGTTTTACCACCTCGCCGTTGACCATTATTTTCAGCCTGGCATTGTTGGAAACCACCAGGGGACGCATGTAGATTTCACTGTCTACATCCGGATTGATGCGGGTGGGGTTGATATAACGAATATTTGCCCCCGGTTTGATGGGGAGCTCCCTCTTCGGTTTTATTCCCTTCAGGTAATCAATTACTTTTTCCCCGGCTAAACGGGCCTCTGCACTGACAAAGTCGACTAAATCATGTACATGCAGTACATTGCCGGCGGAAAAAACACCTTCGATCGAGGTCATCAGCATGCTGTCTACGGTTGGTCCGTTGGTCAGAGGGTTCAGTTCGATTCCCACCTGCTTCGAGAGCTCGTTTTCCGGTATCAGTCCTACCGACAGCAGCAAGGTATCGCATTTAATCTGAAATGTCTGCTCGTGATCGGGTACTCCGTTTTTCAGCGGGGTAATATCCACCGCTTCCACCCGCTCCTTGCCGTAGATTTTAGAAACCACATGACTAAGGTATAGGGGTATCTTAAAGTCGTTCAGACACTGAGAAATATTTCGGGTTAAACCGGAGGGGTACGGCTGAATTTCGACCACCCCATGAACCTTGCTGCCCACCCACTGCATGCGGCGGGCCATAATGAGCCCGATATCTCCCGAGCCGACAATAACCACCTCCTTGCCGGGGATGTAGCCGTTCATGTTCACCAGGCGCTGGGCCAGGCCGGCGGTGTACACCCCGGCGGGACGGGTACCGGGAATCATTACATTTCCCCGGTTCCGCTCGCGGCATCCCATGGTCAGCACCACCGTACGGGTGACAAACTTTACCACACCGTGCTGAGGGGAATAGCCGAAACACTCCTTCCGCCCGTCTTCCAAAAGGTTCATTTCCATTACTGTGGTACCGCAGAAGACCATCACCTCGGATTCTTCAACGTTGTGAATCCAGCGCTCTGCGTATTCAGGACCGGTGAGCTCTTCCTTGAACTCGTGCAGTCCGAATCCATTATGGATGCACTGCAGGAGTACCCCTCCCAGCTCATCCTCCCGCTCGACCAATGCGGCGGAAAAACCGGCCGCCGAGATGGTTACAGCCGCAGACATTCCGGCGGCCCCTCCGCCGATTACTAGGGCATCTATTTGTTCTGTTCGCATAAGGATCTCCTAATAACCGTACTCTGTTTTCCGCGCTTTGTTACTTCGCTGTAGTTTTTCCCGGTCTCGCGCATAATAATTTCAATTATTTTGCCGGTACAGAATCCGCCTTGACAACGCCCCATTCCCGAGCGGGTGAAAAACTTAATTCCGTCGAGGGTGTCGTGGCCCCGCCGAATGGCTTCTATAATTTCCGCCTCGGAGATGTTCTCGCAGCGGCAGATTATATTTCCGTAGGCCCGGTTCTCTTTAATAAGTTCGTCGATGTCATAGGCATTCTTATTCCGGATGCGCGGAACTCTCTGTACATTTGGGTCGTAGTCGTTTCGTTCCTGCAGGGTGAGCCCTTCCTCTTTCAGAATGTCTTTTACATATTCGCCTATTGCAGGTGCGGCGGTAAGCCCCGGCGACTGGATGCCCGCCACCTGAATAAAATGGGGCACCCTGCTGCTGGCCTCTATATAAAAGTCGCCCTCGGCTAGTGCTGGCCGCAGGCCCGAGAAGGCGGTGATAACGTCCTTTGTAGAAACCTTTGGCACCATCTGTCTGGCGGAGTCGAATATCGATTTCAGTTTACTGCTGGATGTTGAGAGGTCGTCCTTCTCGTGAATGTCTTCGGCGGTTGGGCCGACTAACACGGTGCCTTCAACGGTGGGAATTACCAGCATGCCCTTCGAAACGCTGTTCGGCACCGGAAACAGGACTTTTCCGGGACAAGCCTTGGTCATGCGGTCCAGCAGATAGTACTCTCCCTTACGGGGAGTAATCTGGAACTCTTCGGCAGCAAAAATTTGAGAGACCTCATCGGCATACAGGCCGGCAGCATTTACCACATAGCGGGAGTAAATAGTATCTCCGGCTGCTGAATCTATCTGAAAAAGCCCTTCCCGATGGTGGGCTTCTTTTACTTCAAAATCGGTAATAAGCCGCACTCCGTTGTGCTGGGCCGATTCGACTAAGGCAAACACAAAGCGGTAGGGCTCGATAATCCCGCCTCCGGGGGCGTGTAGTCCGCCTACCACATCGCTTGAAAGTTTCGGTTCCAGGTCGAGTATGCGCTCCCGTGAACACAGCTCAATGCCAATGGCGCCGTTTTTACGGCCCCGGGCGTACAGGTATTGAACCGTCTTCATTTCTTCTTCGTCCATCGCAGCTACCAGAATACCGCAGCGGGTAAAGGGGAAATGAAGCTCACGCTGAAGCTGGTCGAACATAAGGTTTCCCTGCAGCTCCAGGCGCGACTTAAGCAGGGAAGGCTCGTGGTGAAAACCGCCGTGAATAATGCCTGAATTGGCTTTCGATGTGCCGAAGGACACATCGGCTTCCTTTTCTATGAGGGCGATTTGTATATCGTACATCGACAAGCGCCGGGCAATCGATGCGCCGCTTACTCCTGCACCGATAACGGCCAGGTCAAATACTTCTTCTGATTGTGATCCGCTCATACTACTGATAGTACCTATACGAAGCTTAGTTGTCAATAAAAGGGTGAATGTTTGTGAACAATAAGTCATTATTTACTGAATAAAATGAACGAAAATTATCGATTTTTTCTTGACAGCCTAAGATAGCGTGCTACAATAAAATCCATATTATATACATCGGAGGAGATTCTCCATGGGCATTGTTGTTGAAAATGTGACTAAGCTCCATCAGGCGGGTTACCCGAAGCTGGAAAATATTAATTTGGAGATAAATGACGGAGATTTTTCCGTGTTACTAGCTCCAACCGGCTCCGGAAAGACCACTCTGTTGCGCTTACTTGCGGGAATAGAAAAACCAAACAGCGGGAAAATCTACTTTGATGGGGTAGATGTAACCAAGCTTTCAGTTCAAAAACGGAACATAGCTATGGTATACCAGCAGTTTGTAAATTATCCATCATTTAACATTTATGAAAACATCGCATCTCCACTACGCGTTGCGAAAACAAAACTAAGCGAACAGGAGATTGATAAGCAGGTACGGGCTAATGCTGATTTATTGGGCATTACTCATATCCTGGATCACCTGCCGGAGGAGGTCAGCGGCGGACAGCAGCAGCGAACCGCCTTGGCCAGGGCGCTCAGTAAGGGCACTAAATACGTATTTTTAGATGAACCTCTGGCAAACCTCGATTACAAGCTGCGCGAAGAATTGCGGGGTGAGCTTAAATTGATTTTCCGCGAAAAGGGTGGTGCTCTGGTGTATGCTACCCCGGAGCCTATCGATGCACTCGGTATGGCATCACATGTGGCCTTTCTGCATAAGGGAAAAATCCTGCAGTACGGCCCGGTCAAAGAGGTGTACCACAACCCGCAGTTTGTAGAAGTTGGGGAGTATTTTAGTTATCCAACTATGAACATCCTCGAAGGGCGCAAAGTTGAAGAGGACGGCCGCTTGTATATAAAGGTCACAGAGCAGTTCAAGATCGATGTAAGCCGCCTGCATGAAACACTGAAGAAGGATAAGTATTTCCTTGGCATTCATGCTCATATGGTTTCCACCAACCGTGAATCGGATTCAATGGTAGAGATCGACGGTACAGTCCAGCTCTCAGAAGCGGTCGGCTCCGACACCGAGCTGCATATCGACCACCGCGGTAAAAAAATTATTGTGCTTATGCAGGAGCTAATTTCGTACGGTATCGGCGAGACCATGAAATTGTATCTCGATCCGGAACGTTTCTACATTTTTGACGTAGATACTCACGAGTTATGCGCGAAAACAGAAGCGGTACAAGCTTAAACGGGGGGAGAGAAACAATATGGCAACAATTCAGTTAATAGATGTATGGCATAGTTACGACATTGAAGAGGGAAAAACGAAGAAACCGGAATATGCGGTAGAGAACATTAATGTAACTTATGAAAACGGATCAGCCGTCGCCCTGCTTGGTCCCTCCGGATGTGGAAAAACGACCTTGCTTAAGATTATCTCCGGACTTACCACACCGACGAAGGGACAAGTGTTATTTGACGGGAAGGATGTAACCGAGCTCTCGGCAAAGGAGCGGCACATCGCACAGGTGTTTCAGTTTCCGGTGGTGTATGACTCTATGAATGTGTACGGTAATATCGCTTTTCCCTTGGCCAATGATGGAGTGGACAGTGACATCATCCGTAAGCGGGTGTACGAAGTGGCGGAAATACTGGAGATTACCAGCCTGCTGAAAGTACCGGCAGGAAAGCTAAACCCGGCGGATAAGCAGAAGGTGTCCCTGGGACGCGGCATTGTTCGGCCGGATACGGCGGCGGTGCTTTTAGATGAACCTCTTACGGTTATCGACCCCAAGGCTCAGTGGGACCTGCGGCGTAAATTGAAGCAGGTACAGGAAGAGCTTGATTTTACTATGATTTATGTAACCCACGACCAGCACGAGGCTCTGACCTTTGCTGAACAGGTGACGGTGATGCAGGTGGGGAAAATTGACCAAACCGGGAGCCCGAAAGAGCTGCATGAAAACCCCGAAAGCATGTTTATCGGTTATTTTATCGGCAGTCCGGGGATGAATATGATGGAGTGCCGTGTTGAGTCCGATGGTACAGTAAAATTCAACGGAACCTTCTTCAAAATCAGCAAAAAGCTGGCAGCACAACTGCTGGAGCATGGAAATGAGTTTACCCTTGGTATCCGACCCGAGTATGTCCAGCTTAGTCCTGAGAAATCCAAAAACGCGGTGTCCGGAAGTGTAAAGCTGGTAGAAGATACCGGCGCCTATAAAATCGTTACCACAACTGTGGGTACGTTGGATTTGAAGAGCCGGGCTCCGGAAGATATGTCCATAAGCGAGGGTGATACTGCCTGGCTTAGCTTCCCGGAAGAGGAAGTAAAATTTTACAAAGATGGAAAGAAAGTAATCTGATGACAGCATGCACAGATTTAAGATTGGAGGTTGATGAATGAAATATGATAATAGAGCATGGCTGTTTTTATTACCTGCTCTAGCTGTGATGGCACTGAGCGCGTTTATCCCATTGATGACGGTAGTGAATTATTCTCTCCACTATATTTTCTCCGGTTCCATTCCCGAGTTTGTCGGGTTTGCGAACTTTGTGGATGTAATGCGGGACTCTGCCTTTCGCGGAGCCCTCGGTCGGCAGTTAATGTTCAGCGTATCTATTCTGGCTGTGGAAATACCCCTGGGAATCGCAATAGCTCTTTCAATGCCGAAGAAGGGCATTGGGGTGGCGATATCACTGGTATTGCTGGGTATTCCTCTGCTGATACCTTACAACGTTGTCGGTATCGTGTGGCGTCTGTTCAGTCAGTCGGATATTGGTTTGATAGCTGAAGTTATGAGCTGGGTGGGATATGAATACAATGTATCGCTGGACCCGGTAGATGCGCCGGTTACTCTATTCCTTTTGGATGTGTGGCACTGGACCCCGCTGGTTGCACTCCTTTCCTATGCCGGATATTTAGCAATACCGGATGCCTTTTACCGGGCTGCTGAAATTGACGGAGCCTCAAGATGGAAAGTTTTCCGTTTTGTAATTCTGCCGAAACTGCGGCCGGTACTGGTATTAGCATTTCTGCTGCGCTTCATGGACTCATTTAAGATTTATGCTGAGCCGCTGTTATTGACCGGCGGAGGACCTGGAAACACGACGACCTTTATGAGTCTGTTTGTGGCTCGAAAGGCCCAATCGTATGAGCTTGGATATGCCGGTGCGGCATCGCTCATCTACCTTTTTATAGTAATTGTGATGAGTTACATATTCTTTCAATTATTGAACAAACTCGGTTCAGGGGAGAGTCAAAAGGCATGAGACGTGATCAAAAGAAACTACAAAAACGATATATTTTCCTAATCGTCTACTTCATCCTGTTGTTCATCCCGATTTACTGGATGCTGATTACCTCATTGAAGTACGACACCGAAATACTGAGCGGATTATCCTTCTTTCCGAAGGAACTGACCTTTAAGAACTATGTGGAAATATTCACCTCGAGTACCTGGATGAATAGTTTTAGAAACTCCCTTACCTATGTGTTTTTGAATGTAATAATTGTTCTGGTAGTTGCTATCCCGGGAGCCTATGCTTTTTCACGCTATAACTTTTTGGGAGATAAGCATCTGTTCTTCTGGCTGCTGACAAACCGAATGGCTCCTGCGGCGATCTTTATTGTGCCCTTTACTGAGTTGTTTTTTACACTTGGCATTCACGATACCCATCTGGCGGTTGCCCTGGGACACAGCCTGTTCAATATTCCCTTAGCCATCTGGATTTTAGAGGGATTTATGTCCGGCATACCCAAGGAGATAGATGACACCAACCGCCTTTCTCAACGGCTCCAGCTTTCCCCCACTTTTTGCGGGAGATTTTCTTTCCCCTGGTAGCTCCGGGAATTGGTGTGACCGCCTTCTTCAGCTTCACCTTTTCATGGGTCGAGTTGATTATTGCCAAGGCAGCAACTATTACTGAGGCGAAACCGGTGGTAGTAACTTTGACAGTTGGAATTGGAGCAGAAGGGGTGAAATGGGGACTATTGGCCGCCGCTGGTGTACTGACCATCATACCGGGCGCAATAGTGGTATATTTCGTACGAAACTACATGGCCAAAGGCTTTGCCTTAGGAAGGGTGTAACAAATGGAAGGGTATAACAAATGATAGACTGGTTAATACAAACCTTCGGGTGGATGTATTGGACATGGCAGAGCGGGCTGTTTTTCTTGGCAATTTTCGGTTCAATCTCATTTCTTGCTGTGTTGAACCGATACAGCCCGAACGTAGATAGAAAGGGCTTCCTGCCGATTGAAACCGGCCGGGGAGATCGCCTTTTCATTGGAATACTGTCGACTATAGCGATTCTCCTTATGTGGCTGGGAATTTTCGGGGAGAATATGCTACTGGGAGCAGTAGTAGTTGCGGCAATCTGGTTTTTCGTAGAGTTCAAGTGGGGTTGAGAAGACTGGCTGGAACAAATGAAAACAACAAAGTCCTGCAAGGACTCAAGAAAGACCAAAAAATAAAAAAGGAGAGTGTTATGAGAAGAGCTCTTGTACTGCTAATAGCAGTAATGCTGCTGATCGTACCGGCAACCCTGTTTGGCGAAGGCCAGCAGGAAGAAATGACCGCCGAGGAAAGCAGCGAAGTTATCGAGAAATGGATTGAAGAGTTTTCACCTTCAGTTCTTTCTAAAGAGGAACAGCGTCAAGAACTGGAATGGTTTGCAAAGGCCGCCGAACCGTATCGCGGCATGCACATCAAGTCAGTTGCCGAAGGTATTGCCACTCATAAGTGGGAAGCCGAGGTTTTGGCCGAGGCTTTTGAAGATATTACCGGTATTAAAGTAACCCCACGATATTATTGGTGAAGGCGAAGTAGTCGACCGCGTACAGCGTCAAATGCAGACTGGACGTAAACTTTACGACATTTATGTAAATGATGCCGACCTGATCGGTACTCACCTGCGAGCAAACAGCGCTTTGAACCTGAACAACTATATGGTTGGAGAAGGTGCAAAAGTAACTAACCCGATGCTGGACATTAACGACTGGCTCAACCCTGAATTCGGCCAGGATTACGACGGCAACCAACTGCAGCTTCCGGATCAACAGTTTGCCAACCTGTACTGGTTCCGTTACGACTGGTTTACCGATCCCGATTTCAAAGCTCAGTTTGAAGATATTTACGGCTATGAACTTGGTGTTCCGGTGAACTGGGCCGCCTACGAAGATATTGCCAATTTCTTTACCAATGAAGTCAACGGTGACGGAACTATCGACGGTGTCGATGTATACGGCCACATGGACTACGGTAAAAAATCTCCTTCCCTCGGTTGGCGTTTTACCGATGCATGGCTCTCCATAGCGGGCGCCGGCGACAAAGGTATTCCTAACGGCCTTCCAGTTGATGAATGGGGAATTCGTGTAGAGAACAAAATACCGAAGGGTGCATCCGTATCCCGCGGTGGTGCAGCAAACAGTCCCGCAGCAATTTACGCTACCACTAAGTACGTAGAGTGGATGAAAAATTTTGCGCCTCCTTATGCTGCTTCTATGACCTGGTCGGAAGCCGGTCCTACTCCCTCCCGTGGTAACGTAGCCCAGCGCCCCTTCCAGTACATCACCTGGCTTGCAGACCCGGCTTTCAACGATCCCGACAGCCCCGTAACCGACGACGACGGCACCCCTCTATGGCGTGTTGCTCCGATCCATGGTAAATACTGGGACGAAGGTATGAAGGTTGGATATCAGGATGCAGGTAGCTGGACCATTTTGAAAAACAGTGTAAAGGGCGACGACCGCGCCGCCGCATGGCTGTGGGCTCAGTTTGCAGTTTCCAAGTCCGTCAGCCTTAAGAAGTTCCTGGTTGGACGAACTCCTGTTCGCCGCAGTACTGTAGAATCCGACTACCTGGCAGATGAAGAGGCGAAGCATACCTATGGTGGTATAATCACCTTCTACAAATCTCCGGTAGAATACATGTGGACAGATACCGGTCCTAACGTACCTCATTATCCGTTGCTTGCCGAGCAGTGGTGGAAGAACTCCTTGCGTAACCGTGAGGCACTGAAAGAATGAACCAGCTTGCAGCAGATATGGATGATCTGATGGGTAAGATGAATCTGAAGCAGTTCTCACCCGAGTTGAACGAACCGCGTGACCCGCAATACTGGCTTGACCAGCCCGGCTCACCGAAGGCCAATTTTCTTCGGCCTTGATGTGTCGGGAATGCTGTTTTATCAGCTTCGATTAAATGAGAACTACAACAGTTTGATTAGTTCCATGAAGGACTTAAAGTCCCATGTATACGAAACTAATCTGCAGTTGGATAGAATGATGTTCGGATCGGAGCTGAAAGAAGAGCATGCAGCCTTTCAGGAACGCTACACCAGTATGCGGGAGGAGATGCAGAGCTTCTTTCGTAGGCCCCTGTATCAGCAGTTTTTAGAGGCTAACAGCAGCATTGAAAGTGATACTACCACCCTCGAGAATATGTTTTTAATGAATGATGCACAAAATTTCAGAAATAAAACGCAATGTTGAGGATCTGGAACAAAAATATAGCACCTATTTGCCCGGTCTGTTTGAAGCGTCGGTGTATTACGAGGATGATCTTGTACAGGCCACCCTGGATATGGTTGAGACTTTATCGAAAAACTTTAGTACCCGCGTAAGTACGCAGCTGGACGCCATAGGCGATAATATTCAGTTAGCCAGTGCTGAAAAAGAGTCGAGCAGCCGCAAGCTAGTGCTTGTTCTGGCAGCCCTGGTGGTGATCGTCGTGCTCATAATGGCGGTACACATCCTTCGGCATTTACGTCTTCGCATATTGAACTTGGAGCAGGGAATCAAACGGCTTGAGACCGGCGACCTTACTCAGCTATTGTCCGAGGAGGGCAGAGATGAAATTACCGATATATCCAAAACAATCAACGGTTTTCTACAGCTGTTCTGTAGAACAATAGGGCAGGTTCAGCAGCTTTCTGAGCAGTCAAGCGCCCAGAAAAATGAGGTTGATGCTGCCTCCGAGACTTCGGTGCATGCAGTGCAGAACATGCTTAAGCGGGTTGATGGACTAAATCAGAAAGTACAATGCAGTACGATCGAGTTCTTCTGCGGCAGAGTGAGACTGCAACCGCTACAATAAAGCAGCACTTGGATAGTTTTGCCGAACACATTGAAAATCAGTCCTCCGCGGTCAATCAGTCTACCGCTTCAGTTGAAGAAATGAATGCATCAATTGAAAACGTGGTGGAAATTGCGAAAAAGAGAAAGGCCTCCAGCGCACAGATGGTTGAAATTACTGAAAGCGGTGGCGAGAAGATTCGTCGATAAAGAACGTCCTTATCGAGCAAAATGCGCAGGATACCAAGGAAGTTGGCGAGGTTATAGCTTTAATCAACAATATCGCCGGTCAGACCAACCTGTTGGCTATGAACGCGGCAATCGAGGCTGCCCATGCCGGTGATGCGGGCAGGGGTTTTGCAGTGGTGGCAGACGAAATTCGAAAGCTGGCGGAATCTACCAATGCGAATGCAAAGAAAATTAAAAGCACCATGAACGCTATGGCGGAACGGGTAAATGAGGTGTATGACGGGAGCCTGGAACTGCAGAATAACTTCGAGCAAATATTAAAAGAGACTCGAAGTTCCGATGATGCTTTGTCTGAAATAAGTTCAAGCATCCAGGAAATAGCCCTCGGCAGTAATGAGATAATGAATGCCATGAATTCTCTCAACACCGCTACCAATGATATACAAGAAAAAACCGAATCTATTCATAGCGGCGTTAATAGTACCGACGACTCAATAAAACAGGTCTATTCAATCGGCAGCAGTGTAGATGAAGAGATCGACTATCTTGGGAAGGAAATTCGTGAAATGGAATCAATGATAAAAAAAGTGAACAGCTTGAACAGCGTGAACAGCAAAAGCATTCATGAACTCGACTCTGAGATGGAGAAGTTCCAAGTTAAGCAGGGAAGTGAAGCCGCCTGTAGTGTAGAGGAGTTATAAAACACACAAAATAGTTTACAAATATTCATTGACAAACAAAAATGAACATGAGATCATTACTTAGGTAATGAAAATAATATATTAACCGGAAGAATCCGGTTGAGTTTAGGAGGAACATAGAATGGCAGAAGATTTTGTATGGGTAGATTTTGATCTGTTAGAACGGTTTATGACGGATGCGTTTGAGGCAATTGGAGTACCTCGGGAAGATGCAGCAGTGTGTGCGGATGTCCTGATTACTTCGGATAAGCGGGGTATCGACTCTCATGGAATTGGAAGATTTAAACCAATCTACATCAATAGAATCGACGATGGTATTCTGAATACCAAGACCGAGTTTGAAGTGGTAAAAGATGGACCAACTACTGCGGTGGTTGATGGACATAACGGTATGGGCCATGTAATAGGCAAGAAGTCGATGCAGATGGCCATAGACAAGGCGAAAGAGAACGGTATGGGAATGGTTGCTGTACGAAATACCACGCATTACGGAATCGCCGGTTACTACGCGCTTATGGCGGCCGAGAACAATATGATTGGTATTACCGGTACAAATGCTCGCCCTTCGATCGCTCCGACCTTTGGTATAGAAAACATGCTTGGAACGAACCCCCTGACCATCGGTTTTCCCACTGACGAAGAGTTTCCCTTTGTCCTCGACTGTGCCACCTCGGTTTCACAGCGCGGAAAGATCGAAGCCTACTCACGGCTGGGGAAGGACCTGCCGGAAGGCTGGGTGCTCGGCAAGGATGGTAAGACAAAAACAGATTCGGCCCAGGTGTTGAAAGACCTTGTTGCCGGAACTGCTGCGCTTGCCCCTCTAGGTGGAATTGGAGAACAGACCGGTGGTTACAAGGGTTACGGTTACGCTACGGTGGTAGAAGTACTGTCTGCAGCCCTGCAGGATGGAAAATATCTGAAAGACCTGCTGGGATACGATAAAGATGGAAACAAGATTCCCTATCCCCTGGGCCACTTTTTTATCGCAATAAACATTGAGTCTTTCCTGGGTTCGGATATTTTTAAGCGAATTGCCGGGGATATTCTGCGTAAACTGCGAGACTCTGAAAAAATGCCGGGTGCGGAAAAAATATACACCGCCGGCGAGAAAGAGCATGAGGCCTGGCTGTACCGCAAGGACAAGGGAGCAAAGGTCGATACAAAACTGCAGCAGCAGATAATAGAAGTACGGGACAGGTTTAATCTTCCCTATACCTTCGATTTTGAAAAATAGTTTCGCATGCTGCTTCGCGACAAGCGAAACGATGAAAATAGCCGTATACGGCTATTTTCTTAATAGTATATATATAATAGAGGAGAACTATACATGGATTTAAAAGAAAGAGCGCTCAAATATCATTCGGAGGGACAGCCGGGAAAACTGGCGATAGTGGCAACAAAACCCTGTCAGACTTCTGAGGATTTATCCCTGGCCTATACCCCCGGGGTAGCCAAACCGGTAATGGAGATAGCCAATAATCCGGAGGACAGTTTTAAATATACCAGCCGCGGGAACCTGGTAGCGGTGGTTTCCAACGGTACTGCAATTCTGGGTTTAGGAAATCAGGGAGCCCTGGCCAGTAAGCCGGTAATGGAAGGCAAGGCCGTTCTGTTCAAACGCTTCGCCGATGTGGATGTATTCGATATCGAACTTGATACTGAAGATGCCGATGAAATTATCAGAACAGTAAAACTCATGGAACCGACCTTTGGTGGAATAAACCTGGAGGATATTAAGGCTCCCGATTGTTTTCGTATTGAAAATGAGCTAAAAAAGATTACCAACATCCCGATTTTTCATGATGACCAGCATGGAACCGCTATTATCAGTGCCGCCGGGCTTTTGAATGCCCTTGAAATCAACGGAAAAAAGATTGAAGAGATCAAAGTTGTGTTCAACGGTGCCGGTGCTGCGGGCATCTCCTGTGCACGACTGTTCGTTGAGCTGGGAGTAAAGAAAGAGAATTTGGTAATGTGCGACAGCAAAGGGGTTATCTACAACGGCCGGCCTGGTACGCTTAACCCGGAGAAGGAAGAGTTTGCCGCCGATACTGAGCTCCGCTCACTCGAAGACGCCATGCGTGAGACCGATGTGTTTGTTGGGGTATCGGTAAAAGATTCGGTGACCCCGGCAATGCTGAAGACTATGAACAGAGATCCGATTGTGTTTGCCATGGCAAACCCTGATCCCGAAATTACCTACGACTTGGCCATTGAAACCCGGGATGATGTTATTATGGCTACCGGTCGGAGTGATTTTCCCAACCAGATCAATAATGTGCTTGGCTTTCCTTTTATCTTTCGGGGAGCCTTGGATGTCCGCGCAACTAATATCACCGAAGGTATGAAGATTGCCGCCGCCAAGGCTTTAGCCGCGTTGGCAAAAGAGCCTGTACCTGATGCGGTAAAAAAGGCCTACAACAATACCGATTTTAAATTTGGAAAAAACTATATCGTTCCAAAGCCCTTTGACCCGAGGGTAATTGAATGGGAGGCTGTAGCGGTTGCGAAAAAGGCAGTTGAAGAGGGGGTCGCCCGCGAACCCATTAAAGACTGGGATGCCTATGTGCTACAGCTGCGCACACGTATAGAGAAGTACTGGGAATAAAAAACAAAATCTATAGGCAAAAATAGCGGTAAAAATAAATAAGAGCGGCCTTCCGGATTATTCTGGGGGCCGCTTTTCTTTGTAGGGTATGTTTTGTAAATCTATCGAAGGGCTTCTTCGGCGATTACCACTTTGATATTGCGGCGTTCTAGTTCTTCACGAAAGTCTGTTTCGATGTTTTTATCGGTGATAAGCATGCTGATTTTTTCAATCGGGGCGGTTACAAAGTTGGACACTACTCCCATTTTGGTGTGATCGGCTACCACTATGACTGGCCCTTGGGTTCGTTCTATCATCAAGCGAGTGACCTCTGCTTCCTGGTGTATGGGAGTGGTGAGTCCGTAGTTGATGCTGATGCCGTCGATACCGATAATAGCCTTGCTGCCGCATATATGATCTAATACGTAATGGGCAAATCCGCCGATTAAAGAATTTGACTGACGCCTGAAAAGACCGCCGGTTAAAATTAGTTCAACCTCGGGGTCTTTTACTTCAACAACTGCACCGGCATTACTGGTTATGACCCTCAGTTTTTTTCCGGAAAGATGCCGTAACACCTGGGCGGTAGTGGAGCCGGTGTTAATCAGCAGGGTATCTCCCTCTTCTACATACCGGTTTACCGCCTGTCCAATGAGTTCCTTTGACCCGCGGTTAATTTGATCTTTTTCGGTATACAGCGGTTCTATTCGCATTCGGTGGCGCAGAATAGCCCCGCCGTGGGTTCGGTCGAGGACTCCATGTCTTTCCAGCACGTCCAGGTCGCGGCGTATGGTAAGTTCGGTAACTCCGAACATTTTACTCAGTTCAGCTACCTTTACGATGCCCTGTTCTTGAATGAGCTTTTGTATTCTGGACTGTCTATCAGCCGGTATGTATGATTCAGCCATGTAATGCTCCCATCTATGATTGATAGTGTAAGTTTACTAGATTGCTTTGTCAATCGAAAAATGTATGTTTATGTTCCAAATGTAATTATAACAGTGTTCTCTTGAGAATTAATAATAACGTTTTCTTGACACCTGCCCAGAGCAGTTATAAAATAATCCACAAGTTTGTATAAAGAAGAGGTGTGGCGATGAAAGAGAAAAAATATATTGGTTCAATTGACCAGGGAACAACAAGTTCCCGGTTTATCTTGTTTGATAAGGACGGGCAAATAGTTGCTTCACATCAGATAGAACATAAGCAGTTCTTTCCCCGGGCAGGCTGGGTTGAACATGATCCCCTTGAGATTTGGGAGCGTACCCAAGAGGTGATCAAGGTAACCCTGAAAGAGGCCGGCGTGAGCAGCGATGAAATTGCCTCTATCGGTATTACAAACCAACGCGAGACGACCCTTGTATGGGATAAGAATACCGGTAAACCCTATTACAATGCGATTGTCTGGCAGGATACCCGTACCTCAGAAATCATTGAGGCCTTAGCCGAAAACGGAGATAAAGATTGCTTCCGTGAAAAAGTTGGTCTGCCCCTGGCCACCTATTTTGCCGGTCCAAAAATGAAGTGGATAATGGACAATGTCCCCGAGGCAAAAATGGCGGCGGAAAAGGGTGATGCCCTGTTTGGCACCATTGATACCTGGGTAGTATGGTGGCTCACCGGAGGGCCCCAGGGGGGCTCACATATAACCGATGTAACTAATGCTTCACGGACAATGTTGATGAATATCAATACCCTTCAGTGGGATCCGGATATGATGAGGGTGATGGAGGCCAGCCCGTCGATGCTGCCGGAGATTCGCCCTTCCAGCGATCCCTCTTTCTTTGGGTATACTACAGAAGATGGGCCCTTTGGTACTAAAATACCGGTTGCAGGTATTTTGGGAGATCAGCAGGCTGCCCTGTTTGGACAGATCTGCTATACCCCCGGCGAAGCGAAGAGCACCTATGGAACCGGAGGCTTTCTCCTTTTGAATACTGGAGAGGAGCCGGTTCAGTCAAAGCACGGTTTATTGACTACTGTTGGTTTCAAAATTGGGGACCAGCCGGCCGTCTATGCGCTGGAGGGGTCAATTGCGGTGGCCGGTTCTCTGGTGCAGTGGGTTCGGGACAACCTTAAGATGATTAGCGAGGCACCTGAAATTAACGATCTGGCCGACCAGGTTGAGGATAACGGGGGTATCTACATTGTTCCGGCCTTCTCCGGACTCTTCGCCCCGCATTGGAACAGCAGTGCCCGCGGTATTATTGCCGGGCTTACTCATTACATCACCAAAGCACATATAGCCAGGGCCGTACTGGAGTCGACTGCGTATCAGGTGGTTGAACTGGTTGAGGCGATGGAAAAAGATTCCAATGTGCATCTGAACGATCTTAAGGTTGACGGGGGGATGGTAGCCAGCGAGTTACTGATGCAGTTTCAGGCGGATACTTTGAATGTAAATGTTATTCGTCCGGAAGTAACCGAAACGACCGCTCTGGGTGCGGCTTACGCTGCCGGGCTGGCGGTTGGGTTTTGGAAAGATTTAGATGATTTGAAGAAGAACTGGAAGGTTGGAAAAACCTGGAAGCCCCAAATGACCGCCGTTAAAAGGGATAAATTGATCCATGGGTGGAAAAAAGCTGTTCAGCGGACCATAGACTGGGTCGATTGATATATTTGTTAGAATCTTGACTTGACACATTGCATGTCATTGCATTACAAAAGTAGATGAAGTCTTTTAAGGAGGATCAAGAATGAAGTACCGAATCAAAGTAGACAAGGATAAATGCATCGCCGACGGTGTATGTTATTCTATGGACCCCGATCACTATGAAGAAGACGATGAAGGTAAGGCCGACGTTACCAATGGTTCTATGGACGGAGTAATGTCTGTAGGCGAATTTGATGACGACGCGTATGATGAAGCCAAGGACGCCTGCGATGCATGTCCTGTCGAAGCCATAGAGATCGAAAAACTGTAAGCTGAAAGCTCCAGTTTTAGAGGCCGGCCTTCTGTTGAGGGCCGGTTTTTTTGTAGAGGTGATATTGATGGCATTGTATTATAGTGCGGTTCTATTTGGACTGGCACTTCTGGTGTGGAGTGCAGATCGCTTTATTGAGGGTTCTGCGACAATCGCCCGTTATTTTGGAATGCCGTCATTGTTGATAGGGATGGTAATTATTGGCTTCGGTACTTCAGCTCCGGAGATGGTGGTATCGGCTCTGGCCGCGTATCAGGGGAACCCCGGTCTTGGTCTCGGAAATGCCTATGGTTCAAATATAAGCAATATTGCACTGATTCTTGGACTTACGGCGCTTATCAGCCCTATTGCAGTGCATTCACAGGTACTGCGCAAGGAGTTGCCGATTCTTACAGCCGTGACAGCCGTCTCCGCCTGGCAGCTGCAAGATGGGTCTGTTACCCGGGCAGAGGCGATTGTGCTGTTGATCCTGTTTGGCGGAGTAATGGCCTGGAACATATGGCAGGGGATGAAGAAGCAGCCGGATACCCTTGGCAGAGAGATAGAAGAGAGTTTAGAAGTAAAGACTCTTCCTGTCCCTAAGGCTGTTTTCAGTTTGATCGCGGGACTTGTGCTGCTGATAGTCAGTTCTCGTATTCTGGTCTGGGGGGCGGTGGAAATTGCCCAGGCTTTTGGGGTGAGTGATCTGGTGATAGGCTTGACCATTGTTGCGGTAGGCACATCCCTGCCTGAGCTCGCGTCAACCTTGGCGGCTGTCCGTAAGAACGAGCATGATATTGCCATTGGGAATGTGCTGGGCTCAAACTTGTTCAACACCCTGGCTGTGGTTGGTATTGCCGGCATCATACAGCCAATAAGTGTAGAGGCCAAGGTCTTCACCAGGGACATGCTAGTGATGGCGGTTTTGACTATTTCTTTATTTGTTATATGTTATGGCTTTCGCGGTCGACCCGGCAAAATTACCCGTCTCGAGGGCAGCTTGCTGCTGCTTAGCTATATCGTCTATATAATTTATCTCGTGACTAGCACCTTTAGCCAGCCGTAAACTCTTCTAAAAAACTAACCACCGCCGGTTCAACCGCCGCCGATAGGAAAATAGAGAAACAGATTGTCCTTGTCTTGAAGGGTATACTCAAAGGATTGTCGTGTTTGGTTTACTATTGGTCGAATGTAGGTTCGGTGCTCCGGCTTTACATCGAGCCTGTCCAGTAACTCGGAAACAGTGGTATCCGGTTCTACTTCGAGCACCGAATTACTTGGCACTCCATCTATACGAAAAAAGCCCATATACTCTATAGTAATCTGCATACCGCTATACTAATTTAATATGAGTATAGCGGTCAAGTAACCAGAAACCGCCATCGGAGTCATTGTTCGGCTACTTCGGTTGTTTTTATCCGGCTCTAAAAGTGGCGGATTACGATTTTACGACTGGCCAGAAGCAGTACTCCCGCCATCACCACGATGCTGAGCAGGTACAGTAAATTAAGTTGCATTACAGCTTCAAGGCCGGCTGTTTTTTCAACCAGGCTTACCAGTTTTACTCCAAAGGCCCCCGCGCCAAATACCAGGGTAAACTTAAGCCCAAAGCCAATCGAACGCCATTTAGCGGGGGTGAGGTAGGCGACCAGGCTGTTTTCGATAGGCTGCATCCCCAGCAGAAACAGAACAAACAGGGCGGAGGCGGGAATGATAATCCAGCTTTTGAAAAAGAGGATCGCCAGCAGAAAGGGTACTGCGATCAGAAAGAAGAAGAAATAGGCGTGCTTTAGACTGTAACGGTCGGCTGTGCGGCCGCCAATCCACTGGCCGAAAATGCCGACTACATATACAAAGGTAGCAACAATATTTGCGGTGAGGGTATTAAAGGCGGTACTGCCCTCCACCGGAACAATGTGGTCAGAGACCCATAAACGTACCTGCTCACTAATGTCACCCAGGCGGTATTCGAGGAATGTCGGCAGCATAAGGGTAAAACTGCGGAACAGGAAGCCGCCGAATACCATGGCCACCGCAAAAATGAGAAAAAGTTTGCGGGCGGTCTTCTCGTCCAGCGGTTCAGTCTGCATACGGTCACTGCCTTTTTCTATCTGGAAGGGGGCAAAGAGACCGGCGATACCCAGGAGCATTCCGACTACTCCTATTATCATAAGCCCCCCGCGCCAGCCTATCAAAAAGTTGAACATTCCAATTGCAAAGGGGACCATGGCCATTCCGACACTGCCCCAAATCCCGTTTATTCCCAGAGCCCGTCCTCGCTCTTTGATTCCTTGGCTCACCAAGGCGGTACCGGCGGGGTGGTACGATGAACATCCAACCCCCACCAGGGCAAAACTAAGCGTTAACATAGTCAGCGACGGATACACCCCCGCCAGAACCAGGCCCGCTCCGGCAATTATGAGGCCTGCACCCAGGGCTGGTTTATGGCCCCATTTGTCGCTTATCCATCCCCACAGCGCAGCTAACACGCCGTAGAGAAAATACATCCAGAAGCTCAGCCCCACTACCTCTGAAACCGGCAGCCCTAAGTCCCTGCTTAGGGGCATTACCATTGCCGGAAATGAGAGCATCGCAAAGTGGGTAAAAAAATGGGCGGCCGCAGCGATGGATAGAATAATTTTTTCATTACGAGTCATGGTTGAAAAGATAGCATACACACGGCCCGGCTGTGTATATCTAAAGTTGGAATTGCTGTTGTAATTTGCATATCCACTTGTTATGTAGAATAATAAATGGGAAGAAAGTATGTGCTGTTTGTACGAATTGAGCCTGCTGTTCATCCGAATTTCAGAAAAAGGGAGGCATGATGGATAGACGCGAGTTTTTGCGGAGCCTTAGCCGGTACAGCCTGGCTGCTGGGGCAGGGGTGCTACTTGGTAATCCATTCTCTTTGTATGGGCAGCAGACCTCCGGACCTTACGATATGGCGGCGGTGATGGGCGGAGAGCCTGCAGGCATGTTTGATACTGGAATTGCCGCCCTGGGTGGGCTTGGTCGCTTTGTAAAGAGGGGGCAGGTGGTGCTGATAAAACCCAATGCCTCCTGGAATGTAGAGCCCGAGCGCGGTGCAACCACGACACCGGCCCTTGTAAATAGAATTGTCCAGCGCTGCGTGGAGGCGGGGGCAGCGAAGGTGTATGTGGTTGACCATACCATAGACAATTGGAAGCTGGCCTACAGCACTACTCAAATTGAAAAGGCCGCTAAGGAGGGGGGAGGGCAGGTGGTGCCGGGTTCCTCCAAGGGGTATTTTCAGGAAGCAGCGGTTCCCGGCGCTAAAAAACTGAAAAGTGTGATGGTGCACGAGATGGTTCTGGAGGCGGATGTGCTCATCAATGTGCCCATATTAAAACACCACGGCAGCACTACTATTACCTGTGCTTTAAAGAACCTTATGGGGCTGGTGTGGGACCGCTGGTACTACCATGCCAACGATTTGCACCGCTGCATTGCCGAGTTCGCACTTTTGCGGGTCCCAAGCCTGAATGTGGTTGATGCCTATACGGTGATGACGAGCGGGGGGCCGCGGGGGAGTTCGCATCGATCTTCCCTGTCGGTGAAAAAGATGCAGATCATCGGTCCGGATATTGTCGCAGTTGATGCTGCGGCTGCAGCTACCTGGGGAACCGAAGCCTCGAGGGTGAGGTATATCAACATCGCTGATGAGCTGGGAATCGGAACTAAGAACTTAGACAGTCTGAGGATAAAACGGATACGCGTATGACTAAGCAAGGTTATAAGGCCGCAAAGCTGCTGCGTATCGCTGCGGCGGCCGTGATACTTCTGCTGTTTTATGTCTCAATTAGCATATCCCAGCCCCTGTATAACTCGATTCTGAAGTACTTGACCAGACTGCAGTTTTTTCCCTCACTTATAAATGTGGTCTTTTCGGGGGGCGGTTGGCTGGCCGCAGGCTTCCTGCCGGTGACCTTGCTTACCTTGCTGGTGGGACGCCTGTACTGCTCGGTCCTGTGTCCTCTGGGGATTGTACAGGATATAATAATTTTTATCTCCGGAAAAAAAAGGCATCGAAAATACCGGACCGGCCCTTCTGCGGCCCGGCTGCATGGTGCTATCGCGAGTGTTTCCGTGATTGGACTGCTGATCGGGCTGCCTCTGTTGTTCGGACTGCTTGAACCCTATGCGTTTTGGGGACGCATATACCGTGACTTGGTGCTTCCCTTGGCGGCAGGTGTGAGTATCGGAGTGGTTGAGGTCTTAAGGACGGTGAATATATTCTGGGCTCCTGTGCAGTTTCGAGGGGAGTTAGCTGCGGTGGCGATGACCCTTATAGCTGCTGTTCTCTTTGTGTGGCTTACCTACAGCTACGGCCGTTGGTACTGTAACCGGCTTTGCCCTACAGGGGCGGTACTGCGACTGGCGTCACTGCGTCCTTTGGTGAGAATGGAGTTTGATAAGGAGCTTTGCACAAAGTGCGGGGTATGTGCCCATGTCTGTCCTGCCGGTTGTATAGATATATCGGTGCAGCAGGTAGAATACAATCGATGCATTGTGTGTTTTGAGTGTACGGTTCGCTGCCCCTTTGATGCCCTCTCTTTTAGCGCTTTTCCTCAGCACACACAGCGGCAGCCTGCGACTTCCGCTGGGAACCCGGATTTGAAGCGGAGAAAAGCGCTTATGGTGGCCGCTGGTTCCCTGGGTGCCGCCGCTGTCGGTGGTTTTGGTTTTTCCCTCCGTCCGTTGGCTGCATCCGCCCCCGCCTCCTCGGCTCAGGGTACGTCTGGACTTGCCGTGCTGCCGCCGGGGTCGCGCAGTAAGCGGAGGTATACCCGCCGTTGTGTATCCTGTCATACCTGTGTCTCGGTCTGTCCAACCCATGTACTGCAGCCCTCTTTTTTTGCCTTAGGCTTCTCCGGCTTTTTGCAACCGGTTATGGATTATAAAACGGCTTATTGCGAATGGGAGTGTAACCGATGTACCCAAATCTGTCCTACCGGCGCTCTCGAACCTCTTAGCATTCCCCAGAAAAAACGTGTGCAGATGGGAACAGTTGAATTTGACCAAGACCGCTGTATAGTGTTTACCGATGGAACCGATTGCGGTGCATGTGCAGAGGTCTGTCCGACCCAGGCAGTGCGAATGGTACCGTATAAAAACGGTCTTACCCAGCCGCAGACAGAAAATGATATTCGCTCCGGCTGCGGCAGCTGTGAATATGCCTGCCCGGTAGATCTGCCGAAGGCAATTTTTGTAGTTGCCCACAGCCGGCATCAAACCAGGGATGAACGGCTGCCGCAGCAGACAAGTCCTACGGAGGATGTGCCGGAAGAGTTTCCCTTTTAATCCTGGACAGGAAAAATCTGCAAGGGGATAAGGAATTTGCTTTTTTTAGTTACTTATCACTATCATGCCTTAATAAGAGAGGTTCCATGAATATACTGGTTAGAGCTTTAGTCCTAAGCGTACTGCTGGCTGGATGCGGTGAACTGGAACCAATCAAAATAGGATTTGTCGGCCAGTTAACTGGAAACTACTCGGATATAGGGGTTCAAGGGCGCAATGGAGTGCAGCTGGCGGTGGAAAAACTGAATAAGTCCGGCGGGATTAACGGCCGGAAGCTGGAACTCATTGTAGAAAACGATAAAAATAGCGTAAAAGGTGCGATTGAAGCTGATGCCCAACTAATCGAAAGCGGGGTAGTGTCAATTATAGGACACATGACAAGCTCGCAGACGGTGGGTGTTGAGAGTTTTATCCTGGACCACCAAATGCCTCTTATTAGCCCTACCGCCTCTTCTCCTCTGCTCAGCGGAAAACAGGATTGTATTTTCAGGTTGAATCCCTCCTCAGACAAGTCGGCTGCAGTCATGGGGAATTATGCATATACCCAGCTTGAGAAAAAACGGGTTGCCGTATTGTATGATATAAAGAATCAAGCCTACTCACTGCCCTATGCGCTTTCTTTTATCAACTCCTTTAAGGAGCTGGGAGGCTCAGTCCCTCTGCAGTTCAATTTTTCTTCTGATGAGGGGGTAAACTGGAGAGGAGTTATCGATCTTATAGATGAATACGATGTATCAGCGGTAACCGTGGTTGCATCAGCAGCCGATACTGCCGCCTTTGCTAAAGCTAAGCGAGAACATGGAAAGACCTGGAAGCTGTATGCCTCCGGATGGGCTTATACGCAGCGTCTTTTGGAAATTGGAGGGGCTGCAGTAGACGGGGTGGTGTTTATCGAAAGTTTTAATCGAACGAGCACACGACCTGCTTTTGAAACATTTAAAAGCCGTTATGTCGAACAATTTGGGCATCAGCCGCTGTTTGCAGCCGGCCAGGGGTATGAATCTGTTTTGTTTTTAGCGGAAGGATTGCGACGGAAGTCCGATTATAATGGAAACCTAATAGAGGCACTGCAGAGCATTCGATCAATTGAGGGGCTCATGGGTACCCTGCGTTTTGATGAAAATGGTGATGTAAAGCGTCCTTATTTTGTGAGCCAAATAAGTGACGGGGATTTTAAAGTAATCGGTTCTATATCCGACCACTAAATGGGAATTTACAAGTTGCATGTTCTGTGAATTATCATCTACTATTAGTATAGAACTGTTGTGGGGGTTCACATGCCGGTTTGTCATGGCCGCCGCCTAGGTGAAACATAATGACAGATCAGCGTTTGTAGCAAATTTAATTTATGCTTTCTTAATCAAAAACTATGGGATAAGGTATAAGAATGAAGCAATATGAATTTTCTCAAGTCACAACCCGTGGAGGTGACGGAGGCGAAACTAGTCTTGCCAATGGAGAGCGACTGAGGAAGGACGATCTGCTTTTCCATACCCTCGGCAGTATTGATGAATTAAACTCTCAGCTAGGGGTGGTTCGTGGGTCCTTAGAAAAAAAGCAGGCTCAGGATATTATAACTGTTCAGGAGCGGCTGCAGGTTATTGGCGGAATGCTGGCGGTGCCGAAACGCTCTGAGCAGTATGAGAAGATTCGTAAGATAGACGGGAAGGATATTGAAGAGCTTGAGAAGCGTGAATACCGGCTTATGCAGCACTGCAAGGTTCCGGATAAGTTTGTGCTGCCCGGCGACTCACTTAAGGCAGCTCATACTCACGTGGCCAGAGCCGTGTGCAGGCGGGTTGAACGCTGGATGGTAGGCTGTATTCGTGAACGCGGCCTGAACCAATTGATACCGGCTCAACAGTATTTGAATCGACTTGCGGATTACCTGTTTATTCTGGGGCTGTGGCTTGAGCAGAATGACGAAGATGGTCGCTAATTGTCGACCGATGCGAGTAAAAAGGAGGATTGCATGAACTATTATAAATTAAGTGAATTGCCGGCCCGGGATAAAGGGGAGGGAATTCGGCTGCGCACTGTGCATGGCGAAAAAATGACCATTTCCTATTGGGAGTTCGATCCGCAGACCGATTTACCCGAGCATTCTCATCCCCATGAACAGATTGCCATGCTGCAGGAAGGACGTTTTGTGCTTACCGTAGAGGGAGAGCCACGGGAGCTGCAGTTGGGTGAGGCGGTGGTTATTCCCCCGAATGTGTCCCATTACGGGCACGCGATTACCGCTAGCAAAGTGATGGATATTTTTTCTCCGGTTCGCGAGGATCTGCGGGAGTAACTGCAACCGGCAGTATTTATTACATATATGTAGGCCGGAAACATAAAATATACGTTTATGTAGCTAAATTTGTTATTAGTTACATTATTGTGGCATATAATATAGGTTTATAAAATTTCTCTGATGAAATTTCACGATACCTCTTCTCACCGTTTCGTGTGATATAAAAAGTATTATTTTGGCAATTCATTATATTATAAATAATTAGAACTATATTTAAAACTCTTTTCCCGTTTTTTTATCAAGAGTCCTGCAAGCTGTGTGCATTGCGTTTGCAAAGTGTTCTTTGACGGAATATGCTGAAATCAAGGAGTATCGGTATGGGCGAATATGAAACTCAGTATAAAACAAAAATGGAGATCAACGGAAACAGATATACTCTAGTGGATCTTCACGCTGTGTGCGCTAAGGGTGCTGCTCCCGGGTCGGGTGGGCAGGGTATAGCGGGTGTAGAAAGTGAAAAAGGGGTAAAGCTTGAGCAGCTGCCCTTTTCCATCCGTGTATTGCTGGAGAATGTGCTGCGCCACTACGACGGACAGTTTTTTGAGGCCCAGCATATCGAGGCCCTTCTTGATTGGGACCGCAGGCAGGGGCAGGTTGAAATTCCCTTTTTGCCCGGACGTATTTTGATGCAGGACTTCACGGGAGTGCCGGCGGTAGTGGATATTGCCTCGCTGCGTTCAGAGATGGAGCGGAAGGGCAAGCCCGCCGATACAATACAGCCTTTGATTCCGGTGGATGTGGTTATCGACCATTCGGTCCAAGTTGATAATTACGGTACCCGGCGTGCCCTCAGGGCGAATGTAGGAAAAGAGTATGAGCGCAACTCAGAGCGCTACCGACTGCTTAAGTGGGCGCAATCTGGATTTAATGATTTTTCAGTGCTTCCTCCCGGTATGGGAATTTGCCATCAGGTAAACCTTGAATACCTTTCGAGTGTAGTTACCGCTCGCGACGCTTATCTCTTTCCGGATACCCTAGTAGGAACCGATTCTCATACTCCGATGGTGAATGGGATGGGTGTGCTCGGATGGGGAGTCGGGGGGATTGAAGCTGAAGCTGCCATGCTGGGGCAGCCCCTTTACTTTACCCTGCCGGAGGTAATTGGGGTGCAGCTGCGAGGGAAACTTCCTGTGGGAACCACCACCACCGATTTGGTACTGTATATAACCGAAACGCTGCGGGCGGAGGGGGTGGTTGGAAAATTTGTTGAGTTTTACGGTGAGGCTGTCTCGAAGCTTGGTGTTCCCGACCGGGCGACGATTTCGAACATGTCACCGGAGTTCGGCTGTACGGTTACCTACTTTCCGATTGATCAGCGGACCCTTGAGTATCTGCAGC
Source organism: Spirochaetia bacterium (assembly GCA_034520965.1). Taxonomy (GTDB): domain Bacteria; phylum Spirochaetota; class Spirochaetia; order DSM-16054; family Sediminispirochaetaceae; genus DSBN01. The sequence goes on along the minus strand of JAXHMY010000001.1, from coordinate 740,509 downwards.
TCACAGGCCGGTCTGCAGAGCAGGTCCAGATTGTCGAGGAGTATGCAAAGAAGAATCTTCTTTGGCGAAAAGGAACGGAGCAGATCAGTTATACCAAGGTCATTCAAATAGACCTGGGTAATGTGCAGCCCGCGGTGGCCGGTCCTGCACGCCCCCAGGATAGAATTACCCTCCCCCACTTAAAGCACACAGTGGCGGCCCTGCTCAAAACTACAGCCGCCGCATCTGCTGATGCCGACGGGCCGCCTACCAGCCGCCGGCCCGAGGATGAGGGGCAGCAGTTGCCCGGAGTCGCCGACCGGGTTAATATCCATACCGCCGAAGATGGGCTGGAAAGGGTACGCGACGGCTCTGTGGTTATTGCGGCAATCAGCAGCTGTACCAATACCTCAAACCCCGAGGTCATGGTGGCGGCCGGTTTGTTGGCGAAACGGGCGGTAGAATTGGGGCTTAAAGTACCGGGCTGGGTAAAAACCAGTCTGGCACCCGGCTCGCGGGTGGTTACCGATTATCTGCGCCTGACAGCGCTGCTTCCGTATCTGGAAGCCCTCGGCTTTCATGTAGTGGGTTACGGCTGTACCACCTGTATCGGTAACAGCGGAGACCTGCCGCCCAGAATCGATGCAGAGGTGAAGCGACGTAAATTACAGGTTGCATCGGTGCTTTCGGGGAACCGTAATTTTGAGGCCCGCATTCATCCGGATGTGTCTATGAACTTCCTGGCTTCACCTCCTTTGGTAGTTGCCTACGCTCTCGCCGGTAGGGCGGATATTGATATTACCAAAGAACCGGTCGGCTTCGACCCCAATGGCGAGCCGGTGTACCTGCCTGAACTGTGGCCGCCTCCCGCCGAGGTGCAGGAGCTCCTGCAGGCGGTGATCTCTCCAGAGCTGTTTCGGCAAAGTTATGCCGGCGTCTACTCCGGGGATGAACTGTGGCAGCAGCTCGCCGCACCCCAAGGTATTTCATATGCCTGGGATGAAAGTTCAAGCTACATCAGGGAGGCTCCCTTTTTCAAAAACCTCTCCCGAGAGCCTTCTAAGCCGAAATCGATTGAGGGGGCCAGGGCTCTGCTGCTGTTGGGGGACTCGGTAACTACCGACCACATTTCTCCCGCCGGAAAATTCAGTGAAGAAAGCCCCGCCGGGCTCTATCTGCGCGAACAGGGAGTTGTGGAGGCGGATTTTAACACCTACGGCTCACGGCGCGGGAACCATGAGGTGATGATGAGGGGAACCTTTGCCAATGTCAAACTCAAGAATTTTATGGTCGACCGCCGGGGAGGCTATACATTGCTGCTTCCGACAGAAGGCGGCTCCAATTCGCGGGAGCTTACGGTGTGGGAGGCTTCCCGGGAGTACCGCCGCCGTGGAGTTTCCCTTATACTTTTGGCCGGCAGGGAATACGGCTCCGGCTCATCCCGCGACTGGGCGGCCAAGGGCACTGCTCTGTTAGGGAGTGCAGGCGGTAATTGCCGAAAGTTTTGAGCGGATACATCGCTCCAACTTAATAGGCATGGGGGTGCTTCCCTTGCAGTTTAAGCCCGGTGAGTCCTGGCACAGCCTGGGCTTGTCCGGCCTTGAGGAGTTTACAATTGAAGGGATTGATGCAGCTCTGCAGCCCGGTACAAGCCTTAAAGTAACGGCCCGGCAAATGCCGCAGCCGGGGCAGACCGGTTCGGAGAATGGTGGTTTGATTGAGTTTGAGGTGCTGTGCCGCCTCGATTCCAAGGTAGAAGCCGAGTATTGGCGCCATGGTGGGGTGCTGCATTATGTTTTGCGTCGTTATGCTTCACACTCCCAGTTTTAAAATGTAATTATGTGATACCCGTCCTTAACATAGCGTTCCATACTGGGGTGGCCTGACATATCGTCGCAGAGGGGCAGCCCGTTCTTTTGGGCCAGCTCCAGGGTCCCCATTTGCTTGGAACAGGCTCGGCAGACGCAGTCAAGCAGCCCCTTTTCAATGCATTGCAGGTAGAGTTTTCTGAAGGGAGCCTCCTCCTTTTCAAAATCTGCAATCAGTTTAGTTGCACTGCCTTCCAGCACAAGCTTTACCTCATATCCCTTGCTGTTAAAATCCAGTGCATTCAGCAGGGCATGGGCAAAACACATCAATTCTCCATTAAACGCAAATAGGCAAAACTTCTTATCCATACTATCTCCTTTCTTTGTCCGACCTTGTACAAGCCCTTGAACGAACTTTCACACAAGTTCGATTTTCAGGCGCTTATTAATTTTTCCCTTGCTTTTGTGTCCGACTATTTTGAAGGTCCCGATTTCTTTGGTATTTGCTACATGGGTACCTCCGTCGGCCTGCAGGTCCAGCCCTTCGATCTCCACAATCCGAATCTCCTGCAGTGTATCCGGCAGGAGATTTATTTTGGTGCGAATTAGGTCGGGAATCTGTTCCGCCTCTGCTCTTGGAAGGATGCGCGCCTGTATGGTGCGGCCGTTCTGTATTTCGACATTCACCTTCCCTTCGATCTCATGTACCAGGTCGGCGGAAAAATTTTCAAATTCGAAATCCATTCGCCCCTTCAGGGGGTCCATGTTGCCGCCGGTGACCTGGGCACCGTAATCGCGCCACACCACTCCGCAAAGCACATGCATAGCCGAGTGGGTCCGCATCAGCTGGTAGCGTCGCTCCCAGTCAATTTCACCGTGTACTTCACTGCCGACTTCCGGCAGCTGCCCATCAATTTGATGCAGTATTTGTTCTGCCCTTCGCGAAACAGAAAGCACCGGTACCGTACTGCCGGCATAGCTCAGCCGGCCGGTATCGCAGAGCTGGCCGCCGCCCCCCGGGAAGAATGTGGTTCTATTAAGCGCTACCGCTCCTGCTTCTTGGTCGATATCTGTGACTACTGCACGAAACTCTTTTAGGTATGAATCGCTATGGTATAACATTTCAGTCATGGGAGCTCCTTTTCTTTAAGTATAAGGGCAAGACCCCGGAAATCGCAACCGGAAAGGGTTCCGGAATGAGCGACCAGAATAGAATAATAATTATAGGTATTGACAAGTAAACTCCAATATGTAATGGTTCTACATGGAAGCTCATTCTACTTTCAATCTCATTCACAATCCATCACATAGTTATTTTATTCTGCACACGCGGCAACGGGGAGCCTCACACAGGCAGCTCGAAGAGTGCGAAGAGGAGTATAGGTGGATCAGCCAATTCCAACGGCGCCAGTAACCCGACTGTATGTAGAAAAACTTCCCGGTCTCGACGGCGAGGCTCAGGCCCTGCAGCACACCCTCCGCCGCCGCCTGGGCATTACAGCCCTGGAAAAGGTACGCATCCTCCAGCGCTACGACTTTTATCACCCCGGCACCGAAGCCTTCGCCAGGGTTCGCGACCAGGTCTTCTCCGACCCTGCCTCCGAACGGGTATTCTCCGCCACCGAGTTTGCCAACCGGGAGCTCCCCTCCGCCGACGCCCACCTGGCCGTCGAGTACCTGCCCGGCCAATACGACGCCCGCGCGGAAGCTGCCTCGCAGGCGGTCAGTCTTGTACTCGACCGGTCCTACGCCCCGGTAAAAACCGCTCGGGTATATCTTTTTTATGGGATTGGGCGAACAAGCCAAACCCCGGAGGCTATCCGAACTTATCTGGTCAACCCGGTAGAGTCGAGATCAGCCGGCGATGCTCTTCCGGAAGTGCTGGAGTTCCCCCTTTCAGAACCGGCGTTGGTGCAGCAGCTGCCCGGATTTAGAAAGCTGTCCCCCCCGGAACTTGAACATCTGCAGCTCAGGCTGGGGCTTGCCATGCTGCTGCCCGACCTGGAGCTGCTGCAGCGCTACTTTGGCCGGGATGAGCAGCGCGACCCGAGCATGGCCGAGCTGCGGGTGTTGGACACCCACCGGTCCGACCACTGCCGTCATACCACCTTTACCACTAGCATCGATTCAGTTGAAATAGAGGCCGCCCCGCAGCAGCCCCACCTGGCCGAAACGTACCAGCTGTTTCGCCGGGCCCACGGCAACGGGCCGTGTACCCTGATGGACCTTGCTCTGGCGGGGATGCGGGAGTTGCGCCGGGAGGGGAGGCTGGAGGACCTCGAGCTTTCCGAAGAGGTAAACGCCGCCAGCCTGCACATACGGGTCGATACAGCCGACGGAGACGCCGACTGGCTGCTGATGTTCAAGAACGAGACTCATAACCACCCCACTGAAATCGAGCCCTTCGGCGGCGCGGCTACCTGCTTGGGAGGGGCCATCCGCGACCCTCTGTCTGGGCGGGCTTATGTGTACCAGGCGATGCGCCTGACCGGCAGCGGCGACCCGCGCCGGCCCCTCTCGGAGACTCGACCGGGCAAACTGCCCCAGCGTATTATCACCAGCGAGGCGGCCCGGGGCTACAGCTCCTACGGCAACCAGGTTGGACTTGCCACCGGCTATGTGCGGGAGTGTTATCACCCCGGTTTCGAGGCCAAGCGGATGGAAGTGGGAGCGGTAATCGGAGCCGTGCCTCTGGCGCAGGTTAGGCGGGAGCGGCCGCAGCCCGGTGACATCGTGTTGCTGGTTGGGGGAGCCACCGGCCGCGACGGAATCGGCGGGGCCACCGGTTCGTCCAAGGGGCACAGCAGCGAGTCGGTACGGACTGCGGCCGCGGAGGTGCAGAAGGGGAATCCTCCGGAGGAGCGGGCCCTGCAGCGCTACTTCCGGCGGCCGGAGGTGGCCGATTGCATCAAACGGAGCAACGACTTCGGCGCCGGCGGGATAGCGGTGGCGGTGGGCGAGCTGGCCGAGGGCCTGGATATCGATCTGGATAGGGTGCCGAAAAAATATGCCGGTCTGGACGGCATCGAGTTGGCCATTTCCGAGTCCCAGGAAAGGATGGCGATTGTGGCCGACCCGGCCCACCGGGACCGGCTGATCGAAGCGGCTGCCCGGGAGAACCTTACTGCGACGGAGATAGCCGTGGTGCGAAGCCATGGGCGGCTGCGGATGTACTGGCGGGGAGAGGCTATCGTAGACCTCAGCCGCGAGTTTCTGGACAGCAGCGGCGCGCCCCGGCATGCAAAAGTGTGTATTTCGGCTCCTCCGGCTGCGCCTCAGCCTGCAGCGACCGCCGCCGCACCCCCCTCCGGCAACCGGGGCTGGATAGAGCTGTTTCGCGAGCTCAACTGTGCCGGTCAGCAGGGGCTTGCGGAGCAGTTCGACTCGACCATCGGGGCACGCAGCGTGCTGCTGCCCTTTGGCGGCGCCCGCGGGCTGACACCCACAGAAGCGATGGTTGCCAAGTTGCCCGTGCCCGGCGGGGCCACCTCGACGGTCAGCTTTATGGCGGCCGGGTACAATCCCGATACCGCCGCCCGCAGCCCCTACCTTGGGGGCATCAATGCGGTGGTGGAGGCGGTCTGTCGGATAACTGCCGCCGGCGCCGACCCGGCGCGGGTACGTCTGTCGCTGCAGGAGTATTTTGAGCGCCTGGGCGGGGATCCGTACAAATGGGGCAGGCCCTTTGCCGCCTTGTTAGGGGCCTACCGGGCACAGATCGAGCTGGGTACCCCAGCGGTCGGCGGGAAGGACAGCATGTCCGGCAGTTTTGAAGAGCTTAGTGTTCCGCCCACTCTGGCTGCCTTTGCCGTGGCCGCCGGAGAGCTGAAAAATGTGATATCTCCGGAGTTTAAGGCCCCCGGCCGCGAGCTGCTGCTGCTGCAGGTTGAAATGGACGGCCGGCCGGGGGCCGAGCAGATAGTTGCACTGCCGGCGCTGCGCCGAGGTCTTGAGTATCTGCACCGCCTGATTCGCGAGGGGATTGTGACAGCCTGCCGGAGTATTCGCCAGGGCGGGATAGCAGCGGCGGTAAGCGAGATGGCCTTTGGCAATTTTATCGGCGCTCGGTTCGAGGGCGAGTTGTCCCGGGAGGCCCGCTACGGCTCCTTTGTGCTGGAACTCAAGTCATCCACAACCCTCCCGCAGACGCCGGAAGGGCTGTGCCTGCAGCGGCTTGGCCGGACGACAGCGGAGCCTGTGCTGGACGGCTACCCTCTGGATGAACTCCTGCGGGCCTGGCAGGAACCCCTGGCCGATGTGTTTCCCATGCATGCCGAGCCGGCGGAGGGACCGGCTTCTAGGAAGCGTGGTGGCCTCCACGCTTCGCAGGAGCGCCCCCGGCCCCGCCCTCGGCTCAGGGCGGGGGGCCGGATTGGGCTGCCCCGGGTGCTGCTGCCGGTCTTTCCTGGAACCAACTGCGAGGATGAGTCGGCTGACCGGTTTCAGTCCGCCGGGGCACAGACGGAGCTGCTGCTGTTTCGGAACAAGCAGCTGCCCCAGGTTGAGGAGTCGATTGAGCAGCTGGCCCGCCGGATTCGGCAGGCCCAGATTCTGATGCTTCCCGGTGGCTTTAGCGCCGGCGACGAGCCGGCCGGGGCGGGAAAGTACATTGCGGCGGTGCTGCGCAGCCCCGCGGTAATGGAGGCGGTGACGGAGCTGTTGGAGCGGCGGGACGGCCTGGTTCTGGGTATCTGCAACGGCTTTCAGGCGCTGCTGCGGACGGGGCTGCTGCCCTATGGGGATTACCGCAGCCCCTCGCCGCAGATGCCTACGCTGGCGCCCAACTCAGTGGGCCGGCATGTATCCCGTCAGGTGAAAACGGTGACAGTTTCCCAGCGCTCACCCTGGCTCAGGGCCCTCTCGGTGGGGGATGTCCATACCCTGCCGGTCAGCCATGGGGAGGGACGCTACTTTTCCCCAAAAAAGAAATTGAAACATTATTCAGTCGGGGTCAGGTGGTCTTTCAATACTGTGATGCCGATGGTACGCCCACCCTGGAGTTTCCGGACAACCCCAACGGCTCGATGGCGGCGATTGAGGGAATCAGCAGTCCCGACGGGCGGGTGCTGGGTAAAATGGGCCATTCCGAGCGAATCGGTGAGGGAGTGGCGATTAATGTTCCCGGACGGAAGGACCAGGGGCTCTTCCGGGCCGGGGTAGAGTATTTTTTATGAGAGGTGAAGGATGCATGTGACGATTGTCTTGGGAAGTTCTTCGGATGCCCGGGTTATGAAGGGGGCCGCCGAGGCGCTGGATGTCTGCGGGGTGGAGTGGGAGGCGCGGATTTTGTCGGCCCACCGGATGCCCGAAGAGTTGAAGGCCTATGTCGAGGGGCAGGTGCAGGGCGGTAGCGGGGTGTTTATCGCCGGGGCGGGGCTGGCGGCGCATCTGCCGGGGGTGATTGCCTCGCACACGGTAAAGCCGGTGATCGGAGTGCCGATCAGGGCCGCCTTTGACGGCCTGGATGCTCTGTTGTCGATAGTGCAGATGCCGAAGGGAGTGCCGGTGGCCACGGTGGGAGTGAATAACAGTTACAACGCCGGGCTGCTTGCGGTGCAGATGCTGGCGGCTGGGCAGTCGGAAGGTCAGCCTGAGGGCACTGGAGAATTAGAGGAAAAACTGCAGCGGCTGCGCCGGGAACGGGCGGCGGCACTACTAAAGGAACCACAAAACCGGGAGGTATTTGAATGAAACAGGGAGAAACGTTAGGAGAGATGTTATACGAGGGCAAGGCCAAACAGTTGTTTGCCGTCGAGGATGAGCAGCGGGTGCTGATGCACTACAAGGACGATGCGACGGCCTTTAACGGCGAAAAGAAGGGCAGTATCAGCGGAAAGGGAGAGATGAACAACTCTATTTCGGCGATGATCTTTCAGCTGCTCGAGCGGGAGGGGGTGAAAACCCATTTTATCGAGAAAACCGGCCCCCGGGACCAGCTTTGCCGGAAAACCAGGATCATCCCCCTTGAGGTGATTATCCGCAACGTAACCGCCGGCAGTATGGCCAAGCGCTTTGGGGTCGCCGAGGGAACCGAGCTAAGCGAGCCGGTCTACGAGCTGACCTATAAAAATGACGACCTGGGCGATCCGCCCATGAACGATTACCATGCGGTAGCCCTTGGTCTGGCTTCGTGGGAGGACCTCGAAGTAATATACAGGTACGCCAAACAGATTAACGGGGTTCTGACGCCCTTTTTCCTTGCCCAGGGGATCCGGCTGATAGACTTTAAGCTCGAGTTCGGCTGGGCCGCCGCTTCCAGCGCCGCTGCCGCTGAAGAAATAGTGCTGGCCGATGAAATATCTCCGGACACCTGCCGCTTCTGGGATTCAGTAACCGGCGAGAAGCTGGATAAAGACCGCTTTCGACGTGATCTGGGCAAGGTGGAAGATGCGTACCACGAGATCCTCGGACGGCTGGAGAAGGCTTCCTATGCGGATTGACAACGTCCTGCACGATGACAAGCTCCATGAGGAGTGCGGCGTCTGCGGCGCCTGGTTTCCGCCCACAAGCGCTGACGAGGAGCAGAAAGAGCAGCAGGAGGTGCAGCAGGAAGTGCAGCAGGAGCATGGGAAAAAGCGGGAGCGGCCTTTGATAGGCCGCCTCCTCTACTATGGACTGCTGGCCCTGCAGCACCGGGGCCAAGAGAGCGCCGGAATTGCAACGAACGGTCTGACCCGGCCGGCATCGAGCTTTAAATTAGAGAAGGGGATGGGCTTGGTTTCAGAGGTCTTCTCCTCAGCAAAGCTGGAGACGCTGGACGGGAGCATTGGGATTGGCCATACCCGCTATTCCACCGCCGGTAACAGTACTTTAGTGAACGCTCAGCCCTTAAGCGGACACAGCAAACAGGGGCCCCTTTCGGTAGTTCATAATGGGAACCTGACTAATGTAGACATTATTCGCGAGCTGTTGGAGGAGTCGGGCAACGTGTTTCGTACCGAGAGTGATTCAGAGATTATTCTGAACCTGGTTGCCCGTACGTCCGTAAAGAAAGGAGTGGCTGAAGCGGTATGGGATGCCACCCAGGCGATTCAAGGCTCCTTTGCCTTGATTGTGATGACAAGTGACACCATTATCGGCGCCCGGGACCGAAACGGAATTCGCCCCCTGTGCATTGGAACCCTGGAAGACGGATACCTGCTGGCCTCTGAGAGCTGTGCTTTAGACGCGGTGGGTGCTGAGTTCTTGCGGGATGTTGATCCGGGGGAAATTGTGGTTATAAACCCCGAGGGGCTGCACTCATTGCGGGGCAGTGAAAAGACCCGCACCCAGACGTGCTCCTTCGAGTACATCTACTTTGCCAGGCCCGATTCGGTGGTAGATGGAAAATCGGTCTATGAGATGCGACGGAAGTCGGGAATACTGCTGGCCCGGGAGGCACCGGTAAGGGCCGACTTTGTAGCGGCGGTCCCGGATTCGGGGATTCCCGCGGCGATTGGCTTTTCCGAGGAGTCGGGAGTTCCCTATGGGATCGCACTGATAAAAAATCGTTACGCCGGCCGCTCCTTTATCCAACCCAACAGCGATGATCGACGGCGGACGGTCCGGGTAAAACTAAATCCGCTTACCGGCGCGGTCCGGGGGAAGCGAGTGGTATTGATAGACGACTCGATTGTACGCGGTACTACTATGCAAATGCTGATCGCCCGGCTCAGAGAGGTCGGAGCGGCGGAGGTGCATGTACGGATTGCCTCCCCTCCTGTAGCTTATCCCTGCTACTTCGGTATCGATACACCCTATCGCGAGGAGCTTATCTCCAGCTATCATGATGAAGAGCGGGTTCGCTTATATATCGGAGCCGATTCACTTGCCTTTTTATCCGGGGAGGGGCTTGCTGCGGCACTAGGCGGTCAGGATTCATTCTGTACCGGTTGTTTCGCAGGGGTGTACCCGGTGGGTGCACCGATTGGTTCCCCCTATGGATCGATGAATGGAAATGGATCTATGAATGGAAATGGATCTATGAATGGAAATGGATCTATGAATGGAACAGAGGCGGTGCATAATGAAATACAGTGATGCGGGAGTGGATGCGCAAAAGGGACGCGATTTGGTCGAGAAGATTCGCGGGTATTCCTCCTCCACCTATAATACCGGCGGCATGGGCACAAAGGGGGGAGTGCTCGGAGGACTCGGAGGCTTCGGAGCCCTGTATCAGCTGGGAGATTACCGGAACCCCGTGTTAGTGTCCGGCACCGACGGGGTCGGCACGAAACTGCATTTAGCGATAAAGGCGCAGGGTTTTAAGAATGTGGGCATTGATTGCGTGGCCATGTGTGTAAACGACATTGTATGTCACGGTGCGCAGCCCCTCTTTTTCCTGGATTATCTGGCCTATGCGGATCTTGCCTCCGAGAAACTCTCCGAGATAGTAGAGGGGGTGGCCGAAGGCTGTCGCCGGGCCGGCTGTGCATTAGTTGGAGGCGAGACTGCTCAGATGCCGGGTACCTACCGCCGCGGTGACTTTGATATTGCCGGTTTTTCGGTTGGAATTGTCGAACGCACCGAGCTGATCGATGGTTCGCGGGTTCAAGAGGGGGATTTGCTGATCGGGCTCGCCTCGTCGGGGCTGCACAGCAACGGATTTTCCCTGGTACGGGCCCTGCTCAGCGCCCATGAGATTGATTTAGAGATGGACTTTCACGGCCGCCCCCTTATCGAAGAGCTGCTGACGCCTACCCGTATTTATACGGGAGCAGTGCTGCCCTTGGTTCAGGCGGGTTTGCTGCACGGTATGGCACATATTACCGGCGGAGGCTTATATGAAAATGTCCCGCGTATGTGGGGCAGCTCTGCAACTCCCCTTGGTGCCTGCATTCGCCGGGGAAGCTGGGAGGTGCCTCCGGTCTTTGACTTTCTTGAGCAGCTGGGGGTTGATCCGGAGGAGATGTACCATACCTTTAATATGGGCATCGGTTTTGTACTTGCGGCGGCGCCTGAGCAGAGCGAGAGGGTGGTCCGAAGCGTGGAGGCTGAAGGCATTACCGCCGGTGTAATCGGCAGGGTAAGTCGACAGGAGGGGCTATGCTTCGAGTAGCAGTGTGTATATCCGGAAGGGGAAGTCTTGTTCCTCCGCTGTTAGAGGCGGCCCGAGAGACACAGGAGAGACAGGAGACTCAGATGGATATAAGCTGTGTAGTGGCCGACAGACCCCATGCCCCCGGACTGACAAGCGACTGGGCAGTTGAGGTGCCGACCCTCTGTATAGATCGTTTTAAGGATCCAGATACCTTTTCCGACCGGCTTCTCAACTTTCTTTGGCCCCGGGCGGATTTGATTGTATTAGCGGGCTTTTTATCTATTCTAGATGGGAGTATATTAAAAAGAATACGAGGGGCGAATCTTGAATATACATCCGGCCTTGTTGCCCAAATTTGGGGGGAAGGGTATGTATGGTATGCATGTACATCGGGCAGTGGTCGCCGCGAAAGAGCAGGAGAGCGGCTGCACGGTTCACTGGGTAACTCGGGGCATCGACAGCGGACCCATAATTCTGCAGCGTAAAGTTTCCCTGACACCGGATGAAACTGCGGAGAGCCTGCAGCATAAAGTGGGACAGATTGAAGGTCCTGCGTTGGCAGCTGCACTTACACAAGCAGCCGCTTCTTGGAGTAGAGTTGAGGAAGGAGATTGTCTATGAGGATAATGGTTGTCGGCGAGGGAGGGCGCGAACATGCGCTGTGCTGGAAGCTTGCGCAAAGCCCGCGGGTTGAAAAGATTCTCTGTACACCCGGAAACGGAGGCACCGCCGGTACTCCTAAGTGCAAAAATTATCCCCTTGCTTCGCTTCAAGAGCAGGTGCAGCTGGCGGTGGACAATGAGGTAGATTTAGCCGTGATAGGTCCTGAGGGGCCCCTGGTCATGGGTATGGCGGACATACTGCGAGAGGCCGGCATACCGACCGTTGGTCCCGGGAAGGCTGCCGCAGCCTTAGAGGGAAGTAAAGCCTTTGCCAAGGACTTTATGATGCGGTACGGGGTTAAAACTGCCGACTATCGCCGCTTTCATAAAAGTGAGTTTCAAGAGGCGCTTCAGTATCTCGAGACCATAAAATACCCGGTTGTAGTAAAGGCTGATGGATTAGCCGCCGGCAAGGGAGTTACGATTCATAAAACGAAGGCCGAAGCCCAAGCGCAGCTTCATGCTTTATTCATAGATGAGGTGCTTGGAGAGAGCGGCCACACCGTACTGTTCGAGAACTTTATCCAGGGGCGTGAAGTTTCGGTTATTGTATTGCTGGATGGAAACCAGGTGCTGCCGCTTATTTCCGCTATGGATTATAAGCGCATTGGTGAACAGGATACCGGTCTAAATACCGGCGGAATGGGGGCAATCGCTCCCAATCCGTTTTACACTGACACGCATCGGCGCAGGTTCGAAGAATCGATTCTAAACCCAACTATTAAAGGACTGAAGAGCGAAAACCTTGATTACCGTGGAGTTCTCTATTTCGGTCTGATGATGACGGAGGAAGATGTGTATCTGCTCGAGTATAATGTGCGCTTCGGCGACCCGGAGACACAGGCCATCATTCCTCTTTTAAATAAAGACTTAGCTCAGCTTCTGTATGATCTTGCCCTGGGACAGCTTAGTGAAACTCCACTGAGCTGTTATGACGGGTCCGCCTGCAGTGTGGTGGTTGCCTCCGGTGGGTACCCCGGAGAATATAAAAGTGGAATGCCGATTCAAATAGACCTCCCGATAGCCGCTTCAATTTTTATTGCCGGTGCTCAGGAAATAGATACAGAAAATGGTGCCGGTCGGCTTTGTACCAGTGGAGGACGGGTGTTATCGGTTACCGGAGTGGATAGAGATTTAACCTCAGCCTGTCGTCAGGCGTATGCCGCATTAGAGAACATCTACTTTGAAGGGCGTTATTATCGAAGGGATATTGGAAAAATATAAAAAGTGGACAAGCACTTTTTTGATGTGCTGGACCTACTTGATCTTTTTATTGCTGTGATTATATGATCTCCTTGAGTGGGGGAATCGCATTATGAATTTATTAATCACCGGAATTACCGGTAATTTTGGATATGCTGTATACAAGGCTCTTGGAGGCCGATCAGATTTAGAGGTCTATGCGGGTGCTCGGAATCCTGAACGAGTCAATTTTTTGATTGAAGACCCGGAAATCAGAGTCCGCCGCTTTGACTTCGATGACGCCGGTACCTACGAATCTGCTTTGGAAGGTATAGAAGCGGTGGTACTGGTGCGTCCGCCTGCGATTACAAAGGTAAAGTCGAAAATCTTTCCTTTTATAGATATCTGCCGGCGTAAAAATGTTCAGCACATACTTTTTCTTTCACTACAGGGTGTGGAGAAGAGGCCTTATACACCCCATTATAAAATCGAGCATTACATAAAGAAAAGCGGTATACCCTATACCTTTTTACAACCGAGTTTCTTTATGGAAAATCTCATAACAGCCCATCGCGAGGAAATCCGTTATGAATCCCGTCTGTTGGTTCCGGCTGGTGAGGGAGAAACCAATTTCATAGCTGTAGATGATATAGCCCAGGCAGCCGCCCGCTGTATTGGAAATGCCCAGCATTATAACAGCGCTTACGAGCTTACCGGAGAGGAAAATTACTCCTATTATGATGTGGCACGGATACTTTCTGAGGAACTTGGCAGAACCATTAGTTATGAAAAGCCGGGGCTGCTTACGTTTATGCTGTATCGGCTTAAAAAGGGTGAGCCCCTTGGGTTTGTCCTAGTGATGTCGCTCATCTACAGGGCGGTGAAAGCCGGGAAGGGGACCGACCAAAATGAGAATCTCTCTGGAATTTTCGGAGTAGCTCCTACAGATTTGCGAGAGTTTATACGGGACCGACGTACTTACTTTGAACTTGATTCCTGAGTACGGGATTGACAGCGGGGACAGAAGTAGCTTCCCCGCTGGGCTACATAGATTTTTTCTATCGGAGTTCCGCAGCGGGGACAGGGCCGGCCCTTCAAACCGTACACCCTCAGAGCTTCGCGGTTTTCACCTCTTTTCCCGCCTGATATATAATTAGTCTCACCCTCCCCCAGGGAAGTACCCCGGTTTCTAAGCCCCTGCCGCAGGACAGTACGTATCTGCAGCAGCAGCGCTTCGGCTTTGCGGGGTTCAATCAGGCGGCTGTTTTCCAGGGGATGAACTCCGGCGGCAAACAGCGCCTCATCGCAGTAGATATTTCCCAGTCCGGCCAGAAAGCTCTGGTCCAGCAGGAGAGCTTTGATTTGACGTGAGTGCTTATGCACTGCTGAGGCAAATTTGTCCGGAGTAAGTTTCGGATCAAATGGGTCCGGGCCAAGCTTATCCAGTATCTCTCCGGGACAACGGGTAAAAATAATTTGGCCGAATTTACGGGTATCGTGAAAGCGAAGTCGACGTTCCTGATCTAATTTAAATTCTACTCTTACGTGCGGGTCGGCTTCCTTCTCCGGCGGACTAAGCTGATATTGACCGGTCATTCTAAGGTGAGTCAGCAGATAAGCCCCGTGTTCCAACTCGAAGATAATGTATTTGCCCCGGCGACCGATCGATTCTATTCGCTCTCCGCTCACCTCTTTGACAAACTGTGGGGCCGAGAGGGGCCGTACGGTTCTCTCCCAGGTAATGTGTACCGAGTGGATCGTATCTCCTCTACCCCGGCGGCTCGAAGGTCATCGACAACTGTTTGGACTTCCGGTAATTCCGGCACTTTAAGCCCGCAGGAAGGCGGGGCCCCTCTCCTGCAGCACCCGCATAAAGTTCTCGACCGAGCGGTCGTATCCTGCTTCGATATCGTCCGGAAAATAACAGGCCGGAAGCTGGGCCATGCGGCGGTGGTAGGTGATGCACTCGCAGCACAAACCTTTTCGGCTGCAGGGATACGTACAATTGCAGTTTTGAGCGTTTTTCTCTTGTGAACAATCTTTCTTCATAGTCACTATTCCCTTTTAAAAATTTTACCGGCTTTCCTCTGCCGGCTTAGAACCGCTGAGCAGTGCATGTGCGTCTTTCAGCGACTCAATGATTGAGATGTGCTGGGGACAGGCCTTCTCGCAGACTCCACACTCGGTGCACCGGTCGGCCCTCTCTTCGGCATCCAGTATGTAGTTGTACACCTTCCGCGGCTGCTGCTGGTCGTCATACATGTACAGATCATTGTACAAACGCAGGATCCGGGGAATATTTACACCGCTGGGGCAGGGCATACAATAACCGCAGCCGGTACAGTTTACTTTGCGCAGTGAGTTGTACATTTCGCGCATCTGTTCAAACAGAATGTGGGTTTCGGTGGAAAAAGCACGGGCTGCCGATTCATTCGCACTCGCCAGGTTCTGCTGTACCTGTTCCATACTGCTCATACCGCTGAGAACCAGGGATACCTCCGGCTGGTCCCATACCCACTTTAAGGCCAAATCTACATGACCGTTTGTGCGTCTTTCGGCACCCAGCTGTTCCAGTACCGGCTTTACCGTCTGGGGAGGTTCGGCGGCAATTTGCCCGCCCTTTAAGGGTTCCATCACAATCACAGCCAGTCCGCGTGCAGAGGCTTCACGCAGCCCCCTGCGCCCGGCTTGGTACTCGGTATCCATAAAATTGTACTGAATCTGGCAAAATTCCCAGCCCCCGTATTCGTCTAGAATCTGTTCAAAAACCGGATATTCATCGTGGAAAGAAAATCCGATGTGCCCGATTAGTCCTTCAGCCTGAGCCCTTTCGGCGGCCTCCATTATTTTAAGGCGCTTGGACTTCTCCCAGCGCTCTGCGTCCAATGCGTGAATGAGGTAAAAATCGATATGCTCGGTATCCAGTCGTTGCAGTTGGATATCGAGAAAACGGAAAAAATCCGACTGCTGCTCTACCTTCCAAATAGGGAGTTTTGTGGCCAGCTTCACCTTTTGACGGTATCCGTCCTGCAGAGCTCTTCCTACAAACGCTTCTCCCGCCTCACGGTGGTAGGGAAAAGCGGTATCCACATAGTTTACCCCTTGGTCTATGGCGGTCCGTATCATCTCACGCGCAGGCTCTTCATCAATGTGAGCCGGGTCATTATCCACAGTGGGCATGCGCATAGCCCCGAATCCGAGGGCCGAAGCCCGCCAGTTAAGCTTTCCAAATGGTCGATATTGCATATTCCTATTATAAAAAACTTTATTAGAACTGTAAACTTGTTTGTTCTTCAGTTCTCTTCTACTATACTTCTAGACAACATTTCCGGCGGAGGCGATGAATGCGAAGAAAAGATTATTTTACACGTGTATTTCCACAGGGAATTCCTACATTATGGTGCCCCTTAATATCTCATTATGCCGATTCGGGCAAATTTAATTCCGAGCGAACCGCCGCCCATATTGACCATATTTCCCCATATGTTCAGGCTTACCTCGCCCCGGGCTCTACCGGTGACGGGTGGGAGATGAGCTCGGAGGAGCGATTTGAGCTGGTTGAGCTGCTGTTGCCAATGGCGGAAGAAATAAATGGTCATTTGTTAATAGGTGTGTTAGAGACCGGACGCGGGAAAGCAGCCGAATCAGTAAAGGCTATTGGCCGGCGTTATACGATAGATACGACCCCCGCCTACACCGGGGTAACGGTTACCGCTCCCCACGGCAGCAGCCTGTCCCAGCAGGAGATACACAGCGATTTATCGGAAGTGCTGGAGCAGGGAGTCCCGACCTCTCTCTATCAGCTGCCCCAGGTAACCGAAAACGAGATTGAACCGTCGACTGCGGTTGAACTGGCTAAAAAGTATCCCAATTTTTATCTTTTCAAAGATACCAGCGGCGAGGATAAGGTGGCCCTATCCGGCCAGCTGCCGGACGACCTGTTCCTGGTACGGGGTGCAGAGGGTAACTATGCCCGCTGGCTGCAGGGTTTCGGAGGGCCATATCACGGCTTTTTGTTGAGCACCGCCAACTGCTTTGCCCCGCAACTCTCCTCGATAATCGAATTAAGCTCATTGGCTGCAAGCCGGGGGGCCGGTGGGGCCTATTCAGCTGAGGCTGCTAAAGCGGAAGAAGAGGCCCGACGGGTATCGGATACCTTATCCACCGTGGTAAAGACCGCCTTTTCAACGGTGGCAACCCTTTCCTTCGGCAATCCCTTTGCAAATGCAAATAAGGCGGTGGACCACATAATGGCCTATGCTGCGGAGTACCAAAAGGCTTCGGCCCCTCTGACCCATTCCGGCAACCGAATCCCTGCAGATATGCTGGATACATTAGCCGAACTTCTGAAGCAATACGACCTCTTCCCGCAAAAGGGCTACATGGAGTGAGTTTGTACAATCGAAAAACTGTACGTTTCGGCAGCTATCCGGCTTTTTTGGGAAAAGAGTTTATGCTGCCGGCTAACTATATTATAGCCGCCGGCATCGGCGTGCTGATCCAGCTGCTGCAGGGGGCCTCTATCCTTTCCTCTCCGGTACCCTACATTGTCCCGATTTTTGTGCAGGCCCTCTCGAAGGCGTATGTAAAGTATCAGAACCGTTTTTCTCAAATGCTTCTTTCTCTTCCTGCCCGCCGAAATGATCCTGCCTTTGTGATGGGTCGGGATGGAAAAATATTGCTGTCTGCCGGTCGTACCAAAGAGGAGTTCAAAAAACGCGGTATTACCCATATTGAACAGATTATTGATACTGAAGCGCATAGTCGGATAAATTCGGCTACTCGAACTCGATCCAACGGAAATATTGAGGTGGAGAGTTATTCCCTAAGTTTGATCGCTGGTATAAGGTGAAGGTTGGGCAGAACCCGGATGATGAGTGCCTTTTGGTCTGGTTCGAAGATATAACCCAGCGTCAAGAATTAGACAACAAGTTGGCGAAGATACGCGAGTTTAGTAATCAAATCATGGTGGAATTACCCTCACTCATTGAACAGGATACCAGCTTTCAAAAGCTATCAGGACTTATCCTGGAACTTGGCTATTCTGCGGTGTTTATTGCCAAGTTCTCAGAAGACGATAGTCTTACGGGTAATGTGTACAAATTACAGGACGGGGGGCTAGTGAGTTCCGAGAAAGTGGTGGTGTCCCCCGACTCTAAGGCGCCTATCTGGCTCTCGCGTAAGGAGGGACGCATCACATATGCCGAAAAGAGCATTGAACAGAGTGATGTGGAATTTCAACAACAGTATCCCTTTGATCCACAGGTGACGGAGTTTATCGGAGCTCCTATCGAGAATTTTATCAATTACCATGAAGCTGAAGTGTCCATCATCGCCTTCAATCTGGATCGTTCGATTGGATCCGGAGATGTCCTTGCCATGGAAGTTTTGGCCAATAGCGCCCGTTCGGTAAGCTCCCTTATTGGGCTTGCCAACCAAAATGAAAGAAAATTTATGCAGTCGGTGACCGGCTTATGCGCCGCAGCCGAATACAGCGATGAAATTACCGGGGAGCATATTTTGCGGGTAAATCGCTATTCCGAGCTCCTGGCCAAAGAGCTGGGACTGACACATCAAGAGCAGCACCAAATTGGCCAGGTTGCTGCCATGCACGACATCGGGAAGGTTGCCATACCCCACCTGATTAAACTTGAGCGCACTTTTACCCCTGATGAGCGACGGGAGATGCAGATGCATACCATCTTTGGTGCACAAATCATTGAAAGAATGATGGGCTGCTGCTCTGAACCGGAGCCGCGTTTATCTATGGCCTTTGAAATAGCACTGTATCATCATCAGCAGTGGAATGGAGCCGGATATCCCGATATCATCCAAAGCGATGGAAGCCTGGCGGAGTTATCCAGCAAAGAGACCGACTATTATGCAGCCTTCAGACCGGCCCGGGGCGAGGAAATTCCTCTGGTGGCGCGGATTGTCTCATTGGCCGACAATTATGACGCCCTGCGTTCACGCCGGCAGTACAAGCCTGCCAAAGGTCATGCAGAGACGGCAGCCCTTATACGTACGGACGATCGCAGTGGAACTGCCGGTGCGGAGCGGTTTGGGACTGATGTAATGGAAGCCTTTGAGAGGGTACATCCGGAGTTTGATGTGATTTACCGGAACATGTCTTAAGAGTAAGATTTAACCGGTTCGTGCACATTAAATCCAATATCCTGCAGAACCGTCCGGCGCTTTTTACTCTCGGTCTGTCGAAAATTAAGATAATCGGTACGGGTGAGTATTCCCACTATTTGTCCTTCGCTTACTATAGGCAGGTGACCGATGTTATTGCCGAACAGCAGCTCCTCTACCTGACGAATGGTGACCTCCGGTTGAGCGGTTATAAGTTGTTTGTTCATGTAAGCCTTTACGGGAGCGTGCATCTGATTCGCACGGCGGCCTTTCATAATATCCCGCAGGGTCAGGAAACCTACCAGATGATGGTCCGTGTCGACTACCGGCAGGCCGGTATGGCTAATCTCTTCCATGTATTTGGAGGCTTCTAGCAAGCTTGCCGAAGCATCCATTACTTTGACCGGCCGGCTCATTATTTCGACAGCAGTAACCGCCGGGGCAAGAATTTTGTCGAGATACTCGAGCAGCTTATCGTATACCGCTTTTCCCAGCTCATTCTTGACAGTCGCCGAGGCAGCCTTTTCGTGACCACCGCCGCCAAAGTCCTTTAAGATTTCATTGAGATGGATATTGTCTTTTTGGTTGCGGGCGATAATGAGCGTCTTTTTTTTATGTGTAAAATGAAAGACCCCAAAATAGACATCCTGGTTCTCTACTTCAAACACCTTTTCCACCACGGCGCCAATACCTTCCGACTCGGTTTCTATTTCCCAGTAACTGGTGATAACCTGATGGCCGTGAATTGTTCGGTACTCCAGCCGATTAAGCAGCTCGTGAAACAGGGTAATTTGATACTTACCCGCCAGGGGCGTCAGAAAGGTTTTCACCAGCTTTAAAGATGCCCCTGCCTCTATTAGAAATCCGGATACCTCAAAATCTGTTTGAACCACATTCTCATGAGTAAAATTTCCGGTATCGGCATAAATGCCGGTAAGGGCAATGGTTGCATCTTCCGGTGTAATCTGTATGCCCCTCCGCATGATCTCCAGTCCCAGCTGAGTGGTGTTGGATCCGCAGGGGATGGCGTGGAGCTGGGCATTCGGAAAGCTGACCTCGTCGTTGGGATGATGGTCGTAGATTTCATACTCAATATCTTCATTGTGGATAAACTCGAAATACTCCTTCACCCGACTGTAGGTGCGGGTATCGAGTATTACCATTCTTTCAATGTGTTCACCCTTTAGATCTTTCGGGTTAAGAAAATTAAGTTGATTCTGGTACAGGTTCTGCAGCTTTTTCGCAACTGGGTGTACCAGACGGCTCTTCACAGGTTTATGGTCCGGAAAGAGATATTTTGCAAGCACAATAGAACCCATGCAGTCGAGGTCCATATTGGTGTGGCCAACGATTATTTTCATGCCCAACTCCTGAGCCAAGTCTTTACAGCAATTCTAATAGCTTTTTTAAAGAATACAAGAGCACATTGCCGGAGGTGCTCTATCGGGGCAGGAGCGTACTTCATGTCGAGCAAAAAAAATTAGTACTGATGATAAGGGCTGCTTTTTTCTTGACAAATATCCACTCTCCCCTGACAATAAATGTATGCTATATAAACACCTGTTCAAATAGTGAAACAAAGTGTGGTGGTAAATACACCACTCCTGGATCAGTCAGAACTGGACGAGGGGGATGTATAGCAAAAAAACTTTTTTAAACAGTGAAGGAGGTTTCTATGGATGCGATTATGGGTGTTGTGAACGGCTTCGTTGGCTTTATTTGGGGCTGGCCGCTGGTTATCATTATCACGATTACCGTGATCTTTTATTCGGTGGTACTCAGGTTTTTTCAGTTCAGCCACTTTGGCTTTATTGTGAAAAATACCTTTGGAAAAATGCTGGATAAAACAACAAGGGGAGAAGGTAACCTTACTCCCTTTCAAGCAGCCGCCTCGGCTTTAGCCGGAACCCTGGGAACCGGTAATATTGCCGGTGTTGGTGTTGCTGTAGCAATTGGTGGTGCCGGTGCTCTTTTCTGGATGTGGGTGGTGGCTCTTTTAGCTGCTGTTGCAAAATACGCCGAAATTGTGCTGGGTATCCATTACCGGGAAAAAGATCCTGAAACCGGTACGTATCGCGGTGGTTTTATGTACATTGTCAAGAAAGGCCTTGGAAGCAACTGGCGCTGGCTGGCCTTCTTCTGGAGCCTTCTGTTCTTCCTGCAGTTCCTTATCAGCGGCGCGGTACAGTCAAACTCAATTGCAGATGTGGTCGAACACTCCTTTGGCGGCGATAAACTGATAGTTGGTATTATAATTGCCGTTTTGGCCGGACTGGTAATTCTGGGTGGAATTAAACGGATTGGTAAAGTAGCGGAGAAACTTGTCCCGCTCATGGCGGTAATTTATACCGTTGCTGCGCTGATTATTATAATCACCAATATCGTCGAAGTTCCCGCTGCACTGGCAACTATCGTAAAAACCGCTTTTACCGGAATGGCTCCGGCTGGTGGATTTGCCGGGTCAACTATAATGATAGTTATACAAAACGGGTTTGCCCGGGGTGTCTATTCTAATGAAGCCGGTATGGGTACTTCTCCTGTTGCACACGCCACCGCCACTACCGACCATCCCGTTCGACAGGGTATGTGGGGTATCTTTGAGGTATTTGTAGATACCATTATTGTATGTACCATGACCGGTTTGGTAATTGTAATTACCGGTGTCATCCCCAGCGGAGAAGTTGGAGCAAGCCTTACCGCCTCTGCATTCCAGACCGGCCTTCCGGGACCCGGAGACTTAATTGTTACCATCTCTATTATGTTCTTTGCTTATACCACAATTCTGGCAGCCGAGTTTTATAGCGAAACCGGTGCTGTGTACTGCTTTGGCAACAAAGTTATTTACCCTGTCCGCATAATTTTTCTGTTGGTTCTTGTAGGTGGAGCCGTCGGCGGGCTGCAGCAGGTATGGAGTCTTTTAGACGCCTTTATGGGAATAACAGTGGCCATCAACTTAGTGGTAATTATAGCCCTCTATAAAACGGTGGTTTCTCTTACCAAAGACTTTTTTGCGAATTACGTAGACAAATAATAGGCATGAACGACTAAATTTGTGTCTACTTTTGTGGGGGATGCCAATGAGGTGTCCCCCACTTTTGGGAGGATGATATGGAGATCAAAAAACGAATCAACGAATTAAAAGATGAGCTTATAGAGTTGCGCAGGAAATTTCACCGACATCCGGAACTGGGGTTTGAAGAATACTGGTCTCAGGAGCAGGTGCTGGAATACCTGAGTAACTTGGGCCTCGAAGTTTCTAAAATTGCCGGAAGCGGTGTGGTTGCACTCCTCCGCGGTAAAAAACCCGGTAAGACAGTCCTGTTGCGTTCAGATATGGATGCCCTGCCGGTACAGGAAGAGACGGGGCTGCCCTTTGCATCGGAGGAGAAGGGAAAAATGCACGCTTGCGGTCATGATGGACACATGTCGATGCTGCTGGTGGCGGCTAAAGTCTTGACGGAGATGAAGGACGAGATTGAAGGATCCATTAAGTTCGTGTTTCAACCGAACGAAGAGGATGCCGGAGCGTTTAAGCTGATAGAAGAGGGGGTGATGGAAAATCCAAAGGTAGATGGAGCTTTCGGAGTACATCTCTGGTCGCAAACCCCCTCCGGTTATGTGGATATCGTGGATGGACCGCAAATGGCGGCCAGCCACTACTTTTATCTTACAATTAAAGGGCGGGGCGGTCATGCCGGTTTTGCCCACGAGTCGGTAGACCCTATCTTTGCAGCAACGAATATTGTGCAGTCGGTACAGGCTGTGCAAACCCGTGAAATAGATGCCCTTAACCCGGCGGTGATTATGTTTACCGAGTTTCATGCCGGCAGCAATATGACGATTGTCCCGGAGAAGGTAGAGATGAAAGGCTCTATACGCTTTCTTTACGAAGGGGGCGAGGAAGTGCTTGAGCGCTTTGAGCGGATTATTTCTCATACATGCGAAGCCCATCGGGTAAGCTATGAGCTTAATTACAAGGTAGGCAACAATCTGTTGTCGAACGACCCCGCATCAGCGGACCTGGTACGTGCCGCCGCCGAGGAAACCCTTGGAGACAATACCAAAGTCACCCGGTTTGATTCACACAATGGCAGGCGAGGATTTTTGCGACTATCTGCAGGATGCACCCGGGGCTTTCTCCTTTGTAGGAGTTAAAAATCCGGAGGCCGGCTCAGATTATCCGCACCATCATCCTAAGTTCAATATCGACGAAGATGTGTTGCCCCTAGGAGTGGAGCTGCATGTCCGAACGGCTTTACGTTTCCTACGAGGTTGAAGAAAGGGGCAAATACACAGACTACCACAGGTATTCGTTTACCTTGTCCGCCAGACTTCGCCCTTGATTCATGTGATTCATGGCTTTCACCACCAACGAGGCTCCACTCACCGCATCACCGGCGGCAAATACCCCCTCGGTACTGGTGTGAAAGTTTTTATCTATACTAATGGTGCCTCGTTCGTTGAGCTCCAGATTAAAATCTTTCAACAGCTTAGAAGGCTCTACCTGAACAAAACCGGCGGCAATCAGTACCATATCGATATCCAGGGTAAACTCGGTACCGGGAATTTCCTGCTGCTGCGGTCGGCCTGACGGGTCTTTTTTCCATTGTATCTCACAAAAGATGCCCTTCTCTATACTGACTCCCCGCCCGTAAAGTTGTTTCGTCTTAATTTGCCAGCGGCGTTCACAGCCCTCATGGTGACTGGATGAGCTGCGATAAATTTTTGGATAGTAAGGCCACTCCGGGTTCCAGGGCTTATCCCATTCATCTGGTTTAGGCATAATCTCAAACTGGTACACCTTTTTTGCCCCCTGACGGTTGGCAGTGCCGACACAGTCAGCTCCTGTATCTCCGCCGCCGAGAACCAACACTGTTTTGTCCTTTGCACTTACAATCTCCTGGGGCGAAAGTTCAGCGTAGAGGTTTTTGGTGGCCTGGGTAAGATAGTCAAGGGCAAAATACACACCGTCGGACTGGCTTCCTGGAACCGGGACCGGACGCGGAACCCGGCAGCCCAAGGTCAGAACCACCGCATCGTGGGTACGCTTCAACAACGGGTTACAATCTTCACCTACTACGACATTGGTTTCAAACTCAATTCCCTCTTGCTGAAAAATTTTCAGTCTTCGATCAATAACCGCCTTCTCCAATTTAAACTCCGGAATTCCGAAGCGCAGAATACCCCCGGGGGCACTGTCTTTTTCATACACGGTTACCTGGTGTCCCATTCGCCGCAGCTGTTGGGCGGCTGCCAAACCGGCCGGGCCCGAACCGACTACCGCCACCTTCTTTCCCGATTCCTGCCGGGGTATTTGCGGAACAACCCAGTCTTGGGAGAATGCATGTTCAATTACCGCAAGTTCAATTTCCTTAATGCTCACCGGCGCATCGTTGATTGAAAGGGTACAGGAGCTTTCGCAGGGGGCCGGGCAAATTCTTCCGGTTATCTCGGGAAAATTACTGGTCAGTTCCAACCGGTCATAGGCCTCATCCCATAATCCGCGATAGACTGCGTCGTTCCATTCAGGAATAAGATTTGCCAGGGTGCAGCCGAAGGAGTGGCAGAAGGGAGTTCCGCAATCCATACAGCGGGCAGCCTGCTCAGTGAGCTCCTGTCGGGGGAGCCGCTTTACGACCTCGCGGTAGTCCTTAAGTCGCTCCTCAACATCCCGATAACCGGAGACCTTCTGTTGATATTTTAAAAACCCTCGTAATTCTCCCATGTTTAGCTCCTTATGCCGGATATATTTAGTTCCGCCGAGTTGTTCGACTCAGATTCCGCCTTCAACAGAGCACTTCGATAGTCAAGAGGCATCACCTTTACGAACAGAGGTACTATCTCATCCCACATCCGCAGGAAGTTCTTGTGCATGGCGGCTTCCGGTATATTCAATGTGGCGTTGGATGCACTTTTTGAGAAAATCTTCATCCCTCTTTTCGGTGATCTGTTCAATATCCACCATTTCAAGGTTACAATGGGTATCGAACAGCTGGTTTTCATCAAGCACATAGGCCACACCCCCGCTCATGCCGGCGGCGAAGTTGATTCCGGTTTGTCCGAGGACTATAACCGCCCCGCCGGTCATGTACTCACAGCCGTGATCCCCAACCCCTTCAACTACCGCAGTAGCGCCGCTGTTGCGGACGGCAAATCGTTCACCGGCGGTTCCATTTATGTAGGCCTCCCCTGCGGTAGCTCCAAACAGGTTTACGTTGCCGGTAATAATATTTTTGTGTGCCAGGAATTTCGAACCCTCCGGCGGGCGGAGAATCAGTTTGCCCCCGGATAGACCCTTTCCGAAGTAATCGTTCGCCTCTCCCTCCAGCCTAAAGCTCACCCCATGGGCCCAGGAAGGCTCCAAAACTCTGTCCTGCCGATCCCTGCATATACACGGTGATACAATCCTCGGGGAGCCCCGCTTCACCATAGCGGCGGGAAATTTCGCCGCTCAACATGGCTCCGATAGCCCGGTTGTAATTTCTCACCTCAGCTTTTAAGATCACTGGCCGCTGGTCTATAATGGCGTTCTGCGCTTCTTCTATCAGTCGGCTATCGAGGACAGCACTAAAATCCGGTTTAATCTGTTCTATGCAGCGGATGGGCACCTCCGGTTTGCTTGATGTTTGAAATGAGGGCTTCAGCAGATTAGCAAAATCTAAGCCCCTGGCCTTGTAATGGGTGATGACTCTGTTCATATTGAGCATATCTACCCGCCCCACCATCTCATCAAAGCGCCGGAAGCCTGAATGAGGCCATAATTTCCCGCACTTCCCGGGCTAAAAAGAGCATAGAGTTCATTAGGTGTTTGCGGTTTTTCCTTTAAAGCGATCCCGCAGCTCCGGATCCTGGGTAGCTATGCCCACCGGGCAGCTATTAAGGTGACATTGCCGCATCAGGACACAGCCGATACTGACCAGAGTCACCGTTCCAAAACCAAACTCCTCGGCACCCAGAAGGGCGGCGATGACCAGGTCACGGCCTGTGCGCAGCTGTCCGTCTACCTGCACTCGAATATTACCCCGCAAGTTGTTCTTTACCAGGGTTTGTTGAGTTTCCGCCAAGCCCAGCTCCCAATATGAGCCGGCATGACGCAGTGAAGAGAGAGGGGATGCACCGGTTCCGCCTTCGCCGCTGCTGATCAGAACCATATCGGCCTTTCCCTTGGCAACTCCGGCTGCGATCGTTCCGACGCCTACCTCAGATACCAGTTTAACCGATACCCTCGCCCTTGGATTGGCGTGCTTCAAATCGTAAATAAGTTGGGCCAAGTCTTCGATCGAATAGATATCGTGGTGGGGCGGAGGAGAGATAAGCATTACTCCCGGGGTGGAGTGACGTACCCGTGCGATAACATCGTTTACCTTATATCCCGGCAGTTGGCCGCCCTCGCCGGGTTTTGCCCCCTGAGCCATTTTAATTTGCAGCTCCTCGGCATTTACCAGATACTCTCCTGTTACCCCGAAGCGACCGGAGGCAATTTGCTTTACCTTGCTTATGGCGGTGTCCCCGTTCTTAAGTGTACTGTAACGCCGATTATCCTCTCCGCCCTCGCCGGAGTTGCTCATTGCGCCCAGCCGATTCATGGCTATGGCAATAGTGGTATGGGCTTCCTGACTGAGGGAGCCGAAGGACATCGCTGCCGAGGCAAAGCGCTTTATAATCTCTTCTGCCGGCTCTACTTCCTTTACCGGTACGGCTTGGCCTTGCTTGAAGTTGAACAAGCCGCGCAGACTGCAGAGGTTATGCTCGATATCGTTGATTTCGGCCGAATATCCTTTAAAAGCGCTGTAACTGCCGTTGCGCACCGCCTCCTGCAGTTTGACTATCGCCAACGGGGTAAATCGATGTTTGGTGGAGTTTTCTCTGTAGCGGTAAATCCCCCCTGAATCAAGATGATCGAGCCGCTTCTCATCAAACCGGAAGCCGGAGCTGTGACGTTGGATGGTCTCCTGTTCGATTGTGGACAGTCCGATCCCTTCTATTTTAGAAGGTGTAGCTGGAAAGTAGTTCTGCATAAGTTCGCTGTTCAGCCCAAGAGCTTCATACATTTGGCTGCCGCGGTAACTGCGGAGGGTTGAGATACCCATTTTGGACATGACCTTCAAAAGTCCCTTTCTTACCGCATTGATGTAGTTCTCGGTGGCCTCTTCGATAGTAAGATCCTGGGGTATGTATCCGCGTTGCTTGAGGTCTACCAGGGATTCAAACACAAGATACGGATTCACTCCACTGGCTCCGTAGCCAACCAGGTTGCAAAGTGGTGGACTTCCCGGGCTTCGCCTGTTTCTACTACGATCCCGCTCAGGTGGCGCTTGCCCTGCTGCACCAGGTGCTGCTGCACGGCGCCCATTGCCAATAAGGCGGGGATGGGAATCTGGTCGGCTTCGATATTTCGGTCGCTGAGGATAACCAGCTCACAGCCATCATCGATTTTTTGCTCAACCTCGGTGCAGACCCGCTCTAAAGCTTTCTGCAGTTCACCTCCCTCTTCGGATCTTGAAAAGAGAATAGAAACAGTTTCTCCCTTAAAATGCGGAATGTAGGTGTTGCGAAGGTGGTGAAGATCGTCATTGGTGAGGATCGGATGGGCCAGCTTGAGTTGGCGGCAATGTTCCGGGGTCTCTTCGAGTAAATTGCGCTCCCGGCCCACAAAACTCATCAGCGACATTACCAGATTTTCGCGGTACGCATCGATCGGCGGATTGGTCACCTGGGCGAACATCTGTTTAAAATAGTCATACAAGAGCTGGGGCCGTTCGGAGAGTACCGCCAGGGCAGCATCGTTTCCCATTGAACCAATCGGCTCTTGTCCCTTTAATGCCATCGGCGTGATGATAGTAATCATATCTTCGATGGAGTAGCCAAAAGCTCTCTGGCGTGTCGATAGTGTTTCCTTATCCAGATCGACCGGATGGGGCAGGCCGAAAAGACCCTTTAGCTCAATGCGGTTTTTTTCCAGCCAGCGGCGGTAGGGTCTGCGGCGTGAGACGGAGGCCTTCAGTGCGTTGTCCTTAATGACTCGTTGCTTCTCGGTATCAACTACAAACATCCGTCCCGGTGCCAGCCGGCCCTTTTCGATTACATCTTCGGGGGATCTCTACCACACCCGCCTCGGATGCCAGCACTACTTGACCGCTTTTTGTAATGATGTAGCGGCCTGGGCGCAGGCCGTTACGGTCGAGGGTTGCCCCTATTCGGATACCGTCGGTGAACACTATAGCTGCCGGCCCGTCCCAAGGCTCCATGATGGCAGCTTGATATTCGTAAAAGGCCCGTTTATCTTCCGAGATATGATAACGCGAACCGAACGCTTCGGGGACCATCATCATCATCGAATGGGGCAAATCCCGCCCACCCTGGACGAGCAGCTCATACACGCTGTCAAATATGGCGGAGTCACTGGTATCCGGATTCACAATCGGGGTGATTTTACTGATTTCTTCACCAAAGTAGGGTGAAGAGATGCTGCTTTCGCGGGCCCGCATATTGTTCATGTTGCGCCGCAGGGTATTAATTTCACCGTTGTGGGCGATATAACGGAAGGGCTGGGAGAGTGACCAGGAAGGGAAAGTGTTGGTGCTGTAACGCTGATGGACTAGAGCAATGGCACTTTTAAAAGCGGAGTCTGTTACATCCGGATAAAAATCGGTAAACTGGGTTGATACAAACATGCCCTTGTACACTATAGTGCGGGCGGAAAGGGAGGGAATATAAAATTGATTTATGTCCATTCCCGAATCTGCAGCTGCGCTTTCCATGCATTTTCTAAGGATATACAGTTTTCGCTCGAGTACCTCGCCCTGCAGCCCTTCAAAGCTGAAAAAAGCCTGCCATATGGCGGGAAGACTCTGCAGCGCAGTTTCTCCCAGTGCCGGGGTGTTGATCGGTACCTTGCGCCAGCCGAGAAAGAGGCCTCCCTCCGCAGCGCTTGTCTCTTCTACAATAGCGGTGCTGCGGGTGAAAAGTTTTTCCTCCGAGGGAAGAAAGAACATACCCGCTCCGTAGCGGCCGGGGGCGGGCAATTCGAACTCCAAATTGGCTCGTAAAAACTCATCGGGAATCTGCAGGAGAATACCGGCTCCATCACCCGTTTTCATGTCCCCGCCTACCGCACCGCGGTGCTCTAAGTTGATAAGGGCTTGAATACTGTTTTCAATTATCGCGTGGGTTTTTTCTCCGTTGATGTGTGCAATGAAGCCGACTCCGCAGGCATCATGCTCAAATGACCGATCGTACAGTCCCGTGTGTTCTTTCATGTTCTCCTCCTCCCGTTGTTCAAATATTGGGATTAATGAATAGTAAAACGGGTAAATTGATATTTTTCAAGTATGGTACGGACGTATTTTGCATAAATATACAAATATAAGTCTAAAAAACTCATATATACTTATAATTATGTAATTAAGCGGAATATATGCCCCTGAACTAAACTTTACAAAGGGTATAGGGCCGGGTACAATGGCTGATTATTACAAATAGGACGCTTTAACAACCACATGAACTTCTCACAGCTCACACCGCTTATGAAAATTGCCCTGCCCCTCATGGCAGGTAATTTTGTGCAGACCCTTTACAATCTCACGGATGCCTACTTTCTTGGTAAGCTTGGTACAGCGGAGCTCTCCGCCCCCACCATCGCCTTTCCCATCATTTTTTTTCTGATTCTGTTTGGGATCGGTTTATCAATGGCCGGTACCACCCTTATTGCACAATCCCACGGAAAGGGAAGCCGAGAGAGGGTCGATTTTTATTTAGGCCAGGCCACTACTATTTTATTGGCAACTGCGGTTCTGATTGCCGTTTTGGGAATTTTTCTTACATCACCGCTGCTGAAGCTTCTACAAACCCCTGATAATGTGTTCGCTTTTACCCGGGAATATATGCTGATTGTCTTTTCCGGATTGCCCTTTATGTTCGGTTTTATTGTGATGCAGAGTGCCATGCAGGGCATAGGGCGCACGGTTGTTCCATTAATAATCCAGATAATTACAGTGGCGCTGAATATAATCCTCGATCCGCTGTTTATTTATGGGCTTGGTTTTTTTCCTGCCTGGGGCGTGCAGGGGGCGGCTGTTGCTACTGTGATTGCCAGGGCGGTCGGTTCGGCCATTGCATTCTATATTCTTATTCAGGGAAAGTACGGCATGCGGCTTCGCTGGGCCCATATGCGGCCGCAGGGCCCTTCGGTTCGTCTGTTTTTAAAGATAGGCCTGCCCTCATCCTTCGGACAGGCGGTTTCCGCCTTGGGGTTTACCGTTCTGCAGGGACTGGTGAACTACTTCGGTACCGCTGTGATAGCCGCCTTTGGTGTGGGAAACCGGTTGATAGGTTTGTTCAATATGCCGGCCATGGGCATATCCCGAGCTACTACCTCGCTGGTTGGGCAGCGCTTGGGAGCGAAGGATAAAGAGGGGGCGCGTCAGGTGGTTGTCTTGAGCATTCTGGTTCTCCAGGTCTTTTTACTTCCGGCGATGACTCTCACCTTTTTTTACGGAAGCTCTTTTATCCGGTTTTTTGTCGATGACCCGGAGACTATCCGATACGGGGCGGAGCTGTTTCGGGTGGTAGCCCCTTCGGTAGTCTTATTCAGCTTTTTTCATGCAACAATTGGTGCCTTTCAGGGCGCCGGCGACACCAAACCGGTCATGTACCTCAACATCGCCCGCTTATGGGCCCTGCGCTTACCGGTTGCCTATATCCTGGCGTTTGTAATTGGAATTGGCCCATCGAGTATTTGGTGGGCGATGTTTGTAAGCAACATGGTCACCGCGGCCGTGAGCCTTTACTATTTTAAGCAGGGTCGCTGGCTGTCTGCTCTTGATCCGGATAAAGTATAATCAAGAGCAGTCCCTCATAGGGCTGTAGTTCGCCGGGAGAAGAGAAAGGGCTTTTTTGATCACCCCTGCCCGCAGTAGAAAAAAGTATTTGCACTTCCGCCTCTGAATTGGAACTGGATGTGGAACTATACGTGGACAGAATTGCGGAGAGGGGCAGAGAAAAGCGCTGGATTTTCCTTGAGAAGTTGAGCAGCATCAGAAGCTTTTCTCCCTCCGGGGTCGAGCGGATGTAGCCCAGTACCGCTTTTGGAAGCAACTCCTTCGAAAGTAGTTCTAAGCTGCCGCGGTGCAGGGCGGGGTAACAACGACGAAGATCCAGCAGCTGCTGATAACATGCGTAAAGCGAATCACCCCGTTCTTTTTGCTCTGCTGCGTTTACCTTCATCGAGTCCTCGTTGACCGGCATCCAGGGCTCTGCAGTTTGCTGTGTAAAACCTGCCTGCAATGAGGAGTCCCACTGCATCGGAGTTCTACAGCCGTCACGCTGAATAGCACCATTGGTCAGTCGGTTTAGAAATTTTATTCTCGCTGCCGGAACGGTACCGATGTGGAGGGCAACTGCATCCCGGGTAACTTTAGGCTTAATCCGACCCTGGCGCATTCCAATTTCTTCTCCGTAATAGATAAACGGTACCCCCCGAACTGTAAGCTGAAAGAAACTGTTCAGTTTGGCCTTACGGGTATCCTCTCCCAGCACAGAAAAGCGGCGGAAACGATCGTGGTTTGAATACACGTAGGTAGGGATAAACGGGGCTGGAAATACCGTCTCAAACTCTTCAACCAATTTCCTAAAAGCGGGAGCCGAGAAGGGTACGGCCATGGTTTTGAATAAAAAAACCAGGTGCAGAGCATCGGGCTGTTCCCGCCCGCAGTAGCGGCGCAGAACCTCCGGCGAACCGAAGGTCTCGCCGATCAACACTCTTTCTTGGGATGGATTTTCCAAAGATGAATACTCATCTACCACCGCACGCAGCTCGCGGGCGAACTCAAAGTTGTCCGGGTGGTTTTGCGTCATCCGATGGGAGCGAAACAGAAAGCCTGTATTCTCCGCATCCGGCAACAGCTTCCAGGTGAGGGGGTTGTCCCGAAAAAACGGGTCCTCATACACCGCTCCGATAATGTCGAGCCGGAAACCGTCCACACCCCGGTCAAGCCAGAAGCGGAGCACCTTGAACATTTCCTGCTTTACTTCGGGGTTCCGGTAATTTAAATCCGGCTGGAAGGATAAAAATGAGGCCCAGTACCACTGCCGTGTTTCAGGATGGTAGTGCCAGCCGGACCCTCCGACCATGCTGCGCCAATTGTTGGGGGGTGCTTTCCCCTCGGGCTTTCTCCCGTCTTTCCACACATACCAGTTGCGCTTTGGATTGTCACGGCTCGAGGCTGATTCGCGAAACCAGGGGTGCTGAATACTGGTATGGTTTAAGACCATATCCAGGACCAACTTCATCTTGCGCTTGTGGACTTCAAATAGCAAATGATCGAAAGTTTCAAGGGAACCATACTCCGGGGAGACATCGCAGTAGTGAGAAATGTCGTAGCCTAAATCCTGCTGCGGGCTGGTATAAAAGGGTGAAAGCCAAATGGTCTCTATTCCCAGCTCCTGCAGGTAATCGAGCCGGGAGATAATTCCTTCCAGATCACCAATCCCATCTCCCTTGGAGTCCATAAAAGAGCGGGGGTACACTTGATACACCGTAGTTTCTTTCCACCATGGCTGTGGCAATGGTTGCTGTGCGAACTGTTGTAGTGACTTCTTTTCGCTCATAAGCTTAGTATAGAATGGATATAGCCAAAGTGAAAGTCGGAATTGCTCCACTATGCCCCTTGTGTTTGCAGTAAGGTCCGGATCCTTGTACACTAGTCGAATGGACCGTCTTGCGAAAATCAAACAGCTCAAATCTCTGGCCGCTAGCAATGAAGATATTCACTTAATAGACCGAATTGAGGTTCGGCGACGGGCAATAATGGGTAATAACAAAAGTCCAGTCAGCGGCCCCCATACAAGCAGTTCGATTTTCAGGGGTGAAGAGGAGCTGCAGGATTTACATTTAGCCGGTCTTACTTTTAGATTGAATATGGAGTATGCGCCGGCCTCGATAGATACATTAATCGACTTGTGGATTGACTCTGCCCACATGGGCCTTCCCGGTTTTAGGGCCCAGGAGAATGATACCGTTCTTGATATTGGGGCTAACGAGGGGTTTTATACCCTTCGCATGAAACATGAAAATCCGACTGCCCGGGTACTAGCTGTTGAACCGATCTCTTCTACCTATCAACTGCTTACCACGAATCTGGCGTTGAACCACTGTACTCGCAGTCAGGTGTATCCGGTGCATGCTGCGGCTGCCGCAGGGCAACTCCATGTGGAGATGTTCCATCACGCACACGTGCCGACCATCTCCTCAGCGCATATCAGTCAATTAGATCAGCCCTGGATCAAGCCCTCCAGTCTGCAGAAAGAGCTGGTGGAGGCATTCAGCCTAGATGAAATATGCCGGAGCGCTGGATTCAAAAGGGTGGATTTAATTAAGATTGATGTAGAGGGAGCTGAAATTGAAGTGCTGCAGGGTGCGCAGGAGATTCTCGGCAGGGCCTCCCGGATTGTACTCGAATGGCACAGCTCTGCACTGAAAGATGCAGCCATTACCTTCCTGCAGAAACGGGGCTTTCGCCTGCTCCTGGCCGAGGCACACAGGTTCGGTGACCTCTACTTTGAGAGGGGGCATTAAAATCCGGCATGCGAAACTATCTATACTATCATCTCTGTATCTAGTATATTTAAACTATATTAGTTTCGCATGCCGCGTAGCGGCAACCGAAACGACGAAAATAGCCGGATACGGCTATTTTCTTAATAGGAGAGAGAGGAGGAACTATGGCTCGTACCATCATCGATATTCCCTTTGAAACAACTCAAAGTTTTCCAGATCGCATTTCACATAAAATGAAAGGCAAGGATCAAGTAACTACTCATACGTATAAAGAGTTTAGCCGGGAAATTCAGGAGTTTGCCGCCGGACTGTCTGCATATAAGCTGGAGGCTGGTGAGAAGGTCGGCTTTTTTGTGAACAACCGTTATGAGTGGTCGGTAAGCGACTTCGCATTAATAGCCGTTGGAGCCATAAGTGTACCCCGGGGCTCGGATACCTCACCGGAGGAGGTCCAGTTTATTTTTCAACACTCCGATTCAACTTTTCTGGTAGTTGAGCAGTACTCACAGTTAAAAGATCTATTGGAACACTTTACTAAAGAGAACTGGGATACCTGTCGGCAGATTATACTCATTGACGAGGCTCCCCTCGATGACCTGCCGAGCAACGTGAAAAAGAAGGTTTCCTATTATTCCAAGGTGGTTGCAAAAGGGCGTGAGGAACTGAAATCGGATCCCCAGTGGTTCGATGCGCTGCGCGCGCGTATTTCCCTGGATGATGTGATGACAATTGTCTACACCTCCGGCACCACCGGTAACCCAAAAGGTGTCGTTCTGACCCACCGCAACTTTATGCAGAACGTCATAGCGAACACTCCCCGCCTAGAGATTGATCCGAACAAAGGTGAGAAGACAGTGGTTATGCTGCCTTCCTGGCATGTGTATGAGCGGGCCTTTGAATACATTGGCCTCTCCTCCGGTGTTACTATTATTTATTCCTCCGCCAAGCGTTTCGCCGCCGACCTTCAGGAGGAGAAGCCTGAGATTATCATCTCCGTACCCCGGGTATGGGAGTCCATCTATCAGAAATTGATTAAGGCCTTGAGTACTATGCCGGCGGCCAAGCGGTATCTGATTTTTACTTTTATTAAAATCAATCAGCTTTTTCTCTCTTCCCGAATCTACATGAAAGGCGGCTATATTTCTCTGAAAAAGCGCGGAAAACTGCGTAGGGCTGCTTCCTGGCTGTTCCATGCAGTACTGGCAGGGCTTATGTATCCGGGACATCTGTTGGCCCATAAAATGTTCACCCCCTTTCGTGATAAGGTAGGCGGCAATTTACGCGGAGCTACCTCAGGGGCCGGGGCATTGCCGAAATATCTGGACGAGCTGTTTAATTCAATCGGCATCAACATTGTAAATGCGTATGGCATGACTGAATGCGCGCCGGGAATTTTATCCCGTACCTTCGGTTGTAATACCTTTGGGTCCACAGGTCACCCCTTTGTAAACACTGAGGTACAGGTTCGCAGGGAAGACGGGACTCTGGCGGAAGTAGGCGAAAAGGGGGTTTTATATGTACGTGGTCCGCAGGTCATGCAGGGCTACTATAAAAACCCCGAAGCTACCGCTAAAATGATAGACGATGAGGGGTGGCTAAATACCGGTGATTTGGCTATTCAATCGGAAAATGGAGAGTTTATTATCGCCGGTCGAGCAAAGGATACTATCGTACTGATGGGCGGCGAGAACGTAGAACCGGAGCGAATTGAAGACAAGATAAAAGAGAGTGCCTATATTGATCACGCCGTGCTTCTAGGTCAGGACCGTAAACAGCTTACCGCTCTGGTTGCGGTAAACCCGGATGAGCTGATGCGCTTAGCCGAGGAGCTGAAGGTGACCGACTATGAGGTTCCCACTGAAGGCGCCTACTCAATTGAGAATGATAAAATCAATGCAATCCTTATGCGGGAAGTTAATAGCCTGATAAGTAAAGAGCATGGGTTTAAGCCTTTTGAGTTTGTATCACATATTCTACCGGTGAAAAATGAGTTTACTATTGGAGGGGAACTCACCCAAACCCTTAAGGTCAAGCGGCAGTATATTCAGGACAAGTACAAAAACCTGATTGCGCAGCTGAACAGTGAAACCCGGCCGGAGAAGCAAAAAAAGACACAAAAGAAGCAAAAGAAATCTGTGAAAGAGAAAGAATAGGCCCTAAAAAACTTTGTCCTCGGAAGAACTAAGAATTTTTTCCTTTCTTTATCAGCATGGCCGGTTTACAATGCGGCCATGCTGAACTTACAGGCTTACGTGCATGCCCTATCAATACCCTTCAAACTCGATTTTACCCATTCCCAGGCCCGGCGACAGGCGTCGGATTCACTCATTGTTGAACTCTCCGACGGAGAATACTCCGGCTTTGGAGAAGCAGTGGCCCGTGAATATGTAACCGGCACCAGTACCGCCGACTCCACTGAGACTGCAGCTGTGGTACGCGGGATTCTCCATAGGCTGCCGGATGCCGATGGTTCAATTGATACTCTTCTTCCCGCCTTGCTGTCTTCAGAATGGCCTGCAGCTGAACTGCCGCTGCTCTGTGCGGTAGAAGGGGCACTGCTGGACCTTTTGTGTAAGCGTCAAAAAGTGGATGTATATACCTTGTTGCAGATGAAACCGCGTCGCCGGGAGTTAATCTACGGGGGAACCCTGCCGATGCTTCCTCTCCCGGCAGCTGAAAAGATGCTGGGGGCCTACCTTCAGGCTGGAATCACAAATCTGCGGATAAAATTAGCCCGGGATACAGAGTATAATCGTAAGGTTCTGGAAAAGGCCCGCGGAATGTTGGGGAATGAATACGACCTGCGGGTTGATGCCAACGCAGCCTGGAGCGTCGATGAGACTATCGATCATTTGCCTCTTTTGCAGGAGTTTGGTATCTCTCTGATTGAAGAGCCGCTGGGCAGGGACTGGGAAGGAATGGGACGAGTCGGTGCTGTTCCCGAAAGCGGCGACTTCTGTTTTGTTGCCGACGAATCGGCGGTGAGCTTCCAGGATGTTGAACAGATCAGTCAAGATGCAAGTTTTGGAATGATCAATATACGATTATCCAAACACGGCGGTTTGCTGCGCAGTTTACATATGGCGCGGCTGGCTGAGGAAAATGGCCTGAGTTATCAGCTTGGCTGCCATGTGGGAGAAACCGGTATCCTCTCAGGCTTAGGCCGGGTGGCGGCCTCGTTGATGGAACAGCCGGTATACGTAGATGGGTCTTACGATCGGCATTTGTTGTCGGATAATATCATAACCGAGGATTATACCTTCGGATACGGCGGGAAAGCCTCGATTAGGCGGAATCAGGCTGCCGGATATATTGTGGATACCTCAATAATGGAGAAACTAACAAGTGATTACTACGCATGTTCTTGAAAAATGGGAAACCTTAAATCGCGAATACCTGACACAACTGAAGGGTAAGATGGTGGCGGTAACATTTTCGGCCGGGAAAGATTCCTCGGCGGCCCTTTACCTTCTAAACGCAGTGAAAGAGAAATACAACTTCGATGTATCTGCATTCTTATATGCCTACCCCCGCCACCGATACACTGAGGACCTGGGGCGAGAGCTCAAGACATTCTGGGGAGCTCTGGGGGTGGACTTGACGTATCAGTTGTCTGATGTTGATGATTCGGTGCTCGAAGAGAGTGAGAACCCCTGCCGCCCCTGCCAAAATATTCGTAAAAAGGTGCTTCCAGAGCTCTTCTCACGGCTTCACAGGCCGATGGAAGAGGTAGTTCTGGTATCGGGACATAGCTTGTGGGACCTTGCCGGATACGCCCTCAACCGTCTGGTGGGAGATGCACTGGCCGATTCAACCTCCCATGCCGAGGTGTACTCGGAAGAGCGGTTTTTAGAGATATCACAACGCTTCTATATCTACCTCTCCATGCCGGAAGGCTATGCAGTATACCGGCCTATGCTGGTAGTGAATGCTGATGAAATCGAACTGCTGTGTAAGGAAAAAAAACTGCCGGTTTTGGATGTAACCTGCCGATACTCATTAATGAGACCAAAAAAGGTACTCGGCGGGTATTTCGAAAATTTTGGGTATCGTTTTACCTATCAGCAGGTGTTTGAGTTTGCCCGTAATTATCTGCATATTGCTGATCTTGAAACGGTACAGTCGATTACTCAGGAAGAGTACCTCACAAAGAGGTTTTAAATACTCGAATGCCGTACAGAAAAAGCATAAAACTCCACAATGAAGTAAACTGCTTGAATATCAAGGTGGTGTATGACTATATGCTTAGTAAGGCACCTGAACAAGCGGGACATCTGTTTGACAACCTTCCGGAGCCTTACAGCACTGTTGAGTCACCGGAAAAGGTATTAACTGATGAAAATAACTGGGTTACCAGTGCGCTAATAGTAAAAATCTTTGAAAATGCGCGCAGCTTATTAAACGATCCGCATGCTCCCTACCATATTGGGAAAGACTCAATCGAACAAAGAGAGTTTGGCTATATTCAAAAGTTTTTTTTGGTTACCTTTGGCGGACCAACCGGATTATTGAAGCGGATCAATCACATCAACTCCCAGTTCAACCATACAAAAATAATGGAAATAATTTACAGTTCCCCCTCACGGGCGGTAGTGCGGCTGCACTGGAAGGAGAACCGAGTACTGTCGAAGGATATTTGCAGCTTTAATAAGGGGATATATTCAGCGATACCCACCATCTGGAAGCTTTTACCGGCTCAGGTGGAAGAGCCCTTTTGTTACTTTAATGGCGATCCCTATTGCCAGTTTAATATCCAGTTTCATGCAAAGAGCTGGAGGCCTTATCACCTGCTGAGTATATTCCAAACCCGCAAGGCCCAGCTTTTATCGGCACTGGAACAGATAGAGAGTGATAAACTGGCTTTGAAGAAACAGTATGACGAGGTAAACCGACTGAATCATGAATTGTATGACAAAGTGGAGAAACTGCGGGCGGTGAACCTCGCCTCAAATATGCTGGTCTCCCAGTCCAATTCAGAAGAAATATTAAAGGCAACAATGAAATCGATGGTTGAAGTGCTCGACTTTGATCGGGCTATTATCATGCTGGTTGATAAGGATGAGCGTTATCTTGAGTTTAAGTATGCAATCGGTGATAGTCCGGAAGCGATCGAACTTCATTTGCGAGGGTATCGAATACCCATTGACCGAAAGGAAAATATTATGGCCAGGGTCTTTCAAGAAGCAAAACCGATGTACATACAGGATCCAATTACGACCGGACTGCATCCGACAAACCGAATTTTGAGTAATTTCGATGTCTCTTCGTTCATTATTGCACCCCTGCGAACCGGTGACAAAGTTATTGGAATTGTCGGAGCGGATCGTCTTAAGAGCAAGGGAAAAGTAAGCCCCCGGGACCTGGATGAATTGTCCATTTTTACCAATACAATAGCTGAAACGCTACATAAGGCTCAGCTTAAGGAAGAGATAGAAAGCGGCTATGTAAACACCGTAGGGGCTTTAGTGCAGGCAATTGAAGAGAAGGATGCATATACCCGGGGACATTCTGAACGGGTAGCCGAATTGTCCATGCGAATTGGTCGGGTACTTGGTTTAGAACAACACCGGTTAGAATATTTGCGGATTGGCTGTCTGCTGCATGACGTAGGGAAAATTGGAATTTCCGAATCGATTGTGCGTAAACCTAAGAATCTAACTGCCTCGGAATACAATATTATTAAGCAGCACCCCTTAAAGGGCGCGGAAATTGTAAAGCCCATTAGCTTCTTAAAAGATCATATGTACATAATTCGTAACCACCATGAGTGGTATGACGGCACTGGCTATCCTGATGGTTTAGAAGGAGATAACATTCCACTGGAAGCGCAGATAGTAAGTGTAGCGGATGCATATGATGCGATTACTTCTACCCGGCCTTATCGGAAAGGATTAACTCCTCAAGAAGCTCTGCATCGAATTACACTGCTCTCCGGCAGTCAGTTTGCTCCCCCTGTGGTGAAGGCCTTTAAGCAGGTGTATTCACACCTCTTTCAGGAAGGCGGCAGTATCCAATCTGAAATTCCTAAGACCAAAGTGAAAACGAGGATTGTAGATTAAGCTCTACTTCCTCTCGCTGGGAGCGCATAACCCCTTCTTTTCTCACATTTCTTAGCTGTATTCTACTTAAAAAAGCTTGCCAGATGCTCTTTAACAGGTGAAAATTGTTCTGCAAAAGGCTTTTTTCAAAAATACAACCTGCAAGGAGGAGTAAGATGAAGCTAAACTTGTCCAAATTTTTTCAGTTGAGGTGGAATGTGTTTCTATTCAGGATGCTGCCGTATGGCGCGGGGTATGTGTACATGCAGCTTGTCGGAAAGCTCTACTATATGGTCCGCCGGAAGGAGAAGCACCTGATTGAGCGTAACATTCGGGATATGATGCAGGGCAAAACAGATCGGGAGCTGCGCCGGATTTATAGAAGTACCTTTAACGGAATTTTTACCCATTACTTTGAAAAAATGTACTCGGCATTTAAAGATGTTGAGGATATCCAGCGATTGGTAGATAGGCGGTTCAGCATTCAAAACGAACATGTTTTGAATGATGCCTTGCAGCGACAGAAGGGCGTAATTTTGGTAACCGCACACTGGGGAGCGGTTGAATTTATACCATGGGTACTGGCGTTGAAGGGGTATCCGGTGAGTGTGATATTAGAATGTCAGACTCCGCATCTTGCCCGTGCTTTGAAAAACAGGGCCGCCCGCTTGGGGGCGGATTTGATTAGTTCGTCGGATGGCCAGTCGGTGTATGGTCGGGCTTTGGAAAGCCTGCAGTCCAATCGATTTCTGATGACCGAGTGTGATGAGGTTGATGTATGGAGAAAAAAGAAGGGACGCACAATTCGACTGTTCGGCAAGACACTCTTTTTCGACAATACCCTCGACCTGATGGCGCAGCGTTCAGGCGCTCCTGTGGTGGGGGTGTTTCTTAAAAGGGATGCAGCCAATCGTTATACCCTTATTTGCGAGCCGATAAATAACGGCAGTGCGGCCAACAAAACCTCCGTCCGGGCTCTGTATCTCTGGCAGAAATATGTCAGCCGTTTTCCGGAGCAGTGGTACCAGTGGAAAAAGTGGGCTGCCATGAAGGTTGCCTAACACGCCGGTATTTACTACTTTAAATGCAGATAGAGGAGTAAGGTGAATGGAACATCATGGCTTAGCACGATTTGATAAGAGGCTGAAAGCCGTATTTGATGCTGCAGACGATTATCTTGAAGAGAAATACGGCAGGATGTACCCGCTGCATCCTGCCCGTGCCACACGGGGAGAGACTGCAAATAAGCAGTCCGACGGCCTGTTTAATGTGGGAGCCTCATTCACGGCCGGATACGGTAGTGAGCATGGCCGGGGGTATGTGCTCGATGTCGATATGGTTACCCTGTCTGATGTACCCGATGAAAAAGAAGAGGAGATCGAAGACGACGCGGTACAGTTTATTCGGGCAAAGCTTGCAGAGCACTTTCCTGAAAGAGACCTGCAGGTATACCGCGATGGACGCACCTTTAAAATCACCGGTGACCTGAGCCTTGGTGAGATTTAGGTTTTAGTATACCCAGAGCTGCTTATAGTACCATTAGTCCCGGCTTACATGTGCTTCCAGAAGCGGTAGTGATCTCGCTCTATTTCCTCTAGGGAGGGCATATAAAAGCATTTAGTCTGCTTTTGCGAGGCAAAAGTAAATCCTTCGCGAATATATTTGAAGGAGCTTTGATCAATTGAGCTGTCGAGACAGAGCCCCTTGGTATGTTTGGTGGGCGAGTTCTTCAGCTCCAAATATGAATCACGCAGACGGGACGGGTGGATACTCTTGATTGGAGCTTCCTTAAAAGGGTGTTTTTCGAACTCTTCAATAAATTTTTCAATTTCCAGGTCAATTTGGGTGAAGAATAACGAAGGGGCCCCCTTGGGATTGTTACGAGAGGTGATGTAAGAACTAAACTCCCTCACGTTATAATCGCTTAAGACCAACATGCGCAGAGGGGCCATCTCAGCATAGATTCGAATTTCATTACTCTCTTCATGGGGACAACGGAACGGTTCCGGTTCCAGTGACAGCACATCGCCTTCCGGATTAACCAGGTGGAGCGTTTGGATTGCATCAAAATCCATATGCTCGAGAACACGGTGGCTGGAGATGAATTTGGTGGCCTTTGGTTTCCCGTCCTCGTGGGGCACAAGTTCGTTCAGCATCTCT
This sequence comes from Spirochaetia bacterium, assembly GCA_034520965.1. Taxonomy (GTDB): domain Bacteria; phylum Spirochaetota; class Spirochaetia; order DSM-16054; family Sediminispirochaetaceae; genus DSBN01. Next base: position 698,969 of record JAXHMY010000001.1, on the reverse strand, counting down.
TCAATTGGAAAGTAGGGATGACGAAAATCAACATCTATTCCGGCGAAGATTACTTTTCCACTGTAGTACCGGGATGAGCCGGAGGTATAGTGGTCGGCAAACTGCTCGGGGTTGAGCTGTGAGCCAACCAAGGCCAGGTTAGGGTGTAGTATTAAATACAGACGCTTTTTATATTCCATTTTTTCAGCCTCCAAAAAACGACTTGAGCATCGGGGCAATTACCAGCGACACTACCGCCATTAGCTTAATTAATATGTTAAGTGCAGGACCGGCGGTATCTTTGAAAGGGTCGCCTACGGTGTCTCCAACCACTGAAGCTTTATGGGCATCCGAGCCTTTCCCGTTAACCTCTCTTTCTTCAATCATTTTTTTTGCATTATCCCATGCACCACCGGTATTGGCCATGAAAATTGCAAGTACTACGCCCGATGAAGTCACCCCAATCAGCAAACCGGCCAACATGTGGATACCGCCTATAAAACCAATTAGTACCGGCGTGGCTGCTGCAACAATACCAGGAAGCATCATTTTTTTCAATGCAGCGCTGGTACTGATATCAATACAGCGCCGGTAATCCGGTTCCACATCTTCGGTCAGAATCCCGGGTTTTTCTCGGAACTGTCGACGAACTTCTTCAATCATCGTAAAGGCGGCATCGCCGATGGCGTTCATCGCCATTGATGAGAAGAGATAGGGGATAACCGCTCCAAGCAGAACTCCCACAAGCACATCCACTTCCATTAAATCGATCACCTCAATGCCTACTTCCTGACGAAAAGCGGTAAAAAGGATAATAGATGTGAGGGCCGCCGAACCAATAGCAAAACCTTTTCCAATGGCGGCGGTGGTGTTTCCCACGGCATCCAATTTATCTGTGATTTTTCGTACTTCCGGGGGAAATTCAGCCATTTCAGCTAATCCACCGGCATTGTCGGCAATGGGCCCGTATGCATCTACCGCTAACTGAATTCCAAGGGTCATCAGCATGCCGAGTGCAGCAATTGCAATTCCATACAGTCCGGCTAATGCCGAACCGCCTAAAATGGCTACAATTATAAAAATAACCGACGGGAAACTGGACAGCATTCCCATACCGATTCCGGTGATAATGTTGGTTGCGGTGCCGGTTTCGCTGGCCCGTACAATTGCTTCAACCGGTCCCTTATCAGTGCCGGTAAAGTACTCAGTCAGTAGCCCTAATGATGTCCCGGCAGCCATTCCGACTAGGGCTGAAAAGAAAACTCGGTAAGGATTCGCTGCGAGGGCGGCCGTGCTTCCGGCTGTACTTGGAGCCCCTCCGATGACAAGAATTGCCGCCGCAAATGCCAGCACCGCGGCGATACCTGCGGCTCCGAAGGTTCCCGCATTGAGGGCAACTTGTGGTGATTTTCCAGGCTTAATGCGTACAAAGCCGACACCGATTATTGAGGCAATAATACCAATAACGGCCAATACCAGCGGAAACAGCAGAGTGCGGTACTTCAGATCGATCGGGCCGGCAACAGCCACTCCCAATATCATTGACCCTACAATAGAACCTACGTAAGACTCAAACAGGTCGGCGCCCATACCTGCTACATCGCCCACATTGTCACCGACGTTATCTGCAATTACCGCCGGATTGCGGTGATCATCTTCCGGAATACCGGCTTCTACCTTACCCACTAGGTCGGCTCCTACATCTGCGGCTTTGGTAAAGATACCGCCCCCGACCCTGGCGAAAAGGGCCATTGAGGAGGCTCCCAGAGAGAAACCGGAGAGCACCGGCAGGATCGTCTTCTGCATAACCGGGATCGAGTCGCCAAGCAGCACAACTCCTATCAGCATCACAAGGCCGATGCCCATCAGTGCTAATCCGACGACACTCATACCCATGACACTTCCGCCGCTAAAGGCGATCTTGAGGGCGGGGTTAATGCCCTCTTGTGCAGCGTGGGTGGTGCGTCCGTTTGAAGCAGTGGCTACTTTCATGCCGATATAACCGGCCAGTGCCGAGGCCCCTGCACCGCCCAGAAATGACAGTGCTTGGAACCGCAATGCACCCTGGTTTGCCAAAAACAGCGAGAGTGCAACAACAATAACGAATGCTATTAAAGCTCGATACTCACGTCCCAAGAAGGCCATCGCACCTTCCTGCACATAACCGCTGATTCGTTTCAGTTTCGCATCTTCCACCGGTTGCCCGTAAATCCAACGGGTTTTGAAAGCGGCGTACACAAGCGCCATTACGCTGCCCAGTAAAACTATTAAGAGAGTCAGTGTTGTATCCATAATAACCTCACATAATGGACTGAAAATACGGCCGTGTCAAATTCTCTATATAATTTTATATAGGGGTTATTTTATGTAAACTTGTGGGCGCTGTAGACCGCGCTGGCGCATAAAGTAAGGAACTTGGTCAAATCATTATCGCTGCGGCTGGTAATAATAAGTGGTACCTGCGCTCCCAAGACCACATTGGCTACATCCGCAGACATAGTCATTGCCCAGGCTTTGTATAAGAAATTTCCCCCGGAGATATGGGGTACGATCAGAATATCGGCTTTACCGGCTACCGGATTGTCGGTAATTCCCTTATGCAGGGCCGACTCCTCGTAGAGCGCCAGGTCATACGAGAGGGGGCCGTACACCTCCGCGTCCGCCCACTCCATCTCCGACAGCTCTTTTGCTATCATGCTGGAGGGAACCTTTTCCGAGGGCACTTCATTTGCATCCAGGATGGCCACCTTCGGACGGTGAACCCCCATGCTTTTGGCTACATCAATCGCATTGAGGATGATATCCTTGCTTGTTTTTATATCTTTTTTTCCAGTGAGTGCCGGATTGATACCGGGATCTGTAAGGAATACCAGACGACTAAGTTTCGGCAGTTCAAAAATACTGACTAATGAGAGGCGGCGGCCGGAACCAATTCCCTTTTCCTTATTTAAAACGGCTTTCATGAAAACCGCAGTATTTATATTGCCCTTCATCATCATGTGACCTTCACCGGCCCGGATAAGTTCTACCGCCTTTTGAGCACAGCGCATCTCAAAATTCTCACCAGCTTCAACATCAATTATCTGGTAACGATCTTTGTGGGATTTATACTCAGCCGGTAATTCTGCACTGTTGCCGACCAGCAGGGCCTCGCTGATTACCTGTTCTTCGATGGCCCGGTTTACCGCTTCTACCGCGGTCTCGTTAGGGACTACTATGACGACCTTCATACCGCCGAGGTGTCGGGCGGCTGTGATCAGATCGTTCATTTTTTGGCTGCGGGTGACATGGGACATTGAGGTAGAATGATAAATAGCTGCTAAGAGTTTGGCTTTGTCACCAATTGCTGAAAGGGCGTGGGGTAGAGAGGAATCAAAATAGATTGAGTCCCCCTGATTGAGCCGGTGTTCCTTTCCATCGACTATAATTCGCAGAGCTCCCTCCATCACATAGTGGAATTCCTCACCTTCATGGGTTGAGTATTCGAGGGTATCGTCTTTGACAGGGTATACATCGACCAGAAAAGGCTCCATGTGGCGCCCGCTGTAGTAGGGTGCCAGATTTTCATAATCGAAATCTCGTTTTCGCTCTACCTTCATCCGTGAATTCTTATCGGTGACTATGACCGACTTTTCTTGAAACTCTTTTCCATAAATAAGGGCGGATATGTCCGTCCCCAATACCGATGCAATTTTCAGCAGTACTGAAATAGGTGCCTCATATTCATGTTCTTCAATTTGCTCAATAAACTGCGGTTCTTTACCCACTTCCTCTGCAAGGGTATCTCTACTGATTGATTTAGCCTCACGCATGGCTTTAATATTTCTACCGGTATGCATTCCTCATCCTCCCAATTAGACAAATAGTATGTTCCATTATACCTACAAAAATCTAATTTGTTAAGTAAATTAAACTATATTTGATATCGTGAATAATGAGTAAAATACTTTTCCTTAATTAACTCTACTATCCCATTTTCCCGCTTTAAAAAGATATATTTTTTTTGTAATCTATTGATACTACAGATAGAAACGAAAGGGTGGGCGTAATGTTTCCTTGTCAGCATTGAACCAATTCTAAACTCAACCGTGCAGCAAAATCCGCACGAGATGGAATTTCATCAGGCGGTTACAGAGGTGTTCCGGTCGATTGAAAAAGTAATGGATTCGTTCCCTGATTTTATCTATCACAAGGTACTCGAACGGATGACCGAGCCCGAGCGGGTGGTCATGTTTAGAGTTCCTTGGGTCGATGAAAATGAGCAGCTGCAGATTAACCGGGGCTATCGGGTTGAGATGAGCAGTGCCATCGGTCCGTATAAGGGCGGGCTGCGGTTTCACCCCTCGGTGAATTTAAGCATTATGAAGTTTCTAGCTTTCGAACAGGTGTTTAAAAACAGTCTCACCAGCCTCAGTTTAGGCGGAGGAAAAGGCGGTTCAGATTTTGATCCGAAGGGTAAAAGCGACCTTGAGGTAATGCGCTTCTGTCAGAGTTTTATGAGTGAGCTCTATAGGCATATCGGGGAAACCACTGATGTTCCGGCCGGTGATATAGGAGTTGGAGGGCGTGAAATTGGGTATCTTTTTGGACAATATAAACGTCTAAAGAATCAATTTACCGGCTCCTTAACCGGGAAAGGTACCGGGTGGGGCGGCTCTTTCCTGCGACCTGAGGCAACCGGTTACGGATTAGTCTATTTCGCTGCCAGAATGCTGGAGACAAGAGAAGAGAGCTTTGAAGGAAAAACCTGTTTGGTTTCCGGCTCGGGAAATGTAGCCCAGTTTACAGTAGAGAAGCTGTTGGAACTAGGTGCAAAGGTTGTCACGCTCTCAGACTCTTCCGGTTATATATTTGACGGTGACGGCATTGATCAGGAAAAGTTGGAATTTGTGAAGGAGTTAAAGAACTTCCGACGCGGCCGAATTGGAGAGTACAAGGAAAAATATCCAAATGCCGAGTACCACCATAACCCGGATGTAAGTGAGCAAAATCCGCTTTGGAATCACGCTGCTGAATGCGCGTTTCCCTGTGCAACCCAAAATGAGATTAACCTAACAGATGCCCAGAATCTAATAAACAATGGTGTGACCCTTGTGGCAGAGGGGGCTAACATGCCGACCCGCATAGAAGGGGTTGATCTATTCTTGGACAAGGGAATTCTGTATGCCCCAGCGAAGGCAGCCAACGCCGGGGGTGTAGCAGTGTCGGGGCTGGAGATGGCACAGAACGGATCACGGATTGCATGGTCCCGCCAAAAGGTTGACGATGAACTGCTGAAGATTATGACCCGAATTCACAGTATGAGTGTTGAACATGCCGAACGTTACAGTGAACCCCATAACTATGTGGACGGGGCGAATATTGCAGGCTTCATTAAGGTAGCCCAGGCTATGATCGATCAGGGGTACGTGTAAAAATAAGTTGTACATATACAGCCCCGGTATTACCAAATTGAATGATGCCGGGGCTGTGTGCGTGAGGGGCGATGCGGATGGATCTTGCGCTCAACTTTAAGCATTACATAAAACTTGGACAGTGTCTCAGCGCTTACACTCCCAAGCCGGGTTCTCATGATGACGGACCTTCCAGTGGACCCTTCTATGGCGGTATAGGAGCTCCGGCGTTCAGCCGCAGTTTAACCGGCAGCTTTAATCGGTGGCATCTACAGCCGGGGTATCATGCCTGTCGCGATATTCCCGCAGCGGCTCTGCTGGTTTGGTGGAAGGTAAAGGGCCGGCCCTCCCAATGCCGGGTGCTGTCGATGCAGGACCCTGAAGTGGAGGGAGTGCAGGCGATGAAACAATCCCAGCTGCAAGTTGGGGTCCTGTTCCCTTTTACAATTGAACACTACTCAACTGCCGATATGCCGATTGACCTGTATATACGGTTTTTTTCTCCCATTGTCCCGGAGAATCCCGGAGCAGCGGCGCTCCCGGTAATGTATATCGATGTAGAGCTCCATAACCGTACTGATTCTGAGCTCGAAACCGGAATGGCCCTTTTTTGGCCGAATCAGCTTGGCCGTCGGCAAGCCCTGGATGCAACTGAACAGCAGACGGTCTGTTCATGGCCCGCCCGGCAGTAACTACGGCAATATCAATCTGCCCGCCGAAGTTTCGTCCTCAGTTTCATTCTCAGGGGTAGATGGTCTCAGCACCAAGCTTCCTAGTACCTCGCTTCTCAGCAGCGTGGTGCTGCAAACCAGAAATCCTGATAGGCCGGTGGAGCGTGATATGGAGGGCGAGGTTCTTCTTTGTGCCTACTCTAATGATGATGAGATTGACAATGAAAACGATCTCCGCAGAGGTGCTCCAAAGACTGTCTTTTCCAGGGAACTTACCTTTAAGACTGAGGCGAATGGAACCGGCGCCGCCCCCGAAGCGCAGCGGTATACTTTTCCCTGGGTGGTGAAGTATTTTGCCGACCACGGCTCCCTGCCGGAAAGTGAGGAAAGTTGGACCGCCCGCTGCCACGAGGGATTGGCTCAGCGGTGGCGAGCCGCAGCACGGTGCAGGCACAGGGCACTGTGCCTGCCCATTTTTTACTGGTCCACGATTTACCGATTATTAAGTTCGGCGGAGAGCGAAGCTGGAGGCGGGCCTACTATAGTCAGTTCGGCGGCAACGGACGCAATGCCGCAGATATTGCAGCCTTTGCAATTGCCCACAGGGATGAGTGGCAAGGGCGTATCGAAAAGTGGCAGCAGCAGATTCAGCAGCGACTGGCTTTTGAAAATCAAGATATGAGTATTAGCGGGGCACTGATAAACGACCTGTATTTTTTAATGGGAGGCGGTACGGCTTGGGTGTCGGGCGCCAACGGAGAGGCCGTCCCCGTTCTGGGGGATGGGCCTCATTTTGCCCTGTTAGAGGGCTTTGATACCGGTTATTACTATTACAACACCTTCGATCTTTGGGTGTACGCTTTTCCGGCTTTTTTATCGGGATGGCCGAGATTAGCCGGGAGCGTGTTTGATGATTACCTGCGGGCGGTAGACCTGCAGGATGAGACCACTCGTATGATTTACCGGCCCGCCGAGCGGCGCCGGGTGCTTAAGGCGGGGAAGATTCCCCATGATTTGGGCAGCGCAATGGAAGATCCCTGGCATGATCTGAACGGATATTCCTGGAGGGATGATCCAAATGTGTGGCTCGACCATAATCCGGCTTTTATTGCAAGCTTCTACCTGTTTTGCCGCTGCAGCGGTCGTAAAATCGAGCGGGGAGAGTGGGAGATTCTTGTTCGGGCGGCGGATCACATGATTGGACAGGATCACGACGGAGACGGCTTGCCGGAGCATGGCGAGTTTGGTGATTCAACCTGGGACGCTCTATCCCTGAGCGGGATAGGCGCTTACAGCGGAGGCCTCTCGATAGCCGCATTAGCGGTGATGGCCGCCCTCAGCGACGAATTTGATACCGGCAAAGCGACCAAGTACCGCCGGCTCCTGCGCTTGGCGACGGCAGCCTTTCAGCGGGAGCTGTGGAATGGTGCATATTTTAACAGCTGCAGCCAAGGAAAATACAAAGAAGCGCTGCAGACAGATGCCCTGTTTGGACCTTACCTGGCCGAACTGGCCGGTTTGCATGTGCTGCCGACAGATAGGATTCGCAGTCATCTGCTGGCGGTGTACCGGCACAACTATTGTGGTTACGAAAAAGGGCGGGTGGGGCCGCTTTTAGTTTCTAATCCGTCGGGAGAAGAGTATGTCCGGGACGGGGGAGAGGATCTGCAGCTGGGCGAAGTGATAGTGGGATCGGCCTGGGCTTATACGGGGATGCTGGATTTTTACGGCCTCCCGCGGGAGGCCGGTAAGGTTGCAGGTGCGTTGGTACATACCCTGTACTATGATTCGGGCCTGCAGTTTCGCAGCCCCGCTGCCTGGGACGGTCGGCGCCGGTTCCGGGCGCCTTTGAATATGCGGCCCCTGGCAAGTTGGTTTTTGTACTTAAATCGAATCTCCGCTGAGCAATTCTAAATTTGGAAGTCATACGACTTCAAAATTTAGAATTTGCTTCATTTTCTTAGAAAAAAGTGGTGTTTCAAAACGGTTGGAGGCATTCTAATTTTGAATAGTGCATTGCACTTTTCAAAATTAGAATTTCTGATCTCCGGCTCCCTTCCTTGCTCAAAGCCCCTTTTTACTGCAGAATAGGCCCATGAACTCCGACCAAATTAAAGCCCTCCTGCTGCAGATTGAGCCCTGCGAGGAATATTTTTCCGTAGTGTTCTCTGGTAAAGAGAGTGGCAAAGTAAACGGCCTGTATAAACCGGAAGAGCGGGCAATTGTACTGCATAATAAGAACTTTAAGAATGATAACCTCCTGATCTACACCGCCATCCATGAATATGCCCATCATCTGCACTTCTGCTCCTCCCTTCCGCCAAAGAGCAGTCGCTCCCATACCCGCAGGTTCTGGAGTCTGTTTCACAGCTTGTTGAATAAGGCCGAGCAGCAGGGGGTGTACGTGAATGTCTTTGAGCAGGATCCGCGCTTTATCGAGCTGACCGCAGAGATCCGTTCGCGCTTTATAACCCCCCACGGAAATCTGATGCAGGAGTTTGGCAAGGTGCTGCACCAGGCGCAGGAACTGTGCGAGGAGTCGGGCGCCCGCTTTGAGGATTATGTAGACCGAGTACTCCAGCTCGACCGCCGTGAGATGAAACGGATGGTCCAGGTTTCAAGCGCAGGGCTGCCGGCGGAGATAGGCTATGACGGTATGAAAGCGGTGGCCCAACTGAAAACTCCAGAGGAGCAGCAGGAGGCCCTGCAAGCCCTTAAGACCGGCTATAGTCAGGATATGCTGAGGGAGGAGTTCTCCTCCAAGCGCAGTTCCCCCGCGGCGGAAGATCCGGCGCAGGTCTTATCCAAAGAAAAACAGCGAATTATGAACACCATAGCAAAACTGAATCGGCGCCTTGAGGAGATCGACCAGGAGCTCGGGACCTCCGAAAACCTCTAATTTTCCATTTTGAGGGCGTTTTCAGCAGCCTTTAAGATAGCTTTGCTGCTCACGGTCGCTCCGCTGATCACATCCACCTCCAGGGATTGTGCCTCCACTATAGCATCTACAATTTTTTCAGCCTCCGCCCCCCGGCCGTGGTCGTGGCGTATTAATTCTACCGACTTAATACTTTTACATGAATGGTGACTGCCACCTCAGCAACCACAAGGCCCCCGTCATAGGCTCCCCGATAAGTGCCGTCGGGGAGCTCCTTATAATTAGGTGTAGTGATAGTAAGGGATTTAGTTTCGTCCATTTTTGACATGGCACTGCAGCCGCCCAGCAGGGACATGGCAACTAGGCTGATGCTCAGTAGAAGGGCTATTCTTAACTTCATTTCTTCGCTCCTATTCTTTTGCAGCTGCAGCCAGTTGGTCGGCCGCTCTCCAGTCAAGGCTGTGGATATCTTCACTTGTGCCGGTAATCTTTTTCAGCATCTTTCTGACGATAAAATTATGATCCCCCAGCACAAGCTCTCCCCCTACCCATATTTTCTGGTCAGCGTGCGAATAGAGGGGTTCTGGAAAGTTGCGGCTAAAGTACTGGTCGATCTGCTCTTCCATTAGGCAGCAGAGGAAAATACTTACTCTCTTGGAAAGCAGCGTCTTCTCTTTGCTGTGCAATAAATTTTTGTAGCGTTTTGGGTACCGAGCCGGCCAGAATAGAGCCGCCCAAAATGACATTGTCGTACTCTGTCAATTCCGGGGCCGGTTGTTTTTGCAAATTCACCAGCTCCGCTTCAGCGCCTATTTGCCCGGCTATCCGTTCTGCCGTTTTTTGGGTACTGCCGTTTCGTCCGGCATACACAATTAGTGTTTTCATGTGTCCTCCTGGATTTGTAATCCCTGTTCAATAAAGTTTATAAAGTGGGTGATAAGCTCCCTCCGTTCTCCGTCGCTGAGGGTGTCGTTGATTGTCAACAGTGAAAGTGCAAAGCCCCGGGCTGCGGCAAAGACTATTCTGCTGTAGTTTTCGATTTCTGCATCTGTGACACTCTCCTGCGGCAGGCAGCGGGCAATATCGGCTTTGGTCTGGTCGATAATTTTTTGCTGGGCCGGCCCTGGACTATACCCCTTATCAAAAATCAGTGTAACCACCGCCCGGTAGAAGTTTGGATGGGTGAGGGCTGAGGTAATATGGGCCTCTAGGCGCTGCCGAATCAAGGCGGAGGGAGATTTGGGCACGTGTACGGGCTCCCTGGAGCGCATCTCCAAAGTTCTTTTGAATCCTGCTTCGACAACCTCCTGCAGAAGGTGCTCCTTGTCCTGGAAATAGAGGTAAATAGTGCGTGGGGAGTACTCAACAGCCTCAGCTATTTGGCGGATACTCACGTTCTCGTGTCCCCTTGCGGCGATCAATTCCGAAGCTGCCTGAATGATTTTGTGCTGCAGGGCCGCCTTTTCCCTTTGTTTTCTCTCTTCTATGCTCATAACTGTATTTATAGTAAACAGTGTTTACTTAAATGTCAATAGGCGGCGGTTGCCGATGCGCAGCTGCCGTCGTCCGGCGTCATCGTAGAGAAAACCGGATCCAGCCCCCTCTTGAGTGGTGGGCAAATTGAACATACCCATGGTCAGGGCTGAGTTATAATCCGGATTTAGCAGTTTTTAAAGCCTGAGCGGCAGCGGTAGAGAGGAACATTGCCTCCATTGCGATGGTAATGTAACGAAACCCTTGCCGTGCCCGCTCTTGTGCCGCCTCGCCGTTGACTACAAATATGCCGGCGGCCTTTCCGTGGGCTTTACAGACTTCTACAATTCGGCCTTCGGCATCCTTAATGCGAGGGTCTTCAACTTGCCCCGGAATCCCCAGGGAGTGGGACAGATCGAAGGGTCCTAAAAAGATTACATCTATCCCGGGCACGGCGGCTATTTCATCCAGCTGAGCCAGCCCATCTGCACTTTCTATTTGTGCTGTCACCAGGGTCTCCTCCCGGCTTTTAGAAAAATAGTGGTCGATAGGCATTGAACCATAGGCGGCGGCCCGGGGCATGGCTAGCCCGCGGTGGCCCTCGGGGTGGTAATGAGCGGCTTTTGCGATGCTGTCTGCTAACTCAGCTGAGTTAACCTGGGGCACCTGTACCCCGGCCGCTCCGATATCCAGGGAACGCAAAATGGTGGAATCCGAGGGTTCCGTCACCCTGACAATTGAGGGAACGTTATGTACATCGGCCGCCCGGATTAGGTGGGTCGCTGTTTCAATCGACATTGCTCCGTGTTCAGTATCGATGACCAAAAAATCGAACCCCGCAAGTGCCAGAATTTCCGTCGTATCTGCGCTCCCGATGGTGACAAAGCTTCCAATAACTGTGTGTCCTGATGTAAGTCTGCTTTTTAGCTGTGATTCCATCTGCAACTCCTTTTGGGAAGTATCCCACGGTTAGTCTATCATAGCTGCGCGGGAGTATGGGGCACAATCTTTAGTAAGTAGAGAATACTGAATCAGGAGAAAACCGGATTGACGGTCCATGCGGAAGCTCTTATGCTTAAAGTTACCCCTTACTCAGGAGCATATATGGAGAACAATGAAGAGAAGCGAGGCTGGTTAGCCATCGACATTCACCCGTGGGTCTTTTTTACCTCCGCCGCCATTATTATTGGGTCGGTAGCCCTTGCCATTGCATTTCAGTCTAAAGTGGGGGACCTTTTTGCGACTATCCAGACAGGGATAGCTACCGGTGCAGGCTGGCTGTTCATAATGACTATGAACATCATACTGGTGTTTGTGCTGGTCTTGATGGTCAGCCGTCATGGCGATATCCGGCTGGGAGGTTCCGATGCAAAACCAGAATTTTCGACACTTGGATGGTTTGCGATGCTCTTCAGCGCCGGAATGGGAATCGGACTGCTGTTTTACAGTGTCGCCGAGCCGATGTTTCATTTTGTCAGCTATCCCTTAACCGAGCCGGGTAGTGCCGAGGCGGCCAGGTCAGCTATGGACCTTACTTTCCTGCACTGGGGTTTTCATCCGTGGGCGGTGTATAGCATGGTCGGTCTGTCCCTGGCATTTTTTGCCTTTAACAAGGGGCTTCCCCTTTCAATTCGATCGGTATTCTACCCGGTTTTGGGTGAAAGAATACACGGTGCTGCGGGTAATATCATTGATATCCTGGCAACCGTTGCCACACTGTTTGGAGTGGCAACTTCCCTAGGACTCGGCGTGCAGCAGGTAAATGCGGGGCTGGACCACCTGTTCGGTATCGGCCAGAGCCCAATGATCCAGGTGATATTGATTGCCGGTATAACTATGCTGGCAACCTGGTCGGTACTGGCGGGTTTAAGTGCCGGTATCCGACGGCTTTCTGAGATAAACCTGGTCCTGGCGGGGCTGTTGTGTCTGTTTGTACTGATTGTGGGACCCACCCTGTTTATATTTAAGGCCTTTGGTGAGAACCTTGGACACTACATCCAGTATCTGCCGGTACTGTCAACCTGGAACGAGACCTATGAGGGCAGCAACTGGCAGCACAGCTGGACAGTATTCTATTGGGGCTGGTGGATCGCGTGGTCACCCTTTGTGGGTATGTTTATCGCCCGGGTCTCCTACGGCCGGACTATCAGGGATTTTATTTTAGGTGTACTCTTTGTGCCTACCCTTATTACCTTTGCCTGGTTGACAATTTTTGGTAACAGCGCCCTGAATGTGGAGATGTTCGGCGGAGGTGGAATTGCCAGGGCAGTGCAGGAGAACATTCCGGTTGCCCTATTTGAGCTCTTGCAGAATTTTCCCTTTAACTCGGTAACCTCGGGTCTGACGGTGTTGGTAATTATCACTTTCTTTGTCACATCCTCCGACTCCGGTTCCATGGTTATAGATATTATCACCGCCGGAGGAAATCCCGACCCGCCGATGCTGCAGCGCCTGTTTTGGGCCCTGCTTGAGGGAGCGGTGGCGGCTGCACTTTTGCTGGGGGGTGGACTGGTGGCTCTGCAGACGGCGGCCATTACTACGGGCTTGCCCTTTGCCTTTGTGCTGCTCTTTATGATTTACAGTTTACGGAAGGGACTGGCAAATTACACCGAGGGGCCGGGCTTCTCCCTGCCTCCGTATGAGCACGGCCACGTGTTCAAGACTGTCTCCAGCCACCCGGAGCCGGAGCTGGTTCACGGTCATGTGAGTTGGCTTGGAAAACAGAAACCTCCACGCGGAGCCGCCTCCGGAGCCGGGACTGCAAAGGGAGGTAAAGAACAATACAGCGGCTGTTCGTAGGGAAAAAGCCTAAACAAGAAAAAAAACAAAAGGATAACAAACAGGATAATGAAGGAGGCCGGAAATGAGAAAGCGGGGAGGGCGAAAAAAAACTTCTCTAAAGTTTTTTCTAATTTTAGTGGCCGGCGTGGTGCTTATCCTTGTATCCGGCTGTGCGCCGGAGGAGGCCGAGAAGGATACCGAGACAGAAGCCCGGCGAAGGGCGCGGTCCGACATAACCCTCCGGCTGGTATATCCTGAGTGGTCATCCGAAATCGCGAGTGCCCATTTGATGCAGGCGGTGTTGCAGGAGCGACTAGGCTACCGGGTGCAGTTGGTTCCTGTGAAAATAGAGGAGATGTGGCGGCGAGTAGCCGAGGGCGAGGCGGATATACTCACCGGTGCCTGGCTGCCGACAACCCATAGCGGCTACTATGCCCAATACCGGGAACAGCTGGAAGATCTTGGAGCCAATCTGGTGGGAGCCCGCATAGGACTGGTGGTGCCCACGGTAAAACCCGGACGGCAGACCGGCGACAGCGGCAAGACCGGGCGTGAATTAGTGACTATCCGGTCTATTTCCGAACTGGCTGAATCTGTCGATAAGTTTGATGGCCGCATTATTGGTATTGAATCCGGAGCAGGTGTGGTTGCCAGAACCCGGGAGGCCCTATACGTCTACGAATTGGAGGCAGAATACCACCTAGTAAGCTCGGACGAAGAGCGAATGCTGAGCCGCCTATCCAGGGCGGTACAGGACGGCGAATGGATTGTTTTTACCGGCTGGAAGCCCCATTGGGTGTTTGAGCTGTACAATCTGCGGTTTCTGGATGACCCGGAAAATGTCTTTGGCGCCGAGGAATCTATTCACACTATGGTTCGAAAAAATTTCAAAGATGAAGAGCCGCTTGCGTATAAAGTTTTACAACGCATTTCTTATCAGCCTACAGATCTTGAACGCTTGATGCGCTGGATTCATGAGGATGAGCAGGATAATGCATATGCTCAGGCGCTGCGCTGGATTGAGGTGCATTCAGAGATGGTAGACGACTGGGTGCAAGGCCTTGAATAATTAACAAAAGGGAGCATGCAATGTTAGAGACAGTGAGTCAGCGGTTTCAGGGAAGCTGCATGATGGTAATGCGCCAGTCGGGGGGAGAGGTGAACTTTCTAGGCAGCAGTTTTCTCGTTCACCCCGAGGGCTATTTAATAAGCACCGCACGAATCATTTCAGAAGAAGATGGTTTGGTCGTTGTTCCGCCCTTAGCGGGCGAGTCCTTTATGCCGGTAAGCCGCGATGAGGTTGCCCCGGTGCCGGTTGAACTGGTATCTCGGGATTCGGCCCGGGATGTGGCCTTGTTAAAGATGAAACCGGAGCTGGAGATAAATATGCCGGAAGGTATTCTGGGGGATCCGGAGGGAGACCCCCGCGGGGCCATGCTGATGTCCCTTGGAGTACCCTTTGGGTATTATCGTATTCATGGGGTAATTGCCGCCCAATCGGTGCTTTCCGGACGCATTCGGTCGCACAGCGGCACAAACCTCATCATTTTCGACCGGCGAGTGCAGTACGGTGATATCGGAGGGCCCCTGGTAAGTGTAGACGACGGCCAGGTCATTGGAGTGGTAGGAGGTGTGTTTGATCCGGTCGAACTTGAAGGCTTGAGGACTCCGGAGGGAGTAATGGCGATCAACTCCGACCTCTCTTACGCAACCTCCATTGAATACGGAAAACAGTTGTTAGCAAAGGCTTTAGAGGAGTAACCCCATGACTGTAATTGAAAACTATAAAATCCATACCCGCGAGAGAGGAGTTCTTGCTGTTCCGCCCCTGCCGCTTAGCGCTGCGCAGACCGGCGAGGTGGTAGAACTTTTAAAGCAAAACCCCGTTCCCGAAATCGATTACGTGATGGATCTGTTTGAGAACCATATCAGCCCTGGAGTTGACGATGCCGCCTATGTAAAAGCTGCCTTTTTGAAGGATATAATCAGGGGGAAAAGCGCTTCCCCGGCAATTTCAGAATTGAAGGCGGTGCGGATTCTAGGCACTATGCTCGGTGGGTATAACGTTGCCCCTTTAATTGATGCTCTCACACACAGTGATACTGCAGTGGCTGAGGCAGCGACGGAGCAGCTTAAAAACATCCTGTTGGTGTACGATTACTATCAGGATGTGAAGTACTTAATGGACCGGGGCAACCGGTATGCAAAGGGGGTAATCGACTCCTGGGCGAAGGCCGACTGGTTTAACAATAGGGCTCCTCTGCCTGAGGAGCTCACGGTTACAGTGTTTAAGGTCCCCGGCGAGACAAATACCGACGATTTAAGCCCCGCCTCCGAGGCCTTTACCCGCAGCGATATCCCCCTGCACGCCAACTCGATGCTGGCAGGAAAAATGGAGCAGCCCCTGGAGACTATTCACCGTCTCAAGCAGAAGGGCTATCCCCTTGTCTATGTAGGCGATGTAGTGGGGACCGGCTCGAGCCGCAAGTCGGGCATCAACTCGCTGCAGTGGCACATCGGTCATCCGATTCCCGGTGTTCCCAACAAAAAGAGCGGTGGGGTGGTTATCGGCAGCACTATTGCTCCAATCTTTTTTAATACCGCCGAAGACAGCGGGGCACTGCCCATTCAGGCTAATGTAGACCAGCTCGAGACCGGCGACATAATTACCATCAAACCCTACGAGGGAAAAATATTAAAAGAGGGGGCACTTGTAAGCGAGTTCCGGTTGACTCCCACCACCCTCAGTGATGAGGTGCGGGCATGTGGCCGGATCCCCCTAATAATTGGACGCAACTTAACCAACAAGGCCCGTCACACCTTGGGCCTTGGGGAAGAGACGTTTTTTACCAAACCGATTCAGCCGGAAGATACCGGCAAGGGCTATACCCTGGCCCAGAGAATAGTCGGTCGGGCCTGTAACTTGCCGGGTGTGAGGCCGGGAATGTATGTCGAACCGGAAACCGCCACCGTTGGCAGCCAGGATACCACCGGTCCAATGACCCGGGACGAAATCCGCGAGTTGGCCGCACTCAATTTCGGGGCGGACCTAGTAATGCAGAGCTTCTGCCACACCGCCGCGTATCCCAAACCCTCGGATGCGCAGCTGCACAATACATTGCCCGAGTTTTTCACCAGTCGCCAAGGGCTTAGCCTCAAGCCCCGGGACGGTGTGATCCACTCCTGGCTCAACCGTCTGTGTCTGCCCGACACCGTCGGCACTGGCGGCGATTCGCACACCCGTCTACCCTTGGGCATATCCTTTCCGGCCGGCAGCGGGTTGGTAGCCTTTGCCTCTGTAGCCGGGAGTATGCCGCTAAATATGCCCGAATCGGTAAAGGTGAGCTTCAAAGGCGAAATGCAGCCGGGCATCACCCTGCGGGATTTAGTAAATGCAATTCCCTATGTGGCGATTAAGCAGGACTTACTTACTGTGGAGAAGAGCAGCAAGAAGAATGTCTTTGCCGGTCGGATTATAGAAATTGAGGGCTTGGAAGATCTTAAAGTGGAGCAGGCCTTTGAATTGAGCGACTCCTCCGCTGAAAGGTCCGCCGCCGCCTGCACTGTGAAGCTTAATCCTGAGCCTATTGCAGAGTATCTTGAATCTAACATTGCCCTGATCGAGCAGTTGATTGCAGAGGGGTATGAGGACGTGCATACCCTTCTGCGGCGCAAGGAGAAGATGCAGGCCTGGCTCGCGAAGCCTGAGCTGCTGCAGGCCGACAGCGACGCCGAGTATGTTGAAGAAATTGAAATAGACATGAATGAAATCACCGAACCGATTGTCGCCTGTCCCAACGACCCCGACGATGTTGCTACTCTTACCGAAGTCTTAGCCGATCCCGGCCGCCTGCATGTAATCGACGAGGTATTTGTCGGCAGCTGCATGACAAATATCGGGCTGTTCCGGGCTCTCGGTGAGGTGTTAAAAAGGGAGGGGCAGGTGCCTGCCCGGCTGTGGGTAACTCCTCCGACCAAGATGGACGAGCGCAAACTGATTGAAGAGGGCTACTATTCGGTCTTCGGCCAGGCCGGGGCTCGCACTGAGGTTCCCGGCTGCAGTTTGTGCATGGGCAACCAGGCGAGGGTACGGGACCAGGCGACCGTGTTTTCTACCAGTACCCGGAACTTTAATAATCGGATGGGAAAGGGGGCCCAGGTATATCTGGGGAGCGCGGAGCTGGCGGCGGTAACTGCTATCCTCGGCCGTATACCCAGCAGCGAGGAGTACCATACTATTGTGGCGAAAAAGCTGGATAAGGCGAAGCAGCAGCAGGTGTACCGCTACCTTAACTTTCACCAGTTGGAGCCGGCGCAGCTGAAAGTGCTGGTTGAATAGGACGCCACGCGTAGCTTTAAAATGAAACCCGGCGTATAGGCCCGGGTTTTGTGTAACACAACCGGATTGTGCTTAGTCTAATGAGCCAATACTAATTTCACCGGTAACCGTAGAATCGTCACTGATAGTGGCGCTTTCTCTCAGCTCTTCATCGGCAAAGTAGAGGTCTCCCTCGATTGTGCCTCCGCCGGTCAGTTCAAACCCGGACTCTTCAACATACACATCGCCTTCAATAATTCCGCTCTGAATACGGGTGTTCATGTGATGTACTACCAGTTGCGGCAGAGAAAGGGTATAGCGTGCAGTCACGTTGCGGTCCGAGTCCTGGGCGTAGAGGGCAAGCTTACGACGGGGCGCTTCGGCCTCTTCGTCTTCGTAGGCTGCACCAAACACCATAATTTCCTGGTCCACCTCCAGGTCATCCTCGAAGATGACAATCCAGGAACCGTCGGCTCCGACAGCTTCCTGCAAGTTATCGGCGTTAGTTACGGTCATTTGGGTGGGCCGGGTGATCGCATCGGTAATAGGACCTATGCGAATCTCGCCCATTACGGTTGACGAGTCGTCAATTGTGGCGCTGTCCCGAATAGCTTTGCTTGCAAAGTATAGATTGCCGTTGATGGTGGCGCCGTTTACCAGTTCAAAACCTTCGGCGTTCACATATACGTTACCGGCAACCTCACCACTTTGAATGCGGGTATTCACGTGGTCGACTATCAAGCGAGGAACGGTAAGTGTATAGCGTGCAGTCACGTTGCGGTCCGAGTCCTGGGCGTAGAGAGCAAGCTTTCGACGGGGTGCTTCCGCACCTTCCTCTTCGTACACTTCACCCGAGATTGTAACCTCCTCGCCTACTGTTAGGTCATCTTCAAAAATTATAATCCAGGATCCCTTTGGACCAAGGGCTTTTTGAAGGTTGGACGCGTTTGTTGCGGTCATCTTGGTAGGCTGAGAGGTTGCATCAACCTCGGCGGCCTGTTCACTTTCTGTAGCTCCTTCACTTTCGGCCGCTTCTTCGCCGCCGCAGCCGATAAAGACAAAAGTTGTTAACGCTGCGAGTACCAAAAAAATAATTGTTCGTTTCATATTTTTCTCCTTTTTCACTATATTTTCCATATAGTGTGTAACACTAGTATTATAGTAAACAATATACCATATATGTGAGTCTTTGAAAAGGCAGTGTTAATCCAGAAGCCCGAGTTGTGAGAGCCTGGCATTCTCCTTTATATCGATCCCTTCGGGTCCCACCGTGACAAGCACCTGCAGAGGTGAGTGGGATGTGTCGATTAGCATAAAGGGGTGCTGAATCCCGTTTCGGGCGGCCTTCTTCCAGATCTGCAGATAAGCTCGCATTCCGGGCGAGAGCTCCAGTGTTTCGTTGAATTCAACCAAATAGCTGCCCGGCGGGAGGTGCCACCAGCCATATTTGTCTTCTTCCTGCTGTTTCTGTGGTACGAGCCAGTCGATTTGTGCTGTGGAGTACTCGCTGCCTCCAAAATCGAGACTTCCCCGACCGGCAAGTACCCCGATTTGATGAACAGTCAGATATGCTGCCGGAATGTCTTCTGAAAACTGTTTTCCCTCATGAATATAGTTTTTTAGCATCGATAAAAGTAATTTCTTTGAAGTTGACATTTGAAATCCTCCTTTAGCAAAAATTTACGAATTAGTTGATAAAGGCTGAATTTTACAAGTCTAACTCGCGATCTATCAGTGCTTCAGTTAATTCTGCAGCTGCAAGGATTATTGGGTGACAGCTATCCTGGGGTGAGCGGTAGTGTTCCTTTAGGTAGTCACAATCGATGGACTCCATTCTGTTTCTGAAGCTTTCAAATAACTCTGCATTCAGGGTTTTAATGTAGTCGCTCTCATGGCCGCGGTCTTTTACAAATATGGCACTGAGGGCCATAATACTGCCGGTGAGAGCTCCGCAGGTTGAGCCGATACCCATCCCGCCACCGAAGCCGGCGGCTAATTTAAGTGCAGAATGCGGCATCTCAAGTCCATAAGCCCGATTAGCTGCATACAAAATCGTCTCGGCACAGTTAAGATCTTCAGCTTCAGACAGCCCATCTTCAACTAATTCTTTTAATGATGTGGTTTTCTTCATACCTTCAGTGTAGCGTAAATTGAGGCTCATTGAAAGTCTCGGTCTTGGTAGTTTCAACCTATGCTGCTATACTTATTTAGAAGGGGGAAGTATATGCAAAACATCAACACGTGGCCCAAGGACCTAAAACATGGGCGCTGGATCTTAAAATCAAACTGGAATGAATTAAGCTCGTTTGAGACCGATCGCAAGAAAAATACTCCACGGCCGCCGCTGCAGAAAGCACCTAGCGCAGATACCGTGGTGCCTCTGCCGGCAATAGACTCGCTGCGGAAGGGAGTCGGCAGCACCATTTCCTTGAACGAGGCAATCTATGCTCGGCGGAGTCGCCGGAAGTTTAGCGCTGAAGCCTTGAGTTTCGATGAACTGGCCTATCTATTGTGGGCTATCCAGGGAGTTCGTAAGAAGACGGACAAAATAACCCTGAGAACGGTTCCCTCCGGTGGAGCGCGTCATCCTTTAGAGACCTACATCTTTGTGCAAAGAGTGGAGGGATTAAAGCCGGGGCTCTACCATTACCTGCCCTTGGATCACAGCCTAGAGTTACTAAAACCGGCTGAAGATTTTGGAGAAGAAAGTGAGAAACTGCTCGATGAAGCACTGTTGGCCCATAATTTTGGGGCGGCGGCCAGCTTTATCTGGACTGCAGTACCCTATCGCTCAGAGCGGGCCTATGCCTTTGAGGCCTATCGTCTGATTCTGCTCGATGCAGGGCATGTGTGTCAGAACCTGTATCTGGCTTGTGAGGCAATTGGAGCCGGAACCTGCGCGGTGGGTGCCTTTGATCAAGAAAAGAGTGATCGCTTATTGGGAGTCGATGGGCAGGATGAGTTCGTGGTATACGCGGCCCCGGTAGGCAAACCAAAACCGGAGGCTTAGTCCTCCGGGGGCAGCTAAGCTTCTTTTGTTATCTACACAACGGTAATTGAATGGTCGCCTTCGATCATCGACTCGAAGGAGTGTATCTTGTCTATGGTAAACTGGTCCAGTACCATTCCGTGGGGCATCAGCATCAGCCCGTTGTTTAGCAGTATATCCTCTTTTAGATACATACCAGGGACAAGTTCGGAGATATGGATTTTTTTTCCCGGCTCTTCACGGTTTTTGGCCCATTCGGCAAATTCAATAAACTTGTCGGTAATTTTGGGGTCGTACAGGGTTCCGGAGCCGGAGGAGATCGACTCTACCGCCGCTTCAATATTCAGATTGTATTTGTACAGCAGGTTGTCCCAGTCGTTTACGATTCGTACCATGCGGGCACCGCGGGGAATGGAGCTTCCCTGCAGCTGGTCGGGAAATCCGTGCCCGTCGTACCGCTCATGATGGGAGCGAATGATATCTGCAGTTCGTTTAAGATTATACACTGTGCTGATGATTTTCTCCCCGTAAAGAGGGTGCTGGCGAAACTCTTCCCGCTGCTGGTCAGAGAGCTGTTCCGGCGGTGTTTCGCTTAGTTCGGCCCCTTTTCCGACCAGCCCGATATCGTGCAGCAGTGCTCCGTAGTAGTGCAGGTAGCATACGTCCTTCGGCAGTTGTATATGCGTGCAGAACTGCCATGAAGTTTCTGCGCAGCGCTTTAGATGCCCGCCGAGGTATCGATTTCCCAGAGATATAACCTCAATCAACAATTGGACCATTCCGTGGTAGTTACGCCTAACGGTGGTTCGGGTTTCTTTCAGTGTCTTGATAGTCTTGTTATGCTGCTCTGCGTTTCGACGGACAATTTGCTTCAACTCTTCAATACGCGCAGCGGCCACTTCGTCAAGATTTTCAGCTTCACGCATACTGTACCTCCTGCCACTTTCCCTGTAAGAGGGCCATACCCCTCGAATAGCCCGCTTCTGCAATTATCTTTCGCGCCTCATCAAAACCAAAATCCACCCATGAGGGTTTATGGGCATCTGAGTTTAAGATGATCGGAATATTCCGCTCCAAGCACATCTTGAGAATCCAGGGGGAGGGATAGGGCTCGTCGGTGTATCCGCGCGCAATAGCCCCGGTATTCACCTCCACCATCCGGCCGTAGACAGAAATAGTATCCAGTACTCCAGTGATTAGGTCTTGATACCACTCCTCTTTCTCCGAGAAAAAGGCCATATTTCTGTTTTGCTTTTTTACCAGGTCGAGGTGGCCGATAAAATCGAAGCCCCCGATTCTCACCATATTCTGCAGCTGACGGTAATACGCAGTTATCATTTTTTCAGCTGAACCCTCATACACTTTATCCAGCAAGTGCTCGATCTCGTCGGTTGGCCCGTCCACCGAATAAAATTCGCCGTTCTCCGGGTCCGGCAGCATATGCACCGAACCTATTCGGTAATCCAGCTCCAGTGCCTCGTAATAGGAATGGGCCGGATTGTGGGTCTCATCAAGGTAGTCTATTTCTAAACCTGTATAAAGTTCAATTCTGCCGCGGTACAATTCTTTTAAATGCTGCGCCTCCCCAAGGTAGAGGGATAAAGCTTCCTCATCCATTGTCCATGCGTTGGGAAAGGGCAGCGGGGCATGCCCGGAGAAACCAAGGGCCTGCATGTGTTGAGAAAGGGCATATTCAACATATGCCTCTAAGCGTCCCTCTCCATCGCAGAATGAGCTGTGACTATGGTAATTTGTTTTTATCATACAAACCGTCCTTACTTCTCCATTTCGAATTGCTGGTATTGCAACCTCTACCTTGATATATTATGGTAAAAGGTCACTACAAAGTAAAGCTATATAAGGATACTCTATGATAATGACGGAATTTGAAGATAGAATAGCTCACACATCTGCGGAGCTTGATCAGTGTAGGGAAGAGATAGGTAAACGCATTGTTGGCCAGCAGAACATGGTAGACGGCATTTTGATGGCCTTGATCGCCGGCGGCCATGTGCTGCTGGAGGGTGTGCCGGGTTTGGCAAAAACATTGGCGGTAAAAACTGTTGCCGATGTGGTCGATGTCGACTTCAAGCGACTACAGTTTACCCCGGATTTGCTGCCCGCCGACCTGATCGGTACCCTGATCTACCGGCAGAATACCGGTGAGTTTGTGCCGCGCAAGGGACCCGTGTTTAGTAATATTATTCTTGCCGACGAAATTAACCGCGCCCCGGCCAAAGTGCAATCGGCCTTGTTAGAGGCAATGGAAGAGCGTCAGGTAACCATCGGGGAGACAACCTACCCCTTGCCTGACCCGTTTTTTGTTTTGGCTACTCAGAACCCGATCGAACAGGAGGGTACCTACCCCTTGCCGGAAGCCCAGCTTGACCGTTTTCTTATGAAACTTCAAGTTGAATATCCGAGTAGTGAAGAGGAGTTGAAGATACTTCGGCGAATGGGCATTTTTCAAGATATAAGAGTGGAGAAGGTGCTTACTCCTGTTCAGTTGCGTGAACTGCGGAAGGTTGCATCTACAATTTTGGTGGATGAGCGGATAGAAGAGTATATTGTACAGATTGTCACCGCCTCACGGACTACTAGTGAAGAGAGCCGCAGTTTCTCCCGCTTTATCGATTACGGAGCCTCTACCCGTGCAACTATTTATCTGTACCGCTGTGCAAAGATAAAAGCTCTGTTTGAGGGGCGAACCTTTGCTATTCCCGATGATGTAAAAGCGGTGGCCTATCGGGTCCTGCGTCACCGAATTGTGTTAAGTTATGAGGCGGAGTCGGAAGAGCTTACTCCGGATGATGTAATCGCGCAACTGCTGAAAGTAGTTCCGGTACCTTAAACTGTATGGATACCTTCAGTCTTTTCTCACGCATTAAGAACCTGCCTCTCGCCTCGGCCAAATTGGTCGAGGGATTGCTGTCCGGAAATTACCGGTCGGTGTTCCGGGGCCCGGGGCTTGAGTTCGATGAGGTACGGGAATACCACGAGGGGGATGATGCACGCTTTATTGATTGGAATGTGAGTTCTCGCTTAGGGGAGCCTTACATGAAAACCTTCCGCTAAGCGCAGAGCAATGCGGTTCGGTTTATGCCTGATGATGTCTGCTTCACTGCAAACGGGTACAGGACGCATGAGTAAGCAGGATATGGTCGCGGTGGTAAGTTCTCTCTTGGCCTTTTCTGCGGTCCATAACAACGACCGAGTGGGGGCGGTTTTCTTCTCGGATAAGATAGAAAAGTGGATACCCCCGCGGAAGGGCAAAAAACAGGTCTTTCGATTAGTAGAAGATATGATGCACCTGCCCCCGGAGGGGCAGGGATCGGACCTGGGCCATGCCATACGGACGGTGTATGAATCTCTCAACCGGCGGGGAATTTGTGTGATAATTTCCGATTTCAGGGTGAGCCCGAGTTGGCGAGAGATGAGTTTGTTGGCCAAGAAACACGACGTGATTGCGGTAAAAATTACCGACCCTTCAGAAAAGGTATTTCCCTTTACCGGTTTAGTTCAACTGGTTGATCCGGAGACAGGTGCCCGCCTGCAGGCTCCGGGCGGGAGCAGAAAGTTTCGACACTCCTACCGCGAGTTTTGGGATGCCTACCACTTACTCTGGCAGCGGGAATCCCGTCGACGCGGGCTCGGTACGCTCTCAATGAGTACAAACGACGATCCAGTAGTGAAATTGATGCAGTTCTTTGAATCGAGGAGACGGCGAAGGTGAGAGCTGTACGAAGGACGATGGTATTCTTCTGGGTCGTGCTGTTGCTGCTCTGTATTCTGATGCCGGTGGCCTCGGTAGAGGGGGCTCGGGTTGAGAACCACATCTTTTTGCCACCCGATATTTATGTAGGAGATACTGTGGAAATGCGCCTGAGTTTGTATCCCGAGTCGGGTATGCGAGTGCTGCCGCCTGAAGAAGTGCCGGTTACCAATTGGATTGATATCCACGATGTGCGGGTAGAACAAGAGGGATCGCGGTGGGATGTGCAGATTGATTTTACTTCATACGCACCGGGAACCAGGACCCTCCCGGTTATGCAGCTAGGGGATGTAGTGCTCAATGATGTAAAGCTGCACACAAAATCAATTCTCCAGGAACGGACTTTGGACTTTTTCGGCATCAAGGGGCAACTCTATCTTCCAGGAACACGGCTGGCCATTGGTCTGGCGGTTCTTATTCTGTTTTTTGGTCCTGTATTTGTATTCAGTTTTGCCGGCCGCGTGACTAAAGGGGTGAAGTGGTTTGTATCTATCAAGACGGGCAGACGACCGCACAAGCGCTTTATGCGTGCATTGAAGGATCTGCGTGAGAAGCATCTGCAAATGAGCAGCCGCCGATTCTATATAGTATTGTCGGCGGAGCTGCGACATTACCTCTCTTCCCGAACAAAGGAGGATTTTATATCGCTTACCTCTTCCGAGCTTCGCGCACAGTTGCGGAAAACTCTACCTTCCGACAGTACCGAACAGGTTGACGCCTTGGTGCGAATGATGCAGCAAAGCGATGAGATCAAGTTCGGCGGCTTAAATGCATCAAAAAAACAGCGTGAAGAGGACCTTGAAATGGTGGTTTCCGCTGCAAAGGAGATTGAGGCATATGTTGAGGGTGCTAATCGAGAAGCGGAGAAACAAAAAAAACAGAAACGGAGAAAGCCCACGAAATGATCACTTTTGATTCTCCCGTATTGTTAATACTTTTAGCCGTTTTGCCGACCCTTCTCTATCTAAACCATTTGTGGAATAAACGGGGAGCTCATATCTCTTTTTCCTTCACCATTTGGCAGAAAGAGGTCCTCTCAAAAGCCCGCTTTATAGAGCGTTTCGCTTTATTTGTTTCAACTGCTGCCTTCTGGTGTGCTTTGATCGCACTTTTAATAGCGGTAGCCGGTCCATCAATTTCCGAAAAAGAGCGTATCCATCTGAACCGTGGACATGACATTCTGTTGGTACTAGATGAATCTCCCAGTATGGCTGCCCAGGATTTCTCACCGGTCAACCGTTTTGAAACTGCGAAGGGGGTGTTGAAGGATTTTGTCGGACGACGTAATAATGATTCGATTGGCATTGTCGGTTTTGGAAACCAGGCGGCACTGAGGGTGCCTCCCACCCGTGACTATCAAACCGTGTATGACCGACTGGACGGGATGAAATTGATGGAGATGGGGCAGGGGACTGCAATCGGAATGGGAATAGCTGTAGCCTGCGTGCATCTCCAGCATAGTCAGGCTCAGAACAAAATTGTAATATTGATCACTGACGGAGAGAACAACGCAGGAGAGATACCTCCCCTCTCAGCGGCCAAGATAGCAGCCGAGATGGGGGTTCGAGTATATACAATAGGAGTTGGTACCCACGGTGAAGTGCCGATTGAGCTTGAAGATCCGGCTACCGGCAATATCATTCGCGGCAAAATAGAAAGTCAGTATGATGAGGAACTCCTGAAAGAAATCTCCACAATGACCGATGGAAAGTTTTTTCCGGCTACCAGTCCGGGGTCGTTAGAATCGGTTTTCAATGATATTGACTCCCTTGAGAGCGTTCAGCAGAGGGTACGAGTGGATATAAAAACTGAACCAATTCATCGTGAATTTATCCTGGCCGCGTTGGTACTATTACTGCTTGCATTTGTTATTCGTAAAATTATTTTCCGGGAGGTTCTCTAGTATGCTGCTTCATCCCGAAAGTTTGTGGCTGCTTCTGCTGTTACTCCCGGTCGGAGCGGTCCTGCTGCGAAATTATCGAATGGGGCGTAAAGAGTTCAAGCGTGTGAAGGGGCGGGGTCCTGCGAATAGGCTGTTTGATGTATTTACTATTAAATGGTTTTTCACATCCTTTTTCTTCTTACTCTCACTTTTGTTTATTGTTCTTGCACTGACGGGAATTAAAGACAAGCGGGAGGCCCTTG
Source organism: Spirochaetia bacterium (assembly GCA_034520965.1). Lineage (GTDB taxonomy): Bacteria > Spirochaetota > Spirochaetia > DSM-16054 > Sediminispirochaetaceae > DSBN01. The sequence continues at coordinate 672,570 of JAXHMY010000001.1, read as the reverse complement.
AAGAACTTCCGTCTGATAAGGATGTCATTTTTGCCGTAGACATTTCTCGTAGTATGCTGAGTCGGGATATTCAGCCGAGCCGTTTAGAGAGAACTACCGTATTGATCAACAGTATCATAGGCCGCAGTAATTCCTCTCGTTATGGTTTGGTGGTTTTTAAAGGTGAGGGATATGTCTATGTGCCGGTAACAGAGGATCTTGAAGCCATGAAGAAGGCTATTGATACTGTTGCCCCCTCGATGTTTTCATCCGGCAGCACCAATATCCAGGCCGGGCTGGAGACTGCTTTTAAGGCTTTTCCCTCCGGAGAAGAACGTCGTAAAATTGTCATACTCTTTACAGACGGCCACTTTCATAGCGGGAAGTAGTACAGCTGTGACAACTGCCGCTTCTAAGGAACAAATTACGGTTGATGTAGTCGGGGTGGGAACGACACAGGGGGGAGAAATCCCTTTAAGTGAAGAGCACTCTCTTCGCAACCAGAGCGGGGAAGTTGTAATTAGTAGGCTGAATCCGGTGCCCCTGCGAAAACTAGCAGAAGAAACCGGGGGGGCTTATTGTCAAATGGATGAAGAGGGTTCACTGTCGGAGCTGTTTGCGTGTCTCTCACTGCAGCAGGGGGGTGAAAATATTCGCTTTTTAGAGCAGGAGAGGTATCAGCTGTTTTTACTGGTTGCAATTGCTGCTCTGTTTATCTCGTTTTTAGTGAGGATTATTCCATGGCGCGGAACATATTAGTTGCCGGAAATATACTTTTACTGTTGATGCTGAGCTCATGTACACCGATTGAAAGTTATGTGAAGGTTATTGAGGGAAACTATGCCTTTTCCCGGGGCGAGTATAAGGAGGCGAATTTGGTATATATTCAGAGTTTGAAAGCTGCCCAATATTCCGACCGTCTTTTGTATAACCTTGGGAACGTATACCACTCTTTAGGCGAATCTGAGGCGGCTGTAGAGGAATGGCAAAGTTCTGTCGCGGCGAGCAGGGATCCTGAGTTACTTTTCCGAATCGCCTTTAACCGGGGAGTAATTCAATACGAAAGGGGAAACTACCAAAATGCATATAACAATTTTCGAGAGGCCCTACGACTGAATCCGGAAGACCTAGAGACAAAGGCGAACTTAGAGTACTGTCTGCGAAAGTTGAATCTTTCTGAGGAAGAGCAAAATGCCCGTGTGTCGCCCGAAAATCCACAGGATTCGGAGGAGGTAAGTGAGGATGCCGGTCGTATTCTTGAGTATGTCAAGCGCAGTTCACCTACACTGCTAAGTCCGGATCATGATGCCGAACAGTCACCCGCCGGTAAAGATTGGTAGCCTATGCATAAACTGATATTTGTACAGCTTGTAGTTTTATTCTTTACTGCCGCGTTTCTTCAAGCCCAGACTGGGAGTGAAGTTCAGGTTGAGGTCAGTCCAAACCCTGTAGGACGGGGAGACCGGTTTAGTGTGACTATTCGGGTTCCCGTCGAGGACTCCTCAATGGTAGAGGTTGAAGAGCCCGGTTTTGACGATGCTATTATGCTGCTGCGGGGGCCCTATATTCGGCCTGTATATACATCCGGTTCTACAGGTGAGCGTAGAACCCTCACAGAAATCACATATATATACCGCTCCGACGACACAGGCCGTTATGAAATTGGTCCCTATAGGCTTACTGGAGTTGAGAGAGTCTATACCACAGAGCCTCAGCTGCTTGAGGTTGGTGTCTATAGAAATCAGCAGCTTATTATTCCGCTCGAGCTTGAGTGGAGCATTTCTGCTGAGACCGCATATGTGGGGCAGAATGTGGTGAGCGTACTAAATGCACTTGAACAGCCTGAGATTAGTATGTTCGAGGGTATATCGGTAGGTTCGCCTTCGGAAGGTTTTTTTCAAATGGCGGAAGGGCTTGGAAGTATCAATCGTAAGCGCCGCGGCGGTGAAACCTTGTATGAAATACCGGTGGCCGGCTATATATTTACTCCGTCTTCCCCGGGAAGTATAGCCTTGCCGCAAGCACGGGTGAGCTACACCCATGGACAGGCTGTCTCCGGTCGTCCGGTGATACAGGTGCTTCCGTTACCGGAATCTGTCCAGGCGAGTGGAGCCGTGGGAGATTTCAGCTTGTCGGCGGAAATTGAAAAGGGTGAAGTCCGACAGGGGGATCGAGTATCGCTTACGGTTCGAGTGGAGGGTACCGGTAATCTGAATTATCTGCAGTTTCCAGATATACAGTTAGATGGCTTTACACAGCTGCAGGTCGAGGAGAGTTCCGACTACACTCCCACACAGAATGGGTACAGGGGCAGCCGGACCTACACCTATTCCCTGGCAGCTGAAGAGCCGGGGCAGAAAAGGCTAACAGTTACCTCTTTAAAGGCCGTACAGCCGGCATCCGGTAGAGTCTACTCTACACGTTCTTTTACCTTTCCTGTTGAGATTATACCTGAAAGAAGGGGAGCTGCCGAAGAGCTGGATACCACCGGATTTGGATTTGTTCCCCGATCAATCGGCTCTATGCGGACGAGTGAAATTTCCATTCGATTTACACAAATTGCCTCATATGGGTGGATGCTGCCGGGTCCGCTCCTGTTTTTCTTTTCTTCTATATACTCGCCGGAAAAGACTTGTCCTACTGGGCTTCTCTGGTCTCTATTCTTCTCTTTCGGAGCTGTGGAGTTTGCAGCAACGAAACCTTGGTAGGATACTATCAGATGCCCCGAGAGGCATATAATCAAGAGGAGTTTGCCCTTGCGGAAGCATTATATCTTCAGGCCGCACGAGAGCAGCCTGAAGTTCCGGACTTGCGGTATAATGCTGCTCTTTCCTCTTTTCAGAAAGGCGATATCGGGTCGGCGGTAGTATATGCTCGAACAGCATTGACTATTCAGCCAATGAACGAGACCTATGCAGCCTTTCTGGATTATATATCCCAGGAACATGGTATCACCACCGATATTGAACCTCCCTTTCCGTTTCATCCTGATCTGTTCTTGTTGTTGTTAACGCTATTCATCAACGGAGCCGGTTTTATGGGGATAATCTATCTCTTTAGACAAAAAAACGGCTTTTTTATTGTTGCATCTTTCATGTTATTGGCAAGTATTGTAATGGGAATTGGGTTGTTGTATTCGGTCGTACAATCCAGTCAAGAAGTCGGGGTAATAGCTACAGCGGATGAATCAATGCCGGCAGTAAAAAAAATTCCCCACATAGAATCTTCAGATGCCTTTACTGTGAAAGAGGGTGAGCTTGTGAAGATTAAGGGAGCCGCTGAAGAGTTCTTTTTTATTGAAACGGGACTGGGACGCAAGGGATGGGTCTTAAAGGAAGATATAATTTCCATACCTAGTTTAAAAAAACTGTCCGAGAAACTGTAACAACAGCAATAGCTGTGCTGTTCTTATAGTAAAGACGCTCACTTCACCTAAGGAGATTATCATGGATTTTGCGCAGATTCTCGAAGAGTGGGAAAGGGGAAAGAGTAAGAGCCATTCAAACTACCCCAACGGGGATACTGCGGATAAATGCAAGCAGACCCTCGAGCGGTGGATTGATTCGGAAAAAAACTGGAAGTATTACGACAAGGGACCTTCCGAGGAGTACATCGATCCGATAGCCGCGCGGGAGCATTTGCGTAAACTGGAGCCTGAAGATGAGATTGATCTGCATGGATTGAATCTGGAACAGTCGCTTACCAGACTTGAACAGTTCCTCAATGAGGCGGTTCAGAGGGGTTTGCGTAAGGTCCAGATTGTGCATGGGAAGGGTAACCATTCAAAGGGAAAAGCGGTTCTACCTAAGGCTGTCTTAGAATACTTGCAACAATCGCCGATTGCCGGTGAATTGGGAACTCCGCGGCGTGAAAAAGGTGGCGCCGGAGCTACTTGGGTTATTATTAAGACACGCGATTAGCGTTCGCGATAAATAATTCTACCACGGGTAAGGTCGTAAGGTGACAGGGCGACCCTTACTTTATCACCAGGAACAATTCTGATGTAGTGTTTTCGCATTTTGCCCGAAAGATGGGCCAGAATGAGATGCCCATTGTCCAGCTCAACACGGAACATAGTATTGGGAAGAGATTCTTTAACTATGCCTTCTACTTCAATTGCCTCTTCTTTTGCCACGTATTCTCCCTCATTTTCTATTGGTAATCATAGTAGAGAAATAGCGTTGAAATGTCAACTCAGGCACTTCCAAAAATCAAAGATTTTTGAAGTGCCAAGACTTTTAGTATGATTAATTATTTATCTTATAAATAATTAATCATACGACCTTATATTTAGGTTCTTTCAAAATGTTAATTTTGAAAGAACCTAAACTAGTTGACTTTTTTCATCATATGCGTCATATTCACATGCTCACAGAAGGGATACATATCGGGGCGAGGTGAATGCATATGGATAAGAAATTTGAAGCACAGATGCAGACAAAACTGCATGAAATGAAGGAAGAGATTGTCCGTTCGCTAATATCTGAAAGTCAAGATTTTGAATCGTTGATTGACGACCTCGATCCAAAGGATTTGGCGGACATTGCCGCGGATGATATCGACCGCAAGACACTCGAAGCACTGAACGAGCAAGATATTAAACGGATGCGATTGATTGATTCAGCCCTTTCCCGGATAAAAAACGGCCGATACGGTTTGTGCATGCGCTGCGGCAAGAAGATAAAGATTGAGCGTCTAGAGGCTATCCCTTACGCTTTGATGTGTATCGATTGCAAAAATAATGACGAGAGACGTAATCGCTAACTGTCGGCATAGATATATTTCCTTCTAAAAAATAGTTAAAGACTTCCCATTTTTACCGATTATTAATAATGAGGAAGTAAAATTATGCAGGTGTTAAGTAATTCAACACAGCCCACTGTCAATCCTTCGTATCTGATGCGGGCCCGCTACAGCAGCGGCAGAATCGCATTTCCGGTGAAAGCAAATCAGGCAATATACGCTCATTTTAAGCACGTTACAGGGATTCCCGCCAGCGGAGATAAGGGGGTTTCTCTATCGAAACTGCGGATTATTGACAAGGTAATAGACAGGCTTGTCAGTATTAAATCCTCTTCCGGAAACAGTGAACAGAGGGCACGCATTGATTCGATGATTGCATCCCTGGAAGCCTCGAAATCTACTGCAGATAGTGAAAATGTTAGTACCTTTTTGCAGGGAAATGCCGACCGGCTGCACTCTTTTACTCAACTCGAGCCTTCATATGGGAAGCTTGGCGGGATGCAGGGGATTGTTTTCAGCTTAAGTGCGTAAAATTAAAGAAATGGGTTGTGATTCTTTTCTCGTTCGATGGTTGTGAAAGGACCATGACCTGGAAATACACGGGTTTCGTCGGGCAGGGTAAACAATTTATCCAGGATACTGCTTCGAAGCTGGTCGGAGTCGCCTCCGGGAAGATCGGTACGGCCAACTCCTTCAAAAAACAGTGTATCCCCCGAGAAGACAAAATTAGATCACTTTCTGAATATATACTGATACCTCCCGGAGTGTGACCCGGAGTGTGGATGACCTGTAGGTCTGTGTCCAGGATAAGCTGCCCTTCTTCCAAGAGAATATCGGCTTCCGGCAAATTTTCTAAGAAGCTGTGAAAGAGGGGGTGAAACTCTGCTCCCAGCTGTGAGAGGTCCTGCAGGTGTTGTTCTCGCCCATTTTCGCCGAAATAATTACTATCAAAGCTATGAATGTAAATAGGTAGTTCAACATCTTTCGGTTGGAAGTAATCGCGCAGCTGGGCGATGGCTGCAATATGATCAAAGTGCCCATGGGTGCAGATTATTGCCAAAGGTGTAAAGTTTTTTATTTCGATGTGTGATATGATTTCATCAACATTACCGGCGGGATCAATAATAATACATCCCTTCTTCCAGTGAGAAAAGAGATAGGTGTTAGTGTTCATTAATCCGGTAACTATTCTATCGACCATGGTAGGTATTAGAGTAAGGTAAAACATATGCTTTTGCAACCACTAATTTTGTTACATCTGTTAGGTATTCTGTTCTTTGCCCTGCTATTCTATGTCTTCATACCCGGAATTGGTGCTTTTGCTATCAGAAGAAGTTGGCGTAGGTTTCGCCGCAGCCTTACTGAGTCTGCAATTTACACTCCTCTGGATTACAAGGAATTGCGAAAAGCGGAAGCTGAAAGTTGTGCAGAGGAGCGAAAATACCGTTTTTTTGGACATCTACAGGCTATGCAGGGTGATAACACTATTTGGGTTTCCGACGGGAAGGTTTCGGCAAGTGCCGATTTGGAGCGGGTCTTTGTGTATATCCTTTCTGAGGAGAGTTCCTGGGTGGAGAGTGGATACAGGGAGTACCCTGTTCAACCCCCCCGGAAGGTCTTGTGGGAAAAGATTTCCTCCTTGCCGGAGTACACACAGGTTTTTTTAAGTGGTGAACTGGAATGGCGAGACAAGCGTGGCGTGTTTAAGAACAGTGCTGAGCATCCTTTGTTGGTTATCATTTACGAGGGCGAGCCGCAAGATATAATAATTCGGGCGGTATGGAGCGGCCGACAAAAGAACGAGTATTGGAACTCCTTAACTCCCGGTTCACTGATTCTTGGCTCTTTTTCATTGTTTATCTATTTTTACATCCTTATGAGTTTTCCCAAACTGCTTTTACCGGCAATAATAGCTCTTTCTCTCTCTTTGATTCCGGTGGTGCCTTTATTCCCTCCTGCAGTGCTGTTTTATTATTACTACCGCGGCCTTTGGAAAAGAGGGAGAGTTCTGCGCGCTCAGCGCGATCTTATACGAGTGCCTCTTATGCATTTTCACCATCAAAAAGAAAGTTTTGAATCAAATTCGAATTTAAGGCAGGCCGCTCTCCTGAAAACTGGTGAACAGTACCTTATGACGAGATTTCAGAGCTTAGAAGAAATGACGTCCCAAGCGGATAATAGATCCATTCATTTTATAAAGCCGAGTCTTCCGTGGAAGTTGATTGGACATAAGTATTATCTGTTTTCAAACGAGGAACTGCAGCGTCCGTCCGACCCTATGGCGGAGATGATAGCGGTACCCGGTAGTCCCTTTCAACTGCTTGCTGAGTGTGAGAAACGGGCGGTCCGATATGAACTGCTGGGTTTAAGCATCCTCGCCGTGGGTATTGGAATCACAGAGCTGCTTGTATTTGTGCTTTTTTCCTTTCTCCTGGTATAAGAAAAGGGTCCAATAAAAAAGGAGGCCTGCATTTTTCGTGCAGCCTCCTTCCTGTCGCGTTAGTGAATCATCGCGTTACCGGGACGTGTTCTTTTTATCCTTTTTCTTAGCAAAGTTTACGGTAACATTCCTTCCGCGGAATTCCATACCATCCATTTTTTCAATTGCTTTTTGTGCAACTTTTTGTGGAATATCTACAAATGAATAGTTGTCAAGAACCTTAATATTTCCAATTGCACTCTGATCAATTTCAAGATTATTCCTGAACAGCCGAACTAAATCGCGGGGGAAGACCTTTCGGTTCTTGCCAATACTGACAAAAATAGTCTGCATTTCTGAAGACGGTTGTGCCCTCCGGCTGAGCTGGCCTTCAAGCCCGCCTTCAAGGGCTTTCTTGAAAAAATAGGCGCTTACATAGCCGCGTAAATGAAAGGGTACGCTTTTTTTAATAAGCTTTTTATAGCGATTCAATACTTCGGGGTTCTCTTCTTCCTTAATCTGAGTAACAATGCTTTTTAATTTTCCTTTTAAAACTTCCTCTTCTTCAGGAAGAGCTTCATTCTTGGTTTTCATTTTTTGTATCTCCTGTAGTGTCTCTAATTTCTGGAATTCTCCCTCGGAAACTAAAATTGAAAAAGAGGGAGCAGGCCTTTGTAATGCGGCTGACCGGCCAATTTCTTCAAACAGATTACTGGTTTTGGGGCAGCCCGTAAAAAAGTATGGCCTTAAAACTTGAAAGCTGGATGCGAGGTGCATCCTGAAAAGTAGTGATTTCACAGCGCAGCACTGTCTGCTCCGTATCAGGGAGCTGTGGGAACTCCTGCAGGGCTGAGTGAGACCCGCTTTCTATCTCATGCCCAAGTACCTGGCAGCAGGATATACCGCTGTGTTGTAAGCTGTCCTGAACTTGCCGAGATTCGGTTGTGGTTGCAGTAACAAGCAGGACACGGGAGAGATCTAAACCGAAAATCAGCTGACTAAGCATGGGGGGGGTACGCTTTTGACATTTGTAGATGTGTAATGACGGTAGTTTTGATTGTCGCTCGGCAGCTGTCAGCGTAGCAGGGCGTTTCAACAAATAAGAAAGTTCCTCTGCTTTTTCTACTGCAGGGGTGAAGACAACAGTCTGTACTTTCTTGGGAGCTTTTGTCATTATAAATTCCACATCTCGGGCGAACTCCGTATGGTTGCCGTTTTCAGGGACGTTAATAAGTACCGTACTAAGGTGGTTTAAACGGAGGTTGTTTCTGCGGATGTGGTCAATGATACGGCCGGTAGTGCCGACAATAAGGCCAGGACGTTTTGTAAGAGTTCGCAATTCATGCTTTGCCTGGGGCTCTTTTCCAAGCACTGCCGACTGCTTAATCTTTGTTTTTGCTGAGGCAAAACGGGAAAGTTCCCGTTCATATTTACCGGCAGCTTCAACGGTATCGACCAGAATCAGGAAAGCCGGAGCCTTTTTACGGGTTTTGGGTTGGAGAAAGAAGGGTAACAATTGAGCAACGGTTTTCCCTTCGCCCGAAATACTTTCCACAATTAGGTCTTTCCCTTGCAGGGCAGCGGGCACATACTCTTCTTGAAGAGGGCTTGCTTCGTGGTAACCGGCTGATGTAAGCAAAGATTGCACTTTTTCTGTTGGATGGTGTCGCATGATAAATTGTAACACAGTGGTATCCTATGAATCACTACATTGGTATATTAAAAGATATCTGCAGTCTATATGTTTGTCAAGAAAGGAAAAATAATGAAGGAGCACATGCATATGCTTTTTATTTGCAATAACCGGAAAAGGCTTAAGCTGAAAAGGCAAACTGGGATACTCCCAATTCTACTATTATTCGGAGTGTCTCTGCTTGGGGCCGAAGAGTTTACCTTTAAGTACTCAGAGGGGGATAAGTACAGGATTCTTTCACAAGTTGATGAAGAGGTGTATGTAAATGGACAGTACAGCCACCAGGCGGAGATTCTTAACCGAATTTCAGTGGAAATTAAGGATACGAGGAAGAAAAGGGGCTTTTAGAGGGGCGTTTTAGTACTTCAGAGAAAAGAAGCGGCCAGGTTTCTGTGTATGAAATGAATCGAAATTATTTCTCCCGCTTTTGGAGGGATTCTAAGGGTCGCTACGATATAGATCCTTCCTATTATATGCCGGTAGTCCGGAATGTGCCTATTTTCCCCGAAAGGGAAGTTACGGTAGGAGAAGATTGGACGGCTCGAGGGGAGGAAGTACACGATTTACGGAACGGGTATGGTATTCCCGCACCTCTTCGTTTTCCCTTCGAAGCGAAATATCGTTATCTAGGAAGGAGAGTATAACGAAAAAGAGTACGACCTGATTTCAGTTCAGTATACAGTGCGGCACCGGACTTCGGACTATTTTCGAAGGTTTTCTATATATCCCGTCCGAATAACCGGGTTTTCAGATCAGCAGGTCTACTGGGATAATGAAAAAGGCCGCCCCCATGCATATACCGAACAGTTCAGCATGATCTTCTCACTTTCTACAGGAGATCAGTATGAGTTTACCGGTACTGCCCGGGCTGAAGTGATCGAATCTACTTCTATGGACCGGGATAAAGTTGCTGAAGAGGTAGAACAGCGGCTGCGAGAAGGGGGAGTTAAAGATACCACTGTAAAGGTTGATGAACGGGGGGTAACCCTAGATTTAGAAAATATCCAGTTTGCCCCGGATTCTACTGAATTGCTGGAGGGGGAACAGCAAAAACTCAATCAAATAGCCGAAATATTGAAACGTTATTCGGACCGTGATTTGTTAATTACCGGGCATACGGCCTTAGCCGGTACTGAGGAGGGCCGCCAGAGTCTCTCGGAGCAGCGGGCACGGGTGGTTGGTAACTACCTTTTAAATAGGGATATCCGTGATCCGGAGCAAATTGTCACTCAAGGGAAAGGGGCCGAAGAGCCAATTGCTGATAATTCAACTATCGAGGGGATGCGGAGGAATCGGCGAGTAGAAATTACGATTCTTGAAAACTAATAAAGCGGAACCTCCAGGAATGAAAAAATTACCTTGAGATTAAGTTCCAGCGGTATTACATTTAAAGGGACTAAAAGATTTAGGCTACAAAGGGAGTCCGAATGGATACAGGTGATCGTTTATACAAACGTGTTCAAAGTACAGTACACAGTCCTTCGCTGTCCGTAGAGGAAAAAAAAGCGAGGTTGAAAAAGGACTTTGTATACAGTTTGGGGGGGCTTCCGGTTGGAATGTTGGATGAACTGTTTGAAGTCATATTTTTTTCACAGCCTCCCTCTGAGGCGGATCTGCTGCAGCAAGCAGAGATACTTCCGGATCTTACAGAGTTGCTGCTGGAATCCTTTGATGACCGCCGTGATCCCTTCAGTAGTGAGCAATGGCGCCAGATGGGGGAAATTGTGGCGGACTTCGGTAGTGAGTTGGACGAATCTCTTCTTACCTATGTTATGTCAAAAGTAGTAGAGCGAGGAGTCCTTTAGTTATTAGTTCAGGAGGAGAAATATATGGATAAACGTAAGTCAGAGATCAACGAGCACCAAAGTGCTATTGATGAGCTTGATGTGACGATCGAGCGTCAGACCGCAGAATTAGGTCGTTTGATACTGCAAAATGATGAATGCCCGCAGGAGGTCCTAAAAGAGACCTTTGGAGTGGGGAAAGAAATTCAGTCTGAAATAGCAGCCAAAGAAAACCGCCGTGAGGATATTCGAAGCGCCCTTAAAGATTGCGGCAGCTGGATGAGCAGCTGGAGGAGTTGGACGAAGAGGATAAGACTTTTGAAAAAAGCCGGTCGGAGATGGTTACCAGCTTGGGGTCCCATGCCTATCGGGTGTATCGTACTGGTTCTCTAAAAACTGAAGACTTCGACGAAATTTTTGAAGAAATAAACAGGATCGATGCACAATTAAGTGAAAAAGAACGCGCGGTTCAGAGCTTATCCCTCGCCCAGGATGAGAAAAATGTGTTTCAGAAGTTACCAATAGGAGCAAAAATCACACTTCTGAAAAGTGGTATAGTTCGTCTTGAGAAAAAGCGTGATACTGCTCTGACAAATGTGGGTGAAAGCTTGTTGAAAAGCGAGAAAGTCGAAGAAATTCCTGATGAACAGGTGCGCAGCGCTACCTCCAATATAAAACAACAGGAAGAACGCCGAGAAGAACGCCGCCGGCAGAAAGAAACTTTAGCTCAGGAGAAAGAAGAGCTGAATCAAAAGATTGAGGCTCAGTCTTCCAGCGCCTCGCCGGAGAAAGCCTTAAAACAGCTTGATAACGAGATTAAGAAGCAGCAGGAACGGCTCTACACACAGCAGATGGAGGTTGGAAAGGTGTATCTTTTACAGCCTTCCACTGAGGTCTCCGAGGACGCAGAACAGCAGATGGTGCTGAACCGAATAAGCGAGCTGGAACAACAAAAGCAACAGCACCAGGATAAGGTAAATACTCTGCAATCCGAATTGGAAATTGAAGAACTGCAGGATGATATGAAGAAGAAAGAGGAGCACATCGCCCGTCTGGAGAAAAAGATTTCTGAAGAGAAACAGGAAGTCGAACAAATCAGGGACGATCTTACAGCTGACAATAACCGGATAAAAGAGTTGCGCAGAATGGTACAAAGTGAAGAGGATTCTACATCTGCAGGAACCGCGAAGCCCAAAAAAGCTGCGCCTAAAAAGCAAAAAAGTGCGGCCAATTCCACTGCTGCAAAGAAAACCAAAAAAGAGCAGGAGCTTGATCTCGATCCAAACTCCTCGGAGCAGGCTATTAATGGGCAGGAAGCTGAAGCTCCTAACAAGCAAGACAAACAAGATAAACAGAATGAAACCCCGGATGAGAAGAAATAGACAGCAGAAACAACTGTGTCAGCGTTTCTAAGTCTGGAAGTCAAATGACTTCCAGACTTAGAATTCGCATCAGTTTCTTTGGCAAAACTTTCATACACCCAAAGTTCGGGGCATTCTCATTTTGGATAGTGTAACTACACTATCCAAAATGAGAATAGCTGCAACTGTGTACACTAAATTGTGCCGCCTTAGGTTGTTGATAAACTTAAAAAAGATAAAAAAGGCCGGCTGAAACTTTCAGTCGGCCCTTTTTGGATTTCCACTTTTTTCTAATTTATAGTTTAATCCTTGCGCCTAAGGGCGCGCGCCCATGAAGCTGCTATACCCGTGAGCGTTCGGTGTACTTGGTATGCAGGTAGTGATGGCTGCGTTCCCCCAGCGGTTTGGAAAGGTACTTTTCGTAGATTTCCTGGATGGCAGGGTTCTCGTGGGATTTTCGCAGTTTTTTGCCCTCATCTTCTGCATAGATGGCCTTTATTCGCTTCTTACGTACTTCATCGGTGGTAAAACGGGGTTGGCCTCCGCCTCCAATACAGCCGCCCGGACAGGTCATAATTTCTATAAAATGATACTCAGCTTCTCCGGCCTTTATACGGTCGAGAAGCTCTGTCGTGTGTTCGTATTGCCCAGCCCATGGGCTACGGCGGTCCTCAGCTCTACCCCTTCGAGAAAAGCCCAGTCTTCGAGTGGCTCTTCAATGGTCAGGGCCGCCTCTTTTACCCCTTCAAGCCCCATAATCGGTGTAACGTGGAGGTTGTCCATCGGCAGCTGACGTCCGGTAACTATCTCGTAAGCAGTTCGCAGGGCTGCCTCCATTACCCCTCCAGTATTTGCGAATATATCCGCCGCGCCGGAGGAAAGGCCCAGGGGTGAGTCCATTTTGTCATCTTCTAGTTTATGGAAGTCTATAGAGGCCTCTTTTATCATTCGACCGAGTTCTCTGGTGGTCATCACGTAATCAACATCCTGGTAGCCGCTGTCATTCATCTCTTCCCGTTGGGCCTCATATTTTTTAGCGGTACAGGGCATCACCGACACCACCACTATGTCCTTCGGATCAATACCCTTCTGCTCGGCGTAATAGGTTTTAGCCATTGCCCCGAACATTTGTTGGGGTGACTTACATGAGGAGATGTTTGAAAGAAATTCAGGATAGAAATGCTCGGCATATTCATATCCAGCCGGGTGAGCAGCTGGTAAACTGTGGCAGTGCTGCCTCTTGCTTATCCGCCAGTACCGCCTTAAGCCGCGTCAGCAGCTCTGTGCCTTCTTCCATAATGGTCAGGTCGGCGGCAAAGTTGGTATCGAACACTCCGTCAAAGCCGAGGCGTCTGAGGGCGCTTACCATCTTACCGGTTACAAGGGTTCCCGGGGGATAGTCAAAACATTCACCCAGGGCCGCACGAATCGCAGGGGCGGTTTGAACCACTACATGCTTCTCCGGGTTATCCAGAGCATGCCATACCTGGGGAATATGAGTGCGTTCGGTAATAGCGCCAACCGGACAGACTGCGGCACATTGTCCGCATTGTACGCATACTACCGTATCCAGGTCTTGTGCGAACGCCGGGCCAATTACCGTTGCATAGCCTCGGTTTTGAGCGGCCAGAGCACCTACATTCTGTACCGCCTTGCAGACCTCCATGCAGCGCCGGCATTTGATGCATTTGCCGGTGTCACGTATTAGTGCCGGCGTACTTTCATCAAAAAACTGTGTGGGTTTTTGCCCGGCAAAGGCAATCTCCTTTACCCCCATTCGGTTTGCTAGATCCTGCAGTTCACAGTCCTCCCCCCGTTCGCAGAGCTGGCAATCCCCCTCATGCTCGCTCAGCAAAAGCTGTATCACCGTTTGGCGAGCATCACGCACACGAGCACTGTTGGTGCTGACTTCCATACCGTCGCGTACCGGCGTAGAACAGGATGCTACCAAGTTTTTTGCCCCTTTGACCTCGACTACGCACATACGGCAGGCTCCCAGGGGTTCCATCCCCTCTAAATAGCAAAGGGTGGGAATATCTACATTTACGCTACGGGCTGCCTCCAGCACCGTAGTTCCCTCTTCTACCTCTGTTGTAATGTTATTAATTGTAATTTTCATTCTACATTGCTCCCTGATTTTGCAGGTGTTTTGCCGTAATCGCAACGCAGACAGCGTTCACACTGTCGGACGGCAACACTCTCACACCAACTGCGTTCAACCTCTTCAAAGTTGTTCTTTCGACGGTCGGTTCCGATAACCGGCATTTTCTCACGCGGGTAGGGTACCGGCTCTGCATCCGGGTCGTAAGAGGTTTCTACCACTTTTTCCTCGCGCCAGAAGGCGTGTGTTTCTCCGGTAAGGTATTGATCAATGCCGACCGCCGCTTTTTCGCCATCTCCGATGGCCGACACGACCGACACAGGTCCGGAAGCGGCATCTCCGCCGGAGAATATCCAATCGACCGAGGTTTGTCCGGTCAGAGGGTTGGTTTTGATAAAACGGTTTTCACCAAGATGAATGTCTAATTCACCGGCAAAGTGACTGGTATCTATCTGCTGTCCAATAGCGATTATGACTTGATCAGCTTCCACTATAAAGTTTTGCTGATCCGAGTGGGTTGGTCGTCTGCGTCCGCTGCGGTCGAATTCTCCAAGTTGCATGCAGGCACAGGTTACCCCCTTTACCTTGCCAACTCCGTTCTTTTCAATAGCTATCGGTTGAGTGAGGGTTCTTAGCTTCACCCCCTCCAGTAGAGCCTCTTCAATTTCTTCTGCATAAGCAGGCATTTGGTCTTGGGTTCTGCGGTAGAGAATAGTAACCGCATCGGCACCGAGACGAATCGCGGTCCGGGCAGCATCAACTGCAGCATTTCCCCCGCCGATTATTACCTGCTTCTTTCCTACTGGAACTGAACCACGGATGTTGTACTGTTTAAGAAAATTTATGCCCTGTACTACGCCCTCGGCGTCTTCCCCGGGTATGCCCATATCCATATTGACCGGAGCTCCTATACCCAGAAATGCCGCATCGTAGCCCTGCGAGCGCAGCTCCTTCAGGGTAAAATCTCTGCCTAAAGCGGTGTCCGTGACTATATTGACTCCCATATTCTCGATCATACGTATTTCTCTAGCCAAGGTTTCCCGGGGCAGCCGGTAGGCCGGGATGGTCTGGACCATCATTCCTCCAGGTCGCTGTTCAGCTTCGAAGACTGTTGGTGAATACCCAAGTCGTGCAAGAAAGTAGGCACAGGAGAGACCGGCAGGACCGCCGCCGATCACAGCAATCTTTCGTTTTGCATTTGTGCTGCTTTCCCGAATTTCCGGCAGTTGAATGGTCACCTCTTGGTCAACCATAAAGCGCTTTATCCCGCGGATTGCGACCGAATCATCAAGGGTAGAACGACGGCACTTATCTTCACAGGTATGAAAGCAGACCCTCGCGCATACGGCTGCAAAGGGGTTGCGTTCGCGATGCAGCCGTAGTGCTTCTGCATAGCGTTTTTCTCCAACTAGTGAGACAAATCCGGGGACATCGACTCCCGCCGGGCATGCACTTTGACATGGAGCCCGGACCAGTCCAGCACAGACGCCGGCTTCGCAATGTTTATCACGAATATGCTGTACATACTCGTGCCGAAAATGCCGGATGGTAGAGAGTACCGGATTTGGAGCGGTTTGTCCTAAGCCGCACAGAGCGGTGTCTTTGATCTGTTCACCTATCTCAATCAGGCGTTCAATATCACCATCCCGACCATCACCCTCTGTAATTCGGGTGAGAATCTCGAGCATACGTTTGGTTCCCACCCGACAGGGGGTGCACTTTCCGCAGGACTCTTCCTGAACAAACTCCAGAAAATAGCGGGCTACGTCCACCATGCAAGTGTCGTCGTCCATGACGATCAGGCCGCCGGAGCCCATGATAGCCCCAAGCTCACTGAGTGTATTATAATCCAGGGGGACATTTAGATATTGCTTAGGAATACATCCACCGGAGGGACCACCGATTTGGGCCGCCTTAAATTGCTTACCCCCCGGGATACCGCTGCCGATATCGTATATCAGTTCACCAAGGCTGGTGCCAATCGGCACCTCAACCAGACCGCTAATATTGATTGCCCCTGCCAGGGCAAATACCTTGGTCCCTTTGCTCTCTTCGGTACCGAAGGAGCTGTACCAGCCGGAGCCCTTATCCATTATGGCTGCCACGTTGGTGTAGGTTTCCACATTGTTCAGTAGGCTCGGTTTGTCCCAAAGGCCTTTCTGAGCGGGAAAGGGGGGCCGCGGCCTCGGTTCACCCCGTTTACCCTCTATAGAGTGGATGAGTGCTGTTTCTTCACCGCAGACAAATGCTCCTGAGCCCATCCTGATTTCTAAGTCAAAGGAGAAATCAGTACCCATAATATTGTCACCGAGTAAGCCGGTTTCCCGGGCCTGTTCTAGGGCTTTTCCAAAACGGCTTACCGCCAAGGGATATTCGGCTCGAACATATACAAAACCGCGGCTTGCTCCGATGGCAAAAGCTGCGATTGTCATTCCCTCAATCAAGCTGTGCGGATCGCCTTCGAGTACACTTCGGTCCATGAAAGCGCCGGGGTCTCCCTCATCGGCATTACACAACACATATTTTTCTGTACCCTCGGCCTTGCGGGTAAGTTCCCATTTAAGCCAGGTTGGAAAACCGGCTCCGCCGCGACCACGTAGACCGGAGTGCTTTATCTCCTCGACAACTTTCTCGGGAGTATAATCCGAAAGGGTCTTTGCTAAAGCGGAGTAGCCGCCGACTGCAATAAAATCATCCAGATTCAGCGGGTCGATGTACCCGCAGTTTCGCAATACGATTCGAGCCTGACCACGGTAGAATTCTACTTCTTTGGCCGTGTCAACCTGTCGGTTGTCGGAGAAGTTCCGGTGTGTAAGATGTTTAACCACCTCTTTCCGCTTGAAATGTTGCTTTACAATCTCCTCCGCATCTTCCGGTTTTACCCCTTCATAAAACACTTCTTCCGGTTTTATCAATAGTACCGGTCCCCGGGCACACGGACCCAGACAGCCGGTCTCCTTAATTGGTACCGAAATGCCTTCTGTCTCAAAGGCCTTCTCCAGGGCATTTTTTACTTCAAGAGCTCCTGAAGCAATACAGCCGGCTCCTGCGCACAGGTGAATAACCTGTTCAGTTTCTGGGCGTGATTTTTGTGCGGCCTTTTGGCGCTTTTCGAGGTCCTTGGCCGACTTAATTTTCATTTGTCCTTCCATTATTCTTCCTCCCCGCACGGTTCAGAAGCACGGTAAGGTACAAGCAGGTCTTTTACCTTAGATGGCTTTACGCGCTGATAGACATGGTCGTTAATCATCACCACCGGTGCTAAACCACATGCACCGAAACAGCGTCCAATTTCAAGGCTAAAAACCCTGTCGTCGGTAGTGCCTCCTACATCGATGCCAAGGTAGTCCTGAATAGATTGCAGAACTTCCTTTCCTCCGCGAACATAGCATGCGGTTCCTAAGCATACCCTTACAATATTTTTGCCGCGAGGAATGGTGGAAAAATAGGAGTAAAAGCTAACTACCCCAGCTACTTCACTGTATGGGATATTGAGTTTAAGACTCACTTTTTTGAGAACCGGTTCGGCAAGATATCCGAATAGGTTTTGGGCGGTTTGCAGTACGGGAATCAAGGCTCCTTTTACGCCGGAAAAGGTATCAATTACCTCATCGATCCGTGCGGCCATCTCTTCCTCAGAGAGTTGATCGCTGCAACAGGCCCCCTGGTCTGTTTCTTTTTGATCTAATTGTGCATCCACTGCCATAGATCACCCTCCTTATGTTTAATAGCGCTATGCGCTTAATTGCCGGTGACCATACTTATTTTGCTCAGCTTAGAAGTACAGATAAATTAAATAAACTTTAAAATATTATTATAAAATATAAAATATTGTTATAGATATTATAAATAATAATATAAAAACACATTAAATGTGAAAAAATTTCTTATAAAAACTATACTAATACATTAACATGGAACTCAATAGTTGTCCAAAAAAAAATAAAATTGTTGAATTTCCTAGTTTCTTAACCGCCGTTTATGCCGCATACTATAAAGGGAGATAAGCCATGAAAAGCCTCTCTATAGATGCCTTGCCCTTTCCGGCTGCTGTAATAGATGCCTCACATACTATTCTGTCACTAAATCGGCGTTGTATTGAATTGATCGGCGGCGAAAATGAAAGTAACTTTTACGGTCGTCCGCTGCAGGACCTGCTCTATGCTCATCCCCAGGGCGATATCCAGCAGATTCTCAAAACCTGTCTGGATGGGAGGCTGTTTAAGGCGGCCGTAATGCACTCCGAAGGCCACACGCTCATTGTGAACGGGAGGGTACAGCCGGAACCGGAATCACAGGGTTTTTTAATACTTTTCGAGCCGGAACCAGAATCAATAGAATGTATTTTAGCTCGTGTCTTGATAGATGCTCCTCACTATACTCAGGCTTACAAAGAGCTGCTTAATAGGGTAAGTTCCTATTTCGGTTTTGACGGCGGAGCACTTTACTTAAAAAGTACCAACGAAAATCAACTTGATTTTAAGTATTCCCATGGGCTATCTGAAGCGTTTAGACACTTTTTATCCAACCAGAGTTCAAGAGAGTGGTCCGGTATACACAGCCC
Organism: Spirochaetia bacterium; assembly: GCA_034520965.1. Classification (GTDB taxonomy): domain Bacteria; phylum Spirochaetota; class Spirochaetia; order DSM-16054; family Sediminispirochaetaceae; genus DSBN01. Next base: position 653,926 of record JAXHMY010000001.1, on the reverse strand, counting down.
CCTTTTGTTTGAACGTAGGAGTCGAAAAAACCCTATTTCTCCATTGCTACAGGAGCAAGGAGTACAGGCCATGCTCCTGCTGCCGATTACTGGTGAAAACTCCTTATATGCAATGGTAGTATTGTTTGCCCTTTCACCGGAGAATAGCTACTCTACACATCTTTTGGAAGCAGAGACTGTAGCGAACTATTTGGGAATGCTCTTTTCACGACTTAGCTATGAAGAGAAGCAGGACAGTGGTGAGAAATTGTTCAAATCGCTGGTACGTTCCATGCCAAGCGGCTTATTAGTTCGCGACAAGACGGAAAGAGTCATTCTCTATAACCTGGCCGCAGCGCGACTACTTGGACTGCGCAATGATACATCCCTTGATCCAAAGATTCTTATGAAGGGCCTGCAGATATTCAGCAAGAAGGGTGAGCTCCTTGAGAAGGAAAAGCTACCGAGTATAGTGTCTTTGAAAGAGGGCCGCAAAATTAGAAATTATGAGCTGAAAATTATTCGAGTGGACGGAACCTACAGGTGGGTCTCCATCAACTCCGAGCCGCTTTTTCGTACAGGTGAAATTTCACCTTACGCATCGGTGGCTACCTTCAAAGATATTACTGAAAACCGAAGAATCCTTCGGGAATTTGAAAATGCGAAACAAGCAGCTGAGTCGGCCAACCAGTCCAAAAGCCGTTTTTTGGCAAATGTCAGCCATGAGATTCGTACGCCCCTGAGTGGTATCATGGGAATGACGGATATCTTATTAAGTGAAGACTTAACACAAGAACAGCGAGAGCAGCTGTTGCTTATGAAGGATGCAGAAGAGTCCTTGCAGGATATTATCAACAAAGTATTGGAACTTTCTAAAATTGAGGCAGGAAGTATCATTGTCGAGAATAATACCTTCCAACTGAGAAGCACTGTCAAAAAATCGGTAATACCGCTTTTTATTGGAAAACAGGATTCCGAATTAACACTGGATATTAGTGTTGCCGACGACGTGCCCAATATTCTAATTGGTGATGCTCAGAGATTGCAGCAAGTGTTGGCAAACTTGGTCGGTAATGCCGTCAAATTTACTCACAGGGGTACGATTACAGTTTCTGTAAATCTTGAACAAACAGCTGGAGAGAGTGCAACTCTCCGTTTTGCTGTGAAGGACAGTGGAATCGGTATATCTGAAGAAGAGATTGAGCGGATATTTGACAGTTTCCAGCAAGTCGATTCGGGTTTTTCGAAAAAGCAGCAAGGCTTTGGCCTTGGATTAGCAATAACCAAACAGTTAATCGAGATAATGGGTGGTAAGATTTGGGTTGAAAGCACGCCCGGAAGGGGCAGTAGTTTTTTCTTTACTGTTTCTTTTATGTTGGGTAGTGGAACAGACCAGCATAGTAGCAGTCAAAAACATACCATCCCGTCTCCCTCTGATCTTTAAAAATTTTACTTGCTGAGGATAATGAACTTAATCAAAAATCCATCGCCTATTTTCTCAGTGAGATGGGACATGAGGTTGAGATATCTGAAAATGGGAGTGAGGCGCTCAAGCTTCTAAGTCAAAAGAGCTTTGATTTAGTGTTAATGGATGTCCAAATGCCGGTAATGAATGGTTTGGATGCTACCCGAAAAATTCGCAGCTCCGATGAATCTCGGTTCAATCCTCAGATTCCCATAATTGCCTTAACCGCCTATGCAATGAAAGAGGATGTGCACCATATCCTTTCCTGCGGGATGAATGCGTATGTGTCAAAACCGCTCTCTCGGGATATTCTGGCACAGGCCATTGGAAGTGTATTCCTGTTTGAGCATGAGAACAAGAACAAAAGAGAACCTCTGGGAGTGGGTTCTACCGGCTTTGGACTACTGGCATAAATTCGATACTGATTGAAACCGCGGTGAGAAATTCTGCGTCGCTCACCGACTTCAGTACCTTTATCCAGGACTACCAGGGTGATATAGAGATTGCACAACAGCTTTTGGAACTTTTTTATCGGGATGTCCCCGACAAAATGTCCGGCATTGAAGAGGCTTTATCCAAGGGTGAGCTGCAGAATACGGTTGATGCTTTTCACTCTCTTACGAACAACCTTTCAGCGGTCCGCTTGTACAGCCTAGGTAATATTAGCCGGTTTCTTGAACGCGAAGCTTTGAGAGGGAATATCGAAGAGGTGGAAGAACAATTTCCTGCATTTCAAGAAGAATTAAGAAACGCGGTTCAGCAGGCACAGCACCATCTTGCAGTTATAAGAGATATGCGTGAAGAATAGTTAATGGTTCAAACCATGGGGGATGCAATTTTTCACACGCCCTCTGCGAGTAAGGGATGTTACATCCACACATATTTGGGCCAGTACATCCCGTCGAACTTATCCAGGGTTCCGGTCATCCGAGCCCACACCATCAGTTGCGACCAGTTGAGCTTTACATGGGTGTAGAACTTGCGCATGGTAAAGATGCCCCGCAGCCCTCTTGCGATTTTACCCCGGGGCACACCGGCCACCTCGGCATGGGAGAAGTCCTGTAAAAAAGGCCGGTCAATGCGAAAGGGCTTGAAATAATTCTGATACAGCTGGTAGACCGCCATGCGCTCAAGACAGTTATTCACATTCTCGGAGAAGCGCACCGTCTCACGCACATGATTGGCATTATCCTTCCTAAATTGCCTGTCCAGATAGTTGACAGAAAAAAGTGGATTGTCAATGGTGCGTTCGAGCTGTGAAGAGATTCTCACATGCTCAAACCTCCCCTCGCTTTTTAGGCTCTGCAGCACATCCGAGCCCATGACCAATCTTTGATACTCTAACTTCTCATCGCTGTAAAGGCAGGTAAACCGCCGCTTCTGCGCGTATTGTTCGACCAGATCGACAATCTGCAGGAAAGACTGACTGATGGAGATCCTCTTGCGGATGTAGTGCCTCTCCCGCCGGTCACGCTCGTCCTTCTGCAGCTCGGTCATCTTTCCCTTGCGCCGCAAATGGGCATAGTCGAAGGTGATAAAGAACTGTGAACGCTTGCCGGCCAGGATGTGAATGTTATTCGGCTGGTACTGATCGCTGACAAAGCTCTCGAAGCCGTCGGTGACCAGATCCTCACAGGGAACATAGTCCTGCAGGACATCGGCCTGCAGCGCAATGGCCTGACGGGCGAGACGGCCTAAGCGGTTGATGATCGCCTGGTGGCTGACCTCCATTATGCGGGCAGTCTTGCGTACTCCCCCGCAGTTGGTCATATGATCGAAAATCACCTGATAGTCGAGCTTTCGCTTTACATAATAGTCTAGGCGGAAGGTTTGCTCGCTAAACCCTCCGCCGCAGCCGAGGCATTTAAAGCGGGTGACCGTCCCATGGGCCAGGGTCTCGTAGCTGCCATTGATGTGGTACCAGCGCCCGTGGCCAGGTGGCTGGGTGTGATATTCACATTCGGGATGGGGACAAAATGGGGGGATAAGCATTGGCAGGCCTCCTCTAAAATAAAGTGTGGGTACACTCTAATAGAGGGGGTAATTCGACTCCCTGCTTCAATTCCCCATGGTTTGAACCATTAATGAAGGCTTTTCTACGATTCTGTCGTCCAGGCGCCAAGCTCAATCAATTTTGATGCAGCTTGTTGTCCCCAGCCCTTATTAGCCTGGGGGCTGGCAGGGCTTGGATGCAAAATAGAGTCAATCACCGGTCCTGCAGACGTCTCCTTATCTTGCTGTAGCGAATAAGCGCGTTGGATTCGCTCGGCAGCAAACTTCCCTACACCAATTATAAATGCCGGTTGAAGGGCATGAATAAGCTCGATTAAATGGGAATTGCAGGCTGCAAACAGGGCATCCTGCTCGGGTTTCGGCAGTTTATCTGGGGTGAGGTTTTTTCCCCCCGCTTCCATAAAAACTAGTGGGCAATAATTGGCCACGTAGTGATGTTTAAAAAAGTTCTCGGCGGGACCAAAACGCTCCTGCATCAGGCTCCACAGGCGTCGCCCACTCACTTCACTCCGGGTGCAGGCGAATCCGTCAATCGGTTTTTTGGGGTGGCTTTTTTCCGGCTGACCAACCGCTGTCTCAATCTGCATCCAGTCGCGCACAAACTGTATTTCCCCAAAGGGGACGCCGGTCTGAGCCATTCCCCACGGTCCCGGGTTCATACCGACCAATAAAATCTCCCGCGGCCCGTTTGCATAACGGCGTATATATTCTGCGTGTGGAGCCCAAGCATAGATGAGAGGATTATAGGTATAGGCAACTTTTCCACTGAAAGCGAGGCCGTCGGTTGTGCGAGCCAGCTGTGCAGCGGCTGCTTCTATCATTTCTGCAGTATTATTCATCTGCCCAGTGTAGCCCGGGCAATTCTGATCGTGCGAAGCCTGAGCAGTACAGCGCTGATCGGCAGCTTATCAATATGCGGGCGAGCGAATCGATCTATTGGCGGGTTTCATGGGAGGGAGAAATTAAAACAGGAGTTTTCAAAAAGCAAAGTTTTTTGAAGGAGGCTTAAATATTAGTTGCACATCTGCGGTTTGATGGGTACCATTCTATGAGCTGAGAGATTTGACATCAGATAAGGCAGGAGGAGTTGCATGGAACCGGTAAAAATGAGCAGCCGCGATACTATTACCCTGCTTTTGTTGGTATTGATGTCGGTCTTTCTGTTTGCTGATCAGAGAATTATGTCGGCTATACTGCCGGAGCTATCCGCCGAGTATGGAGCCGATGTAAGGACCTTGGGATTTATCGGCTCTGCATTTACGCTGGTGGGCGCCTTTATAAGTATTGTGTTCGGTTATTTCACCGACCTCATCTCCCGGAAAAAACTGCTGGTGATTACAGTGTTCGTTGGAGAGATTCCCTGTCTACTAACCGGTATTCCCTTTTTTACTCAAACCTTGTGGAGTTTCACCCTGCTGCGGATTCTAACAGGAATCGGTATTGGCGGTATCTATCCTATCTCTTTTTCGCTCATTTCCGACTATTTTCGCGAAGAGCATCGCGCCTCCGCTTCTGCGTGGTTGGGAGTTGCATGGGCAGTCGGTATGATGGGGGGGCCGGCTTTGGCAGGTTACTTGACAGGCAGTTTTGGCTGGAGAATCGCCTTTATCCTGGCGGCGGCACCAAACTTTCCTTTAGCCCTGATATTTGCCCTGTATGCCCGGGACCCTGAGCGGGGACGGACGGAGAAGGCCTTAGAGAAGCTGATTCAATCGGGTATTGCGTATACCTCCCGCATCAAACTGAGTGATTTTAAGCTGCTCTTTTCAAACCGTACGAATTTCTGGACTTTTCTGCAGGGGGTTCCAGGCACCATTCCCTGGGGAATTCTCAGTTACTGGGTAATTATTTTTTTGGAGCAGGAGCGCGGCTTTTCGAAGGAAGAAGCAACTACTGTGTTTTTAATGATGGGCCTTGGAGCAACGATTGGGGCCGTTGTTTTTGCGGTAATTGGAGAGCGACTGTATCGTAAAAATCCGCGTTTGCTGCCGCTGCTGTGCGGCGCCGGAGTCCTTGTGGGGATTCTGCCGATGCTCCCAGTGCTAAACTACCCCGTGTTTGACCCTGAAGGAATGCAGCTGTTGCTGCTTAACCTTGGAGCATTTGTTGGTGGCTTCCTGGTATCGGTGCCCTCTGCGAATGTAAAGGCTATTCTGATGAACGTAAACCGTCCTGAGCACCGAGGGTCGGTGTTTGCCGTATTCAATATTACCGATAACCTTGGACAGGGCTTTGGCCCGGCGATAGGGGGGCTGCTCGTACCGATTGGCTACCAATTTACCATGAACTTTGCGCTGTTCTGGTGGCTTCCCTGCGGGTTGATATTTTTCATGGTTGCCCGTTATATAGTGGCTGATCGCGACCGCTTACAGCAGCTCATGCTCTCCAGGGCTGCGCGGATGCAGGAAAGGGAAGTGCAGAGCTGATGCATCACATGTTGGGAAAGAAGAAGGTTGGGAAAGAAAAGAAGTAAGCCCGTCGGTACAGGAATAACGGGTTTAAGGGTGGCTGGTCTGCCGTTGGTCCTGTTGGTGCTCTTGTATGGAGGATGTGCCGGGGTTCCTCCCCCCGAAGAGGGGCTTCTGCCTCTCCCGACTGATATCCAAGAGCTTCAGTGGCGTCGAATTGCCCCGGGAGTTGAATACAAAACGCATCCCGGTAACCGAGAAGTCCCGCAACTGCATCTTCTGAGGGTGGACCTTGAAAATGAGAAGGTGAAAGTCAGCCCGTATCCGCCCCAAGAGAGTGGGGCTGAACCTCTGCACATCGCAGAAACTGCAGAGGCTTCGGTTGTCATTAGCGCCACTCCCTTTCGCTATGTGCTCAATCTGCTGCAAGGCTTTCAAATGGAACCCGTGGGGGTATACAAGGCAGATGGGGTGCTCTATTCACAGCAGGAGAAGGAGTGGGGGGTGCTGTGGAAAGAGCCCTCCGGAGAATTGAAAATTAGCGACGGCTTAACTCCGTCACTCCTCGAAAGGGCCTACTGGGCGGCCGGCGGCTTTGAGCCGATCCTGCTCAGGGGTCAGAACATAGGGGTTCACGGTGAACGCACTGCCAGAACGGCAGTCGGCCTGGATGCAGAGGCCCGCTTTTTTTACATTGTGGTGGTAGAAGGGGAAGGGCCCCTGCGGCGAGGTCTGACATCTAAAGAGACTTCCCGAATCTTTACTCTTCTTGGGGCCTCCTCAGCGATGAACTTTGACGGCGGGAATTCGGCCTTTCTTGTGATTAAAAAGGGGGAGGGGGACGCCTTTTATGCCTATCGGGGGGGACGCCGCTCAATGGTTTGCTTTCTGCTGGTGAAATAGTTTATTGATTCTCGAGAAAGTTCCGTTGGCGATGAAAAAATTCCAACATATGCTGCTGCAGTCCCCCGAAAAACTCACGCTCGAGTCGCGTTCCGGTAGGGGTGATGTAACGGTAGTGCCAGATTTCAAACATATAACCGGTCAGCTCCTCCTCTCCTTCCGGATATGAAAGTGAGAACCCGTATTTCCATGCCTCTTTACGAAGCCATTGACCGGCGGGTGTATCTGCGAACTCGGGGGTTATACTTCCAAAATCGATAGTGGTTCCAAGTTGGTGCTGACTGGTACCCGGACGCGCAGAGAAGCGGTCGGCTTCCTTTTGTCCATGTTGGTCTACATATCTTTCATAGAGACCTTGCTGGTAGGAATATGAGCGGAAAGCCGAGGAATATACCAATTCGATGTTATCTATACGAGCTGCCTCCGTCATTGCCAGAACCGCAGGCATGCACACTCGGCTCAGCCGAAGGTCGGAGCGGTTGAGGGTGAGGGAATAATTGCTCAGTAAAGCTAAATCATTCGGAGCATATTCTTCGGGGAGGGGGTGCTTCTTATCGACTAAGATGCCGGCCCAGCTTGGAAGGTCAAGAAATTGCTGTGCTAACTCTAGAAAGTATTGGGGCCGTGATAAAATAGACTCCTGAACAAAGTCCGGTTCTTTGTCGATCTCTTTTTTCAGCTGTGCAAGAGATATGTCGATTTCAGGATGGGGAAATATCGTCTGCGGTTCACTTTTCATTTCTTTTTCCGCTTCTGTGGATTTACTCGGCTTGCTTGTCTCGGCAGAACAACTTACTGTTAATAATATAGTGATTATAACAAAAAGAAACGGTATGCTCATTGGGTGTTTCATGTGCACAATAGTAAACAAACTGCCTGTGATTTGCAATTGTGCAGACACAGTTTATAATAGATCAGCTGCTCTTGGAGGATTTTGATGGGGCAAACAGTACTAAGCATTGATGATGAATCAGCGATTCGAAAGAGTTTTGTCTCTTTTCTTGAAGATTACGGTTACACCCTTGTGGAAGCCGAGGACGGGGCTAAGGGAATAGAGATTATAAAGACTTCTCCCCCCGATTTGATTCTTGCCGACCTGCGAATGCCGAAAGTCGACGGTTTACAAGTACTGGATTATGTGGGAAATAACTTTCCTGAGATACCGGTGATTGTGGTTTCGGGGACTGGGAATATCACCGATGTGATAGATGCAATGCATCTTGGAGCCTGGGATTATATTCTTAAACCGGTGGAGGATTTGAACATTCTTCTGTTTGCGGTAAAACGGGCTCTTGAAAAAGTAGAATTGGCCCAGGAGAACAATCGTTACCGTGAGCATCTTGAAGAACAGGTAGCAGAGAAAACTGAAGCGTTGAAATCGGCGAATACTAAACTCCAGGAAATCAATAGGGAGTTGCGGAACTCGTTAGAAGAAAAAGAGGTCTTACTGCGTGAGGTTCACCACCGGGTTAAAAACAACATGCAGGTTATTATGAGCCTTATGAATTTGCAGAAGCCTCTCTATCGTGATGGCTATGACCTCCGATTAATTGAGAAGAGTATTCATCGAATACAGGCCATGGCCATGGCCCATGAACAGCTTTACAGAACAGATGATTTTACTCAGATAAACTTGCAAGCTTATCTGAATGGGATGGTGAATGAGATCGTCTGCAGTAAAACTGCAGTAGGCGAGGATATAGATATACAAGTTCAAGTACAAAACCTGTATCTGGGCTTAGAGTTGGCAATTCCCATCGGATTGATTATTCACGAACTGGTTGATAATGTCATTGAACATGCATATCCCGATGGAAACGGAGGGATCCTGCAGGTTACAGCAGTGAAAGATGATGATGTGTATACGCTTACTGTAGCGGATAGAGGGATCGGCTTGCCGGAAAATATTGATATTGACCAAACTTCATCCTTGGGGTTTATGCTGGTTCAAACCCTCGTTATGCAGGTTGAGGGGAAACTAGTAGTGGAACGGGAGAATGGTACTTTGATAAAGCTGGTATTTAAATGGCGGGAATAGTCGATTTGATGAAAGAGCATGTATATGGCTTGTTTGATATCCCCTATGTTCCGGAGGAAATACTGACCGCAGCCCGGCCGTTAGTATTACATATCAGCGATACCCCGAAGCATCTTCGGGCAGAACTGTTTGAGAGGCTCTCGCGGGAAACGGGGGATAAATTACTTGCCCTGGAGTCTCAGCTGAGCGAATAAGCTTAGACGATACTCATACCTGACGTTTTGAGCTGACCCTGTTTATTGCTCCTGCTTTTGTTCTTGTTTTTGCTCCTCGAGGCTGCGCAAGTCTTTTCCGCTCACCCGCTCCGGCAAAATTCCAGAACCGCCGCTGCGGGACAGCACTTCATCCTCGGAAATGCCTGTGGTGTGGGCTATAAGTGAGCGTACCCGGGGGCCGCAAAAAGTGCCTTGACAAGGGCCCATTCCGGCCCGGGTGCGGCGCTTGACCGCATCGAGTGATGTAACGGGAATACCCCTCTGAAGCGCATCTATAATTGTCTTTTCGCGGACCTGTTCACAGCGGCAGACTATCCGCTCCGGATTGCCTTCCGGTAACTCTATTAAATCCTGTACCTCCTTGATCGGCTGTAGGGGTTGAGGCGAGTTTATCCCGGGGCGCTTAGGATTAAAATCCGGTTTTTCCTGCAGAGATAAGCCTGCGGTTGATAGAAGCTCGATCACCTTTACTGCAATCGCAGGGGAGGAGGTCAGACCCGGCGAGTCTATTCCGGCTGCATGTATAAACCCTCCGATTGGTGCCTCGTCAATTATAAATTCTTTCGTGTCGCTGGTAGCCCTGATCCCGGAAAAAGAACGGATTACATGGCTCAGCTTAAAGCCGGGAACGCTGCGGCGCGCTTTCTCGACAATGTAAGAAAGAATCTCCGAATTTGTGCTCACATCGTCTCGCTCGGGTATCTCCTCGGAATTCGGTCCGATCATCAGATTTCCCCAATAGGTCGGAGTTACTAAAATACCCTTCCCCTTTTTAGTGGGGGTCTGGAAAATCACACTGTGTACCAGCTCGCTGTCTCCGCGCCGAAGAATAAGATACTGTCCCTGCCGAGGCAGTATCCGAAAGCTGGTATCGCCGATCATAGCGGCAATGCGGTCGGAATACACCCCGGCGGCATTCACGACATACCTGGCGGAAAGGTTCTGAGGAGCGCGCTTCGAGGTGTTCTCCGGGGCGAGCTGAATAGAAAATGCGCCGTCGGCTTTTTCTATCCCCACGACTTCACTCTCAAGCCGTAAGTCCAGCCCATTGGCAACGGCGTTCTCGGCCAGGGCAATACACATCTCGTAGGGGGAGGTAACGGCGGTTTCGGGGCAGTGGAGGGCGGCTATCGCCTCCGGTCCTACCTGGGGCTCCATCTTCTCCAGTTCTTCCTGCTCAACAATTCTCAGGCCCTTCACACCATTCAGCTTTCCATTCTGCAGTAGTGCTTCTAAGCTTGAGCGCTCCTCATCCGAAAAGGCCAGCACCAGTGAACCGCATCGGTTTAAGCCGAAATTCAAGTTTTCGTTGAGTTCGTCGAACATACGGTTTCCACGGATGCTCAGTTCACCCTTTAATGTTCCGTGGGCTGCGGTATAACCGCCATGAACAATTGCACTATTTGCCTTGGTGGCGCCGTTTCCTACATCAACACTTTTTTCACATAATACGGTGCGTAGTTTGTAGCGTGCAAGTTCACGGGCTATTGCGCAACCGACAACACCGCCTCCAATGATGCATACATCATACATATAATTAACTCCCATCTCCTGAAGATACTATTTTCTGTAGATATGTGATAACCCGGTTCAGTTCCTGCTGTAGTTGAGTGATTTCAGCGGTATTCAGCTTTGTTGACTCTGACTCTGAGTTCGTGTGATCCATAAGCTTGGCTGCTTCTAAAAGTGCGGCATCGTGCAAAACCCCGGCTATGTTCCGGATAGAATGGACAATGTGGGGCAGGGCTTCCAGGTCCTTTGATTCTAGGGCTTTTGACAAGCTCTTCTGTCGTTTTATTAAATCCTGGAGAGCCAAGCTGTGGATTTCTTGTAAACGGGTTTCGGTTTTCTGTGGATCTGTTACAGCCCCATCGCTTAGAGTACTAATAACCGATATTTTATGGGGTAAATGTGCGGCGAGCACTTCGATCAATTTTGAAAAAGTGGCCGGTTTTTTTATAAAGGCATTCATGCCCGCTTCGTAAATTGATTGAGCTTCAGTTTCTATGCTGGAGGCTGTAAGGGCAATTATTGGAATCGGATGAGTACCGCTGGTATGCTCCTGGTATCGGATTTCTCCGGCAGCGGCCAGTCCGTTCATACGCGGAAGGTTCAGATCGATCAACAGGGCATCATATTTATCAGGAAAATATTTGTTCACTGCGGCTTTCCCATCTTCAGCAATGTCGACATCAAATCCGTGTTCTTTCAGTATGTCGTGTAGAAAAACACGGTTGATGCGCTCATCTTCAGCCAAAAGAATTTTGACTGGTCCCTTGAGCCTAACTTGCACCTGCTGCTCTTTTCCTTTGTGTAGTGGTGCTTCCACAACTAGAAAAGGAGCCTTGAAACTAAAAACCGAACCTTGGCCAATTACCGACTCTACTAAAATATCCCCCTGCATCAGTTGCGCCAATTCTTTGGATATTGAAAGTCCCAAACCGGTACCTGGAATTGATTCTGATGATCTGCCCCGTACATAGGGTTGAAACAGATTTTCTATCAAGTCCTGGGAGATTCCCTCTCCTGTATCTGTTACCTTAAAAGCAAGTTCCACTTTTCCATCCGGAAGAATTTTGTTTCGAATTACTTTGACACTGACCTTACCGGTTTCAGAGTATTGAATTGCATTGGAGGTGAGGTTCGTAATTATCTGTTTCAGGCGTAAAGGATCCGCATAAATTGCCATTGGAACCAGAGGTTCCACATCGATGCTGAAACTAAGGTTTTTTTCAATAGCTCGGGCTGCACTGATTCTCTGGACACTCTCGAGAATATGTCGCAGATTGCATGCTTCAGGATAAAGTTCAAGCCTCCCGTGTTCTACTCGGGATATATCCAAAATATCCCCAATGAGCTGCTGTAAATATGTTGAGGCCTCCTGCAGCAGTACTGCATACTCCTTTTCCTTGCTGGGTTTGAGACGCTGAGTAAGCAGTTCCGCCATTCCCTGAATACCGGAGAGGGGGGTACGGATTTCATGACTCATCACCGCCAAGAATCGACTTTTAGCCTTATTGGCCGCATTTGCCTGACGGTTTGCCTGTTCAAGCTTTTGGGTCCTCTCCTTTACTTTCATTTCGAGGTCTTGGTTGAGTTTGCGTTGACGCTCGGCCTCGATCGATTGAGAAAACAATTTGCGGCGGATTATATAAATGAAAAATAAAAACATGAGGGTTCCGGCAAGAGTATATGCAGCTATAGCTCCACTGCTTAGCCAAGGGGGGGTGGTAATTTTCAAGGGGAGTGCTGCGTCCTTGTCTGATATTATGCCGTCGGAATTGGTTCCACGAATTAACAGGGTATAAGACCCATGGGGAATATTTGAGAAGCTACCGAAGTTACGGGTACCCGCCTCGATCCACTGGTCATGAAAGCCCTCTAGTTTGTAGGCATAGCTGTTTTTTTTGGGATTTGTATAGTCGAGCGAAGCGTACTGGAAGGTAAAATAGCTTTGGTTATAGGGAATTTCCACCTGTTGTTCTGCAGCCTCATAATCAGGTGAGAGCTCCGGAGCCCCGGCAATTTGAAAACTTGTAATTACGATGGGCGGTCTGAAAAGATTGGTCTGAATCTTTTTCGGTTGAAACCTGTTGAAACCGTTCACCCCTCCAAAATACAATTCTCCGCTGCTGCTGCTAAAACTTGACTCGGTATTAAACTCATTTGCCTGCAAACCGTCATTCTTGCTGTAATTAAAAACTTCTTCGGTTTCAGGATCGAACTTTGTGAGCCCCGCTGAAGTACTAAACCACAAATTCCCGTCCGGATCGCCTTCAATCGAATAAATGGTATTACTCAGTAGTCCTTCCGAACGGGTATATACCTTGTATTCCCCCATCCCCGGGTTAAATCGATTGAGCCCGGCACTGGTTCCAATCCATAAGTGTCCCTTCTGATCTTCAAAGATTGAACGAATTATATTGCTGCTGATTCCTTGTCCCGGTACCCCCTCCGATGCAGGAATTCGGCGGAACCCACCAGTTGAAGGAAAGAATTCCTGCAGACCTCCACTGAAGGTACCTACCCATAAACGCTCCTTTCTGTCTTCATAAATAAATCGGATGTTATCATCACTCAGACTTTTCGGATTTTCGGACTCGTGAACAAACCGGCGGCTGTGGCCGGTTTCAGGGTTCAACATATTGAGCCCCTGGCGGGTGGCAACCCACAGTCTACCCCGTTTGTCGCGAAGGATATGTTGTATATCATTGCCGCTTAAACTGTGAGGGTCCTTTTCATTATGCCGGTAGTGGCGCAGTGTTTTGTCCTCGGATAGATGATCAAGGCCGCGGTTGGTACTTATCCACAGACTGCCGTCCAAGGGATCGGTGTACAGGTGCTGGATACGGTTGGAGCTTAACTTGAAGTCCAAGTTACTGTAGGCTGGATGATATGAAAAATGGTGGCTTTTAGGATCAAACCGGGTGATGCCTTGATTGCGGGTTCCGATCCACATAACTCCCTCCGGATCTTCGCTGAAGCTGGTGACCATATTGTCGGGTAAACTTTCAGGAGCCGCTTTTTCACGGTAATGGAGGAAAGGCTTGTGGGGGTTAAGGGTACTTACACCGTTTTCATAGGTTCCGAACCATAAAAGGCCTGAGTTATCCTTGAAAATGTACACTACATTATTGTGAGCAAGGCTTCCAGTGGATGAGGTATCATGCAAGTAGTGGGTAAACTTAACCTGTTCCGGATGAAACTCTGCAACTCCGGCGCCGTCGGTTGCTACCCAGAGCCGGCCAGTGTCATCCTCTGTGATGTACTGGACATTGTTGCTGCGCAGTCCTTCTGAACCGAGGGGTGCACTTTTAGCTGTGTAGGTAGTGAAATCACCGCTGTTCCGATTAAGCCGGGCAATACCTCCGCCGTAGGATGTGACCCACAGCCGTTGCCGGCTGTCCTCAAAAATACAGTAGATTTCATCAAAAGCCTCATCAGGGTGAGGGTAGCGCTTAACCTCTCCCGTAGCCTTGTTCAGACTCTGCACCCCTCTGTCGGTGCCGACCCAAATCAGGCCCTGTGAATCTTCATACACACTGTAGATTAGGTTGCTGTCCAGGCTGCGCGGATTCCCTGGAGTATGTGCGTAATGTATAAACTGTATGCTGTCCGCATCCAGCCGGTTTAGGCCGCCTTTATGGGTGGCCACCCACAGTGTCTCCTGGCTGTCGACCATTACAAAGTAGATAAAATTGTCACTCAGACTGTGTGGATTGCCCGGGTCGTGGGTAAAATGGATAAACTCTTCGGTCTGAGGATTAAAGTGGTCCAAACCTTCGCGGGTAGCTATCCAGATAGAGCCGTCCGCGGCAGGGGCCAGCCAGGTGACGCCGCTGTCGATAAGGCTTTCGGGATCGAAGGGATTGTTCCGATACACCTTAAACTCTTCACCGTCGAATCGGTTTAATCCGTCGAAGGTGGCTATCCAGATATATCCGCGGCTGTCCTGGATAATGCAGTTGGCCGAATTTTGGCTTAACCCATCATCCTGGCCGATATGCATAAAGCGAAAGTCCGGTGCCCCCCCCAATGCGGTCACCAGGGACACACGTAATGAGTACAATGAAGAAACTGGCAAAAGCGGACACGACATTGTAAAGCATACATTTTATAATGAGTTCCTTTCTTTCAGCCCTCAAAGGGCAGCGGTGGTGATGCCTATATTCTATTAGGCCCGGCCTTCTTTAGCAATCTAAAATCACTGTCTCGAAGCTGATTGAATTTATTTTCCACCGAGTTGAAGCAGAGCATACTTTTAACCCTCTATATAGGTAATACCACCTAAAAGGAGGATTAAGAGCATGAGCACACCACCATTTTGTCCTTATAAGGAATGCTCCCAGCACTTTGAAGGTAAGCACCGTCATTGGTATAGGCGCTATGGGTCCCACTGGACAGATGCCTTCGGTGGGTCCAGCGCTACCAATGTCTTGACCTGCAAGCGCACCTTCAGCGATCAGACCTTCAGCTTAAACTATCGACGCAAAAAGAGTTATTTCCTACTAGCAGATCTTTCGTCAGCTTAGGTCCACCTGCCGGAATTCGAATTTATCCGGAATCTGGAATCTCCGCCGCGGCCTTGCCGAAACCGGCTCTCTCGTAGTGGCCCACTGGGCTCTGGGCTTTCATGCGTTGAGCCGGCAGCATATGCACCTTAAGGAGGACCTGGTGGCCGACGGCTTTGAGGGCTACCTGCACAGCAGGTATTTTCCCCACCACCTGAATATTCTCATCGGCAAGGAGACCCAGTACTTCTGACGCCATGGACTTTACCACCCTGCGCCGAAGGGGCGTATGAGCCCCTCCCAAAAACCGTTTCGCGATTTCTTGATGTGTGCGGCTCCACCCCGAAGGGATTGAAAAGTCGATGGCCAGGCTTGCCGAGGAGATTCTGCATCTGTTTGCTGGCCGGCATAAAACCGTTCTTAAGGTCTATACCGACCATCACCAGGCCTACCCGCGGGCTTTTCGCCGACACAAGGCCTTTGCTCAGTTGCTGCGGCAGGGGACTATTATTCATGATGCGGCGAAGGGGACCAAACAGCCGGGACGGGGAAATAATTTGTTTGCTGTTAACTATATGGACAGGCAATTCCGTAAGGATATTGTCAATTATGTGCGCTATACAGTGAATACCGCGAGAAATGCAAGCGCTCTGCTGGAGCGGCTGCGTGTGTATCGGCTCCACCATAATTGCATAAAGCCCTACCGAGAGAACTACCCGAAGGCCGGGCTATGGCACTGGAATCTGGCCGGTGTGAATGGCAGGCTTGTCGCGCCGATGCTCGAGAGTCGGTTCGTGTGGAGACCCTTTGTCACATTTCTCGACCTTACCCCCGGGGAGAAAGGGCTGTGGTTTCGCTTATATCGTACTCCCCTCAAAAAGGGAAGGGAGTACCTTCCAAAATATGCATATAGCTGAAAGAGGCCTTTATGTTAATTATGTCTACAACCAGAAGCCCTAAGAAAATCAATAAGCTTCGGGACAGTCACTAATTTTTCCGGTAGTATGAACGGCAGCATATGCAAAGGAGATAGTTTAATGTCTGTTCTTTATATTTTGAGCACTATTGCTTTGATTGCTTCGCTTATCGGCAGCCGCAAGAAGACGCTGGAGGCGCTGCAGATCGCCTGGCGCCGATCTCTCAAACTCTTGCCTCCGTTTATGACTATGCTTCGGCAGTTGCATTGGCCCTGTACCGTCTTGCCTCAGGAGGTGTTTGTGCGGCATCTGGGAGGGGAGAACTTGTTTTATACTACCACCGCTGCGGGGCTGCTTGGATCGCTCACACTGATGCCTGGCTTTATCGCTTTTCCCCTGAGTGGACTGCTGCTAAAGCAGGGGGTCCCCTATATTGTTCTGGCTGCATTTACCACCACCCTCATGATGGTTGGTGTGTTAACATTTCCGGTTGAGCGTCACTATTTAGGCACGAAGGTTGCTCTGGTGCGAAACTTTATAAGCTTACTCATTGCTCTTATTGTGGCAATAAGCATTGGAATCTATTTTGGGGAGGTAGTATGAGTAAGTTTTATTCGCCCATAAAACCCCTGTTGCCGGGACTCCTGTTTGGATTGTTTATTGTGGGATCACTCCTGTTCCGCTTTGAGTTTGGTCTCACGGCGGGCCGCCGTTTTTTGCAGTTCGGCGGGGAAATGGTTAAAATAGTACCCTTTGCCTTTATTTTAATCGGGCTGTTTGAAGTCTGGGTGCCAAAGCATGTGGTTGAGCGACATCTAGGCAAGCAGGCCGGTCTGCGGGCGCACTTGTGGGCGGTACTGTTGGCCGGAACCACTGTGGGTGGACTGTATGTAGCCTTTCCGGTTGCGGCCGCCCTGCAACGCAAGGGCGCTCGCCTATCCTTTCTGTTTACCTATATAGGGGCCTCCGGTGTCTGTCGCATCCCGATGACCCTCTTTGAAGCCTCTTTTCTGGGGATCGAGTTTACCCTGATCCGCTATGCGATAGCCGTTCCCCTTATAGTACTCTCTTCCGAGCTTATGGGGGAATATCTGCAGCGCCGGGAGTATGAAATAAATTTGCAGTAGCCGTTCGTCTGTATAAAGGTCGAGATATATAAAAATTTGCAAAGAAATTGATGTGAATTCTTAGCTATGAAGTCAAAAGTCTTCCACGCTTAGAATCGCTAATGTGCAAATTTCTCAACAACAAAACTCAACAGCGATACCATGATTATGGTAAATGTTAACCGGTAGGCCATGAACTCAAACCCCAAAAATCGTAGTTCCACCAGCTCTTGCGGTATCTTAATGCAGGCCCAGGCCGATAGGAAAATATAGAAGTTTGCCACCCGGGCGCCCTTATCTCGAAGGGTACGGGCAATGGGAAAGGCCATGTATACCGGCCCCGTTGGCAAGGTCCCCAGCAGAAAGGCCACCGCCATACCCTTCAGCCCCGATTCGCTGCCCAGATGGGTGCTGATGAACTCGTTGGAGATAAAAAGTGATAGGAGCCCCATCAGCAGCAGTACCGCCGGCAACACCACAATCAGTTCCATGGCATAATCGAGAATGGTGGTGCCGAAGGGAGTTCTGGATTCAGGCCGCAGATACAATAGCACTGCGCTTATAAGTGCCAATGCAATAACCGGCACCCCCTGTCTTACACTCTTTTTCATATAACCAGCCCCATTAACAGTGATATCGTGAGGGCCGCAACGAAACTCGTTCCGTTACGCAGGGCAGCGAATCGTCCTCCAAGCTCTTTTATCTCCAGCGGCAGGGTTACCACCCTATCATAGTAAGGCTGGTAATAAATGTGGCGATAACTGTAATCGATGCCCCCTTAGCCAGTAGAGAGGCTGAGAGGGGAAGGCCAGTAACGCGGGGTATGTGCAGCACCGCACTGGTTACCGCTACCAGTAAAACTCCCAGGGGTCCCGACTGCTCGCCGATAAACTGCTGCAGCCCCTCCTCCCGACACAAAACCGAAGAGCAGACCGATTAGCAGAATTATGATGATAAGCATAGGCAGAATTCCCAGAAACATTTTTGTCGCTACCTTTATAGACTTAAGGGCCTTTTTTCGATTGCGGGAGAAGGCAACTGCAAACGCCCCCAGAGCGATTATGTTGATTATTACTGCTGTCATGGCGTCTATGGTTTGGGAGTTTTGACTACAAGTATTTTCAAGGAACTATCCGAGGTGTTATGCAGTCCATGGGGTATATTTTTCGGGCTCTCTACCAGAGCACCGGCAGTTACGGCCTCGCGTTCCTCACCAATCTCAACTTCTCCGTGGCCTTCTATGATAAAAAAGAAAACATCCACCGGAGTGCTGTGCACCGGCAGGCTGCTGCCGGGCGCCAATTCTACTCGGACTACCTCTACCTCCGATTTGGAGAGAAGTTTTTTTGCTGTTACGGCATTTTTTTCATAAGCGGTGTCGCCCTGTTCGGGCTGAATAATGTTCATAATAAATCTCCTTGTTTTTTTATTACACAGAACAGTTGTGTTTGAATGTAACCTATGGTACATCGATCTTCGGTGCCGAAAAAAACCGCCGGCCGGTGAATAACTGAAGGAAGGCCGCCGGCCGGTGAATAACTGAAGGAAGGCCGCCGGCCGGCGGAAAGAAAAATGAACGGCGGAAGTACTCTATATTAGAAGTACCACCGAAGTGAAACATAGGCCATGGTGTTATCCTCATACTTTCCGAAATTGCCGGCCTCATCGCCAAGGAATATTTCAACACCGGATTGAATCTCGACCCCGTCTTCTATGCTGTAGGTAAGGGAGGGTCGCAGCAGAGCATCGGTGGAGTTTTCAATATCCTCCGGATCGAAGCCTACATAAGTGAACAGCTCCCAGGTGAGGGTTTGGGCCATATTTGAATCCCGCATCCGGAAGGTGAGGGTATGGTCGTATTCGTCGGACATAAGCGCGGCGTCGTAGTCGTGGATATACTGCAGGATGTACTGGGAGGACATGTCTACACCGAACAGGCTCCAATCCAGCCCCGCCAGCCCGTGCAGCTGGTGGTAGTCGCTGGTGGCGAAAGCAGCCAACGGGGTTCCGGGATTTTCAAGGCTGGTAAAAGCCTTGTTCAGGTAGGCCGCCGCCTCCGAGCGCAGGACTACCGAGCCGAGGGTGGTGCTGAAGCTGCCTCCGACGACTGTATAGCGTTGGTACGACGCATCGGGGTTGGGGGCGCTGCCTTCCAGCACGGGGTTGTCGTCCCAGGCGTAGCCTGCCATTAGCTCTCCGTTAAAGGCAGCGCCGAAGTAACTGACCTTGCCGAAGAGTTCACTGTTCTCCAGATCATCGGAGGGCAGTTCGGGGACGCTCATCATGTTCATCTGATCGGTGTACCAGATTGAACTCTGATCCGGCAGTTCGGTCGGAATGAAGCGGGGTAGCCAGACTGCCTCGAAGGTCAGGGGGCCGGCAAAGTAGTCGGCCTTGACCGCTGGAACTCCCATGCGTATCTCTGTAAAGTCGGCCAGGATAAAGGAGCGCAGGTCCTGGGGGCTGACGATGTCGGTAATAAAGGCCCCTTCGGCCTCGCCCCAGACTATTGCCTGTTTGCCGACCCGGATGTCCATCGAGGGAAAATACAGGTCGAGGTAGGCCTCTCGCATGCCGATCTCCGGTTCGCCGTCGGCTCCGATGTAGGCATAGGGATTCAACATGATGTGGGTGTCCTCTCCCCAGCCCTCCATCTTAACGTCTGCAGTTTGTTCGGTAATCGGCACATCCCCCTCGGAAAGGCGGGCGCCGGTGTAGCTGCGCAGCATGCCGCTAAAATCAATATCCTTTGCGAAGAGCATATTCGGCATCAGCATCGCCATGGCCGTTAAAAGGACCAGGCTGCCGATAAGATTTCTTTTGTTGATGTACGTAAGTGATCTCATAAAATCCTCCTTGTTCTATCGACGCGGACCGCGCTGCATCTGCCGTTCGGAGAAAAAACTGTCGGTCAGGCCGGTGTCGAATTTGACATTTTCCATTTCAATACGGGTAGAGTGATCGCGGTCCAGGTCCTTCATAAGCATATTGGTAATAACCCAATAGCCGTCGATCTGTTCAAAGTCCTCGATGTTCAGGGTTTTGTATATTTGGTCTTTATCATCGTAATATTCCCGCTGCAGGCCGATCCATTTGTCCTTAGCAATCCAGCTGACGGTTTTACTGAAGGCAGCATCGTCGCCCACCGGAACACTCTCGATCACATAGCAGGACTCTCCCTTATAGTTCTCTTCCCGCAGAACCGTATGACGGTCCTCTTCCGGATGCCTTTCGCCCAGGTGGTCGTAGGTGAAATCCGAGCCCATAAAGCGGTCGTTCTTGCTGTCGGAACTGATGCGTTTTACCCGCCTGAGAGCCGGCATGTAGATCCACTGATCGTCATCACGGTCGTCGTCGTAGGACCAGCTCATAAAGCTGGTGTCCTTTACATCCGCCGGAGCAAGAAAGAACATCATCTTCTTATCTACTCCGCCGGTATCCAAACTGAACTGGGTGATGCTGCGTTCACGGGTAGATCCGCGCGAGTTGGTCAGTGTCATCACCAGGTCGGCGGTCATTTCTTCACCGCTGGGGCGATTATAGACATTCTCCATCACCTGTTTTCCGCTGGGCGCTGCCAACAGCAGGCCCGCGGTACTCATTAAAAATATCAGGGTCAAAGCAAACGTTCTTAGTCTTGGGTGCATATTATTCCTCCTTTTTGGAATTTTTAGACTGAAAAGTTTTTGTGCGGCGGTCGATAAAAACCACCACTATCAATAGAATTGTTAAAGTGCCGACGGCACTGGTAGCCATATTAAGTGCAATTAAGCCTCCCACCTGACGGTTCGGCGGAAACACGCTGATTAGCAGTACTGCGAAACCTCCCATAACCGCTATGGCGTTATAGATAATAGCCCGACCGGTGTGTCCGAGGGTCTCGTAGGCCGCTTCCTGCCGGTCAAGGCCTTCGCTGCGCATAGAACGGTAACGTTCGATCAAATGAATCGCGTAGTCCACACCTATTCCTATAGCGATACCGGATATAATTGCGGTAGCCGAGCTCAATGGGATACCCAGCAAACCCATGGTCCCGAAGTTGACCATTGCAGTAATTGCAATGGGGATGGTACCGGCCAGTCCTATCCACAAGCTGCGGAACATAAGTGTCAGCAGCAGGGCTACGATACCGAAGGAAATCAGAAGACTGAGAATTTGTCCTTCCAGCAGCAGAGTGGCAAACACCAGCGACTTATATCCGCTGCCGGCGTAGTCAACCTCGACGCCGTGTTCGGTAAGAAGGGGAATGTAGGGCTCTATCACCTCGATAATGTCTTCCATCACCGCCGAGCTGTCGCTTTTGAGCTGAAAGGTCAAGTTGGCATTCATGTAGTCGTAATCAACTACCTGGTTCAGGTTGTCCGGGTCGCCGGACATCTCGTATAACAGAAGGTATTGGGCTATCATCTCCTGAGAGTCGGGGATTTTGTTGTAGTCGGGGTCGTCCGAGTGCATTACCTGGTGCATGCGCTTCATGTAATCGGTAATGGCAAAGCTGTCACCGACCACCGGTTTTGATTCAACCTCGCTCTGCAGCTGGTCGATGACCTCCAAAACCTCGGGCTGTTTGAAGGTGTCCGCCTGGTCGCTGCTGAAGATTACGTTAAAGGTAGAGGTTCCGCCGAAATTGCGGTTTACGAATTTGTCGGTTTTTACCACCCGACTGTCCTCCTGAAAGTTGGCCAGGAAGCTGGTGTCTATCCATACCTGGGTGGTGCCGAGCGCCGCCAATGCCGCCACCAGAACTGCTGCCGCCACCACCAGCTTTGGTCGCGCTAGAAGTTTGGCGCCGAAACGGTGACTGAGGGCAGGCTTGTTTTTCGGATTGCGGGGTTTACCCATGGATCGCTCAGGCTTTGACTGCCGCGATTTGAAGGGTCCGAACATATATACTGCAGCCGGATACAGAATCAGGGCCAACAGCATCTCGGTTATCACACCAAAGGCGGTAAACAGGCCGAAAAAACGTACCGGGAGCACCTGGCTGGTCATCAGCGATAAGAAGCCCACCGCCGTAGTGATTGCCGCCATCGAAACCGGGCGTACCATTGCTTTCAGGGTTTCGCTGACCAGTTCCTCTCTGGATATGTCAGGTTTTTCCCGGCTCAGATGAACAATGGAGTTATGCATGTGAATTCCATACGCCACTCCTATGGCAATTAGCATCACCGGAATCATGGTGCTGACCGTATACACCGGTACCTGCAGCAGGGCCATCAGGCCGAAAGCCGCTATTGTAGCGAACAGAACAATAATCAAATTGATGATGGTACTGCGCACGCTCCGTAGAAGAATCAGTAACAGGGCGGTCATCATTACAATTACCAGCGGGGCCATGCGGGCCATGTCTTTGGGGCCAAGCTTGGTAAGTTCCCCCTCAACCACCGGTCGGCCGGCAATGTACACCGTCTCCGGGCCCTCCCATTGGGCGGCGAATTTCTGCAGCTCGGTATAAAAACTGTCGGTAAAGGCATCATCACCGATCTCTGCAATTATCAGTGCTGCATTTGCACTTTGGCTCACGATCCGGCCGTGGATCATGTCGTTGCTTTCTACGGCGGATTGCAGTGCTTGAATTTGCGCTGCATCCTGGGGCACCTCTTCATAAAAGGGTCTTACGGTCAGGCCCCATTCGTCCGCGGTTATGTTTTCAGCTGTGTAGAGGGAGGTCACGTCTCCATCATCGATTTCATCAAAGCGTTCCGGCAGTTCTTGCGATATAGCTTTTATCTTTTGAAGGGTGCCGGTATTATAGATCGACTGCGGGTGTTCGATGGCCAGCAGAATGTTGTCCTGAATGCCGAACTGCTCCTCCGCCTGGTCGCTGAATACAAAGGCCGGATGATCGGAGGGCATATACTCGTCCAGGTCGGTGACTATTTCCGCGTTACGGGCAATTCCGTACACGAACAGGCCGGTCAGGGCAATTATAAGCAAAATAACTAAAGCCGGCTTTTTTGCAATTTTTTGATACACGTTGTTCATCTGCATCTTTCTCCTTATAGTAGTTAACGATAACTAACAAATCGGGCTCAACTATGCCAGGGAACCTGAGCCGAACCGGCACGGTTGCTTCTATTAATCAGTCTTGTTGCTTCTTGGCGGTAACATTTACGGAGCCAAGCTCGAAAAGGGTGCTCAGGGTATCGATTAACTGATTGGCCAGGTCCTTCAGCCTCACTCTCCCTTCGCTGATGTGCCAGCGGCTGACCGCCAGGCGAATGGAGGCAAGGGTTATCAGGGCCATCTGCTGTGCTTCAATATCGGTCCGACAGCTTTTGTCGATTTGCAGGGCTTCGAAAGATTCGGTCAGCACGGCAATATTTCCGCCCAGTACCTGCTGCAGCTTTTCGCGCAACTGCGGTTCATTGTGGAATATCTCTTCCGAAAAAATAAAGGGGGCATAGGCCGGACGCAGTTTGAACTCTTCGAACAGTCCGCGGATAAACCCGGAAAAGGTTTCCCTGGGTTGATCCGCCCCTTCCCGCAGTGCCCGGAAGTGGGGCAGAATAGCCCCCTGAAGATCCTCCAGCATAGCCGTCAGCAGGGCCAGTTTGTTGGGAAAATGACGGTAAACCGCCGGCTCGCTCACACCCACCGCAGCAGATACATTTCGGATCGTCAGCTTGCTGAAGCCTTGACGGGAGACGATATCGATTGCCGCATTAAGGAAGTCCTTCTGACGGTCGGTAAAATTGTTCATTTGTTACATCCCTCCTTGAGCTACTGCTGTTTTATACGTATAATACTTAGTTAACGATAACTAACATACTATCAAATATTCTATTTGTCAATTGCGGCGGGAAAAATAATACAAAAAAGTGTAAAAAACTTAACTTCCCCTCAGGCAGTCCTCGATCTATTGCCTTCACTCCTCGAATAATTTATCTTATCACCAGGACGGCCTCAAATTGAATAAAATGAGTAAAACAGGAGGCAATGTGAAGAAAACCGTGGGTCTCCTCCTTATGCTGCTTGTTATGCTGTCGGCAGTGTACGGGAACGATAACAAGTTCTACATTAGTACTTCCTACAAAAACCTCCTCTCCAACACTGAAAAGAGCGGTATGCTCGACCGTATAATGAAAGAAGTTTTCGACAGGATAGGCCTCGAGGCTGAGATAGTCTTTACCCGTACCGAGAAATCATTGGTGGATGTAAATGCCGGATTGCTCGATGGAGAGTTGAACCGGGTTGCCGGCATGGAAAATCAGTTTCCCAACCTGCTGCAGGTACCCGAGCCGAATATGACTATGCATTTTGTTGCCTTTGCCACGCAAGACTTCCAAATAGACGGGTGGGAGAGTATCCGTAATTTGTATATAGGAATTGTTCGGGGGTGGAAAATTCTGGAGCAGAATACCGCGGGCTTTCCCCATCGTACCCTGGTTCCAAGTGAAAGCGAATTGTTCAGCATGCTGCATAAGGAAAGGTTGGATGTTGCCCTCTATTCCAAGCTGACCGGGTATGCGGCCTTGAAAGAGATGAACTACGATGAAATATTTCACCTCGAACCTCCCCTGGCGAGCCGTAAAATGTATTTGTACGTACATAAAAGACACGCCGACCTAGTTCCTAAAATTGCGGATGCTTTGCAGAGTATGAAGGACGACGGCAGCTACCAGCGTATCGTCAGCGATTCGACCGATCCGTATCTAAAGCCTTGAGGGCCGCTATGTCGATTGCCCGACGCTATACACTGTATACCATGCTCCTGATACTGGTTCTTACAGCTGTGTTTGCCCCGCTTATGAGCCTGGCCGCCTACCGGCAAGAATACCAGCGGGTCTCCGAGCAAATTGAACAAATAGAACACAGCCATATTCCCGCGCTGGTCTCGAGCCTATGGATGACCCATTACGACCTGCTGCAGGAACAGATTGAGAGCATCGTTGAGTTTCCATATATCGACCGGGTCGAGATTATCGATGACGAGGGACGGCTTTACTCGGTAAACTATCGCGAGAATCCGACACTGAAAGCGGAAGAAATGAAAAAGTATCGCCACACCCTCACGTATGAACACCGGGGTGAAGAGCTCCAGGTTGGAAAATTAAGCATGTATGTGAATACCCGGCGACTGCGTAGTGATGTAATAAAAGGACAGGTGCCCTTTCTTCTCTACAACCTTCTGGTTGCCCTTAGTCTTGCCCTGGCGGTTTCACTTCTGTTCCATATTATGGTTGGACGACATCTGTCGCATTTCGTGGAGTTTTTGCAAAGCAGCAGCGACTCTGCTGCGCTTTCCGTACCCTTCTCCTTTGAACGTAACAGGAAGCATGATGATGAATTAAATGAGTTGGCCGAAGCGGTGAACAGCATGCGACGGAAACTCCACGGGCAGTTCCAAGAAAAGGAAATGCTGCTGAAAGAGGTGCATCACCGTATTAAAAATAATATGAGCTCGGTCCAGGTACTTCTGCGAATGCAGGCCGATTCAATTGATAATTCGGATGCTCTAGTGGCCCTATATGATGCGGCGAGCCGTTTGCAGAGTATGATGGTGTTGTATGACAAGCTCTACCGCCAGGGTATGGTCGAATCGATGTCGGTGGCCGAGTACCTGCCCGCACTCCTCAAGGAGATATTTGAAGTTTTTCCGGGTGGCAAAAAAGTGCAGCTTCATACTGAGATTGACAATGTCCTTTTCGATGCCCAGGAGCTCTCATATTTAGGTATTATGACCAATGAATTGGTGACTAACTCTCTGAAGCACGGTTTCCTGGACCAGGCAGAAGGGCATATAAGTGTTGTCCTGCGGCGGCAACCGGAGCAGAAGTTGGAGTTTATTTATCGCGATGACGGAGTAGGTATACCTGAATCGGCAATTAACGGCAAATCGGAGGGACTTGGATTTATGCTGATCCGCTCGATGGTCGAGCAGTTTGAAGGTAGTATTGAGGTATCAGGCGAGAAAGGAACTGTGGTTCATGTGCTGTTTCAGCATTAAGATGCCGCAGTTAAGGTGCCGCCGTTCTTAATCCCGGCGGCACCCAAGTCGTTATGCCTCTTTGTAGGCGCTTACCAGATCTTCCATCGCCTTCTTTCCGTCACCAAAATACATAAGGGTGTTGTCTGCCGCAAACAGCGGGTTTGGAATACCCGCAAACCCGGGGCCTAAGCTGCGTTTGATTATTATTACTGTTTTGGACTGATCCACGTTCAGAATCGGCATCCCGGCAATAGGACTGTCGGAGGCCTCCCTGGCCCGGGGATTGACCACATCGTTGGCCCCAATCACGATGGTTACATCGGTTTGGGGAAAACTGGGGTTAATCTGGTCCATTTCTCTGAGTTTCTCGTAGGATATATTCTCCTCGGCCAGCAGTACATTCATATGTCCCGGCATTCGTCCGGCCACCGGGTGTATACCGAACTCCACCTCTTTTCCTTCGGCCTCCAGCAATTCAGACAGCTGGCGCACCGGAGTCTGCGCACGGGCTACCGCCATTCCGTAACCGGGGACAAAGACCACCCGCTGGGCGCTTTTGAGGATCATCGCTACCTCCTCGGCGGCGGTTTGTTTAATTTTTCCGGCATAGATATCCCCCTCTGCGGGGCCCTCCGGTACGGCTCCAACTCCGCCGAACAGGACATTGGCCAGGGAGCGGTTCATTGCCTTGCACATAATATTGGTAAGGATTATGCCGGAGGCTCCTACCAGGGAGCCGGCGATAATGAGAATGTTGTTAGACAAAACAAATCCGGTTGCCGCAGCGGCTATCCCCGAGTATGAGTTGAGCAGGGCGATTACAATGGGCATATCCGCACCCCCAATGGGCATGACCAGCAAAAGCCCCAACAGAAGGCCGGCTGCCGCCAGATAGCCGTACAGTTCAACCTGTTCCGGATTCCGAATCAGCATGGCCGCCAGGGCTAGGCCGATGAGAAAGACCAGGGATTTTACCACCTGTTCTCCCTTATAACGGACCGGTTTTTCCGTCACTATTCCCTGCAGTTTACCGAAGGCAATTAAACTTCCGATAAAGGTCACCGAACCGATGAGCCCGGATGCGGCGGTTGCAATCAGAAACTGCAGGCCGGGACTCCCTGCGGCAAGTTCTGTAAGAGTCAGACTTGTCTGAAACACCACCGCCCCGGCAACCATTGCTGAAGCGAGACCGCCAAAACCGTTGAAAAGACCTACTAGTTGCGGCATAGCCGTCATCTTAATACTCAAAGCCAGAACTGTCCCGATTATCGAGCCTATTAGCAGCCCCGCAAGAATTAAGGGTAAAGAGAGTATTTCGGCGGAGATGAGGGTGGTCAGAATTGCCAACAGCATTCCAACTGCCCCCAGAAGGTTTCCGCGTACCGCAGTCTTGGGATGACCGAGCCCCTTGAGCCCGGCGATAAACAGGACCGCAGCAAGCAGGTAGCTTAAATTTACCATAGTTACTGAGTTCATATCACTGCTCCTTCCGCTGGAACTTTCTGAGCATTCTGTGGGTTACCAGAAAACCTCCCACCACGTTGATAGTGGCGGCTACCAAGGCAACTAAACCCAGTATCACCGTTAGATTATGTTCTCCCGAACCTACCGCCAAGATAGCGCCGATTACCGTGATTCCGGAAATTGCATTGGACCCGGACATCAGCGGCGTGTGAAGTATCGGCGGGACCTTAGTAATCACCTCAAATCCAACAAAAATTGCCAGTACAAAAATGGTCAATATCTGTACAAATGCTGTCGCATCTCCCATAACACTTTCTCCTTTTTTTCCCCCTCGTCCCGAACGATTAGAGTTCCAGACGGTCGCGAAACTCATCACTTGCCGGTGCGCCCCGGTCTAAAACCAGTGTTTTTCCGGTAATTTCGTCTTCACGATTTAATACCACTTCACCCTCCTGCAGCAGATGCAGCAAAAAGCTGGTGATGTTCTTGGAATAGAGTCGACTGGCATTGAAGGCCAGGCGTGAGGGTATGTCTGTGGGGCCGATAATTGTGACACCATGTGTCTTTACCGTTTCACCTGCTTTTGTGAGCTCGCAGTTCCCACCCCGTTCGGCGGCCAGATCCACAATGACCGAACCGGGTTTCATCTGTTGTACCATCTCCTCGGTTAGCAAAGTCGGTGCTGTTTTTCCGGGAACCGCGGCGGTTGTGATAATTACCTCGCTCTCGGCCACAACCTTGTTCATCATCTCCCGCTGTCGCCGGTAAAACTCCTCGTCCATTTCTTTTGCATAGCCCCCCTCGGTTTCTATTTCACCGCTTTCAAGTTCAACCTGCAAAAATTTGGCTCCCAGACTTTGTACCTGTTCCTTTACCTCGGGTCTGATATCATAGGCGCTGACCACTCCGCCGAGCCGTTTAGCAGTGGCAATAGCCTGAAGCCCGGCAACTCCCACCCCTAGTACAAATACCTGTGAGGGAAGGATGGTTCCGGCTGCGGTCATCATCATCGGGAATATTCGCGGAAGATGGTCGGCAGCCAATAGAACCGCCTTGTAGCCGCCCAGATTGGCCATGGATGAGAGGGCGTCCATACTCTGGGCGCGGGTGATCCGCGGCATAAGCTCCATTGCCAGCAGGCTGACCTTCTTCTTGATGAGGTCGGCAAAGGAGGGATGAGCCTGATAGGGGTCGGCAAATCCTATTATCACCGCCCCTTCCTTCAAACCTGAATAGGCCTTCCACTCTTCAGCCGGGACAGCTGCGGCGGTTCGAACCGTCAGTAAAATTTCAGCTGCAGAGAGTACCTCCTGCCGCGGCTGTACCTCAGCCCCTTTGTTCTGATACTCCTGGTCGGTAAAACCCGATGCCTCTCCGGCGCCTTCTTCCACCAGGACAGTGAGGCCGGCACTGCTCAAGCTGGGTACATGGTCAGGCACCAACGCCACCCGTGCTTCACCAGCTGCCATCTCTTTCAAGAATCCTAACTTTATCATATGCGCCTCCGTTATCTCTCCTTTCAAATATAGTAAAAAATCTAATATAAGGCAAAAACACGGGGTCTTCCGTAACCTATGTTACAGTCTTTGCATTGAAAAAGTTGTAGTATTTAATTAGATATAAATAACCGAGATGGAGGTTTTGACATGAAACGTAATTTAAAATCACAGGTACATTGGGTAGGAAAAAAAGATTGGGAGCTTACCAGCTTCCATGGGGATGAATACTCAACTCATAAGGGCAGTTCCTACAACTCATTTCTTGTCGAAGAGGAGAAGACGGTTTTAATAGATACCGTATGGGCGCCCTTTGCCAAGGAGTTTGTGGCAAACCTCGAGCAGGAGATTGATTTGGCACGTATCGACTATATTATTGCCAACCACGCGGAGGTAGACCACAGCGGGGCGCTGCCGGAGTTGATGCAGCGAATCCCGGACGTACCAATCTACTGTACCGCCAACGGGGTTAAATCGCTACGCGGCCATTACCACCAGGATTGGAACTTCAAGACGGTGAAAACCGGTGATACCCTCGATATTGGCAACGGAAAGCAGCTGGTATTTATCGAGGCACCCATGCTGCACTGGCCCGACAGTATGTTCACCTATCTGACCGGCGACAATATTCTGTTCAGTAACGACGCCTTCGGGCAGCACTACGCCTCGGAGCATCTGTTCAACGATCAGGTCGACCAGGAAGAGCTCTTCCAGGAAGCAATTAAATACTATGCCAATATTCTTACACCCTTCAGTCCACTGGTGACCAAAAAAATAAAAGAGGTACTTGCCCTCGAGGTGCCGGTGGATATGATCGCCACTAGTCACGGGATAATCTGGAGAGAAAACCCAACCCAGATTGTTGAAAAGTATCTTGAGTGGGCCGATGAGTACCAGGAAAACCGTATCTCCCTCATTTATGATACCATGTGGGGCGGTACCCGTCGTTTGGCCGAGGCCATTGCCGAAGGTATTCACAATGCCGATCCCGCAGGTAGATGTGCGGCTGTTTAACAGCGCTAAGCGTGACAAAAACGACATTATGACTGAAATATTCGCCTCCAAGGCCATCCTGTTGGGTTCGCCAACCATCAACAAAGGTATCCTGACCTCCACAGCCGCTATCATTGAAGAGGCGAAGGGATTAAAATTTCGCGGGAAACAGGCCGCCGCCTTTGGTCCCTACGGCTGGAGCGGAGAGTCGGTCTCGATCCTCAACAAGGCTCTTGAAGATTCGGGTTTTAAACTGGTAAATGACGGATTGAAGACCCTCTGGGAGCCGGATGAGGAGATTCTGGAAACAGCTCGCAATTTTGGGAAAGAATTTGTAGCGGCTTTGGAGAAGGCGTAGTTTCCACTGAACAAATGTTAAGTTTTTGGCCGCACGGTTATGACGGCTTTACAGGGATCACTTTTTCTATTATATTAAAGAAGGAGGAAAAAATACTTTAATGGAGGAAAAAAGTGCCGTTGAATATTAAAAATGAACAAGCGCATGCGCTGGCAAGGGAACTGGCCGAGCTCACAGATACATCGATTACCGATGCTGTTACATCGGCCCTACAGGATGCGGTCGAGCGTAGAAAAACACGTAAACTGCGCAATCGTAACGCGCTGTTTAGTGAGCTGCAGGATATTGCAGAGTTCACCGCAGATCTTCCAGTCCACGACGAACGCAGTGCTGAAGAAATCATCGGCTACGATGAGAGGGGAATCTCAGAGTAATGGTCATCGACACCTCAGCTGTTCTTGCTGTTCTACAAAACGAGTCAGAACGCGACACGTTTCTTCGCTTTATTGTGGACGCTCCGATACGGAGAATGTCCGCTGCATCCTATGTTGAGGCCGGAATCGTGCTGGAATCTCGTTTTGGAAGTGCTGGTACGCATCAACTCATACTCTTTATGAGCCGTGCGGAAATTCAGGTAGAACAGGTGGACTTGGAACAGGCGGAAATTGCGCTCTATGCATACCGTCGCTTTGG
Organism: Spirochaetia bacterium; assembly: GCA_034520965.1. GTDB lineage: Bacteria > Spirochaetota > Spirochaetia > DSM-16054 > Sediminispirochaetaceae > DSBN01. The sequence continues at coordinate 622,995 of JAXHMY010000001.1, read as the reverse complement.
TAAAGGCCGGCATACGGCAGGTCTCAACTACGGGGATTGTTTTTCGTACGCCCTCGCAACTGTGAAGGAAGAGCCGCTTCTCTACAAGGGAAGCGACTTCCCGGAAACAGACATCCAATCAGTAGAGTGAATAATCAGCACTATATGGTCGATCAGCTTTTGAACTCAAAGGTGAGACTTTTCAGAATATTTTACCCTTTTGTCATCCAAACGGAAATAAAGAGCGTCGTTTTACTTGTCTACCTTGAGTTTCATAGTTTTCTATATGTTAGATCGTCCAAAAACTTAGCGTATCAGAAGTTAATTTACCGGCGGTCGGACTCGAACCGACACGGGCCGCGAAGCCCGGCAGATTTTGAGTCTGCTGCGTCTACCAATTTCGCCACGCCGGCTTAAATTGTGAGAATCAGCCTACACTATTGTTCTTTTTTTTGCAAGAACCAGTTTTATCCCGCCCCAAAAACCGCGCATTTTTTCTGTTTTAACAGTTTCCTAACATAGCCGTAATCCTTAACTCATGCTCAACATCCATATTACCGGTAACAATACAATTTCCTTAGGAGGAAAAGATGCAGAAGTTACTTATGGTTTTACTGATGCTTAATGTTACGATTTTTGGTTTTACCGGGGGTTCCCAGGAATCTGCCGACGATTCAGCGGAAAAAACCGACGACACCGGATATGCCTGGATTCTCGATGAATCCGAAGACCCGATTTTGCCGGGAGTGAACCCGCTGGAAGTAAAGGGTGATATCATTGCTATGGGAAGTTCAACTGTATTTCCCCTTTCCGAGGTAATGGCTGCCCGTTTTCAGGATGAAGGGTACAGCGGCAATATCACCATTGACAGTATCGGAAGCGGTGCAGGTTTTGAGCGGTTCTGTGTTGAAGGAGAGAGTGATATCTCCAATGCAAGCCGCCCCATCAAAGAGAAAGAGATAGCAGCTGCGAAAGAGATTGGAAGAACTCCCATTGAGTTTAGGGTTGGAACCGATGCTCTGGCAGTGGTTGTGAGCAAAGAGAACGACTTTGCAAAAAATGCCTCCCTCGATGAACTTGCAATGATCTTCTCCGGTGCCCGCCGCTGGTCCGATGTGAATCCTGACTGGCCCGACCGCGATATTCTTCGATTCATCCCTGGAACAGACAGTGGTACCTTTGACTACTTTGTCGAGGAAGTATATGACAAAAACCCCGAAGAGATTCTTGGCGCCGACAACCTTCAGCTCAGTGAAGATGACAACATTCTTGTACAGGGTGTAGAGGGAAGCCCTTATGGAGTTGCATTCTTCGGCTACGCCTACTACGAAGAAAATCAAGAGAAACTGAACATCCTCTCCATCGAGGGAGTCGAAGCCAATGCTGCGAATGTGGACAACAACACCTATCCCCTGGCACGGCCCATCTTTATGTACTCCGATGCGGATATCATGAAAAACAAACCCCAGGTGGCCGCCTTTATTGCCTATTACCTCACTTACGTAAATGAAGATATCGGCAGAGTTGGCTACTTCCCTGCAGCTCCAGCTGCACTTGAGACTGCTAAACAGAACTGGATCGATGCGATGGAAGGAACCTACTAAACTAAACAGCGCAGTGGATGCCAGCAGTTCACAGTTAAAAAATGACGCAGTCGGCAGGAAGGACCTTTGGTCGCTTCCTGCTCTGCTGTGAAGGCATTACACCTTAAAGGATACAGAATGAAATGATAGGAAATGAACTTCAGAAAAAAAAGCGACCGGTGGAAATTGCCGTTTCCAGCCTGCTTTTTATAAGCGCAGTGATTTCAATATTTATAACTATTGGAATTGTGAGTATTCTAGCCGAAGAATCATTCCTCTTTTTCGGGAGCCAGGAAGTAAGCCTGAAGGAGTTCTTCTTTTCAAAAAAATGGCAGCCCATGATCAATGAGTTTGGTGTTCTTCCTCTGCTCAATGCAACCATTACCACCAGTACAATTGCAATGCTGGTAGCCACTCCCCTTGGAATAGGGGTAGCTATCTACCTAAGTGAATACGCATCGGAGCGGGTCCGCAGTATCCTGAAACCTGTACTTGAAATACTGGCCGGCATTCCCACCGTAGTCTACGGGTATTTTGCGCTTACCTTTATGACCCCCCTACTGCGCGTGTTTTTTGGAAGGGATACAGTTGAAATTTACAATACCGCCTCCGCCGGCATTGTTATGGGAATTCTTATTCTTCCATTGATCACAAGTATGGTTGAAGACGCCCTTGGTGCGGTTCCCGCCTCACTTCGGGAAGGTGCTTTTGGACTGGGTGCCACCAAACTGGAGACTTCAACCCAGATTGTTCTGCCTGCGGCCTTCTCCGGAATTGCGGCGGCCTTTATCGTAGGCCTTTCCCGGGCCATCGGAGAGACCATGATCGTAGCCCTTGCAGCCGGAGCAGGTCCCAACTTTACCTTCAATCCATTTAAAGCCGCGGAAACTATGACCGGTTATATTGTGAGAATCAGCGGGGGGGATATCGGCTACGATACCATGGATTACAACAGTATTTTTGCTCTCGGCCTTCTGCTGTTTCTGTTTACCCTGGTGCTCAATATTATCAGCAGAATAGTTGTACACAAGTATCAGGAGGTGTATGAATGAGTAATAAGCGCTACAGAAAGGGTATCGCATGGAAGTTTGCTTTTTATCTGTCCACGCTTGTCGCCATAACTTTTCTCATCCTGCTCATCCTGAATATTGTAAATTCCGCCTTCGGTTACGTAGTGATAGAAAACAGTATTGAACCGGAGAAACTGGCCGCACATGGGCAGTCTTTGGAAGAGGTGGAAAAGGAGCAGCTTATCGGCGTCCTTGAGGAGCACCTTTCCAAGGGCCTTATAAGGCGTTTTAATTACGAGGAACCCCTGGGTGAGCGTACTGAAACAGAGCTCCTGCGGCTGGTGTACGAGAGGGTCGTTTCTCCGGAAATTTTAAAAAGCTGGAGTCTTTTGGAATCTCTGCTGGGAAAGGATGATATTAAGGCCTGGAGAGATACGAATGCCCCCCAGGGGATTGTTGAGTTCCGGGCATGGCTCAATACGGATTTTATCACAACCCCCCAGTCTCCCGTCCCCGAATTTGCAGGAATTAGAACAGCTCTCTTTGGCAGCCTCTGGATGATACTCATAACTCTTCTGTTCGCCTTTCCGGTAGGTGTTGCGGCGGCGATCTATCTTGAAGAGTATGCAAATCCTAACCTGCTTACCAAGATAATTCAGGTAAATATTTACAACCTCTCCGGGGTCCCCTCAATTATTTACGGCTTGCTTGGGCTTGCTGTCTTCGTGAGGTTCCTGGAGCCGCTTACCAGCGGTGCACTTTTTGGCTTTGCAGAGGCCGGTACCGCCAACGGCAGAACGATACTCTCGGCGGGACTAACCCTAGGCTTATTAATTCTGCCTATCATCATTATTAACAGTCAGGAGGCTATTCGCGGGGTGCCCCAAACTCTGCGTGATTCAAGCTATGGGCTGGGCGCCACCAAGTGGCAAACTATTTTGCACCATGTGCTGCCGGCTTCCTTCGATAGAATTCTCACAGGCACTATTCTCTCTGTATCCAGGGCCGTCGGAGAGACTGCTCCGCTGATAGTGGTGGGTGCTTCTACCTTTATATCTGTTGATCCAAATAATGTATTTTCCAAGTTTACCACCCTGCCCATTCAGATTTACCAGTGGACCGCCCGTCCCCAGGCTGAGTTCAGAAATATTGCAGCCGCCGCCATCATAGCTTTGTTGGTTTTACTGCTTTCAATGAACGCGTTTGCGATTGTTGCCAGAGATAAAATCGGTAAAAAGAGAAAAGGATAGAGATGAAAATGCAAAAAGAACCGGAATATATTATAACTATTAAGAATCTTAATCAGTATTATGGAGATTTCCTGGCAGCCAAGGACGTGAACCTTGGACTGGAGAAAAACAAGGTTACCGCTTTAATCGGCCCTTCGGGCTGCGGGAAGAGCACGGTAATCAGAACAATGAACCGCATGAATGATCTGATCAAAGGGGCCGGAACGAAGGGAGAGGTCTTTTTTGAAGGGAAAAACATCTATGATAAGAATGTTGATCCCGTAGAGGTGCGAAGAAAAATTGGAATGGTATTTCAGAAGCCCAACCCCTTTCCCAAGAGTATTTATGAAAATATCGCCTGGGGGGCCCGGATTAACGGCTTCCATGGGAATATGGACGAACTGGTAGAGACAAGTTTGAAGAAAACAGCTCTGTGGGATGAGGTAAAGGACAAGCTAAAACAGAACGCCTTGAGTCTTTCCGGGGGGCAGCAGCAGCGGCTCTGCATCGCCCGAGCTGTTGCGGTCCAACCTTCGGTTCTCTTAATGGATGAGCCGGCATCGGCCCTTGACCCTATCTCCACCGCCAAAATTGAAGATCTTATTGATGAATTGAAGCAGACCTATACAATTGCAATTGTCACCCATAATATGCAGCAAGCCGGAAGGATTTCCGATTACACCGCCTTTTTTATGGTGGATGAAGAGCGTTCGGGTTTTCTTGTGGAGATGGGAAATACCGATCAGATCTTTTTTAACCCTTTGGATAAGAGAACCGAAGCGTATATCTCGGGCCGTTTTGGTTGATATTGGTTTGATTGATCTTTTTTTTGTTTATCCAAAGTGCCTGAAAAAACAAGTTTTAGAGGAAGAGAAATATGAAGAAAATACGAAAACATTATCATGAAGCCATTGCAGAAATCGATCGTGAGATTTTGAAAATGGGTGCCTATGTAGAAGAGTCGGTCGAAAAGGCTATGACAGCCCTGGTGAATCAGGATATCGCCCTGGCCGAACAAGTAATTGCCGGGGATGACGCAATCAACCGGTTCGAGCAGCAGATTCAAGACAGACTCACCGTCTTAATTGCAACGGAACAGCCCGTAGCGGGGGAGTTGCGGCATATTATCACCAGCCTGAAGGTAATTAGTCAGCTTGAGAGGATGGGGGATCATAGCGTTCATATCGCGAAAGCTGCGGTGAGAATGGCGCAGGAGAAATTTATTAAGTCCCTTATTGATCTGCCTAAGATGGCGGAGTATGGTATGACGATGATTCATGAGGTGCTGACCGCCTTTTCAGATCGTGACAAAGATAAGGCAATAAGCGTGGCCCAGCTGGACGATCGTATTGATGAGCTGCATAATCAGGTGTGGAGAGAGCTGCTTACCTATATGATGGCCGATGTTTCAACCATCAATCAGGCAACCACGCTGCTGTTTGTCTCCCGCTGGTTGGAGCGGTTTGGTGATCATGCTACCAATATCAGTGAATGGGTGGTGTATGATTCTACAGGAGAGCATATTGAACTCAATCTGTAAAAGGAGAGCAGCATGGCACATGAAACCATTCTAGTTGTAGATGATGAACAGGATATTCTTGAACTTTTAACTTACAACCTTGAGAGGGATGGATACAAGGTTATTGCGGTGGGTTCGGGCGAGGCGGCCGCGGCGGCAGCAGGTAAATCAGATCTTGTAGTTCTCGACCTTATGCTTCCGGGAATAGACGGTATTGAGCTGTGCAAACGGCTGAAGAGCAGAGAAGACACTGCTGAAATTCCCATCATTATGCTTACCGCCAAAAGTGAAGACTCGGATGTAATAACCGGATTGGAAGTGGGGGCCGACGACTATGTGACCAAGCCCTTCAGCCCAAAGGTGCTAATAGCCAGGATTCGCAGGCAGTTGAGGCAGAAGCAGAGCCGGACGCTGCCTGTGAAGGATGAGCCGGTTATTACTCTACACAATATTACCATCGATACGGCCCGGCATGTAGTAAAGTGTGAGGGCGTCGCCCTGGATTTAAGTGTGACCGAGTTTTCGATTCTGGAGTTCCTGGCAAGAAACCCCGGGTGGGTATTTTCGCGAAGCCAGATTATTGGGGTTGTAAAGGGAGAGGATTACCCGGTAACCGAGCGTTCTGTGGATGTACAGATTCTAGGGCTTCGAAAAAAGCTGCAGGACAAGGGAAAGTATATAGAAACTGTCCGTGGGGTCGGGTACCGCATGAAGGAATCCTCCTAGGAGAGTAATAGATGAAGACAAAAAGCCGTTCAATTTTTAGTTACCTCCTGCCTCCTATGGTGCTACTGTTTATTATTCTTGCCGGTTCGGTGGCTTTTTTCTCTTACCGGAATCTGAGCAGCCTGCTGTATTCCGAATACTACAACCGGCTTGAAAGCACGGCGGATGTACTCCGGGCGGCTCTGCCCGATTCCCTGGACGAACTCCGCCGGCATGCGCCGCGGGTATGTGAACAGTTTGGCAACAAGCAGGAGATACGGCTTACCTTCATTAGCCCGGATGGAACGGTGTTTGCAGATACCCATGAAGCAGCCTCGGCCATGGAAAACCACGCCACCCGGGTAGAGATCCGTCAGGCGCTAAACGGAGAAGAAGCTTTCAGTCTGCGGGAAAGCCCCACCCTCTCCATGCCCATGCTCTACCACGGTACGCCCCTGCGGAACCCCGACGGTAAGATAATTGCAGTTCTGCGGTCAAGCATCCCTGCACGAAGAATAGAAAACATGCTCGGCTCTGCTGCCTTGAGTATTGCCCTCATCACTGCTGTATTGCTTGTATTCTCGGTATTGGCAATGGTACTTGTTTCACGGAAGATAACGGTTCCCCTGTCACGGATCGCAAAATATGCGGCCTCCTACGGTGAGTTTGATTTCTCCCACTCAGTAAAGGCTGAAGGTCCAAGAGAAATTGTCACCACGGCCAATGCGCTGCAAAAAATGGCGCGTGCACTGACCAGCCGTATAGGAAAGGTTTCAAGCCAGAAACAGGAACTGGAGGCAATTCTTACCGGGATGAACGAGGGGGTGATTGTGCTCGACCACAATCTGGTAATCACTGATCTGAATCCTGCCGCCGTCAAACTTACAAACTATTCGTCGGAACCGATCATCGGAAAGAGCCTTATCCAGGTAATGAGAAATACCGACATCGATAACTTCGCCCAGGAGACCCTCACTACAAAAGCGGTCCGTCAGAGTTCTTTTGTAATCACCGTTGAAGGAGAGCAGAAGCATCTGCAGATAAACGCCGCCACCATTGAAGCGGTTATTGATGGAGTTTATCGGCGAAATGAAATCCAACGGCTGGTTTTAGTGCTAAACGACATAACTCACTTGAAACGGCTGGAGAATATCCGGAAGGAGTTTGTGGCCAATGTGTCCCATGAGCTTAAGACACCGATTACTTCTATCGGCGGTTTTGTCGAAACCCTGTTGGATGGGGCGATTGAAGATAAAGACATGGCAAAACGTTTTCTTCACATCATCCACAATCAAGTTGACCGTCTGGGTAATATTGTTGAAGACTTGCTTACCCTCAGCAGGCTGGAGCAGAATGAGGGTGGGCAGGGAATATCCTTTGAGCGGACTGAGCTCATTAACCCTGTACAGGCTGCTGTGTCAATGTGCCGGAGAAAAGCTGCAGAAAATAATATTGAAATTCTGGTTGATTGCGACGCCGGCCTGGAGATCTACGGCAACAGCAGATTAGTTGAGCAGGCGGTATTTAACCTTCTGAATAATGCCGTCAAATACTGTCCCGAGCAGAGCGTGGTACAGATAAAAGGGGAGCGGGATGTCGACGGGCGGGTGCTGCTTGCCGTCAGCGACAACGGCCCCGGAATTCCGGAGGCCGATCGATCCAGAATATTTGAACGTTTCTACCGGGTAGAAAAAGCTCGCAGCCGCGATGCCGGCGGCACGGGTCTCGGACTGGCTATCGTCAAACATATCATGATTACCCATGGGGGCAGTGTGGAACTTGAGAGCGGGAATGGCCCAGGCACCAGCTTTCTACTTCGCTTTCCTGGGTGATACCTGCAGCCGAAGTGGTTTTGACTAGAGTTGGGAAAGGAGCAGCAACAGCAGCAAGCCGGCGGCCAAAAAACGCAATGAACTGTTCAGGCCTACTCCGGCACTAGATGCAGTAGACATGGCTTGTATACCCTTGCGAACCCCCTGAATTTGAAAGATGAAAAGTCCTGCCGCCCCGCTGAGGGTGATCAGGGCAGCTTTTAGCAGTGAGCTCGTAGAATACCAGCTCAGCCCTGAGATCGTACCGCCGGAGCCCTCGATTACCGGCCCTACAACAGAGAGGGAACTCAGAAAACGAAACAGATGCTGCGGGAACAGTGCAATTGCCACACAGGCGGCGGCCGGAATTGCCATACCGAGCGTAATTGCCCCAATCGCCTGTGTCTTTTTACCGGCATCAAATTCAGCCACAAGGTCGGTCCCAAGCCCGGCTTCCGTATCGGCCTGCAGGCCGGTAAAGATGCGGCCTAATTTGAACAGTGCTATCGCGGTAGCGGCTCCGGCTATATTCAACAACCATGCACCTGGATGGCTATACAGGCTGGAGGAGACCAGCAGTTTGGCGTAATAGCCCCCGCTCAGGGGGATGCCCATTAAAGTAAAAGCGGCAATCCAGTACCATACTGCGGTAAGAGGAAAGCGGCGCTGCATTCCCCGCAGGAGGTATACATCGCGACTGCCTGCGTGGTGGGAAACATAGCCGACGGAGAGAAAGAGCAGGGCCTTCGAAAGGGCGTGCAGAAGAATATAGAAGAGGGTGGCGGTCTTCCCGAGGGCGCCGCCAAAACTGAAAACCGCAACAATGAAGCCCATCTGACCGACTGATGAATAGGCCAGAATTCGTTTTGCATCCCTTTGCATGACAGCAGCTATGCCGCCGACTAAAGCCCCTCCGATGCCTAACCAGGTAGGCAGCTGTTCCACTGGAGAAAAGGGGAGATAGGCATAAAAGTGCCACAGGGCAAGGAGGGGAACCTTAATAACCAGGCCGGATAACAGGGTTGAAACCGGATAAGGGGCCGAAGAATGCGCTGGCGGAAGCCATGTGTGAAAGGGTACCACCGCAGAACGGGTGGCGATTCCGACGGTGATAAGTGCCAAGGCAGTTTTAGATACAGCCCCGGCACCCCTTGGTAATGCTTTTAGATAAGCTGCAATTTCCCCAAAAGCTAAGCTTCCTGTAGAACGGTAAAAAATCCACACCCCGATTAAAAAGAAGGTGATACTCACCGTGCTGAGCAACAGGTATCTAAAGGCCGCCAGCAAGGCTGTCGGCGTACGATCATAGGCGACTAAAATGATAGAACACAGTGATAGAACTTCAAACCATACAAACAGGTTGAATAGATCTCTTGAGAACAAAATTCCCAGTAAGGAAAAATGGGTGAGATACAGGGTAAAGTAGAAGCTGCTCCCGTAGCCCCTCTGTTTCCAGCTTACAAGCCACACCGCGGTGAAAATCACAAGGGCAAGCACCGCGGCTGCCCAGCCTATTCCGTTTAATTCGAACACAATACCAAGTGGCTCCCGCCAGCCTCCAAAGGCGTACATCCTAGGGGCAGATCCGGCAGCATCTGCGGTACGCAACAACGCCCAAAGACCTCCGAAAAACCAAATTAGAAAAGCGGGGACCTGTGAAACCTTTCGGGGCAGGAGCTTACCGAGCAGAGTGATCAGTACCGCGCTAAGGGGAGCTAATAGGAGGAACAGTACATATATGTCTGTGGGGGCAGCATCCATGCTCGCTCCTTTTTAAATTTGCCGGCCGTAAATTTTCCGGCTTTAATAAGTAAGCAGTCCATATAATAGAACCAGTACGAACCCGCTCACTAACATGCGCAGCGAACCGTTTAAACCGACCCTCAGAGTACGAGCCCGGTGGGCAAGGCCTTTTCCAAATGGAGACAGCAGGAACAGGGCTAGTAAAAAACCCCCTCCAATGCTTACACCGGCCTTTAGGAGAGATGCATAGTTGTACCAGTCGATCTCAATCGGTGGGGGAAGAGCGGCTCTCCCGTGCAGGAGTAACAGAATATAGTGGTGGATTAAGTGGGGTATCACTCCCATTGCAATACAGCCGGCAGCGATAACCAGCAGTCCGAAGTGTGCTTCCCCTGCGGCAGTCTTAGAGCCGCGGTCGTCCGCCGGTCTTGACTCCAGTATGAGCAGATGCGCATCCGATGCTTTGCCGAAGAACATGGCGGATAATTTTACGAAGGAGGCTGCTGTCCCAACACCTGCAGCCAGCAGCATCAGGTATGCCGGATGGGAATGAAGTGCTTCCGAGACCAGTACTTTTCCTGTGAACCCCGCCAGTAAGGGCAGCCCGGAAATGGAGGCGGCAGCAATCAGAAAGGCGATCGTATAGAAGGGGAAAAAGCGCCTGAGACCGCGGATTTTATATACATTCCGCGTACCCACTCGAGTGGTGACATGGCCGACGGTAAGAAACAGGAGACTCTTAAAAAGCGCATGGGCAATAATATAAAACAGGGCCGCCGAGCGGCCGAGTACTCCGCCGATGCCGAAGGCCGCCAAAATGTATCCCATCTGCGACACCGAATGATACCCCAGCAATTTTTTTGCATCCTTCTGCAGCATTGCAGCAGCCACTCCCCATACTGCAGTTACTCCTCCCAGCCATACCAAGCCCTCCATCAGCTGGGGGAATTCGATCAGCTCAAAGATTCTCCACAGGGCAATCATGGGGGCCTTGATTACAAATCCGGAGAGCAGAGCCGACACCGGATATGGAGCAGCGGTATGGGCATCGGGCAGCCATGTATGAAAGGGGGTTACCGCTGCTCTGGTGAGTATGGCGGCGGTAATAAGGGCGAGGGCTAATCCTGCGGCCGACTGGACTCGCGCAAACGGCGGAGCCCCTGCAAAAGCCCGCGTTTCAGCAGCCGAGTTAAGACTCTGCAGGCCTTCGGCTATTTCCGTCAGTGCCAATGAACCGGTGAGCCGGTAGAGTATCCACACTCCAATCAGGAAAAAGGTGATACTAAGCGAACTGATTAGCAGATACCGTATTGCCGCCAGTCGGGAACTGAGGCTGCGGTCGTAGCTGATTAAAATGAATGAACTGAGCGACAGTACTTCGAACCAGACAAACAAGTTAAAAATGTCGCGGCTGCACAGGACCCCCTGCAGGGAAAAAAGAGCCATAAAAAAGAAAAAGTAAAACAGGGCTCCGAAGCGTGTGTAACGTCGGGTGGCCAGCCAGGCTGCCGAGGCGATAACTATATCCGTGAGGGTCGCTATCCAGGTTAAGCCGTTTATCGAGAGGCTGATACCGTAGGGCTCAGCCCAGCCCCCGAGGCTGTATTCGAGCGACTGGCCATACAGAATCGCCGGGGCGGCTGCATATATCGCCCACAGCGACCCTCCCAGCCATACCAGAAAGGCCGGGGTAATTGAATAGCGGGGAGGTAGAAATTTACCGACCAGGCTGAGGATTGCCGCAATAAGGGGAGCAAATAAGATTATTAATACCGGTAGTTCACTCTGCGGGTTCATCTAGTGATTCCTCGATCTCACGGATGTCCAGACTCCCGCAGCTGCGGTAGAGTTTAACCGCCAATATAAGCCCCACTGCAGTTACCGAGAGACCTACCACAATCGCGGTCAGCATCAAGGCCTGCGGAATCGGGTCTACGATCATGCCCGATTCGGTTTGTGTGAGAATCGGAGCACGAATGCCGTCTATACGACCGGAGAGGATAAAGAGGATGACTACCGAACTGTTCAGCAGACTCAAGCCGATGATTTTACGGATAAGTGATCGGCCGGCTAAAATCGCAAATAATCCTACACAAAAAAGCGTAATTACTAACAGCTTATCCATCCGACGGCTCCAGGGATTCACGAATAATCAGCAGACTCAATAAGCCGATACCGGCTCCGACCTTTAGGCCGATTGCTAAATTCATAAAGAAAATGAACCAGGCATGGGGTCGGGCGGTTACCGGAAAAGGGTCTGCAAGGAAATACCCGGTAGCTGCTATTCCGCTCACCCCTATCAAAAACAGTAAGACAAAGCCGGCAGTTTCTCCCACACTAAGGGCAAAGTTAGACAAAAGATCTTCCCTCCGCTCACTTCTGCAGCCGAGGGCAGGCAGAATTAAACCAGAGGCCAGCACCACGCCTCCCTGAAATCCGCCGCCGGGCGAGAGATGGCCATAGCTGATGAGGTAACAGCCGAACAGAAGCACATAGGGAGATAATTTTCGGGAAGCTACATCCAGCATATCGGTTTTTGTACGCATTGCCTTTCTCCTTTATTCATCCAGAGGTATTCCTCCACAGGGCTTTGGGCGCGGTTATTAATGTGCGCGGGACAAAAAGTAGATTGAACCGGTGACTGCGCACAGCAGCACAATTGTTTCTCCAAAGGTATCGAAGGCTCGATACCCGAGATATACAGCGCTGACCAGGTTGAGCGCTCCGGTGTCCTTGTATCCGTTTTCAAACAGAAAATCCCGTAAAAAGCTTGGTGTCCCCTGGAGGGGAGGTAAAAAGATACACAAGGCTATGCCGACCGCCGCCACCAAAAGAACATCTATCAGCACCCCGGCGGACAGTTTTATTCCGCCGGTCTTCGGAAACTCTTTTGTCTGGGGGGATCGAGTGCTGCAGGCGTGTACCGCCCAGACAAAGATAAGGGTAGTCATACCTGCTCCGACTGCAGCTTCGGTTATAGCAACATCCGGAGCGTGGCTGACGTAGAACAGCAGGGAAGATAAAAAGCTGAAAATCGAGAGTAAAATTACCGAGACGTATAAATCCTTGAACAGAATCGAGAGGGTTCCGGCGGCAACGACTACACACAGCAGGCCGGTGATAAACACATCGGTCATTGTTGTCGCCTCCATGGAACGATTCCCTCTTCCCAGGCATAGCGGGCGATTATATGGGTTGCAACAGGATTAGTGATAATGAAAAAAATGGTAATAGCTGCAACCTTTCCCGTGAAGGGACTTATACCGGATAACAACATGCAGGCAATCAGTATTGAAAGGACCGAGGTGGTACTGCAGGTTGATGATGTCTGCAGGCGGGTATACACATCCGGCGCTTTTAACAAGCCCAGATGACCGGTTAAGGCGAAGAACACTCCTAGAATAAAGAAAATAACCACTGCCCAGCTCATTTCGAATTACTCCTTTTAGAAAGAAAACGGGTAATAGCCAATACTCCTAAAAATCCGAAGACCGAATATACCATGGCTACATCTAAATATACGGGCGAGCCGGCCCGCAAAGCCGTCACTACCAGCAAAGCTATAACCTGGGAACCGACCAGATTGAGGGCGGTTAACCTGTCGGCTGTGGTGGGACCGATTATGATGCGGATAATTCCGACAATACAGGATCCCAGCAAAAAAGCAATTGTCCAATCTATAATTACCGGTAATGAAAATTCCATTCTTACACCCACACTCTTTTTAACAGTTTTTCAAAACTACCCTTGATAATATTTCCGGCAAAACGGCTATGGGTGGTTGAAGCGTTTAGCCAGTGTACTACTAAATGGTCTTCGGTCAGCTCCAGGGTAATAGTTCCGGGGGTTAAAGTGATAGACCCTGCGATTACGCTTCTGGCGATATCCGAATTAAGGCGAGTACGAAAATGAACTACCCGGGGATAATACCTTCCCCGCAGCACTGCGAAGGCGGTTTGGAAGCTGGCGACATACACCTTATAAAACACCAAAATTCCATAAAAAAGCAGCCAATGCACCCTCGGCAGCAAGGTACGCCGGGCAGCTTCATCGTCATCGATAAAGAGTTTAAAGGTAGTGAGGGCGATCAGAAAGGAAAATCCGGCTCCCATCAGCAGCGATCGCGTAGCGGTGCTGCCGGTAAACAGCAGCCAGCCGGCAAACAGGTAGAGGCTTGTGAGAATAATTCTGGTTATCGCCCACTTGAAAGAAGAGGTCATGGTTATACCTCCTCTTCCCGGCGAAACAGCTCGATAACCTCCTCGGCTGTGGATGCATCAAAAAGCTGGGTGCGAAACTGTTGTTCGGTCAGCAATCGGCTTAATTTACTCAACAGTTTGAGGTGCTCACTGGTGGCCGTTTGAGGCCCTGTCAGCAAAAAGATAAGTTGTGCCGGTTTGTTGTCGGCCGAATCGAAGGGGATTCCGTTTGTACTTCGACCGAAGGCCATCACGGTATCATCGACCAGATTGGTAAGACAATGGGGAATTGCTATTCCATGGCCAATTCCGGTAGAGGCCATAGCTTCGCGCTCGAGAATTTTGCGCGCGAGGGCCTTGCCGTTCTCGACCTTTCCGGCACTCTGTAGAAGGTCGGTCAACTCAGCTATGACCCGTTTTTTTCGTTTCTCATGTAATTCGAGACTGATACACTCCGGCGAAAGCAGTCCTGTAATTGAAATCACTTCTTCTCCTCCCCTTCGTCAGCAGTGTTTTGATCTATCAGTCCTGCGGCAAAATCGACCGGTACGGAAAACAGAATGCCCGTGCCGGGCAAGTCGAGTCCTCCGGTTATTTTATCGAGTAATTTTTGAAGTCTCGGGATGGCATCTTCATCGGTAACCACCGAAATAATAGTTTTATTATAGGGTTTGTTGCCCTTCATGAACTCTTTAAAATCGGCAAAAAGGGGAACCTCATAACTCAGGTAGCGGCCCATACCCTCCGAGTCCAGCACAGTGGCCCCGCTGATACCGGCTTCCACATATGCGGCCAGCACATCATCGAGCAGCTCCTCTGTATTCAGCACAAAAACAACTAATTTCATGCGGGGGTACTCCTGTTTCTCAGGAAGGATTATAGAGCTCTTTGAGCGAGAACGCAACTGGGCAAAGGGGCGAAAAAGCGTCCGTGGGGACGCACTTTGAAAAAGCGGAGACAGGAGCGGGGCGAATTTATTCCGGGCCTATTACCGAGCCGATAAAATCACGGTCATACAAAATATTCAGCATATTCTTAATATCACCACCAGCGGCCGAAACAACCCGTAGATTGATCTCTGATCCGCGGCGGGCTGCGACCGGATCAAAGGGAAGATTTTTCCCGGGTGTCCACTCATTGCCCACCATGGCTCGGAATTCCGCCCAGCTCATGTGGTCGATCGGCTCGGCATTAGGATCGTGCTTCGGATCGGCTGTGTATATTTTTGCAATATTGGATAAGTTGATCACCGTATCTGCCCCAAACTTCTCGGCCAGCAGTACCGCATCGTTATCCGTTGAAAAGCCGGGTTTCCAGCCGGCTGCTACCAGTACTTGTCCCTTCATTGCGGTCACAACGGTTGGGTCTGTTACCACCTCGTTCAGGCATTGCTCCGAGAACACTGCTTTCAATAGCCGGGCGTTTAAGCGAGTCGCCGCAATTCCAATCCAGTCTTGCTCTTCACTGTTATGGTCCTGTACGACTTCGCGATAAGCCTTTTGATAGAGCCTGGCGGGCATTCCCCCTCCACTGACCATAATAACTTTTCGCTGAAGGTCTTCTGCCAAATATTCGCTGATGGCCCTTCGAAAACGCATTAGAAAATCGCTGTCCACCCCCTCGGGTGCAATGATTGAACCACCGACCGAGAGTACCTTTATCTTGTTTGAATGCATGCTATATTCCTGCCCTTTCAATAATAGTTTTTGTTGTTTTTCTTTTTTTTACAATGTAATCAATTAACAGATAGAGCCCATAAGGGATTAAAGCCATTAACCAATACCCTAGGGTCTGAAAAATGAGAAAAAAGTCGCCGATTTTGAAATTCGAAAAGGGCATGCGTAATACACGCCATGAGTACACATTTAGATTTAGGATTTCGGTTAAAAATCCTACCGGGGTAACCACTATCAGCATGCTCAGGAAAAACGCACTGGTTTGATGCAGTTTGGCTTTCTGAAACAGTTCTATGCCTATTAAAAGGCTTATCATGTGGTAGAGTAGAGCAACCGCCCATTCAAATAAATACTTGCGCAAGTCGTCACTGCTGTCGTAATGGGGGTACTCCCAATATCCCAAGTACATTCCCAGTTTGTCAATGCCTACGCAGCTGATGAGCAGAATGATCGAA
Source organism: Spirochaetia bacterium (assembly GCA_034520965.1). GTDB lineage: Bacteria > Spirochaetota > Spirochaetia > DSM-16054 > Sediminispirochaetaceae > DSBN01. Next base: position 607,086 of record JAXHMY010000001.1, on the reverse strand, counting down.
AAAATGAGTATGTCTCGACCTCGCCAGTTTTCAAACAAGCTAGTTGCAGCAAAGGCATTGTAAAGGGCCAGAAGAATTACAAACATCCCAAGTGAAAACAGAGCGTAGAAATAGGGGAGGTCAAGAAAAATATTCTGATACAAAGCAATGGTCAGAATGAACGTTCCCATGATAAGGAAGACACTCCGGGTGCGGGATTCATCATTCTTTATCCTGTTCATGCTTCCCAATTTACACTAACGATGCCCATCAGACAAGGGATATCGAAATGTCCTCTCAAAATCGTAACTACCATGGTGGACGTAAAGCTTTCAGCTGCGTATACTAACCGATGCATATGTTACGCTGGATATTGAGCAAGCTGTCGAGAAACACGCCTGAAGAGGGAGCTCTCGGCGAAGAGAAATGGAAATCAAACTTTTCGGCACTGAGCAAAAAGCGCTTTGTAGAGGAGGATACGGACTCCTTCCGGGCTGTGCATTCTCATGCTGCCCTGCGCTTGCAGTTAAAGCGGAGCAACTTATTTGCATGGGCTCTCTTTTCGCCCTATCGCTACCGCAATTTTGTGTCCGAAATGCAGATCCAGTGCAGTCCTGACAACGGCCACTCCGCCGCAGGCTTGCTGTTTCGTTATATCAATGAAGAAAATTACTATTACGCACTCATTTCAAATAGAGGTTATTTCCGTTTTGATGTGGTGTTTAACGGAAATCCAACCCCTCTCATTCCCTGGTTGGAAATACCCCTTCAACAGACTTCCTCATCCTTTAAGTTTCGTATTATTGCCCATAACTCCTCCTTTTCCTTTTATCTTGATGACCAATGGATTGCAGAAACCGCCGACGAGTCCTTTGATACCGGCTTACTGGCGTTTGCCGGACAGAATTATGATCAGGGGCAGCATGCTGAGTTTGCCCTTACACATATGCTGCTTGAGTCCCGACCTGTGGAAGTGGAGGTATGGTATGATCGCTGGACGAAGGTACTTTCAGTGGACCCTCAGCAGCGGCTGCGCTTGGCTGAGCGTTTGTATGGTCAGGGGCATTTTACCGGTGCGCTGGTCCAGCTTCGCCGTGCCTTCCAGCAAAGTACACCCGAGAAAGATGGACTTTTTATACTTGCGGAGACGTATTTAAACCTGGGTCTGTACCAAGAGGCGCTTGAGCAGATTGAACTCTGTCTTCAGCAGGATTCATCTTATGCAGAGGCAAAACTTGAAAAGGCCAATCTCTTGTACCTTCAAAACCGTTTCTTAGAGACCCGCAGGTATGTGGAGCAGATTATTGATTCTTTTCCACAGAATTCCCCGCTCTGGAATTTATATGGAAATGCGGAGTATGCCATGGGACGTTGGTCGGAGGCGGCCCAAAAGTATCTGAAGGCGGTTGAACTGAATGGTGAAGTGCCGATTTTTCATTTGAATGCAGCCCGGGCTCTCGATCGCAGCGATGATCCAGCCCAAGCCGGTTTGTATTATGCGGAGGCTTCGCGGCTGTTCTTTCGGCAGGAGGCCTTTGATGAGCTCCCTTTTATCTTTGAACAGATTAAAAGGATCGATCCTGATAATCCACATGTGGCGGCAGTTCGAGGTAAACTGCTCTTTCAGGAAGGCAGTATCGAGGCGGCGGAGAAGATTTTTCGGTCTCTGATTGAAAGGGGAGAGGCGGAAAGTGAAATTGAGTTTCTGCAGGGCCTTCTGTATATGCAGCGGGGGGCACATGCGGAGGCGGTACGCTGCTTTAATGTGGCCATTGAAAGTGTTCCCGATTTTTATCTGTATTGGCTCAAGCGTGCTGAATGTGAGTATCTGATGGGAAGCGATCCGGCGGAGGCGCTTGCGAAGGCACGGGAACTGCAGCCAAAGGACGGCTGGGTGCATAATCTGGCGGGACTGATAAAAATGGAGCAGGGCGAGTACGGAGCAGCTCGGGACGTACTTGAAAATGCTTATTCGCTCCTGCCGGAAGAGACCGAGGTGGTCATAAATTATTCGGAAGTAAAATTTCATACAGAGGGGCTGGATGCCGCTTTAGAAGTATTCAATAAGCAAGACGCGCCCTCTTTTAACCAAATAGGAAACTTGTATGCTAAAAGTGATCGCCTCGAAGATGCTACTGAAGCGTACCGTCGTGCGGTTCAGCTAAATCCGGACGAACCGGTGTTTCGAGAAAATCTTGCAGCGGCTCTCTGGGATGGGGGGTATATTAATGGAGCCGAAGAACAGTTAGCAAGCCTACTGGAATCGACTCCGACAGTGAGGGGCTACGAGCTCATTACCAAAATTGCAATGGAGAAGGGAGAGTATCAGCGCGCCTTTTCCGCAAGTGGAGCCGGGCTGGATATGGATCCCGACTCGCTGCAGCTGAAACTTCTGCATGCCCAAAGTGCTCTGCACTCGGGTGCTATGGAAGTGTCCCGTTTGGAAGCTGAACAGCTATTAGATACTAAGTTGAAAACTGAAGCCCGGGAGCTGTTAAGCCGTATTCGGGACATCACGGAAGAACATTTTGAATGTGCTGAATGCGGTCGTGAGTGGTGGGTTCCCCTTGATATACCGGAGCAGAGTCAAGTGAGATTGTACGGAGAGCCTCCCGGAGAAATGCCGGCCGGTATCTGTCCAAGTTGTGGGAGGGTGTATTGTGTTGCATGTGCCTCTGGACATATGGAAAATCAGCGTTTTGTGTGTGCAAGCTGCGGTGAGCCCCTAAAACTGTCCAAGAACGGTTTGAAATATTTAGCCCTGCAGTACACAGGGCTCTCCAGTGACCAGTAATTCCAAATAATTTGGAATTACTCCCATCCTTGACAAACACCCCTCATTGAGTATGATGAAACAGATGAAAAAGATAACTATTTACTTGTCCGCACTCGTCTTGATGGCAGCCGTAACGCCGTTGACACTGTTTGCTCAGAATATACTAACCGCTGAACAATATTTTGAGGCGGTATCGGAACACTACGGCACTATTGATGATTATAAGGCCGATATTATTATTTCCAAGGAAGAGGAAGTCTTAAAGGGGAAAATCTACTATAAGTCTCCAAACCTTCTTCGGATAAACTTTACCGAGCCTGAGGACCAGGTATTGGTAGTAGATGGTGTTCAAATGCTGTTGTATCTCCCCCTGCATCATGTAGTAATGCGGCAGGAAATAACTCGTCACTCAAAGTCGTCCCTGGAAACCATGGCCAGCGAACAGGGGTTGAAACCTGTTAAAACAGAACTACAGCGTAGCATTTTTAGATGGTCCGGAGCCGGTACCGATTGAAGAGGGTTCGGACGAGATGGTACGAAAGCTGAAGCTGGCATGGCGTACACCCGGCGAAGGGTTTCGGCAGATAGAGATGTCCGTGAACAAGGATATGATGATACGACGAATGGTTGGTATAACAGATGCGTACGAGAATTTTCAATTTGATTTTATAGGCATTCAACCCAATCAGAATATTCCCGATACCCGTTTTCGTTTTGAGGAGCCGCCGTCGGCGTATAAGGTTGATAATTTTCTATTTGAACCGGAAAATTAAAATATGGAATCTATAGGTGAAAAGTTAAAAACAGCACGTGAGGAAAAGGGTTACTCTACCGACCAGGTAGCCCGAGATACTAATATCGCCCGTCGTTTTATTCTGGCGATGGAGCAGGAAGATTTTTCCGCTTTTCCCGGCGATACCTACCTGCTCGGATTTTTGCGAAATTACAGTGATTATTTGGGGCTCGATTCTGAACGCCTGGTAAACTTGTACCGTAATATGCAAATACAAGAGCAGCCGGTACCCATGGAAGAGCTTCTTCAGGGTAAGAAGACGTCGGCCCTTCCCTCAGCATGCATGACTTGGAATTGTCCTAGCCGTCGCTGTAGTGGGCGGTGGGGGGTATGGAGCTTACCTTTGGCTAAGTAATGATTCCGGACAGGTTGAAGCGGCCGAGGCACAGCAGAACTCAACAATGCAGCAGGAGGCCGAAACGTCCGCCGGCCGTTATGAGATGGGTGAGGAGATCGTTGAGCGGCGGTTTCAGGAAGGACAGACTTTACGACTGGTCCTGAACGAGGAAAGGATAGATATTACGGTAACCGAGGTTGGGGAGCAAGTGAGCTTAACTACGCCAAACGGAATTACCAAAGCGTCCTTGGGTGAAGAGCTGCTGCTTGATCTTACCCAGGATGATCGGAATGATATAAGTATTAAGGTCCAGGATATTGATACCCAGGGCGGAACAGCAGTGCTGCGTTTTGACCGGGGCCTCGGGAGGACCGCTGAAGCAGAATCCGAAGAAATATCTTCAACAGAGAATCAGACAGAGGCTATCACCGTTTCTGATACGGGTACTACTTCGGTGGAGTCTCGAACCCAGTCGCCGGTAACAATTATTACCGCAGAACAGCCTGAAGCATTTCGAATTGATGTATCCTTCCGCGGCTATTCTCTGGTACGGTATAGCAAAGATGGAGAGAGTCGGGAGCAGCGCTACTTTAATGGAAACGATACTCTCCGCTTAGAGGTTGACCGGGAAGTGATGTTGTGGATTTCAAATGCCGGTTCCTTCCAAGCCAAATTAGCTGGAGAAGAAATCAACTTTGGCGGCCCCGGAGAGGTAGCAACTAAACTGATTCGTTGGCAGCGTGATGAAGATGCTGATCGCTATGAGTTGAGAATGTTACCGGTTTACTAATGCAGTCAAACAATAGCCAAGCTAAATTTTATATAGAGAGTCTCGGTTGCGCCAAGAACCAGGTAGATTCCGAAATACTACTCGCTACCTTGCAGCAAAAGGGATGGACCTATGTTGATCAGGCCGAGCAGGCCGACTTGATCATCGTAAACACCTGCGGCTTTATTCAGCCGGCTAAAGAGGAGAGTATAGAAACGGTGCTCTCATTTCGCACAGCCTACCCGGGAAAAAAGGTACTGCTGGCTGGTTGTTTTGCCCAGCGTTATGGAAAGGATTTACTGGAGCAGCTGCCGGAGGTCGACGGTATTTTCGGCAATCATGATCTGCAGCAAATCGATACTGTGTCGCAGCAGGTAATGGCTGGTGAGCGCCCGGTCACTTTACCGGATTGGCAGTATTCTCCCGCCTATCGTGATCAGCTTTTTTCTTTCGCCGGTTCTTCCTATGTAAAGATATCTGAAGGCTGCAATCATCGCTGCAGTTTTTGCGCGATCCCCCTTATCCGCGGCCCGCTTAAAAGTATACCCATCGAAGAAATTTTACGACAGATCCGGGAACTCCTGCAAAAGGGGATTGTTGAAATCAACCTCATTGCCCAGGACTTGGCTGCCTTCGGGAACGATCGCGGACAACAGGAGTTTCCCTTGCTCTTGAGGAAGATTAGCGAACTGTCCGGGGATTTTTGGCTGCGCCTGTTGTATATTCATCCGGATAATTTCCCCGTCGAAATTCTATCGATCATGAAGGATGATCCGCGAATCCTTCCGTACTTTGATATTCCCTTTCAACACGGATCCACGCGGGTGTTGCGGCGGATGGGCCGCAGCGGCACCGCCTCAGAGTATCTGCATCTTATTGAGCAGATTCGTTACGAGCTTCCGGATTCAGTTATCCGGTCGACCCTGATGGTTGGCTTTCCCGGCGAAGGCCGGCGTGAGTTTCAACAGCTTCAGAGCTTCCAGCAGGAAGCCCGCTTTGACTGGGCCGGCGTATTCCTGTTCTCGCGCGAAGAGGGCACTCGGGCGTACTCGTTGCGTTCTGGTTTCGGCGACAAGTTGATCTCCCGCCGAGCTCAGCTAAGGAAAAATGCTTTAGAGCAGGTGCAGTCGGAGGTCTCCGCAAAGCAAATGGACCGTTTTGTACAGCGCCCGCTGCGAGTTTTGGTTGAAGAGACTATTCCGGAGGAAGCTATGGCCCTTGGCCGTGGGTATTTGCACGCCCCGGAGGTGGACGGAACAGCCATTATACTGAGCGATCAAGTGCAGCCGGGCAACTGGCTTGATATGAAGGTTGTAAAGCGCAATAACTTCGATCTTGAGGTGGTGCCCCTGAATGAGCTCATCTAAATCGGAAAATACGGAAGAAGCGAATTATTTGCAAGTGCTCAATAAAGAGCAAAAGCAGGCTGTTCTCCATGAGGGGCGATCGCTTCTCATTTTAGCCGGCGCCGGTTCCGGTAAAACCCGGGTAATTACCACTAAAATTGCCTATTTTATCAATCAGCTGGGAGTCGATCCGCGCTCAATCTTAGCGGTAACTTTTACTAATAAAGCGGCCGATGAAATGCATTCTCGGGTATTGACCATGGCCCCCAATGCCTATGGGGTTATGGTTCGTACGTTTCACTCCTTTGGTGCTTGGCTCCTGCGTCGCAACGCCCATCTGCTGGGCCTGAATAGTAACTTTTCCATCTATGATGATGATGACTCTTTGACTCTGCTGCACAGCTTGTATCCCTCTTACAAGCGCCGCGAGCTGTCTACTTACAACCGTACGATAAGCCGGGCCAAGGATTACGCGCTTTGTCCTGGGGATGATCTATCTCAAATAAGCAGCGACCCGCGTCTGCAGGAGATGTATACCCGTTATGAGGACCGGCTGCGCGAGATTGGGAATGCTGATTTTGGCGATTTAATCCTTCGTCCGGTGGAACTGCTGCGGTCGGAACCGGAAGTTCAGCGTCGAATGCATTCCCGATTTAAGGTGATTTTGGTGGATGAGTATCAGGACTCAAATGTAGCCCAATATGAACTGCTGAAGCTTCTGTATGGTCCTCAGACATCCCTGTGTGTGGTAGGCGATGATGATCAGTCAATCTACCGCTTTCGTGGGGCTGAGGTGCGCAATATTATCACTTTTCCCGATGAGTTTGAAAACACTAAAATTATCCGTCTTGAGCAGAATTATCGATCGACTGAAAGAATCCTCTCTATAGCCTCTCATGTAGTGAACCATAACCGTCAGCGCCTGGGAAAAACCCTCTGGACCAGTCAGGGAAAGGGGGTAAAGGCAAAAGTTGCCTTTCTGCGTAATCATGACGAAGAAGCGGAATACTGCGCCCGGCTGCTGGAAGATGGGAATATGGCCGGCACAGCAATCCTGTATCGAACCAACGCCCAGTCGCGAAGCCTGGAAACCTGTTTTGTAAAAAAGGGAATCCCCTATAAGATTGTAGGCTCCCTTAGGTTTTATGACCGTGAGGAGGTAAAGGATGCCCTTGCGCTGCTTAGTTTTTTTGTAAATCATAATGACGAGGTAGCCTTTCGGCGGATCGTAAATAAACCCGCCCGTGGTATCGGGGCAAAAACCGTTTCATCCCTTATTGAGGAGGCGGTGAGCGAAGACGGAGACCTAATTGCTGCAATGCAGCGCATGGCCCCCGCCCTCTCCTCACGCAGCCGTAAGGGTGTTGAAGAGGTGCTGGGTTATCTACAGGAACTTGAGAAGGGGATTACCGAAAAACTTCTGTCGGATTTTATCAATACCGCCGTAAGAAAATCCGGCATACTTGAGTATCATCGCAAGCAGGATGAGATAGCACTTACTCAAAAGGTAGCGAATTTAGAAGAACTGGTCAGTGCCGCCGCTGACTACTCCGGTGGAATGGAAGGTTTAAGCCGGTTCTTGGAAGATCTTGAGCTGGACCGCTCCCGGATAGCTAAGGATGATCCGGCAGCTCTGCCGGGAGTGACCTTGATTACCATGCATAACACCAAGGGGCTTGAGTTTGACCGCGTAATAATTACTGGTATGGAAGATGGTTTGTTTCCCAGCCGTCCCGATGAAAAAGACGATGAGCTTGAAGAGGAACGGAGAATCTTCTATGTAAGCATCACCCGGGCTCGAAATGAACTCTACTTTACCTCCTGTCGCCAGAGAATGATTTGGGGAAAAACCAACTTCCAGATGCCCTCCCGCTTTCTCAACGAACTGCCCGAGGCTGAAGTTGAGTTAGATTCACGATATTCCCTCCCCGGTCAGGGGATCGGCGGTGCTGCTGGATTATTCTGAAGAAGCCCGGGAGTGGAAAAAGGGTACCCGTGTGTATCATGATGAGTATGGCGCCGGTGTAGTGTGGAAAACGACCCATAACGGAAGTCATGTAGTGGTATTTGTTCGTTTTGAAACCGGACAAACCGCCCAATTTATTCCCGAATATGCTTCGTTAGAGGAAATCGCGGAAGAGTTTTAGGAAATAGAGTTTTAGAAAAAGGAGTAGCCATGGAAACGGTAGATCTTATCAGTATTATTGTACGGCTGTCTGCTGGGGCTGTCGCCACTTTTCTGGCGATACTCTTATGGGCGAAAACCCGTGATATTGCCTGGATGTTGGTAATTATGGGAGTAATCGTTGAATACGGCGAGATTATCTATTCAACCCTGCAGTTATTTGGTGTTGTCTCCTCCAACGTATTTATTTACCCGGATCTTATCAGAGTCGAGGTTATTCTTAGGAACTTACCCCTTCTGCTGTTTGGTATCGGCTTTCTGGTCATGCTCTTACGCAGTAGACATGGTGAATAGCAGCTCTGGTGTATTGACGTTGAACAGAATATGAATATTATAGGGGTAACACAAGAGAGGAGAAGCGTATGACGGCATTGATTATAGGTATTCTGATTTTATTGTTCACCGTATACTCCGTGCTTCCTTTTGAATGGGCTTTGCAATGGTGGCCCTATGTGATAGATTTTCTGCAAGGCGGCATTCCTGTGTTAGCATTGTTTATCGGATTAGTTGCAGTACTGATTGGAATTGCCGATATACGCGATAGAATAGAAGAGAAGAAGGAGAAAGCAGAGGCGGATACACAGGAGAATGAAGTCTCCGTATCTAACGACAAGGTAGAGAGATAATCAGAAAGGCCGACCCCCGTTATTTCCCTCGGTCTTGACATTCACATCGAAATATGAAAAGATGCTCCACACTTGTCTACGTCTTTAGATAGTTTCGCATGCCGCTGTGCGGCAACCGAAACGAGAAAAATAGTCGTATTCGACTATTTTCTTAATAGTAATACACGCGTAAAGTTTAATATAGAGGAATGGGTATGAAGACAATTAATGTAAAACCTGATAAGATTGAACGGAAATGGTATGTGGTAGATGCAACTGGTATGCGGCTTGGCCGGGTGGCAGTAAAAATTGCATCGGTTCTGCGAGGAAAACATAAGCCCGAGTTCATGAATCATCAGGAAATGGGTGATTATGTAATCGTGATCAATGCCGACAAAGTCGAGCTGACTGGCCGCAAGGCAAACCAAAAAATGTATTACCGGCACTCCGGGTATCCCGGTGGTATTACCGGAGAGAGTTTTGAGAAAATGATTGTGAAAAAGCCTGTCTATCCAATGGAACGGGCTGTATGGGGAATGCTTCCCAAAGGCCCCCTTGGACGCAAGCTCTACAAAAATCTGAAGGTATATGCGGGGCCCAGTCATCCCCATACCGCCCAGATGCCTGAAAAACTGGAAATATGAGGAAGGAGAGATAAACGTGGATAGCAAAGCAAATCTTGCATTAGGAACAGGAAGAAGAAAGACCTCCGTAGCACGGGTATTTCTCCGTGAAGGTAACGGTAAAATTGTAGTAAACGGCAAAGATGTCGGCGAGTATTTTAAGAACCCGGGGCTCACTTATGTGGTGAAGCAGCCCCTGGATGCAACTGATTCGCTGACTAAGTTTGATGTGATGGTAAATGTAAAAGGCGGTGGTCCTACCGGTCAGGCCGGAGCAACCCGACACGGCCTCTCACGTGCGCTGGTAGCGTACGACGAAACCAATCAGCCTTCGCTGAAGGCCAACGGTTTTATGACCCGAGATTCACGTATGGTTGAACGTAAGAAGTATGGTCAGCGTGGTGCACGCAGAAAGTTCCAGTTCTCAAAACGTTAACCCACACATTACCGCATTCAAAGAGGGAGCTTCGGGGGAGTATGTACAAGTACTCCTCTCCGACAGCTCCTCTTTTTTTGTCCCCCCCTATACGCTGGTGGAGCTTCACCTTCGAATTGATTTAGAAGTTGATGATGTACTCCTTGAACAGTTGAGTGCTGCTGATGAGCTCTTGTCAGCCAAATACAAGGTGGCGGAGTTGTTGAGCCGGCGTGAGCACTCGAGGTTCGAGTTAGCAAACAAGCTGCAGAAACGCCAATTTTCAAAGGACACCATAACCAAGGCCCTGGACGCATATCAGAATTCTAAATTATTGGACGATCGTCGATTTGCAGAGTTCTGGATTAGAAACCGCATCCGTAGAAAATCTGAAGGACCTACCAAGTTGAAGGCGGCACTCACGCAAAAGGGGGTTGCCGATGAGATTATTGAAGATGTGCTTTCCAGGGAATATAGTGCGGAAGCTAGGCAACAGGCACTGGAGCAGGCAACAGAAAAAAGTATCAAGAAATCACAGGGCGATCGTGATAAGTTTATTAGGATGCTGCTGTATCGCGGTTTTTCGTGGAAGCAGATAAATAATTACAGTATTAGCAAATTTTTTCAATATTATGACGAATTACGTTGACATATTGGATATTTTTGTTACAATGATTCATATCTGATTGGTGTAAAAAAAGAGAGGATACAAAATGGCAAAAAATGGAAAAAAGGTAAGAATTTTCTCCGCGCTTGAAGTGGCAAACATTTGCGGAGTTGTGAATCAAACCGCAATTAACTGGATTAAAAACAACCATCTCAAGGCATTCACTACACCGGGCGGACAATACCGTATCTATGCTGAGGATCTGCTTGAGTTTCTGGAGAGCCGTGGTATGCGCGTACCTGGCGAGCTGCTGGAAATAACAGGGCAGAAAAGCAAGAAGATTCTCATCGTGGATGATGATCAGGACCTCAACGAAATGCTTAAAAACATCCTGGAAAAGAAGTTTGATGGACACAGCGTGTATCAAGCCTTTGACGGTTTCGAAGCCGGACGTCTTCTAAGTGAAGAAAAACCCTCGGTTATTATTCTTGATATTGATCTTCCGGGCATAGACGGCCACTCCTTGTGTCGGAAAATTAAAAGTGATACGAATCTGGCCTCGCCTCTCATTATTTCAATTAGCGGCTTAGATGAAGAGAGTGAAGGAGAGAAGATACTCTCAGAAGGGGCAGATGCCTTTTTTCCTAAACCCCTCGATTTTGACAATCTTACCAAGACGATGCAGGACCTTTTGGCCGTGCGAGGGGTCTGATGGCTGAAAAACAGACTAAATACATTCTAATTGTTGAAGATGAGGATGCAATACGGCTCACTCTACGGGATTACCTGCAGAATCATGGTTTCTCCGTGTTGGTTGCCTCCGATGGAGTGGGTGCAATAAAGCAGCTGTTAGATCATGATATAGCAGTCATAATCTCCGATTACCGTATGGATATTTTTGGAGGCGAATACTGGATCAAATTTCTTGCTAGTTTCTGTAGTGACAAGCAAGTAATTATAACCAGCGGCTTTTTACGTCCCGAATTTTCCATACCCTTTGAAGTTATGTACAAACCATTTGACTATAAAGAGTTAGCTAGTCGAATAGAAGAGCTGTTTCCATAGAGTTTGTAATATGCAGACGGAAGAAAACAGAAAAATAGCGTGTAAAATCAACATTGAAGGCCGGGTACAGGGTGTGGGCTTTCGCTATTCCGCCATAAAAGCTGCCCGGCGATACAATGTGACGGGTTGGGTAAAAAATGAGTATGACGGTTCGGTTACTGTGTTCTGTGAGGGTGACCGTGAACGGGTAGATGAATTCATCAAGTGGTGTAACAAGGGGCCGCCCAGCGCCCATATTGTAAATGTAAATGTAAATCGCACAGCTTATACCGGAAAATATACCCAGTTTTCAGTTGCCTATTGACTCGGAGCCGCAGAATGGACTTTGAGCCACAGGATACCCACCATAAAATGCTGTCCTAAAAACTCAACCTAAAAGCCGCACAAAAAAAAGAGCTGCCGTATATGTAATCGGCAGCTCTATCTTACAAAATGTGAGATTAGTTCTGAAAGGCCCTTATTTGAGCTTATTGATCGAGTAAAAAGCATCTTTGCCGGGGTACTCACCAACACTTTCAAGGAAATCTTCAATTCGCATAAGCTGGTTATATTTTGCCAGACGATCGGAACGTGACAACGAACCGGTCTTGATCTGTCCGGTTCCCAGCGCTACCACCAGGTCTGCAATAAAGCTGTCTTCGGTTTCACCGGAGCGATGACTGACGATTGCGGTGTATCCGGCCCGTTTTGCCATTTCAACGGCTTCGAAGGTTTCGGTGAGGGTTCCAATCTGGTTTACCTTGATAAGAATGGAGTTTGCAATTCCCTTGTCGATACCCTGCTTCAAACGCTTGGTGTTGGTCACAAACAGATCGTCACCAACCAGCTGGCAGCGGTCGCCGACTTTATCGGTAAGCAGTTTCCAGCCGTCCCAGTCATCCTCGGCCATCCCGTCTTCAATTGAGATGATGGGATACTTATCTACCCAGTTAGCCCAGTAATCAACCATCTCTGCTGAACTGAGTTCTCTCCCATCGGAACTCTTGAATACGTATTTCTTTTTATCTTCATCGTAGAACTCTGAGGCAGCCGGATCCAAGGCGATTGCAATTTCTTCTCCAGGTTTATACCCTGCTTTTTCGATTGCCTTAATAATTACTTCAACCGCTTCGTCGTTAGATTTGAGATTAGGTGCAAAGCCGCCTTCATCGCCTACAGCGGTACTGTAGCCTTGTTCCTTCAGAATGCTCTTCAGGTTGTGAAATACCTCAGTGATCATCCGTACGCCGCCGCGCAGAGATTCAGCACCAATCGGCATAACCATAAACTCCTGAAAGTCTACCGAGTTGTCCGCATGCTCACCACCATTGATGATATTTGCCATGGGAACCGGTAGCTGATTGGCGCAGTAAGCCCCCAGATACTTGAATAAAGGCAGACCGAGGAAATCGGCTGCTGCTCGGGCGCTGGCCATAGAAACTCCCAGGATGGCATTCGCACCTAATTTGCTTTTGTTATCAGTACCGTCAAGCTCGATCATGGTACGGTCTATATCTACCTGATCCATGGCATCCAAGCCGACCAGTTCGGGTGCAATAATGTTGTTTACGTTTTCTACGGCTTTCAGTACGCCCTTGCCCATGAAACGGCCTTTATCACCGTCTCTTAGTTCTACCGCTTCGTGTACGCCGGTAGAAGCGCCGGAGGGCACCGCTGCACGGCCCATAGAACCGTCTTCTAGAAATACATCTACTTCAACAGTGGGGTTACCACGTGAGTCAAGTATCTCACGAGCCTCAATAAATTCAATTGTACTCATAATTACCTCTCCACAAGATATTGATAATTTATTATCTTAGATAGCTGTACTATCTTATTTATTCAAAAGAAAATCAAGACGGGAGTTCTAAATTTGAAAAATTTAAGTAAAAATTCAGATACAAAATTTTTAAGGTCAAGAGGAGAGTAAAGCCTATACTTTAACTTGGACTTTAGAACGGACGGGTCATAAGAGCTTGACCCCATATTTTGTGCAAAGTATTATGGGGTCAATATGAAATATACTCAGCTATTCGGGAAAACATTGCGTAACGTGCATCATGGGGTAAAGAGTGAGGGTTACGCCTTTTTACTTCGCGGTGGATTTGTTCGTTCCAATGGGAACGGCCTCTTTTCTTACCTGCCCCTTGGAAACCGGGTAGTGCGGAATATCAAACGGATTATACGTGAGGAGATAGAGGCCTTAGGTGGTCAGGAGGTTAGTGTCCCTCTGGTAAACTCGATTGAGCTTTGGCACAGGAGCGGGCGGGACCGGCTGGTGGGCAATGATATGGTGAGGTTTCAAGATCGCCACGGCCACAATATGGTATTAGCACCCAGCCACGAAGAAGCTTTTGTTGACCTAGTGCGCATGGGGCTTCGTTCTTACCGTGATTTGCCCGCCTTTATGTATCAGTTTCAGATAAAATTTAGAGACGAAGAGCGTATACGAAACGGCCTAATTCGCACAAAAGAGTTTCTGATGAAAGACGCCTATTCTTTCCATCGTTCTGCTTCGGATTTGAATAATTTTTTTCCTAAGGTATTTGCAGCATATCAGCGAATTTTTGAGCGTTGTGGTCTGGATGTGTTGCCTGCTGAATCTGGTGTCGGCTATATGGGGGGGGAGAAGGCCTTTGAGTTTATGGTTCCCAGCAGTATTGGAGATGACCTGCTGGTTGAGTGCCCTCAATGTGGGTATCGGGCTAACAAAAGCGTAGCGATGGGACTTAAAGATTTTCATACCGATACTCCCCTGGAGCTTGAGTCGGTTGATACTCCCGGCTGCACTTCAATGGAAGAGCTTGCACTCTTTCTTGGGGTCGAGAAACACAAGCTGGCAAAAACAATGATCTTTAAAACCATGAGTGGCTTGGTGATGGCTGTGGTCAGAGGAGATCACGAGGTGAGCCAAGAGAAGCTTGCCCGCTTTCTGGGTGAGCCGGTTCTTGAGAAGGCCGACCAGCAGGATGTTGAGCGGCTAGGGTTTGTTCCCGGATATCTTTCCCCGATTGATCTGAACAGTTCTATGCCGCTGGTAGTGGACGGTACGGTAGCCAAATCTACTAATTTGGTAATCGGCGGAAATAAAGAGGGGGTACATCTAAAAAATGCGAACTTTGGACGTGATTTTGAGTCCTCTCATGTGGCGGACATTTCCATGATAAAGCCTGAGAACAAGTGTCTTCAGTGCGGTGGTTCATTGCAAGAAATCCGGGCATTGGAGTTGGGTAATATTTTTAAACTGGAGGACTTTTATTCCCGCTCCATGGGACTCTATTTTCAAGAGGAGAATGGCAAAAAGGTTTATCCCTTTATGGGCTCTTATGGTATTGGTATCGGTCGTCTTATGGGAGCTATTGCAGAGCAACTGCACGATAAACGGGGCATCCTGTGGCCCAGCGAATTGGCACCGTACCGGTTCTTTTTAATGGGCATTGGTAAGAGCGACTCAGTACGGCAAAAAGTGGATAACATATACGAAAAATTTCATGCAGACACTCTTTTAGATGATCGTAAAGAGTCCCCGGGGGTAAAATTTCAGGATGCGGAGCTTCTGGGTATACCCTATCGAATTGTGCTATCTTCAAAACGCAACCGCGAGGATACAGTAGAGTTTTATAATCGCTACACTCGACAGAGCCGGCTGGTTAAAATTGAGGAAGTTGAGGAAACAATGAAGGAATTACAGAAGAATGAAGTTCTTCCCAAATAAGGAGATCAGTACATATGGCAGAGAATAAAGAAATCCGTCCGGCGGAGCTGACAGAAGAGGTAATCGACCAGATAATCTTCGGAATGGAGAATCAACAGGCGGATTATCTGTTTGATCTCAAAGAGGGAGTTTTAGTTCACTCCAATGAATCGGTTGTCACGGAGCAGGAGGAGAGTGAAGAGCGGTTTGTTGACCTGCCGAATTGGCGTCCCGTTGACGGGTTCTATTTAATGGAGCGCTTTGTTGCATTTATCAAAAACCCTATTTACCGGCAGGAGATGCGGGATGCCTTGAACGGCGGGCGCGGTGTCTTTCGCCGTTTTAAGGATGTATTGAAGCGGTATGAGCCCCTGGAACGGCAGTGGTTTACCTTTAAAGAGCGGGAGATGCGTCAAGTGGTGTGGGATTGGTATGCAGCTGTCACCGATTCGGTAGCCTTAAGTCGACTGAGCGAAGAACCGGAGGAAACAGAAGATCTTGTGTTAAGCGATTTTCTCATCCAGAGTGGAATGGGGCGATGGAAAGACAAAATTGAAGAGACGGCTATCAAGGCCAAAAATGAATCGGTACAGGACATTTCTGTGGCGCTGAAAGATTATTTGCTTGATACAGAATTGAATGGCTGCCGGGAGGATGAACATAAAGAGGTCCTGTATGCCGAGACGCCCCTGGGAGAGTTCGCCGGCTGTATCCTGGGTACCTATGTTGCGTCACAATACAGTACAGTATTGGATTTGCGGTATATCTATGTTGAGCCCCAATTTCGCGGACTAGGGCTTTCGCGCCTGTTTATAGACCGAGCCACAGAAATCGCCGCCAGGAACGGGGTTAGCCAGATTGTAATTGAGCTGCTTGGAAAGACCCTATTTCTGCAGGACGATTTAGAGGAGCGGGGCTTCCGGGAATTTGGACGTCGTTATTCTCTAAGTGTAGATGTCGAGGATACAACATGTTCAAACTGACATTTGCAATAAAAGAACTTGATGGACAGACCCTTGCCCTAAAACTGCATTGGGGTTTTAGGGCGGCATTTGCTGTTTTTGCAGCCATTATCTTTGCGAGCATGCAGGTAAGTACTTCGCAAGAGGGGGGAGGTCTGGTCCCCACGATTCTAATTGTGGTTTTTGCAGGGATAGCCCTGTACAATGAAAGCTGGTACTTTCACAAGCATGATGGCTTGGTTGAGCATCGGCACGGGCTCTTGCTAATTGCCGTCCGTAAGAATTACTCCGTTTCAGATATTGAAAGTTTGGAGGTGAAGGCCTTCCGCACCGGAAGTGTTCCCGTCGGCCAGAGAGACTCCCAGCAGGAAGGCTCCGGTCAGATAAAGAAAAGGCGTTTTTTTCAGAAGGATTTGCTTACTCTCAGTTTGGTTTTCAACAGCGGTGAGAAAAAGGACATTGAAATAACCGAGAACAAAAACAGGGCGGCCCTGCAGAGCAAGGCCGCCGAAATTTCCGACTTCATGGGTATTCCCTACCACTCAGAAGTTTGAACGGTGGCTTACGCCTAATGGTTTAGGCGGCGGAGCTGTTAGTTCAGCCGAGACTTCTGCTCCTGGGTAAAATAGAGGTAGCAGGCTACCTTGTGGTCGGTATCCACATCGAGTAGTTCCGGAACATTCTTTTTACACACATCCATCCGGTGCGGACAACGGTCATAAAAATAACAGCCGAAGCGCTCTTGATCCGGGGCGGGAACGTCCCCTTCCAGTACAATCCGCTTCCGGGTACGCTCTACCTTTGGATCGGGAATCGGAGCTGCAGAGAACAGCGCCTTGGTATAGGGGTGCAGGGGCTGTTTATAGAGGCTCTTGCTCTCGGCAATTTCCACAATTTTTCCAAGGTACATCACGGCAACCCGGTTACTGACGTACTCAATTACCGATAAGTCATGGGCAATAAACATATAAGTGAGGTCGAACTCTTCCTGCAGCTCGAGGAACAGATTCAGAATCTGAGCCTGTATAGACACGTCCAGGGCGCTGACCGGCTCATCCGCCAGAATTACCCGCGGATTGAGCGCCAGTGAACGGGCAATGCCGATGCGCTGGCGCTGACCTCCGGAGAACTCATGGGGATACCGGTTTTTGAAGTTACGGGAGAGGCCGACCCGTTCCATCAGATCCTCTACCTTTGCTTCCATTTCTTTGCGGTCCATATCCAGCAGCCGGCGGTTCCGGTAGATGTCCAGGGGCTCACGAATAATATCATTTACTATCATCCGGGGGTTAAGTGAAGCATACGGGTCTTGAAACACCATCTGAATTTGACGTCTTGTCTTTAACAGCTCAAATTGGCTAAGTTTCGTCAGTTCGGTACCCTCAAAAATTACCTCACCGGAAGTAGGCTGGTACAGCTGAGAAATTGCGCGGGCGGTAGTAGATTTACCGCAGCCCGATTCACCGACAACGCCAAGGGTTTCTCCCTTACGCAGGGTAAGGTCCACCCCGTCCACAGCTCGGATTGCCCCGACTTTACGTTCAAAAGTGATTCCATCTTCGATCGGGAAGTGCATTTTAAGATCTTTTGTTTCTAGTAACACATCATGTTTCATGTATTCAAACTCCTCATGAATAGAGCCAGCAACTGACTCTGCGGGTGGATGAGCCGGCTTCGGTTTTTACCTCGCTTCACCTCGACAGGATACTTATTTTACAAATATCCATGACGTGTGGACAGCGGGGGTAAAAGGGGCAGCAATCCGGCAGGTCGATAAGGTTTGGTGGCTGTCCAGGAATAGACGACAGCTTTTTGCCGGTTTTTTTGTCCAGACGGGGTACAGAGCTTATTAGTCCCTGGGTATAGGGGTGCTTCGGCTCTTCAAACAGCGATTCGGTGTCCGCATCTTCTACAATTCGACCGGCGTACATAACCGCAATTCGGTCGCACAGTCCGGCCACCACTCCCAGGTCGTGGGTAATCATTATTAGGGCGGTGCCGAGACGATCGGACAAGTCCTGCATAATTTCCAGAATTTGGGCTTGGATAGTCACGTCCAACGCGGTAGTCGGCTCGTCGGCGATAAGCACTTGGGGTTTGCAGCTGAGGGCCATTGCGATCATTACGCGCTGTCGCATACCACCGGAGAACTGGTGCGGATAGTTGTCGATGCGCCTCTCCGGCTTAGGGAGGCCCACCATCCGCAGCATTTCAATTGAATGCTCCCGTGCGGTTTTTTTATCTTCATGCTGGTGAAGCATAATTGTTTCGATCATCTGGGTGGAAATCTTTAAAAAGGGGTTAAGGCTGGTCATTGGGTCTTGAAAGATCATAGAGATCTTGTTCCCACGGATATTCCTTAATTTCGATTTAGGCAGTTTTAGGATATCTACCCCTTCCAGTTTTACACTTCCCCCCACTATTTTGCCGGGAGGTGACGGGATTAAGCGCAGCAATGACTGGTTAGTCACCGATTTACCGGAACCGGATTCTCCTACGATTCCCAGCGATTCCTTGCGTCCTAAGGAGAAGGAGACTCCGTCGACCGCTTTTACTGTCCCTTCGTCGGTTTTAAAGTATGTCTTCAAGTCTTCGACTTGTAGTAGCTTTTCTTCACTCATGTAGTCGTTCCTCTCTTGAAACTTACAGTTTATTTTTACTCTGCGGATCGAATGCATCCCGCAGTCCGTCGCCTAGAAAGTTCATGGCGAACAGGAAGATTGTCATAGCAATGGCTGGAAAGAACAAGCGCCAGGGGTAGGCCCGCATCCCCTCTACCGCATCTCCGATTAGAGAACCCCAGGATGCATAAGGGGCTGAAATACCGAGCCCTAGAAAGGAGAGAAACGCTTCCATCTGAATAAATACGGGAATCCTTAGGGTAGTATATACAATAATGATTCCAAAAGTATTCGGGACCAAGTGCCGGAAAATAATTCTGGTTGAACTTGCGCCCATAGAACGGGCCGCTTCAACATACTCTGAGTTCTTTAGAGATATGATCTGTCCACGTACCACCCTGGCGACCGTAAGCCAGCTTACTAAAGAAAGGGCTAGGAACATAAGCAGGATACTGCGGCCGAACAGGGCCATTAGAATTATCACCAGCATCATATACGGCATGCTGTACATGATGTCGACTATACGCATAATGATATAATCGGTTTTACCGCCCACATAGCCGGCAATAGCGCCGAAAAACAGGCCGAGGAGCACAGAGGTTATTCCACCTATCAGCCCGATGGCAATCGACATCTGGCCGCCCCAGATAGTTCTGGCCAGCATATCGCGTCCCAGATAATCGGTTCCAAAGAGGTACCTGCGCTCATGCACTTTAACCTCTTCGCCGTCGATTACCTCTGTTTCAGAAGCTATTTGCCGGTGCATTGCTTCCAGCTCGGCCTTTTCTTCTTCGTTGAGGCTTACCCGGCCTTCTTCAACAGCGATGTCACGCCGTGCCCGTCGCACAGAGCGCTCGGCATCGGCAATTGCATCCTTCTCCTTTCGAGTAAGTTTTTCACCGCCGGCGGAGGAGGGATCTGTGTATCTTTCCCGGGCCTCTTCGATTGTCTGGTCTATCAGCCTCTGGTCCTCTTCGGTCCATTCGACACGTCCATCCTTGGCTGCCAGCGTGGTGAGTTCAATAATCTTTCGTTCCAGCATCTGCTCGCCCGCAGTTTCGGAAAAGGAGGGCGGCAGATGGATATGGCTCATTTGCTGCTCTTTGTAAGAGTAGATCGGAAGAACCGGTGCTAAAAGTGCAATCAGGCTGTAAAGAGCTACCACAATCAATCCGGCAATGGCCATTTTGTTTCTTTTAAGCCGGCGCCATGCATCTTTATATAGACTGTTTCCCTTTAACGGTTGATTGAACTCATTAGTGGACTGCAGCCCCGCTTGTAGACGGCTCTCTTTCTTGTTTTCATTGGTGCTCACGGTTCAACTCCCTATTTATATGTAATCCGCGGATCGAGGAACGAGTAGATAATATCGACTATAAAGTTCATCAATACTAATATAACCGAATACACAATTACCGTCCCCATGATCAAGGTGTAATCACGGTTCAGTGCGGACTGGACAAAGAACCTCCCCAGGCCGGGTACGCGAAAAATCTGTTCTACCACTACCGAGCCGGTTACTATAGAGGCAAAGGCAGGGCCGACATAACTGACTACCGGCAGCAGTGAGCCCTTGAGTACGTGCCGTCTTATAATAACCGAATCTCTGAGGCCCTTCGACTGGGCTGTTCGTATAAAATCGCTGCGCAGCATTTCGAGCATACTGGCGCGGGAAAGCTGGGCTATGGTCGCGAAGGGCTGCATAGATAAGGTAATGGCGGGCATTAAGGATGGTGATCCAGCCGTATCTGCCGGTAATCCAGCCTGAGGTCGGCAAAAGATCCCATCGCAAGGCAAAAAAGTACATCAGTACCGGTCCAATAACGAATAAGGGAACCGTTATACCGATTATGGCAATTGCCATGGCTACATAATCAATCCAGCTGTTTTGATTGAGGGCGGATAAAACTCCGGCATTAACTCCTGCTATAAGAGCTAAGCCCAGAGCAACAAAACCGAGCAGGAGGGAATTAGGCAAGCTATTGGCAATATAAAAATTTACATCGTGGTCTTGATAACGGAAGGATGGTCCTAAATCTCCACGTACTATATCTCCCATGTAGCGGAGATACTGCATGTGCAGCGGCGCATTCAGGTTAAATTTTGCTTCGATGTTCTGCATAACCTGTTCCGGGGGGCGCCGTTCAGCATCAAAAGGCCCTCCTGGGGCGATGCGAATGAGAAAAAAACTGATAGTTACCACAATGAAGAGCGTGGGAATCAGTCCTATCAGGCGTCTTATAATGTATTTCGTCATGGTTTTCTCCAAACTCCACATGGCGCAGGTAAAAGCGTATGGTACCGTCGCCTAAAAAATATTCTAAAGAAAAGGGAAAAGCCGGCAGCGAACTGCCGGCTTGTAAGGATGATTTTTATTATTTTTTATAGATGTCTTTGGGAGGATGATAGTCCATGGTGTTTACATACCATCCGCCCCATTCGTCGAGGTTGATCATGTTGTTGGTGCGTGTAGTGATAAATGGGAATAACACCCTGTTCCTGGTCGATGAAAATGCTCTCGGCTTCCTGCAGTACTTCGAACCGCTCTTCGCCGGCGGGCATTCGGGCCGCTTGGTTTATCAGCTCGTCATAGCGCTCATTTTCAAAATTACCACCGTTCATGGCAGCGCCGGTGAGGAACATATCGAGGAAGGTATTGGGATCCTGATAGTCTCCGATCCAGCCTGCACGTGCAACCTGGAAGTCACCCTGTCGTCGGCTTGATGACGACAGGTGGACCATTCCTGGTTTACCAGTTCGCATTCGATACCGAGGTTTTCCGCCCACTGTTCCTGTATGTATTCGGCAACCTTCTTGTGAGCTTCACTGGTGTTGTAGAGAATCTCGAATTCCGGGAAGCCTTCGCCGTTCGGGTAGCCG
Source organism: Spirochaetia bacterium (assembly GCA_034520965.1). Classification (GTDB taxonomy): domain Bacteria; phylum Spirochaetota; class Spirochaetia; order DSM-16054; family Sediminispirochaetaceae; genus DSBN01. Next base: position 585,450 of record JAXHMY010000001.1, on the reverse strand, counting down.
GCCTCCGCCAGGAGTTCTTTAGCTTTTTCAACATTCATTCCATTGCCTTCGACACCCGGATAACCGGCCATATCGGGAACCATGGAAGTTGCCGGTACCTGACCGCCCTTAGTAATTTTTTCAACCAAAGTCTTTCGGTCAAAGGACATTGCCAATGCTTTCCGCACTCGTGCATCATCGAAGGGATCTTTTTCATTCTGGATGGTGTAGTAGTAAGTTCCCAGATAGGGTGCGTTGTGATAATCGTCACGAAGTTTGGCGGAATCCATCTGATCTAGAGGAACAGTGGTCATCCAGTCGGCTTCGCCGTTGAGGTACATGTTGTACCCGGTATTGTTGTCGTCGATCGGCAGATAGACTACCCGGTCGAGGCTGACAACGTCGGCGTCCCAGTAGGTGTCGTTAGGTACCACAGAGATCTCCTGTTGGGGTTTCCACTCTTCAAGGGTAAAGGGGCCGTTTCCGACAAAGTTCTCCGGAGAGGTCCAATTGCTGCCGTATTCTTCAATTGTGTGCATGGGAACAACTGCAAACGAGTAGTGCGGCAGGGCGCCCAGTACGTAGGGAAGTGGTCCAACCAGTTCGAGGCGGAAGGTATAGTCGTCAACCGCTTCAACCCCTACAGCATCAGCATCGGCATCGCCGGCGTTGTACTCTGCAGCCCCGGCAATAAACATATTTGGGAACCATGCATAGGGTGCAGCAGTTTCGGGGGCCAGCATGCGCAGCCATGAATCCACAACGGTCTGTGCGGTGATAGGTACACCGTCGCTCCAGGTAGTTTCACGCAGGTGGAAGGTGTAAACCGTTCCATCTTCGCTTACGTCCCAGCTTTTGGCCAATCCGGGAACCGGTTCGGCTGTTTCAGGATCGTAGGTTGTAAGACCTTCGAAAATTGCCATGTAAATGCGATGCTCAGGAACTCCTGAGATCAGGTGCGGGTCGAGGGTTTCGGGCTCCGTACCGTTTACAAGAATAAATTCTGCAGGCTCTTCTTGAGCTGCTTCGGCTGTTTGGCCTTCGTCCTGTTGTCCGCCTGCGAACGCAGTAACGGCAAGAGAGACCATGAGCAGGAAAACAAGTAGTTTTCTCATTTCTTCTTACTCCTTTTTGTAAGTTTAATAAAGTAGAGTAAATCATAAGTGGCGATTTTTCAAGAAGAAAATAGTCCAACAGTCCGATAAATGGGTCCTATTTATGAAGGATATGTATGTGAATATTTATTTAAACTAGAAAGAATTAAATTGATAAATATGCAAACCCTTTATTAGCTTCAGGTGGACATATGTCCTATAAGGCAGCTATCAATGGGCACGTTCATAAATTTGGGAGATGGAGGGAAAATGAGGTGGTTTATAATTATTCAGAATTTTCAGTTCTGTTCAGCATATCTCTTTCGGCTTCAACCCATGCTTTTGCCTGTTGCAGAAGAATGTTGCGCACCCGCCGGCTATGAATTCTGCGGAAGACTTTTAGTAGAGCTGTCTCCTCAGGACTTACAAGTACCCTCTCAAAGGGTGCAAAGCTTTCACTCTCAGCACTGTAGGAGCCCTGTGCAGAGTCTTCCGGCAATTTAGGCACTAGCCGGGCTATCGGCACTTTCAGTATCCGGGAGATCTCTATCATCCGCTCCACGGTAATCCGGCTTTGTCCATATTCGTACTTTTGAAGTTGTTGAAAGGAGATGTTAAGCTGATCGGCAAGAGATTGCTGAGACAAGCCTGCTTCTTCACGGAATTTTCGGATATTCCGGCCTAACTGCTTTGCATCCATAGATAACCATTATCTTGTGAAACCCGTTGATATACTACTAAACAGAAGTGGTAATAGAAAATATAAAATCACAACTGAAAGATGTGGGTGAAAGAATGAATTCTTATCTTAATTTTTCAAAACAGGAATCTTTTGAGGACGTTAGCTGTAGCGAAGAAATTTGAGACAACTGCGTACATTATGCGTAAATTGTGCCGCCTGGATTAAAAAACTTTCAAAAAGTAATTCAATTTTGGAAGTGCCTGTTTGACAACTAGTTTTAAAGTCTTAATAATTACGGGTATGAATGCTAAAAAGAATTCGTTTATGCAGATGCAACCGCCCATGCTTAAAGTAGTGTATGCTCTGACACCTTTGGTAGTAGCTGCTATCTATTATTTTGGGTGGCGGTTTCTCCTTGTACTTGCAGTGGTAAATGCGGTTGGTATTCTTACCGAATACCTTATGGCGCGGACGTACTCGATGAAAGTTACCTCTTCGGTGCTGGTAACTAATTTTTTGTTCGCTCTTTCGCTGCCACCGACTATTCCCCTCTGGATCGCAGTGGTTGGAATTGTGTTTGGAGTGGTATTCGGTAAGATGGTCTTTGGCGGCTTCGGAAAGAATGTGTTTAACCCTGCAATTTCCGGACGGGCTTTTATCTATATCAGTTTTGGCGTTCCTCTGACGGGACGCTTTGTTGATCCGGTTGCAGGAACCGCTTTGCGGGGTTTTGCAGCTTGGACTCCCTCTATTGATACAGTATCGAGTGTGACCCCCCTAGTTCAGCAGGCACAGGGAGCTGAGTTTGCCTTGAGGGACCTGTTTCTGGGCAATTTAGTGGGTTCCTTTGGTGAAACCAGTGCTTTGCTGATCATTTTAGGCGGAGCCTACATCGTATGGAAGAAGAGTGCCAACTGGCATTTTATTGCAGCCTCGGTCGTATCGTTTCTGTTGCTCTATGGAGCACTCTTCTACAGTGGTATTCAGGGGGCGATTAACCCTGTGTATGCCCTGTTCAGCGGCAGTTTTCTGTTTGCGGCGGTATTTATGGTTACCGACCCTGTGTCTGCGTCCCAGACAACAAACCTCGGGCGCTGGATTTACGGCTCTATCTTTGGAATTATGACAGTGCTTATCAGGGTCTATTCCGGCTGGCCGGAAGGGGTAACCTTTGCCCTGTTGTTTGCAAATATGTTTGCCCCGTTAATTGATCATTTGATCAAGGAACAGAAAAAGAAGAAAAAAGAGAAGGCGGCCACGGCATGAAACAGGAGAGCATGTTTTCAACCAGGGTGTACCCGGTCCTGTTTATGGTAGCACTGACGGTGGTGTTTATAAGTGCGGTATCCGGGATTTTTCTTACCACAGAAGAGCGAGTACGGCTTAATGAATCGATTTTTCAGAAGCGGGCGGTGTTGTACGCCGCCGGCATAGATTTTCCCCGGGATAACCCGCCGAAAATTCAGGAAATCTATGAAGATCGTGTACAAGAGGTCGGTGGAGAGCAGGGGCAGCCGGACTATTTTCGAGTTGAACTGCCCTCCGGTGAAACCGGTTATGCGGTGTATGTGCGAGGAGCCGGATTGTGGGGCGAAATTGTGTCGATTTTCGGTTTCCGGCAGGACCTTGAAACCTTTACCGGGGTAGAGTTTGTAGAGCAAAACGAGACTCCCGGTCTGGGTGCGCGCATAACCGAACAGTGGTATAAGGAGCAATTTCGTGGGAAAAGCGGCCCCTTCCAACTGGTGGCTGAGGGCGCTTCGGACTCACCAGATGAGCTTGATGCATTAACCGGCGCTTCGCGCACCTCGGAGGCGGTTCTTAAAATAGCCAACAAAGCGGCCGAAGAGGCCCGGGAAACAGTAGAACAGGGGGGAGAGTAAAATGGCAACACGCGGAAAAATGAAAAAAACCTTTACAGACCCGCTTGGAAAGAACAACCCGGTGTTTGCCCAGGTATTGGGAATATGCTCTACCCTGGCGGTAACTAATAAACTTGAAAACACGGTTATAATGAGTTTAGGTGTAATTTTTACCACTACCCTGTCGGGGGTAACAATATCGGCCCTTAGAAAACTGATTCCAGGGCGGGTGAGGATGATGGCGGAAACCTTAATCATTGCCAGTTTTGTGATTATTGTAGACATCACCCTGAGGGCATATATGCCGGATGTATGGCAGCAGCTGGGCCCGTATGTGGGCCTGATCATTACCAACTGTATTATTATGGGCCGGGCCGAGGCTTTCGCCATGAACAACAGTGCCGGACTATCATTAATTGACGGGCTTTCATCGGGAATCGGTTATGCGTATGTACTGATAGTTATTGCCTTTTTCCGGGAGCTGATGGGTACCGGTGAACTGTGGGGAATAACCATCCTCGGCGACTGGTGGACCAATTGGGCCATTATGGTGATGCCTCCTGGGGCATTTTTCATGCTGGCCATTTTTGTGTGGGTTGTGAAGGGTGCAATTCTAAAAGAAGAGGAGGCGGCTAAATGAGTGAAAGCGCATATCCGATAGCGATTTTCTTTGCGGCTATCTTTACCAACAATATACTCCTGTCAAACTATTTAGGCATGTGCTCCTTTTTATCGGTGTCTCGGGAGTTGAAAACATCCTTCGGCCTGGGGGTTGCGGTTATTTTCGTAATGACCAGCACCAGTATGCTGAACTGGGTAGTGTACTATAAAATTCTTGAACCTCTAGGAATAGAGTACCTGCGTTTTATTGTGTTTATCATTGTAATCGCAGCCTTCGTTCAGCTGGTTGAAATGATAATCGAACGGGTGTCTGAGGTGCTGTACGCAGCTCTGGGAATTTTTCTGCCGTTGATTACTGTCAACTGTGCCATCCTCGGTGTAAGTCTGTTTATGGTGATCCGCGATTACACCTTTGTCGAATCGATTACCTTCGGACTCGGTAGTGGAATAGGCTGGTTTCTGGCAATTCTGGCAATGGCCGGCATTCGTCAAAAACTGAAACGGGCCCGAATACCCCACGGCCTTGAGGGCGCAGGAATTACTCTAATAATTACCGGAATGATGGCCCTGGCCTTCATGGGTTTTTCCGGAATGCTGCAGATAGGTTAGGAGGTAGCATGATTTCCGCATTAATGATAAGTGTCGGCGCGGTCTCCGGTATTTCCGCTTTCTTGGCAATTCTAATGGTTATCGCCGACGCCACAATCGCCAATTACGGCGAGGTAAAGATTACTATTAATGGCGATAAGGAGTATGACGTAAAGGGAGGCAAACCTCTCTTGGGTACCTTGATGGAGCAGGAGATCTTTATCCCCTCGGCCTGCGGCGGACGCGGATCCTGCGGTCTGTGCAAGGTGACGGTCAAGGAGGGGGCCGGCCAGTATCTTCCGACGGAGCTTCCCTGGATCTCTGAGGAGGAGCAAGCGGAGAATGTGCGCCTCTCTTGTCAGATTAAAGTTAAAAATGATATGTCCCTAGAAATTCCGGAGGAGCTCTTCAACGTAAAGGAGTTCCAGTCCAAGGTGACAAAGGTCAGGGATCTCACCCACGACATCAAAGAGGTAACCCTGGAGGTAGTCGACCCTCCCGAAATAAGTATGGTGCCGGGACAATTCGTGCAGCTGAGAGTACCGGAGTATGAACTGACCGATGAGCCGGTGTACCGCGCCTATTCGGTGGCCTCTAACCCCAGTGATACAAAGCATGTAGAGCTGGAGGTTCGACTTGTGCCCAACGGCATCGCCACCACCTATGTCCATAACTACATGAAGGAGGGAGATGATATTATTTTCAACGGCCCCTACGGCGATTTCTTTCTGCGTGAAACCGAGCGGGAGATAATCTTTATCGCCGGCGGTTCGGGTATGGCGCCGATTAAATCCATTCTGTTAAGTATGGCGGAAAAGGGAATTAACCGGCGGGCTCGGTACTTCTTTGGTGCACGATCCAAAAAGGATCTGTTTCTGGTAGAGGAGATGCGACGCTTAGAGAAGGAACTGCCCAACTTCGAGTTTATTCCGGCCCTCAGCGATCCTGAAGAGGAAGACGAGTGGGAAGGTGAAACAGGACTTATCACAGATGTTGTTGCACGGCATATGGAGTCCGGCGAGAACACAGAGGCATACTTATGTGGAAGCCCCGGCATGATAGATGCCTGTATAAAGGTTCTTTCGGACAAGGGTGTTCCCGATGAACTTACCTATTTCGACAAGTTCGGTTAGGAGAATCAGTTATGAAACAATCACCGCAATTAAAGCAGGTTCAGGAGAATATGAAGCCGGGGGTATTGACCCTGCATGGTTTTCTTGGAACCGATAAAAGAGATTTGGTAGAAATTTTAGAAGAAGACGAGGCGGAAGTGCGCCGCTTAGGAACCACCCATCGAGTAATTGCAGACAAGATGGCGGCTTTACGTGACCGAGGAAAGGACGGACTAGGCGAGTTTATCGGCCTAGAGCCCAATTTTGAGGTTCGGGTTGATTCGGTACGGGGCGGCATACCCAGCCCCTTCGGCGGTGCGGGGCTTATTCCGAAAACAAACACCACTGTTCGTAATACCCGGCTTGGGCGAGAAATTGTCTATACCGATTTCAATATTCATTTGATTGGTGAACACGGTTTCTACGAGGGAAAAGGATCGCTTTTTAGACTGGAACCCCATGAATTGGAATGGAAAGTCTGGAAATAACCCCTGAAGAGCAGCAAACGGAACTGCCCCGATAACTAATAACCTCACTTGTCAGCGATTCTAAATTTGGAAGTCTTTTGACTTCCGGAATTTACGATGCCGCATGAGATTCTTTTGCAAAATTTTATATATCTCATACGTTTGGAGGCGTACTCATTTTGGATAGTCTAATTACACTATCCAAAATGAGATAGCTGCTCACTTGTCTTTTTTTCATTTTCCTCATACAATAATTGTTTGTATGGGGAAAAATGAACGACTGATGCAGCTTGAACTTCTACTCCTCTCACATCCCGAAGGTATGCGGAGGGCTGAAATTGCCCGGCGTCTGGGGGTTCACCGTTCCACAATCGGGCGCTATGTGGATGAATTGAAGAAAAAAATTGATATCTGGGAAGATGACTATGCAATTGGAGTTTCCCAGGATGAATCAATGAATATGATGAAGTTGAGCGTCTACGAGAGCCTGGCCTTTCACCTGTCTGCAGAACTCCTGTCCAAGCACACTGAATATCAAAATCCGCATATGTCCTCAGGGCTTCGCAAGCTCGCCGGTAACCTTCGCACTTATGCCCCGACTATGAGCGAAAACATCAATGCAGTTGCAGAATCAATCGAGCTGGGGGCTCATAAGCAGGACCCTGCTTACATTCGGGTCCTGGAAACGTTGACCGATTCATGGGTATCCGGCAAAATTGTAAGAATAAAGCATGTAGATAAGCAGAGCGGCTTAGAGGAAGAAACCGAATTTGCTCCCTACTTTATAGGTTTTAGTGAACAGTCCAACGGCCGCCGGCCTATTAGTGTAACAGGCCGGCTACGTCATACAGCTGAAGTAAAGACTATTGATATAACCGACATAAAGGAAGCTGAGATTCTTGATCAGACCTATACTATTCCCGATAACCTGAAAGCCTTTCGGCGGGTAAGTGATGATGGGCCTGCTCCAAGCTATGATTTGATTCCTCTGAAACTTCGGATGCGCGAGCGGTCCGTACTCAACGTGTTTCGTTATCTGTATTACAAAAATTTGGAAACCGAAGAACCGGATGAGAATGGAGATATTATTTGCCGGGTCGAGGTCGAAAACTCAATAGAACTTTTTTTACGTCTGATACAGTGCGGCACCTCAGTTGAAGTGCTTGAACCACTAACTTACCGCCGGCAAATTCGAAGCCAAGTGAAACAAATTGTCGAAATGTACGATCGCGACTTAAGCTGAAACTTGCCAAATTTATCGCATTAAAATTTGATTTTATTTAACCTGTTGATTATGATTCTTCCCGTAAGGTAGAATCTAATCACGAAAGATTGAAAGGAGTTAGGATGAAAGACCTAAAAGGAACTCAGACTGAAAAAAACCTACTTACCGCATTTGCTGGTGAATCGCAAGCCAGAAACCGGTATACCTATTTTGCATCCCAAGCAAAGAAAGAAGGTTTAGTGCAAATTTCTCAAATTTTTGAGGAAACCGCAAATCAGGAAAAGGAACATGCGAAGCGCTTTTTCAAATTCCTGCAGGGGGGCGAAGTCGAAGTACAGGCGGCTTTCCCGGCAGGTGTAGTCGGCAGTACCGCCGACAATTTGAAGGCGGCCGCGGAAGGTGAAAATTACGAATGGACCGATATGTACCCATCCTTCGCCGCCAAGGCACGGGAAGAAGGTTTTACGGATGTAGCGGCGGTTTTTGAAGCGGTGATGGTTGCGGAAAAACAGCACGAGAAACGCTATAATGACTTGAGGGCCAACATTGAAGCTGGTCGGGTTTTTAAGCGTGATGAATCTGTGACATGGCGCTGCATAAACTGCGGCTACCTGTTTGAAGGCCAGGCCCCACCCCAACAGTGTCCGGCATGTGCCCATCCTCAGAGCTATTTTGAATTGCTCGGAGAAAACTGGTAAGACCAAAGAGGTGCTTTTGGAGATATACTATAAATATACTCTTGAAAACACTGTAAAAAGAACAGTCTTAAGGAGGACTTTATGGCAACTAAATTAAATGGAATTTACAAGTGCGAGATCTGTGGTAATATTGTAGAAGTATTACACACGGGCGAAGGTGACTTGGTATGCTGCGGTCAAAATATGACCCTGCTAGATGAGAAAACTGCGGATTCGACTACTGAAAAGCATGTGCCGCTCATCGAAAAGACATCCGATGGCTTCAAGGTAACTGTCGGCAGCACCCTGCATCCGATGGAAGAGAAACACTACATTGAATGGATTGAGCTTATAGCAGACGGAAAATCTTATCGGAAATTTCTCAAGCCTGGTGATAAGCCGGTTGCTGAGTTTTGTGTTCAGGCATCGAAAGTATCTGCGCGTGAGTACTGTAACGTCCACGGTTTATGGCGGGCGGATCAATAATATTTCACTGTAAAGGAGCGAAAAATGCAGAAGTACGTATGTAATGTATGCGGCTACATCTATGACCCGGAAGAGGGAGATCCTGATAACGGAGTAGACCCTGGAACCTCTTTTGATGATCTGCCCGACGACTGGGTGTGCCCGCTATGCGGCGCAGCTAAGGACGAATTTTCTCCCGTCGATTAAGGGAAACTGAAAAATAAAGACTTGAAAGTAAAGACTTGAAAGTAAAGCTCTTGAAAGTAAAGACTTGAAAGTAAAGAAAGCCCCGTCGTGTACCTTGTGTATTCGGCGGGTTGTTTATTGCCTGTCCTATATAGAAAAGTAATCAGCCTGAGGATTGAAACATACAAAAGGCGGCAGCAGGCTCAAGGGTGACGGCATAGGTGTCCAGAGCCCACCAGCATTGAACCGTTAGTCTCCACCGTTACGGATACGATCAGCGGTAAGTCCAGCTGCTGCGCCGTTGAGGCGTCTTTGACTGCCGACACGGCCGCTTTGATTTGCAGAAGGTCTTGTGAGGTTTCGATGATAAAAAGCTCTACTCCCCCTTCTATCAAACCACAGGCCTGCTGATAGTAGGAGGTATACACTGTATCGAAATCTGCTTGCCCTAAACTCGGCAGTTTGGTGCCGGGGCCTAAGCTTCCGGCCACATGGACCGGGCCCTTTGAAGGATCTCTGCTGATATATTGATCTCGTTCGTACACCGCCAGTCGGCCTGCGGCCTTATTTATCTCTCTTGTACGATCTTCGAAGTCCGTATTCTGATAGAACTATCCGGTTGGCACCGAAGGTGTTGGTTTCTATCACATCGGCCCCCGCTTCTAAATAGGCGCGGTGAATGCCGGTGATTTTATCCGGAGCCGAAAGGGTGAGCATTCCGTTACATCCGGGATACTCGCCCCATTCACTGTCCTGAATATGGAGTTTTTGAATTTCTGTGCCCATTGCACCATCAAACAGGACGATGTGGTTTTCGATCAGGTCAAAGAAATCCCATTCCGCTCCTTCTTAATGGTTTCGCATGCCGCTGTGGGGCAGGCGAAACGACGAAAATAGTCGGATACGGCTATTTTCTTAAAAGAAAAATAATATCAGAGAGCTGTAGTTGTGCCAATGAGGGTGCCCTTTCGAGTAAAATATCTTAAATGGAGTAAATAGACTAACAAAATCTGAAAAAATATTTGTTTTATTTTAGTAAACATTGTATAATATAATGAACATAATCCTACTATAGTAAAAGGAGAGGAAAACCTTGGCACGTGGAAAGCCTGAAATCGATAATGAAAAATGCAAGGGATGCACTTTGTGTATTGAGGCATGTCCGGTGAATATTTAAAGATGTTGGACATAATTTAACAAGCAGGGCGTCTCTGTACGCCACCTGTATCAGATGAAGATGCATGCATCGCCTGCAAGTTTTGTGCGATGATGTGTCCCGATATGGTAATTAAAGTAGTGCAATACGTCTCAGGGAGAGTTAGTATGAGCGACAAAATATTGATGAAGGGAAATGAGGTGCTTGGTGAAGCGGCGATTATTGCCGGGTGCCGTTGCCACTTTTGGGTATCCGATTACGCCGCAGAATGAGGTCCCTGCTTATATGGCACGGCGTCTTCCGCAGGTGGACGGGACTTTTCTTCAAGCAGAGAGTGAGATTGCTGCCATAAACATGGTGTTTGGCGCGTCTGCCGCGGTGCGCGGGCTATGACCTCCTCATCATCACCGGGCATCAGTCTTCAAACAGGAGGGTACTTCATACTCTGTTCCGGAGCCCGTCTTCCGGCGGTGGTGGTGAATATGATGCGCGGCGGACCGGGACTTGGTAATATTGCCGGTGCCCAGGGCGATTACTATCAGGCAACCCGCGGTGGAGGAAACGGAGATTACCGTACCGTAGCTTTGGCACCTGCAACGGTACAGGAGCTGGCCGACCTGACAATTAAATCTTTTGACATTGCCGATAAATATCGGGTGGTTGTCATGATAATGGGTGACGGATTTCTTGGTCAGATGGCGGAGGGTGTTTCATTGCCCGAGCCCAGCAATATGAAGTTTGAAAAACCGTGGGCTTTATCGGGTGCAGAAAGGCCGGGAACCTCACATTATTGCCTCCCTTCGATTAAACCCCGAGGATGCTCTGGAGAAGTTGAACGATGAACTGCAGGCAAACCTATACAACAGATAGAAGGAAGCGAGACCATGTTCGAGTCTTATATGACCGATGATGCGGATTATCTGCTGGTTGCGTATGGAATGTCCTCTAGAATTTGCCGTTCAGCCCTGCGTGCTCTGCGGAAAGAGGGGGTTAAGGTTGGGCTTTTTCGACCAATTACCCTGTGGCCCTTTCCTGAAAAAGAACTGCAGAAGGCGGCTGAGGGGAAGAAAAAGGTGTTGACCGTTGAAATGAGCGCGGGACAAATGCTGGAAGATGTAAAACTATCGTTAAACGGCACTGCGGATATAGATTTTTATGGCCGCACTGCCGGCATGTTACCCGATATTGATGAAATTGTGAGGAGAGTAAAGAACTATGGAAAGTAAGGGAGCACAATTCGAATATATTTATGAGAAACCGGAATCGCTTCGTGAGGTAAAAACCCACTACTGTCCCGGCTGCGGTCACGGTATTGTACATAAACTAATTGCAGAGTCGATGGACGAGCTGGAAATACAGGATAAAACTATTCTGGTAGCTCCGGTGGGATGTTCGGTTTTGGCTTACAACTATATAGATGCAGACGGCTGTGAGGCGGCCCACGGGCGCGCTCCGGCGGTGGCTACCGGCCTTAAGCGGGTGCATCCGGATAAAGTGGTAATCTCATACCAGGGCGACGGCGATTTACTTGCCATTGGTACCGCAGAAACCATCCATGCCGCCAACCGCGGGAAAATATTACGGTTATCTTTGTAAATAATGCAATTTACGGAATGACCGGCGGGCAGATGGCACCAACAACGATGGACAAACAGGTAACCAAAACCACCCCTATGGAAGGGATACCTCGGATGGTAGGGTTTCCAATCCGCGCCTGTGAAATGATCGCTACCCTGGAACGGCCGGTGTTTATCGAACGTACTTCCGTCCATGATGTAAAGAGCATTATGAAGGCTAAAAAGGCAATCAAAAAAGCCCTTCAAAATCAGGCTGAAGGAAAGGGATACTCATTTGTTGAGGTGCTTTCGATGTGTCCGACCAATTGGGGGGTAGATTCGCAGACTGCAGTTGCCTTTGTAAAAGACACTATGGTCCCCTACTATCCGTTGGGAAATTTTCGAGACCGGTAAGTCCGGAAAGTTGAACAGGACATTGAACAGGACAAACAAAAGGAGCGAAAGGTTATGACTGAAAAAATAATATTTGCTGGATTCGGCGGACAGGGAGTGTTGCTGTCGGGAAAGCTTCTGTGTATTGCAGGTATGCGCGAGGGGAAGTATGTGTCCCATATTCCTTCTTACGGAGCTGAAATGCGCGGCGGTACTGCAAACTGTCAGGTAATAATTTCTGATGAAGAGGTTGCCTCGCCGGTAGTCTTTCATCCGGATATCGCTATAGTTTTGAATACTCCCTCGCTTAGAAAATTTGAACCACGGTTAAGGCGGGGGGGCTGTTAATTTACAACAGTTCCCTGATTGACGAAAAACCAAGCCGGACCGACATCACAGTGGTGGATATTGCGGCGAATGATATTGCCGAAGAAAATGGTTCGAGTCGTTCGGCGAATATGGCGGTTATCGGTAAGCTGCTGAAACAAAAGCCGGAATTAGCCTCGCTGGAATCGGCTGTTGCAGCGCTGGAAGAGGCGGTATCAGCTCGGAACCGGAAGTTCAATTCGGTTAACGAAAAAGTTTAAAGCAGGCTACGCTGCTTAATATACTGTTTTCACATCGACTCTGGCTCCGTAAAGTATCCACTTGCGGGGGCCTTTTATGAAATACCTTGAAAACTGGGTCTCGGGGAGTATCCTGTTTTTTTTGTGGGTAGGCGCGCAGAAAATCGACTAGTACTTTAGCATTGGTTTTACTGCGGTGTTCCTCTAAGAAATGCTGGTACAGCTTGTGAATATAGCTACGTATCTCCTCTCCGACCGGTAGAGTATTCCCCGTACCGGTAAACAGCGTATCGATTATTTGATAGGCGTCCTTTTCCTCAAAGGGAAAGTCATTGGAAGTGAGAGTAAATAATCCGGCGGCAACACAGTTTACACTGTGCTGCTTAATCAAAAGGATGCTGTCGGTAATCAGCACCGCCTGTCTCCATAGGTAGTCCTTTTCCCTTTGATACTCAGCTGGATTTTCGGCAAAATTGTCTATTATCATTACTCATGAAGGTGTAGTTCAGACAGACGATCTCTACATGAAGCGATGGAATGCAGTGCAGATGGGGATCAAATAGATGGATTACCTGGAAGTAAAACCCCCCGATGTAGCGCGGACGGTTGGTGGTAGACTGGATTGCAGAAAGACCTTTGAACTTTCAAGGTAAAGAGAAGTAAGGGTTTCAACAAACTTTATTATATCGTTTAGGGACTGTGTACCGAATTCACGGTAGATAAAGCCTATTGATTTGAGCCATAAACTTGTAAAACTCAGATAAATTGAAACATGATGTGGTTTAAAGGGAATTTTTTATCTAAAGGATGATCTACCCAGGCGACCGGGCGGCGTCGAAATTTGTATTGTGTCATCAATTGGGGGGCGAAAAAGTGAGACCAGATGGTGTAGAGAAATTTAATGCCGGTGGACCGGGTTCTTTTTTTGACAAAAAAAGCAAAGCATAGAATAGGGCGTTTTTACCCTCGATGCGGTTTTTTTGAACTGCCTGTATCTCTTTAAGTGAAGAAAGAAGGTCCATACTCCAGCCTCAAATCCTTTGTGCAAACTTCAATGTGTGAATGATACGACAGCTTTGAACTCTTAGCAAGCACATAACCGCGGTACTTGCAGCGATAGTATCGCCTTATCCAAAGGGAAGGCAAAAAGGGGGTCTCAATTGGCCGGGAAATGGCGTCGGACCAACACCGAATTAAAGCCCATGGTCGCCAGTTTTGTCAGTAATGTATCCAGCTCAGCTTCTTGCACCTTCCGGAAGCACCACTCGAGTGTGACCGCTGTCCGACTTTTCAAGCTCCGCCGGCAAACCACGGTCGTAAAGCCGGCTGTGCAGGAGTTGAGCGTTTTTACGCGCTGAAAATGAAGCAATTTGAATGGAATAGTGTGAGAGCTCCGGTCGAAGAGGATGCACTGTGGATTATTTCTACTTTTACCGGTGCTATGCCCGTGCTCATCATTCCGATCTTCGCGGCGGCGGCTCAGAGAGGTCAATGATGCGGCCTTCCACGAAGGGGCCTCGGTCGTTAATGCGAACTTCTATGCTCTTTCCATTGTCTAAATTGGTAACTTCCACCACTGTACCGAAGGGGAGGGTTTTGTGGGCGGCCGTCAATTTGTTGGTATCGAATACTTCGCCGCTCGCCGTTTGTCTGCCTTGAAACTTTCCCCCGTACCACGATGCATAACCGGTTTCTCCCCATGCCGGGAGTGTAGGCAGCAGTAATATACTTAACAGAACTAATACCAGCTTGTTCACTCTTCCCCCATAGTCATCTTTATGTCTCTTATCTCGGCGCATTTGTATCCTAACTGTAACCTTAACACATGAGAGTTTTTGGTTCCATTGAACAATACTAAATTTACCTCTATAATGCACGGCTATGAAGGGAAATACATTTCATTGGGCAGACAGTACTGCCGAAAAAATAGTACGTCAAAAGGGCGAAAAAGATACCTATGTGTGTGCATCGGGTATCACTCCCTCAGGCACTGTGCATATTGGTAACTTTCGCGAGATTATTTCGGTCGAACTAATCGTGAGGGCCCTGCGGGATCAGGGAAAGCAGGTTCGTTTTATATACTCTTGGGATGATTATGATGTGTTTCGCAAAGTACCCAAGAATATGCCGAACCCGGAGCTACTGGAGAGTTATCTTCGCAAGCCCATTACACTGGTACCGGATACCAGTTCAGGGTATTCCAGTTATGCAGAGGCGAACGAGAAAGCACTGGAACAGCTGCTGCCGAAGGTGGGGGTTGAGCCGGAGTATATTTACCAGGCCCAACGCTACCGCAGCTCTTATTATGCCGAAGGGATTCGGACTGCTCTGGAACAGCGGGACACCATCCGCAGTATCTTAAACGAACACCGTACCGAGCCCCTTCCCGAAGGTTGGTGGCCCGTATCGGTATTCAGCACCTTTACCGACCGTGACACTACGACGGTACTGGGATGGGACGGAGAGTGGGGGCTGCGCTACCGTTGTGAAGATACCGGTAATGAGGAAACCCTTGATCTGCGTGAAACAAGCGCGGTAAAACTGCCGTGGCGGGTAGACTGGCCGATGCGCTGGCGTCAAGAAGGAGTCGACTTTGAACCGGCCGGCAAGGACCACCACTCCGAGGGCGGATCCTTCGATACCGGCCGTAAGATCGTCAAAGAGGTGTACGGCGGAGGAACCGGTTTCCTTCCAATATGACTTTATCCGTATCAAGGGGCGTGGTGGAAAAATCTCATCCTCCTCCGGAGAAGTAGTTGGCCTGTCCGAAGTACTAGAGATTTATCAACCGGAAATTGTCCGTTACCTGTTTGCCGGTACCCGGCCAAACAGCGAGTTTGCAATTTCCTTTGATTTAGATGTGCTCAAAATCTACGAGGACTACGATAAGTGCGAGCGAATCTATTTTGGTGAACAGGAAGTCGGCGAGAAGAAGCGCCAGAAGGAAAGCCGGATTTACGAGCTTTCCCAGGTTCACGGTGTTCCGGAAACCATGCCGGTACAGCTGCCGTTTAGACACCTGTGCAACCTGCTGCAGATCAACGGCGGGGATATAGAAACGGTACTCTCTATGTTTGAGCTGGATGAAGAGCAGCAGCGACGCATGAGGGTCCGAGCCCAGTGTGCCTGGAACTGGATTACCCGCTTTAGTCCGGAGGAGTTTCGCTTTCGCCTGCAGACAGCCGCAGACCCCTTGGTGGAGACCGATGAGCAGCAGAAGTGTATGCTGCGGGGGCTCAAAGGGGAGGTCGAAAAGCTTGATGTACATGACGAAAAAAGTTTAGGGACCGCCATTTACGACGTTGCCCGCAGTGAGGAACTGGAGCCGAAAGATCTATTTAGCTTGGTATACATGGTGCTTATCGGAAAAGAGAAGGGGCCGCGTTTAGCCGGCTTTATCATGACGGTGGGTAAACAGAAAGTGCTGGAAATCCTCTCTCGCTACGTGTAAAGGTCGGATCTTAATGTATAAGTCGTTGGAGTAGTTGGTCTCGAGTACGCCACTTGGGGTCAACCTTTACACGCAGATCAAGTTTTACCGCATAGGGAAACAGCTCTCTGAGCTCTTTTTCTGCGGAAACTCTGATCTTTCTGATCATACTGCCCTCTTTTCCAACTATCATTCCCTTTTGGGATTCCTTTTCAACGAAAATGACTGCACGGGCCCATAAAAGGTGGCGTTCCTCCTGCATCTCCATATCAGCAATTTCTACATACACGGCATGGGGAAGTTCTTCCCGCGTACGGTTTACGGCCTGCTCGCGGATTATTTCAGTAATGCGGAACTCCGGATCTTGATCGGTGTAGTAGTCCTTGGGGTACATCAGCTCCCCCTCCGGAGCCTGTAAAAACAGACCGGCTACCAGGTCGCGAACACCGAAACCGTTCAGTGCTGAAATTGGGTAAATGAGTGAATGAGGAAGCTGCTCGGCTATTTTCTGCTGCACCCCTTTAAGCTGAGGCGGGTTGAGGTCGGTTTTGTTCACTGCGGTAATCACCGGTTTGCCGCCGGCTGCGAGTACCTGCATCAACTGGATTTCCTCAGCTCCCGGAAGGCGGTGCGGATCGAGTACGTAGAGAATCGCGTCGCTCTCTTCCAGTGTCGAGTGGGCTATCTGTTTAAGATAGCGATTGAATTTTTTTTCTGAATTATGGTATCCGGGGGTGTCCAGAAATACCAGCTGCCCGCGGTCTTCAGACAAAATACCACGGATTGTATTACGGGTGGTTTGTGGAGAGGGAGCGGTAATAGATACCTTGTGCCCGCAGATTTTATTCATTAAAGTCGATTTTCCTGAGGAAGGTCGGCCGATGACGGCAATTAGTCCTGATTTCATGTCCCCATTGTAGCGATATGTGTATGAAGTGCAAGCACCTGCAGCGCAGCAATTCTAATTTTGAAAGTCTTCCGACGGAGAGATTAAAACTATAGGGTAGTAATGCTGCACCAGGACTTTTCTTATTCTCCGTTTGTTAGTATACTTTTACATACGTACAAATTGATAACTTTTGAGGTAAACATGATACGAAGCGAGTATGAATTAGAAGAAGAAGAGAAGAATGAGGAGAAAAAGCCCGGTCAGGAGATGTTAGTTGAGCGGATGATGGAGGCTCGAACGATTCTTCTTTCCGGAGAAATCAATAAGGAATTAGCTGAAAGGGTTATCCGTCAGCTTATACTGCTTGAATCAAAGAGCGATGAACCAATTAAGGTGTTTATAGACTCTCCCGGCGGGGATGCCGATGCGGGCTTTGCAATTTACGATATGATGAGGTTTATCAAGCCGGAGGTATACAACATCGGTATGGGTTTAGTTGCCAGTGCAGGGGCACTTGTATTACTGGCTTCACCAAAAGAGCGGAGGATCGCCCTGCCGAACTCTCATTATCTCATCCACCAGCCTCTCAGCGGTATCCGTGGTGTTGCTACAGAAATTGAAATCCATGCAAAAGAGCTGGAAAAGTTGCGGGCAAAATTAAATAAACTTATCAGCGATGAAACCGGCCAGCCGGTAGAAAAGGTTGAGCAGGAAACCGACCGTGATTTCTGGATGAATGCCGAGGAAGCCAAGGAATACGGTTTGGTATCGCGTACGATAAAAAGCCGCAGCGAGCTGGGAGTGTAAGACTCTGGGCAAAATAATTTGATAAAAATTTAAATTAGTTGAAGCATAGGATCGGTTTCTACCTCTAACAGGGTAGGAGGTCCTGATGAAACAGTGTGTAAAGGCCCCCGTGTGGGGCCTTTTTGTGTGTATGAGCATACAGCTTCTGTTGTCCTGCAGTGGCTGTTCGATGTGTGTGTTCCCGGACACCGAGCCGAAGGAACTTTCACTGCTGAGTTACAATGTGCAAAATTTATTTGATGATGTACGGGACGGCAGCGAATATTCTGATTATGACCCTGGTGGGGATTCCTGGAGTGCCGACCTGTACCATATTAAACTGCTGCAGATTTCTGATGTACTCAGCAGATACCCGGAGGGAGGGGCCGATATCCTGCTGCTGCAGGAGGTTGAAAACCTCAACGCCCTGGAGATGCTGGTTACACACTACCTTAAGGGCTGTGGATACCGCTACTACTGCATATCGGATGCCAAAGATTCAGCGGTGAATACCGCTATTCTCAGCAGATATCCCCTTGAGGACATTCAGGTTCATAGCGTATCTATCGAAGGAATTCCGGCGGGCAGGCCGATTCTTGAATGCAAGATACAAGCCGCCGGCAAGACGCTCCGGCTTTTTAACTGTCACTGGAAATCGAAATCCGGGGGAGCTGCCGAGACTGAGCCGCAGCGGCGGGCATCTGCGGCTGTCCTTGCAGGGCGTATTCATCAAATTGAAGAGCAGCATCCCCAGGCGAATATTATTGTGGCCGGTGATTTAAATGAGTGTATAGACGAGCAGGAACGGATAGAGTCTGAATATCCAACCGCACTAGTACCGGAGCAGGACTATAAGAAGCTCTCCGCGGACCAGCGCAGAGACTGTATTGGAGTTACCGGCATCGAAAAAGATGCAGGTATTGATTCGGAAGCCCTTATTCTGCTGAGCCCCTGGTTAATGGAACCTCGGCCTCCGATAGGCAGTTACGCCTATCGCTCGGAGTGGGAGACAATAGATCATTTTTTGTTGAGTCCTGCTTTATTCGATAACAGTGGAATGGAGTTTGAGCAGTTTGAGGTAATTCAAAGTGAACAGCTGCTTAATGAGGATGGTTTTCCAAACCGCTGGATATCTCAGTTCGAGAGCGGGTATTCAGACCATCTGCCCCTGCTTTTAAAAAGTTCTCTGGAATAAAGGAGGGCGGGGAAGCCTACGCCCAATTTATCTATTTCTTCTGTTCTATTCTGCGTACAAGGTTGTCTATTTTGCGGTAGCGGACCAGCAGTGAATCAAACATGCGGGTGAAATTCTTCAGGTGGGTGGAGGCGGTAGATATCTCCTTATCAAAGGCCGCCATCTCCTGTTGTACTTCTGCTACACGTGAAATAACCTCTTCTGCTTCTTGGGGAAAATTAAAACCCCGTAGGCCGTAGGCAATAGTCTGGATGTACAAAAAGATATTGGCAGGACCCACTGGAACAACCTTCTCTGCGAGTACCGCAGCTGAAAGCTCGCTGTCTTCTACAAAGCAGTTGTAATATAAGGTTTCCGAGGGTACATACATTAGTGCAAATTGGAGGGTTCCCTGGTCGGGGCGAATATACTTCTCGGCAATGCTTCTGGCGTGCTGAACGAAGGTTCGGCGGACTTGGGCGGGTATTTTCTTTTCTTGAGCACTTTGAGTCAAAACTTCTCGAACGCTTTGAAATGGGAATTTCGCATCAATCGCTACCAAATACCGGTCCATAAAAATGACCGCATCGGCGCGGGTCCCGTCCTTAAATCCATATTGCAGGCTGAAGGCATCCAGGGGCAGCCAGTTATGCAGCAGCTCGCCGAGTAGTTTTTCGCCTACATCGCCGCGGGTACGCGGCAGGATAAATAAGGATCGCAGCTCATCAATATGGCTGGAGATTTTCTCCAACTCGTTCAAGCGCCCCTGCAGTTCACCTGTATCTCGACTGCTTTGCTCATTGCGGTTGCTTTTCCTCAGTATGAGTACTACCAGCAGGGCGCACAACAAAACAAGGCTTACTGACCAGGAGATCACTAAGGGAATACTCAGGGAAATTGTCATTGCAAGTCCTATGCGTCGCTGTCCGGGTATTCGGCGGTTTCCTCTCCAGCCGCTTGCTTTTCCTCTTCTTCGGCTTCCTGGCTGTTTACCTGATAAAACAGGTGTTCAAGCTCAAGGGCAATGTTCACGTTATGGATGGTGGTGCTGCCGGGACAATCGTGGCGTGTGCATTTTAGTTCGACCGGCGCAAAGTTAAGAATGCCTCGGATACCGGCATCGATGAGACGGTCCAGTACTTTAGAGGCCTCAGAATCAGGGACTGCTATAATGGCGACCTTTGTATCGTTCTCTCGAACGTACTCATTGAGTTTGTCCATCCCGTAAATTGGGACTCCGCTGGTGTTGTGGACATTCTCGGGGTGTGTATCAAATCCGGCTACAATTTCAATACCGTCGGTATTGAAACCGCTGTACTCCATTAGGGCGGTTCCGATACGGCCGCAGCCAACCACCACTACATGCTGAGCTCGGTCGCGACCCAGAATTTTATCGCTAGTTTTTCAAGTAAAGTGTCGACATTGTAGCCTCCACGCTTATTTCCGGGCAGGCTAAGGGTTGAAAAATCTTTTCGGACAAGTGCCGGGGTTACTCCAATAGCATCCCCCAGGTTGTTGGAAAAGACACGTTCAAAGCCTAGAGCTTTTAATTTATAGAGCAGCCTTTTGTACTTTGTCAGTCGTAATATAAAGTCTTTATTCATAATATCCCCAGTTAGCAGTAGATTTCTTGATAAAATCTGTTATAATTTTAAATGTGAGTCAATCACTTTTAGACATACAAATTAAATATGCCGGTTTCACATATAATAAAGCTACAAGATGTAGTTTTAATTATATATGTGCGAGAGTTCACATTAACTTGTTTCATAATAGTAGGAAACCGGTGAAAAATCAATTAAAACTTAAAAAAATCACAATATCCGATTCTAATAGTGCTTTTTTTATTGATTTTTTTTTAATTATTTTCTACTATCTTGGTACATACAAATACAGAACAATACTGCACCCCCAGGGTGCCGCATGAAATGGAGGTTCCATGGCTGTGAAAAGCGATGCTGAGATTACGTTTTCCCAAGAACTATTAGATCACATGGAAACGTGGCGTGAGAAACCGGGCAATCTCATCATGATCCTACACAAAGTACAGGAAGAGTTTGGTTTTATTCCGCGTGAAGCAGCGAAGAAAGTGGCCAAAATTATGAATGTTCCGTTGGCAAAAATTTACGGAGTCATCACGTTTTATCACTACTTCAAACTCAATAAACCCGGAAAGTACAATATACAGGTATGTATGGGTACTGCATGCTACCTCAAGGGTGGCGAGGATATTCTGAATGAGTTGGAGTCGGTTCTAGGTATCGGTGTAAATCAGGTAACTTCAGACGGTCAGTTTTCTATCGAAGCGGTGCGCTGTGTAGGCGCCTGTGGTCTAGCACCGGTACTTATCGTCGGTGAAGACGTATTCGGTAAACTGACTAAAGATCGACTTACTGAAATACTTGCGAAATACCAGGAGAAATAATGCACCGTACCATCTGTGATTTTGCTTTGGATCTGGTACAAAACTCGATTGAAGCACAGGCTGCGCTTGTGATGTTCGATTTTTTCGAAACCGAGAAAGATTTAACCGTATTTGTTGCGGATAACGGTTCCGGAATGAGTACCGAACAATTGAAAAAGGCAAAAGACCCTTTTTTTACCGATGGTATAAAGCACTCAGAGCGTAATGTTGGATTGGGCTTGGCGTTTCTCACCCAGGCAATAGAGCAATCCGGAGGCGAGTTCGAGATTGACTCTCGAGAGGGGCAAGGAACCTCCGTGAAGTTCCAGTTTGATAAAAGCAATATCGATACCCCCCCAGTTGGGAGTGCGGCAAATACTTTTTTGGCCGCTCTTACCTATCCGGGAGAGCATGAGATGGTTATCAACCGGAAGTTCAACAATGGTGCTGATATATATTCCTACTCCCTCACCAGGTCGGAATTATCCGAGGCAGTGGGAGGTTTTGAAACTTCAGGATCTTTACGGCTGCTGCGGACATATGTACGGTCCCAGGAAGGTATTTCGGAAGAGCAGGCTGTAAGCCGAAAGAAATAGTGAAAAGGAGCAAGTTATGAACCTTGAAGAATTAAGAAAGCTGCGGGAAGAGCAAAAACAGAGCCTATCCCGTCGCAACACGGATAACAAAGATATTCAAATAATAGTGGGAATGGGTACTTGTGGTATCGCCGCCGGTGCAAAGGATACCTTAGAGGCTTTTATTCAAGAATTGGAAGAACATGAATTGAGTACTGTTCGGGTTACACAAACCGGCTGTATGGGCTTGTGTTATGCGGAACCGACGGTCGAAGTTGTCATGCCGGAAATGCCGGATGTGATCTATGGAAAGGTCGATCCGGAGGTTGCACGCAAGATTGTCCGTAAGCACGTTATGCACAAAACGATGGTCAATGAGCATGTATTTGACCGTCCGGCGGCTGATATTGTGGAAGAGGGAGGCAATCAGTAATGGCGGCATTTACTAATTTTATTCTTGTCTGTGGTGGAACCGCATGTGAATCATCCAAGTCGGACAAAATCTATAAAAATCTGATGCACGAGTGTGAGAGTCAGGGAGTGCGGGACAAGGTTCAGGTTGTGAAAACCGGATGTTTCGGTTTCTGCGAACAAGGACCAATTATAAAAGTGCTCCCCGAAGAGTCTTTTTATGTTCAGGCAACACCCGAGGATGCAAAAGAGATTGTGTCTGAGCACATTGTAAAGGGTCGCGAGGTTACCCGCCTGTTGTACGATAAAGCCGAGAGCAAGAAACGGGCTCAAATTGATGAGATGGATTTTTATCAGAAACAGGTTCGAGTTGTGCTGCGTAATTGTGGTGTGATAAACCCCGAGGATATCAACGAGTACCTTGGTCGAGACGGGTATGTCGCCCTTGAAAAGGTTCTTTTCGAGATGAAGCCCGAAGATATTATCGAGGAACTGAAAACCTCAGGTCTGCGCGGACGCGGAGGGGCGGGTTTTCCTACCTGGATGAAGTGGAATTTTACCAAACAGGTTGAAAATGACCAGAAATACATTGTGTGTAACGCCGACGAAGGCGACCCGGGTGCCTACATGGACCGCAGTACCCTCGAAGGTGACCCCCACAGTATTCTTGAAGCCATGACCATTGCCGGGTATACCGTTGGTGCTAATTTCGGCTACATCTACATACGTGCAGAATATCCTCTGGCCATTAATCGGCTGAAAATTGCAATGGCCCAAGCCCGTGAATACGGTCTGCTGGGTGACAACATTCTTGATACCGGGTTTAATTTCGATATTGAGATTCGCTTGGGTGCCGGTGCCTTTGTCTGCGGTGAAGAGACAGCTCTTCTCCGTTCCATAGAAGGTGAGCGCGGTATGCCGACCCCCCGGCCTCCCTTTCCGGCTACTAAGGGTGTGTTTGACCAGCCTACGGTTATCAACAACGTAGAGACCTGGGCGAATATTCCCATTATCCTCATGAAGGGTGGAGAGTGGTTCTCTAAAATTGGTACGGAGGATTCCAAGGGGACAAAGGTATTTGCTCTTACCGGAAAAATTAGAAACTCCGGTTTAGTGGAAGTTCCCATGGGCACCACCCTCCGTGAAATTGTATTTGATATCGGTGGTGGAATTCCCAACGGGAAGGAGTTTAAGGCGGTGCAAACCGGCGGACCTTCCGGTGGGGTTATTACCAAGGACTATCTCGATACTCCTATAGATTATGTACACCTGCAGAAGCTAGGCTCAATTATGGGCTCCGGTGGTATGATTGTAATGGACGAGGATGACTGTATGGTCGACGTGTCTAAATTCTACCTCGGATTTACCGTTGATGAGTCTTGTGGTAAGTGTGCTCCCTGCCGAGTCGGCGGACGTACCCTGTACAACATACTTGAGCGCATTACCGAGGGTGAAGGTGAAATGGAAGATCTTGACAAAATAAAGTCGATCGCCCACGCCACCCAGAAGGCCTCATTATGTGGTCTTGGTCAAACGGCGCCGAACCCGATTATTTCTACCATCACCTATTTTGAAGATGAGTATAAGGCTCACATCAAGGATAAACGCTGTCCCGCCGGACACTGTAAGAAGTTGATTACCTACCATATCCTTCCTGACAAGTGTATCGGGTGTGGCTTATGTGCCCGCCGCTGTCCTACAAATGCAATTAGCGGTGAAATTAGGCAGCTGCACTCAATTGATCAGGAACTCTGTATTAAGTGCGGTGAATGTTACAACGTATGTAAGTTTGATGCGGTGTACGTACGATAAGAACCTTTAACTATTAAGAAAATAGCCGTATCCGGCTATTTTCATCGTTTCGGTTGCCGCGAAGCGGCATACGAAACTAAGGAGGAACCAGTTGAAAACTGTAAACATAAAAATAAACGGCGAGCCGGTCGAGGTGGAAGCAGGTATTACCATCCTGGCTGCGGCTAAAAAAATGAATATCAATATCCCGAAACTCTGCTACCATTCAGACCTGCCGGCTTGGGCGGCGTGTGGTATCTGTGTGGTAAAGTTGGAAAACTCCCCTAAAATGATGCGTGCCTGTGCTACTGCTGTGTCGGAGGGGATGGGTATTATTACCCATGATCCTGAGCTGCACCAAATTCGGAAAACGGTGATTGAACTCATCTTATCGACCCACCCCAACGATTGTCTCATGTGCGGACGGAATCAGAATTGTGAGCTCCAGTCTCTGGCAGCGAACTATGGTATTCGTGAACAGCCCTACGAGGTTCGTTTGCGTGATTTACCTAAAGACGATTCGACACCATCAATCATTTTGAATCCTGAGAAGTGCGTAAACTGCGGCCGCTGCGCAAATGTGTGTCAGATGCTGCAGGACGTGTGGGCACTTGAGTTTGTGGGGCGTGGAGAAAACACCCGTATTGCTCCGGCCGCCGATGCGGCCCTGGCCGATAGCCCCTGTATCAAATGTGGACAGTGTTCGGCCCATTGCCCGGTAGGTGCTATTTATGAGAAAGATGAAACCGGCATACTGCTAGGGGCAATCCGGGATGAGAATTAAGTACGTTGCAGTGCAGATTGCGCCGGCGGTTCGTGTAGCATTAGGTGAAGCCTTCGGCTATGAGCCCGGTGAAATTTCTACCGGTAAAATCTATTCCGCCCTGCGCCGTTTGGGTGTGGACGCGGTATTTGATACCAACTTTGCAGCCGACCTGACTATCATGGAAGAGGCTACCGAGTTTGTGCAGCGCCTGACCGAAGGTTCCGGTGAAATGCCGCAGCTGACCAGCTGCTGCCCTGCCTGGACCGACTATATGGAAAAATACTTTCCCGATATGATCCCCAATTTTTCAACTGCAAAATCTCCTATGATGATGCAGGGTGCTGTTACAAAAACCTATTACGCCGAGAAAATAAAAAAATCACCGAAAGAAATATATTCGGCGGCCATTATGCCCTGTACTGCGAAAAAGTATGAAATCACCCGTTGTGAGAAGATGTACTCCTCCGGCGAGCAGGATGTGGATGTAGTACTCACTACCCGTGAGCTGGCCCGTCTCATTCGATCGGCCGGAATCGATTTTGACACGTTGCCCGATGAAGCTGCAGACAGCCCCATTGGTAAGTACTCCGGTGCCGGTACCATCTTCGGAAATACCGGTGGAGTTATGGAAGCTGCCCTGCGGACAGCCTACAACTTTGTAACCGGAAAAGAGCTTCCGGATATGAACATCGAAGCTGTACGCGGAATGGACGGGGTACGATCCGGCGAAGTCGACATTGAGGGTAAGAAAATTCGGGTTGCCGTAGCCCACGGAATGGCCAACGTAAGCACTGTGCTGCGTGAGGTACAGAAGGCTAAAGCGGAGGGGAAAGAGCCCCCATACCACTTTATTGAAGTAATGGCCTGTCGAGGTGGCTGTATCGCCGGTGGCGGCCAGCCCTACGGTACTACCGATGAGATACGGGCAAAACGAATCGCCGGTTTGTACAAGGATGATGAGAAGTCGGAAGTTAGGGCTTCCCACTTGAATCCGGAGATCCAGCAGATTTATAAAGAATTTCTCGGCGAACCGCTGAGCAAAAAATCTCACGATTTGCTGCACACAAAGTACACTCCACGACCACTGTATCAAATATAAGTAATAGCGGGTCGTCCTGCACATGACATGCGGGACGGCCATTTTTCTGTTTCCTGTTTTTTTGTCTGTTCATTTTTAAAAAACTATACCGCATTCTCACCATTTTCTAGCTTCAGTCTGGAAAATAGTTGCAGTTACTTATACATTGATAGAGAGGTGGCTGTAATGAAAAATGATACCCGCATAAAAACTTTTGTTATTGATACAAACGTGTTTATCCACAAGCCGGATGCAATCCTTTCATTTAAAGACAACGAAGTAGTAGTTCCATTGTGGGTTTTGGAGGAGCTTGACAACCTTAAGACCTCCAGTGCCGAACGCGGACGGAATGCTCGTCACGCGATACGGTTTTTAGATCAGCTTGCCAAGCAGGGTGATATCCACCAGGGCGTGAAAATGGAAAACGGATCGACCCTCAAGGTGTTACTCGATTATGACCACGATATACAGGTGGACCTGATTGCCGACAAGCCTGACAATAAAATTCTGCTCACCGCCCTTACTTTGCAAAGGAGGGGACGTAGAGTGTTCTTTGTGTCCAAAGATATCAATGCCCGGGTAAAGGCTACAGCCCTGGGGTTGAAGGCAGTGGATTACGAAAAGCAGAAGGTAGATATTGCCCAGCTGTACCAGGGTTTTCGGACCGGTGATATCTCTCTTGATACCTATGAGGAACTGCAGTCGGAAGAGCGGATTCCCTGGAATGAAGAACTGCACCCGAATGAATTTGTGATTCTTAACGATAAAGAACATGAGAACCCCTCTTTAGGGCGGTTTCAGTCCGACAGTAAAGAGCTAAAGGCAATTTTTCCTATTCCCGGAAGTATCAGCGGGGTTAAACCGCTCAATATTCAGCAGGAAATGGCCTTTGAATTGCTGCTTGATGAATCGGTAAGCCTGGTTACAATGATGGGAAAGGCCGGTACCGGTAAAACGCTCTTAGCAATCGCGGCGGGGTTGAAAAAAGTTTTCGACGACAGTGCATATAAGCGGGTACTCATCTCGCGTCCGGTGATGCCTCTGGGAAAAGATATTGGTTATTTGCCCGGAGCTAAGGAGGAAAAACTCTCCCATTGGATGCAGCCCCTGTTCGATAATATGGAGTATATTTTAGCGGTCCATAAAAGACCGAATCTCAGAACTCTCGACTCCATAATTGGAAGCAACCAGGTTGAAATCGAAGCGATTAACTTATATTCGAGGGCGTTCGCTGCCCAACCTCTACATAATAATTGACGAAGCTCAAAACCTTTCTCCCATGAAATCAAGACTATTGTAAGTCGGGCCGGTGAGGATACGAAAGTTGTGTTAACCGGCGATCCGTATCAAATAGACAGTCCCTATCTTGACAGCAGCTCGAATGGTCTCAGCTATCTGGTTGAAGCATTTAAAGGGCAGAAAAATTTTGGGCATGTAGTACTCGAGCATTCAGAGCGCAGCTTATTGGCTGAGCAAGCCGCAGAACTACTCTAGGCCTGAAATTTGATCACTGAAATTTGATCACAATGAGGAAAGTATGACCCTGTACGAGGATATCTACGAAATAAGGCAATCTATAAAGGATGGACGATTTTCTCCCGGGGCTCGTTTACCTTCAATTCGCGATATAGCTGAACAACGGGGTTGTAATAAACTGACGGTGAAAAAAGCTTATGACCGTCTTAAGGCAAATGGCTATATTGAAAATAGAGTTGGAAGCGGTTCCTTTGTCCGGTATCCGGAGCACAGTGCCCCCGAGAGTAATCGGATATATCCCTTTCATTCGGCGTATGTGTCAGCGGATCTTTTTCCCACCCGGGATGCTGCAGATATTATGCAGGACCTATTTCGGGAAGAGGAGGGTTTGTTTGGTTCAGGACCGATTGGCGGCGAGGCCGAATTAGTCCAAGTTCTCTCGGAGCGGTATCGGGTACCCGCGGCTACCACGTTGATTATCAGCGGGGCTCAGCAGGGTCTTAACCTATGCAGCAGCCTTTACAATCTCAAGATATCCGAACAGATGGTGTTCGAGGATCCAACTTATTCGGGAGCCATTTCGGTTTTTAAGCCTACCAAGTTTGTACCTCTGCTGCAGGATGGTCCGGACTTACAGGTGCTGAAAAAACTGGCCGCCGAGGGAGCCCGCTTTTTTTATACTATGCCGGAGGTCCATAATCCTACCGGTATCAGTTATTCAAAAGAAAAAATTGAACAAATAGCCGAAATTGCCGAGGTCCACGATCTAATTCTCATTGAGGATGACTATTTATCCGAGTATCTCGATCGCACTCCTGTGCGGTTTGTTGATCTCATACCTGAAAGGACTATCTATATCAAAAGCTTGTCTAAGGTAACCGCCCCGGGCATTCGGCTTGGGTTTATGACGGTACCTCCTGATTTATACAGTCAGGTGTTGTATAAAAAGTATTCAGCTGATATAGGAACGACCGCGCTAATGCAGAAATTTTTGACCCGCTTTATCCAATCAGGCCGGTTAGATCAACATATAGGGCATTGTACGCGTGTTCTAGAGCAGCGTAAGAAAAGAATCACCGGAATTCTTTCAAAGTACTCTTATCTGCACCTCGATTGGAAGCAGGGGGGGTACAACTTGTGGATTAGAACCGAAATACCGATGGAAGTATCCGCCCCCCCATGGGCGGAGGGTAAGAACTTTTCCTTTTCTCCGGAATTGCGCAACTATTTTCGGCTCTCCTTATTAGGAATGGACAATGAGAGCTTTGAACATGGTGCGGCTTATCTCGATTCCCTGTTTGCCGCCCAGCAAACAGGTTTTCAGCGACCGGTCTTATAGGTTTGACAGGTTCTATAGTCTTTTAGAATGAGGAGTTGTACATGAAAATAAGGGTTTTAGGCTCAGGTACCTCCAGCGGCGTTCCTGTAATTGGATGCAGCTGTCCGGTCTGTACGTCCAGCAATCCTAAAAACCGGCGAACGCGTGCATCAGTGCTCATTCAAACTGCAGAGAGCAGTCTGTTGATTGATACAGCCACCGAGTTTAGATTACAGGCCCTCGAGGCCGGTATACAGGGATAGACAGGCAGATTCTTCACTCATGCCCATGCCGACCATGTGCATGGGCTCGACGATTTACGTCCATTGAGCCATCACAAGCCGATTGAAGTTTTTGCCGACCCGGATACCAGAAAAGAAATAGAAACAAGGTTCAGCTATATATTCAGCCGGCCGGGGCAGGGAGGGGGAGTGCCCAGAATCCACATGAATACCCTGGGCCGGGAAGCGGTGGACTTTGCCGATGTGAGGGTGCAGCCTATACCGGTACTTCACGGCAGCCTGCCTATTTTGGGGTATCGTATAGGCCCGTGTGCCTATTTGACCGACTGCAGTTCCATTCCCGATGCAAGTTACCCGATGTTGGAAGGTTTGGATGTACTAATAATCGATGCACTTCGTTATCGACCCCATCCAACCCACTTCAGTATAAATCAGGCCTTAGAGACGATTCAGCAAATTGCCCCGGGACGGGCGTTTTTGACCCATCTTTGCCATAATGTGGAACACCGTATTCTGTCACACCAGCTTCCGGAGGGTATTGAGCCGGCCTGTGACGGCTTGGAAGTTGAGCTCAGCTACTCGTCTTGAACAGTGTAATCACGCTATCCAAAGTGAGAATGCCTAAAGGTTGAGATATATAAAGATTTGCAAAGAAACTGATGCGAAGTCTAAATCTGGAAGTCGAAGACTTCCAAAATTTAAATCCGCTAGTAAGAGCTTGATTGCAGCGATAAGAGACACGTATAATTAAAGCCATGGAGACCACCGAAGGTTTTGAAGTAATGATTGAAGACTCTTTTCAAAGGCTAGAAGAGGTAGTCTCCAGCAACGCTTTGGAGCGAATATCGAGCTTAGAGCATAAATTGGAACAACTGGAGCAGGAATTGGTCGATTTTCTAGAAACAGTAGCCTCAGAAACGAAAACGGATTAGATTTTTGTTGAACTTACACTGCATTAATGCCGAAATATATACCAGGATGAAACGTTTATCTGATTCTCCTGGTGTTACCGTGTACCTCCACCTGCTGATACACGCTGAGGTAGACTTTCAAGGGTTACGCTTCTCGCCTTGAGAAGCCAGTTGCTTTTTTCTATAAAAGCAGATAGCCCAGCTTACGGTTCCTACCGGACGGTGTTTTCTCATAATCTGGATAGCGGAGAGCTGCAGCAGCTTTCTTTCTTCCCTGAAAGGGTGAGCTATCTGGAAAAGTCAAAACAGCTGCAGATACAGAACCGTTTCGGAATTTTCCGCAGTAGGTTAGGAGGGGACAAAGGAATTTCTGCACCTAAGTTGGTAAAAAAGTTTCCCTCCTTCGCAGATGGCGAGGAAATCTACTCAGGTAAGATACGTCAAGTGGGCAGTTCACCGGACGGCCGTTATGTGCTTTTTATTCGTCCTGAAAGCCATGCTTATGGCAAGCTGGTCTTGTTGGAGGTGGATAACGGTACCAGCCACACTATTTCCGATAGAATTACCGTCTCTTACGAGGAGCCGAATGCCCTCTGGGCACCGGATTCCCGTTATTTCGTGTACGAGAAGGCCGCTAAGTTATATTACTTTTCTATGAATCAGCTGCAGCGTAATGAAATAATGGATGAAGAGCTGCGATTGATTGGTGATGGTACTTTGTCAAATGTGCAGTGGACAAAGCAGAATCAGCTCTACTATATTGATGAGTCGGTATTGTACCGGATTTTTAGTGCGGAATTTTTTACGCGCTCCTTTTACAGCGATCTTTTAGATGCAGGCCAGGTGGTCGGTAAGATACCATTTGATTTCGATTTTAATTTCGACAGCTTCTATGTGTCACCGGATGGGGCCAAGCTTTTGTTTAATAAAGGAGGCCGTAACCTTATACTTTATTACCTTAAGCGGGACGATTATTTGAGTACCGGGTCTACAGTATCCCTCCCCTATCTTTACCTGCCGCGTAATACCCGGGTGAAGCGCCTCTTGTGGTCAGAAGATGATATAATAACGGTGCTTACCGGAAATATTCAAGGCGGGCAGAGTAATTCCTCCCTTTTTAGACTTGATTTAGATGCTCTGAAGGACAGGGAGACTGACTCTCTTTCCTTCGAAAAAATAGATGCAGAACAGATTCAGGATATGGTGCTGGCCCCCGGTGGAGGCCATGCGGCGCTGATCTACCCGGATAGGGCGGAGGGTAAAGCAAGCACGATCGCCGGCAGAACCAACAAACAGCCTCAGGCCGACGCAGAACCAATGTACGCTAACTGGACAGCGGAAGATGAGCTGATCGTATCGGGCCGAAAATATATTAAACGCTATCGACTCAATGAGGCTGATGATAAGCTGGTTACCTTAAGTCAGCCGGGCAGTTATGGGTATGGAAACGACGGGAGGATCTATACACGTATAGCCGGTGAATATTATGGCTTTGATCGAGAAAATAAGTGGGAGCGGGCTGAAACAAATAATCTAGATATTAAAGAGGCATCGATAGCCAATGAGGATTACCGGGTGTACCTGAATGAGAATCCTGAGGGACGTAGTTATGCCAATATGATTATGGTACGGCACATTCAGGAGTATAAAACCACCCAACTTGGAGCCCATTCCGGCCACTCCTACGAACCCTTTCCAGAGAAGAAGGAGCCAATTAACTTTAAGAATTTCAGCCACGGTTCAAGGATCCGCCGCCGGGAGGTTGCGCTTGTGTTTAATGCTGTCGATTCAATCGAGGGGCTGACTGAAATATTGAATACCCTCAACGATTACGGTCTTGAGAGTACCTTTTTTGTAAATGGAGAGTTCATGCGTCGCAATCCCGAAGCGGTAATTGAACTATCACAGTCCGGACATGAGATTGGTTCACTGTTTTACTCATATTTTGATATGACCGATGCCCGCTACCGGATTTCTAAGGAGTTTATCAAACAGGGCTTGGCCCGTAACGAGGATGAATACTTCAACCTCACTGCCGATGAAGGTGGGCGGGGCGATGAACTGGCCCTATTGTGGCACACTCCTTATTATTTTGTGAATAATCAGATTATTGAAGCTTCCAGCGAGATGAACTATACTTATATAAGTTATGATGTAGACCCCTTGGATTGGGTGTCCAAGGACCAGCAGAATGGAATGTATCGTGCTTCACCTGAACTGGTAGAGCGGATCCTGCTGAAAAAGAAACCCGGATCGATTATTCCAATTAGAATTGGTACGGTAAAGGGCGGCCGAGATGACTACCTGTTCCAATATCTCGATTTGTTGATTGATGGTCTTGTCTCGAAGGGTTATACGGTAGTTCCGGTGTCTACTCTTATAGAACATGCTCGATGAGGAGTCTATAAGGGGTGATGTGTGATACAGAACTATGATAATATTATGCAAGAGCAGAGGGAAAATGGTAAAGAGAAACATGTTGAAGGCCGATGATAATAGACAGTTACGTATTTATAGGGAGGGGAGGTTATTGTGAGCATGCAGAACAAACTGAATGCATACAGAGAAACCCACATTAAAACTGCCAGCCAGGGTAAAATCATAATCATGTTATACGATGAGTCTTTGCGACAGTTAGATACTGCGATTCACCTGTTGAAAGACAACACCCGTGAGTATGATAAAGTCAACAGTGCCATTTTGCGGGCTCAGGACATGGTTACAGAGCTAATGGTCTCCCTTGACTTTGAAAAGGGCGGTGATATTGCGCAGGGCCTGTATAGCCTATACATGTTTTTCAACCAGCATATGATGCAGGCAAACATGAAAAAAGATGTCGATATGCTGAGCACCGTCCGCGGCCAGCTAAATGAGCTACGTACAGCCTGGGACCAAGTAATCAACAAAGCTCAGAACGGCGGTCAGAACTCCGGCGGTATTAACGTAGCAGGATGATTCCGCAATCTAATCAGGAACGCAAGAAATTACTCACCTATATGCATC
The DNA here is from genome assembly GCA_034520965.1 of Spirochaetia bacterium. Classification (GTDB taxonomy): domain Bacteria; phylum Spirochaetota; class Spirochaetia; order DSM-16054; family Sediminispirochaetaceae; genus DSBN01. The sequence continues at coordinate 552,567 of JAXHMY010000001.1, read as the reverse complement.
TGCGGGAAAGTGTAATGGATACCTATCTAAAGGTTTTAGATTTGCAGAGCGAAGATATTTCGTGCAGTGATGCCGATAAACTCACTATCCATGCCCGGATGGAACAGGAACTTGTGGATCGCCTGGAGGGGCTGCAGAAAGTAATTTCTGCATTACACAATGACTCTTCTGATGTCGAGAATACCCCGCAGTTGCGGGAAGAGGTGCGTGAAGTGCGTGAAGAGGTGCGGGAAGAACAGCAACTTCAGCAGAGGCTGACTCAGAGCTTTAACAAAAAATGCGAAACTGCACTGGAAAAGAACCACACAAATCAGGAAAATTTGACGGCGGAACTCGGGGTTCTCACCCATAATTTGGCGAATATTCGTCGATTTCAGACCCGCACAGGGCGGGGAGATGCAGCTCCAAAATCTCGCTTCATAGATATTCAAGGATGAAAAAAAACGCTCTCTACTTAGTAGATGGTTACAGTATAATCTACCGTTCCTATTTTGCATTTATCAATAGGCCGCTGACGGACCCTGAGGGGCGGAATGTATCTGCCCTCTTCGGTTTTTTTCGTACCCTCTTATTATTGTTCGACAATTACAATCCTCAGTATTTTGCAGTCGTAATGGATTCTCGGGTACCAACATTTCGTCATGAAATGTACGAACCTTACAAAGCGAATCGTGAAAAGGCTCCGGACGACCTGCACGCACAAATACCTTTTATAGAAGAAGTGTTGGAGTCGATGCAGGTAAAGGTCTTACGGCAGGACGGGGTTGAGGCCGATGATATTATTGCTACCCTAGCCCGGGTCTGCAGTGAAGCTGAACGTAACTGTTATATAATCTCAGGCGATAAGGACCTGCTGCAGCTGGTAGACAACCGGGTAAGTATGCTCCGACCGGAGAATGGGAAATATCGAAACATCGGCCCCCAGGAAGTAGTGAATGAGTATGGAATAAAGGCTGAGCAGGTAATCGACTACCTATCCTTGATGGGTGATTCCGCCGATAACATCCCTGGAGTGAAGGGGATCGGTCCTAAAACGGCGGTGAAACTGCTGCAGAAGTATAATACTCTGGACGGCATTTATGAACATTTGGAAGAGTGCAGCAAGGGAGAGCAGAAAAAACTTGAGGAGGGACGTGACTCTGCATATCTTAGTCGTGAGTTGGTCGTACTCCACACTGCAGATGAATGTCCCACCAATTTGGAAGATTTTTCTCTGGAGAGTATAAATCGGAAGGCGGCGGTGCCTCTGCTGTTAAAGTACGGTGCTAAATCCCTTGCCGAGCAGGCCCAGGGCGCAGCGCTCAGTCAAAAACAGGAACAGCAGGTGCTGGAGCCGGGGAATCAGCAGTCCCCGGGCTGCGCAAGCGAGAGACCTTACGCGCTGATCAGTACGATAGACGAGCTGAAAGAATTGGTCCGGAAGGTGCGAAAAGCCGGCCGCTTTGCCTTTGATGTAGACCACCAGCCTGAATGAAATGATCCGCAGACCCGGTGGGGTTTAGCATTGCCTATAAAACAGCAAGGCCGCCTATTCCGCTCACCGCCGGAGGCCGAAAGGTGCTGCCGGAAGAAGAAGTAAAGTCTGTTTTGACTGGTCTACTGCAAGACAGCCAATTAGAACTGATAGGCCATAATTTTAAGTACGATTATAAGGTGCTCTCCCGCTGGGGAGTAGAAGTGAAAAACCTCAGTTTTGATACGATGGTCGCGGCCTGGCTGCTCGATACCGCCAGTATGGGGTATGGTATGGACAGTCTCGCTGAGAAGTATCTTGGATATAAGACAATCCATTACAGCGACGTAGTACAGAAGGGGAATCTCTTCTCGGATGTGGAGTTGATGACTGCGGCCGAATATGCCGCTGAAGACGCCGATGTGACCCTCCGCTTTTACGAGGTATTTGCACCGCGGTTGAAGGAGATGGGATTTAGCTCTCTTTTCAACGAAGTAGAGATGCCCCTCGTAAGCGCTGTGCTCTGCGGATGGAGCTGTGCGGCATCCGTGTAGCCGCTGAACCCCTGCAGCAGTATTCTAAAGAGATGAGTAGAGAACTGGATGAGATTCAACACAAAATCTACTCGGAAGTTGGGTATGAGTTCAACATCAGCTCGACCAAGCAGCTCCAGGAGGTTTTGTTTGTAGAGCGAAAATTGAAGCCGGTCAAAAAGACCAAAACCGGGTATTCAACCGATTTGAATGTACTGCAGCAGCTCTCTGAAGAGGATATCGTGCCCCAGCTTGTGCTCCGGCATCGGGGAATTTCAAAACTGAAGTCAACCTATGTTGATACCCTTCCCGAATTGATAAACGAAAGCACCGGGAGAATTCATTCCCGCTTTATCCAGACCGGTACCGCTACCGGACGGCTCTCAAGCCGCGATCCAAATTTGCAGAACATACCGATTCGCGAGGAGGCCGGAAGGCGTATCCGAAAGGCATTTGTTCCGCAGCAGGGCTGGAAGCTAATCAGCGCCGACTACAGCCAGATCGAGCTGGTGGTACTGGCCCATCTGTCCGGTGACCCGGAACTGCAGGAAGCTTTCCGCAGCGGCAGTGATGTGCACAGCCGCACCGGAGCCCTCATTTTCGGCGTTGACCCGCAGGATGTGAGCCCGGAGCAGCGGCGGATTGCCAAAACTATCAATTTTGGGGTGATGTACGGTATGTCGGGTTTTCGCCTGTCCAATGAACTCAAGATACCCCGGGCCAGGGCGGATGAGTTTATTACCGCATATTTCAACCGCTATGCAAAAATTCAGGAGTATATCCATAAAACCGTTGAGACGACTGAAAAGTTGGGCTACTCGGAAACAATGCTCGGTCGCCGCCGTTACATTCCGGGGATCAACAGTCGAAACCGCACTGAAAAAAACGGTGCTGAACGGATTGCAGTAAATACTCCTATTCAGGGGACGGCTGCGGATATTGTAAAGCTGGCGATGATTAAAATTGATCAAAAACTGGAAGCTGAACAACTCTCGCTGCGTATGCTTCTGCAGATTCACGATGAGCTTATCTTTGAAGCACCCGCCGAAAGGGCTGAGGAGTATGCCGAACTCATCCGCACAGAAATGGAAAACGCGATAGAACTATCCATACCCTTGCACGTGAGTGTTGAAATCGGTGACAGTTGGGGAGAGCTTCACTAAACGCCTATGGCCTTAGTCTTAGGATTAACCGGAAAGTGCTGTGTGGGGAAGGATGTTGCCGCTGAGTACTTGGAGAAACATTCGTGGAAGGTGATTCATGTCGATCAAACCGGGCATAGGGCCTTGCAGGAAGAGCGGGCTGCCCTGGAAGCTGCATTTGGGAGCACAATTTTTGAGCCGGATGGACGGGTAAACCGGAAAGCCCTCGGTGAGATTGTATTTTCCGATTCCCGCAAATTGAAGAGCCTAGAGGCGATTCTGCATCCGCGCATGCGTGAAATCGTGGAACAGACTACTCGTTATCACAGAGAACGGGGACAGAACGTGTGTATAAATGCTGCGCTTCTGTTTCCTATGGACCTGCATCGCATCTGCGATTATGTATTAGTGATCAGGGCCCCCCTGTATCTGCGAATAAAACGGGCTATACAACGGGAGGGCTGGTCTTACCTGCAAATTCTGCAGAGATTCTGGTCGCAGCGAAGACTCTTTCCTAAAAAAAAGACAAAGAATGTCGATATGTATAATGTATGGAACTCCAAAAGCCGTGAGGTTTTGCATCAGAAAGTAAAACAGACAGTTGAGGAGCTCTTAACTATAAATAAACGGCAGGGTTGAAGATGGAACAAAGAAAACTTCTCTGGATAATATTTTCCGCAACACTCTTTCTTTTAGTAGTGGTTGGTGCGGGTATTATATGGCTCTATCCGCAGCCGGAAGAGCAGCCGGTTGCTGCTGCAGGCGAGGCTGAAGCCCAGGGTGCTGGTGCTGATTTCGACCCTATAGAGTGGGTCCGCTCCGATAAAAAATCGCCTGGTTTAGAAGAACGCCCCGGATCGGCAAGGGAAGATGAAAACTTTGTAGTGGTCTATGGCGAGAACGGAGAAGCGGAAAATAACCTTCCGACTATCGAATCGGAGGAAGCTGAGAAATCTCCAGAGCTGTCTGAGGACGGGGCAACTGGGACTGAAACACCTTCAGCTCAAGCACCTGCTGCTAAGGAAACTGAGGTACAATCGCAGCCTTCGCCTCAGCCTTCTCCCCGGCCGAGCTCAACCCGGTCCGAGCCTGAGACGCGAACTGTGCGTAGTACTGAGTACTGGATTCAGACCGGTTCCTATACAAGCCGCACCAGGGCCGACAGAATAAAAGCTGAGCTTGACCGGCAGGGTTTAACCGGTCGTATTATGTCAAAAGACGTGGATGGAACGCTCTATTATCGTGTGAGGATTGGCCCATACCAGGAAAAGGAAGAGGCTCAGAAGTTCCTTACCTGGGTGAAAGAGAAGGAGCAGTTCAGCAGCAGTTATATTTCGCAGGTCTATCGTAATAAAACTGTAGTTCAGTAGCTGAACAGTAATCTGAATGTCCGACTGGAAAGAAGAACGAGCACATACAATGAGGGCGAGACAGGATTTACCTGTCTCGTTTTCTTTGCATAAAAAGGAAGAGGCCTTTTTTACTGCTGAGGGACAGCAGGATTTTCAGTTTGGTTTTGCTGTTACCCCTTATTACTTTTCCCTTATAGGTGACTCGCCTGACGACCCACTGCGAGCCCAGTGTATACCTCGTAATGATGAGTTTCAAATAAAAAAGTATGAGGTTCAAGACCCGCTATGGGAAGAGCCTTATTCTCCAGTTCCCAGGATGGTCCACCGTTACCCCAATCGGGTATTGCTGCTGGTAACAGATGAGTGTGCTCTCTACTGCCGACACTGCTTTCGTCGGTATTTTGCCTCCCGACGCGGCGGTGTTATAAGCCCTGGTCAGCTCAAAAAAATCGTAGAATACCTGCAACTCCATACAGAGGTGCAAGAGGTAATACTTAGCGGAGGCGACCCTTTAGTGCTGGGAGACACCCGGATTTCCGAGCTGTTGCATATTCTCCGGTACGAGGTTGGCCGTACTTTGGTGCTGCGGCTTGCAAGCCGGATACCGGTTGTTATGCCCCAGCGCATAACCCCGCAGCTGGTAAAGATTCTCTCGCAGCACTCCCCACTGTTTGTGATAAGCCAATTCAATCATTCACGCGAGATTACCCCTGCCAGCCGACAGGCTGTCTCTGCGCTTGTCGATGCGGGGGTTCCTGTGCTCAACCAGGCGGTGCTGTTAAAAGGGGTGAATGATCGGGCGGAAACACTTGCGGAGCTTTTTCAAGGATTGCTGGAAATGAGGGTAAAACCTTATTATCTGTTCCAGGGCGACCTTGCCGCGGGCACCTCCCACTTCCGGGTATCCCTTGCGGAGGGTTTTGACCTAATGCGAAAGCTGCGCGGGCAAATTTCGGGTTTAGCGATGCCGGTATATGCGCTGGACCTTCCGGAGGGGGGAGGCAAAATTCCCCTGACTGAAAATTATCTTGAGAAACTGCAGGAGGGCTGGTATGTTTTTATTGGTCCCGACGGGAAGAGGTACTACTATCCTGAGGAAGCACGGTAATTTCGACCCTGCGGTTCAGATGTTGTTTTTCACTATCCCGGCTTACGGGATCCTGGGCGGCAAGCCCGCGGATAACCGGCGGCTGTTCCGGGGACCAGCCTAGATTTTGAATATACTGAGCTGCTTTACGCGCACGTTCGCGGGAGAGCTCCTCTCGTCCCTGCTCCGTTCCATAGAGGGCACAGTGCCCCTCAATGACAAGTTGAATTCCTTCATACTTGCGCAATTCCTGCATAAATTCGGACAATCTCTGTTGGGCCGTTTCTGTAAGCTGCGATGAATTGGGCGTGAAATAAACTATCTGTGAGAGTTCCGGCGGCACTACCTGCTGTGCCGTCGCTTCTTCTTCAGTCTGATCTTCAGGCCCATTGGTTTTAACTGTTTCGCCTGCGGACTTAGTTGAGCTCGCAGCTTGCTCTGAACTTTCTACTGAGGTGCTGCCCGAAGGGGAGGACGAGTCAGTTTGTGCAGAAGCCTCGGCAGAAGGCTCTGTGTACTGTTCCTCTGTTTCTGAGGCCTCCGCCGGTTCAGAAGACCGACTTTCTGTGTGCTTTGAGGGCTCCGTCTGCTCTGTCCGGGGAATACGACTTTCTTCGGGAGTACTGCATGTCCGCAGCAGGAACCAGGCGGCCCCTGCCAGAAGGATAAAGGCGAGCAACAGCAGCCAGGGCCACTTTGCTTTGGGGCGAAGGTGTTTTTTTATAGAAATGGTAGTGCTGCTGTAGAATCGTCCGTCGACACTCATATTCAGTGTCAGCTTGTTTTTGCCGTCGTAGATAGCTTTTAAAACCATCCGGGGTTCACCCGCACGGCGTTGCGGCAGATGATCAATTGTAAACTCGTGCAGCAGTGTGCGCTGATTTTCATTTATTAGGAACACCTTTACTTCTGCGCGCTTCTGAAAATCTGCCAGAGTAGTCAAAGAGATAGTGTTTTCTCCAGCTTGGTCGAGCGAAAGAAAACGGGCATAACGAGTATGTTCAACTTCAACACTTATGTATTTTCTCACACTATAAGTGTAATCCTTTCTTCAATTGGGTCAAGCAAAAAGTTTTTTTTGCAGTGCTTTCCCGGCTTTTACCGCCTCCGCCTGAATAAAGACATCCGTTATTCGATCGGTATACAGCGATGGAGACGGGTTAATCTCGATAATCGTAGCCCTGTTATCCGACGCTTTTTGAGGCACCCTAGGCGGCGGGATAGACCTCTCCGGTGGTGCCAATCAGGATCATACAATCGCAATGTTCAGCCTCATACTGTGATTTTATGAGTGCTTCAGAGGGAATCGACTCGCCAAAGAATATAAAGTCAGGCTTCCAGACTCCTCCGCATTCACAGCGCGGGGGAGACCCCTTTAATACCTCATCGCTTGGTTCTGTTTCTCCTCCACAGGAAGTGCAGACCAGTTTTCTTGAACTTCCGTGATATTCAATGACATTACGGCTGCCTGCCTGGTGGTGCAGAGTATCAATATTCTGAGTAATAACGGCGTTCAGCATTTTCTGCTGTTCCATTTTGGCTAATAGCGTATGGGCTGCATTTGGTTCGGCTTTACCAAAAAAAGAGTAAAAGATCTCTTTAATCACTTTCCAGCTCTCCTCAGGATTGCGGTGGAAGTAACTTAAGTCTAGGACCATCGGATCGTACTTAGACCACAGCCCGTTATCACCACGAAAGGGGGGGATTCCGCTCTCGACACTTATTCCTGCTCCGGTGAAAGCGGTACAATGTCGTGAAGCGCGAATTGTTTCAACTGCTAATTGTACTTGTTCCAAAAATTCGTTATTCTCATCTTGCATACTTATATTGTAGCACCTTGCTGCATCTATGATCAATAATGAGAGAAAGACAGGTAGTGGTATGGATATTGATGCCTTGTTGAACCAAATATTTTCACAGCCCACCATAATTCTGAGGCTGTATTTTAGGTGTTGACCCTGTTTTCTTCAGCACACACGTGTTGCGGGTAGCGACCTTCCACAATGTCCTGCAGGGAAATTTGTTCGAAGTACTTTCTAAAAAGGGTGTAAGTATGATCCCAGAAACCATGGGCAGAGCAGATATCTTCTCGCCCGCAGGCGTTTCCGTCGTCAAGCGTGCAAGGGGAGAAATGCAGTTCTTCGCCTACAGCCTGGAAAATATCGGCAACAGTTATCTCGCTCAGGGTCTTTACCAGCTGAAAGCCCCCTCCCGGGCCTCGGGTAGACTTAATCAGCCCTGCCTTTCGAAGACGAAAGAAGATCTGCTCCAAAAATTCTGCAGAAATGTCCTCGAGTTCCGAGAGTGTACGGATTGACACGGGGCTATTTTCAGCCTGTTGGGAGAGCTGAAGTACTGCGCGAAGTGCATAGCGGCCTTTTGTTGTTATTCGCATAACCTTATCCTATTCTTGATATACTGATTAATATACCTTATTGGTCAATAATTGTAAAATCTATTTGCAGGGCGGCAGCTTAAATTCTCCAAATTAATCACGCCTCAGGGCTACACTCTTATACCCCTTGTGTTTTTTTACGGTTACAGAGCAAAATCCTTCAGGTGAGTGGTCAAACTGCTGGACATGCGCGCTCTTTCCGGTAATGAGCAGTATCCCTCCCGGTTCCAACAGCACGCGAGCGGCGGACAGCACTTCCTGAGCCCTTGGTACTCCGGCAAGATGTTCCAGTTCAACAATCATCAAGTCCGGTGCTTGGGAGTTTGGTTCGTTTTTCAGTTTTTCGGCAGCGATTATCGGGTTAGGGCTATGGAGCAGCTGCCCAAGGCTCACATGAGGCTGCGCTCGGAGGTTGTGGCGACTTGCCTGCAATGCCAGCATATCCCGTCCAAGCAGGTCAACAGTGAGGGGCTGGTGAAGCTGAGCAGCAGCCAGCAAGGCCACACTGTGTCCCTGCCCGGGATTCCATATGCATATCCGGTTAAATGGGTCGGCAGACTTCACACAACGATATGCGGACTGGCTTTGGAATGGAATCGAGTCGAAGTCGGCAAGTCCCCATACCGTATCAAGCCAGTAACTTAGGTCTGCATATTCAAATTGTGCGCTTGTTCTAAAATAGGCCGACGGCAGTTCTTCTGACGGCAGCTCTTCTGCTGACAGCTTTTCCTCCGAGGCTAGGGCAGACTGTACCGGAGTAAAGTAGAACACACTATGACCTGAGCCCTGCGCCCGGTACAGTATTTGGGCGCCTAATTCTGCAAGGGTTTGTTGGGTATAGTCGGCCAGGGGATTTACCACTACGATTGCCGAAAGCGTAGCATGGAAGAGCATGCTCCTGTACAGCTGTCGCAGCACCGGTTCTCCTACTTTCGCAGGGATATTTGAAATTACAAGGTCAAAATGCTGCCCCTGCAGGCCCTGAAAGGCCAGCCCTCCGACTACGTGCACTCCCTCTGCAGAGTTTTTCTGTGCATTGTACCGGCTGAACGCAAGGGCTAACGCATCTCGATCTTGCATTGTCACCCGCAGGTGGGGATAACCTTTCTGAAGACAGACTCCAAGAGTACCGATACCGCAGCCAATATCCAGCACTTGTTGAATGGAACTGAAATCAATATTTTGCTGAGCTGTCTTTAATAGAAACCGGCTGCCCTTATCAATTTCATAACTGCTGAAGAGCGCCTGGGAGAGTAAAAAATAGAGGTTTCCTTCGGTGCAACGAAGGGAAACCTCTTTGTTGCTGTAATGGGAAATTAATGATTCCATCGTATGGCCGGCTATATCTGAATCTACTGATTTACCCGCTCTACATACTCTTTTGTTTCGGTATTTACCATAATGCGTTCGCCCTCTTTAATGAAGATAGGCACTTTCACTTTTAGGCCCGTCTCCACTTCAACGGTTTTGGTCGCACCGGTTACCGTATCGCCTTTGATTGCATCCTCTGCTTTGGTGACGGTGTACACTATCTTAAAGGGGAGCTTAATATCCAGGGGGCGATCCTCCCACAAAATCAGAGTGTAGGTATCTCCCTCTTTCATTAGTTCACGGTATTCGGGAAAGGTTTTGGCGGGGATCTCAAACTGTTCGTAGGTATCCAAATTCATGAAGTGGTAGCTTGTATCATCGGCATAGAGATACTGACTATCTTTATCTTCAACTAAAATTTCTTCTACTTGATCCTGGGTTTTCATTGTTTCGCGTAATACTTGACCACTGGTGGGGTTTTTCAGCTTGGCCCTTACAAAGGCGGACCCTTTTCCGGGTTTCACGAACTCCCGTTCAACCACTACAAAGGGATCTCCCTTTATAAGTATTGCCATTCCCTTTTCTAATGCTCCGGCTCTTATCATAATTATCTAACCTCGCTTGAGTTATTATATTCAGTTGACCTGGGTTTGCGGCGTAATGCTACGGCCGTATAGTATCAGAAAGGGGGAAAAAGATCACCCCCTCAATACTGGCTTGCCCGCTCATCGCCATAATCAGGCGGTCAACACCCAGGGCTACCCCCGAGCATGTGGGAAAGCCGGAACGGTGAATATCAATAAACTCCTCGTCTATATCCGGAACAACCCTGCTCTCGGCAGCTTTTAGGGCGTACTCCCTGCGAAAAAAGGCCTCAATTTTGGTGGAATCAGTCTCTTCGGAGTAGCAGTTGGCCAGCTCGATTCCATTGATGTAGAGTTCCCACCGCTCCCGCCAGGGCGTTCCGGGAAGCTCCTTGGCCAGGCAGGTAATTTGGCGCGGAAAATCCGTAAGAACAAGGGGCTGGTCCCTCGGCAGGTTCGGTTCTACATAGTTGAGAAAGATTCGGTGGTATATCTGCTCCCAGGTGTCATCCGTCGACTGTATCGAAAGGCCCAGTTTCCGTGCGGCCTGAACGAGGGCAGGCCTATCTTGGGTTTCAGCCAGGTCGAAACCGGCATAATCGAGGAAAGCCTCCTGGACAGTAATTTTTCTAAAGGGCGGGCGCATATGTGCGGGGGTGTCAGGGCCGGCGAGGCTTTGAATAAGATCTTCGGTGGTGGCTATTGAGGTATGGTAGTCCGCCTCCATGGTATACCATTCGAGCATGCTGAACTCGGGGTTATGGTGGGGCCCAAGCTGTTCGGAGTTGCGGAAGCTGCGGGTAATTTGAAAGATGTTTCCGCTTCCGGAAGCAATGAGTTTTTTCATATGAACCTCCGGCGAAGGAATGAGGTACAGCGGAAAAGATCCGTACTCATCGCTGGTAAAAACCGTTTCAAAGATTTCTATCGGCGCTTCCGGAATAAGTGCCGGTGTAAGCAGGGGCGTATCCACTTCTAAGTAGTTGCGATCATGAAAAAAGTTTCTAATCCCGTTAATAATCCGTGAACGGCTGTGCATTTGAGTGAAATTCATGGTACTAGTGTAAAGGAATCATTATATTTAATAAACTATTAAGAAAATAGGAGAAGAACTACATGTCCACAACACAGACTCAACTAAAAATTGGAGATAAACTACACGGGTTTACCGTTACCAATATTGACTCTCTCGAGGAGTACCACGGCAGTGGTATCCATCTGCAGCACGACCTTACCGGTTTGGAGGTGTATCACCTCTATAATGAGGACCGGGAGAATTTATTTGCCTTTGCTTTTAAAACTCCCCCCGCCGATGACACCGGGGTTGCCCATATCCTCGAACATACCGTGCTTTCGGGTTCGCGGCACTATCCGGTGAAGGACCCTTTTTTAGCGCTGATGCAGGGGAGTGTGAATACCTTTCTGAATGCCATGACCTATCCCGACAAAACGGTGTATCCCGCCGCCAGTACGGTAAAAAAGGATTACTATAATATAATGTCCGTGTATGCGGATGCGGTTTTTTTCCCTTTACTAAAACGAGAGCTCTTTTTGCAGGAGGGGCGCCGCTTTGTGCCACAGGAGGATGGGAGCCTCAAGGTTGAGGGAATTGTCTTTAATGAAATGAAGGGAAGTTTTTCAAGCTATGATTCAATCGTCGGTGACTGGTCGTACCGTTCCCTGTTTGAAAAATCACAGTATCGACATGAATCGGGCGGAAGCCCCCAGGCAATTCCGCAGTTGAGTTATGAGCAGTTTGTAGACTTCCATAAAAAGTACTACCACCCGGCCAACTGTCGTTTTTTTATGTACGGCAATATTCCCACTGAAGAGCAGCTGGAGTTTCTGCAGAAAAACTATTTGTCCGAGTTTGGGGCTGGAGAGCCGGCACCCGATATAGCTGACGAGCCGTCTTGGCAGGAGCCGAAGTTGTTTACAGTAAAGGGTCCGGCAGTCGAGGGGGAGGAAAAGCCGAAGCCCACCATTACAATCAACTGGCGCACCGGTGTGATCAACGATCCACTCACCCTGCTCTCGATGCAGGTGTTAAGTGGTGCTTTGATCGGACATCCGGGAACTCCCCTGCAGAAATTGATAAATGATACTGAATTGGGTGAGGATATGTCTCCGGTTAGCGGATTGGAAACTGATATCCGTGATATGAGTTTTTCCATTGGTATTCGGGGTATTGAACCGGAGAACGCGGGTAAGTTTGAGGATTTGGTGTTGGGAGAGTTGAAGAGGCTTGTCGAGGAGGGGCTTCCCTCTGATGTAGTCAAGGGAACCCTGCGCCGGGTTGAGTTTCAGAACCGGGAAATCCGCGGAGGAGCACCCTTTGGCCTGCGGATGATGAACAAAGCCCTGCGGGGGTGGCTGCATGGCGGGGAACCCCGTACCACCCTCGAGTTTACACCTCACATGGAAAGGCTAAAACAGGAGTATGATACGAATCCCCATTACTTTGAAGAACTGATTGAGCGCTCGCTTTTGAATAACACCCATCGTAGTACGGTTATCGTCGAGCCGGACGGGGACTACCTGCAGGATCTGGATAAAGAGATTCAACAAACTGTCGACAAAATTCACTCACAGATGGATGAGGTGGAGGAGCAGCAGCTGCGGGGCGATCTTGAGGCTTTTGAGCAGTTTCAAAATGCCCCCGATCCGCAATCTGCCCTTGAAACAATTCCTATTTTATCCCGCGAGGATCTGCCTGAGGATATTTCGGTGATTGAGACTGGTGATACTCAGGTAGATGGTATTCCAGGTTTTACCCACGACTTGTTTACCAATGGAATAATCTACATCGACTTCGCCTTTAATATCACCGAGTTATCAGAGAGAGAGCGGCTGCTGCTGCCTCTGCTGGGACGGATGCTAACCTCCACCGGCCTGCCCGGCGTTGCTTATGACGAAGTTGCACGCCGTCAAAACCTTAAAATGGGGGGGCTTTTCCCCTATCTGGATATAAGCCCAATGGTCGGTGCCGCCGACTCGTATCTAGGTTATCTATTTTTACGCTTAAAGTGTCTTGAGGGGTCCCTGGAGGAAGCCCTTGACTTGACCTTTAACCTCTTACAGCACGCCCAGGTAGAAGACCGCCGGCGTCTATGGGAGGTTTTAACTGAGTTTAGAAACGACATGCGTTCAGCGGTTATTCCGGCGGGACACTCCTTCTCTACCCTGCGGGCGGGAGCTCACCTGGAGCCGGCTATTCGGATTGAAGATGAATGGCGCGGGATCGAGCAGCTGCTCTTTCTTACCACCCTTCCGACCCAAGCAGGAGCCGAGGTTGAAGCGATTGGACAGGAGCTGAAGACCCTGCGGGATAAGGTTATGACCCGCCAGAGGCTGATGTTAAACATGAGTGCAGATGGACAGCAATTGGGCCGCATTCATACTCAAATGGCCAAACACTTAGTCGATTTTTCCTCTGATGGAAGCAAATCGACCCGCAGCTTTGACCATTTTGTCTCTGATGACGGTACGCAGATAGAGCCTTATCAGGATAATTGGGAGAGCCTGCAAGTCCCGGCCTCAGTCGGATACAGTGGTATGGCTCTTCCGGGTCTGTTGTACGGAAAACCGGGATATGCAGCTTACATTCTGGTCGCACACCTATTGAAAACCGATTACTTATGGCAGAAAATTCGTATGCAGGGCGGAGCCTACGGTGCAGCCGCCTCGACCCACGGGCTTGAAGGTATCTTTTCTTTTCTCTCTTACCGCGACCCGAGCGTAGAGAAGTCGCTGCAGGTGTACGCAGACGGTTTGGCTCATATAGCTCAGGAGGGGGTTACCGAAGACGATCTGGAAAAAGCGATTATTGCGATAGTTGGTAAAGATACTCGTCCTAAATCTCCTGGTGAGAAGAGCGTTGTTGGGTTGAAGCGCCGGTTGTACGGTATAAGCGACGAGCTGCGCCGCAGCGCCCGGCATGAGATGCTTGAGGTAAAGGTAGCGGATGTAAAGCGTGAAGCTGCGGTTCTGCATGAGAACAGCGGCAAAGCTGTACGGGTTGCGATGGCCGAATCGAAGGTGTTGGATAAAGCCGAGCAGCTGTTCGGCCGCAAGGGGCAAAAGCGTATTATTGTGCCGATGTAGGCAGGTAGATGGGTAGGTTGGCAGCTCAGCTGCCTGCCAGCTTCTCGCGGCCCCATACTTTGATCATCCGTTCTAGATTAGTTTTGGCGTGACGGCTGTCCAGCAGCTCCTGTCTCCTCTGATAAAATATGCAGCGGGACAAATCCGCCTTGTCCTGCACAATATCCTGGGCCAGGGCCTCACAAGAAGGGGAACCGCAGGTACCGCAGTCGACATGGGGTAGTTTTTTCAATAAATCTTGAATCTGTTCCATTTTTTCCATGGCAGTCTGAAAATTATCATCAAGCTTTACTATAGAGCGGGCTTCAATCCGTTCCAGTTTTAGATTGTGACGAAGGTATTCTGCCTGCGCGTGGATTTCCTGTTTTACATGAGAGGAGATTTCGTCCATTGATTCCCCCCGGTGTCGGAGCCGTTCGGCGGTAAGAAAGCGGTTTCCCGAACCGAGAATTCCGCCGGCACAGCCCTCGTCGCATGCGCGCAGCTCTAGAAAGTCTATTCCGTGGATCTCTTCATTTTCCAGCTTTTCTAGAAACTCTATGACATTGTGAATTCCGTCGACCGCCAGGCTGCGGCCCGGCATATGGGGTGCTTCTCCCATGGTAAGACTCCACACCACCGCCTCACCGGACAGATTTCTTTGCTGAGGAATAGTATCGTTTTCCTTGTGTTTCTGCTTTACAATGGTTTTATGGACCAGGTTGAACAGGAAGTCCATATTGATGACCCCGTCAAAACCACTTTTGCTCTCTCCCTGAGGACTTTTAATGGCGGCTATCTTGGCCGCACAGGGAGTTACGTAGAACATCCCGATCTCCTGGGCTCTGGCTCCGTTCTCGATAAGCTGCTGAGTGGCATATGCGGCGGTGATATCGAGGGGCGGTTTAATCAGGTTGAGGTGCTGGACAAGGGAAGGGAAGCGTACCTGTATGAGGCGTACGATCGCCGGGCAGAAGGTTGATATAACCGGTGAGCGATCGGCGTAGGTAGTATACCGGCCGCTGATTTCATGGAGAATATCACTGCCGAACTCTGCTTCGTAGACATGGGTGAAACCGAGTTCCATCAGTATACTGTAGATTTGTTCTTCGGTAATCTCTTCTTTGAACTGCCCAATCATCACCGATGGAACAACCGCAACCCGGTATTTATAGCGATATATTTTCTGAAAGTCATCTTGCTCAATGACAATGGCATTAACCGGACAAACTTCCATACAGTTGCCGCAGTCGACACAGCGGTCGGGGTTTACATGGGCCTTGCCGCGATTGATACGGATTGCGCCGGTAGGACAGATCATCATGCAGCGGGTGCAGCCGAAGCACACCTCTTCCTTCACTTTTAGGGCGTGATGAAAGGGAAGGGGTTTCACGATTGCCTGTCCTCCGCGGACCCTAGATCTGGATCTTGGTCGGACTCTTGGTTAAAGTGTATTAACATCTCGATTTCGGTGTGGTCCCCTGCTTGACTGCGTATATCAAGGTAGTCAGTATTTTTCTTGATATTCGGCAGTCCCATACCTGCTCCAAAACCCATTTCCTGAATTTCCTTCGTGGCGGTAGAATAGCCCTCGGACATTGCCAGATCTACATCTTCGATACCAGGTCCGGTGTCGCTCACTAATATGTGTAAGCGTTCGTTTTCGATATCGATTGCAACTGTTCCACCGAAGCTGTGGCCGATCACATTTACTTCCGATTCAAACAGAGCCACTACGGCCTTTTTCACTACGTTGTTCGGCAGGTTAAGCTGTTTGAGTATTTTTTTTATTTGGCTGGATGCATATCCGGCGTTGGAAAAATCGCCGGCTTCAATTTCGAATTCAAAATGCACGGTTTTTTATAACCTCTCTTGCCCGGCCGACTTTTCAGTATACCGGTGATAACCCGGCTGCCCACAATAAGCCGGAAGCCTTGAACATTGAGTACGAAGTAGACATCAGAACAATGTGCTGTTCTTCGGCCAGTTCAATCATCTTTTCGCTGGGTTGCTTACCCCTCACAAACAAAATATGACAGATATCGCCCATTTCTGCGGTTCTTACGGTTTGAATATTGTTCAAACCAGTGATTAAAAGCAGATTATCCGTAAGAAGTGTTAATACATCGCTCATCAAATCTGAAGAAAAGGCCTTTTCAATTTTACACTCTTTCTCACGCGATGGAGTGTGCAACTGAGCATCGACTATTTTACAAACGTCCTTCACTTCCATATTTTCTCCAATAATGTGATATATAGTAGCAGAAAAGATCTGCTTATAAAAGCTGAAGGGCACTCACAATTCAATATTTTGGAAGAATAGGGCTGCAGCGCTCTTTTTTATGACTGGCTGGGCTTAAGAATTACTACTTTTAAAACAGCAATTCTAAATTTGGAAGTCTTACGACTTCCAAATTTAGAATTTGCTTTATTTTCTTAGCAAAAATTTGTGTATCTAAACGGTTGGAGGCATTCTAATTTTGGATAGTGCATTGCACTATCCAAAATTAAAATTACTACTTTTAAAAACTTTTTCTTGACAGTACATGGGACCTAACGTACACTGAATTTATTAGTGCAACCGTGTGCATGAACTGTTATTGAGATGCACATGGAAAATAAACAAGTTTTAAAAGGAGAGTGCTATGCGTAAAGGATCAAGACTTTTCTTTACCCTTTTTGTTGTGGTTGCCTTTCTGACAAGTATGCTGTTTGTATCTTGTCAGCCAAAGGAATCCGATGAGGGTGAAGCGGAAGAGACTGCTGGAAGAGACTATACCGACAATGAATGGACCGATGGACAGGATCTTTCCGGCAAAACTGTAAACATTTTTGGTGCATTCGTCGATACGGATGCTGAAAAATTCGAGAAAAGTATGGTGACCTTTGAGGAAGCTACCGGTATCGAGGTTGAGTATGAGGGCTCCGGTGACTTTGAGTCCCTAATTACCGTTCGAACCGAGGGTGGAGATCCCCCCGACGTTGCCGCATTCCCCCAGCCCGGTCTTATGCAGGATGTGATGAACCGTACGGACCACATCGACTTGAACGACTGGTTTAGCGAGGATTACATGAAGCAGCAGTACGACCAGAGCTGGCTTGACCTTGGTTCTTACAAAGGCGAGATGGTCGGTGTATGGTACCGCGCCACTGTAAAGAGCCTGGTATGGTATTCAAAGCAGGTATTCGACCAAGAGGGCTATGAAATTCCGGAGACCTGGGATGAACTGCTGGCTCTGAGCGATCAGATGGTCGCCGACGGTTATACTCCCTGGTCAATCGGCATTGAAAGTTCCGGTGCAACCGGCTGGGTGGCTACCGACTGGCTCGAAGACATCATGCTGCGGACCCAGCCCCCCGAGAAGTACGACCAGTGGGTAAAGGGCGAGCTCGACTTCAACTCACCTGAGGTAAAACGTGCCAGCAAGATTCTAGGGGATATTTGGTTCAATAAAGACTATGTCCTCGGCGGGCGCAACAGCATTCTGACCGTACCCTTTGGCGATGCCGCCACTGCCCTTGTACAGGATCCTCCACGGGCCCTGATGCACCGTCAGGCCAATTTTATTCTCGGCTTCCTGCCGGATGGCACGAAGGTTGGTGAAGATGTTGACTATTTTTATCTGCCGGGGATCGACGAAGAAGAGGGCAAGCCTGTTCTGGGTGCTGGTGACTGCCTATCAGCATTTACCGACAAGCCGGAAACCAAAGCTGTGATGAAGTATCTTACCCAGGGGATTTCTACTAAAGCCTGGCTGCAGGCCGGCGGTTTTGTATCTCCCCACAAAGACACTCCCCTCGAGTGGTATCCCTCCGATATCGACCGCGGATATGCCGAGATTCTGATGAATGCCGACACCTTCCGCTTTGATGCCTCCGACCTGATGCCCGGCCAAGTTGGCGCCGGTTCCTTCTGGAAGGGAATGGTCGACTGGGTGAGTGGAGAAGATCTTGAAAAGGTACTCACCAATATTGACAACAGCTGGCCTGAAGAATAGTAAGTGTGTGAGCTGAGAGACGGCTGATATAAAAAAGTCGAAAAAAACAATATGTATGCAGGCAGATAATTCTGCCTGCATCCTTCTACAGTCCGGAAGGAGTTCTATATGGCACAAGTACCTAACAAAAACAACCGCCTATTTGAGATTTTTGCAGCTACTCCAACTAGAATCGCTGTGTCGTTAATAGTCCCGGTTGTTACCTTTCTTGTTTTACGGTGGAGCTTTATATTTATGAGGGACTCCGAAGCATCCAAGTTCCTCATAGGTATTGTAGCCCTTACCATTGGTGTGGGTGGAGTGTGGGTGCTGTTTGCAGCTACCAACAACCTTGTCTCGATGCTGCCTACCCGTATGCGGGATATGCTGCGTCCCTTTGTATTCGTTGGACCGGCAATGGCGGTGTTGCTGTTTTACATCGTATTCCCCGCCCTGCGAACCATCTACTTGAGTTTTCTGAACCGTACCAGCACGGAGTTTGTCGGATTGAGGAATTATGAGTTCGTCTTTACCGACCCGCAAATGCTCATTATTCTGCGAAATACTCTGTTTTGGGTTGTTATTGTTCCATTTGTTGCTGTTGCTATGGGGCTGCTGATTGCGGTAATGTCCGACCGACTAAAGCCGGGATGGGAGAAAATTGTAAAATCATTGATCTTTCTTCCAATGGCCATCAGCTTTGTCGGTGCCAGTGTTATTTGGCGCTTTGTATACTACTACCAGCCCGCCGGATACGAGCAAATCGGGTTGTTGAATGCAATCGTGACTGCCTTTGGAGGTGAGCCGGTTGCCTGGCTCATTATCAGGCCGTGGAACAACTTCTTTCTGCTGTTCATCATGATTTGGCTGCAGACCGGATTTGCGATGGTAATTCAATCGGCGGCTGTAAAGGGGGTGCCCAGCAGCTTGCTTGAGGCGGCCAGAATTGACGGCGCAACTGAAATCAGGATTTTCTTCAATGTGGTAATACCGTATATAAAGGGTACCATCCTGACGGTTATGACCACGATTCTGTTCATGGTGCTGAAAATCTTTGATATTGTATATGTTATGACCAGCGGAAACTACGATACCGGTATTGTTGCAACGCGGATGTACAAGGAGGCCTTTATTTACCGAAACTTCGGTCGAGGTAGTGCCTTAGCGGTGTTTCTCTTCATAGTGGTTATACCGTTTATGATACGAAACATCACCCAGATGCGGGAGAACAGGAGGTAGAGTATGAGTGATACAACAATGGAAACCCGACAGATTACGATTAATAAGCCGCCCGCATCTGTAAAAGTGCAGCGCGTATTAAAAAGCGTCCCGATGCGCCTGATTCTTTTGGCAATAATTTTGATTTGGGTTGTGCCTATTCTAGGCCTCTTGGTCAGTTCCTTTAGAACCCCCGAGGCAATTAATAATACCGGCTGGTGGACGGTGATAGGGCACCCCTTTAGTGCCCGCTGGACTCTGCAGAACTACATAAGCGTGCTGTATGCAGACTTTATGGGGCTGGCATTTCTCAATAGTTTGCTGGTTACTATTCCTTCTACGGTAATACCTATCACCATCGCAGCCTTTGCCGCATACGCAATCGCCTGGATGGATTTTCCCGGCCGTGAGGCAATTTTTGTAATAATTGTCGGCCTCCTAGTAGTGCCGCTGCAGATGGCCCTTATTCCGGTATTAAAGGTGTATACCGCTAATCAGCTGAACGGAACCTATCTGGGAATCTGGCTGGCCCACACCGGCTTTGGTTTGCCCTTGGCAGTTTATCTTCTGTTCGGATATATCTCCGGAATACCCAAGGAGATTATTGAATCCGCCCACGCCGACGGCGCCACTCCCTGGATGTGCTTTACCCGGCTGGTGCTGCCCTTATCAAAACCTGCAATAGCCTCATTTGCAATTTTCCAGTTTTTGTGGGTATGGAACGACCTTCTGGTAGCCTTGGTTTTTCTAGGCACCAATAAAGAGAATGCCCTGGTTACCACCCGCCTGGCCGAAATGGTCGGCTCGCGCGGCCAGGACTGGCACGTGCTAACCTCCGGTGCCTTCTTAACCATGATTATGCCGTTGATCATTTTCTTCACTCTGCAGAGGTACTTTGTTCGCGGTATGATGGCCGGATCTGTAAAGGGATAAAATTAAAAGAGATAAACAAAAGTAAAAGGGGCTGTCTGAGAATTGTTCTTGGGCAGCCCTTTGTTCGTATTTTTCTTGCTGCTTCTGAGCCTGCCAAGTGAAGAGAATCTGTATAGAGCAATTCTGCATAAAGGGCAGCTGCCGGCCTAGGTGCTCGCTAAACTGGAAAAATCTGTATCCACTGTAAGTAGTTCCTGGAGCAGAGCTTCGTGGAGAGTAGGGGCTGCGCAAAGTATATCGTAGGTGTATGGCTGCCTACCGGCGAGGTAGTGTACCACTGCACCCGCTTCCCGAGCAATTAATACCCCTGCGGCGATATCCCACAGGCGTACTTTCAGTTCCCAGTAGGCATCAAAAACTCCCTCAGCTACAAAACAGGCATCTAGAGCTGCCACACCTAAACGACGAATTCCGCGTACCCGTGGGATCATATGGGCAACGTAGTTCACATTGTTTTTCTTTGAGGTGGCTCGGTCGTAGGGAAAGCCCGTGGCTACTACAGAAGCATTGATATCCCCGGTCTCCGAGCAATGGATCCGAGTCGAGTTAAGAAACGCCCCCTGCCCGGCAATAGCTGTATAGGTTCGCTTAAGGGGTTCGCTATGAACTACTCCGAGGATCGGTGTAGTGTCTTTTAACAGCGCAATCGAGGTTGCAAACACCGGAACTTGATGCACGTAGTTCGTGGTTCCGTCCAGCGGATCAATAACCCATTTGTACGGAGAATTACTTGTGCTTGCCTGAGAACCCCCTTCCTCGCCTAAAATCTGATGCTCGGGAAACTTAGTATGCAAATTCGAGGAAATCAGTTCTTCGCAGCGTTGATCTACCTCGGTTACAAGGTCAACCTGACTGCTTTTATTCTGCATTGTAACGGAGGAATCTATATATTCCCTCTGCAGCTTTCCGGCGGACTGGGCTAACTGTACAATATACGGCAGGACTGTGTCTAAGTTATCGATGTTCATATTAATAGTGAACCATAAAAGAAAAAAATATGATATAGTTTGTGCATGAGTGCGCCAGTTCGGCGTTTGATATATAGCAGGGTGAGACACCCTGTCCGGTAAAGTCTAGCCAACAGCCGGTACTTAGCCTTGGAGCCGAAGCCGTGAGGTGAGGTTTAAGCGTAGGTAAAGGAGTGTGAGAGCCATAAGCCGAAAGGTTGAACGTGATTGAGCCTCGTTAGTATAAAGATTGGGTGGTGATGTTTTTCATGTGACAGCAACCAGCAAGAAGCGCTCGGAAAAAGGCGAGAGTGCGGAGAACCCAACGGGGTCTGAGAGCATGGCGAGCACACAAGGTAGATCAAGCGTACCTGGGAGGGCTGATGTCCTGTCCGTTGGACTAATAGGGGACGTAAAGGCGAGGAGTCAAGAAACCTGTATGGGGCATCAGCAATCGGACAGACTCATAGTAGCGATGAAACCGGTGAAAGTCGGTGGAGCGAAGGGGTCTGGGCATTAAACGTATTTCTTGTGGCCAACACCAGGAACACTGGAGGTTCTGAAAGAGTGGAAAACAGTTATGGGGAATTGAGGAGGTTGTCGGAGAGTCACGCGAAGATGCAGACGCTCATGCACTACGTCAACAGGGAGAACCTGAAGGCGGAGCATCGAGCGCAGGTCAGAGGAAAAGCCGCAGGCATAGACGGAGCGACGAAGGAGAGCTATGAGTCCGGACTGGAAGAGCATGTGGATGCATTGCTTGGACGGATGAAATCCTTCAGCTACAGACCGCAGGCGGTGAGAAGAACATACATACCCAAGACGGATGGCACGGTACGACCGCTGGGAATCCCGGCGTATGAGGACAAACTCGTACAGGGAATAATGGCGAAGGTGCTGACTGAGATATACGAGCCGAGGTTTCTGGACTGTTCCTACGGGTTCAGGCCGAATCGGAATTGTCATGATGTGATACGGGAGATAAACCAAACGATCATGACTAAGAAGGTAAATTATATTCTTGATGCCGACATCAAAGGGTTCTTTGACAATGTCGACCACGAATGGCTGGTGAAGTTTCTTGAGAACGATATACAGGACAAGAATTTCATCCGTTATGTAGTAAGATTTCTCAAGGCGGGGATCATGGAGAATGGGAACGTCAGCGACAGCGACAAGGGGACTCCGCAAGGAGGGCTTATTTCGCCGGTGCTGGCTAACGTCTATCTTCATTACGTACTCGACTTGTGGTTTGAGAAGGTAGTGAAAAGGTGTTTGAGGGGTGAGGCATACTTATACCGTTATGCGGATGACTATGTGGTATTGTTCCAGTACGAGGATGATGCGAAAAGATTCTACGAGGTGATGCTTAAAAGGCTTGCAAAGTTCAAGCTAACGGTGGCCGAAGAGAAGACAAGGATCATTCCATTTGGAAGGTACAAAGGAACCAAGGAGACATTTGATTTTCTTGGATTCACCCACGTGAATGCCAGTACAAGGACTGGTAAGTACACAGTTCTGCACCTCACTAGCAAGAAGAAGCTGAAGGCTAAACGCGAGAGCGCAAAACAGTGGATTAGATGGAATATGCATCGACCTGTCATGGAGATTGTGAGAGCACTAAGCCGGAAACTGGTTGGGCACTACAATTACTATGGGGTCAACGGAAATCTAATAGGGCTGTACAAGTTCTATAAATACATCAGATATACGCTGTATAAGGCTCTAAGGCGGAGAGGTCAGAAGCACAAGATAAATTGGGAGACGTTTGAAAAGATATGGAAATTAATACCAAGACCGAGAATTTGCAAAGACATCTGGCAATGGTCGAATGTTTAGTGCTAGGAGCCGTATGCGTTAGTTGCGCACGTACGGTTCTGGGAGGGGCATGCTATCGTAACCCCCTTAATGAAGGAAGGCGATAGTATGTCTACTCTACGTGGAATTCGTGTGGTACTGGTAGATGATCACCCCCCTGTAAGAGATGGTGTAAAAGTTGCTCTGCAGCGAGATAAGGACATTGTTATTAGTGGGGAGGCGGAGACTGTCGAAGAACTCCGCGAAATCTTAAGAGATTCCGATATCGACGTGGTGGTTCTTGACATTTCGCTGCCCGATGGTTCAGGGGTTGAGCTTGTTTCTCAGCTTCGTGAACAATATCCGCTGCTCAAAATTATCATACTTAGTATGTATAGCCGCAGTGATTATGTGCTGGAAGCGGTCAGTAACGGAGTGAGCGGGTATATGACCAAAGAGACTTCACCTGTGCGCCTTATTGACGGCATAAAGCAGGTGCTGCGGGGCGAGTATTTTTTTGATCAAGTTACCCTAGAGGTGATAATTCAAAAGGCCCTGGAACATCCCCAGCGATTCTACGATGTACAGGACAACGACTATGAGTCCCTCACTGCGCGGGAGCAGGAGATTATGCGCCTTTTGGCTGAGGGTTTATCGGTAAAAAAAATTGCTCAAAGCCTTTATATAAGTTACCGTACGGTTGAAAATCACCGTACCAGCATTTTTCGCAAGCTTAAGGTGAAAAACGCTGCAGAGTTAGTTCATTATGCTACCAGGCTTGGAATAATAGATATCTAAAAGCGTGAGAAACTCACACAAGATCGTGACATTCCCTTATATAAATTATACTGAATCGATTGTATACTTTTATGCATAAGCTAAAGTTTTATAAAGCAAAAAGATATTTAGTTATTACTAGGGTTAATTAAAAAAAGTGGGTTATAGGGTTTGAAGGGGCCGTGCATATGCACAGGCTCCTTCTCTTATTATTCCTGTCTGTTCATTTTCTGTTCCCACAACTCAAACAGGTAATCGGCTAAAAAGGCCAGTCCCGCGGCAGCTATAGCACCTTGCAAGACGAATGCGGTGTTGTCACGCACCAGTCCGGCCACAATGGCTACTCCCAGACCTCCTGCACCAATTACCCCTCCGATAGTGGCAGTACCGATATTGATAATCATTGAGATACGTGTGCCCGTCAGTATGGCTGGAAAGGCTTGCGGCAACTCGGCCTTGATAAGAACTTGCAGGGGGGTCATTCCCATGCCGCGGGCGGCCTCTTTGAGGGGCTGGGGTACCGATAAGAGTCCGGTAATTGTGTTTCGTACAATCGGAAGAATACTATAGAGGAACAAGGCCAAATAGGCCGGCGTAAAACCAAAGCCGACTGCCGGAACTGCAAGGGTCAATACTGCAACCGGCGGAAATGTTTGTAGTAGGGCTGTCAAGTCTTGTACAGACTGGAGAAATTCACGTCCCCACGGACGAGTAACGCCAATGCCCAAAATAATTCCGGTGACAAAAGCGCTTATGCCGGACAGCAGCACTAACAGAAGGTGCTCTCCAAAAAGGCGCAGTAGACTGGCCCGCGGGTACAGAATCTCCTGGAGGTGAGGAAACAGGGGGGATAAAAGGCTGTACTGTAGTGTCGGAAGAGCTACATACAGCAGATACACAAGTACAAATAGTGCTCCTAACTTTTGCTGCTTCAGAATTTTAGTTACCCCATGCAAGACGCACTCCCCTTGGGGTAGCCCAGTGTTCTGCCAAGTGAAAAAGACGGTCAAACAGAATGGATAAAAGGATTACCGGTATTACTCCCAGAAGGATCAAATCCGGTACCGACTGGCCCAGACCTTGAAAAATAAACGTACCCAGCCCGCCGGCACCAATCAAAGCGGCCACAGCAGTGTTGCCTATACATTGCACAAGGGACATCCTGATTCCGGTGAGAATCATGGGTGTTGACAGCGGCAGTTCGATATAGCGAAAAGTCTGGGCTCTGTTCATACCCATTCCGTGGGCAGCAGAGATAATTTGTGTTTCGATGTAGTAAATGCCTGTAAAGGTGTTGCGAATGATAGGAAGCAGTGAATACAGGGTAAGTGCAATTAAGGCCGGGGCAGTGCCGATTCCGGCAATTCCCAGTGATCGAAGTACAGGGAACTGCTGTGATAATAGGGCTAGTGGAGCAATCATCAAACCGAATAAAGCCAGACTGGGAATTGTCTGAATACCATTTACTGTCTTAAATACCAGGATGCGGTATTTCTGGGAACGGGCGGCCCATATACCGGCGGGTACCCCGATAACAGTTGCCGTACCGACAGCCGCCAGGCTAAGGTTTATGTGATTCAGCAATTCCATTAGAAATTTTTGTGAGCGGTTTTGATATTCCAGTAGGATAGCTGTGTGTTCAAAACTGCCCACTAGAATAAACAGAAACACGCCTGCCGTCATAAGGAGTATCGCTATAGGAAGCAGCAGTTGTTTATGCCGAGTATTTCGATATGCCCAGCTTAAGAGCAGATAGATCGTTAATAGAGCAATCCAAAACCCCCCGGAGAAGCTTATGCGGCCATACTCTTGAGCATCCCACATATACAAATGTCCCTGCAGATAGTGGAGAATAGCCAGCAACAGGGTCATAAAGGCCAGCGAGAACAAGAGGAATAAAATGTCGGTATGGCGGCGGGAGAAAACAATAAATGCTATTAGGAATATGAGTATTACCGCTGCCGCCCAGTAGCCGGGCGGCAGCTCGAATACCCACACTGCACTTCCGGTTTGTATACGGTTCGGTTTAACAGTGAAAAGCGGCAGAAGAAAGGTGCACACAGCACACAAACCGGTAAAAATTTTGAAGCGCATATAGTATTACTCTTAGTGCGAGGCCTATTTTAATAAACCGTTTTCCTGCAGGTATTCCTGGGCTACATCGGAGGCTGCCTCGCCGTGTACCGCTAAGCGTGAGTTCAAGGATTGCAGGGTTTTGAGATCAAGGGTTCCAAAGACCGGGTTGAGGATCGTTTCGATTTCAGGATATTTATCGAGCACCTCTCCCCGTACGAGGGGGGCCGGCTGGTACACATGTTGAACGTTGCGGTTATCTTCCAGAACTACCAAGCCTAAGGCTGCCAGTGCGCCGTCAGTTCCATAGGCCATGGCTGCATTCACACCGTCGGTCTGTTCTGCCGCTGCACGCTCCGTGGTAGCTGTGTTGCCGCCGGATAAAATCAGCAGCTGATCTTTTTCAAGCTTGAAGTTATATGCCTCTTCAAAGCTGGGCAGAGCCCCTTGGCGGCTGGCAAACTCTTCGCTGCAGGCGAGTTTTAGATTCCCCCCATTGTTTACATACTCAGCCAAATCAGCCAGAGTAAACAGGGAATTCTGTTCCGCTAAGTCCTGACGTACTGCAATTGCCCAGGTGTTGTTAGCCGGTGCCGGCTGGAGCCAGCGAAGGTCGTAGGCCTCTTCATCAAGCTCAACTGCCCGTGCATACGCCTCCTGCGGATCCTTCCAGACGGGGTTATCGGCATCATTATGAAAAAAAGCAACGTTACCGGTATATTCAGGGTAAATGTCTATTTCCTCCGCGCGGATTGCTTTTCTCATTACCTCGGTCGTACCGAATTCTGTTTTATCAACTGCTTCGTAGCCATGGTGGTCTAAGAGCTGTACTATCATTGAGCCCAGTAATGCCCCTTCAGTATCAATCTTTGATGCAATAACTACCTTACCTTTGGTTTCCTGTTTCGGTTCACAGCCAGTCAGAATAACAAAAGCTGCGAGGGACAGTGCTAAAACAGACGTAACTAATACGAGTTTTTTATTCATAATTAACCCCTTTCATATACTCTTGTGTGCACATATTATACACACTTAACCTCTAATGTAGGGGATCTAGGCTAAGAGGTCAAATTTTATTTAACTGGTGTGATGAACGGCGTAACTGTATTACCTGCATAAGTAGTTGGGGATCATCGGTCACAATACCGTCAACTCCCATTTCCAGAAGGCGATGCATATCCGCCTCGTTGTTGATGGTCCATACTTGGATGGGGACCCCTTTTCGATGAAGCCGACCGATCAGCTTGGCGGTTACAATTTGAACCTTGCCATGGGTCTCGGGAACCTGCAGGGTGAGGCCGGGGAAGGGAAACAGTACGGAGAGCAGACCGATGCGCTTCAGGATAATCAAAGCACGTACCTCGGGTGAAGAAAAACTGGTAGCAAGGGAGGGAGCCAGTCTGCGAAGCCGCTTCAATTGAAGGTAATGAAAACTGGCTCCAAGTATCCTCTCTTGTGCATGGTGTTGGTTTACCACTTCGACAAAGTGTTCGGCTAAAAGAGGTGAGGTTCCCTTCAAATCAAGATTGAAGCGCATCTGCGGAAGCGCTGCCAATGTATCGGAGAGGGTGGGGATAGTAATTCCCTGTCCCCGAAATGGATGGCTCCCATCGCCGGGGAGGGTAAAACCATAGCCCGCATCTAAGCCTTGCAGTTCCTGCAGGGTATAATCAGCTATTTCTCCGCTCCCGTCGGTCATGCGGTCCACCGTGCTGTCGTGCCAAAGTACACAGGTCTCATCGGCAGTAAGATGGACATCCGACTCTATGCAGTCTACTCCCAGCCGGGCGGAGGACATAAAGGCGGGAAGGGTGTTTTCGGGGTAATGTGCAGAGTCGCCCCGGTGGGCACAGACAACCGGAAAAGGCGTAAGAAAAGGATGGGTTTTATTTTTTCTGTATGACATTTCTCTTTTCCCTACAATGGAATGGTGGTAGCCTATACAAAGCCTATACTTCAGGGTTTGGAAGGTCAAGATGAAAGAAATTCACAGGCTTAGCCGGATTGTGCTGCCCCTGGCGGTGATTTTTGCCTCCTTTTCGGCAATTTTTATTCGCTGGTCCAATGCCCCGGCTCTGATTATTGCTTTTTACCGTATGCTCATCGCTTTTTTGCTGGTCCTTCCGTACAGCCTCGCAAAACCGGAGCAGGTAAATCGCCGCGATCTGCTGCTCTCGCTAGTGAGCGGGGTCTTTCTCGGCATTCATTTTGCTACTTGGATCTCTTCGCTGCATTATACCAGCGTTGCCAGTTCAGTACTGTTGGTAAATACCCACCCGGTGATGGTGTATTTAATAAGCCGGTTTATTTTACGGGAGGGGGGCTCACGGCGGGAGTTCTTGTTTGTGCTTGTAACGGTTCTCGGCAGTTCAGTTCTCTCCTGGGGAGATCTAGGACGTGGAAACAATGTACTGTTGGGTGATTTTCTGGCTGTGCTGGGAGCTTTGTCGGTGGGAGTGTACATGGTACTTGGACGGATTGTCCGCCGCAGGGTGGCAGTGGCAAAATATACTTTTCTTGTCTACGGCACCAGCGGGGTAACCCTTCTATTGATAAATATTATAGCCGATACTCGCTTCTATCCGTATCCGCCCCGTGAGTTCCTGTTGTTTTTTGCCTTAGCCTTTGTCTGTACTATTCTTGGTCACAGTATCTACAGCTGGGCCCTAAAATACGTCCCCTCGACCTTCCTGTCGGTTACGGTACTGATAGAACCGGTGGCTGCCGGAATAATGGCCTACTTTTTCTTTGGAGAGGTTCCATCTGTTCTTAACGGGATAGGTGCGGGTATCATTTTATACGGCATATATGGGTATTCCCGTGCAAGTTCTCTTCGCCAACCTCCTGTCCCTCCGGATAGAATTGCTGATTAGAGGTCAGGAATTCTCATTTTGGAAGTCAGAAGACTTCCAAAATGAGAATTCCCACAACATCTTTAAGATAAACTACTTATCTTAAACAAAATGTAAGCATTCGCAATTTGAAAATTTTCCAAAAATTTTCAAATTGCGAATTGCTGATTAGAGGTGCTTTTTCTTGACAATAGCCATCCGGCTATTTAGACTAATGTGATGCAACCGTGTGCACAATAGGCAGTGAGCGAAGATCACATTACAGTGGAGATGGATATGAGTAAAGAACAGGTCTATCCGCAGGATCCGTGGAAAATTACTGAGACGGAACCGGTACCTGAACATATGGATGGCAATGAATCAATCTTTGCTTTGGCCAATGGGTATCTGGGTGTTCGCGGCACCCTGGAGGAGATGAACTACGCGTGGTGCCGCGGTACCTATCTGAATGGGTTTTATGAGTCCCGTCCAATTATTTACGGTGAAAAGGCCTACGGCTTCCCAGAGCACGGACAGACAATTTTGAATGTAGCCGATGGGAGAAAAATAGAAGTATGGATCGACGATGAGCAGTTCGATTTGACTTCAGGCACTATTCACAGCTATCGGCGTGAAATAGATCTGCGGGAGGGAGTGTTACGGCGAGAGATTCTCTGGGAATCTCCCAAGGAAAAAATCTTGCATATTGTAAGCGACCGGCTGGTTGCATTTGAACGTCGTCACATTGCTGCAATCCGTTACAAAGTGACTCTAAGCCGGGGCAGTGGTCGATTGAATTTTGTCAGTACCCTCGATGGGAATGTAACTAATCTTGCCGCAGAAGAAGACCCCCGGGTAGGCGCTCATCTGGATAAAAACGCATTGGTCTACAACGAGGGCAGCTCCACCACAGAGATGGGTGAACTTGCTGCGCGTACCGGGCAGTCGGACCTTACCCTGGCCTGTGGAGTAATGCACCTGTGCCCCGATATCCCGCAGGATCTAATAGAGCCGGTTTCCGAGCATAGTGAAGTAGGAATTCGGTTTTCCCTGGATCTAGAGGAAGGCACTAGTTTTACCTGCGATAAGTTTCTCTCCTACTCGTATCGCGGTATAGCAGAAGAGGCTCGGAATATTGAAATAATGCGGAATGAACTTAAAACGGCGGCGAATGATGGCTTCGAGGCCCTGGTGAGCGAGCAGTTTAGTTATTTGAGTTATTTTTGGGACCATTCTGATGTGAAAATCGATGGAGATCTAGCCTTGCAGCAGGGAATCCGCTTTAACCTATTCCATTTGCTGCAGTCGGTAGGGCGAAACGGTACCACCAGTATTCCCGCCAAAGGCTTGACGGGAGAAGGGTATGAGGGCCACTTCTTTTGGGATACCGAAATATACGTCCTGCCCCTGTTTACCTATACCCAGCCGGAGATTGCCAAATCGCTCCTGGAGTACCGCTACAGCATTCTGCAGCAGGCTAGATCAAGGGCGAAGGAACTGAGCCAGACCGGGGCGCTTTTTCCCTGGCGAACTATCAATGGACATGAAGCCTCTTCCTATTATCCTGCCGGAACCGCCCAGTACCACATCGATGCAGATATCGCCTATGGAATTAAGAAGTATCTCCAAATAAGTGGAAATGAAGAGTTCTTGTCCCGGGCGGTGGAAATTTTAATTGAAACTGCCCGATTGTGGGCCGATCTTGGCGAGTATATCCCTCAAAAGGACGGCAGTTTTTGTATCAACGGAGTGACCGGTCCGGATGAGTATACCGCCTTGGTAAACAACAATTATTACACCAACGTAATGGCCAAGGACAATTTGGAATTTGCTATAGAGGCGCTTCGTATGCTGCATGACAGAGATAGCGCTGCACATGAGCAGGTAGTGTACCGTACGGGTTTAAAAAAGGAAGAGCTGGATGAATGGGGCAGGGCTGCTGAGCTTATGTATCTACCCTATGATGAGCCCCTGGGGATTCATCCACAAGATGACAGCTTTCTGAACAAGAAAGTGTGGCCCCTTGGCGAGATTCCGGATGAGAAGCGTCCTTTGCTGCTGCACTATCATCCATTAGTGATTTATCGACATCAGATATTAAAGCAGGCTGACCTCGTGCTGGCTCTGCTGCTGCAGGGCGATCGTTTTAGTATCGCAGAAAAAAAACGTGATTTTGATTATTACGACCGGCTTACCACCGGCGATTCTTCTCTCTCCGCCTGCGTGCAGAGTGTCGTTGCCGCTGAGGTGGGCTACGATGAGGCGGCCTACGATTACTTTACCCGGACTGCGCGAATCGACCTGGATAACGTGAACGGAAATGTGCGGGATGGGCTGCACACCGCCGCAATGGCCGGCACATGGACAAGTATCGTATACGGTTTTGCGGGAATGCGTGACTACAAGGGAGAACTTTCTTTCAATCCCCATTTGCCTACCCAGTGGAACCGGTTGACCTTTAATTTGAACATCCGGAATACTCTTCTGGAAGTGGCAATTACCCATAATGAAGTTGCCTATACCTTAAAAGAGGGTGAGTCACTTGCCCTTGTGCATGAGGGGGACAGACATACTGTGTATGCCGGCTCGCCCCTGGTGTTCTCACATCGCCCGGATATGGAAGCAGTTATTTTTGATTTAGATGGAGTTATCACCGATTCTGCGGAGTACCATTATCAGGCTTGGAAAAAGCTCTGTGATGAGCTGGATATTTCCTTTGACCGGGAGTTCAACCACCAGTTGCGGGGAGTTGGTCGGATGGAGAGTTTAGAGCTGCTGCTGTCGCAGGTGCCGGAGCGCAGCTTTAGCGAAGAGGAGAAGGTCCATTTAGCAAGCCGCAAAAACGAGTACTATAAAAAACTTATCCAGCAGATCACCCCGGAGGATCTGTTGCCGGGTATCGATACCCTTCTTAAAGATTTGAAAGCGGCGGGTATAAAAGCCGCCCTGGCCTCTGCCAGCCGGAATGCAGGTACCATCGTCCGGCAGCTGCAGGTGGAGGATATGTTCGATGTAATAACCGATCCTGGGCAGTTGAAAAAGGGAAAGCCCGATCCGGAACAGTTTTTTATGGCCGCCGAGCTGCTGAAGGTTCCAAGCCGCAACTGTGTGGGTGTGGAAGATGCCCAGGCCGGGATAGATGCTATTAACGGGGCCGGGATTTTTTCAGTAGGCGTGGGAGAGTATCTGATGAATGCCGACTGGAAGTGCAGCTCCACCGAGGAGCTTACGCTGGAAAAGCTTCGAGAGATATTTTACGGGCGCTTCGAGGCTAGATAAGTCGGGCAATTAAGCCTAAGGTGAACCTGGGGCCATAGAGTGTTTAAAGGGAGTGGGTAATTGAGTCTCCGGGCTGCACTCGGTATTTCTCCTCTAGAACCTGAAAGGGCAGTGCCTTTTGATTGGAAGGGGCCGCATCAAGCTTCACCGAATCGGCGGTAATGCTGACGAGGCAGCTCTGCCCGCGGTAGTGGAGGCTAAACTGTACTCCGCTCCACTCTTGCGGTACATGGGGTTTGCAGAGAATTCCCTGGTCCGTAAAGACAATTCCGGAAAATCCGAATACTACCATCTGCCAGGCAATCCCGCAGGCGGCCGTATGGATTCCTCCAATGAATGTACCTCCGCTGGCCGGCGGGTTTGTACTAAACAGATCAATGCGTAATGATTCTTGGAAGTAGCTGTAGGCCTGATCATAAAACCCAATCCGAGCGGCTACAATTGAGTGTACCGCTGGGCTTAGAGATGATCGGTGGTGGGTACGTGGTTCGTAATAACGGTAGTTCTTTCTCATGGTTTCAACGGAGTAGCTTTCGGGGTAGAGACAGAACAACTGCACTACATCGGCCTGTTTAATAACCTGGGTCTCGTAGGCAATACCGGTTGGCCAGCCCCAGTATTCGTTGGGATCCTTCAATCGCTCTGCCAGTGCATCCGGCATAATATCTTCCAGGCCAAAGTAACCGTCGAACTGCTCAATGAGACTGCTGTCGGCTAAGGGGGCGGGGATGTACATATACTCATACATCTCCTTCCACAGTTCTATCCGTTCCGCATCTATGCGGGAGCGTTGGGCTATCTGTTGTAGAACTTGCGGATCCGCGGCGGATAAGCGGGTATACACATCTAAAGCGGTTCCTATAGCCCATTTCGCCTGGAAGTTGGTAAAGGTGTTGTTGTCGGCATTTTCATGGTATTCATCGGGACCGAGTACACGAATAATTTCGTACCGGTCTTTGTTCTTTTTAAAGTAGGCGTGGGATACCAAAAAATTGGCAATTTCAAACAACATTTCCGCCCCGTAGTCTTTTATAAATTCCCAATCTCCCGTGGCCTGGTAGTAGTGCTGGACGGCATAGGAAATATCCGGGGATATATGAATTTGCCAGTCATTAAAGTGGTTGCGGATTTTGCGGCCGGTAAGGACGTCTTTAAAAAAGTAGTCCGGACAAAGTTCGTCCCCCGTGTCGCCGCTAATCCAGGCGTAGTAAGCCCCTTCATAGCCAAGCCGTTGGGCCTTCCGCCGGGCTCCGTCCAGGGTTTTGTAGCGGTATATAAGTATGTTTCGGGCGACTTCTGGATAGGTATAGAGGTACATCGGTAGGTTAAATATTTCCTGGTCCCAGAAGGCTGCTCCTTGATAGGCCTGACAGGAAAGACCCCGGGCACCGATTGGAAGATGATCGGTATGGGCCGGGGTAGCAATAATATTGTGGTACAAATTGTAATTCAGCAGTGCTTGGGTAGTATCGGTACTGTCGATATGAATAAAATAGCGATTCCATAGGGCATCCCAGACACGCGCACTTTGACCAGCCTCGCGTTCGTAGCCATTCTCGGTAGCTTCCCGGGCCAATTCTATCGCTGCTGTATAGGGGTCTTTAGTATCATTGCTGGAAAAGACGGTCATCATTTGCTCTATCACCAGTTCGTCGCCGGCCTGTAATTCAAACTGCAGCTGCCGCAGGTTTCGGCGCTTTTCTTGGGGCTGTGAAACTGGCTCTCGGCTCGTTTTCTCCTTAGGAGTTACGCCGTATATTCGTACTCCCTGGGCTACCACTAGCTCTATTCCTTTTTCAGTTGTGGTACAGTTCAGTCCGATTATATCACTCTCATTAAAAGCTGAGCACTCTCGAAGGTGTTCTCCGTTTAGACTCCACACTCGTCCGTCAACTCCGGTAGAGAGGGTAAGGGTCCCGCCGGTTATCGCGGCAATTCTCACACGCTGTGCAA
Source organism: Spirochaetia bacterium (assembly GCA_034520965.1). Classification (GTDB taxonomy): domain Bacteria; phylum Spirochaetota; class Spirochaetia; order DSM-16054; family Sediminispirochaetaceae; genus DSBN01. The sequence goes on along the minus strand of JAXHMY010000001.1, from coordinate 518,842 downwards.
GCAGATGCAGTGAAGAGTAAGAGGCGAACCTTTCAAAAGAGACTTGCAGCTCCGCAGCTTTCTGAAAGCCCGATTCTTGTGGTTTCCAGGTATATCCCCCGGAAGTACGGCCGTAGCGGTAGTTAAGGGACAGTCTGTAATCCGAGACCTCTTCGGGGTTGCGAGTGGGATGCACCGGAGCTGCTCCAAGCTGCAGTGTGGTGTAGAGTCCGTTTGGTACATTACACAGTTCCTTCCATTTACCGTCCGCATTATCATACGTGTCGCTCACGATACAGCCTACATACTCATCGGCCTCCCATTCCGGAAAAGTTCCCCGATACCCTAAATAGCCGTTTCCCGTCATAAAATTACTTCCGGTGGTCACTATCTGTACCGGATCGAATCGATTTTCGCTAATAGACCATTCGTTTTCAATATAGATAGGGCTTTCGTGGCTGCTCATGGCGTGCCTCCATACAAATATAGTTTCGCCTGCCGCTTCGCAACAAGCGAAACGACGAAAATAGCCGGGGCCGGCTATTTTCTTGGTAGAACAGGGAAAGTATAAAAGTTCATGCAACCGTGTGCAAGGCATTTTTTTATCTTGACAGTATGTAGAATAGAGCTATACTGGAAAGGAGGTATGCAACCGTGTGCATGAATCAAAATGAAACCGACAAGCAAACTATAACAATTAAGGACATTGCCCGTATCGCTGGCGTAAGTCATTCTACAGTATCCCGCAGTTTAAATGATAGCCCTCTTATTTCTGAGAGGACCAAAAACCGTATAAAAAAAATTGCGGATGACCTTAATTTTGCCTTTAATTCCAGTGCTCAGAGCCTCTCTACCCGCCGTACCGGTACTATCGGAATTATATATCCCGAGTTGTACGATACCTTTGGAAACTCACTTTACATGGGACTTCTGGTACAAGGACTGCGCCATGGCTTGGAAAAGGCTTCTCTGGATAGTATTGGGAGTTTTCCCCGTAATCACTATACCGCCGAGAGTAACATTCGCAAACTCATAAGCCGCAAAAAAATTGACGGACTGCTGGTGATTCATCCCGAGATACCGGTGGATGACTGGGAGTTTATCCGCACATCGGGAATACCCTTTGTGGTGCTGCACTTCAAACCGCGGAGTTTCGACTACAGCTGGATGAATTATCTGTTTACCGACCATGTGACAGGGGGACGTATGGCCACTAAAGTGCTGCTTGACGGCGGCTGTCGCTCTATCCTCTGTTTGCGGGAGGACTCCGATGAAATTCAGTTTAACGAGAGAACCGAGGGCTACAAAATAGCCCTGCAAGAGGCGGGTATCGCCTACGACCCCCAACTGGTGGTCGCCGGTGATTGTGCCTTCGATTTCGGTTTTCAGGCGATAATGGATCGAAAAAATAATCTGACCTCCTTTGACGGAATTTTCGCTGAAGCAGACCTGGTTGCTTTAGGTGCCATAGAAGCACTGCGTGAACTAGGCGTAAAGGTTCCGGATGATATCCGGGTGGTAGGTTATGATGATACAGAGCTTGGCCGCTATTTTCGTCCTAAACTAACAACGGTTCACCAGCCCCGGGAAGAACACGCTCGACTGGCCTGTGAGCGGTTGATTGAAATGCTCGACAGCCGGGATATGCGTCCGATCATGCAAAAAGTTATAAAACCTCTTATGATTTACCGTGAAAGCGGTTAACAAAAATTGAGTAATTTGGTTATATTTACCCTATGAACGATGGAATAATTGCAATTGGTATGAGTGGCGGGGTTGATTCAAGCGTCGCTGCTCATCTGCTTACCCAGCGCTGGAGTCGGGTGGTTGGGGTGAGTCATTATATATGGGAAGATTCCAACTGCTGCAATACCGAGACCCTGCAGCGTGCTCGGGAGATTTGTGACCGGCTGGGAATTCCCTTTTATATCCTGAACCTGGTTGATGAATTTCAAAAATTTGTGGTGGACGACTTTGTAGAAAACTATCGTCATGGGAAAACTCCAAATCCCTGTGTCCGCTGTAATGAGTTTGTACGCTTCGGGCTGTTTCCACAACGAATCAAGACCCTGCTGGTAGAGCAGGGCCACATGTCGGCCGAAGAGCCGCTGCATATGGCAACCGGCCACTATGTCCGTACACAGAAGCAGAACGGCAGAACCCTTCTACAGAAAGGTATTGATACTGCAAAAGACCAGTCCTATATGCTCTATCACATTAATCCGGACATACTGCCTCTGTGTGACTTTCCCTTAGGCGGCATGACCAAACCCCAGGTAGTAGAACTGGCCCATGCCCACGAGTTTCCCAGTTCAAGCATAAAAGAGAGTCAGGATGTCTGCTTTGTGGATGGAAAATATATAGATTTTATAGAAGAATACACTAAAAACGAGGTGACCCAGAATCCCGGCCGGATTGTAGATATGCAGGGACGGCCTCTGGGAGAGCATCGCGGATATATGCATTACACCATTGGTCAGCGCCAGGGTCTGGGCCTATCCGACGGCCCCTGGTATGTAGCCAAGCTCAACGCGGCCGAAAACAAGGTGGTTGTTGCGAGGAAGGAAGAGTTGGGGGATACCCGCTTTAGTATCGAACGCTGTAATTGGTTTATTCCCGTTTCAGAGGGGTTTGAGGCCACCGTGAGAGTCCGTTACAATGCCGGAGAAACTCCCTGTAGGGTTACTCCCGGCTCGCCAACTCTGATCGAGTTAAAAGAACCGCATATCATAACCCCCGGCCAGTCTGCGGTGCTCTATGAGGGGGATAATGTCCTTGGCGGCGGTATTATCCGGTAGAAAGGGCTATTTCGGCTCATTTTTTTATAAAGGCCACTTAAAGGCTGCTAATGCCCCTTTACAGAATACCCGCTATCGGTATAGTTATGGGTTACTATGGAACACACTGCACTTGTAATTGTCGAATCGCCCACAAAGGCGCGTACTATTAGACGCTTTCTCCCCAAGAATTACATCGTGGAGGCGAGTATAGGCCACGTCCGCGACCTGCCGCAATCGGCGTCCGATATCCCGAAGGACCTAAAAAAGACCGGCTGGGCCAGGCTTGGTATTGATGTAGAGAACGGGTTTAAGCCCCTTTATATTGTACCCCGGGGCAAGGGAAAGATCATTCGGGAGCTTAAAAAGAAGCTTAAAGATGTAGATCAGCTTCTGCTTGCAACTGATGAAGACCGCGAAGGGGAGAGTATTTCATGGCATCTGGTGAAGGTGCTCGATCCGAAGGTGCCGGTAAAGCGGATGGTGTTCCACGAGATCACAAAAACAGCTATTCAAAAGGCACTGGAAAACGAGCGCGATATTGATACTAATTTGGTGAATGCCCAAGAAACTCGCCGTATTCTTGACCGTCTGTACGGGTATACCCTTTCTCCATTGATTTGGAAGAAAATTGCCTACGGCCTTTCCGCTGGCCGTGTGCAGTCCCCCGGACTGCGTTTAATTGTTGAACGTGAGCGTGAGCGAATCAAATTTAAGAAATCGGTCTACTGGGACCTGAAGGCACAGCTGAAGAAGCAGGGTGCCGGCGGGGACGCTAAAGGTAACGGTGCTGAGGCAGGCTACAGTTTTGAGGCTGCCCTGGAATCGGTTGACGGCAAGCGGGTTGCCGGGAAAGGATTTTGATCCGGAGACCGGTAAAATACTGCCTGAAAAAGACGTCGTAGTATTGGACGAGAAGGCGGCGGCTGAGCTGAAAGCTGAAGTCGAGGCTTCCGAGTGGAAAGTTTCATCGCTGACCGAGAAAAAGAGTAAAAATCGGCCTGCCCCTCCTTTTATTACTTCAACTTTGCAGCAGGAGGGCAACCGTAAGCTGCGTTTATCCGCCCGTGAGACGATGCGTACCGCACAGCGCCTGTATGAGCAAGGCTTTATCACCTACATGCGTACCGACTCTCCTGCCCTTAGCCAGGAGGGGGTGAATGGTGCTATACAGGCGGTACGCCGGCTCTACGGCGAAGAATATTTAGCTGAACAGCCGCGCCAGTATTCTACAAAGTCAAAAGCAGCGCAAGAAGCGCATGAAGCTATCCGGCCATCGGGGGAAGTATTTAAACATCCGGATGAGACCGGTCTGTCGGGGAAGGAGCAATCCCTGTATGCATTAATCTGGAAGCGTACTCTTGCCAGCCAGATGGCGGAGGCTCGCAAGGTTTCAAATACAGTTAAAATTAGTGCCGGCCGTACGGTCTGCAGCGCCACGGGTACCCGCATAGAATTTCCCGGGTTTATCCGGGTGTATGTGGAGGGTAAGGATGACCCCGAGGCTGCCTTGGATGATAAAGAGAGCTTTCTGCCGCCCCTAGAAGAAGGGGAGACTGTTGATCTGCTTGAGATTCAGCAGCTCTACCACGAAACAAAGGCTCCGGCCCGTTACACTGAAGCTACCTTGGTAAGGGCTCTTGAGAATATGGCTATTGGTCGGCCATCAACCTACGCCTCGATTATAAATACTCTATTTGAGCGTGAGTATGTCCGCAAGCAGGGGAGCGCCCTATTGCCGACTTTTACCGGTTTTGCAGTTATACAGCTGCTGGAAAACCATTTTCATTATCTTATCGAGTACGGGTTTACCTCAGCTATGGAGGCTGCCCTGGATGATATCGCGATAGGAAAAGTTGACCGTCTAGAATATCTGGAGTCCTTTTATTCCGGGAAGGACGGGCTGCAGCAGAAGATAGAGCAGCGGGAGAAGGAAATTTCCCCCGATGAGACCCGCACCATTAAACTGCCCCATATCAATATTGTAGACGGTATTAAAGTAGGCAAATACGGGCCGTATATTGTCTATAAGGATGATGAAAACGGGCCAATTCATGCTTCGATTCCCGAGGATATTGCCCCTGCCGATCTTACAGAAGAGGAAGTGCGGGAGATAATCGAGATTCAGAAAAACGGACCGGAACCCCTGGGGCATGATCCGAAGACAGGCCAGGCTATTTATTGTCTAACCGGTCGCTACGGCCCCTACTATCAGCTTGGAGAGGTGACCGAGGAAAATCCCAAGCCTAAACGGGCTGCTCTCAACAAAGGGCTTAAACCGAGCGAAGCCAACTTGGAAGATGCCCTAAAGCAGCTGAGTCTTCCGCGGGTCCTGGGGACTCATCCGGAAACCGGCAAGGAAGTGGCCGCGAATCGAGGCCGCTTTGGCCCCTTTGTGGTGCATGATGGAGAGTTTCGCTCCATTAAATCGGAGGACGAGCTGTTTTCCATCACCCTGGATGAGGCTCTGAAATTACTCGCAACACCGAAAAAGGGAAGAGGTAACTCACGGGTGCTGAGAGACTTTGGAAAGGATGAGGTGCTGGGCAAGAAGCTGGCCATCTACAATGGCAAGTACGGCCCTTACATTAAAGCCGGTACCAAAAATGTATCTCTCCCCGAAGAGAAGCGTGAACAAGAAGAAATCGACAAATTGACGGTCGAGGAAGTGAGAAAAATAGTAAAGAATCAAAAGAGTTCAAAGAAGTAAAATCTATTGGTTCCTTATCGCCGTCAGCATCTGGCCTCTAGCCATTTAATGACAGTTGAGAATACCGATTTACGGTCAGCCTCTTTGTGAATCTCGTGGTACATGCCCGGAAATACTATTCTTGTTTTATCTGTCGAATTTATCCGGTCAAGCACTACCTTGCTGTTTTCCGGGGGCACTACCGCATCCTCCCCGCCATGCAGCAGCAATACCGGAAGGGTGAGTTGGGATAGAGCCATATCTGAAAGATATCCCTCCATTTGCAGGAACTCATCGCCCAGCCTTACCTTTAACTTGCCGTTATAATTGAGAGGATCCTGCTTATATTTCTCTACCTCCTCAGGATCGTGGATAAAAGCTCGGCGGAAAAGGGGCGAAATGGGAGGTTCGGTACAATTTTTCTTAATAAATGGGCTAGCCTTCGTTCGAGCTTGCTGGACACTGCACCAGGTCGGACCATTGGTCCGGATAAGATAAGACCGGTTAGTTCCGACTGTTGTTCCAATGCATATAACAGAGAGACAGCTCCGCCCATACTGTGGCCATACACAAACAGGGACTGTTGCTGCTGTGCTTTGACGGTAGTTTGTATAAAAAGTTTCAAATCCTGTGCATATAGTCGAAAGTCCTTTACATCCGCCCTCCGGCCGTCGGATAGTCCGTGACCGTAGTGGTCCATAGCCCACACGTTGAATCCTGCCCTGTTCAATTGCTCTGCCGCCTCGGCATATCTTCCGGCGTGTTCTGCATAGCCGTGAACCAGGACAATATCTCCTTTAACAGGTAGGTCTGTTCCCCAGTAATAATAGGTCCGTGAAGTGCAGTCTTGACCGAGTAGATTTCCGTTGCTCATTTGATCCTCCTTGAAGTGCCACATTGCAAAAATTGTAGCACAATAACTACTGTAATCTAAAGTGTATTCTTTTTTTTCACTTTTTTGCGTGTGCTTTCATTACTTCTGTTACTATTCCTGTATCTCCAATATGCAACTTATTTAGAATAGTAAATAGTTCTATTATATCGTATGCAACTTCTTTATTTATAGAAAAAAAATATATATTTTAATAAAATTATATGATATAATAACTTAGAAAATTGATATAACTTGACTTTTTCCTTTTAGTTTAATACTATTAAAAGCAACTTGTTAAACATTTTGAGCATTAAACATTGAATCTAATAGAGTTGTAATTGTAAGAGGGATAAATATGGATGATAACGTAAAAATTAAGGTCGATAATCTGTTTAAGATTTTTGGACCGAACCCGAAGAGGGCCTTCCCTTTAATAGAAAAGGGACTGGAGAGATCCGAAATACTTGAAAAAACCGGAAATGTAGTTGCCGTTCGCGGGGTCAGCTTCGAAATTAAAAAGAAAGAGACCTTTGTTATTATGGGGCTTTCCGGCAGCGGGAAGTCGACTCTTATTCGCTGTTTGAATCGTATAGTTGAATCGACCAGCGGTAAGATCTATATCGACGGCAAGAACATTCTGGAAATGGATAAAGAAGAGCTTCGTGAAAGTCGTCGCTATATGATGTCTATGGTATTTCAGCACTTTGGTCTTCTGCCGCACCGTAATGTAACAAACAACGTCGAGTTTGGACTTGAAATTGGCGGTATGGAAAAAGAGGAGCGCCACAAAAAGGCTCTGGATGCGATTGAACTGGTGGGGCTGAAGGGCTACGAAAAAAGTTTACCCGATGAGCTCTCCGGTGGTATGCAGCAGCGTGTCGGTTTAGCCCGCGCCCTTGCCAATGACCCCGAAATACTCTTGATGGACGAAGCATTTAGTGCACTTGACCCGCTTATCCGTAATCAGATGCAGGATGAGCTGCTCGAGCTGCAAGCTAAAATGCATAAAACAATTGTATTTATTACCCACGACCTGGATGAGGCTTTGAAACTGGGCGACAGAATTCTTATTCTTGGTCCGGATGGAACCTCTCGGCAGCTTGGAACTCCAGAGGAGATCCTCTCAGAACCTGCCGATGAGTATGTGGCAAAGTTTGTCGAGAAGGTTGATAAAACCAAGATTATCACCGTTTCATCTATTATGCGTAAGGCCCCGGTTATGACTATTCCGAAAGACGGCCCCGGTGCTGCCAGCCGAACTATGGAAACAAATGGTATTTCCAGTATCTTTGTAGTTGATTCGGAGCGCTACCTGAAAGGTATGGCTCGTATCGACGATACAGTGAAATTGCAGAAGAAGAAAGAGCGCGATCTTGAACCAATCCTCATACGCGATATATATACCGCTTATGAAGATACTCCGATATCCGATCTTTTAGCCACTGCGCTGTCAACCAAATATCCTATTGTGGTCATCGATAAAGACTATCGGTATAAAGGAATAGTTGACCGTGCTGCGATCATCAATGAAGTCCGTGACGAGACTGAAGACAGCGAGTCTCCGATGCACTTTTCTGAGATGGAAGAAGGTATTAGTAGCCAAGAATCGGATAATGGAGGAAAATAAAAATGGATAGTGTAACTTTACATAAAATATTTGATATTGGGGGTGTCTTTGAGGCGGTTATTGACTGGCTAACTGAGAACCTAGGCGCAGTCTTTGATATAATTGCCAATGTAATCGACAGCCTGCTGACCGGTTTCTTTAATGTACTGATGTTTCCCCACGCGTTTATCATGATAGCGCTGTTTGCCGCTATCGCCTGGTGGGTTGCAAAGAAAGGAGTGGGAATTTTTACCCTGGTCGGCTTCTTTTTAATTTATGCCATGAATTTGTGGGAAGCGACCATGGAAACTCTGGCCTTGGTAATTACCTCGGTGTTTATCGCTATCCTGATAGCCATTCCAATTGGAATTTGGGCATCTAAAAAAGATACGGTCGAAGCCATTGTAAGGCCTATTCTTGACTTTATGCAGACCCTGCCGGCTTTTGTCTACTTGATTCCGGCGGTACTTTTCTTCCGCCTTGGCCCGGTACCCGGTGTTGTCGCAACACTCATCTTTTCAATGCCCCCTTCAGTCCGATTGACAAACCTAGGGATTCGACAGGTACCGAAGGAGATAAAAGAAGCTTCGATAGCCTTTGGTGCAAGTAACCGGCAGATGTTGCTAAAAGCAGAAATTCCGGTAGCGATACCGACCATTATGGCTGGAGTTAACCAGACTATTATGCTGGCCCTCTCTATGGTGGTTATTGCCGGTATGATTGGTGCAGGTGGTCTTGGGAACGAGGTTCTGAAGGGTATTACTCAGTTAAAGATTGACCTTGGCTTTGAAAGCGGAATTGCAATTGTAATCTTGGCAATCTTTCTAGACCGTGTAACTCAGGCCCTGGGTGTTGCAAGTCAGCAGCAGGAAGAATAAGAGTCCTGCATTGTTAATGTAGTTCAGTCGCATAAGTATTTATGCGGCAGAAGATAGATATAATTTTTAAACCTTTAAGGAGGAGATATGAAAATTACAAAGAAACTTTTCATTTTTGCCGTCATTTTGATGGTGGCAAGCACAGCAGTATTTGCTGAAGGCCAGCAGGAAGAAGGAGCTGAGCCGCAGAAAACTGCTAACCTGGTTTATGTAAACTGGGAAGAGGGTGTTGCATACACTCACTTGGCAATGGTTGTTTTAGAAGATCAGATGGGATATGAGGTGGAGATAACCGCCGCGGACGCTGGTCCTGCGTATACCTCGGTTGCCCAGGGCGACCAGGATGCATTTATGGAAACGTGGCTGCCGGTACTTCATAAGGATTACGTAGAGCAGTATCGTGAAGATATTACCGACCTCGGATACGTGTTTGAAGGTACCCAGAGTGGACTGGTAGTACCCGATTATATGAATATTACCACCATCTCTGAGATCAACGACATCGCAGACGAACTTGGCGGGAAAATTACCGGAATCGATGCAGGTGCAGGAGTTATGCAGACAACCGAAGAGGTAATAGAACTCTATGACCTCGATGTAAGCCTTATGGCCTCCAGCGGTCCTGCTATGATGGCTGCCCTTCAGGAAGCTATCACTAACGAGGATCCTATTGTGGTAACCGGCTGGACTCCTCACTCCATGTTCGGACGCTGGGACCTCAGGTTCCTCGAGCAGGACAAGGATAAGGTATGGGGTTCTGGAAATATCCACATTATGGGTCGTAAAAACATTATGACCGAAAAACCCGAACTTGCACAATTTCTGAGTAACTACTTCTTTACCGAGGCACAGTTAGGTGATCTTATAGTTACCGTTAACGAAGCTTCTAGTGCGGAAGCTGGTGCACGTCAATGGATGAACGACAACATGGACATTGTAAAGAAGTGGATTCCGTAAACCACGTAAATAATCTTTAGATTGTTGACCGCCCAGAAATGGGCGGTTTTTATTTGCCCAGCGAAGCGGGCAAACTTTAGCAAAGAGCTGCCCCGCCTATCAATTATCCGCAGGTTAATGTCAAAGTAAGATTTATTTGAAAAAGTTGAATTTTTGTTGAAGAGCTGTGTAGTTTATGATACCTTTAATTAAACGGTTGCTTAATTGTTATTAAGACGGAAATCAAGGAGTTGGAAAATGAGTGGAGATGTGTGCGAAAGTTTTAGCCCAGGCTACAATCATGAGGATCCCCGCTATCAGGAGCTGCTGCTGGAGGTAGCCGGTGTCTCGGAACTATTTAAAGCCCTCAGTGACGAAACCCGGACTAAAATCCTCTATCTCTTAGCCGATGAAGAGCTCTGTGTGTGTGACATTGCGGATATACTTGGTATGACTCTGCCGGCGGTGTCCCATCATCTCCGACTTTTACGTACGATGCGGCTGGTTAAATATAGGCGTCAGGGAAAACAGGCCTACTACAGTTTGGATGATGAACATATAGTCCAGCTGATAAAAGTGGCGCAGGAACATTTTTCGGAGGCAAAGTAAGTATTATGTCGGAAGAGAAGCTGCAAAACAGTACTGGAGTTACAAAGAAATACAACCTGGATGGGCTTGATTGTGCCCAGTGTGCCGCAGCCATCGAAAATCATGTGGCCAAGATACCCGGTATTTCTCGGGTAAATGTAAACTTTGTGTCAAAATCGATAGAGTTCGATGCCGGTTATGAGGCTGAAGTAGAAGAGGTTATAAGGAAAACCGAGCCCCAGGTAAGAATGAAAGGCTCCCAGCGAAAAACTTCTGTCCCTCAAGTTGAAGAAAAAGCAGACTTTTTTCAAAAGACGAAAAACCGAATTTTTATTTCGATACTCCTGTTTGCCTTCGGTCTGATTCTCGGAGAATTTTTGCTCTTGGAAGAACTTTCGGAGATCCTCTCAAAAACCCTAAGGTACGGTGTCTTTGGAGCGGCATATCTGCTGATGGGGTACAAGGTAATCGGCGCTGCCCTAGGAAATATTTTTCATGGTAAGGTTTTTGATGAGAACTTTCTTATGACAGTTGCTACCTTTGGAGCGATAGCCATTGGCGAGATTCCTGAGGCGGTTGGGGTGATGCTTTTTTACACAATCGGAGATTATTTTCAGGACCGGGCGGTAGATAAATCGCGCAGTTCAATTTCTGCCCTGCTGGATATGAGGCCTACTACAGCGCGGAAAATCACCGCCGATGGGGTCCCCCGTGAAGTAGATCTAGATGATATCCGCATAGGGGATGAAATAGAGGTCTATGCGGGCGAGCAGATTCCGGTTGACGGACATGTAACAAGGGGAAGCTCCTACGTTGATACCTCCGCACTTACCGGCGAGTCGGTTCCCAGATCAGTTGTCCAGGGTGATGAAGTTTTGGGCGGATTTGTCAATGGAGAAGGTTCGTTGAGGCTGAGGGCAGGCAAATTGGCTGATGACTCTGCCGTGGCCCGTGTGATGCACATGGTTGAAGATGCTGCCGGCCGGAAGGCTCCTACCGAGCGCTTTATTACCCGTTTTGCTCGATATTATACTCCGATAGTGGTAATTTCGGCAGTTCTGGTCGCCCTTGTTCCGCCGCTGTTTTTTGCCGGGCAAACCCTATCAGTGTGGGGGTATCGGGCTTTGGTACTACTGGTAATTTCATGTCCCTGTGCGTTGGTCATATCAGTGCCTTTAGGCTATTTTGGCGGAGTGGGTGCCGCCGCCCGAGCCGGATTGCTGGTGAAGGGAGCCGAGTATCTGGACCGTCTATTGAAGGTAAAAACTGTAGCCTTCGATAAAACAGGCACCGTAACCAAGGGTAACTTCAAGGTGACGGAAATTGTTCCACGCAACGGCTATAGCCAGGGCGGACTGCTTAGCTGGGCGGCTGCAGGGGAGCGACAATCGGGGCACCCCGTGGCAACGGCTATCCGCCAAGCTTATTCTGAATATGCTGAAGCTGCGGAAGAAAGCTCGCAGGAGATACCCGCTAAAGAGGCTTCCTATATAGAAGATTACACTATAGGTGCCGCTACATCAGAGAGCAGAGAACTGAAAGGCCGCGGCATGCTCTGCAGAATAGACGGTTTGCAAGTGGCAGTCGGCAGCGATCGTTTGATGCATCAGGAACAGATTCCCCACGAGGACTGTGATGCGGAGGGGACTGTGGTGTATGTAGCCGTGGATAACAATTATATGGGATACATCAATATCACCGATGAATTAAAACCGGAGACCCCCAGGGCACTACAGGAATTGTACGAACTTGGAGTAGAGGACACCGTAATGCTGACCGGCGATGATGCAACCACAGCTAAACGTATTGCCCAAGAGGCGGGCATCCATCGCTATTACTCGCGTCTGCTCCCGGAAGACAAGCTGCGCAGCCTCGAATTGCTAAAGGCTGAGGCAAACGGTCAGTATTCAGTTATGTTTGTCGGGGATGGTATAAACGATGCACCCGTATTAGCCGGCGCCGATGTAGGTGTTGCGATGGGTGGGCTTGGCTCGGATGCTGCTGTCGAAGCGGCGGATATTGTGTTAATGAACGATGATTTGGCTACGCTGGCCCAGGGATTTCGTATTGCCGGTTATACTCGGCGAATTGTAATGCAGAATATTGTCGGCGCCCTGACAGTGAAGGTAGTTGTGATGCTCCTTGGGATAGCCGGCGCGGCAAGTATGTGGGCGGCGGTGTTTGCCGATGTTGGGGTGGCCTTGCTGGCGGTAGCGAACTCACTGCGTATTATTCGCGCTGCGTCGCATACCGCCGTAATGCGGAATTAGCCGATCAATTCTATTTGCAGGTTGTAGTAGGCTCCGATGAATCCGGCTGCCGACCAGGCTTGATAGCGTTTGCCCATCGGGCGACCGGTTTTTCCATGCACCCACTCGTTAAATTCCCAGTCGGATTCAATCCCCTGTTGGTTTACAAGGGCCAAACGGTATAGCTCCTGCTGCGCTAAATCGCGCAGACCCAGCCGGCTGATGAACATAACCCAGTACGCGCCAATGAACGGCCACACCCCGCCGTTATGATAATGATCGGGCAGATTTAGCAGATTAACCGTATAATAAGGACGCCACTGCGGGTCTCCCGATAAAACGGGGGGATACAAGTTCACTACCGGAGCAGGTTCGTTGGCCCCGACCCCCCACATGAAGTTAAAGGCCATCTTGGCCCGGTCCATACTTAGTACGTTAAACAATGCCGCCAAGAGATTACCGTACACATCACAGCGCCAGTCAAAGCCAAAGGGAGTAATTTCCGCCAGCAGATAATGGGTGTCGCCCAGGGTGTACTGCTGCTCGGAAAATTTGCGGATATTCTCGCTATGAATCGAAGGCCAGAACTTACGATTGATTGCCTCCTTGATGCTTTGAGCTAATCGCAAACGGTAGCTGGAAAGGCCAAAATCCCCTAACAGCTCTGCAATTCTCCCATGGGTAAGATTGGCATAGTACCACAAGACTTCATCGTAGAGGACGTTGTAACTGCGGCCGAACAGATCCATCCAGTCGCCGGCTTCGGGAATTTCCAGCAAAGAATCGTTATTGCTGTCGTGGGCCTCGAGCCAGTTCATGGCCAGCGTAATTTCGTTCGCCCAGATGCGGAGAAACTGGTAGTCCCGGGTTTGCCGAACATAATGATAAAATGCAATCACCAACCAGAGCCCCCCGTCGATAGAGGCAATTTCGCCTACACCCGAGTAATCCGGCATCTGTGTGTCTATGCGTACATTACTGGGTACCTGGCCGCGCGGAGAGATATGTTCCAAGAGGGTCGCCAAGGTGGCCCGCTGGCACTCCCGAATATCTTCGTCTTCCACCGACAGAGATTGCATGACGGTTATTGCCCCGTCACGGGCCCATACACTGCGGTAATTTTCGTCGGTAGACTTAAAGGTGTTATCCGACAAGCTGCACGCAGAGAAACCGTAGGGGGTGATGTTTTTACGCAGGGCCTTCAAGGCCTCATCGTAGGCGGTATTGATAAGCTCAATTTGATCGGAAGAGAGTGCTTAAAAGACTCCGACCGAACTAAATTATGGAGTTGCGGGTCAAAGTTTTTATGGCTGAGCTCTTCACTACTGACATCTTCGATTCTTGAGATCACTCCGAAATGCATGAGACCTTCCAGCACCCCGTCCGCAAAGGGCTTGGTGGCTGAATAGGTAGGTTTTTCGATGGTCTCAAGAAAGAGCTCCGGCTGGGCGTTCTCGACGATAATACCTTTAATATTACGGATCTGGAACATCGAATTATCGTTCCCGGTATCTCCGGCTACAAGGGTTTCACTCGAAGATATTCCAAGCCAGTGAAGCAGCCAATTGAGTGCATTTCCCTTATTTGCATATTGGGGCAGAATATCTAAATCTCGACTGGAGGAATAAATAACATTTACGGATAAACCTTCATCCTCCAAAGCTTTCCGGATCTCCTCTATTCTCTCCGAAGGAGCGTCGTGGATGTACCAACTGGATTTAAACTTATTTTGGTATTTTTTTGGCTGTTCTTCAATATTCGAAAAGGAGTGCATCACATGCTGCACAAGCTCGCGGTCCCATCCGGTGTTCAGTGTATCGGCAAAGACTTTGATATACTCCCGCTTTTTATAATCAAATATAATTGTTCCAACCCCGCATATTAGGTAGTCAGGGTCCGGCAGATGGCTGGCCTTCATTACTTCTAAAGTGTGCGGCAGCAGCCTTCCCGAGTTGTATACCAAGACCGGCGCCGGAGATGGATCGGAGGTTTCCCGTAGCTTGTTCCAAGTATGGTGAAATGCCAATGTGGCATCCGGCTTACCCAGCAGTGTACCGTCTAAATCGGATGAGAATAATTTAATCTGTTCGCTCATGCGTGGGCTCTCCTCGCGCCTATTTCTTAGATATGGGCCTTAAATATGTTCCTTCGGCTTTATGTCGCTAATGTGTGTAACATCCGTGAGATTTTCTACATCGTTAAGAAGTTTCTGGGCAATACCGGTCCAGGTAAATCGAGCTCGGGCCCGTTGAGCTCCCTTTTCCGCCATTCGTCGGTGCAGAGATTTATACTTCAGTGCCTGATACATACTAATCCCAAGATCCTCACGATCAAAAGTATCGGCAAACTGTGCATGTATTCCGTATTCTAATACCCGGCATAGGCCTCCGTGAATAGTAACAACACAGGGGGTTCCGCTGGCCATCGCTTCTATCGCGGTCATACCGAAGGGTTCATACCGGCTGGAGAGAGCAAATAGGTCTGCCGCCCGGTAGTAGTCCGGAAGCTCTTCGTCGGGAATAAACCCGATAAATGTTACCTTATCCTTTAGATTGTGTTTATCTATAAGCGAAAGCAGATCCTGGTATATTTCCTCCTCGCCTTCACTGCGATCCTCATGTCCTATTGCAAGTACCAGCTGGGCATCTTCCATGCGTTCGGCAAGCAGGGAAAAGCTGTCGATAAGAAGGTCCAGCCCCTTGTTGTTGGCGAGTCTGGAAACTGCAAAGACAGTATGGCCTGTAAAGCCAAGCTGTGCTCGAACTGCTTGCCGGCTCGATTCCCCAACCGGAAAAAAGCGGTTATCATCATACCCCGGAGGTATCATTCGAATTCTTTTTTGAGGAACATCGTAATCGCTCTCGATTTTATCCACCTGTACGGGGGTCGTGGCGATAAGAAGGTCGCAGGAGCGATAAATCATAGTTTCATACTTAATACGATTGGTAAAGTTGTATTTTTCCTCAAAAGCCTGAGCGTCCTCGGCGTAGTCGGTCTCCATTTGTTCTTTCTTCCAGGTACCCAAAGAGTGGGGAGTATGCACATGCGGGATATCCAGTTTTTCACTGAGCATGTGACCGGCCAGGCCGGCATCCCAGTAATGACTGTTTACAAAGGAGTAGGACAGATTGTTTTTCTTAATGTATCCAAGGGCGTTCTTAACCCACTCCGGGATTTTCTCATTTAGATACTCCTTGGGGATAAAATCTTTACCGCCGCAGGGCACCCGAATGATTCGTACATTTTCATCAACCTCTTCAAGCTCCGGCTGATCTTCAAAACGGCGGGTCCAGATGTCCACCTTGTTTCCGAATTGAGCCAGTTTTTTCGATAATTCGAGAACATATACAACCTGACCACCGGTATCTGGTGCTCCCAGTGGTGCTTCGGCAGCTACATACCCATGAGTGGAAATCATCATAATACGATTTTCGTCTTCAGCCATAATAGACTCCTTTTAAACATATTTTTTTATTTTGAACAGACAATAAATGTGACTAGACGACATGTAATTCTTATATACGAATACATACTTTAATTATACTATCTAAGAAATCGGAATTCAAATTCTGCAGCTATATTGGCATGGACGGAGTTCTAGGAGGTTTAATTTGTGGGATAGACAATTTGTGGTACATACAACAAAAAAGCCGTCCGACACAAGTCGAACGGCTTTTAGCGGGAGCGACGGGGATTGAACCCGCGATCTCCGGCTTGACAGGCCGGCGCGATAACCATCTTCGCTACGCCCCCTTTAGGTAAAGATGACAATGCACAAATTTTTCTTTTTTGTCAAGCAGAGCTGAGAATATTCGAGTAATTCATGGGAGATAGTAACAGCAGGAAGAGTAAAATATTTGACATTACGCCGATTAAGCACAATAGTGAAAATAGGAGAAAATATGAATAAACAAGACGTTGATTTGGGCTTTGGCCACACAACTCTTCCACCGGGTACGCATATTTGCCAAATATACAACGATGAAGACGAGCGAAATGAGGCGCTCCTGAAGTTTTTAAGTAAGGGGATTGAGCTGCGGGAAAAGAGCGGCCTGTTTCTCGAATGACATTACCTGGGAGCTGCTTGAGCATTATTTAGAAGGTGATAAGATTTCCCTCAAGGAGCTGGAGCGGAGTACAGCGCTTCTGCTCCAACGCACCTCAGATGTCTACTACAAGGACGAGAGGTTTGATCCTGACCGGATGCTTGCGCTCCTTTCGGAGTTCTATCAAGGTGCAGATGAGAAAGGTTTTCACGGAGCACGTGTGATAGGGGAGATGACCGCTGATATTGGACGGATTGAAGGGGGGGAACGCCTGCTCGAGTATGAATCTCGGGTAAGTATGCTGCTAAGGGAGAAACCCATTACTACTGTGTGTCAGTACAATGCCGCTGAGTTTGATGGGGCGATGATCATGGATGTGCTGAAGGTTCATCCGATGATGGTCGTTCGTGGTTCTGTTATTCATAACCCGTTTTTTATTCCTCCCGAAGAGTTTTTATCGCAGCATAACCTCGTCGAATAGCAATGAGCAGTAACCATAATTTTCAAGATAAGCCCTCTTCAGAGGTTGAGGCACAGGTCCTCTCCCGAATTATGGTACTTCAAGATATGCTCGGAAGTTTTACCGAGCAAGAATCGATGTTCGAATTTATATGTCGGGGCCTGGAAGAAGTACCTGGTGTCGGGGAGGTAACAAATCGCCTTTCCACCGAAAAATTGGAGACGGAAGGGGACACCAGGGAGGGTTTTAAATATTTTCCTGTCTTTATGGACCGCACCCATTTTGGAACCCTTATATTTGAGGTACTTGATGAGGGTCGATTCGAACCCTACGCTCCATTTATACAAAACCTTTGTTTCCTGACCGCAGTAGTGCTGGAAGAGCGGCGACAGCGAGAGCTCAAGGAGCAGTATAGTCTGGATCTGGAGCAACGGGTGCGGAGGAGAACCAGAGAGCTGGAGGCTTCCCGGGCTAGAACTGAAATGGAGCGCAACCGTGCCGAGAAATATTTGGAGGTCTCCGAGTCGCTGATTGTCGAACTCGATGCTGATCTGGAAATTCTCACCATCAATCAGCATGCTGCGACTAATTATAGGTTACTCCTCGCAGGAACTGATGGAGACAAAATGGGTAGAGCTGCTGCACGGGGATTCTCATCCGAAAGAGGTACGGGAAGGGCTCGAAAAACTGCTTAGCGGGGTATCGGAAGAGTTTGCTTACAGTGAGTATGCGCTTAAAGCAAAAAACGGAAACAAACTTATTATCAGTTGGCACAATGTGCCGCGGCCAGCGTCCTGGAATGGAGGTATAGGATTGCTCCTTTCAGGTTCCGATGTTACCGAGCGTAAGCATGCGGAGGAGGAAAAAGCTGTTCTCTTACGTGAGGTGTACCATCGTACTAAAAATAATATGTCTATCATTATCAGCCTTCTTACCCTCCAAGGCGGGCAAATAGAGAATCCGATCTTTCAGCAAATGTTGCTCGATACACGCAATCGTATTCTTTCAATGGCGATTGTTCACAGTAAGCTCTATTCTTCTCAGTCGCTCGCCCGCATTGGCTTAGTAGAGTATGTGCGGGAACTCTCCTCGAATTTACTCGTGACCTTTTACGGCTCCTCAGAGGCGGTGTATATGGCTATCCAGGGGGAGGATGTACTGGTGGATCTTGAAACCGCAGTTCCTACGGGACTCGTGATTAACGAGATTCTCACCAACGCCTTCAAGCACGCTTTTTCTGAAACCCAGGGCCGGCGCAAGATTAAGCTTGATATCCGTGAGGAGAGTGGTTACATTTGCGTGGAATATCAGGATAACGGCTGTGGTTTGCCGGAAGCTGTGCTGTTGAAACACGGTGGCGGACTTGGAATGCAGCTGATTGATAACATCGTGCGGCATCAGCTGAACGGTACGGTCACCTTACAGAATATCAACGGCACTCATATTAGCTTGACTATACAAAAGGGGGCCCAATGAGTAGTTCAATTCACATACTTATACTCGATGATGAGGTTATAGCGGGACTTGGCCTTCAGTCTGTGATTCGTAAAATGGGATTCGACCGAGTTCATATTGCCGGCAGCTATGAAAAGGCGGTGGAAATTTCTCGCACCCATCAGATAAACGTTGCAATTGTAGATATCAATCTGAACCAGCAAAAGAACGGTATCGATTTCGTCGACGAAACCGGTCCCTTCGACAAGACGATTTTTTTGTCCGGTTATCACCGCTCCCTCTATGAAAAGGAGCTTAAGAAATGTTTCATTTGACATGTACCTGGAAAAACCTATCCGCTATGAGCTATTGCAGCCGCACCTTCAAGAGCTTGGCGATACTGCTATGTGACGACTGGAGCTATGCCGATACCTATTGCACAGAAAAATACAAACCTAATTATACAGGCAAAACTGGCCTTCTTATTGAAAGTATATAATGTAAGCCCTTTTGAATATTAAACACAATGTTCTGCTTCAAACTCTATTGTTACATTAATTATCACCCTTTTAATGACTATGAGTAGCGGCGCCTATATGGGGTATAAAATCAAGCCGCATCTTATAGAAACGCATCTGGTTCTTTACCCCAGCTCACCTCAATATTCTTTGTCTGGTGACCTGGAAAACCACTTGCAGATGCACTTGGAAATTGAATCGATTTTTAGGGTTAGACTGTGGAGCAGAAGCAATACTGTTATTTGTAGTAACCGAAAAGAGCTAATTGGAATAACTTTTCCCGCATTGGTTTCAACTACCAGATGGATGCATTGAATGAAAAGGTCATTAGAACTCAGGACCTTCTGGATATTTCTGAACTGCCCGCTATCGATGAAAGCGGAGATTATGCCTCTGCAGGTTTTACCATCAGAAATGATGCGTGGGACCGATATCGATACCTGGCAGGAAAACTGTTATCAGAAATGAAAGCTGATGGGGTTCTATAATAAATAATCTGAGCAATTACAGCACCCCAAGTTCTAAAAAGCTGTAGTAGCTGTTTTGAGTAAAGATGATGTGGTCAAGCAGGTTGATTCCTAAAGTCTCCCCGGCCCGGCGAAGGCGTGTGGTAATCTCCCGGTCTTCGTCGCTGGGGTCCACATATCCCGAGGGATGGTTGTGTAGCTAACACAGCGGACTCCGAGACGGCTATGGTGTAGGGGGGCTGCAGCAAAATTTTCTGGAGATAGTGATATCTATTTGTTATGAGATAGATGCAGATATCGGTATCCAGGAGGTGCATAAAGCGAAGTATGTGCTTTAGGCTGATCAACAAATCCGCCGTAGCTATAAACTCCGCCAGCACCCGGTAGACCTCAATTTTTCATTGACAATGGTACCATTAAGTGGTACCATAAAGCCGTGAATAAAAAAGCACTGGAAAATATTGGAAGCAATTTTTACTAATCCGCCTCCTTCCAATATTATGTGGAATGATATTGAATCTTTGTTACTTGCATTAGGGGCTGAATTGTCGGAAGGAAGTGGATCCAGGATTCGAGTTAAGCTGAATAAAAGAAGAGCTGTATTTCACAGACCTCACCCACAAAAAGGGACCGATAAAGGTTCAGTAAAATCCATGAAACGTTTTTTAGAACAGGCAGGAGTAAAGCCATGATGGAATATAAAGGATATATTGGAGATGTGGAATATGACGCCGACGCGAAGATATTCCATGGAGATGTAATTAACACACAAGATGTTATAACTTTCCAAGGCACAACAGTAGAAGAATTGGAAATGGCATTTAGGGAATCAATTTATGATTATATCTCATGGTGTGAGGAAGAGGGAAAAAGTCCCGAACGTCCCTATTCAGGAAAATTTAATTTGCGGTTATCACCCGAACTGCACCGTGAAGTAGCTATTACCGCAAAGAAACTCAACCTTTCACTTAATAAGTTTGTAGAAAAAGCAATTGAAGATGAAATGAAAATGATTGAGTCATAACCCTAGACGGCCTTTTCGATAATGCTCTACACAAACAGTTTGATTGTTCTCAAAAGTGCCGAATTTGGCTTGTTTTACCACAATATTTCAAATTTTTGGCCAAGTTAGGTTAAGTACCGTTTTTTATGATCGCCTGAATGATATGTTCGATAGCGGTGTCGAAATTCTCTAGAAAGCTGCAGTCGATGCATTTGATGTGCCCGAGCATCTCTTTGGGAAAGCTCTTGAGGCGAACGGCAAGGTCTTCGTCGGCGAAACCGGCTTTTTTATGGGCGGCTTCCAGGATTTCGGCCCATGAAAAATGGTAGAAAGTATAAATGAGAACGATGTCGAACACATCTTTTGGATTATCCCGGCCGATAACAGCGGTGAGTTTATTTGCGAGGATGTTTTCGATATTGTCAATAAGGTAGTTTTGTTCGGTAACAACCGGCTCCTTGTATCTAAAAGGGCCGTCGTTTACAAAATCTACCTGTAAGCGGTTGTCCACTGTAAGGCGTAAAAAATTTTTTGTCTCCACTTCCACAGTTGCCTCATGTGTTTCCTGAAGAGCGGCTCGCACATTACGCAGGGCATAGGCGAATCTGGGAGAGTCATTGGTAAAAAAGTCCAGATCATCCGAATAACGTTTAGCCTGATAAAAACGACTCAGACAAGTCCCGCCTGTCAGGTAGAACAGCGATTCGGTGGAGAACACCGTATCTAAAACTCGATTCTGAAGTTTATACAGAATCTCGAAATCTTTGTGCTGTGATGGAAATTCAGGATGTTCTATGCCGGCCATTGGAGCTCACCTATTTGTAATTTCTTATCAAAGAAAAAGACCTCTGCAATATTTTTTCGACGAAAGGCGTGTTCATTATTGAATTCGGGTGGCTGGTATTCTTCGAGCAATAGCCGCAAATCACCCCGGTCGAAGAGCTGCAGATCGAGCAGATAATGTGAGCTGTTGAGTAAGATTCTTTCGAAGAGCTGACTTTTTCTTCGATGATCGCCTCCGGTTATTATCCTCTCTACCTCTTCTGTGGAGATATTGCTGTCCCAAAAACATTCCCGGATAATCCTGTTGAAATCAACCATGTGTATATCATACCAGCTCGGCCCCCGGCCCGCAAGCTCGCGGTATTCGATTTTAGCTTTAGTACTGCTGGGATGAAGCTGGCCAACAGCCTTGAAGTCTCGCCGGCCTGCCGCAGCCGCGCGGTCCTGCAGGGGTTCGCAGAAGACTTCCCTAGGGTGGACGATAGTCCCGCCCAATAAATACTACTTTTTCTGTGTCGCCAACCTGTTCTCAATCGACCCAACCACTAATCTAACCAGATTGGAAGAGGATGTCTAAGAAAACACTTGCGCTCCTTAACGAGGATGGTACAATAAAGAGGTAATTATAGTGCAAGCCTGCCTTTTTGCAACGGCATCTTCGCTCTGCAGCCGCGGTTAGATAGATCTACCGAGATGGCTTGGGGAGGGAGATGTCTGTGGTGCGAAAAAGTCCATTATCAATTCTTATTCTCGCAGTTGTGGTCCTGTTCGTGAGCGTCTCGGCACCGGCCCAAGAGATGCGGGTGGCGCTGGTCGATTTCGTGGTGCACAGCGACAACCCGAAGTACACCTATCTCGGCAAGGGTATCAGCGAAATGATCGCCATGGAGCTGGCCAACAGTCAGGGAGTGGCGCTGGTCGACCGGGAGCAGCGGACCTAGCTGATGGAGGAGATGAAGTTTGCCCACTCCGGCGTGGCCGAAGAAACCGAGCGGCAGATAGAGCTCGGCAGGATGCTCGCCGCCGATTACATCGTCTTCGGCGAGATCGTGGACATGGCCCCACAGCTGCTGATCAGCATCAGGGTGACGGGGGTGGATTCGGGAGAGGTGGTTTACCAGGACAATGTGACCGAGCGGCCCGGCCGGTATGAGTACATCTCGGGCTACTTCGCCTCGAAAATCCTGGACCATTTCGACGTGAGGGTGGCCCGGAGCACGGAAAAGAAGGTGGAGGAGAAAGAGGAGAAGCAGGAGGCGGCAGTGGTGGCCTTCTCCCGGGCGCTGGCCGCATATGACACGGGAGAGAAAGAGGAGGCGAAGAAGGAGCTTGTTGAGGCGAAGCGGATCGACCCAGACTACGAGGCGGTGCAGACCTATCTGGACAAGCTGACGAGTAATGCCTCGAGATTCAAGGTCATGCCCGAACATTACCTCTCTTTCCAGAACCCGGCGTATCTCGGCATTATCGAAAAAGACTATCTTTCGTTTTTATTCAGCCGGCAAAAACCTGTTCATGATCCAACTTTTATTACCAATGATTCGGGGAGTAAGACCGGAAGCGGGGAATCATCTGACTATGGGAACATACGGTATTCTCTTCCGATTCTCCCGGGCTGGGGAGCGGGTTTAGAATTCATACATTCATCGATAGACGTTGCGATCACGGGGCCGGAAGGTTATGACCACAACATAGGTTCGAACTATATCGATTTCTACAACCTCATACTCGCCAGCGGGTTCCGACTGAGTGATACTATAGCCGTCGGGATCGGCGGATCGTGTATGCTGCGATCGAGGGACTACTACAAGTTACCCTGGGATAAGTATAAAAAGGAGAAAGATGTGGTGTGGGGGGCGGAGGCTGGTATACTCTTGCAGTTTCTCGACGATTCTCTCTTTTTCGACAGCCATATAGCTTACTCGAGCAACTGGTTCGAGTATTATCGCGTGGAAACGGATGAATTTGATCCGGTAGGCGTACCTCTCATCTTCGACAACAGTCTTACCTACGCTTTTAACCGCAAACGCTCCTACCTCACACTGGGGCAGCAGAACCAAACTCTATCTCGAAGAGGACAACTACGCCGGAAAACTCATCCCCGCGTTCGAACAGTGGTTCTTGGATTTATTCGGAGTACGAGGTGGTTTTGAGGCCACGTACCTCAAAATGGGAAGCTACGACAAATGGGGATGGGGAGCAACCGGAGGTGTGTCCCTTCGACTTAATTTTTTCGGTGGAGACTGGTATCTGGATGCAAACTACACGTATCGCCAGAGGATTTCCCGGGTTCTCGAAGAGCTCGTCATCGACGAGCACGTGGTGTTCATTACTTTCACGAGGCGAGGCTTGTTCTTCAGATAGATCAGAACATCTCTTTTTTCTCGAAATAGCTACCGGCGAAGAGATTCGACTGGTACGAGCAGTTCTTTCCGATCGGAGTGACCTCTATTCCGACATTTGTTGCTCGGTAGAGATCATATACAAAACCCAATGCTCCAAAAAACAGTAGTATTTATGTTGGGGGAAGACTTCTCGAGGATGGTACTCCCTCGACTTTTGCAGCTAAAAAAGCGAATATGATACGTACCTATTTTCTTGATTTCCAATAGCCTGGTTCTTTGTGTAGAGCTTCTCATAGTAATCAATTGCTTCGTTGAACTCGTTCTCAGCTTCCGGATGAAAAGAGAAGTTCAATCATGAAACCTTTGCCATACCTTTTCGAATACTTCCTTGCCGGGTATTGCTTCGACAGATCCATTCTGCAGTTCCTGCAGCCTTCTGCGGGCGACTGCTGTCCATTTCTTGTCGAGCTCGGTTTCTGGTTTGTTGAGGCTTTGCAGAAGAGAATCTACGAGCCGAACCCTTTCTTCAACCGGGAGAGAATATGCTACATCAATAAGGTCTCTGGTATTCATTTCATGTCCTCATTTCTATTATATTATAGCATACAAGACCTCATTATCACACCCGCGGGCAGCTTTTTCCAGATGGAAATATTTTCACCGGGAGTGTAGAAATACTCCATTTTGTCTCTATTAAAGAGGCCAAATATGGGTATTTTGACGTTCGGGATTTATTCTCTTATAAGGTATACACTAGTGTGAGTATTGCTGGCGAGAGTAGGTAAAAATCACCGGCCCAATTCTCTCTCAGTGAAGTCTTTCGGGGTGATGATAAGGGATTCATTCGGGAAATGTCTTATGTTGCCGGTGACCAGATAGTCGGCGCCTCCGGTCACAGCAACTTCGTAGAACTTCTTGTCTTCGTCATCCTCGAATTGTCTGCCGGAATAGTCGGCCGCCACGAACTCCCCTTCAGATTCGAGATAATCGAGCAGAGGTCCTACAATCTCCACAGAGAATCCGAACCGCGGCCGCAGCAGAACCCTTTTGTATTCTTCAAGTATTCTGTTGTCGAAAAGCAGAGTCACTTTTTCGTTCAAGATCGCATTGAGGACGTGGGCAGGGTAGCTTTCAGGATTGAGAGGAGCAGAGACGAGTATGTTGGTATCGAGGACAATGATCATGAATGCTCGGTGCGGGCCCGGATAATTTCGTCCTGGATTTCGGATTCGGGGAGACCGGTAGTGCCGCGACGCATCGATGTCTGTTGCATTTGTTTCACCGACTGAATCGCGTGCGCCCTTCTCACAGCAGCAAGGGTTTCCTCCAGGTTCGCGTCACCTACAGGGGTGAGCAGTGCTATGGGTTTCCCGTTGTTGG
This sequence comes from Spirochaetia bacterium, assembly GCA_034520965.1. Classification (GTDB taxonomy): domain Bacteria; phylum Spirochaetota; class Spirochaetia; order DSM-16054; family Sediminispirochaetaceae; genus DSBN01. Next base: position 493,830 of record JAXHMY010000001.1, on the reverse strand, counting down.
TAATGACCATCTCCCGTTCTGTCGGCAAATCCTTCCAGATTTGTGCAGGTGAGGTTCTGAGGTCTCTGACGGTAATGAATTTCATCCTATTTCTCCTACTTCAAAAGTATATTCTATTGTCACCCGATTGTCAACAAAAAAAGATTCTTGGCCTGTGTCTGTGCATGTCCGAAGTGTCTCACAACACCCCCTCCTCGCTGCTGCGGCCTCAATGGTCCATACTATTTTCCTGTCTACTCCAGCAGCTTACTACCCTGGAAAATCGTTGCTATTTCTGCACGGGTTTCGCCTGACTTGTATACTATTCTGTAATTGCGAAATAGTATTTCTCTCAGTTGAGGGTCATTGTATTCTGGTACAATCCGACCTATGTGGGGAAAGGTTCGGATGGTCTCGATACTTTCGAGTATTTTCAATGCAAAATTACGTGCGTAAGATGGAGAATCCTTCGAAATGTAGGTGATAATTTCTTCTATATCCGATAGTGCTTTTTTGGACCACAGTATTTCTACTTCAGCCATCTATGAATACGTTTCTTTACTTCTTCATGAGAGACGGTGGCTTCCTCGCGGATATCTTTTAACCCTGCTTCAACTTTTTCCATGAAATAGAGCTTCTCCATGATGTCTTCATAAGTTGCGTCGTCAGGCAATTCTTGGATAGCTTTTATTGCATTGTCCTTCGTGATACCCATAATCGAATTATACATCTTATGCTCCTCGTTTTAAATAGCAAGAACCAGCAGAAATGACCAAGATCCTTTTTCTTTCACAACGCCCCGTGTTCTAAAAAGCTGTAATAGCTGTTTTGAGTAAAAATGATGTGGTCCAGCAGGCTAATTCCTAAAGTCTCCCCGGCCTGGCGAAGGCGGGTGGTAATCTCCCGGTCTTCGTCGCTGGGGTCTACATTGCCCGAGGGATGGTTGTGGGCGGCCAAAACAGCTGTGGCCCGGTCCTGCAGGGGTTCGCAGAAGACTTCCCTAGGGTGGACGATCGTTCGATTCACAGACCCTATAGACACCACGCGCACGCTGATGACTTCGTGAGCGCCGTTCAAGCTGATACTGAGGAAATGCTCACGGCGGCGGTCGGCATAGTGACGAATGACCGGCAGCAGATCCTGGGGAAAGCGGATACGGTTTTCCGCCGGCCGCAGCCGCCGTCGGGCGTACTCCAGGGCGGCACATATTTGGGCGGCTTTGGCGGTTCCGATTCCGGGAATTGCCCGGACGGCTTGTACCTCTATTACCGGGGCGGAGGTTTGGTCGAGTATCTGCACCAGTTTTTCGGCAATTTTATCGACCGAATTGCCCTTTATGCCCGAACCTATAATCAGTGCCGCCAGATCAAGATCACTGAGCCGGCCGGCACCCTGCAGGAGTAATCGCTCGCGGGGGCGGGCCTTTTCAAGGCCGGTGACCCCGCCCAGCGGCTGTTCAAATACTTCTTCTTGGTATCTCATACCCCAATAGAGGGGCGGAGATGGTTCCCTGCTTCAGTACAGCAAAATTATTTTTCCTTGAAAGCGCCTGCAGTAGTTATTCCTTCCACGTAATAAGGCATGAGCATCAGGCCCGCGTGGGGGTCGCTTGCGGCAGATATCCGGTAATAGCGGTAAAAGTTGGCCACCTCCGGAGGGAGGAACCCCTCGAAGCGGTTTTGAATGCTGCCGGACAGCTGTGAACGGATATTCAGCAAACTGTTTGCAATTATGCTTTGTCGCCCCAGTTGCCGCCCCAGGGACACTGTGCCCCAGGTATCGGCAAAGGTGTAATTTATCAGTTCAATTTCTTTGGATGTATCGAGCTCCTCCGCAAGGATGTCGATGGCCTCCCGGTATCCGCCAATCGCATCTACCAATCCCCGTTCCCGGGCCTGCACTCCGGTCCACACTCGGCCGCCGGCAACCTTTTCCACTTCTGTCTGTGGAATATTACGGCCCTCGCTGACCACCTGCAGAAAACGGTTGTAGGTATGCTGCAGATAGTCGTTGATACTCTCCCGTTCCTCCGTAGTTAGCCGTCGGTACAAAGCCCCAAAATCCGCCTGCGGGCCCTGTTTGACCACATCCCATTGGATTGCATGCTGCTCCAGGGCGTCGGCGATGTTCGGAAAAATAGTGATTACTCCAATTGAACCGGTGAGGGTGAAGGGGGATGCGACGATTTTATCGGCAAAGGCGGAAATGTAATAGCCGCCGCTGGCGGCGGTACCTCCCATAGTAACTATAACCGGTTTTGCGTTTTCACCACTTAGGCACAGCTGGACTTCGCGGGCGATGATATCGGAGGCCAGGGCTGAACCGCCGCCCGAGTTTATTCGAAGCAAAATAGCCTCTATCCGGCTGTTCTCGCGGGCTGCTTTGAGAGCTGCTGCGGTTGTTTCTGCTCCAATACTGTCGAAGGGATTCTTTTGGTCGGTATGAATCGGCCCGACAGCCTGGATAAAGGCAACCTTCGTGCTCGGTGGCTTACTCCATTCGCGACGGATTTGCTGCGGGGGCTGATTGTTCCTTATGCCCTTTTTTCCTATGTAAGCAGGAATTTCGTCTTTAAATTCATCCTGCTGCAGTAAACCGTCTACCAGACCGGCTGAAAGGGCGTCTTCTGCCTTAAGGTAGGGGCCGTTTTTAATAAGCTCACGGGCCGACCCGTTTAAATCTTCTCCCCGTCCTTCTTCTATAACCAGGACCAACTCGTCCAACATTCCCTGCAGCATGTAATCCAGGGCCTCCCGTTCTGCGGGAGGCATTGAATCCTCGGACAGGAAATTGTAGGCGGTTTTATAATCTCCGGTTCTAAAATTTTCAACCTCGATGCCGTATTTCTCAAAGAAACTGTTCAAATATGGGCTGGAGGCCGAAAGCCCGCGCAGGTCGAGGCTTCCTTGGGGGTGGAGGTAAAGCTTATCGGCCGTAGCAGCGGCCAGGCTGTATTCGACGGTGTTCATCCGGTTGCTGTAAAAGTATATCTGTTTACCCTTGCTTTTGAGGTGCAACAGCGCATCCCGAAGTTCCCGCATGGTACTCAGGGACATTTGGGGGTGCTGGTTTACAAATATCAGCCCGCTGATGGATGGGTCATCGGCGATTTCTTTAAGCTCATTGAGTCTGTTGAGCAATGTATTTTGATTTATGAGAAAGTAGAATGGGCCGGTGCGCATTCCCTGGGGCGCCTCGTACACCCCCGGTCCCATATCGTATTCATAATATAGCTCATTTCCAAAAGACCGGGGATGATTGAACGGCCGGGGAGCAAATTGAACAAAGGCTGTCCCGGACTCCATGTTTCCAGATGTATCGGTGGAGAGAGATGTTCCGCCGTTGACCGATGAAAGGGCGATGCTTAACGAGAATCCGAGTGACTGTGACTCAAGATCGTATCCGAGGCGAGCCTGAACTCCGTTCACCGGTTCGAAGTGTACTCCTACTTTAGGGAGCTGAAGCGTCTCTGCTGTCCAGGGTAAGTCGGCAAACAGGCTTAGCCGGTGAGTTGCTTCGGGGCGGGTGAACGAGAGTGGCCGTAGGGCTACTCCGAGGGTGTACGTTGGGTCCTCCTCCGGAGGCAAGCCGGCAGTGGCTCCTATTGATAAAAAGGGGCGCGGCCGCAGGAGCAGGCCCGTATTCCAAATAGAGCTTGCCTCGTTAAAGTCGGAGGTATGCAGGGATGTTCCGAAATACAAATTATCCATTAACGGAAAAGAAGCTGTTAGGGTATGAAAATTTTCATTTTGTTCGGACGAATAGGCATAGCCCAATAACTTGGTATGCAGATATAAGGTAAAATCATCGCTAAAGCCCTGATCGGTGTAATTCTGAAGATATGCAAAGCCGGTGCCGCGCCCGTAACTAAGCACGGCCGGGTTTACAAAACCACCCTGCACTGAGCTTGACAGGGCAACACTCTCATGGACCGGGCGAGGAGCCGCTGCTAAAGGAGGGGGTCGCAGACCGTACAAGTCATACTGCGCAAAAAACTGCATGGTAAGTAAAGAGTGCAATTCCTTTCATAAGGTTTCCTCCCCTGGAATTGGAAAAACAATTGTAAAGCTGGTCTCAGAAGTGAATCCATGAATTTTAAGCTATAGGGGCTCTATAAGCAACCTTCTTTTATGTTATAGTGGGGTATAATGAAATATAGGGAAATTAATGATAGGGACACACTGCAGTTGTATGTGGATACCCTCAAGAAAGAAGAAAGAACCTCCCTGGCGGTCGATTTGGAGGGTGAGTTCAACTTGCATGTATACGGCGAGCGTCTCTGTTTAATACAGGTGTATGACGGCCAGGAGGCGATTATTATCGACCCCCTGAAAATAGAACAGGGGGCTCTTCCCCTGCTGCTGGAGGATGAGAAGCTGTTGAAGGTAATGTGGGATGCCTCCAGTGATATTTCACTCTTGGTGAACGGTTACGGTATGACGATTAAAAGCGTACTGGACCTGCGGCCGGCGGCGGACCTGCTCGAGTTTGAAAAAAAGGACTACTCCAGCGTGCTGGGGAAGGTGCTGGGCGTCGAGACCAAGGCCAAGAAAAAGTTTCAGCGTTATAACTGGCTGAAACGGCCTATTGATGAAGAAGCGCTTGAGTATGCCATTGACGATGTGCTGCACATTCCAGCCTTAAAAAAGGAGCTGCTGGAGCGCTTGTACGCAGCCGGTCAGCTGGAGGAGTTCTACCACCGCAACTCGATTGTTCAAAACCGGAATTATAAGCGTACCCCGGGGCAGCGCCACAAAAAGATGAAGGGCTTCCGCTACTTGAAAAAGGGGGAACAGGAGCTGCTGAGGCGGCTGTTTAACCTGCGGGATACCCATGCCCGGCGCCTGAACCTGCCGCCCCACAACGTAATTGCCAACCCGGAGCTTATGGAGCTGAGCCGCCGCAGTCTAGCCCCGGAGAGGGTAAGTTTTGCCCGCCGGATGAGGGATCATGACCGCCGGCAGATCGTACAGGAGCTGCAGCAGGAGCTGCAGAGTGACCGCTCTTAGGGGCGAGAGGAAGAGGTCGCTGAGGCCAGGGCCACCATGGCCAGTGAATTTAGTTTGGTTTCTACGCTGTCCGCCCGGGAGGTGATGATGATGGGCACCTGTGCGCCCGCCAGGTAGCCGGCGGTTTTGGAGTCGGTAAGAAAGCCGAAGGTTTTATACACCGAATTGGCCGAGACTAGGTCGGGAAAGAGCAGAATATCCGCATCTCCGGGGACCTGCCCCTGCACCCCCTTGTGGGCGGCTGCCTCCGCCGAGACGGCGTTGTCGAAGCCCAGGGGGCCCTCCACAATGCAGCCGGTAATGTCCCCCTGCTGATTTAGTCCGGCCAATTCGGCGGCATCCAGGGTGTCGGGCATTTTCTCATTTACCTTTTCAACCGCGCAGACCACCCCTACTTTCGGCATTTCTCCACCGAGTTTCTCCACCAAATCAACCCCGTTGTGAATAAGATCGATCTTTTGCTCCAGGGTGGGGCGGATGATAAAACCGCTGTCGGTTAAAAACAGCAGCTTTTTGTAGTGGGGGCTTTCGATAATGCCCAGGACGCTCATAAAACGGCCGGTTTTCAGCTCCTTATGGGCCAGAACCGCTTTGAGGAGTACCGATGTGTCCATGTAGCCCTTCATGATTGAGCCGACTTCTCCGTCGAGAACCAGCTGCACCGTGCGCTCGGCCACCGCCTCTGAATTACCGTCTACATGCTCTACCCGGAAGTCGGCGGGTGAGCGGCCGGTGGCCTGCAGTCCCTCCTCGATCCTGCTGCCATTGCCTACCAGCACGGCCTCCATAATCTCTTGGTCCTTGGCGGCACAAACCGCTGCCTCGTACCGGGCGGGTCTTCTGCACCGGCCACTGCAATCGGGCTAATGTGTTTGGCCTGAACCTCTTCAATCAACTGCTTAAAACTTCGTATCATGGCTCAATTGTAGCAAGCTTTAGCCGAATTTCACAGCATGTTTTCACGTGGTGCGCGACGTGGTGCACCGCTTTTTTCTGAGTTTACAGGAATTTGAATAATGGGGGTTTCCTCACCAAGGGGCTGGGGTTACATTTGAGTAGGGAGGTTTTATGTCTGAAGAAAAAGAAAAATTTTCTGATGATGGGAAAGGAACGGAAGAGCACGTCAACGGGCTGGCCTATTCCAACAATCCCTACCTGCTTGGGCATATGTACAATCCCGTTAATTGGCGTATGTGGGAAGAGGAAACTTTCGCGTATGCAAGGCGGGAGGAAAAGCCTCTGTTTATATCCATCGGCTACTCGACTTGCCACTGGTGTCACGTAATGGCGCGGGAGTCTTTTGAAGACGAAAAGGTGGCTGAGCTTCTTAATCGAGGCTTTGTGCCGGTTAAAATAGACCGTGAGGAGCGTCCGGAGGTGGATGCGTTTTACATGGATGTAGCGCTTAAACTCAACGGGCAAGGGGGCTGGCCCCTGACAATTATCGCCACTCCCGAGGGTAAACCCTTTTTTGCAGCAACCTACATTCCAAAACACGGCATGGGCGGACGAGCGGGCATGTTGGAGCTCTTGCCGGAGGTGGAGCGCCTGTGGAAGGAGGAACGGCAGCGGGTGCGTGCCTCTGCCGATTCGATTATATCGGCCCTGCGGCCGGAGGAAGTTCAAGCAGATGAAAATGAAACTTCCGCCTTGCCCCTGCCGCAGGTCCACCTTGCCGATGTATATGCCGACCTTCGCGACCGTTATGATAGCCGGTGGGGAGGTTTCGGCTCTGCTCCAAAATTTCCCCAGACTCCGCTCCTGACATTTCTCCTCCATAACATCACCAATCTTGAAGAGGGCGGAGAGGCACTACGCATGGTGCTGCACAGCCTCAGCCAGATGCGTGCCGGCGGAATCTACGACCACATCGGTTTGGGCTTTCACCGCTATGCCACAGACCGGCAGTGGAGGGTTCCTCACTTTGAAAAGATGCTCTACGATCAAGCCCTCCTGGTGCCGGTGTATCTCGATGCATTTCAGGCAGGGGGCGACCGACTCTGTGGTGAAACGGCGCGGGAGACAATCCGCTTCGTCCTTGCCGAGCTTGCCGCTCCAAAGGGAGGTTTCTATTCCGCCCTCGATGCGGAGAGCGAAGGGGAGGAGGGCAAGTATTATCTCTGGAGCAGGGATGAGTTTATCGAGCTTCTCGAAAACCGGAATACTAGCATTAATAAGGAGGCTGTGGCGGATTTTTTTCATCTTCGGTCGGACGGAAACTGGCGCGATCCGGTAAGCGGTGAGGAGCAGAGGAGCAACATACTGTACACGGAGGCGGGCAGAAGCGCTTTTTCGGAATTTGCCAATTGGGAGGATATTCGGGAGGAACTCTATCGGCAGCGAAGCCTCCGGGTTCCGCCTGCGCGGGACGACAAGGTACTGACTAACTGGAACGGCCTAATGATAGCCGCCCTGGCGCGGGCAGGGCGGGTGCTGAGAGAGCCGGAATATACAAGCCGCGCGGCAGGGGCGGCGCAGTTTCTCCTCTCCTTCATGAGAAGCGATGATGGTTCCCTTTTTCATAGATATCGCAGGGGTGAGGCCGCGGTAGAAGGGAATCTTGAGGATTATGCCTTTTTTATCTCCGGGCTGATAGAACTCTACAGCGCCGGTTTCGACCCTTCTTATTTGCAGGAGGCTCTGGGGCTTGTCGGGACGGTTCTTGACCGCTTCGAGGATAAGGAGAAGGGCGGCTACTTTTTAAGCCACCGCGAAGGGGCCTCCTCCCTTCCCCTTCAAACGAAGAGTCTGTACGAGGGGGCACTTCCATCTGCGGTGTCGAAGATGATCGAAAATCTGCTGCTTCTGTTTCGCGTAAGCGGTGAGACTGAGTTCCGGGACTCCGCGCTGCGAGCGGCAGCTGCACACCGGCGGGAAATTGAGGCTGCCCCGATGGCCTGTTCGGGCATTATTTCTGCTGTTGATAACCTGTTGAGGGGCTACGATTTCGAGGTGGTTATTGCGGGGGACGGGGCGGAGGCTGATAAAATGGTCGAGTATCTTCGCAGCTTATTTCTGCCCAAGGGCTTTGTCCTGCGGAAGACCACCGGCACCGCAGAACAGCTTGCCCGTATCGCCCCGCATACCGAGTATCACAGGCCCGATACCCATAGCGGGGCATCGGCATACATCTGTAAAAATTTCGCCTGTGAGCAGCCGGTGTTCACCGCCAAAGCACTTTCTACCCGTCTGCCCACTAAGGGGGGAGCGCAATAGCCCGCCCCGGGCCCGGATGCATGCCCGAGCAACGAACGAAGTGAGTGGCCAGGGCGCCCGGCTGAGCGGAGGAGCGAAGACGGAATAGCGCCCGGGAGCCCCATTCTTTACCCGGCGGCTATGGAGCGCGGGGGCCTTCCCCCGCTCAAAATTCCCGTCCCTTTTCTGTGTCGGGGCTTTCATTTTGGGACCCCAAGGGCAGATGAAACTGGGTGAAGCTGGACGAAAACGGACTTTTCCAGTATTGTGGGAACCTAAGAAAGGAGATACTGATGCAGTCGGAGGGGGTGAAAAAGAACCAGTCGCTTGGCAAGGCTTTACAGATTTTTGAGGTATTGGCGAGTCATGGGGCGCCGCTGCGATTGCATGATCTGGCGCATGAGCTGGAAATGCCCGAGAGTACCCTGCTGCGCTTTTTGAAAACCATGATCGATTACGGGTATGTGAGCCGGGAGGCTCGCACCTCTCGTTACAGTCTTACCCTGAAGCTGGCCCAGCTGGGCAGCCGGGTACACTCCAATTATCCGTATCAGAAGCTTATCCATCCCTATTTAGAAGAGGTGAGCCGGGAGCTGCAGGAGCCGGTTTCCCTGTCGGTTGAGCGGGATGGGAGCGTGGTGTACATCGATACGGTGGACGGGCCCGACCACATGCTGCGGACATTGCAGCGGATTGGGAAGGTGGCCCCGATGCACAGTACCGGGGCCGGGAAGGTGCTGCTGCAGAATTACAGCGGCCCCCTGCTTGAGGGGTATGTGGAGTCGAAGGGCTTACCGGCTTTTACTGAGCACACAATTACCACCTCCGAGAAGTTTTTGGCCGAGATAGAGACGGTCAAGCAGCGGGGCTTTGCCTACGACAACCAGGAGTGTGAGGTAGGGGTGAGGTGTATAGCCTTTCCGATTAAGGATTTCAGCGGAAGAAACATCGCCGCGATTAGTGTCTCCGCCCCGATTACCCGCTTAAGCCCGGAGAAGGAAGAGCGGGTGATTCAGGTGTTGCGGGATGTTCGGCCGGCGGACATCTGAGGAACTGGGGTGGAGTTTTTCCTAGGCACCCATACTTGCGGTGCGCTTTGAATTAGACTTGAAATAGTTTAAACGAGCTCGCAGTTTTTATTTTAATTATTAAAATGTAATATTAAAATGTGAAATAAAGCTTGACTTATTCTCACACTCCTCTATACTCTGTAATAAGGAATACTATGAAAACTGTTCGAGAATCGGTTGAAATACTCATAATCGGCGGGGGTACCGCCGGACACATCGCAGCTATCCAGGCCGGGCGGGCACTGAACGGGTTGAATCCGGCCGGGCCGTCTGGTGAGCGGCGGACTGGCAGTCCGGCAGATACACAGGCGACTGAGCCGCCGTCGCGAATTTCAGTAATTGAGGCCGGACACATGCTCGGGGGTACTATGACTGAGGGAGGAGTGTTCATGCCCAACCACTTTCATACCCGCAGCGGGTCGGTTGTGCAGGGGATTCCATGGGAGTTGTATCTGCAGAGTCGGGAAATTGAAGGGATTCCTCCCAAACCTTTCCACAAGCGCCGTCCGGTGGATACTCCGGGATATTACAGCCACATCAATGTACCTATTTATGCAACTATCGCCGAACAGAAAGCTTTGGAGGCCGGGGTTGTACTCCACTACGGCGAGTTCGTCGGCAAAGTGGCTGCAGCCGGAGCTGATGGAGCTGGATGGGAGGTTGTCTCCTACGCCCGCGGGATAAAACGTATTACTACAGCGAAAGAGATAATTGATGCCTCCGGGGATGCCGATGGTGCCCGGGCGGCCGGACTGGAGGTTGAGAAGGCGCCGGCCCGACAGCCCGGAACGCTGCAGTATCGAATTGAGGACATAGACCTGCAGCAGGTGTGGAAAGGCGAAGCGCAGCAGCTGTACGATGAAGCGCTGGCGGAGGGACGACTGCAGCCCGGCGATTGGGCTTATTTTGCAACTTATCCCTTTTTATGGTACCTGCAGATGGGTGGCCATAATGCCACGCACATCTACGACTGTGATACCACGGATGCCAACGGGCAAACCGATGCAAATATCCGCGGCAGGGCCGCAATGCTGCGGATGTTCCGCTTTGTAAAGGAAGAGATTCCGGGTGCTGAACGGGCAGTGCTGCAAACCATGTATGCCCGGGCCCTCTCCAGAGAGGGGTATCGGGTGGTAGGGGAACACCGGATTTCCTACGATGAGTTTATGGAGGCGCGCACGTATCCGGACCAGATCTGCAATGCCTTCAATTATATTGACCTGCACAATGAAGAGTCCGGATGCGAAGAAGAATTCCACTCATCTGAGGAGCTGATTCCAAAAATCCCTTTTCGGTCGCTTATTCCCAAAGGGGTAAAATACTTTTTGATTGCCGGTCGTATAATTTCATCCGAACGACGGGCACTGGCCGGTCTGCGGGCTCAGTGTACCTGCATGGCGATGGGCCAGGCTGCGGGAGCTGCGGCGGCACTGGCGGTCCAGCGCGGCGTTCCGTCGCGAGATGTTCCGGCGGAGGACATTGTGGCCCTTACGGTTGAACACGGCGCGGTACCTGTGTAGCAGGGGGTAGTCGGAAGTGGCAGCCGGAAGGGCAAAAAAAAATGGCCAAACCACTAAGTGATTTGGCCAAATTAGCAGGGGCAGGACTCGAACCTGCGACCTCCGGGTTATGAGCCCGACGAGCTACCATCTGCTCTACCCTGCGTCGACATTCACAACATACTAAAGTATTGAGCTTTGGTCAAGTGGGGTAGATATGATTTAAGGCGTATATGTAACTTCAGGTATTCTCATTTTTGGAAGTCATAAGACTTCCAAAATGAGGTGCCACAACATACTTCATAGATACTTTATCTTAAACAAAAAATGTAAGCATTCGCAATTTGAAAAATTTTCCAAAATTTTCGAATTGCGAATTGCTGATGTAACTTACATTGGACGGAGAGAGAACATGATGTACAATAGAATTTTCCAATAGGAGGAAAGTATGGAAAATAAAATTAAAGGTATTGAAGAAATTTTACTAATGGGGCCGGGGCCTTCATTGACACATCCGCGGGTGTACAGTGCCCTGAGCCGGCCAACCCTGGGGCATTTGGATCCTTACTTCATCCAGATTATGGATGATATCAAGGCGATGCTGCAGAAAGTGTTTCAAACCAACAACAATTTGACCATTCCGATGTCCGGTACCGGTTCTGCCGGTATGGAGACGGTTTTTGTTAACCTGATTGAGAAGGGCGATCCGGTATTGATTTTGATTAACGGAGCCTTCGGAAAACGGATGCTGGATATAGCCCAGCGGCTGGGTGCCGATGCGGACTCCATGGATTTTAAATGGGGAACTCCGGTAACCACGGATGAGGTCGAAGCCCAGCTAAAGAAAAAGAAGTACAAAATCGTGGCTATGGTGCATGCTGAAACATCGACCGGTGTGTGTAACCCCGCCGAAGAAGTCGGAAAGCTAGTTAAAGAGCATGGAGCTTTTTACATTCTTGATACGGTCACCAGTTTAGGCGGTATGGAAGTAGCGGTGGATAAATGGCATGTGGATGCGATATACAGCGGTACCCAGAAGTGTCTCTCCTGTCCCCCAGGGCTGTCGCCGGTGTCCTTCTCCAACCAGGCGGTTGATTCTATCATGAACCGCAAAACTAAGGTGCCCAACTGGTATCTTGATGTAAGTATGATAGCCAACTACTGGGCCGGTAAGAAACGAGCCTATCACCATACAGCACCCATAAATATGCTGTACGGACTATATGAAGCCCTGGCGGTGGTACTCGAAGAGGGCCTTGAAAATGTATACGACCGACACCAGAGGATGCATGAAAAACTGGTCGCCGGGCTTGAAGAGCTTGGGATTAAGATGGTGGTGGATAAGCAGTTTCGCCTGCCGATGCTGAACTCAATCTGGATTCCCGAAGGTATTGATGATGCCGAAGGGCGCCGGGCTCTACGCTACGATCATCATATTGAGATTGGCGGTGGTTTAGGCGATTTTGCTGGCAAGGTATGGCGAATTGGCCTTATGGGCAATACCGCCAGAGAAGAGCACGTGGACCGGCTGCTGAAGGCCCTCGCGGCGATAAAGAAGAAATAGCTGCTGCATGAAATGCTGAATTTTTGCCCCTCCGCGGCCCCTGCCCGGAGGGGCTTTGTGTGTACGGAGGGTTTGGCTGTAGACTAAGGGGGGCTTATATGTCCTGTAAGCAAGCTAAATTCTCCCGCTTTGTCTGTCCGCCTCGATTGCTTTGTGATGAAGCTTGGAAAGAGAGCGCAGCGACCACAGCAGCAGCGGAAATGCCAGAAAAGCGAAACCTCCCCCCAGGAAAAGGAAGAAATCGTAAGCCCCGTGGATTAAAACGGCAATTACGAGCCCCTTTTTCCAGATATCAGCCCGCCCGAATTTTGATATGCCGAGGTAATAGCCCATAATTCCCGAGGCCACTGCGTGCAAAGGCACCGCGGTAAGGCCGCGGATAATCAGAGTACCGGGCCCTCCAAAGCTGTAAAATATATTTTCGAAAAATGCAAAACCTAAGCTGGCGGTAATGGTATAGATAATTCCGTCCATTACCTCGTCAAATGCCGGCCGGCCGAGAATGAAACGCCTCACTACGAATAGTTTAACCCCTTCTTCCACCAGCCCCGCCACAATAAATGCGCGGAACAGCAGCTGCAGTAGAGGCGGGAAGGGCAGTCTGAGGGGATCGATCAACATTTCCATTACCGCCGCCGGGATGACCGCTACAAAGCCCAGAAAAAAGGTAAATAGCAGCAGCCCTGCCGGTTCGCTGCGGCCACGGTCCCAGCGGTTGAAATACCAGAGCAGAATTAATGAGGGTAACGCCGCCAGCAGGATGTTGAGCAGGAGTAATTCCATCGATTACTCGGCTCCCCCGTGCGCTTGCGAGCTGCCTTTGGACCGGTTTGCCTGCGGGGGGTTGTTGCGCATATATTCATGCTCCTCCCGTACTTCGGCAATCACATCCCGCAGTTTCCATTCAATATTCGACGGGGTTGAGGTGGTAAAGGCGATTCCCTGAGGGTCGGACGCTACCGATTTGGCGGCCCTCATGATTGCAATAGTCTCCTCCCGTGAAAAACCGTGGATCAGCACCATCCGTTCATCCGGGGTCTTTTCATTCTCAGTTTCAGTGTTCATAGATGCTCCTCTCGCGAATAGGTATTATTTTGTTTGACCGCAAAATGGCTTCGCAGTATCTTTAAACTACAGTTTAATTGTAGTGAATAAACAGTGATATTAAAATACATTTTTTCGAGGTAACATAAATGAGATATGACAAAATGACACTCAAGGCTCAAGAAGCGCTCCAGGAGTCCGACAGCCTTGTAGGGAAATACAATCACAGTACTGTAGATGTGGACCACTATCTTATGGTGCTGCTGACACAGCAGGATGGTGTGATACCTCCGCTTCTGGATCGGATCGGGGTGAATCGCGATACCGTGGCTGAGGAGCTGGATAAAATATTAAAAGACAAACCGCGTATGTACGGTACATCCGCCCAGGTCACTATTTCACCGGAGCTGGCGAATGTACTGCGCCTGGCGGAGGGTGAAGCAGACAAGCTAAAAGACGATTATATCAGCGCTGAACACATTTTACTGGCAATTTTGCATCAGCCCGGCCGCAGCTCTGAGATGCTCAAGCGACACGGAGTGACTCGGGATGCGGTGCTGTCCGCTCTGAAAGGAATTCGCGGCAACCAGCGGGTAACCGACCAAAACCCCGAAGGCCGTTACCAGGCCTTGGAGAAGTACTGCCGCGACCTGACCAGTTTAGCTCGCCGGGAGAAATTGGATCCGGTCATTGGCCGGGATGAAGAGATACGGCGGGTGATGCAGGTGCTCAGCCGCCGGACAAAGAATAATCCTGTGCTGATTGGTGAGCCGGGGGTTGGGAAAACCGCCATTGCCGAGGGTATGGCCATCCGGATTATCTCCGGGGATGTGCCCGACAGCTTGAAGGAGAAGCGTCTGCTGGCCCTGGACTTAGGAGCATTGGTAGCGGGAGCAAAGTTTAGAGGTGAATTTGAGGAGCGGCTGAAGGCGGTTATCCAGGAGGTATCCGAATCCGACGGCCAGATTCTGCTGTTCATCGACGAGCTGCATACCCTGGTCGGAGCCGGAGCTGCGGAAGGGGCCATGGATGCCTCGAACCTGCTTAAGCCGGCCCTGGCGCGGGGAGACCTGCGGGCTATCGGTGCGACAACCCTGGATGAGTACCGCAAACATATCGAGAAAGATCCGGCCCTGGAGCGGCGCTTTCAGCCGGTGTTTACCAGTGAGCCTTCGGTGGAGAGTAGTATTGCGATTTTGCGGGGAATTAAGGACCGTTATGAAGTGCATCACGGGGTGCGAATTCGCGATGATGCGCTGATTGCCGCCGCCACCCTCTCGGACCGCTATATTACCAGCCGTTTTCTGCCGGACAAGGCTATCGACCTGGTAGATGAGGCGGCCAGTCGCTTGAAAATGGAAATTGAGAGCCAGCCGATAGCCCTTGATCAGATTCAGCGTAAGATTCTCCAGGCCGATATTGAGCGTCAGGCCCTTTCTCGGGAGGAGGATGAGGCCTCCCAGGAACGCCGCGCGAAGCTGGAGCGGGAGCTGGGCGAGTTAAGATCAAAGCGCGATACCATGCATCTGCAGTGGCAGAATGAAAAGCACATAATTGATGAGATTCGTGCGCTTAAAGCAGACCTTGACCAGTATAAACGGGACGAAGCCCGTTATGAGCGGGAGGGCGATCTAAATCGTGCTGCCGAAATAAAGCACGGCAAAATCCCGCAGACCAATGCTGAGATTGAGGTCAAGGGGCGGGAGTTGGAGAATCTGCAGGGCGGTACCCAGCTGCTGCGGGAGGAGGTATCCGAAGAGGATATTGCCCAGGTGGTTGCCACCTGGACCGGGATACCCGTGTCCAAGATGCTGGCCAGCGAGATGGCTAAATACCTCAAGCTGGAAGACACCCTTGAAAAGAGGGTGGTTGGGCAGAATGAGGCTATCGTTGCCGTCTCTGATGCGATTCGGCGTAATAAAACAGGACTCAGTGACGAGAACAAGCCCCTCGGTTCGTTTATCTTTATCGGTCCCACCGGTGTTGGTAAGACCGAGCTGGCAAAGACCCTGGCGGACTTTCTGTTTGATGATGAGCATGCCCTGAAGCGTATCGATATGAGCGAGTATATGGAAAAGCATTCGGTCTCGCGGCTGATTGGCGCACCTCCCGGCTATGTCGGCTATGAGGAAGGTGGCCAGTTGACCGAAGCGGTACGCCGGCGCCCCTATTCGGTTGTGCTCTTCGATGAGATTGAAAAGGCACACCCGGATGTGTTTAATGTGATGCTGCAGCTGCTCGATGACGGCCGTCTGACCGATGGCCAGGGCCGGCTGGTGGACTTCAGGAATACTATTGTCATCATGACCAGCAATATCGGCAGCGAGTTGATTCTACAGGCTAAGGAGCTTGAGGATGTGAAAGAGCAGGTTGAAGGGATGATGAAGCAGACCTTTAAGCCGGAGTTCCTCAACCGGGTGGATGAAATTATTACCTTCCGTCGTCTTGGAACAGCCCAGATTCACGATATTGTACTGCTGGAAATCGAGCGCCTTAAAAAGCGGATGACCTCACGTAAGATCGAACTACAGGTGATGGAAGATGCGGTGCAGCATATTGCAAAGGTTGGCTACGACCCTGCCTTCGGTGCGCGCCCGATTAAGCGGACCGTTCAGAGCCTGGTACAGAGCCCCATTGCTAAACTGATGCTGGAGGGAAACGTGAAAGAGGGAGATGCCGTGAAGGTTACCATGGGAGCTGAGGATCTGAAGTTTGAAAAAGTAGAGAACAGTTCCGCTTAAACATCTAAGCGGCTAAGCACCCGAAGCCGCCTGGTAGGATATGACAGTAAATATAATTCGTGCTGTTACCTGCCTGCGGCTGTTTCAGAAAACAGAGTATCGTATTTTTCTATCAGAGACGGCCAGCTGTAGATGTGCATAGCCTCGGAAAGGCCCTTGGGGGGCAGTGAAACTGCGGCTGATCAATTCAGCCAATCTATTTTCCAGCTCATTATTATCATCATACAGGCAGGCCCCGTGGTACTCCGGCGGAATCAGCTCGGGGTAGGAGAGCCGCTGCGGCAGCAGAGGATACGCACCGGCGGCCGCGGCTTCGGCGATCGAGAGGCCGAAGTTCTCCTGATTGGCGGTGCTGACCACGATGTCCGCCTGCCGCAGCCAGCGGTAGTAGGCCGCGCGGTCCTCTACATAGCCGAACTGCACAATTTCCTCGGCAAGTTTATCGCGGGCCTCGTCGAATATCCGCGGGTAACGGCTGAACTGCTCTCCAACTACCGCCAGTCTGAAGGCCAGCCCGCCCTCCTGCAGCGAAAACAGCACCCGGAAGAACTCTTCCGGATTCTTGTCGTGCTCCCAGCGGTGGTTCCAGAGGACCATGGGAGGGGCGGCCGGAGTACCGGCCGCCTGCGCGCTTTCCGCAGGGCCATCCGGCAGCCCACTTGCTTCTATAGCCTGGCGCAATACCCGGATAGAAAACAACGCTTTCTTTAAATGGTGCTTCCACCACCCAGGTGGGTTTAGTGTCCGGCATGTGGGCGATGAAGCGCGGCAACTCCTCAAAAAAAGCGGATTTATGGAAATGCGAGTTAAAAATGATGCGGTCGGCCGCCAGGCCGGTGGTAATATCGGTAAAACCGTAGTGGAAATCGCGGGTTTCGCCGGGGCTGAGGGGGTAGTTGAGCTGGTTTTCATGAAAGTAGCTGATCATCGGCGGGGCGGCGGCTCCCCACAGGGCCTTCAGGTCGGCCAACGAGAGCATGCTGGCGGCAATTACCAGATCGAAGCTGTCGGGACGGGGGATCCAGCGGACCACCTCCAGAGCTGCACCCCGCATCCGCCACTTCCAGAAGCGGGCCGGCAGGGTGAACAGGGTAACATTGTGGCGCGAGTACCGGGCAAGTTCGTCGGCAAAGGCCTTGTGCGAGCCTCCGTAAAAGGGTTCGATAAAGAGAATATTGAGTGTCTGCATGCGGTAAGTATAGAGAGAGAGTGGAGAAATGCGGAAGTCCCGGCTCAGTCGGTCTGGCAACCGGTTATGAAAAAAAACCGAACCGGGAAAAGGAGGAGAAACCCGGTCCGGTTTTATTTTGATAACCATTTATTTATCGTTTTATAACCTAACAACCGGAAATTGTAGAAGGTTACAAAATTTCCGGATTTACGCCAATCCGGGGGTGTATTTCCTTCTTAGGCATGGCACATCAGGTTGCGGGCCGCTTTGAGGGCCATATTGGTGCGGGCCTCTTCGGTTGCGGAGGCGGTGTGCGGGGTAAGCACCGCGTTTTTCTGTTCGGCCAGACCGGCGGCCATATCGGGTTCGGTCTCATACACATCCAGACCGGCCCCGGCGATCTCCCCTGCGGTCCCAAGCGCCTGCATCAGATCGGCCTCGTCGATAACCGGTCCGCGGGAGGTATTGATCAGGTAGGCGGTGGATTTCATCTTTTTGAAGGCTCTCTGTATTGAACAGGTGCCTGGTGGAGCCCATCAACGGCACATGGATGCTGATGAAATCGGATTCAGTCAGCAATGTATCTAAATCTACCCGGCGGGCCTTGCACTTCTCGTTCAGTACTTCGTTTTCCACCACATCGGTGTAGAGTACCTGCATGTTGAAACCGGTCGATTTCAGGGCCATGGCGGTGCCGATGCGGCCGGTACCGACCACTCCGAGGGTTTTGCCACTTATGTCACCGCCGATCAACTGCAGCGGCCCCCATCCGCCCCATTTTCCTGCGGCGCAGGACGCCCGTCCGATTCCACCACTCGCCGGGCAACTGCAAACAGCAGCGCCCAGGCCATCTCGGCGGTGGCGTCGGTCAGGACCCCTGGTGTGTTGGAGACCGGGATTTTACGGCTGGTAGCCTCCGGTACGTCGATGTTGTCGTAGCCGACGGCATAGTTGGCCACGCCGCGCAGCTTCGGCGCCGAATCGAAAAAATCGCCGTCGATTTTGTCGGTCAGCAGACAGAGCACACCGTCGGCGGCAACTAGCACTGCTGTCAGCAATTCTTCCCGGCTGAGCACCCGGTCGTGCGGGTTCACTTCGACTTCATATTTCTGCTTGAGCAGGTCTATTCCGGCCTGCGGTATTCTGCGGGTTATGTATACTTTAGGTTTTGTCGCCATAAAATTCTCCTGAGTTATCTTAGGCCTATATCAAGCCTTTCTATTTCAGTCCCAATAGATTCTCTTCGATAAAGCGCCAGGTCTGCATGTAATCATCGCCGTGGATCAGCTTATCCAGCTGCTTTTCATCGATCGAGTCGAGCAATTTCCAGATCTTGTTGGTCAGGCGGCTGTTGATCTCGAAGGTGTCGCGGATCGGCCATCGGGTAGGGGAGGTATCGGAGGTCAGGTAGTCGCTGTAGCCAATTTTCCGCAGGTAATAGATGAACTCAATGTATTCGAGAATGCTGCTTTCGAACCGGGGCGGAGAAGTCCCAGTCCCACAGGGCGTTGTTGTCGTTAATATGTACATATAAATTATAGGGACTGTTGTGCACTAACAGCGCAGCCTCGGAGGGGTTTTCGTTCCCGTAGATCGAGTGGCCGAAATCCAGGGTTATGCCCATGTTTGGTACATCAACCTGGTTCAGCAGCAGGATGGTCTTCGGCGGTATCGTTCACAAAGCAGCGGCCCCGAGTTTCGCTCGGCTTGTACTTCGATGTATAAGGGCATGTCCGGGTTATGGCGGCCGGCTCTCGCCGGAACGAATTGCAACCATGTTGTTCCAAGTACTCCTGATAGTCGAGCTGGAAACTGAATTCGTACCCGTCGCCCAATGGACAGCAGGTGACCTTGTCGGCCCCTACTTCGGTAGCAAAATCCTTGGCCTCTTTTATAAAGCGCACCGCTTTGGTCCTGACCTCAGGGTCCGGTGAGCTTACACCGCCGTTGCGGAACTCCGGCTCCCCTTCTACATTTACGTTGATTGCAGCGATGGATATTCCGGTACTTTTTCATTCAGTTTTTCGAGCTTGTATCGGCATCGCCTGGCTTCAGATCGGGATATACAATTTCGAAACCGTCAATAGCCTGCCCATTTCGCTTAAGCTCTGGAACTTACCCTCCAGGTCGATGGCCTGGCTCTATCCGTGAAAGCGGTCTTTCGTTTTTCCGAGGAAACCTGCAATAATTGCCATTTTCAGCATAATCTTCTCCTTATTTAATTAAATTTTGTGCCCGCTCAACTATGTGGGCAGCTGAAAGTCCGTATTTGTCCAAAATTTTATAGTAGTCTCCGCTCTCGGCAAAGGTGTCTTCCAAGCCCATATGGTCGAAGGGAACTGGATATTCGCGCAGGCAGTAGGCCGCCAGCTCGTAGCCGAGGCCGTTGCGTTTCTGATGGTCCTCCGGCACCAGCAGCCGGCCGGTCTTTTTAACGGATTTTCTTACTGCAGCGTAGTCTACCGGCTTCATTGAGTACAAATCCAGCACTTCTGCCTCTATTCCGGTGGCAGCCAGGGTTTCAGCGGCCTCTAAGGCCTGAAAGAGCATATCTCCGTAGGTGGCGATGGTAATATCTTGGCCTTCCCGTACCACTTTACTGCCGCCCATTTGAAACTGTTCATCCGGGCCGTAGATGTCGAACAGCGGGTCCCGCATCAGGCGTACGAAGCAGGGGCCCGGGGTCTGCATGGATACGTCGACACTCCTGCGGGCCGACTCAGTGTCTGCCGGGGCCAGTACTTTCATGTTGGGGATGGTGGTCATGGCTGCCATATCCTCGGTTGCCTGGTGGGTTACTCCATCAATACCCGGCGTGAGGCCGCCGTGGGAGGAGAGGAACTTCACATTCAGGTTTTGATAACAGACAAACGAGCGAATTGCTTCAACCGCCCGCATTGTCAGGAACACCCCGTAACTGGCCATCAGGACGGTACGGCCTTCAGCGGCCATGCCGGCGGCGGTATCTACCGCATTCAATTCCTGGATTCCCATGTTAAAGTATCGCTCCGGATACTTGTCACCGAATAGGTGTGTATATGTGGAGTAACCGATATCGGCATCAAAGACGATCAGTTCGGGATCGATTTCGCCGTACTCTACCAATCTATCTGCGAATGCCCGTCGTGTTGGTACTTTTGCTGCTTTCAATTTCATGATTATACCTCCCCTCGTATCTCTTTCAATGCAATTTGGAACTCTTCGTCCGTCGGCGGTTTCCCGTGAAAGCGCTGTTCGTTCTCCATCAATCCGACGCCTTTGCCCTTAATAGTATTGGCGACGATACAGACCGGTTTTCCCTTGAAGGCTTTCGCTTTTTCGATGGTTGCGAGTACCTCTGCCATATTATGGCCGTCAATCTTCATAACTTCCCAGTTGAAAGCTTCGAATTTTTTGTCGATCGGGTCCATGGGCATAATGCCGTCGGTAAAACCGTCATTCTGCATGCGGTTGTCATCAACTATGGCTACTAAATTATCCAGTTTGTATTTGTCCGCCGCTGAGGCGGCTTCCCAGATCAGGCCCTCCTGAATTTCCCCGTTGCCGAGCACCACATACACCGAGTAGTCTTTCTTCATGTACTTTCCCTCAAGGGCGATGCCGATGCTCTGTCCGAAGCCGTGTCCCAGGGAACCGGAGCTCACATCCACTCCGGGGGTCTTGCTGATGGGATGGCCCTGCAGGATGCTGCCGAACTGCCGCAGGGTTTTCAGGGTTTCCACCGGAAAATAACCCCGCAAAGCCAGGCAGGTGTAGAGAACCGGGCATACATGTCCCTTTGAAAGTATCATCCGATCACGATCGGCCCAGCGCGGCTTATTCGGATCGATATTGAGTATATCAAAATAAAGCGCCGTCATTATGTCGGCCGCTGACATTGAACCGCCAATGTGGCCGGATTTAGCGGTGTACACCATATCTACGATGTGGTGCCGCACCTCCTTGGCCTTCGACTTTAGAAGTTCAACCCGTTCGTTGAATTTCTGCGTGTCCTTGTGTGGTTGCATTTCAAACCTCCAGTTGCTGTAATGTATATTGACTGAGGAAGCGGTACGCCGCCGAGTACTGTTCATCGACCTCCTCCGGCGTACAACGTATCTCTACATCAAATGGCCCGTGGTAACCGGCCATACGACATGCATGAAAAAAAGCGTCCCAGGAAATCGTTCCCTCTCCCGGCGGCAGGGAAAGATTTTCATTGCCACTGTTGTCGGATAGATGGGTTCCGCATAAATATCTGGCAGCCTTGAGCGGTATGAGCTCGACTTTTTCCTTACAGGCCCAGGCGTGACCGGTATCGAGATTGAGTCCGATATAGGGCGCTCCGAGAGTCTCGGTCATCCGCAGAAACCCATCGATAGTGCCGAGCAAGGAGCCCGGGAGAACCTCAAGGGCAAGGGTGAAACCGACTTCCGCGGCCAGGTTCCGCAGTTTGTCCAGAGAATTAAGATAAACTGACCACAGAGCGGAGTACACCGGCCATTTTTTATTCTGCGGCAGCTCGAAGGGCGGCTGCGGAATCGTGATGATACCGGCGGGGTGGACCTGCTCGGCAATGTGTAGGGCTCTTCTAAACTCCGAAGTAAGCTCATCGGAACGAAGGGTCTCTGATAGAACTAAAATAGTGCATTAAATGATGGGCTACGAACTGCGAGATTTCTAAATTGGCCCTCTGAACTGCAGTCTTGATTCGCGAACACGCGGCTTTATCCCATATTTCAACCTGTTCCGAGAGAAACGTCTCCAACTGGAGGGTAAGGAAGCCGGTCTTGCGAATTCCCTCCAATGACTGTTCTACCTCAGCGGGAGTAAAATTCGGCGAAAAGCGGGATAAAAAGTATGCCGGTGATACACCAATCATTTGACTTCCTTTCGATTTTGTATACAAAATATATAACACAATATACAGCAACTGTCAATAAAGTAAGGTTGCATAAAAAAGGTTATGACAAATTGTTTAATAATTGTTTAACAAGCATTGACAATCCAGTTTTCTGTGGTAAAATTGATTTTATCAATTCTTTTTGTATACAATATATTATATGTAAAATTCAATGCAAAAGGAAATTAAAAGGAGGCGTTTATGAAACGTTTTTTATTTTTAGTGGTGTTTATGGTGATTGCGGCGAGCTTAGTAATGGCAGGCGGTTCGGCTGAGGAGTCAGCCGAAGAGGTAGTGGAAAAGCGTGAGATTACGTACGTAGACCAAAACTTTTCTTATACCAAAGCTGCTGCTGCGGCATTTAAGGAACATGTTGAGCGAGAAACAGATGGTGTTATTACAGTAACAGTTTTGCCATGGGATGCCCTTGGAGGTGACCGGGATGTAATTGAACAGCTGGTACTTGGAGAAGTTGAGGTGTTTAATGCTACTACTGGTTCTCTTTCTGGAGAGGTTCCGGAAGTTCAAATGACTAATATGCCGTTTCTTTTTGAGAATCGATATATTGGGTGGGAGCTTTTCGAGGATCCTGAATACTTGAAATATGTCCAGAATTACTGGTTAGAAAATTCAAACAATAAAATCCGCCTTTTAGGAGGTGCAGAAAATTCTATTCGTAATCTGTACACAGTACGCGGTCCCGTTAAGGTACCTGCTGATCTTGAGAAGTACAACATAAAAATGCGGGTTCCTCAAATTCCAATGTATGTAAATTTGTGGGATGCACTTGGCGCACCAGCGATTGTCTCTATTTCAGCGTCGGAACGCTATTCTGCATTACAATCGGGATTGATGGACGGCACCGAAGGTGGATTGGCCTCGGCATGGCCAGCTGGATTGCTTGAGATATGTGATTATGTTACTTTAACTGGTCACATGTTTGACCACCACTATTATGTTATCAACAATGATTTCTATGAATCATTATCACCTGAATTCCAGGAAGTTATCGATGAGGCCGGGGCTCTTGCAGCTAAGGTGCAGAGTGTAGGTGTTCAGATTTCCGAGGGCGAATCTCTGCAGCTTATGAAAGATGCTGATAAGGTTATCTATGAACCGACTTCCCAGGAAAAAGGCGAATGGCGAGAAGTTGGCGTGCGCGTAGGAACGGAGCTGCTTTCAGATATCGTACCTCAGGAGTATATGGACAAAACCTTTGAAGCGGTTGATCGGGTAAAAGATAATCTTGATATGGCAGAGATTGAGTCTGAAAAAGACCAACTATCAAAGTATATCGATTAGCTGAGCTGGCTTATACAATTTGGACTTGAATATACGGAGGTTGCCGGGCAACCTCCGTATTGATAATAGATACTTTAGTTATATGAAGAAGGGGTAGGTAGCTGTTGTGGTTGTTTTATGGATGTTGATCGGCCTTGTTCTACTTATTATTCTAAGTGTTCCTGTTTTTGGAGCGCTTGGTGTTTCCATGTTACTGCACTCTCTTTGAGGCAGGAAGAGATACCGCTCTTATAGTACTGTTTCAGCAGACATTTCGGGGCTTAACTAGTTTTTCATTTTTGGCGGTGCCTATGTTTATGCTGGCCGGTAATTTAATGACTCGAGGAGGGATTACTGAAAGACTTATCAATTTAGCTAAAACCCTAGTAGGACATTTTGTAGGTGGTCTTGCTCAGGTCAATGTGCTTGTGAGTCTTTTTTTTGCAGGAATATCGGGCTCAGCCCACGCGGATGTTGCTGCAATCGGCTCTGTGCTGATACCGGCAATGAAAAAAGAGGGATACGATGAAGATTTTGCAGGAGCGCTTACGGCTGCCTCTGCAGTTCTCTCGCCGCTGTTGCCGCCTAGTATAGTGTTGGTCGTATACGGAGCTACCTTTGGGGTTTCGATTGGAAGTTTGTTTGCGGCGGGGCTCACTATTGGTCTGCTGTTGGCTATAACTCAGATGATAACTACCTACTTAATTTGTAAAAAAGTGTATAGCTATACATCACGCAAACGGGATAGCCTTAAGACGGTGTTATCAGCTCTAAAGAAGGCAATAATTCCCCTGGCAATGCCGGCAATTATCATTGGTGGTATTCTTGGCGGTTTTTTTACTGCCACTGAGGCTTCGGCGGTAGCAGCGTTGTATGCTCTGATAATATCTGTTTTTGTCTATAAGACAGTGCGATGGAAAGAACTTTACGAAGTTTTCTTATCGAGTGCTCGTACTACGGCGGCAATTGTGATACTGACTGGATTAGCCAGGGCTTTCTCATATATTGTAGCGCGCCGAAATATTCCTGCCCGTTTAATGTCGGAGATTCTAGGATTTTCCGATAATCCGATTGTCCTATTGGCATTGATACTCATAACGCTAATTGTCGCAGGGATGTTTGTGGACCGAACAACGAATGTACTCTTATTTACTCCCATCATTGCTCCGATCCTTATGACACACTTCGGTTTTAGTTCGGTGCACACCGGAATGAGTATTATTATGGCTCTTGGAATTGGGCATTTAACCCCTCCTGTAGGAGGCACGCTTTTGACTACAGCGCTAATTGGTAATCTGAAAGTAGAAGGTATAACTAAACGAGGTTGGCCTTATATTCTTGGGCTTATAGTTATTGCAATACTCGTACTGGCTGTTCCGCAGTTATCAGAATTTCTTCCCAGAACATTAGGAATGCGATTATGAAAAATCAAAATATTGAAGCACTAAAAAAATCATTTTACTCTGTTGATAAGGTAATCGATATAGTGGACAAAATGGTACAGATAGCCATAGTTATTATTTTTGGAGGACTGTTTGTATTGCTTAATGTTCAAGTGGTAATGAGATACGTTGTACAGCTTCCGATAATCTGGATAGAGGAGTTTGCCGGATTCTTGCTTGCATATCTGACATTATGGGGTAGTAGTGTATGTATTCGTACGGACCGCCATATTCGGGTTTCATATCTTCTGGATATATTAAAACTTCCCGCTGCGCGCCATACACTTTCTATTGTTGTTCATCTTTTAATCATTTTCTTTCTTTATTACCTCATTGTGTATGGTTATCAGTTTGCGGCTTTCGGTAAAGGTATGATCAGTCCGAGTGGTACATTCGATAATTTTTGGCCCAGATTGTCATTGATTAGCGGTGGCGTTTTGATGCTACTACAGGCGGTGGGAGTTATTTTTAGAGAGTTAATTCAACTAATAAGTAATAGTCAGCAGCAAAATAACACTGCCGACTGAAAGTTGAATGAACAATTAAATCAATATTTGAACAAGGAGCTGGGTGAGAAGAGAGAAGCCCGGCTCCCTATGTTTCGGTTTTAAGGTTAATGCTCATATAGAAACACATAACCCGCCAGTAAGAGGAGCGCATATGCATGTAAAACGGCCAATAATAATATCATTAGCGCCGGTCGGGTTCTGGGAAAACTCGGAGAATGTCCCCCTGCTTACCCCTTCTAAAATAGCTAATGAGGTAGAACAATGTGTAAATGAAGGGGCCGCGATGGTTCACCTGCATGTGCGGAATGAGCGCGGTGAAGCCTCCACTGATATGGAGGTGTTCAACGCCACTGTCGAAGCAATTCAAAAAAATTGTGATGTTGTGGTACAAGGGTCCACCGGCGGGGTGAAGGGGTTAACAGCAAAGGAACGCTGTGTAGTACTGCAAAGCGATCTGATCGAAATGGCCTCACTGAATATGGGTTCCACTAATTTCTTCGACGGGGTGTATATAAACTCTCCAAGCGATATCCGGTATTGGGCCAGTGAAATGAAGAACAGAAGTGTTGTACCAGAACTTGAGCTGTTTTCGCTGACTATGGTAACAAATACCATACAGCTCATTGATGAGGGGCTGCTTGCCCCGCCGCCACGCTTTGGCTTGTGTATGGGTATTCCCGGTGCAATACCACTAGACCCGCGCTTTATCTTTATGGCGACACAACTTATGCCGGAGGACGCTGTATGGGGGTTGATGCTGCATGGAAAAACCAACCCCAAACTGATTGCTACTGCTCTGTCGCTAGGTGCGGCCTGGATACGGGTAGGATTTGAAGACAGTCCGGTGGATGTTTACGGAAGGAAGGCCGCCTATAATGCTGAGTTGGTGAAGCCGGTACGGAAATATATTGAGTTGCTGGGTTATACCATCGCAGATACAAGAACTGCCCGGCGAATACTAAGAATAGAAGAATAAAGCAAAGACACGCGGAGAGAAATGTAAGGCCCTTAAAAGGTCCGCTTTCCTTTACATTCAGCTTATTTTTGCATACAATATCAAAATATTAATCCACAGGTAGGTTCCATGGAAAAACTCCAGTATGAAGATTTACCGCTGAAAGTGTACAAAGCTCTGAAGGATATGATCTTACGGGGAGAACTGAAAAGCGGACAGAAACTCCAACAGGAAAAACTTGCTGAACAACTTGGAGTTTCAAGAACGCCCTTATTAACAGCGTTTTCTAAGCTTGAGCGTGAGATGCTGATTGAAATCCTACCCCGTAAAGGGGCCTATGTGCGGCATTTTTCGAAGAAAGAACTGCTGGATATCTACGATATACGGGTCCGCATGGAGCCGTTAGGGGCCAGAAAAGCAGCTGAGAATGCCACAAAAGAACATATTGAAGAGCTGCGCAGTCGCCTTGAGGAGTTTCGAGCAGCCTCAGAAAAGGACGATATCGGCCATATAACTGAAGCAGATTATAAAATCCACATGGAGATAATGAAAACGAGCGGAAACCATTTTTTGTACCAGATGGCATCTTCATTTAATATTATTGTTATTGCCAACCTGGAAGGGTTTCCTAAGGATTATCATGTGAGTATTGATGAGCATGAACATTTATTTGATGCAATCAAATCCGGCGACGGTGATACAGCTGAAAAAGCTATGCACAGTCACCTTAGCAGCTCACGGGAAATAATAGCCAATTCATTTGCATAAGTAGAGAGTAAGGGGAATAAGTAAAATGCCGAAAATCGAAAATACTATTCTGAGTGATCATGTGTACGAAGGAATTCGGGATATGATTCTTGGTGGAGATCTACCGCCAGGGCAAAAAATTAATAAGAATGAATTAGTTGAACGTTTGGGAGTAAGCCTAACACCCATAAATGCTGCAATATCCCGCTTAGTGGGAGAAAAATTTATTGAACAGCAGAGTCGCTACGGTTTTTTTGTAAAAGTTTTCGATTGCAAAGAGATGCAGGATCTATATGCAGTGCGTGCCGGATTGGAAGGGATTGCTATTCGCTTGTGCATTGAAAACGGGTGCGAAGAAGAGCTGCAGCATTTAGCCGGTTTTTTTGAGGGCTTCCGGCTTCCTTTTTCTGAAGATGATAAAAAGCGATATGCCCAAGAGGACAAGCACTTCCATTCCACAATTGTCAAATATTCCGCCAACCGGATTATGCAGGATATGAACATGAGTTATGCCTATATTATCCGCAGCTATCAGAAAGGCTTAATCCGGGCTCCTGAGGAGACCCTTGAAGAGCATCACTCCATTGTAAATGCAATCAAGGACCGCGACGGTTTTCTTGCACAGGAAATGATTATCCAACACCACCTGAAATCGAAGGAAGTTCTCAAACAGCAGTGTACCTCAGAGGACTAAGCACAGACTAACGAGATTGAATCCATCCATAGTATTCTCGCAGCCCCTCCTCCAGGGAAATCTGCGGTTCGTATCCCAGCTCCGCACGGGCAAGGTCGATTGAGAGTGCTTCACATCGCGGCATAAGGGTTCCAGGGCCTATTTCAGCCGGCTTATTACCGGAGGCAATTTCGGCTGCCAGAGCGGCCACTTCACCTACGGAAGATGCCGTCCCGGTTGCGATATTATACACACGGTATTGGAGCTCTTCCGCGGAGTACAATAGATAAATACCCCGGGCTGCATCCTGTACATTGGTGAAATCGAGTTTCTGATCAAATCCTCGCTCCATTTGTAAACCCTCAAGCCCTTCTAACACCCCAAAGGTGTTACGATAGAGTTTAATGAAGGTAGAGGGGAGTTTTCCCGGGCCGTAGATGAAGTAAACCCGGGCGATTCTTATATCCATATCAAAAGTATTTCCGTACTGAAGGCTAATCATCTCCGCCGAGGTTTTGGTTGCACTGTATAAATCGGCGGGTTGGGGTATATGTTGGGTTTCGGAGGCAATGCCTTTGATGGCGCCGTATACCGCTCCGGTGCTTGTATAGGCAACTTTTTTTATATCGAAAATGCGGGCAGCTTCAAGGACATTGAGAAATCCGTTCACATTAATTTCAGTGTTTCTATGGGGATTCGCCTGTACGAATTCGCCCATGATACCCACGGTATGAATAATTCCATTAATAGAGTCCCGGTACTGTTGAAATGCAGCTGTGAGTTCGGCAAATCGGGTTACATCACAGGCAAGGTGAATAAAATTTTCTTGGGAATCAACCAAACAATCGGGTACTGTAGTACGGGTATCTAAAATCAGCACCTTCCCACCCTGCTCGATAATATTACGCGCTGTCCATGAACCGATATGTCCGAATCCACCGGTAATTACTGTGTACATATTCGCTCCCATCAATTATAATATGAGTTTAAGTATAACATAAATACAAAATATTGAATACAATAAATTGATATAGAGGGATAGTGTATGGAAAGGGTTGAACTTATTCTCGGAACGATGATGTTCGGGGCCAGGGCGGATGCGGAGGAAAGCCGCCAAATGCTAACACATTTTACTGCAGCAGGCTGGACCAGTCTGGACACCGCAGCTGTCTATAGCGATGGTGTCTCTGAGCAATTAATAGGAGAGTGGCTGAAAGAGTCGACGGTTTCAGGAGTATCGATTGCTACCAAAGTTCATCCACGGACAACCGGCCGGCTGGATGGCCCCTCAGTACGTAAGGTCTTTGAGAGTTCTCTTAAGCGCTTACAGATAGAAAGCGTGGATTTGCTGTATCTGCACGCCCCCGATTTGCACCACCCGGTTGAAGATGCTCTGAGTATGTGTGCGGAATTGTATCAGGAAGGAAAGTTCCGGCGGCTTGGTTTAAGTAATTATCCGGCCTGGCTGGTGGAGAAGGTGTATTATTTGTGCGAAAAGAACGGCTGGCCCCGGCCGCAGGTTTATCAGGGAATGTACAATGCTATTACTCGAGCGGTTGAACCGGAGCTGTTTCCCGCACTCCGTGATTTAGGAATGCAGTTTTATGCCTACAACCCCCTTGCCGGGGGTTTATTGACCGGTAAATACAACAATTTTAACAAGAAACCGGAAGCCGGCCGCTTTGCTTCGATGCCCTTTTACCAGGACCGTTTCTGGAAGGAGAGCGCCTTCAAGGCACTGGAGTTGATAGGTGAGGAATGCGCTGCACACAAGATATCAATAGCCCATGCAGCCCTGCGGTGGATGCTGCACCATTCGCAGCTGTTCGCCGAAGCGGGGGACGGTGTGATTCTGGGAGCCAGTACAATTGACCAGTTAGCTGATAATATGAAGGGAGCGGAAGCCGGACCTTTGCCGGAAGCGATAGTTGCTGCTTTCCAAGGGGCCTGGGAAACCGCCAGGTGTGAGTGCCCCGACTATTTTCGGTTTTACTCCTAGTGTATTCTCCCGGCTCAAAAAAACATCTCCCCCTGTTTGGAAGCCGGGAGGGCCTCTTCCACCATTTTACTAAACACAAGGGCGGTGATGTAGGTATCGTAGCTGCTGCCGTGAAGCTGAGCTCCATCGGTGCTAATCTTAAATCGGCGGGCTAATTCGGCCAATTTTGGGTATTTGCCGATGCTGTTGCTTTTCATCGTGCAGAACAGGGGTTTATCACACAGAAACGGGACAAACTGGGCGTCAAAATCGATATTGTGGGCTACAAACAGTCCGGCATCTCTTATGAAATCGAGGAACTCTTGGTCCTCGGAAAAGTAGTCCGGCCACGCTTCGTTCCCGCGACGGCTGCGGATTACCTCCTCGCTCAGTCCATTTACCCGGATCGCGCCCATATTCTCCGGCTCGCGGGAGAAGTAGTAGCGCTCGAAAACTCCGGTTAACTGCAGGGGGCCTGCCTCGGGGAATACGAAGGGATTGTCAGGGGGGCTGGGAGTAGCGGTCGAGTTTCCCGCCGGAGCTGCTGCCTGCCCTTGATGCTGAACTTGAAGGCACTACAGGATAAAACGCTGCTTCGGTTAGAAAGACCGTTAGTCTCCAGGTCGAATACGACTACCGGGCGCCCCTTGAGTTCTCGAAGGGCCTGGGGAAGATCAGTTTTCTTGTAGTACCGTTGTATATTTTCATTCATAATATATCCTCGAATTTGTTTAATGCCTGGGCAAAACTTGTACGTCCTAATCCAACTCTAAAATAGTTGTCCGGCATGTCGAACAGTGGTCCGTGAAGCATCAGGAGGTTCTGTTTTTTAATAAGTTGCTGTGAAGCCTTCTCGGCAGACCGGCCGTCGATAAAGCGAGGAAATAGAATTGACCCGCCCTGTCCGGGCAGCAGCTCTATTTGAAGCGGATGGTCTTTGGCCAGTGTGCTGAGCAAGGCTAGGTTTTCGGCTATGATTCCTCGGCACCGCCCTACTAATTGTGGGCTGTTCTGAACCGCAATCAAAGCGAGAAACTCCGAGGGGGCGGAATTACAGATGGTGGTATAGTCCTTTAGTTGGGCCGCCGGCTCTAACAGCTCACTCGATTGGCCGGCTAACCAGCCGATTCGCAGACCAGGCAGACCGTAGGCCTTAGAAAGACCGGAAAGGCTGACTGCCTTCTCGTACAAGTCGCAGAAGGGGGTGGAAGAAACTTCATCAGCATATTCCAGCTGCCAGTACATCTCGTCTGCCAGCAGCAGCGTTCCATGTCGCCTCAAAATTTCCGTTAAGCGTCTTTTCTCTGCTTCAGTAAACGCCATACCGGTCGGATTGTGGGGAATATTCACGATCACCATTTTAGTTGAATCGCTTAATTCCCGCTCTAAATAATTAAAATCAAGCTGCCAACGACCTTCCCGCAGCTCCACCGGCCATGTGCTCACTCGGCAGCCGAGGGAACGTGGGATCTCCGTGAGGGATTGATAGGCGGGGGTAGTAATAACTACATGGTCGTCTTTTGCAAGATGTGCGCTGAGAAACAGAAAAATCAATTCTTCCGGGGCGGCAATTAACACCCCCTCCGGGGAAATTTGTGAATATAAACGACTGACGGCCTCCCGCAGCTGAGGCGCACCCTTTGATTCGCTATAACCCAGCTGAAGTTGTTCCAGCCCGCCGAGGGAAGTGGCGCTTGTGTCGTATGACAGCAGTTCACCCACGCTCATCGATTCACAGTCGGAGGCGCTCATCTGATACTCCACATTGAACTCATATTCGGCAAAAAAGCGTTCGAGTTTAAATGGCTCCAATTGCATAGCTACTCCTCCTGTGGGTCGGTATGTTCTAAATCGGCGGGTGAATCGATGTCGAATAGGCTGCCCGGTTCATCTACCGGAACCTCCATTACCTTCTGCCCGCTGTGGGTACTATGATGCGTAAACACCTGTTGCATATTCGCATCTGCCGGCAGGCTGCGGATGCTCTTAACCACACTGCGCCGCAGCAGTACCGGATGTGCCGGTCGCTCCTGAAACACCGGCCGGATAATATCATATTCCTCCGACTGAGCGGCCATTTCCGCCAATTTGAAGTACAGCTCCTTCGGGATCTCCGGCATATCACCCAGGGAAACAAAAAACCACCGGCTGCGAATATGGGCAGCTCCGGCCTGAATTGAGCTGAACATCCCCCGCTCATACTGGGGATTACGGATGCACTCTACCCGCTGTGAGCCGGCGTATTCCTCTGCACACAGCTTTTCGAGTTCCTCCGCCCGATGTCCGCTTATCAATATCACCCTCTCACAGGCGGAGAGCGCGTTATCCACCGAAGCAAAGATTAATGGGCGGTTATGGTACTCGAGCAGTGGTTTCCATGCACCCATGCGGCGGGATAAGCCGGCACTGGGAATGAGGCACTCATACGGCAGTATTTTCGAGCGTGATAATTGTTCTTGCATATGGCCGAGTGTAGCCCTTTTTGACGGATTCGTACACCGGCCTCAGCGCAAAGTCGAATGCAGGTTCAGAGCTCGCTACTCAAACTATTTATAATACCTGTTTTAATAAAGAGATATATCTATTCCCAGAATTGGGGGGATTCGCTACAATACCTGCCATGATAGCCACAATAGTTAATTGTATTGCAGTTATAATCGGTTCTTCGGTAGGGCTTCTGCTGCGCAAAAATATGAGTCCTAAAATCAAAGAGGTTGTGTACATAGGTGCCGGCCTCATTTCTCTGGCCATCGGTATGCAGATGACCTTTGAATCACAGCGGATTGTCTATATGGCTCTGGCGGTGATTCTTGGGGGAATGCTTGGTACTGCCTGGAACATAGAGGGCGGGACAAATGAGCTTCGGCCGCTGGCTGCAGCGCAGCTTCGTAAAAAATGAAGAAAGCGGTGCTAATTTTGCCCAGGGCTTTTTGGATGCATCGGTGCTGTTTTGTGTAGGGGCTTTAACGATTGTGGGTGCTATCAAAG
This sequence comes from Spirochaetia bacterium, assembly GCA_034520965.1. GTDB lineage: Bacteria > Spirochaetota > Spirochaetia > DSM-16054 > Sediminispirochaetaceae > DSBN01. The sequence goes on along the minus strand of JAXHMY010000001.1, from coordinate 461,103 downwards.
CCGGTGCCGAGGGAAATTACGATTTGATTTTGATGAAATCGGTACTGGACGGGTTTATGGCGATTATGTTTACCGCCGCCATGGGAATCGGGGTGATGTTCTCGGTTATAACGATTCTTGTGTATCAGGGCGGTTTAACCCTGCTGGCCGGAGTAATCGGGCCGCTTATCGGCGAACTTGGGCTGGCTGAAATTTCCGGGACCGGTGGTATTTTGATTCTAATGATAGGAATGAATCTGCTGAAACTGCATGACATAAAAACCGGCAACTTTCTGCCGGCTTTATTGGTGGTGCTCGTGTTCACTACCCTAGATCCATACGTAGTTCCGTTTTTACAGCAGTTTTCCTTCTAGTTTCAGCGTTAGTTTCAGCTACTCTTTGACATTCTTTGCATTCTCCAGCGTGTCACAGGGGTCGATATCCTTATCAACATGACAGGCTTTTACATCCCAAATCTCCTGAGCATACTGGCCTATGGTTCTGTCGGAAGAGAACTTCCCTGAAGATGCTATATTAATGAGGGCCTTGCGGTTCCACTCGTTTCGATGATCATTATACAGACCAATTGCGGCATCCTGGGCCCGGCAATAGGACGGCAGGTCGGCCAAGTGCATGTATTGGTCTCCCTGCTCAAACAGTGCCTGCCGCAGGGGTTCAAAAAGCCCCGGTTCGGAAAAATTAAAATGTCCGGAGAAAATCAGGTCTACCGCCGTTTTTATTTCCTCATTATCCGCGTAAAAGGTGAGGGATTGTAGGTGGGTGCCAGCTCGGCCACTTCATCTGCAGACATACCAAAGATAAAGGCATTTTCCCGTCCCGCCTCTTCCACTATTTCTATATTGGCCCCGTCCATAGTCCCTATAGTCAGAGCTCCGTTACACATAAACTTCATGTTGCCGGTTCCCGAAGCCTCCGTTCCCGCGGTAGAGATTTTGCTTTCGGAGAGATCGGTGGCAGGTATGATTCCTCCCGCCAAAGAGACACTATAGTTAGGTAGAAAGTGTACCTTTAACCGTCCTTTAAGCTCGGCATCCGTAGCCTAATGACCGCAGCAATGTTGTTGATAAACTTGATTATCAGTTCAGCCATAGCATACCCGGGTGCAGCCTTGCCGGCGAACAAGTAAGTTCGCGGGGCAAAATCATCCGGGTTGCCCCTTCGCATCCGGTTGTACAAAATGACAATATGGAGCGCGTTGAGCAGCTGTCGCTTGTATTCATGCATACGCTTCACCTGAACATCAAAAAAGCTGTCCGGGTCAATAACCCAACCATGGGTTTTATGGATATAGTCGGAGAGCTTTGCCTTGGCCTGTCGTTTTACCCTGCCGTAGGCTTCTTGAAGTTCCGGATCGTCGATATGCTGCTTCAATTTAGAAATTTTTGATAAATCCGTAATCCATTCATCGCCGATGGTGCTGCTGATAAGCTCTGCCAATGGCGGGTTTGCATGCAGCAGAAAGCGACGTTGAGTGATACCGTTAGTTTTGCTGTTAAAACGCTCAGGAAAAATTGCCGCCAGTTCGGGGACCAGACGCTTTTTCAGCAGTTTAGTGTGCAGCTCCGCCACCCCATTAGTAGAGTGAGAGCCTACTATTGACAGGTGGGCCATACGGATCTGCTTAGGAGTAGTCTCTTCAACCAGACTTACCCGGCGTATTTTTTTCATATCTTGAGGAAATACCGTTATAGCTTTCTGCAGAAAACGATGATTGATTTCGTAGATAATCTGCAGATGACGCGGGAGTAGGTGGTCCAGCATCGGCACAGGCCACTTCTCCAGTGCCTCCGGCATCAGGGTGCGGTTTGTATAGCCTAAGGTTTTGACGGTAATATTCCAGGCGCGGTTCCAGCGCAATCCCTCCTCGTCAATCAACAGTCGCATCAACTCGGGTACCGCCAGCGAGGGGTGGGTATCATTGAGCTGTATAGCGGCATATTTGGGAAACTCCTCCCAGTTGTGGGAGCCGCGCTTGAATCGGCGCAGAATGTCCTGCAGTGAACAGGAGACAAAAAAGTACTGCTGCTTCAACCGGAGTTCCTTGCCTAAATAAAGCTTGTCGTTCGGGTAGAGCACCTTGGTCAGGTTTTCAGCCATCACCTTGGCGCTGACCGCTTCAACATAGTCGCCGGCGTTAAAATCCTCGAAATCGAACTCCTCCGCCGCCCGGGCAGACCAAAGACGAAGGGTGTTTACCGTGGCTCCCCCGTAACCGACAATCGGCATATCGTAGGGAATCCCTTTCACCGACTGGGCATTGATCCAGCGGTATATCCGGGTGCCGTGCTCCAGCATCGGTTCTACCCGTCCTCCAAAGTCACATCGACCGCGTGCTCGGGCCTCTCGATTTCCCAGGGGTTCTCCCATCGCAGCCAGTCATCGGGCTGCTCAATCTGGTAGCCGTTGTCTATTTTTTGACGAAAAATCCCGTAGTCGTAGCGCAAACCATAGCCGTAGGCCGGCAGATCCATGGTTGCCATTGAATCGAGAAAGCAGGCGGCCAATCGCCCGAGGCCACCGTTTCCCAGTCCGGCATCAACCTCCTGTTCAGCCAGTTCTTCATAGCGGTACCCGAGTTCCTCCAGGGCCTGCTGAACTTCTCCTTTCAACTCCATGTTGATAATGTTGTTGCCCATGGCGCGGCCCATCAGAAACTCCATGGACAGGTAGTAAGCCCGTTTCACATCCTGTTGGTAGTGGGTTTGTTTTGTTTTTAGCCATTGATGCATAATGCGGTCGCGAATTGCATAAGCCAGTGCCATAAACTGGTCGCGCGAGGTGGCATTAAAGCGGTCGGCGCCCAGGGTATATTTGAGGTGTTCTGCAAAGCCCCAGCTTACCGACGTACCATCTTTTCCGTGACGGCTGTTGTAGAGTCCTTCGGCTGCCTCCGGTGTGTTTTTCACGGTATCAGAATTTGATTTTGAAGCCTTGTTGGTCGGTTCTTTAGTACTCATGGAATCTCCTTAAAGAGTAGCTTGGGACATACTTAAAATTTAAGAGCGGAAGCGGCGGGAATCAATGCCGTATTTAGAAATTCGTAACCCGATTTTTCTTTCAGTGAGTCCCAAAATGCGGGCTGCCCGGGCGGCATTCCCCTTGCTTGATTTTAGCGCATCCAGGAGGATCTCCTTTTCAAACCGTTCGAGCTCTTCTTCCAGGGTTTTATGTAGAAGGGTGTTGGTAGATTCGGCCGACTGCAGGGTGGGCGGCATAAGATGACCATGAATCACCCCATCGGTACTCAAAAGTACTGCCCGTTCGATACAGTTCTCCAGTTCGCGCACATTCCCCGGCCAGTGGTACGAGGAGAGTAGTTCAATGGCCGGAGTAGAGATCCTGCGGATCTCCTTGTTGTTCTTAGTGCTGTATTTCTCGGCAAAATAATCTGCCAATAAGGTAATATCGCTTTTGCGGTCCCTCAGCGGGGGTACGTGAAGGGGAAATACATTCAAACGGTAGTACAAGTCTTCCCGGAACTCGTTTTTCTCTATCATCTGTTCCAAATTCCGGTGGGTTGCAGTGATAATCCTTACATTTACCCGTTGAGTATGGTTGCCTCCCACCCGTTCAAACTCCCGTTCCTGCAGAACCCGCAGCAGTTTAACCTGAATAGATAGAGGCAGGTCTCCTATTCTCGTCTGAGAAAGATGGTACCTCCATCGGCCAGCTCAAAACGTCCTTTCCGGGTTTGGACTGCACCCGTAAAGGCTCCCTTCGTGACCAAACAACTCGCTTTCAATTACCGTCTCAGGTAGGGCAGAGCAGTTGACCTTTACAAAGGGCCCTTCGGATCGGGGGCTGTTGTAGTGAATGGCCAGCGCAATCAGCTCTTTCCCGGTGCCGCTCTCACCGCGGATCAGTACCGATGCCTCGCTTCCGGATACCTGGGCCATCAGGTTGAACACCTCTTTCATAGCGGCACTGTTGCCGATGATGTTTTTGGGTCTGAATTTCTCTTCCAGCTGGTCCTTCAGTCGGCGGTTTTCCATCCGTGAGGCGCTCACGCTCTTCCTGAACGCTGCGGCGGAGTTTTACCGCTTGGGCGATCATGGATGCAACAATGGACAGCAGCCGAACATCGTCATCCAGGCTCTGAGGACTTCCGTCGGCCCTATCGGCACTGAGTGCCCCTAGAATATCCTTGTTGGTCATAACCGGTACACAAATGAAGGCCACCGCCTGACCGTCGATTTCGCGATGCACCCCTGTTTTATCGAGAAAATCGGTTTCTTCCTGTATATTTGGAATTACCATCGGTTTACCGGATTGAACTACCTTACCGGTAACTCCTTCCCCGGGGCTGTAGACCACTTGTGACTGAGAATCCCGGGCAATACCCGCTGCAGCTTCCACAGTGATGAGCCCTGTTTGCCGGTTCAGCAGGGTTACGGTTCCATGGGAAAGCCCCATATGCTCTTTTAGCTGTCTCAGTACCGGGAGAATCACCTGTTACGATCGAGACTCCGATCCAGGGTTTGGCTTATTTCAAACAGCAGGGTGAGTTCTTGTAATTTTCGTCTATAGTGTATTCCGCTATGAGGCATCTTATACAGGATAGTAGTGAGTACAGATAAAAATGACAAGTGCTCTGTAAGTGCCCCGCAAGTGGCCTGCCAATGCGGCCGCACTTAAAAAGATCACACAATCCATATATTTATAACAGCTGGTATTGACAAAAAAGGCCGGCTTTGGTACTTTTTCCCAGTCACTTTTAAGCCCTTGTAGCTCAGTCGGTAGAGCACATCCATGGTAAGGATGGGGTCATCGGTTCAAATCCGATCGAGGGCTCGAAGCATCTCTCCGCAGCAATTCGCAATGTGAAAATTTTCCAAAAATTTTCACATTGCGAATGCTCTCCGTACTCTGCTTGACATTATATGGCTAGTTAGATAAGCTGTCCCTTCTAGGATGGCATGGAGAAATAGGCTTTTCTTTTTGTATGCAGTAGCGATCATTACAGGAGTAATCTACAATGGCGAGTAAGAAAAAAGGTAATATAGAGAAGATTGCGCTGAAATGCAGTGAGTGTGGTCGCAGAAACTATACAACGACCAAGAATCGGCGTAATATCCAGGGAAAGTTGGAGTTCAGTAAGTATTGTCGTTTTGATCAAAAACACACGCTGCATAAAGAGTCAAAAATTAAGTAGACCTCACACAGGCCAGTAGCTCCAACGGCTAGAGCGCCGGTCTCCAAAACCGGATGTTGTAGGTTCGAATCCTACCTGGCCTGCTTTTTTTGTTAAACATGAGGGGAATGACGAAATGAAGAAGATCATACAGTTTTTTAAAGAGAGTTACGCTGAATTAAAACGGGTGGTGTGGCCAAGCCGAGAGGATGTGGCGTCATCAACAAAAGTGGTAATCATTTCGGTGATAGCCTTCGCCTTAGTACTTGGTGTAGTTGATTTCCTTCTCCTGAAAGGTATGGACTTAGTTTTTTAGGTCGCATTTATCCCCTGTACGGAATACACATCGGAAAGTTTGTGTTATTTTTTGGAGAAGGGAAGAGGATAAGGAAATGGCGAAAGGATGGTACGTCCTACATACCTATTCTGGGCACGAAAATAAGGTAGAGAAGTTCATTCGAAAGCTTAGGGAACAGCCCCCTTTCGATGAAGTTATCGCCGATGTAAAGGTGCCTTCGGAAGAAGTAGTAGAAGTAAAAGACGGTAAGCGGAAAGTAACTAACAAGAAGTTTTTACCCGGATATATCCTGTTAGAGATGGATTTGCCGGAACAAGGCTGGAAGAGCATTTGTTCGCACATTCGAAAAATTCAGGGTGTAACCGGTTTTGTCGGTTCTATGGGTGGCTCAAAACCACAGCCGATTTCACCAGACGAAGCACGATCAATACTGCAAAAAACTGGTGAAATACGCTCCGATAAGGTTGCTAAACCAAAGCAGGACTTTATAGCTGGTGAGGCGGTCCGGATAATAGAGGGCCCTTTTGATACCTTTACCGGTACCATTGAAGAGGTAAATCTAGAGAAAGGCAAGCTGCGGGTGTCGGTCGGTATTTTCGGCCGTTCCACACCGGTGGAAGTTGACTTTCTGCAGGTAGAAAAGATTTAAGAGAGTCTGAATATGCTCCTTCGTCGAAGGGGCTGATGGGAGTCTGTTGAAACATACGGACGATAATACCACGATATGGAGATTATACTATGGCGAAGAAGAAGGTAACTGCGGTTATTAAGTTGCAGGTACCGGCGCAAAAGGCTACTCCGGCTCCGCCGGTTGGTCCTGCTCTGGGCCCTCACGGGGTCAGTGCGCCGCAGTTCGTGCAGCAGTTTAACGAGCGTACCGGTGACATTGAAGCGGGTTTGACAATTCCGGTAGAAATTACCGTATTTTCAGATCGAAGTTTCTCTTTTATCACAAAAACCCCTCCGGCGGCCGTCTTAATCAAGAAGGCCTGTAACATTGACAGCGGCTCAGCTGAACCGCATAAGATAAAAGTTGCAAAAATTCCGGAAAGTAAGGTAAAAGAGATCGCTGAAATGAAAATGCCGGACTTAAATGCAAATGATATCAAAGCAGCTATGAAAATTGTTGCTGGCACTGCGCGAAGCATGGGTGTTGAAGTGGAGGTCGGCAAATGAGACACGGTAAGAAGTTTAAAGATGCCCTGCAGAAGGTTGACCGGGAAAAGGAATATCCCCTCCAGGAAGGGGTAGATCTGGTAAAGGAACTCTCTTTTGCTAGTTTTGATGAGACGATTGAGCTTTCAGTAAAACTTAATCTGAAAAAAAGCCAGACCGTACGTGATACGCTGGTTTTGCCCAACCAATTCAAGGGTGAGAAAAAAATACTTGTGTTTGCCAAGGGTGAGAAGGCCGAAGAGGCCCGTGAAGCCGGTGCTGCATACGTTGGCGATTCTGATCTGATTGAAAAGATTCAGGGTGGCTGGCTTGATTTTGATGTGGCGGTAGCAACTCCCGATATGATGAAGGATGTAGGCCGATTGGGTCCGATCCTTGGTCGCAAAGGTTTGATGCCGAACCCTAAAACGCAGACTGTAACCTTTGAGGTAAAGGCTGCGCTTGACGAATTGAAAAAGGGACGTGTTGAATACCGCTCCGACAAAACAGGTGTTGTTCACTTTTCTATTGGAAAGGTCTCAATGGAGAAGGCTCAGGTGCTTGAGAACATCAATGCAGTATTGGGAGAGATCGCGAAAAAGCGACCTTCCGACGCAAAGGGTGAGTTTATGCGGACGGTATATGTGTCCTCTACGATGGGGCCGGGTGTAAAGTTAGAATACCGGGAACTGGCGTAAAGTACCGCCGAAGGAGATAATACTATGGCAGAATATGTAACCAGGATTAATAAAGAGAAGACAGATGCGGTAAATCAACTCAAAGAGATGTTTCAGGAGTCCGCAGACTATATATTTACCAATTATCGTGGTTTGAGTGTTTCTCAAATTTCTGAGCTTAGGAACAAACTGCGTGAAGAGGATACTGCACTGCGGGTTGTAAAGAACCGCTATGCAAAAATTGCTCTGAAAGAGCTGGAGCAGCCGCAAGTAGACGATCTGTTGATTGGTCCTACGGCGGTTGCCCTTCCAAGAAAAGAGGCGGGTCCGGCAGCTAAAATTCTGGTTGAGTTCGGGAAAGAGAACCCTGTTGAAATAAAGGGTGGAATCATCGGCGGAGACGTCTTTGATGTGCTCCAAATGGAAGCGTTCAGTAAGTTGCCCACCCGGGACGAGCTTATCGCCAAACTTATGGGTACGATGAATGCACCTATCCAGAACTTCGTCTATACCTTGAATGCGGTTCCCCAGAAACTTGTACGGGTATTGCAGGCTGTGGCGGATAAAAAGCAAGAAGAATCTTAATAGTTTCGTATGTCGCTCTGCGGCAAGCGAAACGACGAAAATAGCCGTATACGGCTATTAATAGACTGCAGTTTGCAGTTAAACATATATACAACGGCGTTAGCCTTCGCTTACAGCCATGCTATCGTCGATAATTAAAGGAGAAGTTAATATGGCAGATTTGAAGAAAGAAGACATTTTAGAAGCTATCTCCAACATGACTGTGTTGGAAGTATCTGAACTAATTACTGCAATGGAAGAGAAGTTCGGTGTTACCGCAGCGGCTCCTGTTGCAGCAGCAGCTGCAGCTCCTGCTGCCGGCGGTGCTGAGGAAGAAGAGCAGACTGAGTTTGATGTGATCCTCAAGGGTGTTGCCGACGGCAAGAAGATCCCTGTAATTAAAGAGGTTCGCGCCATTACAGGTCTTGGTCTGAAAGAAGCTAAGGATATTGTTGAATCCGGTGATAAGGCTCTGAAAGAGGGCATATCCAAGGAAGATGCGAATACAATGAAAGAAAAACTTGAGGCGGCCGGCGGAGTTGTTGAAGTTAAATAACAGCTTCTCGGTAACGCACATACAATTTAGTAGTACCCACAAGCGCCACCAGACCGCAATGTGTCTGGTGGCCGATTGTGTCTTAGAATAAAAAATCCATCTAACTCCGACGTCCGTTGAGCGGGGTGTTTTTACCAGGGGGTGGTGATGCTTCCAGGCAGCCAAGCCATAAGAAAGAGAACATATATTGGGGAAGAGTTTCGTGAAGTCATGAAACTCCCTAATCTCATCGACATACAACTCTCGTCGTACGAGCGGTTTCTGCAAAGGAACAGGCTCCTTTCGGGACAACCGCTTCTGCTGCAAGGTATTGAAGAGGTCTTTCAGGGGGTATTTCCGATTGAGAGTCCAAACGGAGATATGCTGCTGGAGTATACCCATTATACTCTTGACGAGAAGAATATAAAATTCGACGAAGAACAGTGTAAGCTCAAGGGGCTTACCTATGCTGTTCCCATAAAAGCGAAAATAAACCTTATTTTCCAGGAAACTGGAGAAATAAGACAGAAAGATATATATATTGGCGATATACCACTTATGACAGACCGGGGGACCTTTATTATCAATGGTGCCGAGCGGGTAGTGGTAAGTCAGATTCACCGTTCTCCGGGTGTAATCTTCTCGCATGAGAAGGGTGTGTATTCCTCGCGAATTATTCCATATCGAGGTTCATGGCTCGAATTTGAAATCGATCAGAAAAAAGAGCTGATTTACGCAAAAATCGATCGTAAAAAGCGTATCCTTGGAACGATGTTTTTACGAGCTCTAGGTTTTAATACCAGAGAAGATATAATTGATGTTTTTTATAAGAGCGAATCCAGCGAGGTCAAAGAGAGCCGTGAGGGGCGTGATGAGCTGGTGGGCAGGGTTCTCTCGAAGTCGGTATGGATTGAACGGGAAGGTGAGCAAAAGAAGCTGTACCGGGCAGGTGAAAAACTGCATCCCCATGATGTCGATGAGCTTCTCCACTCGGGTGTAACAGATGTGAGCCTCATTGATTATGAAAACCCCGAATCCCTGCATTCGCCTATTATTCTGAACTGTTTTGATCGGGAAGAAGTAAAATTTACCCGTGACGATGTAAATGCTGATGAACCGACCAAGGAAGATGCTCTGATTGCAGTGTATTCGGTCTTAATGCCGGGTGAGCCAATTACCCTTGAAAGTGCCGAAAGAGATCTGCAATCGATGTTTTTTAGTACACGAAGGTACGATCTGGGCCGGGTAGGACGTTATAAATTAAATAAAAAGTTCGATTACGACCTTGAAAATAAAAGCCAGGTACTGAGCAGGGAAGATATCTACAATACAATGAAATTCCTGATTAAAGTGTACATTGGTGAAGATAATGTTGATGATATCGACCATCTTGGAAACCGGCGGGTTCGTTCGGTAGGCGAGTTAATGGCAAATCAGTTGAAAACCGCCTTTTCACGAATGGAGCGAATCGCCAAAGAGCGTATGAGTCTAAAAGAAACTGATACGGTCAAACCCCAGGATCTGGTCTCTATAAAGCCGGTTGTTGCGGCGGTAAAAGAGTTTTTTGGCTCCAGTCAGCTTTCCCAGTTTATGGATCAGGTCAATCCGTTGGCCGAATTGACCCATAAACGCCGACTGAACGCCCTGGGACCAGGCGGTTTGTCCCGCGAGCGTGCCGGGTTTGAGGTACGTGATGTACACTATACCCACTATGGACGAATGTGTCCGATTGAAACCCCTGAAGGTCCGAATATTGGACTGATTGTTTCTCTGGCAAACTACACCAGGGTTAATGAGTATGGTTTTCTTGAGACTCCTTACCGTAAGGTGAAAAACAGTATTGTAAGTGATGATATAGAGTATTTGTCTGCGATGGATGAAGAAAAACACTTTATTGCACAGGCGAATGCAAACTTGGGGGAAGATGGAAAATTCGTCGATGGCCTTATTTCGGTGCGTAAGTCGGGTGATTATAACACCAAGCCGGCGGAGTCCATTACCTACATGGACGTCTCTCCGAAGCAGGTAGTTTCAGTTGCAACCTCATTGATTCCCTTCCTTGAGCACGATGATGCAAACCGTGCTCTGATGGGCTCGAATATGCAGCGCCAATCTGTGCCGCTGGTATTTCCAGAAGCGCCGCGGGTTGGAACCGGTATGGAGGGTAAGACAGCCTACGATTCCGGTGTACTGTTGAAAGCGAAACGGGCCGGAACAGTAGAGTATGTAAATAACCAGCGCATAGTGATAAAACCGGATGACGCAAAAGATCCGGATGAACGGGATGTATATAAACTGGTCAAGTTCCAACGAACTAACCAGGATACTTGTTTTAACCATAAGCCCCTGGTATACCATGACCAGAAAATAGAGGCGGGGCAGGTAATTTCGGATGGGCCGGCTACAGATAAAGGCGAGCTGGCCCTGGGACGTAACGTAATGGTAGGCTTCGTTCCCTGGAACGGTTATAACTACGAGGATGCCATTCTTATCTCTGAAAAGGTTGTACGTGAGGATATTTATACTTCGATACATATAAAAGAGTTCACCATTGATATCCGCGAGACGAAGCTTGGTCCGGAGAAGCTTACCTGTGATATACCGAATGTGAGTGAAAAAGCGCTGGAGTACCTGGACGAAGAGGGGATTACCAGTATAGGGGCCAAGGTTAGTTCCGGCTCGATTCTGGTGGGAAAGGTTACTCCTAAGTCGGAGACTGAAACCACACCGGAGTTTAAGCTTTTGAACTCAATCTTTGGTGAAAAAGCAAAAGAAGTAAAAGACAGTTCCCTGCGGATTCCCCACGGAACCGAAGGAACCGTAATAGATGTGCAGCGTCTCAAGCGCTCAGAAGGTGATGATCTTACCCCGGGTGTAGATGAGGTTGTGAAAGTACTTATAGCTACCAAGCGAAAGTTGCGTGAAGGTGACAAGATGGCCGGGCGGCACGGAAACAAGGGTGTTGTTGCCCTGGTGCTGCCGGAAGAGGATATGCCGTACATGAACGACGGAACGCCTTTGGACATCTGTTTGAACCCCTTGGGTGTTCCTTCGCGAATGAACCTTGGTCAGCTGCTTGAAAATGAGCTTGGATGGGCAGCCTTGGCACTGGATGAATGGTATGATACTCCGATCTTTCAGTCTGCTACCCCGGAGATGATTTCCGAGAAGCTTAAAGAGGCCGGTTTGCCGGCCAATTCCAAGACACAGATACGGGACGGCCGGACTGGTGAATTGTTTGAGAATGAAGTGTTTGTAGGGCTGATGTATATATTGAAGCTGCACCACCTTATCGACGATAAGATGCATGCCCGCTCAACCGGACCCTACTCACTGGTTACCCAGCAGCCGCTGGGTGGTAAGGCGCAGTTCGGTGGTCAGAGGCTTGGAGAGATGGAGGTCTGGGCCCTTGAAGCCTACGGTGCCGCAAATACGCTCCAGGAGCTGCTCACTATAAAATCTGATGATATGAACGGCCGATCGAAGATTTACGAGAGTATCGTGAAGGGAGAGACGGCAACCAGCGCAGGGGTTCCAGAATCGTTTAATGTACTGATACAGGAACTGCGGGGACTGGCCTTGGATGTAACTATTTATGATTCCAAGGGTAAGCAGATTCCGCTGACTGAACGAGACGAGGAGCTGATCAATCGAAAAGGGAGCCAGTTCTAGGCAGGAGTATATCATATGAGAGATATTCAAGATTTTGATAATATAATGATAAAGCTTGCTTCTCCGGAGCAGATCAGAGCATGGTCGTACGGAGAAGTGAAGAAACCGGAAACAATAAATTACCGTACTCTACGTCCGGAAAAGGACGGGCTCTTTTGTGAGCGTATTTTCGGTACCACTAAGGAGTACGAGTGTTATTGCGGAAAGTTTAAGTCTATCCGCTATAAGGGAGTAATCTGCGACCGTTGTGGAGTTGAGGTAACTCACTTCAAGGTTCGTCGCGAGCGGATGGGGCATATAGAGCTGGCCTCGCCGGTTTCTCACATTTGGTATTACCGCTCGGTTCCGTCTCGCATGGGATTGCTGCTTGATCTTACGATTGCAGCCTTGCGGTCGGTGCTGTACTATGAAAAATACATTGTGATTGAGTCGGGTGACACCGACTTGAAAGCGATGGATCTTCTTTCTGAAGAAGAATATATTGATGCCCGAGAGCGTTACGGCATGAGCTTCACCGCCGGAATCGGGGCGGAGTCGGTGCGTACTCTGCTGGAGCAAATTGATCTCGATCTTCTTTCCGCTGAACTACGGGGAAAGATGGTAGAGAAGGGTGTGAAGGCGGATAAACGGCTGCTCAAGCGGATTGAGATTGTAGAAAACTTTCGAGATTCCGGGAACCGTCCGGAGTGGATGATTCTGGATGTAATTCCTGTCATTCCACCGGAGCTGCGACCGATGGTACAGTTGGATGGGGGGCGTTTTGCCACCTCCGACCTAAACGATCTGTATCGCCGTGTAATTAATAGGAATAACCGATTAAAACGGCTCATGTCCCTTAATGCCCCTGATATTATTATTCGAAACGAAAAGCGAATGCTTCAAGAGGCGGTGGATGCCCTTTTTGATAACTCGAAGAAAAAGAGAGTTGTAAAAGGCGCTTCTAACAGGCCCCTAAAATCGCTTTCTGATATGTTAAAGGGAAAGCAGGGGCGGTTTCGACAGAACCTGCTGGGAAAACGTGTTGATTATTCCGGACGGTCGGTAATTGTTGTCGGACCGGAATTACGACTGCATCAGTGCGGTCTTCCGACCAAAATGGCCTTGGAGTTATTCAAGCCTTTTATTATGAAGAAGCTGGTCGAGCGCGATGTGGTCTATAATATTAAGAAAGCCAAGACTCTGGTAGAGCAGGAGACGCAGGAAGTGTATGCGGTACTGGATGAGGTTGTAAGAGAGCATCCGGTATTCCTAAACCGTGCGCCAACCCTCCACCGACTCGGTATCCAGGCCTTTGAGCCGGTACTCACCGAGGGAAAGGCTATTAAATTGCATCCCCTGGTCTGCCATGCGTATAACGCCGACTTTGATGGTGACCAGATGGCCGTACACGTGCCTTTGACCCAGGCCGCCCAGCTTGAATGCTGGACGCTCATGCTCTCTTCAACGAACTTGCTAGACCCCGCTAACGGTGCGCCGATTGTATTTCCTTCCCAGGATATGGTGCTTGGAATTAACTATCTTACACGTATACGCGACGGCCAACCGGGGCACGGTAAGCATTTTGTCAAATTCGACGAAGCGATGCTTGCTTTAGAGGCAAGGTCTATTAGATATAACACAAGAATTAAAGTCAAATTTAACGGAGAATGGGCTGATACCAGCGCCGGGCGCATCATATTTAACGAAGAAATGCCTGAAGAGGTGGAATTTGTAAATGAACAGTTAGGTGATAAAGAGTTGCGCGCTCTGGTAGGAAAGGCCTATAAAGAACATGGACCAGCTGTAGTTGTGAGGATGCTCGACTCTATAAAGGATGTCGGCTTTCGTTACGCTACACTGTTTGGTGCCACTATTGGTGTAGATGATGTAGTTATTCCAGAAAAGAAGAAAGAGATGATTGACGAGGCCAACCAGCGGGTTGTGGAGATACAGAATCAGTATCTGCAGGGCCACATTACCCAGGAAGAGCGCTATAACCGTGTAATTGAGGTCTGGAGTAAAACAAACGAGGATCTGACTGCGGAGTTGATGGAGCTTCTGAAAAAGGACCGCGATGGTTTTAACCCGGTATACTTGATGGCCGACTCCGGGGCACGGGGTAGTCGTACGCAGATACGACAGCTGGCCGGTATGCGCGGCCTGATGGCAAAGCCCTCAGGTGACATTATTGAGCTGCCGATCCGCTCCAACTTTAAAGAGGGGCTGTCAATTATTGAGTTCTTTATTTCGACCAACGGTGCTCGTAAGGGACTGGCCGACACCGCACTGAAAACCGCCGATGCAGGGTACCTGACCCGTCGACTGGTTGATATTGCTCAGGACGTGGTGATCAATGAAGATGACTGCGGTACGATTAATGGAATTGAAATAAGTGCCTTAAAAGACGGCGAAGAAATAATTGAGTCACTGCAGGATCGTATTGTGGGGCGGTTTACCCTTGAACGTGTGAAGCATCCCATAACCGCTGATATTATTGTAGATGTAAATGAAGAGATTACCGAAGAACTGGCCACAGAAATAGAGGAAGTCGGGGTTGAGTCTGTTCGCTTGCGAACGGTGCTTACCTGCGAAGCGCGGCATGGAGTATGTCGTAAATGCTATGGTCGAAATCTGGCGACAAATGAGACAGTAGATGTGGGTGAAGCGGTTGGAATTATAGCCGCCCAGTCAATCGGTCAGCCGGGAACGCAGCTTACCATGCGTACCTTCCATATCGGGGGTGCTGCAACCAAGGCAAGCGAAGAAAACCGTATTTCCTTCGCTTTCCCGGTATTAGTGAAAGAACTACACGGAAACACCGTACAGCTGGAAGGCGGAGATACTCTCTTTACTCGAAAGGGATATATTATCGTTGCGAAGGTCCTGCGTCGAATTGAGATAGACAAGAAGAGTAAGCTCCATGTCGCTGAAGGCGACAAAATCAGCGGGGCAGTGCCTTTGGTTACCAAGGACGGCGAAGATATTCTGGCTCATGAAAATGCCTTTGCCCATATTAGAGATAATGAACTGCTGCTGGTGGCCCAAGACCAGAAGATTGATGTACGAAACGGTGCCGAACTTCGGGTAGGAGTAGATGAAACCGTTGAGTCGGGAGAACCTCTGGCTACTTTTGACCCGTTCTCTGAGCCGATAATTGCAGAACAGAATGGTAAGATAAAATTCGAAGATATTGTGCTGGGAACAACTCTTAAAGAAGAGATTAATGAGGATACCGGTAATATTGAAAAGAAAATTACCGAGTTTTCTTCGGAAAGTCTGCAGCCAAGACTTGTTTTGCTGGATGAAGAGGGTAATGAAAAGGGGAGTTACTTCCTGCCGGGTAACTCTTATCTGAATGTTGAAGACGGCGAAGAAGTTAAAATGGGCCGTACCCTTGCAAAACTGCTGAAGGAAAGTGTGAAAACCAGTGATATTACCGGTGGTCTGCCACGGGTAGGAGAGCTGTTTGAAGCACGTCGTCCAAAAAGCTCTTCGGTGCTTGCTCGAATTTCCGGTACAGTAAATTTTAAGGCGATTGTGAAGGGTAAACGAGTTATCAACGTGGTTGATGATTTTGGGGTCGAGTACAAGCATCTGGTCCCGATGGGGCGTCACCTTCTGATACGTGACGGAGACTTAGTAGAGGCCGGAGAGGAGCTCTGTGAAGGAAGCTTTGATCCCCACGATGTGTTAGAGATCCTAGGCGAAAATGCCCTGCAATCATTCTTGGTGAATGAGGTGCAGGAAGTGTATCGCCTGCAGGGAGTTAATATCAATGATAAACACATCGGTGTAATTATTCGTCAGATGATGCGTAAGGTTGAGATTATTCAGGTTGGCGATACCAACTTTATTTATGGGCAGCAGATAGATAAGTACAAGTTCCACCAGGAAAACCATAAGGTTATGCGAGAAGGTGGACAGCCGGCGGTTGGAAAACCCCTGCTGTTAGGTATTACCCGGGCATCGCTCAATATCGATTCCTTCATCTCGGCTGCATCCTTCCAGGAAACAACTCGGGTGTTGACAAACGCGGCAATAGCAGGTAATACTGATGCCCTGCACGGACTGAAAGAGAATGTTATAATTGGTCACCTTATACCGGCAGGCACCGGTATGCGGAACTACCGTGATGTGAAACTGTATGATGAACACTCCGAAGATCTTGATGCTTCGGTTCAGAATATAATTGATGCGAGAAAACGTGAACAGGCTGAAGGGGAAGAGGAAAGCCAGGGTTTCACCGCAGAGGCCGAGCAGGTTTTTGCGGATGGCGATGAAGAGTGATTCCAGTGCTGGGAGTTACTTACACTCATGCTGGCCCGATCAGTCAAGAAAAACAATATGAAAGGGAGTACACAGGTACATGCCTACAATTAACCAGCTAGTTCGAAAGGGCCGCAAGGCCATTGTTACCAAGAGTAAAGCCAGAGCGCTTGAAAATTGTCCCCAGAAGCGCGGGGTATGCACCCGCGTAATGACGGTTACACCGAAAAAGCCGAATTCGGCTCTCCGTAAAGTAGCCAGAGTTCGATTAACCAATGGAATAGAAGCAACAGCTTATATTCCGGGTATCGGGCATAATCTACAGGAACACTCGGTGGTGCTGATCCGTGGTGGTCGTGTAAAAGACCTTCCCGGTGTACGGTACCACATTGTAAGGGGTGCAAAAGATACCCTGGGTGTGGAAGATCGGAGAAAAGGTCGGTCCAAGTACGGAACGAAGAAGCCGAAAGCGTAAGGAGTAACCAATGGGACGAAAGAAATTTATCCGTGAAAAAGTTGTGTTGCCCGATTCGCGTTATGGCAGCACAATTGTAACAAAGTTTATTACCAGAATGATGCTTGACGGAAAAAAAGCAACCAGCCAGAGGGTGATGTATGAAGCACTCGAGCAGGTGGCGGAAAAGTCGGGTAAAGATGGTCTGGAAGTGTTTCAAAAAGCTCTTGAAAACGTCAAACCCTCGGTAGAGGTAAAATCAAGACGTGTGGGTGGGTCTACCTATCAGGTACCGGTAGAGGTACGTGAGAAACGGCGTGATGCCTTGGCAATGCGCTGGATTATTCAGGCCGCCCGAACAAGAAGTGGGAAGTCTATGGGCGAGAAGCTGTTCAACGAATTGTATGATGCATATAATTCAACTGGTACCGCTTTTAGAAAGAAGGAAGATACCCATAGGATGGCTGAGGCGAATAAAGCGTTCTCACATTATAGATGGTAAATTAAGGGGGTTTTCCCCCTTGACCTTTCTACGCATATTGCGTAGTATTGCACAACCTATTGGTGCATAAGCACCAGGCTTGTGGTAGCCAAACCGATCGTCTTTTATATCACTGCTGTGATTTTAGGATGATGAGGTGGTTCCAGGCGCTGTAATCAGCCACGTCTGACATTCGCATTCGATGCTGAAATGTTGAGACCTCTGGATCCTTCCTTTTCACTCTATTCGTTCACTTGCTATATAGGTATAACATGATCGGTGTCTGTCGGCCCAAGGTGGGTCGCATAGATGTGGTCGTATAATTTTTATTGGGGATATTCACAAGGAGGAAGTGATGGCTAAAGCCAAGTTTGAAAGAACAAAGCCACATATCAACGTTGGTACCATTGGGCATGTTGACCACGGTAAGACAACTCTTACTGCGGCAATTACCATGTTTTGCTCAAAGGGCGATGGCGGAAAGGTGATGTCTTATGAACAAATCGACAATGCACCTGAAGAAAAAGCCCGTGGTATAACTATCAATACTCGTCACGTAGAGTACGAAACCGACGCTCGGCACTACGCTCACGTTGACTGTCCGGGACACGCAGATTATATCAAAAATATGATCACTGGTGCTGCGCAGATGGATGGATCAGTTATTGTAGTTGCAGCTACCGACGGTGCGATGGCACAGACCAAAGAGCACATTCTGCTTGCTCGTCAGGTTGGTGTACCGGCTTTGATCGTATTTGTTAACAAAACCGACCAGGTAGACGATCCTGATTTGATCGAACTGGTTGAAGAAGAGATGCGGGATCTGTTGAAAGAATATGAGTTCCCCGGGGATGATATTCCTGTAATCAAAGGCTCTGCTTTTGAAGCAATGGAGCATCCCGAGGATCCTGAAAAGACCAAATGTATTCAGGAGCTGCTCGATGCAATGGATAACTACTTTCCGCAGCCGGAACGTGCGGTAGATCAGGACTTCCTGATGCCGATCGAAGATATTTTTTCCATTCAGGGCCGTGGTACTGTTGTTACCGGTCGTATTGAACGCGGTGTTGTTCATGTGAATGATACTATTGAAATAGTAGGTGTTCGTGAGACAACGAAAACCACCTGTACGGGTGTAGAGATGTTTAACAAGATTCTGGACGAAGGGCAGGCCGGCGATAACATTGGAGCACTGCTGCGCGGTATTGATAAAGACAGTGTCGTTCGTGGACAGGTTCTTGCGAAGCCGGGTAGTATTACTCCGCATGCGAAGTTTAAGGGGCAGATTTATGCCTTGACCAAGGAAGAGGGTGGTCGTCACTCGCCTTTCTTTAACGGGTATCGTCCGCAGTTTTACTTCCGGACAACCGATATTACCGGTGATGTAACTCTGCCTGAAGATAAGCAGATGGTAATGCCCGGTGACCACGTTGAAGTTAACGTTGAACTCATTCATCCAATTGCTATGGAAAAAGGACTGCGCTTCGCTATTCGCGAAGGTGGCCGAACCGTAGCTAGTGGTCAGGTTACTGAGATAATCGAATAGTAATTTTAGTATGTCCCGCACACATGCGTGCGGGACTTGCTTTTCGGGGGATATAATGGCCAAAGATAGAATACGTGTGCGGCTACGAGGCTTTGATATAGAGCTTATAGACCAAAGCTCGCGTGCAATTGTACAGACGGTGGAAAAGGCTGGGGCAAAAGTAGCAGGGCCAGTCCCTTTACCAACAAGGATAAACAAATTTACCGTCCTTAAGTCGCCGCACGTAAATAAGAAAGCTCGTGAACAGTTTGAGATGCGAACGCACAAGAGGTTGATCGACATTCTTGATCCTACATCGAAGGTGATGGATGCCCTAATGAAGCTTGAGCTTCCTGCTGGTGTGGATGTAGAGATCAAGCAGTAAAACGAAGATTTTACTTAATTGAGGTTAAAGATGTTAGGGCTGATCGGTAGAAAGCTTGGAATGACACAGGTGTTTGACGAACGCGGGGTATTAACCCCGGTTACCGTCATCAAAATAGAAGATAACCAGGTTATAGACGAACGCAACGAAGAAAAAAACGGCTATAAAGCCGTAGTAATGGGTGCTGTTGATAAAAAGGCGAGCCGGGTGAGTAAACCCTATGCCGGACAATTTAAGAACGGATCACCCAAGAGTGTCCTGGTTGAAATGCGAGACTTTGAAGGCGAATACGAAATAGGCGCAACGCTTGGCGCTTCAGTTTTCAAAGATGTGACTTTTGTAGATATCACCGGTACTTCGAAGGGAAAGGGTTTTCAGGGTGTAATGAAACGCCATGGTTTTTCCGGCGGAAATAAAACCCACGGATCGAAGTTTCACCGGGGTCTTGGAGCTACTGGTATGGCGGCTACTCCATCGAAAGTGCATAAGGGTACTAAAATGCCCGGACGCATGGGGGCCGATAAGAAAACAGTGCAGAACCTTCGTGTAGTGAAGGTAGATGAAGAACGACAGTTCCTTTTAGTGAAGGGAGCAGTTCCAGGGCCACGCAAGGGTATCGTGATGGTCAAAAAAGCTAATAAGAAGTAGAGGCGGAAAATGGAAACAAAGGTCTTTTCGGTACAGGGCGAAGAGATAAAAAATATCACATTGAACGACGAAGTTTTCAACTGCGAGGTAAGCGACAGCGCAATCTACTATGCAATTAACAGCGAACTTGCCAATCGTCGTATCGGTACCGCCAGTGTGAAGAATAGGAAACTGGTAAGGGGTAGCAATGCTAAGCCTTGGCGTCAAAAAGGTACGGGTAATGCCCGTGCCGGTGACAAAAAGTCGCCCTTGTGGGTCGGTGGAGGTACTACTTTTGGTCCTCAGCCGCGTGATTATCATGTACGGATGCCTCGTAAAATGAAGCGTTCAGCTATGCGATCTATTCTTTCGAAGAAATTGCAGGCAGATACTATAAAGATCGTTGAAGATTTTTCGGTTGAATCAGGAAAAACCAGGGACCTTGTATCGATTCTTAAAAACCTGGTCAAAGAGGAACGCACGGTTGTGGTGCTGCATAGTGATGACAGTATGCTTAGAAGAGCAGGGAAGAATATTCCTTGGCTCAAAGTGCAGTCGTATAATCGACTGAGTGCGCATGAGCTGTTCTACGGAAAGCATATTGTGGTCATGGAGTCGGCAGCTACAAAATTAAACGATTTTTTTGCAAAGAGCATAGAGAGGGGTCGGTCGTGAGAGCTGATCAAGTAATTATTGAACCGGTATTGACTGAAAAGTCAAATGTGATGCGAGAAACAGAACAACGGAAATACGTTTTCAAAGTTGATTCTAGGGCCAACAAATCGCAGATTAAGAAGGCAGTTGAAGAGCTGTTTCAAGTTACTCCGTTGGCCTGTAATGTGGCGTGGGTGAAAAGTAAACCTAAAGCCTCACGGACAAAATCTGGATACCGATTTGGGAAAACAACGGCATGGAAACGTGCGGTGGTAACTCTGAAATCGGGTGAAAAGATCGATTCAATCGAAGGTGTATAATGCAGTTACGGAGTAATAGGGGGATTCAGACGTGGCACTAAAAAAATATAAACCGAACACCCCAAGTCAGCGGTACAAGACGGGTCTTACTTTCGAGGAGATTACCCGTGAGAAAGCGAAAAGTCACTCACAAAAGGGATGGGCTTTCATGCTGGGCGCGGCGCCGGCGGACGCATTAGTGTGCGTCGCAAGGGCGGGCGTCATAAAAGAAAATACCGTGAGATTGACTTTAAGCGGGATAAGGTCGGAGTAGTAGGTACTATAAAAACCATCGAGTACGATCCAAACCGGTCAGCATTCATTGCACTGGTATGGTACGCCGATGGAGGCAAACGTTATATTTTAGCGCCGAAGGGATTAAAGGTCGGCGCCAAGATTCAGAACGGGCCGGGTGCACCAATTACTCCGGGCAATACATTACCCCTAGAGGGAATTCCTCTGGGTATCGAAGTACATAACATTGAGCTGCAGAAAGGCCGGGGAGGACAGATGGTCCGCTCCGCCGGTGGGCGAGCTGTGGTGGTTGCTAAAGAGGGAGATTACGTTACCGTAAAACTTCCTTCAGGCGAGATGAGAATGGTGTTTGCTAAATGTCAGGCAACAGTAGGTGTTCTTGGAAATGAAGAGCATATGAATGTTTCGCTTGGAAAGGCGGGACGAGCCCGCTGGCTTGGTAGACGTCCGAAAGTACGTGGTGTTGTGATGAACCCGGTAGACCACCCGCATGGTGGTGGTGAAGGTAAGACCTCTGGTGGACGCCATCCGGTGAGTCCGTGGGGACAACCGACTAAGGGTTACAAGACTCGTAAGAAAAAGAAATATTCGAATAAGAATATAGTAAAGCGAAGGAAATAGGAGTAGGTCGTGTCAAGATCGATTAAGAAAGGTCCTTTTATAGAGAAAAAGCTTTACAAAAGAATTGTAGAGGCGGGTAAATCCGGGGATAAGAAGATGATTAAAACATATTCCCGTTGCTCGACTATTATTCCGGAGATGGTAGGATTCACCATTTCTGTGTATAACGGAAAAACATGGGTTCCTGTGTATGTCAACGAAAATTTGGTAGGACATAAACTTGGTGAGTTTGCACCAACCCGCTTTTTCCGCGGACATGCAAGATCCGATAAGAAAGTCGGAAAGAAATAGGTGTTGTTATGGAAGTGAAGAAAGGGTATACAGCAAAAGCGAAATTTCTTCTTGTTTCTCCCAGTAAAATACGCCCTATTGCCGATACTATTAGGTTAAAACCTTATACCGAGGCGATGGCAATTCTTGAGAGTACCCCAAAAAAGGGTGCTGGACTTATCAAGAAGGTTTTACAGTCAGCCGCAGCGAATGCGCTCTATCAAAATAACAAGCTAGATGAAGAGAGTTTATTCATTAAGCAGCTGTTAATAGATGAAGGCCCGCGTTTGAAGCGTGTATGGCCGCGTGCGCGGGGAAGAAGAGATATTCTTTTAAAGCGTATGAGCCATGTCTCGGTAGTTGTAGACGAAATAGGAAATATGGGGGAATAAATGGGTCAGAAGGTTAATCCGATAGGACTACGATTAGGTATAAATAAAACCTGGAAATCGAAGTGGTATGTTGATCCGCGGGACTACGTCGAAACTCTGCATGAAGATTTGAAGCTGAGAAAAGAGCTGGAGAATAGTCCTGAAGCCCGTGGTGCGGAAATCTCGGATATAGAGATTATTCGACATCCTCAGAGAATTACTATTGTCGTTAAGACTTCTCGACCCGGAATTATCATAGGCGCAAAGGGTTCCAATATAGAAAAAATTGGTAATCGGCTTCAAAAACTTGCGAAGAAGAAAATTCAAATCAAGATCAAAGAGGTCAAACGACCCGAAGGTGATGCCCAGCTGATAGCTATGAACGTAGCGCGTCAACTGAAAGCTCGCGGTTCTTTTCGAAGAGCTCTAAAGATCTCGGTAAGCAAGGCGATGCAGGCAGGTGTTGAGGGCGTTAAGATACGAATCTCCGGTCGTTTGGGTGGAGCTGAGATGTCAAGAGTTGAGTGGCAGCAATCAGGTCGTGTGCCGTTGCATACCCTTCGTTCAGACATTGACTATGGTTTTTTCGAAGCCAAAACTACTTTTGGTACGATTGGCGTAAAAGTATGGATCTTTAATGGAGAAGTACTTCAGAAGGACCGCAAGGAAGATGCCGGACTACTGGTAAAGAAGCAAAGGGACGGAAAGTCTCAGTCAAGGAGTGAGTAGGCAATGCTGAGTCCAAAACGAACAAAGTACAGAAAGCAGCATCGTGGAAGAATGGACGGTGTTGCGAACAGAGGCAATAAAATTTCGTTTGGTGATTACGGGCTGATAGCGCTTGAGCCGCGCTGGATTACCGCCAGGCAGATAGAAGCTGCCCGTATTGCAATGACCCGCCACATTAAACGTGGTGGTAAGGTATGGATTCGGATTTTTCCGGACAAGCCCTACACCCAAAAACCTGCTGAAACTCGGCAGGGAAAAGGTAAGGGAAACCCGGAAGGATGGGTCGCTGTAGTAAAGACCGGCGCTGTAATGTTTGAGATGTCCGGTGTAAAGCGTGAGTTGGCACAGGAAGCTATGAAGCTTGCCAGTTCGAAGCTGCCTATACGAACCAAGTTCATATCAAGACGGGATGTGGAGTAGCGATATGAAGAACTCGTTTAGCGATCTTACGTTTCAGGAGCTTGTGGAAAAACGCGAGCAGCTTCGCAAAGAGTTTATGGATTTTCGTATTAGCAGTGTGATGGGACATGCGGAGAACCCAATTGAAAGGCGTACCCTTCGTAGAAACATTGCCCGGCTCAACACGGTAATTCATGAGTATGCCCTGGGACTACGAAATCCGGGAGATAAGTAAGGAAGAGGCTGCAGAGAATGATAGTAAATAAGAAGAGTTATCAGGGACGTGTAACAAGCGAAAAGATGGAAAAGACTATAGTTGTAGCAGTTGAAACAAGACAATTGCATGGACTGTATAAGAAGTATGTGAAACAGACCAAGAAGGTTAAAGCCCATGATGAGAAGAACGAAGCGCATATTGGGGACTTAGTGCGGGTAATAGAGAGCAGACCGCTCAGCAAGGACAAGCACTGGAGACTATCCAAAATCGTTGAAAGGGCGAAATAGCAGCGGATACGTAGTAGAAGGAGTTGTCGTATGATACAGATGCAGACATACCTGAATGTAGCGGATAACAGTGGCGCCAAGAAGGTGCAGTGCGTCAAAGTCCTTGGTGGAAGTAAAAGGAAAACGGCTGGTATCGGAGATGTCGTTGTTGTGGCAGTGAAGGATGCTCTGCCAAATGCACAGGTCAAAAAAGGCGATGTGCAGAGGGCAGTCATTGTTCGAACCAAAAAAGAACATAGGCGAAATGATGGAACGTATATTCGTTTTGATGATAACGCGTGTGTGATTATAGATACGAACCTGAATCCAAAGGGTAAACGTATCTTCGGACCAGTTGCCAGAGAGTTAAGAGAGGCGGGATATATGAAGATTATCTCTCTTGCTCCCGAGGTACTCTAGGAGGATCAAGATGACGAAGAATCAGGTGAACACAAAACTTAAGCGAGATGACACCGTGAAGATCCTCACCGGAAAAGATAAGGGCAAAACCGGAAAAATTCTACGAATTGATAGAAACCGGGGCCGTGTATACATTCAGGGATTAAACATGGTGAAGAAGGCCGTACGGGCGAAGAGCCAGCAGGAAAAGGGCGGCATTATCGAGATTGAAGCAGCTGTCGCACTATCGAATGTGGCTGCCGTTACTAAAAACGGTGAGGCAACCAGGATCGGTTATAAAATCGAAAATGGTAAGAAGATTAGAATAGCAAAGAAGACTGGGGAAGAGCTGTAATGGAACAGTATGTACCAAGGCTTAGGTCAACGTATAACGAGAAGGTTGCTGCAGAGCTCAAAGAGGAGTTCGGTTATAGCACTCACATGCAGATTCCACGTATCGAAAAAGTTTCGGTAAGCGCGGGTGTAGGTGAGGCTATTCAGAACAAAAACCTGTTAGAATCTGCGGTAAAGGAGCTGGCTACAATTACAGGCCAGCAGCCGGTGAAAACAAAGGCGCGTAAATCTATCGCAAACTTTAAACTGCGAGAAGGTAATGAAATTGGTGCAAAAGTCACTCTTCGGGGTGACCGAATGTGGGAGTTTCTGGACCGTTTATTGAATATTGCGTTGCCGCGTGTAAAGGACTTTCGGGGGGTTAACCCGAATGCGTTCGATGGTCATGGAAACTATTCGATAGGAGTTCAGGAACAAATAATTTTTCCTGAGATCGACTACGATAACATCGAGCGGGTTAGCGGATTAAATATCGCTATAGTTACTACCGCGGAAACTGATCAGGAAGCAAGGGTGCTGCTGCAAAAGCTCGGCATGCCTTTCAGAAAGTAGGGAGATAAGCATGGCACGGAAAGCACTTATAGTTAAATCACAGCGTACACCTAAGTACAGTACACGAAAGGTGAATAGATGCAAGGTGTGTGGTCGTCCTCGAGGATATATGCGGAAATTCGGCATGTGCAGGGTTTGTTTTCGGAAGCTTGCAAACGAGGGACTAATACCCGGCGTGACTAAATCAAGCTGGTAAGAGGGAGTAGAGAGTATGGCAGTAAGCGATCCTGTAGCAGATATGCTCACAAAAATTAGAAACGCAGTCAGTGCGGGTCACGAAAAGGTCGATATCCATCCCTCAAAAATAAAACTTGAGGTTGTAAAAATCTTTAAGAATGAGGGATATGTGAAGAATTTCAAGAAGACCACCCAGGATGGTAAAAGTGTCATCCGGATTTTCTTGAAGTATGACGATGGCCAGAAGCCAATTATTCACGGTATAAAAAAGATTTCCAGTCCGGGGCGAAGAATATACGCCGGATACCGGAAAATGCCGCGTGTATTCAACGGTCATGGAATCCTCATTGTATCGACGTCGACGGGTGTGATCACAGGGAAAAAAGCAACAGAGCGCAAGGTAGGCGGAGAGCTTATCTGTTCTGTCTGGTAAAACGGGGGAATCTAATGTCACGAGTTGGAAAACTACCGGTACAGATACCTGACGGAGTGAAGGTAGACGTAAAGGATAATACAGTAACAGTTGAGGGGCCCAAGGGTAAACTTTCACAAGGTTTCAACAAAGATGTTGAAATAAAGGTCAAGGATAATCAGCTGATTGTCGACCGAACGAATGATAGTAAAGACGCCCGTTCGTACCACGGCTTGTACCGACAACTGTGCTGGAATATGGTTGAAGGTGTATCCAAGGGATTCACAAAATCATTATTGATAAATGGAGTAGGGTACCGAGCAGAAGTAAAGGGTGATATACTTCATCTTAACCTTGGGTTTTCGAATCCGGTTGAGTTTGTAATTCCGGAAGGAATCACCATTACCTGCGAAGGAACCACTAAAGTAGTTATTACCGGAATTCAGAAGCAGCTTGTCGGACAGATAAGCTCCGAGATTCGCTCTCTACGTCCGCCGGAACCTTATAAGGGGAAGGGTGTGAAATACGAAGATGAGAGAATTTCACGAAAGATCGGTAAGTCTGGTGTAAAGTAGGATAAACGATATGAAGAGAGTACAAGAAAAACAAGCGAAACGCAGAAGACGTAAACTTCATGTTCGTAAGAATATTAGTGGAACTGCAGAACGTCCAAGACTAAGTGTATATCGAAGCAATAAACATATGTACGTTCAGGCTATTGATGACACTAAAAACGCTACGGTTGCGTCTGCGAGTACTATGGAGTCCGAGTTTACCGGCCTTCGCAATAACGTAGAAAACGCAAGCAAAATCGGAAATGCAATTGGCGAGCGTTTAAAGGCCAAAAACATAGATACTGTCGTGTT
This sequence comes from Spirochaetia bacterium, assembly GCA_034520965.1. Classification (GTDB taxonomy): domain Bacteria; phylum Spirochaetota; class Spirochaetia; order DSM-16054; family Sediminispirochaetaceae; genus DSBN01. The sequence goes on along the minus strand of JAXHMY010000001.1, from coordinate 434,513 downwards.
CGATAGGAACGGTTTTACCTATTGGGGCGTTGTAAGAAGTCTGGCTGACGGTGCAAGAAAAGCAGGACTGAAATTTTAGGGGGAAACTGTGGATAAAGATAAGGAGTACGTAGAAAAACTCATTAAGCTGAATCGTGTAGCCAAAGTTGTAAAGGGTGGACGTCGTTTCTCATTTTCAGCCCTGGTGATTGTAGGCGATCAAAAAGGTAATGTCGGGTATGGCTTTGGAAAGGCAAATGATGTTGCTGAAGCTATCCGCAAAGGTATTGAAAAGGCTAAGAAGACTATGGTGAAGGTGCCGATGCAGCGAACGACTATACCCCATGTAGTTATTGGGCGGTTTAAGAGTGCAGAGGTATTTATGAAACCTGCTGCTCCGGGTACCGGAGTAATCGCCGGTGGGCCTGTACGCTCAATCATGGATGCATGTGGCGTTCACGATATCATGAGTAAATCTCTTGGTTCTCAAAATACGCTTAATATTGTAAAGGCTGTTTTTGCTGGGTTTGATGAAATCATGGATGCGAAAGAAATCGCTAAAGGCAGAGGTAAAACGCTGCAGGAAATGTGGAGTTAATAATGGCAGAAAAGATGATTCGTATCACTCTCAAGAAGAGCAGGTATGGAAGAAAACCTAAACAAGAAAAGACGTTGGATGCACTTGGTCTTAGGAAAATAGGCAGCCGAGTTGAGCATAAAGTAACTCCATCCATACTTGGAATGGTGGGTAAGATCAGTCATCTTGTTGAAGTTGAGGAGATTGAGTAGCTATGGAACAACTCAAGGCACCCAATGGAGCCCATAAGAAAAAACGACCCGTGGGAAGAGGCGTTGGCAGCGGACACGGAGGAACCTCCGGTCGCGGTCATGATGGCCAGAATTCCCGTTCGGGAGGCGGAGTACGCTTAGGTTTTGAAGGTGGACAAATGCCACTTTTCCGCCGTATTGCGGCTCGCGGTTTCTCAAATTACCCCTTTAAAAAAGAATACAGTGTGGTAAATCTAAAAACTGTAGAAGAACGATATAACGATGGTGATACAGTAAATTTAGATACCCTCCGTAAGAAAGGGATATTGAAGAAAAAAAATGCAATTGTTAAGATTCTTGGCAACGGCGAGGTTACAAAAAAGCTTACCTTCGCTGTACACAAGGTGTCGGCATCAGCACATAAAAAAATCGAAGCTGCCGGCGGTACTATAGAAGGATTAGAAGAAGGTAACAATGGCTAATAACGCGTTTCTCGACATTTTCCGGGTAAAAGATTTAAGACAACGCATAACTTTCACAGTATTGATGCTAATGGTGTTTCGTTTGGGGGCAACCCTTCCAATTCCAGGTATTAATGTGAATGCGCTTAAGCTGTACTTTATGGCCCAGGAAGGGTCCGGAAACATCGGCATTACCGAGTATATTAACTTCTTTGCCGGAGGAGCCTTTAAGAACTTCTCAGTATTCATGCTTGGTATTATGCCGTATATCTCGATGCAGATTATAATGCAGCTGCTGATTGTCGTTTTTCCGACTCTGAAAAGAATTTCAGAAGAAGAAGGCGGCCGAAAGAAAATCCAGCGGTATACGAGATACGGAGTACTGCTTGTATGTCTTATTCAGTCGTATGTAGTAACGGTGTATGCCGATTCGATTCCAAATGCGATTACAATGAATAGGCTGCCCTATACACTCTTAGCAATGATGACTGTTACTACTGGTACCGTCTTCTTAATATGGATTGGTGAACAGATCACCCAGCGTGGGGTGGGAAACGGTATTTCCCTGTTGATTTTTGCGGGTATTGTAGCCCGGATGCCCAATGCATTTATTACTCTGTTTAATAAAGTGCAGGTTGGTGAACTAAACCCGGTTTTTGTTATCATCGTACTGGGCATGTTTGTCGCTGTAGTTGCACTGGTTATTTATGAGCAACAGGGGCAAAGAAAGATCCCCGTCCACTATGCGAAACGTGTAGTGGGAAGAAAGATGTATGGTGCACAAAGTACTTATATCCCGTTTAAGGTGAACCCTTCAGGAGTTATACCGGTCATTTTTGCATCTTCAGTGCTTACTTTTCCGCTTCAAATAGCCGGTAACTTAGGCAGTGAAATTGGGTGGCTGGCCTCCTTTTCTTCTTGGCTCAGCCCGCAGGGAATGCCTTATGTTATTATTTACACGCTGCTGATTGTATTTTTCGCCTATTTCTATACTCAGGTGTCCCTTAACCCGATTGAAATAGCAAAACAGATACGAGAAAATGGTGGTTCGATTCCAGGAATTAGAACTGAAAAGATGGAAGAGTACTTAACAAAAATACTGAACCGAATTGTACTGCCGGGTGCGTTGTTTCTGGCGTTCATTGCAGTTATTCCGACAATTATACAGAAGCTTTTTAACTTCCCGGTTTCAGTTGCAATGTTGTTGGGTGGTACTTCACTGTTAATCATGGTTGGGGTAGACTTAGATACAATGTCCCAAATAGAAGGACATCTTAGAATGCACCACCATGATGGTTTTACGAAACGAGGAAAGCTCAAGTCAAGGAACTTATAAGGGGAAGAATAAAATGAAGGTAAGAGCAAGCATCAAACCGATGTGCGCAAATTGCAAAGTAATCCGCAGACGCGGGGTAGTACGAATTGTGTGTAGCAACCCGAAACACAAGCAGAGGCAAAGGTAGAGGAGGAGCTCTGAATGGCACGAATAGCCGGTATAGATTTACCAAATAAAGCTACAAAGATTGCATTGACCTATATTTATGGTATAGGTAGAACTTCTGCTATTGAGATTTGTAAGAAACTGGAAATAGATCCTGATAAGCGGATGAATGACCTCACAAGCGAAGAGGTTAATCAGATTCGTGGGGTAATCGATAATGATTATACTGTCGAAGGACGGCTGCGAACTCAGACCGCACTGAATATCAAGCGGCTTATGGATATCGGGTGTTATCGCGGACTGCGGCACCGGAAAGGCTTACCTCTTCGAGGCCAGCGGACGAAAACAAACGCCCGTACTCGAAAGGGTAAGAAGAAAACAGTAGCGGGAAAGAAGAAATAGAGTGGAGGTTGTAGAAAGTGGCTAAGGCAGCGAAAAGTACGAAAAGAAAAACCAAAAAAACGGTTTACGAGGGGAATGTCTACGTACAAGCTACGTTTAATAATACTATTGTAACAATAACGGACCTGCAGGGAAACACTGTTTCTTGGGCCAGTGCTGGTGGACTCGGTTTTAGGGGCGCGAAAAAATCAACCCCCTACGCGGCACAGACAACTGCCGAGACAGCAGCAAAAAAGGCTATGGATTACGGTTTGCAGGGTGTTCATGTATTTGTGAAGGGACCGGGAGTAGGGCGAGAGTCCGCTATACGGTCGCTTGGTAATCTAGGTTTAACTGTGAAGAGCATCAAGGATGTCACCCCCATCCCCCACAATGGATGCCGTCCCAGAAAGAGTAGAAGAGTTTAGAGAGGGTAAGGTATGGCAAGATATACAGGTCCATCATGTAGACAATGTCGAGCAGAAGGGGCAAAACTTTTTTTGAAGGGCGAACGCTGCTTCACAAACAAGTGCCCGGTTGCAAAGAAGGCTTCGCCTCCGGGTAAAGATCCTCGCTATCGGCAGAGAAAGATTTCGGATTACGGACTTCAGTTGCGCGAAAAGCAGAAACTGAAAAGAATGTACGGATTGTTAGAAAAACAATTCAAACTGTTTTTTGATGAAGCGGAACGGCTTCCCGGAAAGACAGGTGAAAACTTAATCACAAGGCTTGAAAGACGGCTTGATAATACCGTGTACAGAATGCATTTTGCATCATCACGCAAACAGGCTCGTCAGATAGTTTCGCACGGGCATGTGTTTGTAAACGGTAAGCGTGTAACCATTCCCTCTTTTATTGTAAAAGAGAACGATGAAGTTGTGATTCAGGAATCGAGCAAGAAAATGCATACGATAAAAGAGAGTCTAAAAGAGTACTCTCGATCAGGTGTGTATCCTTGGCTGCAAATCGATCCTGATGCAATGAAAGGAACGGTAAAGGCTTATCCGCGTAAGGCTGATGTAAATGAGCTTGCGGAAATAAATGAGCAGTTAATCGTCGAGCTATATTCGAGGTAGGAGTTTACATGGCGCGAAAAAACCTATTAAAGGGATTTAAAAGGCCAAAGGGAATTACCTTTGAGCATGGTGAGACCGACGCCAGCTACGGGAAATTTATCGCGTATCCCTTCGAAAGAGGGTATGGAACGACTGTTGGTAACACCCTTCGCAGGGTGTTGCTATCATCCATTCAAGGATACGCTATTACTGCTCTAAAAATTACTTCTTATGATGAAGAAGGAACTGCGCACGTTGTATCGAGCGAGTTTGAATCGATTCCTGAGGTAGTAGAAGATACACCGGAAGTTATCAGCAATTTACGAAGCTTAAATATTAAGCTTCCGGCAGATCAGGAACAGAAAGTTATTCATATAGAAGTGAAGGGCCCTGGCGACATGACCGGCGCCGACGTCGAAAAAGAAAATGATATCGAAGTGATGAACAAGGATCAAAAGATTCTTACCATGACAAAAGATGCGCACATCGATATGGAAATACAAATTGATCTAGGGCGTGGCTATATACCGGCGGAACTGAACGAAAAATATATCGAAGAAGTTGGAACTATTGCCGTTGATGCAGCTTTCTCTCCAATAAGGCGGGTAAAGTATCACACTGAAAATACTCGGGTGGGACAAAGAAGTGATTTCGATAAGTTAATCCTGGAAATTATGACCACCGGAGCTGTCTCGCCGGAAGATGCATTAGCCGAAGCTGCAAAAATTGCAAAGGATCATTTCACCATCTTTATCAATTTTGATGAAGAATCTATCGATGGTGATGATGAGGTGGATGAAGAAGAAGAGCGTGTACGTTCGATTCTGAATACCCCGGTAGAAGAGCTAGAGCTGTCGGTAAGGTCGAGCAATTGTCTGAAGAATGCGAATATACGTTCTATCGGTGATCTTACAAAGAAAACCGAGGACGAAATTGCAAAGACTCGAAATTTCGGTAAAAAGTCTTTAAATGAGATTAAAGAAAAACTCAAAGAGTGGAACTTGAGTCTCGGCATGACCGACTACAGTGTTCTAAAGACATCGACAAAACTTCAACGGAACAAGGACGAGAACGATGAAGCATAAAATAGGATTTAACCGACTTGGTAGAAAATCAAGTCATCGAAAATCCCTGCACAGGAACATGACTACTTCACTGTTCCGGTACGAGCGAATTAAAACTACTAAAGCTAAGGCACTCGCAATTCGTCGAACTGCAGAAAAAATGATCACCCGGGCAAAAATGGACAGCGTCCATAACCGAAGGATCATGAACAAAGATATCAAAGATAAAGAGATTTTGGCTAAACTTTTTACAGAAATCGGACCAAGATATAAAGAGCGTCCCGGCGGCTACACCCGAATTCTCAAGCTTGGCTATCGTCAAGGAGATGCCGCAGAAATGGTACTTCTTGAGTTAGTGGAAGAGGAAGTTGCCGAGCAGAAACAGGGTAAAAAGAAGTCCACAAAGAAAGCGAAATCGGCTGCGGCTCCTACAAAAGCAAAGGAGAATGCCGAAGCGACAGACACTGAATCAAATGAAGCTCCAGCTGAAGAAACCGCAACTGCGGAAGCTGCTCCGGCAGAGGAAACTGAGGCTGAAGCCGAAGTCGAAGCCGAAGAAAGTACTGAAAAACCTGTTGCTGAAGAAGATTTGGCCGATAAGAAGAAGGACAAATAGCTATACTTTAGCAGAAAATTTACTTAATAGTTAATAAGAAAATCGGGCACCTCTTTTAAGGGTGCCCATTTTATATTGTTCAGGTACTCCCAACGAGGTTCTTTCAATATTAGCATCTTGAAAGAACCTCGCTCTTTTTAATTCAGGATAGGAAATTGATTTGCCGATAAAAAGTAATAGAGATGTAGAGTAAATCTTTAAAAAGGGGTACAATAACCTAGAAGACCAGTATGAGCAATATTCAAAGAGTATCAATCAGCTTACTCATATCAATTATCCTCGTAACTGCGTTTGCTTTTCTAGCATACTCCGGGCTTTTTGAGTACATAGAAACTACCTTCTACAATCAGAGAGTGACTGAGCTCTACGAGCAGGAACTACAGCAGAAGAAAACGGCGATCGAAGATTTTCATCATCAGTACCAAAGCCGGTTTTCCGCTACGCTATCACAAGTCGATGTACAAAAAGTATATAGTCCTAACTGGGACCGTGAATATATATTTCAGCACAACAATCTTTTCGATAAACTTCACAGTGAATACCAAGGCTTACTATTTGTCCGGTTTGTATCCACGGATAACAAAATTCATTACAGTACCAGAGACGATGATATCGAGCGCCAGGGTGATTATCGGGTCATATACAAAATTCTTGATGAACAAAGCACTACCATTCCAACGGCTGAACTTAAATTAGATGCAGAACAATCGAAAGACATAATAATCGATGACGAGCAGAACCGCTTTGTATATCAGTTTCCCCTCTTCGATGATTTGGAGCAGTTCCGTGGTACAGCCCTTTTCTATGTCGATAAGAACAGTCTTCAGCATTATTTAGTTTCAAGAGGCTTTTTGCAGGTTGGTCGCCAGATAACTCTTACCGAAAAGGGATATCTGTTTTTTGGAGAAGGTTTAGCTGTAGATAAAATTCAAGAAACGGCTTCAGAACGTTGGAACAATAATCTAATTGGCGAAAGATATGTATATCATGATGAGAAAACAGGACAGCGTTTTGTTTTAATGAGTACATCAACCGACGGTTATGGGAATCTCGGATTGCTGATTAATCAAGGTCTCTTTGAAATTGGTGCTGTCTTAAAAGTAATTCTGCTATCTGCCTCAGGTATAACTGTTTTTTTGCTGCTTCTATTGCTTTTTAGCTTACGGCAGGACCGTGAGGTTATAATTCGTAACCGTCTTAAACGGTTTCAGCTTGAGTTTATTAAAGGCTATATTGAAAGTCAGGACCGTTTAGATTGGCGTCAATTAAAGAACGAAGTAAGCAGAAAAAAGCAATCCCTTAAAGGCGAAATGAAAAAGGGCCTTGGTAAAATAAAAGGCGAAAAAGAAGAAAAAATTGACAAATTGATCGATGAAAGTTGGCAGGATATCTTTCAGGTACTTGATGGACGTAGTGAAACCCAAAAGCAAACATCCTCACAGGTAAGCATTGAAAACATAGAAGAGGTTGTACAAAAAATACTATCACTACAAAAATCTATAGAATCTCAGGTGCCAACGCCTAACACCCCTAAACAAAGCCAAAAAACAGAACAGAAACCTGCCGAAGAAGCCGAAGAACTTGAAGATTTTGAATCGGCGAGGAGCCTGAAGAGAAGCAGAGGAGCCGAAGAACTCGAGTGAAGCTGCGAGGAACTTGAAGAGGCCGAGAAGAGCCCGAAGAAGCCGAGGAGCTTGCCGAGAGCACGAGGAGCTCGAAGATATTGAGGAAGCCGAGGAGCTCGGAGAACTCGAGGAAGCTGAGGAAACTGAAGAGGCCCCAGAAGCCGAGGAGCTTGCCGAGGCAGAAGAGCCTGAAGAGATAGAAGAGCTCGAGGAGCTCGGAGAACTCGAGGAAGCTGAGGAAACTGAAGAGCCCGAAGAAGCCGAGGAGCTTGCCGAGGCAGAAGAGCCTGAAGAGATAGAAGAGCTGAGGAGCTCGGAGAACTTGAGGAAGCTGGCGAGCTCCCTGAAAGCAGAAGAGGCTGCGGAGCCCGAAAGAGGCGATGAGCTTGCTGAAGCAGAAGAACCTGAAGAAATAGAAGAGCTTGAAGAGCTCGGAGAACTTGAGGAAGCTGAAGAGATAGAAGAAGCAGAGGAACCTGGTGAGCCCGAGGAAGCAGAAGAGTCCGAAAGAGCCGACGAGCTAGATGAAGCAGAAGAGCCTGAAGAAATAGAAGAGCTTGAGGAGCTCGGAGAACTTGAGGAAGCTGAAGAGATCCGAAGAAGCCAGAGCTGGAGGCAGGAGAGCCTGGTGAGCTCGAGGAAGCAGAAGAGATCGCTGAAGAGAGCCCGAAGAAGCTGAGACTTGAAGGCAGAAGAGCCTGAAGAGATAGAAGAGCTCGAAGAGCTCGGAGAACTCGAGGAAGCTGAAGAGATAGCAAGAGGCCGAAGTCAGATATTGAGAAGACATCGAAATTATATGATAAGGAATCAGGCAGCAGCAAGCGATGAAACACCTGCAGAGGATATTACCAATCTGATTCATGCAGACCTTGAAGGTTATGGATCTTTTTCAAATGAACAAAAAGAGCGGGCGATACTCAGTATACAAAAAATTGAACATCCAAGCACTGAGATTCAGTCGAGCCAGGAACCTGACCTATCGGTAGTGGCTAGATCTGAGCAGGTACAAGATGAACCGATAGAAGAGCTCGAAGTGGTAAGCGATGAAGATGATGCATTCTATCAAATGCAAAGTGCTGCAAATGATACCTATTTCAGATATAATACAGCTGGAGTCTATGACTACAGCACGGTTCCCGTGCAGGGATACTTAGAGGTGGTTAGCTCGGAGGATGAAGAAATCGAAGAAGTTGAGGAACTCTCAGATGAGCTGAAGGAGGACAGTACTATGGCCGGCGAATCACGTACTCCAAATGGAACGCCTGAAGAGGATGCTGGTACTGGTAATGAGGATAACGTGCAAAGTGATGCAGATGAGGCACAAGAGGATATAGAAGAAGATAACGTGGAGGAACTTGAAGAGCTGGAAGAGCTGGAAGAGCTGGAAGATATCGAAGAACTTGAAGAGATCGAGGAAATAGAAGAAGTAGAGGAGCTACAGGATGTGGATGAAGCTGTTGCCGAGATTCCAGGCCAGGAACTTGAAAAAGGTGTATATAGATTTCAACTTCAGAAAGTTTTTGAAATGCCTTCGGTATCAGCTGAAGAGAAAAAATCAGACGCCATTGTGTACCAGGATGGAACCTTTCAGGTTGATGAATCAATATTCAAACCTACCGTTCAGCCTTCGAACAATGATTTGTCGGAGTTAGTGAACTCGGTTATTGATAAAGATAAAGGGAAAGATAAAGAAAAGGATCAGGACCGCAAAGATAGTTCAAGTTTAGAAAGTATTATTGGATTCGGGGATGTGGACTTATCTTTTACTATGGAGGATGAGGCAGAGAGCAGAGATGATTCGGCCCTCGGGCTGCCGGCAGCTTCAAATAATGCGCTTCTAAACGAAAACGGTTTTCAGTATGACGTATTCCTTGAGCGCTATCGAAGCGGAAAAATCGGGATGCTTAAATCATTGATGAAGATTTCACAGCGTACTGATGCATTGTATGCAGCAATTTTAGCGAGGCAGGGGGACAACTGGATTATTTACGATTCAGTTGGATTCGATAAAGAGCTTACTTCGAATGTTGTCGTGCGGCGAAATGATGAACTCTACCAGCGTTTCCTTGCGGCTCGTCAGCCGGTTATCTTTGACCTTGAACAGGCTCAGAAATATCTGCATGGAATAGTCAGCGACCGGGATAGGGAGTACATCAACGCAGTTTTATTCATTCCGGCTATTTTCCAGGGGGGTGAAGCCTTTCTGTATTTGGGGTTGAAGAAAGTTGCAGCTGATATTGAGAGTATTCTGAAGGCTTTATCAGTAATGTAGATAACATTGTTGTTACGAAAAGTTCTAAAAAGTTAAATTAGTATCTCTTTGATATAATCCTTGACATATACATAACCAAACTATATTATGAACTTTAATCTAAAGGTGGAGGAAGACGATGTCACTAATCTTGACAATAACGCTTCCTCTCTTAGGTTTGATTCTGGGATGGACAATAAGATGGCTATATGCCAGATTTCAGCTTTCTTCTTCAGAACAGAAAGCAGAGCGTGTTAAGCAAGAGGCGATAAAAGAAGCCGAAGCAAAAAAGCGGGAGCTTCTCATTGAAACCAAAGACGAACTGTTGAAAGAACGTAATCAACAGGAACGTGAGTTTCGAGAAAGACGAAATGAGCTGCAACGTTTTGAACGAAGGTTGTTACAGAGAGAAGAGGGCCTGGAGAAAAAACAGGTTGATGTAGATAGCCAGAAGCATGCTTTATCAGACCGAGAGGGGATATTAAAAGAGAAAGAATCATATTTATTACAGCAAGAAGAGCATTGGAAGCAGGAGTTGGAGAAAATCGCAGGTCTTACGAAAGACCAGGCGAAAGAACTCATTATTACTTCAATGAAACAGGAAGCCGAGCATGATGCTCAAGTTGTAATGAATAAGATTGAACAGGAAGCACAGGCGGCGGGAGAGAAAAAGGCCCGTGATATTATTGTAACCTCGATTCAGCGCTTAGCCACCGAAGTGAGCGGCGATGTATCGATCAGTTCAGTAAGCTTGCCGAATGACGAGATGAAGGGCCGCATAATCGGCCGTGAAGGGCGTAATATCCGCACCCTAGAGACACTCACCGGTGTAGATATCATTATCGATGATACCCCAGAGGCAGTGGTATTATCCTGCTTTGACCCTGTACGAAAAGAAATTGCCAAAGTTGCCCTAGAAAGGCTCATTCAAGACGGGCGCATTCACCCTGCTCGTATTGAAGAGGTCGTGCAGAAGGTCGGAAAGGAAATTAACCAAATCATCTATGAAGAAGGTGAGAAGGTAATTTTTGATCTTGGTGTGCACAATGTCAGCCAGGATGGAATTCGAGCCCTCGGCAGACTGCACTATAGGACCAGCTACGGCCAAAATGTGCTGGCCCATGCAAAAGAGGTTGCGATACTTTCGGGAATGTTAGCGGCGGAAGTGGGTGCGAACAGAGAGATAGCCAAACGCGGCGGTTTGCTGCACGATATCGGGAAGGGAATTGAAACCGAAAGTGACAGTAACCACGCAGAATTAGGTGCTGAACTCGCAAAACAGATGGGTGAAGATGAACGGGTTGTAAACTCAATTCTCTCTCATCATAATGATGTAGAGCCGAACTGTGTAGAATCTATCATTGTACAGGTAGCCGATGCAATTTCCGCCTCCCGCCCGGGGGCACGACGGGAGACCATCAACAATTATATAAAACGTTTAGAAAACCTTGAACAGATTTCCGAGAGCTTTGAAGGTGTCGAAAAGGCGTTTGCTATTCAGGCGGGTCGTGAACTTCGCATCATGGTAAACAACGATTCGGTGAATGATCAGAGGGCGAAGGAACTGGCCAAGGAAGTTGCCAAGAAAATTGAGGCAGAACTGCGATATCCCGGAAGAATAAAAGTTACAATAATACGGGAGACTCGGGTTATCGAATATGCCTAGATAAAATTACTGCTCTGCTCCTCGGGGATGTCTTTGGCACCCCCGGGGTACGGGCATTATTCACCAGGTTAGCCTCTTTGCGTAAGGCTCACAAAGCGGATATTGTAATTGTGAATGGAGAAAATGCGGCAGAAGGTCTCGGCATTACCGAAGAAATTGCGGAGCAGCTTTTTTCGCTGGGAGTAGATGTGATTACTTCAGGAAATCATATTTGGCATCGACGCGAGATTGTGAAGCTGCTCGATTCCGATCAGCCAATTCTGCGCCCTGCAAACTACCCGCCGGGTACCCCCGGTAAAGGGTCAGTGGTGGTAAATGTGAAATCTACTCCTGTAGCTGTAATGAATTTACAGGGTCGCGAGGACATGCGCTCTATTGACTGTCCGTTTCGTACAGGTAAGGAAATTGCCCGGAAATTACAGACTCAGACGAAAGTTATTCTGACTGATTTTCATGCCGAATCGGTGGGAGAAAAAGAGTCCCTGGCCTTTCATTTAGACGGGCAGATAAGTGCTTTGATTGGTACCCATACCCATATTCAAACCGCAGACGAGAAAATCATGCCCCAGGGCTGTGCCTATATAACCGATATGGGGATGTGCGGTCCTGATGATAGCGTAATTGGAAGTTCAAAGGAAATTTCCGTCCAGCGATCTCTCAGTCAGATGCCTTTAAAGATGGAAGTCTCTGATACTTCAGCGGTAATTCAGGGAATCAAAGTGGTGATTGACGTAAAAACAGGTAAGGCGACCAAAATAGAACGTATTTCAGAAACATCACTAGTCTAATGGCTATATTTGTATAGAAAAATGCACTGAATATGAAGAAATTGCCTCTGTTACAACTACTGCACAACAAGTTTCCACAGTTTAGCCGGAAAGCTTTGTATGCGAGGATATTATGTGGTGAAGTTGCGGTAAACGGCGAACATCATCGGGATCCTCAGTTTAAGGTGCCCATCGATTCGGAAATCAGGTTTGAGCAGCGCAAGTATGTTTCCCGGGGCGGCTTGAAGCTTGAAGCTGCCTTAACGATGTGGCAATTACCGGTGGAAGGAAGGGTTTTCCTGGATGCCGGGGCCTCCACAGGAGGCTTTACCGATTGTCTGCTGCAGTATGGTGCGCAGAAGGTACATGCTGTTGATGTGGGGTACAACCAGCTATATTACTCATTGCGGAAAGACCCACGGGTGCTTGTGTTAGAGCGTACAAACATCATGCACGTACAAGAGCTGAGCCCGCCGCCCCACGCGGCTGTTGCAGACCTCTCTTTTCGTTCACTTCGGGGCGCGGCTGCGCATATCATCAGTTTGACAACTGAGCAGTGGATGGTTGGGCTGCTCAAGCCCCAGTTTGAAGCAGCCTCGGAACAGTTGGAGGCGTTTAATGGGGTGGTTCGTGCGGAGGAGGATGCCTATAGAATCCTCCAAGAGGTAACAGACTATCTGAAAGAGGAAGGGCTGCAGGTACGTGCTGTTGTTCCCTCTCCAGTTTCAGGGCGAAAGGGCAATCGAGAGTTTTTGCTTTTACTCACCGGGGGTCCGTGCAACATCTTCACGGGTGAGGGGTTTTCCGACAAAGATGCCTTCACTCGCTAAATAGTCTATTTTGTTCCCGTTTATAAGTATTTGCACCGAATCTACCGTTTGGAACTCAGTAGCAGTGTACACAAGTTGGCGCAATTGGGTATGTAGCCCTTCAGTGCCAAACTGATTGAATCTTATTGCTTCATTAAAGTCGATATAAGCGGTACTGTCCTCTACCCATACTTTGCGAATTCTACTGTCCTGAGGTATCAGGTTAAGAAGCCCCTGATTCAGTTCATCGGCCGTCAGACCTTCAAGCAAGGTCTGCAAAGTTTCCGTAAGAGGAGAATCGTTGTAATAAATAGGGCGCACAATGCGCTGCAGTTTTATACTGCCGGAATCGGTTATCTCTACGAAGTAAAGCGCCGATTTGCGCATGCGTTTATCGATACGCGGTTTTTCGGAGCCTTCGGTGGAACTGTCTGAAGAGGCCGATTCGTCCTCTTCAGGTGTGTCAACCTTAATTTCAACCTGCTGCTCTTCCTCGTCCTTGCTCTCTTCTTCATCTTTAGGGCGAGGAGTTTCGGGTTGATCACCGGAGCGGGTAGAGTTGTCCTGTTGTTCTGCCTCCGGTGTGCTCGGCTGCTCAGCTTCCGGTTCAACCCGCTGTACTTCGGGCTCCTGGGTCTTCTGGGTAAAGAGATATTCCCTGAATCCGGTCTCGTCGAGAACCGTATTTATCCGCTCACGGTTAAATAAGAAAACCACTAAAACGAGTAAAATCAATGCAACCCAAAATAGACAGCCTAATGATGCTTTTTTTTTCTTTGCCATTCCATCCTTTGTATCGGCACAGCAATTCTAAATTTGAAAATTTAAATTAAATTTTCAAATTTAGAATGCTCACATTTTGTTACGGCGTTTCAAAAATCAAGGCGTTTCAAAAATCTGTGATTTTTGAAATCGCCAGTTTTGAATTCGCCAGAAGTAATTTATCTTTAAAAGTTTAATCATAACTTGTGGGAATGCCGACCGGCAATTTGACAGTATAGTCAAAACTTCGTATAGTAAGGGCACAATGAAAACGTTTAAAGGTATATCCGCCTCGCCGGGGATATATATTGGAAAAATATTTCTTTATCTCGATGAGATTTCGCAAGTCCCTAAATATGAGATTCAACCCGAAGATGTAGAAGCAGAGCTGGAGAGGTTTCATTCGGCAGCTGATAAGGCGGGGGATGAGATCCAGGCTCTGCAGCAGCAGGCAAACAGCTCGATGGGCTCGGAAGAGAGCCGTCTACTGGATTCACATTTGCTTATGCTGAAGGATCCGGAGTTTACCAAGCGTATTGAAGATAATCTGCGATCGGATCAGATGAATGTAGAGTGGGTCTTGTATAAAACCGCGAAAGAGCTGGTCAGAATGCTCGAATCTTCGCAGGATACGTATTTAAAAGAGCGTACAATCGATATTCATGATGTAGCCAAGCGAATCCATAATCATCTTCTTTACCGTGAACGCATTTCACTGGTAGATATTCAAGAGGATGTGGTTCTGGTGACCCATAATTTGCTCCCCTCGGATGCGTTAACACTGAATAGAAGTGCGGTGCGGGCAATTGCTATGGATATGGGTGGGAGAACAAGCCATACAGCGATACTGACCCGGGCTTTTGAAATACCGGCGGTGCTTGGTATTTCGACCATTACTAAACATGCCCGTAACGGTGATGAGGCAATAGTAAACGGTAATGAAGGTACGGTGATTCTTAATCCGGATACTGAAACCCGCAAAAAGTACGAGCATAAAATGAAAGAGTGGCAGCGGCGTGAGATGCAGCTTCTGTCGCTGAATGAATTGGCCGCGGAGACTAAGGACGGAAAACATATCCTTCTGAAGGGTAATATTGAGGTTCCCGATGAAACAGAATCGGTACTTGCCCACGGGGCCGATGGAATTGGGCTGTATAGAACCGAATATCTGTTTTTGCAACCGGGTGGGTTTCCCTCGGAGGATGTCCAGTTTGAAGAATATTCACGAGTTCTGCAGGACATGGAGGGACATGGCGGAGTCACCCTGCGAACCCTGGATATCGGTGGTGATAAGGTTATACCGGGATTAGAAGGCTTAGACGAAAAGAACCCTATCCTCGGTTGGCGGGCAGTCAGGTTTTGCCTCTCCCGTAAAGATCTGTTTAGAACCCAACTGCGGGCTATGCTGAGGGCATCGGTATATGGCGATTTGCGAATAATGTTTCCGATGATTTCAGGGGTTGAAGAGCTCGACAACGTACTTGAAGTGCTCGATTCGGTAAAGCAGGAGTTAAAAAAAGAGGGGATTACATTTAAGGAGGATTTTCCGGTTGGTATTATGATCGAAGTCCCCGCTGCAGCCCTCACGGCTGATCTTCTGGCTAAAAAAGTTGATTTTTTCTCGATTGGAACTAATGACCTGATACAATATACAATAGCGGTAGATCGTGGTAATGAGAAAATTGCCTATTTATATGAACCTTTTCATCCCGGAGTATTGCGTTTATTGAAAATTGTGATTGACAGCGCCCATTCTGCCAGTATACCGGTGGGAATGTGCGGAGAAATGGCCGGCTACCCGCTGGCAACAGTACTCTTGCTGGGACTTGGTCTTGATATTTTCAGCATGAGCGCATTTACCATCCCCGAAGTAAAAAAGATTATTCGTTCCGTAAGCATGTCGGAGGCCGAGGAGCTGACCGGCATTGTTATGGAAATGAAATCAGCTGCGGAGATAGACTCACTAGTAAGGAAATGGATGAATGAACGGTTCGACCTCATATAATAGCTCATCGGGTATAAAAATAGCCATTGTCGGGCGCCCGAATGTAGGCAAATCAACTCTGTTTAACCGCTTAGTCGGGCGGCGCAGAGCTATAACTGACCCCACACCAGGGGTGACTCGGGACGCAGTCCACGAGCCGGCAGTGATTGCCGACCATGCGGTAGAGCTTATCGATACCGGAGGGTATCGTGTGGACGCGGTGGACATTGAATCGCTGGTCCGTGAAAAGAGCCTCGCCCTTCTCAAAGATGTAGATTTAGTCCTGCTGATGTTGGATATCAATGAATATACTGCAGAGGACGAGGAATTTGTCGAAAAAATCCGCACCTATACCGACAGGCTTATAGTTGTGGTAAATAAAGTAGATAATCAGCAGCGGGAAGGCCTTCTGTGGGATTTTTACTCCCTTGGCTTTGAACATGTGGTGGGCATTTCTGCAGCCCATGGAACAGGTATCGATGACCTGGAAGAAAAAATTGAAGAGGTAATCGATTTTTCGGGTATTGATGAAGAGGTCGAGGATGAGCCCTATATCAGAATTGCGGTGCTTGGTAAGCCGAATACCGGAAAATCTACCCTGTCTAATTATCTTATTGGCTCAGAGTCTTCAATTGTGTCGGAAATACCCGGAACTACACGGGATGTAATTGAAGGCCGATTTCGCCACCGGGGAACTCTGTTTCAAGTAATGGACACTGCCGGAATCCGCCGTAAAAAAAAGGTGCAGGAGTCTGTCGAGTATTATTCGGTGAACCGGGCCTTTAAAACAATTGAAGTAAGCGATGTAGTTTTGCTGATCATCGATGCAGTGGAGGGGCTTACCGATCAGGATAAGAAAATTGCCCAGCAGGCGGTTAAGCGGGGAAAGGGAATTATAATTGTCCTTAATAAGTGGGATAAAGTAAAAGAGATGCCGAACCAAATGCAGGCAATCCAGGATCGGGTGCGGTATGTATTTCCAATTCTCAGCTTTGCTCCAACAGTACCGATTTCTGCAAAAACAGGAGAGGGAATTGAAAAGCTGTTGAGCAATGTGTATTCGGTATGGAAACAGCTGAATCGCCGGATAGAAACACCAGTGGTGAATGAGCTTATTCAAGATTTAACAGACCATTTGCAGCCGCCCCGAGGTACACAGGGCCATTTTAAGGTTTATTATGCCACCCAGGTCGGAAGCAGTCCGGTGAGGTTCTTGATATTTGTGAACCGTAAAAAGGGTTTCCCTAAATCTTATGTACAGTATTTGACCAACAGCATCCGCAAAGAGCTTGGTTTTACCAATGTTCCAATTACAGTTGATCTGCGGGAGCGTTCCGGCCATCAAACTTAAGCGAGGACGAGCTTGACGGGGTATCAGATTGGGACAGTCTGTGAACTTCTCGAAGTAAAACCCCATGTGCTTCGATACTGGGAGCAGGAGCTGCCGATTCTCTCCCCGCAAGGACCAAGCCGGCCGGCGTGTATATTCACGGCAGGAGCTGGATTTATTACTACGGATTAAGTATTTGCTGCAGAAGAAAAAGTTTACCCTGGCCGGGGTCCGGGAAAAATTGTGGGAGGAGTTGTATTCGGAAGAGAAAAATACTCGAGCCCACATCACGGCCCTTCGTAATGAACTTCTGTTGCTGCAGGGCCGAATTCGTGAACAGCAAAAAAAGCTTGAAGAGACCTTAGACAAATCCTTCAGTAGCTCGATATAATGGGTCGATATAAAGAGTATATGAGCATATCCAACCTGCACAGACTGTGTGTGCTAATCTTGTTTAGTTGTATCTCCACCCTTGGCTGGGCTTTGCCCGACCCGGCTGCCCATGCCATTTCTGAAATTCCGGAGAATATCTTTCTAAGGTCCCAGTTGATTGACCAGGTTCTGGGACCTATCGAAGATGCTCGACAATTACCAGAGACGATGGAAAATCAACCCGGGTATGATGTCCCTGTCCAGTTCTTTGTGGAGGAACAGAGCGGAAGTGTGTATTTCTGTTTTTACCATGGAGCTAATATCGAGTTTAGTGATGCCGTCGCCGGCAGCTATATTATTAGAAGATCGGCAGAAGACGGAAGTCTTGAGCAGATAAAAATCTACTATAAAAGCGAGGCCGGCAGCTTTTTGCGCATCTTTCCCGACCGAGAGAACCGCAGTCGGATAGATGTCTTTCTGAGAAATAAAAAGGTACAGTCGGATGTAAAGATAAGCCTGTCGATAGAAAAGATCGCCCGCTCGCCCTTACTCAGAGATTGTGCGCCGTACGGTGGGGTACATTGACTGGGAGTTCTATATTCCGAAAGCTGAATTCGCACTACCGGAGTTGACTACTGTGGATGACCTTTTCCAGCAAGTGAGGCCTTATCTGAAACAGCTGCGAGATGCGGAAGATGGGGCGATTAATTCCCTTGGTGAATTTGTATTCATCAAAGACGGCAGTCCGCAGACGGGGAGGGCGGATTAAACTGTTCCGGCTTTGCGAAATGGGTCGTTGATTCGGTACTCTATCCTCACACCAATAGCCTGTTGTCTATTGACGCTCTGAAACGGCCGCATCCTTAATTTTCGTGGGAATCGCTGGAGCCGTAAGGTTGAAGGAAATTGAAGATCCATATTTTGGTCTTGACTGGACTCGTAATTTAGCTGTAGAGGCGTACCGGGCCTTGGATCTGCTGCCCCGGGGAGCGGCAGGGCTTGAGGGTTCTTTATTCGATCCCGAATTAGCCGATGTAAATTTTCTGCGCTACCATAGGTATGTGGAGGATGTCGGTTATCCAGTCTCAAGCATTGAGACTGTTATGTATGAGCTGGCTAAAGAGAATACCGGCCATTTTTACCTGGGCTCTGTAAATGTGCTGGCCCATGGAGAATATGAGTTGCGCAAACATCTGCATGTGGCGGTTTTTTTCCCCTGGCTGGATGGAGGAAGGTCGGCTGGTATTGAAGATACTGGAGACCAATGAAGAGACCTCACCCGCCTCGTTTATACGCCGTTATCAAGGGGAATATGTTCACCTGGTGAGCATTCCGCACACAGGGGTCTTTAAAACCTGAAAATATGCGTTTAGAACCGGTGCTCAAGCGTTAATTTCATTGAAAATACTGCTTAACTGAATTATCTTGAAAGATATGAAAAAGATCTCCATTTTTATGTTGTTTCTTGTAGTGTGTACTTTTCTAGCTTCAGCCCAGGAGCAGCGACTGTACCGCGAAGCTGAGCGGCGTTTTGAAAGCGGAAACTATCAGTTTGCCCTTTCACGTTATACCCAGTTGATGGAAGAGTATCCGGATTCTGAATACATACCGGATACCAAGTTCCGAGAGGCCGTTATTTATGCTTTTTTAGGCCGGTACAGTGCGTCCCTCGAACGGCTGCAGCGGGTTGCACAGCGGTATTCGAGTACGCGACATTTTCGGTACATACCTTTTTGGCAGGGATATAACCTTTACAATTTAAAGCAGTATGAACAGGCTCAAACCAAATTTGAAGATTTTTTAGAAGGAAATCCGCAAAGTTTGCAGCGGGATGCTTTGTATTATAAAGCACTTTGCGAGCGAAGTCTCGAGCAATATGAAAAGGCTTTGAGTTCAGTGAAGGATTTGTATCAGATGTATGACTCGCCTGTGCAGAATCAGCAAATGGTAGTATTGCTTACCTCTCTGCTGGTAGAGACAGGGAGGTATGAGGAACTTTTTTCTATTTACAAGGATCTGCAGCTCGAGCTGTTTGATGCGGAGGTTCAGCAGAAACTGGGATTATACCGCGCAGAAGCACTCTTTCAGCAAAAGAAATTTGAACAAGCAGAGCCCCTGTATCGAGATCTCCTGAAAGCCTCCGAGGATTTGAAAACTGTTGCATATAAACGGCTGTATGTGTTGTATGAGGAAACCGGTCAGCCCTCGCTGCAGCAGGAAATATTCGACGAAGCCCAAGTGGAGTTATCCGGGAGTCCCGCGCTTCTGGCAGAATTTTTGCTAAGGGCCGGTATAGAACACTATAAGGCCGGCAGTTATGATCTGGCTCGCAGCTATCTACGCAGGATACAGCGTACCCTGCCCACGGAGCAGGTAGACGGCTTGGTACCTCTTTACCTTTCCCACATAATGGAGCGGGAAGGAGAGCTCGATAGTGCGGTGGAGCTGCTGCGTGAATACCTCGAGCAAACAACAGATAGGCGTGAGGAGCTTTTGCTGGCACTTGGAAGGCTCGAAAGCTCTCGGGAGCAGTGGAACACGGCGGCCGATGTGTTGGAGACTTTCCTGTCGGAATTTCCCAATTCCGATTATATAGGTCAGGTCAATTATCTATACGCATATGCACTGTACAGGAGTGAACAGTACCGGGCGGCACTGTCGGTGGTGCAGGATAGCTTTTCTAATGGGGAATCCGGAGGGTATGACCGAGAGCTGCTGCGGCTGCGTTCGAGACTGCATACAGAGCTGAATCAACTTGAAGCGGCAGTTGATGATTTACAAGAGTATGTGCCCCGCTATCCGGAAGACCTGGAAGTACGGGTGGATCTAGGCCAACTGTACTTCCAGCTCGAAAACTATTCACAGCTGTATTCGCTGGTTGATAATCTGAGGGCGGAAAAACCGGGTTTACCCCAGGGAGCTTCCGGGGAAGAGTTAAAACTGCTGTATATAGATGGAATAGCCTATCTGAAACAAGGTCAGTATCAAACCTCCGGTGAGGTGCTTAGCGAAATGTCGGGTGAACAAATGCGCAAGGCAGGGTTGGAAGATTTAATTCCGGATTTCTACTTTTACCTCGGCTGGATTTATTATAAGCAGGTGGACTACACGAGAGCATTGGAATGGTTTGGGAGACTAGTGGAGGAGTATCCTGAAAAACAGAAGGCTGTGGAAGCGCAGTACCTGGCCGGATGGGCAGCGTATGCGGACGGCAAATTTATGCGGGCCCAAGAGTTTTTTGGGCGCTATAGTCGTCAAGATATATCCCAGGCAAGCCAGGAGCAGGGCTTGTTCATGTATGCCAAAAGCAGCGCCGCCCTGGGAAAAAGTGAAGATGCCCTAATGGTGTATCAAACTATCTATAAAGAATACGAGGATTCAGCATTTGCCGACGATGCTATGTATGAACAAGCGGGCTTGCTGCATATGCTGGGCCGTTCCCTGGACGCGGTAGAAACCTATAAGCGTTTATCGGACCGTTATCCGACCAGCCCCCTGTGTGAGGAAGCACTCTATCGGCGTGGTGATATTTTCTATCAGCTGGAAGAGTATGAGCAGGCACGGGATGCCTACTATGAGCATCGGTCTCGCTTCCCCGGGGGGAGTTTGATTGATGTGTCCCTGTTTTGGGGCGGGATGGCTGCCTTAAAGGCTGATGAACCCTACGGGGCTATTCTTCTGTGGGAAAAATTGGTAGATGAGCATAAAGACAGTTCTTTTTATGCTGATACTCTGTTGGAACTGGCCCAGCTGCATGCTGAGCTTGGAGAATTTCAGAGCGCCGTTTCCTATTATTCCCGCTATATCTCCGCCTTTCCTGAACAAAAGGATGCCGAAACTGCCCGGCAAAAGGTGGCAACCCTTAAAAGGGTTATCGGCGGCCAGGGGCAACGGGAGGCTGAGCTGTCGGTAAGGGTTGGAGAGGAGGGGCTTTCGTCCGCCGAGGGGCGTGAGGCTGCACTTGACCTTGCTCGGATGTACCTTTACCAGTATCCTGAAAAAAACGACCAAGCCTTTAACTACCTAAACAGTGTGTTGGAATATGAGAATCAAGATGCCGAGGCGGCGGCAGAGGCTTATTATCTTATGGGTGAGTATTACACTAAACAGAATGAACCGGAGGAAGCTGCCGACTCGTATGCTCGAGCTGCGGTACTAGGTTCCGGTGATGATGATCTGGTTGCCAGGTCTCTTCTGAAGGCAGCCAGGAGTGCCATCACCGCTGGTGATAAAAGGGGAGCTCGTACTATGGTTAGAAAACTGGAAACCGATTTTCCCCATACCCAATGGGTATCTGAGGGTAGGCGCTTATTAGAACAGGAGGAGAGTAATTGATGCGGGAATACGACTTTACAAAACATCCTGTTCGACCGTTATTTTTGATAATGGGCGGGCTTTTGTGTTTCTTTTTTGCAGCTGAGTTGTCTGCCCAGCAGCCGCGCACTGAAGAGAGCACAGAAGCGAGTACTGAAGCGCGCACTGAAGAGAGGGCCGCTCCTGAAGACCCTAAGGTAGAACTGCCGACAGTGGTGCTGGAGTATTCAGCAATCGAGCAGAGACCCATTGCTCCGGATCTGCCGGAGGGAGATGTTATTGCACTTCCTACAATCCAGGAACTGCTGCCTGAGGCTGGAGCTCTGGAAGTATCGTCGCCGGATCTTATGCCTTCAAGGCCTCAGTATGCGGAGGATACCGCTCCTAGAGAGGCAGCTTTTTTCAGCGAAGGGGTAATTGGCGGCGGAAGTGATAATCATTTGATAGGGGATATTGCCCTCTATAAACGGGGCGAAATACCGCTTTATCAGTTTCGTTTTTCCCACGAAGGAATTGACGGCTATGGTAGTAATGCCGCCGGTACCGGTTATTTTGATCGCCGCGAGGAGCTGTCCGGAAAAGTAGAGTTTGGAAGCGGAAGGAATAGCGGGGCCGTGAGGGCAAGCTATTTCGAGACTGAAACCGGATTGCAGGATTTTAATGAAGCGAATTCGGTTATCCACCGCTTTATCCGCGGCAGCGGTTCTTACACTCGGGATTTTGAATGGCCAATATCTCTTTCAACCCAACTTACCGCCCATAGCGGCTCACAGCTGATAGGAATGCAGGATGAAGCGGAAGAGCAGTACCTTGAAGCGCTTACTACCGGTGTGTTTGAAAACGATCGGTGGTATGCCGGACTCTCCGGTGGCTATAGGTTTCAACAGGCACCCCACGGGGTTCAGCTGCAGCAAGGCTGGGCGGAGTTCACCTCCAAGCTGTATTTCGACCGCTTTGACATAACAGGGCAGATAGGCAGTCACTGGGATACGGAAAACAGCTTTCTATTTCCCTGGAATGCTGAGCTGGAGGGGGTAGCCGGAGATTTTCTTTTTCGCCTTGGGGGCGGGTACAGTATTGAGCAGCTGTTATATAGAGATCTCTGGAATAGGTACCCCTTGCTCGATACTACAGATACCCACAATCTGCAGCACGGATGGCAGGTGTACTCGCACCTCGCCTTTACTCCCAACTCGGACTTACGGGTGACTGCAGGTGCCGATTGGAACCTACTGCAGGGAGTTATTGTACCGGAGGATCTTGATGCCCGTAATCAGGACTCAGGCCTGTTCCCTTTTACTATTGACGAACGGGAGCTGATAGGGGTAGAAACCCAAGTGACTTACTACTCAGGCGAGAACATAACCCTTGAAGCAGGGTGGCAGGGACAATTGATGGATGAACTAGAAGCTCTGCGTCCTGAACATCTTATTCAGGGAGGGCTTACCTATTCAAACCGAAATTCAGGTTTTGAGACTTCCTTCAAAGGGGATTTTGAAATTGGGGAGCTTCCTGAAATGCGGGTTCAAATGAGTTATCTTTTATCCAAGGGAATTAACCTGGTTCTGGAGGGGAACGATTTACTGGCTCCCTTTTATGAAGATGGAAGGCCATGGTGGGGTGAATATGAACAGCGTGGTTTGAATGTTACCCTAAAAACTGAGATTTCTCTGTAAGAAGTGCGTGACTTGAACAATAACTAATAATAATCCTGCATTAAAGAAGGAAGGGTGAGTATATGGAATTAATTGGAAAAGGTGGAATTATTATGATAATAATTCTGCTCCTTTCGGTAGTAGCAACGGCAATAATAATTGAACGCTTTCTCTTTTTCCGGCGTATTCGGGTTGATGAGGAGAATCTTATCAGCCGTCTCAAATCGGCTTTAAAGAAACACCATTATGATGAGGCCATAAATATTTGTGAGAATAATCCCTCACCGATCTCAAATCTGATGAAGGTGGGTATCGAGAACCGCAGCTTCACTCAAAGCGAGATAAAAGATTCTATAATGAGTGCGGCTAATCTTGAAATTCCGCACCTGGAGAGGTATCTTACCTCTTTGGGTACTATCGCCCATATATCACCCTTGCTAGGACTGCTGGGAACGGTTACCGGAAACATAAAGGCCTTTGGGGTACTGGGTAGTTTTGGCGGAGCTGTGGGTGATCCTGCAGTGTTAGCCACCGGAATTTCAGAGGCCTTACTGACTACCGCAGCGGGTATAATCGTGTCTGTTCCTACCGTTGCATTTTATAATTTCCTGGTGAATAAGGTAAATCATATCATCATCCGTTTAGAGAACCGTGTAAATGATTTGGTAGTTCTACTAGGGAAGGAATAGCCATGCAATTCAAACGGCGCTTAAAACCGACTGCCACAGTTGATTTAGTACCGCTCATTGATGTAGTGTTTCAGCTGGTTGTCTTCTTCATGGTATCCAGTACTTTTATCCTTACCCCGGGCATATCCCTCACTCTGCCGGAAGCCTCGAGTGCCGAGCCTACGGTTATGACCCGCCTAGTGGTTACCATTGCCGAAGAGGATCAGATCTACCTGAACAAAGAGCAGTATAGCTTAGAAACCCTTGAGGAGGCCCTTCAGCAATTCTCTCAGCGGGAGGAGCTGCGGGAGAATCCAAACCGTCGTAGTTGAAGGAGATCAGAGTGTCTCCTACAGTTTGATGGTCCGGGTACTCGATACCCTTCGCCAGCACGGATTTGAGGGAGTCAACTTACGGATGCGAGAAGAGGAGTGATGCGCACGCCCACAGGGGATAGACAAATAATCAGTATACTCGCCGCCTTGATCATCCACGGGATAATAGTGTTGATGCTGGGTTTGGTAGATCTAGGGCAAGATATAACCGATGAGAAGCGGCTTGGTCCGGTAGCGGTGCGCTTTGAGCCTGTGCCACCTGAAACCTTACCACAGCCCGCTGAACCGCCGGAGCCCAAGAGCCCCGAGCCCGAGGTAGCCCCCGCAAGAGCCCCAGGAGCCGGTTGCAGAGCCTGAAGCGCCCGCCGCAGAGTCTGCGGCTGCGCCGCGCGGCAGCAGCAGGAAGCCCTCCCGGCGTCAGCAGGCAGCTGAAGAGGAATGGAGCATTCCCACTCCCTCAGGTCGCGAAATAATGGATACAGAACGAAGGCGTGCGCCCCGGGAACCCTCGTCGGAGCAGCCCCCGGCTTCTCAATCTCTCGAAGGTCGTACCGACCGCAATGTAGCCCCGGAACAGCAGCAGGGGAGCACTGAAGGTTCGAGTATAGTTTATGCCGAAGAGGAGCCCACAGAGTCGAGGGAGAGTGAGCGCCGCCGGCCGGATTCTGAAGGGCCTTCCGAGGAGTCCCAAGAAGGCCCTCCATCGGTGTTTTCCGAAGAATTGATGGAGGAGCTTGAGTCGGTACAAGCGGCGGAGGAAGGGACCGCGAATGGCGATGTGGAGGGAGGCGACGGAACCGCTACCGGTACATCTACCGTCAGAACGGAGGAGGGCGGACAGGTAGTGTATGCGTTAGAGGGTGAAAATTCGACTCGAGAGCTGGAGCGCTACTCCTTACCGCAGCTGAGCCAAGAGGAGCTGTCCGGGCTGCCGGGGAGGGTAGAGGTTGTTGTAAGCTTCACTCTTCCACCGAACGGAAGGCCGATGGACTTGCAAATAGAGCGCTCTTCCGGTAGGATTCCGGTAGATGTGAAAGTCGAGCGGGCGGTTCAAACATGGGAATTCTCCGACGCTCCGCGGGACGCTGAGTCGGTCAAAGGAGGAGCTCGAATCATCATCCGCGCCGTAGATTGATACAATACGGCGGTTACACGCATAGTAACAGCTATTCTCATTTTGGATAGTGTAATTACACTATCCAAGATCAGATGCCTCCAAACGTTGAGATATATAAAATTCGCAAAGAAATTGATGCGAATTCTGAATTTGGAAGTCGAGAGCTTCGAATTCAGAATCGCTGGCATAGTAAGGAGCTTCTTGAATGATAAAGGCGGTAGGTTTTGACGTAGATGGGACACTCTATCCCAATTACCAGATGTTTTTGTGCTCCCTGCCTTCCTTTTTAAGCGCCCCCCGCTTAATGTATTATTTTGGACAGGTGCGAAAAGATATGCGGCAAATTGATTACGATGAGCCGCTGCATAAAAAGCAGGCCCAGTTGCTGGCCACTAAGCTGGGCATTTCTGAAGAGCGTGCCCGTGATAGGATGGAGCGGCATCTGTACCATCGATGGGAGCACTCCTTTCGCTGTATTAGCCCGTTTCGCCAGGTGCGTGAAACACTGCTGGCTCTTAAGCGGAACGGGATTCTTTTGGGAGCGCTCTCGGACTTTCCAATTAAGAACAAACTGAAATTCCTGAAGCTGGATGATCTGTTTGATTTTAGCTTTTCCTCAGAAGATACTGGTTATCTTAAACCGAATCCGATACCATTTCAGCAAATGATACGAGAATTTGGGATAGCACCGGAAGAGATATTATACGTTGGAAATTCATATAAGTATGATGTTATCGGTGCAGCGGCGGCAGGAATACGGACGGCCTGGCTGAAACCTCTTTTTGCTAACGATGGTTCGAGTTCAAATACCCAGGCTGATATAATCTTCTCCTCCTTCAATGAGTTGCGTATCCGCATTTTAGATGAGTTTGTACAAAGCTCTTCAGCGCAAAAGTGATCAGATACAACTACAACTCAGCGATTCTCGGATCATTGTGGTATACTCCAAAATGAAGTGTCAAAGGTTTAGATGCTAAATTTGCAAAGAAATTGATGCGAATTCGAATTTGGAAGTCAAAAGACTTCCAAATTAAATCGCTGTATCGCTGTTAATGTAATTGACAACTTGTGTTTCCTGGGTAACAATTACAGGTAACGCGAAAGATTGTTTGAAATGTGAGTATTGAACAATCTATAATAGAGGGGTATGGTTTTTAATTTCTTTATTTATAAGTAGTTAAAAAATTATACCCTGGTGCTTTGAAAATAATCAATTTTTGAAGTGGCCATAGGTAAAACTGGGAGTTAGGACCATGCTATTCTCTTTGGGAAATATTTTAACGCTTTTAATTGTACTGGTTATTCTATCAGTATATCGTCAGCTTGACAAAAACAACCGTTCACTTACCAAGATAAAGCGCTACTCTGAAAAAATAAAGGAAGAACTGGATGGGTTTGTCGAAAATAAAACTTCAGAAGTAAAGAATTTAGGGATAGAACTGGACGTACACCAAAAAACCGGTAAAGAAATACTCAAGCGGATCAAAACAGCCGAGGATGAGCTTGAGAATCGGGCTGCTTCGATACAGCAGATAAATAAGCGGATTGGTGAATATGATAAAGCCTTATCAGAATTAAAAGATATGACCACCAAGGTCGATGAAAACCTCCAGCGCCTGCATAATGAATCAGAGTTTGTAGATAAAGTGGGTCGGCAGCTGAGCGGAACCCAGGAGCGGATACAGCATTTAGAAAAACGATTGCCGGCTATCACAGAAGAGTTCAACAGCTTGAACCAAAAGACTCTGAAACAGAGTGCACAGAAAGCCTTTGCTTATTCAAAGCAGTTGGCTGAAAATCTTGATGAAAAAATCCAGTCTGATGAAGAACGACTATCGGAGTTGAATGGGCATATGGATGAGCTCGACACCCGCCGTGAACAGTTTGCACGAGAGGCCTTCGAACAAATCCAAAATGAATTGGATGAAAAGGTGTACCAAGCTGAACAGTCCGGTGAAAGGCTCCAGGAACAACTGGCACAACAGCTGTCGGAGACAAAGGATTCCATTAAAGCCCAGGGCGACGAAATGCTGGAACAAATAGAGCATGAACTGCGTACTCTTAATGGGAATGTAGAGGATGTAGAACAGACAATTCAGGAGAAAATTTCCGCTTTCCACGAGCGGGTCAGCGGAATAGAGCAGAAATACCAAAACTCTCTGCAGCAGGCGGCAGAACGGGGGGTTGCACTTGAACATGAGGCCTTCTCAAAACTAAAAGAGCATATCAATAGTACAGTCGAGGAGACCGAGCAGAACTTCCAGCAGAGGGCCGAATCACTGCATCAGAAATATACCCAGCAGTATTCACAGTTTGAGCAGCAATTTCAGGAACTCTCAGAATCGTTGAACCGAAAATATGCGGATCTGAACTCTGAGACAGACAGCACTGACAGTCATGTACGTCAGAAGCTTGATGCAATGGATAATAAGATACGCGACTACGAAGAGCAAATGAACTATCGCTTTGCGAAGATGGAAGAGGCGACCCAGGATATTGATTCCCTGGATAAGAACCTTCGACAGGCGATGGATCGAGTTACTACCCGTATACGCGGAGAATTCCAGGAATTTGAAAAACAGTTAGAACAGGAACGGGAAGAGCAGCGTCTGAAGGCACAGACGGATATACAGGCAGTTCATGATGCTCTGGCGGAAGTAGAAAACCAGCTGTCGGAGCTGAAGGATGAGGCCGCTAAGAATGTTTCAACCCGCCTTGAAGAGTTTGAAAGTGCTTTTTATAAGGATTTGGAGGGACGTTCAGAAAAACTTGATGAGCGTTTCGAAGAATGGAAACTGCAAATAGAGAACCGCCTCTCTGAAATAACTGGAGAACAGGATAACCAGCGTCAGCGGGTAGAAGAGGAATATAGTGACACCCTCCGAGACCGATTATCAGAGTTGCAAAACCGCGTCTATACCCAACAGGAAAAGTTCGAAAATCAAGTACAGAGCTTTCAGGATAGAATCCAGGAGAGAATGGACCACACCTCACAGCAGCTTGAGGGGCTGGAGGGAGATTTAAAGGGTGAAATAGAGACAGCCAAGCAGCAGAGCCAGGCTGCTTTTCAAAAAGAGTTTACCGACTATCAGTCTGCGAAGGAAGCACAGCTTAAGCGAAGCGAACGCGAGCTGGAAAATGCCCTCAGCGAATTGGAAACCGGGGTCAATGAACGCCGCACCGCTATCGACTCCACTGTTGAATCGACCGAATCAGAGCTGAATGTATGGCGCACACAGATTGAGCAGCAGATACAATCGGCTGACGAAGATATACGTACACGGTACGAAAATATTCGGAAAGAAATAGACGATACAGTATCGGTACTTAAGGGTGAATTTGAGAGTCAACGGGACGAACTTATTCTACAGTCGCAGGACGAGCGGACACGTTTGAAGAATGAGCTCAAAGAGATCTCCGACCGTGTTCTTGAGCTGGAAGGCGAGTTGCAGCGGAAGACGGATGCCGCTTTTGACAGTTTTAATCGTGAATATGAGAACTTTATGTTGGAGATTCAAAAGAAAAACCGTGAATTTCAACTTGATATGGACAAAAAGATCAAAGATTTTCGCTCTATATCTCAAGATACCAAAGAGAAAACCGAGCAGATGCAGAAAAAACTGTTCGGCAAGATTGAAGAGGGCTACACCAATCTGCAGGTGAACCTGCAGGAGATCGATAAACGACAGAAAAATTTTACCGCCCAGACCAAGATTTTTGATCGCGCAGACTCGCTGAAAGATACACTTCAGGAGAACATTGAGGATCTGAAGGGCGAGATAACCCGCGTCCAGGGGCTGAGCGGAGAGATTCGTGAGACAGAAAAGAAATTTATGTCGATCAAAAAAATGGGTGAAGAAGTCGGCAACAAAATGAACCGCTTTATCAATGAAAAACAGCGTATAGAAGAGATGGAAGGGGATTTTAAGAAACTCATAAATATCTCGCAAACCATAGATATGAAGCTGGAAAAAGTAACCGACAGCCATGACACACTGCAGAACATTCAGGCCACTATCCGCAGCCTTGAAGAGCTGGAGCAGAGCGTCGAACAGAAGTATGAGCGGCTCGAAAATCGTCAGAAGGTTATCGACAGTACAATTCAGCAGGTGGATAAAAACTTTCAAAAGATAGAAGATCTGGATAAAAATATCGACTCCCTTGAAAGCAGGACAGCAGAGATGCCTCAGCAGCTGCAGGATGTAGGGCAGCGAATAGTGCAGCTGGCAAATAATAAAGAGAAGGTTGATCAGGCTCTTGAACAAATGGAGCAGATGGATGCCATACTTAGGGATGCTGAAGAGCGGACAGAACGCATGCAAAAGGCCCGTGAATGGCTTGCAAAGACGGAAACCCGCTTAGAAGAGATAAACTCTCAGGCCAAGGAGCAGGTAAAACTGCTTGGAACCCTTCTGAAAGAGGGAGGGCAGGATGCCAAGCGGCAGGAAGGAGCCCCCTCCATGGGCGCTCGTGACGTAGTGACCCGTTTGGCACACCAGGGGTGGAGCATTGATGAAATAGTGCGGGCTACCAAGCTATCCAAGGGCGAAGTTGAGCTTATTCTGGAGATTATACCTCGGAAATAGTGCTGAAATAATGCTGAAAATTAAAAAAACTTGACGCTGTCATATCGGATTAGTATCTTAAAACAGAACAGACAAAAACACATATCTAAGTATCGATGTAATCGGATATTATAAAACGATTCTATCGAGGGTGATGTGTCCGTTAGTAGCTCGATACAACACAGACATACTACACAGAATGAGAGGGATTCAAGGGTGAAAAAAACCGAAAAAGAAGTAAAAGTAAATAACGATAAGCAGCCGGAATCAGCGTCGTTGTCGACTGAAGAAAAGGGCGACGCAAAACAAAGCAGTGAAGAGGCTATCGAACAAGCGGAGCAGCAAGCGGAACAAATTGACGATCTAAATGCGCAGATTGATGCCCTGAAAGCTGAAAATAGTGAATTAAAAAATCAGTATCTGCGAAAGCAGGCGGATTTTGAGAATTTCCGTAAGCGGATGCAGCGGGAGAAACAAGAATCAATAAAATATGCTAACTCAAACCTTTTGCAGGATTTAGTGACCATCATTGATGATTTTGAACGGGCAATACGTTCATCTGAGGAGTCTCGCGATTTTGAGAGCTTTCATTCCGGTATCAAAATGATCGAGCATCAGTTTGTAAACATGCTGGAACGGAAATACGGACTGACCCGTATGGAGAGTGAAGGGAAAGAGTTCGATCCGCAGCAGCACGAAGCGATCAATATGGAAGAGTCGCCGGAAGTTGGCGTACAGACCGTTGTTGAAGATTACCAAAAAGGTTATCTGCTAAACGACCGTGTTCTTCGGCATGCAAAGGTGAAGGTTGCTATACCGGCACCGGAACAAACAGATAACAGACAGTCAGGCGATGAAAAAGATGCGGAGATTGCAGAGCCTCAGCAGGATGAAGAGAACCGCCAGGCTGACTAGGGATGTGAATAAAATGGCGTTTGCCATTGTAAATATTGAATTAAATAGAAAATAATAAAGAGGAGAATCAATAATGGGACGGATTATTGGAATTGATCTTGGAACTACAAACTCATGTGTAGCTGTAATGGAAGGAAACGAGTCGGTGGTCATACAGAATGCCGAAGGCCAGCGGACCACTCCTTCGATTGTAGGTTTCACAAATAAGGGTGAACGACTGGTCGGACAGCCGGCAAAAAATCAGATAGTAACAAACCCTGAGAATACCATATACTCGATAAAGAGATTCATGGGACGCCAGTTTTCGGAGGTGCCCTCGGAAATACAGATGGTATCGTACCATACGAGCGAGGCCTCCAGCGGTGAAGTACGGGTAAAGGCTCATGATAAAGAGTACACACCGCAAGAGGTGTCTGCCATGGTTCTTCAGAAAATGAAAAAAACTGCTGAAGATTACCTTGGCGAAGAGGTAAAGGAAGCGGTCATTACCGTTCCAGCCTACTTTAACGACAGTCAACGGCAGTCTACTAAGGATGCCGGTCGAATTGCAGGTTTGGATGTAAAACGTATTGTGAATGAGCCCACCGCAGCATCGCTGGCATACGGACTTGGAAAAGAAAACAAAGAGGAACGAATTGCCGTTTATGATTTTGGCGGCGGTACTTTCGATATATCGATCCTTGAGCTTGGTGACGGGGTCTTTGAAGTAAAATCAACCCATGGTGATACACACTTAGGTGGTGACAATATCGACCAGCGGGTTATTGATTGGCTGGTGCAGAGTTTTAAGAATGATCATGGAATTGACTTGTCTCAGGACAGGATGGCCTTGCAGCGGCTGAAAGAGGCTTCGGAAAAAGCCAAAATTGAGCTGTCCAGTACACAGACAACAGAAATTAATTTGCCCTTCATTACGGCCGACAATACCGGGCCAAAGCACCTGCAGTACAGCTTGACCCGTGCGAAGTTTGAGCAGATGATCAGCGATCTGATTGATCGCACTAAGGGTCCCTGTGAGAATGCGCTGAAAGATGCAGGCGTTACAGCCGACCAGGTAGATGAGATTATACTGGTAGGCGGAAGCACCCGTATTCCTGCGGTTCAGAACTCAGTCAAAGAGATATTCGGGAAGGAGCCTCACAAGGGTGTAAACCCGGATGAAGTTGTTGCTATGGGAGCTGCAATTCAGGGCGGTATCCTTGGCGGTGATGTCAAAGATGTACTGCTGTTGGACGTTACTCCCCTGTCTCTTGGAATCGAAACCTTGGGTGGTGTGTTCACTAAATTGATCGAGAGAAATACTACTATTCCGACACGGAAGAGTCAAATATTCTCTACTGCTGCGGATAACCAAAATGCTGTTTCAATCCATGTGCTGCAGGGTGAACGCGAGATGGCGAATCAGAACCGAACCCTCGGTCGATTTGATTTGGTAGGTATTCCGCCTGCTCCACGGGGGGTCCCGCAGATTGAGGTAACCTTCGATATTGATGCCAACGGAATTGTGCACGTTTCGGCAAAAGACCTTGGTACCGGCAAAGAGCAGAAGATTCGTATCGAGTCTTCCTCCGGGCTTTCGGAAGATGAAATCAACAAGATGGTTAAAGAGGCCGAAGAGCATGCGGAAGAAGATAAAACGGCCCGCGAAAAAATCGAAGTTCGCAACGAAGCCGACAGCCTGATCTACTCAACCGATAAATCACTCAGTGACTATGGGGATAAGATAGGCGATGAAGAAAAACAGAAAATCGAGGCAGCCAAAGACGAGTTAAAGAAAGCTATGGAGGCCGATAATCTTGAAGAGATGCGCTCAAAAATGGAGGCACTCAAACAGGCTTCCTACAAGCTGGCTGAAGAAATGTATAAGCAAACCGGCGGACAAGAGCAGGAAGGAGCAGCTGGAGCAGCCGGCGGCGCAGGTGCCGGGGCTACCGAAGGTGGTGAACAATCCGGTGGATCCGAGAGCGGCAGTGGCGAAAACGTTGAGGATGTAGACTACGAAGTTGTTGATGACGAAGACGAATCGAAAAGCTAAAGGGTGAGTTAAACTGTGGCTAAACGAGACTACTACGAAGTTCTGGGGGTTCCGAAAGGAGCCTCCAAGGACGACATAAAAAAAGCATACCGAAAGCTTGCAGTCAAATATCATCCAGACCGTAACCCGGAGGATTCCAAGGCTGAAGAGTTGTTCAAGGAAGCCTCCGAGGCATATGAAGTGCTCAGTGACGATAAAAAACGGCAAGCCTATGATCAATTTGGTTTTGCCGGTGTCGAAGGCATGGGCGGTGGCGGCGGAGGAGGTTCCCAGGACTTCTCCTCCGGCTTCCGAGATTTTGAAGATATATTTGGTGATTTTGGCGACATCTTCGGCTCTTTTTTTGGCGGTGGAGGCGGCGGCGGACGTCGCGGCTCTTCGCGGACATCGGCTCAGCGCGGTGCTGATCTTCGCTATAATTTAGAAATACCTTTCAAAGATGCCGTTTTTGGAACTAAAGTAGAAATTTCCTATGAACGTCATGTGACCTGTCCGGGATGCGGTGGAAATGGAGCTGAGACCGGCAGCGGACGTAAAGTCTGCCCCACTTGTGGGGGCAGCGGCCAGGTTCGTCGGAGTTCCGGTTTTTTCTCTATTGCCTCGCCATGTCCAACTTGTAGCGGAGAGGGGTATATAATTGAAAACCCCTGTGACATGTGTAAAGGAAACGGGGTTATCTCAAAGCCGCAGAAACTGAAGGTTACGATTCCACCGGGAATTGAAAGTGGAAAGCGCATCAATATACCCGGTCAGGGAGATGCCGGCCCGAGCGGGGGACCCTCTGGAGATCTGTATGTATATGTTCGTGTGCAGCCCCATGACTATTTTGAACGGCACGGGAACGATATTTATTGTGTAATTCCAATTACCTTTACACAAGCTGCCCTTGGAGCCGAAATTATGGTTCCTACTCTTGAGGGAAAGAAGGTGAGGGTGAAGGTGCCGTCGTCCACCCAGAATGGAAAGGTTTTGCGACTGAAAAACGAAGGGGTACCCCACCTGCATAATAGCAACCGCAGGGGTGACCTTTACATAAAGATCCGGGTTGAGGTACCGAAGAAGCTCTCTGCCCGGGGCAAGGAGCTTCTGAAAGAGCTTTCTGAGCTGGAGGGAGAAAACAAATCTCCAGATCCGGTACCTCTGGCAGAACTTAGTACGTGAAGGTAAAATGAATCTAACCGGTTCAATGAGCGTCGATTGCCTTTGGTGGTCGGCGTTTTTTGTTATGGATTTCTAAATGTTATAAAGGGTGCCGACCGATAAGTAGAAAGTGGAAATCCTGCCACCCTAGAACCAGGTGAGTGAGCATTTAACAGGAGTGATGAGTGCTAAATAGAAAATTGGTGATACTTGCGGGTATCTTAATTCTGTTAATAGTATTGGGTGCGCCGCTTGGGGCCGAGGAAGATAAGACTCGAGATCTGAGTGTTGATGCGCGGATGGAAGAATTTTATGACCTTGAAGATGCTGAACCCGCCATTGAACTTGATTCGAATCAGAACGTGAAGAAAAATCCACTGACCTCGATTAAGACCGGAGAACGATGGAAAAAAAATGATGGAGGGTGCTTGATTTTGACCATGACGCGTGCTAAATGGACGACTTTGACATGTATGATCAGATGGAGCACTCATTTCAGAGAGCAATAGATTCAAACGCCGATGGATATATAGATATTTGGGTCTACCTCGAAGAGGGGGTATATATTGCCGTGTATGAGGAAGATACCAATTTTGATGGTACTATGGACCGCGTAAAAAATTATGATATCGAAGAAAACGATGACGGAGAGAAAAATTAATGCAGACAGGAATTAGTGGCTTTCATGCAATTGAAGAGGCCCTAAAAACAGGGAAGGGAAAGGGGACCCTGTATGCGCAGTCGTAAAATCGGCCCCGAATAGACTCTCTGGTAAAACTGGCCGAAGAAAAACGGGTTGCGGTAAAACGAGAGTCTGATGAAGCCCTCAATAAGCTGGCGGGGGAGGGGCAGGAACACCGTGGGGCCGTGTATCTGCAGAAGTCGGTAAAAACAAAGTATAAAGACGTGAAAGCCTTTATTGAGTCAGTTGAATCAATGGAGCTGAAGAACTCGGTGGTTCTCGTGCTGGACGAGATCACTGATCCTCAAAACCTAGGGGCAATTCTTCGCAGTGCTGATCAGTTTGGTGTTGATCTGGTCGTGTTACCCGAGCGCAGAAGTGCTAAGCTGAGCAGTACGGTGAACAAGACTTCTGCGGGGGCAAGTGCGTATATTCCTGTGGTGGTAGTTAAAAACCTACGTAGAAGTATTAGCGAACTAAAAGAGGCCGGTTTCTGGGTATATGGTGCCGATATCAAAGGGACAAAATTGCAAAATGTCGAGTTTGACGAGCGTGCAGTGGTGGTGCTGGGGGCTGAAGGCAAGGGCTTGAGTAGATTGATTCTTGAAGAGTGTGATTACGTGGTAACTATACCGACCAGTGGACGAGTTGATTCACTTAATGTGTCGGTGGCAGCTGGGATTATGCTGTATGAGCTGCGACGGCAGCCCTAGAGCAGCCCTCATTCAGGGGATGAAAGGACTTACTCTTCGAAAAACCTGGTACCAATATCTTTCCGGTTCCATGCTCCCGGGAAGGAAACTCTCTTGATACCCTTGTAAGCATGGGTGTTCGCTTTTACAATATTTTCTCCGAGTCCTACCACCGTAAAACAGCGTCCCCCGTTGGTGTAAATGTGTCCATCTCCGTTTTTGTGGGTAGCTCCGTGGAAAACGAGTGCTTCCCGCTCGGGGAAGGCCGAATCGAACCTAACTGCCTGCCAGGCGCGCCCGCCGCTCCGTGAAGTAAGCCTTCTCCTTGGCAGTAGCTACCCCGACCGCGGCATCCCCGTGTTGAAAGCTCAAGAATCGAACTCATCGAGGTTTGGCTTATCGATAGCCGCGCAGCAGGCTCAGCAAAAGTCCGACCCCACGAGCGGCAGCGACGACCTGGCGCCTCAGGGTTACCGGAATCCTAACATGATACGAGGTAAGTTTTGCTCCATCATTCTGAATCAGCAAGCTGAAAAAGAAAACCCCTTTGTAGCTTAGCTGCTCATCTTGCAAACCCTTTAAGGTTGGCTCAATTATTTCTGTGAGCAAACTCAAGTGTATACGGGACGAGAGGACGGGGACCGGACAAATGGCCCCCATTCCGTTTGTAATGGCACCGGTGTCGTTATCCATGGCTTTGGTGTAATCGGAAGCCGGGGGAAGAATCAAATGGCTCTTGCCATCAATAAAGGCCGATATGGACAGGTTATAGCCGGTTTCGAATTTCTCTACCAGAAGGGTATCTTCTTCTAAAATTTGCTTTCCAAAGGCGGTTAGTTTGCTGCTATCCGCGGAATCGAATACATTCATATTTGAAACTGGATGATTTCGTTTTAGTACGAGGTGCTCCCCCGGGTGGGCCTCTATATACTGTTTGAAACTTTCAAACTCAGAAAACTCTTCTGCCATCGGTGGTTGGAACCCCGTGGCGTTGCATAAATTCGCGAGCGTAATGCCTATCCTGTTCCAGCTGCGCCGCAGCCTTCGTGGCCCCAAAAGCCCTCACCCCGGCCCTCTCTAAAGCTTCAACCATGCCGTTGTGTTGTGCCGCTGCGGTGGCTACAAGACAGTAGTCGATTGACCATGAGGTACACAGTTCGGTGACCTCTGCAGGATTATTTGGGTCGTTGAGTGCTATATTTTCGTCTCGGCGGTACCGGAATTACCTGGTGCTACATACAGTCCTGTTATTAAGTGGCTTTTTTCCAGAGCCCATGCCAAGGCATGTGCTTTAGCGCCGGACCCGAGTATAAGAACTTTCACGTGAACCTCCACAGTCGGTGAATTCGCTGATGATACCCATTCTTACATTTTAAA
The DNA here is from genome assembly GCA_034520965.1 of Spirochaetia bacterium. Classification (GTDB taxonomy): domain Bacteria; phylum Spirochaetota; class Spirochaetia; order DSM-16054; family Sediminispirochaetaceae; genus DSBN01. The sequence goes on along the minus strand of JAXHMY010000001.1, from coordinate 397,687 downwards.
TAGATCTTCTCAAGACCGCGGCTCATTAGCCTGGCTAGGGGGCTCGAGTTTTTCTTGAAGATCAACTGAAAAATAATGCTGCAAGTAGTCCTGAAGGACCTTTCGATAGCAGTCCTGAGAGGTGCAGCGCATCAGTTTATTGCGCAAATTAGAGCTGTCCGGGAATCCCTTGGTATACGCGCTTAAATCTTTCTTCATTTCCGGCGCAGGCGCCGTAGTGCTCATTCCCCCCGGTAGTGAAGTTCCCTGCTAGCAAGTGGTAATAGCCGATAGTTAGGCGGCCTGCACAGGCTGCGCATCCCGCGCCTCCATCTGGGTCCGCTCCGCCTGCATCAGCCCGAGCGGCACCATCCGTGCGTGCAAGGCCATTTGGCTGCACCCCTGAAAGCAGGATTGCGGGTCTGTCTGGGAAACCGTGGGGTTCCCGAATCGCTCCGGCGGCGAACATAACTCCGGCACATCCGGTCTGCTGCAGCATGTCCACAGCTGAACTGAGGGCTGAGAGGCTTCGCGATCTCCAACGACTAGGGACCGGCAGGAGTTCCGCCAACCTGGCGATATGCTCCCAGCGGGAACTGCCTGAGTAGCCCTGAAGTCGGGTGCGGGCATGGATTCCCAGCATCGAAGCCCCGCCTTCTACAGCAGCTCTGCCCGCTTCTTCAAAGTTTATCGATGACTCATTCCAGCCGGAGCGTATTTTGACCGTGATGGGAATTTCAGTGGCAGAACTGAGACTACGAACAATTGCGTATATCCTATCAGGCTGCTGCATAAGGGAGGCGCCGGCACCGGTTTTCACTACTTTTGGTACGGGACAGCCGCAGTTTATGTCGATCAGGCTAGGAGAGTAACTGAGTATTCCGGGGAGCGCACGCTCAGCTTGGTCGGGCCGGGAGAGGAATATTTGTATGCCCAGCGCCTCTTCACTGTCCCCCCGTTCCATGAGGTCGTGTGTTTTTTGGTTCCCGCGAGCGATCGCTTCGGCCGAAACCATTTCGGTATAACAGAAGTCTGCCCCGTAGTTTGTAGCTATTTCCCAAACGCTGGTGTAACCGGCCAGGGGGCTGAGGAGATTGCCCGGAAGGGTTAATCCGGGCAGTTGAATACTGTGATATAAGGAATTTTTCATGGAAAGCGGCGCCTGCTCTTACTCTGAGATGCCAAGAACGCCAGAGGCCGTCGTCGTAGAGGGTGCTCCGCTACTTCTTCCAGCGGTTCCTCACGCAGTTCAGCGATAAACTCGGCTGTGGCTCCCAGATAAGATGGACGGTTGCGTTTGCCGCGGTATTGAGCCGGTACCATAAAGGGACTCTCAGTTTCGATGAGCATGCGATCAAGGGGCATGTTTTTTGCTGTCTCGTGCAGGTTCCGTGCATTTCTATAGGTTACATTACCTGCAAAGGAGATGTAGAGATTCAGCTTGAGGGCTTCCTGGGCGTACTTCCAATCTTCCGAATAGCAGTGCAGCACACCACCTCTGGGAGGTAGCTTATCCTTCAGGATATTTAGAACATCTTCGCCGGCCTCGCGATTGTGAATGATGACCGGCAGTTCTATTTGGTCGGCCAGCTCAAGTTGATGAATAAAAAGCTCAATTTGACTGTCTTGCCCTGCCCCAATTTTCCACAGTAGTCCAATCCGATTTCTCCAAGTGCAACCACCCGGTCTTTCTGGCTGCCTTCCTCAATTTGGAGGGCCCAATCTTTTCCGGGATTGATAACTTCGGATGGTGAGACACCGATGCTGTGGTATACACCGTTTTTGCCGTTTTCAGTGGTTTCGGTAGACCTGAAAAAAATCGTAAAGGCTATTACATATGCTCATGACTTTTTTTACGTCCGACTGTTTAGCTTCCTGTACGATTAACAACTGTTCGATTGGATCTTCGTTTATTAATCCAATGTGTGCATGGGTATCAAATAACTGCATAGTTCTTTTCCGATTTTAATAAGATTTTTGTGTGGCTTTTACTAATATAGCTGCACAATAGCATGAAACGTAGGAGCGGTCAATTGTATTTGACAATTTTTTTTAGGCGTGGTAACCTTTTAACGGTTTACTGTAGTAAACAGCACAGTGAGGAGTAAGGATGTCCCCGGCAAATCAGTACAAAAAAGTAGAAAAAAGGCTTTATGATTTTATTCTACGGATCTTCTCCAGGTTTTTCTCGACAATAGCCGGGGGAATACAAAAACTCATTTCCCTAGGTAAAGCAGCGTTTTACTGTAATGCTGATTCCCCACTCTGAGCGAAAAATATTTAACTTCCACGTCTCTGTTTTCTCACTCATATTCTTTGGAATTCTGTTTGTAGGTCTATTGGCTGCTTTTTTTACCTTTTCTACTCGTTTCAGCGGCCTTTCCAATATGTTAGTGCGGAATCAGTCAAATTTGCAAAATACGCGAGGCAAATTCTAGAGATGGTGCGCGATGAGATTGTCGAATTGCGGCAGGTATCTCGCGACTTCGAGCACTCTCTTGTAAATACTCTCGGCTCCTTCGGGGTTTTTACGGAAGATGAGAATGAGACTACTGCCGCTGCAGGCGATCTATCCTCGTTCATCAATTTAGAAGAGCAGGATAGCGGTATTATGCGTGAAGTAAGTGAATTGCGCAATATAAAAGAGTTTATGCAGGCCTCTACCGAATCTTTAGACAAAGTCCAGAATCTACTCAAGTCGCAGGGCGACTTATTAGTAGAATTGCCCACCTACTGGCCGGTGAGCGGGGGTATCGGGCGTATTACCAACTATTTTGGTCCTGAGGTTCACCCCTTTACCCAGCAATGGTATCTGCACCGCAAGAGGTTCTAGATATGCTGCCTACCGGCAGGTTTGATCACGTTGCAGCGGCAAATGGAAAAGTTATAGAAAGAAAGTATGAGCCAATGGGCTTTGGAAACTACATAGTGATACGTCATGCGTACGGTTTTGCCACCAAGTATGCGCACCTTGATAACGTGTACGTTGAAGAGGGTGATGTCGTGACACAGGGACAAAAAATTGGTACCATGGGTAACACAGGCATGTCTACCGGTCCGCATCTCCATTTTGAGGTACGTATTGGTGCTCAGGTAGTAGACCCTGAGCGTTTCTTAAATGTACAAGCTGATCTTAGATAAATTAATACGGAAAACTCATGAGTGAACAACTAGACTTAAATGGTGTATTTATCAATTCTATTATTGGAGAGGGAGCCTCATTTTCAGGTGACATCTCTATGAGTGGATTATTCCGCATAGATGGTGATTTTCGAGGGAATATCGAAAAGGCCGATAAAGTACTAATTGGTCGTAACGGACGGGCGGAATGTTCGATCCATGCCGGTACTGTAGTAGTCGGCGGGGTTGTGAAAGGCGATATTTACTCCACTGAAAAGGTGGTTGTTCTTTCAACCGGAATGGTGCTCGGCAATGTTACTACGCCTCGCTTAATGGTCGAAGACGGCGTTGTGTTGAACGGGCGCTGTAAAATACTCAGTTTTCAAGAAAAACAGAAAAATCAAGAAACCGACTATTCAGATTCCTCATATTCACAAGATACAGCCGAGCAATCGATCGATCGCTACAACCCCCTTTATAAATCCGGCTAATGGAACCAATCGATCCTTTAAAAAACAATCGTTTTAAATGGCCCAGGAATACCCCGTCAAAGGAAAAGACACAATCATCTGAAGGAGTGCCTCATTTTTCTAGGATTGTCTCGGAACAGCAGGAACGGCAATTGTCCCCGGTGGGTGGTAAATATCCGGCGCATATTGATGCGGATATAGAAGAGCTGGTTGATCAGCTGCACAGCAGTGGCGAGCAGTTGAAGGAAAGTCCTTCTCTGGGCAATATAAAGGACTATCGAAAGGCGGTAAGCGATTTTCTACAGTATATTTCAAAGCACGCCCTGGAAGCTGAACAGATCGAAGGTGCACATTACCATCCATTGAAGAAGCAAAAGAAGTTTACTATCATCAAAGTGGTCAATGAAAGACTGGAGCAGCTTGCTTCCGGAATTTTGCAGAGCCAATTTACACAACTTGACATTTTAAAACGTGTAGAAGAAATTAATGGCATGATAGTAGATTTACTGCATTAAAGGAGTTTTACGCATGAGCGATAATGATATCCAGTCTATGAATGGTGCCGAACAGGAGGGCTCCAGCGAAAAGGTGGTGGAAGGGTACTGCACATCTGTCTGAAGAACAGGTTCAGAACAGCTCTAAAGTACTGCTGGTAAAATTTGTTCGCTGGATGGAGAACACGATTCATACTAATCCCTTGAGCGAAGTTTTTGAGAAGGGCGATTATCTGGTGGTGCCCGGTCGTTATGGAAAAGACCTTGCCTATGTGCTTGGTCATATCAAGCATGTCGAGAACTATGACATGAAGGACGTCGAGGAGGTCTCCCGTCGTGCCTCCAGCCAGGATATAAGTGAATATGAGAAAAACCTCGAAAAAGAGGCAGAAGCATTGGATATCTGCCGGGAAAAGATTAAGAATCATAATTTAGATATGAAGCTGGTAGCGGCGCATTATATGGTTGATGAGCCGAAAATTCTGTTCTTTTTTACAGCCGATGCCCGGGTAGATTTCCGTGAACTGGTGAAGGACCTAGTGGCGGTGTTTAAGATGCGGATCGAACTGCGGCAGATCGGAGTAAGAGACGAGTCCAGGGTACTGGGCGGTTTGGCCGTATGCGGCCGGGATTATTGCTGCAATGGGGTGACGGACAAGCTAAATCCGGTTTCCATAAAAATGGCCAAAGAACAGAACCTTTCACTCAATTCTATGAAAATTTCAGGCCCCTGTGGACGGCTGCTCTGCTGTTTAGCCTATGAATATGACTTTTACAAGGAAGAGAAAAACCGTCTGCCCCAAGAGGGTAACCGAATTCGAGTGAAAAACGACGATTTCAAGGTAACAGAAGTGAACATTCTTGCTAAAAGGATTAGGCTTCAGTCTAGGGATGGAAGGACTCTTGATGTACCGGAAGAAAACTTCAGCTGGAATGAAACTTCCCGCTATTGGAATGTAAAGATTGATGATATAATTACTTGACAGTACTGAAGTAATTTGGTAGCTTGTGCTACCGCAGATAAATTGGAACAAGATTTACTTATAATTATTTATATAGAATGGAGGATAGGCGCTTGGCAGGACTATCAGCAGAAAAAAGACAACGACAGAATTTGAAACGCAGATTGCGTAACCGTGCTGCACGCAGCGGAGTAAGAACGGCTCAAAGAAAATTTCAGTTAGCAGTAAAAGGCAATAACCCGGAAGATGCACAAAAGGCGTATGCTGAGGCAGAACGGCTTATTGATCGAGTATCGAGAAAAGGCGTTTTTCATAAAAACGCTGCAGCGCGGACAAAATCGCGCATGCGGAAGAAGCTGAATTCATTAAAGGTACAATCGTAATATTTTTAAGATGAGAGGCGGATCATGGATAGAAATAAATTGACAAAGGCAGAAATTATCGATCAGATCCATGAAAAGCTGAGTGTGAGTCGTAATGAGATTCACGATGTCATCGATGAGTTTTTCGAAGAGCTTAAAGAAGCTCTTCAGGACGATCGAGTAATTGAGTTAAGGGGTTTTGGAACTTTTGAAATTCGTACCCGCAAGGGACGTGAGAAGGCTCGAAACCCCAAGACCGGCGAAATTGTACCGGTCGACACCCATGGGGTAGCTGTATTTCGTCCTGGAAAAGAGCTTAAGCAGCTTGCATGGCCTCTACGGAGTGAAAAATAAACCTTTCGGCATTGGAACTCTTAAAGTGAAAACGGCATTATCAGCACAAGCTTCATGGAAACCGACCGTCAAAAAAATTGCAGGCAAAAAAATTGAGATTAGTTAGTTTTATTAGTAGGCGGAGCTCTTCTGTTTGCTCTGTCTTTTCCCAGTTTTGTATCGGAGGAGGGCTTTGGAGCACTTGCTTTTATCGCCCTGGTTCCTGTATTTGTATTAGTACACCGCAGCAGCTGGAAATTAATTGCAGTGTACGGTGTGCTGTACGGATTCCTTTCGTATGCCCTGTTTAACTTCTGGTTATCGACATTTCATCCACTCGCGATTCTAATTGTGCCCACAATTTATGCGGTATACTTTCTTATTGTGTTTCCTCTACTGAAACTGGCGGATACACTATTCCCACGGTACGGATATCTTATTCAAGTATTGATATGGATTGGGTATGAGTACCTAAGATCAAAGGGATATTTAGGATATCCCTATGGAAATATTGGATATTCCCAGTACCAGTTTATTCCTTTTATACAAATATCCGCACTCACCGGCTTTTGGGGTGTATCAGCGCTGGTAGTGTTCTTTTCCGCTTATATAGGTAACGCGATAAAAGATGGACTTCAAGGTCTGCGCGGCTTTATCATGCTCCATAAGCTCGAACTCGGTGGATATGCCGGGTTAATGCTTATTACTTTAATCTATGGTGTTGCCGTACAACAGGATTACTCAGATCATCAGCAATGGAAAGTTGCATTGATTCAGCACAATGCCGATACCTGGGCGGGAGGGGTACGCACATACCGGAGAAATCTGGACAGCCTGAAAACGCTCAGCGAGCAGGCATTAGAGCATAATCCGGAAATTGTAATCTGGTCTGAAACTGCTTTTGTTCCTGGTGTCGACTGGCATACGAAATACCGCACCGATGGGGATAGGTATGCACTTGTTAGAGATTTTCGTGAGTTTATGCAGGGCCAATCGGTACCCTTCTTAACCGGAAACGATGACGGGCAGCTTGCCGATCCAAACCTGCCGCCGGTTGCAGCGGATGGAAGTTATAATCGGGTAGATTATAATGCGGTCCTGCTGTATCACGAAAATGAGCTTAAGGAAACCTACCGGAAAACCCACTTAGTTCCCTTTACGGAACACTTTCCCTATGGTCATATTTTTCCAAGGTTTTATCAATTACTCTTGGAAAAGGATTATCATTTTTGGGAAGAGGGGACGGAGTATACCGTGTTTGAGGTGGGAGGAGTAAAATTTTCTACTCCCATCTGCTTTGAGGATGTATTTGGATATATTTCGCGACGGTTTGTTCGCGAAGGGGCCGAAGTAATTGTAAATATGACCAACGATTCCTGGTCGGGGTCGGTGGCATCACAAATGCAGCACCTTGGAATGGCTGTCTTCAGGGCTATTGAGAACCGTCGAAGTTTAGTCAGGGGTACGAATTCAGGAATGACCGCCACTATAGACCCTGATGGGCGGATCATTGATATGATGGACCCCTTTGTGCGGGATTATATGATTAGTTCGGTACCGATATACACCGAACGTACTACACCTTACACTCGTTGGGGAAATTATTTCCCGGTTATTGCGATTGTTTTGTCCGGCCTTGTGCTTCTTTCAGGAATTGTAGTTCGTATAGTTCCTCGCAGAGATGATTGACAACTGTGGATTTCTATAGGAAGATGAAGATATGGAAGAAAAGACAAAGATCCTAATTGTAGATGATGAACCAGTAAATCTAGATTTTTTCAACTGATGTTGGGTAAACTTGGGTTTGAGGTCCTTACTTCAGAAGACGGTGAAGATGCTTTGGAGAAGGTTACCGGATATAACCCTGATCTTATTATATTAGATAACGTTATGCCGAAATTATCCGGTTGGCAGGTAACACGGCTGTTAAAGAAAGATCAGACCTACAGCGATTATAGAAACATACCAATTATTATGTTTTCGGCAATGGACGATGTAAAGGATAAGGTTGAAGGATTTGAACTTGGGGTGGAGGATTACATTACCAAGCCCTTTAATTTTTCTGAAGTGTTAGCCAGGATACGTGCAGTTCTGCGTAGTCGAAGAATGTCCGACCGGATGGAGCTAAAACAGCGAAGGATTGATTTGTCTGAAAAAATTTCGACTACATTCATTGATTTTTTGAATAATCTTAAAGAACCGATAGCGCAGGTTGAAGCAAAAGCTAATGAGGTTTCCACAGATGAGAAAAGGGCGTCCGAAAAGGACGAGTTTATAAAGTTTGTAAAAGAACAAGTTTCCGGAGTGAGAACTTCGATAGAAAAGTTAGAGCAAGACATCGATGAGCTTAAATTAAAAGACGTCAATGCCCGTGACGACGAACAGGCCCTGCGTGAACTTGATTCAAAACTGCAGGAACATTTTATACAGCTTCAGGAACATGAAGATAGTATGAAAGAGGTAAAGGTTGATAGCCGAGAGTAAACAAGAGGTCCTCAACCTCTTTGCGGAAGGACGAAAACAGTACAAATTGATGAATTTTGAGGCAGCTAAAGATTTTTTTGCAAAAGCCCTTAAAGTTGATCCTGAAGACGGGCCTTCTAAAGTGTATTATGCTCGCTGTAAACATTATATTGAAAATCCTCCTCCCGAAGATTGGGATGGGGTGTTTGTGATGAAAACTAAGTAATACCATTGCAAAAGGAAAATCTGATCAACACATATTTAAAATTACGTTTAATGGTAATTTTAATTAGGTAGACTAAGAAATGGCACGAAGTTATAGTCGACGAAAAGAAAAAGAGTTTACTACAGTACTGGGCACTACAACACGACTTTTCGGAAAGCTCACTTTCTCAGACGCCTTGAAAATAGATGGGTATTTTGAGGGAGAGATTGAATCCTCAGGAGTCCTGTTTATAGAAGAGGGAGCCCATGTAGTGGCCGATATTAAAGCAACTACAGTGGTCATTGCCGGCCATGTTGAGGGCAATATAATTGCCAAAGAAAAGGTTGAAATGCTCGAAACGTGCACATTGGCAGGTAATGTGAAAACAAGCAAACTTCGCATATCCGACGGAGTAAGTTTTGAAGGAAAATGCGAGATGATAAAAGATCCGGATACCGTCGATATCTTTTCAGCTTCGGTGGATACCTTGAAGAAAACGGTAAGCAGTGCCTAATATACCTACACTAACTGCAGCAATTTTGTCATTGGGAACCGAAATAACTTCTGGGGTTATCCAGGATACACATGGTAGATTCCTTGCCTCCGAATTAAGTGCTATGGGTGTGCAGGTCAAGAGAATTTGGCTCATGCAAGATGAACCGGAAGTAATCCCAGCCGTGCGTACGCTGGTGGAGACGCACGGGTTAGTGTTGATAACCGGAGGTTTAGGGCCGACCAGTGATGACTTGACCCGTGAAGCTATTTCAGAGGCTGCGGGAATTTCCCTTTTGTTCGATAATGTTTTGTGGGAAGAACTAAAAAGCCGCTATGGTCTTTCAAAAGCTGAAGCCAACCGCAAGCAGGCAATGGTACCTGAAGGGTTTCAGGTGTTACCGAATGCAAACGGAACCGCTCCCGGTATCTGGGGAAAGGTTAACAGCTGTCTAATAGCAGCCCTGCCGGGCCCTCCGCGTGAGCTTGAACCATTGTTTCAGCATTTACTGCGGCCGGTGCTGGTTGAACAGCTGCAGTTAAACGCCCAGGCCGAGACAGAAGTCAGTTGCTTTCTTATACCGGAGGCGATGCTTGAAGATGCCTGCTTGAAAACCGGCCGTAGTGTACCCGAGGTTCAATGGAGAACCCGCTTCCAGGCACACCGGATTAGTTTGTACCTCGTAGGCGGTACGTCACAGCAGCGTGAAGAGTTTATAGATAAACTTCAGCATGAGTTCGGCGAAGCTTTGGTACGCAGAGGAGATAATGAGGCAGCTGCATTACTGCTTGAAACTTTGAAGCAGGCTGAGGCGCAACTGGCGAGTGTTGAGTCGTGTACGGGTGGCATAATCGGTGCCCTAATAACCAATATTCCCGGGAGTTCGGAAGGCTACTGGGGAGGTTTTATTACTTATGATAATAAAGCCAAGCAGAGTGCAGTGGGAGTTGGCCACAGTACATTAGAGACAAGCGGCGCGGTTTCGGAGCCTGCGGTACTAGAAATGGCGGAGGGTGCTTTAGAAAAGAGTACTGCCGATGTATCGGTAGCTGTATCGGGAATAGCAGGACCCTCGGGGGGCACCACGGAAAAACCGGTAGGTACTGTGTGGATAGCTGTCTCGCGGCGGACTAAGCAACGGACTATTCATTCAAGGGCCTTTCATTTTACATTCGGCAGCCGTAGAGATATTGTTCGACGACGAGCTGCAGTAGCGGCCCTGTTATTGACGGAGATAATGGTACGGAAACCGGAAAGCCTTGACATGGTGCAGTACTGGCACTATAGTTGAGTCTGTCTTAAAACAACCTCCGTACAAAGAACAAAATTTTTTACATAAGGGAATATCGAAAAACAAAGATTTTGGATATTCCCAAAGCCTTTAGAAAAACTAATCAAATACAGCATAGATAATTAGTTTTTCGGCAATATAAGGACTTTCATATGTATGTACTATCTGAAGGTTCTCGACCCAAACATCATATATAAAACCCAGATAAACGGAGTTTTCTGATGGCTGAAAACGGAAAAAAACAAGAATCACTCAATTTTGATGAAGACGAAAACACTCAGGGTGATACTGATACCCAAAATAGAAAAAATCAGGAAACTGAAAGTGAGGATAGTATGACTAACTACGAGACGGATAGCGGTACTCAAACTGCATCTCAAAATGGATCTAACTCTGGACACCAGAAAAAACGGCCCAGAAAGAAGAAAGTTCGGGTAGAACTAATCAAAGATAATAATGAATCTGAGCAGGAAGAAGGAAACCAAGCCGCCGAAAGCGCTGCAAGTGCCGAAAGCGCTCAAAGCAGTACTCGGCAAGCCTGTGGTTGATGATAACCAGGATATTCCCTCGGCGGATGAACTCATTAAGAATCAGGGAATTAACAAACGAAAATCTAAAAGTAGAAATTCCGGAAGAGATAACCGTCAGGGGCATAACTCCGATAGAAACAAGTCTTCGGACAAGCAGAAAGAGAATAGCAAAGAGAATAGCAAAGAGAATAATTTGGTCGGCAAACTGAGCATCAATGAACTTTCGAAGATGTCGGTTCCTCAGCTGCGTGATTTTGCCAGTCAGGAAGGATTGAATCGCGACACCATGGTGTCGATGAAAAAACAGGACCTCATTTTTTCTGTTCTTAAAGCCCATACCCAACAGGGCGGGCAGATACACGCCTATGGTTCGCTTGAAATTCTGCCGGATGGCTATGGTTTTCTGCGTTCACCCCAGAATAGTTATTTGCCCGGGCCAGATGATATCTATATTTCCCCGTCACAGATACGTCTGTTTAACCTGCGCACTGGTGATACGGTTGGTGGCCAGATTCGCCCGCCTAAAGAGGGAGAGCGCTTTTTTGCGATGCTGAGAGTCGAGTTTGTAAACTCTGACGACCCTTCGGTTGCACAAACAAGGGTTCCCTTTGATAATCTTACCCCTCTATACCCCATGGAGCGTTTCGACATGGAGTTGACAAGCGGAGACACCTCGACCAGGATGATCAACCTGTTCTGCCCGATCGGAAAAGGGCAGCGTGGCCTGATTGTCTCCCCTCCGCGAACCGGTAAAACTATCCTAATGCAGAAGATTGCCAATGCAATTACCACCAATCATCCCGATGTGTTTTTAATAGTGCTGTTGATCGATGAACGTCCGGAAGAGGTTACGGATATGCGCCGCAGTGTAAACGGCGAGGTTATTGCATCGACTTTCGACGAACAGGCGAGTCGCCATGTACAGGTAGCCGAAATGGTTATTGAGAAGGCTAAAAGATTAGTAGAACACAAACATGACGTAGTTATTTTGCTCGATTCAATTACCCGCTTAGCCCGAGCCTATAACCAGACGGTTCCTACCAGCGGCAAGATTCTCTCCGGAGGTGTTGATTCAAACGCCCTGCACAAGCCGAAGCGCTTCTTCGGTGCGGCCCGTAACACCGAAAACGGAGGCAGCTTGACTATAGTTGCCACCGCACTGGTAGACACAGGCTCGCGGATGGATGAAGTTATTTTTGAAGAGTTCAAAGGAACCGGAAATATGGAAATCCAGCTTGATCGCCGAATGGCTGATCGTCGGGTGTACCCGGCTATCAATATCAAACGCTCGGGAACACGAAAAGAAGAACTTCTGCTTACCGAAGAGGAACTCAACAAAATGTGGGTATTGCGTAAAGTAATCAATCCCATGGATGATATGGAGATTATTGAGATGCTGGTGGATAGAATGCGTAAAACCAAAACTAATGAAGCCTTTTTACGCTCGATGAACACCACTACGGCAGGACAATAAACGATACCCACTTACTACGTACGCAATGTAAGCAAGACTGGAATTTGTAAGTGTAATATGTTATATTACACTCTGTTAGGCTATTTTAGTATAAGTTTGAAAAGAGATTTTCTGTGGGATTTTAATCTCGGGCAGAGAATATCTTATAAATAGTTTCACATGCCGCTTTGCGGCAACCGAAACAATGAAAATTGCTCTCAGCAATTTTCTTATTAGCACCAGGGAGGAGTATTATGAAAGCGGGAATTCATCCCAAATACGAACTCACTACTATCCGGTGTGCATGTGGAAACGAGATCCAGACTCGTTCCACAGCTAAAGACATTGAGGTTGAAATTTGCTCACAGTGCCATCCGTTTTTTACCGGTAAGCAGAAGCTTGTTGACACCGCCGGACGTGTTGAGCGTTTCAAACGCAAATACGGCATCAAGTAGAAGTCGAGTTACATTGTATCATGAGAGGCCATTGGGCAATTTGTCCCAGTGGCCTTTTTTTGTTGCATTCAAAGTGTTTTTCTTTTAAGATGAGAGTGACCCAATAAATATGGGATTAAGGTAAATAAATGGATGAAATTTTCTCTCATCATGCAGCTGAATATGGAGAGGAACCGAAAGTAATTGCTGAAGCCCCTGGTGTTGTCAACTTGATGGGGGAGCATACTGACTTTCATGATGGATATGTACTTCAAATTGGGTTACATTTATCCGTAAAAGTTGCAATTTCAAAAAGAAACGACACATCTTTACGCTTTTATTCGGTTGATCTTAATGAACGAAAGCGGACTACTATCGCAAATTTGAAATACAAACGGGAAGACCGCTGGGCTAATTACTTAAAGGGTGTTCTCTACGAAATAATGCAGTTGGGATCATCCTTCAAGGGGATGAATATCAGTATTATGGGGGTGATTCCCAAGGAGGTAGGGCTGGGGTCGTCAGCTGCTCTGGGAATTGCTGCAGCTCTTGCAACACGAGAGGCTTTCCAACTGGATCTACAAGATATCCAGCTGGTACAGCTGGCATATCTTTCCGAAACCGCCTTTATCGGTAAACGCGAGAAGATCACCGATCAGCTTACTACGTTCTATTCCCGCGAGGGGAGTGCGGTGTTTATCGATTTACGGAGTCTTGATTTCCAGTTTGTTCCTTTCAGTTTTAAGGATATGATTTTTGTACTGACTGAAAGCGGTGTAAAGCAGACCGGAATACAGGAGGAGCTTGAGGAACGGTACGAAATTTGTAATGACAGCGTTGAGCTCTTACGTGAGCGGGACCAGCAGAAATCGCTGCGAGATTTAACCCGTCAAGATCTTCGTGCGGGAATGGGGCTGCTTCCGGAATCCTCGCGACGGCTTTGCATGCATGTGGTCCAGGAGAATGAAAGAGTTAAAGAGGCAAAACATCTGTTGAAAACCGGCGACGGACCGGCCTTTGGTAAGCTTATGCACCGCTCCCATGAAAGCCTGCGTGATAACTTCGAGGTTTCATGTCCTGAAGTAGACTGGTTGGTAAAACGGGCTATGGAAGTAGACGGCTGTTACGGATCTCGGTTAATCGGGCCCGGTTTTGGCGGCTGTACGCTGACCCTGTGTCATAAGGATGCCCTGCCCGGTTATCAGAAACGGTTAGATGAATACGAGCATATTTTCGGTTTTCACCCTGTATATTATATTATTTCCCCTCAAAAAGGGGCTCGTATCGTATATTCTGAATAATTCAGTTTTCAAAGCAGGGTAATCTGTCTTATAATTGGAACAATGCGAATACTAATTAGTAACGATGACGGAATAGAGAGTCCCGGATTGCTTACCCTTAAAGGGGAGCTGGAGAAAGAGCACGAGGTGTGGGTTACCGCCCCGGATCGTGAACGGAGCGGTATGAGTCACTCAATTACCCTAAGAGATCCGGTCCGCTTCCGGCAGGTGGCTGCCCGAATGTATGCATGTGACGGAACCCCGGCGGATACCGTCCTATATTCACTTCTCGGAGCATTGCCCATGCAACCGGATATTATCATTTCGGGAATAAATCGAGGCCCGAATTTAGGTACCGATATAATTTACTCAGGAACCTGCGCAGCTGCTCGACAGGGGGCTTTAGTAGGAATTCCCAGTATCGCCGTGTCGGTTGCTCCCATTAAGCCTCCCTTCCCCTTTGAAAAAGCTGCACAATTTGTTCACAACAATATCCAGCTGTTACTAGAACTGTGGAGTTCTGATCACTTTATCAACATAAATTTTCCTCCACCCTCGAGTCAGGTAAATGCAGTTTCAATAACTCATCCATCCCGACGCATTTACAGTGATAAAGCTGAGTTTTTTCAAAGCCCAAACGGGGATAAGTACTATTTTCTTACTGGAGAATCGATTCATGCACGAGAGGAGGAGGGAAGCGACTGGAATGCGGTACAGGCCGGTAAGATATCAGTCTCTCCGGTCTACCTTCACCCGATGAATCACGAGGTGATACATACCTACCAAGAAGCTCAATTTGATATTGAGTAAGCTAAGATTAAATCAGTGTAAGGGTGCATAAGATGGGGAAAGCGTTCGAAACCGCCAAGCGGCTCTACAAGGCCAAACGTTATCAAAAAGCGTTGGCGGTCTTACTCTCGGTTGATGAAGATCCGGCCGAGAATCCGGAACTCTCTTATTATCTAGGGCTCTGCTACAGCCAAACGGAACAGTACGACGAGGCTCTCCTGTATCTTGAGCAGGTCGTTACCACTCATCCTGATTTCCTGCATTTGTATCAGTGTCGTCTTCTCCTAGCTGTTATCTATACTAATACTGAACGGTATTCTCTGGCGGAGTATGAGATAAAGCAGTTGATTGACGGCGGGTATGCCTCGGTGCAGGTATATTCGGTATACTCATACCTTTTGTTTCAACAACAGCGCAGCGATGAGAGTCTTAAATATATAAATATGGCAATGGAGCTGGATCCTGAAAATCCTAATGTTCTTAACAGTAGTGGATATATTGAGGCTGAAGAGGGGTATAACCTAGACAAGGCGCTGGACCTCTGCAAACAGGCTGTCCGAAAACAACCGGAACAAGCTGCGTACCTTGATTCTTTAGGGTGGGTGTATTACAAACTTGGTAAATTTAGTGAAGCACATCGCTATATAAAGCGGGCGTATCAACTCTCTGATGATCACCCTATAATTAAGAGTCATCTGAAGGCGGTAGCAAAGGAGATTGGAGCGATTGATTAGAGGAGGGAGCATGTACGGAAGACGGGGAATCTGGAAATACGCTCTGATTTTGCTAGTCTTGGGAGTGATGGGTATACACACGACTGCTGCCCAAGAAGATGTGAATACCATCGATATGGATCAAGTTTACGCTGAAAGAGAATTGCGCTATGGAATACGTGCATTTCACCGTGGTGAATACAATAAGGCGCTGCTCTCGCTGGAGAAAAGTCTTTCCCTGAAACCCGGTTTTTCGTTAGCTCAATCCTGGCTGGCCCGTACCTATTATAGAAACGGATTCACTTCGACTGCAATAGATATGTGGAGTCGTATGATGGAGGATGGGGGACTAAGTGCCGCCATGGAACAAATGGTTCGTATCCTCACCTACCAACGAGAGCAGCCCACAGAGCCGAAAGAGGGGCCTAAGTTTGTCGAGTTTGAAAAGATAGAGGGAATACAGAATGATGTACAGGTCTTTAAACGACCGACAGCTGTGCATCCGAACAGCACCGGTGGTTTTTACACTGTATCTTTTGCAACTAACGAAGTACTTGAGTTCTCGGCTAATGGCGGACTGAAGCGTTCTTTGAGGGGCGGTATTGAGGGTTTGAACCACCCCTTTGATATTACTGCAAACCCGGATGAAGGTCTTTTTATAACTGAATTTGCAGGTGACAGAATTGTTCATTGCACTCCCACCGGTCGGGTGTTAAAACGTTTTGGTCAAACCGGTACCGGTCAGGGGCAGCTTTTGGGGCCGCAGTTTATCAGTGATGATAAGAATGGGTATCTGTATGTTACTGATCAGGGAAACCGCCGGGTAGCAAAGTTTGATTATGAAGGAAATTTTATTCTCTCCTTCGGCCGAAAGACTGCTGATTTCGAAGGGTTTCAGCAGCCCACCGGAATACTGGCTCATGAAGATTTTGTATACGTAGCCGACAAAAATCGTTCGGCAGTTGATGTATTCGATGCAAGCGGGAATTTTCTGGTTACTCTCACGAGTTCATATCTGAAGAGTCCCGAAGGCCTCTCGCTTTACAGTTCGCAACAGTTGATAATAGCGGATGAAGAGCAAGTACTCCTGCTTGATCTTGAAAGTCGTGCTTTCACACCGCTTAGCAGGCTTAATGGGAGGCGGGTCAAAATTGTCTCGGCAAGTCGAGATGTCAACGATAATTTATTAATTGCCGATTTCAATCAGAACATAGTTTCGATGCAAGCCGATTTCAGCCGGATGTATTCGGGTTTGTTTGTGCGCATTAATCGAGTCAATGCAGAAAACTTTCCGGAAGTTTTCCTCGATATCACTGTTCAGCGGCGTACCGGGGAGCCGTATGTGGGACTTGAGGGGACCAATTTTTATATCACCGAGGCTCGCTATCCGGTCGAAGAGCCTGTGTTAGAGTCTGCAGTTGACCGGCTGGAGAGAGCAGATATTACGCTTATGGTGGAAGGCTCACCGGGAATGCAGCAAAATACAGAGGGTATTGGACAAGCTGCTGCCGATATTGCATCGTCACTGTTGCGGAGAGGTGATATTAATGTGGTACAGGCGGGATCACAGCCGGTGCTGCAGCTTGAAGCTGCCCAGGATGGCGAAGCCGTGCGATCAGCAGCGCTTTCAGGTAGCTTTAGTCAAGACTGGCAGTTTGACCAGGGGCTGCGTTTGTCCGCGGGGCCGCTGATCTCCGGCGGAGAAAAGCGAGCAATTGTGTTTTTATCCACTGGAAAGCTGCCGGAGCACGCTTTCCAATCATATGAACTGATTCACCTGCTTGACTATCTGAGGAACAATGATATCACCTTCAATTGTGTTACTATGAACCCACAAGGTAAGATTGCGCCGGAGTTAGCCTATCTGTGCGAAAAGACTGGAGGATCAAGCACCTATCTGTATAATCCCAGGGGTGTAGCTCCAATGGTAGAAAGAATATTAGAGCATAGCAGCGGTCGGTATATTCTTTCATACCGGTCCACCCGCAACAGTGACTTTGGACGGGCCTATCTTCCTGTTGAAGCGCAGATCTCCGTTTTTGGCAGAAGCGGACGCGGGGAACTGGGATATTTTGCTCCGCCGGAATAGTCGGATACAAAAAAACAAAACTTTTTAGAGAATCGGTAGCGGAACCGGCAGCCAATTTGGGATCCAGTTCATTATACTTGTTGA
This sequence comes from Spirochaetia bacterium, assembly GCA_034520965.1. Taxonomy (GTDB): domain Bacteria; phylum Spirochaetota; class Spirochaetia; order DSM-16054; family Sediminispirochaetaceae; genus DSBN01. The sequence goes on along the minus strand of JAXHMY010000001.1, from coordinate 380,143 downwards.
CGCTTGAATTCTGAATGAGTACTCTTTAAATATACATCAAATTGAACCATTTAACTGAGGGGAACAATAATGGCTGAGGAGACGCGCAAAGGGCTTGGCACGGAAATTAAGGAGAAACAGGAACATAAAACCAGAGAGCCCGATTTATTTAAGGTAGTACTTCTTAATGATGACTATACTACTATGGACTTTGTCGTATGGGTTATACAAAAGGTTTTTCATAAGCCGGCGGCTGAGGCAACTAAGGTTATGATGGATGTTCATAAGAAAGGGCGCGGGGTAGTAGGACGTTTTCCCTATGATATTGCCCGTACAAAAACGGTTCAGGTCAAGCAATTGGCCAAGGAAAACGAATATCCCTTGGAATGTGTACTTGAGAAGGAGTAATAGGCCGAATGAAAATATCGGATGATGTACAAGGTGTAATTAACGCCGCATACCTTGAGGCGAAAGAGCGGCGAAATGAATATCTTACCCCGGAGCACATCCTGTATGCTGCCCTGTTTTTTGAAACTGTCCAACAGTTGATAGACGGCTGTGGAGCCGACAGCGGCACCATAAAAAGGGATGTAGAGGATTATCTAGGCACCTATATTCCAAAGGTTGAGAACGCAGAGCCTATACAAACTATTGGAGTACAAGAGGTCATTGAGCAGGCAATCTTTCATACCGAACACTCCTCAAAGGACGTGGTTGATTTAGGGGACCTCCTGGTTTCACTGTTTGATCAGGAGGAGAGCTTCGGTTCTTATTTTCTGCAGAATGCGGGGGTGAGCCGCTATAAGCTGCTGCGCATGATAAGTCATGGAGGAATATTTGCTGAGTCTGAGGTTGATACGGAAGATGAGTTGTATTCTGAGGACACTGACGATGAGCTCGATGAAAGCGAAATGGAAGATGGATTTGCGCCGGAGGATTTGTCCGAAGGACAGGACTCGGCTGCACACACGAAGAAACGCCGTCGTAAAACTGCTTTGCAGCGTTTTACCCGGGAACTCACTCAGGCTTCTGAGCAAGGCGAGCTGGAAACTCTGATAGGCCGAGAGGGTGTGGTCGAACGCACAATCCAGGTCTTATGCCGACGCTTAAAAAACAACCCAGTGCTGGTCGGTGAGGCGGGAGTCGGCAAGACGGCGATTGCAGAGGGTTTAGCAGCTCGGATTGCAGAAGATCGTGTGCCGAAAACATTGAAGGGATATAAGCTCTACTCCCTCGATTTGGGCGGGATGCTGGCAGGTACAAAATACCGCGGTGATTTCGAAGAGCGAATGAAACAGGTCTTAAAAGAACTGGAAACCGAACAGAAGGTAATACTCTTTATCGATGAGATACATTCGATAGTCGGTGCTGGAGCAGTCAGTGGAGGGGCGATGGACGCCTCTAACTTGCTTAAGCCGGCTATTTCATCAGGGAGTATCCGCTGCGTTGGTGCAACTACTTATGATGAGTTTAAGAAGTTCTTTGATAAAGACCGAGCCCTCTCGCGCCGATTTCAAAAGATCGAAGTGCAGGAAACCAGCCGTGATGAAACCCTGGAAATACTGAAGGGAATACGTGGACGTTACGAAGAGTATCATGGGGTAAAATACGAGGACAGTGCCCTAGAGGCAATTGTAGATTTATCCGATCAGTATATAAATGACCGTTACCTGCCCGATAAAGCAATTGATGTGCTTGATGAGGCCGGTGCGTATACTCAGATGCTTACATTTCAGCGACAGCTTGGCACGCCCCTGGAGAAAGTGGAGCTCGATACAAGTGATCAGACCCCTCCAAGCGAGCAAGCCCCTCCAAGTGAGCAAGCCAAAGCGGAGCCGACTATAGTCATCGATGAGCATCTGATTGAACGGGTTGTGTCCAAGATTGCTCGGATTCCCGAGAAACGAGTGTCTACTCATGAGACGGAGCAGCTTCAGTACTTAGATGAAAACCTGAAAAAACAGGTGTATGGGCAGGACCTGGCCGTGGATACAGTGGCCAAGGCGGTAAAGCGTTCACGGGCCGGGTTTGGAAAAGCCGACCGCCCTGTAGCCAATCTGCTGTTTGTCGGACCCACTGGAGTAGGAAAGACGGAACTTGCACGCCAATTAGCCGAAACTCTGGGAGTAGAGCTTTTGCGTTTTGATATGAGTGAATATCAGGAAAAGCACACAGTCAGCCGCCTTGTAGGTTCACCTCCCGGCTATGTCGGTTACGAAGAGGGAGGGCTGCTCACGGATGCCATTCGCAAACAGCCCCATGCGGTGTTGTTGTTAGACGAGGTAGAGAAAGCCCATCAGGATATTTTCAATATACTGCTGCAGATAATGGATTATGCTACTCTCACCGACAACAGTGGTCGCCATGCCGATTTTCGCAACATAGTGTTGATAATGACCAGTAATGCCGGGGCCCGGGATTTAGACAAGCCGATGATAGGTTTTGGGGAAAAGCGGGTTTCCGAGGGGGCTATACGTGATGCCGTAGACCGTCTCTTCAGTCCGGAGTTTCGCAACCGTTTGGATAAGGTAGTCACCTTCAATCGACTTCCGAATGAAGTTGTGCTGCAGATTGTAGATAAGGAGCTGCGTGAGTTTAGCCGGCAGCTTGAAGAGAAGCAGGTCCAGCTGGAGGTAACCGATGCTGCTCGACAGTGGTTTGCTGATAACGGATATTCGGCGGAATTCGGCGCACGAAATATCTCGCGGCTTATACAGGAGAAGATAAAAGATTACTTTGTAGATGAAGTCCTGTTTGGTAAATTACAGAACGGGGGCAAGGCAGTGGTGGATGTTCGCGAAGGGGAGATACATATCGATGCTGAATCTGCGTGATGTGCCCCGACTAAACGAGGACCAGCATCTCATATTTTCGTTTGAGGATGTTTCGCCCCTTGGGATCGTAGCTGTGCATGGAAATCTCTCCCCGGGAATTCTGTTGTCTGCATATAGGCAGGGCATTTTTCCGTGGTATGATGATGAGAGTCCCATTCTGTGGTGGAGCCCCGACCCTCGCTTTATTCTTATTCCGAAGGAATTGCATATTCCAAGATCACTCCGAAAGGAATTGCGGAAAAACTCCTTCACCATAACTGTAGATCAAGCTTTTCCGGAGGTAATACGCGAATGTGCCCAGGTACCCCGAAAAGAACAGGATGGTACCTGGATTGTGAATGAAATGCAGCAGGCTTATAATTATCTCCACAATTTAGGCTATGCCCATTCAGTTGAGGTGTGGCAGGAGGGGGAGCTGGTAGGCGGTCTATACGGAGTTTCCCTGGGCCGAGTTTTTTTTGGTGAATCTATGTTCTCCCATACCAGTAACGCCTCTAAGACTGCCTTTGTTCTTTTGACTGAGGCGCTGGAAGAGAAGGATTTCGGATTAATTGATTGCCAGGTATACACCGAGCATCTTACCCAGTTTGGAGCCTATGAGATAGACAGAAATGATTTTTTAGAAATGCTGCCGGAAATGTTGAGCGCTCCTACCAAAAGGGGTTCTTGGAGCAGCTGGATTGACCTTGAACACATAAAAGCCCGTATGAGCGACTCCCGCGCCATTTCTATTTAGCCGTTTTAGGTGTAAAAAATACTGCCGCCGACGAACTCCCGTAAGATTGAATGATGTGGCACCAGTGTCGGTGGGATCGGGCTGAAGTTTTCCAGGAATGACAATAGTCGTCGTGCCTCATTGTACATCTCGTGATGGGGTTTCACGGTCTTAAGCAGTGGTTCTACGAACGGTTTTAGTACAGATAGTTCGTAATCCAGAGCAGAGTTAAAGGCGGAGTCGGCCTCGTTCTGATAGGGAAAAATATTCTTGTTCTCGCCGCGCCTGACGGAATCCCACATGTTCAGGGTTCCGAGAGCCGGGTTACCACGAAACTGATGGTCTCTGACGATACGTCGAATGAGGCGGTTATCGGTGGTCGAGATTCGGTTGTGGTCATCCAGATTGAGCTGAGTAAGGGCTGAGATATAAACCCTGTATTTTCTCTCTTCAGGAATATTTGGAGTCAGATTTGGATTGAGTCCGTGGATTCCCTCCATCAACAGAATACTCCGGTTGCTAAACTGCAGTTTTGTTCCCTGCTCTTTCGGTCTCTGCAACTTAAAATCAAAAATTGGAATCTCAACCTCCCGGCCGTCAAAAAGTGAAAGCAGGTGGTCGTTCAACAGTTTTACATTCAGGGCATGCAGATCTTCGAAATTTGGTTTGCCCTGTTCATCAAGCGGAGTTTGATCTTTCGGAAGAAAGTAATCGTCCAGGCCGATGATTACAGGATTGAATCCGAGAACTCTCAGCTGAATTGCCAGGCGCCTGGTAAATGTGGTTTTACCGGAGGATGAAGGACCGGCAATGAGTACTACCTTCACTTTGTCCCGTTGTTCATGAATTTGATCGGCTATCAGGGAAATCTTTTTTTCATGCAGTCCTTCGGCCACTTGAATAAAATGGGCAATCTCCCTGTTTTCGATAAGCTCATTTAGACGGCCGGTGCAGTTTACATCCAGAATTTTCCCCCAGGCTTTATACTCCTTGAATATTGAGAAGAGCACCGGGTTATCTTGAAACTCAGCAATTTTGTCCGGGCTTACAGACTGCGGGAATCGAAGTAAGAATCCGGGAGCGTAATTACGGAGCTCAAAAATAAACAGGAGGTCCGTACTTGCCACTAAGGGCTCATAGGAGAGGTCGATGTAACCGCCGCAGTTATATACCGGGATTTTGGGTTCATTTTTATACTTCAGCAGCTTTTCTGTGGCATCTAAACCTGATTTACTTACATACTCGACTGTCTGCTTGTATGAGAGTACCTGACGTTCTATCGGGAGGGCCTGCTGGACGAGGGAATGCATCTTCTGTTCCAGCAGCTGGATATCTTCATCTGAGACGGAAGACAGATCTTCAAAATAGTAATAAAAACCATCACCCAGGCTGTGACCGATAATAAGATGTCGGTCGGGAAACAGTTCTTGGGAGGCCTTCGCCAACAGAAAGCTGAGGGACCGGCGGTAGATGCGATTGCCGTAATGGCTGTAAAGGCGAACCGGTTTGACCTCAGTGTTAATCTCTACCTTGTAGGAGAGAGAAGTAAGGGTGTTATTCACTAAAGCGGCAACAATCGGGTTTGCATCCCGGCTGCTCATACCTTTCTCAAAAATAGTACTTACCCGGGTACCATAGGGGTACTCGCGGCGTTCACCTGACTCCAGGCTTACCTCAACTGTGTACATTGCGTCCTCCCCTAGTATGATCTGCCGCCTTTACCGCCGCTTGTATTGCTTTGAGCCACGGACCAGGACCTACATAGTGGGGCTTTGGCTCGACTATTTTTTCTAACTCTTTAAGGTTATCAAGTGCTTGGGGTTGCAGAAGTTCTGCTTTCCTCCGGCGGATACTCTCGGTGTCAATGCTCATACTGTTTCTCCTTAAAATAATTCGAGTTGCCGCGGTGCACTCCGGTCTTGGGCCGGGTCGCTGAGCTGTGCTGTTTCCGTACCAATTGCTGGCGGAGAACTTTCGGTTTCTTCCTGAGCCCGGGAGACATCCTGAGCTTGTGGGGTAGAGAGAGAAACCGGTGCGGTTAAGTTTATTTGGACTAAAAGATTCAGCCAGGAGTACGCATCCTGCGGGGGAGTAGGTGCTTGAAATAAAGTATCCAAGGGGGAGTCCACCTCCTGCAGGTGAATTTGAACCTCATCGTATAGTTTTTTTACTAGAGACGTCAGTCCTCTCGAGTACTCCCGATTTTCATACAACTGCAGGTAGGTGTCGTCTCTTTGAAAGTTCTGAATGATATCGGCAATAAGAGATAGAAGCGCTGCTAACTCTGTCTGAGTAACAAGTCCGGAGGCTAAGTTTCCAATAGCATAACGCAGCCAAAACAGTATGCTAATATCCGGTTCAATGGATTGAAGGGCGATAGCGGTAAGGCGCAGCCCCTCGACTTCTCCAAACATTATTTTAAAACGGCCGAGAATAAAACTCAGGTCATGCTCCTGTTCAGCGGCCGTCTGCATACTCCATAAGGCCAGGCGCCGGGCGGCCTGTGGATAAGAAGGAAGTAGGTCCTGCACCAGAAGCATTGCCGTTTCGTTGAAAGCCTCTTCCAGTTGGTCTTCGAGGTACTCTGAGAGCTGTTCAACAGCGCTTTGTAGAAAGGCCCGGTCTTCGCGTACCGCCTCTATCAGATCATGGGCGCAGGAGGCGGGGGGAGTAGCAGTGTCCACCCGACTCAGGTGAAGAAGGATTGGTTTGAGTACTGCAGGCGGGCTTTCTGCGGGTATCTGTTCGAGCAGCTGCAGCATATTATCCCGGTCGGATTGGTAATAGGAGAGTATCGACAATACGGCGTTCTTCCACGGATAGAAGGGTGAGTCTCCGGTAATCTCCTGTAGGCGGTTGAGAACCTCCGGATTATACATACCGTTAGTCACCGATTCCAGAGCATCCGATACGATAATAGACTCCTCCGCCATCCCCTCCGGGAGTTTGAACTTTGTATCATCACGATAAAGATAGGGGCTTGTTATTAGATTTTTGAGTTCATCGACTGCAGCTGCATAGTTGCTTGATCCAACAGCTTCTGTGTGCAGCGACAGGAGCAACTGTTCAATCTTACGATTCATTGTTGTAGTTTTCATATTGTATATCGCTTTCATTTCAGTAGTAATGAGGTTATTGCTGAATGTATTCTTTCAACTCTTTTACTTCGTTTTTAGTAAGTGGACGTTCGATGACAACTTCATCATTGTCTTTCGGCTGAACGATTGGTCGATCGCGGAAGGGGGTTTTGTTCTCATTTATCAGCAGCCGAACCAACGGATGTTTGGGCTCCTTTGGATCGGTCTTTACAATAACCCCTGTGGCCCCATTGGACATGCGAACATAGGTACCAATTGGATACACCGATAGCGTGTAGACTAAAGCGCGTAGAATACGCTCATCGTACCGTTTGCCCATCTCTTTCGCAAGGTCCATGATACTAGTATGTCCATCACGCCCGTCACGAAAGGGTCGTTTAGAGGTTGCTGCCGAATAAGCAGATGCTACGCCTACTATTTTTCCGTAGAGAGAAATATCATCGCCCTTCAGTTTGCGTGGATATCCGGTACCATCAACATACTCATGATGCTCAAGCACTGCAACGCACACAGCCGGTGGAAAACCGGCCTCTTTCAGGATTTTATAACTGATGACAGGATGGGCTATAATAGTTTTTCGCTCTTGTTCGCTGAGACGGCGGTCGTGCTGGTAGACTTCTGGAGGAATGCGGAGCATTCCGATTTCATGCATCAAAGCCGCAGTTCCAAGATCAATCTGCTTGTGTGGAGGAAGCCGTAGAAAGTCGGCCACTGCCAGGGCAAATACCGCTGTCTTGACTGCGTGGGGCACCACATAGTTGACGTTTTCTCGTTCGGGAATATATACACTTAGCAAAAATCTCTTATTGTGTTTTAGCTCTTCCATGATCTCTTTGGCAATCTCAATGACACTATCATGATAGATAAGCCCTTTCTCAAGGAAGTGATTGAACAGTTCATTGATCTTTTTAACCATGTTGTTAAAAAAGTCGGTTGCCTGTTTCTCTGCCTCATGGTCCTTTATATCCTGGTCCAGTAAAGATTCTCCCTCGTTCCCTCCTCCAGAGGTCGGGGGAGCACCTGAGGGAAGTCCGTCGGTGAGTACTTGCTCGTAATGCCACTTTTCCAGCCGTTTAATGAGCTCTTCGGTGATTGGAGTTTCCGGAGAGAGTAAAATATATTTTGAATCGAGATAGACCGGAGCATCGATGTAGGTGTTTACCTGTAGTTGGTTTACCGAAACCTTTTTCATATAAGTGACCGTTGACCCCAGCGATTCTAAATTTTCAAATTTAGAATGCTCACCTTTTCTTTAGGATAAGTAATTTATCTTAAAGGGTTTGTGGTTATTCTAATTTTGGAAGTCAAAAGACTTCCAAAATTAGAACTCCTGCGTTGACCCCTTAAATTGTATAAAGTACACTCTCTCATATATATTATAGGAGAAAAAAGCGTGAAATTTAAGTTAATTTTTTTACTTTTCAACCTTCTCATCCTTTTATCCTTTGCAGTTGTCATTTTTATGCCGTTTATGATGCTGGGAGGCGAATATTCACGCAGCTTCTGGGCCTCATCCTGGTACTTACCGCTCATCTTCCTAGTCATAATAATAGCAATAGACAGCTATTTTTTCATGAACTGGCGATTATTTACTCTGCTTGAGGCTGAAAACTGGCCCGATCTAGTGCGTTTCCTGGAAAATGAGATAATGCAAAAAGGCCATGCCCGTACATCCTATGTGCGTGCCCTTATTCACTCATACTTTGTAACGGGCAATATCAGCAAAATTGAGCCTCTGGAGCAGACCCTTCGTGCAAAACGTCCGAACTTGGTTAAGAAGTTTGCCCTTGAACTGGGAATGCCAAAAGTACTTCACAAGAACCATGCCGACATGGTTAAATTCTTTTATGAGTTTAAAGCAGAAAAGGTTCCGCATCAACAGTGGATACGGTTTCTGTACGCCTTCGGCGAATTAATGCAGCATGAACACTCCGAAGGACGTGAGGAACTCTTAGCCCTTTCTCATGCCGTCCGAGATCCGGTTCTGAAGGTATTGGTTTTGTACACCCTCGATCCGTTCAAAACTCTCGATGACGAAGTACTCGGCAGGGTAGAACAACAGAAAGAGGAGCTGCACCGGCGCTACAATGAAAATAAACTGCAGAAGGCTATTGATAAGCGCAAAGATAATATTGCTATTGTTGTTATGACTCCACTCATTCAGGATGCGGTAAAGTGGCTGTTCTCTGACCCTATTCCTTGACCCTGTTTTTCTGCAAGCGTATAATTGCGTGAATTGTGAAGAGTAACTACTATCTTACCGCAACGAGAGGTTTAATATATGAGTGTACGTGTACGGTATGCACCGTCTCCAACCGGACTGCAGCACATCGGTGGTGTGCGCACAGCTCTGTTTAACTACTTTTTTGCCCGATCCCAGGGCGGCTCTTTTATTCTCCGTGTAGAGGATACAGATAGGGAGCGCTATAACGACCAAGCTCTGCAGGATCTGTATGATACCTTCGAGTGGCTCGGGATTGAATGGGATGAAGGCCCCAACAAAGACGGCGGATATGGCCCGTATGTCCAGTCTGAGCGCTTTGATTTGTACACCCGTTATGCAGAGCAGTTAGTTGAGAGTGGACATGGCTATTACTGTTTCTGCAGCTCCGAGCGATTAGATGCCCTGCGGGAACAACAGAAACAGGAGAAGAAGGGCCAGGGCTATGACCGTCACTGTCGTAACCTTACCGAAGATCAGCGGGAGGAGTACCTCCGCCAGGGATTTAAACCGGTAGTGCGTTTTAAGGTGCCCCTGGAAGGGACTACTGTCTTTGAAGACATCCTGCTGGGGGAGATGAAAAAAAAGAATAAAGATATCCCCGCCGATCCGGTTCTGTTGAAATCAGATGGATTTCCCACCTATCATCTGGCAAATGTAGTCGACGACCACCTGATGGCCATTAGCCACATTATGCGCGCCCAAGAGTGGATTCCCTCCGGCCCGCTGCACATTCTCCTGTACGAAGCCTTCGGCTGGGAGCCTCCGCAGTACTGCCACCTTCCAATGGTAATGGGCAAAGACGGCCAGAAGCTCTCCAAGCGCCATGGTGCAACATCGGTGATCGAGTTTCGCCGCCAAGGCTACCTGCCGGAAGCGGTCATCAACTACATTTCTCTCCTTGGCTGGTCTTACGATGATAAACGTGAGTTTTTTACAAAAGAGGAGCTTGAGGAGCTGTTTGTGCTGGAAAAACTGAACAAGGCGCCGGCGGTCTTCGATTATAAAAAGCTGGAGTGGTTCAACGGTCAGTATATCCGTGAGAAAAAGGATGAAGAGCTCATTGAACTGCTGCTTTCTTATCTGCAGAAAGAAAATATTGTTGGTATCCCCCCCACGGAGGTCGAAATGGAGAAGCTGCGGGAAATGATGCCCTTGATGAAAGAGCGGCTTCACTTTTTGCCCGACATTGTACCGCTCTCCCGGTTCTTGTTTCAAGAAATCGAGGGCTACGAAGCAGAGGAATTGATACCAAAGAAACTCGATGCTGCGAAAACCATCGAAATACTGCAGGCCGGCCGAGAGCTTATGGCGGGGTTTGAGTCGGTTGGTGAAGAGCGTACAGAGGAGCTTCTGCGGCAGAAAGCAGAGGAACTTGAAGTAAAATTGGGAGCGATGCTGATGCCGGTGCGCGTGGCGATTACCGGCAGCCGTACATCGCCGCCCTTATTTGGATCGATACGTCTGTTAGGAATGGATAAAACATTAGAGCGGATCGACCGTGCAATAACCCTTTTAAAAAGCGAGGTTTCATAATGGCAGAGGCAACAACTGAAGTAACAATGGACAAACTGGTTTCGCTGTGCAAGCGACGGGGCTTTGTCTACCAATCAAGCGAGATCTACGGCGGATTAACCGGTGCCTGGGATTACGGTCCCCTCGGAGTAGAGCTGAAGAATAACGTTGAACATTTTTGGTGGAAGGAGATGACCCAGCTCCATGACAGTATTGTAGGTTTGGATGCCGCTATCATGATGCATCCGCGCACCTGGGAAGCATCGGGACATGTGGATAATTTTTCTGACCCACTGGTCGACTGTAAAAACTGTAAAAGCCGGTTTCGGGCCGATCAGATAGACATGGAAGCAGCTTGTCCGGTTTGTGGCGTGAAGGGTGAGTTTACCGAACCCCGTGATTTCAACCTGATGTTCTCCACCTATATGGGGGCGGTAAAAAGTGAAGACAACATTGTGTATCTTCGACCGGAGACTGCCCAGGGCATTTTTGTAAATTTCAAAAATGTGGTGCAGACCAGTCGGGTAAGGATACCCTTCGGAATCGCCCAGGTTGGAAAGGCCTTTCGAAACGAGATAACTACCAAGAATTTTATTTTCCGTACCCTTGAGTTTGAGCAGATGGAAATGCAGTTTTTTGTAAAGCCGGGGGACGATCAGGAATGGTTTGAATACTGGAAGAACGAGCGGATTAACTATTACAACAAGCTTGGAATTCGCAAGGACAAGCTGCGTTTTCACCAGCACGGGCCGGATGAACTGGCTCATTATGCGAAGGATGCCTTTGACATCGAGTTCTACTTCCCCATGGGCTGGCAGGAGCTGGAGGGAATTCATTCGCGGACGGATTTTGACCTTGCGCGTCACGCCGAGTTTTCCCGGAAGGATATGACCTACCTCGACGACCAGACCCGTGAGCGCTATGTCCCGTATGTAATCGAGACTTCCGCCGGTTTGACCCGTTCGGTCCTGATGGTTCTCTCCGATGCCTATGAAGAGCAGCAGCTCGAAGACGGTGAAACCCGGACCGTAATGCATTTTCATCCGCTTGTAGCCCCGGTAACTGTAGCAGTCCTTCCCTTGGTAAAAAAAGACGGAATTGCCGACCTGGCGAAGAGCATCGAAAAAGAATTACGCGATGATTATGCTACCTTTTACGATCAAAGCGGGGCCATCGGTCGTCGATACCGACGGCAGGATGAAATTGGAACCCCCTTTTGTATCACCATAGATTACGATACGAAAGAAGATAATACCGTTACAATTCGTTACCGGGATTCGATGAAGCAGGAGCGTGTTTCAGTCTCGGAACTTGTACAAAAAATACGAACAGGGATAAAGAACTACAGGAGAGACTGAGAATGACATCAGGACTTGAAGAATTAAAACAGCGCGGCTTTTTACAGCAGTGTACTGATTTGGATCGGCTTGACGAGATTATGGAGCAGGAGAGTGTGAGTTTTTACGTCGGGGTGGATCCGACCGCACGTAGCCTGCATATCGGGCATATGGTGCCCTTTTACGCCATGGCTCACCTGCAGCAGCACGGCCACCGGCCGATTGTAGTGGTAGGTGGTGGAACAGGCTTGATTGGGGACCCCTCCGGAAAAACTGAGATGCGTAAAATTATCACCTTGGAAGAAATCCGTGAGAATGAAAAGGCGATCAAGAGCGGCGCCTCCAAGCTGATTGATTTTACCGAAGGTCGAGCGGTTATGGTCAACAACTATGACTGGCTGGGTGGTCTGAACTACATTGAGTTTTTGCGGGATATCGGCCGTCACTTCTCGGTAAACCGGATGCTGACCTTTGAAGCCTACAAGCAGCGCCTGGAGCGGGGACTCTCCTTTATCGAGTTCAACTATATGCTGCTGCAGTCTTATGACTTTCTTATACTGAATCGTGAATATAATTGTAAACTGCAGGTAGGCGGCGATGATCAGTGGGGTAATATTGTCAGCGGCGTTGAGCTGATACGACGAATGGATGGAAACGAGGCGCACGGTTTGACATTTCCTCTTATCACTCGGGCGGACGGCAAAAAAATGGGCAAGTCCGAGCGGGGCGCTATTTTCCTCAATCCGGAACTCTGCTCGCCGTATGAGTTTTTCCAGTACTGGCGCAATGTAAACGATGCCGATGTAGTCCGCTTTCTAAAAATGTTTACCTTCCTGCCGATGGATGAAATTGCCGAACTGGCAAAACTGGAGGGACAGGATATCAATAAAGCGAAGGAGAGACTAGCCTGGGAGCAGACTAAGATTATACACGGCGAGGAAGAGGCCAATAAATCTCTGGAAGCCTCAAAGGCAGCTTTCTCATCCGGAGGCGTGGCCGACCGTGATGGGATTCCGTCCTTGGAAGTTGCAGCAACCGAACTTGAATCCGGTATCAATGTGATGGATCTGTTTTCCCGCACCAGCCTCTGTGCTTCAAAAGGCGAAGCCCGCCGACTGGTAAAGCAGGGAGGGGCGATAGTCAATGACCGCAAGATTGAGGATATTGAGGAGAGCATTACCGCCGATGATCTGGCGGACAACGAGCTACTGCTGCGAGCGGGAAAGAAGCGATATTTTCGAATAATAGTTTCATAAGCCGTTCCGCGGCAACCAAAACGACAAAAATAAAGTAAGGGAGTATATATGAGACAAGGATACGCTATCATTTTGACTGCAGCACTGTTGCTAGGCGGTGCAGGAATGAATCTTACAGCACGGGGACTGCAGGAAGTAAAAGAGACGGAAGAAATCACAATTGAAGCCGCTTCACTAAAGGGTCCCTATGGCTTCGGAATGATAAAGATGTTTGAGGACGTTCCGGAATTAGGGCCTGAGGTGGATTCCAATTTCAGTGTACTTCCCTCACCAAAAGCTATGGTTTCTAGAGTTGCCGGGGGCGAGCTCGATTTTGCCGTATTTCCGGCTAATATGGCGGCCAAGATGTATACCGCCGGTCCCGGTTACAAACTGGGTGCCGTGGTGGGAATGGGAGTTCTCCACCTGCTGAGCCGCGATCCTGAAATTAGTGAGTGGAAAGACCTGCAGAATAAAACTGTGTACTCGATTGGTAAGGGAGCTACCCCGGATTACCTGTTTCAGTATTTGCTCTCCCAGCATGGGCTGTATCCGAAGGAAAATGTTCAGCTTGATTTTTCCGTTAGCAGCGGACCACAACTGGCCCAGCTTCTAATTTCCGGTAAAATCGATACCGCAATTTTACCCGAACCCTTTGTGACCATGGTACGCACCAGAGCCTCGGATGTGAGAAGGGTATTAGATTTTCAGTCCTCCTGGCAGCAGATTCAGGGCGGAGAAACCACTTATCCAATTACGGTAGTTGTGGTAAAACCTCAGATAGCGGCTGAACGACCTGAGCTGGTAGAGCGCTTTCTGGAGGCTTATTCCGAATCGATTGAATGGGTAAACAGTAATCCTGCGGAAGCCGCCCAATTGATCGGAAAATATGAGGTTATGCCGGCCGCTTTGGCCGAACCGGCTATTCCCCACTGCAACCTGAAGTTTATACCCTCTGCTGCTGCACGGCCGATAATGGAAGAGTTTTTACAGGTCCTACTGGATTTTAATCCCGCTTCCGTAGGAGGTCAGCTGCCGGATGACGGGTTCTACCTTAGCCAATAAGGGCTTACAGAACAGAACTGTTCTGCGCTTTCGTAATTTTTTCATCTCCGGTGCCGCGGTTATAGTCCTGCTGGCAATCTGGTGGGCGGCTGCGGTACTGATGGATGCCTCCATAATCCTTCCTCCCCCGCCGGCAGTAATTCGTGAACTGTTGGGCTTGTTGCAAAGTAATGATTTCTGGATATCCGTCTGGAGTACCCTCATACGTGGTTTAGCGGGGTTTTTTATTTCACTCTTGGTAGGCACGGTTGTCGGCATTGCTGCCGGCATCAGTTTGCCCCTGCATGCATTGTTTAAACCGCTTATTGCAATTATACGAACCACACCTATTATGTCGGTAATTTTAATAGCCCTGTTGTGGTTTAAAACCGGTACTGTGCCGATTTTCTCTTCCTTTCTCATAGCCTTTCCGGTCATCACTCAAAATATAATTGTCGGTATTCGGCAGACCGATCAAAAACTGCTGCAGATGGGTCGAGCTTATGGTCTAGACTCCGCCCGCCGACTGCTGCACATCTCCATTCCCTCAGTAGTACCGTACTTAATATCAGGAGCCCAAACTGCTTTAGGCCTTACCTGGAAGGTTGTGGTTGCAGCAGAGGTTTCAAGCCTGCCTAATTGGGGTGTGGGGAGTGAGATGCAGTTCTCCCAGATGAGCCTTGAGACTGCCCAGGTGTTTGCCTGGACAGCAGTTGCAATACTGTTGAGCGCCGGCAGCCAATGGCTTCTCAGTCTTGGAATCCACAGCATGTCATGGAGCCGTTTGTATGCCGATTCAATGTAATCAGCTAAGCCTCAGCTTTAAAGATTTAACGGTCTTTAACAATTTCTCTTTAGAAATACCGGATCGACATGTAACCGCAGTCTTGGGACCTTCTGGCTGCGGAAAAACCACCCTGCTCAATCTTATCTCCGGACTTTTGAATCCAGCCCTTGGAAATGTGAGTGGAGTTGGTAATGAGCGTATCAGTTATCTCTTTCAGGAGCCGCGACTGCTGCCTTGGAAAAGTGTACGCAAGAATATTGAGCTGGTACTGGGGCCGTTTATGCAACCGAAGGAAGCCTCCCTGCGTTGCAGTAAGTTTTTGGAGATGGTAGGCCTCAGTCGATTCACCGATTATTATCCCCACGAACTGTCCGGAGGAATGCGGCAAAGGGTAGCAGTGGCCAGAGCTTTCGCCTATCCCGCCGGAGTGATGCTAATGGACGAACCCTTTCAAGCGCTGGATTTGCACCTCAAGCTCTCCTTGATCGAGCTGTTTGAGAAACTGTGGACCCACGATCGGCGCACCGCTGTATTTGTTACCCACGATATTCAGGAGGCCCTTTTGCTGGGTGATACGATTGTAGTGTTATACGGCCCCCCGGCAGAAATTCAGGCCGCCATACCTAACCCGCTGCCCCGTGAGCAGCGTTCCTTAAAGGAGCACGCCATATTAGAGCTGGAACAGCAGCTCTATTCCCTGCTTGCCTGAAGAGAGAGTATGAGAGTGGGTTCGCAGCTTGCCTGAGTCCTTGTCTATCTTTACATTTAAATAGAAGGTAAGGATAGTTATATTTTTTATGACCACAATAGGAGGTAGGTATGCGACTGCTGGTGGTTTCGGATATTCACGGGAATGAAGATGCCCTCGATAAATGTCGCGATGAGGGCGCAACTGCGGACCTTCTGCTCTGTGTAGGAGATCTCACCCACTTTGGAGGGGTATCTGAAGCGCGTAAGATTTTGGATAAACTGCGAAAGCTCCATCCGAAAGTACGTGCGGTAGCAGGAAATTGTGATAATCGAGAAATCGAATCCTATTTGCAGCAGGAGGGGGTGCTCCTAAGCTCGAACCCCGAAGAAATTCAAGGCGTGTCGTGTGCAGGGCTCAGCGGAGCTATGCCAGGACCGGTCGATACCCCCTATGAGATATCGGAACAGCAGATTGAAGCTTATCTGGAACAGCTGCCTGTTGACCCAGCTCAACCGTTCATTTTAGTCAGTCATCAGCCTCCCCATAATACTGTGGCCGATCGGGCAATGAAGATGAAACACGTCGGCAGTTGTCGCCTATCTGAGTGGATTGAAGCCCAACAACCGCTTTTGGTGCTTTCAGGACATATACATGAGTCCTTTGGGCACAAAGTGTATGGCCGCAGCCATGTTATCAATCCAGGTGCCTTAAAGGAAGGCCGCTACGCGGTGGTAGATATTGATCTAGATAGAGGTGAGGTTTCAGCTGTTTTGAAAACTTGAAATAGCTTCTATAGCTGCGATAACCGGGCGCTCAATTACTGGATACGCGCTGCCCGTGTAAATTCACCGACAGGCATGGGAACCGACAGGCATGAAGCTGTGAACATAAAAAAAGCGTTGAGCCATAGGCTCAACGCTTATCTGTGCCGCCGAACAGAATTGAACTGTTGACACGGGGATTTTCAGTCCCCTGCTCTACCGACTGAGCTACAGCGGCACGAACGAGTGTATTTATACCGATTTATTAAAAAATTGTCAAGGGAGCCCGTAAAAAATGCCGGAAAAAATTTAGTGGTTCAAAGCTTGGGTGATGCTTATTTTTACACTCTGTCGAAGAGTGTATACTCTTATATAGCTTATTTAAAGCGGATTCTTCTATACCGATAGAGTGCGATTCTTAGTTTATATTTAAATTCCACAAGCTTTGAACCACTAATAATTGTCTAAGTGTGAAGTGATTGATACAATAGAACCATGAGAAACCGTCATGCGATACAAGCCTACAAATTACAGGCTTTTCAAAAGAAAGAAGATTCCCCTAAAGAGGGTACCAAAAAAGACTCGCAGGCCGAGCCATCTCAGGATAAGCAGCAGACTATGCAGGAGGGGAAGTCGCAGAAGGGCGAGGTTTATCGTGCCGGTTTTTCCCCTCAGGATGGTGCCGCAGGAATGATCGGTCGCAATGGATTCCTCAAAACAGGCTTTGGACATAAAAAAGCGGCCAAGCTGCTGCTTCTTCTGGGCAAGGAGCAGGCGGCGGTAGTGCTCAAGCACCTGTCTCAGGACGAGATTGAGAAGGTGACCGGGGAAATCGCAAAAATAAAACGGATAGAGCGCCCGGAGGCTGAAAAAATTCTTGAAGAGTTCGGCGATATCGCCGGAGACTTAGCTGCTAATCCGCGAGGTGGCGTTGAGACTGCCCGTGAAATGCTCACGAGTTCCTTTGGTGCAGACAAGGCGAATGAAATATTGGGGAAGGTGCATCCATACAGTGGAAACCGACCATTTGCATTTTTGAATGATATGGACTATCAGCAGATTATGCTGCTGCTGCGCAAAGAGCCGGTACATGTCATGAGTATTGTCCTCTCCTATTTAGTACCGAATAAGGCCTCACAAGTGCTGGAATCCCTCCCGCCTGAGGTACAGCAGCAGGCTGTAAAGCGTATAGCCCGGATGGGACAAGTATCACCGGAAGTGCTCTCTTCGGTTGAAGAGAGCCTGCGTGAGCGGATCAGGACCCAAGGGAAGATTATTACTGAGGATATTGACGGACAAGCCGTATTGGCAGATATATTGAAGAATCTACCGCTTCAGGATGAGAATCGGATACTGGACAATTTGCATGAAGAAAACAGCAGCTTAGCCGATGAAATCCGGGAGAGACTTTTTTCCGTGGAGAGTGTACTGGAGATTCCGGATAAACAGTTGCAGGAACTGCTGCACAAGTATCCTGATCGGGATATTGCTACTATACTTAAAGGTAAGTCTGAGAAGCTTGAAGATAAAATACTGCGGAATGTCTCACAACGCCGGCAGCAGTTCATACGCAGCGAAAGAGAACAGCTGGGGCCAATGAGACGTACGGAAGTAGATAGGGTGACCAAAGATTTTATGGCTTTCATCAGAAGCCAGGCAGAGCAGGGCGAGGTTACTCTGCAGAGGGACGAGCTGGTATAAATCGGTAGAGGAGGAGAGAGGGTGTATTCAACAGGAATAGCATATTTATTGTGGCTAATATCCGGTTTCGGTGTACTGGGTTTTCATAGATTTTATTTAGGAAAAATAGGTACGGGACTGCTGTATATCATTACCGGCGGACTGTTTGGAATTGGTTCGGTGTATGATTTTATTACCCTTCCCTTGCAAGTGCGTGAGGCAAATCTACGTACAGGATGGAGAAACGCCCTGTATGGACAACAGCAGGCCATGCGACCGGTAGGCGGGATGTCCTATGGAGACCGTACTGACAAAGGGCGCCGGCACCCGCTTGAACAGGTCATACTGCAAACTGCGAAGCACAATAACGGAGTTGCCACCCCCTCTGAAGTAGCTTTAGAGAGTGAACGCAGTCTGGACGAGGTAAAATCGGCGTTAGAGAAGTTGGTGGAGAAAAACTATGCAGAGCTGCGGGTGAGCAAGAAAAACGGGGGACTGGTGTACTTTTTCTCGGAGTTTTCAGGTGACGGTTCACATCCCGATCTGGAAGACTTCTGATCCGGCACAATTTACTGGAGTATTGACATTTCGTCTTCCCATGCCTAATATTCTAATCTATGACAGCAGACGAACTTAGACAAAAATATATCGATTTCTTTAAGGAACACGATCACGCCCAAATCTCCGGTAAATCCTTGGTTCCGGAGAATGACCCTACGGTACTGTTTACCACCGCCGGTATGCATCCCCTGGTCCCCTATTTATTAGGCCAGGATCACCCGGCAGGCAGCCGCTTGGTAAACTATCAGAAATGTATCCGCACTGGAGACATAGAATCGGTTGGCGATTCGAGTCACCTTACTTTTTTTGAGATGCTGGGAAACTGGTCATTAGGCGACTACTTCAAAGAGGGCGCCATCAAAATGAGTTATGAGTTCCTCACCTCCGACAAGTGGTTAGGCATTCCTCCCGAGAAAATATCGGTAACCGTTTTTGAAGGCGATAAAGATGTGTCTCGCGATGATGAGTCGGCCGAGGCCTGGCGCTCGGTTGGTATACCGGAGGACCGTATTTATTATCTACCCCGCGAAGACAATTGGTGGGGTCCCGCCGGTCAAACAGGTCCCTGCGGTCCCGACTCGGAGATGTTTATCGATACGGGCAAAGCCGCCTGTGGACCGGATTGTCGGCCCGGCTGTTCCTGCGGAAAGTATTTTGAAGTGTGGAATGATGTTTTCATGCAGTATAATAAGAAGGCTGATGGCACTTTCCCTCCCCTAGAGCGAAAGTGTGTAGATACAGGGATGGGAATTGAACGGACTGTTGCGATTCTGCAGGGTAAGGGCTCGGTATATGATATCGAGGTCTTTACTCCTATTATTGAAGGAATCGAGAGAATCAGTGCTGCCAAGTACCATCAGAATGAAACTACGGATGTTTCAATTCGAATTATTGCGGATCACATTAAAACCTCTGTCTTTATCTTGGGGGATGAGCAGTCAATCACGCCCTCAAACCTGGGGCAGGGGTACATCCTGCGTAGGCTCATTCGACGTGCAGTACGGCACGGTCGCAAGCTTGGCGTAGAGCAGCATTTTTTAGCAGAACTGGCAGAAATAGTGCTGAAGATGTATCGTGAGGCTTACCCAATACTGGCCGATAACCATGAAAGTATTATACATGAGCTGAATACCGAGGAAGAGCGTTTTTTTACGACCCTCAAGAAGGGTGAGCATGAGTTTGAGAAGATGCTGCCGGGATTACTGAAAAATCCGAAGAAAATTATACCCGGGCGAATAGCCTTTAAGCTATACGATACCTTCGGTTTTCCGATTGAAATTACCGAAGAACTGGCTGCTGAACACGGCCTGACCATCGATCGAGAGGGCTTTGAAAAAGCCTTTGAAAAGCACCAGGAACTTTCTAAAAAGGGAGCTGATAAAACCTTTAAGGGCGGCCTGGCTGACCAGTCGGACAGAACCACCGCTCTGCATACAGCTACCCACTTACTGCATAAGGCATTACGTATGGTCCTTGGCGAGCATGTGCAGCAGAAGGGGAGTAACATTACTCCGGAAAGGCTGCGCTTCGATTTTGTCCATCCAGATAAAATGAGCCCCGAACAGATCAAACAGGTTGAAGATATTGTAAATGATGTTATCGAGCGAGATGTGCCGGTGCAGATGCACACAATGACCCTCGAAGAGGCTAAGGAGGAGGGCGCTTTGGCCTTTTTTGACAGCAAGTACGGCGAACAGGTGAAGGTGTATTCAGTCGGCGATTTTTCTAAGGAGGTCTGTGGCGGACCACATGTACAACATACCTCACAACTAGGCCGCTTTAAGATCAAAAAAGAACAATCCTCCTCTGCCGGAGTACGCCGTATTCGGGCGGTACCTCAAGCCTGCAAGAAACTAGTTAAGGATTCAGGGACTTAGTCGAAGTCGGCGGGTTTATAGGGCGGCTGTTGGTTTCGGGGGACGGCTAATTGGCCGCAGGCACCGTTTACCCCGCGGCCACGCCTGAATCTGCGGGAGGTGGTGATACCGGCTGCCTCCAGTTTTTGTGTAAAGGCGGCAACTTCACTCTGTTGTGGTTCAGTGTATGGTAATCCTTCAACAGGGTTCCAAGGAATAATGTTAACCATAACTTTAAGAGAGCGAATGAAACTGTGAAGAGCCCTCAGGTCTTCCTGGCGGCTGTTGATACCGTGAAAAAGAACGTATTCGAGGGTAATCCGTCGGCCTGTTTGTTTTTGGTAATACTGCAGGGTCGACTGAAGCTCATCAAGGGGTGTTGTTTTTGCAATCGGCATGAGTTTCTCCCGGAGCTGCTGATCGGCGGTAATGAGTGAGAGAGCTAAGCGTACATGCGGCCCTTCATCAGCGAGGCGTTTTATTCCAGAGACTATCCCACTAGTGGAAATAGTAATTTTTCGTATGCCGATGTTGTGACCTTCAGGATGGTGCAACACCTCGATGGCTTTGCTTACCTCATCCAAATTAAGCAGAGGTTCGCCCATTCCCATAAAAACAACGTTGCCTATAGTGCCGAATTGATGTTTTAGGTGCAGCACCTGCTCGACAATTTCCCCTGCAGAAAGGTTGCGAATCAAGCCCATAGTAGCGGTACGGCAGAAAGTACAACCCAGTGAACAACCTACCTGGCTCGAAAACGCAGGCGGTTTTCCGGCCGCTTTCATCTTCAAGCAAAACTGCCTCAACTATCGCATTGTCGTAGAGTTTTATGGTAATCTTTGCTGTACCGTCTTTGTCCTGTTGAACAGTTTCCACAGTCGAGCTAGACACACGGCTGTATTCGACGGTAAGCCTCTCGCGGAAGGAAGCCGGCAGGTTTGACATTTCTTCAAACTCAGAGACACCCTTTTGATGAATCCATTGAAAAATTTGGTCTCCACGGAATCGAGGAGAAATATTGAGTTTTTCGACAAGTTCGGCAGGTAACAGTCCGGAGAGAATTCACGATGGCTATATGTTCCCGCCTTGTTGAAGCCTTTCTAAAAGTTTGGCCACATAGGGATTGCGAATGCCCAGCTTATGAAACTCATTGAGAATATCAATGGCCTTATGTCGTTTACCTAAGGCCATATAGCACTCTGCAATTTCGGTATAAAGCCGGTGGTTTTTAGGATCATTACGCAATAAACCGTACAAACTATCTATGGCATCCTCGTAATTACCACGAGCCTTGTTGATTAAGGATAGACCAAGAATTGCATACATATCGAACTCGATATTCAGTGCCGCGTGGTAGTATTCCTCTCCATTGTCATAATCCCCCATGCTGCGGTATGCATCGCCGGCTCGGGTAAGAATAACTTTATTGTTTGGATCGAGTTTTAATATTTTATGCCAGTACTCTAATGATTCGGTATGCTTGTTTAAACCGCGGTAACAGTCGGCCAAACCGAACAGAGCATAAAAGTTATTGGGTTCGAGTTCCAAGGCCTGCTGAAAGTACTTAAGCCCCTTATCGTAAGTTTTGAGCTTACGGTGACAATTACCTAAACTGGTCAGTACCCGGATGTCGACATTATCCTGTTTTACCTCGAGCATCCGTTCCCAGTAGTGCAGGGCGTCTTCATACTCCCTAAAGTCGTAATGCAGGTGCCCAAGACCTATCAAGGCATAAGGGTTATCGGGCTCAACTTCCAGAACCTTCAGATAGATCTCTTTTGAACGGCGAAAATCTTTGACCTTACGGTAGGCATCGGCCACTCGTGTAAGCACTGTTACGTTGTTGTCATCGTGTTGGAGGTATTGTTCCCAGATTTTTATCGCATCATTATATCTGTTCAGTGCTTTATAGCAGTCGGCAAGTCCAAACAAGGCGTAATTATTGCCGGCATGGTTCTCAAGACAGTTCTGATAATAGCCGATAGCTTTACGGTACTCATGCTTCTTCCGAGCCGCATCCCCTAAACCGACCAGGGCGTAATTATTCGTGCTATCAATATCTAATATCTGATTGAAGCTCTTTTCCGCTTCCTTCACAAGATTCTCTTTTAAAAGCTGGTAACCCCGCTTTGAGAGCTCGGAAATTTGGTTTAGTTCCTCTTCATTCAATCCTTCGGGAGTAATTGCGGATTGTTCTTCGGAATCAGAAAATTCTTCAGATTCAGAATGTTCAAAGTGCTCTTTCTCAAAATCACTCATATATTCAATTATCCTTTCTCATTGATCCAATACTGCACCAGCGCAGCGCATTGTTCAATAAGCTGCTGCTTTTTTCCGGGCGCCGGAGCTATCCAGTACATTCGCAGCGCTTCCAGTATATCGCCTTGCTGTTGATGGTAATCACCGACTCGCTCTAAACCGTCGCTGTATCCGGTTGTGATGAAGATGCGCTTTGCAGTGTCGATATCACCTTGATTAAAAAACGCATTACCCTTACGAATAAGAGCAACTTTTTGTTCCGGTTTAAGAGCCCCCGTGCCGGAAGGTGTTATTTTGAGGAATCCTTCTTTCGGCATTTTGCTTAAGGCATCTTCTTTTTTCATTCTTTTGTTTACAGTTAAAGTGTAATATAATTTAAATAGAAATGAAACACAATACGGTTTTTTACAAATCCATTTCTAAGTTTAATATATCAATTATTACTAAAAAAGTCCATAAATTAGCCTTGCTCAGCCTTGCTAACAGCTAAACTGAAAAGCGTCAGGCTGCAGTATTTATAAAATCCCTTTGGTTGAGGAGGGTTCACTGCGATCACTCCTGCGATAGGCTGTCTTAAAGGCTCGGCCGAGTGCCTTGAACAGGGCCTCTACCATATGGTGGCTGTTTTCTCCGTAGCGGCAATGGGCATGCAAGTTAATCTGTGCGTTATGGGCCAGAGCATACAGAAATTCACGGATCAGTGGGGTGGGGAATTGTCCACAGTACTCCTGCGGATAGTCGGCGCTGTACACCAAATAGGGGCGTCCGCTTACATCTATCACCGCTTTCACTCAAAGCCTCGTCCATTGGAATAAGGCTTTGTCCATAACGCTCCACATGCCCGTACTGCTGCACGGTTTGTTGAAGTGCACTGCCCAGGGCAATACCGACGTCTTCAACCAGGTGGTGTGCATCGACCTGTACATCCCCAGCAGCTTTAATCGTAAGTCCGAAAAAACCGTGGTAAGCCATGGATGTGAGAATATGATCAAAGAAGGGCAGCCCCGTATCTACAGATTGGAGGGGTGCATCGAAATCGAGACTAAGTGCGATAGACGTTTCGCGGGTACTCCGTTCAATATTTATAAGTCGGCTGCTCATTTTTTGATCTCCTTAGTTTTTGTTTAGTTTCGCATGCCGCGTAGCGGCAACCGAAACGACGAAAATAGCCGGATACGGCTATTTTCTTTATAGCTGCCCGCGCTTGGCTTCTGAGCTGTTTTCAATGGTGCTGTCCATAGAAGTGTTCTGTGCCCCAGGCTGCAAAGCTTCCACAAATCGGTTTATGCGCCGATAGTTCAGCTTGTAATAGGAGGGGTTTGCAATCAGGTGCACATTGATTTTCTTCAGTGTGTCTACTACCTCTAAATTATTGGCCCGCAGGGTGTTTCCTGTTTCGACTAAGTCGACTATGTACGGTGCTAAGCCTAAAATAGGCGCCAGCTCTACCGAACCGTTCAGCTTTATTATCTGTATCGGCACTCCTTGGCTATAAAAATAGTCCCGTGCAAAGCGCGGAAACTTGGTGGCAACCGACACCGTCCGGATAGTATTAGGCTTTCCATACCCTTCCCGGGCGGCAAGGCACATCTCGGTTGAGCCAAAATCAAACTGCATCAATTGAAAGAAGCGCAGCCCTGTCTCATACAAGACATCCTCTCCGGAGATTCCCAGACCTGCTATTCCATGATTCACGTAGGTAGGCAAATCTGCGTTCTTTACCAAAAATATCTTTAACAGGCCGCTTTCATCGTGGGCTACTAAGCGACGCTTTTCAAATTTAAAATGGAAACCCTTTTCGGCAAAATATTCCTGTACTTGCTCAAAGAGACGACCCTTCGGCAATGCCATAGTAAGTGGTGCTGCGGATTCTAAGTTCAAACTCATTGTATTGCAATTCCTCCCTCTTTGCGGATCTGCTGAGCGGCGCGAAAAGCCTCTGCAAAGGTTTCACCTTCTACTTTGACGATATCTTCAGGCAGACCGAATCTATCGGCCACTTGATCTTCAATCTTACGCAGCATCATCGAGAATCCGACCGAGGGGCAGTCGAAACCAAAGCGGCTGAGAAGTTTGTCGTAACGGCCTCCCGATGCCACTGCATCATCCAAACCGGCTTGATACACCTGGAAAACAATACCGGTGTAATAAGGCTGAGTTCCGATCTCGGAGAGATCGATTCGTACATCCCTTGCATATCCAAGTTCTTCCATTTGCTCGACCAGTTCCGCTAAATACTGCAGCGATTCTATCTCTTCGTTATGCAGAATGCCTTCATAGTGCATAATCGCCTTGCTGAATTCTTCTCTGTTTCCGATGAAGCTGAACAGAGTAGTAATAACATCTGCCCGGCGAACGGATGTGTGGGTTTCTATCATTGAATGCAGTTTTTTTTGTTCCCGGTTCCGAATTGCCTGAACCGCCTCTTTTAGCTCAGTTTCATCGAACTCTTTTAAGGCGAGAGTAAGAAATTGGTGGGAGCCAAGGTGAATGCTGCTAGTAACCCCGAGCTTCATAAAGATACTCTCCAGCAACAGCAGAACTTCCAGATCAGCGTCACTGCCGGCTTTACCGATTAGTTCGGCTCCCGTCTGAAAGAACTCATTTTTGGAAATATCTTCAGCACTCTGATGGCGCAATATGGTATCTGCATAGCGCACCTCAGTCGGCAGGTCTTCTTCCCGCAGCCATAGGCCCATTTGTTTGGCCAAAAACAGGGTGATATCGGAACGGAGCATAAGCAGGTCTCCCTCTCGATCGATCAGACGGTACACATCCCGGGCACTGCTGCGCAGCAGGGGCTCGTAAATATCGTAAAAGTCAAATACCGGCGTCTCCACCGGCAGATATCCCCATTGGGTAAACAGTTGATTGAGTTCTTGCGTAATCCTTCGGTGGCGGTAGGCCTCCTCCAGATGAACTCCTTCCGTTCCCTGAGGCACTTGTAAATATCGCTTTCGTGAATCCGTCACTGAGTCCTCCTTAGTACCGGTAATTCCTTTCTACTATACCAAAAGCCAAGCAGCGCGGAAAGGGATTCCGTCGCTAAGGTAACGATTCTGATATGTTCCTGCTATGGCAACTAAGCCTCAATCCATCTAAAAAAACGAAGTGTCGACCCACCGTAGGCCCTTACATCGCTCACCTCCAGCTGCTCGATATGTTCCGGCCATTGTTCCGGTGTGGGGTGGTGAATTAGGCAGCGACCTTGCGGCGCCAAGAGGCCGCTCCGAGCTACTGAGCGAATTAGTTCAATTTTTTCTTCGTATTTAAACGGTGGATCCAGGTAGATGATATCAAAGTTGGTATCCCGGCGGGATGCCTGCGTAGCAATGTAGCGTTCGGCTGGTTGTATAAGCAGCCGGATCTGGCTCTCGACAAAGGAGATGTTTTTACGAATCACTGGTGTTTTCCGACGGTCCTTTTCTACCAAAACCACCGGTTCCGCTCCACGTGAGGCGGCTTCAATGCCCACTACTCCCGAGCCTGTGAAGAGATCAAGAAATGAAAGTCCTCCGATATCACCTAATATCGAAAACATCGATTCCCGCATTCTGTCCATGGCCGGTCGGATAACTCCTGGGGGACATTGAACTCTTCGGCTGCGGTAGATTCCTCCGGTTATTCTCATGCGTTCTCCCTTTACTATCGGTGTGTCTATTTAGCGGTGTGTCGGCCTCAGCCCCCGGTCAGTGTGTCTTCCGGAAAGGGCGGACAGCATTCAAGTGTACGCCGCAGTTGCTGGTGGTTCGGCTGCAGTAAGCCCGGATCAGCCTTAATAATCCGAAACGCATCCTTGCGCGCCTCATCCAGCAGGGTAAGATCTTCACTTAAATCGGCAAATTTGAGCCGCATAAAACCTGACTGGCGGGTGCCGGTCACTTCTCCCGGCCCGCGGATCTTGAGATCTTCCTCGGCGATAAAAAAACCATCACTACTTTGTTTCATGACCATCAGGCGTTGCTTGCCCTCTTCGGTAAGCTCTTCGGAGTATACCAGAAAGGCGTAAGATTGCAATGTGCTGCGGCCGACCCGTCCTCGCAGCTGATGCAGCCCGGCTAGTCCGAAGCGTTCGGCATGCTCGATGACCATACATGTTGCATTTTTGATATCTACCCCAACTTCCACCACGCTGGTGGATACCAGAACATCGACATCTCCCTTGGAGAAGGCGTGCATCCGTTCCAACTTCTCTTCTTCACGTATTTTCGAATGAATAAGTGCTACTTTAAAATCGGGAAAGATAGCAGAGCTAAGATGCTCGGCAGCCCCTTCGGCGTCTTTCAAAGAGCTTCTCTCTGTACCCCGAAGCAGGGTACCCCGAATCAGGGGATACACAAAATAGGCCTGATGCCCGCGTTCCAGTTCGTGGCGAACTGCGCTATACACCTTATCGGCATTTGACTGACGGGCGAGGTGGGTTACAACTTCTTTCCTCCCCGGCGGCATAGTGTGGATGGAGGACACATCCAGGTCTCCGAAAAATGTCAAAGTTAAGGTTCGGGGAATCGGGGTTGCGGTCATTAGCAGCAGGTCGGGGGCGGAGCCCTTTTCCATCAGCTGGGAGCGCTGTTCTACCCCAAATTTGTGCTGTTCATCGATTATGACAAAGCGCAGGCTTTGAAACACCACTTCCCGGGTAAACAGGGCGTGGGTACCGATAAGCAGGTCAATCTCTCCGGTATGGAGGGCATCCAGCAGAGGTCTCCGTGCATTTTTGTCCACATTGCCGCTGAGAAAAGCAACTCTCACCCCCAGCGGCTCCAGCAGTTCCGCCGCTTTTTCCGCATGCTGCCGGGCTAAAAGCTCAGTTGGGGCTAAAAATGCGGCCTGGTACCCAGCTTCGATTACCGGCAGTGCCGCTAAGAATGCAACTAAAGTTTTTCCGGAACCCACATCACCCTGCAGGAGCCTCCCCATTGGGTGTGCACTGTCCAGATCCTGTTTGATCTCTGTGAGTACGCTGCGCTGGTCGGCGGTGAGGGAAAAGGGAAGGTTCCCTAGGCAACTGCGCTGCAGCTTTTCCGGGAGAATTTCGGGGCTGCGGCGACTGTCTTTACGAGCCAGAGAGTGGCGGGCAACTACTAATTGAAAATAGAGCAACTCCTCGTAGGCCAGGCTCTGCCGCGCCTGGGCGGCAGAGTCATGGGAGTCAGGGAAATGGAGCTGCGCAAGAGCCCTTCGCTTTTCCATGTAGCGGTAATGACTGCGGATGTTCTCCGGCAGCTCGTTGTCGATATATTTTCCGTATGTTGTTAGTGCGTCTTGTACCGCCTTCCGCAGTACAGACTGGTTCAATTTACCTGAAAGCGGATACACCGGCAGAATCGATCCAAACTTTGTGTGTTCCGAGGGATACGGTTCGGCTTCGAAGCTGCTTGACTGCAAGTCTCCGAAGCGGTATGAGAATTGTCCGTACAGATAAAATTGATGCCCGACTTTTAGAACATGCTGCAGAAAATTGCGGTTGAAACACACCAGCACTCCAGTAGCGGTCTCATCCTTTACGTACACCTTTAGTGTTTTTTTATGTTCCGGACCAAAGAAATCATGAGCTACTACTTCAACTAGTGTATTAACTGTCGCCTCCTGATACCCCTCCTTTAGAGGTACTATACGGGAGCGATCTTCATAGTCCCGTGGCACATGCAGCAGGAGGTCGGCGACGGACATGATATCAAGTGCCGCGAGCTGTGCGGCGGTGCGCGGGCCGATGCCTTTGAGTTTTGTTATAGAATGCTTAATTTCTCCTAACAGCATATGCCCGCAGCCAATTGTCGTATTAGAAAGGGAGTGACTGTAAGAAGCGGGCAAGGTGAAACACGATATAGTTGCCTGCAATGGAGGCTAACAGGAGGGAGGCTCCACTGATGGCGAGACCGGTCTGCAGAGTGAGGAACCTGCGCTTAAAAAAGGTGTTGTGAATCCAGTTCAACAGAGGGGTAATTAGTAGATCGATCGTCCGAATGAAGGGATGTACCGTATTAGCACTCATAAGAGAGGCTACGAAGCGGATGACAATGAGGACAATGAACAGGGTCATCAAAAATGATACTGCTGACCATACGGCACTGAGTATAATTGCCAAGATAATTCCCAGGGAGATTGAACCGTACATTGCCAGGCGATTGAGAATATTCATGCCGATAACCAGTACCAATAGACCTGCAATTGGAGAGAAATCGACTGTGCCGACCTGGAGAAACCGAAATCTTCGAAAATAATTTAGATAAGGATCGGTGAGCGAGCGAATTATCTCATACGGCTTTCCGTAGGATGATACCCCGCTGAACCAAGTTAATAATACTCTGACAAAAATCAGAATCATGTAGATGCTTAATATGCCGCTTAAAACTTTAGCTATAGTTACCATAATGTTTCCTTCCTTGTGTCTGTTGGACTAGGGACCCTCAGGAATTAGGCGGTCCAGATATCTTCTATTGTAGGATACCTGCCCAACTCTTCCAATACATTTCGTGCAGAAGAGAGGGTTATTTGGCTGGAGGCTTTAATTATCGTTTCCTGCTGTCCGTTTGTATTGTTCAGATGGAGGAAAAGGGGGCATGTGCCTTTATGATCAAAAAGATACGAGCGAAGATTGTATAACCCTTCCTCGGAGATCGTATTTCGTTCGAGGCGAATGTGAATTTCCCTGGTTTCAGACTCCTTGAGATCTTTCGGCTGCAGAATAGTTTCCACGATAAACTTTGGATCGCCCCGGCTGAGGTCAAGCCGTCCTGAGCAGGCTAAAATACTGTCGACTTCAATCACATCCCGGTGCTCTTCCCATTGATCGGAGAAAACCACTAACTCAATGGTCCCGTTGTAATCTTCTATCTGTAGAAATGCCATGGGCCTGCCCTTTTTGGTAAAAATAGAGCGGACACTAGTGACAATTCCCAGCAGCGAGTATTTGGCGTTCGCTACAAAGTGATCCGGACGGCCGAGGTTGATGTTTACTGTTCTCTTCCAGGTTTCTCTATAAGTGTCGAGGGGATGTCCTGAAACATAGAAACCAAGCAGTGCTTTTTCCTGCTGCAGCCGCTCCTGAGTCGGCCATTCATCGAACTCTTCAAAATCAAAGCGCTCCATCTCCTCCTGCTGTGCACCCTCGAACAAAGAGGTCTGCCCAAACTGCTCCCGCTCTTTTTTCTTTTGAATAAATTCGAGGGCTTGGTCCAGATTCTCCATCAGAGTTGCCCGCGCATGACCAAGGCTGTCGAAGGCCCCGCATTGGATAAGTGTTTCAATTACCTTGCGGTTGACCGCCCGCAGGTCTACCTTGCCGAGAAAATCGATAAAGTTCTCGTAAAGGCCCTCTGCTTTCCGGGCCCGGAGTATCTCCTCAACCGCACCTTTGCCTACATTTTTGATTCCTACCAAGCCGTACACAACCCGTCCGTCGCTCACGGAGAAATTGTGGTCAGATAAATTAATATCGGGCGGCAAAATTTCTATTCCCATTGCAGCGGTTTCTGTAATGTAGACGGACAGTTTATCAGGATTGTTAATTTCGTTGGTGAGGTTAGCGGCCATAAACTCAGCCGGGTAATTTGCCTTCAGATACGCGGTATGGTAGGCAATTACCGAATACGCTGCGGCATGACTTTTGTTGAAACCGTACTGTGAAAAGGGTATTAACATCTCAAAGATATCTTCTGCATGCTGTTTACTATGACCCTTTTCAATCGCTCCGTTGATGAAGTCGACCTTTAACTTCTCCATCTCTTTAAGTTTCTTCTTTCCCATTGCCCGCCGCAGAATATCTGCTTTTCCAAGGGAGAAGCCGCCGATAATTTGCGCTACCTGCATTACCTGCTCCTGGTATACGATAACTCCGTAGGTCGGTTTCAGGATTTCTTCAAGACTCTTATCGGGATACTGAATTGCCTGCTGCCCGTTTTTACTGGCCACAAACTGGGGAATATACTGCATAGGTCCTGGGCGGTACAGAGCGTTTAATGCAATTAGGTCTTCAATTGTCTCCGGCTTTGCCTGACGCAGGATATTCTGCATACCGCTGCTTTCAAACTGGAAAATACTGGTGCTTTTTCCTTCTCCTAACAAGTCAAAGGTAGCTTTGTCGGTTTCGGGAACTTTCTCGATATCAAAGTCGATACCACGCCTGCGGATCAGCTTTTCGGTATTTCTGATGAGAGTGAGGGTTTTCAGTCCTAAAAAGTCCATCTTTACCAGGCCGCACTCTTCAAGCTGATCCATAGTATACTGGGTGGAAATTGCACCGGTACGCGGTTCAACATACAGGGGAACGTATTCGGTGAGCGGTTCACGGCCGATTACAACTCCGGCAGCATGGGTTGAGGCGTGGCGTGAGAGGCCCTCCAAGGTTCGGGCGGTCTGTATGAGCTCTGTGTATGCACCTCCCTGCTCCTCCACTTCTTTGAGGCGTGGTTCGGCCTCGAGAGCTTTGTCGATGGTGATTCCCAGATCTCCGGGTACCAGTTTGGCTATCCGGTTGGTTTCCGCTAAAGGAATATCAAGCACCCGGGCTACATCCCGCAGTACCGCTTTTGCCTTTAGGGTTCCAAAGGTGATAATTTGACCTACCTTGTCCTTCCCGTATTTTTCAGTGACGTAGTCGATTACTTCTCCCCGGCGTTCAAAGCAGAAGTCTATATCGAAGTCAGGCATTGAAACCCTTTCCGGGTTGAGAAAGCGCTCGAACAGGAGATTATATTTGAGAGGTTCTATGTTGGTGATACCGAGTGCATATGCAACTATCGAACCGGCACCGGAACCACGTCCCGGACCTACGGGTATGTCCTTTCTACGTGCAAAATCGATAAAATCCCAGACAATCAGAAAGTACCCGGGGAAACCCATTGAGTTAATGATGCCGAGTTCATGCTCGGCCCGCAGTCTCAGCTCCTCCGTAACCGCACCGTAACGCTCCTTTAAACCTTCCAGAGTAATGTGGTGCAGGTACTCCTCGAGAGTGTCAAACTCCGGGGGTATCTCATAATGGGGAAGAATTGGGCCGGGCAGGGGAATTTCCAGGTCACACTTATCGGCCAATGCAGCAGTGTTGTCGAGCGCCTTCGGTATGTGGCTGAACAAGCTGCTCATTTCTTCTTCGCTCTTCAGATAAAATTGATCCGAGTCAAACTTGAGACGGTCGCTTTGGTCTTTCTTTTTGTTGGTGCCGATACAAATGAGTATATCCTGGGCGTTGGCGTCCTCACGCTTAATATAGTGGATGTCGTTGGTGGCAATCAGGGGCAATCCGATTTCCTCGGACATGCGGATAAGCTCCTGGTTTACCTCTTTTTGCTCTGGAATACCGTGATCCTGTAGTTCGAGATAAAAATTACCTTCCCCAAATATGCCCTGATAGTAATGAGCCTTTTCAATTGCCGATTCGTAGTTCCCTTGTAGAATGAGTTGGGGTATTTCCCCGGCCAGACAGGCACTGGCACCGATGAGTCCTTCAGAGTAGGTCTCCAGCAGCTCGTTATCAATTCGCGGCTTATAGTAAAAACCTTCGGTATAGGCACGGCTTGAGAGCCGCATCAGGTTTTTATACCCCTCTTTGTTTCGAGCAATTACCAGCAGGTGGAAATATTTGTTCTTTTGCTCGGATCCCTTCTTATCGTACCGTGATCCGGGGGCAATGTAAAATTCGCAGCCAATTATCGGCTTGATGCCATAGGCTTTACAGGTTTTGTAGAATTTTAAAACACCAAACATGTTGCCATGGTCGGTTATCGCCAATTGCTGCATACCCAAATCGGCTGCAGTTTTTACCATCCTATCGATGTTGGCGGCTCCGTCCAGAAGTGAGTAGTCGGTGTGGTTATGTAGATGGACAAAATTGGGCATGAAAGACTCCTTGTTCAAAATATACCGAAAGCTTAAGTTCCCTGTAAAGCCTTAATAGAATAACTCCGAGGTTGGTTCATGCAGAGCGCTGAGGTACCACTGTAATAGCCTTAGAGCCCGCTGTTTTTGAAAAAGAGTCACTTCCCCCGGTAGATCCATTAAAGAGCTGCGGAAAAGACTTCGGGCTTCAGACCTGATTTTTTCACTCAGGGGAACCTTTTTGCCGCTAATGAGAGTTTCCAGCTCACGGTCGCGAAGTACTGACCTGCCAAGGAAGGTAAATGCAACCCGAAAATCGGTTATCTCTGCTTTTTCTACAGCGGTAAGAGCACTAAAGGTGAGAGAGGATTTTGGCTTTGTAAAGGGATCGCCAATCCGCTGGTAAAACTGGAGGTTCCAATCGACAAAGGGAATTCGAATACGGCTGATAAACTCACCTGTTTCCAGGGCCGGTTCTCCGGCTTTAGTAAATAAGCGCGGAACTTGTACCCAGCGGCTACTGCCGGACTTACGCAGCTCTACTCGTGCATCTAAAATCGTTAACGGACCAAAGGTGTTGAGTCGACGCGGTTGATGACCCAAATTACCGCCGAGAGTACCCATATTGCGAACCGCAGGATGAGCAATATTGTGGAGGGCGTGGGTAAACACTTTCGGCAAAACATGCTGCCCAACCTTTAATATTCGGCTGATAGGTACACATGAGCCTATTTCAAAATAGCGCTCTGTACGGCTTATACGCTGGAGCTCCGGGATTCTACTAATATGCAGTACCATATCCGGCAGCTCAAAAGGACCATCACCCTTCTGTTCCCGGGCAATTGCAGTGGACCCCGCCAATATCAATGCCTTGGGATACTCCTGATAGGTCCGCAGCAGTTCATTGATCGATGTCGGTTGAAACACCTTACTATCGCTCATGGAGACGCCTCCGACGATATTCGCCTGCTCGGACAACTCCGCGAGCCAAGTTATTAAAATTGGTGCAGGGACAATAGGTGCCTGAGAAGGCTTCCAATACTTCCTGCTGGCTGGGATCGAGGGTACTCTCTAGTATTGATTGAGTAATAACTACTTTAGCCGGGAGACAGTAGGTGCAGGGATAAGTCTGCTCATCATGAAAACCGGAAATGATATCGTTATAGTCCAGGGTGTCGATGATCCCCTCATAGGTGATTATCGACCTTCCCTGTACTGCAAAGCCCGGCAGCAGACAAGAGTAGACCATCTCCCCATCCAAGAGTATTGCACAATTGCCGCACTGCCCGTCGTAGCAGGAGGGATGAAGGCTTTGAAGTCCTAACTCTTTGCGAAGGAAGTCGACTAAACGGGTCGAGGTGGAGGTTACGGCATCAATAGTTCTTCCATTCAGGGTGAAACTGACTTTCATGAGGGCTCCTCCAGATAACTCTGAATTGTTTCTGCGTTAAGGGGTATGCGGTCAAAATAGACACCGGTGGCTTGGCTTAAAGCTGTTACGAAGGCTGCCGGCACTAATGACTCAGCAATTTCATTTATTCCCCCGGGGAGTCCCTTAGCTCGATTTGCAAACACCACCGACACCGGCGGCAGCCGAAGGTTTGGGGTTTCTTGTCCCTCAATCACGTAATCTTGGTAGTAGCGGGGATTTACCCTTTGTTCTCCCATAGTCCAGGCCAGTGCCTCGTAAATTCCTCCCTCTGCAATCGATACTGCATATTGGGTGTTATACACAAGTCCGCAATCGAAGGCAGCCCACACACCTCGTACTTCCGGTACAAGGGTCAGAGGGTCAAGTTGTACTTCTACAACCACCGCACCCCAGGAAAAACTATGAAAGGGTACACCGGTGAAATTGGAGGGGTCCCAGGTGCTCCGCCTAGCGGACAGGATGTTGCGTCGTACTTCAATTGGTAACGGCTTATTAAAACGCTGCTTGCGGATATAATTACAGCAGCGGTCAACTAGACTGGTATACACAGTAACCGGCATACCTAACATCATCGGCCCGGAATCCGGTAAATTGTCGGTGTCGCCGGAGGATATTTTTACTGAATCAGGTGAGATTCCCAAAATTTCTCCGGCCCGACGTTTCCAGATGGTTTTTATAGCTTCCGGAATGGTCATGGTTCCGCACTCAATGGTAAGCTGGTCCTTTTTATCAAGGGTAGCGTTAATACCCCAGTTCTTATCTGTACTGGGCTTATCAGTGAATCCGTTTCCGGTGAAGCCGGTAGCTATACCGATGCCACGTAGAAACCGACGGGAAGCTTTGACAGAGTTACGACGCTTGCGGATCTGTTCGTAGGCTGAATGTTTACGGTAAAAGTCCGACTGTTCAACAACTGTGTCTACAAGTTTTTCTAAGGGCATATTTGGAAGGTGCGCACCGGTTATGATGTGTTTACTCTTGGTATGGTTTTTTTTCCAGTCACCGGGGTTGAGCTGAGAGAATTCTGCTAAACGGGAGAAATGGACCTCTGTGGCGAACAAACTCTGCGAGACACCCAGCCCTCGATAGATATTCATTGGCGGGGCGGATGTCTGAATTGCTTCTGCGGTAATTGAGACATTCGGCACCTGGTAGTAACTGCCCGAAGTAATAACCGCCCGCTGCAGCAGCTCTTTTGTAAAAAGTGGGTATGCTCCTACATCAAAGCGCATATGTGTATCGTGGGCAATTATTCTACCGGCTTCATTCAGAATTGAGGTGCTTTTTACATGTACCGGGGCCTTGCGGGTGGTAAATTTCTCAGCCTCTTTGGGAGATAAGATCAGACGGGCCGGCTTTCCGGTATTTTGACACACTAGAGCGGCCATTGCGGCTAGGATAGAGGGAAATACCACCTTTTCTCCATACGCAGGGCTGGGGTTGGTCTGCACAACTTTTATCTCACTCTCATCAATACCAAGCACCTCTGCAATTGTAGCGCGTACATGAAAAGGCCAGTGAGTTGCTGTATACACTGTAAAACGGCCATTTTTTAATTCTACATATGCACCGCTTGGGGCTCGACTTACATGGCTTTCGATTGAGGTGCGATATTCAGCTTCCACAATTTGGGTTGTTTCTTCAAACTCCTTTGCAGGATTACCCCGAGACAAACGAACAGTATCGACGGTTTGATCTTTAGAGGCGGGCTCAAAGGCAAGCAGAGAGAAATCAGTTTCATAAGAAATTTTTAGCCGTCGCTCGGCTAAAGCAAGCGAGGCCGGGTCCTTGGCCGCGATAAGCAGAATCGGCTCGCCCTCATAGGCGATATTACCGTTACTCAGCAGAGGCATCTCCTCTTCCAATACCGCAACCCGGTTAAGTCCCTCAATATCATTAGCCTCAAAGATGAGGATATCCTCCGGTAAGTCGGTACTTTCTATTGAAGAGACCCTGCCCCGTGGAATATCTGAACGTACGATCTTCAGATGCAGCATTTCGCGGCTGGTGAACTCATCTATAAAGCGCTGGCTATTTAGCACTCTTGCTCCTTCGATAATATTGAGTTCCAATTGAAATGACCGCCTCAATTATGCGTTCTACTTCCGCATCAGATAAGTCGGGATAGATTGGAACACTAAAAGCGGTGCGATACACACGCATGGAAACCGGAAAATCTTCAGGGAAGAAACCGTATCGCTTGGCGTAATAACTCATAATATGTAGGGGTATATAATGTACTGAAGTTCCGATACCCTTACTCTGAAGCAGTTCAATATACTTATCACGATCAATGGTAAGCTTTTCCGGCTGAATTCTCAAGACGAATAAATGCCAAGCGTGCTGTTCCGGTGCTGACGGCAGCTGAAGAAAATCATACTCAGCCCAGGCTTCTAAATAGCGTGTTGCAATACTGCGCCTTCTTTCTAAAAACTCATAGGCTCGTTTTAGCTGTACCCGTCCAATGGCGGCTGCAACGTCCGGCAGATTGTACTTGTAACCGGCTGCTACCACATCGTATTTCCATGAAGTACTGCGGTCGGTATAGCGTTTCCACACTTCCCGGTCGATACCGTGCAGACGCATTACTTTGATGCGGTCGGCGATCTCGGAATTTGATGTGGTAACCATCCCGCCTTCACCGGTGGTAATGGTTTTTGTTGCGTAGAAAGAAAACACCCCTACATCACCTATGCAGCCTAAGAATGAATCTCCATAAGGTACTGGAAGTGCGTGGGCAGCATCTTCTACCAGAGCAATAGAGTTCTCATGGGCAATCTTTAGCAGAGAATCCATATCGCTGGGATGGCCTCCCATGTGCACCGGAAGCAATGCCGCCACCTTAGAGTGTGCGGCAGCGGTTGCAGTCTGGCGGGTGTCGATGGTTAGACTTGCTTCGTCGATATCAACGAACAACGGATCAGCCTGGAGATAGCGAATAACCTCTGCGGTTGCGGTAAAGGTGTAGGGAGTGGTAATTACCTTATCCCCTGCCTTCACACCAACTGCTTCAAGGGCCAGATGCAAGCCGGCGGTAGCGGAGTTTACCGCGAGGGCGTGCTGAGCTCCGGTCAGTTCGGCAAACTCCTGTTCGAAAGCCTGGGCTTGTCCAGCGGTTGTCAGCCAGCCGCTGCGCAGTACCTGCAAGACCGCCTGCTCTTCTTCCAGTCCGATTGAGGGGCGGGCAAAGGGGATAAACTTTGGTGTGTTAGTAGATGGGTTCATTTTGAGCCTTTCGAATAGTGGGAAGGTAGCGCTGGAGCGTCTCTCTTAAGAGTAGTCGATTCCTATAGTCTCCGGCTGTATCAGGATGAAAGAAGCAAATTGGGTAAAGCTCTTCTAACACTGTGTTAATATTTTCTGTAAACCGGGGGAGTCTTTCCAATTTGTTGATTCCAGAATGCTCGGTACTCTGCAGATGTTCTCCCTCGGACCATAGCCGCTCATTTACCTTTTCTCCAGGCCGCAGACCGATATAGCGGATTGGAATTTCAACCTCCGGGGTAAATCCGTAAAAACGGATCATCTGTTCGGCTAAATCCCGTATCAGCAGCGGTTCTCCCATATCCAGAATATATACATTGCCGCCTTCTACTACCCCTCCGGCTTTCAGTACCAATGAAGAGGCCTCAGGAATGGTCATAAAGAATCGGGTGGCCTCGGGGTGGGTAATGGTAACCGGGCCGCCCTTAAGAATCTGTTTTGTAAACAATGGGACGATACTCCCTCGAGATCCGAGTACATTGCCGAAGCGGACCACGATAAAATCGCTAT
This sequence comes from Spirochaetia bacterium, assembly GCA_034520965.1. Lineage (GTDB taxonomy): Bacteria > Spirochaetota > Spirochaetia > DSM-16054 > Sediminispirochaetaceae > DSBN01. The sequence goes on along the minus strand of JAXHMY010000001.1, from coordinate 342,545 downwards.
ATCCACCATTGCTTCCGAGTACTATTTCCTCGGCTAAACTTTTTGAGGCTCCATAAATGCTGGTTGGGTTTACTGCCTTGTCGGTTGAAACCAAAACAAATCTTGGGACATTGTTCGCTTTGGCCGCTTCAACCACATTCTTTGTACCGAACACGTTATTTTTAATTGCATCTATCGGGTTTTCCTCCAGTAGGGGCACATGTTTATATGCGGCACAATGAAAGATTACATCCGCCTTTAGCCGTCGGATGATGAAGTTCATATAATGGGGGTCCTGCATCTCTCCGATGATCGGGACTATGGTTGCTTTTTCACCTACTCCCTCTTCCTGAAGTATTCGCAGCTCTTTTTCGATCTCATACACACTGTTTTCGCCATGATCGAAAAGATACAGCCGTTCGGCACCGCCGGATAAGAGTTGTCGAGCTAACTCACTGCCGATACTGCCGCCGGCTCCGGTAATCAGTACCCGGCGTCCACGCAGATAATCGAGACTCTCCTTGAGGCAAATTGAAATTTGGTTGCGGCCTAACAGATCCTGAGCGGTAATTTCGCGGGTTTGGATAAGGTGCGCATCCCCGTCAATGATTTGTGAGAGCTTAGGAAGAATACGAATACGATTCAGCTTGGTATTCTGGAGAATGGTGTAAATACGGCGAAGCTGTTCGCTACCGGCAGCTGGAATTGCAATTAATGCCTCATCTGCAGGTGTATGGGCTAAAATTGATTGTATTGATGAAATCGGCCCGTATACGGGAATTCCGTTTATAGAAGTGCCGATTTTGTCAGGATCGTCGTCAATAAAAGCCACTACCTTTCCTAGGATTCCCTTGGAACCTATTTCGGCGGCAATTTCATGGCCGGCAAACCCTGCACCTATAATGTAAATATTACTTTGTTTTTCTCGGATCATCTTTGCTCTTCTTTTCTAGGAATTCAAATCCAAAATCAATTAAAAATGACTGTTCGTATAATGTAAGTTTAACCTTCGCCCGTTTTTTGCGTTTATTTACCTTCACTATGAGCCCCTCAAGCCCCTTCATCGGACCATCAAGTACAACTATCCGGTTATTTTCATCAAAAGAGACGGTCGATTTATCTACAATCTCTCCATAACTCAGAAAGTGCAGAAGTAAGCCTTTATCATCCCCGGTCAGGGGCTCAATATTTTGATTACTCTTCAAAAACCGAATAAAACCGGAGGTACGCTTTAGTGTCCAGTACCCCTCTGTGGGTAACTCTTCTGCTTCATAAAACAGGTAGCCGGGAAATATCGGAGCCAGTTCTTCCTTTGTTTTGCCACGCCTGCGTACGGTTAGTTTTCTCCGCGGCCATAAAAAACGACCGTTCTCAAACCATTCCGGACAGTCGACCCGGAGTGCATTTCGGGCTAAAGTTAAGTATTTTGGTTCTTCCCGGGTCAATACCTGTATTACAAAATACTTCATAAGGCGAGTACCAGTTGTTTCTGTGTCACTTTTGCAGCTAAATTCTTCACAATTATGAATAGAAAATACCATGGAAATGGGTACACTGCAACCACTTCGGCGATTCTTCATTAGCTATATTCTCTTTCGGGCTAGTATCAGCCATTTACAACAGCAATTCCAAATATAGAAGTCTTTCAGACTTCTATATTTGGAATTTGCTTCAAAAACTTAGAAAATATTACAATTTCTTAACAGTTCGAGGCATTCGAAATGTAAAGTATGCATTGCATACTTTACATTTCGAATTGCTGCATTTACAAACTCGGGATTTGTTCCGATATTATAATTAATACACTCGTGGGAGATTATTATGAAGAAAACGGCTTTAAGCCTTTTGTTGTTAGGAATACTTCTGTCACCGGCTTACACTGAAACAGTCATGCTTTTTTCGGAGGAGCCTACAGGGATCGGAAACGAACGTGATTCTGTAATCTACGTTGAGGACGGGATCATGGACGTATTTTTCAGTGCAGGTCACATTATTTTCAACGGGGGGTACCAGCAGTTTGATCAGGAGAGTACAGCAGCCCAGAATACTTTCGGCGATACTCCTTCTTTCCGTATAGCCAAGTCGGGGGGTGCAGATTATATGCTTCAGGTTCAGCTGGAGTTTACCCAGGATGACCAAGATTCCCTTCCGGTGAAAGCACTTTACCGATTGTACCATCTTAATTCAGAAGAGAAATTAGCCGGTGGCGTAGTTCTGCTTACAGAGGCTGGAGAGCGTGAAGAACTGGAGGCGGAAGTTTTGGTCCGTCGTATGGGAAGGTATGTCGGCACAAGGGCAATGGAGGGAATGTAGTCTGTTCCGGCAGAAAATTCTCAATATGTCGTGCACAATCCCCGAGAATGAGATATGGGAGTGTAATATGACAGATAAACACCGTTTTTATCAAAAAGCGACGCTATTTACATATGCTGTAGCCCTCTTTTTGCTTACCACCTTTTCAGGAGGTAGCCTATGGGCTCAGGATTCATATTGGGAGGGCAATGTAACCCCCGCCCCTTATGGTTTGTTGCCTCATAGCGGCATGTATGCCGCATCTAACGCTTTTCCGCTGGATTCGAAGGTATCCATTACACACCCCTCTAATGAGACTATCATTGAAGTGCGTATTGTCGCACGTTTAGACCGGGAGCGTGTGTTTATGCAGGTCTCCCGTGATGCTGCCCAGAAATTGGGAATCAGAGAAGATGAGATTATTACTGTACAAGTTACTCCGGTAGAAAGTGAAGACGAGCTAATAGCATCCTCCCTTGGCCAAGAGCAGCCCTTTTCCCCCGATCCTGACCAAAACCCCTCAGCCACAGTTCAGGATGAGAGCCTTGCATTAGTGCAGGAATATTTGTCCGAACAGCCAGAGCCAGAGCCAGAGCCAGAGCCAGAGCCGGAAGAGAGAGTAGCTGCAGTTCAAGAAGCTGAGCCGTCGGAGGAAATGGAACAGCAGGAACCACCACAGGATGAGGATGAAGTGGAACAGGCTGAAGAGGCACCGCAGACACCACAGGCTGATACGCTTCCGGTGAAGGATCAGCCCCGTCCTCAGCTGACTGTAGAACTGCCGGAACCCAGGCTTGTACCGGATGAGAGGGTATCTTCATCTAAGTCCACTGGTCCGAGAACAGCGGAACTTGAGCCGCTGTTTATGCAGCAGAAGGATAAGCGGTATACACCGAGTGCACCGCAATTGCCACAGGAGAGGGTTGCCGGGGAGGGACCTTCCCCCTCGTTGGAAACTGTCTCGCCTTCATCCACGGTTTACACGGCGGAATTTGAGGTACGTCACTCTCCGGAGCCGCCACATGGGGTACTCCCTTCCGCAGATCTCGCATCAGCTGAAGTTGAAGCAGAACCTGAAGAAGGGGGAGAAGAAGAGCTTGCTCACAGCCCTATTTTGCCTGTAGCCGAGGAAATGAAGGAATTACCCGAAGATGCCGAGCTGGTGCTGGTTCCTGCTGAAGAGCGGCCTCCAGAGGGCCCTGTAACAGAACCTAAAGAGCAAGTACAGCAGAAAACAGCGTCTGCTGATACTGAAAAGCTTGTCGAATCGGCAGCTGAGGAAGTCGCCGCGGGTGAAATCGCAGTACAGCGCAGCATTGATAAGGGCAGCTATTACCTGCAGGTTGCGGCTTACTCCAAACTCGATTTGGCCCAATCCCGCGGACGAGAGTTGTCCGGTAGATATCCGGTGACCCTCTATGTTGAAGAGAGAGCCGCTGCAGCACCGTATAAATTGATGATCGGTCCTTTAAATGAGGATGAAAGCGGCACCCTGCTGTATACCTTCACCTCGCGGGGTTTCCGCGACGCCTTTATTCGAAAGGGCAATTAAAGCGATGTCTGAAAGTGAGTATAATGAAGCTCGGCAAGAGGTAGAAAGACTCTCCGAGCTTTTGCATCGTTATCAACGTGAATATTATATTGATGGGCGACCAAGTGTTTCGGACCTTGAGTACGATCGGCTCTTTGATCGTTTATCCGAGCTCGAGGCAGAGTATCCTGAGCTGAAACGGCCCGACTCGCCAACCCAGCGGGTCGGAACGGAGCCCACAGAAACATTCCCCGAGGTTGAACATACAGTACCAGTCTTGAGTCTTGATAAAGCCTACAGTTCCGATGAAATAGCCGATTGGATTAATCGTACCACCAAGCGCAGTGGACAGACTCTTAGCTTTGTAGTTGAAGAGAAAATCGACGGGGTAGCCATTGTGCTCTATTATGAGGCTGGTCGCTTGATACGGGCTGTAACTCGAGGAAACGGCTTTGTGGGTAATGACATAACTGCAAATGTAAAAACTATCCGAACAGTCCCTCTGCGCTTACCGGAGGAGATAAATGTTGCTGTCCGGGGAGAGATCTACTTGCCGAAAAACCGTTTTGAAGAATTAAACCGGAAAATGGAAACTCCCTATGCAAACCCACGGAATCTGGCAGCCGGCAGCCTCCGACGTATAAAAAGCAGTGAAGTAGCACGTATTCCTTTGAATATGTTTGCTTATGAGGGTGCATTCCCACAACAAGAGTTAAGTCATATCGAGGTACTAGAAAAACTAACCGCTCTAAAGTTTCGTGTAAGCACGCGTATCGGAGTGTTTTCAAATCGACTCGATACTGAAGATTTGGAGACGCGGTATCCGGAGTGGAGTTTTGGTAAGTTTGATGAGCTGCCGCAGTATATTGAACAGGCAGCCTCAGAGCGGGATGCGCTGGAATACGAGATCGACGGATTGGTGGTAAAAGTAAATGAGCTGCAGGTTCGGGAGGAACTGGGATATACCGGACACCATCCACGCTGGGCTATCGCCTATAAGTTTGAGTCTCCCCAGGGAACCACTAGCATAAGGACAATTGAAGTCCAGGTGGGAAGAACCGGCCGAATTACTCCAGTTGCTCGAGTTGAACCGGTGCAGATCGGCGGGTCGACAATTAGTAATGTGACCCTGCACAATCAAGCCTATATTGAAATGCTTGAAATTGCCGAGGGGGATCAGGTGACAGTTTCCCGCCGCGGTGATGTAATTCCGGCGGTGGAAAAGGTAGTTCAAAAAAATGAAGTTGGAAATCCGGTATGGCGAATGCCGGACACGTGCCCCTCCTGTGGTTCGAAGTTGGAAGTATATGGTGCACATCATTTCTGCCGAAACAATAAATGTCCCGACCAGGTGCGAGGGCGGCTTCACTTTTTTATTGGGCGTAATCAGATGGATATCGAGAACCTCGGGCCTGAAACTGCTGAGTTGCTGATAGAAGAGGGCTTTGTGCAAGACCTTCCGGATTTGTACCGCTTTGATTTTGAACGTCTGAAGGGATATCCGGGCTTTGGTGAAAAGAAAATTGCCGCGATTAAGGCCGGCATAGAGAAAAGTTTGTCTCAGCCCTTCCGAGTGGTGTTGCCCTCATTGGGCATACCCGAGGTCGGGCCAAATGTAACCGAACTGTTAATTGGAGCTGGCTTCACTTCAATTGATAAGATAGTTAAAAGTGCAGAAGAGGGTGATTCAGAGAAACTGGTAGAGATTAAAGGCATTGGCGAAAAAACTGCCGCCGTTATAATCGAGGAGTTCTCACGGCCCGAAGTTCAGCGGCGAATCGATGAATTAAAAAAAGTCGGATTGCAATTTGAAAGCTCGGTTGAGGACAGAGCCGCTACAGCTGAGGGCTCGATTCCCCCTCTGTTTGAAGGTGAAAACTGGTGTGTGACCGGCAGTTTTGATCGTTTCAATCCAAGGTCAAAAGCTATGGAATATGTCAAAGCCGGCGGTGGGCGCACCAGCAGCCAGGTCAGCGGCAGTACTACTCATCTTCTATCCGGCAGCGGCGGCGGAAGCAAACTGCAAAAAGCACAGCAGATGGGGGTGGAGATTGTGAGCGAGGAGGAGTTCGTGCAGCGACTTAAGGACGGAGGAATACCGATAGAATGAATGAACAATCGATGATCACCGCGCTGCAGCGTTCCGGGTACGGGGTAATCCCTCCGCAGCAGTTTCATAGCGACCTCGACGGCGATTTTGTGGATTTATGGGAACGGGTGCGTAACTATACGATGATAAGCACAGAACGGGCCTACGCTATTTATTCAGCTATACACTACCTGGTAAAAGCAGAAGTACCGGGAGCTTTTGTGGAATGCGGTGTCTGGAAAGGCGGTGCGACAATGCTAATGGCATTGACACTTTTAAAACTGGATGCTGCCGATCGTGAACTCTACCTATTCGATACTTTCCAAGGAATGACTCCCCCAACGGAAAAAGATGCGGTTGCCTGGACTGGACAGCCGGTCCAGGAGAAATGGGCTGAAGATCAGCGGGGTGAGAAAAATAATTTCGGCTGGTGGGCTGTGTCTCGCCAAGATGTGGTGAAGAACCTGGGTTCCACCGGGTATCCCAAAGAATTGATCCTTGCTGTTGAGGGAGATGTAGCCACTACTATTCCTGCGCAGTGTCCCAAAAAAATTGCTCTATTACGCTTGGATACAGACTGGTATGAATCCACGCTACACGAGCTGCAGCATTTGTATCCGCGTGTGCAGCGAGGTGGTGTTTTGCTGCTAGATGATTACGGGCACTTTACTGGAGCACGCAGGGCTGTGGATGAGTATTTCGAGGACACTCCGATCTTTCTCCACCGTGATGACTATACCGGTCGCTCCTTGGTGAAAGGCCGGTAAGCACCGCTAGTATCGGTTCACTAAAACCTGTCATTGCGCAGCGGCCGTATATAACTTTGTGGAGCGACATTTTTTCCCCCCACTATGCTCACAATTACTTTCTCGATAACTGATTTATATTGGGGATAGCGCAGCCGTAGGTGGTGCACATATGCAAGCTCCTGCCTAATTCTCTCTCGCTTCATTTTTCCCAGTCGGTCAAAAACAAGATTCCGATCGGATTCACCCATATACAACATGCAGATGGCTAAGTTGCGGTCTGTAATTCGCATGAGCCGATTTTGTGCGTCCGCAGTAGAAAGGGATTTTAAGATTTTTATGAGTTGTTTATCCGGCGATTCTTTCATTACTTACCGAATATAATAAAAAGTTATTCCACTTGCATAGTAGCTAAGTAACTCATCTTCCGAAATGCCGCCTGCAAACAGATTCAGATGCATTGAACTTTGAGGAATAAGCCAACTGAATTCTACCCCGTAGCCAAAATGGTTTAACTCAGTGCTGGTTTTTGCGGTGAGGGCAACTGCTTTATCCTTGATTTGGAGGAACGCAGCGCTATGCAGTCGGCCCATCCACTTTTCACTGTTGTTTTCATTTACCTGTAGTTCGACTGAAGGACTTAAGGAGACCCCCATGAACCTATCAATCTCCGGATGCAGAGTAAACTCGAAAATAGGTCGTGATCCAATAACTGTTTCAAAAGGAAGCAAAGCTGCAGATGCATCAGAAACACCCTTGTCCGAGAGGTAGTTTCCGAAGAGCTCAAAGGCCCCTGAAAATCTGGCTATGTTACCGGTTTTGAAGAGTTCACGCTTAAGCTGTGCGGACCCACTCCACATGGTTGTTCTGTTTTTTTCAATCAGCAAGCCTGTTGAAGTCTGGATTTCTAAAGAGTAGGGCAATCCGGCCCCCAGACTCAACTGGGCTGGAAACGAAACAGGTGAGGCTTCTATGCTACCGCCTCCACCGAAGGAAAATGAGCTCCGCAAGATTCCGGAGCCAACAGTACTGGCGCGGGGAACGCCGATTACTGCTAATGTTGCCGGCAGACCGGTAGTGAACAGAGAGATTGGTTCTTCCTGGATTACTTCAACTCTTTTCTCATAGACTATTGTGTTTATATTGTCGTGAGCGTTGCCTTGAACGATTATTCGGTAGCTTCCAGGCGGCAGGGGGTACCTCTTTTCAAAGTAAGGTGAGTTCGGCAGTTCGATTAGCTCGGTACTAAAGAGTTTGTCCTGCCGGGTGCGAATAGTAATTTTTATACTTCCTGGAGCGCTGACCGATCCTTTGATCACTAATTCACGTTGTGGTAATGGTGGAATAATGCGTATCTGCTGTGGAAAGATGGATAGATTCTGTACGGCAAAGGGCAGCGGCTCTAGTTTAATTTTCGGCTGCACCCTTTCGTCACGGCTTACTTTGACCTCCGTTGTTTTAGACTCATACCCGAAGCGGCTGATCTGCAAGGTATAGGTACCCACGGGAAGTTCTTTTGGAAAGTTTTGAATGTGCAGATTGTTTATTATTACTATGGAATCTTGCGGGCTGATTACAGGAGCAATCATGCCGGTATGCGGTTCGAGCGAGACCTGGGCAGCCGCAATATCATCGTTTTGGATATCTAAATAGAAATCGGTTGAATGGTAACGCTGCTTGGTGATGCGTATGTGATACGAACCGTCTGTGAGGGGGTACAGAAGGGGAGTGGAGCCGATGGTTTTTCCATTAATAAATAACCTTGCCCCGGCGGGAGTTGTAATAAAAAGGACTTTACCCCGCTCTGTAGGAATATCCAGTTGAGGCAATTCCTCTGTTCGGGAATATATTCGAAGTTGTGGAGTACCAGGAGCAGGCTGTGATGTAGCACAGCTTAAGATTCCTATTAAAAGAAAGAGGGAAAATAAAACCGGTAAAGAAAGACGAATAAACTTCATTGCCTACCTTAACTTTTTAAAGTAAAAAGCGGCACAACAGATAAACTGTGGCCGCTTTTGAAAAAAGTATACCGAATCAATTGAGAACTGTTAATGTACAGTATTAGGTACTTCGATGATCATTTTATAATCTTTGAAAGCACCTCATAAGCCTTATCTTTTTTCTCTTGCCTCGTTCACCTTTAACGCTCTTCCCATAAAATCCGTACCGTTCAATGCGTCAATGGCGCTGTTAGCTTCTCCGTCATCGGGCATATCGACAAATGCGAACCCCTTTGATCGTTGGGTCATACGATCAATAATGACCCGGACGGAAGAAACGGTGCCATACTCCTGAAACAAGTTTTTCAGGTCATCCTCTGTTACGGAATAATTGAGATTTCCGACGTAAATGTTCATACAAAATGCTCCTAAGAAATTAAAAGTACAAAGAGATGGTTTGATAGATATAAGGTTACCCATGATGTAGATACTATCTCAACATATCTTTTGATCGATATTACGGTATTTTAGTTCAAAATGCAATCTTTTTTTTTACAACTATACCTGCTATGCCTGCTTCCTTAGATACCAATGGATGCCTTCATTTTTTGTCTCAACCAGTCCGCGTTTTTCCGCATCAAAAACAAGCTTCTTGAATTTACTGTACCCGTAACGCTTTATGGAAACTTTTTTCTCCTGCAGGTGCTGGCTTGATTTGGCGAAGGAAGTCCAATTAATTCCATTCAAAGAGTTAAGCATGTACTTAAAAATTTCAGGAAGCTGTTCAGTACTCGTAGGACGGCTGCGGGCGGCGATGGTGAGCAGGCTGCTGTTCTCTGTGCTGTATTCCACATCTGTATGTTCGATTGCGTCCGAAAGAAAAGACTTCCAAGATTTGTAGCCGATTTTACTTTCGCTAAAGTCCTCATTGAGCAGTTTCATTTTGACTTTAACCGAGCCGGGGCTCGGCTTTTTCTTCTGTTTCAGCATCAAATTTACCGCTTCCGCAAAGAGCTGAAAGGCCGCTTCCTTAGAGATAGTCTCGGTGGATTCCTCCTCCTGATCCTCTTCATAATCCTTGGTCATGATAGTTCGGTAATCGAAGTACTTATCCGCCTGAGCGAGGAGGTCTTCCGAGGCATTTGAGGCGTCACAGATGATCCACACCTCTTTCCCATGTTTTTTGAGGGTAGTCAGCAGGGGGCGGAAATCGGCATCGCCGGTGATCAGAATAAAACGCTGCAGATGGGGATACAGAAAGATCATCTCGGTGGCATGGGTAATCAAGGCCATATCGGCGCTGTTTTTTCTTGACTTCGGAATATGAATAAGTTCAAAATTGTAATCTGATAGGTTACTTGGAAGTTTTTTTAAATGAGGACGGGTCCAATCGCCAAAACAGCTGGCTGAGGATACTTTGTTTTCCTCTTCCAGAAAATCAAACAGATTTGCTATAAATTTATGATCATTCTTGGGAGTGACGTTCTCAATATCCCAGAGAATTGTTGCATTGTCCATGTTATCTCCTTTCTTAAACTATATCTCAAAAATGAGTTGAACGCCATGGGATCAACTGTGGCTTCAATCTTCTCGCCAGTTTTCCAGCATTACATGTACCGAACGACGCATTTCCTGCATGAAGGGAGAGCTGAACTTGCGCAAGTATATATGCTGACCGTGATTCTCGGCGCCCTCCAAAAAATGGGGATTCGGTGGTAGATTCGCATCATACAGACTCTTTGCTTCTTCCGGTTGTAGATGCCTGTAGCTGTTCTTTGAGATAATCAGGTCTCTGGAGAGACGGGGGGTAAAGGGGCGGTTTTTCTGCTGTTCAGTGGGGTAGCCGAGACAGAGCATGGTGATCGGTACTGCGTACTTGGGCAGTTTTAGTAGATCGCGGTGGATCTCGTAATTTTCCATAATGTCGCCGATATAACAGGTACCGATTCCCAGGGACTCTGCCGCCAGAACGGCAGTGTGGGCTGCGATCAGGGCATCGCATCCGGCCAGCAGGAGATCTGCCTCCTGGGGTTTTGCCGAAGGGGCAAGGTTGGAGTTAATCAGCGAATCGACACCGGAGTAGTGAAAAAAGTCATATATGCGCTGTGAATCGGCCAAAAAAATCAAAACCCAGGGAGCATCGGCAATAAAAGGCTGATGATCACAGGTTTCGGCCAGTTTTGACTTCAATGCTGCAGATTCTACCTCGATGACCGAATAGAGCATTTGATTGCCGGCAGTCGGGGCGCGCAGCATCGCTTCGATTATGCGCTGTTTCTCGGTATCCGGGATTGGATTCGGAAGATAACTTCTTATCGATTTTCTCTGCAGAATGGTATCAATGCACTCGCTCATTTGTTATATATCTTTTTTATTCTCCCCACCACACCTGATGCAAGTCGCACCTTTATACCGTGGGGATGGTATGCCGACTTTGTGAGAATTCGATCGACTACCCCATCTGTGAGATGCCCTGTTCCTTGGTCCTGCTTTTTCACTACATCGACTTGCTGACCAATTTTTACATTCTCTCTATAACATCCATCCATCTGTCAACCTCCCGCCCGCTTGGCTGAAAAGCCGGCATTTGCAAGAATTGATACAATAGTATCCACTTTATCCCCCTGAATAATAATGGTTCCGGATTTGACACTTCCTCCGGTACCGCATTGCTGTTTCAGTTTGGTTGCCCATTCCTGGAGCGTCTCGTCTGAAACAGGCATACCGTACACCACCGAGACGGTTTTGCCACCCCGGCCTTTACTCTCACGTTGTACCCTGATTATTCCGTCGTTCTTTATACCCGGTGGGGTCTTCGCATGCCCCCGGCTGTTTTTTTTCCGGCCTTTCTTCTGCTTGCGCAGATCTCCCTCATCGGTAGAGTATACAAGCTCATCATCCATAGTGCTCCCACCTTGTACTAAAAAATGGCTGAACGACAGCATAGCATAGACTTCTGAATGCCGAAAAGACTAAGTATGCTTCTTCTCCAACAAAAAGTGTTGAAAAATTTACAAGGTGCTTGATTAAAGCAGTGAGTTATAGTATATTACAGAGAGTATATCGGATGCGGTACTGTTCTTTAATTTTCGATAGGGTTTCTTCGGGTTGATGATAGCTGATTCTTTTCTGTTTCTTCTCCCATCAAAAAGTAATTTCCTACTGAACGATTAAGATCTATTTCTTCCATATACATAAATATTTTTAAGACCCTGTTCAAATATCAGGGTAGAAGGATGCTACACTATGGCTAAGAAAATTTATGTAGGAAACATGAATTACAACACAACTGAGCAGGAACTTGAAAACCTGTTTGGTCAGTACGGTACTGTTGCAAGTGCCAACATTATCATCGATCGCTACACCGACCGTTCCAAGGGTTTCGGCTTTGTAGAAATGGAAGATGAACAAGCTGCTGACGCAGCAATTTCCGCGCTGGACAACTCTGAGTTCGGCGGACGTAACCTGAAAGTAAACGTGGCCAAAGAGCGCCGCCCACGCTTCTAAGCGAACACTATATAAAGTTACTAAAATGCCGGTTGGATACTCTCCTTCCGGCTTTTTTTTTACTACCTTCATCTTCCCAGGGCGAAGTGTCGATAATATGAATAAGATGAGCAATTTCATTCATACTAAATTCTTAACTTTCCCCGTTTTCTGCGTTTTGCTGTTATTCAGCTTGGCCGTATCCCTGCCTGCGCAGACCACGGAGCAGACAAAACAGCTAGAGCAGCCTGAAGAGCAGCTTCCCGCCGGATTCAACCGCATTCAGCTGGGGATGGACCTTGCCTCGGTGCAGCAGGCTCTGGAAGCGGACGGAAATTTCAGGTACCGCGGCGAGCCGGATGTCAGTATGCTTCGCTCGCGCAACGACTCTCTCATACAAACCGACGGGGTCGACTTCATTCAACAGGCCTCCTTCCAATTTGTCGATAACACCCTGTTTACCATTACCCTCATCCTAAACCCCAACCACCTGGGATATTACACCATGTACAGCACCCTGCAGGAGCGCTATGGCGAGCCGGACCGCCTCTCTCCCGACAAAGCTGTATGGGAAAACGATCAGATTCAAATGGCCCTGGAGCGCCCGCTGCGCATTAAATATATCTCCATGCCGGCCCTGCAGGAACTGCGGCGCAGCAGCAGACGTGAAAAATCCCTCGAAAGGCTCACTCGCGAGCGATTTCTGGAGCAATTTTGATGCGTATATTTTTTATAATGATGCTCTTAATGACACTTGGCTGCAGTGCCGAAGAAGGCCTCCCGTCGAATAAGTTACAGGTGGGAGTGGATACGTATACCGTAGAAGTTGCCCGCAGTGAAGAAGATCGTCAACGCGGGCTGATGCACCGGGAGTCCCTCGGAGAGAATGAGGGAATGCTGTTTGTCTTTGAACGGGACCAACACCTGAGTTTTTGGATGAAAAATACCTATATTCCTCTCTCTATCGCATATATTTCAAAGAGGGGTGTCATAAAGAGCATTCATCATATGGAGCCCGAATCGCTGCGCACGGTAAAATCGGACTACGCTGTCCGCTTTGCCCTTGAGCTGCCGCGGGGCGCATTCCAGCGCTCGGGGGCCAAAGTCGGTGATACAATCGAAGGGCTGGACCGCTTTATTGAATAGCGGTTTTCCGGTACACTCTAGGAAAAGGAGCGTCTTATTCCGGATGAACGACCTTTCTTACACGCCTATTTTGATCTTGTAGAACACATCACCCGTATGGAGCTGCGTAATACCAGTAAGCAGGTTCTGCTCAACTACATAAATGAATCGCCCCAGCCTAAGCTTATCCTGCGCGCCCGCGAGGCTATCCGCCGCTATATTCAGGAGGAACTGCCGAGCCTGGAAGAAATTCAGGCCAAAGCCCGAGCGGGGGAGGAACTGAATGAGTATGATCATAAATTGTTAAAAATGGAGTACGAGGCCCGCCGTTTTGAAGAGCGCTACCTCCACCATCCTAAGTAGTGCCGGAAGAGTTTATCGGGCCGGAAGTGTTTCCCGCTCGGTTTTAAATTCGCTGGTAAAGTGAAACTCGATGTCCGGATTATCTTCGATTACGGTGCGCAGCATCCATTGGGTTTCGGCGAAGTATACCGGCTTCTGTTCAAGGTCATAGGCGATTTTCGATTCCTTAAAACGGAGAAACTCCTTGAGCTTTTTCGGGTCCTCCGAGGTAATCCAGCAGGCCTGGGCAAAGCTCAGCGGCTCAAAGCGGCAGGATGCTCCGTATTCGTACTCGAGCCGGTAGATAATCACGTCGAATTGCAGGTCACCCACCGTACCAACAATCTTACGACGTCCCTTGTCCTGAATAAAGAGTTGGGCAATCCCCTCTTCGCTGAGCTGAGCAATTCCCTTGTCCAGCTGTTTTGAGCGCATGGGGTCGGTATTAATAAGCTCTTTAAAGATCTCGGGAGAGAAGTGGGGAACCCCTCGGAAGGTGAACTCCTCACCTTCAGTGAGGGTGTCTCCGATTTTCAGATCTCCCCGGTCATAGAGGCCTACTACATCCCCCGGGAAAGCCTCATCTACCACACTTTTACGTTGGGCCATAAAGTTATAGGGCGAGGTAAAACGCAGGTTTTTTCCAAGGCGAACATGACGGAAGGGGCGGTCTTTCATAAAGGTTCCCGAACAGACCCTTAAAAAGGCGATTCGGTCGCGATGGCGCGGGTCGAGGTTGGCATGAATTTTAAAAATAAAGCCGCTGAATTTCTCCTCCTGGGGCTCAATAAAGCGGGTATCCGTCTCTCGTTTGACCGGGGAGGGGGCAATCTCCAGAAAGGTCTCCAGCAGCTCGCGTACGCCGAAGTTGTTGAGGGCGCTGCCGAAAAACACCGGGGCCAGTGCCCCTTGGCTGTACTCTTCCTGCGAGAATTGGTCGTAGACTCCTTCGATCAATTCGACATCCTCCCTCAGCTGGGTGGCACTGCTGCCGAGCTTCTCATCCAGCACTTCCGACTGCAGATCGTCGACTAGCAGACGGTCCTCCTCAACCTGGGTTTTTCCAGATTGGAACAGGTACACGTTTTTTTCGTGCAGGTTATAGACGCCTTTGAAGTTTATTCCCATATCAATCGGCCAAGTAAGGGGGCGTACTCGAATGTCGAGTTTCTCCTCCAGTTCATCCATCAGCTCCATGGGCGGCTTTCCCTCGCGGTCGAGCTTGTTGACAAAAATGATTACCGGGGTATTGCGCATCCGGCAGACATTCATCAGTTTTTCCGTCTGTTCCTCGACGCCCTTGGCACAGTCGACTACCAGGATTACGCTGTCCACCGCGGTCAGGGTGCGGTAGGTGTCCTCGGCAAAGTCCTTATGCCCCGGGGTATCCAGGATATTGATTAGTTTGTCCTTGTATTCAAAGGTCATCACCGAGGTGGCTACGGAAATACCGCGCTGCTTCTCAATTTGCATAAAGTCGGAGGTAGCGCTGCGTTTAATTTTATTGTTTTTTACTGCTCCGGCGGTGCGTATCCCGCCACCGAATAACAGCAGCTTTTCGGTGAGGGTGGTTTTACCCGCATCAGGGTGGCTAATGATAGCAAAGGTTTTTCTTTTCTCTATTTCTGTCTGTAATTTTTCTGTGTGTAAGTTCATTCAAATTTCTCTTTTATATCAGGCACTTTCAAAAATCGTAGAATTTTGAAATGCCAAGTTTTATTCCTGGGTATCGCTGTTTTCCGTACCGGGAAACAGCTCCAGGTTAGGTTCTTCTTTTGTTGAATCCGGTTCATTGACCAGTATTTCTATCTTGCGTTCTATCTTCGAAAGGTCTTTTTCAAGGCTTTTGGCAAGCTTAATGCCCTCTTCAAACATCTCGACGGCATCGTCAAGGGGTACCTTTCCGGCCTTCATTTGTTCATTCAGCTCTTCAAGCTTTTCGAGCCGCTCCTCAAACTTTTTCACGGCGTCTCCTCCTCAATGCGGGGGTATCTGTTCTCTACAGTAGCGCCCAGTCGGCCGTCGTGTAGACGAATATCGATTGGATCTCCGGAGTTACTTTGCTGAACACTTCCTATTAGCACGCCGCTGCGGCGGTTAGTGACTACTGCATAGCCCTTCCGCAGGATAGCTAAAGGCGAGTTGCCCTCAATGGAAGATCTCAGCATAGCAACTCGGTGCCGGGTGCTGGTCAGCATATCCTGCAGGTTTCTCACCGCCTCTTCCTTGGCATCATCGAGGCGCAGCTGGTAGGGCTGCAGTACCTGCCGGAAGCGCTCCTCCAGATTCTCCGGAGTAAACTGCCGGATCAGCAGTCCTGCGTTTTCCACCCGGTTCTGAATCCGGGTGCTCATCTCATCCTTTAAGCGACGGACCCTATCGGAAAGTTCTTCCCGGCTTTTACTGACTATTTCAGCCGCCGCTGAAGGTGTCGGCGCGCTTACATCGGCTGCATAATCGGTAAGGGCTGTGTCGATTTCATGTCCTACAGCCGAGATTACCGGAATTTCTCGATTCGGCGACCGCCCGCACTACCTCTTCGTCGGAGAAGGGCAGGAGGTCTTCCAGGGAACCGCCGCCTCGTCCGGTAATTATGACGTCTCCAAGCTGAAAGCGGTTGGCCCGTCGTATTTGGGCGGCAATTTTTGCCCCGGCGCTGTCTCCCTGCACGGGAGCCGGCAGTACCACTACATCCAATCCGGAGGACCGGCGGCCGAGTACCTGCAGTATATCCCGAATGGCCGCCCCGGTGGGGGAGGTTACCACCGCTATCCTGGTGGGAAAAAAGGGCAGGGGCCGTTTCTTTTCCTCGGCAAAAAGCCCTTCTGCGGCAAGCTTACGTTTGCGCTCTTCCAGCATAGCCAGGATGTCGCCTTCGCCGGCCTTTTCCATGCTGTCGCATATAATCTGATAGTTTCCCCGTTTGGCGTATACGCTGATGTTTCCCCGAACCACCACTTTCTGGCCGTCCGCAGGAGTAAAGGTAACCCGCGCAGAACGGTACTTAAACATGACCGCTTGAATCATTGCATCCCGGTCTTTTAAGGTAAAATACCAGTGGCCGCTCCCGGCGGGTCGAAAGTTTGATATTTCCCCTTCTATTGCAACTGTAGAAAAGCTTTGTTCAAGAATCTCTTTTATATGAGCGGTGATTTCGGAAACCTGAAATCGGTATTCACCTGATGGAAACTGCATGTCCCTAACTTACACGTATTTAAAGGCTTTTTCAATCACTTCAGGAATTCTAATTTTGGAAGTCTTTTGACTTCCAAAATTAGAATAACCTCAAACCCTTTAGGCTAAGTTACTTCAGGCGATTTCAAAAATCAAAAAATTTTTGAAACGCCGTAACAAAATGTGAGCATTCTAAATGTGAAAATTTTTTTAAAATTTTCAAATTTAGAATTGCTGCAATCACTTGCTATGAGTCAATATGACGGCCGAGCTTTTGTTTAATCCATTTGTAGCTCTCGTCGGCCATCTCCCGGAAATCCGTGGGCAGATGCTGACTCAACATTTGTTCAAGTACATCCTTGGCGGCTTTATAGTATTTGAAGTGGATGTGAGCCATGGCCAGGGCATAACCGGTGCGGTAGTCTTCGGGATTCAGTTTGTAGGAGGTTTGAAACTTAATATAACTCTCATCCTTCTTGCCGAGCTGATTATATACCACCCCTAAATTACGTTTTATTGAAGAGCTATCAGGCATGAGTTTCTCTGCTTTTTCAAGGTATTTACAGGCTTCGCTGTAATGACCAATTTTAAAATTGGCACAGCCGCAGGCCTCGAGAGCTTGGGGATGCTCATCTTCAAACTTGAAAAAGTAATCCAAGGCCTTTTTCGCCTTAAGCGCCTGGTTGTTCTCGGTAAAGGCCACCCCGATGCGCCACAGAGCTTCCAGGTTATCCGGCTCATCCGCGAGGATTCTGTTCAGCAGCTCCAGCGCTTCCTCATACATTCCGGTCTCGATTAAACTGTCGACTCTATCGAAATCATTATCCATACTCATTCTGTAATAAATATACTAGGGAAGAGAGAAAAATCAAAACTCAGGAGAGAAGTTATTTTTGTGATTAGCCGACTGCAAAGCCGCTGCAAGTTAACTGCACAGCCTCTTCCCTTTTGACGGAGACAGGTTGTATTATCTACACGGAGGGGCTATGAAGAAACAGAAAGTAACCGCGAAGCAGAACAACAGTAAGAGCTGCATAGTCTGTGGCCTTGAAAACGGTTTCAGTCTATTCACCCGTTTTTATGAGATAGAGGGGAAAGAGTTAGTTGCCCTTGCGAAAGGCCGTGATGAGCATCAGGGGTATCCAGGGCGAATGCATGGAGGCCTTATTTCGGCTTTGCTGGATGAGACCATCGGCAGGGCGATTATGATTGAAGACTCTAACGCCTGGGGGGTGACTGTCGAACTGAATGTGCGTTTCAGGCAACCGGTTCCTCTAAACGAGGAACTGAGAGTGGTGGGGCGTATTGATAAACTGGGCAGCAAGATCTTTTCCGGGTCAGGGGAACTCCTGCTGCAGGACGGCACTCCGGCCGCCTCGGCTACCGGAAAATATGTTCGCCTCAGTATCGACTCAATTGTTGATGATGCAGATGGATTTGCAGAAGAGTGGTTTCAGGAAAAGCGGGACCATGAACCGGAGGTTGTGTAGGAGTGTATTAACTTGATGCCTGAGTAGAGGGGCGGGGGAACCGAATAACAAAAATGGGGTGGGGTTCCCGGGTAATCTCCAGACTCCCCTGAATCTGCTCGACCAGGGTTTGAATGAGACGAAAACCAAGGGTTTCTGTAGAAGATATGTCTACCGAGCGGGGAAGGGGATTTCCGGAGTTTTCAAGTTTGAGAACAAAGAGAGTACCGTGGTCTTTGCTTTCTATGTGCACTTGAAACCAGTTGCGTTCATTAGGCCGAAAACCGTGTTTTATTGCATTGGTAGCAATCTCATTTACAATCAAACCGATAGTAATTGCGGTATCCGGATCAATCGATATGGGGTTCATTTCAGCATATAGTTCAATTGGAAAATCTGCAAAGGTAGTAAACAGTGAGCTCAACAGTTCTTGGATGTACTGTTGGAGGTCTATTTGGGTGGCATCGGTATTCTGATGGAGCTTCTCATAGAGGGTACTCAGGGCTTGAATCTTCCCCTTTAAGTCTGAAAAAACGGCTTGAGCCTCCAGATTATTAGTTTTCAGGTTTATCAGAGAGTTGATCATATTCAGACTGTTCTTTACCCGATGGTGTGTTTCCCGCAGGAGAAATTCCTTTTCTATAACGGTTTCGCGCAGCTTGTCCATCAATTGTTGCTCGTCTGTAATGTCTTTCGCCACTGAAAGAATGTAAGTGTGTCCGTTATGTCGGTAAGGCAGATCATACCACTCACACAATAAATCGCGGCCGTCTTTTGTACGGTCATAATTGTAATTATGTGATTTCTTCCGATTCTCGAGGTTGTCCCGTAAATATCCTTGTAGTTCCGAAATATCTTTCTCGTTTTTATCGGAGTAGAGAGTTTGAATGAGGTTTTTCCCCAGTACTTCCTTGCGTCGATAGCCGAACAGCTCGCCGGCAGAGTAGTTCCACTCTTGTATGCGGTACTGATCATCCGATACTACTGCAGCAATAGGGATGCTATTAAAAAAGAAGCGGTATTTTTCTTCACTCGATTTGTGTCGATGTTCGGATTTATATAAACGAAGGGCGGTTTCAATAGTGCTAATTAAAAATTGGCTTTGTGCCGTATTCTGTTGAATTATGCCGTAATGGTTTGTCGCCTCGACATCGCTGAGTATAGTTGAATCGTTTCGATTGGTTACAAATACTACTGGAAGGTCATACTTGGCGGAGAGTTCGGAGGTGAGGGTGACGCCTCCGGCTTTTTCTTGATGTAATTCCAGCTCTATAAGAACAAGTTGTGGAGCCGGTTTCTTTTGTAGTGCGGCCCGGCATGCTTCAACCGACAGAGCCGGCTCTGTTTTGAACCCGTATTTGTATAGATACTCGGAGGTGTGGTGAATGAAGGATTTGTCAGAGTGAACTATTAAAATTACCGGCTGCAATTAAAACTCCAAAAAAAAGGTCACTACTATCTAAAATAAATTAATAACTCTAAAAAGTCAAATAAAATATAAAAAAAGCGTTGTACAATCTCATTAATTGCATTATACATCAAATAAAGAGAAAAAGGGAGAGTGTTATGGGTAAAATTTTGTCTAATGCTTTGTTATTGGGAATTATTGGACTGGTAGTCGGTTATTTTTTGTTTGGAAAGGTCGGTAATTCATATATAAGTTTGAAAGCCTTGTTGATGCCGAATGACTCGCTTTTATCTCAAATTGGAAACACCCTTCGTGGGGTAGAGTCTATCCGGCAGAATATTTTGCTCAGCGGCGGCGCCGGAGCTGTGGTAGGAGCAGTTACGGGCGTGCTGCGCTCTCGCTGAAGCAAATGCCACTTTTGTGTAGGTAGAATCTAATGACAGGCGAAGCATATACATCATCTATCCTAAAGACCGCAGTGGTTCAGGCCTCTCCGGTTCTTTTTGACGGACCTGCAACGCTAACTAAGGCTGTTCAACTGATTGAACGCGCTGAAGCCTCCGGGGCCGAGCTGATTGTGTTTCCCGAATCTTTTATCCCGGCGTATCCCCGGGGTTTGAGCTTTGGGTTTTTGGTTGGCAGCCGGAGTGAAGCCGGGCGGAGAGACTGGCAGCGCTTCTACGAGAATGCCGTGGAAGTGCCGGGGGCAGCCACCGAACTTCTCGGTAAGGCTGCCCGCAAGGCCGGTGTCTACCTGGTAATTGGAGTGACTGAACGGGACCGCTGCAACCGGACTCTCTACTGTACCACGCTCTACTTCGGCCCCGACGGAACCCTGCTCGGAAAACACCGCAAACTAAAACCCACCGGATCGGAACGACTGATTTGGGGTGAAGGTGACGGCTCAACCCTTACAGTAGTCGATACAGCCTACGGTCGGATGGGAGGCCTGATATGTTGGGAGAACTACATGCCCCTGGCAAGAGCGGCGATGTATCAGCAGGGTGTAAGGCTCTATATAGCACCCACCGCCGATTCAAGAGATGTCTGGCAAAGCACAGTAAGGCATATTGCCCTCGAGGGGCGCTGCTATGTGATTGGCTGCAATCAGTATGTAGAAAAAAGCATGTACCCGACTAACCTGGAACACTACTCTGAACTGGAGTCTGCACCGGAGGTCATGTGCCGGGGCGGCAGTTGTATCGTCGATCCATATGGTGAATACCTTGCGGGTCCCCTGTTTGACGAGGAGGGAATGCTGCTGGCCGAACTCGATATGACTGTTCTTACCCGCAGTGCCCTCGACTTTGACCCCATAGGTCATTATGAGCGCCCTGATGTTTTTCAGCTCCATGTGCAGCGTGGGTAGGTAATCAAACCCTGCCCTGCACAACTAGGTAGTTCTGATTTGGGCAGACCAGACACAGCTCAGGGACTTCAAGGAACAACCATCGGCCGATTGCAACCAGCCCCTATTCCATGAGAAAGTACCCCGTGATTTCTGAAAAAGAATTATACGGCGAATTAAAAAGATACTTCGGCTTTTCCAAATTTAAGGTGAACCAGTTGGAGGTTGTGCAGGCACTCCTGGGCGGCTCCGACGCCTTTGTCTCCATGCCCACCGGCGGCGGCAAGTCGCTCTGTTACCAGTTGACGGGGCTTTTGTTGGAGGGTTTGACGGTGGTGGTCAGCCCTCTGATTGCCCTAATGCAGGACCAGGTGAGTGCAGCCAAGGAGCTTGGTTTGGCGGCGGCCTTTCTGAACAGCAGCATGAACGAGAAGGAGATCCGTGGGGTGTACCGCCGGCTGCATGCCGGCGAGATAAAACTGCTGTACATAAGTCCCGAACGATTTTCATCTGATCAGTTTCGCCTGCGGCTAAAGGAATTCGACCCTGTGTTGTGTGTAATCGACGAGGCGCACTGCATCAGTGAATGGGGGCATGACTTTCGTCCCGACTACCTGGCCTTATCAATGATTCGCAGCGAGTTTCCCGGCTGCCTGATTGCTGCCTTCACCGCTACAGCCACCCGTACCGTTCAGCAGGATATACAGACCAAACTGAAGATGAAAAACCCCTTTGTGGTGCGTGCCAGTTTCGACCGGCCCGAGCTGTTCTACCGGGTGAGCCCCAAGCAGAGCGTGCTGGACCAGATTCTGGCCTTTGTCCAGGATCGTCCGGGGAAGGCGGGAATCATCTATCGCAGTAAGCGGGCCGACGTAGAGGCTACCAGCGATTTTCTGCGTACTCATGGAGTAAATGCGCTGCCCTACCACGCCGGACTTCCCGATAAAACTCGGCTTACCCACCAGGAGCGTTTTGTACGGGACGAGGCGGATGTGATTGTGGCGACCATAGCCTTCGGAATGGGAATCGATAAATCAAACGTGCGTTTTGTCGTGCACGGCGATCTGCCCAAAAGCCTGGAAGCCTATTACCAGGAAACCGGCCGGGCCGGCCGCGACGGTTTGTTGTCCCACTGCCTGCTTCTTTACTCGCCAGGGGACATTCGTACCCAGCGTTACTTTATCGATCAGATTGAGGATGAAGAGGAGGCCGCCCGCGGCCGCCGCAATCTAGATACTATGCTGCGCTACGCCCAAGCCTCGGAGTGCCGCCGTACCCTCCTGCTGGGCCATTTTGACGAAGCCCATTCCGGGGGCTGCGGCAGATGTGACGTGTGTACCGACGAGGCCAGCACCGAGGATCTATCGGTGGATGCTCAGAAGCTGCTGTCGGCGGTGGCCCGTACGGGTGAACGCTTCGGCGGCGGGCACATTATCGATATAGTAAAGGGCGGGGATACCGAAAAGATCCGCGAGCGGGGCCACGACAAACTGCCTACCTTTGGGGTAGGGAAGGGGAAGCCGAAAAAACACTGGCAGCAGGTGCTGAACGACCTGCTGAACCGGGGCGCTCTGCAGCAGAACGGAGGACGCTATCCAACCCTCAGCATGACCGAGACCGGCCGGGATATTTTGTTCGGCCGAGCGGCCTTTCAGGTGGTCCGCCGGGCTCAACAGGCGATACTGCTCAAAAAGTCTTCCAAGGAGGAGTACGATCCTGAGCTTTTCGAACGGCTGCGGGAGAAGCGGCTCGAGCTGTCCCGGGAAAAAGGCATTGCCCCGTATATGGTATTCTCCGATGCGAGTCTGGAAGAGATGGCCCGGGAGATTCCCCGGGACCGGCCCGCCTTCCTGCAAATTAGCGGTGTGGGACGAAAGAAAATGAAACAGTACGGGACCCTGTTTTTAGAGCTTATCGACGGCTATGCCCGGGAGAAGGGCTTTACTCAAAGCCGTCCGGATGTGCAGTAGCGGCCTGCCGGCTTAAACCGACGAAATTGTCCAAGCTCTCGGCAGCGGCGTTCTTTCTTCGGTGCTCCTGGCCGCGGAGTGTTTTGTTTATTAGTATTTTGCATATGCACAAAATACTCTAACTCTAATATATGAATATGTCAATATATAAAAATGCAATCATTATGTTTCCTGGCCATCGCCCAAAGCTATCCACAGGCCCTATTCTAAGCTGCGCCTGATCCACCCAAGTATTTAGTGCATATACCCAAATTAAACATACTTGCTTCATATTCTGTTCACACTTTTACGGTTAATTGAATAAGGACGATTTACTAATTATATATAAATAGAGGAATATAATGATAAGACGATATAAAGCAGGCATTTTCTTCCTACTACTTTTTTTCCCGGCCCTCACCGGATGGGCCTTGTCCCTGAGCGATGTAACCGGACAGGTTGATCGATTACCTGAAGTACAAACAGCGCTGCTTGTGCTGCAGGCAGCTGAGCAGAGGTATGCAATCAGCGTATTTCCCGGCGATCCCAGTCTCTCCTTAAGCCCTTCCATATCGGTAAAGAGTGAAGATGGAGGGGATTTTGCCGAGCAGACTCAGCTAAGCGGCAGTTTAAGTGCCGCCCTTCCCCTGGGACTCTCCTCCTCGCAAAGGCTGGAGGTGCAGACCTCCGAGGCCGCCCTTACCCGGGAGCAAGTGAATTTGGAACAGGCTCGTGCTGAGGGCTATGTGAAGTTGTTTACCCTCTACCAACAGGCTTGGCTTGCCCAGCGTGAAGTAGGGGTACTAAAATCTGAAGAGGATGCAGCCCGGGAGAATCTTCGAGTAGTACGGCAGCGTTTTGACCGCGGGGATACCTCCTTATCGGCACTGAATACGGCGAAAGATGAGCTGAGCAGTGCAGAAAATGCGCTTATCAGCGGGACCCTCAGCATGAGAATCAGCTGGTTGGAAATAGCCTATGGGGTTGGCATAAATCCGGCGAATGAAGCTGTGCTCGAACCGATCGAAGTTAATTTCCAGGAGCTTCCCTCACCCCAGGAGCTCACGGCCTGGGCACTTGAACACAACCCCGAAGCTCGGGAGATCGAGGATCAGTTAAGTGCATATCGTCGGGAACTCGAGGCGACCCGTGGATGGAGCCTGGCCCCGACCCTGGGTTTAGCCTTCTCCGGCTGGGACCAGAGTGCCTCCATTTCCTACACCCCGGAGAGCCCCAAGTTAAGCATGAACTACTCCTTCCCTTTGGCCACAATTGGAACCGATTTTGAGGAGTTGAATCGCGGGAGCAGCAGCGTGGATACCTGGGAATTGGGGTTTACGGTATCAATTCCCCTGCAGAGCGGGCAATCCGGCCGCCTTGAAGGGGAGCTGCTTGAAACCCGCATAGATCAGAGCCGGACACGCCTGGAGCAGTTGAGCACTAGCCTGGCGCTTCAGATTCGATCAGGGTATCAGCAGTATCTCCTTAGCAGTGATGCGGTGGAACATGCCCGGCGGTCAATCGAATTGAGCCGGGAGACCCTCGACACCATACTCTCCCGCAGAGAAGATCAGCGGGCAACCCTAGCCGATGAGCTTATGGCCCGGGCTCAACTGGAACGGGCAGAGTTTAGATACGCTTCAGCAGTGGCGGACAGGGTAGAGGCAAAACTATTCACACTCCAGACAGCCGATCGGTTAAATAAGTTTATCCGAAACTAAAACCGAAGCAATATACCTAAGCAATATAAGGAAGAAGCGATGAAGAAAAGAAGGAAAAAAACAATCTATGCAGCTGCTGTAGTAATGATGGCCGGCGTTGCAGCATATTTTTTATTGGGAACTCTTTCCCTTGGCGAACCTGAGACAGAGAGCTCCAATACCGGAAACGAGATTGCAGTGGTGGAGGCGAAACCCGGTACTATTTCGGTGAAGGTGGAGGGCCCGTCGGTGGTCGAACCCTATCGAACCCAGGAAATCCGCAGCTCCCTTGGGGGCATGGTTATTGAGGCGGTGGAGGAGGGGGAAAAAATTGAACAGGGAGAGGTACTGGCCCATTTTGATGATACCGATCAGAGGAACGACAGGCGGCAGGCAGAGCTGGACCTGCAGCAAGCCAAACTCGACCTTCAGCGGGCGCAGTTAGCTTATAAGAGTGCGAATTTGGAATTCATCGACAAGCAGAGCCTGTTTTCATCGGGGTCTATACCAAAAACTGAGTTGGAAGCTGCACGTGATGCAGAGGTCAACGCCGAATTTGCTGTGAACGCCGCTGAAATCAAGGTAGCCCAAAGCACTTTGGCGTTGGAAAAAGCCGTGGAGCAGCTTGATAAAACGCTTATCAGAGCCCCTTTCAGCGGAGTGGTTCTACAGGCGGGGACAAGTGCTGGTGATGTAATGAGCTCCGGGGCGTCCCTCATGACCTTTGCCGATCTCTCCCGGCTTCGCCTGCGCGCTGAAGTGGATGAGTTTGATATCGGGAAAGTACAGCTAGGAATGCCGGTGGAGATTACCGCCGACTCCCTTGGAAACGAGGTCCTCCGCTCTACCGTGGAACGGGTAAGTCCGGCGGCGGAGGTAATAAACAACATTTCAATCTTCACTGTTTCAACGGTTCTGCGGGCAGTCGATGGGGGCTTACGCCCGGGAATGAGTGCGGACATCTCCATTCTCATTAGTGATGATACCGGCCTGATTGTACCCTCCGGGGCCGTCTCTTCGGTAAGGGGCCGGTCCTACCTGGAGGTATATGAAAATGAGGAGGTAGTGACTACCCGGGTGACCGCCGGTGCCGACGATGGTACGAACTTGGTTATCACAGATGGTTTGCCGGAGGGCGCTCTGGTAGTTGTTCCCCAGACAGCGGGATTTACCTTAGGAGAAGGAGCATCTACTTCCTCAGGGTCATCTATAATACCTATTAATATGCCGGGCAGCGGCGGGAGCAGATAAAATGGCCAATATCATAGAGATAGACGGGCTCAGTCGCCATTACCAGATGGGACCGACCACCGTAAAGGCGATAGACGAAATGAGTTTCAGCATTGCCGAGGGGGAGTTTGTCTCAATAATCGGGCCCAGCGGTTCGGGCAAATCTACCCTGATGAACATTATCGGCTGTCTTGATCTTCCGACCCAGGGAAAGTATTCCCTGGCGGGAACGAATGTGTCCGACATGAATCGCAACGAGTTGGCCCATGTTCGCAACCGCTATATAGGTTTTGTATTTCAGAGTTTCAATCTTCTGGGCCGTGAAACTGCTCTAGAGAATGTGGAGCTGCCGCTCATATATGCCGGGGTATCGCCGAAGAAGCGTCGTGAACAGGCCCGTCGAATGCTGGAACGTGTCCAGTTAACCGATCGTGGAGATCACATACCTAATCAGCTTTCAGGAGGGCAGCGACAGCGAGTGGCTATTGCCCGAGCCTTAGCCACCGAGCCTAGAATTATTCTGGCCGATGAGCCGACTGGAGCCCTCGATTCGAAAACGGGCATCGACATTATGAAACTTTTTCACCGGTTAAATGAAGAGGGAGTTACTCTGGTGATGGTTACCCATGATACGGACCTGGCAAAACAGGCCAAGCGGGTAATCCAAATAATGGATGGTCGGATTTTGCAGGATATAGCTGCGAAGGAATTTACATCATGAAGGTTGTCGCATTTCGTGAAAGCTTGGTGATGAGTCTGCGTAGTATCGCTTCAAATAAAATCCGCTCCTTCCTGACCGCCCTGGGAGTGATGATCGGGGTGGCGGCGGTGATCGCGTTGGTAGCCCTCGGAAATGGTGCGCAGATTTCGGTAGAGGAGAATCTGGAATCCCTCGGCTCAAACCTCCTGATTGTGTACTCCGGAGAACCCCGGGGAGGAAGCCTGGTAAGGCGCAACACTACAAATATTAAGCCCACCCTGACGGAGGAGGATCTGGAAATGATTCGCTCCCTCGGTCCTAACTATGTACAGGCGGCAACATCAGAGTCGACAGCTACCGCACAGGTAAAATATTCCAATGTGAATACTGTGGCTACCGTGGTGGGTACCGGTGTGGACTACCCGCAGATACGGAACTTCCATCCCGTGTACGGCCGGTTTTTTTCGCAAGTCGAGCTGGATACCCGCAAGCCCGTAGCGGTCATCGGAATCCAGGTCTATCGCGACCTCTTCCCCGAAGGCTTAGACCCAGTCGGGCTGCAGATGCGCATAAATGGAATCAACCATCGTATTGTGGGTATCATGGAAGAGAAGGGCAGTGCCACCTCGGACGAATCGGTATTCATCCCCAGTTCAACCTATCAGCGGTATATCTCCGGGGAAAATGAGTATTCCGTAATAAATGTACAGGCGGAGAGTACCGAAGCCATGCGGGACCTGCAGAGGATCATCGAAAATGAAATACTGCGACTCCACCGACTTCCGAATATGGATACCGCCGATTTCTATATTGCCAACCAGCTTGACCTGCTCGATAGTATGCAGGGGGTGACTGAAACCTTCACAATACTCTTGGCGAGTATTGCTGCAATCAGTCTACTAGTCGGTGGAATCGGAATAATGAACATTATGTTGGTATCGGTCACCGAGAGGACCCGGGAGATCGGCGTTCGCATGGCTCTTGGAGCAACCGCCGCCGACATTCTGCGGCAGTTTATCACGGAGGCAGTCATAATTTCACTCTTAGGAGGATTGGTCGGTATAGGGATCGGGATTGGTTCCTCCTGGGCCGCCTCCAATTTGGGTGGAATGGCAGCCCGGGTATCCCTGGATTCAGTGTTCATGGCATTCGGCTTTGCCTTTGTGATCGGCCTGTTTTTCGGAGGGTATCCCGCGTACCGTGCCTCGCGGCTGGATCCGATCGAAGCCTTACGTTATGAATAAAGGAGAATAGAAAGATGAAGCGAACAGTATTTTTACCAAATTTGGCTTTGGTGCTCCTCCTGATGCTGACCGGCCTTATGGCTGCTGCGGCTCAGAGCCAGCCTGACCCGGCAATACAGGAGGCGAAGGAAGAGGTAGCAGTGGTGTACGACCTGGGCCGCTTTTTCGGATATGTCCATTCCATGACCATCGAAGAGAGTAGTTTGGTCCTCGATGCAGAGCAGAAAGCAGAGTTTAAAAAGCTGATGGAAAAGATCAAAGGGATGAACCGGATCGAACCCGACTGGGCGGAAGAAACCCTCGAGCAACTTGAACTTGAAGTGCTGTCGGCGGGTCAGTTGATGGCGGTCGACCAGCGTGCAATAGAGTGGCAGAATAACCGTGAAACCTCCACTTCCCCCGCCGGCAGCGGAGCAGGATCCGGTTCAGGTTCGGGCCCGATGAGTTCCTATGTGGCCGGCGGCGACTTCAATCCAATAGTCGATGAGTCAAAAACTATCGGCCAGGGCTTTGCAGCATTGTTCGAGTATCTTCAATAAAGAGGAGCTCCAATGACTTTATGACCCTTAGAAGAGGAAAATTCCGATAAGGCCCCCGGCTACAATGTAGTAGACCGGGTAGGCCTTCGTTTTCCAGTATACCAGGGCGATGACCGCACTCAGGATGAAGGCCGGCAGCTCAAACCAGCCCGTTCCGGGGAAATGTTCCATCAGCAGTACCGAATTGGACAGGACAAACCAGGCGGCTGCGGCAATCAGGCCGATGGCCGCCGGGCGCACCCCGGCCAGTACGTTTTGCACTAGTGGATGGTCCGAGAAATTGCGCATAAACCGGGCAATGAGAATAATTATAATAAGTGAAGGGGCGACCATTCCGGCGGTGGCGGCCAGAGATCCCGTAAAGGAGGCTGCCTTAAAGCCGGCATAGGTGGCCATATTGATGCCGATAGGTCCGGGGGTGGACTGGCTCACCGCCAGCATGTCGATAAACTCGGCCCCCGAGACCCAGCCCCCGGCCACCAGTTCCTCCCGCAAAAGCGGTATGGCCGCCAGGCCGCCGCCGATAGTAAACAGCCCGATCTTAAAAAATGCGGCAAAAATAGTAAACAGACTCATTTCGGCTCCCCCCTTCCGTCGTTCTTCGAGTCGACACGTTTTCTACGAGTAAAAGTTCCTGCGGCCAGGCCGATAAAAGCCGCCGTAAGCAGAATGGGGATAGGCGAGAGACCGATCAGTGCTACGCCGGTAAATGCCCCTAGAAACAGAACAACCCCCTGCAGCCCGTGGACAGCCTTTTTGATGAGTGATGCCACCGTAAAGCTCAGCAGAACCGCTACTGCCACTCGAATACCGCGCAGGGCCTTCTGAACCACCACTTCATCCTGAAAACGGGCGAAGAACATGGCAATGATGGTGATGATAATGAGCGAGGGGCCGACCATACCGGCGGTGGAGGCCAGCGCACCCCACACACCTCGACGCTTGTACCCGACAAAGGTGGCGGTATTGATCGCAATAATTCCAGGGGTTGCCTGGGCGATAGCGTAGTAATCGATGAGCTCGGAGTCGCTGAGCCAATCCCGGTCCTCTACCATCTCACGGCGAAGCATAGGCAGCATTACGTACCCGCCGCCGATGGAAAACAGTCCGATCTTAAAAAATATGATAAAAAGGTTCAGTAGTTCGCGTAGCATTGCTTCCCCGTTATTGTAATTTTTAGGTTCTTGTGTGAACGTGCGCCGCGATTGTACGTGATAAAGCCGAGCGCTGCAAGTAGCTTGCATCCCCTCTTTATACCAAGTACCAATTTGACATATTTATAGGTCTATATCTTATCGCAGGTGCACCCTATATTTTTAAAAATTGTAACATACAATATAAGAAAAAATTAAAATTGTGTTGCTTACAGTTGACAAATGATTATTTTGCTTTCATACTTTGTGTGATGGAAACACAATCGAATTCGAAACATAAGTATCTTGAAATTGCAGATATCATTCGTCGAGATATTGTTGCCGGGGTGTATGGGGTCGGAGAGAAAATTCCGCCTATTCGTCGCTTATCGGAGAAGTACGGAGTTAACCCGCAGACAGTTAATAAGGCAACCGCCCATTTAGCCAGTCTCGGTTATCTACTGCCACGTCAGGGTGCCGGCTCTACGGTAACTGTTCCGTATGAAGAAGCGCCGACCCGTTATATTGGTATGCTGGTCGACCGTTCTCGCAGTCATTGGCTTACTGATCAAGAGAATCCTGAAAATAGTCACAGCCGGGATATATACTTCTCTTATTTTATGTTGATGAATAACAACAAGATAAACGCTGATTTTATAATTTACGATAAGGAATGCGAGACGGTTCCGGAAGAATTTAAGGAAAAGGCTCTCAAGGCATCCGGCTTCTTTGTACAGGGTAGCTTACCTCAGTGCTATTTTGAGTTTTTAGGGCAGCATGAGATTCCTGCAGTTCTCATTAACCGGAATTTAGCGAAGGGCTCTACGGGAAAATTTGGTTCAGTACTAATATCAGAAGAAAAAATTCGGGATATGCTCAACTATCTGGTCAGTATGGGCCACACCAAGCTCCTTTTTGCTTTTTCTAAAGAGTTTGAGGAGAATGAAGTCTTTCATCGGCGTTTAGGCGAACTTCAATCTGCTATCAAAAGCTGGGGCGATTCGCGAATCCAGCTGGAGGTCTTTGCATTCGATGCCCATGAGGGAGAGACTGTGGTACAGCTTGAGGCATATCTACAGGATGGTTTTTCGGCCGCCTTCGGGTACAACGACGTGTCGGCACTTAGGCTTTATGCCCTGCTCAATGCAACGGGCCACAAAATTCCCGAAGATTTCTCAGTAGTCGGTTTTGATGATATTATGGCCAGCAATCTGGCTAACCCTCCATTGACTACGCTGCGGGTAAACCGCGCCTCCCTAGTTCACGAAGGCTTTTCTATTATGGAAGAACTGATTTCAAGTCGAGCTCCCCTTTACCTGGAAAAAACTCTAAAAACTGAAATGATCATTCGCAAATCGGTATTTGTAAAAAAGTAGCAGCTCTCAAGAAAATAAAACTAAGATTCAGAGTAACCCTTCCAGTTTTAATAAAAAAAATATTCGAAAAATTATATTGTACGGTACAAAAAAGAAATTGTATTGTATAAATAATCAAAAAAGTATTGACAGCAGTTATTATTGTGTTACTATAAAACAAGCAGCAATACTGTATGCAATTTATAGTAAGGAGTGTGCATGAACGCGGGTAGGTCTGATGGGCAGGAACCTAATGTACAAAAAAGTGTTTTAAATAAACCCGGTTTGAAAAAGTCTGAACTGCGTAAAACGGACGCCTTTAAAGCCGAAGGGCAGCGGTCTATGTGGATTGCCCTTTTTCTCTTACCGACTATGTTGGTATTTTTAATGTTTATTCTGTGGCCGATCATTGCCAGCATCTACTACTCCTTTTTTCAGTGGAACGGAATAGGAGAGTGGCCGAGTTACTATGTGGGGCTGCGAAACTATCAGGATTTAATTGGGGATAGCCATTTTTGGAATGCCTTTAAAAATACTGTAGTCTTCGTAGTGCTCAATAATCTGATTAAACTTCCGCTTACTTTAATCATTGCGTATATGCTGAATAACCCGCGACTGCGGTTTTCTAATGTGTACCGTACCGGGCTATTTCTTCCAATGGTAAGCTCGACCGCAATTATTGGGATAGTAATGACATTTATATTAAATCCCTGGAACGGTCCTCTGAATAAAATACTATTGGATATTGGAGTGCTCGGAAGGCCTGTCGATTGGCTGGGAAATATAAACCTGGCAATGCTCGTGGTTATCTTGGTGGAAGTGTGGCACTACTCCGGGCAGTACATCATCTATTGGCTGGCTGGTTTACAAACCATTCCGAAGGAGCTGTATGAGGCAGCCGAAGTGGATGGAGCGAATTCGGTGCAGACCTTTCTGTTTGTTACCATTCCCGCCCTCAAACCCGTCATCATTATCGTCACCTTGTTGGGTATTGTAATGTCCCTGCGGGTGTTTGACATTGTGATGGCCATGACCGGTGGCGGACCGGCTTTTTCAACCGACGTGATCGGTACTTTCATCTATCGGAATGCCTTCGGCACGGCTTCACCGCGAATCGGCTACTCCTCGGCGGTGGCGGTACTCTTCGGAGGACTCATTATGGTACTCGGAACCCTGCAGGGTAAAATCGTCGGGAGGGGCAACCATGGCTAAAGCAACGGGAGGGGGTTATCTGCGACGTCTTATGCAGCGAGGCTCGCTGCATGGGGTACTAATACTGTTATGCATAATCTGGATATACCCGATTGTATGGATGGTATCGGCCAGCTTTAAGACAAACGCTCAGATGTGGAATAATAGCGCCGGACTGATACCCGATCCGCTACAGTTAGACAATTATGTACGTGCCTGGACTACTTCCAATTTTTCTATCTACTTTCTAAATACCGTGATATTTGCGGTGAGCGTAGTGGCCCTGATTGTTTTTCTGGGCTCAACCAGCGGGTATGTGCTTGGCCGATTTAAGTTTCCCGGTAAACGGCTGATTATGGTGCTGTTCATTGGAACCACTGTGGTACCCCGGGCAACCACAATAATTCCCCTGTTTCAACTTGCGGATATGCTGGGGCTGCTCAACAACCGGATCGGCTACACCCTGGCTTATACCAGTAAAACCCTGATAATCGCCATACTGCTGTTTATAGGCTTCTATATCGGGGTACCCCGAGAGATGGAAGATTCGGGAGCCATTGACGGCTGTAATTTCTGGCAGCAGTTCCGGCATATAATGCTGCCCCTGGCCAAGCCGATTATCGGTACCGTAACTATTCTGAACACAATCGGGGCGTGGAAGGCCTTTATGATTCCCTTGGTCTTTACCTTCAGTCGTCCGAATCTGCGTACCCTGGGTGTGGGCATGTACGCCTTTGTCGGCGAGTTTTCCAGCGATTGGGCGGCCATGGCGGCGGCCGCATCGATTTCAATTGTACCCATGATGGTGGTATTTCTGCTGTTTCAACGCTACTTCATAGAAGGATTAGCGGGAGCAGTGAAAGGATAGAAGATGGTCTTGGCTTTGCACAAGCTTTGAACCACTTCACAAAAAATATTAGGAGGAGAAATGATGCGTAAGAAAAGTATCATGCTACTGGTAGCACTTATAGTGCTGATGACTCCCGCTCTGTGGGCCGGCGGTGCCCAGGAAGAGTCGGCTGAGGGCGGACAGGAAGGTCCGGTTACTATTACCGTAACTAACTGGTCCCAGGAAAACCAAGACTTTTTCGAGGCTGAAGCTGAAAAGTTTGAGGCTGAACATCCGAATATAAACGTGAAATTTGAGACCTATGCCCAGGATCAGTACCAGCAGACTCTGCCCCTCTCTCTGAAAAGCGGACAAGCTGCGGACCTGTTCTGGCTGTCCCCCGAGATGAGTGCGATGGATTATATTGCTCAAGACTGGATCCAGCCGATCGACGAGTATATGGACCAGGATTTTCTGTCTCAGTTCGACCAACGACTGTTTCAGGAAGGAATTATGAAGTACAACGGTGAGCTTTATACTCTCCCCTTTGAGAACCGCTTTGTAAAACTGCACGGGCTGTTGTACTACAACAAAGAAGTATTCGAAATGGCCGGACTCGATCCTTCCCGGGACATGCCGGAAACTTTTTCCGAGTTTCGTGAAGTA
Organism: Spirochaetia bacterium; assembly: GCA_034520965.1. Lineage (GTDB taxonomy): Bacteria > Spirochaetota > Spirochaetia > DSM-16054 > Sediminispirochaetaceae > DSBN01. The sequence continues at coordinate 309,080 of JAXHMY010000001.1, read as the reverse complement.
TGCCGCCAGATTACCGAGGCCGGAGATGGAAAATTCTATGGAATTGGATTCCCTGGGGTAGGTAATGGAATGGATCGCCCATTACAGGGGTTCTTTACTACCGCAACTCCCGCTTCCGGAGATATCCGCTACGGGCGGCCCGGCTTTGATTACCGAAATGGCGAGTTTAAGTTTGAAAACAATAACCACCTTGAAGTATATCGTTTGGTGAAGGGTCTCCTTGACGACGGCAGTGTGGCACCAGGTTGGAGCTCAATGAAAAAGGAAGCGGCCCGCAGTATGTTCGGTGAGAATCGAGTGGCCTTCTATTTAGATGGAACCTGGATGCCGGGAGTGTGGGAATCCATGGGCTATGAGGATATCGATTTTGGTATTGCCTATGTTCCGGTCCCCGACAGCGGTCGTCGTGCCTATCGCTACATGAGTTTGGCAAAGGGTTCAGTGTATCTCTCTTCCCAGAGCGAAAACCCGAAAGAAGCGGCGGAAGTGTCACAAATGGCTGCATGGACAAGAGTTCCAAAAAGCCCACTTTGATGAGAATGGAGTCTTTCCGGGAAACAGAAACGTAGATACCAGTAATGCAAATTGGTATCAAAAGCGGTTTCTCGAGATTGCAGATGAAGTAGTTAAAAACCACCCCGAACCGGTTACCCAAAATCCGGATGCCGGAAAGGTGCAGTGGCCGTCGGTTTCTCCGGGAATGGGCGAGATATTTAGTGCATCCCTGTTGAAGGGCGAGGACTACTTTGTTCAGCAAGCCCGCGAATGGGACGAGAAAATGGCTGAACAGTTAAAGCGGAACATCGAAAAGGCGAATGCCGAAGGTGCCGATGTAGAGCTGGAAGATTTTATCTTTCCCGATTGGGACCCAATGAAGAATTATTAAAACCAGGGGATAAGAGAAACTCTTACCCCCTGGAATGGATGCGGGGGCCGGCAAGTGTGAGGCTTACAGCCCCCGCTGCTCTTCAAAGTATACTAAAAATAATGCAGAACTCCAATGGCACTAGCAAGAGATGAAGTGGAAAGGAGATAAGTGTGACTGATGAACAATTTATAGAGAAAATAATCGGACAGATGTCCGTAGAACAGAAGATAGGCCAATGTGTAGTGGTGGGCATGTCCGGTACCGTTATCACCAACGATCTTCGTGAGGCGATTACCAGGTATCAGTGCGGAGGGGTTCGACTGTCTCCATTTTACCGTATTTTTCGTTATTTCAGTGATGATCGGGCAAAGAGACAGAACTTAGGTGCTTATTATGTGCCTTCGATGCAGAAAATGGCCAAATCGGGGGAACCCCCTTATGCTGCTCCCGAAGAGTTTGTCGAGATGCTCAATGAACTGCGGGTTCTGGCGGCTGTACGGAAGCCGGGAATTCCCCTGCATATGGTAATCGATCAGGAGGGGGATACCAGCAAAGATTACAGCCGCGGTGGAGTGGTGCAGTTTCCCTCTAATTTAGGGGTTGCCGCATCGGGCAACCCGCAACTGGCCTATGAAGTTGCCCGGGCAACCGGCTTGCAGCTGAAGGCCGCTGGGTTGGATATGATTCACTCACCGGTGGTAGATGTGAATATAAATCCTTTAAACCCGGAGATCGGCCGTCGTTCCTTCGGTGATGATCCGGCGGTAGTTGCCGAGTATGCCCTTGCGATGCTGCAGGGGTTTAAGGAAACAGGAGTGGTTGCCGCGGCGAAACATTTTCCCGGTCGCGGCGACAGTGCCACCGATGCCCACCATGCTTGTCCTAAGCTGGAAGTTGATAACCGGCGGTTTCATGAAGTTGAGCTGTATCCATATAAACGGTTAATCGAAGCCGGTATTGATGCGGTGATGGTGGCTCATTGTATGTATCCCCATCTGGACGGAGATACTATTTCAACGGTATCGAGGAGTATTGTAACCGACCTGCTGCGGGAGGAGCTCGGTTTTAAAGGAGTGATTACGACCGACAGCATGACCATGGGTGCCCTGATCGACCGATATGGGGTCGGTGAATCCTGTGCCCGTGCACTGGCCGCAGGATCGGATGTAATTCTGATGAAAGCGGAAAACCAGTAGAAGGGCGAGATGTTCTATACCATCCGAAAATGGGTCGACCAGGGAAAAATCCCCTCTGATGAACTGGACGACAAGGTTCGACGGGTTTTGAGGATGAAAAAGAAATACGGCATGTTCGACACCATGGGAATAGCCGACCCTGAGTTGGCCTCAGAACCATTCAGCGACCCAATTGTTGTACAAACCGCTAAAAAAGCCGCCCGCAGTGCAATCCTGGTACCGAAGGATAATCTGAATGTAGTACCTCTGTCCGGAACACTTTCCCGGGTGCTGCTGGTCAACCAGCTGAACACGGTAAAAAGTCCCAACGACCGGTGGGACCATCCGGCCCTGTTCTCAGAGCTGTTGGAAGCGGAGTGGCCCGGTCTTCAGACCTATGAAACCGATTTCGCAGGGAATGAAGAAGATGATCATCGGGTGCCGGAGTTTGTAAACCAGGGAAGTTGGGATTTGATTATCTGCACCAACTTCTACGACCGCTCTGCAGCTCCTAACGGCTATGTAAAAGAGCTGATCGATGCCGGGTATCCGGTGCTGCTTATTACCAACACTCCCTATCAAATAAAGGATAGCGGCGGAATGATCCCCGATGCGCCCAGTATTATCCTGAATATGAACCTCTCACCGGAGGGGCTGCGGACTACTAGAGACGTGCTGTGCGGGAGGGTTGTCCCGCAAGGCCGGTGGCCTCTGTCCACCTATAATCCCTTTCAAATCGAAGAGGCTAATTCATCTCTGCCCTCTGGAGGAGGACGAAGGTGAAACGGATAGATTTTAAAACGCCCTACGATTACTCCGCATCCCGCTTTTCCGGCTATACCAGGGCTCATTATGAGGAGATCTTCTCCGAGCTCATGGCCGCAATAATTGATAACGGATCTCCGGGCTGTGCCCGTCAGCTGATACCCGGGCCCCGCAGTCACCACGGACGGCTGGCAGATGAACTGGAGGGTTTTACCCGCTCGTTCATTATGGCAGGCCCGTGGCTGTCTCAGCAGAGTGAGCCTAGTTTTGAGTTGGGGGGACGACGTTACGAGGTGGCGGAGTTCTACCAACAGGGAATTGTGAACGGCACCAACCCTGAGCATCCCGAATATTGGGGTGATATTAGCGACTATGCCCAGCATCTGGTAGAGATGGCATCTCTTGCCTGGGGGCTGTATCAGTCGCGCGCCCACATCTGGGATCGATTTTCCCAGGCTGAACAGCAACAGGTGGGCGGTTACCTCTATCAATGCACCCAAGCCGAATACCATCAAAACAACTGGCTGCTTTTCAATGTGGTTACCAATGGGGTGCTGAAAAAGCTTGGGATGCCCTACAGTCAGGAGCAGATCGATCGAAATATCGCCGCCTGTGAGCACATGTATATCGGTGATGGTTGGTACCGTGATGGTGATATAAACAGAATCGATTATTACAATGCCTGGGCCTTTCACTACTACTATTTAATCTACACTATTCTGGAGGGTGATGAGCATCCCGAACTGGCCGAAACCCACAAGCTGCGGGTGCGCGAGTTTGGGCGGATACTGCGCTATTTTATCTCCAGTGACGGAAGTGCTCCCTGTTACGGCCGCTCGATGATCTATCGCTTTGGTTATCTGGCCCCGCTGGCCCTGGGCTACTCCCTGGGGGCTTTAGACATACCCGTGGGCGAATTGCGGACCATGCTCGATATGACTCTGAAAATTTTCTTTCCCGGGAAATCCTTACCGACCTGGGACACCTGTCGATGGGATTTTTGCGACCCGCCGAAGGGGTTCTGGAGCACTATAATTGCGGGGGTCTCCTTACTGGGCGGTCAAGGCACTGAACATACTAATGATACCGCCGGAGGATCCCTTCTGGTCGGCGCCGGAAGAACCGCTGCCGATTCATAAGAACAGTTTTTCTATCCCCCTCAAGAGTGCCGGTATGCTGCTGTTAGGCGATCAGCACAGCGGCCACGTACAGTTGATTAACCACAAGTCGTATCACGACAAAGATGAATACAACGCCAAGTATACCAATTTTTCGTATTCGAGCATTTTCACCTACGATTCACGGGCGGTGTACGGCTCCTTTAACAGCGATTCGAGCCTGCAGTGGTCGGAGGATGGAATTTTCTTTCATCAGCGCTGGGAGATGACCAACCTGTATTGTGAGAAAGACTTTGCAGCAGCTCGTTATCCTCTCCACAAAGCTGATCCCGAGGGGGAGATAACCACCTGGACGCTGGTGAAAGAGGGCCTGCTGCTGCATATTCATCAGGTTTATACTACAAAGCCGGGGCTTCGCTTTCGACAGGGAGGCTACCCTCTGGGCTTCGACTACGGCCGGCCGGTGCGAAGCAGCAGTGGAGCTGCGGAAATAGTTCGCATCGGTAACCGCTATACTCTACTGGCCGGATTAAACGGTTTCGCCCATCAAGTGCCGGCGGGCCCTTTTCAAGGCCAGCTGAATGGGGTAAATACCCGCTACGTGCAGAGCTTCTGTTCACGACTGGATTACCAGAGCGCTGCCGCCGGTAGTTTTCTGCTGGCTGCCGCTGTATATGCCAACCGCGGCAGCGAAACCGACCAGCAGATGATTGCATTGGTTCCCTCCTTTCATCAACAGGGTTCGTTTATTCGCGTAGTCTTTCACGATGGTGAGGAAGCGGCTTTGAATATTGAAGAGCCAAGTACCCTCGACTTTCAGGTTGGCGGGCTTACAATCCAAGGCCGGCCGAGATTGCTGCGGGTAAAATCCGGAGAGGTGACTTCAAGGGTTGAATATTAGGGGAGGGAACTATCATGTGCGTTTGAATGATTCGTTATTTGCCTTAGGGCTGCACTATTATTAAATTTATAGATATGAAAGAAACACAGTTATCTACAACCGACATACACACCAGCAGAGTTGGATTGGGCACCTGGGCAATCGGAGGCTGGATGTGGGGCGGAACCGATGAGGATCTTTCGATAGAGACTATTCGGCGTGCTTTGATTGAGGGAGTTGGACTGATCGATACCGCTCCGATCTACGGATTTGGAGAATCGGAGCGGATAGTCGGGCAAGCACTCAAAGGGCTGGAGCGCAGTAGTTTCGAGTTGGCCACCAAAGTGGGAATTGAATGGCACGAGGGGAATCCGTATCGAAACGCTTCCCGCGATCGGATCCTCAAAGAAATTGAAGATTCACTTACCAGGCTCGACACAGACTACATCGATGTGTATCAGGTTCATTGGCCGGACCCGAATGTAACAATCGAGGAAACCGCCGCAGCTATGCGTGAACTGTATGAACAACAGCTTATTCGTGCTGTAGGGGTCAGCAATTTTAGTGTCGATCAGATGAATCAGTTTATGGACCATGCTCCTCTGCACACCTGTCAGCCTCCGTATAACCTCTTTGAGAGGGGTATCGAAGGCGAGTTAAAACCATTTTGTAAACAGAACGGAATTGCTCTGATTACCTATGGCGCCCTCTGCCGCGGTTTACTGACCGGAAAAATGACCGAGGACACCAGCTTTGAGGGAGATGATCTGCGTAATATCGACCCAAAATTTCAAAACCCCCGTTATAGTCAGTATTTGAACGCAGTAGAAAGGCTGAAAAAGGTGGCGGAAAAAAATGAAAAGAGTTTAGTGCAGCTTTCGGTAAACTGGATTTTGCAGCAGGAAGTTGAAGTAGCTTTATGGGGTGCACGCAAGCCTGAACAGCTTGCCGATATTGACGGTACTATGGATTGGGAAATCTCAGAGGAAGATATACAGCAGATAGATCAGATACTACAGGAAGAAATTGACAATCCAATTGGTCCTGATTTTATGGCCCCTCCGGCCAGGGAAACCTGAATCAGGAAAAGCTAAACCGGTTTAGTGAGGTATGCCTACTCCTGTTCTCGCTTCAGGTGAAGCTGTGGAAGCAAGAGTGTGGCCGCAATACAAAGAACTCCAAGCCCAATGAAGGCGGAAGCAAAATGGCCCTGTTCACCAAGGAAGCCCATTAGAGTGGGGGTTGCTCCGGCACCGAGTGCTGAGGCAAAGGGAATAATTAAAGAGAAGGCAACATTTCTGGTCTTTGCAGTAGTGATATTTGAAATACTGGTATTAAAGACGGGAAAGAAGGCCGCTACAATCATCGGCTGAAAGAATACTGCTATCAGTAAAGGAGTGCCCTCCAGTAGACCTAACAGCAGGGCGAAACCGCCGGTTAAAGAGAGTATAATTCCCAACAAAGTTTTTAAGCCGAATTTATCTGTGAGAAAACCGGCTCCAAGCACAAATGCGATGGCACTCACTCTGGAAAAACCTACTACACTGTTTACTATTTTAGGAGCCATTCCTTTCTCGGAGATGAGATAAGTCGGCAGGATGGAGTAGACTCCTATTGCCGAGCTGGCGGCCAGTACCAAAAAGAGTGCCATAATCCAGAAGGCCCGGTTGTTTAAGATGAGTTTGAGGTTCTTAAAATTAGGAGGTTCGCCATGGAAAGCTCCGCCTCGGCCCCACATAAAGTAGAGCAGTCCATTTAACCAGTTTGCAACTCCTATTAGAATCAAGACCCACCTCCATCCCAGAAGGGGTGCCGCAAAACCAACCAGCAGGGGGGCTAAAATAAGTCCGAAATTGGGCCCGGTCTCATGCAGACTAATCGCTTTGCCCCAGTGCTGCCGGCTGGCCAGATTGGTAACCGATGCCAGCCCCGAAGGGGCGTATAAACCGGCGCTCAGTCCTAACACTCCAACGGATAACTGAATCAGCAGGAAACTGTTGCTGAAGGCACACAGTAAAAGCGAAAAACCAAGCATAAACTCATAAATTAATATCACCCCTCTATGCTGCAATCGACTTGATACAAACCCGGAAAGAACCATACTGCTGCTCATACTCAGCGACATAATTAGGAACAGCGAGCTTGAGCGCCCGTGGCTGACACCAAACTCCGTCTCTAAAATTGGGAGCAATGGACTAAAGACTCCCCGGGAGAGGAAGTTGTACAACACCATCAGCATCAACATTAAAATGGGGCCGATGTGAAAATGTGAATCAGGCTTGTGCGAAGTGTTCATGACACTATTAAACTATGAAACAGAACTGTCTTCAACCCAAATTCTGGGATGGAGCTGAGCAGAGCCTAGTAAAGACCAATGAATAGTCTCTATTCTGCCAATATACTTTTCCTCCAACTTGCCAACAAGCTGAATTTTGCGCATGCTCTAGGGTATATTCTATGCTAAATTAAGAGAGGAGGTACTTTGTTGTTTGGGTCATCATTTCTTTGGGGTGTAATTGGACTCATGTTGATTGCATCGGAGATGTTAATTCCCGGGTTTACCATCTTTTTCTTTGGACTTGGAGCCTGGATAGTTGCTATTGCCGCCCTGGTGCTGCCTCCACTCGGGAGCAGCTTTGCGTGGCAAGTAGTTACCTGGGCTGTGGCTTCGGTGGTTTCCTTTATTTTGCTTCGGAAAAAGTTTAAGAAGCTCTTTAGAGGAACCCTGCTCAACCGTATGCCCCTGGAAGGGCTGGGGGAGCATGCGGAGGTCTTGGAATCGATTTCGCCCGACCAGCCGGGACGCGTACGTTATCGGGGTACTAGCTGGAAGGCGGTGAGTCTTACTGAATCATTTGAGGCGGGAGAGCAAGTTTCGATTGTAGACGAGGACGGTATTACGCTTACGGTAAGCGAACCGTTTGATAAATAAACGTTTTAGAAATTATAAGGAGCGCATATGAATGTAATTTTTGCCTATGTACTGGCTTTTCTGGTGATTATCACCTTTTTTAAGCTTATCAGAATTGTTCCTGAGCAAGAGGCCTATGTAATCGAGAGGTTTGGTAAATACCAGACTACTCTTGGATCGGGACTCCACTTGATAATTCCTGTGATTCAGCGAATTGCCTATAAGCACATCATTAAAGAAGAAGTTTTTGATGTAGACCCGCAAGTCTGCATTACTAGCGACAATGTGCAGGTCACCGTGGATGGTCTACTGTATCTGCGGGTGATGGACCCGGTAAAAGCCAGCTATGGGATTGATAATTACCGCTATGCAACTGCTCAGCTGGCAAAAACGACCATGCGGTCGGAAATCGGAAAGCTGGAGCTGGACCGGACCTTCAGCGAACGGGACCAAATTAATACGATGCAATTGTAAAAGCCCTGGATGAAGCCTCCGACCCTTGGGGAATAAAAGTTACCCGCTATGAGATCAAAGATATTAGTCCCACCGAAACCATCGAAAAGGCGATGGAGCAGCAGATGCGGGCTGAGCGTGAGAAACGGGCCGGTATACTTGCCAGTGAGGGAGAGAAGAGTGCCAGAATAAACATTTCAAAGGGCGACCGGCAATCTTCAATCAATTTGAGTAAGGGGGAACGCCAAAAACGGATCAATGAGGCTGAAGGAAAGGCCCAGGCAATTGAAATTACCAGTGAAGCAACCGCAGGGGGGCTTACCGTGGTTGCGGAGGCGCTTCAATTACCCAAAGGAAAATCCGCCATGGCTTTACGCCTGGCTGAACAGTACCTCGAGCAGTTTGGTTCCATTATCAACACCGCCGAAACTTCGGTATTGCCGGATGATCTGGCCAGGTTGAAATCATTGATTGATACGGTTACCCCTTCCATAGGAATAAGTACCCGTGGTGATAAGGGAGGTCGGGCGTGAATCCATTTCTACCACTACTAATTTTACTTGGACTTTTTCTACTATTTGTTGTCTTCACTTTATTAAGAAGCATCCGCATTGTTCCGGCCAAATCGGCTTTGGTAGTTGAGCGGCTGGGTAAGTATACCCGGACTCTGGAGGCGGGTATTCACGTGTTGATTCCCTTTATAGAGAAGGTTCGCTATAAGCACAGTATGAAAGAGCAGGCCATTGATGTGCCGGCCCAGGATTGTTTTACCCAGGACAATGTAAAGGTTCGTGTCGATGGAGTGCTGTATATGAGGGTGGTTGAGCCACGTCGCGCCAGCTACGGTATAACCAACTATGAATACGCGACTATTCAGCTGGCCCAGACTACTATGCGTTCGGTAATAGGGCGTTTGGAGCTGGACCGCACCTTTGAAGAACGGGAATCTATCAATGCGCGGGTAGTCAAAGCCGTCGATGAGGCCTCTGATGCCTGGGGAGTAAAAGTCTCGCGCTACGAGATTCAAAATATCAATGTGCCCGAGGGAATCCTAGAGGCCATGGAAGTACAAATGAAGGCGGAACGTGAAAAACGGGCCGCCATTGCCCGCAGTTTGGGTGAAATGGAGTCAAAGGTTAACTACTCCCAGGCTGAAATGGAAGAGGCGATTAACCGGTCCGAGGGGGATAAAGAAAAGTCTATCAATGAGGCTGAGGGACGTGCCAGTGAAATTACCGCCCTTGCAAAATCAACCGCCGCGGGTCTTCGTAAAGTAGCGGCGGCAGTTGAAGTTTCCGGTGGCGAGGATGCCCTGTCTCTGCGAATTGCAGAGGGGTATATCAGCGAGCTGAAAAACCTGGCCCGTAAGGAAACCAAACTTATGGTGCCCCTGGATCTTTCAGATATGAACGGAGTAATGCAGAAGATAGAACGAATGGTAAAAAGAAATGAGGGTAAAACTCCGAACGCGGATAATTAAAAGAATTGCAGAGGTAATTGCGTAGAATTGTTCCCGCTAATATACTTATGGACTATGAGTGCGGCAGCGTGGGCGATAATATTTGTGGTAAGTCTGGCGATTTTATTAAAATCGTCAGACCTTTTTATTGTATCCGCGGAAGAAATCGGTACATTTTTTAAGATGCCTCCCTTTGTAATCGGGGTTTTGATAGTTGGCTTCGGTACCAGCCTTCCCGAACTGGTCTCCTCCTTGGTGTCGGTGGCCAGCGGCACCTCTGAAATTGTAATCGGCAATGTCCTTGGCTCGAATATTACCAATATCTTTTTAGTAGTAGGCGTAGCGGGGGTGCTCGGTAAGGAATTCGTGGTTGATTACGATGTAATGAAATCCGATGTGCCCTTTTTAGCGGCATCGGCCCTGTTGTTGGCGTTTATGGTGGTGGATCAGGAGTTTACCAACGCTGAAGCTGTGCTGTGTCTGGTCGCATTTGGATACTACCTCTATTACACTCTTCGCAACCCCAGGCAGATGCAGGAAATACTCGAGTTAGAGCAACACCCGGTGAAACCGCGTCTACGTCACTGGTTTATTTTAATTCTCGCACCTTTGGGAATTTATATCGGTGCCCAGTATACAATTGAGGCGGTGGTTACACTTTCAAAAAGATTGTCGATAGCCCCCGAGGTAATAGCCTTGGGGGCAATAGCCCTAGGTACCAGCCTCCCGGAGCTGAGCGTTACCATAGCCGCAGCGCGGAAGGGCAAGCCTGAAATTACCATTGGGAATGTGCTTGGTTCAAATATTTTTAATACCCTCCTGGTTATGGGTGTTCCGGCTATGGTTGGAACACTGCGAATACCCGATTCTATAATTACTTTTTCGCTTCCCCTCTCTTTAGCGGCAACCTTACTCTATATTATCATAGTCCTCGACCATAAAATTAATCGCCTTGAAGGTGGGATACTGCTTCTCTTTTATGGTTTTTTTATTCTACGTTTGTTAGGGTTTGCCTAGCCTTTTCAGCGGTCAGCCGATAAAGATCAATTGATTGGTCCCAGGATGTGAAGCTTTTTGAAGAGCTCACATTTTTTAAAACCAGCATAAAAATAACAAAAAATATTAAAATTTGTTAAAAAGTATTACACAAACTCATAATCTTCTGATATATTAACAGTGAAATTGCGTTAAAACGCAAAAAATATTAAGAAAATTGACCTATACATAAAATTGATTATAAATCTTAAAGAATATAGGCAATTTTATAGATATCAAGAGGAGCGTATTATGGATCACATTGACGACCTTTCAGCGGCGATAATTGATATACCAATCCTTGAGAAGTATTCATCCCATCTGCCTGAATTGATAAGCACCTATAAACGAGAACTACAACAGCGCGGATGGAAGACGTACAAACCCTACACCGATGGGGTGAATCTGAAATACGGAATAGCTAAGAGCGATTTGCTGGAAGCTTATGAAGAGCTGCAGTGCAAGGCGGCCGGTCTGTATATGGATTTCAATGCAATACTGCTGAAAATACAACAGCACGAGGAGTATTGAGATTATCCAGCTATATGATGATTTCCTCGGAGAGCCGCTGAGTGAAGCTTCGCATAAGTACTTGCACACCATTTATAAATTGCGCCCTATTTATCAGATTTAGGCGCGCTGGTGTGGGTAGTGATAAAGAGTCGTTTTCGCTACAATGGTGAAGAAGAGGGACCCTATGGCAGCAACACTTTTTTGGTATGACATTGAAACATTTGGACGGCATCCCCAACTCGATCGCTTAGCTCAGTTTGCCGGAATTCGTACAAACGGCGACTTTGAGCCGATAGGCGATCCGATTATTGAATATGTTCAGATAGCGCCGGACTATGTGCCCAGCCCCCAGGCCAGCCTGATAACGGGAATTACACCCCATGAAACAATAGAGAAGGGGCGGCCGGAGTATGAGGTTGCAATGCGAATATACCAGGAGTGGATGCAACCCGGCACCTGTGTGGTTGGGTATAACAACATCCGCTTTGACGATGAGTTTATGCGGAGCATATTTTACCGGAATCTGCTGGACCCGTATGTGCGTGCGAGTATGCTAACCGGAACAGCCGCTGGGATTTAATTAACGTGATGCGGGCTGCCAAGGACCTGCGGCCGGAGGGAATCGAATGGCCGAATCAGGAAGACGGCCGGCCGTCTTTCAAACTGGAAGATTTAAGCGGGGCCAACGGAATTGTCCATCAACACGCCCATGATGCCCTGAGCGATGTGGAAGCGACGATCGGTTTAGCAAAGCTGTTGCACGATGTCCAGCCGCGGTTGTTTCAATTTCTGTTTCACCACCGCAGAAAAGAGGATGTGTCCAAACTGATAGACCTGCAGAGCCGAGCTCCGATTTTATATACCTCCGCCATGTTCACCCGGCCCGAGGGCTGTACTACGGTAGTTGCACCCCTGGCGGTTGATCCGAAAAACCGGAACTCAGTCATAACTTTTGATTTGCGTTTTGATCCCCGGCCGCTGTTGGAACTGCCGGTTGAAAAACTGCGCGACCGGGTGTTCACCCCAAAGGAGGAGCTTGAGGACGAGCGGATTCCTTTAACGCCCCTGCAGATCAACAAAGCTCCGGTAGTAGCTCCACTGAAAACCCTGGACGATGAAGCTGCCCGCCGGCTTGGACTGGACCTCGAACTTATTCAGGAGCGGCAGCGTCTGCTGCAGTCTGCGCCTAATCTGACGGAGAAGGTGAGGGCGGTGTTTGATCATGAGGGCGGGCTGCCGGAAGCACCGGATGTTGATATGGCTATCTATACCGGCGGATTTTTCATGGATGAAGACAAGGCCCTGTTCTCGCAGCTCCATGAACAGGGGATTGAAAGCTGGCGCAACTTTTCCAGCCAATTTACAGATCAACGGGCGGAAAAACTGCTGCATCGTATGATTGGCCGGAATTATCCCTCTCTTTTCAGCGAGCGTGAGCGTTTGAAATGGAAGAACTTCTGTGCCACCCGTCTGCTATTTCCACCGGGTAATAAGATCGACGATTTCGGCACCTTCGAGAAGAAACTGGACACTCTTATCAGCAGCACCGAACTCGGCCCCCGGGAAAAGTTGATCATCCGCAGCCTGGTGAATTACGGGAACCACCTGAAAGAGACCGTGCTGGCCTATAAATAAAGCGGCCCCGGGCAGAGGGAGTAAGTCCGCTACCCGGAGCCTATCGCACATGAGGAAACCAGAAGGCTTAGTAAAGTTCCTGATTCATATCTACAAAGGTATCAATGATCATAGTTTTTGCCTCGTCAATCAGCTCTTCCTGTTCATCCTCGTTTAGAGAAAGCGGCGCGGCGACGATTTTGTAAATTGGAGAAGTACGTTTGATGGATCCACCTATGAATTCGACGTTTTTTTCAACTTCCATGTCCTCTTTCAGTAGGCAATTCTCGTCGGTGATGCTCTCGGGCACATCCTTTCGCAGGCCGATACTCGTATAATCGATTTTTCTGCCTCCATCGCTCAGCGGGCTGATGGCTAATAGCGAGCCCGAGTAAGTAAGAGCCAGAGCTCCACGCTGGTCCTCGGTTTCGAAAAGGCCTACCTCGTCCATTCCCAGCTCTGTCATTTTGCTCTCGAAGGTATTCAGTTTTTCCGCCCAGCTGTCGGCCAGCATTTGAATAGTCTCGTCATCCTGACCTAACCCAAAAGATTTCGCAACGTAGCGCAGGTGTTTTAGCACGTTCTCAGGAATTTGTGTGTTCATTTCCATAATTTTATCCTCCCTATGCTGCAAACATAGCCCCTGGAGCTGGAAAAGCGTATATGCCGTTTGGTATAATCGTTTAGTATGAATAAAAGCGAATGGTATCTTCAGGGGTATTTTCCGGATAATTCCCCCTGGATAGTCCCCATCTACAAAAACAGTTTTACAATCGGCCGGGACACGGATAGTGACCTCATCCTCTCAACCGCCGGGGTTTCACGGCGGCACGTCCGCCTGCATATTGCAGGGAGCGACCTGTACATTGAAGATTCCGGTTCCAGAAACGGAACCTACCTCAACGGAAGCCGGATAGAAGAACGAGTTCCGGTGCACCATAACGATACTCTTCAGGTTGGCGGATATGAGTTTACCCTCCGGTACCGTCGCCAGGCCGATACCGCCGATCAAACCCAGGTAGTATCCCGTGAAAAAACACAGGGGGATTTCGCTACAAAGTACGGCCTCTCGGAGCGTGAAGAGGAGATTTTGTTTCTCCTGCTGCGGGGAAAGAGGATACAGGAGATAGGCGAAAAGCTCTTCATCAGCCCGGGAACCGCAAAGCTTCATACGCAGAATATCTATAAAAAAACCGGCTGCCATAGCCGGATTGAACTGCTGTCCCTGTATCGGGGACCCTTAGAATCGGGATAGCCGACTCAAGGGAATCGCCTACTGCTTTCCGGAGCGTATACTGAATTCCGGAGCGTTATAATTAACCTCTACCGCGGCTCTCCACATTTTCGAGATCTCATGGTCGGAGATGTGCTTTCGGATTTCCAGTTTTAGTCGTTCCTGAAGAAAAAGTGCTTTTTGGCTTTCCTTATACATCTGCCGTGCTTTTACAGAGAGGGTGGAATCGGCGAGTTCTTGTATTCGCAATTCAAGCCGACCCTCGTAATCGGAAATGATTGATCTGTATCGTTCCAGAATCTGTTCGGCATACTCGAGGATAAGAGGGTCGAAGCCCCGAATAGATTGAGAATATGCAATCAACAAGTCAAGCTCTGCGAAGGCATCCAGGTAGTTTTGGTCCTCCTTAAAATACCTCAGTATTTTTTTGGCCATATCGATAAGATCCTCGTTGTGCAGTCGGCTTATAATGCCTTTACTGGGTGTTTCGATTTGAAAGGGAGGCATGAACTTATAGAAACGTATGAGCAGCATAAGCAGTTGTTCAAAGACTCCCTCCTTCCACGATCTGTTCTCAATTGCTTTCATCAGACCCTGTAGATCTTTTTCAATTTTAACTCTATAGCTGTCCCTCTCCTCAAACAACACTTCGGACACAGCAACCTCGACACCCTTGAAGCGGATATTACCGGAGTCGATAAAATGTATGGGCGGGTCCCGCAGATCGACGGCAGGAATGTGCGTAGTCTCCGATAGATAGTTGTGATACGTAGTCCTGCGAATAAGAATACGAGAACGGTTTTCAGAGAGCTCGTTCGCCCGTGATTGGAGCCGTGCGGCGGTATTCACCACTCCTCCCGAGAGGTCTCCGTCGAGGGTTATGATGAAGGGAGTAAATTTGTTTCCCCCGGCTATACCGGCGGAGACATGCATATCCGGCAAAAAACTCTTGAGCTTGCTGGGATTCCCCTTCTTCTTCGCAAAGACATCTATAATATCCAGGCTAAGCTCGATTACATCCCTGGCCTTGGTTCCCACTAAAATTATCTCATCTCCGTGCTGCCGCTGCAGCACAACGTCCCGCATACGGGCCAGCTTCATTAGTTCTACCTGGATAAGTTCGTCCAGGGCCTTTAACATGGAAAGGTTGTTTTTGTGGGCATCACAGAAAGCGGTATATCCGTGCAAATCGAGGATGCCCACATAAATATTTGCTATAGTTAAATTCCTTTTAAGGTCGCCGCAGTGGGGAAAGCCCTCGCTGGGCAGTACGGTTTCCTTCCAGACCTTCGGGTAGACAATTTTATCCACGTCCCGGAAAAACCCCCAGTAGAGTTTACGGATAAGGATAAACAGGCTTTCAAATACCGGTCGGGTCTTTGCATTGATCGGGATGCCCCGGGAAAATGAAAGCAGGGAGGAGAAATCTGATATGTGATTATGCATGATCGCTTCGGACAGGAACTGATACAGTTCGGCCTTTGGAGTATCATCGTTAAAATCAGATAGATTCTGCATGTTTCTTCCTACAAACTAGAATTTCCAGCGTATCCCCATTGTAGCATAATGGAACATACTAAAGGTGTACACCGATCCTCCGCCGTCGGAACCGCCCTCCAGAATGCGGTAGCCGAGGCGCAGCTCCATATCCGGGCGGGGTGCATACACACCGGCCAGCAGAAAATCTTCGGCCCGGCCCTGGGGCACCGCAAGTCCGTCCCCCTCCAGCAGAAGGGAAAATTGCGGGCTAATAAACCATTGCACCTTCAGGTGAATCAGGGGCACCACACCAAGGTCGGTTCGCTTTTTACTTTTACCGCTCTCGTTCTCCTCCAATTTAATGTAGGCGTCCCTGATTTTACCAGTGATCCCTGCGGCCAGCAGAAACTGCGGCTGCTGTACAAAGCTGTAGGCATAGGTGAAGCGGTAGCTGTTGAACTTGAAGGTGCCCGTGAGGTTTTCATCGGCAGTGAAGGACTCTCCGTTAAAAACGATGCTCTCTGAGGAGGTGCCGGTGCTTTCTACCAGCAGCGGGGCGTACAGCACAAAGGCCGAATGACGTCCGATATCTGCACCGGCCTGGAGGCGGTAGAACCACACCGGGTCGGGTTCCAGATCGTCGGCCAGCGAGAAACGGGTGCCCGTGTCAGCGGGTATTTGCACATCGTTGTAGCCGGTAAAGGCAGCGCCGGTTTCTGCATCAAGCCAGAAAGAGACCGGCGGGAGTGCACACAACACCGCCGGCGCGCAGAAGAACAGCACCGTTATACTAAAAATTGTCATGTTCTTAAAAAGAAAAAACCTGTGTAGTTTCATAGCAACCTCCATCTTCTATAATCGGAGATAAAGGTCGGATGCGCAAGCCGGGCTTGTGTGTCTTCATATTCCACTATTAAGCATCGGCTGAAACATGTTAAGATGTGGGTGTAAGAAATAGGAGAATGTATGGATAAAATAGAATGGACTGAGAACAATCACCCCAATTACAATAAATTTGATAAGTGCCGAGAACTTTTTCCTAAAGGGATAAGCAGGCACAGCAGGGAATTTCATGATGAGATTCCGGGGTTTGAGATAACCCCGCTAAAAAGTCTAAACCAGATGGCTAAGTATGTCGGAGTAAGAGGGCTCTGGGTCAAGGACGAGTCTGTTCGTCTTAACTTGAACTCTTTCAAGGTGCTGGGCGGGTCGTATGCCATCTACCGGTTTCTGAAAAAGCGTTTGGGCGTTGAAAAAGACTTTACTTATGAAGAGCTGATTTCTCCACAAGTAAAAGAGAAAACCGGGGATATTACTTTCGCCACTGCCACCGATGGAAATCATGGGCGAGGTGTGGCCTGGGCCGCGAGTAAATTGGGGCATAAATCGGTGGTTTACGTACACAAAACTACCTCCCAGCCGCGCATCGATGCTATCCGCAGTTACGGTGCCACGGTGAAAGTGGTGAATGGAAATTATGATGATGCGGTGAATCAAATTTCGATCGATGCGGAAGCGAAGGGCTGGGAGATTATCTCTGATACATCCTGGCCGGGGTATCAGGAGATTCCAACCTGGATTATGCAGGGGTATACAACCATTGTGTCAGAGATTCAGGAGCAGTTCTCTGCTCAGGGCATTTTATGGCCCACCCATGTGTTTGTGCAAGCTGGTGTGGGCGCCTTGGCGGCCTCAATACTGGGTCATTACCGCAGCTTGTTAGAAGAACACTCGCCCACCTGTGTGGTGGTCGAACCGGAGAAAGCCGCCTGTTTGTACAGCAGTATTAAGTCCGGTGATGGACAGCCCCATAACTTCCCCGGCGAGCTTGATACAATAATGGCCGGTCTTGCATGTGGCGACCCCAGTCCCATAGCGTGGAGCGTGCTTACCGAAGCGGCGGATTGTTTTATTTCAGTTCCGGATTATCTGGCTGCTGAAGGGATGCGGATGTATGCTGTTCCGCTGAAGGGAGACCCCTTTGTT
This sequence comes from Spirochaetia bacterium, assembly GCA_034520965.1. Classification (GTDB taxonomy): domain Bacteria; phylum Spirochaetota; class Spirochaetia; order DSM-16054; family Sediminispirochaetaceae; genus DSBN01. The sequence continues at coordinate 291,590 of JAXHMY010000001.1, read as the reverse complement.
GTCTCAGGGGAATCCGGGGCGGTTACCCTCTCGACGCTGAAGCATATTATGCATGATCCCGACTTGTCGGAATTAAAAGAAAAATTGCAGCTGGATGAGAAATCGAAGGTCTTACTCATAAACTCTGAAGGAAACACCGATCCGATTAATTTTCGTAAAGTGGTATGGGAAGGTTCGAAACCCGTTCCCCATAGATAAGTGCATTGCTTAAACACTTTAGATTGGGTACCATCACTGCATGAAAGAAAAGGATAATACCCGGGACCTTTCGGCCTATAGTAAGGACGGGAGTGTTCACGTTACCGACGAAATAATAAATACGGCCACCCATATGGTGGGCGGTTTTTTTGCCCTGTTCGGAACCGTCTTGCTGATTGTCTCTGCGGCTGGAGAAGGAAGGGTGTGGCATGTGGTTTCATTTGCGGTGTATGGGCTTAGCCTTATTTCGCTGTTTGTGGCCAGCAGCCTGCATCACGGGGTAAACTTGTCCAAACGGCTGAACGACGTGTTTCGTCTGTTTGACTATATTGCCATTTATCTGCTGATTGCGGGGACCTATACGCCGCTCTGCCTGGTGGTGCAGCGGAACAAATGGGGATGGACCCTGTTCGGAGTGGTGTGGGTATTGACGGCCATTGGAATTACTATTAAATCCATATACCCCGAGCTTCCGCGTTGGGTTTCAAATACCTTCTACATCGGAATTGGATGGGTTGGTGCAATTCTGATCGTACGCTCGATTCCGGTTATCGGCTGGGGCGGTTTTGCTCTGATTCTGGCCGGAGGGGTGGTGTATACTGTTGGCGCGATGATCTTTTACTTCGAGCGCCCCAACCCGGTACCGGGCAAATTCGGTTTTCATGAAATCTGGCACCTGTTCGTACTGACCGGAGCGGTGCTGCACTATTTGTTTATGTTTTTCGTAGTGCTGCCGCTGAATTAATCAGTCGTTGCCAAGGACCCGGAAGGATCGATGAGAAAAAGTCGAATTATAAAAACTGAAAGCCCCCATTTTTTGCAGAATACCGCCGGTATTTCCTCGGTTGAGTTTTTCTGGGGGATGGGGATGCCGGTACTGATTGAATCGACCTTTCTGCAGCTCTTCCTGCGCAGCTTGGGGGCATCCTATTTTCTGATCGGACTGCTGCCGGTTTTTCTGGGTCTTTCGATTCCGGTGTTTTCGCTGGTGTCGGCCTATGTGTCGGCCGGTTTGAAGAGCAAGCGTCGCAGTGTGATGCTGTATCATATGTCAGCGGCGCTGCCGATAGCCCTGTTTGGCCTGTTTTTGCTCGTGTTCCGCCCCGAGACGGGGGTGCTGCAGCTGTTTATCGGGGTGTATCTACTGTTTTCGATCGGAATCGGATTTACCCTGCCGGCCTGGCAGAGTTATCTGGTGTCGCTGTTTTCGCGCCGGGACAGTCTGCGAGCCCTGTCGGTGATGTACATCGTGCAGAGTATTGCTAAACTCATTGGTAGCTTTGTTATCTACCGGACAGTGGCCCGCTATGCCCTCTCGATTCACGGCGCAGCCCTCGTGTTTACCTTTGGTGGGGTAATTCTGTTTACCGGGGCGTCCCTGTTTTATATTACCCGCGAGCAGTACGACCCGGCCAAAGCCCCGCCGCTCTTTTCGGGGCCGGTGAGCTTTATGCGCAGCCTCCGTGCCATATTGGGTTCGAGAAGTTTCCGGATTTTTATAGGCAGTGATTTTAGTTACTTTGCCCTGGTGGTGGTGCTGTCCTTCTACGGCAATTATGCCCGTGACTATGCCGGAGTGCCGGAGGAGTTGGTAGCCGGAGCCTTTGTGGCCGTCAGCTACGCCGGCGGTATTGTCAGCCAGGTGCTGTTCGGCTGGCTTAATCTGCTGTCTCTGCGGAATAAGTTTGTAACCTCTAAGTTGCTGGCGATTATAGGCGTGCTCGGACTGATTCCGGGAGGTGGAACAGCGGCTTTTTTAAGCTGTGCCGCGTTGCTGGGTGCTTCGCGCTCGCTGCGGATGCTGATTTATCCGCCGGCGGTGAAGGCGCTGGCCCGCACCCACGATACCACCGCCCATTTTGCCCTGATAGCACTGGTGGAGATGCCCCTGAGCAGCGGGCTGCCCCTGGCCGCCGGGTTTTTCCTGGACCGGGCGGTTACACTGGGGGCGGACAGCTACCGGATACTGTTTGCGGCTATGGCCCTGTTGCTGGCGGTGGGGCTGGTGTTTGCCTTGCAGCTCCAGTTTCCAGGTGACGATGAAGCCGAACCGGCCCAAATTTCTGATTAAATCACCGGCCGCGGGAATGGAGAAAACCCTAGAGGCCATGCGGCTGACCCTGGGGGCTGCAGAACTAGGGTAATTATTTTATTGACTCCGCGTAAAACCCATTCTATTATTACATTATGAAACAAATAGCAGTGTGGTTATTGGTCGGCTTATTTATTGTTTTTGCTCAGTCCTGCGGAGGCAACGACAAGACAGAGCAAGCAGAAGAAAAACAGGATCCGAAAGAAAGTGGAACATTCAGCGTAAAAGGCGGGCTGGTTACGGCGGATGTGCCTGATCAATACAGAGTTGAGGGTGCAAGAATCCTGGCGGAAGGGGATATTCGTCTCTACATTAGGATTGTGAACGACAGTGAATTCTACAAGATCATGGAATATGGTCATGCGGAAATTCTTGACAAGAATAAAGAAACTGAAGTCGACGGGCTTCCCGCGCTGACTAATAAGCACAAATATCAGACAAATCAAGAGATGATAGCCCGTACATGGTTAATCTGGAACGGAATAGATCAAATTCATATTACTGTTCAAGCACCGGCGGAAAACTGGAGTGACGAAGTTGCCGAAGACTTAATTACCTATATCAAAATCAATGAACGCGAGGCTGGTCTTGAACTTCCCGTGCAGAAAGAAAAAGCCGCGCATATTGTTCCGGAGGCCTTTCCGGAAGAGGGAGTCATGCTTTTCGAGGACTCTCTCTCACAAGAGGTCGTTCTGGATGGTGATACACTTAGCCGGGTAATGCGCTTTTTTGAAGCAATGGTCAATTTGGAAGAGTCGGATATAGAAAACCCTGAGGCCGGTCAGGAAGCTGCATTAGATGAGCTTGCGGTTGAGTACGGACTTGCTGATTATTCTGAATTTGAGCAGGTTACTATGAGTTCCAACGGAGCTTACACTTTAATGCACAGTTTTGTTGAAATTCAGGAAATGGAAGAAGGCAGTGAAGCTTACAAATTTGCCTCTGAAATCATAAAGAGTGTTATTCAACAGGCAAAACTCAGTTATCAAGATATTCGTTTTGTATTTGACGAATGGGAGCATGTAAAAGCTTATGTCAAACAATTGGAAGAACATAAGAGGAATCAGTAATAAGTAGAGAGCTCTTCTTATTCTTCCCTCTGTCGCAGGATTCGCTGAAATAATAGTATCGTCAATAAACGCTTACCACCTCAAACCCACGCTTTTTGAGCATTTGAGCCTCATTCATAGCAATGAGGGCTTCGTCTTCGACAAGGAGAATCTTTTTTGACATAATGCACCTATATAGTAGCTAGTATATTACTCCTGTTTATTGGGTATAAGGCGAATATAATCTATTTTACTTGCCATTTCCAATTGGGCTGCCAATAGATTAAAGAATCAGTAAATAATCGCGCTTACCATATAAGAATCGGTGTATTTGTACTTCATTATTCTCGATTACATAGAATACCAGGAAATTATCAATAGGAAACATCCTATATCCAAGTTGATGCAAGTATTTATCCTTCAATAAAGGATGTATTAATGGATTAGTTTCAAGTAAATCAAGGCTATCATAGAATTTCTGGAATAGATTATTGGGAGTAATTTTTAATTTATTCTCAAAATAGTCTTTAATTTCCAGAAGGTCGGTTTCTGCAGTCGGATAAATGGTGACTTGATACTTCTTAGAGCTCATTTATTCATCAAATCTTTAATAACAGAGCGAGCATCCTTTCCCTTTGCTCCATTATTAATATCATCACGAGCTTCATTCAATTTCCGATAGAGTTCGATTCTTGCAAATTGTTTCTCATAATAGTCAAGAGACATAACAACCATATCGCCAATACCATTTTTTGTAAGAAAAACAGGTTCATCATCGGTATGTACAGTTTCCGAAATGCTAGAAAAGTTATTGCGAAGATCTGAAATAGGGCGAATAATCGGCATATAAACCTCCATATATTAACATTATAATGATAATATAATTATAAATCAAATGATAAAAAGAATAAACATTTGCCACTTTCAAGACCCCGCTTATGGAGCTATTTTGGAATAGTAAGAGTTGTTGTAGTCCCCTCTACTTCAGATGTGTGCATTGAAATCTCCCACCCTTGAGCTTCAGCCAATATTTTAGCACTGTAGGTCCCCAGTCCAGTCCCATTATCTTTTCCGCTCGTAGTATACTTGTCGAAAAAGGTATCTCGAATATTCTGCGGTACCGCGCCTTGGTTATTAATAGTAATTATAATTTTGGAGGAATTGCTTAAACACACCTCCACTGTACCACCAGATGGAGAAGCCTCTATCGCATTTTTAACTAAGTTAGATATCACCGAGTAAGCTAGCAATTCCTCTCCTTTAACCATGATATGGTTGGGATTTGCTGAATCAAAACCATCGGTATAGGTAATAAATTCTATATTCTTGCTATTGAGATGTAGATCATAATTTGTTTTGCATTGTTTGAAAATATTTAATACATCAAACTCGCTTTCGGTAGGCTCGTAAGTTCCCTGTTCGATCTTGTATATGGTAAGTGAAAGATTGATCATGTTTAGAATATTTTGTCCCGACTCTATTATCATCTGAAGGTACTGCCGTTGGGTGTCGGTTATGTTCTCATCTTCCATAAGTACTTGGGGAACACCGATTATGCCGTTTAGTGAAGACCTCATATCATGCTGGGTAATTCTATCGACATCCTCTTTAAGATTTTCGAGCTCCTTACGCTCTCGTATGTCCTCTTTTATTGCTATGTAATGAACAATATTGCCCTCTGATCAGCGACAATTAAAACTACCGGTCTAACGACAACTATTTTTCCCTGTTTTCAACCTAATATAACGAGAAGTGGTATCCTCCTGAAAGGAGAAAAGAAGGCAACTATCGGTGGGATGGATAGATTCAAAATGTGGAGCTCTACTGAAGATCACGAAAACCATGCAGTTGTGTATGAACAATCTGGAGATGATACCATCATGACTTGTCAAAAAGATGCAAGTACTTTCTATACCCGGGCAATCAGGAGTTTCTGATTATTTCAGGGTGAACAGTACCATGCACTGAGCACGTTTTTGCTGGTGAACAAAGACTTGTATTTCATTTAGGGCACATCTGAGGCACTCTTGATCGCATTGCGGCCGGTCTGTTTAGCCTGGTACATAGCGTAATCAGCAGCTCTCATCAAATCCGAGGCCTTAACTTCAGTGCCGGAACGAACGCTTATGCCAATGCTGAGGGTAGGCATCGTTGAGAGAGGTTTCGGTGGAGTGGTGCTCTCAATACCCTTTTGCAGTCGTTCAGCAAGCTTAAATGCAGCTTTTTCCGTGGAACCCGGTAAAAGTATTGAAAACTCATCACCGCCAAGACGGGCAAAAAGGTCGCTTCCTCGGACAAGTTTTTGTGCCACCGTAACGACATGACGCAAAAGGATATCACCGACATCATGTCCATAGGTATCGTTTATCTCTTTGAACTTATCAAGATCAAACATTATCAATGCGACAGACTCTCCCGTGGAAATGGCATGGAGGGCCGCTTTTTCAATTGCGGCGTCAAAAGCTCGTCGATTAGCTGCCCCAGTCAAAGGATCGCTCCCTGCCAGAATCTTCAACGATTCGCGCTCTTCCATATCACCGGTAATGTCGATAAGAAAGCCTTCGATTTCGTATTCTTCCTTGTCATCTGTAGTGGGAACGATACGTGCAGTCATCGATATCCAGATAAGTTCGCCGTTTTTTCGAAGGAAGCGTATCTTTTTATGCCGTACTTCACGTTTTTCCGAAAGTTCCTTGAGAAATTGCTCTCTGTCTTGTGTATCATAGTATAGGTGCCGTACCGATTCCACCTGCTCGAGTGCCTCCTCTTGTGTATACCCCAGCATTGCCGCACAATGCGGATTAATATACAGTAGACTGCCATCCTTGTGTGATTTGAAAAAACCTACTGGAGCCTGTTCTATAAGAAAACGAAAGGTCCGCTCTCGGGCCAGTTTCTCCTCTTCCATAAATCGAGCATTGTGCACAACATAATTGAACTGCTTGTTGAGATATAAGAACTCATCACGAGTTTTAAAAAGTCTACGGAGTGGCTTCGACTCTTCCACCGTTTCTGTAAAGTAATCCGCCAAACGGTGTGCGCGTGAGGCGATACGCCAGGCGAGGATCGTAACGATTGCAATTCCGATCAGGACAAGAAACGCGGAGATGGTAATAATCGGCCTTCGAAGCTGTTTGAATGTTTCGATCAATGATGTACGGGGTACCATGACACTTACCCGCCATCCGTTCGATAGTGGAGTGCTCGATTTCACAAAAAGCTTTTCACTACTCTCGGGGAGTTCCTCCTGTGTTACATACTCCTCCTTTGTACCGATAAAGGGTCTACCGCTTTGATCAACAAGGAACACCGAACCTCCCCTCGGCAGCTGAATCTTTTCGAGTATCTCCTCAAGCCCACTGAAGGTGATATCGGTGGACATTACCCCTATTTTGTCCTTTTCATCATTCTCGTTTTTCTTTCCTTTAATTGGAACCACGGTACTTACAACCATTTCACCGGTAATTGCCTCCTCATAGGGAGCCGTCCAGGCTGGTTCGCCTTCAGATTTCATTCCTGCCTCGTACCATGGCCGGTCTCGTGGATCGTATCCTTCCGGAAGCTCTCCATCCGGATAGTACTCGATAGACCCGTCTTCGAGCCCATAGTAGATAAAAAAGTACCCTTCCAATACCTGTTGTGCATGTTCCCATTCCTGAGCGAGCACCCCGAAGGAAATATTTCCCTCTATCCGTTTGTGCAGGGTAGAACTGCGCGATAGTGCCAGTACTGTGTTATTTCTTGGTTGAATCCAAAGCCGTTGAATCGAACTCCCGGTGAGTTCTACCAATTCTCCGATCTTCTTTTCTTGCTCATCGACCGCGATATCACGAGCCACTTCGAAGGATATTAAAACCAGAGCAAAAAATAATACCCCTCCGACAATGGGAACGAGAACGGTTAGAAGTAGAGGTATTGAAAGCTTAGTTTTTTTTCCATGTCCCATAAGCGTACAATTAATAATAGGAAAAATTTTTACTCACTTCAAGGAGAGTAATAGTGAAAATTGCAGAGGCTCGGGTAAACTTAAGCTCAACATATAGATTTTTGCAGCATAGAAGATAGAGCAATAAACATGAAATCAAAGTGGTTATCGAAGATTTGAAGGAAAAATTCAGGGACCTCTCAAGAATATTGTTTCCAAGCGAGCGGGAAAACACGGCCAAGGTGTCTCGGTAAACGTGCATTCCACACCGATGTTTTTTCCCCGATGGGATGCAAAAAAGTCCAGCTCCGTTCCGCTGTAAGTTGACCAAAAGTAGGGAACAAGAGCGGGAATGTTTCGCAGTATTTGTTCTATTACAAAGCTCTCCCAGGAGGCGCCCAATTGAGGATGACCCAAGAGGTCCTCCATGTCACTGAGCCCTAGTAAATGATGAAGAAGACCGGTATCAGCAGCAATTTGGATAGTGTAATTACACTATCCAAATTGAGAATGCCTCCAAAAGTTAAGATATATAAAAATTTCCGCAAAGAATTTGATGTGAATTCTCAATTTGGAAGTCAGAAGACTTCCAAATTGAGAATCGCTGCGGTATCCGAAACATAGATTTTCGGCGATTTAACCTGACGCTTTTTCAGGTTTGCGTGCCATGGCTGTACCTGGCGGACCATGTAGGTAGAGGTCAGGATATCAATGTAGGAGCGGATGGTTTTGTCGTTGAATAATCAGAGAGTCAATACGAATATTCAAGCGAGAAGTACGATATCTCCGCAGTTTTCTCCTTCATTTAGACATAAGGGGCTATAACGTTCGGAGCGATTGACATTGACCAAGATATGATATATACTGGTATATATCAACAAAAATGGGAAGGATAAAAATGGTGGACAGGGCAAAAGTCTTCAAAAACGGACGTTCACAGGCAGTGCGAATTCCGCGACAGTATCGCTTTGACGGAGATGAGGTAAGAATATGGAAAGAGGGGAGCCGAGTAATCCTCGAACCCGTCGAGCAGGAAGAGTGGCCGTTCGGTTTCTGGCAGTTATTCGAGAAAGATAAGGACGAAGCTTTTCCCATCCCGGAACCACTTTCGAGCTCACCGGTTGATATTGAGGAGCGGGTGTGAGGTATATTCTCGACACCAATATAGTCAGCTACTGGATGCGGGCAGATCCCCATATCCTCCCCCGAATACAAATGAAAAGACCGTGTGACCTCGCAATTACCCTCATCACATATGCAGAGATACGCTACGGGATTAACAAATCGAAGGAGAGACGCAAGGAAAGAGATAAAAAGTTCAGCGCAATCACTTCCAATATCGAAGTCCTTCCCATGGACATAGAAGCGGCAGATCATTATGCCGACATACGGGTGACACTCGAGCAGCGGGGTGTCCCGATAAGCGAACGAGACCTGCAGATCGCTGCGACAGCCCGGTCACTTGGCCTCACGGTCGTTACCCACAACACACGGGAGTTCTACAGGGTACCGGATTTGCAGGTCGAAGATTGGTGGGAATAAACGGAAGTGCCGTTCCTCGATTACTCCTCTACATTCATAGTAATAGTTATATTCGTACCGTGAGAGTTATCAATACTCATCTCCCCATCATATTGTCTTACATACCCGTCTACAAGCGTAAGACCAAAACCATAGGACTTGTTTTCTATAATCATATCTGAAAGGCCGGTTCCATTATCTGCTACTTGTATTTTGAGCCAGTCTTCATCCGTTTTATTGATTGAGATTGATATCGTTCCCTCTTCCCGGCCTTCAAAGGCGCATTTGATGGCATTGGTTATGAGTTCGGTTACTATAATGCCGATGGGCAAGGATTGTTTGGACGTGACTTCTATATCTTCAATATCGGTTTTTATTTGTATTGACGGCTCTTTGATGTAGGTAGATTGGATATCATAAAGGAGCTGTCCTAAAAAGGAGTTGATATGAATGGTGCCAACTTCATTCCCGGTATAAAGTGTCTGATAAATATTTTGCATGAGGCGAATTTTATTGTGTAACTCATCAAGGACTGCGTTTATAGGTGAATCAGAGACGTGGCTCTTGCGTAAAGAAATGATTGCAGCAATAGTATTCATGTGGTTTTTTATTCGATGGTGTACTTCTCTCAATAGCTGCTCTTTTTCTTTAAGCAACTCTTGAACTCTATTTTCTTTTTGTTTAAGTGGAGTAATATCAATATATGTTCCAATACTTCCCTGAAACGTATTGTCTACCATTATAGGCGAGCCGGCAATTATGACGTCTCTAAGAGCTCCCTCCCTGGTATATCGTACGCCTTCGGTAGGAGGAATGGTTTCTCCAGCTTGCACCTTATTCGTTATTGTACTCGCGTTCTTATGGATTTCCTCGTCTTTGCCGGTAATCAAGTCATCAATTCTTTTCCCGACCACCTCTTCCTTTGTATAGCCGAACAGGTCTTCCGCACCTTTGTTCCACTCGCTTATTCTGTTATCGCTGTCCAAAGTAACTATAGCACTCGGAGTAGTATTGAGGATTACCTCTAGATATTGCTTCCTCTCAAAGTTTTCTCTTTCCGCCTCTTTTCGTTCGGTAATATCTCTGGAGCTGAAAAGCAGTTCCTTTACCTCTCCCTCCTCTCCGAGAAGTTTTTTCCCTACGCTCTCCAACCATATATAACTGCCGTCCGCACCGCGATACCGGAACTCTTCTTTCCCCTCCGTTTCATCACTCCGCATAATTCTATTGAAGGAAGCTTTTACTTGAGTAATATCTTCGGGATGGATATACGCAAAAACGCTTTTTCCTAATAGATGGGTGATATCGTATCCTAAACCGCTGTGGGATTTACTGATAAATGTATACGTGCCATCTATATCAGTTAAGGCGACCAAGTCAAACATATTGACCGTGATGTTTTCTAAAAGCTCTTTCTTTGCCGCGAGTTTCTCTTCGGCCCGCTTACGCCTAATTACTTCGCCGGTAATACCCGCAAATGCCAGAATTTCTTCTCTGTTGGGAGCTTCCTCCCCGGGCTTGCCCGCAATGACTGCCGTCCCGGATATTGTATCTTTGTTTATAAAGGCCACCGTCATAAACCACTCCAGGTGTAATCCTTTTTCGATTAATATGGCAATGTTTTCCGGTATCGCACCAAAAGAGATCTCATAAAGAGTTTGGGGCTTGCCCACCTTAACATTTCTCATCATTTTGTAGTGCTCTTCATTAACCCGTGTTTTGTAACCTATCACCTTTTCTCCGAGCTTTTTCACAACCCAGGAGTTCTCTTTATCCGACAACGATGTGGATTTCACAACCAGATGAGAAGTCTTTTCATCGTACTCGCTTACCCATGCCGTGCTCGTTTTGAAAATGTCCTTGAGCTTTTTTACAATATAGGGGTACAGCTCGTCGTAGCGTAGAAAGCCGAGTTCTATTGAATACTGGTTTATTTTATGGAGCCGTGCGTTACGCTTTTTCAATAGCTCTTCGGCCTGCGTGCGCTCGGTAATATCGCGTGCGATTCCACAAAGACCTGTAATGTTGTCTTCAAAGTCATGCAGGGGGACTTTGATGGTGTGGAATGTATGCGGGGTACCATTAATGGGTTTAGCAGGAAACTCTTCAAGGGTCTTTCCCTCGTAGACGTCCTTATCGGCTTTACTCACAGCCTTACCGGCTTCTTCTCCAAAGAGTCCATAGTCGGTTTTTCCCAGTATATCTTGAGCTTCACGTCCGAAGAGCTTTTCCATAGCGGGGTTGACCATGGTATATACTCCGCTCTTGTCTTTTATAAATATGGAGTCCTCCGCTGTCTCTATTACCGCTCTTGCACGTTCTTCACTTTGCCGCAGCTCCGCTTCTATTCTCTTGCGTTCGGATATATCGTGCAGGGTACCGAGTCTTATTTGTCTCTCCCCCATCGTAAATTGGCTTGCACAGATTTCTACATTAAAGGGAGTTCCGTCCCTCCGTGTGTGTATCCGTTCATTGACAGTAAAATTATCACTTTCGAACTCTTGTATCATTACGCGGGTATCTTCAGGCTCCGCCGACATATCCCACGGCTTTAGATGTAACAGCTCCTCCCTGGTATATCCGTACATCTTCTCGGCGGCGGGGTTGGCATCGATAATGCGCCCGGTTTCTTTGTCGACAAGTAGTATTGCATCCATGGTGGTTTTGAATACCGAATGATACTTGTCTTCGCTTTCCCAGAGGCGAAAGGCCATTCGTATCGAGGCGAGGAGCACCGTCTCTCCCGAGTTTTTAACTATGTATCCGTAAGAGGTAATTCCCTCGGTCTTCTCCACCACCTCCGCTTCGGTATGGGAGGATAAAAAGACAATCGGGATATCCTTTTTCTCCAGTATCTCCTCGGCCGCGTCAGTTCCGTCCATTCCCTTCCCGAGGTCGATGTCCATTAAAATGAGGGAAATATCAGGGTCTGAGTCTATCGCTTCTACAGCCTTCTCGCCGTTATAGACGCTTACCACCTCAAACCCGTGCTTTTTGAGCATTTGAGCCTCCGACATGGCAATGAGGGCTTCGTCTTCGACGAGAAGAATTTTTTTCGACATAGTAGGTTTACTCAAAAGCGAATAGCTGCATTTTCTATTCCTCGCCTGTCGGGAATATTATAGTGAAGACCGGATTTGGAGATTTCTGCAGTTCTATGCTACCGTTCAACTGAGCTACCAAGGTAGATACCAACTGTAGACCCATTGTTTCCGGACTTTCCAGTCCTATCTCTTCAGGAAATGGATTACCGGTATTCGAAAGGGTGAGGATATAGTGCTTACCATCGGAGTCGCTTTTCTCATACTGCTACAGAGAACCGGGCTTCTTCAGTATCGGTAAAGCCATATTTTACTGCGTTTGTCGCTATCTCGTTTATCACTATACCTAAAGGCACGAGAGTTTTCGGCTTAAGGTTTATATTTTCAACGGTACTTACTACAGCCACCTCTCGGTCGGAAAAAGAAGAGAATACAGATTCCAGAATTTCGTAAGTATATTCGTTCGCCTTAATCTGTTCAACTTCTCCGGACTGATGGAGTTTCTCATGGACCAAACGAATAGCATCTATTCGGTTTTTTAAATCGGATAGATCATAATCGATTTCCACATCTTTTAAACTGATAAGTGAGGAGACCATGTTGAGATTGTTTTTTACCCTGTGGTTGAGTTCTCTCATGAGGAAGTCTTTTTCTTTTAAGGCATTTTTATATGGCGTTATGTCATTAATAGCAACTACCTTTATATCTTTCTCTTTGGATATATACACCCCCATTGTAATATCGCGGACTTCCCCATAAAGAGTTCTTGTTCTCATTTCTCCCTTGACACTTGTTCTCTTTTCGGCTATTGCCACAAACTCATCTCTAAGAAGCTCGTAAGTATTCTCAGTTAGATATAACGTTTTATCGAGAGACCCCAGCATCACTTCTTTTGAATCCGCACCGTAGAGCTTGAGAGTCGCATCGTTTATATCTATTACATCGATTTTTTTCGCTAAGTCCCATACAACATCGGGATTGTTATCAAAATAGCGATAAAAATCTTTTACTCCCTCTTTTTTTAAGCCGTCTATTATCTTCCTTACCTCTGAGAAATCTTCCTCCCAAAGGGATACTTCAGAGTTATAAAAAATTGTCTTAAAGCGTTCCTCATTTTTCTTCAATTGGTCTTCGAGTTGTTTACGTTCTGTAATATCAATAATTTGCGCAAGTACTCTATCCTCTTCTAATGGTGTTATACGAGCTTCAAAATCAAATATCTGATTATCTATTCCGAGTTCATACTCTACTACTTTAAGTGAATTAGTCGTGAGTGCATCATCAATACCTTGCATGATGGTAGCAGCAGCTGTCTCAGGTAGAACTTCAGGGATTTTACTTCCTAACAACTCTTCTCTCTTTAAAAACAAATTATCTTTGTTAGCGGTGATTATATCCATATACTCGCCATCTCTTTTGTAGATAATGAAGAGGTCGGGAGATACTTCTGCTATGCGATCTATGAAACTGGATTTCAAACGCAATTTTTCTTCGGCCTGCTTTAGTTCGGTAATATCGTGCTGGGTTCCGAAGTGTCCGGTAATTCTTCCCTGCTCGTCATACATGCAGCGGTAGCTGCCCACAATCCATAACTGACTTCCATCGAATCTGCGTTCGTTCGAGTCAATACTGAGAAATCCCTGATCAAACATTTTCCACCAAAGTGAGCGACCATGTTCCACTTCATGGGCAAACAGTTGCTCGGGTGTCTTCCCGAGAAACTCTTCTTCCCGAGCTAAATACTGGTCAAGCATTGCTTTATTAATTTGGCTTATGCGTTGATGGTCAAAGACATAATCGAGGACTTTTTCTTTGTCCACAGAGTCGTTCCACTCAATCGGTTCATCGAGCATCATAAAAAAGGCGCCAGCTGCAGATTCAGAGAAGAACTGATGCGCGGTCTTGCTGTTCTCCCGAAGCGCATCCTCTGCCTGTTTGCGTGTAGAGATGTCACGTGCTACGCTCACGACTCTTGACGGTATATCTGCTTCATCCCAAATGAGGGTGGGATTCACCTCTATTGGGACCGTATGGCCGTCTTTATGGATGACCTCATGTTCGACCGGGCCGCAGGTGGTCAATTTCTTATCAACCAGCTCCTTGTATAATACTCTTTGCCGGTCGTAGGACTCCTTGGTGTGAATGTTTTGTGCCCCCATGGAAAGCACCTCTTCCGGCGTGTAACCGATTATTTTCTCTATCGAGGGACTCACATATGTGGGAAGCTCACTGCCCAAATCCCGAAGCCACACAATATCCTGCACATTGTCCGCAAGGAAGCGGTATTTTTGTTCACTTTCGTAGAGCTCTTCTGCAGTCTGTTCATACTTTGTCAACGCGGTATTGAGGTTCCGTTTCTGTGTTTTCAGCTCCAGATGGGCGTTGTAGAGCCTGAAAGCCATCTTGATGGAAGCATCCAGCACCGTGATGCTGGAGTTTTTTACCACGTATCCGTAAGAAGATATCCCTTCGGTTTTTTCTACCGTTTCAGGGTCGGTGTGTGACGATAAAAAAACCACCGGCAGGTCGTGTTTCTCCAGTATCCGCTCGGCCGCCTCGGTCCCGTCTATACCCATTTCCAGGTTAACGTCCATTAAAATGAGGGAAATAGCGGGGTCCGAGTCTACCGCCTCGATAGCCTTCTCGCCGTTATAGACGGTAACAACCTCATAGCCGTGCTTTTCGAGCATCCGGGCTTCATTCATGGCAATGAGGGCCTCGTCTTCTACGAGAAGAATCTTTTTTGACATAAAATCAACCTTTCAGCTAAAAGCTATAATCCTAATTATAAACATAGCTTCCCAAACCCACAACGCCAAGATAAATATTATCTAAGCTTGTAAAATACTATTAACACTGACAATACTATTCAGTAGAAGGGAATTGTAACTATAGGAGGCGGGTAAATGGGAACCGAAGAAGCTATTCTCGTTATAGCTATGGTGTTTGCAGTGGGAGATGTGGTCTCGAATAAAACGAAGGCCCTCTTCTCTATGATGTTTGTCGGTGGTCTACTATTTCTTCTGGGTTTCTGGCTAGGTATACCCGAAACCCTTTTTCAAGATTCCCAGCTTATACCCGTAGCTATGGCCCTCATCGCAATGCTGATGGTCCATATGGGCAGCTTTATGAAACTGCGAAACTTACGGGAAGAATGGAAGTCGGTCCTTGTAGCTATCTCCGCCCTGGCCGCTCTTGCAATAGTTCTTTTCCTTTTCGGTGGTCCGCTTATAGGGCGAGAACGTGCAATAACCGCCGTTGGCCCTATTTCAGGGGGTGTTGTAGCAACCCTCATTGTGAGTGAGGCGGTAAGAGCTCAGGGACTTGACTCTTTGGCGGTATTTGCTACCCTCCTGCTTGTTCTCCAGAGCTTTGTGGGTCTTCCCATCGCCTCATACTGTCTTAAACGGGAATCGAATAGGCTGATAGGCCGGTTCCGCTGCGGGACTATAACTGCAGCAGAGAACAAAGAGATAACGCCGGCATCGGATCCAGATGTTCCTACCTGGAGGGTTTTCCCCCCGCTTCCTAAGTCGCTTCAGACGCCGTTTATATGTATTGCTAAGGCACTCCTGGTTGGATGGCTTGCGGTAAAGGCCTCCGAGCTTACCGGCGGGGTTATCCACCCCTTTGTAGTTGCTCTCGCATTCGGAATAATTTTTTACGAACTTGGCTTTATAGAACATAAAATACTGGATAAGGCCAATTCATCGGGACTCGCGCTTTTTATCCTTCTTGTTCCTATTTTTATGAATCTCTCACAAGCAACACCACAAATGGTTGCCACTTTTATCATCCCTATTGTTACTGCTTTTGCAATAGCCCTTATCGGAATGATTGCCGTCTCTTTTGTTCTCAGTAAAATAGTAAAATACTCCTGGGAGATAAGCCTTGCCATAAGCACCACCTGTCTCTTCGGTTTTCCAGGAACCTATATCATCTCACAGGAGGTTTCCGAATCGATTTCGGAGAACGACGAGGAGAAAGAGTTTTTGCTAAAGCAAATTCTTCCCAAAATGTTGGTGGCAGGTTTCACCACCGTTACTCTCGCCTCGGTAGTCCTTGCCGGAATTATTGTGGAACTATTGTAGGCCTTGCTGAATAACAGCTTTAGCTGTTCAAAAACTCTTCCACCGCCTGCATGTTCGGCTGTACGGCCTTCGGCACGGAGACTGCATTTGTCACAGCCAGCATGTCCTTGAAACCGATGCCCGTCAGCAGTACCACAATTTTCTGGTCGCGGCTAATACGCCCGGAGGCCAGGTCGGCGTTGAATCCGGCGTAGGCGGCAGCTGCGGCCGGTTCGACAAAGGTACCGGCTTCGGCGGCCAGCTCGAGCTGGGCGGCGGTAATCTCTTCGTCGCTCACTTCAGTTGCCCATGCGCCACTATCACTAATATAGTCTACCGCCATTCTGCCGCAAGCCGGGCTGGCTACACTGATGGAATCGGCCCGGGTGGCGGCCTTGTCGATCGTACTCAGGTCGCCGGTTTTCCATGCAGTGGCAATGGCATTACTCTTAGTTGACTGCACTGCAACGAGTTTCGGCAGTTTGGGGATTAGGCCGGCAACATACAGGTCGTAGAAACCCTTGAAGACACCGGAGTAAATTACCCCGTCCCCCACCGGAACGTACATCACATCCGGAATACTGCGGCCAAGGTTGTTGAACAATTCGATGGAGATACTCTTTTTGCCTTCGATGGTCATAGGGTTGTAGCCGGTGTTGCGGTTGATTCCGCCGTATTTCTCGGTGAACTCCAGGGAGAGGCTGAAAGCCTTATCGTAGGTGTCCTCGATCGGTACCACCTTGGCACCATAAAGCACCGACTGCAGCAGCTTGTTTTCGGGAGCCGTGTGGGGTACGAACAGCACAATGTCGAGTCCGTAGGCTGCGCCGGCACATGCCATGGCCGAGCCGGCATTTCCAGTGGATGCCAGGGTGACTGTAGAGATGCCGAAATGCAGCGCCTGGGCCGCTACCAGCTGACTGGCCCTGTCTTTGAAGGAGCCCGAGGGGTTCATGCCGTCGTTTTTCAGCCACAGATCGCTGCAGCCGCTTTTCCCACGCAGCCGTTTAGGACCAATAAGCGGGGTGTTACCCACCGGGTAAGTGGCTGTGTGGGGTATAGGGTAGGGCATGAAATCGGACGGTGCAACCGACTCCCGTTTTGCCAAGCCCTTTAGGTAATCCGGATCTATGAGTGTCCGTAAATTGCCCTTCTGCATCTCCCCCGACTTCTCGCTGCGGTTGCACGCCGGACAGCGGTACATAATCTCCGAAGCCTTGTATTCCTTACCGCACTCGTTGCACACATATTGAAACTGCATTGTTACTCCCCTTCAAACATTGTTATCATTCTAATTGAAGGTACCAGAGTGTAGGTACCAAAAAAGGCCGGCGAAGCGCCGGCCCTTGTTATTTAATCCAGCAGACCGACTTCACGGTTAAACTGCTCTATCAATTTATCAATCTCTCCGGTCTGTTTCTGGATGTTCGTCCAGTACTCCTTGTCGTACCACTGGGCGTTCAGCTCTTCGAGCTCTTTACCCTGCTGTTCGATCCAGGTGTAGTATTTCAGGTTGTGGATCCGCTTGCGGTCCTCGTAGCGCAGCTCAAGCAGGTTATCGGTGCCCTGCTTCTCGAGGGCCTGGAAGTGCACCTTGGCCGCGTCGGTGGCGGTAAACTCGCCGTGGTTCCTTTTCATTTCGGTCACCCGTGATCCGTACATCTCCATCGAGTCGGTCAGCACGGTCACAATCACATCATCCTCATCCATCTCGTAGTACTTGGCCATTTTAATCGCGCCAATTACATTTGCAATACCCGAGATGCCCAGCAGGTCTGCGTTGTCGAGAAACTCCTGGGAGACGCCCTGCTGCTTCAGGTACTCCTGACCGGCGGGCTCATTGAACAGGCGCATCACATTCATCGCATCGTTATCGTCAACCGCAATCACCATATCGGTGTTCCGCACATTGTGGATCCAGGGCACGTGCTTGTCCCCGATTCCCTCGATGCGGTGTCCTCCGAAGCCGTTGTCCAGCAGAGTGGGGCACTGCAGCGCCTCTCCGGCGGCCAGCTTCAGGTGGGGGTACTTCTGTTTCAGGTAATCTCCGGCTGCCAGGGTACCGCCGGATCCGGTGGTGGTCAGGTAACCCTTGAAGTTCTCGGCATTGGGAACCTCTTTTTTGATCATCTCTTCAATCGCCTCGGCGGTTACCTCGTAGTGCCACAGGTAATTTCCGAACTGGTCAAACTGGTTGAAGATTACAATATCGTCGCCGCGCTCGGCGTTCAGTTCGTTACACTTGTCAAAGATCTCTTTTACGTTGCTCTCGCAACCGGGGGTGGCGATAACCTCGCCGGCGACCTTCTTGAGCCAGTTGAACCGCTCTTCACTCATCTCTTCGGGCAGAATGGCGATGGAATCACAGGCCAGCAGGTCTGAGTTGTACGCACCGCCGCGGCAGTAGTTACCGGTAGATGGCCAAACGGCTTTCTGACGGCTGGAGTCGAAGTTTCCGGTGGTCAGGGCCGGGGCCAGACAGCCGTAAGTGGCTCCTACTTTATGAGCGCCGGTGGGAAACCACTTTCCAACCAGGGCCAGAATGCGGGCCTTGCTGCCGGTGATCTCACGGGGCAGTTCAATGTAGTTTACGCCTTTATAGGTGCCGCCATGGTGGGTAGGTTCGTTTTTCCAGGTAATCCGGAAAAGGTTGAGTGAATTGATGTCCCACAGTCCCACGTTGCGGAGCTTTTGCTGAATGCTGTCTGGGATGAGGGAAGGATCTTTCATCTGTGCAAAGGTCGGGTAAATAATATTTTGTGCCCGGCATTGCTGAACATTTTTCTTTTTCACATCTTCGTGCATGGTAAGATCGATCATGTAAAATCCCTCTCATATATGTATTTATTTCCGGCCCGGCCGGATAACGGCTTCGCATTAACCCTGTTCTTTTATATAAAGCCTTCTAATTTTTATAATATAAGGTGGTGACAGTCAACCCAAAAGGGTTGAAAAATGTTGCGAATTGTTGCAGTTTTTTATTGACAACACTCTTAATCGAGGTACAATAGTTCAAAAGTACCCGCACAAAGTCTAATTTTTACCATTTAGTTTAGAGGAGTTAATATGGGCGATATAATGAGACCTCTTCCTTTCAAGGAACTCATCCGCAGGATTTTTCGAGAATACGCAGCCCAAGGGTCGGTATTCAGCATTCCCTCCATACATTTCTTTAAGAAGCAGAACAACAAGCGAATTACTGCTTTCAACGATCAGTGTGATACTCCACTGGGGCCGGCCGCCGGTCCGCATACCCAGATGGCACAGAATATTGTAGCCAGTTATGTAGCGGGTGGTCGTTTCATGGAGCTCAAGACGGTACAGAAACTGGACAGTCTTGAGATTGATAAACCCTGTATCGATGCACGTGATGAGGGCTACAACACCGAATGGTCAACTGAATTCAGTTTGGAGAAGGCCTATGATGAGTACATCAAGGCCTGGTTTATTTTACATTTGGTTGAGGATGTTTTCGAGCTTGGCTTGAGCGCCGATCAGCGTTCTTTTATCTTTAACATGAGTGTCGGGTACGACCTTGAAGGCATCAAGACTCCCAAGATGGACTACTTCATCAACTCAATGATCGACGCCTCGGAGCATCCCCTCTTTTCCCAGTATAAACAGGAGCTTGATGAGCTGATAAATGAAGCCCAGGCCGGTGACAACAGCGGGGTTGCCGGTGGCTTTCTGAAGGGAACCGGACTCGAAGAGCGTGTAGCCGCTCTGGTCGGTCTTGCCGATCGCATACCGGCTCAAATTTCTCCATCGGTTACTCTGTCTACAATGCACGGCTGTCCTCCGGATGAACAGGAAGCTATTTGTACTTATTTATTAACAGAAAAGAAAATTGATACCTACCTAAAAATGAATCCCACCCTGCTCGGTTACGAGGGTGTACGTGAGATTTTGGATGACCTTGGATATACCTATCTTCACTTGAGTCGTGAGTCCTTTGATCATGATCTGAAGTACGATGTTGCGGTTGGAATGGTACAGCGTCTCATGAAACTGGCTAAAGACAATGGAAAGATTTTTGGAGCCAAGCTCTCCAACACCCTTGGATCAATAAACGATCAGGGTCAACTGCCTGGTGACGACATGTTTATGTCCGGCCGCGCCCTGTACCCGCTCACTATCAATTTGGCCGCCAAGCTGTCTGAGGAGTTTAAGGGACAGCTTCCGATTTCCTATGCCGGCGGTGCAACCGCTCTGAACGTGGATGCACTTTTTTCAGCTGGAATCAGACCTATTACAGTTGCAACCGACCTGCTCAAACCGGGCGGGTACATGCGCTTGAAAGAGATGGCTTTGAAAACCGAACCCTCCGACGGCTGGAATAAGACCAGTGTTGATGTGGAGAAGGTTAAGGAAATGGCCCGCGAGGCCCTGCAGGCTGACTACAGCCGTAAGGATTTTCGCGGTACCGACCGTATTTCAACTGGTGAGCCCCTCCCGCTGTTCGACTGTTACGTTGCACCCTGTCGTACGGCCTGCCCCATTAACCAGGATGTCCCCGAGTACATCCGTTTAGCCGGAAAAGGGCATTATGCTGAGGCGCTGGATGTGATATATGAACAAAATGCATTGCCGAATATCACCGGATACATATGTGATCATCAGTGTATGTACAACTGCACCCGCCTCGACTACGAAGGGTCAGTCAAGATTCGCGAAATGAAACGAATTGCCGCCGAAAATGGCTGGCAAAAATATATCGATAAATGGACTGCACCGGAGAAGAAGCGGCAGGGAAAGGCCGCTGTTGTTGGCGCCGGTCCTGCCGGACTATCCGCAGCCTATTTCATGGCCCGGGAAGGATTTGATGTTACTGTATTCGAGAAGCATCAGAATGCCGGGGGTGTAGTACGTCACGTAATTCCTCATTTTCGGCTGCCCGTCGAGGCGATCGAAAAGGATATTGAGTTTATCAAAGCCCATGGAGTCGAGTTTCAGTTTGGTGCAAATCCGCATATGACCCGTGATGAACTTCGTTCCCAGGGATTTACCTATATTTTCCTCGGCATCGGGGCTGAAAAGGACAATCCTATGAAGCTCGACGGCAGTGATGAGCGAGTTCTTAAGTCACTCGATTTTCTGTGGGATTACCGCAATACCCCGGAAGCCGTAAAGCTTGGGAAGCATGTGGTGGTTGTTGGTGGCGGAAACACCGCTATGGACAGCGCCCGCGCTGCTACTAAGATAGACGGGGTAGATACGGTAACCGTGTTGTACCGCCGTGCTTTTGAGCAGATGCCCGCCGATATGGAGGAGTATGAAAATGCAGTGAAGGACGGGGTGGTATTCAAGTTCCTCCGTAATCCTGAAACCCTGGCTGCCGACGGCACCCTGACTGTACGGGTAATGGAATTAGGCGAGCCGGACTCCAGTGGTCGTGCCCGACCGGTTGCCACCGAACGCACTGAAACCGTGAAAGTTGATAATCTAATTACCGCAATCGGGGAAAAGGTCGATACCGATGCCCTAGCGGCCTTCGGTATTCCCCTGGGAAGCGACGGCTGGCCCAAGGTGAGTGAGGAAACCCTGGAAACTGCTGCGGAGAATGTATACCTCGGAGGGGATGCCCAAAGCGGACCTTCGACGGTAGTACAGTGTATAGCCGCCGGACGCAAAGTTGCCGATGCGGTTACCCTCAAAGAAAATGCCGACTGGAGCCGGGCCAATCGGGTACCCCGGTTTAAGTCCGAAGAGATTCTCAATGAAATCCTGCCGCGCAAGGGCGCGATTATCCGGACGGAGAATATCCTGGCTTCCGGTTCTGATGATGTGTTTGCCCAGAACGAGGCGGTGCGTTGTCTGCAGTGTTCTTATGTCTGCAACAAGTGTGTGGAGGTCTGCCCGAACCGTGCCAATATGGTAGTGGCGGTGCCGACTGAAGCTGGATTTGGTCAGGACCATCAGATTATTCACATAGATGCCCTGTGTAACGAATGCGGCAACTGTGCTTCTTTCTGTCCTTGGGAGGGCAAACCCTATAAGGATAAGTTTACCGTGTTTAACCTGAAGCAGGATTTCGATTCTTCCGAGAACCCGGGATTTTTGCTCTCCGGCGAAACCGCCTACGTAAGAGTAAATGATGCTGTGCAGGAACTTCCGGTCGATGAAAACGGCATGGTACCGGAGGGCACTCTCGATCCGCGGGTGGCGGCACTTATCGAAACTGTAGTAAGAAAGCACGCCTATCTATTGGGTGAAGTTCAAGTATAAAGGATGAGGAAAAGTATGATAGCGATAAAGAATGCAACTGCACTGCAGTTTGATCCTCCTAAAGTCTGGGAGGACGTAGATATAGTTATTGACGACAGCACAATTGTAGAAATTGGAAAGAGCGCTGCCGGAAAATATTCGGGAAAAATCGATAAGGAGATTGATGCCTCCGGAAAGCTGGTTTTTCCAGGGCTGGTCTGCAGCCACCATCACTACTATTCAGGGCTGGCCCGGGGTATTATGGCTAATGTGGGTCCTACCCCCGATTTTGTGTCGGTACTAAGGAATCTGTGGTGGAAACTGGATCGGGGCCTTGATGAGGAGTCGCTGTATTACTCATCGATTATCAACTCGATCGAGGCGATTAAATCCGGCACCACGGCGGTTATCGATCACCATGCCAGCCCTAATTATATTAAGGGTAGCTTAAACACAGTGAAAAAGAGTTTCACCGAGACCGGTTTGCGCGGCATGACCTGCTATGAGGTAAGCGACCGCAACGGTATGGATGGGATGTATGCCGGTATTGAAGAAAACCGCGAGTTTGCCAAACAGGCAGAGCAGGAGAAGCAGAGCGGCGGGCGACACTTGGTTGAGGCTGCCGTCGGCGGTCATGCTCCCTTTACCATCCCCCAGGAAGGTCTAAAGGCGATTGCCGAGGTGGTCGAGAGCACTGGACGCGGTTTTCATGTACATGTGGCGGAGGGCAAATACGATGCCAGTTACTCCCACCTGCATTTTAATAAGGACATTATGGCCCGTCTGTCCGAGTTCGGCTTGCTGAATGAAAAGTCAATTTTTGTCCACGGCGTACATCTCTCCGAAGCGGATGTTCAGATGATAAACCAGGCTGACAGCTTTCTTGTCCACAACCCGAAGAGCAATATGAATAACGGGGTTGGGTATAACCACCAGCTGCCGAACTATAAGAATGTTGCCATCGGTACCGATGGAATCGGTGCAAACATGTTTGAAGAGTTCAAGTTTGCTTTTTTCAAGCATCAGGATGCCCACGGAAGTCTCTATTCGGATGCCTTCCTAAAGCTCATTGCCAATGGAAACGAGCTGTTGAACCGTAACTTCGGGCAGCAGTTTGGCCGGCTTGAAAAGGGGTATAAGGCGGATATAGTAATTTCCGATTATCAGGCACCCACCCCGCTCACCGGAGACAATATTGATGGACACATGGCCTTTCGGAATGGCATCTACCGATGTGCGCACGGTTATTATTGACGGACAAATAGTATATGAGGATCGAAAGTTTCCCCTCGATGTGGAGAAAATCTTCGCTGAAAGCCGCACTGCGGCCAAGAAATTGTGGGAAAACATAAATAAGCTGCCTGAATAAGGCAGTACGTACGGAAAAAAATTAAAAGAATTTATTTAAGGAGTTTCTAAAATGGCAATCAAAGATGAAATACTGGCAAAGGCCAAAGAGTATCGTGATTACACAGCTAAAACACTATCCGAAATGGTGAAAATTAGATCGTACGATGGTGAGGAAGAAGCGGTATGCCGCAAAATAGTTGAGATGTGCGAAGAGGCAGGTTTTGACGAGGTGCGTATCGACGGTCTCGGCAGTGTAGTGGGCCGGGTTGGTAACGGTCCTAAGTCTATCGCGATTGACGCACACATTGATACTGTAGAGGTGGGCGACCCCTCACAGTGGAGTTTTGATCCCTTTTCCGGTGAAATCAAAGACGGTCTTGTTCACGGCCGTGGTTCCAGTGATCAGAAGGGCGGCGCCGCGTCGATGGTAACCGCCGGTCGAATACTGAAGGATCTTGGGTATGATGGAGAGTACAGTGTATACTTCACCTTCACCGTGCTTGAAGAAGACTGCGACGGTATGTGCTGGAAGTACCTCATCGAAGAGGAAAACCTCAAGCCCGACTTTTTTGTATCCACCGAACCGACTACTTGCCGGATTTACCGGGGTCACCGGGGACGGATGGAAATGATCGCTCGCCTAAAGGGTGTCTCTTCCCACGGTTCGGCTCCCGAGCGTGGCCAGAGTGCCGCCTACAAGGCTGCTCGGGCTGCTCTGGCAATGGAACAGTTGAATGAAGATCTGCAGCCGGATGAAGACAACTTTCTGGGGAAGGGAACCATTGTAGTCTCCCAGATCGATGTAAAGGGACCCAGCCAGTGTGCGGTTCCCGACCAGGCTATGCTGTATCTCGACCGCCGACTGACCTGGGGCGAGGACAAAGAATTGGCTATCAACCAGGTAAAAGAGTACATGAGCAAGGCTATTGGTGAGGATAAGGATGCGGTGTCCGTCGAAATGCCGATGTACGAAGAGCGCGGTTGGAAGAACCTGGACTACTCTCAGGAGCTTTATTTTCCGACTTGGAAGATTCCCGAAGATCACGAGATAGTACAGAAGGGTGTAAAAGCCTACAAAGCTCTGTTCGAGAAAGAGCCGGTAGTCGATAAATGGACCTTCTCAACAAACGCCGTTGCCACAACCGGCCGGCACAAGATTCCGGCTATCGGTTTTGGTCCTGGCGACGAGAATCAGGCCCATGCCCCAAATGAAGTAAACCGGGTTGATGACCTGGAAATTTGTAGTGCATTTTATGCGATGCTCCCCTTTACTCTGGAGGGTAAGCAGTAAATTTGTTATATTTGAGTTAAGCAGTAAGCTAAGGGACAAGGAGGAGGACCGGAAGCTCCGGTTCTCTCTGTCCTTTTTAAAATCTTTAAGAGGTGATCTTTTGCAAGGAAGAGGGGATATGAATAAAAAGATAAGCACTTCAATCAAGCGGGTAGATGCCGGAATTAAAACCGGTGGAGCTGCACGCTACATTGGTGATATTCCGTTTGATGGGCTCCTCTACGGGAAGATTGTTCGATCTTCCCGTGCACGAGCAATTATAAAGAGTGTGAGCGTACCGGCGCTGCCGGAGGGCTATTACTATATCGACGCCAAGGACATTCCCTCCGGCGGTAGAAACCGTATCGAAATGATCAAGGACGACTGGCCGGTATTTGCCGATGAGCACGTACGATTTATCGGTGAAACCATCGGTCTGTTGGTCGGCCCCGACCGCAAAGAGCTCAACCGTCTGCGGGATGAGGTAAAGGTAGAGTATGAAGATCTTACCCCGGTATTTTCAATTGAAGAGGCCGAGGCTCTAAAGGGCGGCCCTATTCACGGCGAGGATAACACCTACGCCGATTACCGCCTGCAGAAGGGTGATCCCGATGCCGCTTTTGCAAAGGCTGCGCGGGTTATAGAAGATACTATTCGGACAGGCTTTCAGGAGCATATATATATGGAACCCCAGGGGGTGGTAGCCAAGACCGAAGATGACGGCAAACTGGGCATTCTTTTTTCAGGGCAGTGTCCCTTTTATGTACGCCACGCCGTATCAGCTACAATGGGGCTAGCTGAAGATCAAGTCAGGGTCCAGCAAGTTGTGACCGGGGGGGCATTTGGTGGGAAAGAGCATTATCCGGATGTCATTTCTACTCCCCTTGCCGTTGCCGCCCGCAAGATAGGCAAACCGATTGGTCTGTTCTTCGACCGGGTTGAAGATATCAGCTTTACTCCCAAGCGCCATCCCAGCGTAACCCGCTTTAAAACTGCCCTTGATGAGGCTGGTAATATTATTGGAATGGATATAGATGTGCGGATCGATGCCGGTGCGTATGAAAGCTGTTCTATGGTAGTTCTGCAGCGTGCGATTTTTTCTGTGAACAGTGTATATAATATTCCAAATGTAAAGATACGCGGAAGGGCTTTTGCGACCAATAACGTCCCCTCTGATGCCTACCGTGGGTTTGGCGCCCCCCAGGGGCTGTTTGCCATGGAGTCACACATGAGTCACCTCGCTCGTGCTATAAACGTAGACGAGTTGAAACTAAAGCAGCAGTATCTGCTGAAGCAGGGGGATGTGACCGTAACGAACGGCCGGATCCACGAAGAGGTGAAGCTTCCGGAAATAATTCAGCGTATTGATGATATGTCCGGATACAGTAAGAAACTCAAAGAGCATACCCCCGGTTCATGGAAGGGAATTGGAATTTCTCTGTTTAACCACGGCAGCGGTTTTACCGGAAACGGTGAACAGGAAATTATTAAGGGAGTGGTTAAAATGCGCAAGCGTGCCGATGGTCTTGTAGACCTGCTGGTTTCGAATGTTGAGATGGGCCAGGGACTGCAGACCACCTTTCGCAAGATAGCTGCTATGGTACTTGAATTACCGGTGGATTCGGTAATCTACAATGATCCGAATACCGATTTAGTTCCTGACTCAGGCCCCACCTGTGCCAGTCGTTCGATTGCCGTGGTCGGTTACCTGGTGCAAGAGGCAGCTAAAAAACTGAAAGACCGCTGGAAAGAAAGCGATATAGTTGAAGTGCGGCAGCAGTATGAGCCGCCGGAGGGATTGATCCCCTGGGATCAGGAAAACCTTCAGGGAGATGCCTACCCCTCCTACGGTTGGGGCGCGAATGTGATAGAAGTGGAAGTTGATCCTCTCACATATGAGGTAACTACAAAAGGTATTTGGGCGGTTCATGACGTTGGAGTCGCAATTGACGAGAAAGTGGTAGAGGGCCAAGTAGACGGCGGGATTATCCAGGCCTTGGGTTACGGCAGCCTGGAGAAACTGGAAGTAAAAGAGGGCCGGTTTCAGCAGAAGACCATGGCCGATTATACTATTCCCACTACTATGGATTTTCCTAAAATTAAGAGCGCCCTGGTGGATAACCCGTATGAATACGGTCCCTTTGGAGCCAAAGGCGCCGGTGAACTGGTATTTGACGGAGCCGCAGCCGCATTTGCCGATGCGGTACAAATGGCAATTAACGGAGATGTGAAGCAGATACCGGTGACTCCTGAGTACATTATGGAGGTGCGTGAAGATGGCAACAATTAATTTTTCAATAAACGGCACGAGCCATGCTATAGATACCGACCCCTTACGGCGACTTTTAGATATCCTGCGGGAAGATTTAAAACTGACCGGGGTGAAGGAAGGCTGTGGAGAGGGAGAGTGCGGCGCCTGTTCAGTATTAAAGGACGGGGTGCTGGTAAACTCCTGTATGATTCCGATTGGAACATGTGAGGGGTCTGAAATTATTACCCCCGAGGGTCTCCGTGAAACCGTGCAGGGTAAGGCCATTATTGATGCTTATGGCGAATCCGGTGCGGTGCAGTGCGGCTTTTGTACTCCCGGAATGATGATGGCCACCGAGGCTCTGCTGCGGAAAAACCCCTCACCCACTGAAGGGGAGGCTCGCGAAGCATTGTCGGGAAATCTCTGCCGTTGTACCGGTTACGACATGATTATAGACGGTGTGCTGAAAGCTGCCGAAAGGGGGAAGGGGCTATGGTAGACTCGTATCGACCGCTTTCACTAAAAGAGGCTTTTGACCTGCGAGCAGAGAAAGGGGCTATGCCCTTCGCCGGAGGAACCGATCTAATGGTGCGCTATCGCTATGAATCGGGGGCGATTCCCGATTATCCGCGGCCGATCATGTTCCTAGGCCATTTGGATGACCTGCGTAAAATTCGCAGGATCGAACATGGGCTTTCGATAGGGGCAGCCGTAACAATGACGGAGCTGCTGGACCACGATGAGGTACCGGAAATCTTAAAAGAGTCGCTTCTGACTATTGCCGCCCCGGGTTTGCGGAATACTGCAACCATTGCCGGAAACATTTGTAATGCTTCCCCGGCGGGTGATTCTATTTGTGCCCTCTATGCACTTGATGCGGGAGTGAAATTGCAGAGTCCAGGGGGTGAGCGCATTGAGCCGCTCTATCAGTTTATCACTGGTCCGGGTAAAACAGACCTTCATGCAGATGAGATTTTAACCGAGATCATAATTCCGGAGGATCGCTCTACGATTCATCTGTTTAAAAAGGTGGGCACCCGCCGAGCAAACGCTCTGTCGAAACTTACCCTATCTGCAGTGGCCCGTATTAGCGATGGCCGAATCGATGAAATTCGAATTGCAGTTGGAGCAGTTGCACCAACAGTGGTACGTTCTCTGGAGCTGGAGAAAAAAATGGAAGGCCGCAGTCTTAAGGATGTTGCTCTGGAAGCAGAGGATATTCTGCGTGACTATGACGCTCTTGTACAGCCGATTGATGACCAGCGATCAACCGCCGTATATCGTAAGCGGGTAGCTATGAACCTGGTGCGCCACTTTTTACTGGGAGTGGTTCTGCAGCAGAAGGGAGCTTAAGGAGACAGTATGGCACGTATATTATTAAAAGATATCTACTATCTGCACAGCTCCGCTGATGCTGAGGCAGTACGGGGGGTGGATGTACTTATACAAGAAAATCGTATTCAGAAAATAGCTAAAAACATAGATTTTAGCCCCGGCGATGATGACCGGGTGATAGATTGTTCACAGCATGTGGTGGTACCCGGCTTTATAAACACCCATCACCATTTTTACCAAACCCTTACCAGAAATATACCGGCGGTACAAAATGCGAAACTCTTCGACTGGCTGGTGTATTTGTACGATGTGTGGAAAAAAATCGATGAGGATGGAGTGTATTACTCTTCATTGCTGGCAATGGGCGAGCTGCTGAAAACCGGCTGCACCACCAGTACCGACCATCACTATCTTTATCCGGACAATTTCTCCGGTGACTTAATGGGCCTGCAGTTTAAGGCTGCAGATACCCTGGGGATGCGATTTTCTCCAACCCGCGGATCAATGTCGCTGGGAAAAAAGGACGGCGGCCTGCCGCCCGACTCGGTGGT
The DNA here is from genome assembly GCA_034520965.1 of Spirochaetia bacterium. GTDB lineage: Bacteria > Spirochaetota > Spirochaetia > DSM-16054 > Sediminispirochaetaceae > DSBN01. The sequence goes on along the minus strand of JAXHMY010000001.1, from coordinate 262,733 downwards.
ACAGACCGAAGAGGAAATTTTGAAGGACAGTGAACGGGTGATTCAGCAGTATCACGATGATAGTGAGTTTTCGATGCGCAAAATTGTGCTGGCTCCCTGCAGCCCCTTCAGTGTAACCGAGAAGCTCATGAAGCAGTCGGCAGAACTCGCCCGGAAATACGGAGTGAGACTCCACACCCATGTGGCGGAAACCTATGATGAGAACGATTTCTGTGTGGAGGTGTATGGGCGCCGGCCGTTGAAACTCATGCAGGATACCGGGTTTATCGGGGATGATGTGTTTTATGCCCACGGTATTCACTTTAATGATGAAGAACTTGATATCCTGGCTGAAACCGGAACACATATAGCCCACTGTCCTTCCAGTAATATGCGGCTTGGTTCGGGAATTTGCCGGGTAACCGAAATGCTGCCGAAGAACATAAATGTCGGCTTGGCGGTAGACGGATCGGCTTCGAACGATGCCTCGGATATGCTCGGAGAGATGCGAAACGCCCTGCTCCTGCAGCGGGTAAAGTATGGGGCCGAGGCAGTAACAGCCCGCGATGTTTTCCGCCTTGCCAATGAGAACGGTGCCAAGCTGCTCGGTTTCCCGAAAATCGGCCAACTGAAAGAGGGCTGGGCGGCGGATATGGCTATTTTTGATGTACATAAACTGGAGTATGCCGGCTCCCTTTCCGACCCCTTGGCGGCATTGCTGTTTTCCGGCTATAACCATGGCACCGATTACACCATTGTGAATGGAAAAGTGGCAGTGGAACATGGCCGTTTGGTCGGCTTTCCGGAGGAAGAGCTTACGAAAAAAGCGAATCAAATCGCCGCTCGTATGCTGGAAGATTAAGCTGGAGGACTAAAAGGGTTCTCGAACAATGCGCACCTTATAGGCCGTGCCATTTCAGGCTCGACCCGTAAAAATATTTTATTTTGAACACATTAGGATCTGGAGGATACAGAATGGACAGAATTGGAATTGAAGAGATGATTCGCTCGCTGGGGCGCCTGCGTGCTGAAGACATGTACCTGAATGACTTTTTTCTTACATGGGACAAAAGCGACGATGAAATTCAGGCTACGTATAAGGTAGCCGAGATTTTACGTGCCCTGCGGCAGAACAATATTTCAACCAACGTATTTGACAGCGGCTTGGCAATTTCCCTTTTTAGGGATAATTCAACCCGTACGCGTTTTAGTTATGCCAGCGCTGCAAATATGCTGGGATTGGAAATCCAGGATTTGGATGAAGGGAAAAGCCAGATTGCCCACGGTGAAACTGTGCGCGAGACTGCCAATATGATCTCTTTTATGGCCGATGTAATTGGTATCCGCGATGATATGTACATCGGCAAAGGGCACACTTACATGCAGGAAGTCTCGCAGTCGGTATACCAGGGGTACCTGGACGGAGTGCTCGAACAGCGCCCAAGCCTGGTGAATCTGCAGTGCGATATCGACCACCCGACCCAGTCCATGGCGGATATGGCCCACATTATCAATCACTTCGGAGGCGTCGAGAACCTGAAGGGCAAAAAGATTGCCATGACCTGGGCCTATAGCCCCTCTTACGGGAAGCCCCTGTCGGTACCCCAGGGAATTGTCGGCCTGATGTCCCGCTTTGGCATGGATGTAAGTCTGGCCCATCCGGAAGGCTACAATATTATGCCTGAGGTTGAGCAGATTGCGGCTACTAATTCCGAACACAGCGGCGGTTCTTTTAACCGGGTAAACAGTATGGAAGAGGCCTTTCAGGATGCCGATATTGTGTATCCCAAGAGTTGGGCACCCTTCTCCGTAATGGAAGAACGGACCAAGCTGGTTGAGCAGGGTGATGATGCGGGACTGAAAGCCCTCGAACAGCGCGGGCTTGAAAATAACAAGAAATACATGGATTGGGAATGTACCGAGGACTTAATGAAAAAGACCCGCGACGGAAAAGCCCTCTATATGCACTGTCTGCCGGCTGATATCACCGGTGTGAGCTGTGAGCGAGGGGAAGTAGAGGCCAGTGTCTTTGACCGCTATCGTGTACCTCTGTACAAAGAAGCCAGTTACAAGCCCTATATTATTGCAGCCATGATATTTATGAGCAAGTTTAAGAACCCCTCCGATAAGCTGTTGCAATTGCTGCAGTCCGGAAATAACAGAATTCTCTAAGCACCTGTACACAGTAAATATGGGATTCGAGCCTGGAAAGGCTGTAAAAGCGTTCAAACTGAGGTTTGGGCGCTTTTTTTGTACTGCCTCCAGTAGGCTGCGCCCGGCAGAACAAAAAAACCCTCACAAAAACACAGTATAAAATTCCTACTCCTGTAAGCTTGACGCCGGCTCGGTGTGACTATTACTTTGTGGGGACAATATTTAGTCAGGAGGCAATATATACATGCTATTTAACTTTATCAGGAAAGGCTCTGCTTTTATTTCTATTGCAGCTCTGCTTACTTTAGTAATTTTACCGGTCGCCGCTCAGTCCGGCAGTACCGGCCAAAGCGGAAGCCAATTGCCGCAGAGTCAGTCCACAGACACGCCTAGCTTTGAAGACCAAGAGCTGGAAAAATTTGCAGGGGCAATGGAAGAAATTCAAGAAGTACAAACTGAATCAAACCAAAAGATGGAGAGTGCTTTCTCTGATTCTTCAATGAGCAAAGAACGCTTTAATACCCTCTATTCCGCCCGACAGAACCAGGGCAAGCAAAAAGCCGATAACGAAACTGATGCGGAAACTGAAGAGTTCAACTCCCTTGCTCAGAAAATTCAAAGCATACAACAGTCCAGTCAGGAAGAAATGGTTGAAACTGTGCGTGACAATAACATGACCGTACAAAAGTTCAATGAAATTGTGAAGGCGATGCGCTCAAATCCGGAATTGGGACAGCGAATACAGCAACTTATGTAAAATTTAGACTATATTAAAAAAAAGGGCCTGTGGGCAATACGCTTACAGGCCCTTTTTGTAGGTGTAAGTCCTCAAAAAAAAGTTAAAAAAAAAGATTGACAACTCAGGCGACACCACCCATAATTAGTTGGTCTTAGAAACCAACTAACAAGGAGGTATATAAATAGTACACGAGGTGTACACAAAGAGAGATGGTTGATGTATATCAATATTCAAAGAGATTAAAAGAATTACAAGGAAAGGAGAGAAACAATGGTAAGAAAAAAAATTCTTATGGTATTAGTAGTAGCTGGACTGATAGCTCCAGCAGTGTTCGCTGGAGGTCAAAAGGAGGCTAGTGACACAGCGGCATTTGATCCCGATAAAACCTACAATGTGAGTTTGGGGGCTTTTGGTGATCTTGAAGCTGCCTATGCTGAGGTGTTTGCCTCAGAGGATTTCAAATCACAGTATCCAAACATCAATGTCACCTTTCAGTCAGCGGATTTCGGCGGTCATCATGACCGGCTCACGACCCAGCTTGCTGCTCGTGAACAAACCAATGATATTGAAGCTCTGGAAGTTCAGTTTATTGCCAACTTTGTAGAGCAGGGCGATTCCTTGGTTAACCTGAATGAGGCTCCCTATAATGCCGCCGATGTAATTGGTGATGTAGTAGATTTTGCAGTCGCGCAGGGGCAGACACGTGCCGGTGAACAGGTTGCTATTCCGGTGGATATTGCTCCGGCCGTATTGTTCTATCGAGCAGATCTTGCCGAAGAAGCTGGCGCCGACTTCAAAAACCTGGACAGCTGGGACGCGTACATTGAGGAAGGTCGAAAAGTAACTGGAGATGGTCGTTACGCGGTACCGAATGCGGCTGATGTTGCCAACATACCTCTTGCTGGCGGTAAGGGCGGTTGGATTTCTGAAGATGGTGATCTGCTGGAGCCTAAATCAAAGTTCATGGAAGCACTGCAGCTGGTTGCTGATGTGCGTGCGGCAGGAATTGATGCCGACCTGGGGGCATGGAGCGGTCCCTGGATTGACAGCTTCTCCAACGGTACGGTCGTAACCATGCCGAACGGTGCCTGGTGGGGTGGTGCCCTGCGCAACTGGGTCGCGCCTGAAGTTGAAGACTGGCGTGTAACCTATCTGCCGGGCGGAGCGCTTTCATCCCTCGGTGGGACTTATCTGAGTATTCCAGCAACTGTACCCGAAGAAAACCGTGCTGCAGCATGGGAAATTATCAAGTATTTGACCACCACCGAGGAAGCTCAGCTTAAAACATTTGCTGAAATTGATGCGTTTCCTGCCCTGACTTCAACCTATGATAATCCCATCATGGGTGAGCCGGTTGCCTACTTTGGAAACGAGCCTGTTCGTGAAATTTTTGCCGATGTCGCACTCAATATGCCGAGCAATCGTGTGAGTGAGTATGACAACATCATTGTAAGCATCTGGGGTTCTATTGTTGGCGAAGTTCTGGAAGGTGATCTAACACCGGAGGAAGCCTACGATAAGGCCTTGAGCCAGATTCAGTCAACCATCGACTGATGAAGATTGCGGGTGTGTTGCGGCGTGCTGCGGCACACCCTTTATTTTAAGAGGTATTTTTATTTTAAGAGGAGTTTGCTTTGAAAAAGTATCTTAATCGACTCAGCAGTACCGGAAAGTATCTTCTCCTGTACGGCACATTACTGGTCTTTGCGGCTCTGTTTTTCTTCCCCTTCTATTATATGTTTGTGATAGCTTCACATCCGAGGGCCACCATGTTCAGCACTCCTCCCAATTTATGGTTTGGAGGAGCACTGTGGGATAATGTCCATCAATTATTATTTGAGCAGAATCAGATCCCGTATCTTCTCAACTATTTCAATAGTGTAGCGATCGCCCTGCTTACCGTTGTCACGACTGTTTTTTTCTGCACGATGGGTGGGTTTGCGCTTGCTAAGTATGATTTTAGATTTAAAAATTTTATTTTCTTTTTTATTTTGGCGACCATGGCTTTCCCGCCGTTTCTCAACATTATTCCGTTTTACCGGATGATGGCTGCGTTCGGCTGGATAAATAAATGGCGGGCGCTGATTGTACCTGGTATGGCTAATGCGCTGGGAATTTTCCTCATGCGACAATTCCTGGAAGAGTCTATACCCCGCGACTTGCTGGATGCAGCCCGCATAGATGGATTAAATGAGTTTCACATTCTGATGCGGGTTGTATTCCCGCTGGCCAAACCTGCCATGGGTGTGTTGGCAATCATTGTCTTTGTCGGACAGTGGAACAACTTTTTGGGAGCCTTCATTCTATTACCTGGAATTCGAAGAACCACCCTGCCTGTAGCCTTGAATACACTGAATGCTGTGAGTTACGGAGAATTCGGTATGGTGTACGCGGGTACCGCGCTGACAATATTGCCGCTCTTGCTGGTGTTCTTTTTCGCGTCGCGTCAGTTTATCTCCGGTTTAACTGCCGGCAGCATCAAAGGATAATTATTATGAAAACAAAAACCACACTTTGGGAAAGCATAGGTTTTAACCAGAAACTGGCACCATATATTTTTGTTAGTCCGTTTTTTATTCTGTTTGTCATCTTTGGAATGTACCCGCTCGTGTATTCGATCTATATGTCGTTTTTTGACATGCGATTGGTAGGCAATCGTGGATTTGTCGGCCTGTCTAACTACACTCGCTTGTTCACCACCGACGCTTTTTTTGCAAAATCCCTGATCAATACCTCGCTGCTGTTGATTTTTGGATCTATTCTGCAGCATGTATTTGCGATTCCGCTGGCGATTGGGGTAAACAGCAAGCGGCTAAAGGCACGGCATCTTTTCAAAACCCTGGTTTTTGCACCGTATATTACCAGTGCGGTAGCGACCGTTATTATTTTTGGCATGGTCTTCGACCATAACCACGGTGTGCTGAACTATTTATTAGAGACAGTGCTTCAAATCGAGGGTGGTTTTCGCTGGACTACCCAGGGCGGCCCTATTAAAGCGGCAATCTCAATAATGCTGAACTGGCGCTTCATCGGGTTTAATATGGTAATTTATCTGGCCGGTCTGCAGGGTATCCCCGATGAGCTGTACGAGTCGGCGGAGATAGACGGAGCTTCAACATTTCAAATGCACCGTTTGATTACTATTCCTATGCTGATGCCGATTATTTTCTTCGCATTAACATTGAGCATCATTGGCGGTTTTCAACTGTTTGATGAACCTTTTATACTCATGGGCGGATACGAAACTATTGGCGGGCCCGACCAGGGCGGGTTGACTGTCGCCTACTACCTTATGTTTCTCGGTTTCGCCAACGGTCGTCTTGGACGAGGTGCGGCAGTAGCCTGGGTTCTATTCCTGATCATTCTTTTATTTACCTTTATCAATCGAAAAGTTACCAACCGTTTGCAGCGATAGGAGTTACTATGCAGGTTTTTCAGCAGATCGATTACTACAACCGTCCGGCATTTTCCGGTTTTCTGCCCGGTATAGCCGGTCTGCATGGCATTCCGGTGTGGGCCTTTTATGTCAATCGTGGTCAGGGTATTGTGAGTTTCGGCAGCGAAAGCAAGGACGGCAGCATTGCAGAGTTCTTCTCGGCTGCCAATGCATACCGGACAGTCTCGGAGCAGGGGTTTCGAACCTTTATTAAACCCACAGATGGGTCCGCGCGGGCTGCACCTGTTGTGTATGAGCCCTTTGCCAAACAGGTTGCCGGTTCCTGCAGCAGTATAACGGTTGATAGCGATCAGATAGCGTTGTCGGAAACCAATGAAGAGATCGGAGTGCGGGTTGATGTGGTGTACCGAACCGTGCCGAATGCCAGGGTTGGAGCGCTTGTCCGCGAGATCAGGATTACCAACATTTCCGGCAGAAAGCTGTCGTTTGAGATAGTCGACGGGCTTTCAGTGCTTATTCCCGCTGGAATTGATTACGGTGCACTCAAAAACAATCTAACCACAGCTCAGGCCTGGATGACCGCCCGTCGAACACGCAGCAATGCCGCTGTGTACCAGCTTGCCGCTACGATGTCCGACAGCGCCAATGTGCAGGAAATAACCCGTTTGAACTTTGCGCTGGGCTACCGTCGCGAGAATAAATCGCTTGTTCCGGTAGAGGTTCTGCATGATGCTGACCTGCTATTCATACCTCAGCAGGCTATGAATGTACCTGTGCATTTTTGTGACACGACGATTGATGAGTTGGTTAATCGCACACAGATTGAAAACGGCAAGCTTCCCTGTGCTTTTTTTGCCGATGCGATCACGCTGCTGCCGAACAAAAGCAGTACCTTGGTGGAATTCTATGGAGCCGCTTCATCCCAAGGACTTGTGGAAGAATTTATGGAAACACTTTCAAGTCCGGCCGTCATCGAATCCTACTATGAACAAAACCGGGCACTTTTGGAACGGATCACCGGGGTGTGTGAAACACAAACTGCTAATCAAAAATTTGACGCCTATACACGGCAAAATTTTCTGGACAATGTGCTGCGAGGGGGATTCCCCCATATAGAACAAACTCTCGGAGGGGATGTATATATACCGGTATATTCCCGTAAGCATGGAGATTTAGAGCGCGACTACAACTGGTTTGTAATTCCTGCCGAATATTACTCGCAGGGCTGGGGGAATTATCGCGATGTGAACCAGAATCGTCGCTCGGACGTCTTCTTCGTGCCCCAAGCCGGATTGGAGAATCTCTGGGAATTTATGAGTCTTATTCAAACCGACGGCTACAACCCTCTTATAGTGCAGGGGCGGGGCTACCAGGTTCCCGCCGACGTAAAAGTGTCGTCGATGGTGCAGGATTTGCCGAAAACAATGTCGCTGATACATCGGGGAAACTTCTCTCCCGGTGAACTGTATCACTCCATAGAAAACGAGTGTGTGACAAGCGAGGAGGTTCAGGATCTCTTCCGATCCGTGCTTGGTGTTTCCGAGACTATTGTGCATGCGGTTCATGGTGAAGGGTTCTGGATTGACCATTGGATTTACAACAATGACCTGCTTGAGAACTGTATGGCTGTATTTCCAGAAAGGACCTTCGAAATTTTCTGGAATCAGAGAATCTACCCCTACTATCGCAGTGAACACTTTGTTCAGCCCAGAAGAAAAAAATGGGTGGTTACTGACAAGGGTATACAGCAATATAATGCAGTTCAGAAGCCAAAAGCAGAGGTCGATTCACATGACTTTTGGATGAGCACCCCCAATGGCACTACCTATTTTGCATCATTGGGGGAAAAAATGCTTGGTCTTGCGGCGATCAAATTTCTCACCCGCGATCCATACGGTATCGGCGTGGAAATGGAAGCCGATAAGCCCGGTTGGTATGATGCATTAAACGGTTTGCCCGGACTGCTGGGCTCTTCATTGCCGGAAGCATGGGAGTTGCTACGACTGATTCGAAATATTGAGCTGGGGGTTGTTTCCGGTGGTGTGAACAGGTATCCGATAGCGGTAGAGATATACGAGCTGTACAGGGCCATTGAGATGGTGCTGAGTGATCCGGTAGATTCTGACCTTCAGTTGCACAACCGATGGAATATCATGGCCACCTATCGTGAAGAGTACCGTGAAACCACACGCTGCGGTTTCAGCGGTGAACAGAAAACTCTGGAACGAGCTGAACTTTTGAAGCTGCTGCATGCTATGGAAGCTGATGTGAAAGACGGTCTGCTTCGCGGCAAGAATAAAAACGATGGCGTATATCCTACCTACCTGATTATTCAGCCGACAGATGCTTCCGCCGTCGAGTCCTATATCAAAACCGGCAGCTGGACCGGAGAAATTCAATTCAGCCTCCGTCCCCTGCCTCTCTTTCTTGAAGGCTTTGTACGGGCTCTTTCGAATGAACTTGATTCCGACGAACGGGATAATATCCACGCCACGGTCATGCAGAGTGAGCTGTATGATAAAAAACTGGGCATGCTGCGGGTTAACGAATCTTTATCCGATGAGTCGCACGAGATCGGCCGCGCCCGCGCCTTTACGCCCGGATGGCTTGAAAACGGATCTATCTGGTTGCATATGGAGTATAAGTATTTGCTTGCACTGTTGCGATCCGGGAAATACCAGGAATTCTGGCAGCTCGCCGATACCATGCTGGTTCCGTTTATGGATCCGACTGTATACGGGCGCAGTATATTTGAAAATTCCAGCTTTATTGTTTCCAGCGCCCACCCCGATGAATCCCTCCATGGACGTGGTTTTGTTGCTCGTTTATCCGGCTCAACTGCCGAGTTTATCAGCATGTGGATAATTTTGTTCTTCGGCAAAACACCGTTTCAGTTGGTTGACGGCAAACTTGAGTTGGTTCTGTCCCCCTGTTTGCCGCACAGTTTGTTTAACGAATCCGGTAAAGTTGCCTGTACCTTCTTTCACGGAACAAGGGTCACGTACGTTAATAAAACCGACAAGGATGTCGTGCCGGGCGGTGATGTTCAGCTGAGGCATATCACAGTTCGCACACGTGGGGCGGCCGAGGCTGTAGAATTTACCGGTGGAAGGATTCCTTCGCCCTATGCAGAGATGGTTCGCGACGGGCAAATTGAAAGCCTTTATGTCATCATGTCGAATTAAAGTAAGGAAGATTAATTTTATGTCTATGTGTGAATACCTGAATAAACGGGGAGATTTTTATCTGAAAGATGCCGGCAGTACAAGCGGCTTGTATTTTCCGCTTGCCAATGAGGCAGGGTACATGGCCTCCATTACCCCGCGAGGCGGGGGCGATGCCAAGATCGATCAGAATCATTTTTTAATGCCCCCGGTCTCGGTGGTAGATCTGCACAATACCAGATTGACCCGAACCGCCTGGCTGAAGATTGAAAATGGGCAGGTGTGGTCTGTAACCGGAGGATCGCATGAGCAAAAGACGCACAACGCGGAGACTCAAGGTGTGAAGGCCGGGCCTTTGTGGCACACTATCCTGCGAGAGAACGCCGAGGCACAACTGTCGGCAGAAATGACAACCTTTGTCCCGATAGATGACGTACATGCCGAGGTAACCCGCCTGCTTGTGCGCAACGCCGGTGAACAGCCGGTTCGCGTTGTTCCTACAGTGGTTATACCCATGTACGGGCGATCCGCTGATTCCTTGCGCGATCATCGTCATGTAACATCATTGCTGAATGTAACTGAGGTAGGCACTAACGGGGTGTATCTGACTCCGACAATGAGTTTTGATGAGCGGGGACATGTCCGTAACACCACCGTATATGCGGTGTTAGGTGCCGACAGCCGGCCAAGCACTCCTGTCGGCTGCTATCCTGATCTCGATGTATTTATCGGTGAGGGCGGAGATGCCGAGCGTCCCCGGGTAATCTATGATGATGAATATGCCGGAAAAAATCTATTGCAATCAGGAGCTGTGGTTCACGGGAGTGAAGCGGTTGGAGCGCTTCAATTTGCACCGGCAGAGATTCCGCCCGGCGGCACACATGAGATCTATATAGTAGCCGGCATTTTCCCCGACCAGTCGACTGCCAGTGCCGCTCTAAACGCCTATGGCGGGGCAGAAAAATTTGAGACCGCATTGCAGAACAACCGTACCTTTTGGCACGGGAAACTGAATACAGTAGCATGTACAACTGCCGACCCTGATTTTGATTCCTGGATGCGCTGGGTATCACTGCAGCCGATTCTGCGGCGCATCTACGGCTGTTCATTTCTACCCCATCATGATTATGGACGAGGCGGTCGAGGGTGGCGCGATCTTTGGCAGGATTGTCTTGCATTATTGCTCATGGAGCCTGAATCGGTTCGTGAGACTCTGCTGCAGAATCTGGCGGGTGTTCGGTTTGATGGAACCAATGCCACTATCATCGGAACTCGGCCCGGTGAATTTATTGCCGACAGAAATAATATTTCGCGAGTCTGGATGGATCATGGCGCCTGGCCGCTGCTGACTATTCAGTTGTATATAGACCAAACCGGCGATCTATCATTTCTTTTCGAGTCACAGGAGTATTTTTCCGATCCCCAATGGGCACGGGCTCAGCAAAAAATCCAACAGGACCATTCCGACAGTACAACATTGTACAATCAGAATGGAGAGGTTGTATTCGGCAGCGTGCTGGAACACCTGCTTCTACAGCAGCTGTCGGCATTTTTTCACGTTGGATCTCACAATTCTATTCGCCTGGAAGGTGGGGACTGGAACGATGGGTTGGATATGGCTGCCGAGGGGGGAGAGAGTGTTGCCTTTACCGGTTTGTATGCCTCAAACCTCCAATGGCTGGCTGATGCTGTGTTGAAAGTTGCCAAGTCAACACAGCGGCCGATTGTAGTGGCTCAAGAACTACTGATGCTGCTCGATCACTACACCGCGTCGGATATTGACTACAGTAATCCTAAAGCAAAGAATGATGTGCTGCAGCGGTTTTTCTCGGCCTGTAAAAACGGCCCAAGCGGTGTGTTTATCAATCTAAATCACGAAAAACTGGCCGCAGACCTAAAACAAAAAAGTGAGTCTATTATTGCTCATGTGCGCGGTCATGGTGAATCAGATGCCTCCAAGGGTTATGGATGGTTTAACGGCTATTACGATAACAGCGGTCGCCGGGATAGAGGGAGATTTTGATTCCGCCACGTGCATGACGCTTACCGGCCAGGTGTTCCAGATTTTGGGGAATGTCGCTGATGAACAGCAGCTGAAAGGGATACTATCCGCCGTCGATACCAATTTGTGGGATGAATCTGTCGGGGGCTATCGACTGAACACCGACTTTAACGAAGTTAAGCTTGATTTGGGTCGCTGTTTCGGTTTTGCCTATGGACATAAAGAGAACGGTGCGATGTTCAGTCATATGTCGGTAATGTTTGCCAACGCATTGTATGCACGCGGTAAAACCGAGGCCGGCTGGCGGGCGTTAAAAGCAATATTCTCAGCGGCATCGCACTTTCCATCCTCACGGATGTATCCCGGTATTCCCGAATATTTTGACCCTGCCGGGCGCGGACTGTATGCATATCTCACCGGTTCCGCCAGCTGGTATCTATTAACCGTTGTCACCCGAATGTTTGGTGTACGCGGGAAATACGGCGATCTGCTGCTTGAACCGCAACTCACACCGCAGCAATGGGGTACTAATCGAACAGTTGAGGTAAACACCTACTTCCGTAACTATCCGCTACACGTGGAGTACCGAAAGTCTGCTGCTTCGTCTGAAGTGGCCGGCCGCATCACATCCGTTGCTGTTGATGGTACACAGGTTGAGTTCAGTCGAGAAGGCAGCGGTGTACTCATTCAGGCCGCACATCTACCCCCAAAATCCTGTCATTTAGTGGTTGAACTCGGTCCTGTACATGCGGGAAGCACAGAATGAGCAAAGCACTGGATCACATGGTAGAAGTTATCACATATTCGGAGATCGGTTACAAACCAGTGGTCGATTATAACGGATGGAGAGTTGCAGTCCTCAATTATCATTATGAGCTGCTGCCCGAAAACATTACGCACTTCCAGAAGCATAACGAAACCATTGAGGTCTTCCTCTTGGTGCAGGGAAGCTGTGTGCTGTATATCGGTGAAGGTAAGGAAACCATCACTGATATTCATGGAATCCAGCTGCAGCCGGGAGCCGTATATAGCGTAAAACGAGGGGTATGGCATTCGCATACCCTTTCGCCTGATGCCCGAGTAATGATTGTGGAAAATACCGATACCGGAGAACACAATTCGCCGCTATGTCGTCTGACCGCCGAAAATCGTGAAAAGCTTCGCCAGATTGCGGCTGATTTCGCTATTTCGTAAATGAAGGAGAGGACAATGACAGCCCGAATTATTCAATCCAGCCAAAAACACAGCTCTTCGATCTGGCGTACAGTAGAACCACTTCCTTCCTCGGTATCCGCGGACACTGTTATTTCAATAGGAGAAAAACGCAGACCGGACCTTTTCCGCGGCTTCGGAGGCGCCTTTACCGAATCAGCCGCGTATGTCTGGTCACAGCTTTCCAAAGACAGACAACAGCAGATTATGACAGCATATTTTGATGCTAAACACGGGATCGGCTACACCTTTGGCAGAACGCATATGAACAGCTGTGACTTTTCCCTCGATAATTATGCAGCTGTGGACATTCCCGGCGATAAAAAACTATGGTCGTTTTCATGTGAACGGGAAAAACAGTATTTGTGGCCCTTCATTCATGCAGCATATAAAGCTGCCGGAACCGATTTACCCCTGCTGCTGTCGCCATGGAGCCCTCCTGCATGGATGAAATCAAATCAATCAATGAACAACGGCGGTGCATTGCTGCCGGAATACCGCTCTGCCTGGGCTGCGTATTTCGCTCGTTACATAACCGAGCTGCGGGACAACGGATTTCAAGTGTTCGGGGTGACTGTGCAAAACGAACCTGAAGCCACCCAGACCTGGGACAGCTGCCGATATTCCGCCTCGGATGAGGCCTTGTTTATACGGGAGTATCTTGGTCCGTTGTTGGACAGTCAGGGAATGCAGGACGTTGGTATATATTTCTGGGATCACAATCGTGACGAAATGTTTAATCGCGCTGCCGATGTGCTGACCGATCCGGAGACCGCACAGTACATAACCGGACAGGCGATTCACTGGTACTCCGGCGATCAGTTTGATCTGGTGAGAGAAACCAAGCGAAACCTACCCCGACAAGGAGATCATTTTCTCGGAAGGCTGCATCGAAGGCGGTGTCAAGCTGGGTCAATGGGATCGTGGCGAGACCTATGCTCACAACATCATCGGAGATCTGAATGCCGGTGTAACATTATGGCTCGACTGGAACATGATCCTTGATATACAGGGGGGGCCGAATCATGTCGGCAACTACTGTGATGCACCTGTCATTGCCGATCTTGATGCCGATACAGTTCATTACCAGTCATCCTATGCCTACATCGGTCATTTCAGTCGTTACATCCATACCGGTGCGATGTGTCTATTCTGTGAACTGTCAGATCCATCGACCGAACTGGAAGTGTCTGCTTTTCAAAACATAGATGGTTCAGTTGTCTGTGTGATTCTAAATCGCGGTGATGCCGATACATCGGCATCATTGCAGGCAAAATGGACCAATGATACTGTCAATGCTGCTATTCCGGCCCATTCTATTACTACGGTTACAAACGAAAAGGTAGAATTATGAAGAAAGGTTTTATACTGACGTGTATCGTATTTATTACTCTAGCATCCTGTGCAAGTGACCGAATTACCCTCAATATAGATGAGCGGAATTTGCTGGGCAATGCCGAGTTTTCGGCTGCTTTGGCTGATGTGCCGCCGCCCCGGGATGATGGCGCCTATGATACCCGCCATAACTGGATGATGCTTTTGTTCGATGGGGCTCAGGCCGAGTACCAGCAGAAAAATGACGCCCTGCATATTGATATAACCCACGGCGGACCCAATACCTGGTCGGTACAGGTGCTGCAAGCACCAATTGAAATACAGCAAGGGCAAAAATACCGGGTGGACTTTATTGCTTGGGCGGATACCAGGCGCGAAATCGAGGTAAAGATCGGCGGCTCCGCTGGTCGCGAGTGGACACCGTATAACCCCGGTCAAGGGGGAGACGCCGGTGGTACTATGGTACAGCTCAGCGATAAACCGCAGGCACACTCGTTCACTTTTACCATGCTGCACGAAACCGATGTTAACGCCCGTTTCGAGTTCGAGTTAGGGCGTGAGACTGGTGATATACGGCTCTCGGCGGCATCCCTTGTTCCGGTCGGCGAGGTTGATCTTGCCCTAGGGCAGGAAGAAATCGACATGGATTCGTATCTTGCCCGGGAATGGGCTCTCAATTTTGCCGAAGAGTTTGACGGCGAGGAAATTAACACCGATATATGGAGTTTCGAAATCGGCAACGGACACGCCAACGGCATTCCCGGCTGGGGTAATGCCGAGCGCCAGTACTACACCTCCGAACTGGAAAACGCATTCATTCGAGACGGGCATCTGGTGATTCGCGCCCGTGAGGATTCCCGCAGCGATCAATTTGGTGAATACGACTACACATCTGCCCGCATGATAAGTCAGGACAAATTCACAGTGCAGTATGGACGAATTGACGTACGGGCCAAGATGCCGCGGGGACAGGGGATCTGGCCGGCAATCTGGATGCTGGGTGAATCCATTTCTGACGTCGGCTGGCCGCAAAGCGGAGAGATTGATATTATGGAAATGCTGGGGCAGCATCCTTCTGTAGTGCACGGAACCGTCCATGGACCCGGTTATTCAGGCGGGGGCGGTATCAGCGGTGCCTGCGAAATCGATTCCAGCTTTGCCGATGACTTCCATGTGTTTAGCATTATCTGGGATAAAGACCTGATTATATGGCTTGTAGATGGAGAACCCTATCACCAGGTTACATCCGAGTATGTGCAGCGGTTCTCCAATGGCGAATGGGTATTCAACCAGAAATTCTTTTTCATTCTGAATGTGGCGGTCGGCGGGCACTGGCCGGGGTATCCGGATAATACGACGGTCTTCCCGCAGGAGATGGAAGTAGACTATATTCGGGTATACTCAGCCGCAGAATAGCAGCTGATTTCAACTACACGTTTTCAAAGACGAACGGAGTTGCCTGTGCGGCCCTTGTTCGCAGTTTGTGGGTGTTAACCGGCCGCTTGAGTCAGGAGATGTCCGGTAGCCCGAAAAACGCCTCCAGGAACATACCTGCCGCACCATAGGCAATAGTGAGTTCCTGCAAGGTACTGAAGCGTACCAGAACCTCAGCCGGGGTGTCATACGACCAGTTTTTAGCTATTTCATCCTGCATAATAGATAGTATTTCGGGGTGGTACTCCATTCTTCCGCCCAAAACAACCTGCTGTAGATTGAGTATGTTTACCAGCAAGGCAACATTCTGCGAAAGTTCATGTGCCACCTGGGCAAACAGTCTCTCCTCCTGCTCGTAGATCTCGGCTTCTGTGTCTGTAATGGAAAATTGATTCAGATATTTGCCGGTGCGGAAAATACTCTGGAATTCGCCGGCCGAATACTGTTGGCCGTAATGAACCTTATGATCCATCACCACACTCATGCCGATCGCAATACCCCTGTACTGGGCATCAATAACCCGGTTCTTGCGGGTTTCTCCCAGCACAAAAATAAAATCATCATCCTGTATTTTTTCCTTTTTGAATGCTAATTCTCCCCAGGCTCCGCAGTTGGCATCGTTGTCTATGAGAACTGGAAAATCAAAAAGATCATCGAGTTCGTCATACATATGCTGCGGATCGGTGATGCTGAGGGGATTTGATCGATACACAATACCATCATAGGGGTTTATCAATCCACTGGCTCCGATAGTCGCGCCGATTATAGGTATATGTACAGCATCGAGTTGTTTTACAACGCTCTGGTATATTTTATATGCCGCCTCGGGTACGGTAGTTCCCTCGAGTGACAAAGGTTCCTTTGTCTGGAATACAATCTTGCCGGAAAAGTCTATTAGTACGGCAATAAAGAAATCCGGCTGCATTTCAATACCCAGGACAGCACCATAATTCGGATTGATCGAAAGGTACGTCGGCTTGCGGCCTCCGTTGGGGCTGGAATCGCCCTCAGACACCAGCTTAATGAGTCCTGTTTTAAGCAGATTATTCACAATCTTGGAAATGGTGGATTTATCCAAGCCCAGAAAGCGTGACAGTTCAATTCTGCTCATAGTTTTTTCGGTCCACAATACCCGAAGGACCCTGGTATCGTTGATTCCGATAATATAATGACTCTGTACTGTGTTATCATACTTTTGTCTGTCAGCGTTCATTGTCTTTTAACTACCCATAATTCTTTAAAATAACAATCAATTAGATTGATGCACCTGTGGCAACGAAGAGTAGGTTGCGTAAACCAACTTAATGATAAGGAAATTAAACCGGGCAGTCAACGTATCAATCAAAAAGAATCAGCAAAAGAAGAGGTCTGATCAGTGAAGGGACTGTAGGCAATATGCTTACAGGCTCTTTTTGTTGTGGTAAAACTAATTACATTTAGTACAGTATGTAAAAAAGTATAGCAGAAAAGTTTATAGTAGAAAATAAATAAGCGAGTATTAGAGTATAATAATAATATAAATACTTATAATATATGTAATAGAAAAATATTTCAAAATATATAAAACAAATAATTGACTAACTAATATAATATTATATATACTAAAAAAACTTCAATTCTATTGGAAAAAGCAAAATTTAAATAATTAGAGCAGTAATTTTATATTGCTATGGAGGGTAGCGCCATAACGGGAGCAGCTGAGGTAGTTCATTCGCTTGAGAAGCTTGATGCCCCATGTATATTCGGTATTCCGGGTATACATAATTTGAATATTTACGATTATTTAATCCACTCAAAGCTGCGGCATATCACCAGTCGCAACGAAAGCGGGGCCGGTTTTATGGCGTTGGGGCTGGGAAGGGTTACTGGAAAAGCCGGAATTGCCCTGGTAATTACAGGGCCCGGTCTTACCAATATTATGACACCCATGGCAGAGGCGTATCATGACTGCATCCCAATGCTGGTCATTTCCAGCCAAATACCGAGTGCTCTTATCGGCGGACATTCCCGCTTTCTCCATGAGCTGGAAAATTCAACCGGTATGACCGCCTCAATTTCAAAGGCCGCCTGGCGGATCGAACAGGCAGAGAAGATCGAGTCGACCATCAGTGCTGCGTATGAGCTGGCGAACAGTGGTCGTCCCGGACCTGTTCATGTGGAAATCCCCCTCGATGTGCTGCAGTCTCAGCTTACCGGGGATAAAAGCGGTTCTCACGGGGACATAGCCCGGCTTGAGGGCGTGAGTGTCCATTCAGTGCAGGATACGCCCTCGCAAGCTGAAAAAATCATACATGCTGCGGCAGAGAAAATAAGCCGCAGCCCCCGCATTGCACTTATTTGCGGAGGTGGAGCAATTAAAAGTGCTGCGGAAGTGCAAAAACTGCAGGAGCTTACAGGCGCGCTTATTGTCACTACTGCCGCCGGGAAAGGCGTGGTAGCCGAGGATAACCCGCTGTCTCTAGGCACCAGACTCCATTTCTCCGGTACCGCCCGTCTGCTCGAGTCAATGGATCTTGTCATTGCAGTGGGCACTCAGTTGTCTGCAACCGATCTTTGGGAAACTCAACTCGATCTAGGTCCCAAGCTGCTGCTTATCAATTTGGAAGAGGGAATACTCCAACGTTTTCCCCATTCAGAGGGGGCAATACAAGCAGATGCCGCCGGGGTACTCCGGGGTATCAACGTTCGTTTGGAGCAGTTGAACATGCAGGCGGACGAGAGAACCTCTATGGCTGCGGAAGTACAGGCGGCTTTAAAACACTCTCAGATGGAACTTGCGACGGTTACCGGTATCCCGAAGGGGGAGTTATCCCGGGTCCTGCATATGTTGAAGGAACTGCGGGCCGCACTGCCCACAGAGGGAGTGTGTGTGACCGATATGACTACCCCCGCCTATGCGGCGATAAGTGAGTGGATGGTTGATTCTCCCGGTAAGTTTCTACATCCGGTTGGTTTCGGTGCCTTGGGCTATGCCCTGCCGGCCGGGATCGGAATAAAGGCCGGCCGTCCGCAGCTTCCGGTAGTGGTCCTTACCGGTGACGGGGGTTTTCAATTTACCCTACAGGAGTTGGCGGTTGCTGCGGAGCAGCGCCAGGGGCTTCCAATTATCATCTGGAACAACCGAGGCTATGGAGAGATTCGCAAAACCGAAGAGCTTCGCCATCCTGGAAAGCGGATTGCAGTTGATATCACCCCGCCTAACTTTGAGCTGCTCTCTGCAGCCTATGGTGCAGATTACCGCAGCTTTGCCAGTTCCAATTTGGGCAAAGTTTTTCGCCACACGGTACAACAGGCCTTTGAACAAAACAAACCGACTATTATCGAACTCGTGGAAGAACACATGGAAGCAGAGATATTTAAAGGAGCGGAAAAAGAATGAAACTTGCCGGAATACGGCCTGATATTAAAGATGTGCAACCTTATGTGGCCGGTAAGACTATTGAAGAAGTAAAACGGCAATATGAGCTGGAGCGGGTAATTAAGCTCGGCTCAAATGAGAACCCCTGGGGGCCGTATCCTGCGGCGGTCGAAGCAATGCAGCAGGAGGTGCTCCTGCTGCACACCTACCCAGATAATAGTTTTGTCGAGATGAAGCGCAAAATAGCCGAGATGTACGGCCTTGATGAGCGGTGGATTGCCGTCTCCCATGGGGCCGGGGGAATGCTGGAAACCCTGGCGAAAACCTTCGTTGAGCCGGGAGCACACATCCTGATTCCCCAGTACACCTACGGGCTGTACCGCGAAATCTCCCGCCTAATGGGAGGGAAGGTTGAACACACTCCGGTCACGGCGGATATGCAGATTGACATGCAAAAACTGCGGGAGAGCGTCCGTCCGAATACCCGCGTGGTTTGGCTCTGTAATCCGAACAACCCAACCGGAACTGTTGTAGACAAGGCCGACCTACTAAGTTTTGCCCGGAGCCTCCCGGAAGGCTGCTGGCTGGTACTGGATGAGGCCTACGCGGAGTTTGCAGACCAGAGCCTGCTGCCGGATCGGGTAGAATTAATTAAAGAAGAGCTGCCTCTAGTATCGGTTCGTACCTTCTCTAAAGCGTACGGACTGGCCGGTGCGCGCCTTGGGTATGCGATTGCCCACCCGGACTTGATAAAAGTGATCGATACGGTGGCAGAGCCCTTTAACGCCAACCGGATTGGCCTGGCCGGTGCCTGGGCAACCCTTGAACAAGAGCAGGCAGCTGTTGCGGAGACAATTGCTGTGGTACAAACCGAGCGCGAACGTCTGCAGGCAGCTTTAGAAGAAAGGGGATTTACTGTATACCACTCCCAGGCCAATTTTATCCTGTTTGATGCTGCCTTCCCGGCGGATCAAGCAGCCCATGATCTGTTAAAGCAAGGGGTCATCGTGCGTTCAGCGGCAGGTTGGGGTTTAGACAGTCATATTCGGGTAACAGTGGGAAAACCCAGTGAAAACAACACCTTTCTCACAGTTCTCGATAAGGTTACACAAAAGTTTAGGGGAGAATAATGGTTACATTTGAAGGAGTTACTAAGATATACAGCGATGGAACTAAAGCGGTAGACTCGCTTAATCTGAATGTGCAAAAAGGCGAGTGTGTGGTGTTCATCGGCCCCTCGGGTTGTGGTAAAACCACCTCGCTGAAGATGATAAACCGTCTGGAAGAGGTGAGCACCGGGAGAATCCTGATAAATGGGAAAGATATTCGGGAAAGCAATGCGGTCAAGCTGAGGCGGAATATAGGCTATGTAATTCAGGAAACAGGCTTAATGCCCCACCTTACGGTATCAGAGAACATCGCCATGGTGCTGCATCTGCATAAATGGGATAAACCGCGGATCTATCGCAGGGTGAATGAGCTTTTAGAGATGGCGGGGCTTGATCCGGATACCTTTAAGTACCGCTTGCCGGCGGATATGTCCGGAGGGCAGCGACAGAGAATCGGTGTGCTGCGGGCTCTGGCGGTGGAACCAGACGTGGTTTTGATGGATGAGCCCTTCGGGGCCCTGGACCCCATTAGTCGCGAGCATCTACAGGGAGAACTACTGGATCTGCAGGAAAAGCTGCATAAGACCATCATTTTTGTAACCCATGATATTGATGAAGCTTTAAAGCTGGGCGACCGGATTGTGTTAATGCGGGGAGGCCGGGTCGAGCAGGTTGGAACCCCGGAGGAGCTTAAGAACTCCCCGAAAAACAGTTTTGTACGTGATTTTATCGGAGAGGATCAGTTGAGTAAAATTTCACCTGATGCTTCCATCAGCCCGCTGATAGAAACTGCACCGCTTACCGTACAGCCGCAGATGCCCGCCTCGGAGGTACTGGAGTTAATGGAAGAGGCTGGATACGAAACGGCGCAGGTGGTCAATCGCCGGGGAGTGTGGAGCGGAATGGTCATTCTGAATGAAGTGAAGAAAATCGCCCGCCGTAACGGTCCGGTTGACGAAGCAATCCGCACGGATCGCAAGTTAAAGATAGAGGATGCCACTATTCGCGATGCGGCGCAGATGCTGGCCGATAGGGAATTGCCGATTCCGATTATTGACGGGAGCAGCAAATTGTTAGGTTTGATTACCGCCGCAGGTGTAGCACGGCTTACAATTCACCGGCTCACCCGCAGCGCACAGCAGAATACCGCCTCAGAGCAAAAAAGCGAGCAAGGAGTGGAACACGTATGATAAGCGATAAGGGATTTTTTGTATTACTGTGGGAGTTTACCGCTCGTCACTACGATCGAATATTTAGCCTCATGTTTGAACATCTGGCAATTTCATTTATAGCTCTTATGATGACCCTGGTGGTCTGCATTCCCCTGGGTGTGTATCTGACCCGTAATGAAAAAATCGCGCCTTACGTAATTGGAGTGGCGAATGTATTTCAGACTATTCCAAGCCTGGCTCTGTTAGGTTTTCTCATTTTTATATTTGGAATTGGAAATGATAATGCGGTGTTTGCGCTGTTTTTGTATGCAATGCTGCCGGTGCTGCAGAATACGTATATTGGAATAAAAAATGTACCTCCCTCCCTGGTCCAATCGGCCCGCGGGATGGGGCTCAAGGATATGCAAATTTTGACACGGGTTGAGCTTCCCCTGGCACTGCCGGTAATAATCGGGGGAATTCGGGTGGCCACGGTGTGGATTATCGGAACCGCGGCTTTGGCCGCAGCCATTGGCGGAGGAGGGCTCGGAAGGCTCATTTTTTCAGGGCTCACCCAGATTCGAAACGAAGTGATTTTTGCAGGGGCTTTTCCGGCTACTCTCCTGGCCTTAGCCGGCGATCAAGGCCTGAAGGCTTTGCGCCACCATCTACGCCCCGAGAAACGTGCCATACGAATTGCTCGTCGTGAGCGACGATATGAACATAAACTCAAACAGCAACAGGCCTTAACCGTTGAAAATGCGGAATAAACAACCTGTCGCAAAGGAAAGGAGCATCTGATGAAAAAGAGTATCACGATTTTACTGGTTCTTACGGTAATTGTGGCCGGTCTCAGCGCCGGTGGACAGCAGGAGGGAACTACTATTCGAGTAGCGGCCCAGAATGTAAACGAGACGGTGATTTTGGGTCATATGGCCAAAATTCTCATCGAGGAGAACACAGAACTATCCTCTAAGGTAAATACGGAATCTCTCGGCCTCTGCGGTACTGCACCAGGCCATGGTTGGAGATGAAATTGATCTGTACCCGACCTGGACCGGAACTCAGTTGACAGGAATTTTGCGCTACGAGGGGCCGAACTTGGCGCCCGAAGAAACTTATAGGCGTGTAAAAGCCGGCTTTGAAGAAAACTTCGGAATGACCTGGTCCGAGCCCTTTGGGTTTAACAACACCTATGTGCTTGCGGTGCGGAAAGAGACCGCCGAGGAGTATGACCTGGAAAAGGCTTCCGATCTGGCTCCCTACGCGGAGGATTGGATTCTGGCGGGCGATGAAAATTACGACACCCGTCCGGATGCACATCCGGGTTGGTCGAAGCACTACGGTATCGATTTTAAGAAGGTTCTTCCCATGCAGTATGGCCTAATTTACCGTGCTATCGACGGGAAAGAGGTAGATGTTGCCTCGGCTTACGCAACTGATTCGCGGATAGCCAAACTCAATTTGGTAATGCTGGAGGATGACAAGAATTTCTTTCCGGATTATTCGGGAGCCTATGTAGTTGGAGAAAGAATCCAGCAGGAGTACCCTCAGGTGCTTGAGGTGTTGAATGCCCTCGGTGGACAGATCGATACTGCCACTATGAGCGCTCTTAACCTTGAGTATGATAATGGTGAGGATCCGGAGGTAATTGCACGTCGTTTTCTTGAAGCCCAGGGATTTGTGAAATAGTACCGGGCACACATATGAACGAATACGGACTTTTTATAGGTGGGCGGTTTACAACCGCCCACTCTTAAAAACTTTTGTAAGTGTGGATCCTTCGACAGATGCGCAGATAGCCGCTGTATCCTCAGCAGGAGCTGAAGATATCGATGCGGCGGTCCAAGCTGCCCGTGCCGCCTATCCGGGATGGAAAAATATTTCACCCGCAGAACGGTCTTTGGTGCTGCTGCATACTGCCGATCGAATAGAAGCTCATGCTGAAGAACTGGCCCTGCTGGAGAGCCGGGATACAGGACGTGCTCTGATTGAAACCAGAGAGGATGTTGCCGCTTTTGTCGATCTGTTTCGTTACTTTGCCGGGGTTATCCGCAGCGAAGAAGATTCGGTGGTTACCCATAACTCCGGCGCTTTCTCGGTGATAGTGCGGGAGCCCTATGGAGTTGCGGGGCTGATTGTTCCGTGGAACTTCCCCTTTCTGATTTCCGGCTGGAAGCTTGCCCCCGCCCTGGCCGCGGGTAATTGTGTGGTTTTGAAACCCGCCTCCAACACCCCTATGACGGCTTTGAAGTTTGCCGAGCTTACGGCGGATTTGTACCCGCCCGGTGTGGTAAATGTTACTCCAGGTCCGGGGAGTGTCTGTGGGCAGGCATTGGTAGAGCACCCCGGGGTTGATAAGATTGCCTTTACCGGTTCTACCGAGGTTGGGCGGCGGATTGCGCAGGCGGCGGGGGACCGTGTAATTCCGATTACCCTTGAGCTAGGGGGCAAGTCTGCGAATATTGTGTTTCCCGATGCGCCGATGGAGAAGGCGGTTGAAGCAGCTGCCATGGGAATACTCTACAGTCAGGGACAGGTATGTTGTGCCGGCAGCCGATTGCTGCTGCATGAATCTATCCATGACAGCTTTCTTGAACAGCTGATTGAGGAGTTCGAACGGGTGAAGATTGGAAATGCGGTTGAGGAAACCACCCGGATGGGCCCGATGATTGATCGATCCCAGCTTAAGTCGGTGCTGGAGTATGTACGGATAGGCAGTCAGGAGGGGGCGGTATTGGCCTACGGAGGCTGTGCGTTGAGCGGCAATTATATGCAGCCGACTATCTTTACCAAAGTGCTTCCCTCGATGAGAATAGCCAGGGAAGAGATCTTTGGACCGGTGTTGGCGGTGAGTAAGTTTGGCGATGAGGCTGAGGCGCTGCAGATTGCAAATGATTCAGAATACGGCTTGGCCGGAGCAGTTTGGACCCGGGATATCGGGAGGGCGGTTCGCATATCGAAGGGCCTGGAGGCCGGTACCGTATGGGTGAACGAATACAACCTTGTTCCCACAGGTTCCCCCTTTGGTGGATACAAACAGTCGGGGTATGGGCGTGAGGTTCACAAAATGGCCTTGGAGAACTACAGCCGAACAAAATCGATCTATGTAAATATCGATGAAAGCCCCTTTGGCTGGTATAAATAGGTCTTATGATATATATCGGCTCGCCACTGGTAATAGTGGGCGAGCCGGCTTGCACACAGGACTATTCTTGATTATCTTTGTAATACTATGAGTATGTTTGTGTCGAAAGACTTTAAATTTGATGCCGCCCACAACATTTTGGATTATCATGGAAAGTGTGAGTCCCTGCACGGACACACATATCGCCTGCGAGTCACCCTCAGAGGAACCCCCGCCGAGGACGGTATGGTACTCGACTTTACTATTCTGAAGCGTGAGGTTAAAGAAAAAGTTGTGGATGTGCTGGATCATAGTTATTTAAATGATATTATTCCCCAATCCACCACTGAAAATATGGCCCAATGGATCTGGAAGCAGCTTGAGGCACCCCTGAAGGGTGGTAATTATGAATTGTGGGAAGTCATACTATGGGAAACCGATACCAGTTTTGTAACTCTACGGCGGGATGAGCAGTAGCAGGGGAGGGGTAAAATGAACAATGCAGAACAGTTGAAAGATATTCAAGCCCAATCAGACGAAAGAAATGTGGGAATTCGCAAGGTAGGGGTAAAAGACCTGCGCTATCCCATTACGGTGCTGGACCGGCAGAGTGAACAACAGCATACGGTTGCATCGATGAATATGTATGTAGATCTGCCCCACCATGACCGAGGTACCCACATGAGCCGTTTTGTGGAAGTTCTTGAGCGGCACAAGTTAAAACTCTGGCCAAGCAGCCTTGATGAAATTCTGAATGACATGCGCAAAACCTTTGAGTGTGAAACGGCCCATATCGATATAAGCTTTCCCTACTTTATTCGAAAAGCGGCCCCGGTTTCTGGAATCAAGAGTTTGATGGAGTATACCTGTCGCCTAGAAGCCGAGCGCGATGGCCACTTGGCAATGTGGTTCTCCGTCGAGGTTCCCGTAAGCAACCTTTGTCCCTGCTCCAAAGAAATCAGCGATTACGGTGCACACAATCAGCGGGGTACAATACATATTCGGGTACACACCCGACACTTCATTTGGTATGAAGAGTTGATAGAAATGGCTGAATCTTCGGCCTCCTCACCTCTGTTTACTATCTTAAAACGGCAGGATGAAAAATATATCACTGAAAGAGCCTATGATAATCCACGGTTTGTGGAAGACGCCGCCCGTGAGGTAGCGATTCAACTGAAAGCAGATCAGCGGATTGATCAATTCAGGGTTGAGGTTGAAAATTATGAATCTATCCATAACCACAGTGCCTATGCCTGTATCACTTCCGATGACGTAAGTTCTTAATATTTTCTCAAAATAATTCGATACTTAGTACAGAGTGAAAGAGTCTACCTTTAAAGTTAGGATTATACGAATCGCCAACCTCTATTTTGGAGTTGAAGCTTCAGCTATTGAGAAAGTGCACGAGTTCCAGCCGGCGGAGGGGCAGCAGCTTCCCCTAAACGATGCCGAGTGTAAAAAACATAAAAGTGAAAAGATGAATAAAGATGTTATCACCCTGTTTGAAGCCCTGGTAAGTGAAGTAGAAGGGCAGGATATCGCTTTGTAAGACGCTCGGCTCTATGTGCAAAAAGCTTATGCCGGATGTTTTCAAAATGTTATTTTTAAGAACCTCAAATTAAAAAGAGGCGACTGTAATGTTACAGCCGCCTCTTGTTTGCCCAGCGAAGCGGGCACATCCAGTTTGCTTTTAGGTCAGATCGGTGCGAAGGTTTTCGTGAACCTTTTGCTGCCGGTATGAGCGCGGCAGTACGATATTCAAAAAGATTGCAGAGAGGCCTCCGGTAGTAATTGAATCGCTGAAAATTGAGTTCAAAACTCCTGGAAAGTAACGAACTACGTCGGGAACCATAAGAACTCCCAGACCCAGGCCGAAGGAAATTGCCATTATCAATATACCCCGCCTATCGATTATGCTGGATGCAATAATCTTAATACCGGAAGCGGCGACCGTACCGAACATGATAATAGTGGCGCCTCCTAAAACCGGGGCGGGAATAAGGGAAAAGACTCCTCCTATAACCGGAAACATGCCGAACAGTACCAGCAGACCGGCGATAAAATAGCCGATATAGCGACTGGCTACACCGGTAAGCTGGATAACACCGTTGTTCTGACTGAATGTAGTGTTGGGGAAGGAGTTAAAGATAGCTGCAAGGGCAGAGTTGAAACCGTCGCCCAATACGCCTCCGGAAATGGTTTTGATGTATTTATCGCCCTCAATCGGTTGCCCGGATACCATGGAAGTAGCGGTGAGGTCTCCTATTGATTCTACTGTAGTGATAAGGTAGAGTAAGCTGATAGTAATGAAAGCCGACAAGTTAAATCCGAAGAAGCCGAACTTAAAGGGAACCGGGAAGTTCATTAAGCTGAGTTCGCTCAGCTTGCTGAAGTCTACCATTCCCATAAAGGCCGCGATGATATAACCGACTATCAGTCCTATTACAATGGCGCTCATTCGCAAAAAGCCGTTTTTACTGCGGTTAAAAATAACGATGGTAATTAGTACTATTCCGGCCAGCATCAGGTTGGTAAGGCTGCCGAAGGATTCACTGCCCTGAGCAGCGGCGCCGCCGCCGATATCGGTTATTCCAACCTTAATAAGGGAGAGACCGATCAGAGTTACTACAATTCCACTCACCAGGGGAGTGATGATTTTCTTTAGAAATCTTAAGAAACGACTGAAAATCATCTCGACGAAGGAACCAAGGAAACAGACTCCGAATATAGTCGTGAGTGCCATTTCCGGAGAACCTCCGGCCGATAAAATACTGCTGCCGGTGGCGATGATTGCCCCCAGAAAGGTAAAACTGGTACCCTGAATACTCAGTAGTCCGGAGCCGATCGGGCCGAAGCGTCGGGCTTGAATGAAAGTTGAAATACCTGAAACTACCAATGCCATACTGATAATATAGGAGGTGATTTCGATGGGAAGACCAAGTACCGCACAAATGATGGTCGGTGGTGTTACTATGCCGACAAAAATGGCTAAAAGGTGCTGAAGTGCTGCAAATAATGCCTCCAAAAAAGGTGGGCGATCATCTAATCCATAAATCAGTTCGATCGACTGATCTGCCTGTGGTCCTGCCGCAGCTGTGTCTGTGTTGCTCATGTATTTCCCCTAAAAATAATATTTTGCAACATTATACAACGAATTGGCTATTTGTCCAGTAAAAATTTATTGATATAAGCAGAAAATTGTTGTAAACTGTTGCAAACAACTCGAGGAGTAGTGGAATGAAAATACCCTCCGGAAAAGTATTTCGGAATGATGCATATGCGAAGGTTACCGGAAAAGCCAAATACAGCGACGACTTAAAGTTTTTCAATATGGCCCATGCGGTACCTGTTTATAGTGATTACATTCATGCGGAGAATCTTCGGGTTGATACCGGAGCGGCGGAAAAAAGTGCGGGAGTGCTTAAAGTTATTACCGCCGCCGATGTACCCGGCAGCATTCGTTTTGGTCAGATCGATCAGGATTACTGTATGTTTGCCGAGAAAAAGATAATGTGTGCAGGCGATGTGGTTGCGCTGGTAGTTGCGGAACAGCGAAGCCAGGCTCTTTCAGCTGCAGAAAAAGTAGTAGTCAGTGCCGACCCCTTGCCGGTAGTGAGCGATCCGGAAGCGGCCCTTAGCCCGGAAAGCCCGGTTGTAAGGGAAATAAAAAACTCAAACCTGATGAATCACCACAAAATGCGGCGCGGTGATGCTCTGCAAGAACTAAAAAATTGTGATATTGTCCTGCAGGAGGAGTTCTCTACTCAGTTTATCGAACATGCGTATATGGAGCCCGAATCGGCGGTGTGTGTACCACGGCAGGATGGGGTAATGGAGGTGTACGGCAGTATGCAGCACCCCTTTAGTACCCGTCGCTTTGTGGGAGCCCTTCTTGGTGAGCCGCTGTCTCATATAGAAGTGTATCAGCCGCCGACGGGCGGCGGCTTCGGTGGAAAGGATGATACCGCTGCAATCGTCTGCGCCCGGGCAGCACTGGCTGCCAGGCTGTTGAACCGGCCGGTAAAGCTTACCTATACCCGCGAATGGTCGATCCGGGAAAGCTATAAACGCCATCCCTACCGATTGAACTACAAGGTTGGTATTGAGAAGAGCGGCCGGGTAAAAGCGGTGCAAGTGCGCATGGTCTCCGACGGTGGTCCGTATTTATCGGTCAGCCCGTGGGTTAACTGGCGGTCCACCGCCCAGTGTTTCGGCCCCTACACGGTTGATAATGTGTATGCCGATGTACTGTGTGCAGCCACCAATAATCCGGTTACCGGGGCAATGCGCGGCTTTGGAGCCCCGCAGGTGAATTTTGCGGTGGAACAGATCAGCGATATTGCCGCTGAGCGGCTTGGTATAAGTCCCCTGGAGTATCGCCGAATTAATATGGTCAAACAGGATGGCGAGACAGTCACCGGTCAGGTGCTCGATACTCATACCGTCAGTATGGAGCAGGTCATGGACCGTGTAGCCGGCGAGATAGGCTATGAAGAGAAGCTTGGCAAATGCTCCCGTGGTACTTCCGAGGATGATGAGCTCTATGGAGTCGGCCTTTCTATCAGTTATCGGGGGTCAAGCCTGGGGGCGGAAGGAATGGACTTCTGTTCGAGTGTCATTAACTGTCAGTTCGACGGATCTATCCTCTTGGAAACTGGAATTCACGAAAATGGGCAGGGCTCAGAATCGGTAATGCTGCTGCTGCTGGCTGAACAGTTAGGGGTGCGCCTGGACCGCATTAAGTACAAGCGCTCCTCCACAAGCAATATACCCGACGGCGGTACTACAGTGGCCACTCGTGGGACCATCATGGGCGGGGGGGCGGTAAACGCTGCGGCCCATAAGCTCAAGCAGCTGATGGCGGATAATTTGAACGATGTACTGCAGTGTCGCCCGGAGGAAGTACGCTTTGAAGATGACCATGTGCTTGGTCCCGATAATGAGTCTAGAATTACCTGGGACGAGGCGATGCAGCATCTGTTCTTGAAGCGGGTTTACCCCTATGCCTTTGGCTCTTTCCAGGCGCCGGATGTCTCCTGGGACGAGGAAACCGGCCAGGGCGATGCCTATTTTACTTATGTGTACAGCTCTCAGGCGGTGGAGCTGACGGTCAACAAGAGTACCGGCAAAATTAAACTGCAGAATATTGTAGCCGCCCACGACATCGGGCGGGCGGTAAACCGTGCTATGGTGTTAGGGCAGATGTACGGGGGTATCACCCAGGGTGTCGGTATGGCACTATCTGAGGATCTTGAAATAGAAGATGGAAAGTTCCCTCACTTGGACCTGAACCACTATAAAATACCAAAGGCTCGCGAGCTGCCGGAAATGACCGGTATCATTGTAGAGAACCCCGACCCGCAGTCTCCTTCTGAAGCAAAGGGGATAGGCGAACCGGCATTGGAGCTGATTGCCCCTGCGATTGCCAACGCTTTGTACAACGCAACCGGTATTCGCTACCGGGACATGCCTTTGAAAGTGAATCCTGAGGAGTTAAAATGAGCACTGAACAGACAACATCTGTACTTACGGTAAACGGAACCGAACATGCCTTGGCTGAGACGGAACTGAATATGAACCTGCTTGACTATCTACGGGAGGTATTGAACCTGACCGGGACTAAGAACGGCTGCGGTACCGGAGCCTGCGGTTCTTGTACCGTATTGATTGATGACGCCGCCCGACGATCCTGTTTGACAAAGGTAAGCAGCGTGGTCGGCAAACGAATTACCACCATCGAGGGCTTTGAGCAGCCCGACGGCACCCTGCATCCTATTCAACAGGCGTTTATCGATGCCGGGGCAATTCAGTGCGGTTTTTGTACCCCGGGAATGGTCCTGTCGGCCTATTCTCTGCTGCTTAAGAACAAACACCCCAATCGCGAGGAGATACGCAAAGGAATTAACACCAATTTGTGCCGTTGTACTGGGTATCAGCAGATTGTCGATGCGGTAGAGCAGGCCTCTAAGACGATGTATCCCTAGTTCATAGGTACAATTTATAGCATCAAACTTTATAGCTTCAAACTAATGTGCATTAAAAAAGCGGGTTGTGTGTGTACACAGACCCGCTTTTTGTCGTTGCAACGCCCTTGCGGGCTCTTAGCCGACGATAAACTTAATCAGGAAGACAATCGCAATAATGATTGTAACAAAGTTCACGTCCTTCGATTTACCGCTGAGAAGTTTAAGAGCAACGTAGCCGAGCATACCAAACATAATACCATCGGCAATACTGTATGCCAGGGGCATCATAATAATGGTAAGGAAGGCCGGAATAGCTTCGGTGTAGTCCTCGAAGTCGATGTGGATAATCGGAGACATCATAAACAGACCAACCAAAACAAGTGCCGGTGCGGTTGCAGCACCCGGAATCATCAAGAAGAGGGGGCTGACAAACAGGGCCAGCAGGAACAGAATTGCAGTGGTGAAGGCCGTCATACCGGTTCGCCCGCCTTCAGCAACACCCGCAGCACTTTCTACATAGGTGGTTACGGTACTGGTTCCCATACACGCACCGACAGTGGTTCCGATAGCATCGGCAAACAGTGCAGCCTTTGCGTTGGGAATACTTCCGTCTTCATTGATTATTCCCGCTTTAGTTGAAACACCGATTAGAGTACCGACTGTGTCGAACATATCCACAAACAGAAAGGTGAACAGCACTACCAGCATATCGATGGTGAAAACCTGGGAGAAATCAAATTGGAAGAGGACCGGAGCTAACGAAGGGGGAGCCCAGCTGCCAGAGGGGAGGCTGGTGATTCCGAGGGGCAGACCAATAATGGTGGTAGCCACGATACCGATCAGCAGCGATCCCTTGACCTTGTACGCCAGCAGTACACCGGTAAGTACCAGACCGATAATTGCCAGTAGGGTAACCGGGCTGGTTACGTCGCCCAGTACCACCATGGTAGCTTCGCTACTCACAATGAGCCCGGCATTCTGAAGACCGATAAAGGCGATAAACAGGCCAATACCGACGGAGATAGCCCGTTTCACATTCTTCGGAATGCTGTTGATAATCGCCTCGCGTACATTCAGAAGGGTAAGAATGATAAAAATGATACCTTCAAGAAAAACGGCGGTCAGTGCAAACTGCCATGAGTATCCCATGGTCAGTACAACCGTAAAGGCGAAGAAGGCATTCAGACCCATACCCGGTGCCAGGGCAAACGGAAGGTTTGCTGCAAAAGCCATCACGAGAGTAGCAATTGCTGCCGAGAGTGCAGTTGCAGTAAACACACCGCCCATGTCCATTCCTGTATTTGCGAGAATCTGCGGATTCACTATCAGGATGTAGGCCATGGTAAGAAATGTGGTAATTCCAGCTACCACTTCTGTTTTGACTGAAGTATTATGCTCCTTCAGTTTAAAAAGTTTTTCCATCACACGAACTCCTATCAATTGAGTTTTTTGTTCAATCGATTGTAACCTTGAATTCCAATTCTTACAAGTATGATGTTGCGGTTTGTTGTAGAAATATCTTATAAGATAGATTATACTATACCCACAATTAATGTGAATAGGACTGGAGAGTATATGCAGACAGCAGCCAAAAATAACATAAGCAAAGCAGATGTGAAGCGAAGAATTGAAGTTGCCACCGGCCGCAAACGGGCGGAGCTGGTTTTTAAAGGGGCCCGGGTAGTGAACGTCTTTTCCCATGAAGTGATCGAGGGAAATTTGGCCGTAGACAATGGTGTGATAATCGGTGTCGGTGCCTATGAAGGGGTGGAGGAGGTTGAAGCCCACGGACGCTATCTGATACCCGGACTGATAGATGCTCACGTGCATATTGAGTCTTCCCTTACTTCTCCAGGACAATTTGCGAAGGCGATTGTACCCCACGGTACTACTGCTATTGTTGCCGACCCCCACGAAATTGCAAATGTGTGTGGTGTTGATGGAATCCGCTATATGCTGGAAGCCAGTCGGGAGCTGCCGCTGGAGGTGTACTTTATGCTGCCGAGTTGTGTGCCTGCTACGAAATTTGAGAATGCGGGGGCAGTGCTGGATGCGGACAAGTTGGCCGGTTTGTTCGAAAAAGATCGGGTGCTCGGTCTGGGAGAGGTAATGGATTATCCGGCTCTTTTATCCGGCGGCGACGGGATCCTGGATAAAATTATGCTGGCGCTTTCACGCGGCAAGATGATCGACGGTCATAGCCCTATGCTGTTGGGTAAGGAGTTAAATGCCTATGCGGCTGCCGGCGTGGCCAGCGATCATGAGAGCTCTACCCTGGATGAAATGCGCGAGCGCCTGCGGGTGGGCATGTACTGTCTTATTCGCCAGGGCTCCGCGGCACAGAATCTGCCGGACTTGATTACCGGGGTGAATGCCCATAATTCCAGGCGCTGTATGTTCTGTACCGATGACCGTCAGCCGGAGGACATTTTAGCAGAAGGGCACATTGACAACCACTTGCGTCTGGCCGTTGAGCGTGGGATAGATCCGATCACTGCAGTTCAGATGGGCGTCAGCGTATCGATTCGGCCGAGGCGTATCGTCTGGAAGGCCGGGGAGCCCTGGCGCCCGGGTATCGGGCGGATATTGTAATGGTGGATGATTTGTCGCAGTTCAACGTGCAGCAGGTGTATGTAGGCGGGAAAAGGGTTGCTGCTTCACGTAAAGCCGAATTTGAGGTTCCCCATGCCGATATTTCCAAGGTAACCGGAACCGTCAATGTAAAGGACTTTCCGGTGGAACAATTCAAGCTGCAACTGGAAACAGATATCGCCAGAGTTATCCGGCTGCAGTCCCACAGTTTAATTACTGAAGAGGCAACCCGTAAAATTCAACGGGATGCAGAGGGTTGTTTTGAATACCACGATAAGCTGGATGTGCTGAAGATGGCCGTTATTGAGCGGCATAAGGCTACCGGACACATTGGGATTGCTCTGGTTGAAAACTATAAGCTTTCCCGGGGGGCGGTTGCCTCCACCATCGCCCATGATTCACATAATATCATTGTTATTGGTGAAAACGACCGGGATATGTACGCTGCGGTACAGGAGCTTATACGGGTTGGCGGTGGAATTACAATGGCCTTGGACGGTGAGATTCTGGCTAGCCTGGAGCTTCCGATTGCCGGCCTGATGTCCGATGAATCGCCGGAGTATGTTAGTCGAAAGCTGAGAGAAATGTATCCGCTTGCAATTGAAAAACTGGGTGTAAACAATGAACTTGATCCCTTTATGACTTTAAGTTTTCTGGCTTTGCCGGTAATACCGGAGCTGAAGCTGACCGATATGGGGCTATTCGATACGCGTAGTTTTTCCTTTACCGAGTGTCCGGTAAAATAGCAGCCTTGATATTTGGTTTTAGTGTGTGGAAAAAACGATAGTTTTGTCTTTTCGGCGAAGGACTTCCATGTTGATTCCATACAGTTGCGAGAGGTTCCTGCTGGTGAGTACTTCCTCCTCCGGACCGGCATGGAGTACCTTGCCCTGTTTTAGCAGGAGTGCATGGGTGGATATATCCGCAGCAAGGGTTGGATCGTGAGTTGTGAACAGAATAGTGACTCCATGACTGAGCAATGTTTTGAGTAAGTCGACCACCCTCTGACGGTTTCCCGGGTCCAGACGGCTGGTTGGTTCATCCAGCACCAGAATGTGGGGCTCCTGAACCAGAGCCCGGGCTATCATCAACAGCTGATGTTCTCCGCCGGAAAGCTTAGAGGCGGGGCGTTCCTGCAGATGCTGTAGACCCACCTTTTCCAAAGCCCGGCGGGCGATATCTACATCTTCCTGGCCGGGCATTTCAAGCTGCGACAGGTAGGGAGCTCGCCCGAGCAGCAGATACTCTAATACAGTATAGTCAAAACGCACTTGCTCATCCTGGGGGACCAGACTCATCCAGCGCCCCATCCGGCGGCGACTGAAGCTGGAAATATCCTGTTGGTTTAAAAGGATTCGTCCGGTTTCCGGTTCTTTCCAGCCTAAACAGATGTCCAGCAGCGTCGATTTTCCGGCTCCGTTGGGGCCGAGAATCGTGTTGACCGTACCCTTCTCGATACTCATTGAAAGATTCTGCAGCACCGGGGTCGTGTTCATTCGATAGCGGTAACTAATATCTTGTATTTCAAGGAGTCGATTCGCCACGGTATTTTCCCTTTTTAATTCTTTTCTTGCTAAGCAGTACTAAAAACAGTCCGGCTCCTACAAAACTGGTTAAAACCCCCAGGGGAATTTCTCCATCCAGCACTGTTCTGGCCAGGGTATCACAGACCACTACGTAGATAGCACCAATGATCATAGAGGCGGGCAAGGCGAAGCGCCCGTCGGAACTGAACAGGCGGCGAGCGATGTGTGGTACTATCAGGCCAACCCAGCTGACGATGCCGCTGATGGAGATAGTGGCGGCGGTTACCGCCGTGGCGGTAACCAGCAGCAGCAGTCGTTCGCGGAAGGGTGCCAGTCCGAGTGAAAAGGCGGTTCGGTCGTCCATCGACAGTAAATTCAGCCGCCAACGGTACCCCAGTAAAATGATGATTCCAATGATACACACCGGCAGAATGGAGCGGGCCTGTTGCCAATCGACGCTCCACAGACCTCCGAGCATCCAAAAGGTAATCTCCGGTAGTTGGCTCATTGGATCGGCCACGAACTTTACAATCCCTATTCCCGAGGAAAACAGGGCACTGACGGCAATTCCCGCAAGGATGAGGCGCAGCACCCAGCCGCCGAAGTGGAAGTGACGGGCCATAATGTAGGAGACTGCCAAGCCGACCAGCGCACACAGGGCAGAAGAGAGCTGAATAATCCAAAGGGCCGGGGCAAAGGCGACTATACTGACTGATGCACCAAAGGCTGCTCCCTGGCTGACTCCCAAAAAGCCCGGTTCTACCAGTGGATTGGCAAAGATCATCTGGAAGACTAGGCCGGCAGCGGCCAGTCCCGAGCCCAATAGCAGCGCCGCGATTATTCGCGGCAGCCGCAGGTTGAGCACCAGGCTTTGGGCCAGGGGGTCTTCAAGCAGCTGGGCTGGAGAGATAAGCCCGGGGCTGGGGTAGCGGCCGGTCAAGACGGCAAGAACCACAGTGACCGCTAACAGAACCAATAAAATTACCAGTCCTTTGCGCTGGCGACGAAGGTTTGAGGCCATTTTTTCTACAACTATTCGGGCGCGTTGTGGTCAAGGACAGTATCGAGGCGCGGCAGAACCAGCGAGTCAATGGTGGTATCGGAAATGGCGTACATCTCCCGATAAAAACTGCGCACCTCGGCCTTGATGTTCATATGTGAAAAGTGGTCCGGATGCAGGGTGCGGGCCAGCCATTGAGCGCCCAGTATCCAGCGTACATCCGGTTGTGCCCAGCTGTAAAAATCGGCTGGGAAGGCGTACACGCGCCCCTCTTTTCCCGCTCGCAGCTGCTGCCACCTAGGGCTGTCGATAATCTCTTCAAAAAAGTTGTCCGGAGCGCTGTGGTAGGCAGTTATCACGATAGTATCCGGGTCCCAGGCGGCGATCTGTTCAAAGTTAACCGTTTTCCAGCCGCTTCCAAGGTTTGAATCGGTCCACACGGGGGTTCCCCCGGCGGCCTCTACCTGAAAAGTCTGCATCCAGTTCTTAGGGGGTATATTAAAAGCTGTATCACCGCCGCGAACACTGTAATACAGCATCAAGACACGTGGCTTTTCAGCTACGGGAATCGAATCGCTTATTCGTTCAAGTTCGGAGAGCCGCTCGTCATAAATATCTAAAATTTCCTCTGCACGCCCTTCCTGGTTGAGTACTGTTCCGAGTATGCGGATATCCTGTTCGTAGGCTGAGGCACTCTCTAAGTTTAGGGCTAACACGGGAGTTCCCAGTTTGGCCAGAGGTGATCCCAGGCGCTTGTACATAAAGTCTTTGACAATTACCAGGTCCGGTCTTTGAGCGATAACCTGTTCGGGGCCTACCTGATGGGAGAGTTTTATTACCTTTTCAAAATCACTATCCAGATGAGGAAGGAAATTACCCAATCCCTGATTAGTTTTTCCAATGGCAACAACCTTATCGCGGGCCTCTTCAAACAGGTAGTATGCATTGGCGGTAATCAGAGTCGCTTTACCGGCCAGTACAACCCGCTGGGGTGCCTCTTCCATAGTAAATTCATTACCTAGAGAATCTTCGACGGTGACTGGATAGTGGTGGGCAGGTTCAGCCGCGGCGTTCAGCGGGATCAGCAGACCGGCACTGATTAGCAGGCCCCCGCACAGGCCTCTACACGAATGTCTTTAAAAGTATATAGATGTTCGGTTCTCGGTTCATTATAACTCCCTTGAAGAAAAAATGATGTTCCATGTATCTCATTATATACAACAATGAATAATGGGATGTCAACCGCACCGAGCAAGCGCCGGCCTCATATGACGATGCCGAACGAAGCCTGACAGACGGCTGGACATGTGCGCGGGGTAGTGGATACAATGAAAGGGCACAAGGAGGCGCATTTCGTGAGTATTCAAGAGAGGGCCACTCAGGCCAAACAGGCACAGATACGCTGTGCAAGCCTCTCTACGGCGGCAAAGAACACCGCCCTCGAGGCTATTGCGGCGGCTTTACAAGAGCATCGTCATAAAATAGAGTCTGCCAACCAGGCCGATATCAAGCGTGCTGAACAGCAGCAGCTTGAGGCACCGCTCTTAAAACGGCTCAAATTCCAGGGTGAGAAAATCGACCAAGCCTGTCGGGGAGTGCGCGGAGTAGCCGGACAGTCGGACCCCGTGGGAGTAGTGCTGAGCGGGCGTGAGCTGGACGAAGGCTTACGCCTCTTTCAGGTAACCTGTCCCATAGGTGTAATTGGAATGATTTTTGAGTCGCGTCCCGATGCGCTTGTGCAAATGGCGGCCCTTAGTTTAAAAAGCGGGAATGCGGTGCTGCTGAAGGGCGGCCACGAGGCCCTGGAGAGCAATCGGGTGCTGACCGAGCTTATTGCTGCAGCCACCGAAGCTGCCGGAATACCGGCGGGCTGGATTCAGCTGATAGAAACCCGGGAAGATGTAAAAACTATGCTGGCCCTGGATCGACACATAGATTTATTGATCCCCCGGGGTTCAAACCAGTTTGTACGGTATATAATGGACAATACTAATATTCCGGTACTTGGTCACGCAGACGGAGTTACCCACCTGTATGTACACTCAAAGGCGGATATCCCCATGGCGGTTGAGCTGGCCGACGATTCAAAGAATCAATATGTAGCGGTGTGTAATGCTCTGGAGACCCTGCTGGTGGATGAGGCAGTGGCCGCTGATTTCCTGCCCCGTCTGAAGGATCGGATGGATTCCCGCGGTACCGAACTGCGGGGTTGTGAGCGGACCCGGGCATATATAGAGGTAAAACCTGCGCGGACTGAGGACTGGGAAGCTGAATATCTTGATAAAATTCTGGCAGTAAAGATAGTCGACGGATTGGATGCGGCTATCGAGCACACCAATACCTACGGATCGGGGCATACCGATGCGATTGTGACTGCCGACCAGAACGCTGCGGAGCAGTTTATGAACCGGGTCGACTCGGCGGATGTGTTTTGGAACGCCAGTACCCGTTTTTCCGATGGGTTTCGCTTCGGCCTTGGGGCCGAAGTAGGGATAAGCACCAACAAGATCCACGCTCGTGGTCCGGTTGGTCTGGAAGGGCTGGTTATCTATAAATGGAGACTGTATGGCAGCGGGCAGAAAGCAGCCGATTACAGTGGGTTAAATGCCCGGCCCTTTCTGCATCGTTCCCTGAACACGGAGGAACCTGGGTGAGGGACTTTAGCACCACCAAACGAATAGTTATTAAAATCGGAACTAACCTCATTACCACCGAGAATTCACTGGACACCGCTTATATGGACACCATCAGCGGACAGATTGCCGAGCTGGTGAAACAGGACCATCAGGTACTGCTGGTAAGCTCAGGTGCAATCGGCATGGGAGCCACGGAGCTGGGGATTTCTACCCGGGTAACCGACATTAGAATGCGGCAGGCCTGTGCGGCCATAGGGCAGCCTCTGTTGATGCACCAGTACCGGGAGTCCTTTGTTCCCCACGAAGTGCGTATAGCCCAGGTCCTGATTACGCGGGAAGTGCTGAATAACCGCAAATCCTACCTTAATCTGCGCAATTCTGTTGAAGAGCTCCTGGGGCTGGAGGTAGTACCAATTTTTAATGAAAACGATAGTATTTCTACAGATGAAATTGGTACCGCCTTTGGGGACAATGATCGACTCAGTGCAATGGTAGCCAGTAAGGTCGATGCGGATTTGCTTATAATTCTGAGTGATATCAATGCCCTCTATGACGGAGATCCCAAGGGGAAGCAGAATGTGAAACGTATACCGGTAGTCGCACAGGTGGATGAAAAAATATTAGCCTATGCGGGAACCCCCGGAAGCCGCTTTTCTACTGGAGGAATGCTAACCAAACTGAAAGCTGCCTCCATCGCCGCCAGTGCCGGCTGCAGAACGGTTCTCTCCCACGGAAAGGAGCCCCGCATTCTGCAGCGGATTTTGGCTGGAGAGGATATCGGGACCCTTTTTCTGGCTCAGGAGAAACTCTCTGCCCGTACCCGGTGGATCCTCAACAGTGTCCCGAAGGGCAAAATTACGGTAGACAAGGGAGCACTGAGTGCATTACGGGATCATAAGAGTCTGCTGCCCTCAGGAATAAAATCGGTGGAGGGGGTTTTTCAACAGGGAGATGTAGTTCAGATTAATGATGTTGCGAAAGCTGTCCCCACCTACAATAGCCGCGAAATCGAAACTTTAATGGGAAAACACACCCGCGAAGTAGCTGCATTGTACGGAACCGGCCGCCGGGACGAAATTGCCCGCCCTGAGGATATTGTCTTTATGGTAGAAGCGTGAAAACCGGTGTAAATACGTGCCGTTTCGTGTCGATATACTGAATATGAGAAATGTACTTTTTATACATGCCCTTGGACTCACCCCTTACGCCTTGAAGGAACCGCTTCCTTTAACCGGCAGTAAGGGAAAGTCGGTGACGGCTTTTCAATATCTTCTGCAGAAACCGCCCTTTCAAAGGAGTTTCGAGCAGGTAATAGTCCTGACTGATCTGCCGAGGGAGGATTTGCTGCCCCTTGTGGAGCCGTATCTGGATCGGGAGCTTATTTCCATTCACAGTCAACCGAACTGGAGTGCTGCTGAACTGCTGCAGACAATGCAATCCGCAGTCGAGAAAGGCGGCCCGGATAGCAGTCCGGAGGGCAGTCCGGCCGACTTGTTCCTGGTATGGGGCGATGCTCCCTTGCTGGATGCAGGGCTGCTGGAAAAGATGCAGCACAGCCATCGGCGCTATTTTGCCGATTACACCTTTGCCGACGGATATCCGCGGGGGCTGACTCCGGAAATTCTCAAAGCAAGCGCACTTCCCCAGCTTATCGAGCTGGCCGAACGCTATGCTGTTCCTGCCGGCCGGGACTTCATTTTTGAGGTAGTCCAAAAAGATATTAATGCCTTCGATCTAGAGACGGAAGTTGCTCCGACAGACCAGCGGCTTTTACGGGTAAGTTTAACCGCCGATACACGGCGTAATTTTTATCAGCTGAAGGCTATTATCGCCGCCGGAGGAAGCTCTGCCGAATCGGTGCAGCGGATTATCGAAGAACAACCTGAGCTGCTGCGCACCCTTCCGGCGTATGTGAATGTGCAGATTACCGACGGCTGCCCGCAGGCTTGCAGTTATTGCGCTTTTCCACAGATGGGTGGTGATGTGCTGAGCAGACGGGGGGAAATGTCTCTTGAACGCTGGACAGAGATGGTCGACAAGGTAGAAAAACTATGTGGTGATGCCGTAATCGGAGTTTCATTATGGGGAGAGCCTTCTCTTCACTCGCGTTTTGTTGATATTGTCACTGCTGTGTTAGAGCGACCTGCTCTGTCGCTGGTAATTGAAACATCCGGTGTCGGATGGTCCCTGGCGACCCTGCAGGAACTTGGTCGTCAATTTGGGCAGGGGGCAACTGCCGGTGGTGTACCGGTTGGAGATCGGCTTACCTGGATTGTATCCCTTGACGCTCATGAACGACAAATGTATAACCAGCTACGCGGACCGCAGTGGGAGGATGTCCAGGCCTCTATCGAGTTGCTATGCCGGCTGTTTCCCGACTTAGTATATGTGCAGGCGGTTCGCATGCGCGAAAACGAAGAGCAGCTGGATCAGTTCTACCGGTACTGGAAGCAGCAAGAACATGTCTCTCCGATTGTTCAGAAATATGACTCCTTCTGCGGTGCCTTGCCGGAGCGGAAAGTGACCGATTTATCGCCAATCAAGCGTTTTCCGTGCTGGCATTTGAAGCGGGACCTTACGATTCTCATTGACGGCAGTGTTCCCATGTGCCGTGAGGATCTGCAGCAAAAGTATTCTCTGGGCAATATATTTGAAGAAGATATTGAGACTATATGGGGGCGTGGAAATAAATACTACCGACGGCACATCGAGGCGGATTATCCCGAATTATGCAGGAGTTGTGATGAGTACTATACCTACAACTTCTAAGTCTTTAAGGGTCCCCTACACAATAGTCGGAGGAAACAGGGAAGACCGTTCCCTGCAGGTCAGTCCGCCCCTCAGTATACTGCTTCTGCACCGCGGCAGCCGTCCTTACCGGCAGGAGTATTTTAAAGAGCTGGAGCAACTGGGAGAGATTGAGATTTTATCGGTAGAAAGTGCCTCCGCCAGTTATGATATCGATTCTCTGTCGCAAAAATACCCGCGGATCAAATTCCTGCTGCTGCATGAAGATATGAGCCGGGGTGAACAAATTAATATGGGGATGAAAGAGGCGGCTGGAGAGTTTGTGTTTGTGATGTGGAGCGATATGAAAGTCAGCTCACAGTTGAACACTTACCTGCTGCAGCGGATTGTGGAGGCTGACCGTCTCTGTT
Organism: Spirochaetia bacterium; assembly: GCA_034520965.1. Lineage (GTDB taxonomy): Bacteria > Spirochaetota > Spirochaetia > DSM-16054 > Sediminispirochaetaceae > DSBN01. The sequence goes on along the minus strand of JAXHMY010000001.1, from coordinate 221,691 downwards.
CGGTCCCAATTATTCAAAACACCAAACTGGAGACAGTCCCGTCAATCATGGTACCGGCCTTTCACAAACGCAATCTGCGGATATTGCCCATGCTGCCCCAAAAAAACGATATGAAAACACTGTTCCCCTTCGATTACAGCGGCATATATCGCCGGGAAAAGTTTTTGCTGACCGGTGGTTATGATTACTTGATTGAGAGTTCCTATTGGCAAAAGATGGACTTTGGTTTTCGGGCTCATATGTGGGGGGAAGCCATTGAGTGTGAGTCCGCTTTTAGGATACGTTATCTGGCCTCCGAGCCGGCCGAAGATACTACTCCCGATGGGAGCTACAAACTTTTTTTCCTGAAAAACCTGTCGGTGCGTTTCAGTGGAGATGCGGGCACCCTGCCGTGGAGTCGCTTCCTGCCCTTTTATATTCGATCGGGAAGTTCACTCTTCTCAGCATTGAAAAAGTTTAAAAAAGTCCGCCAGTGGGTGACTTTGAATCAGTATCGTTTTGTTATGGATGCGCGGGATGTGACTGAGCTTTGGGAGGTTCCTGAGCATGAGTAGAGTAGGTGTGTTCCTGCAGGTTCGGTTGGATTCTGCCCGTTTGCCTCAGAAGGCGCTGCTGCCTTTGAGTGGAAGGCCTGTGGTAGAGCTGGCAATGGAGGCTCTGAAGAAGGTTCCGGCGGATATCTATGCCCTGGTAACCGATCGTGACAGTTATAAGGCATTATCCGGCCATGCAAAAGCCGCCGGATTTGAAACATTTATCGGGCCTAAGGAAGATGTTCTACAGCGTTATGCCGATGCAATCAATCATTTTCAGGTTGATACGGTTATCCGCGCTACCGGCGATAATCCTTTAGTGAGTGGCGAATGTGGGGCTCAGCTGTTAGAGCTCTACCTGATGCATCAAGAGGAACATCAGTGGGAGCGGCAGATCGATTACAGCGGGTTTGAAGGTCTGCCGGTTGGAACAGGTGTGGAGTGTGTGCGCGCGGAAGCACTTCTAAGGGCCCACCGTGAGGCCGAAAGCAGATATGATCGAGAGCATGTCTGTCCGTATCTTTACAATCATCCTGACCTCTTCAGAGTCTATCGGCCCTTGGCTCCGAAGGAGTGCTTTTTTCCCGGGATGAGGGTTACTTTGGATACCGACCGGGATTACCGTCGCTTGCAAACCATTTTTAATACACTGTATTCGGGTAAACCGATCACCACCAAACAGCTTATTCGGGGAATTTCCCAGCTCCATATGATTGCAGGTTAGAATATGGGCTCGTACCGTTTTCTGTGGGCACCCTCGGTTACACCCGGCAATGGAACTGGTCATTTGCGTAGGGCTCTGCAGTGGAGTACCCAGTTACTGTATACCTTTCCGCAAGATTCCGTCGGAGTTTTCATTAAACCTTCGGAATGGCAAAATGTATTTTACGATATGGCCGACGTCAACGGATTGGACTCGAGCTGTTTCTTTCATGATGCTCAGTCAATTACCGCGTCACAGTGGGATTTTGTGCTGATAGACCGGCGGGCGACGGACAAGTCAGATTTTCGCTGGTGGAGTCGTACCGGCATACCCATGATTGGCGTGGATGAAGGAGGGTCGCGCCGTCGGTCCTTTTCCTACTTACTTGATACTTTTCCACTACCACCACGGTTCGGACCGGCTAACCTGATTGAACCTGGACTTCTTTCCCTCCCCGAGCAGAAAAAAAGTGCTGCCACAGCTTCAATGACCCACTTCCGAAGTGTGCTGGTAAGTTTTGGTGGTGAGGATCCGGCGCTTCTAACCGAATTGTGTACCCGCTGGCTCATTAAGCGGGGTGGTTTCGCTGCAGCTGATATTACGGTAGTCTTGGGCCCGCTGTTCGGCCCCCGCAGCCTGCCGCCGGAGGTAAAAGTTCTAAAAGCTCCTGCGAAGCTTTCAGAACAGTTGTGGAAATATGACCTGGTGTGCACAAGTTTTGGTCTGACCGCCTATGAGGCCGCCTACGCCGGCTGCGGGGTGATACTGCTCAACCCGAGCACATATCACCGTCGCTTGAGTCATCTGGCCGGATTTCCGTCCGTGGGCGTACGGCGAATCCACTCCCGCCATTTTTTGCGACTCCTGGCCTCGCCGGCGCAGGTGCTGAAATTGGCCAAGGAGGCCGCACCGCAGGAAAAACGCTCACCCGGGGAGTTCCTGGGCCACCTGCGGCCTCCGGAAGTTCGTGACTGCCCTGTATGCGGGCGTTTGGGCGCCAAGCCGGTGCTGCGAAGTGTCGACCGCAGCTTTTTTCGCTGTTCCCACTGCGGCTTGCTGTATCAGCTTGATTTCTTACGACCGGAACAGCCCCGTTACAATGAAAATTACTTTTTTGATGAGTACCGCAGTCAGTACGGGCGCAGTTATCTGGAAGACTTCGATGCTATCAGGGAAATGGGCAAGCGCCGTATGGCTGTGATTCACCGGCTTAGCCAAAAGCGAACTGCCGGCGCTACTGCAGACGAAGCTCCCCGCCTCCTGGATGTAGGCTGTGCCTACGGGCCCTTTCTATCTGCAGCCTATGAGGCAGGGTATCAGCCTGAGGGCATTGATCCGGCAGCCTCAGCAGTAGACTATGTGCGGAGCGAACTAAAGCTGCCGGCTTGGAACGGAACGTTTGAAGATTTTGAAGTAGATCTGAAGGGCAGTCAAAAGCGATACGACGTTATAAGTATGTGGTTTGTCCTTGAACATTTTCCCCGGGTTGACCGCATCTTGTGCAAGGCGAACCGCTGTCTTAAAATAGGCGGATTGTTTGCATTTTCTACTCCCAACAGTTCGGGGATTAGCGGCACCCGCTCCATAAAGGGCTTTTTGGAGCAGAGCCCCCGGGATCATCATACGGTCTGGAGCCCGGCAATTGCCCGTAGAGTTTTACCACGGTTTGGTTTCAAAATCAGAAAGGTCAGGGTGACCGGTCATCATCCGGAACGGTTCCCACTGATTGGGACGGCCGGTGTTCAGCACAAAAATGCGCGGAAGACTGTCCAGGATACAGCCCGCACATTGCTGTTTTCACCGCTTGGATGGGTGAGCCGCGGGGCGAGGCTTGGGGATACCTTTGAGCTGTATGCAGAGAAGGTGAGCGAAATTTTTTACAGTATTGGAGAATCGGATGAACGGACAGACTGAAGATGCAAAACGAGTTCTCATTTTGGGCGCCGGGGTTATGCAGCTGCCGGCCCTGCGCTGGGCAAGGGGGCAGGGCTGGGAAGTATACGTTGCCGATGGGAATCCGAAGGCTCCCGGTGCCGAACTTGCCGATCATTTTGTGCCGGTTGATCTGACTGATATCGAGGGGATGGTCGAGGCGGCCGGAAAGATACATAAAGACGAAAAATTGCATGGAGTGTTTACTGCGGGTACCGATTTTTCTTATACCGTGGCAAGTGTGGCCAAGGCCTTGCAGCTGCCAGGAATAGAGCCGGAGGTAGCTCTTAACGCCAGCCACAAGGATAGAATGCGGACGGTGTTTGCGGCTGCCGGAGTTCCGTCCCCCCGTTTTGCAAAGCTTCCCGCCGGTGGTGAAGTGGATGCAGCGCTGGAGAACCTCAAGCTTCCGGTGGTAGTGAAGCCGGTTGATAATATGGGGGCCCGCGGAATTCGCCGGGTAGATACCCTCGATGAGTATCAGACTGCAGTCGACCGGGCGCGCCGGTTCTCCCGAACCGGGGTTGTCATTGTAGAGGAGTACGTCAAGGGGCAGGAGTTTAGTATAGATGCGTTGGCTCTGGGGGATGAGGTAGTGTGTACCGGAATTGCAGACCGGCACATTTACTTTCCTCCCTATTTTATTGAAATGGGTCATACTATACCGTCGAACTGTGACGAAAATGTACTTGAGGCCGTGAAAGAGGTCTTTATACACGCTGTACGGGCATTAAGAATTCGCAACGGTGCGGCAAAGGGCGATGTAAAGTGGGACGGCCGGAGGGCGGTGATAGGCGAGGTTGCCGCTCGTTTGTCCGGGGGCTATATGTCCGGCTGGACGTACCCCTATTCCAGCGGGGTTGAGCTGACCGGAAATGCACTTCAGCTGGCGGTGGGGCTTCAGCCCCAGACTCTGGGGCCCACTCGAGACTGGGTATCCGCTGAACGGGCCTTTATATCTATACCCGGAATAGTGGACAGTGTTGAGAACAGCGATCATGCTCGTTCTATCAAATGGATAGAGGAGATGTTTATTCGGGTTTCTCCGGGTGATAAGGTTGACTTTCCTACTAATAACGTCGAGAAAAGCGGGAATTTTATCAGTGCGGCCCCTGAACGCAGCGCCGCAGTCGATGCGGCCGAAGCCGCCTGTCGAACTGTATTTGTCCGCCTGCAACCCAATCATTCTGTAACCCGTCGCTTTCTGTTTCAGCAAAAAGAAGCCTGGATTCCGGATGCTTTTGTTGTTGAAAACCGGGAAAATAAGCGAGTTTTTGCAGCTATGCCGGATTACAAAGACCTTCGCCGCAGTTATGAGCAGCTCTCTTCACCGAAGGAGCCTTCAATCGCGGTGTGTACCCTTCCCAATATTGCAGCGGAAAGCTCCAAAGACTGGCATGGCCAGGGTTTCGAAGAAGCCTGGAATAAAGTCATTAAGCTGAGCCGGGTACAGCTTGCGGAGCAAGAGAAATATGCCGATATAGTGGTAGGAGCGATACTCTGGAACGCCTTTCTGCGTGGGGGTATCCAAGGGGCAGTGTGGCTGCTTGAAAGCATTCGGCAGGCGGTTCTCCGCTCGCAGCCGATAGAGATTGTATTTACGGAGCTGAATAGTGATACACCTGAAGAGGTTTTCTAACATATTTTTTATAGGACTTCTATTGGGTATTTTACTGCCTCTGTGGGGTGAGCCTGGAGTGGCACTGAAAGAGATTCGCAGCAAAACCGGAGCTCAACTGGTCTGGGACCCGATGCGGCAGATGGGTAGTATCGAAAAGGGTGAGACCAGCTTGGTGTATAGTCTCGGTTCTGCGTTTCTGCTGGTTAATTACAACTCCTTTGAATCAATAGAACCTCCCCAGCGGGGTGAGTCCGGGGATATCTGGTTTTCTTCAGAAGATGCTTCATATATAATCGAAACTTTAGGCCTTTACACACAAAAGGAAAATCAGCATTACATTTCCACTATAATCATTGATGCCGGCCATGGCGGGAAGGACTCCGGAGCGCTTGGTCGCTTCGAGGAAAAAGGTGATAAAGTGGTGATAATGGAGAAAGATCTTGTGCTGGAGGTAGCCCGTCAACTTTCAGATCGTCTTCACAGCCGATACCCTGATAAGAATATTGTTCTGACCCGTGAGAATGATGTGTATTTGACCCTGGAGGAGCGTACCCAGATAGCAAATGGAGTTGAACTTGACCAACGTGAGTCGATGATTTTCATTTCAATTCATGCGAACGCTTCCCTAAATAGCAAGGCCGAAGGCTTTGAGGTATGGTATCTGCCCACAGATTACCGCCGGAAGCTGATCGACCCGGCTACTTTGGATGAATCAGCCCGAGAAGTAGCTCCAATCCTAAATACGATGCTTGAAGAGGAGTACACAGTTGAAAGTATCCTACTGGCTCAAAAAATTCTGGACAATCTGGATGCCTCGGTTGGGAATTTACACGTGAATCGGGGCTTAAAGGAAGAGACCTGGTTTGTAGTCCGAGATGCAAAGATGCCCTCGGTGTTGGTGGAAATCGGCTTTGTGACAAATCGGGCGGAAGCTTTTAAAATGCGCAGTGCAGCTCACTTGAAGAAAATCGCAGAAGGCATCTATAATGGCGTTCACGGATTTATCGAACACTTCGAAAACCCCTCCGTACGGGAGTAATTGGTGAAAAACCTGGATAGAATTACAATTATTTTAGTTGGAGTGCTAGCGGTGAGCCTCACGGTCTCTCTGCTTCTCTTCTTGATCAATGGAACTGATAAGCACCGGCAGGTACTCTTTTTCCCGGAATACCGCTCTTCAGAATGTGTTGGAGAGCAACGTGTGCTGCCGACTAAACCGACAACAGAGCAGGAAATTGAACTACTGGTGAAGGAAATCATATTAGGTCCTTTTGATGTGAATTCTGTGGCAGTGCTGCCTCAGGAGAGTATTTTACAGACCCTTATGCTGCGGGAGAATCGACTTTTTATTGATTTTTCGATCCACGTGATATTTCAGGAAAGTGAGTCCCGGCTCTCTTTTGAGGAGGCTCTGGACTGTGTACGTAAGACTATTACCTTTAATTATCCACAAATTGAAAAAATTGTCTTTACAGTAAATGGAGAACAGCCTAAAATTGACTACACGGACTCAACGAAATGAAAAAAAAAGAAAAATCGTTGACAAACTAAATTGGTTCCGTATAATTTTAAATGCAATAGGTAAACTGTTTTAAAAAGGAGCACTGGATGAAACGGTTCGGAATTCTACTTGGTATTATGCTTTTGGTGGTAAGTTTTTCTGTTACCGCAGAGGAATCGGTTCTCATCGATTTTTCGACTCTTACCGCGGATCTCGAGGATGGAAATAACGAAGCAACTCTCGTTGACTTTTCCGAAAAAGCAGGTGTTGGTTTCACCGAAGAAGAAAAGGAGCTGATGGTTACGTCCCTAGCCATTGAAAATTGGGATGTACAGCTGGCTTCATCTTCTAGGACAGTACAGAATATGCGGCTTTCCTACACGCAGGAAGCGCCTGTACGAGATGATGCCCAGCAGTTTGCTGGTGAAAATGTTATGGGTATTCGGGTTCACTTTCCCGAAGAACCTTATAACTCTTATGCCATAATCAGACCTCCCTTTGAGATTCCTGCCTACATGCAGGCGGATGAACAGGATCGCGAAGGCAGCAAGTTTGAGGGCTACGGTGTGGTAAAGAACGTAGGAGCACTGAAAAAGGTTGCGGTAAACGTCTATGGTTCGAACTTCCCCAATGGAATCGGGATTATCCTGGAAGACCAGGATGGGAATGAACGAAATATGTTCCTCGATTACATGGAATTTAGGGGCTGGAGAGAGCTTGGGTGGTTAAACCCCAACTACGTAGATGACGTACGCAATCGAGAATTGCGGCGCATGCCCCTTTACCCGAAGCTCACCCCAATGCGTAAGTTGAAGGGCTTTGTCATCTACAAGGATGCATCACAAATGGGTGGAGACACCATTGCGTACATCAAAGATGTAACTCTGACCTACGATCTTGCGGTTATGCCTGATGAAGGCGGGATTGATAACGAAGCACTGTGGGGTATTCTTGAAGAGCGTGAAACCTCTCGAAGGAATGCTGAATGGCAGCGACTGGGTGAACTGCAGGTTCTGCGAGCGCTTGAACAGCAGAAACTTCACCAGGATGAAGCTGAACAAGAACAAGCAGGCGGCAACGAGTAGTTCTGAATCGCAAGTGTATATATATTGCCTTGTTTTAGACTTTGCTACTTGATTTTGGTTAGCTGAAAGCTTTAGTTAGATTATTATTTAATCAGTTTCAACCGCCCACCGTGGGTATAATCCTACGGTGGGCTTTTCTATCTTTTTTGCTATTTTTGTTATCTCTACCCGGGAATCATAAATCTGCTCTTAATAAAGTGCCTGTTTTGTTAAAAATATATTTCAGCTCCCAGCTCACTGCGGAACAGGTACATACCCACTCCGGAATCGGGCAGTGACAGGGACCCGTCTCCGGCTTTTCCGAAGGAGTATATGTTACTGTCGATTCGAGCGAGCAGGGTTATCTTGGGGGAGACCTCTATTCTAAAATCTGTGCCGAAGACCATCGAATTGAGGCTGTTGGTAGAACTAGGATAAATCCTCTCCAGCTGTTGATAGGCAAATGAAAGCAGTACCCGCACGGGAACATTCTTCTGAAATATATCAACTTCAAAAGAGTACTCGGTAAAGCTGTCATCCACCTCCAGATTTTTGGTCTGTTGGCTTACATAACGTTTTGTAGTGAGGTTTAGGGAGCAGATTGCATGGGGAATGTAGTAGCCCACCGAAATTTGGTTATGCTCCTGCATATAATCACCGGCTTTGGTGAATCTGGCTGCAATCGAGCTGTCGCTTCTTAAAGAGGCAAAGGCAACTCCGGGATAGTCGAACCTGATGGAGGTGGAAATGCCGCTCTTCATCACCGGGTTCCACGAGTTAAAAATGCCGAAAAACGGACCTACCTCTATTTGGTAAAAATCACGGGCAAACTCAATGGTGGTATAGGTGGTGTATCGCAATACCGGGTCATATTTGATACCGGCATGAAGGGTGATATTCTCGTCGATTTGCTGATTGCCATATACGCTTAGCCCGTAATAATAGTCGGTACCGCTGAGCGACGTTTCAACTGCCTCTTTCTCCTTGTCAAACAGGATATTCCCGCCGTGCAGCAGAGTTGTTACCTCCAGACTACACAGGGGCTGCATTATTGCGCCTAGTACGATGATGCTTAGAAAAAATCGTTTCATTTTAAAACTCCGCCTTTACGCCTAGGATACCTTCTACCATATCTTCACCAAGAGAGTAGGGAAGGAGATTGACGTGTATCATAAAATTCCACATTACCCCGCTGGTGATTGCACTCAGGTAGGGGGTTACTTTCAGTTTAAAATCCTGGGCACTGGAAGCCTCCGTCTCAAGGGTGAAATTGGTTTCAACACCGCCGCTGAGCGGGCTTTGCTGGGGATTGCCAAACTGCAGGTTGAAGTTAATGTCCGCGGAGCCGTCGTCGCCGGTGGGCTGCATGTTATACATAGCCGGGTGCCAAAACAGTGTTAAAATTACACTGACATACTCAAAGTGTATCCGCGGCTCAAATAAAAAGTAAAAATCGTTGATGTTAAGGCTCTCCGCCGGATCGTAATAGGGAAGGCCTATTTGAGAGAAAAACTCCCCCCTTTCAGCCGGGCTGTAGTGAAACAGTATGCCCCCGCGATACAGTCCGTAGGATTTCTGCGGAAAGGAGGCACCCCCGAACAACTCCAGTTTAAGCTTTTCGAAGTGAGACAAAAAACGGCCATCCACCGAGTAATTCCCTTCGCCTAAAGAGCTGTCCTGGTAGAGATACACGGAGCTGCGGTTCCACTGGGTTCCGAAGCTGCTGGACAGTTCAATACCGGTTCCATGTACGCTGTGAATACCCCGGTACTCATTTTGCGGAAAGTACAAGTAGCCCTGATATCTGGTGGCAATCGGTGCCGAGCCAAACTCTGTTGGAAAAACCTCTGCCGAGCCCAGGCGGTCGTTGCGCCCCGACAAAATAGGTAAGGCTGGTAGGAGTGTCGAACAGGTCGCGGTAGGTAATCTGGCACCTGAAACTGCAGAGTGGTTTGATTTTCCATATAGTCGCTGAGCGCTGAAATATAGGTGCTATCATCAGGGTAGTCATCCAGCACAGGTGTATCCCGGCCGGCATAGCCGAGGTTCTCGCTTTCAAAGCCCAGCAGCAGCGAGCCGCCGAATTTGTAGCCGCCGGATACCTGAAGCTCGGTGCGGCCCCGGGTTCTAAGTATAAGGCTGTCTTGCTGCCAGTATCCGCGGCTGATCAGCTCGAACTCCGGGATAGTCAGGTCGGCGGAAAATCCCGCGCCGGGCAGTATTAGTCCCGCACTCAGCAGACATATAAAGAGAAATTGCTTTTTTTTCATCACCAGTAAACTCCTATGTGGAATAGTGTATAGCATAACGCTGTAGTTTCAATAAAAAGACTCTATTCAGAATATCGACATTTTGGACTCTCTGTAAAGTTTATACTTGACTTAAAGTTCGTTATATATGAAGATTAATGCCATAATGAGTGACTATTTGGATCCGAACAACGAGGAACTGCTAAAGGACTTTTTTATTGAGGCCGAGATGCAGGTTGATGCGCTTGAGCAGAATATTCTTGTGCTCGAGAATGATCCCAGCGATCATGATGCAATCGACGAAATATTTCGAGCTGCCCACACTTTAAAAGGCGCCGCCGCTACCGTTCAGATGACTAAAATGTCTGAATTTACCCATCTGGTTGAAGATGTGCTGGATGCTATCCGCAGTAACGAGGTTCATGCCGGCGAGCAGGTAGTCGATATTCTGCTCAATTCAATCGATGTGATAAAGGGAATGCTGTCTGCACAGAAGGAGGGAAGTTCTTATGACGAAGACATTTCCGACCTCCAGTCGAAACTGCGTTCTCTGCTGCAAAGCGGCACAGTTGCTCCTCAGTCGGGAGGAAAGCCTATCGCTGCACAGCCTGCCCCAGCTGCACAAGCAACGGCGGCGGGTTCCGGGGAAAGTACCCTGTCAGAGTATGATCTGCTCGAGCTAAAAGCTGCGGCGGAAACCGGCGAGACGGTATATCAGGTGATGGTTGAGTTCAACGAGGACCATCCCATGAACAGCATTGGCGGAATTCAGGTGTTTGCCGCTATGAAGGATATTGGAACGGTCTTGAAAACTGTTCCTGAGTTTGAAAAACTGTACGAAGATCAATTTTTTCCGGTGGTATATTACTATGTTTCTACCGATTCTCCGGTAGATGCGATCGAACGTAAGGTGCACATACCCGATGTAGTTTCAGATACGCAAATAACCACCGTCGATCAAATAGCCGCCGGAGCCGTCGAAAAGCAGCCGGAACCTTTTCAGAAGGCTCCAGCCCAGGCTGCTACCCGCGAAGCTGAGGCTCAACCCTCCCAACCCGCCCAAGCGGCCCAAGCCGCAGCTCCCGAGGAGCACACTTCCGAAGAAGAAGCACCGGCTGCCAAGGCCGAGCCCAAACCCTCCAAAGAACATGAACTGCGAAAGAGCGGAGGTTCAGGTTCGGTGCTGCGGGTCGACTCGAAGCGCATAGATAATCTTCTGAATATGGTCAGTGAGGCGGTTATTACCAAGGCGACCTTTAATCAAATCAGCAGCAAGTTTGTCGATGCTCAGGGAGAACTGAGTTCTGTAAAATCGGTCTACTACGAGAAGCTGCGGGAGCTGTTTGACAGTCTTCCGATGTATCTTGAACGAATTCAGGAGGGTACCTCGGTAAAGAAAATCAAAGCCGAAGTGATTGAACGCTTTGGCGATTTATATACCATGTACGACTCCTTCGAGACCCGCTTTAAGAACACGGTAAACGAGTTTAACAGTACAGCTCAAAACCTCAGCCGTAATACCAGTGATCTGCAGGAAGGAGTCATGCAGATCCGAATGGTTCCTATTAGCCAGATTTTCAACCGCTTTCCCCGTCTGGTGCGGGATGTTTCCAAGGAGATAGGCAAAAACGTAAAACTGGAAATTGAGGGTGAAGATACCGAGCTTGATAAGTCGGTAATCGAAGACCTGTTGGACCCCCTGATTCACTGTGTGCGTAATTCAATCGACCACGGTGTAGAGAGTCCGGAAGAACGGAAGGCTGCGGGTAAAACGGTTGATGGCCATGTCATGCTGAAGGCGAGTAACGAAGGCAACATGATCATTATAGAGGTAGAGGACGATGGAAAAGGAATCGATGTTGAATCGGTTCATAAGAAGGCGGTAGACCGCGGACTGATTCATCCCAACAAAAAGCTCACTGAAATTGAGGCTTTTAACCTTATCTTTGAACCGGGCTTTTCGACAGCCAAGCAGGTAACGAACCTCTCCGGCCGGGGAGTGGGATTAGACGTAGTCAAAAAGCAGATTGAAAAACTGAACGGAAATGTGAGTGTCTGGTCCGAAAAAGGCGAGGGCAGCCGTATTACCATTAAAATTCCCCTTACCCTAGCTATCATTCAGGGATTGCTGATTCGGGTTGGAGAGGAAATCTATGCTATCCCGATTACCTCGGTAGTGGACAGCCACCGCATTAATTCGGGCGATGTAAAGATGATTGACAACTACGAAGTTTTTAATGTCCGTGAAGATGTAGTTTCACTTTTGCGCTTAAGCCGCTTATTCGGGGTTCCGAGCAATGACCAAAAAGAGACCCAATATGTAGTTATAGTTGGCAGCGGCGAGAAGAAAATGGGTTTGATGGTCGACTCCTTGATCGGTGAAGAGGATGTGGTTATCAAGCCCCTCAAAGATAAGTACACCAATATTCCGGGTATCGCCGGTGCTACCATCCTTGGAGATGGAACAGTGGCGTTGATCATCGATGTAAGTCAGCTATTGGATCTTGGTTTACGGCGTGAAATAGAGAACCGGAAGCGCCGTTCTACTCAGATTACCTAAAGACTCAATTTGTGAGGATGTATGAGCACTATTAGTGACGAGTTAAAACAAGAAGAAGCTGTAAAAGTTGAGAACATTGATTATAAGATGGTCACCTTTTCCTTAGCTGGTAAAGACTATGGTATTGATATAATGAAGGTAAAGGAAATATCCAAGGCTAAACGCTTTACCTATGTACCTAATGCCGATCCGTATGTGCGTGGGGTATATAACCTGCGCGGCGATATCATATCGATTATTGATTTGCGAATAATGTTTAACCTGCCGGCCCCGAAGCGGGAAGAAGCCAGTTTTGAGGATATGATAATCCTGCGGCTGGATGATTACTTAATAGGGGTTATTGTCGACTCAATCGATAAGGTCGTAGGAATTAATTCTGAATCTATTCAGCCGCCGCATCCGATTTTCGGTGATATCAATATCAAGTTTATTAAGGGGGTCGTTGAAAATGAGGGCCGCCTCTATTTAATTCTTGATGTGGAAAAGATTTTGGGCGACACCCGCCACGAGGAAGAAGCAAGTGCTCAGCCTCAGTTGGTTACGCAACCGGTCAGAGAACCCGAGGCGGAGCAGGACCAAGCGGAAAAATCCGGAGAAACTGATTACGCCTTTGTGGTCGAGACCCTTCAAACTTTCCGTAGTTTTCACGTAACCGAATATAACCGTAATTGGGTTCGCAGCCGCTTTGAGGAGTGGCGACAGCAGCGCACGAAGGAAGGTGCTGAAGTCCAGCTCCAGGAAGCGGAGGATGCCGACCGATTTCTCCAGCCCTTTTACTCGCCCTATTCAGGCGGTTTTTGGGGAAACGATTACTGTAGTGCGGTAAAAGAGATTCTCAAACAGCTCCAGGTGCAGGGCAATGTGATGGTGTGGAACCCGGGCTGTGGCGCGGGGTATGAAACATACTCTCTGGGGATTATCCTCAAGGAGAGTTTCCCCAACAGCCAATTGAAAGTGTGGGCCCACGATAACGATTTGCTGAATATTTCAACTGCGCCTAACTTGATTTTTTCTTCCGCCGATCTATCTGATGAGTTCGAAGATTATACCGTCGAGGGAAAGAACGGCTTACAGTTTAATAAAGAAATTAGGGATGCAATCTTTTTCGAATTTCATAATGTACTGCACTCCAATCCATTTCCTGAGGTTGATTTGATAGTAGCCCGTGATATCCTTTCATTTCAGAAGCAGGATGAGCAGGATGGTTTGGCGCAGGAATTCAGCGAAAAATTAAAACCCGGCGGTATTCTGATACTCGGGCGACAGGAAGAGCTCGTTTCGGATATGTTTGAAGATATTTCAAACGGAATGGTACGTGCATATAGAAAGCGATAGATGATAAAACTAATTTTGAATGACTACGAGGTGGAGGTAACTTAGCATGCGAGTTGAATATATCAACCCATTTGTAGAAGCGGCTTTTAATGTGCTGCGTGAAGTACTCAGCGAAGAAGTAAAAAGAGGCGAGTTATTTCTGAAGTCAACGTCTCAGCCGGTGCTTGGTGTGGCGGTAATTGTCGGTTTAACCGGCGATGTAGAGGGACGGGTCTTGTTTGACATGAAGAAATCAGTTGCATTGACAATTGCATCGCAGATGAACGGCGAAGAGCTTCAGACAATGGATGATCTAGCAAAGGCAACCATCTCTGAGCTGGCTAACATGATAACCGGTCAGGCAGTAACCAAACTGCATGAGCTCGGCTTCAAATTTGATCTTACACCTCCGGCAATTATCACCGGAGACAATATGGAAGTTTCAAATAGTGGAGTAGAGGCGTTGATTGTACCGGTTGAATTGCAAGCAGGTAAAATTGAAATTAACGTTGCTGTGCGGGAAAGGGCATAGGAGGAAGAAAAATGAAGACAAAAGCGGATTTTCCCAGCATAAATGAGCGCCGCCCCGAAGGAGTCAAGGAAGGCGGTGATAACTACCGGGTGCTGATAGTAGATGATTCAATGTTTGTTACCAAACAGATCAATCAAATTCTTACCTCTGAGGGGTTTGAAATTGTCGGGTCCGCCACTGATGGTGCACAGGGTGTTGAGAAGTATAAGGAACTGTACCCGAACGTGGATTTAGTTACCATGGACATTACCATGCCGAAAATGGATGGAGTCACCGCTCTGGAGAAGATTTTAGAATTCGATAAAGAGGCCAGAATTGTAATGATCAGCGCCCTGGGAAAACAGGACTTAGTAAAAAAGTCTCTGATGATAGGGGCAAAAAACTATATTGTGAAACCCCTCGACCGGGCTAAGGTCCTGGAGCGGATATTGATGAGCCTGAAATAAGCTGTGGCTGCCTTGATAAAGTATAATGGTGAGCCAAAATAAGTATACCTTGACACAAAATTTGTTTTAAGGCATATTGATGCTCATAAAGTAGTACCAAAATATCGGGGCGGCTAGCTCAGTTGGTTAGAGCGCATGCTCGACACGCATGAGGTCACCGGTTCGAATCCAGTGCTGCCCAAAAGTTAAAGCATTCCTTAATAAAGAATTAAGCCCCTGTGGTCACCACCACATGGGCTCTTTTTTTGTACCCCTTTTTAGCTTTACCCAATACAGTGTATACTCTCAGGCAATGGGACTTTTTTGGAATGATATAGAGATTGTGCCGGGCATGCTGCTTGAGGTGGACGAGTTTAATTACGAGGTGCTTGACGATGAAGGGCGCCGGGCACAGGTGGTCTGGAAGATTCTGGCGCTGGATACGAAAGGGCCGGATGAGGCCTACTACGAGCCGTCCACCGGCAAGAAGTACTCAATGAAAAAAGTGATGAAAAGCCGCAAGCTCCTGAGAAAACTGGATTGTGGTGATCTTATCCAAATTCCCGCCTGCACCGATTTTCTAGTGGTTCAAGAGTACCACAACAGAAAACCTGCCTTAAAGCGCTGCTACAGTTTGGATATGCTGGGCAATATTCGAGACATCAGGATGGCCGCTCCGATGAAGTAGCCGGTTGGAGCGCCTCCGAATAGATTACCCCTCGGTTTCGGCCGGTTTCCTTGGCGTGGTAGAGGGCGTAGTCGCAGTGCTGCAGGACTTCTTCCACTTCCTCTTGCCCGCCCTTAAAGTCGCTTAGGCCGTAACTGAAACTTACGGAGAAAGGTTCGGTTTTACTGTGAAAGAGGTGGCTGTTGAAGAACTCACGGAGTTTCTCCAGCACTATTTTCCCTTCTTCTAAATCGGTATTGGGAAAAAAGAGCAGAAACTCTTCTCCCCCCCAGCGGGCACTAAAATCAACCCTTCGCAGTTCCTCGGTAAACAAGCTGCCTATCCTGGTTAAGACCTGATCACCCGCAAGGTGCCCATGGGTATCGTTAATAACCTTAAAATTATCAATATCTATCAGAGCAACCACCATGCAGCCCCCATAGCGCCTGACACGGTTAAGCTCGTTTTGCAGCTGTTCCATTCCGTAGCGTCGATTATGCAGCCCGGTAAGTCCGTCGGTTTTTGCTATGTGGGATAGTTTATTACGTTCCTGGGTGAGTTGAGCCGTACGCTTAGCAACTGCCTGTTTCAGATTCAGCTTTACCTGCTCGGATTCTTCATTGATTGTTCTGAACCGATACGCCTGTAGTATGGATTGGGCAAAGAGAAAGCAGAAAAAACCGATGTTCCACATGTATGTGGTTTGAATGACGCCCTGGTCATGGAGGATGTCGTTTGCTCCCGTCAGCAGCAGCACTGCAAAGCCGATAACTCCTATAGGTACCCCGGAATCTCCCCGCCGTCTGGCTCGATAAAAAATCCAAGCTACATAGGGTACATGCAGGGCAATAACCCCGTGGTACATAAATGCGGTTGCCTGAAAAATCTGTGGTGGAAAAAACACTATAATAAGCGATTGCAGGAGAGCGGCACCGCAGCTTAAACGAATGCCTGTTTTCCCGGTGATACCGGGATACAAATAGCGGAAAAACTGCAAGAGAATAGGAACGGAGATCACTGTGGCCAGGTGTGCCAGGCGGATTCCGAGCATATCGGGAAAGCTCGGCAAAGTGGTAAAAATTATCTGCTGTCCGGAAAAGATAGACTTCAGGGCTACTAAAAAACTGTATAAAGCAAGCAGCAGGGAGGAGTGCCGGCCGGGCCACAGAAGGTAGACCCAGAAATAGTACATGCCGAGTAGAAAAATTCCACCTATAAAAAACATTTCCAGGGCACTTCGAAGCAATCTATGCTGATAGACCGCATGTGCGGTACCAAATAATATTTTTTGCCACATACCGCCAACTGCAAGGTCGCCGTTGGCAACCTGGAGGGTTAACTCGTTGATGCCCTGGCGGGCATGAAAGAATAGACAGGCCGGGCAAAGGAAATCTGTGGTTTGCCCTGTTCCGGATTAAGCTCGCCGGTTTTTCCGATAAACCGACCGTTGGCAAATACACGGGCTACCGCCCCTATTTCCCCTAGGTGGACAGCATACACCGTTCCCGGTTCCAACCCGTGTATGTTGAGCGCATAGGTTCCCAGCTCTAATCCATTTTCAGGGCTAACAGCCCGGCTCCACTCTCTGGGCACCTGAAGGAGGGTCCATTTATCCGATTCTGACTGGGTACGAACTAACTGGTTGGGCAGAAAATTCCATTCTCCGCTTAAGGCAAGAATAGCTGAACTAGGGCTTCCCGATAGAGAGATATGACCCTCTTGTACCCTCAGATCGTGGTCTGTTGGAGCTGGGTATGCGGAAAAGGTATACAAAAGCATCAGCATACATATGCAGGTGAACTTGAGGTATAAAGATATTGGGTGAAGCAGAAACAATTTAGTTATATTCATTTTTTCTATCTTATAATGGCCAAAGGGTAGAAGAACTGACCGTTGCTGTCAAGCTTCAAAAATGCACCGAAGGAAAATTGCAACATGCTATCGAATATTGGGAATACACAGCAAATATTCGGGCGGTTGTAGAGACATCTCTTTTGGTCTCGATTTTCTGTCCATGTCCTTTGCAGAAACCGACAAATTATCTCCACAGAGAGGAAGGGATCATTATGAAAAACTTATTTTTACTCTTGCACCTATAGTAACTATAGGGTTTATAATCAGTCACATACTTGAACTACTAATAGCATTGTGTACGAGGGGAGAGGAAGATGAGTGGCAAAAAGACGGTACTTATAAAGAATGCGGCAGCAATTGTAAGCTGCGATGAGAACGATAAAGTGTATCATGATAGCGACATTCTTATAGAAGGACCTAAAATCCTAAAGATCGGCGAGGGGATTGACGAGCCGGCAGATGAGACAATTGACGCGGGAGGGAAGTTCGTGTACCCGGGGATGGTGAATACACATCACCACTTCTTTCAGACCTTCGTAAGGAACCTCACCACGATCGATTACCCGAATATGCTGGTCCTCGATTGGATAGGAGAAATATACAAGATTTTTAAACTTATCGATCCCGATGTAATCTATTACTCTTCCTTAACGGCGATGGCCGACTTGATAAAACACGGTTGTACCACCGCCTTCGACCACCAATACTGTTATCCAAGGGCGGCAGGTAAGCAGCTTGTTGACCGTCAGATGGAAGCTGCACGGCAGCTCGGAATCCGTTACCACGCTGGTCGTGGTGCCAACACTCTTCCTTATGAGGATGGCGGAAATGTGCCCGAAGAGATGGTCGAAACTACAGAGGAGTTTATTGCCGATTGTGAGAGGCTTATTGACTTATACCACGATCCCGAACCCTACAGCATGGGGCAAATTGTAATATCTCCGTGCCAACCGATAAACTGTTATAAAGACACCTTTGTACAATCCCTGGACTTGGCTCGTGAGAAGGGAGTATACCTTCACACCCATCTGGGAGAAGGGGAGAACTCGCCAATGCTAGATCGTTGGGGTGTACGTACCCTTGAATGGTGCGAGGATATAGGTTTTACGGGGCCCGATGTGTGGTACGCCCATGGGTGGGAGCTCACACCTGAAGAGTATAAGGTAATGGCAGAAACCGGCACCGGCCTTTCCCACTGTCCTGCTCCTGCTACACTTGGTGGTTTCCCCATCATAGACATTCCTGCAATGCAAAAGGATGGAATGAACCTTAGCTTGGGCTGTGACGGATCTGCGACCAATGACAGCTCGAATATACTTGACTCACTTCGGATGGCTTATCTCATGCAGTCCTACCACAGCAAGTCTCGTGGTGGAGCTCCTTCAGCCTACGAGATGTTAAAGATAGCTACAAAAGGGGGGAGCCAAATGATGGGGCGCAGCGACCTCGGGTCACTTGGGCCGGGGATGGGAGCTGATTTGTTTATGATTGATACCAAGAACATTGAGCTCGCCGGGGCCCTCCACGACCCCGGTAATTTACTTGCACGAGTCGGGGTAACTGGAGAGGTGTGGCTCACCATGGTGAACGGTAGAGTCGTTTTTAGCGATGGAAGTTCTTACGGGTATAGACGAAACACGCCTTGCGCGAGAGGCGGAGGAAGTCTGCACCCGTGTGCTAAGAGAAAAAAGTTCCAAATTTTAGTAAGGGCTTTGCGAGAGCAATGCAAGGAGGAAAATGATGAAGAGATTACTGATGATTGGCTTGGTGCTCCTGTTCACTGTATCGACGGTATTTGCCGGGGGACAGCAGGAATCGGGTGAAAAGGGAGATGGTCCTATGAAGGTCGCTCTCCTTCTGTC
Source organism: Spirochaetia bacterium (assembly GCA_034520965.1). Taxonomy (GTDB): domain Bacteria; phylum Spirochaetota; class Spirochaetia; order DSM-16054; family Sediminispirochaetaceae; genus DSBN01. The sequence continues at coordinate 202,874 of JAXHMY010000001.1, read as the reverse complement.
GGGGCCTGCAAATGACCAGGGCTGGAATGCAGTAGCCCTGCAGGGTCTCCAAGAGGCCGAAGAGAAATTCGGGATTGAGACCACCTACACCGAACAGGTTTCGATTGCCGACAGTGAGGCCGCCTACACAGACTATGCATCCAGGGGCTATGATTTGATAATCGGACACGGTTACCAATTCGGCGAGCCGGCAGTGAAAGTAGGGGCACGATTCCCTAACACCAATTTCATGGCAATAGAGGCGAACTCACAGTCTGAGAACGTGGCTTCCTACGTAATAGCGTGTGAAGAGGCAGGATACTTGATGGGTTACCTCGCCGCATCGATGTCGGAAACGGGTAAACTCGGAATAGTCGGCGGCATTGAGCAGCCCTCTATCGTGAAGATCCTCGAGGCATACAAACTTGGTGCAAAGAACTACGATCCGTCGATAGAAGTTTACGACGTGTATATCGGTTCTTTTACCGACGTTTCACTCGGAAAGGAAGCTGCTTTATCTATGGCTGATAAGGGGGCCGACGTGCTTAGTCATTCGGCGAATCAGGCAGGAACGGGTGTCATTAAGGCCGCTCAAGAACGAGGACTTATGGCCACCGGAGATTCCTGGGACCAGAGTTCGATTGCCCCGGATACTGTTATCTGCAGCACTATTTACAGCGTTCCCCAACTTGTTCTTAACGCAGTAGAAAAAGTGAAGAACGATAACTTTGAAGGGGGAGTATTCTACCAGGGTATGAAAGAAGGTGTAGTTGACATCGCCCCTTACCACGGTTTCGAAGAAAAAATAGACGAGGAAGTCAAGACTAAAATCTCTGAAATGAAAAAGCAGATCATCGATGGAAGTTTCGATGTGCCCATTATAGAGGAGCCGACTTCTTAAGGTTTTTGTCATAAAAAACGGTTTCCCGGTCGAGTATTCCAACCATTACAACTGACCGGGAAACCTTCTCTGTGAATGAACGAGAATAAAAGACGGGAGGAATGGTGAGTACCGACAGCACCCTTTTGATGGAGGATATTGATAAGTATTTTTTTGGAAAAGCGGCGAATGACAAAGTTTCACTTGAGGTGAAGCGGGGAGAAATTCACGCCCTTTTAGGAGAGAACGGCGCCGGAAAGACAACTCTTATGAATATCCTATACGGAATCTATCAGCGGGACGCCGGGACAATCACCTGGAAGGGGGAGGATGTCCATTTTGAGTCGCCCCGTGAGGCTATTGATAATCGCATAGGTATGGTACACCAACATTTCATGCTCGTTCCGACCCTCACTGTATCACAGAATATAACCCTCGGTCTAAAGTCCGAAGGGCATCCCTTTCCCAACCGTAGGAGCATAGACGAGAAGATTTGCGAGATTCTCAGAACCTATGGTGTAAACATCTCACCTACTGATAAAGTCTCTTCTCTTTCTGTCGGTGGGGAACAGTGGGTAGAAATTATCAAACTTCTGTATAGAAATGCTGAGCTTCTTATCCTTGATGAACCAACAGCAGTTCTCACACCTCAAGAGACCGAGCGTTTCTTTGATGTGCTGAAAAAGCTCCGGCAGGAAGGTCATTCGGTAATCATCATTACCCATCGTATTCCAGAAGTGTTGGCAATTACGGACCGGGTAACAATTCTCAGGGACGGACGAAACGTAGCTACTATAAAAACCGCCGATACGGACAGCGTTGAGCTTTCTCACTACATGATTGGGAGAGAACTTAAGACTATCAGTCGGACACCTCACGTTGTGTCCCCTCAAGATGAGGGCTTAGGTCTCGATGAACTAGCGGTAGAGGAGAATGGAAGAGCTGTTCTGGGGCCGCTTTCCCTCAGCATCCGGAAAGGAGAGATGATCGGCATTGCGGGGGTTGACGGCAATGGGCAGAAGCATCTTGCCGAGGTGGTGCTGGGAGTGAGGGATTGCTCCGCCGGTAAAGTCAGGCTCCTCGGTAAGGACGTGAGTTCGGCGAGTATTCAGCAGAGGAAGGACCTAGGACTTGGGTATATTGCCGAGGACCGGCAGAACGATGCACTGATCATGGATATGGACATGCGGGAAAATGTGCTCCTTCGGATGTATTCTAAGCGGGAGTATGTCAGATCAGGTTTTATTAAATATGCGAGTATACATGAAGCCACGAAAGAGATGATCGACACTTATAACATAAAAACTGCAGGGCCCGGTAAACCGGTCCGCTACCTCTCGGGAGGAAACCAGCAGAAACTGATCCTTGCCCGTGAGCTCTCGGGATCTCCCCCGGTGATTGTAGCATTCCACCCTACACGCGGGCTCGATATCGGTGCCACTGAGTTTGTGCGACAGAAACTCCTTGAGCGGAGGGCCTCTGGAAGCAGTATTCTCCTTATTTCTGCCGATTTAGACGAGATATTCTCGCTGAGTGACCGGATAGCTGTGTTGTTCCACGGGAGACTAATGGCGGTGCTTGAAAACGATGGAAATGTGGACGTAAACTACCTTGGACGTCTGATGGCCGGCGAGTCAGCAGGGAGTAGTTCTGAAAGGCGGGTAGAGTAGTGGAGCGGTTGAAATCAGCACTTTCATACATCTTGATTATAGTTATTATCTTGGCGTTGTCGGTAGTACTCATTCTATCTGTCGGAAGCGATGTACAAGAATCATTTGTGAGTTTTTTCAGAGGTATATTTGGATCATTGTACGGCTTCTCAGAGGTGCTGGTACGGGCAACCCCGCTGGTTATGGCTGGTCTCGGAGTTTCTATTGGCTTCAAGACCGGTTTTATCAATATCGGTGCTGAAGGGCAGATCTATTTAGGGGCTATTGCTGTCACAACAATTGCCTTTCTCCTTCCCGGTCTTCCCTCTGTGTTCGCTATTCTCTTGGGAATTACAGCGGGATTCATTGCCGGCGGGGTATGGGCCCTTATTCCAGGTTATTTGAAGGCCAGGTTCGGTATCTCAGAGGTCATCAATACCATCATGTTCAACTACATCGCTATCAACATCCTGGGTATACTTGTACGCTCAGTGTTAAAAGACCCGGAATATCCACTCCCGATGTCGCCTCAGCTCCCGGATGGATACATTTTTCCTATGCTCATGTATCCCACGCGCCTACACCTCGGTTTTCTCATAGCAGTCATAGCTATGGTGCTGGTCTATGTGCTGATGTGGAAATCAGCCCCTGGTTATAAGCTAAGGGTTGTGGGGCTGAATCAAAGGGCTTCCCTATGCTCGGGAATACCCGTGCGGAAGTACATTGTTTTATCATCTTTGCTTAGCGGTGGACTTGCAGGGATCGCCGGGGTAGGAGAGATTGCAGGAATCCACAATAAATTGCTAGAGGGTTTCTCTCCGGGCTTCGGGTATGTTGCTATCATAGTAGCGCTGCTTGGGAAGAACAATCCCTTCGGCGTAATGGCAGCGGGACTTGGTATAGCAGCCCTGCAGGTGGGTTCGCTTAGTATGCAGCGCCAGGCCGGAGTTCCCGCCTCCATTTCCTGGATTATCATGGGGTCGATAGTTCTGCTGATCCTCTCGAGAAGGTCGTTATTTACATTTTCTGCAGAAAGCCGAAAGGAAAAAAAGGTATGATAGAAACAGGACTGATTGCTACCCTCACAGCCTTCCTCTCTGCAACATTGCGGATGGCTATGCCTCTAACCTTAGCGGGGTTAGGTGAAACCTTCTCAGAGAAAAGCGGTATACTAAATATCGGCCTCGAGGCCATTATGCTTTCAGGAGCTTTTTTCAGCTTTATCATAGCTTTTATGACGCAAAGCGTCTTGCTTGGCGTGTGTGCAGGCATTGCCGGCGGGATCGCGGTAAGTAGTATCCATGCCTATCTTAGTATCCACTGCAAAGTGAACCAGACAATAGCAGGACTCGCACTCAATTTTTTCATTATGGGACTTACGAGCTTCCTTTTTCTTATTGTTTTCGGTAAGACAACGACGCTGCCCGAATGCCCGGTTTCTCCTAAGATTCCCATTCCGGTCCTATCGCATATTCCCCTCATAGGGCCTGTACTATTTAATCAAGACCTTTTCGTATATTTTACCTTTGTAGCAATTTTTTTCGCCTGGTTTTTTATTAATCGAACGGAGTGGGGTATTAATCTACACGCTGTAGGTGAAAAGCCTAAGGCAGCCGACAGCGCAGGCCTTAATGTGTTCCGTATTCGCTACCTTTCAACCATTGCAAACGGATTTTTTGGGGGCTTGGCAGGTAGCTATCTGACCCTTGGCCTGCTTGGGTTCTTTATGGAGAATATTACCTCGGGGAAGGGGTATATCGCCCTGGTGGTGGTTATCCTCGGGCGGCGGAATCCTCCGGGGATTCTGCTTGCTGCCCTCGTCGTTGGGGCGGCCGAGGCATTGCAGTTCAGGATGCAAACTTCCGGCATCCCTGTACCATCACAACTCTTTACTATGTTTCCATATGTTATCACGGTGGTAGTACTCTTTCTTGCCGTGGGTAAAAGCCGGGAGCCTTCTGCATTAGGTATACCCTACATAAGGAGCAAAAGGTAACAACTGAATGAAAGACGTTCTCAGTGTTGGTGAAATAAGTGAACTCTTTAATATGAACGTACAGACCCTTCATTATTATGACAGGATGGGGCTCTTCAAGCCTTACTGTCGTGAGGCAAAAAGCGGCTACCGACTATACAAGTTTGATCAGATTTACAAGCTCGCCACAATCAGGTATCTGAAAAACCTGGGATACTCGCTTGAGCAGATCCAATCGTACATGGATACCCGGGACATTCATTACACCCTTGACCAGCTGAAAAAACAGTCATCCGTTATCCGCAAGGAGTGGGACCGACTTCGAAGAATTGACGAGGTTATTCAGCGGAAGATCTGCTTCATCGAGGAAAAGATGGAGAGCATAGACACAAGCCATGTGTGCATAAAGCAGTTTTCCACCCGTTATTACCTCCCGATAGGATCAGAGGATATACTCTACGGCACCGACTACTTCTACTACTACCCAACCGTCGTTTTCTATGAAAATGGCGAAAAAAGCTTTGGGGCCTTTCTGCCGGACCTTCGGGAAGAGGAAGCGATCGAGCGAGAAGGGGTTCAGGTAAAAAACATAGATAGCGGCAATTTTTCTGCGGTTATCACTTGGGCCCTATGAGCAGATTGAAAAGACTTTTGCACGGCTCTATGCCGAGGCGATGGATCGAGGTATCTCGCTGGAAAAGCGAAAGATCAATTTCAACATCATCGATCAGTTTGTCGAGCGGGATGCAGAGAAATATATCACTGAGGTGCAGATTCAAATGAAAAGTTGAAAGGGTTGAGTGCAAGTACGCTTTTTATATGATCGTTCTTGTTTCCCTCCTGTATCGAACACGGGCGGCTGACTGCAGCTTTCTTATGGATAATTAATACCGATTTTGTCTGAAAACTTCGTTCTTCCCACGCCGACCGGGATTCTTATTCCGCTGCGCTGAGGCCGTTGCTGCAGGGGTTGGACACGGGAGGGGGGACTGGGGGATTGCATTTTTATAATATTATTTCCCTCCTCTTTTCGCTTATTGCACTGTGTGGTATAAATGTAGCTATGCAAGAGACGGTGGATAATGTACTGAAGGAAGAGGAGCGCGCCCGGGAGGCGGTCAGGAATGCGCGTGAGGAGGCTTCCGAAAAAACCCAAAGGGCAGAGGAAGAGAGCTCGAAAATAGTAGAGGACGCACGGCGCGAGGCACAGGAGCGGATCCGCGAAATGCAGAGCGAGGCGCAGCAGAAGGCTCAACAAGAATTTCAGGCGGCCCGGAAGAAGGCCCAGGAAGAGGCCGCGGAGCTGCAGCGCGAGAAGGCTGAGCGTATTGAGGCTATTGCCGATGAGGTTGTGGAATATCTGACTATCCCTGCGTATCAGCGCGAGGAATAGACACGGATTGAGGATAAGGATAGAGGGCAAAGAGGGGTAAATTGTGGCCGGACAGTTAAAAACGTACGGTTTTATAAACGCGAAGATTCGTTCCCGGCTTGGGCAGTTGCTCTCGGACCGCGATTTCTCCAATTTGATGAAAAGCAGCAGTATTGAAGAGGTAGTGACGGCTTTGGGGTCGACGCTGTACGCCAAGGACCTAGAGCAGTATGCGGCCACCGGGGATCTGCGGGCGGTGGAGTTTGCCCTGTATAGCCACGAGATTGAGACGGTGCGGGAGCTGCTGCAGTATCTGCAGGGACCCTCCGCCGATTTTGTGGAGGCCCTTCTTTTACGGTACGAGGTTGATACGGTGAAGAACGCCCTGCGGTTTTGGTTCGACCGTAACATCAGAGGCCGGAGGGAAACCGAACCTTCCTCCTACCTGTATCACGGCCGTTTAGTTCACTCCATTGACATCGACGGTATTCTGAATGCCGCTGATTCGGGCAAGCTGGTGGATGCAGTTGCCGGGAGCCCCTACGAGGCGGTTCTCAGTCGCAATCTGGACCGTATCGAAAACGAACATCAGATCTTCTACGTTGAGCTGGAGCTGGACAGCCTGTTTTATACCACCCTTATGAATAAGACCGCACAACTTTCGAAGCAGGACAGGCGGGTGGCCGAGCGGGTGATTCAGGTCGAGGTTGATCTGGAGAATATTGACCGGATTGTGCGCTTTGTCTCCTTTTACGGGAAGGAAAAACGGCACTCGTGGAATGTGTTTCTGCCGGGGGGAAGTATAGGGTTTGATGTGCTCCGTGAAGCCTTTCGACAGAAGGGCCCTGAGGAGGCCCTGAATATACTTTTGACTCAGCACTACTCCAGCTATAAAAGCTTTACCAGTGAGCATAAGAGCAATCCCTACGAACGATTGCGCCTGGTTGAGAACCTGCTGCGCCGGATTCTGAGCGATGAGGTACGGCGTCTGTTGTGGGGGTACCCCTTTACTATCGGAACAATACTGGCGTATGTGTTTCTCAAACGGAAAGAGATTTCGCAGCTGGTCAGTATTATCAACGCAAAATACTATGGCCTCTCCGAAGAGGGGATACGGGAACTGTTATGATAACTACTACTTCAATGCAGCAGTTAGTTGCTGCGGTTCTGAAGAGCGACATGGAAGCGGCCACCGAAGCCCTGCTGAGGGTGGGGGTGATCGATTTTATCGATGTGCGCGAGATTCCCGCCGACTGGACTTCGCGATTGGAGCGTGTTCCGGCGGTGGATGACAGGGAAAAGGCCCGCGAACTGCGGCTGCGTCTGGATGCCTACTTTCGGACGGTGGGCTTTACCCCGCAGCCGAAGGTGAATGAAGAAAAGCCGGCAGCGGCAGTCGGCGGCCGGAAAGGAAAGTGAGTCCGGCCAAGAGCAGGGCCAGGAGCCGCTGGATCTGTCCGAGGCTGAGCGGGAGATAGATAAACTCGGCGGCGAATTCCGTAAGATCCGGGATAAACAGAAGGAGGTGCAGGAGGAGATTCTGCGTCTTCAGGAGCTGCGCCGGCAGATGCCGGATGAGGGTGGACGTTCCGCGGGCCGGAGCGGGTCCGGGAGTAGCGGCCGAGCTGGAGCAAAGGATGGAGTTAAAGATAGGGCTGGAGGCAGGAGTGGTGCCGGTGCCGGCGGCCCGGTTTTGGCCAAGGGTTCCCATGCCTACATTACGGTGCACACCGGTGTCCTGCCCAAGGAAAACCGGGCAGCCTTCGAAAAAGAAATTGCTAAGCTTCCTTCGGTGTATCTGCCTGAGCAGGGGAGCGCAGCTGCGGAAGGCGCAGCTTCGAGTCGAGTTCTGCCGGAGGTGGCGAGCCGATCGATTTCCTCATTACCCTTAAGCGCGACAACAGCCGGGTAGAGGGGCTGCTGGAGAAGTACGGCTGGGAAGAGCGTCAGTACCAGGAGGACTCCGGGGACGGGCAAGGCAAAACACGCCTGCCGGTAGAGGAGTTAGATGCAAAACTCGAATCGCTGCGCTATAAGCAGCAGGAACTGCACGAGGGCTTGAGCCGGACCGTAGAGGACCGCTCGGAAACCCTCGAACGGCTGTGGACCGGACTGCGCATGCGCGAGCTGCTGCGCACGATTCAAGGCTACTACCGTAAAACCGAAAGAACCTATCTATTTTCCGGCTGGCTGCCGGCTGAAAAGAAAGAAGAGGTGACCAAAACTCTGATGGAGGCCACCGAGGGACGCTGTTATCTGGAGTGGCATACCCCCCATAAGGGGGGCGACCCGGAGGTACCGAAACAGGTGCCGGTGCAGATGAAAAATCCTGAGGCCCTGCGGCCTTTTCAGTCGCTGGTAGAAAATTACGGAATACCCACCTACGGGTCGATTGATCCGACTCCAATGGTTGCGGTGTTTTACCTGGCGATGTTTGCTCTGATGTTTGGCGATGTGGGCCACGGTGCGGTGGTCCTGCTGGTTGGATTAATCGGCGACCGGAGGTCGCGTAAACGGGGGAAAAAGACCATGATCTATCCCCTGATCAGTTACTGCGGGGCTGCGGCAATTGTCAGCGGGGCTTTGTTCGGCTCCTACTTCGGAACCTCTCTGCTGCCGCCGTTGTGGTTTGATTATCACGGGATTGTGGCCGGCCATGAAGGCGGGGCGGGCAGCGTAAAAACGATGTCCGATATTCTGCTTCTGACGATTTTTTTTGGTATTGCGGTGATTGCCACCGGATTGCTCATAAACTGGGTGAACCGCATCCGCAGGCGTGACTGGTTTGGACTGGTGTGGGGCAATGGAGGCCTGTTGGTCGGCTGGATATATGCCGCCGGGACGTATACTGCCTTTTACTTTGCCGGGCATGACTATAAGGAACTGCCGGAGGGACCGGTATTGCTGGTCTTTTTAGGTCTTCCTGTACTCTTATTGGCTGCGAAGCCGGTACTGGAGCATGCCCGACACAATCGAAGGCTGCCGCCGGATCAGCGTCATTCGGTGAATGTGCTGGATATGATTATGGAGTGGCTGGTTGAGCTGTTGGAGATCTTCTCCGGCTATTTATCGAACACCCTCTCCTTTATGCGTGTCGCCGGTCTCGGAATTGCCCACGTAAGTTTAATGATGGCCTTCTTTCAGATTGCGGAGATGGCCGCCTCCAACGGGAATTTTACGGTGTGGTCCTATTTAATTTTGCTGCTGGGAAATGCATTGGTAATTGGATTAGAGGGGCTGTCGGCCGGCATCCAGTCTCTCAGGTTGAACTATTATGAGTTTTTCTCAAAATACTTTGCCGGCAACGGAAGAGCGTATGCTCCCATTTCTCTGCGTTCGGAGTAAGGACGCGGGAGGATGAGAAATATACATGTAGTTTCGCATGCCGCTTCGCGGCAAGCGAAACGACGAAAATAGCCGTATTCGGCTATTTTCTTAATAGCGATAAGGAGTTACTGAAATGGAAAAAGAAAAACGCTGGTTTGTATCCCGTCTGCGGATAAGTTTGATTGTTATGCTGATCGTGATGGCCTTTGCCAGCTTGGTGTTTGCATCAAATACCTTTGCCCAGGAAACCGAGACCGCTCAGCAGGAAAAGGTGATAAGCGCTGAAGAGGCGGGGGTAATGAAATTCGGTTTGATCGCTGCGGCGATCGCCTTCGGTATGGGTGCTATTGGCGCCGGTATTGCGATTGCCAACGTTGGTTCGGCGGCGATGGGAACTATCGGTGAGAAGCCGGAACTGGCCAGCCAGGCCTTGATTTTTATTGCGCTGGCAGAAGGGCTGGTGGTATTTGGTTTTATCACCGCGCTTATGATATTGGGTAAATTCTAGGGCATGAAGTATTTTATGATCGGCGGAGATGATGCGGTGCTCGGCTTTGGTATGGTCGGAGTTGAGGGGCGGGTGGCTGAAAACGCCGAAGAAGCTCAATCTGCCCTTCAAGAGGCTTTGAACGACCGCCAGGTGGGAATCGTGATCATTACCGAACCGGTCGCCGAGCTTATACGCCGGCAAGTAGATCGTTATGTGTTTTCCCAATCCTTTCCCCTGATCGTAGAGATTCCGGATCGCCAGGGACCGCTGGAGGGGAGACCGACTTTGCGGGAAATGGTAAACCAGGCGATCGGGATTAATTTATAACGGGGGTGCAGAGATGCCTGAAAAGAGTAAAGAGTCGCAGAATACTTCTCTGCTATCTGGAATATCGGAGCAGGTCGAGGCTGAAGTAAAAAAGATTAGCGAGGATGCAGAGCGCCAAGCCAAGGAGATAGTTGAGGGCGGTCGGAAGAAGGCCGAGTCTATCCGCCGGGATGCGGAGGAGAAAGGCCGGAAACAGGCCGAGGGGATTCTGAAGAAGAATGCCCAAGCCATTGAGGCCGAGCAGCGTAAGCTCCTCCTGAAAGCCCAGGAGGAGTTGTTTAGCAAGGCAATGGGGCGGGTCAAAGAGAAACTGCAGGCTTTGACCGAACGCTCGGATTACCGTTCTATTTTGAAGGGCTGGATTGTTGAAGGGGCGATCGGTCTTGCGGAGGATGCGCTGAAAGTAAACGCATCGGAGCAGGAACTGGAGTTGATTACCGACGGGCTGTTGCGCGAGGCGGAGGCGGAGGTGAAATCTATGACGGGGCGCTCGGTAAAAATCGAGCGGACCGATCAGCCCCCTTTACAGAAGCAGGGTGTTATTCTAACCGCCCGTGAAGGCCGTTTGGCCTTCAACAATACGGCCGAAGCACGGTTGGATCGCTATTCCACAGTGATACGTAGAATGATCTATCAACGCATGGAGCCAAGTGATGAGTGAACGGGTAGTTGGAACAGTACAGAGGGTAAACGGGCCGGTAATTGAGGCTCGCGACATAAGCGACGCAATGATGATGGAGTTGATCCATGTCGGAGATGTCGGTTTGGTAGGCGAGATAATCAAATTGTCCGGAACCCATGCTACTATACAGGTATATGAGAGTACCACGGGTATTGCTCCGGGGGACCCGATTTACGGCAGCGGTATGCCCCTGTCGGTTGAGTTGGGGCCCGGCCTGATGGGACAGATCTACGACGGTATTCAGCGTCCCCTGGTACGGCTGAAGGAGCGAAGCGGCGCTTTTATAGAGCGCGGTGAAGAAGAGCCGGCCCTGCAGCGGGAGAAAGAGTGGCATTTCGTGCCGGAGCTTGAAGCAGGTGCCCAGGTAAAGGGTGGCCAGGTTCTGGGGAGCGTTCAGGAGAGCGAGCGGGTGGAACACCGTATAATTGTGCCCCCGCTGCTCTCCGGAACACTGAAGTCGCTTGCTCCTGAGGGCGAGTATACGGTGAGCGATGAGATCGCAGTGCTTGAGGACGCGGCGGGTAAGGAACATACACTGACGATGATGCAGCGCTGGCCTATCCGAAACCCGCGACCAACTGCCCAACGGATGCCCCTGACCACTCCACTGATTACCGGCCAACGTGTTATTGATACCCTGTTTCCCCTTTCGAAGGGGGGTACCGTGGCAATTCCCGGGGGCTTCGGTACCGGTAAAACCATGACCCAACATGCCATTGCCAAATGGTGCGATGCGGACATCATTGTGTATATCGGCTGCGGTGAGCGGGGGAACGAGATGACCGATGTGCTGACCGAGTTCCCCGAACTGGTCGACCCGCGTACCGGTACCAGTCTGATGGAACGGACTATTCTAATTGCCAATACCTCCAACATGCCGGTCTCAGCCCGGGAGGCCAGTATTTATACCGGAGTGACCCTGGCGGAGTATTACCGCGACCAGGGCTACCATGTGGCTATTATGGCCGACTCAACCAGCCGCTGGGCGGAGGCCCTGCGTGAGCTCTCGGGACGGATGGAAGAGATGCCGGCGGAAGAGGGTTTTCCCGCCTACCTTCCCACCCGGGTTGCGGAGTTTTACGAGCGGGCGGGTATTATGAATACCCTCTCGGACAGAGAGGGTTCGGTCTCGATTATCGGGGCTGTTTCGCCTCCGGGGGGCGATTTTTCCGAGCCGGTAACCCAGCATACCAAGCGCTTTGTTCGCTGTTTTTGGGCTCTGGACCGGCAGCTGGCCAACGCCCGTCACTATCCGGCTATTGGATGGTTAGAGAGTTATTCCGAGTACATCAACGATATTATCGGCTATTGGACGCAGCAGGCGGGCGAGCAGTGGGCCGAAGACCGGCGTGAGATTATGGATCTGCTCCAGCGGGAGGTACGATTGCAGCAGGTGGTAAAGTTAGTAGGACCTGATGCCCTTCCCGACAGTCAGCGTTTTGTTATAGAAGTCTGCAGTTTATTTAAAAACGGCTTTCTACAGCAGAATGCATTTGACGATGTGGACCGTTATTCCACAGTTATGAAGCAGGCCCGCATGCTGGAACTGATTCTTACCTATTGGCGCAAGGGGCGGGATGCCATCAAGCAGGGGGCCACCATTGTCCGGCTCCGTAAAATGAAGGTGGTGCAAGACCTGGTAAAGATGAAGTTCAACATCGAAAACGACGATGAGGCCTCTTTCGACAAACTGCAGGCCCGTCTAGAACGATCATTCGACAGATTGGAGTCTCTCTATGAAGAGTAGTGATAGAAGCCTGTTAGCGGGCCGCGAATATGTGGGGGTGGATAAGATCGACGGCCCCCTGGTCTATGTGCGCAAGACCCATCCGGTGGGGTATCAGGAATTGGTGGAGGTGGTTGATAAAACCGGCCATACCCGTTTGGGGCAGGTGCTGGACACCTCCGAGGATGTGGTTGTAGTGCAGGTGTTTGAGGGTACCACCGAGCTTACCATGCCCTCTACCCGGGTGCGATTTCGCGGTGAGCCCCTCTCGCTGGAGGTGAGCGAGGGCATGCTTGGGCGGGTCTTTAACGGCCTGGGGGTGCCGATTGATGATGGTCCGGCGCCGGTTGGAGAGGAGGAGCGGGATGTAAACGGCTCGCCGGTTAATCCGACTGCCCGCTTGTATCCCCGCGATTTTATCCAGACCGGCATTTCGGTCATTGACGGGATGAATACTCTTATCCGGGGACAGAAACTGCCGATTTTCTCAGGCAACGGTTTGCCCCACAACGAGTTGGCCGCCCAAATTACCCGCCAGGCAAAGATCCGGGGTGGCGAGAGTAACTTTGCCGTTGTGTTTGCCGCAATGGGGGTAAAGCACGATGTTGCCCGCTACTTTATCGACTCCTTCGAGAGTTCCGGGGTGCTTGAGAATGTGGCCCTGTTTCTTTCTCTGGCGGATGATCCATCTATAGAAAGGCTGATAACTCCCCGTTCGGCCTTGACCCTGGCTGAGTATCTGGCTTTTGACAAGGGAATGCACGTATTGGTTATAATGACCGATATGGCCAATTACTGTGAATCTCTGCGGGAGGTTTCCACCCTCCGCGGCGAAATTCCCTCCCGAAAGGGTTACCCGGGCTATCTCTATTCCGATTTGGCTGAGCTCTATGAGCGCTCCGGGATGATAGAGGGCCGTTCAGGATCTATTACTCAGCTGCCGATACTCACTATGCCGAACGACGATATCAGCCACCCGATTCCCGACCTGACCGGATATATTACGGAGGGACAGATTGTATTTGAACGGGAAATGAACGGCCGCAATATCTACCCGCCGGTCGCGGGGCTGCCCTCCCTTTCCCGCCTGATGAAAGACGGTATTGGCGGAGATATGACCCGCGAAGATCATCCCCACCTGGCCAGCCAGCTGTTTGCCGCGTACAGTTACGTGAAGGATGTGCGTAACCTGGCCTCAGTGATAGGGGAGGAGGAGTTGACTCCCCTCGATCACAAGTACATGGAATTTGGAGAGGCCTTTGAACGACAGTTTGTGTCCCAGGCGGTAGACGAGGATCGTACCATTGAAGAGACTTTGAATCTCGGATGGGAAGTACTGCGGAAACTGCCGACTGAGGAGCTGCACAGGGTCACCGATGAAGAGCTGGAGAAGTACTACGAAGGATAGACTATTATGCGTAATGTAGCGCCGACAAAATCAAGTCTTCTCAAGCTGAAAGACGAGCTTAAATTTGCCGAGCTGGGCTACGAACTGCTGGATCAGAAGCGCAATATTCTGATACTGGAACTGCTGAACCTGGTTGACCAGGCGGTTGATTATCAGAGCCGAGTTGAGAAAGCCCTGGCCGATGCCTATGCAGCTCTGAAGCAGGCCAGCATCGATATGGGTAAATTAAAGGTTGCTCACATCAGCCGGGTTATAAATATTGAATCCAGTATAAAAATAAAGCAGCGGAGAGTGATGGGGGTGCAGCTGCCGGTGGTGGACACCGATTTTTCCGAGCACCCCCCCTATTTCAGCCCCTCCGATACCAGCTATTGGGTAGACGGGGCGCTGCAGGAGTTTCAGCAGGCCCTGGAGATGATGGGAAGGCTTGCGGAACTGAAGGTCTCCATCATGCGTTTAGCTTTGGAGGTCAAAAAGACAATACGGAAGGTGAACGCTCTGGAGAAAATCGCCATTCCGGATCTGAAGGAGACCGTTGCATACATCAATAACCGGCTGGAGGAGAACGAGCGGGATATGTTTGTATTGATGAAAATGGTCAAGGACCGACTCGAAAAAAAGGAGGAGGAGCGCCATGGAAGGGCCGATACGTAGAATACTTATATATGTGGACGGCACCGAAGAGGCTATTACGGCTGCGCAATATGCGGTTTGTTTGGCTAAATCGACCAGTGCTGAGTTGTACGCACTGTACGTTATCAATACCCGCGCGCTGAACGACCTGGTAAAAGCGCGGATTTTTCTCGATTCCGAAGAGGAAGAGTATCACCACGATTTAGAATCCGACGCTGAACGCTATCTGAAGCATGTCGATAAACTTTCGAGCCGCAAGGGAGTATCCGCAAGCCTGGAGAAGCGCAGCGGTACGGTGCACCAGGAGATTAAGAAATACGCCGAAGAGGTAGATGCGGATTTGCTGCTGATTGGAGAGCTCTCACATGTCCGCAGCCGTAGGGATGAATTTTATCATGAAACTGAACGAGCTATGCGGCTTGTGCACTGTTCGGTTCTTATGGTAAAAGATGAAGAGCGAGTGTGGGATCTGTACGATGCCCTGCCTGAATAAAAATGGAGTAAAAGAATGGCATTAGTAGACCTTGTAAAGCCCGAAATAATAAAGGTACCCCTGGAATCCAAGTCCAAACAGGCGGTTATCCGCGAACTCCTGCAGGTACTTGTCGATGCAGGCAAGCTGAATGATTTTGATGCTGCCTACGATGCGCTCTTAGCCCGTGAAGCCAAGGGAAGTACCGGTCTAGAGGCGGGTATAGCCGTACCCCATGCGAAAACCGATACCGTTTCAACCCTGACCTTGGCAATTGGAATTGCCCCGGAAGGGATTGATTTTAGGGCTTTGGACGGCAATCCCAGTAATCTCTTCTTTCTTATGCTGGCTCCGCCCAACCAATCGGGTCCGCATATTGAAGCACTTTCTGAAATAGCCCGTATTACCCAATCGAAGACCTTCTGTAAAATGCTGCTGCGGGCACAAAGCCCGGAAGAGGTAGCTGAACTTCTGACCGAAGAAGAGTAAATTGAGTCGGAGGAGAACTCCTATACCCGGGTAATACTCCGGATTTGTATTTTTTATTTTTAAATTTGCAATTTAAGTTATTATCTCAAATAATTGGTGGTGATAAAAGTATGAGGGTTATTGATGCAAAAGTTAAGTGTAGCGGGGGCCGCCCTCGAAATAGTGCTGCTTGCAATCAACTTGATAACAGGGACTATTGCCTATGTGTACGGGGCTGTTTTAGTTGCAGCGGCACTACTGGTCGTCCTGCTTGTTCGTCTGAAACCTAAATCTTCGATACAGGCGGAGCGGACTGAGGAAAATATAGATAAGTTTACCCGGGAAAATCAACTGCTGCAGGAGAAAATTCGTCATTCAGAGGTTCAGATGCAAGAGCTGAAGGCGGATTTACGGGAGAAGGATGAATACCTTCATAAATTTGCTGTACAGTGCCGGAAAATAGCTGAAGCAACAGATGCCGAGAAAATAATGTCAAAGGTAATTGTCGATAAGACAGAAACAGCAACTCTTGAGCTGACCAATCATGTGTACAGCATTGGTGACTGGAGCAAAGATGTTGATGACCTGATTCAACGGGTATTTGGGCAGCTTACCTCTGAAGAGGGAGGGCTTCGGGTTCAGTCCGTTCGTATGGAAGAGGAACTGCGGAGAATTGAGCAGCTGATCCAGGAGTTTAAAATTATTCGCGACGACTATATAGGCGAGCTTGAAATGATCGAGAAGACGATGAAATCGGTAGACCAGTTTACCGACACCATTACCGATTTATCGGAACGTACCAACCTCTTGGCGATTAACGCGTCGATCGAGGCGGCCAGAGCAGGCCAGGCAGGCCGGGGATTTGCGGTGATTGCCGCGGAAGTTCAGGGGCTGGCCAAAAGTACCATGAAGATTGCCGATGAGATCAGCACTACCATAGAGAGTTCGGTGCATACGGTTAAAGATTCAATCGGAACCTATGGTGAGCGCCTGCAGAACGCCGTGGAAAAACTGGCACGCAGCGGAGAAAAGCATGCAGGGGTAATTGAGCAGTTAACTCCTCAGATAGACCGAGTATCGGAGGTAATTGAGGAGTCACAAAAACTCTCTTCTTCGGTTACTAAGAATATTAATGACGTTACAGTTCATTTGCAGTATCAGGATAGTGTCCGTCAGATTTTACAGCATATGGTTCAGCTTTTTGAAACCCTCGCTCAGGAGGGGGTCGATTTTTCTGCAGAGAATGTACAGCTGAGCCAAGCCGAGATAGAGCAGCAGGCAGACGAGGTAAAGCGGCTGCTCAAGTCCTTTTTTACGACCCGTGAGGAGTGGCAGGCTTTTGGCCATGAGATTGATGAAGATCTATTTGAGGGGACTGACGAATCAGATACGCAGAAAAATGGGTTGAACGGAGACATAACCTTATTCTAAGAAAAGTTAAAGGAGCATATGCATGGGCAGTCAAATATTATGTGTCGATGATTCAGTTACAATTAGAAAGCTCGTGAAAAAGGCTCTTGAGCCTGAAGGGTTCGAGATTATTGAAGCCGAGAATGGTCAAGTGGCACTTGATCAGTGCGGTAAGTGTGAAGTTTCACTTTGCATTGTCGACGTGAATATGCCGGTAATGGACGGTTTTCAATTTGTAGAGGCATTTAAGCAGAAGCCGGAGTATTCGCATATACCGGTGATATTTTTAACTACCGAAAGTGCAGCTCAAAAAAAGCAGGTTGGAAAGGAGTTGGGTGTAAACGGGTGGATTGTGAAACCCTTTGAAGCCCCTTCCCTCGCGAAGGTCGTAAAAATGTTGGTGAAACAATAGGAAAATATATGGAAGAGCTTCAACAACTGAGCGATGCAATTAAGCAGTATGAAGATGGTGACTTGCTTGCTGTAGCGGAAATCAGAGAAACAGCCGAAACACTGCAAAATAGTATAGAAGATGAACAAGTTGCTCAGATACTAGAGAAAATTGTAAAAGCCTCTGAGGAGATAGTGCTGCAGGGTTCCTCGGAAGAAAACCTGCAGCAGCTGCAGGAACTGGGGGCTGCACTTGTAGCTTCGGATTCGTCCTCGGAGGAGGAGGTTTCGGAAAATGCGCCGAAGCAATCTAAGGAACCTAAAAAAAGTTCGAAGCAAGGTAAAACTCCGGCAGCTGCAGACTTAAACGAGGTGCTGATTGAGGACAGCGAGATTCTTTCCTCTTTTTTAGTAGAGACTCATGATCATCTAGATGATATTGAAGAACGTATTTTGGATCTTGAGAAAAGCTACGATGAGCAGACTGTTCATGATATTTTTCGTTCAATGCACACTATCAAAGGGGTCTCCTCGTTTATCGGTTTGTCGAAGATTAAGGGGTTTAGTCACCGGCTGGAGACAGTGCTGAATTCCATGCGTACGGGCGAACTGGAAATTGAGGATGAGCTTGTTGATATTCTACTGAACGGCGGAGACGTGCTGCAGCAGATGGTATCCGACATCGAGGCGCAAGCGGAAGGACTGGATACCAGCAGCGGCGAGGCAGTTATTTACGAGGGACGGGTAGATACCAGTGAAATTGACACACGCCTAGAGCCCTATCTGCAGAAAATAGAATCCGGAACAGCGGAAGATAAGGCAGCGGGAGCTGTGGACGAAGCGGGAGAGCAAAGCGCACCAACGGCTGAGGGTAGCCAGGTTAAACCTAAGAAAACTTTAACCGAAGAGCTTATTTCACCCGAAATGATCCAGAAATTTGTTGAAGAGACCTCCGACCTGGTTGATACCGCTGAGAAAACCATGCTTGAGCTTGAGAAAGACCCGACGAACACTGCCGGTATTGAAGAGGCTTTTCGGGCTATTCATACCGTCAAGGGAAACGCCGGCTTTTTCGGATTTGCCATTCTTGAGAAAATGTGCATGGGTATTGAAGGGATTTTGGACACCCTGCGCACCGGAGCCCGTAGTCCCGATCCTCAGATAGTAAACCTTCTGCTCCAGAGCATAGACGGGTTGAATGTCACTCTGCAGAAGGTTCATGCAGGGGAGATACTGCCGGGTGAGCTGTCCGACAGCAGCGTAAGTGCCGAAAAAGCCGTTGCCAGTAAAGAAGAGGGGGATTATAAACCCCTTGGCGATATGCTGGTTGATATGGGTATTGCCTCGCAGGAGGCGGTCGACCAGGCCTTGGATATGCAGCGAATGCGGCTGGGCGAGATTTTGATAGACCAGGGCGAAGCCAAACAGGACGAAATTGAGAAGGCCCTTGAGCAGCAGGGGAAAGAGGTTCCGGAGAAGAAAGATCAGTTTGCCAGTTATCGAATTAAGCGGCGGGATATCCGGGTAGATACTGAGAGGCTGGATAAACTGTTCGACTTGATGGGTGAGATGATAACCGCCGAGTCGATGGTTATTAATAATCCTGAGCTTGAGCCCTATGATCTGCCGGATTTTGAACGGGCATCGAATTATTTATCCAAGATCTCGAGGGAGATGCAGGAAATCACAATGTCCATGCGGATGATTCCGCTGGAGGGCTTGTTCAGCAAGATGCGGAGATTGGTTCGGGATTTGTCAAAAAAATTCGAAAAACCGATAAACCTGGAAATAAGCGGTGAAGATACCGAGATGGACCGCACTGTAATGGAAGAGATTTCTGATCCCCTGGTGCACATAATTCGGAATGCCCTCGATCACGGAGTGGAATCGGCGGCCAAACGAAGGGCCGCCGGGAAACCGGAGACCGGTACGGTAAGCCTCAGTGCCGGGTACGAGGGGAATGAGATCTGGATTACCGTGGCGGATGACGGCGGCGGACTGAAGCGGGATGCTTTAATCGCCCGTTCCCTGGAACGGGGACTTATCCAGGGGAATCCCGATGAGATGAAGGATGAAGAGGTATGGAAGCTGATTTTTGAACCGGGCTTTTCAACCGCAGAAAAAGTTTCAGAAATTTCCGGTCGTGGAGTTGGAATGGATGTTGTCAAAAAGAACGTCGAGAAGCTCCGTGGTAAAATTGATATTCAAAGTGTTGAAGGAGAGGGGAGTACCTTTATCCTTAAGATCCCCCTGACCCTTGCTATTATTGACGGGATAACCTTTACTGTTGGGCCTCAGCTCTATTCATTGCCGATTACTGATATAATACAGTTCCATAAAGCCGCTGAGGTAGAAATTACTCAGACCAGTACGGATGATGTGGTTATCAATTTACGGAACGAAGTTATCCCTGTGGTAAAGCTGTACGACTTTTTCAAGATTGAGACTGCGAAAAAACGGGTTGAAGAGGGCATAGTGATTGTTGCCCAAGCCCGGGACCATAAACTTGCAATCCTTGTCGACGAGATTATCGGCTACAGGCAAATAGTAATTAAAAGTCTTCCCTCTTATATGAAAGATATTCGGGCTCTTTCCGGATGCAGTATTATGTCGGATGGAAAGGTCAGTTTAATAGTTGACACGGGCGCACTCATTTCGTATGTGCTTGAATAACAGAACTGGAGTTAAAAAGAAGAATGGAAGGCTTGATTGATATTACCGACAACGAGTTTAAACAAATCTCTGCTTTAGTGTATGAGAAGTTTGGAATTCACCTAACCGAAAAAAAACGGGTGCTGGTGCGTGGAAGGCTGAACAAGCTGCTTCGACAGATGGGCTACACCGATTTTGAAAGTTATTACAATGCGGTCCTTGATGATCCCAGCGGTGCCGGCCTTTTAGAGCTGGTAGATAAAATTTCCACTAACCATACTTATTTTTTTAGAGAGAAAGATCATTTTGAGTTTCTTGAAAAACGGGTTCTCCCACAGATTGCTCAGCAGCTTGAAAAGGAGGGCAGCAAGGATTTGCGCGTATGGTGTGCAGGCTGCGCTACCGGAGAAGAAGCCTATACTCTGGCTATTGTCTTGGCTGAGTTTTTTGGACCGAATTACTTTTCCGAAGGCCCGCCAATTCTGGCTACGGATATCTCGAGAACTGCTTTGGAGAAGGCTACCCTGGGTGCGTATGGGAAAGAACGGCTTGATCAGGTGCCTCGCGGGCTGCTGCACAAGTACTTTACTCTGAACGAGGCCGGCGGCTACAGTGTAAAAGAGAGCTTGAAAAAAATGGTCCTTTATAAGCGGCTCAATTTTAAGCGCGATTCATTTCCTTTTAGAAAAAAATTCCATACCGTTTTTTGCAGAAATGTGATGATCTATTTCGACCAGCCCACTAAGGAAACCCTAGTACAAAAATTCGGTGGAGTATTGCTGAACAGCGGATATCTTTTTATCGGCCACTCTGAAACTTTAGGCAGGGATAACCGCGATTTTCAATATGTGCAGCCGGCCTTGTACATGAAAAAGGGAACCGAATGAACAAGTTGTCAGCTACTCACAAAATAAAGGTTTTAGTAATAGACGATTCTGCACTTGCTCGAAAGATCCTGACCACTGGTTTAAGCCGGGACCCTGAGATAGAGATTGTCGGCAGTGCACCGGATGTGTATGTGGCTCGCGATAAGATTGTGTACAATAAGCCGGATGTACTGACCCTGGATGTGGAAATGCCGAGGATGGACGGAGTTGAGTTCCTCCGCCGGCTTATGCCGCAGTACCCTGTTCCGGTAGTTATGGTGTCTGCACTTACAGCCCCCGGGGCTAAGGTGACCCTGGAAGCTCTTGATTACGGTGCGATCGACTTTGTACTCAAGCCTTCTACCAGTTTTGGTAACAAACTGGAGGATATGCTGGAAGAGCTGGTGCAGAAAATAAAGGTTGCCTCTACAGTAGATGTGAGCCAATGGCGGAATAAAAGCAGCCAGGGTATTAAAAGACCTACTGGAGCCGTGCTGCACGGTACAACCGATAAAGTTATCGGTATCGGCGCCTCAACAGGGGGAACTGTAGCCCTGCAGAGGGTTGTTGAGGCTTTTCCGCCGGATATGCCGGGGACGGTAATAGTACAACACATGCCTCCGAAATTTACAAAAATGTTTGCCGATAAGCTCAATACGATCTCAAAGGTAGAGGTCAAAGAGGCTGAAGATAACGACCGAGTGATGAACGGGCGTGTGTTGGTTGCACCCGGCGGAATGCAAATGAGGGTAGTCCGTTCGGGTGGTCGTTACCTTGTACGGGTAAAAGACGGAGAAAAAGTAAATGGCCACGTACCGTCGGTGGATGTGTTGTTTGATTCTATAGCCGAAAACGTAGGAGTCAATTCTTTAGGGGTAATTTTGACCGGGATGGGACGCGATGGAGCCGAAGGAATGGTAAAAATGAAGTCTACCGGTGCAAGAACCCTCGCCCAGGATGAGCGCAGCTGCGTTGTGTTTGGGATGCCCAAGGAGGCGTATAACCTTGGGGGTGCTGAAAAGTTAGTAGCTATAGACGACATGACCCTAGAGATGGTACGTCTGTTAAGGGAGATGAAATGATGCGGCTTGATATCGGCATCGGGGAATGGAAAGTAAGCAGTAAAGCTGATGATGAGTTAAAAACCTATGCCCTTGGTTCTTGTGTAGCGGTATGTGCATACGATCCAAGCAATCAGGTAGCTGGACTTATACATATCGCCTTGCCGGATTCAAAGGTGAATAGCGAAAAAGCTAAGAAACTGCCGGGGTATTTTGCAGACACGGGCCTACCTAAGTTATTTGAGGATATGCTAAAAAAGGGTGCTGATAAGAAAAATATAAAAGTAAAACTTGCCGGCGGGTCGAGTATAATGGATCAAAATCGACATTTTGATATAGGACGACGTAACACTATTGCTATTAAACGGTATCTTTGGAAAAACGGGTTTGGTGTAATTAAAGAGGATACCGGGGGAAACTACAGCCGCACGGTAGGATTTAAAGTGGCTGATGGAGCAATTGTTGTTTCAAATGCCGGTTCTAAATGGCAATTATGAGGAGGTGTGAGAGATGAAACTGGATAAGATTATGATAGTAGATGATTCCGCCACTTCTCGAATGATAATAAAACGCTGTTTTCAGATGGCCGGCTATCAGGATAGTACTTTTATTGAAGCGGAGGACGGCTTAAAAGCCCTTTCAAATTTGAATCGTAATGCAGTCGACCTAGTTGTAACAGATTTAAATATGCCGAAAATGGACGGTGCTACATTTATCAAAAAACTG
Organism: Spirochaetia bacterium; assembly: GCA_034520965.1. Lineage (GTDB taxonomy): Bacteria > Spirochaetota > Spirochaetia > DSM-16054 > Sediminispirochaetaceae > DSBN01. The sequence continues at coordinate 180,381 of JAXHMY010000001.1, read as the reverse complement.
AGGCTGATAGATAAAACGAAACAGCTTCCGGTGTTGATAGTATCGAGCATGGGAAATGAACGGTTGGAAACGGAATTGGAAGACAAGGATGTTATGGGGATTTTAAGAAAGCCCATGACACCCGAAAAAGTAACCGAGGTACTGGGAGAGTAGTATGCGTGAAGTAACAAAGGAGCAAGCCAAGAACGCTCTGTTAAGAGCAACTCAAAACACTTTAGGGGAGATGGCCTTTATTGATGTGACTGAAGCGGATGGGCAACGTGATTTTGAAACCGGACAACTACTGTTTATTGAGTTTTATAAACCGGTACGCGGTCGATTGCTGCTTGCATTACCACTTGAGGTCAAGCGGGAAATTGTTGAGAATATACACGCTGCGGATTGGGATGAGCTGTCGGTGAACGAGATTGATGACTGCCTTCTGGAACTTCTGAATGTTCTGGGTGGGAATTTTTTGAGGGAGCTTGAACAGAAGGATGTGAAGGTACACCTGTCCTTCCCAACGGTGTTGTTTAGTCTTGAAGAGATTTCCGATCTTGATAGTTTTTGGAAATTCAGTTTTGATGCAGAAGGGAACCCATTTACAACTTCACTTGCTTTGCATGAGGAGGAAGAATGAAAACGCTGGTAGTGGAAGATGATTTTGCAAGTAGAAAACTGATGCATAAGTATTTAGCGCCTTTAGGCGAATGTGATGTAGTTGTCGATGGCGAAGAGGCCCTCGATGCATTTCAGATTGCACTCAATGAAAAGGTACCCTATGATCTTATCTGTCTAGATATCATGCTGCCCAAAAAAGACGGGCAGGAGGTACTTAAAGAGATACGAACAATTGAAGAGCGCCACGGTATGATCGGCACAGATGCAACTAAAGTAATTATGACCACCGCACTTGGTGATGCGAAGAATGTGATGAGTGCCTTTCGCAGCCAATGCGAGGGATACCTGCAAAAGCCTATTAGTCAGGAACAGCTGTACCGGGAACTGCGAGAGCTGAAACTGCTTACAGGAGATGATCCCAGGTAACACCGGCACCGGCGGGAACTCTCTTTTTGATCTGCCTACCCGTGATTGTGGATACAAACTGGGGAGGCAGGCCGGGGGGCTGCTGCTGTTCGGAGCGCAGCAGGGCACAGTTATCCGGATTTAGCTCATCCCCGGGCAACAGTGTGCTGCGGGCAATGATAGAGCGGTTGCTGGTGTAGTAATAGGCTGATTCAGCATCGGCCATTTTTTTTATTCCGTTCCCAAGGGTCTTTTCAACGTATGATGCCCCCAGTTCGTCCGACAATCCTTTTATAAGCTGGTCTGCTGATTCCCTTTCTGCCTCCCTCACTCGGCGAACCATGTGCGCAAACTCCGTTGGTTCGAGTGCAATAGGATCATCAAGGCCGCCGTCCTGCCGGTTCAGGGTAAGATGCTTCTCAATCAGCTTGGCCCCCTGGCTTACGGATAAGCTGGGCACCAGATAAGGGTGGGAGGAGTGGTCGGAGACCCCTACGGGGGTACCGAAAACTTTTGCCAAGCCCGGCAGCAGCCTCAGGTTGTATTGCTGTTCCGGGGCGGGATAGGCGGTGATGCAATGCAGCAAAGCCGCGGGGCTGCGGAGAATTTCCAAGCTGCGCTCAATGTCCGCTAATTTTGAGATCCCGGTGGAAAGAATAAGCGGAAGGTCGGAGACTATCTCGAGCAGGGGGAAATGGTTGAGTTCAGGCGAGGCTATTTTTATCGCTTCTACCTGCAGGTCGCGAAGCCCAAGCGCACTCCTGGGGCCGAAGGGAGAGCAGAGAAACAGAAGCTTACGCCGCTCCGTTTCCTCTTTGAGGGATGCATAGAATTCCGGGGGCCGTTCTAAAGCCTTAAAACGCTCCCAAATTGTGACCGGCTTATTATGCAGCTGGATAGTTCCGGCATTTGGGTGGACTATTTCATCGGCGATTACCCATTGGAATTTAATACAATCGGCACCTGCTTCCGCCGCTGCATCAATAAGCCCTTTTGCTCGATCCAGCTCTCCAAGGTGGGCGGTACCGGCTTCTGCAATAATAAGAACCGGAGATTTGGAATCGATAGTCCGGTCACCGACCTTCATGCTTGAACTCATCGATCATTCTGGTTTTCAGGTTTTTGAGTGCCCGCGAGAGGGATATCTTGTAAATATGGGGATTGATAATACGTTTATAGGTCGGATCAAATTTGAGCATCTGCTCAAGAGTATGCTCGCGGATATCTGCAAGTTTCGGCAGCTTCCCACAGATTCTGCCATTTTCCATCTTTTTGTGAAGGAGAGGCTCCACCGATGTATAGTTGTAAAGCGTAAAATAGGTGTTCGGGTACATAGGATGGAAGCAAGAGTGGGGCCGGTTATAATTGAAATCTTCCTCTTCCAGGGTTATTAAGTCGGCGATTGCCATGTTATCATCGTCATAAAAGCGGTATACTTGCTTCGCCCCCGGATTGGTTGTTTTTTCAATATTGTTAGAAACCTTCATGGTGGGCACCATCAATCCATCCATGGTTTTGGCCGTTAGTTTGTAGACCCCGCTGAAGGAGGCGGTGGAGCCTCCGGTTACAAGGTTCGTCCCCACACCCCACATATCAATCGGGGCGTTGTCGGTGACCAGCTGATGAATAATCTCTTCGTTCAGATCGTTTGAAACGGTGATGTAGGCATCTTCCAAACCGGCAGCATCGAGCTTTTTCCGGACTTTCTGGCTCAGGTAGGAGAGGTCTCCGCTGTCAAGCCGCACTCCCAGTCGTTTTCCCTGCTTTTTAAGTAATTTTCCTACCTTAATTGCGTTTTCTATACCGCTGCCCAGGGTATCAAAGGTATCGATAAGCAGGATTGCCTTATCGGGGTAGAGTTCGGCAAATTTTTCAAAGGATTCCAGTTCTGATCTAAAGGCCATAATCCAGGAATGGGCCATAGTACCACTTACCGGTACCCCGTACGTTTTTCCGCCCAGGGTATTGGAAGTGGCTAGAGCTCCTCCAATATAGGCGGCTCGGGTGGCGGATAAAGCTCCGTCCCAACCTTGAGCCCGCCTAAGACCGAACTCCAGGATCTTGCCCCCCTTGCTGGCATGGTAGATACGGGCGGCTTTCGTGGCCACCAGGGATTGAAAATTTATGGTATTTAGCAACATGCTCTCTATCAACTGTGCCTCGATCAGGTTGCCGTGAACACGCAGCAGTGGTTCGCCGGGAAAGATCAGTGTGCCCTCGGACATGCTGTAAATGTCGCCGGTGAAACGAAAATTCTTCAGATACTCCAAAAAACTGTCATGAAACAGATTCAAACCCGACAGATAATCGATGTCTTCCTCTGAAAAAGAAAAACCTTCAACCGCCTTCAGCATATCCTCTAAACCGGCAAAAACCGAAAAGCCGCTGTTAAAGGGCTGGGTGCGGAAGAACATATCAAAGACCACCTGGGTGTCACGCTCATACAAATAGTAGCCCTGCATCATGGTGAGTTCGTACAAATCTGTTAATAACGCTGAATTTTTCATGTGTTATAGTATATCCGATAAGAGGTATTTCAACAATCTTGCCCGGGGAATTTCTGGTTTGAAAGGAATTAACTTATAGACTATAATAAGAGCAGAAACAGGATAAAAAAAATAGGAGTGGAGTTATGTTAACAATTGTATGTGATGCATGTAAAAAAGCTATTCCGGGTCCCAAAAAACAAACTGGTGTTGTGTACATTATGGACAAGGCCTTGTGTAAGGTCTGTGAAAAAAACCTGCTGAGCAAAGTCAGTGCAGAAATGGAAAAGCATGATAAATTTGTATTTTCAGATTATCAGGATCAATATATAGCTACTGTAAATCGGATGTGCAAATAGCACTTAATCCGGTTACTTGATCAGCTACTTCTTGGCGGTAATAGTGTCAAAGCCGGTATAGGGAACCAGTTTTTCCGGAATAGCAATAGTGCCGTCCGCCTGCTGCTTGTTCTCGAGGAGTGCAATAATAGCTCGGGAGACCGCAATTGCCGTCCCGTTCAGCATATGCACAAATTGGTTTTTCCCGTCTTCCTTAAAGCGAACACCCAGGCGGCGGGCCTGGTAATCGGTACAATTTGAAGTGCTGGTAACCTCGCCCCAGTCTCCGTTCTCTCCGCGGCCCGGCATCCAGGCTTCGAGATCGTACTTACGGTAGGCCGGGGCACCAAGATCGCCGGTACAGGTATCAACAACCCTGTATGGAATCTCAAGCCCCTGAAAGATTTCCTCTTCAATCGTAAGCAGCTCCTGATGCAGCGCTTCGGAGGCCTCCGGGTGGGTATAGACAAACATCTCTACCTTGGTAAACTGGTGCACCCGGTACAGCCCTTTGGAGTACTGTCCGGCAGCACCGGCTTCGCGTCGAAAGCAGTGGGAGACCCCGGCCAGTCGAATAGGGAGCTGATCCGATTTTAGTAGAGAATCGGAGTGGTATCCGCCCAGGGTGATCTCTGCAGTACCGACTAAACAGGTGCCGGTACCTTCAAGGTTGTAAATGTTACTCTCTGCGCCCCGCGGGTTGAAACCGATTCCCTCTACTATCTCCTCTTTGGCAATATCCGGGGTCATGGTGATGGTGAATCCGTGGGCCTGCAGGGTATCCATAGCGTAGCGGATTAGGGCCATCTCTAAATAGACCGCTTCGTTCTTCAGATAGTAGAACTTAGGGCCTGAGACTTTTGCCGCGGTTTCAAAATCAAGCAGATCGAGGCTGCTGCCTATCTGGATATGATCCTGGGGGGTAAAATCAAATTGGGTGGGCTCTCCGACCCGCCGGATTTCCAGATTATCCTTATCTTCCTTGCCGATTGGTGCATCCGGATGAGCAGCGTTCGGAATTTTCTTCGCTTCATCCCACAGGCGCACCTCGATTGACTTCATTTCTTCTTCGAGGGAGGCAATCTGCTCTTTAAGCTGTTTTCCCTGTTCAATTAAGCTGCTGCGCTCCTCAGGCTCGAGCTTCGCCTTCATGCGCTTGGCATTCTCATTCCGCTTCTGACGGATTTCTTCGAGGTTCCGCAGCAGTCGGTTGCGTTCTTCGTAGAGGGCGAGGATATCATCAACGTCGACGTTCATGTAACGATTGCGGATGTTTTCCCGTACCGCTTCAGGATTTTCTTTAATATATTTAAGGTCTACCATAACGGGATTATCTTACTTGACCATTGTAATTCTTACAAGCCCGTGATAGCCCGCGGTAGAGGCCCGGGGCGTATCAGGCTTTGAGCTCTCAGAGCTCGTTCTCTATTTCCCGTGCTCGCTGAGCGGCCGCATTGATCGCATCCATTACCGTTGGAGTAAGGCCTCCTGCTTCGAGGGCCTTGATTCCTTTAATGGTGGTACCTCCGGCCGAGGTAACCCGGGTAAGGTATTCCGCCGGGCCGACGCCCTCGCTGCTCAGAACCTTCACCGCGCCCCGGCAAGTGGCATAGGCGATTTCGAGTGCCTGGGAGTAGGAAAACCCTGCGTCGGTTCCGCCGAGGGCCATGGCATGCAGGAAGGCAAAGACATAGGCAATTCCCGAACCGGAAAGGCCGGTGATTGCCGGCATCAGCTCTTCCGGTAGTTCAACCGGTATGCCGATAGCCCGGGCCGCTTCAAAGGCGGTCTCGCGAAACTCTGCATCCAGCCCGTCGACTGCCGATATACCGACCACCGATTCCCCCACTTTGGCAGCTAAATTGGGCATAAACCGGATGACATTGTTTGTCTGCAGCTGTTCTGTAAACAGGCTGATCGGTTTTCCGGCGGCGATGGAGATAAACTCCCGGCCGCCGCTTAGCTGCTGGATCTGGGAAAAAAGTGAGTTCAGATGCTGGGGTTTTACCGCAATGACAAGTACTTGGGCAGCGGAAAACAGTTCTTCATAGCTTCCGCATACTCTGCCGCGGCACTCCTTGGCCGACTGTTCGGCCTTGGCGGTATCCAGGTCGTAAAAACTGATACACAGGTCCGGGTGAGCATGCCGAAGCCCCAGTCCAATTGCCGAACCCATATTTCCGGCTCCGATAAAGCCAATTGATTTCATACTCTCCTCCTAGTTGTCATACCTTTGGTGTTTCCCAGGTTCCGGTCTCGCCGGAACGAAAGAGGGCATTGAGTACCGCTGTATTGTACAAGCTGTTCTCGAGGGGCACCGGAACTTCGAGGTTCTCGATAATTGCCCTGGCAAACTCATCGCCCTGGATTGCGTACTGATCGGCCGGGGGAATAACGATCTCCTCGGGATATCCGGTTACATCGCTGCCGTCGTCCACTAAGAGGCGTGAGGGGAAATCGCCGGGTTGATTAAAGGGTATCTGTATCTCTACTCGTTGTTTATCACCGAAAAAATGCATTGTCTGCCAAGGGACTAACTGGGTACTGCTGGTAAAACTTGCAGGGCCGGAGGGAAATTGAAGTATTGCGGTTGCCATTTTATCAATCTTGAATTTTTGATCGTAGTTAAAACTTGCAATTACCTTCTGGGGCTCTTCGCCAAACATAAAGCGGGCAGTATGCACCGGGTAGCAGCCTATGTCCCACAGGCCTCCGCCGCCCCGGCTGAATTTGTTGCGGACGTTTTCAGGGTCGCGGTTATTGTAACTGAAAAAACCTTGAATAGCCTGTAGACCACCGAACTTTTGGCTCTGTACGATAGATTTGGCTCTGAGCCACTGCGGGTGGGTATGTACCATAAAGGCCTCGCCGATTTTCCGTTTGGATTTATCTCGTACCTTAATAAGTTCGTGAATATCTTCGGTGTTGAGAGCTAAGGGCTTTTCGCACAATACATGTTTTCCCGCCTCTAGGGCTTTTTTGCTCCACTCTGCATGCAGATGGTTGGGAAGCGGGATGTATATTGCTTCGATTTCAGGGTCCTCTAAGAGTTGTTCATAGCTTGAATAGTAATTTGTGATAGCAAACTGGTTTGCCGCAGTTTTTGCTTTGTCCTTGCTGCGTGAGGCGATAGCGTGTACTTCGCATAACGAGGCTCGCTTTAAGCCCGGAATAACATGGTTGGTGGCAATTTTCGCGGTCCCCAATATTCCCCATCTTACTTTTCTATCTGTCATCTCTATTCCCCCTAATCGTTTATTTAATAAGCAGCCTATAGAACCACTGTAATAAGTATTGTCTTTATTTACAAGTTGTTTTATAGGCTGCATAATATGGTGGGATGAAACATAAGTTAGTAGTGCCGGTTTCCTGTAACCGTGATTGTATCACCGGCTGCCCTCTCGAAGCCCTGGTGGAGGACGGGGTCCTTACCCGTATAAGAAACAGCAGCTATAAAACCAGCTATATGAACGGGTGTATGCGGGGCTTTCGCTTTCCTTCGACGGTGTATCATCCCGACCGGCTTAGCTGGCCACTTATTGCAACCGGCAGGCGTGGGGATGGCCACTTTAGAGAGGCCTCGTGGGATGAGGCCTTGGAGTTGGTTGCCCAGCGGATCCGGCATACCCATTTAGAGTACGGGCCGGAGGCGGTTATGCGGATTGGCGGTTCCGGTGCCTGCCGTGGGACCTTGCACAACACCGCCCGGCTCACCAAGCGTTTCTTAGCCCTTAGCGGAGGGTATACAGATACCCATGGTTCCTTCAGCAGCGAGGCAACCGATTTTGTGAAGCCCCATATGTACGGAACCGAGTATGTGGGTATTGACGTAAAGAGCTTGTTGTATTCGCGCCTGATTATTCTGTGGGGATTTAACGCCGCAGATACCCGTTTTAGTCCGGAAACAGAAGCGGTTTTGAAAGAAGCCAAGCAGCGGGGCATCCCGATTGTGGTTATCGATCCGCGGCGCACCCGGACGGTAAAACGCTTTGCCGACCAGTGGATTCCTATTTATCCGGGTACCGATACGGCGCTGATGCAGGCCCTGCTTTACTGTATTTTGAGGGAGGGGCTGGAGAGCAGGGCTTTTATCGAGGCCCGCAGTGTTGGTTTTGAGGAGCTTGAGAACCACATTCTGGGAAGGGACGGCAGCCCGCCTAAATCGCCTGAGTGGGCAGAGGGGCCTTCCGGGGTTCCCGCCTGCGAGATAGAGCAGTTTGCCCATCGCTACGCCGCCGCGCAGCCGGCGGCGCTGCTGCCGGGCCTTTCGATCCAGCGCACCCTGGGGGGTGAGGATGCCGACCGTATGGCCGGAGTACTGCAGCTGGCCCTGGGTAATGTGGGCCTTTTGGGCGGGAGTACGGGGGCCGGTCAATGGAATGTGCTGCCCGGGCCGCGCTGCGGAAAAATCCCGGTTCCACCTAATCCGGCCGACAGCAGTGTGGCGGTGTATCGCTGGGCGGATGCGGTGCTGCACGGCCGTTCCGGAGGTTATCCCGCCGATATTAAATTCTTGTACAATGTGGGGGGCAACTATGCGGTACAGAGCAGTGACACCCGCAAGGCCCTGAGGGCTTTGGAGCGGGCTGAGTTTGTGGTAAGCCATGACTATTTTCTGACCGATACCGCCCGCAACTCGGACGTGGTGCTGCCGGTAAGTACCTTTGTGGAGCGCAGTGATATTATTTACAGCCACTGCAACTACCTGTACTACAGTGCCGCCGCGATACCGCCGGTGGGCGGGGCGCGCCACGACTTTGACATTTTTGTGGAACTCTCCCGCCGGCTGGGTTTCTCTGATGCCTTCACCGGCGGAAAAAGTGCTCAGGAGTGGCTGGACCATTTTCTGCAGGACAGCGAGGTGGATGATAAGAGTGCATTTTTTATAAAAGGAATTTATGCAGGAAAAGATCAGTACCGGGTTGGCCTGGCCGACTTTTCCCGGAGCCCCGGCGAGCATCCGCTGGCGACGGAATCGGGCCTGATAGAGGTTGCCTGTGGGAGGCTGGAGGCGGCCGGAGGAAATCGGATACCCCTATACCGCCATTATTCAGAGGGGGCTGGGTATCCCTTGAAGCTTGTGACTCCCCATGACCGGTTTAGAAATAATTCACAGTTTGACAACATCGACGAATTTGCCAGGCTGGCGGAGAGGGGGGTGGGGATGCACCCGCAGGATGCAGCCGAATATGGTATTGCTGATGGTGATCGGGTAATCTTGACCAGTCCGGTTGGAAAAATGTATAGCACCGCACGGCTTACCTCTGATATAATGCCGGGAGTACTCTCGATTAGCCAGGGTCGCTGGTTTGATTCCCGGCGGTTTTCGGTAAATGCACTTACCTCAAGCCGACCGACACTTCCCAGCCAAGGCTCACGAACTCATTCAACAATGGTGAATATATGCAAAAACAACGAACATCACGAACCTCCAGTGTAGGTTATCTGGTGGCGGTCGGAGTGACCGCCAAACTGTTCATCGATACATCGGTTCAGCTGTACAATCCTTTCCTGATGGTCTTTGCCGCCGGCTTAGGTGTCAGCGCTGTCACTATGGGACAGATGGTCAGCTTGCGGAATATTATGGGTCTGGTAGCCCCGGTGGTCGGCCATATGGCCGACAAAATCGGGTATCGACTGATTATGCGGGTCAGTTTGCTGCTGGCGGGAATCGGGGTGCTGCTGCTGTCTACCGGTGCCGGACTGCCTGTTTTAATTCTCAGCATGGTGCTTGCCGGACTGGGACAGGGCGGGTTTACCCCCACCCTGCACTCCTATTTGAGCTCTAAACTACCCTATGAGAAGCGTTCCCGCTACCTTGGAATTGTAGAGTATTCCTGGGCCCTGGCCGGTATTATCGGCTTGGCACTGATAGGAGTTCTGATAGAGCTTTTCTCGTGGCGAGAACCGCTCTATGTGCTGGGGGGAGGGCTTATCGCTGCAGCGGTGCTGTTGGGAACCCTGCCGAAAGCTGAAAGCCCCCAGCTCGCTGATTCTGAGGGCGATGCCGGTGCAGCGCCTGCAGATGCCGGTGCAGATACTGGTGCAGCGCCGGGCGAGGTGGTCCCGGACGAGGCTGCCCGGCAATCTGCAGCGCCCGCAGCTGCCGGTGCAGTGGAATCTGCCCTACCGCCTCGCTCATGGGCAGGCAGATTGCTTCACTTTTTTTATCTTGGGGAGCACTGGAAGTCGGCCTGGTCGGCGGTCTTGGTCAATGTATTTAATTTCTTTGCAATCACCCATATAATGATTATACATGGTGGTTGGCTGGAAATGGAATACGGATTAGCACCGAGCAAGCTGGGGCTGGTGGCATTGCTCCTGGGTTTGTTTGACTGGGCCGGCAGCATTATTGTGAGTATAGCAGGAGACCGTATCGGCAAACGGAAGAGTGTTTTAATTGGCGCTGGTGGAATGGTGGTCTTTTTTGCTTTGCTGCCCCTTTTAAATATTAGCTTGCCCTTGGCTTTGGTAAGCCTTCTACTGCCGCGCTTCTTTTTTGAGTTTGCTACGGTAAGTAATTTTCCTCTTTTGAGTGAGCAGTATCCACTTCAGCGGGGAAAGATAATGTCCTTAAGTGTAGCCGGAGGATTGCTGGGAACTACTATCGCCGCCACCACCGGACCGGCGGCCTACTTGCATTTAGGAGTATGGGGGCTGGGACCTTTCTCAGCCGCCGCGGCAGCGGTGTCCTGCATACTCATCATAGTATTTGTCCGTGAGGAACCCTACAGAAGGAATGCATATGAATAAGAAAGATGAAAAACCATTGTATCAAAGGGTGCGCAGTGCCTTGATGGAAGAGATTAGAACTATGCGGCCTGGTAACAACCGTTTGGAACCGGAGGAGCAGCTGGCCAAGCGCTACGGAACCAGCCGGGCCACTGTGCGTGAGGCTCTGGCCGATTTAATTCAGGATGGGTATATCACACCGTGGCAGGGACGGGGTAACTTTGGTCATCCCCATGCCCTTAACCTCGAAATGCGTTTTGATATTACTTATGATTTTGTTCATATCTTGCAGGACAGCTATTTGGATATTGATGTAAACCAGTCGGCAATAAGCCTGTCCCTGCCCAGTGATGATTTGCTGGAACACAAGCCCCAGTTTAAGCACACAGAGGTGTTTGTCTTTGACTGGACGTACGTTGCCGACGGTGAGCCGGTGATCATCTGCCGGGTGCAGGTTATTAAGGCCGCCATGCGTCTGATGCTTTCCAAGCGGAAGGATGAGATGCGCCTCACCGATTATCTGCGCCGTTTCTATGACGGAGATATCACCTACGCAACCGCCTGGTTTAAGGCGGGAATAAATTCGCAAGTGGCCCGTGCTTTCGGTGCTGCTGCGGGGGCTCCCATGCAGATGTGGGAAGAGATTTTCTACGACCTCTACGACCGGCAGATTTGCTTTAACCAAGTTTACTTTCATCCCGATAAAACTAAGCTTTCTATGCTGCTCCGGACTCGATAATTGGGAGCCGGGAGGGCAAAGAAAAGGGCTTGCAGCCACGTTGTGCTGCAAGCCCTTTGTGTGTATGTTCAAGCTAGAACCTACTTTTGCGATTCTATTGCGGCCAGTACCTTAGCCGGTGTAAGGGGCAGTGAGGTAAGCCGTACTCCGGTTGCATTGTAGATGGCGTTTGAAATAGCGGCCAGGGGAGTATCGATTCCGATTTCTCCGACCGACTTGGCGCCAAAGGGACCGGTGGGGTCGTAGCTTTCTGCAAATTCTACCCGCAGTTTTCCCACATCTTCCCGGGAAGGAATCTTGTACTGCATAAAATTGTTAGTAAGCATTTTACCGGTGGAACTCAGCACCACATCTTCATGAAGAGTCATACCAATGCCCTGCAGTAGTCCGCCCTCGACCTGTATTCTTGCCAGGTTGGGGTTTATCGGCGTACCGCAGTCGGTAACAGCTACGTAATCCAGTACCTCAACCTTTCCGGTTTCCAGGTCAACTTCTATTTCGCAGAAGCCTGCCATATAGGGCGGGGGAGATACATGTCCGCTGAATGAACCGGTAGCCGCGAGAGTCTTCATATTTGCCCCTTCGTGGTAGAGGGTGTCGTAGCTGAATTCTTTTAAGGTGATGGACTGGGTACCGTCTTTCATCTTACCGATAGATTTTGAGCCGTCCTTTACCCGCAGTTCCCGGCCGTTGAACTCGATGTCCTCTGCATCAACGCCGAATTTTTCAGCGACCGCCTCACGGATTACCTTTTTCATGTTTTGAGCTGCTCGAATTATCGCGTTACCGGTTACATAGGTGGTACTCGATGCATAGGCTCCAACGTCGAAAGGAGTGCGGTCGGTATCCGAACTGTACACCACAATATCGTCGGAGGGCACTCCCAACTCTTCGGCGGCAATCTGAGCCAGAATCGTATCGCTGCCTGTTCCCAGGTCGGTGGCACCAATCAACAGCTTAAAAAAGCCGTCATCCTGTAATTCGAGGGTGGCTGAGCCCATGTCGATGAGGGGGATACCTGAACCCTGCATTGCCAGGGCCATTCCCTTGGCACGAACTTTCCCGTCTTTTACTTCGCTGCGCAGGTTTTTCGGGTCCCAGCCTATCATCTTGCGGCCGCGGTCCAGGCAGTACTGGAGTTTACAACTCTCGATCATCATCTCAACGCCTTCGCCGCCTTCTCCCATGATCCTGAAAATATCACTGGTTTGATTTTCGGCGATCATATTTTTCTCGCGCAGAACCGCCGGGTCAATCCCGAGTTTGTGGGCTAATTCACTCATTGCCGATTCGAGGGCGTAGTTTCCCTGGATCGCACCATAACCACGGTAGGCACCGGCGGGAGTACGGTTTGTGTACACAATTTTTCCGCCAAAACGAACCGCCTCAACCTTATTGTAAAGGGGCAGTGATTTTGAGCCGCAGTTGGTAAATACCGTGAGTGCATGTTCTCCATATGCACCGGTGTCGGAGAGAACCTGCAGATCGATGGCCTTTAGATTTCCCTCTTTGTCGGAACCCAGGCGTATGTCTAAGCGCATTTTATGCCGGGCAAAGGAAGATTCAAACACCTCTTTGCGGCTCATGACTACCTTGGACGATTTGCCGGTTTTTGTGGTCACCAGCATGGCGTACAGTTCCAGATGGATCTGCTGTTTTCCGCCGAAGCCTCCGCCGATTCTCGGCTTTGATACGCGGATGTTGCGCAGGGGCATTTCAAACACTTCGCCGAGGATACGGCGGGTGTGAAAGGGGTTCTGGGTTGATGATACAATGTTTACCCGGCCGTGCAGGTCGTAATAGCAGTATGCTGCATGCGGTTCGAGGGCTGCATGGGCTTGTGCCTGGGTATTGTAGCGCCGTTCGACCGTGTAGTCACACTCCGACAGCACTTTATCCACATCGCCAATGTTCATATCGTAGGTGGCGGCAATATTTTTCTTGGGCTCAAATCCCATCGGAAACATGGTATAGGCTTCCGGCTCCGGGTGGACCACGATATCACTGGTTTCGGCCTCTTCCATGTCGATCAGAGGGGTCAAGACTTCGTATTCAACTTTTATCAGTTCTACGGCTCGGCGGGCGGTGGCCTCATCAACTGCCGCCACCACGGCTACTTCATCCCCGGGATAGCGGACATATTCGTCCAACAGGAATTTGTCCTTAGGGCTGGGTTCCGGGTGGCCTTGACCTGCTCGGGTTATCGGTACTCTAGGTACATCATGGTGAGTAAGCACACACTCTACTCCCGGCAGTTCCAGTGCTTTCGATGCATCTATTTTTTTTATCTTTGCAAAGGCATGGCTGCTTCGGACGAGTTTTACAACCAGTGCGTCCTTCGGTGCAAGATCGTCGGTATAGGCGGGACGTCCGAGAACCAGCCCCTTTCCATCTATTTTAGCGCGTTCATGTTTTACCTGGGTAAACTGTTTATTCATTATTAGCCTCCACGAACTTGGTGATTGCCCGCAGCTGACCCTCATATCCACTGCAGCGGCACAAATTACCGGCTAAATAGTGGCGGATCTCCTCTTCATTGGGAGAAGGATTTTCTTTTACCAGGGAATGTACGCTCAGTGCGAACCCGGGTGCACAGAACCCGCATTGGTCAGCACCTTCGGCTGTTAAAAAATCGGCAAACTCAGCTGCTTCTTTCTCGATGCCCTTTACAGTTATAATCTCTTGACCATCAGCTTTTGCTGCCAGGGTGGAGCAGGAGGGAATCGGAGTATCGTTCATTAGTACGGTGCACACCCCGCAGCTGCCGGTATCACAGCCCTTTTTTACTTCTACATAGCCGGCTTCTCGCAGTACATCAACCAACATGTCGCCGGGTTCAATTTCAAGCCGGCGCGGTCGTCCATTTATTTTTAGTTCAATTGTCATTATACCACCTCCTGAATCGCCCGTTTTACCAGGCTGCGACATACGGTTGTTCGATATTCTTTGCTGCCTCGCAGGTCATTACCAAAATCAAGCTCTTCAGCGGCAGCTTCACCGGCTTTTTTAGCTGCATCAGCATCCGGAGACTTTTCACTGCCGAGAACTTCGGCCGCTTTGACCGATAGACGAGCAGCTCCGGGCCGAGCCCCTACTGCCACTCTCCATGTGTCCTTTGTCCGAAGTGCACATACATTTAGAATTGAAAAATCTGTACGGCTGATTCGCACGGCTTCATAGGCACCGGACACATTCTGGGTGTCGAGTACAATTTTTTCAATCAATGCCGGTCCTTCCGACCGCTGGGTGAGGTAAGTTTCAAAGTCGACCTCCCCCTGCTTATAGAGAACCACCTTTGCACCAAGGGCCAGAAAAACTGTGTTGAGGTCGGAAAATCCGAATTTCCCCCCAACAGTACCCCCAACAGTAATTAGATTTCTCATTTGTACACCCACAATGTGGGCAACCGTTTTTTGAAAAAGACCAGCGAAGGCCTCCTTCAGCTCTGTTGATGTCTCAAGATCTCGTGCAGTAGTCATAGCTCCAATCTCGATTTTAGTGTTGTTTCTTTTAATGAAACGGAGATCGAGAGAGGAGAGGTCGACTGCGAGGTCAACTTTTCGGGAATTCATTCGGGACCATGCGCCCCCTCCGATAAGAAAGGCCTTTTTATCGGCAAGAAGTGAGTACGCTTCGTCTAAAGAGTGCGGACGCACATATGTGGATATCTCCATGACCATTCCTCCAAATAGTATTAGTTTCGCCTGCCGCTGCACGGCAGCCGAAACAATGAAAAATAGCCGAATACGGCTACTTTCATATTAGTTGTTATGGTGTACAGTGTTGTACACGCGGCGTAATTGTAACATGGTCAATCACCTTGCGCAACAAAATGCAACGTATGTGAAGGGGTTTATTTGAATATTTTTTTATCGACAGGCCGTATGCTGCCATATGGGCTTCTCAGTTCCGTCTTCGTCGAACTATGAGGCTTATAATATATACTGCACCGGCAAACACAATGGTGGTCGATCCGGAGGGGAAATCGAGTACATAACTGGTCCCAAGTCCGAAGCTGGTAAACAGAGCACAAAAGAGGGCGGCCAGCACCATCATCTGCCATAGCTTTCTGGAAAAAAGTCCGGCGGTGGCCGCCGGTATGGTCAAAAGGGCAATGACCATTACAATTCCAACTACCGTCACCATCAGCACCACCGTCAGGGCCACTAGAAAAATGAGCAGGATGTAGTAGAGCCGTGTGGGAATGCCCCGTAGACGGGTAAACTCTTCATCAAAGGAGAGTGCCAGAAACTGGTGATAAAAAAGGATGCCTAGGACAATTACCACCATGTCCAGAAATAGAATCAGTACGAGCTCCTGCCTTCCGACCAAGAGGATATTGCCGAAGAGATAACTCATGGGGTCTACGTAGCCGGGAGTTTTGGCGATAAACAGCAGACCGATAGCCATCCCAATAGCCCAGATACTGCCGATAATGGTATCCTCACGCTCATTGTAGTAAGTGCTTACGAGTCCGATGATCAGCGCGGCTAAAAGAGCGGCGACCACCGCTCCATGCAGGGGCGAGAGGAAGTCCATTCCATACACGTGCTTGAAATAGAGTGCTGCTCCTATACCTGCCAAGGCGGCGTGGCTGATGGCCCCGGCAATATACGAGATCCGCTTTACTACAACGAAAGAACCTATAATTCCGAAGGAAACACTTGAGAGCAGTCCTGCAATCAAAGCGTAGCGTATGAAAGGAACATTTGGATCGGCCAGGGCGGCAAAAAACTCCTGCAGCATAATAACTCCTACTGTTGTGACTTTTCTGAATCCTGTTACGTCAATGGAACCATACCACGCATCTGGTTTCCGTAAGCGGCACTGATCAGCGAGGCATCCAGTTTATCCGCCGGATGTTCATGAACATGGTTATTCACGCAGAAGACCCGATTGGTAATGTCGTCGACAAAACCTACATCGTGGGTTACCGGTCAGAATGGTGTACGGTTTAGTTCAGTTTTTCAAGCAGTTCATGGAGCATGGATCCAACCGCTGCATCTACATTCGAAGTAGGCTCGTCTAAAAGCAGAATAGACGGCCGCCCCGCCAGTGCACGGGCAATAAGAATCCTTTGACGCTGGCCGCCGGACAGTGCCTGAAACGACCGGTCGGATACCTCAGAAAGACCGGCTGTTTCTAAGGCTTCAGCCGCTGCTTGACGATCCTCTTTTGAATAAAACCCGGCGCGCTTCTCCAACCTGCCGGTCAGGACTACCTCGTATACCGTAATTGGAAATTGTTCGTCAAAGCGTGAATACTGCGGCACGTAACCAAGATAGCCCATATTCTTGCGAGGAGAGCCTCCGTACACCTTCACCTTTCCGGAAACAGGCTCCAGCAGGCCAAGAATCAGCTTGAGAAGTGTTGTCTTACCTCCTCCATTCGGGCCGATTATACTGACCATATCCCCGGCTTGTATGCTTAAGGACACATCATCCAGTACGGTGTAATTTGAATATCGAAATACCGCATGCTCTACTTCTATTACATTTGTGGCTGTTCCATGCTCCATTCTTATTCCCTCTTTCTATGCTGTTCCACGTTGTCTCGGTCACAGGCAAGGTAGGTTAGCTTCATGGGCTTACACTTCACAACTCTATGGTGAGCGGTGAACTCGTTCCAATGCTCTTGTTGGCTCGGTGTGAGAATGCCTGTACCCTGACAGAGCGGACAAATGTTCTCCATTGCCCGTAAAACTGCATGCCGGATAAACTCAGACCGGTTGGAAATACCTTGAGTGCTTCTACCAGCTGTTGATCAGCCTTAAACGAAATAATCTCGTGTTTTTTCATGTCACCTCTAAACTTCATATAATTATTACAGTATTACTAAGTATTAATATAATATATGGGAGAGACATCAACTTGTCAAATCTTTTCCCCCTTCTTCTAAATCTATTCTGATGATAGAGTGGCCAAGGGAGCGAAGAAGATTGATTGAGCTCTGTCCAATCGCACTATATATTTGTGTTTAGATATTTTATCAGTAAGGAGATTTCATGCGTTCAGTTGAATTTATTCGTAATTATCTTATGCATCCGGCCGGGTCCTGTCTGGTTTCTTTTGGTGACACCAAAGTTATTTGCACTGCAACTATTGAAGCCGGGGTGCCTAAATTCTTAGAGGAGAGTGGTTCCGGGTGGCTTACGGCCGAATACGCTATGCTGCCGGGGAGTACCGGCGGAGGCCGTAAACGACGGGAGTTGTTAAAGCGCGATGGCCGGAGTACGGAAATACAGCGCCTCATCGGGAGGAGTTTGAGGGCGGCGGTGAACCTGGAAAAGCTGGGCCCCGTCTCCATTTTAATAGACTGCGATGTAATCCAGGCTGACGGCGGGACGAGAACTGCTGCAATATCCGGCGGCTGGGTCGCTTTATACGATGCCCTGAGGGTGTTAGCCGAACAGCAGGAGGTGGCCGGTCCGGAGAACTACCTGCAGGGACAGCTGGCCGCAGTGAGCGTAGGAGTGGTCAACGGGCAGGTGGTCTGTGATCTTGATTATGCCCACGATTCCCAAGCTGAGGTTGACATGAATGTCGTGAAATTGGGAGAGGAATTGGTTGAAGTACAGGGAACCGCCGAGAAGGCCACCTTTGGCCGCAGACGCTTGAATGAACTCCTGGATGCGGCGGATGCAGGAATTGCGGAGATTTTTGCAAGCCAAAGGCGTGCGTTAGAACTTTAGGCTAGGCTATGCCAGGCTAGGTCTTGTCCGCCGGATGGTCGGCATGAAACCGTTGTAGCCGGTGGGCTAAGTCCGCCTCCTGGTCAAGGCTGAACTGTGATACACAAGCCCGCAAGCCTTCACTGTGGTCGCTGCCGGTAATCTGCAGACTAATGGCACTGATACCGTAGTACAGCAGCTCTTCCACCAGCTCTCCGCCGGAGAAACCGGGATATGAGAAGGTGAAGTAAAAACCGTCCGCCAGGGGTTGGTCCTCATCGTGGTCATAGACAATTTTGAAGCCCTGTTCCACCATGTGCTTTTTCATAACCCGCGCCCGGGTACCGTACTCCTTTACATTTTCTACAAAGTTGTACTCGCCGTCGTTGACCGCCTTCAGCATCGCAGTTACTCCGTACTGAGCCGAGTGGCTGGTGCCGGCCGTCAGGGTATATAAGGCTCCGTAGATCAGTGAATGACCGAACTTATCGGTGGGATAGTAGCGTGTGAGGTCGGGATAGCGACGATTGAAGAGTGCATCCGAGACCAAAATCAGCCCGAGCCGCTCTCCGGCGTAGCTGAAGGCCTTTGAGGTTGACAGCAACAGTACATAGTTGTCGGTGTAATGGGCTACTGTCGGCTGGTAGGGTGGCTGTCCCGGCTGTGAGTAGTCGTGGCGAAAGTCCATTGCAAAATAGGCCAGGTCTTCGATTACGGTCACATCGTATTTCTGTGACAGCTCTCCGATAATCTGCAGCTCCTGCTCGGTGAAACAGATCCAGGTGGGATTGTTGGGATTGGAATACATAATAGATGAGATTTGTCCGGACTGCAGGTAAGACTCCAGTTTCTCCCGCAGTTTCGGACCGCGGTAGTTATACACATCGAAGCTCTCGTACTCATGGCCAAGAACGTGACACTGCTGTTTCTGTACCGGGAAGCCCGGATCAATAAACAGGGTGCCCTTGCGGTTGTGATTATTCCGGTTTGCCACAAGGAAGGTGGCGAAGCCGCCCTGCATCGAACCTACCGTCGGCAGACACGATTCGGGACTAATGTCGATATTCAGAAAGAGTTTTCCGAACCGCGATGCCTCCTCTTTTAGTGCCGGCAGCCCGTCTATCATCGAGTATTTAGAGGCGACTCCCTGCTTCAAAGCCTCTATCTGGGCTTGGATGCCCACCTCCGGAGCCGGCAGACCGGGGACTCCCATTTCCATTCGAATAAACTTGTCCCCGGTTTCGTCTTCAATTTGATACACCAGTTTTACCAGCTCACGAATTCCGGCGGTAGCCATATCCTGAATACCGCTATTCTGAATCTTTTTTGAAACCACCTGCGCATCGATAGGAGTATTTTCTCTTTTAGCCATGATAACTCTCCTTGTCTACTCTTATGCGGGCATCCACCGCGCATACATAATTGGGGCTGCCGAGGAGGGGGTTAAGGTCAAGTTCCGCAATTTCCGGGGCGGTTTCGACCAGAGCTCCCAGCCTGATGAGGATGTCGGCGAACAAATATTCATCTGTCCCGTTTTGTCCACGGGTTCCCTCTATCATTTTATAGCCCTTCAGGGTTCGAATCATTGCAAGGGCTTCATCCTGTCCAAGCGGGGTAAGACCGCTCTGTACATCCTTTAATACTTCTACAAAAATGCCCCCCAAACCGCACAATACCATGTGCCCAAACACCGGTTCCAAGGTCACTCCGGCGAACAGCTCCAGACCGCTGAGCATCGGCTGCAGGAGAACGCCCGTAGTTTCTTTAATCTGCATGAGGCGGTTGAACTCGCTGCGGACCTTCTCTTCCGTCTTTACATTGACTACCACACCACCCACATCCGACTTGTGGACCGGACCGACCACTTTCATCACCACCGGGTAGCCCAGAGTGGCCGCCGCCTCAGCGGCCTCGTCAGCGGTACCGGCAACCTGCTCGCCGGCTCGGGGAATACCCGCCGCATCCAAAAGCTGCTGAACCGCCTCAGGGGGTAGATACCCGCTGTCGGCCACGGCGATAACTTCGCGGATAGCTTGGCGGTCGATCTCCGGGGGTTCCGGATCGGCCCGGCTGACTGGGGGAGTAGCATATACCCGGCTTAAGGCCCGGCCAAACTCAACTTCATCGGGAAAGTTGATATTACCCTTTGAGAGAAAGTCTGCGATCTCGTTCTTTACATTGATAATAGAGGGCAGTACCGGGTAGATCGGCTTTTTGCAGCTGCGCATTTTCTCGTGCAGTACCTGGTACACGTCGTATACCTCAAACAAGCCGGGACTGCCGAAAATTACTACCATCGCATCGATTGTGTGGAAGCGGGTATCGCAGTAGTCGATAATCTGTCCCAACTGCTCGGCGGTACCGGTTGCTAGAAAGTCGATGGGATTGGCGGTTGAGCTGCCGGGAAACAAAAGCTCCTTGAGCTCTTCCGCCGCAGGCCCTTCAATCGGCGGAACTTCCAGCCCGCCGTTGGAGAGGGCGTCGGTGAGCATTACCGCCGGCCCGCCGGCGTGGGTTATGACGGCGATTCGCCGGCCCGGGAGGGGGGGATGCATAAATACAGAGGCCACTGTGGTCAACTCCTCTCGTCCATAGCAGCGTACGATGCCGGCTTTTCGGAACAGAGCATCCACGGCGCCGTCCGAACTTGCCAGGGCGCCGGTGTGAGAGCTGGCCGCCCGGCTGCCGGCGGAAGATGAGCCGGCCTTTACAGCTGCAATGCGGCAGCCCTTGCGGATAAGTGACTTGGCGTGTTTCAGCAGCTTCTGGGGTTTGTTGATGCTCTCGATGTACAGCAGTTTTACCTTTGAACTGTGTTCGGGGTCATAGGTTTCATCAAGGTACTCCAGCACCTCCTCTACACCGATTTGCGCACTGTTTCCAACCGAGAATACCTGAGAAAAGGTAAGCCCCTTCGGCATGCCCGCCTCCATAATGAAGACGGCGGTGGCTCCCGAACCGGAGATAAAATCGCAGCCCCGGGGGTCGAGTTTCGGAATGGGAGTGGTAAAAACACCGTTGTAGGAAGGGGTAAGCACCCCAATGCAGTTGGGGCCTATCAGGCTGCCGTCGTGGGCTTTGATAATATCAACTACTTCGCGCTCTATCTTAGCCCCGTCCTCACTCTCTTCGCTAAAACCGGCCGATAGAATGATAAAAGCCTTGGTTCCCTTCTGCTCAGTAAGAGTTTTCACCGTTGCAGTACAGAGTGAGGAGGGAATTGCCAGAATCGCCAAATCGACATTCGGTAGATCGGCGCTGCTGCTGTAGGCCTTCAGCCCCTGGATTTCTGCTTCCTTTGGGTTTACCGGATAAATCGGCCCTTCGAAATTTCCCGATAGGAGGTTTTCGATAACCTTGCCACCCGGTTTGTGGGTATTGTTCGACCCGCCGACAATCGCAATTGAGGCGGGGTTTATGAGTTCTTTAACCAGCATTGCTTCCCCCAGTAATGGTTAGAATTCCTGTTATGATTCCTTTTATAATGAGCGATTTTCTTCGGCAAACTTGCGACCTGCTTCGAGAGTGGCGATGTTGAGGTCGACAATGTCCTGTCCCTTGCGCCCGAAACTGTAACGAATGCCCTCTTTAAGTTTCTCAAAATCTATGTCCATAAACAGGGACGCCGCCCCTGTCATTACCATATTCATCCCGCGACTGTTTTTTAGGTCCTTGGCCATCCCGTCGGCATCTATCGCCACGTGGTGGGGAACCTTGTCGACCTCTTTGAGGATTTTGTCCAAATCGGGATAGTTAGGTATGTTCTTAAAGGGGGTGGTGTTAGTCACCAGCCACCCCTGCGGCGAGAGGTACGGGATATAGCGCAGGCTCTCCATTGGTTCAACCGACAGAATAATATCGGCTGCCCCTTCGGGTACTAGATCGCTGTAAATTGTGTGGTCGGAAATTCGCAGGTGCGACTGTACGTCCCCTCCGCGTTGGCTCATGCCGTGGGTTTCGGCCTGTTTGAGGTCTAAACCGGATTGTACAGCCGCATACCCGATAACGGTTGCGATTGAGAGAATTCCCTGTCCGCCGACCCCTGCTAAGATAATATCGAGTTTCATTGCTTGCCTCCTTGTTGCTTCTGTTTAGCTCGGCGCAGCTGGGTTTGCACACACTCGCGTTGCGGGATGATAACCGATACTCCCTCGTAGGATAGCTCCTCCTTAATAATCTGCACAAACTGGTCGTGGGTGTTGCGTTTGGGCATAATGCTGCGGATATGCTCTGGATCTACACCTAAGCCCGTGCAGATCTGTCGCAGCCGGCCGTTGGCGTGACTATTTTGGCCGCCGGTCATAGCGGTAGTGGAGTTGTCCAGAATAAAAACTACTAAGTTGGAGTTTTCAATGACCGCATCGAGTAATCCGGTCATGCCGCTGTGGGTAAAGGTTGAGTCGCCGATTACCGCTGCACTCGGATAAAGTCCGGCATCGGCGGCACCCTTGGCCATGGTAATGGAGGCTCCCATATCCACACAGCTGTTAATTGCTTCAAACGGGGGCAGCGCTCCGAGGGTATAGCAGCCGATGTCGGCAAATACATGGCCGTCACCGTATTCGGCTTTAATCGCCTCGTTAATTGCGTGGTAGGCGTCGATGTGGCTGCAGCCTGGGCAAAGCGCCGGCGGACGAGGTGCAATTACCTCCGGGGCACCTGTTGATGGATTGGCTTCGAGCCCCAGGGCTTTTCGCACCAGTCTCGGATTCAGTTCGCCGTCCCGGGGAAGCTCTCCGGTCATCCGCCCCTTTACTACCGTCGGGCCCCGGTCCAGCAGTCCCCGCAGTTTTTCCTCTACCACCGGCATCCCCTCTTCGATTACCAGTACTTCGTCGCATTCATTGACCATACGTTCAATGTACTTTCGCGGAATCGGATACTGAGAGAGTTTCAGAAGGGGGTAGGGGCAGGGCTGATCCTGGAAGTTTTCCATTACGTAGTTATACGCAATTCCGCTGGCGATAATGCCCATGCGTGTATCGCTTCCTTCATAGTAGTGGTTGTAGGCGGAATTATTTGCTTCATCCTCCAGGGACGGCTGCTTTTCCAGCAAAAGTTTATAGCGCCCCCGGGCTATTGCAGGCAGCAGCACAAACTGTCGCTTGTCCGCCGGCATGGCAAGTTGGTTTTCGTCCAATGGGGCTCCCCGCTTTACACCCGAGCGGCTGTGGGCAATACGGGTTGTTAAACGCAGCATTACCGGGGTTTGAAACTTTTCGGAAAGCTCAAAAGCGGTAAAACACATCTGATATGCTTCTTGCTGGTTACTGGGTTCTAAAATCGGTACCATTGCGAAATTTGCGAGCACCCGGCTGTCTTGTTCATCCTGTGAGCTGTGCATACTGGGATCATCTGCAACAGTTACAATGATGCCTCCATTTGCACCGGTTATCCCGGAATTGATGAAGGGGTCGGCCGCCACATTTAGCCCGACGTGCTTCATCATAGCCATGGTACGCTTTCCGGTATAACTCATACCCAGTGCGGCTTCTAAGGCGGTCTTTTCATTGGCCGACCAAGTGCGATGAATGTTTTTTTCTGCGGCCTGCGTGGAGTGCTGTACGTATTCCATAATTTCAGTTGAGGGGGTTCCTGGATAGGCGTAAAATCCTGAAACCCCTGCGTCTAAAGCTCCCTGGGCGACAGCTTCATCTCCTAATAGTAAGAGAGTATTATTGTCCAAAGTCTCCTCCTTGGATGCTGTAAAGTTTTATGTGTAATTATACCATTAGATTTTGAATATGTGAAAATAAAATTTGATATAATGAACAAAAACTGGTTAAATCTTTATTTTAGCCCAATTCTATGGCCCACTTGTTCCAAGTACTGCTTTCATTTCTTCTTCCAGTGCTCCTCGCTTGACCTCGGAACTCTTAGGTCGTAAAGTAGAGTTATGAAAAGCATGGCACGGGCACTGATAAGTGTGTATGACAAGACCGCATTGGACGGGCTGGCATCGTTTTTGGCGAAACAGAAGCTTGAATTGATATCCTCGGGTGGGACTGCACGGTTTTTAAGTGAGGTCGGCCTTGCGGTGACCCCGATAGGCGAGGTTACCGGTTTTCCAGAGGTGTTAGACGGACGGGTAAAGACGCTGCACCCAGTGGTGCACGCGGGAATCCTCGCCCGGCGCAGCGTTCGTGAAGATATGCGTACCCTACAGGAATTCTCAATTACTGCCGTAGATTGGGTAGTGGTGAACTTGTATCCCTTTCAGCAGAAAGTAAAAGAAATTCAAGACGAGCAAGAGCTGCTGGAGTTTATCGACATTGGCGGACCCACTATGATCAGGGCTGCAGCTAAAAACTTTCACGATGTAGTGGTAGTGTGTGATCCCGCCGATTATTCATGGATCCGGAGTGAATTTTCCCGGCAAGGCGACATTTCCATCCACAGTCGCCGCTTTTTAGCGGCAAAGGTTTTTAAGATGATGTCGGAATATGATGCGGCGGTTGCGCGGTTCCTGAGTAATGAAACCAGAGTAATGAAAAATGATTTGTAATTATGAAGTGTGTCCCTGAGATTCAACTGCACACTACCCTCGGTCGACATAATCTTGAGCATGTACGAATAATTCCACTGCCGCAAGTCTCGCCCCGGCTTCAATCCGACTATGAGAGCTGGATACAGGCCGGTTTTCACGGGGAGATGGAGTATTTAAAGCGGCATACCTACCTGAAATATCAGCCCCAGGGCCTTCTGCCGGAAGCAAGGAGTTTGATTCAGGTAGTGCTGCCCTATTATCGATCCCGGAGGCAGGAAAAGCTTACCCCAGGGCAGGGCCGTATAGCGAGGTATGCCTGGGGCCGGGACTACCATAAGGTGCTGAAAAAGCGTCTTACCGCCGTGTGTCGCGAACTTGCAGAACAATTTCCGGGTGAAAATTTCCGAGCTTTTGTTGATTCAGGCCCGTTGGATGAACGCTACTATGCCGAACGGGCGGGGCTTGGGAGACAGGGCCGGAACGGCTTGTTGATTCATCCTCACTACGGCAGCTGGGTATTTCTGGGAGAAATTCTTACTACCCTTGTCATTGAGCCGGCACGTATGCCCGACCCGGAAAACCGCCCATCAGAGCCGCAGCTGAATGGCCCCGGATCAATCTGTCCAACAGACTGCACTAATTGTAGAAGGAAGTGCCCCACCGGAGCATTGCGGACTGACGGCCGGTTCGATGCCCGGCGCTGTATTAGTTACCTTACAATAGAGCATCATGGAAGAATTCCTGTTGAACTGCGGCCGTTGATCGGAGATTGGCTGTTTGGATGCGATATATGTCAGGATGTATGCCCCCTGAATCGCCAAGCGGCCGAGACGAAAGAAACAGATTTTTTACAGGATATTACCGGTGAGGCTCTGGAACTATCGGCGGTGCTTCGGATACGCCGGCGAGAGGAGATGGTTGAGCTGTATGCCGGATCTCCGCTGATGCGTCTTGGGTTAGAGCAGCTGCTGCGAAACGCAGCTATAGTTGCCGCCAATACCGGCGCAGCACAGCTGCTTACGGAACTGCAGGAGTTAAGTCGACATTCGAATCCAATGATAGCCGAACATGCGGCCTGGGCGCTGGAAAAGCTCAGGAACCGTAATTGTTGATTTGACCCCGATTCCAAGTATAGTGTATTCTTATACTATCCGGGGGAATTACCAAGAGCAAGAAGAGGAACAGTGCTGTATGTCGTTATCCCTAAAAAAACCGCTATTAAAAAGAAAGCGCCGCAGCTATAGGCACAAAGTCGGATTACCTCCGGGCAGCCTCTTTGATTCAGAGACCCATGCTGAACCACAGTACGAGGTGTTTCATTTTAATGCTGCCGAGTATCAGGAGCGGCAGGGCTATGGAATACCGGAGTTTCAGGAGTTTGAAGATAAGTCTACAGTTACGTGGCTGAATATTGTGGGGTAGATGATAAACAGCTGCTGCAGAAAATTGGCGAAAAGTTTAAGGTGCATCCGGTGGTGCTGGAAGATATTCAGAACACCGAGCAGCGACCAAAAATCGAAGATTACGGTTCCTTTCTCTTTTTTACGCTCAAAATGATGCGCTGGAGTGTTGAAGAAGATGCGATTATCAGTGAACAGCTGAGTGTACTAGTCGGTTCGCATTTTGTAATCTCCTTTCAAGAGCAGCCTGGAGATGTGTTTCATCCGGTTCGTACCCGCATCCGCGAAGGTAAGGGGCGAGTGCGGCGTCAGGGGGCCGACTATCTGGCTTATGGTCTGCTTGATCTGGTTATAGATAACTATTTTTTAATAATGGAGCAGCTGGAACTTCAGCTGGAGGATATAGAGGAAGCGATAGTAGATAGGGAAGGCCATAGGGCTATCGAAAATCTGCAGGCTGTACGTAAAAAACTTATTTTAATTCGGCGGGCGGTATGGCCTCTGCGTGAGGTTATGAACCAGGTTCAGAAGCAGGAGTTTCAGTTGATAGAAGCCTCCACCCGGATATACTTTAAAGGATCTTTATGACCATGTGCTGCACATAATCGACACCCTTGAGCTGATGAAGGAAACCAGTTCTGCTTTAGCCGACTCCTACCAGACCGAGCTAAGTAACGATATGAATAGTGTGATGAAAGTTCTGACTATCATTGCTACCATATTTATCCCCCTTACCTTTATTGCCGGTGTCTACGGGATGAACTTCGAGCATATGCCCGAATTAGCCTTTCCGTGGGCTTACCCGGCTGTATTAGGGGTGATGGGGATTGTAGCGGTGGTGATGCTGTTTTTTTTCAAATATAAAAAGTGGTTGTAATGGTGATTTATGCAATATGATGTATGAAGTAAGGAGGAAATTGAATTGAATGGATTTATACCTATTACAGATGATGTGTACTATGTCGGTGTGAATGACCGCGAAACTCAACTCTTTGAGAATATGTGGCCCCTGCCTAAGGGAGTAACCTACAATTCCTATGTAATCAAAGATGAGAAAAACGTGTTGGTCGATACCGTGAAGGTATCGAAAATAGCCCTCTTCCTGCAGAAGCTCCGGGGGCTTTTGGACGGGGGAACTATAGATTATCTGGTTATTAACCACATGGAGCCGGACCACTCCGGAGCTATTCAGGAAATAATTCAGAATTATCCTGATGTGAAGATTGTCGGCAACAGTAAAACCTTCGACTTCTTAAAGGGGTTTTACGGAATCGAGGATAACCTGTATGAGGTAAAAGACGGGGATGAGCTGAACCTTGGAAAGCATTCCCTTACCTTTTACCTGACCCCCATGGTTCACTGGCCGGAAACAATGATGACCTACGATCAAAACGATAAAATTCTCTTTTCCGGCGATGCCTTTGGCGGTTTTGGTTCTTTGGACGGTGGAGTATTCGATGACGAGGTAAATATTGAGTATTACGAAAATGAAATCCGCCGCTATTATTCCAACATAGTCGGCAAGTTCGGCCCGATGGTGCAGAAGGCGCTAAAAAAACTGGAAGGGCTGGATATAGGGGTTGTTGCTTCGACCCATGGTCCTGTCTGGCGCAGTAATCCCCAGCGGATTATTAACAGTTATGATCGCTGGAGCCGATACGAAGCTGAGCCGGGGGTTGTAATCGTGTTCGGTTCGATGTACGGAAACACTGAGAAAATGGCCGATTATGTGGCCCGTAAACTGGCAGAATACGGTGTGAAGAATGTACGCATGCTCAGCAGCTCTACGACCCACGACTCCTACATTATTAATGAGATATGGAAGTACAAAGGGGTGATGTTCGGCAGTGCTACCTACAATGTGGGTCTTTTTCCGCCGATGGAGTCTTTGATTAAGAACCTCTCCCATAAGGGAATTAAAAACAGGGTCTTTGGAGTGTTCGGCACCTATGGCTGGTCCGGCGGTGGTGTAAAAACTATCATGGAATATGTGGAGAAACATAAGTGGCCGATGGTAGCCGATCCGATAGAAGTAAAACTAACCCCCTCGGAAGAGCATTACACCATGCTGGATGAACTGGCCAGAAAAATGGCCGACAGTATCCAAGAATGAAAGTATAGCATTCACTTGTAGTCGGGCTAAGATTTGTGTACATTAGTATGTAATGACACACATATGCTTAGTTCGACATGGAGAGACCGACTGGAACAACCGCGGTTTCGTGCAAGGATCTACAGATATACCCCTGAACGAGCGGGGATATTTACAAGCCGGGGCAGCGGGGGCATATTTGGCGGATAGTAATTGGGATTACCTATATGCCAGCCCCTTAAGCCGGGCTTATGAAACTGCTGTGACTATTGCTGAAAAAATCGGCATTTCTCATATTTTTACCGACCCGCGGCTGCAGGAAAGACATTTCGGTCAGGCCGAAGGCATGCATGTAGCCCTGCGTAAGCAGTACTACAATAGCCGCCCCATCCCGGGGGCGGAAACCTGGGAGGCTGTGCAGGCCCGGGCTCTGGAAGTAGTAGAGGAGCTTTCGCTGAGACACCCCGCTAGCCGCTTATTAGTTGTATCCCATGGAGGTTTAATCGGCGGGCTGCTCTCTTTGATAAGTAAGGGAGAAATAGTTCCCGGAAATCCCCCTTTAAAGAATGCCTGTATGAATTTGCTCACTCACGATGGAAGCTGGCAGGTAGAGTGGCATAACTGGGTTACTCCGGAGCTCGCTGCGGTAAGTGCTGCCGAATAGGGAGCGTTTATATACTCAAAGCGCCTTGCACACGGGGCAATTCACGTCCCTAGCTACTTCGATTTCATTGAAATTTCCGCTTAACCCATCGTAGATCAATAGACGCTTCGTGTAGGTAGACCCAACTTGGCCTGCAATTTTTATCGCCTCCAGCGCCTGCAGGCTGCCGATAACCCCAACAACCGCCCCCAGTACGGGGCTGGGAACTCGAACCCCCGATTCCAGGGTGGGATCTGTCATGCCTGCGAACAGGCATTCGAGGCAGGGGGTTTTTCCGGGGATAATGGTGGTGAGCTGGCCGCTGAAACTATGGATACCCGCATGCACCAAGGGAATTGTGCGGGATACCGCATACTTGTTCAACATAAACCGGCTGCTGAAGTTATCAAGGCAATCCACAATCACATCGCTATCCGGGATCAAAGTATCAATGTTTTCAGCGGTAAGGGTATCTGCTAGGTACTCGATGTCAATATCTGAATTAAGGGCGGCTATTTTTTCGGCTGCTCTTTGTGCTTTGTATGCTCCAATATCCCCTTCGGCAAACAGTATCTGGCGGTTTAGGTTTGAGATATCGACCTTGTCGCCGTCAATGAGCCGCAGTTTCCCCACACCCGCCGCTGCCAGATAGTACAGCACCGGCGATCCCAAGCCGCCTGTACCTACAACGGTTATATGAGCAGACTGCAGTTTGTGTTGTGCCGCCTCTCCCCATTGTGGAATTTTAAGCTGTCGGGTATAGCGTTCTTGGGCATCGTCTTGGGTATCCACCATCATTCCTACTCTCTCTACTGTTGCCGATATTGAATCGATTTATAAGTATAGTCGCTTACCTCAGCTTAGAAAAGAGTAAATTAAATACATATATTTTACTGATGAAAATAATATAAGTATAAGTTAACTCTAATAATAGTAGTAAATAAAGTCAGTATAAGGACAATAAATTGTAATTTTAACAGTATAAATCATTACAATTCTAACTAATTGACATCTATATATATCTTCGTGTATGATAAGCGAAGCACGTAAAAGGATAGGAATTATGGAAAATTATCGTTCACGCCACAATGAGCTCACAAAGCAAATAGATTCGGATGCCAACCTGACCAATTGGCAGGACTGGAAATGGCAGCTTCGAAATTCAATAAAAAAAATATCGACATTTGAGACCTTAACCGGAATAACTCTTAATCCACAGGAGCGTAAGGCACTGGAGGAGACAATTGAAAAGTTTCCCCTAAGCATCACTCCGTATTACCTCAGCTTGATCGAAACCAAGGACTACAAAAATGACCCTATTTTTATTCAGTCCTTTGCCGATCCCCGTGAGTTAATTGTTCAGGATTGGGAGAAGGCCGATCCCCTCTCTGAAGATGAGGATAGTCCTGTGCCGGGGATTACCCATCGATACCCGGATAGAGTTCTGTTTCATGTAAGCAATGTATGCTCGATGTACTGTCGTCATTGTACCCGCAAACGTAAAGTTGGTGATAATGATTACATTCCACCTAAAGATCAGGTACAGCAGGGGCTGGATTACATTCGGTCTACCCCAAAAGTCCGGGATGTACTGCTCTCCGGGGGGGACCCGTTTATGCTGAGTGATGAGTACCTGGACTGGATACTCACCGAGTTGAGAAAAATTGAGCATGTAGAGGTTATTCGAATTGGTTCTCGTATGCCCGTAGTACTACCCTACCGTATTACCGACGAATTGGTTGAAATGTTAAGAAAACACCACCCGGTTTGGGTGAATACCCATTTTAACCATCCCCGTGAGCTTACCAGCAGTACCCGTAAGGCCTTGAGCAAAATGGCGGATGCCGGTATTCCCTTAGGCAACCAAAGTGTGCTGCTGGCAGGGGTGAATGACTGTCCCCGTTTGATGAAGAGCCTGGTACAGAAGCTGGTGTTTAACCGTGTGCGCCCGTATTATCTTTACCAGTGTGATTTGTCGGAAGGATTAAGCCACTTTCGCACCCCCGTGGGCAAGGGAATTGAAATTATGGAAAGTTTGATTGGCCACACCAGCGGCTTTTCCGTTCCCACCTATGTAATCGATGCACCGGGGGGCGGGGGAAAAATTCCGGTAATGCCGAACTACCTGCTGTCCTGGTCGCCCCATAAGGTGATTCTGCGTAACTTTGAAGGAGTTATTACCACTTATCAGGAACCCCATAACTATGATGATCCGGGCTGTGACGGTAACTGTGAAGCATGCGATCTGCAGCTGAAATTTGACGATGCGAATGAGTACAACTCGGTGGGAATTTGGAAGCTCCTGTCCAATTGGGATGAGACTTATTCGCTCACACCGGAGAATAACGAGCGCATAGAGCGTCGGGAAGAGACGACAAATGGAGTGGGATAAGATAGAAGAGTACGAGGGGGCCGAGATCCAGCACGGTCCCAATAACAACCGTACTTATCTGATGAACCTGGGGAAGGCGGATCCTGTGGAGGTCGTGAAATATCTGCATGAACTGTGTGTGCAAAACAGCTACAGCAAGGCCTTTGCAAAAGTTCCCAGTGTAAAGGCTGTCTGCTTTTTAGCCGCCGGCTGGAATATTGAGGCCTCGGTGCCCGGACTCTTCGACGGTGTGTTAGACGGGCTGTTTCTGGGCCGCTATTACGACCCTGCGCGGCGGGATGTAGAACCGGGGCATTTTGAAGCCCTGTGCAGCATGATGACGTCGATTCGTCCGGAGGCGCCCCACTCCCTGCCTGAATCGCTGCACACGAGGGCCTGCACGCCCGAGGATACCTTCAAAATGTCAGTGCTTTACAGCGAGGTCTTCGAGCGGTACCCCTTTCCAATCCATGAGCCGGATTATCTCCGCTCTACTATGGATGCACAGGTTGAGTATTTTGGAGTGTGGGAGGGAGAGAACCTGGTTGCCCTTTCGTCGGCTGAAAAGGATCTTGAGCACA
Source organism: Spirochaetia bacterium (assembly GCA_034520965.1). Classification (GTDB taxonomy): domain Bacteria; phylum Spirochaetota; class Spirochaetia; order DSM-16054; family Sediminispirochaetaceae; genus DSBN01. The sequence continues at coordinate 148,837 of JAXHMY010000001.1, read as the reverse complement.
GCTATGCAGAAATGACCGATTTTGCAGTTTCATCGAATTATCGTGGTTTAGGCTTGGGCTTGCTGCTGCTTTCACAAATGGACACTGCCATGTCCCGAACAGGGAATAAAAACCACCTACACAATTGCCCGCATGCGTTCGAAGGGGATGAATGCCACCTTTCTCAAGGCCGGATATCACTACAGCGGAACCCTCTTCAGAAATACCTTCATCTCCGAGGGGCTGGAGAGTATGAACGTGTATTATAAAAAGCTACAGTAGCAGCTCGTAATAGCGGGATATTTTCTCTTCAAGTTGATCGATACTAAAGTGGCGGGCGAAACGAACCGTCTCTTTTCCCTGCACAAACAGTATCACCGCGGGAATGGTAAACACGGTGTAATGGCCGGCCGCCTCGGGGTGCTGTTCCAGGTCTACAAACCAGCCGTCAACGCCGGGATATTCATTTAGAAGTGCCTCTACCCGGGGACGAAGCGCACTGCAGACACCGCAATCGGGCTGCGAAAAATATATGCATACCATTTCACTCTGCTGCGGGAGGTCTGCCGCAGCACCGGTGGTAAGTTCCTTCATTTTATTCATCGCTAAAATATAAACAAAACCATATATTTGGTCAAACCTCAATAAAATAGCGCTCCGGAGCCTGGGGTAAAAAGTAGACCCTTACACTCTGCAGTTTCAGTTTTGAGCTGGAGGAAAGGGGATAGGGCTCACTGTAAAAGTTGAGTTCCTCGGTACCGCTCAGAGGCTTCCAGGTGCAGTGAATGCGAATTACCTGTATTTTTATTACCCATAATAGCTTCACAGAGGTGCGTTCAATTTCTGTTGCAAAGGGTGATTTTTTTTCCGTTCTCCCTAATGAAACGTTCCTTGGCATGCTGAAAGAATGAACGGATAAAGAGTCGAAATCCTAAGCCGCCGATTAATATGCCGAAAAATATAAGGAATTTCCGGCTTTATCGGCGGGGGTGCTGGCAGGCTTATTTCATCCGGCGAGTAGGGGTTATAGTGCACAATGAGTCGGTCGTCTTCTACAACCACAGTCTCGCTTTGTACAACCCCTCGGGCGACACGCGTCGAGGAATCCGGCAGTGCATATTCAATGCTCACCTCGTAGTGGTCCGGCCCAACGGTCTTTGAGGCCTGCACATATCCGTTTGTGCGGTGATAATACTCTTCAGGCGTTTGTACCGCCTGCATCATAAGTACGCTCAAACCAATCAGAATGGCTCCTACACGAGCAGAAGCGTATAAATTAAACGCATTAAACCTTCGGGAATCCATATTTGACCACATTACTTGTTAAGTATCAGAGCAGCATTCGAAATGTGAAGTGTGCGATGCACACTTCACATTCTGATGCCTCATCGTGTTAAGAAATTGTAATATGTGCTAAGTATTTGAAGCAAATTCCAAATGTAGAAGTCTGAAAGACTTCTACATTTGGAATTGCTGGTATAAGAACCTTTTTTTGCAAAATACAAGCCTAAAAGACATATCACAGCAATTCTCAGTTTGGATAGTGCATTGCACTATCCAAACTGAGAATGCCTCCAACTGTATTGATCTACCAATTTTTACTAAGAAAATGAAGCAAATTCTAAATTTGGAAGTCGGAAGACTTCCAAATTTAGAATTGCTGACATATCAAAGAAAAACCCAACGCTTTTTTGATTTCAGCAAGTGGTTTTATTATACTGGAATCAGAAGCAAAATGAAAAAAGGAGTTAAGTATGGATCTAAACAAGCATTCGAAACAGCTATTAAAGGCGAAATCGAGGGCGTGAGCTTTATAAGGCCGCGGCGGACAAAACAGATGATAAGAAGGCGAGAGACGTGTTCAAAATGCTGGCTGATGAAGAACAAACTCACCTGGATACCCTGGTAAAACTAGCCACTGAGTATTCAGAAGGACGCGATGTGACGGTGCCGGACCTTCCAAAGCCAACCACCTTCGAAGATGCCGAGAGCCCTATCTTTACCAGGGAATTTAAGGACAAGGTTGGAAACAAGGATTTTGAAATGTCCACCATGTCAATCGGAATCAAACTCGAACTTGAATCTGCGAAGTTTTATAAAGAGATGGCCCAGGCATCTGATCAGGATAAGTTAAAAGAGTTTTTTAACTATCTGGCCGACTGGGAACGGGGCCACTACGATTACCTACAGAAACAGATTGGTTTTCTGGACAGTTACTATAAGAATAAATACAGCTTTTTCAGATTCTAGGCGGTCTCAACTAATAAATTTATTTACTCTATTAAATTAGTTAGCTCTAAGATTTGAAAAAAGGGCTTGACTTAAGCGACCTCCCGTATTTTAATGAGAATATCTATTTTACGGGAGGTTTATTGTATGACTACTCTCATTGTTGTAGTCGGTTTAGCTGTGTATGTTCTGTTGTATCTTACCTATGGTAGGAAACTTGAACCGGAGCGTAGTAAAAGCTACTGATGATGAGACTCCGTCGCAGCGTATGTTCGACGGGGTAGATTATGTTCCTGCAAAGGCGCCGGTTCTATTCGGGCACCACTTCGCCTCCATCGCCGGTGCCGCACCAATCGTTGGTCCGGTTCTTGCAATGGCTTGGGGATGGGTTCCGGGACTCCTGTGGGTCTGGTTTGGAAACATCTTTATAGGTGCGGTACACGATTATCTGGCTTTGATGGCCTCGGTTCGTTATGACGGACGGTCGGTACAGTTCGTCGCCTCCGATGTTATCTCAAAGCGCACAGGAAAGACCTTTTATTGGCTGGTATTCTTCCTGCTGATTCTGGTAATCGGTGCCTTTGGTGCGGTACTGGGTAATATGTTTGTTGCAAACGGCCAGGTACCCAGTGCTTACATCCTGAAATTGGTTGCCGCTCTCATTTTGGGTGTGCTGCTGTATCGGGTAAAGATGAACTTTACCGCCGCTACCCTTATTGGTATTGCAATGCTGATACTGGCAATTATCGGCGGACACCAGTTCCCAATAAACGCCAGTCGGGATACTTGGATGCTGGTAATGTTCTTCTACATTATTATTGCATCGGCAGTACCGGTAAACATCCTGCTGCAGCCCCGTGACTACCTGAACTCCTGGTTATTGTATATCGGGCTTGCAATCGGTGGTATCGCCGCTATCTTTAGTTTTGCAGGCTTTACCGCTCCGGCATTCACTTCCTTTGCACCCATCGTATCCGGCGGTCAGCCGTCTCCATTCTGGCCGGTTATTCCTTTGATCATCGCCTGTGGTTCTCTTTCGGGGTTCCACGCATTGGTAGGTTCCGGTACAACTTCCAAGCAGATTGAAAAAGAGAGCCATGGTCTGCCGATTGGATACGGGGCGATGTTGACCGAGGGGTTTTTGTCGACTGTTGTAATCATTTCGGTCTCCGGTTTCGGCCTTTCCATCATTCAAGGTGCAGGTCAAGATCTTACCGCCGCTAACTGGGGCAACGCGTACGCCGGCGCAATGAACGCCAGCTACGGTGCTGCAACTGTCTTTACCAATTCCTACGCGGCGATGGTAGACAGTACCTTCCTCACAATTCTGCCAACTGAGATTGTAAAGGTTATTGCAGGAATGTGGGTTGCCTCATTTGCAATGACTACACTGGATACTACCAACCGTCTGGGTCGCTACACCCTTTCAGAAATCCTTCTTCCGATGAAAGACAGAAATGAGGGTATGTTTAACTTCCTGACCAACCGCTGGATTGCTTCTACAATACCTGCGATTATCGGTATCTACCTGGCATGGAGCGGTAGTTTTACTATTTTGTGGCCCTCCTTTGGTTCCGCGAACCAGCTGATTGCGTCGATCGCATTGCTGACCGGTGCCGCCTGGGTAATCAAACGGCAGAAAGCCAAGAATGCAAACATAGTACTGATTCCGGCTTACCTGCTGTGGATCACTGTTACCGCGGCTATTATCTGGTTTTCAGTTGTTGTTCTGCCGGGAACCATTGAATCCAATCCTACTACAGGAATTGTAGTACTGCTGATTGAAATTGTGATGTTGATTATGAACTTTGTGTTTATCATCGACTTCCTCAAAAACAAAAACAAACCTCTGACTTCAGAGGCCTAGGTCCTATGCATGGTGGAAAAGGCGGCGTGTTCGCCAGAATTTTTGGATATATACGTTTTTTCTTTTCCACCATGGACCAATCCCATCGCAACAAGGTAACCGAGGTAACCGAGTTCGAAGTTAAGGAACTTGAGAACCTGTTTGTTTTGTTGCTGATGGGCTCATTTACAGGAATTCCGTCGCCCCCATCCTTTGTGGCGGCGGAACTCTTACCTCATCTGGAGCACGAAATCAAAGTCCTGAACGAACGCGCGAAGGATTCCTTCGATTCTCTTGCCGATATGGCAAGTCTGTTGGACATTGATTAATTCTATGCATAACAAAAGGCTTTACTCATGAAAACGATCTTTTTCAGTGGGAAGGGAGGGGTAGGCAAATCTACTTTGGCCTCCGCAGTTGCCTGGCAGCTGATGGAAGCGGGCAACCGCGTCCTAGCGGTCTCCTTTGATCCGGCTCATAACCTTGGCGACATTTTTCATATTAAACTCAGCCACCGTAAAAAACGGTTTAAGAAGACAAACCTTTTTTTACAGGAGACTGACTTAGAGCAATCTGCCAATGAGTATATTGAGGCTAATATGTCCCTGTTGAACGAGGTGTATAGCTACATGCAACCCTTCAATATGGACAGCTACTTTAATGTACTAAAATATTCACCCGGGGTAGAAGAATACGCCGCCATTACCGCCATGGAAAAACTCTTTAGGGAAGAGCAGGAGAACTACGATTATATTATCATTGATACTCCGCCCACCGGGCTTACCCTTAAATCTTCCGGCCTTACCTAAAATAACGGTGGCCTGGATTGACCGTTTGGTTAAACTCCGCAAACAGATTCTGGAGAAACGTTATACGATTCACAAACTCAGCGGAAAGTACAATGAGAAGGGTACGAAACTGGCTTATTTGGAGTCGGAGGACACGGTGATGCGAAAGCTGCTGGATATGCGGGAGCGGTATCAGAATGTCCAGAATTGGCTGGGGGGTGACAAAAACAGCATCTGCGTGGTTTTTAACCCAGACTATCTCTCTTTACGGGAATCCCAGCGGCTCATGACCGGAGTAAAAGACCTTGATTTACCGATGCATACTGTGTTTCACAATAAACTCGACAATCCAAACAGCGATATAGCACAAAGGGTGGAACAGGAGTTATTGAAGGGCCGCTCCGATGTAACTGTCGAACGGGTGCCCAACATAGCCGAACCGGAACCCACCTGCTACATAATGGATAAAAACCTAATACAAACTTTTCAGGAGAACAAATAACATGGGCGAAGTAGAGGTAACACAACAACCAATATTCTATCTTTTTATTGCAGCTACTATTCTGCTTACTCTAGGCTATAGCTGGGGACATCGTGGTAATAAGCGAATTTTTCTCTCTGCTTTCAATGCTCTAGTAGATACCCTTAAACCAAAGGATCAAAGTTTTACAAAAATTGGGGGAGAAACCGGATACCATGCCAATCTGATCCCGAAGAAAAACAGTTTTATACGCCGTGTAGATGCCACCATTACTCTGCTGCCGAGGCAGTCATGGTTGTATCTTCCATTTTCCTTGCTGACCTTTCGCTTCGATCGCCTGTTTCTGATGTTGTTCTTCTCAAAAAAGGCGATGGGTCTGGTAAGTGAAGGACATCTGATTGAAGAAAAATACTCCCGATTTCGCGGACCGAAAATTACTAATGAAGATCAGCTTCAGAAGGAAGAACTTCGCTGGGGGGAACATGATTTTTTGCTCTACTATGCGGATGATGCTATAAAAAAAGATCTGTTAAACCTCAAACAGAAACTGAAGCAGCCGAAGTACTTGCGTCACATCGCGGTGGTACCGGATAGGGAACAGGCTTTCCTTTTTATGATCCCCAAGAAGGGGTACGTGGCAGAGGCTTTTCCGGTGATTTACAAGTGGCTCAACAATATGCTCGAGCAGAAACGTAGCAAGAAGGCCGAAGCCCGCGGCAACTAACCGGCAACTAACCGACAACTATTCAGGAATCATCTGCGTGCAGTTTTCAGCTGCTTCGCGAAGGAGCGCTGCCGTCCGAAAATGAAGTCCTCGTATTCATTCACATGTCCGGCATCTACATGTTTGTCATATATTTGGAGCTCTTTTATCCATCCGAAGTTGTTACGCTTGAGTACTTTGCCATTCTTCATTACAAACAGCATCGATTTAGGGACGTAAATCAGCAGTTGCCCGTCCCGGTAGCGGCGGCCGGTTTTTTCATCTTTGAGAATTGAAATGAGCGGCAGATGTGAATCAAGGTAGCTGTGGACCTTTCCCACATAAATATGTTCACTGCGCCTGGAGCCGGGGTATAAGAACACAAGTTCGCCCTTTCGATACGGTGCCAGTATAGAAATAAACTCCTCTACTAAATTTGAATCGAATTTGGCATGTTCCCCCGGGGGAGTTTTAGTTGGTGCGTATTCACCGCTCTGTTCACGGAGATAACGAATTACATCCATCCGGTTATAAGCTGTACGGCCCAGAACCGGATTGGTCATTTCATCGTAGGTGCGTACTATCTGAAAAAGCCGCACAAAATCGTGGAGAAAACGGTTTTTAAAGGGCGGCGGGTAACCGGTTGCATCGGGAAAGTCGAACTGCAGGCTCACCATCATTCGTGCAAGGGAGGATATATCCTCGCGATCCAATAAATGTTGGCCCGCATACACGCTTCGCTGCAGGGTACGAATCCGCAGCTGATCGCTGCGATTGTCCGGATTAAGGGTTGATGTAGGCAGAAGTCGATGGACGTCCTTGTGCGCGAGGCCCAGGTTCATCAGCGCTACGCCCAGGGCTGCCTCCTTAATAAAATCTTCATCGTAGCGGTATACCTCATCCGTGCTCTTTTTAAGCTCGGGGCGGTATTTCGATTCAGAGAGTGGTTTACCGGCTAAAATTCGCTTTTTATTAAGATTTACCATGGCATGCAGGAACATTAGCATAGTGTCGGCAGCTTGAGCTGCAAGAGCATCTCCCACGGAGTTGATTCGCTCGCCGTCGTAATGGCTGTGAAGCCGTACTTTGCTCAAGTGCAATCTGTGGATTACTTTTCTTTTTTTGCGGGTTTCCGGTGTCAGTGCCTCCCGATCGGCAAGCAAGGAGTAAAAAGTGTTGATGAACTCACGGGTAAACCGCAGCACATTTGCATCTACTACCGCAGCGCTGCCGGCCGCTACATCATCTCTGACGAGGGGATTGAGGCTGTTGGTAAGTAAATCGCCGCGGCTGATCTGCTTTTTTCGACCGCGGCTGTGAAAACTGCGGTCCTCTTCGCTATAAGGCAAGTATATAGACTTTAAATTTTCTATCAGCCGTTCCCTCAATGAGTTAAATTGTTGCTGCTGTTCATTGAGGATGAGTTTTCCCATTTCTTCGATAGCCGCTTCTCGGTCTCCCTCTGCAGCCGCAACTTCCTCTTGGGTAGGACGGCAGGTTTCAACATAAGGAACTCGCCGCTTGGCGAGTTCGCCAATTACATTGTCGGTTACCGGTTGTCCGGCTTTCAGCAAACTGCCGGCATTACTGTAGAGTATTTCTGTGGGAGTGAGACGTTCTATGCTTTTTCTTTCTATCAGGGGCATACTTAAAATATATATTAAATGACTCAATTTGTAAGCATCCATGCTAAATCTTTGCTAAAAAAACGGCAGTATAAAAGCTATTCCCTTGAGGCTTAAATGCATTTTCCATAAGCTGGCTTGTGAAGGAAAGAACAAAATGGTCAGTATTTCATTAGATCCGATCGGATATGTGTCTACCAAGGCAAGCTCGGTCCCGCGTTTTTACTCAATATCAGATGTGAGGGGCGAATTGGTGATTGATGAGCAGTATGAAGAGGGACTCACCGACATTAGGGCTGGCAGCTCTATTGAGCGCAGCTGTTCTGACTTACGGCGGAGGTCGCACCCTTTCGCCGGGAACATCTGCGGGTGAGGCCTCCCAGTCGGGGAGTTCTACGAGGTGTATTCAGTACCCGTTCTCCGGTTCGTCCAAATCAACTTGGTATCTCTAAACTCAAAGTGACGGGAGTGAGGGGAAACCGGATAGGCGTAAGTGGACTAGACATGTTGGACGGCACCCCGATTCTTGATATAAAACCGGAAAAATAGAGTGCTAATCAAATTGTTCTAGGGGCTATGTTTTTTGGGAGGCCTTTTTCAGCCGGTCGTTGACTGCCCGGCCCAGCCCATGGTTTGGGGCGAACTCGGCGACTATTAAGTCGAGCCCCATGGCATCCAGCTCCTGCATGCTGGTGGTACAAATTAATTGCGGCCTCACGCACATCCCCCCGCGGGCTGAGTATTCGGACCGTCTTGTCTGCAGCCTGTGGAAAACCCTGCGTCTCTGGACGGCTTTGAAAACAGAGTTTGCCGACTTTTGGAGAGCCCATATACTGCTCAATATCATCGACCAGTCGTAAAGGAGTTGTGGGGGCATAGTGGTCCGGCAGCCGTGCCCGGACCGTCGTACGCTGCCTCCCCATCCTCTTCGCGGCTCATAATTGTGCCGATAGCTTCTTCTATATCTTCCCGAGCCAGTCCACCCTCCCGTAATATGACAGGAGTTTCTCCGGTCAGCGAGATCTGTAGTCAACCCCAACCCGGCACGTTCCCCCGTCGATTAAGGCGGCATAACTGCCCGACAACTGGTTTTTTACATGCCCGGCGGTAGTAGGACTGGTGCGCCCAAACAAGTTTGCACTGGGGGCTGCCACCGGCACTCCCGCTGTACGAATCAGCTGCAGAGCCAGAGGATTGCCCGGCATGCGGATGGCCACTGTGTGATTTCCGGCGGTTACAATGTCCGGCACGCGGCTGCTTTTGGAAAGAACGAGGGTGAGCGGTCCCGGCCAGAATGTCTCCATTAAGTGAACAGCCTTTTGCGGAATATGTTCCACTAAAGTGGTGACTTGTTGAATGGAGGCTACATGCACAATCAACGGGTCGTGAAGGGGGCGCTGCTTGGCTTCGAAAATCATAGCAACCGCATCGGGGTTCAGGGCATCGGCCCCAATACCGTACACTGTCTCGGTGGGAAACACAGTCAACCCTCCCGCTTGAAGGGCAGCGGCCCCACGGGCAACTTCCGCTTCGAGGTCGCTTTTTGGATTCGGATGCTCCAGAATCCACTCTCCCGCGGCGGGCAGGTCGTGAAAAACCAGCTGCTCCGGGGGAAGCTCTTCCAGATGCTTCATTCCATGTCCGGAAAGCACATACAGCCCGAAAGCCCCTACCGCTCCGGCTGTAGCGGGGTCGTGGGGATGGTCGCCAATTACAAAAGAGCGGCTAAGATCAAGCCCATGTTCTTCCGCTGCCTGCAGCAGAAAACCCGGTTCGGGCTTCATACAGCTGCACTCCGCCTCCCGATCGTGGGGGCAGACAAACCACTGCTGTATGTGTATGCCCTGCTGCTGAAAAACCGAATCGATATGGCGATTTACTGCATTCACCTGTGTGTGGCTAAGCAACCCCTTCGCAATTCCGACCTGGTTGCTCACTACAAACAAAGAATACCTTTTCTGTAAGCGTCTTAATATATCGAATATGCCCGGAATAAAATGAATATCTTCTATGTCTGAAAGGTAACCGACATCTTCAATCAGCGTACCGTCTCTATCCAAAAAAAGTGCGGAACTAAGCATGAGGAACGGTACATGATATGTCGGCGAACTGTCAATATTAGCAAGGCGGCTCGCAGAGACAGACCTATGAGAGCCGGCCTTTCATTTCAGCCTTCGGGAGTTTAGCCTTCAGGAGCGACTTCGTTGCCGACCTTGCGGGCCCGCTCGGGCTTGTCCAGGTCTATGCCAGCTGCCAGTCCGATTTCTACCAGCAGGTTCCAGCCGGCACACAGATACACATACGGGCTCATGGCACCGGTCGCGGGAACTTTAATAGTCGGAAAGGGAGTATCCCGGTCGGCGATAGCTACCACCGTAAGGCCTACTCCCTGCTCAAGGACCTCTTGAAATTTGGTAATCTCATCCTCAAGCGGATCAATCACAAAGACAATATCTTCGGGGCTCATTACCTCTTCAATTCCGTGTACCGCATAGGTGCCTTCCAGGAAGTCCGATTTTTTTCGGGTGATTTCATTCGTTTTCAGGGTGAGTTCTTCAGCAGCCCCATCGTTTAGTCCGGCAAAATAGATGGTGGGAGCTTGAACCGCTTTTTTTACAATCGAGGGGGCGATTTCTGCGGTCAGAGCGGTCTCCAGATTCTCCGCCAGCATATGCAGGTTAAGCTGATTAATAGAGTTGTTGATGTGATGCAGAATAGTTTCATAGCAGAGCGCCTGTTCTACTACACTCTTTGTTGCGGCAACTGCATTCTCCCATCCGCATTTCAGCACCAGAGTATCATTACAGACCTGCTCAAGCGGGGTATCTGTGTTGGCTGTGAGGGCATACAACTGGTCATGGCCTTGTGCCTTCAACTGTTTCGCCAGCAATACCACCTCTTTGGTACGGCCGGAGTTGGACGCGCAGAAAACGGCAGTGCGGGAGAGGTCGTACATGGCCGCCTGGCGGGACCCCTCGGTATGTACTGTAAGGTCCATTCCATCAGTAAGGGATCGACGGATACTGTTTTTGGCCGGGAAAATACGGCTGGATCCTTCTCCGGTGAACAGCAGCGAGCCGACGGCCTTTATTTTGGCTGCGACGGGGGCTGTTCTTGAAAGATCGAAATTTTTCACTACTTCGGGTGTTTCCAGCATCTCTGTTACCAGGGCATACTTGGCATAACGCTTTTCGTTTAGATTCATTTTTCTCTCCTATGCTGTTTAGAATGTTAGTAATTGTGCGATAACGTGGTTAAGCTCATTGGTCTCATCCCGTACCTGCTGGATAAAACTATTATCTTCGATTGTACCGATAGTGGCCGTCATTTCCTCCAAACTGCGGTAAGTTGCGTGGCGAAATGGGTTCTCGAAATCCTTTTTTCGCGAGCTGTACACCTGATCTCGTACATACTCTTGGATGGTTTTGCATTTTTCCAGTGCATCCGTCTCCAGTCGTGCCGAGCTTAACTCGCGGTCATCGTACATATGCTGCAGCACTGCAAAGGCGTGGCGCTGCTTCTCCAGAGGGTATGCCTCCCATAAGTGGTCATACTCTTCATGAATCTCATCCCAACTTTTCAACGATCCCGAACCGATTTCAGATCGCAGTTTATCAAAGTCTTGGCTTCGCATTAACTGTCCGCCGATATTGACCCATTCGGTTTGGCGTTCCGCGGATAAAGCCTCCTTCATGCTGTCGAAGTTCTGCTCAGGATGAGCCTGGAGGTATTTGATCAGGTTCTTAACTGCATAGTACAGCAGCATCTCTCCGTAGGCGTGGTAGGCTTCCACGCTTTTGCGTATGACCACCGGCCGCCGGGACTTTTCCATATTCAGGCCGAATACCTCGAATTCCTCCGGGGTGGCGGAGTGGGCAGAGACGACAACTTTGCCTCGCTGCGCTAATTCGCTGTTCTCGAACGCACTGTTCTTTAACTTACCCTTTCCGTCGAGGTTTTTATTGCTGGAGCGGGCAATTTCTTCAGGCGGTTCTCCTTCTGTTTCCAAAGCCGCGGCTCCGATCCTCTGCAGCAGCAGTTGCCGGGCTTCAATAATTTCTTCCACAGAATCGGGGGCAAAGGCATCGAACTCAATATTCTGTAATTTGCGGGCCCGTTTGTCCCGTGTATGAAACTTCCAGGCATTCCGGGCCAGGGCGTACATATTGTGGCGCCACCAATAGGCAGGCAGCACCTCCAGACGGCCTTCGGTGGTATTGTTGTTCAGCAATGCAAAGGGAAGGGGAATATTAAGTTCCGCCGGGTACTGCCCCTTGGCTAAAAGCACAAAAGAGGCAAACCGGCTGGAGTGTTTTAGACTGGTACATAAGCCCGGCCAGAAACCTCGCCCCGCCTGGATCTCATTGTCGTTCGCCCTGCTGTTATGGTTTGATCCGATAGTAGCTCCGGCGGCAATGTTACTCTGTCCCATTACCACCGAGGCAATCAAGAAGGAGTTATTATGATGCTGCTCATGGGCCGGGAAAATGAGATTGTTCAGCACCTCACAGCAGGAGATAGTAGAATTGTCCCCTAAAAATGAATTAATGAGCCGGGCTCCGTATTTCAGGTTGGAGTTATCCCCCAGGATAAAGCGGACGGCCTTACAGCCGTAGAAGATGTGACAGCCGTAGCCGATGATTCCGTTTACCAACTCAACCCCTTCACCGATTTGGCTCGGTTCATCTTCGGAAGAGTTAATGGTTAGATTTTTCAGCTTGTTTACACCCTTTATATAACAGTGTTCACCAACCTTCACATCCTTGAGTATCCGTGATGTCTTGATTACCGACTGCTGTCCGACGGTTCCGTAATAGCCGCGTTGTGAATCGAAGCGGCACTGGGTAAGCTCTTTAAGCTTCGCCTGTAGGGCTGTATCATCCCGGTACTTTGCCCACATATACGCATCGGCGGGAATCATGCCGTCGAAGGGAAGCACTTGGCGGCTTCCGGTTTCGTTCATTATGTCCAGCCATACCCGGGACTCTTCCGGTTCTCCGTCCTTGAGGATTCCATTGCCGAATTTTGCATAGTTCGTGGTATGCATCTCATCGATATTGGCCAATATGCAGCGGTCGCCTATGAGGTAATGCGCCAGGTAATGAACGTTGTGAATAACAGTATCATCACCAATGTCACAGTCCCAGATAAAGCTGTTGCGGATACCGCTGGGCAGCTGCAGATCGTGATGTTCTAAAATTACATCTCGCAAGCGGCCTATCCTCACCAGTCCGCGAAAGTTGTTGTTGTGAATTCGCTGCGGGTCGAACTCGTCGGTAACAAGTATACGTTCCCAACTCTCGGCATTATTTCCGTTGTGGATAAGAATTTCTATTTCACCGGTTGTAAGCCGGCGCCATTTTTCCGGAGTCTGTTGATTCTGAACTCTTCGCAGATGGAATTCGTCTTTTCCCTGGGGTAAAAACTCTGCCGGAATAAAATCCTGATCGGCTTCCTCGCCTGAATGAATTATCACGTTATTCATTTGCTGGAATCCCCTTGCTTATTGTTATTGCTGGTGTACACAATATCATACCACGGGGATTCTTAAATTTCAAAGTGCTTCAAAATTTACTCTAACTCACACTACTCGCCGCAATAAATGCTGGTGTACCTCAGGTTTGAGTGTAAGCTGGACCCAGCTGCCGGTCGGAATTTCATAGTGTGAGGGTGTACTGACCCGCATTTTTACAGAGCCCACCTTTACCAAGTATTCGCGTCGGTTTCCGAGAAAGGTGACCCCTTCAATTCTTCCTCCGACTGACTCACCCGACGTGGGCTGGGCTTGGGACAGAGGAACTAGTTCAATATCCTCCGGTCTTAAAATTACCTGTGTACCGGATTCCGGAGTATCTACTGCTCCATACGGATGTGTAGGCAAAGTGGAGAAGATGGCCTGAAGTTCTTCTAACTCAAACTCATTGGCAGTACCGAGAAAGTCGGCGACATAGCTGTCGGCGGGAGAGTGATAGAGCTCGGCGGGGTTTCCCTGCTGTATCAAACTGCCGGCGCGCATCACACCGATCCTGTCGGCCAGGTGGTAGGCCTCATTTATATCGTGGGTTACCAGTAAGGCGGTTGTATCAACCTGGGTGAGGATAGTTCGTACCTGCTCGATTACCTTCGTTTTTATTCTGATATCCAAGTTACTGAAGGGTTCATCCAGCAGAATAAGATCCGGCTCGAGTGCCAATGCTCTGGCCAGGGCTACCCGCTGCTGCTGCCCTCCGGAGAGCTCGTGGGGGTACGCTTTCCCGAGCTCGGCTAAACCGACCTGCTCTAGAAAAAGTTGAGCCCTTGCGCGTTTCGCACGTCCCGGGCCTTTCAGACCAAACATTACATTCTTCTCCAGGCTCAGGTGGGGAAAGAGGGATGCGTTTTGAAACACCATCCCTACCTTACGCTGTTCACAGGGTATCATGGAGTCCCCACTGTATACCTCACGGTCCCGGATGCGGATGTTTCCCTCATCCGGGGTTAAAAGGCCGGCAATCATCCTAAGTGCGGTGGTTTTGCCGCATCCGCTCTCGCCGACAAGTGCATATATCTCTCCTGAAGTAAGCTGTAGGTCGAGGTTTTCGACTGCCGGCTGCTCGCGTCCTGCAAAATGTTTGTGCAGACCCTGTACTTCTAGAATTTCTTTGTGTTCCATGCTTTTCACGCTCCTTGGATTACTTTTCGCTTTCCCTTTGAAAGCATCATGGTAATGATGGTGACACCCACTCCAAGAGCCACAAGAATCAGACCGAAGGGGGCTGCTTCCTTGAGCCGCTCGTCGGAGGCAAGTTCATACGTCACGGTGGCCAGAGTGTCGTAATTAAAGGGTCTCAGAATCATGGTGAGGGGCAACGTCCTTATGGCATCCAGAAAAAAGAGGATTCCCGCAAACAGACTCGCCCGTTTCATAAGGGGTAAATAAATTTTAAAGAAACTATGAACAGGCCCGCGTCCCATGGTTGCGGCGGAGTCGACATATACACCGCCGATTGATGTATAGGCGGAGGCAATCGGTTTAAAGCTTACCGCAATAAAGCGAATAAGATACGCGCCGGCGAGCACTATCAGGCTTCCGGAGAAGATAAGTCCCAGGGGCTCTCCGCGGAGGGGACTAATAAGCGGGTTAAACAGATGGTTGATCGCCAGATCGGCGGAGATCGAGAGCCTCATCACTCCCATCGCTATAACAGCCCCGGGCACCGCATAGCCTAGGCTTGGCAGGGAGGCGAGCGAACCGGTAACCCCACCGTTAAACAGTAGGGGAATGAAACCCAGCAGCAGGGCAATGCTCACGGCGGCAAAAGAGGCGGATAGGGTGAGGACCAGCGTATCCGCGGTAATTACAGCTAATTCTGTCCACTGCTGCAGAAGGGGAGCATCTACCGTCCAGAGCAGCAATTGTAAAAGTGGAATAAAAAAGCCGAAAGTAACCGGCAGCAGCAACACCGCGGTAATCAGTGCGCCCTTTACACCCCGTATTTTGAGGGGAACCACCGGGGAGGGGTTGCGTCCGGATGAGACAAAGCCGGCCTTCCCTCGCTGCAGTTTTTCTGCTGCGAGGAGTATACCAACCGTCAGCAGAAGGAGCAGAGAAAGTCGAATAGCGGCGGTGATGTCTCCCAACGAGAACCAGGCACGAAAAATACCGGTGGTAAAGCTTTCAACCCCCAAATATTTGAGGGCTCCATATTCATTTAGCACCTCCACACCTGCCAAAACCGCTCCACCCACTGCGGCCGGTCGCATCAAAGGCAGAGCTACCCGGCGGAATAGAGCCCACTCAGACTTTCCCAGCATTATTGCAGTATCAATAAACTGCCCCCCGAAGGTGGCCAGCATAGCCCGGGCGGCCAGGTACACGTAGGTATACAATCCGAAAATGAAAAGAAATACCGCCGCCCAGGGGCCGGAAAAGTCCGGCATGAGCGGGTGAAGTAAGCCTCCGTAATTAAACAGCCCGCGGTATGCAAAGGCGGAGATGTAAATCGGCACCGCATGGGGGAAGATAAGAGCTACCTCAAATATCGGTTTCATGGGAAAGCTGTAGCGGGTCATGATCCAGGCCGTCACAGTTCCGAGGCTATATACTCCGAACAGGAAAAACAGCAGCAGAAACAACGAGCTGCCGATGTAGCGGGGTAGAACCGTGCTGCTTAAATGCCCCCAGCTGTCGCTGGACGAAAAAACACCGCTCAACAGAGCAGCAAAGGGTAGTAAAAACAGCAGGGTCAGCAGTATCAAAATGAGAAGCCAAACCCTGCGATTAGACATTATAAGTCCCTTTTCCTATTTCCAGCCGACGCGGTCAAAAAATACGTACCGCCTGGCTGTTGAACTTGCCAAGCTCTGAAAGGTTCAGGCGGTCCTCTTTAAACTCGCCCCAGCTTTTGACAATCTCCGCCTCCGAAACTCCCGGTACAACCGGGTATTCATAGTTAGCTTGTGCAAAGAGGCGTTGGGATGTGTCGGAGGTAAGAAACTCCAGCAGTTTCTCGGCATTTGCTCTGTGGGGGGCATGTGCGGTAACTCCCCCGCCGCTAATGTTTATGTGACTCCCACGGCCCTTCTGGTTTGGAAAAAATACTCCCATCTGTTGTGCCACCTCTACCTCATCTGGATCATCGGAATTGAACATTCGTCCCACATAATAAGTGTTTACCACCGCGATATCGGCCTGTCCGGCGGCAACCGCCTTCATTTGGTCACGGTCGTTCCCCTGGGGGCTGCGGGCCATATTCTGCACGATACCTTTTGCCCACTCTTCCGCCTGGTCGGCACCCAGGTTTGCAATGAGCGATGCCAGAAGCGATTGGTTGTAGATGTTTGCGGAACTGCGTATAGCTATTTTGCCGTTCCATTTTTCTGAAGTAAGCTCTTCATAGGTGCTGAGCTGCTGCGGATCCACACGATCTGTGTGATACACAATTATCCTGGCGCGCTTTGTCATACCAAACCAATAGCCATCCGGAGAGCGCAGGTAGGCGGGAATCCTCTCTTTCAGAGTCTCGTTTTCGATAGCTTGCAGCAGTCCTTCCTCCTGTGCCCGCACCAGACGGGCTACATCGGCAGTTATCAGAAGGTCCGCCGGTGATAATTCTCCTTCAGTCTTGAGGCGTTGAATAAGCTCGTCCGAATCGGCGTTGACTACATTTACCTTTATACCGGTTTGTGCGGTAAACTCGGTAAACAGCTGCTTGTCTATCTCGTAATGACGGTGTGAATATACGTTCACCTCGCCGGCATTGCCGGAACCGCTGTTGCCGTCACTGTCGGCTTCGGACTGTCCGCCCGCCGAGAGAGTGACGCTTACAGTAAGGGTGATTAAAAAAGTCATAAATAACCGCAAAAAAATTCGCATTTCCTTCTCCTTATAGATTCAAAGTTGTCTAAAAGTTAGTATATCCAATAAAATTAGTCAAGCCTAATTTTATTTTTTGGACATTATATAGATATAGCAATTATAAATAGAGTAAGAAATGACGTAATGGAAACTGAAGTCAACAGAGAAATACAACTCCTGCAGGGCATCTCAAACGCCTATTTTAAGTACGATGAAAATGAGGGCTATCCTCAGCACAAGCACAGCCTCTACGACCCCGATATAGCCGATACTCTGTATCAAATCTCTAAGGCGAAAAGCAAGCTTCTACACAGCGGATTAAAATTGATGAGTCAGACCGACTTTCTCCTCTGAACAGAGACAGCAGTGTAGGGATAGTAAAAACGAGGTAAGCATGGAAGCACTCTTGAAAAAAATTGAAGCATTTAATGCTCAGGATCATAGGATCAGTTTAAAAGCCGTGTATTGTGAAGCGAGCCGGAGATCACTCTGCTTTCATTTGTACGGTGAATTAGACAATGAGTCCGGCCTCCCCTTTGAAAAGTGAATTACTTCCTACTTTACTTTTATCGATTCAATTTCTGAAGTTATTGAATAGCCCCTACCACATCCGCCCCGCTATGTGAACTCCCCGGCATGAAAGGACAGGAGGGTAATATCATCGTAGGCCTGGGTGGAGCCCATTATCTCCTTAACCGATTCAATAATCCTGCGGTGCGGATCGGCAGCGGTTTGGCTATCGGCAATAATTTCCCCCAGCTTGTCTAGGGTAATACTTTCGCGGTGGCCGGGGTATTCTAGTAATCCGTCGGTAAAGAAAACGGCGGTATCCTGGGGCTTCAGCTCATGTTCCTCTTCTTCGTAGTGCAAGTTGGCCTCGAAGCCCATTCCGGCCCCCTCCACTCCGCATTTTGTACTTGAACCGTCCCGGTGAATCAGAAAAAACGGAAAATGTCCGGCATTCGAGTAGACAAGCTTCCTGCGCGGGAGGTCGATCAGCAGTGCAAAAAAGGTAACCAGCATATCCGGAAAATCCTGCAGTTGTTCGCACACCTGCGAGTTGAGCCACCTAAGAAAGCCCGCCGGGGAGAACTCTTTGCCGACCCTCCGGCGGATGTAGCCTCGGTAGATCATAGTTTTTAACATGGTAGTAATAAAGGCGGCCTTCACCCCGTGGCCGGCTACATCCCCAATAAGAATTATGTAGCGATCTTTGTCGAAGGGAATAATGTCGTAATAATCTCCTCCACAGTGCAGATTGGGGAGCGGCTCGTAGGTTACCGCAAAATCTATCTTATCAGAATAAGGGATCTCAGTTTCAAGCAGCTTTTTCTGCAGCTCCCCCGCCCAGCGCAGCTCCTCGTTGAGCATGTGTACATATTCAGAGTAATTTTTCTGCAGCCGATATCCTTTCAGTGCCTTCTCGACCCGGTTTATCAGCTTATCGCTCTCCCAGGGTTTTAATATAAAAGCCGCAATTCCACTTTCAATTGCTCTTATCATTTGGTTGGTATCTGAATAGCTGCTCAAAATAATTGTTTTTATCTCCGGTCGTCGATCCTTGACCTCGGTAAGCAGCTCTGTGCCGCCGATCGACGGCATTTTGAGGTCAGATACCACCACAGCGACATACTCGCCCTGCCGTTCTATCACTTCCATGGCGCTCTCGGCGGAGGAGTAAAATAAAAGCTCTACCTGCTGCCCTTTGGCCCAGGCCGACAACTCGCGCTTCAAGGCCTTCAGAATCGATTCTTCATCATCTACAAACAATATGATTTCTTTACTCATGCTCCTCTAAATATAACATAGGTTCTACACAAAATTCTAACAGTCTCGCCATACCCCAAGCCACCGCACGCGGTTTGTCCTGTGCGGGTTATTTTATTGATAAAAATGCTCTTCCCATAGACGGCCCAAAACCGGGGCAGCCTGGCTGTCCACGGCAGTAGCCGGCCGGCGTAAGGAGCGGGTCGGCGTGTTCCCAGCTTTGTTGAATAGATTTAAAACCTCCAGCCTGTGCCGGCGTATATCTCTAGTACAAAAGGAGGAATAGTATGAAACGTAACAAGATTTTAATTACAGTGCTTTTTTGAATCCCCTAGGCAGTTGCTATATAGTTGTACTTATAGGATATAGGAGGGTACACCGAGGGTGGCGCAGGATCAGCACTACAGCGATGGACAGGACGTAGAACTCGTACAACAGGGGCAGGTTGAAGCTTTTCAACGGATTGTTCGCCGTTATACCCCGGTACTCTATTCCCTCTGTTATCGTATGCTCGGTGATCAAGAAGCTGCCGAAGATGCGGTGCAGGATGTGTTTGTAAAGGCCTATCGATCCATCTCATCTTTTGATTCCTCCCGTCGCTTTTATTCCTGGATTTACGCCATCGCGGTAAACCATCTGCGCAGCCTTAATCGAAAAAACAGCCGGAAGCCTGAGCCGGATATTCCGTATGAAGAGAGTCTGAACGAATCGATACGCCGGGACGACAAAAACACTGCCCCCGATACAAGTGCAATACAGAGGGAGGGGGAGCGTCTGGCTCAGAGAGCCCTCAACAAACTCGACCAGAAACTAAAAGAGGTGTTTGTACTGCGAATGGTAGAGGGCCTGTCGGTCAAAGACACCAGCCGCACCCTGGATATTCCCGAAAATACAGTTAAAACCTATCTGCGCCGGGCTCGAGAAAAATTGATAGAAGAAATGAAGGCCCTAGGGTACGGGGAACCGGATGGTATATAGGGGTTGAGGGTTTTTTTGCAGCTCCACAGTGCCGTCTAACTGGCGTGTAAGGATAGAGATTAAACGTAATCCGAGGGTTTCAGCGTTTTCGAAATTGATATCCTCCGGGAAGGGATTTCCGCTATTGGAGAGGGAGAGGATATATTCGTTAGTATCAAAATCCTTCACCATGCGTACATTAAACATGGCTTTCCGGCCGGCATTATCTCCGGTATAAAAACCGTATTTAATGGCGTTTGTAGCTATTTCATTTATAATCAAACCCAGGGCAACGGCGTCTTTAGTGTTTAAATAAAAGTTCTCAACCTGGCTGTCTAGTGTGACAGCTTCAGAGTAGAAGGATGAGAAAATAGTAGTAAGCAAGTCCTGGATATAGTCGCGCATATTGATATGTGTAATTTCACCGGTTTTATATAATTTCTCATGTACAATGCGGATGGCATCTATCTGATGTCTAATATCCGAGAGGTCCGCCGTTCCCTCAAGGGCAGACTCTTTGAGCCGCACCAGGGAATTGACCATTAACAGGTTATTCTTCACCCGGTGGTTTAATTCATTCATAAGTAAGGTTTTTTCTTGCTCCGTTTTTTTCCGGTCGGTAATGTCGAACAGAAAGCCCTCAACTCCGACAATTTCTCCATTTTGATACACCCGCTGGGCGGCACACATGTGGAACTTCTTTTGCCCCGACTGTGTGATTCTAGAAAACTCTTTGGTCGATATTCTCTCACCCCTTAGAAGGGGCTGCAGAAGCTCGCCGGCCCCTTCAATCTCCTCTGGGTCTTGGGTAAGGGAAAAGTGTTTACCTAGAATCTCCTCCTTGTGGGAGTATTCGTGCATTTTAAGCCAGCCCTCGTTTACATCATTATATGTTCCATCTGCACCTATTAAAAAGTATCCCGCCTCGGAATCTTCGATTATACTTCTAAAGCGCTGTTCGCTTTGACTTAGTTCCTCGGTTCTTTTGGCGACTTCCCTCCCTAACAGTTCTGTGCGGTTCCGTAATACCCAAATGCTGAGCAGTAACAAAAAAAGAAAGCCTCCGCCAAATAAAAACACAATAATTCTTGATACTAGTGGCAGGGCGGCATCGGGGTTTTTATACGCCATTTGCAATGTCCAACGGGCATCGGCAAAAGACACAGTTCTCCGCTCAGTGGGAATACCTTCCTCCATTTTGTTATAAAATTGGTTTCCCTCGGAATCTATAAGGCTCAACTTGTAGGTGGAACTTACTTCATCTGGAAAGGTATCATCAATAACTGCAAAAACATCGATAACCGCTATCGCCAATCCGACAAACGAGTCGTCCACAAACACGGGGTTACGGGCTGCAATGCCCAGGCCCCCTTGCCGCAGTTCAAAGGGCGGTTGAAGGGTCATTCTTTTCTCCCGGATAGCTTTGCGTGCATACTTACCCCGCAGGGGGTCTTTTATCAGCAGCATCGGCTCGGTTATGGTAATTTTGTTATTTTTTGGCGGGTACACATATATTACCTGGGTATCTTTATCGGTTAGTTGCAGTGCCCGCAGAGCCGGATTGTGCTCCAGCAGACTCTGGGCAAACTGCTTGAATTCCTCTTCGTTTAGGGCTTTATGAGTATCGGATGATTCAGGTATAGTAGAATGGAGATACACCAGTGCTTTGAGATATTGGGTTATGTTTATGCGTGAGGTGAGGGCGTTTTGCAGGCGGACCTGGGTAATACCGGCTTCCTTGGCAAGGGCCAGGTCTCGTTTCTCTTGCCATCCGGAGACTTGGTACCTGTCGAGCAGAATAAGCAGGCTAATGCCGATAAGAGCTGCAAAGATAAGTATAAACTTCTTCATATATTCTCAGATTAACACACAATGACCAATTAGTCCAATAAAAATAAAAACTACTCTAACTCTATCTTAATGGTTCTATCTAGGCCGGCAGCTGAGAGGTATTAGCCGCTATACACATCGGCCATGGTTGCCTTTAGAAGCTCTTGATTATCTAGTTTAGCCTTTTCTTCGATTTCCCTCATATCCAGCTCTAGGGCCTGGGCTAAACGTCGTCCATAGTCCTCATGAGCCAAAAAGCAGTGCACCGTATGCCGAACCTTGATATTTTTAGTACACGGACTTATATCCCGCGCGGTATTCTCGATAAGGAGCTGTTTTTGCTTTTCGCTCATCAGCTTATATAAATTGCCGGGTTGATAGAAGACATCATCGGTTTGATCATCAGCCGGATCGTAATGATAAAGGGCCCCCTCCAGCTCTAACGACGGTTCGCGAAATTCCGGCTGTTCAGCCCATTCTCCATAACTGTTTGGCTCGTAATGGGTACGTGCACCGTAATTACCGTCCACCCGCATTTGTCCGTCCCTGTGGTAGGCGTTTTTCGTGTTTTTGGGTTTATTCACGGGAATCTGATGGTAGTTGACCCCTAAACGGTAGCGCTGGGCATCGGCATATGAGAAAAGCCGCCCCTGGAGCATCTTGTCGGGGGAAAAGCCGATACCCGGCACAATATTGGTCGGTGCAAAAGCCGCCTGTTCCACATCTTGGAAATAGTTTTCCGGGTTCCGGTTGAGTTCCAGCTCTCCAACCTCGATCATCGGGAAAGTCCTTATGGCTCCAAACCTTTGTGAGGTCGAAGGGATTCTCCTTATGCTGACGTGCCTGCTCCTCGGTCATAATCTGAAAATACATGGTCCACTTTGGGTATTCACCCCGTTCAATAGCGCCGAACAGGTCGGTTTGGCTGCTCTCGCGATCCTCGGCAACGATTGCAGCGGCCTCCTGATCGGTGAAGTTTTTAATACCTTGTTGGGTCTTTAAATGAAATTTCACCCAATAGCGCCGGTTCTGCCCATTGATTAGGCTGTAGGTATGGCTGCCGTAGCCGTTCATATGTCGATAGCCGCTGGGGATGCCCCGGTCGGACATAACGATAGTAACCTGATGGAGCGCCTCGGGAAGCATGCTCCAGAAGTCCCAGTTGTTCTGCTTTGACCGCATGTTGGTTTTAGGGTCTCTCTTGACGGCATGATTCAGGTCGGGGAACTTTAAGGGATCTCTAAGGAAAAATACTAGGTGTATTATTCCCCACCAAGTCCCAATTTCCTTCTTCGGTATAAAATTTTACCGCAAAGCCTCGGATATCCCGTTCGGCATCTGCTGCCCCCCGTTCTCCGGCAACCGTGGAGAAGCGAACAAAGGTCTCTGTTTCCTTTCCCACCTCTGAGAAAACCTTCGCTTTTGTGTATTTAGTCACATCATGGGTTACGGTGAACTTACCAAACGCACCGGAGCCCTTTGCGTGCATCCTACGCTCTGGAATTACCTCACGATCGAAATGTCCAAGTTTTTCCAGATACCAGATATCCTGCATCGCCATTGGACCTCGTGAACCTGCGGTGAGCGAGTGGTTATTGTCGGCCACCGGAGCTCCATTGATAAAAGTTAGCTTTTTATTCTTTTTCATACCGATTCTCCCTTTTTTAGATTGTAACAAATATAAAACGATTGAAATGTGCTGAGCAGGTTGTCAGAAAAAACGTTACTTTTGTTCCATCAGCTTTTATTATAGCATCACTGAAAGGAGTTGTGCAGGAAAATT
Source organism: Spirochaetia bacterium (assembly GCA_034520965.1). Taxonomy (GTDB): domain Bacteria; phylum Spirochaetota; class Spirochaetia; order DSM-16054; family Sediminispirochaetaceae; genus DSBN01. The sequence goes on along the minus strand of JAXHMY010000001.1, from coordinate 125,512 downwards.
TATATTTGTGGTACTTCAGGATGGTACATTTAAGGGGCGTTATGTTCAGCTATTTTCATTTTGGATAGTGTAGTTACACTATCCAAAATGAGAATGCCTCCAAAGGTTGAGATATATAAAATTTTGCAAAGAAATTGATGCGAATTCTAAATTTGGAAGTCAAAAGACTTCCAAATTTAGAATCGCTGCGTTATGTTAAATAAACTTTATTTCCTCTTTTTTTTCGGGTATAATAAAACAAGCGACAATGGAAGAGAAAAGGTATAAGTACATAATTGATAACTCAAAAGACTCAATTACGCTTATAAACAGGGATTATGTATATGAACTGGCTAATGAAACCTATTGCGAGGATACCAGTAGGTGCCAGGAGGAAATTGTCGGTCACACAGTAGCGGATGTGTGGGGCAGGGAGAAGTTTGAACGCACCATTAAGGGGTATATCGACCGTTGCTTTGCCGGGGAAAATGTAAACTATGTAGAAGAGTTTTCCTTTGGACCGTTTCTTAAGTATATGCACATACTCATTCTACCCCTGACCATGAAGATGATGAAATTACCCATGCCATAGTGTTTTCCCACGACATTACTCATATTGGAAGGTTAGAGAGTAAGCTAAACCATTACGAGTATCGGGATCCCCTTACAGGTCTTTTCAACCGCCGCTCTTTGGATATTGTCCTGGATAAAGAGCTGGAGAGAGCCCAGAGGAGCGTTGGAGAGGATTTGCGGGTACTACTTTTTATTCAAGTGGAACACATTGAAAAGGCAATCGAGCTGTATGGTCAGGAGATTGGCGACCTTTTGCTGGAAAATACCGGGGTAAGGCTTCATTCTCAGTTAAGGTCCAGCGACTACGTATTTCGTTATGACGGCAGACAGTTTGTGGTGCTGCTCTCCAAAGTAAATAATAAACTGGATGCAGGCAGAACTGCCAAGAAAATATTTGAAACAGTCGCATTGCCCTACAATTTTAAAGGGCATGATATTATTCTAAAATGTTCAATTGGGGCAGTAGTGTACCCTACAGATGGTGAAGAAAAGGGGGAGCTTATTCAAAAAGCTACATCCGCAATGCTTGAAACATTGCGACATGGTAAAACCTTTACACTTTACAATCAAAGCCTATATAAACAAGCCCTACGGAGAATTGAAATTGAAAGCGCTTCTCACCGAGCCTTAGAGGAGCAACAATTTCAGCTGTACTATCAGCCGATTGTGGATCAATACTATCATATTGTAGGTGCCGAGGCTCTTCTGCGGTGGGAACATCCGGAGCTAGGAAGTATTTCTCCCATCGAGCTTATACCCATAGCCGAGCAGTCCGACCTTATATACGGTATTGGAAAATGGATCATGTTTACGGTATGCAAACGGCTTGCAGACTGGAGTCGTCAATACGGTATATATGTGTCCTTAAACCTGTCATCACGGGAGTTTTCTTCGTCCGACCTCATTGGGAATGCCAAGACCTCTCTTAAAAGTGCTCAATTGGAGGACTCTAAGTTTCTGAAATTTGAAATTACCGAAAGTGAAAGTGTTAAAAATATAGATGAATCGATAGAGCGCATTCTTGCACTGAAACAGCTTGGGATAGAAGTGTTTATAGATGATTTTGGAACCGGTAATTCTTCCCTGCAGTATCTAAAAAAACTACCCGCCAGGGTTTTGAAAATTGACCGTGAGTTTGTCAAAGAGATAGATAGCAGCAGTGAGGAAAGGGATTTTCTCGATCATATAGTCCATATGGCCTATGCCCGGGGGAAGGATGTCCTCATTGAAGGTGTGGAAAACCAGCAACAGGCTGAGCTGCTTGTGAATATTGGGTGTAAAAGGATGCAGGGCTTTTACTTCAGTAAACCGGTGAAGGTTGAGGATTTCGAAAGATTATTGCAAAACGGTAAAGCCCTTCCCCATGTTCCAGCCGGCTAAGGGGAGTCTTTCCTGAAGTACCGAAATGCTTGAACAGCCCCGCCGCTTCATCTATTATGGGGTATGGCAGATATAACATACTACAGTACCAGAGACGGAAAAGACCCCGTATCCTTCGCGGAGGCGGTTGTACGGGGCATTGCTCCGGATGGAGGCTTGTACGTCCCCTCCGAGTTTCCCCCAATTGATATAACCGACCCTCATCTAAGGGCCCTCTCTTACCGGCAGCTCGCCGAGCATATACTCTCGCTGTATATTCCGGATTTCACTGCAGAAGAACTGACGGCTTGTGTCAAAGGAGCCTACGACGATAAGTTCCGGGACCAGGGGATTGCGCCTATCCACAGCTGTGGAGAAGCACATTTTATCGAACTGCACCATGGACAGACCCTGGCCTTCAAGGATATGGCCCTCTCGATTCTCCCGCAATTCCTGACTACAGCTGCGAAAAAGCTCGGCATTGAAGACACTATTGTTATTCTCACCGCCACCAGTGGAGATACCGGAAAGGCGGCCCTGGAAGGCTTTGCAGATGTAGAGGGAGTGAAAATTGTTGTTTTTTATCCCACAAATGGGGTGAGCGAGGTTCAGAAACGGCAAATGACCACCCAGGAGGGGCAAAATACCCATGTAGTGGGTATCTCCGGAAATTTTGACGATGCCCAAAACGGGGTAAAGGAAATTTTTGGTGATGAGCAGCTGCGTGAGCTGCTATCCGGGAGGGGCTACCGGTTTTCCTCGGCAAACTCCATTAACCCGGGCCGGCTTCTGCCGCAGATCGTCTATTATATCAACGGCTACCTTGAACTGCAGCGTCGGGGCGGGATAGCCGCGGGTGAGCCGGTCAATGTGGTGGTGCCCACCGGCAATTTCGGCAACATACTGGCCGCCTGGTACGCCGGTCAGATGGGTCTGCCGGTAAAGAAGTTTATCTGTGCCTCTAACCGGAACAATGTACTTACCGATTTTATTACTACCGGGCGGTACGACCTGAACCGGAAACTTTTCGGCTACAATCAGCCCTTCCATGGACATTCTTATCTCAAGTAATCTCGAACGTTTCCTCTACGAGCTGTCGGGCAGAAATTCGGAAACAGTGGTCGCTCTTATGCAGCAGTTGAAGGGGCGTGGCTTTTACGAGATACCCGCGGAAATGAAGGCGGGGATGCATAATTTTTACGGTGACTACGCCGACGATGCACAGACAGTGGAGACTATCGGTGAGCTTTTCCGTGAATACGGATATCTGGTCGATACCCATACCGCGGTGGGCTATCGGGTATATCGCCAATACGTCGAAAAGAGCGGCGACCACAGCCCAACCTTGATAGCCTCTACCGCAAGTCCTTTTAAATTCGGCCGCAGTGTGGCCGAAGCCCTGGGTGTGGAAACAGAAGGGCGGAGCGACTTCGAGTTGATTGATCTTATTGCTCAGACCGCCGGGCTGAAGGTGCCCGAACCAATCCGGGGCATTGCAGACCGGCCGGTACGGCATCCGGATACCTGCGAAAAGAATGCGATGAAACAGGTGGTGGAGGATTTGTTACAATGAAATATATCACAATTCTTGTAGATGGAATGGCCGACTATCCTATTGATGAGCTTGACGGAAAAACCCCCCTGGAAGCCGCTGAAATCCCCGCCACGAATTCCCTGGCACGCAGAGGCGAGGTAGGGATGGTAAAGACCGTTCCCGACGGAATGGCTCCAGGCTCGGATGTGGCCAACCTGGCACTGATGGGCTATGAACCGGAGGTATACCACACCGGCCGTTCGCCCCTTGAAGCGGCGAGTATGGGGGTTGAGCTCTCCGAAAGTGATATTGCCTTTCGATGTAATCTGGTAAGCCTGGAAGGTGAGGGAGCATTGGAATCGAGGCGCATGCTGGACCACTCCGCCGGCGAGGTCAGTAATGAGGAAGCCCGCGAGCTGATTGAATTGATCAATGAGCAGCTCGGAAGCGAGAGCCTCCGCTTTTATCCTGGAGTAAGTTACCGGCACCTGCTGGTGTGGAAAGACGGCCCCTGGGGTTTCGAGCTTACCCCGCCCCACGATATTCTGGGGCAGAGTATTGCCGATTATCTGCCCGGCGGTGCCCATGGGCAGGTTTTTTTAGATATGACCTCCCGCTCTCTTGAGCTGCTCGAGACTCACCCAATTAATCTGAAAAGAAAAGAGCGGGGAGAAAACCCCGCCAACTCCATCTGGATATGGGGAGAGGGAAAACGGCCGCAGCTCTCTTCCTTTCAACAGCGTTATGGGCTCAAAGGGGCGGTCATCTCTGCGGTGGATCTAATCTACGGCATTGGTATTCTATCGGGGCTTGAGCCGATTCATGTAGACGGGGCAACCGGTAATATCCATACCAACTTTGACGGAAAAGCCTCTGCGGCTATAGAGGCCCTGACCGGGGATACCGACTATGTCTATCTGCACCTAGAGGCGCCGGATGAAAGCGGCCACCAGGGCTCGCTGAAAGATAAGATCCGGTCCATGGAACTGATAGACCAAAAGGTGGTTGCCCCAATACACGCGGCCCTCGCCGCTTCAGGGCAGGAGTACCGTATTCTGATTCTTCCGGATCATCCTACCCCCATTTCTCTTCGCACCCATGTGGCCGAGCCGGTTCCCTATGTGCTGTACGACAGCAGACACGCCGGCGAAGAGAGGACGCAGCGCTTTAGTGAGGCTTCCGGAAAGTCCTCCGGCCGTTTTTTCTCTTCCGGCCCCGAGCTGATACGCCACTATCTTTCCGAATAATTCATAAACCTGCAAAGAAGGCGTACACCGGTACAGATTAGCGCTTATATTGCACCTATCAATCATTACAGAGCTCATATTCATACCAAGACGTACGATGTAAGTCGTGGAGGCATTCGAAAAAGAACTATTGTGATGTGTAGTTTGGTATGATAAAATATCATACCAAAGGGGGGCGTATGGGAAAAGCAAAGATAGCTGTTACCATTGACAGCCGCCTGCTTGAGTCCGTCGACAGATACGTACAGGAGCAGAAAACAGAGAGCAGAAGCAGGTTCTTTGAGGAAGCGGTTGCCGAACGGGTGGAGCGTTACGAAAAGAGCAGGTTAGCCCGTGAGTTAGAGAAGATCGAGCCGACGAGGGAGAGAGCACTTGCCGAAGAGGGCTTTTTTGCGGAGAACGAGAAATGGCCGGAATATTAAGGGGAGATGTGTACTGGGCTGATCTGAATCCGATAAGAGGATCGGAACAGGCAGGATTCCGTCCCGTCCTGGTGATCAGCCACAATATCTTCAACGAAAAATCCGGGACTGTAATCGCCCTTGCCCTGACCAGTCGCCCGCAAAGAGCCGGGTTTCCGCTCTCTTTTGCCCTAGAGTCGACACATTTGCCAAAGAAATCATGGGTAAAGATAGGACAGGTACGTACGTTGTCGACAGAGCGAATAGGAACAAAGATATGCGCTGTAGAGCCGAAGGAACTCGTGAGGGTCCTAGAAGGTCTCAATGAGTTGGTGGGCTGATAAGTCTATTTACTCGGAGATATCCCTGATAAGTCCGATAAACCCTTTACGTTCACCGCTTTCATCTTTTAAGTACTGTACTTTTTTCTCACCCCGGAATGTCTCCCCTGTCTTTTTACGGTAGATGGGCTGGTAAATAAAATCTGTATTATCCCCCTGTTCCTGCATCATTTTCCCCAACTGTGCATAGTGCTCGTCTGTGGCAAACAGCATGGCAGTGGTTTTACCCTGTATTTCAGCTAGGGTATATCCAAACAGGTCGGTAAAAGCGGGGTTGCAGTCCGTTATCTCACGGTTTTTGTTCACCACTATAACGGCATCTCTAAGATTGTTGAAAAGGCTCCTGTATTTTTTCTCACTCTCCTGAAGAGCCTCTTCTGCTCGTTTTCGTTGGGTGATATCACGGCAAAAACAGATAATTTTATCCTGCCTTCCTCCAAGGAAAGATGCGGAAATCTCTACATCAAAGGTGCTCTCATCTTTTCTTCGATGGCGGGCCTGGAATATTTCATTTCCGGTTGAAGTTATGCGCTTTATCCTATCAGCCACATCCTGTGGCTGATCATCAACATCTATATCCGGTATTCGCATGTGTAAAATTTCATCCCGCTTATACCCGGACATCCGACAGTAGGCGTTATTTACATCGATAAAGTTTCCTCTTGAATCTAAAACCCAGAACCCGTCGCGAGTGGTTCTTAGGATAGATTGCAGATAATTAACAGTCTCCCGAGTATCGGAATGCATCTGCTTTTCTTGTGAAAGTACTTCTGTATAAATAATGATGCCGCCTATTGAGTTGTCCGCTTCGTACCATGGCCTGCACTCCCATCGTGTCCATGCTATGGTACCGTCATCCCGTTCGTAGGGGTCGTCCTCACCATGGGAAACCTCACCCGCTAGCGCTCTTTGGTGGACCTCCCTCCACTTTTGAGGTAAATCAGGAAAAACCTCGTAGTGGTGCTTTCCGATAACATCTCTTTTTTCTACATTAAATTGATTTAAATATTGTTTACTTACATAGATATAATTGAGCTCTTTATCATGAACAGCAACAGCACTCTGGTTGTGTTCGATAATGTAACTCATTAAGTCATGCGAGTGGAGTAGAGCCTTTTTGTGTTCTTTTTCTTTCATTTTGGCTTCAAAGAGTCGCAGCGCCATTTTTATTGCCGCAAGAAGTACCGTTTCTCCGGAGTTTTTTACAATATAACCGTAGGAGGTAATTCCCTCCGTTCTCTCTACCACATTAGGTTCGGTGTGGGAGGAGAGAAAAGCAATTGGAAGGTCATGCTTTTTAAGTATTTCCTGTGCAGTTTCAGTTCCGTCAATTCCTGGACCAAGGTCTATATCCATCAATATGAGAGAGATATTGGGGGCTGTGTCTGCTTTCTCTATAGCTTTCTGCCCATTATAGACGGTAATAACCTCATATCCGTGTTTCTGGAGCATTTTGGCTTCGGACATGGCGATAATAGCTTCATCTTCGACTAAAAGAATCTTTTTTACCATAGAACACCTTACATAAATTATAAGCACAAACATAGCAGTTCTCAATATTTGTTAAGACGTATTGTGTGCTGGAGTCCTTCGCGTTGCCGGTTACTGTGATCCTATATCAATATTGTACAAAATAAACTGTTAACATACTTGAAAGACAACTCATTGCCCTTCTTATATAAATGTAACTGAACCAGGGGAGAAAAGGAGGGCAGATGAGTACTACACATAGATGGAATGGAATTAAAAATGTACTTTTTTTTGTAATGCCGGCGCTGTTATTTTACGTCGTATTTGTGCTTATCCCCGCGGCGGGGGGAGTGTGGTACGGCATGACCAACTGGAACGGCTTGAATCCAAACTACAGATTTGTAGGTCTCAGCAATTATGTAGAGGCCCTTACTGAGGATAGAGTGTTTCTTGATTCTGTTCTTTTTACCTTAAAATATCGTCTTTTTCATGGTGGTATTGCAAAATGCATTGGCATTATTGCTTGCCGTGCTCATTGAGGGGAGAAAACGGGGGAAGGTCCTCTTTAGAACTACCCTCTTTATGCCCAACATGATCAGTATGGTAATCGGCGGGTTTGTCTGGTTATTTATTTTTACCCAGGTTCTGCCGGAAATCGCGGGATTAGGTATTTTCTCCTTTTTAGATCAATCATGGATTGGAGATCCGGTCTGGTCATTTTATGCAATTCTGATTGTCTCTTTATGGGTTGGTGTCGGGTACTTAATGGTAATTTATATTGCGGCACTTCAAGGAGTTCCCTCACAGCTGAAGGAGGCGGCGGAGATTGACGGGGCTTCGAGAATGCGTTTGTTTACCTCGATTGTGCTGCCGATGATCCTCCCGGCAATTACCATTGGAATGTTCCTGGCACTAAATATGGCCTTCAAAGTATTTGAGGTAGTCTATGCACTCACCGGCGGCGGGCCCGGAAGGGCCACCCAGGTTATCGCGCTGAATATATTTGAAGAGGCCTTTAACATGAGTAATCGATACGGCTATGCCAGTGCCAAGGCAACCCTTCTGTTTATCCTGGTATTTATTATCACGCTGATACAACTACGAATTATGAAAAAGAGGGAGGTTGAACTATGATGGAAAAAAATAAGTCCTCCGCGGCCTGGGTTTCGCGTTACAGTATGAGCTTATATTCTTTTTTTGAGGGAATTAGTTATTTTATTCTTCTCGCTGCTACAATAGTAGCTCTTTTTCCAATAGGCATGGCAATACTGAACTCACTCAAAACAGACGGAGAAATAATGAATAACATTCTTGCTTTCCCCGGGGTGATGCGATTCTCTAATTATAAAAAGGCCTTTGAATTAACCCATTTTCTTAGAAGCATGATGAACACCATTGTAGTTATTAGTACGGGGCTTGGGGGAATAGTTTTTTTTGGCGCTATGTCGGGATATAAACTCTCCAGGACCCACTCCCGTCTCAGCGGATTTCTCTTTGGTATGTTTATCATGTCGATGCTGATACCCTTTCACTCAATAATGATTACCTTGACCAAAGTAGCCCGGGTAGTGCATGTGCAGGGGTCTTCAGTCGGCCTGGGCCTCATTTATATCGGGCTCGGAGTGCCGATGGCCATATTTCTGTATCACGGCTTTATAAAATCGGTGCCCCGGGAACTTGATGAAGCTGCTCTTATTGACGGCTGTGGTGAGTTTCGCTTTTTTGCAACAGTTGTTTTTCCCCTGGTAGCGCCAATTACGGTCACTGTAATAATCCTGAATACGCTGTGGATGTGGAATGATTTTCTCTTGCCCCTCATTATGATCACCGACAGCGACAACTACACTGTAATGCTCTCTACCAACATTTTATTTGGTCAGTACAGCAACAACGATTGGTCGGCGATTCTTGCCACACTTGTGTTGGCGATGCTGCCGATGGTAAGCCTTTATCTCTTTCTTCAAAAATATATTATGAAGGGCATCACCGAAGGGGCCTTGAAAGGATAGAGTATATGGTAAACGGTTTTATATCTGCTAGAGGAAAGGAACTTGTAGATGGACAGGGACATAAAGTCCTGCTGCGGGGGGTTGGACTGGGAAGCTGGTTTTTACCGGAGGGATATATGTGGAAAATGCCCGGCGAGGCTGACCGACCCCGTCGCATAGAAAAACTTATAACTGATCTAGTTGGACCACAAAGGGCCGCTGAATTCTGGGAGGCCTACTGGGACAACTTTATTAGCGAGGCGGATATACAACAGATGGCCCTGGAGGGGTTTAATTCTCTGCGGCTTCCGATCAATGCCCGCTATTTAACCGGATCCGATGTTTCTTCAGAAATTATTGAATCACGGATAGCTCGTATTGATACACTTGTAGAGTGGTGCGCCCACTACAACGTGTACATAGTTCTGGACCTTCATGGTGCTCCGGGGGGACAAACCGGGACAAATATTGACGATTCAGAGTTTGATCGGCCCGATTTATTTATCGATAAAAAAAATGAGGACCGAACTGTAGAAATCTGGCACGCCCTGGCCTCACGGTATAAAAATGAGACCATCCTAGCCGGTTATGATTTGTTGAATGAACCTCTGCCGAGCTGGTTTTCCGAGTACAATGAGAAAGTTTTGCCTTTGTATCACAGGATAAGCGAGGCGATACGAAGGGTCGATTCACGGCATCTTATTATATTAGAAGGGGTTCACTGGGCAACTGACTGGTCAATATTTCATGAACCCTTTTATGACAATGTAATGCTGCAGTTTCATAAATACTGGAACAACCCCGACAAGGAGAGCATCGCCTCGTATACAGAGGCCCGAGATAAATGGAATCTGCCCATTTATATGGGAGAGGGTGGTGAAAACAATACCTACTGGTACAGCGGTGCATTCCAGCTTTTCGAAGACCTGGACATATCCTGGAACTTCTGGACGTGGAAAAAGCTGGATACCCACAATTCACCGCTTTCTATTGTCGAGCCCAAAGGTTGGAGTCGGCTGGTGGCTGCTGCTAAGGGAGAGGAGCATCTGGATAAGGATACGGCCCTCACTATATTGTGGGAGTATCTGGAGAATGTAAAGTTCGATAACTGTGCGTATCACCCTGAAGTAGTAAGGTCTCTGTTTCGAAGACCGCCGGTTCGAATCCCCGCTATCTTCTATTCGTACAAGGACAGGGGGCAGGGCTTTGAACCGGGGCCGTTGAAAGATGAACCCCCGGAACGTCCGCCGGCATCTCCTCCGGCAGCTTCAATAGATTTTAGGCGGGCCGACGGCATGCCCTTTGGTTACATAACTGAGGGGGCACATCAAGAAACTCCGCATTTTGCCCACAACGGCGGGGAGCCATGGAAAGCTGAAGAGTGGATGTATGTGCAGCTGAACCCGGGCGCATGGGCGGCCTATGACTTTTATGCACCCCCTTCGGCGGAACCGCAGGAGTATAAGCTAACCCTGCGAATGCGCGCCCTTCCGGCGGAGGGCAGGGTGCGGGTATCGATTGATGGGACGGAACAGAATAGTGAGTTATCCCTTGAAAATAGCGAAGGATTTTTAGATTATCAGGTAGAGTTTACAGCCCGCCCGGGGCATCAGCGAGTTACCGTGTATAGCATGAAAGAAACTGTGCAGCTGCAGTACTTGCATGTTAGTATTTGTGATTAAGGTTTCGGATTAAGGGGGAGCGTATTTCTATAGTCCGCCGACATAGCTTACGGTTCAGATTACTCGTGCTCATGCTCCTGCTTACGACGGTCCCGGTGCTTACCCTTACATGGATAGCGGTGCAAAACACCAAGGCCTCGGTAAAAACTCAAATTATTGATGCGAATGTAACCCGGGTCCGTTGGGCTGTACAGTATCTTGAAGAGGTACTGTTAAGGTTTGATGATCTCTTCTACTCTCTTCAAATACACGAGAGCTTTGTAACGATCAACGAAGATCTTGAAAGAGCGTACGGAAGGGGCAAGCCGGGCTGCACAACTTGAGTTACGCCGATTATTAGCTGCATCTTATTACTCCTATTCGGCTCTTATTGATCAGCTTAATTATTACAGCCATACCTCCGGACAGGCAATTACAATCGACAATAAAACTAGCGGTGATATCTCATTTCCGAAGACAGAGAGTCCTTTATGGAAGGGTGTGTTTGAGCATCCTATCCCGCTGAGTCTTCGTTTGGCAGATGACCGTGTGTACGTTCTGCATACGGTAAACCGCTTCATAGACCAGCGTCTGCAGGGCGTCTTTTATGCCCGGGTAGATGAATCCATATCAGAAAAGGTCCTGGAGATTCTCGGTTCAACTGAAGATTCTTCAGTATATCTGCTGAATGACGAGTTAGAGGTGCTGATTGGACACCCTGAAAGAGATATAGCCTCACCGATTATGCAGCAACTTTCAGACCTGGAAGGCGCTGTTGACCGTGCGGCGGTTAAAAAAAGCTCTTCACATTTGGTATTTTTTCAGCCCGTAAACGGCGGGAGGCTGATGGTAGCAAAAACTGTTCCCCTCTCGCTTGTGAACGGGAGTGCATCGGATACGGCAGCAGTCGGGTTGATTACAGGATTCGTACTGCTGGCCGCCTCCCTTGTGCTTTCCATTGTCTTTTCTCTTCGAATCAGCCGGCCTATAGTCGAGCTTTCCGAGAGCATGCGGCAGGCCACTACCCCGAGTTTTGATAAAATACTGGGACAGGACCGGGATGAAATACGCATGTTACAGGAAGGGTATGAGTCTTTAATGAAGCGGATGAAAGTGCTGGTGCAAAAAGAGTATGAACAGGAGATGGAGTTGAAGGATGCACATTTGATGGCATTACAGGCCCAGATAAACCCCCACTTTCTCAACAACACTTTGAACCTTCTGGGTGGAATGGCTCTAGCAAAGGGTGTGCCGGAGGTGTACACCATCGCACGGGCGGTGGGAGATATGTTTAGATATACGGTGGGGTATCAGCACGATTTGGTTACTCTCTCCCAAGAACTTGCGCATAGTAAAAACTATTTGCTCGTCCAGGAGCACCGGTTTTCCGGGAGATGCAAGGTCAAGGTAGAGGTTGAGCCGGAAGTACTGAATACTCCTATTCCCCAATTCATTTTACAGCCGATTGTGGAAAATGCATTTGACCATGGGCTTCAAAGTAAAAAAGATGAATGGCGCGTAACCGTGAAGGGCTGTGTGCAGAGAAGGGCACACATAATTGTTATTGAAGATAACGGTGTAGGAATGAAGCCGGAGGAGCTGCGTGCTCTCAGGGATAAGCTAAGAAACGATACAGATACGGTGAAATCGCGCAGAAGTATCGGCTTGCGCAATGTAAATGCCCGTCTGCAGCTTCAGTTCGGACAAAGATATGGAATTAGGGTTTTTAGTACCTACGGTAAGGGTACCCGGGTGGTGGTTGTACTGCCGAAAGACGGGGCTAATACGGGATGAGGAGTAACACAATGATGGTCAGGATGATCATAGTCGATGATGAGCCTTGGTCCAGGGAAGTGGTTAAAACACTCACCGAATGGGAGCGTTTGGGGATTACCCTAGCAGGCGAGGCTGATGACGGCGATGCCGGATTAGAACTGCTGCGATCGGTTGCCGCGGATATTGTCATTGCCGATATGAAGATGCCCGGAATCGACGGTATAGATTTGCTGAAAGCGATACATCATGATTTTCCTGCTGTCAAGATAGTAGTGATGAGTGGGTATGATGATTTCGCCTATCTGCGCCAGGCCTTAAAGTCGAAAGCCCTGGATTATTTGATAAAACCTATCAATCCTGTAGAGCTGAACAATATTCTGCAACAGTGTGTGACGGAAATTGAATCCGGGTCCCGCGAGCCGGTATCTATGCGGACCCCAGTGATATTTCAAAATCGAGAAGTTCTCGATGAATATGTGCAGCATAGACGCCGGGTATTTGCTTTTCTGCTTAAACTGGACAGTGCCGGTGTAGCAGAAACCCTGCAGGATCTGCAGAACTACTTGACCTCGCTTAGTGAAGGCTTTCCGGATGCTGATTTACGAAGTCGCATTGTTCACGACTATCTGTTACTTCTGGAAGAGTTTGTGATACGAAGCGAGATAACTCCCGACCCGGGTATTTTTAGAGATCGCCAAATAGAACAATTGGGCCATGCAGAAATATTTGACTCCCTGGCTGCGGTTTCTGCTGAGGCAATCGAGTTGATCAAAGAGGCACGACGATTCAAAGATTACCTGGATACAGATATGGTGAAGGACCATATTGATCACTATTATCAGGAACCTATCTCTTTAGAAACCGTTGCCAAAATGTTTCTAGTTAGCAAGGAACATCTAAGCCGGACCTTTCGAAAATCTCAGCAGGAAACCGTCAATGAGTACATCACCCGAAAGCGAATGGAAGCCGCACGGCATCTAATTATAGACGAAGGGATAGAGATAAAGGAAGCGGCGTATCTTTCAGGGTATTCGGACCTTGCGTACTTTTACCGGGTATTCAAAAAGCATTTTGGTATCGCACCGGGACAACTTCGTACATAGTGCTATGAGGTCTTGCTGTATCAATTATATCCAATAGCGGGTGTTAATATTGACAAAAGACAGTCTGCCGGCGGCGAGCTATAAAGGAAACAGATTATGAAAGGAGGCTATTGCCATGAGAAAAAGAGGAAGCAACTTTTTTATAGGACTGGTTTTGTTATTCGCCCTCTGTGCTGCACACAGCTTTGCAGCGGGTGAGAAGGAACAAGGCGCACAGGCCGAAGGACCAAGAGAGGTCAAACTGAAGGTTTTTATGAGTTTTCCCCGTTTTCAGGAACAGTTTGAGGATTATTTTGAAGAATTTCGCCGGCAGCAATTAAAAGAAAACAACATTGATGTAACCATAAAGCTGGAGATGCCGAATGTAGAGCAGGCGGACCAAATCCTGAAGACTCGGCTGGCATCGAATGACGCACCGGATTTATACACTTTACATGCAATTGCCGACATTCCCACCTTTTATGAAGCCGGCTATCTTTCGGATTTGTCGGACCAACCCTTTGTAGACGATCTTTTTGAAGGGGTTCGAAAAACAGTTAGCTATGACTCAAAGGTTGTGGCACTTCCCCTGGAGAGTCTTGCCTGGGGGTATCTGTACAATAAAGATATGTTTAACGAGCACAACCTGAAACCGCCAAGAACAACTGCTGAGATGAAGAAAGTAGTTGCAGCCCTTCAAAAAGCTGGTGAGGCGCCCTTTTTGTTGGCTTTTCAGGAATCGTGGATACCCCAGCTTATGATGGCCTTGTCCCTTGGGGGCGTAGTAAACTCGGAGTATCCTGGCTTTGTTGAAGATATGAACACCGGCGATGCATCATACGCCGACGTGGACCAGGTATTTGAAATAATCGATATTATAATGGCGAACGGGACCAAGCGTCCCTTCGAGGTGGGAAGTGTAGCGGGATCAACCGCCTTTGCAAATGAAGAGGCTGCAATGTGGGTACAGGGACCGTGGATGGCCGAATCTATTCTCAAAGTGAATCCTGATATGAACTTTGGAGTAGCACCCCTTCCCGTAAGTAACGACCCGGATGCCGCAATGATAAACCTGGCTACCTCAACTTCTGTGGCAGTTTCCCCGACCAGCGAGAATAAGGACATCGCCTATGAGTTGCTTAATTTCCTCCTGGATAAAAAGCATTCCCCCGCATTGTTTGAGGAACTTAAGTTTAATCCGGTAGCGGAATTCCATGACTATACTGTGTTTCCCTGGGTAGAGGAAGCAATGGAGTATGTAGAAACAGGGCATGCGTACCTTGATCTGTCCCTCCCGGGAGCAGTTACCGATGAAACTGCAAAATTGCTGCAGAGCTACTACTCGGAACAAGTGACAAAGGGCGAGATTATTCAAACCCTCGATCGTACGTGGAAACGGGCTTTAGCCGCTGCGCAGTAAGCTGGAGTAAACTTAGTTCTGATTCAAAAGACGGTTTTTTCTACTTGAAGCCCTGCCGGATAAAAAATCCGGCGGGGCTCTGTTATAGGCAATTGGTTAAAGGCAATTATTTATTGGAGGGTGCCGAATTGTTACAGATGTTTCGAACGAGTTTTGAAAAGGGCGAGCGGATAACAGATATTGGATACGCAGTCCCGGACTCAGAGAGGGCGAATTGTGAGATAGAGATTCTGCCTGAAAAGAAATACCAAACTGTCCTTGGTTTTGGCGGTGCAATTACAGAGGCTGCTGCCTATACACTGAGCCGGTTACCGGAGGATATGAGAGAAAAGGTGCTGCAGGCCTATTTTGATCCCCGGCGGGGAAACGCCTACACGATGAGCCGGGTACACATCAATTCGTGCGATTTCAGTCTAAAAAACTACAGCTATGTAGATAGCTTTGATACCGAGCTCAAGAGCTTCGATATCTCCAGGGAGAGGCGATGGGTACTTCCGACTATCCATCAGGCCCAGGTTATTGCCGGCCGCCCGCTTTTTCTGCTTGCCTCGCCCTGGAGCCCGCCGGAATGGATGAAAACCAACGGAGACATGAACGGCGGGGGCACCCTGCGACCGGAATTCCGCCAAGTCTGGGCCGACTATTACATTCGCTATCTGCAGGCTATGGCTGCACAGGGAATCAGTATAGATGCGATAAGCGTACAGAATGAGCCGGCGGCCGTGCAAGTGTGGGATTCCTGCCTGTACACTGCCGCCGAAGAGCGGGATTTTGTGCGAGACTACCTTGGACCAACTGTTGCCGGATCCGCTTTTTCAGGCCTGAAGCTGCTGATTTGGGACCATAACCGCGATTTGGTTTTTGAACGAGCTCGGCATGTCCTCTCCGATAGAGAGGCCGCCGGCTATGTATGGGGAGTCGGGCATCACTGGTATGTCTCCGAGGAGTTTGAAAACCTGGGCCGGCTGCACAATGCATTCCCCGAAACGCATCTTATTTTTACCGAAGGCTGTCAGGAGGGCGGCCCGCAGGTAGGGAAGTGGTTCACCGGTGAGCGTTACGGGAGAAACATCATTGGGGATATGCGCAACTGGGTAGAGGCGTGGATTGATTGGAATATTGTCCTTGATGAACGCGGCGGCCCAAACCATGTGGGCAACTACTGCGATGCCCCGATTATTGCCGACACCGCCGCCGGAGAGCTTTATTACAACAGCTCATACTGGTACATAGGACATTTTAGCCGCTTTGTGCCTCCCGGCTCGGTCCGTATCGGTTCAAGTGAAGCTGAGCACACTGAAAAATTGCATCATATCGCATTTCTTACTCCTACTGATGAAATCGTAGTTGTGGTTATGAACGAGTCTGAAACAGATTTCCGGGTCTTAATAAAAGAAAAAACAGAGGCCAAAGCGTCAGCATGTGAGGTGCCGGCCCACAGTATAGTGACGCTGAGGGGGGGCTTCTAACGACAGTCCTGGCGCGCTCAAATATGATTCTGCTTGCAGTCTGGATCACCCGGGTCTTCTATTTGAATTGTAGCATGAATAGTAAGAGCAGTTTCAGTTGTACTCATTGCCCAAATATGCAGATGGTGAACACTCTCTACTTCCTGCAGAGAGGTAAGATACTTTTCAACCCCTGCTATATCAATTTCTTTCGGAACAGCTTCAAGCGCTAAGCTTGTAGAATCCTTCAACAGGTTCCAAGTGCCCCAAAATATTATCAATGCAATTATGATACTCACAACCGGGTCGAGCCAGTAAAAACTTGTAAAAGTTAACACGAGTCCGACGATGACAACTCCAAACGAAATTCCGGCATCGGCAATCAAGGCCAAGGAGTTTACTAGTAGCCCGAAGGTTACTTCAACAATAATAAAACCTACATTCAATACAATTCCGATTGCAAAAGAAAATTCCAAATAGATTTTCATTGACAATGTCTAAAAACATAATATCTTGAAATTTAGAAAGGGAAGGGGATTAGGAGGCTATAAAATGATTACAAAAATAGAGATCAAGCCGGATTCTTTGGAGAGTGTATTAATTCTCGGAATGATCTGGAATGGCTTGGTCGATGAAGAGCAGTATATAAAAATAGAGAAAACACTCGAAGCCATAATGAAAGGGCGTATCGGTATATATCGATTCGAAGCAGCCCCTCCCGAATCAAAGCCGAAAAGTCTTACTGCCTCATTATCCCTGTACCGCTATGTAATGGTACTCGGCGAAGGAGAATACAGAGAGTTCTTCATAAACGAAAGTGACGAAGGAGTCTTCTATGCTGAGTTCGACTCGGGGAAGAGCAATGAAGAGCTTCGGCAGAAGTTCGAGTCGCAAAGACTGAATGATTAATTGCAGAATTGCTTGCCTACGCCAAAGCGATCGAGGGATAGATCAACTGTGAAGCGGTGGGCTGTTCACTTTTTACATACATCAAATAGTAATGATAATAATTATACGTGTCGATATTCACGATACAAAATACACGAAAAGAATGTCGTAAATATGGATGACAAGTTAAGTAGTGGATACCGGAAATTCTGTTGATTCTGAACTATACTATCTATCATCAGGAGGGGGATATGGCAGAGTATACCTATGATGGAACTGTGCTGAGGGACAGTTCAGGCAGAAAGATGGGGGAAATCGACCGCACTTATGTAAGAGGGTGGAATGCCGCTCTGTTGGGACAAATAGATCGTAAAAGTATCCGGGATAACAGAGGGAAAAAGCTTCTCGACTTCGACGGCAAAACCGTGAAAGATGATTTAGGAAAGAAAGTGGCTTCCATGAAGGATATTCAGGCTGTGATAGACGGAGAACCGGATATCGGGATGGCCGCCGCCTGGTATTTTCTTATAAAAAAGCAACAGAAAAATATGACCTGAAAAGACCTGAAAAGACCTGAAAAGACCTGAAAAGACCTGAAAAGACCTGAAAAGAATGAAAAGAATGAAAAGAATGAAAGTAGAAGCCGCAACTGCGGGTACCGTACCGGTTCCCGCAATTATAGCGTTAAGGTTTTTCAACCGGCCTCGGTTATGCAACAAGAACTCCTCTCTTTTGATCTCTTTCAAGACTATCTTGTAAAACTCACCGTATATTGATACGGGTGATGCGTGTGGTGAAGCCATTCGATTCGCCGTCCGGCTCGAAGTTGCGGACCAGAATAGTATTCGTTATAGTAATGTTGTATGCCGAAAAACAGTGATAGGGAACGCAGCGAGAACCGACCTAACGGCCGATTCTCGCTGCGTTCCTCGGACCTTTGGTCCTGCGGTACGCCTCTGTTTCTTTATAGGCAGGGGGCGACCGATTCCAGAGTCATAAATGGTTATCGGAACTGAGATATTGACCCACGGCTTCGTAAAAGAGTTATTTGCCTTCCAGACCTTGACGAACCTCCTGTGCGATTTGTCGCATATTCTGCAGATAATCGAGCTTCAAAGGGGCCACTTCTACTACAGCCCCGTTTATCGCCTCCGCTACCCGCTGGGCACTGGTCTTTGAGAACTCCGGTTGAACGAATATCACCCGTACGCCGCGCTCCTTGGCTAGGGAGATCACCCTCTGAAGTTGTTTGGGACTGGGTTCGTTTCCGCCCAATTCTATGGGGAGTTGATGCAAACCGTAGGTTTCGGCGAAATAGCCGAAAGAGGGATGGTAGACGAAGAGGGGGCTTCCCTCAACAGGTTCGAGTATGGTCTTCAAATCCTCGTGC
Organism: Spirochaetia bacterium; assembly: GCA_034520965.1. GTDB lineage: Bacteria > Spirochaetota > Spirochaetia > DSM-16054 > Sediminispirochaetaceae > DSBN01. The sequence continues at coordinate 106,955 of JAXHMY010000001.1, read as the reverse complement.
AGCTCTTGCAGATCTGCCTGAAATTCGCGATACTTCGCCCGCAATTCTTGCTCCCGTTTTGGAGCCAACTCCACCAATGCCTTCAACATGTTCTCGGCCTGCTTCTCCACTAGGGGGGGCGATACCCAGATGTGCGGATCCAGCATGCCGTGATCATGGTCATCCTCGTGATCCTCATCTTCAACGGTTGACTGGATTTCTCGGCGTTCTATGCCTTCGGAGGTATCAACAATCCAAAGATCCGTTACATTTTCCCGAATTCTCGGCAGAAAACTCTGTTCGAAGGGCACCCCAAGGGTGAAGAATACATCCGCCCCGCCCAAGACCGATACCTGCTTTGGGGTAGGTTCGTATGTAGCTGGACTCCGTCCGGGAGGAACCATCACATGCACCTCAGCCAAATCGCCGGCAATGCGCTCAACAAAGTACTTTTGCGGCATGATACTCACGTATACATCGAGTGTTTCAACCTCGGAGGCCTGCTGCTCCTCAGCGGAGCCTGCGGCGAAAACTATCACAGGCAGTAGCTGAAAAACCATTGCTATCAGCAGCACCCCGATAAATTTTTTTTTCTCTTTGAACATATGTTGCTCCTCCTACATTGACTTCAGCCCTTCTCCCATGTAGATTCTATCCTTAGAAGGAGCTGGTAATACTAAGTATTACTTAGGATAGAAAATCTAAGTTGAATAGTCAAGTTTTATTGCAATTTCAGTCTAAAAAAAATATGATGAACCCCTCATGGGACGGAGGTTCTGGATGCCTTTTCCCAGATAAAGGGGTTTTTCCAACGGGGCCTTGAAGGGGGGGCAATTGTCAGTTAGCAACCCGCCGAATACCTTGTCCCTTGATTTGATCTTCGGGGAACAGCAAGCCCCCGATTTTAGCGAAACTTTTTGCATGATAAAGTTGTATTTTTACCTCTTATTACCTATATTATAACTATAGACTTAATTCAGGAGGGTAAGACCGTGTCAATGACAATTAAGCTTTCAGACGACTTAATTAACGAAGCGAAAAGGTATGCAGCCGTTTATAGCCGCTCAACTCCCAAACAAATTGAATACTGGTCACGTATCGGTAAAATTGCAGAAGAAAACCCGGATCTGCCCTACAGCTTTATCCAGCAGATTCTTCTTGCACAGCAGGAAGAGGCAGAACCGTTCAATTTTTCACAAGAGTAAACCATGCGCGTTTTACAAAAACCATCATTTAAAAAGGTGTATAAAAGACTGCATGCCAATCAAAAAGCAGATCTTGACAAGGCGGTAAAGGCCATTATGAAAGATCCCGATAGTGGTCAGGCTAAAACCGGGGATCTTTCAGATGTTCTTGTTTATAAATTCAATATGAATAAGCAGTTAACTCTTCTTGCCTACACCTATGAAGATCAAACTATTACCTTAACTTTGTTGGCTTTTGAGAACTCCGGTTGAACGAAGATGTGAACATTCTACTAGATGTTGACGGAACAGGTAGAGGTTTTCTGCTGGGGGCTCAGCCCCAGCTAAGAGTTATCGGGCTGGTGACGAGGTATAGTGGTTTTTCCCATTCCTCTTTCTTTATATCAGCTTCAGCCCAAAGGAAGCAAAGGGAGCGAAATCTTCCGAGTTCTCCGTCGCTAGAACCGATTCGGAGATGATAGCTGCAGCGGCCACCATTGCGTCCACCCGTAAGGAGCGCGTGCGGCCGCAACGGTTGAAGAGACGGGCAGCTTCCCGAGCCTGGGCGGGGGAGAAAGGGAAAATCTGCTCGTTCAGGATTGAGGCGGCCAGGTTAATAGCTTCCTCGTCAACCGGCCCGCAGGAAAATTCGTACCAACAGATAGAGGAGGTGCAAAGCTCTTTTTTCTGTTGTATCCAGCTTTTTACCCGTTCGGCCTCATAAGTTCCTTCGACAAGGAAGCGGATGAGGTAGTTTGTATCAAGAAGAATCACCAGTTTCTACCCCAAAAAGAACGGTTAACTCTCACTTCAGCGAGATACTCTTCCGCCTTTTCCGCTGCTATTCCTCCTTTTTGATGGTATGCTTCTATCCGCTTTATTTTCTCCGCCTCTGTCTCGTCGACTTTCTCTTCAGCCAGCGCAACTGCCCGACAGGACCACCTCAGCTTGGGAAATATGCATAAGGCCTGCAAGTTTTTTTATTCTGTGGACTGTCTCCTCATCAAGAGCGAAAGTCGCCCGTCTGTTCATATTCGACATACCATAAGTATGTACCATAATAATGGTGGCGTCAAGATTTTCGGCTACGAGCTCCTTGCACGAGGGGAGGGTCCTTGTGCAAGGTATAGAGAGTGAAGATGAGCTGAGAACTGCCTAACGGCTCGGCGCAAGGTGCGCACAAGGCTATTTTTTCGGAAAACGCGATCCCCAGCCCTGCGATGCCGTCTACCGGATCAGACATGTAGGTGGAGACGATTTTCCTAATTACTGTACTTATCAGAGCCTTCCCGAAAAGTGCGGATCAAGCTTATGATGATAAAATAGGCAGAGATCAGGATAAAAGCCCACAAGAATAGAGGATCATACTCAAATAGATTTCCACTGGATTTTCTCTCGATTACCAGGTAAACAGCCAAAGCCGTCCACAGGAAGGTTAAAGTTATTGTAAGCGGGCGATAGGCGCGCACCCGGAAGGGGTGTATCACCTTAATGGGTGTAAAGGTTAGGGCTGCAATAATCGGTACAAGTACGAGATTTAGCACAGGGGATGTTTCAAGAAGATAAAAACCTAATACAACCAGATTCCAGGCGGCGGGAAAGCCGGTAAAAAAGTTGTCCTCGGCTTTTAGCCCTTTGTTGGCAAAACAGTACAACGAGCTTACCACTACCACTGCTGCGGCCGCCAGCTCCCAGCCGGGCGGTACCAGCTTGAATTCGTAGAGAAAGATTGCAGGAATCAATGCGTAGGTGCTGTAGTCGATCACATGATCGAGGACTACGCCGTCCACATTGGGCAGAACTTTATCAACCCGGTACCGGCGCGCGAGAGGCCCATCTGCAGCGTCAATTATGAGGGCAATCACAAGCCATATGAGTACTCCCGTTACATCTCCTTGCAAAATATGAATAAGAGCATTTAATCCTGCAATTGCACCCGCGGCGGTAAATAGGTGCACTGCCCAGGCCTTATTTCGCTCTGCTCTTGATGCTGTATCTGTTAATGTTGTATTCATAACACAATTGTAACAAAAAATGCCTTTAGTAGGAATAGGCGGTTTTCAATGCTGTGCTATACTCATCGTAAGCTTTCATAGGCATTTACAGCAATTCTCAATTTGGATAGTGTAATTACACTATCCAAATTGAGAATGCCTCCAAAAGTTAAGATATATAAAAATTTGCAAAGAATTTGATGCGAATTCTCAATTTGGAAGTCAGAAGACTTCCAAATTGAGAATCGCTGAGGCATTTATGATCTGCTTGACACACATTGAACCGCCTATTTATATTATTAATGTGAAAAATAGCAGTGCCACTCTCGCGAGAGATGTTTTACTCGAACATCAATCTGATATAGCCGAAAAAGTTATCAACATTCTCTGGACACGGTTTCCCCATTATACTGAGATCTTGGGGGAAGCGGGTAAACAGAAGTGCCGGCAGGATGTGGAGTACCATCTCTTGTACCTGGCCGATGCGGTGGGAGCGGAATCTCAGGAGCTTTTTTTTTCCTACATAAAGTGGGTGAAAGATCTGTTTGCATCCATTGGGGTTTCGAATGAATCCTTTCTCAACAGTCTAATTGCGATGCGCGAAGCAATCGCCGAACTCACATTAACCTTCGGAAAAAATCAATTCGAAAGAGCTGACACACTTTTAAAAAAAAGTGTTGAATCCTTCGAAAGCCTTGCAAATGTGAACCGTTCCTACATTTCTCCCGAAGCGCCGTTGGGTCAGCTGGCTCGAACTTATCTCGATGCCTTGCTTGCACGAGAGCGCGATAGGGCGATGAAAACTGTCCTCGATGCGGTGGAAAATGGCACCGATGTACGCGAAATCTACGAACATGTGTTTCAGGTGACCCAATGGGAAATCGGACGGCTTTGGCAGCAAAACGAGGTGAATGTCGCCCAAGAGCATTACTGTACAGCGGTGACGCAACTGGTAATGAGCAGGCTTTATCCGTATATTTTTAATCACAAGAAGAATGGGCTCGTATTTGTCGGTACGAGTGTTGGGGATGAGCTCCACGAACTCGGAATCCGCATGATAGCCGACTTTTTCGAGTTGGATGGGTGGGACACCTACTTTCTCGGAGCGAACACTCCACTGGAATCTATCATAGAGACAGCTATGCAAGAGAAAGCACATGTGGTGGGCATCTCTGTAACCATTACTTATCACATCAACGAAGCGAAAAGGATTATTGCAGCGGTGAAATCTCGTCCTGAACTCTCAGAGACAAAGGTTCTGGTTGGTGGGTATCCCTTCAACCTCGATCATGAACTGTGGAAGAAGGTTGGGGCGGACGGAAGCGCGCGGAGCGCCCAGGGGGCCATCGAAACAGCCCGGATCCTCGTCAACGAAGGGAAACGTAGGTAACAGTAGAGGTGAAGAGTAGAGAGTCAGCTTTTAACGGATTTGCGGTCGCCTGTGACCCTCACGGCCGTATACGTCAAGTGTTGCGCAACGATCTTACCGGGGCGCTTGAAATACCAGTAAATAATTCACTTAGTGCAATTGTTGATGAGAGCAGCCTGCAGAAGTTTTTTACGTTTATGTACCGGCTCCGCGAAGAGAAGGCACTCTACGACTGGAGCATCAACGTTCGCGGGAAGAACGAAGTTATAGAGCTCTTTTTTGTGGGGGGAATGCACAAGGACGAGATTGTGATTGTGGCTTCCACGTCTCAGAAAGTTGCCGCGAGCTACTTCGAAGAGGTAGTGCGGGTGAACAACGAGCAAACCAACCTCATCCGCAGTGCAATGAAAGAACAGGCAGATCAACCAGCCGAGCCAAAGGTCACGCAGACCGAACTCTTCGAAGATTTTACGCGTTTGAACAATGAGCTGGCCAATCTGCAGCGGGACCTGCACAAGAAAAATCATAGGCTTAAGGAAACCCTTGAGGAGCGTAATCGGTACTTAGGTATGGCCACCCACGACCTGCGCAACCCGCTCTCGGGGATTTTTAGTTTTTCATCTTTGCTGCTTGGCGGCGATTTTGGTGAGCTGAACAAAGAACAGCAGGAGTTCATACAGATAATTAAGGATTCATCAGAACATATGTTGGAACTCGTTTCCGATGTACTCGACTTGTCCAAATATCAGTCCAGTACCCTCCAGCTGAATTTGGAGGAGGTTGATCTGCTCGAAATTGTGAACCGCAGCCTTGCCATGAATGTGCCATATGCCAAGAAAAAGCGAATAGATATTCAGACAGACATTGAAATTGAATCCTTACTACTGAAGATAGACAGGTTGAAAATTACTCAGGTGATAGACAATCTTCTGTCTAATGCGGTGAAGTACTCTCAGCAGGATACTACTGTCACCCTGAGGGTCTACATTCGGGGCTTGCGCGTATACATGGAGGTTGCGGATGAGGGCCAGGGAATTCCCGCGGCAGAGCTGTCCGGAATCTTTGAACCTTTCTTTCGAAGCAGTGTAGAAACCACTGCGGGCGAAAAGAGTACCGGTCTCGGACTGGCCATCACCAAGCGGATTGTAGAGGGCCATCGCGGTACAATCGAAGTGGAAAGTGAAGAAAACCGGGGCAGCCTTTTTCGCGTATCTATTCCCCTTCAAGCTTAGCTGCTGTGTAATTACCCCCGCCAATCTTGCCGTTGCGGACTATGACAAGTTTCATTATGATTATGTTGTATGTCAAAAAAGGGTGAAGGGAAAAAAAATGATAGTCTACTGCTTTTGTTTCTCGTATTATTTATTATAGTGTTGTTATTGGTCTTTCTCTTCTCTACCCCCAGTATGATAGAGCGTGCATTCGATAACCAGTGGGAGTTGCACGAGCTCGAGAGGGAGATCCTCCTGCTCGAATACTCGACTCTGGTTGGGGAGACCTCGGAGGGGAACGGCGGGCAGCTGAGTGCTCCCGGCAGCTCATCTGAGAATACAAGAATTGTAGAGCTCCTGCATGACTTCCAGAACAATCCGCTAATTACCCAGATGTGTAAGACTGACGCCGAGTTTCGCGCCATGGTCAACCAGACCACCGCGAGGCTTGCGAAGTACGGTCTTGAAACCGGTAACACACAGGAGCTCCCCCTCACATACCGGTCCAATAGTCGAAAGGAGAGTGCAAATGAGGTGCTCACTCTTGTCGCAAATCTACACCAAATAGAGAGCTACCTATATGAGCATGGACAGCATCAGATCTTTACTCTTCAGATGAGCAATATATTTATCATTATGGTGATTCTCCTCTTATCGGCGGCCTTGTTGTATATAGAGACGAGGCGCAGGAGAGAGTCGGCCATAAAAGAGAGCCTGCGGATTCTCAACAGGAGGACGCTTAGCGAGTACGAAGAGGCGCGTAAAGAGATAAGCTATGTGATCCATGACCACGTGCTGCAGGACCTCGAAATGGGAAGAAAACTTCTACGCGAAGGCCGTGATCAAAACAATTTGGAAGAGGTGGAACGGACCCTTGCCGAGGGGATCCGAAATCTGCGGAGTATTCTTGATGGATTACCGGTGTGGGATACGTCATCTCTTAGTTTCGAGGACAATGTCCTTATGCTGTGCAACAAATTAGCGGCTATGATGGAAGCCCGACTACACGTTTCTGTTATAGGGGTCGCGCGGGCGGCGCTTTCTCTTCGAGAGATGGAGCAGCTGCTTTCCATATTGCAAGAAGCTCTTTACAATACGGCGAAATATGCCGAGGCCTCACACGTAAAGGTAAAGGCGCTATGGGCTCGCCCACAGTTCAGGCTGATTGTGGAGGATGACGGGGTGGGGTTTCAGCCCCACCGATCGAAAGAACTTGATGGGAGACACCTCGGCTTGTTGGGGATGGAAGAGAGAGCGCGGAGTATTGGGGCGAGCCTTCACATAGAAAGCGGATCTGGTAAAGGCACCCGAATTACTGTTGTACTGGAGAGAAAAAGTGAGTGACGAAAAGAAGATTCCTTTTATTGTTGTCGATGATCACCCCTCGATGCGTACAGGGCTTCGCACCGTTTTGGAAGCGGCGGAAGAGTTTTATTGCGCAGGTGAAGCTGAAACGGTAGCCGAGCTCCGTAAACTTGTGGAAAAACAGCTGCCCCAGTTGATCCTGATGGACGTAAATCTCCCAGAAAGCAGCGGTTTCGATGTATTTGCTTGTGTGCCTACCACGCGGGAGGAAAATGAATTGAATAGAGAGCGGCCGGCGGTGCTCTTTGTGAGCATGTTTCTGAAGCCGAATTATATTGTAAAGGCGGTGAGCCTGGGGGCTATGGGCTACGTGGCAAAAGACTCCTCGGCTGAGATAATTCGGCAGGCCGCGCGGACTGTCTGCCGTGGGCATCACTATTTTGGGCCATTGGCAACGGATGCCCTGGTTGAGTGGGTGCGTTCGGTACCGAACGCCCGGGGGCTCGTGCAAAACGACGCTTACAACTGCCTGTCGGAAAGGGAGAAAGAAGTTTTTCTTTTATTTGCGGTGGGGAAAGATGTTCCGCAAATATCGCGGGAGCTCTACATAAGCAGGAAAACAGTGCTCAACTATCGAAAGGCGATTTTGCAAAGCTTAGAGCTTGAGAGTGTGTTTGAGCTCAAGGCTTTTGCAGAAGAAATGGGCATTATATAAGCGCAAAAGATAAGAAATGCTGTTATAAGAGGAGTGAATGAGGTACTTGTTCGGTTTTTGCCGCAGGAGGATCGAATCTCCTCTCTACTACGTGGTAATTGTACTCGCTGCCGTCCTGCTCGGGGTTTTCAACGCTTTTCTCGGATACGCGAACGCCCACGTCTTCCACCTACCTCTCTTCCTCGACACCATCGGGACTCTGGTCTCCGTTTCCCTGTTCGGTTTGATCCCGGGCCTCATTACTGCTTTGGTTACCCACCTCACCCCCGATCTTTTTCCTTTTATGGCCGACGATTACATGTTCTGGGTGTTCTGCAATTTTGCCTCGGCCATTACGCTCTGGCTTTTCATCCGCACGGGGAGATTTCTTAGGGTCCTTTATGTGCTTCTGGTGACGGTGGTTGTCTCACTGGTCAACGCCCTAGTCGGTTCGGCGGTGGCGGTGTTCTTCTTCTCGGGAATAACCGACCATCCGGTGGACTACATGATGACCGGTTTCATCTCCATCGGCCGCGGCCTCTTCTCCGCCGCCTTCTGGGCGCGCATTCCCGTCAACCTGATAGACAAGGGTATCGCCGTCCTGATCGCGTTTCTCCTGTATAGATGGTGTTGGAGGAAAAAGAGCGACGACGAGGCTTTCAGTTAAAAATGCTTTGATGGTTTTGCGTTTTTTGCCGGAAACATTCCCAAAAAAAAAGTGAATTCTTCCTATTGCTTTTGGGAAAATGTATTTGTTAAAGTTAATAAAGTTAATGGATATTAGTTTGATTTCTAAATTTTATCGCAAACCCCGAGGATGTATGTTAAAAAAATCATTGGTCATAGTTGTATTCTTGAGCGTATTCTTCGCGCCCGTTCTGTATGCGCAAACTAAAGCAACAGAAGAGCAGCCGAACGATAAGTCTATTGCTGTTATACACACCTCCGACCTGCAACGGCAGATTCTTGATGAAATCGAAGGTGGTTTCGGTATTGCCGATATCTCTGCGGTGGTGGACTACGTGGACCGGGAAGGTACTCCGCTGGTGCTGGGTACCGGTAGCTTCGAGCCGCTCCCGCCAGGAGTGGATCTGGGAAGCGATTATGCTGGGCTCTATGTGCAGTTGCTCGAAGAGATAGGGTATGATGCTTTCGTGCCCGGAGTGCACGACTTTGCCGATGGTATCGAACCGCTTGTCGAGCTCAATGAGAAGACTAATTTCCCATTCATCTGCGCGAATATCATGGATAACGACAGAAAACCATTCCAAAGTTCTACCGTCTTTGAAATAAACGGTGTCGAAGTGGGCGTGTGTGCAGTGGTGAGCCCGGAGGTCGTAGAGACACTCAGCGGGAGTTCACAAAACTCCAAGAATGAAGCAGGGCTGGAGCTACAAAATGTACTGCACACGGCTGCGCGTGAGGTAAAAAAGCTCGAGCAAAGCGGTGCAGAGCTAATAATTGCAGTGACCGACATACCCCTCGTTGATCTGTATGAGAGCGGTTATTTCAGCGATAAAGAACTGGAGAGAATCGCCACCACGCTTTCCGGGCAGATCGATGTGGTAATAGAGGGTTCTGCCGCACAGTTCCATGAGAAGCCATCCCGCCTCGGCGGCACCGTGTTTACCGGAACAGGAGGAAGCGGCCACATTGGCGCAGTGGAAATTGTCGTTCAGGGGGATAATGTTGCAGATATCCGCACGAGAATGATCGGCCCCGATGCAGTTGCGGAGGCGAACCTCGAGCCTATGCCAAAGGTGGTGAGTCTCCTGGAGCAACTTTCTGTTGCTATGGCGCAAGAGGATACAGAGAAAACCGCACAGGCTACTGAGACCGATGAGGGTGAGAAGAAGAAACCTAAGCCTGAGGAAAAAGAGCCCGAGGAGGAGCAACCCGCCAAAGCGCAGAGACGACTGCCGCAGCTCGAGTTTTTGATTGAACCGGGCCTGTCGCTGTACAGCGGTGCCGTCGGCTACGGCGCATCGCTCGGTGTTATGAGCAGTTTCGAGGAGCTATTCGACCTTGGCTCGCCTCTTAGTAATGTCATGCTGGGCCTGCTGTTACGCTACGAGGGTCTTAGTACTTCATCGCCTGATTTGAAGCTCAATGCATGGGGGCCTGCGCTGTTCGGGGGCTATCGTTTCGTTCTGGGCGACTTTTTCCCGGACACCCCTTTTATAGGGGATGTGAGGGTAATTCCCCGGCTGACTGTAGGGGGTCTGAGCCTCAGCATTGAGCGTGACGGAAATTCCGACTATTCTGATTTTTCCATGCACATCGCGCCGGGGGTAGTAGTAGACAAGGCAATGCCCCTTTTCGAGGGCTTACGGGCAGGCATAACTGCCGAATATAGAATGACATTTGCAGAAAAGGTTCTGAGCAACTTTCATATTGGGGCGTTTGCTTCGTGGACTTATTGAATAATTGGGGGAGAATAGGATGATGAAAATATCAAGTCAATTTTATGTGCTCATAAGTATAGTTGGTCTTGCAGCGCTTATATTTTTTGGATGCTCGAATCCGAACAATATTGCAGAGCTTGCCGAGGAAACCACTACTGAAACTGAGACTACTTCGAAATATACGGTTAATTTCGAGTCAAATGGGGGTTCTTCTGTTGCAGATATTACCGGGGTGACGGAAAGCAGTACAATTACTGCGCCGTCTGAGCCGATGAAATCAGGGTATGTGTTTGATGGCTGGTATAAAGACAGTGGTTTGACTACTGCATGGGACTTCAGCAATGACACGGTGACGACAGATCTAACGCTGTATGCGAAATGGAGTTTGCCTACAGAATACACAGTTTCTTTTAACTCGAACGGGGGCACTTCGGTTGCAGATATTACCGGGGTGACGGAAGGAAGTACAATTACTGCGCCATCTGAACCTAGTAAAGAAGGTTTCAGGTTTACAGGTTGGTTCAAAGAAGTCAGCTTGACCACAGCGTCGGATTTTTAGCGATACAGTAACAACTGATATAACTCTTTACGCAAAATACATTGCTGCGGCAAATATAAGATCTTTTATTAATGATTCCAACGGTATAAATGCTGAATTACAGGGAGGGCATTCTTGGGTTGATATTGTAATAAATGATGTTACACAAGTAACAGGTGATTGGAGATTGAAGTGTGGGACTTATAAGTATATAAATGAAATAATAACAGCTTCAGATTTTTCAGAGTTCTCTTTACAAAATAATGATGTAATCAGAGTTCATTCTAACAATACAGTAGGAACAATGGATACAACTACCAAAGCTCAAGATAGTTTTGGAAATGATAATATTTGGGATTGTAAATCAACTACCACTTTTGATTGGGAGGGTGACTCCTATGGGTTACTTTTCATTAAATTGGATGATGGTACTGTAATTGAAGTTGTACCCTTTACGACAGATGATAATACTAGTAATTATTGGCTGTCATCGGAGAAATGCTAATCCTCTTGGTGTACTCACGAATGCGGTAAATAAAGGGTTATGGACTAATAATGAGCTTAGTGATGCCATAAATCTTGGTACTATGAGCACCACAAAACCCGAATTAGCTGAAGGAATACAGGATGGTAATAGACCTTCTGATTGGATAATAAAAAATGTAGGCACGAAGTAAGTAAGGGATACTGTCAAATTTATATGAGGAGGATGACCCACTTCACTCCTTCGAGCTCTTTCAGGCTCTCTTTCGTGTAGAGGGCGCTGTCGGCCACGAAGTAGGGAAGTTCCTTTGACTTGGACTGCCGGCGGTACTTACCGATGCTCTTGCGAAAGGTGACCTTGTCGTTGGCATTGCCGCTTAATGCCTCGAGCCACACAGGTATCGATGAGCCGTAGGTGGTCATCATCTCCCGCTATTTTTATGAAGCAGTAGTGGGCTGTTACTAAATCTCCTTCAAATTCGAGTCATCGGGAAACGAAACCTACCATTTAGGGAATTTTCGAAAGGCTATGCTAACTACAAAACCTTTTATGCGTATTCCAACTTATCTTTCTTCGGTTCCGGTATAGGTCTATCAAGAGATTTTGCAGTCTCTATTCACATTTCTATAATGACTTCTGCGTTACTCAACACCTCCCTATACGATTGGCCGTCAGACATACAACCAGGCATTTGGGGACTTCCGCTATGTATGAATTGTCGTCCTCACTCCAGTAGAGGATAATTTCGTATTTGTACATTCTATATCTCCAATTTATACTTCAGGATGAGTTTTCTCACTTGCTTGGCCTGGTAGGCTTTCGCGAGATTAACGACCAGCTAAAGATTAATTATTACCTCCACACCCTCTGAAGAAACATATTTTTTAGATTTAGTGGTGAGGAATGTGGGATAAAATAATACTATTTCAATTTTTTTAACTAAGGGGGCCATCTTCCTTACAGCCCCCAATAGTTAAAATAATTAGTTGTTAAAAATTTCGCACAGCTCGAACCTGGAAACGATAGGACTTATGATACGGAGTATCAGCGCCAAAGTTGAATGATACTTGATACGCCTGAACATCTTCGTACTCTGTCGACGACCAATAACGTTCAGAGGTAAAGTTACCTATTTCATCCGCATTAGCATTAAGTTTTTGAAGCTCATCTAATGAAGGCAAATACCAGTCAGAATAACCATCATTTGTATAATCAGCGCAAAGTTTCGCCGCTGAATAGCTTCCTATTCCCGAGGTGTTTACTATTTTTGTTGTATTTGACTGTCCTGTACCCAGTGCAATCCCTGTTGCTCCCGTGGATATATGGTTTTCGGACCACTCTATTCCATCGTAATAGATTCCTGAAGCAGTCATATCGTATGATGATGCAATAATTCCATGGGTTTCACCTGCTACATAGCCCGGATCGCCCGGTTGAAAAACATAAGCAATTTTACCACCTTGGTATTCCGTGCCAATTACTACATTATACACCATCGCTGTCTGCGGAGAGCCGCTTATCAAGTATCCCGATGGGTCTGTTATGGCAACTGATACCGTTTCTCCATTAGCAACTGTAAGGTCCGAAATTGTAAGATATCTAGAATATCCGCTTCCCGTCAGTGTACCCTTGGTCGCTCCGGTTACCGTAATGTTATCTGCCGTTAACGTGGTTGGGTCACTACTAAAACTTAGATATAACTCTGTTGTTGGTTCTGTTCCAGAAGAACCGTTATTTTTATATGCACCCTCAAAAGTAACAGTGGTTCTTGTATCTTTGTAGACCTCCACTGACTGTGGTGAACCGCTTATCGAGTATCCCTCTGGATCTGATATCGCAACCGATATCGTCTCTCCATTAGCGACTGTAATGTTAGAAATAGTAAGATATCTATAAAGTCCGCTTCCCGTCAGTGTACCCTTGGACGCTCCTGTTAGCGTAATGTTATCTGCCGTTAACGTGGTTGGGTCACTACTAAAACTTAGCTGTAACGCTGTTGTTGTTTCTGTACCAGATGATCCGTTCCTTTGGCCTGCCCAATTAAATATGACAGGTATTGAAGCTTTATACACCACCGCTGTCTGCGGAGAGCCGCTTATCGAATATCCCTCTGGGTCTGATATCTCAACCGATACCGTTTCTTCATTAGCAACTGTGATCTCAGAGATAGCAAGGCTTCTAAGTAGTTCCGCTTCCCGTCAGCGCACCCTTGGTCGCTCCTGTTACCGTAATGTTATCTGCGGCCAATGTGCTCGGTTCTGCATCAAAGCTCAGTGTCAAACCTGTCGAATCGCTTATATCCGACGTTCCGCCTGTCTGAACGGCGCTTTGGAAAGTGACAGGTATTGGAGCTTTATACACCACCGCTGTCTGCGGAGAGCCACTTATCAGGTATCCCAATGGGTTTGTTATGGCAACTGATACTGTTTCTCCATTAGCAACTGTAATGTCAGAAATAGCAAGGTTTCTAGTCGTTCCGCTTCCCGTCAGCGCACCCCTGGTCGCTCCTGTTACCGTAATGTTATCTGCGGCCAATGTGCTCGGATCTATATTAAAGCTCAGTGTCAAACCTGTCGAATCGCTTATATCCGACGTTCCGCCTGTCTGAACGGCGCTTTGGAAAGTGACAGGTATTGGAGTTTTATACACCACCGCTGTCTGCGGAGAGCCACTTATCAGGTATCCCGATGGGTTTGTTATGGCAACCGTTACCGTTTTTCCATTAGCAACTGTAATGTCAGAAATAGCAAGGTTTCTAGTCGTTCCGCTTCCCGTCAGCGCACCCTTGGTCGCTCCTGTTACCGTAATGTTATCTGCGGCCAATGTGCTCGGATCTATATTAAAGCTCAGTGTCAAACCTGTCGAATCGCTTATATCCGACGTTCCGCCTGTCTGAACAGCATTCTCAAAAGTAACAGCGGTTCTTGTATCCTTGTATACCACCGCTGACCTCGGTGAGCCGTTTATCACGTATCCCGAAGGATTTGTTATCGCAACCGATACTGTTTCTCCATCTCCAACAGTAATATCAGAAATAGCAAGATTCCTATTCGTTCCGCTTCCCGTCAGTCCACCCTCGGTTGCTCCGGTTACCACAATATCATCTGCGGCCAATGTGGCCGGATCTACATCAAAAGAAAGCTCTAACCCCGTCGTATCGCTTGTACCCGATGTTCCCCCAATTTGAACTGCACTCTCAAAAGTAACTGCTTCTCTTGTATCTTTATATACCACCGCTGACTTCGGTGAGCCACTTATCGAGTATCCCGAGGGGTTTGTTATCGCAACCGATACTGTTTCTCCATCTCCAACAGTAATATCAGAAATAGCAAGGCTTCGTGTCGCGCCATTGTCGGATAATGCGCCCTTGGTCGCTCCGTTTACCGTAATATCATCTGCCGTTAATGTGGACGGATCTACATCAAAAGACAGCTCTAACCCCGTCGTATCGACTATACCCGATGTTCCCCCGATTTGAACAGCACTCTCAAAAGTAACTGCTTCTCTTGTATCTTTATATACCACCGCTGACCTCGGTGAGCCGCTTATCGAGTATCCTGAGGGGTCTGCTATCGCCACTGAAACCATTTCACCATTCGCCACGGTTATTCCAGAAATAAGTAGCGTTCTTGTTGTTCCGTTTACACTTAATGCAACATTAGTCGCTCCGGTTACCGTAATATTATTTGCTACCAATGTGGTCGGGTCAACATCAAAGGTTAGTGTTAAAGCTGTTGAGTCTTTTGTTCCCGAAATTCCTCCTGTTTGAACGACACTCTCAAAAGTAACTGCTTCCCTTGTATCTTTATATACCACCGCTGACTTCGGTGAGCCGCTAACCAAGTATCCCGATGGGTTTGTTATGGCAACTGATACCATTTCTCCATCTCCAACGCCAATATCGGAAATAGCAAGGCTTCTAGTGGTTCCACTTCCCGTTAATGCTCCCTTGCTCGCTCCGGTTACCGTAATATCATCTGCAACCAATGTGGCTGGATCTACATCAAAGGTTAGTATCAAGCCTGTCGAATTGCTTGTACCCGACGTTCCGCCTGTTTGTACAACACTCTCAAAAGTAACTGACTCTTGAGACCATTGCGCCTTCAGAACAACATTCATAGTCGATCCGATGGGGATTTTATTCGTCGGAATATCTTCCCCATCGACCCAGCCATCGAAAAGGAAGTCTGTTTTCGACGCATCTTCCAGCATTATCGGTAAATTCTCGATTGTGTAGCTGTTAGGATTACCCGCCACATTGGAGCCCCCGTTCAATTCGTAGGCAATGCTGTACTCAATGGGCGTCCACTGGGCATACAGTGTGGTGTTTTGGGCCGGAATTGTAAATGCATTGCCTTGAGAATCCTCAGGATCATAGTGGTCACCGGTGCCGTCTTCTTTAGTATTCCAGCCTGCAAATGTGTAACCGGGGCGCGCCATACTGCCTTGCGAGGCAACGGTTATCTCAGAATTGTATTCTTCAGTCGACGAAGCGGGCACATCCGTTGCCGTACCAACATATTCTCCGTCATTACCGTCATATACCACGTTGTAAGAACCCTCTGACCAGCATGGATACAATGTCAGGTCTCCGCTCAACACAATTTCTTCGGCAGGATTGAATTCTGGGCTACTGGACTCTGGGACAGTTGTCCACCCAACATAGTTGAACCCATCTCTGCTGATCAGACTGCTTACATCATTGAGCGTAATGATGTTGTACGAGTCAGCACCTTGCGGAACTGGAAGATCCCCGTTGATCTGAGAATGATAGGTTTCATAAGTGACCTTATATAATCTTTCCACCCTCACCTCAAAACTCTTTGTTTTCGTGGTTCCGTCGTAGTCGAGTATTGCTGTGAGTGTGACCGTTTTATCTTCTGCATCGAAGGCCGGTCGGTGCACTGTGCCGTTGTTCTGTATGACGCTCGGGTTGCTTGAGGACCATGTAACGGAGGTACCATTTATCTTGTTCGGGAGGTGCAAGTCCTTCGTAACCGCCGAGGCGTTCTCGCCATCACTGAATTCAATCGTAATGTCGGCGGTGTCCTCTTCGAGGAACTCTTCCTTGATCTGTTCTGACTCCGACAATGGGTTTGAACAACTAAGCGCCGCTGCCACAAGCAGAGTCAGAGTTACCACCGATCCGATTCGGAGTATGTTCCGCATGTATCTTGAATTCATGAAATTAACCTCCCGATTTTAACCTTCGAACAGACCTAATAAGTCCAGGACACGAAGGCTCCCGTGTGGAAGCTTCTCCACACGGTGTTCCCAAAAGTAATGTTATATTCGGCCGACAGCCCCGCTCGCAGGTCGATCTCGAAGGGTAGTTTTTTATCTATAAGCACGCCAGGTGCGAGGTATGCACTGAATCCCGAGTGGGCGCTGCGCCCATCTTTCGAGACGTCCAGGCTCATTCCTCCAAGAGTGAGCCGTGGCATAACCCGCATGCCTTCGAGAAAGGTAATCTCGGCCAGGTAAGCTGAAGGATCTAAGATGTAGCCGGCGATAAGTGCCGGCCCGAGTGAGTTGAGGTTCAGATTTTCTGCGGACATACTCAAACCGTCATAACGGAGGAGTAGGCCCAGCATCACATTCCCAGCTGGAGAGGAAAGACCGAAGAGCTCTTCCAGATCGCTCATAGCCCCAATGGTTAATCCGTAGCCGGTGGCACCGCTGTAAAGGGTGAGTCCGGGTATAAAAAATAACTCGAGCTGCGGCATAACGAAGCCTTCCTCGTCAGTTTCGTCTACTTCCCTATCCCTGCTCTGAGCCTCACTTCCTTCCTGCCCTTTTTCCTCTTCGGGAGGAGATGCGGGATCAAGCTCTTCAGAGGAGTCCTTCTCCACCTCCTGAGGCTCCTGCTCTTTTTTAGGTTCAATCTGCTCGGCAGGCTCCTCTTCTGGCTTTTCCGCCGTCTTCGTCTGCGTCTTGGTATCCATCGCCACCGAGAGACGATCGATCAGCGACACAACTTCCGGCATAGGCTCGAACCCAGCCTCTTCGATAGTCTTCTTGTCGATCATGCGGATGTCGATACCCGTCACCTCTCTATTCTTAACAGAGATCTCGGCATCCCCTATGGAACTGGCCCCGCCGGTGCGAGCAATTACCGTCTTTCCAAGTTGGTACACATCGGGGTTCTCACGGGAGCTGTTGCCGCCGTCTATGATGAGGTCTACGCGGCCTGATAGCCGCTGTTCGGCCCGTTTAATATCCTCATTGTCAAAATACCCTCGTTCATACAGATCGAACAATCCAATATGTGTAACAGCGATTATTACTTCTGCACCTGCAGCTTTGAGCTTAGCCAAAGCCTGCTCTGCCGCGGCAATCGGATCGGTTATGTGGAAAGTGGGTGTTGCATGTTCTCCCTCGAGTAGCCCTATCGATTTCGGTGAGGTGATACCGAATACTCCCACCTTGATCCCTTCGAATGTGAATACCTGATATCCTTCGAAAGGATTGCTTGCACCTGAGGCTGTGCCTTCGGGCTCATCGACTTCGGAAGAATCTATCTCTGTTTCTATATTTGCACAAAGTATGGGAAACGAGGTCGATTGGTCGAGCTCACGCAGAGAATGGATTCCCCAGGCAAATTCTGCGCTGCCTGGTATCTGCGCGTCATAGCCCGTTTCATCGAGAATCTTTGCATAGAGTTGGCGACCCTCGTCATACCTCTGTACTTCCATTGCCGACCGTGTGTCAGACTTCCTCGATCCTCCGGCATCGAGGAGGATGAGGTTGTACTGCTGCCGGGCATATTTGACCGCTGCAGAGAGTTCTACGAGGCCGAAGTCTCCCTCGATGCTTTCGATAAGTCGCTGCTGGAGATCGGAAGTGTACACGATGGTAATGCTTTCATGCTCAGGGGGCTCGTCTTCCAGTCTTTCAAGGGCTTCTGTTTGGCCGTAGAGGACGGAAGGGAGTAAGATCATAAAGACAGAGGACAGTAGTAGTATGCTCTTCCGCATGATGCCCTCTTCTGTTGCGTCTGTCATTGTCATCAAAACCTAGCCGTATTGAAAAATAGTCACACATCAAGAAGCTCTATTTTTTTCTTATAATAAAATTAAATCTATAACAGAAAAAAATCCAATTGCTCCATGCTGCACGCAATAGTAAGATTAACAGAAGGCTTTTCCCTAAAGCAATAGGAAGAATTCACATTTTTTTTGGGAATACATTGTAACAGATAGTACAGTCTATACCGACTGTTCACCGACGAACGGACACTACAGTGCATAGAGACATTAGTTCTCCATCACAGGCCCAATTCCCTCTCTGTAAAAACTCTCGGTGTAATAATGAGGGATTCATCCGGGAAATGTCTCAAATAACTGGTGACCAGGAAGTCGGCTGTCACGAACTCTCCCTTCCCTGAGGAGGACGCATTAGTCCTTCGCCTCCGGGCTCCTGTGCCAGGACATAGCTACAGGCGTATCCAGTTTTGTACCTCTATTTGCGGTATGGATTCGAAATGACGAGTGTTCCCGGTTACGAGCGTGCAGCCGTTTGCCCAGGCTATGGCGGCAATTTGCAGATCCAGTGGGGCTATTGGTTTGCCGAGAGACTCCCGTTCAGCCCGAATGCGTCCAGCCATATAGGCTGCTGTATCGTCGAATGAGAGCATCTGTACCCGCGGAAGTATTTCTGTTTCCAGGAAGTCCAAATATTTTTGTGGACTGGAACTCCTGTAGGCTCCATAACTTATTTCGAGAACCGTGATGGTGGAAACATGTTGTTCGTGAGCTTCGACTGTGTGCATCCTTTCCAAAAGATATGAAGGCGGGTTCGGTTTCAGGAGGGTGGTTACCGTATCGGTGTCAAAAAGGTATTTCACGATATCCCTCGTCTTTTCGTGTCTCGATTGCCTCGTCAATAAAGGGGGAAATATCCTCCAGGGATGACCACCGACCGGCAATTGATGCAAGGCCTTCCATTGGCGTTATTTTTCCGTTCGTTTCGCCATAGGGAATAACGGAAGCAATCGGCTGTCTTCTCTTTGTAACAATGATCCGGTGTCCAGTTTCCTTTCCTCTCGAAAGATATTGGGAGAGTTTCGCCTTGAATTCCGCTATAGAAACAAATATATCTGTCATGCAAACTCCAAAATTATAGTCAAGATGACTATAATTATACGCTGCACTCGTTACCGGGTCAAGAACTTACTCGTTGCAGCTCGAAATGTACGTGATGATCTCTTTGATGTCCAAACGTAGAAACCCAATTAGGCCTGTTCCCATGGCCCTTGACGCGCAAAATCATGAGGAAAAACCGGCGGTCTAGGAGTATTCCCCCTCCCAGAGGCGCTGAAGAAAGACCTTCAGAGGCAAGATCTCCACTTCCTTGAGCTTTCTTGGAGTATCGACGGAACAGACCAGCAGGAGATGCCTGAATTGCCCTTCGTTTTTCAGCTCCAGGAGGTTTTTTATATGCCGCTCCGAGGGGTTTGACGACGCCTTTACCTCAATTGCCGTATCATCACCAATAATTGCGTACCCCAAGGTCGAAGAAAAAAAACTTGCCCGCACTGACGGCTTTTCGTTTTTTCCCGCGGGTCCAGGGATTCAGCATTTCCCCAAGGAGGGTATCCTCCAATACGGAAAAATACTCTCTGATGGTGCGGGCCGGAACTGCCGCATCGGATGCCCAGGCTTCATAGTTTACCTGCTCTCCGTTGTAGAGGGCGGCGGTCCTGAGAAAACGGCTGAAAGCATCAATTTTTCCGCCGCCCCCTCTTCCGCAATTTCCTGCTGCAGGTAGGTTCCACAATAGGCTTTTAAATCTTCCTCCGGGTATTCCGAATCATACATCACCGGAATGGAACCATAGTGAAATATTCTCTGCACATTGTAGTCACCGATTTCGGCTGAGCAAAGGGGATGAAGTCTTCTTGTCCATGCCCGTCCCCCAAGGAGGTTGGTTCCTCGCCGTTTGATTTTTCTTGCACTCGAGCCGGTGAGGATGAATTGAAGCTGCAAATCCTCTATTATAGAGTGAACTTCATCAATAATGACCGGCCCTCTCAAGGCTCGACGGGAAACGACTTCCTCCAGCTCTTCCCTCAATGCTTGAGGCCGCATCGAGAGTTTCAGAAAGGTCTCCGCCCTGAGTAGATCGTAATAAGACGTCATATCTGCAAAGCTCATGCGGAGATAGTTGATTTATCCGCAGGTGTGCTGCGGATATGAGTATACGCGTCTTTGTACAGGCTTAAAACGAGGTATGTGCTTTAGGCTAATCAGCAAATCCGCCGGAGCTATAACCGCCGACGACAACGATAGGGCTCAATTTTCATATTGACTGTAGTACCGTTTAGTGGTACCAGAAAACCGTGAATAAAAAAGCACTGGAAAATATTGGAAGGAATTTTTACTAATCCTCCTCCTTTCAATATTATGTGGAATGAGGGTCCGAGAGTGTTAGCTTTTTGGACACGCGAGACTTCGAACTAGAATGTTTGAGGAACAACTTTGTCTAAAATCGTAGTTGAAAGAATAAAAAAATCGTACAGCGGGGTTCCCGCTGTACGAAATGTTGATTTCAGTCTGGCGGAGGGAGAGTTTCTGACTCTCCTCGGGCCGTCGGGTTGTGGAAAGTCTACCACTCTGAGAGTGATCGCGGGACTCGAGGATGCGGATGAGGGAAAAACCATCATAGACGGTAAAACCTTTCTTTCGCATGAGCATGCAGAAGGCTGGTTAGAGGCGAGTGTCTACTCGGTCCTGCCGGCAGGGTCCGAGACGATCATTAAGGCACAAAGTCAGGGTGTCGACTTCACGGTGCTCGTGAACGGTTTCTCCTCACTCAAGATGGACGAGAAGGTATGGATTAACTTCTCCAGCGACTTCATGAATTATTACGACCCTGAATCTGAAAAACTGCTCTCATTTCAGTAGCAGAAGCGATCTTTCACTAAAGGTCCTTTATACTCCTTCCCAGCTGGTGCTGTGCTGTAATGATTCGAACAACACGCAGTCAGTTAAGGACCTATACATTTTTGAGAGTGAAAGTGGTTGCTGCGGGTCTATGTGAACCGTTGGTATGAAAATAGAACTTCTCGTGTATGCAGATACAAGTCCGGGGCGGAACGTGCTCATCTTCAGTTTCGATACCGGTATGAACCGCTTTTTTCGGTACATATTGAGTCTGAAACGATGGAAAAATCTATTGACAATATAACTGCATTGCTACGCAAAGGTACTGTAGTATTGAGACGATTGCCTTGTAATGAAGAAAGCGGATATTTCACAACTGCAAACAGCGACGGAATGGTGCATCCCGTCGCTGTTGTTACTGTTTGTTATTGGTTTGTGCCTATTAGCCTTCTGAGGCTTTTTTGTTTTCCACCAGTCTGCCAGGATGTATAAGCCCAGCAGCAGGGCGAACTGCAGAATCAATGCCGGCAACCAACCTCCCAGAACCCGGGGTAGGTACACTGCCGAACCGGACTGCAACAGAGGCTTCCAGAGAGGATAAATGGCCACTCCAATTACCGAACCGATGATGAAAAAAATGATGGAAAGCCACTGCATCATGAATCCTTCGCCAACCCGCATAAGTGTGCCGGAAGCGCATCCACCGGCGATGACTGCGCAGACCCTCATCCATAATATAGAAATGAAAAACAAGCACTACACAGAACAATATTTCAGCATGTATCTGTATGTGCACCTGAATAGGTACCTGAACTCAAATCAAGCTTCGTGTAGAATCGGCTATATTTCCAAACATCTCGCTATTCTGAAGACCAGGCCGTGCGGAAATCTGGATAGAGGGTCAATCCTCCGTCGACGAAAAGGGTCTGGCCGGTCATGTAAGCGGCCTCATCGGAGGAGAGGAAAACGGCTATTCCCGCAACCTCATCGGCCTCTGCTGGCCTGCCTAACGGAATGTGTTGCTCTACCTCGGCACGCTTTTCGGGGTCATCGGCCCACTCGCGGTTTATCGGGGTGATTGTAGCGCCAGGGGCTACCGCATTTACTCGTATTCCCCGTCCGGCATACTCGAGGGCTAAGGTGCGAGTCATATTCTGCATACCACCCTTACTCATGGAATAGCCGATAAAGCGCGGTTTGGGGATGATCTGATGGACGCTCGATATGTTGGTAATTACCCCTGACTTATTGGCATCTATGAAGTGCCGGAGTGCCTGCTGGGCACAGGTAAATGCTCCCTTCAAGTTGACGGCGAGCACGGCCTCTACCTCATCAACAGCTACCTGGTGTGATTCGCCCGATTTCTGAATACCGGCATTGTTGATAAGTATATCGACCCCACCGAGTTTTTCGATTGTCTCTGTGAACATGGAAACGACCTCATCCTCTTTCGAAACATCTCCCTGAACTAATACATTTGTTACTCCGAACTGCTGTACTTTGTTTCTGCAGGCCTCTACCTGTTTTACCGTTTCGGCGGCATCCTCAGGGCGCTTGCGGTAGTTTATTGCCACATTGGCTCCCATCTCTGCAAAGCGGACAGCAATAGCCTGGCCAATACCGGATGTGCCGCCGGTTATAAGAACGTTTTTACCCTTCAAGCCACTCATTTTTGGTCCTCCTTTTTAAAATCCCGGGCTATGCGAGTGCTGCAGGCAATAATGTCTTTGCTCTCTTCGAACCCTATGATGTCGATCAGCTCGGGTTTCTTTAGCAACTGGGTCGCGATGATGTATCCGGCGGCCGACCATGTCTGATAGAGCTTCGATTCCTTGCCTATAAGCCGGTTGAAAGGACCGTCATAGTACTCGGGCCATTTGTCGCCGGATATTCTATGCTCAGCAGTCTCTATCGCTCTTTTAGCGAGATCCTTTTGACCCGTCTTTACTGCGGCGGCAGTCAGGAGCCAGAGCAGGAAGGGCCAACCGCCGGCGTTTTGATATGACCATGCCGTATTCTTCGGATCCTTTCCCGTCAGTGTACTCCACCGCTCACCTTCGAGGGCGG
The DNA here is from genome assembly GCA_034520965.1 of Spirochaetia bacterium. Classification (GTDB taxonomy): domain Bacteria; phylum Spirochaetota; class Spirochaetia; order DSM-16054; family Sediminispirochaetaceae; genus DSBN01. The sequence continues at coordinate 83,841 of JAXHMY010000001.1, read as the reverse complement.
GGTAGCACACTTTGATCGGCATATCGCCTATCAATGTTTCACTGTTGTGATGTAAGAGTGCTGTTACCGCTTTGGCCTGCCCTTTATCGGCCAGGGAAGCGAGAATCGCCATGAGGTTACCCGCAGTGAAAAAGCGAAAATCCATTCGTGCCGGACCGATATTCCCGATAAAGTACCCACCATCAGACGGAATATACTGCTGAAGCCATTCGGGTATCGTGTCGGGATAGATGTTAAACCTGTTGAGCGTGGCTTCTCCGTACTGCTCCACCTTGGACCGGTAGAGTTTATTAAGATTTCCGAGGTCCAGCCAGTAATAATAGCGAATGTGGTAGGTCAGATGTCCGAGACGCTCTCTTGTCCCGTGAATATAGGGGGCGTTCTCCTCGGTATCTTCGAGCAGCTCATAAGAGGCGCGCAAAGCGGTGTAGAAGAGCGCCTGTATGTCGAGGGGGTGGCCGTAGACACCCATGCGACGATCTATCATGAACGAGCCGTCGGGAACCAGCAGTGTGGGAAACATGTCGAAACGCGGCGAAAGCGCCAGTTCGAGGATTAGTCTTAGGCTGTGCTGTACATCTTTGTTCTTATGCAGTTGTTCTCCGGTTGCTTTTACGTAAAGCCTTAGCAGGTAGATCCACCAGAAGGGCGCGTCAACCGGAGCTACCTTTGCGATTGCTTTTTCACCGAAATCCGGTACTATCGTCTCTTCGCCTTCGATGTTCCGTACCTCGAAACTCGCCGGCATAAGCCCGCGGGCCGCGCGAAAACAGTCGAAATGTTTTTCTCGGCTCTGCAATTCCATGGTCTGAAGCAGGAAGTTTCGAACAATTCGGCTTTTTCCTTCGAGAAGATAGGCAATTGCCGAAACGACAAAATCGCGCGTAAAAACTTGGTTATAGTTGAGCGATTCACTGGTCGGATCCCGTGCCGCCAGAGTTCCAATGGGTTTTCCCCGGTATTCGACGATCGACTCGTCGAGAACTTTCCATGCATCCTTGAGTATTTTTTCATCCATAGTGCTGTGAAGGATAGTTGCCGCCCTTTATAGTGTCAAATTGCAACTGGGGTGGTGGAGAAACTGAAAGATCTGGGCATCGATGTTAAACTCATGGGCGAGCCGCTCAGCAATTATCTCAAGGAAGATCGTAAGGTTATCACCTTCTAAGAAGGAAATTATCCACTGGCGGTATTATGCAACTCGTGAAGAAGCACGACAGGCGGTCTATGAATATCTCGAGATGTTTTATAATCGGCAACGCGCACAGAAACGATTGGGTTATGTGAGACCTCTTGAGTACCTAAGAAATGGGAGAGGAACCAGCTATCGAATGTCGCTTAAAAATTGTCCGATAAAGTGTTGACCTTCCTTATATGACAACTCTTTTGGTTCCAAAACCCGAATATTCGACTCTTTGTAATCGTCTATAACGAAAAAGTAGCTTACCACTAATCGAATAAAATCTTAATTGAATATTGACTTATCACTTTTTATAGTCATATACTAGTCATATGAAGACTATTTCTGTTTCCAAACTAAAAGCTCATTTGAGCGCAGAACTAAAAGAGGTAAAGAAGGGCTCCCGCATTATCGTCCTCGATCATAGACACCCTGTTGCGATACTCGGTCCCTACGAGGAAGAACCGCTCTTTGTACGAGAGGTGCAGAAGTCCTATTCGTACAAGGAACTGGAACCCCTCACTACTGTCGATCTCCTTGATAAAATGGAGGAGGAGCGGTCGGACCGATGGTAGCTTATGTGGATACCTCCGTACTCCTCCGCCATATATTACTCGGCGACTCTTCTATCAAGCACGTTCTGGCGTGCGAGCGCATTATATCGAGTGAATTACTCGAAATCGAATCGAGGCGGGTAATCCATCGGTACCGCATCGACGGAGAAATTGACGACGAGGGCTTTATCCAGGCGAATACGAGATTGAATGCAGTTTTGTCCGGAATTTCTCTGCTTGCTCTCTCCTCCGCGGTAAAGCGGCGTGCTATGGGGGCTTTTCCCGTACACGTAAAAACACTCGATGCGCTGCATCTCGCATCCGCCCTCGTGTATGCGGATACAAGTTCGGGACAGACCGTGCTCCTCTTCAGTTTCGATACCGGTATGAACCGCTGTGCGTATGCCCTCGGTTTTACCGCTCCTTTCGGCAAATATTGAGTCTGAAGCGACCCACTACATTTTTTTCTACACATAGAGGAATAGCTACAGGCAGGCCAAACAACCTTACAAAATTGTAATATTCGTGAAATCTTTTGGTAAGTTTTCTCCTGTCAAAATATGGAAATAAAAGAGTTAAGACGTACATGGAAAGGAGAAAAAAATGAAAAAACAGGTAGTTGCGATTCTGTGCATTTTGGTGTTTGGAGCAATGCCGCTAATGGCTTATACCGGCTTGTCGGTATCGACTGATTTCCCCTCTATTTATACCTCTGAAACCGGCATGATTACCTTTGATCTTAAGGTGCGCAATTACGGACTTTCACCGCAGCGAGTGAATCTATCGGTAACCAGTGTGCCGAATGGATGGGAGCATGTGTTCGTCGGCGGGGGCGGCGTGGTTGAAGCTGTGTTTGCCGAAACTGATCAAGCCGCGAATGTGCAGCTGTGGGTTGATCCGCCTGAGGATCTATCAGCCGGTGCATACTCTATTGTGGTACGAGCCCAGGGCAGTGAGGATACCTTCTCCCTGCCGCTTACGGTGAAAACCGGTGAGAATCTACCGCAGAAGCTTTCGCTGGATCCTGAGCTGCCGTCGGTGCGCGGTACTCCCGACTCGGATTTTACTTACAATGTCTCTCTTCAGAACAACAGCGCCTCGGAAGTACTGGTGAATCTGGATGCCCAGGCTCCTCAAGGTTTTCAGGTTACCTTTAAGCAGGGATATGGAAACAAAGAGATTTCCACTCTTCCCGTAGATGCCGGTGCCAGTAAGGAAGTCAAAGTAAACGTGGACCCTCCGCAGGGGGTCTCGCAAGGCACCTACAAAGTAGAAGTAGCGGCTAAGTCCTCCGGTACTAGTGCCAGCACGGTTCTCACCATGGACATCGAAGGACAGCCGGAACTTGCGCTGGCCGGCCCCGGAGGAAGGTTGAGCGGTTCCGCAGTAGCCGGACGGGAGAAGACCTTTACGCTCACTCTGGAAAATTCCGGTACGGCTGAGGCCAAAAACATTTCAATGAATTCGAGCAGTCCGCGGAATTGGAATGTAGAGTTTTCACCTCAGAAAATTGATTCGCTGCCGGCTGGTAAGACGGAAGAAGTGAAAGCCACTGTTACTCCTTCCTCCGAAGCTATCACCGGTGATTACAATGTAACCTTTGGCGCCCGTTCCGATATGGGAAATACTTCGGAGAAATTCAGAATTACCGTGCGGACATCGAGTTTATGGGGCATTGTCGCAATACTGATTATAGCCGCGGCAGCTGTGGTGCTGGTATTTGCAGTCCGACGCTTCGGGCGCCGGTAGATCTCCAGTGGAGGTTGATATGGATGCGGAAAATGTTATTGAGATAACTGAACTGAGTAAGCAGTATCCGAACGGCAAGCTGGCGGTGGACTCCTTGTCATTGAACATCAAACGAGGCGAAGTGTTCGGCGTACTGGGCCCGAACGGTTCCGGAAAGACCACCACGATCCTTATGTTGCTCGGTCTTACCGAGCCGAGCGGAGGCAGAGCCTCTATCCTCGGCCTGGATCCGCTGCGCTCTCCGTTAGAGATTAAACGAAAAGTGGGCTATATGCCCGATACAGTCGGTTTCTACGACGAATTATCGGGTTATGAGAATATAGATTATACTGCCCGTTTCATGGACTTCTCTGCCGAAGAACGGACCCGTCGCATGCAAGAGAGCCTAGAAAAGATGCGGTTGACGAAGAGCATGCACGAAAAGGTCCGCACCTATTCGCATGGCATGCGCCGCAGGCTGGGTTTGGCAGAAGTGTTGGTCAAACAGCCGGAAATTGCCATTCTGGACGAACCGACACAGGGGCTCGATCCCGAGTCGGCTGCCGAATTCCTTGAATTGATTTCTACACTGAATCGGGATGAGAATTTGACAATTCTGTTGTCCTCACACCTTCTGAACCAGGTTCAAGCGGTATGTGATCGGGTAGGACTGTTTTCAAACGGTAAGATGCTGATCAGCGGCTCGGTGGACGAATTATCCCGGCAGATAATCGGAGGTCAATATACAGTCAGTGTAATTGCCGCAGGCTCAGGTCTTAGGGACATACTGAGTGGAATCGAAGGGGTACAGTCAGTTGAGCAGGCGGAGGACTGGACCTACCGGATAGAGTGTGAATCCGATGTAAGGGCTCCGCTTGCGGCGGCGATTACTGCATCGGGCGGGCAATTGTTCGAATTATCGATGCAGCAGCACAGCCTTGACAGCATATACAAGACTTATTTTAAGGAGGCGGCCAATGCAGATACATCAGCGTGAAGGATCGGCTCTGACCGGTCTTAAGGTCGTGTTCGTCAAAGAGTTGCAGGATTATACCGGCAGTGTAAAAATGTTAATTCTGATCGGGCTGATACTCCTAACCGCCATGGCGAGTGTATACAACGCGGCTCAAACCCTCCGCAGCGCCGTTGGTGAAGACCCTTTTTTACTTCTGAGTTTATTTACGGTAGCTAAAGATCCTGTCCCTTCGTTTTCCTCATTTCTCGGTTTTTTCGTACCTTTGGTAGGAATAGCCCTAGGGTTCGATGTTGTCAACCGAGAGTTTCAGAACCGCACGCTGGGGCGCATCTTATCGCAGCCGATTTATCGAGATGCTCTACTGTTCGGCAAGGTTTTGGGGGCGGTGGCTGCTCTGGCAATCGTATTGCTGGCCTTATGGCTGCTGGTAATTGGAAGTGCAATTCTGTTTCTGGGAGTACCCCCTTCGGGCGAGCAAGTTGCGCGTGCAATTGTGTTTTATCTTACCACCGTGCTGTACGGCGGAATATGGTTTATTCTGGCGATGCTTTTTTCGGTTCTTTTTCGCCAGCCGGCAACCTCGGCGCTGGTTGCAATTGCTTTATGGCTGTTGTTCACCGTATTTTGGCCGATGATAAGCGGTTTGATAGTGCAGGGAATGAAGGGGAGTGTGCACCCGCTCACACTGGCTCATATCCAACAGGGATTAGCCCGGTTATCGCCCAATACTCTGTATGGTGAAGCTACCTTAGCTATTCTGAACCCATCTACTCGTACACTCGGACCGGTGGTATTTACCCAACTGCAGGGTGCGGTAATGGGAACCCCTCTGCCGTTCGCCCAGAGTCTCCTGCTTATTTGGCCGCATTTTACCGGTATGGCGGCCGGGCTTATACTCATTTTTACCCTTGCTTATGTTCGCTTCCAACGAATGGAAATACGAGCTTAAGCCTGACCGGTTAATAAAACAGATGCTTGATATGAGTCGAGGATTCGTATCAAGCTTTTTTTTGTGACTAAAAATTACACGAATGTAATGTTACGGTAAGAGAGCTGCAGTATTTAGCTGGTACTATGATTCATGACGTTGTAGCAGGAGGGTGGTTATTATGTGGCTGCAGGCTAAGAATCTAGTGCAAACGGAAACCAACAATTCATATGCCGAATATGTGGATGCAACTTTGGACCACGAGTTGCAGGAAATCAGCTTGCGAATCTGTTTCGGCGGGGTGGAGCTCGGAACGGATAATCCGGAACTCTATAATTAAAATTCAGGAGTGGTATTTTGTGGAGAATGATTAATAAAGGCGGCGCCCGAGCTACTCTCACGATCGTACTAATATTGTTTCTGTTTAGCTCCTGTGGAGCCCTATCACGAATCGGCTACGGGGTTGTGCTGTGGGGCGGAACCTCACTATCTTTGAAGCCCGGTACCTTAGTTGAAATCCACCAGCAGAACAGCTTTGACCACACTTACAATATATCGACTCTGCAGGATGATGTGCAGTATACAGTGAAAAAGGGAATAATTGCTAAGTTCAAATCAAGGAAAAAAGCGCGGGAGTTTATCAAAACATATACTCCTTACCTGGATTCTTTTGCTCTCGTTATGGTGAATGGATTGCGTGTACGGGATAAGGCCGGAATAAAAGGTGATTCTGTCTACCGACTCCGCAAGGGCAGCGAGGTGAAAGTAGTCAATAAAATAAAGATCGATGATACCTCCGAGCCTTTTAAGGGAATATGGTACCGAGTTGTCACTTCCGACGGCTACGAGGGCTACAGTTATGGAAAATACTTGCGGTTGAGATCTGAACAGGAGGAATTATCTTCGGTTGCTTCGTCGTCTCTGTACACCCAACTAAAAGAGAACTTATTTTCTGGGCCGTGGCGCCCCGAGTATATGCAAGAAATGATCCGGCAGCATAGTATCGACTTAGAACGGTTCGATCCTCAAATCGGTCTGTTTCCAAATGAAGAAAAACAACAAATAAAAATTACTACCAGCAAATCTTCATTAATTTTTTCAACCGAAGAATCGAACACTTTACCACCGAATAAACTAAGCTTTTCGAGTGGCGATTTGGTTGTTGCAGTATTAGATGAAGATGAATTGAGAGTGGAATATGAATATCGGGGAACCCTTTTTCGGGAGAAGTATGTAAAGCTGGACCGGAGTGTTGAGGAGACTATCGAGCAGGAAAAAGAAAGAAGAGAGAAAAGATATGCGCAATTTTTATCTTACGGAAAAGAGTACCGGAGCTCTTATTACGGAAAACTCATGTTTGATGAGAATTTCGTAATTAAATGGACAGGCCGGGCCAGAGTTCCTTCCAGCGTGGTGCCTGCGGGAAGTAAGAAGAATGGACAGGTAAACTTCAATATCTTTTTGTCTGGGCAGCTAAAAAAAGATTATACCGGCGCCTTCTCTATGATGTTTCCTTACGCCGACCGTACGCATGAAGTGAGCTTTTTGTATCGTAGAGAGAATCATGGCTTGCAACTGACTTATATTCCCGATGAGCTCATTACACGTAACAAGGTTGCGGCAGCTCCGGCCTCCTCAACTTTTATTATGTTTTTTACTCATCAAGAAAAAATGACACAGATGTAAGTTGAATGTAATTGTTCTGTAATTCCAGGTTCGTATAATGACAGTAACAATGCTTAGGAGGAAAATATGAGTGAGCAAGAAAAAGATTGGAAGGTAAAGGCTAAACGGTTTGTACTGGGGCTGGTTGTGTTTTTACTGTTTATATGGGCAATCAGCACAGCAAATAAAGCGAAGGGTTTGGCTCAGGAAAATGAGCAGCACATAAATACACCCGATTATCAGATGTCATTTGTACTTGGCGGCCCGGAACGGCTGGCAGATGCGTTTGACTCAATAGACAACGCGGATACTGAAAAACTGAATACTGATAAATTTGTATGGGCTACATTTATCATAAAAAATACGAGTTCCGGAACTGCTACCGATGTTGATATTACCATGAATAATACGGTTCCGGCTGACAAAATTCTGGTTACCGCCAGCGGATGGGATAATGAAGTAACAATAGAAGCGGGAGAAAATCCGACTAATTCGATTGTGAGTGTAGAAGAGATTACTCCGGAAGAGCCTACTTACCTGTTTATCGGTCTGAATAAAAACGAGATTCCAGATAACTTGACTGAATGGAATGAAAACTATACTGAGCTTATCTCATCAGTAAAGATAGAGGCCGACGACTCTTCAGCCACCTATTACGGAAAAGGTTATAATAAAAGCCTATAGTCAGTATTTTGGCTCCGAGCAAATCGATATTGGAAATGGTTCAATGACTAAAGTGCTCGGAGCCTTTTTTCTGTTTATTGGACAAAGCTCATTCTTACAGGTATTATAGATATATGCGGATATTGATTGTAGAAGATGATAAAGGCATAAGCGACTACCTGAGTAAAGGTTTGAAACAGGTCGGGTATGCAGTCGATTCCATGGGCAATGCGGAGGAAGCTTTGTCTGCACTGCGCATTTCCTCTTATGATCTTGCAATTATCGATCTTATGCTGCCCGAGATGTCCGGTGAGCAGCTCATCGAACAGATACGGACCAACGGGAATAAGCTCCCGATTATCATTTTGAGTGCCAAACGAGAGGTGAACGAACGGGTAAATGGACTGCAACTAGGAGCGGACGATTACTTAACCAAGCCATTTTCCTTTACTGAGTTAGTGGCACGGATCGACGCACTGCTCAGAAGATCTAAGAATATCGGAATGGATGACAGACTGACTGTGGGAAACCTTGTATTAAATCGAAAGCGGCGCCAAGTACACAGAGGGCAGGACAGTATTGAGCTGCGTCCCAGAGAGTACGCCTTACTGGAGTACCTTGTGGAGAATAAGGGGCAGGTTATGCCGAAGGCGATGATTCTTGAACACATCTGGGATTTTTATTTTGATCCGCAGACCAATGTATTGGATGTGCTGATTCATAGATTGCGGAAGAAGATTGATGATCCGTACGAACAAAAACTAATCCATACGGTCAGGGGAGTCGGATATGTTGTCAGGGACGACAAAAAACAGTCTTTCGATCCGGACTAAGTTTACCTTTGTCTTCGGAATTATGTTCCTGCTTTCAACAACTATCCCCCTCATTCTCACCCTGGTATTTACGTTTGAATCGCTCAAGGAATCGAACCGCTCCGAAATTGCGGATAAAGCGGCGGAACTGCGGTTGGAATATGAATACGGAGGACTAGAAGCGGTTATTAAAGCGGTTGAGATAGATAATACAATGCATTTTGATCGACCCTATTTTATACGTGTGAGCGATCGTGAGAGTAACTCAACTATATTTTCCTCTATCCCCAAGAGCTGGTTGGGGTTCAATTTTGCAGGATTGGATGATCGAAGCGTACAGAACCCTGATCAATTCATAGTGTTGCGGCAGCCAAATATAGACTACGCCATTGAAATTGTAACTCACAGGCTTTCCGGTGATTATATACTGCAGGTCGGTTCGAGCAACAAAATGCGCGAACACGTGATCGCTTCCAGCATAAGCATCTTTCTTACTGTAATGATTCCTTTCACCATTTTGGTACTGCTGTTGGTATGGATTCTCTCCTCTTCAATGCTTAAACCAATTTCAAGTGTAGTCAATGCCGTTCAAAAAGTCATTCACACAGGAAATTATGATCAACAGATTCCCGTCAAACGGAACTCGAAAGAATTTGACGAGTTAGTTCGACTTATCAATAAAATGTTCTCAAAATTGAATACCCTTATTACTAATTTAAAGGGAACACTCGAGAATGTTGCGCACGACCTCAGGACACCGATGACGCGAATTAGAACCAGAGCAGAGGTGGCTCTGCAGCAGCAGGATGACCCGGAGGAGATGCGTGCTACATTGCGCACTATTGTGAATGAGGGCGAGACAATAAATTCTCTGTTGCGTCTGATTCTTGATGCAGCTGAAGCGGAATCGGGTATAGTAAAAATCGATGCCCGGGAGTTTGATTTGATCGCCATATGCCGGGAAGCGGTTGAAGTTTATCAGTATGTAGCCGAAGAAAAATCGGTTGAACTGTATCTGAAATGCCCCGATAAGCTGATTATTCGTGCAGACCCGTCCCGACTACAACAGGCTATCGGAAATTTACTTGATAATGCGGTGAAATATACCGGTCAAGGAACCTCAGTTGAATTAGAAGTAACCTCCACGAGTGAGATGGTTCATCTTATTATCAGAGATCAAGGCCCCGGCATCAGTGAAAATGAAATCGATGATATCTGGGCACCGCGTTATCGTTTGCCACGGACAGAAAAAAGTGCCGGCTATGGTCTCGGGTTAACAATTGTCAAAGCTGTTGCGGACGCGCACAACGGTTCAGTCTCAGTAAAAAACCGTTCAACCAAGGGGGCTGAATTCACCTTCTCTTTACCGGCAGAGCAGATAGTTAGTTAAAAAAGATTACACACTTGTAATCTCTATGCAATCCTCCTGAAATCTCGCAACCACTATATTTGGGCTGTAGTAAGGAGAAGGAGATTGTTATGAACACGAAAAAACTATTTTATTCAAAAAGGTTCTTTTTATTTAATCTTGTCTTAGTCGGGATACTGATCGGTTTTGTACTCTCGTTCTTTGCATTTAGTAATATCGGCTCTGCTGGTGTAGGCGAAGCTGCACATGCACAGGGAAGTAGTGAAGGAAGCAGTGGAACCGGGGGGCAGACAACCGAACAAAGCAGCCAGCCGGCACCGCAGGTTTCCGGCAGTGCAAGTGTTCCAAACTCATTCAATGAAGTAGCAGAAAAAGCTCTGCCTTCGGTGGTTGAGTTAAGGGTAATTGACGTTGTAGAACAGCAGGTTCCGCAACAACTGGGATTCCCCTGGAATTTCATGATGCCGGAAGGACAATCAGGGGATAATCAGTCGAACGAGGATCAGCAGAGGGAGTTCAAGCGCCGCGGCCTCGGATCGGGGGTGATAGTAGAAAAGCGTAGTAACAACTACTACGTTCTTACGAATAATCATGTAGTCGGTAAGGCGGATGAGATAAACGTAATACTGACTTCAGGAAAACAGTATAAGGCCACTATTGTCGGTAAAGACCCCCGAAAAGACCTCGCTTTGGTAAAAGTTCAAACCGAAGACAGCCTCCCGGTTGCGCAGCTCGGAAACAGCGACAGAGTGAAGGTTGGAAACTGGGTCCTGGCGGTCGGCAGCCCCTTCGGATTTGTTTCCAGTGTGACGGCCGGTATTGTGAGTGCCAAGGGTCGTTCCGGACCTGCCAATAATATTAGCGAATTCATTCAAACTGATGCAGCTATCAATCGGGGCAACTCCGGCGGTGCCTTAGTGAATATGCAGGGCGAGGTGATCGGCATAAACACGTGGATAGCCGCACCTTCAGGCGGCAGCGTAGGGCTCGGTTTCGCTGTTCCAATTAATACCGCCAAACAGACTATAGAACAGCTGATTAGTACCGGTAAGGTCGAGTACGGCTGGCTGGGCGTTTCGATTGCCGGAATGACCGAAAGCCTGGCCGAAAAGATGAACCTGCCGACTCAGAAAGGTGCCTTTGTCCACAATGTGTATTTGGATTCACCGGCTGCAAAGGGCGGCCTAATGCCGGGCGATTTCATTACCGAAGTGGACGGCCGGAAAATTGAGAACCGGGAAGAGCTTGTTCGGGCTGTCGGGCAGCTTCGGGCCGGAAAACAGGTTGAGTTTACCCTATTCCGTTATGGTGAAGAGCGTTCTGTTACGGTTGAAATCGGAGAACGGGCCGATGCAGAGACCATTCAGAAGCAGCAGAACAAATTATGGCCGGGGATGATAGTAGTACCGCTCAACGAACAGGCCACACAGGAGCTCAACCTTAACTCCTCTACCGAGGGAGTGCTGGTGGCAAATGTAGAAAAACAATCAAAGGCATTTATTGGCGGATTGCGCCCGTATGACGTAATCACAGAGATCAATGGCCAAAAAATTACCTCAATAATAGATTTCTACAAAGCTGTTAACGCAAGCTCGACCAACGAATTTAAGATAGGATTTATTCGAGAAGGCAACCAGTATTTTGTCGGAATCAACAAATAAATCTTTAAAAACAACCGCTCCGGGAAAACCTCCCAGTACATGACCGGAGTTGTGTTACCCAGAGAAAGGCAATATCACGGCGATATTGCCTTTCTTCTATTTTTACCATAGCCTTAGAATTATATGAAAAAGAAATCTGTTGACAACGCTGATGGTAAGAGTAAACCGGCAAAAAGCAGCGCACTGAGTGCCGGACGCTTACTGCGGTTTTCGCTTCTGTTTATTTTTCTCAGTTCCCTAGGCTTCTATGCAGTATATTCCCAAGTTCCTACCGACAAAGTGACCTGGGACTCCCGCCTCTTTTCAGTTCAGTTTTTCATTTCTACAGCCGGATTATTAAGTATATATTATTGCCTCGACGGACTTAGATTGTGGTTCGTGCTGCGGGCTCTTAATCAGCGGATTGCTCTGCGTGCTATGATACGGTTGGTATTCATAAATCTGTTTGTCTCTAATGTGACCCCTCTAGCTACCGGCGGTGGAGTAGCGCAAGTGTGGTATCTGCAGAGGCGGGGGGTACCGGTGGGAACCGCGATGACGGCAACCACAATTAGAACTGTCCTGGCGGTACTGTTTATTTTCAGTGCCGGACCGGTTATGTTGCTAAAACTCACTGATGCGCAGACCATAAGCCGCTATACACCGGTTTTTCGTACTTTGGCGGTATTTGCTACCCTTTATATCGGGTTCTTTGTGGTGCTAATTCTGCGAACCAAGGTCTTAATACAAATCCTGGTAGGTACATTGTTAATGCTCCGCTGGCTGCACGTGCTTAATCCGGGCCGTTATAGTCGCTGGAAACGAAACATAGTGAGAGAAATGCATCGATTCGCTGTAGGATTTCGAACCTTCTTAAAAGGAAAACCTCGGTATATTTTAGCCTCCATTCTTGCAACTGCTGGATTCCTGCTTAGTCTGTTTTCTTTTCCAGCTCTCATTACGGCCGCTTTAGGGTATGATCTGCAGTACTGGCTGGTAATTGGAAGGTTATTGATTACCACCTTTGTGATGTATTTTTCGCCGACACCGGGTGCGTCCGGGATTGCCGAGGGGGTGTTCGGCTATTTGTTCTCTGATATTCTGACTGCCGGACATCTGGTATTGGTTACGGTACTCTGGCGGGCTGTAACAATTTATCTGGGCATGGGGATTGGAATATTTATTATGCATCGGGAGATAAGTCATGAAAGCACGTAAGGTGCTCACCCCGGGCAGATTGAAAATAGTGTTTTATTCGACTCTCTGTGCGATTATTGTATTAACCGGTTATCGCATATATGTCGCCTTTATTGAAAACGATTTTTCCGGTGTGCATGCAGAACAGATTGAACAAATAAAAAGCGAACTCTCGGAGAGTAGTAGTTTCAAATTCGGGGTTGTGGGGAATATCAATAACTCGATTGGAATATTCGAACGTCAGCTGATTCCAATTATCAATAGATCAGATGCAGAGTTCTTGATATCCGCCGGTAATGCAGTCAGCGGCGGTGGTGAATATAAGTATCAGGCGATCTATCGCAGCCTCAACCACCTATCCATACCTTACCTTCTCACGGTCGGCGAGCATGAGAGCAGCACCTTCGGCCCTTACCACTTCTACGAGCATTTCGGCCCATACTTTTATTCATTTATTGCCGGACCTGCTCAGTTTATTTTTTTGGATGGAACCGATCCGGATGCATTCACTTTTCAGCTCCACTGGCTGGAGCGGCAGCTTCAAGACCCGCGTCCGGACCACCGCTTTGTATTCATAAGCTATCCGGTGGCGAAGCTCGAGCGCAAGATAGAGAGCGCTCTGCGAGGCGAGACAATATATGTGAAGGACCCACGGTTCAGAGATGCTCTACTCGAGTTGTTCGCCAGTTATGGCGTAAATGCCGTTTTTTCCGCCCATCTTCCGATTTACAGCCATCAGGTCAAAGATGGAATCCATTATGTGGTTACAGGCGGGGCGGGGGGCTTAGTTTTGAACCGAGAGGAGAGCAACTATCATTTTGCCGAAGTTCAGGTTGATAACAAGGGAATCAGCATCTCAAAGGAGCAGCTCGACATCGGTCGCAATGAGGTAAGGGAAACCCTCGAACGATTATGGTTTTTCATCCACTCGCTGTTTTATGTGGGCTGGTTCAACTTCATTTTGATACTCCTGATACTGATTGCCCTGGCCATAAAACTGTATACCACGGTATTCGTCGAGCATGATTATTACCCGAACTATGATGTCGATCCGACTCCCTTTAAGGGGCGGCGGTTGAAAATTGCCATGCTCACGAATAACTATTTACCGTTCATAGGCGGGGTTCCCATATCAATCGATCGACTGAGACGCGGATTGCTGAATAGTTCGCATTCAGTTTTGATTGCGGCACCGGATTACCCGAACAAGGATCCCGAGGAGAAAAACGTCGAACGAATACCGACTCTCCTGCCTTGGGGCAAAAACCGTGAGTTCCGGATGACCAATATTTTCTCTCCACGCATAGGTCGGGCCGTACGCAGATTTGGACCCGACCTGATCCATAGCCATCATCCGTTCTGGATGGGTAAGGCGGCCTTGCTGCAGGCCCGGCGTTTGAAGGTGCCCTTAGTGTATACCTACCATACCCGACTGGAACACTACTCCCACTTTGTGCCTTTACCCGGACCGATTTTCCGGAACCTTATTGCGCACAGCATAGTAAGAAGATATGCCAATCGCTGCCACGGGGTAATTGTACCGACTCAATCCGCTGAAGAGTACTTACGGCTAATCGGCGTAAGCAGCGATATCTATATACAGCCGACCGGAATAGAGTATGCGCGCTTTCAGAATAAAGTGAACCTTCACGAACTGCGTGCACAGTATTCAATCGAGTCGGAAACAATCTTGATCAGCGTGTCCCGCTTGAGTAAAGAAAAGAACATTGATTTTCTGATAGAGGGAGTAGGCCGTCTGAAGGAATATAGCAAAGTCCCCTTCAAGTGCCTTATTATCGGCGATGGTTTGGAACGGGAGAGATTGCAGCGGCGCATACAAGCGCTTGGCTTGGCCGAAGTAGTGTATCTGCTTGGATCGGTGGCTCCTGAGAAAATGGTTGAGTTCTATCAGCTGGGAGATATGTTTCTGTTTGCCTCAAGGTCGGAGACGCAGGGTATGGTGGTGCTTGAGGCTATGGCGGCGCATATGCCGGTAGTCGCCGTACGGTCCAGCGGGATCGAAGATGTAGTACAAAACGAAGTGAACGGTTACAAAACTCCGGCGGATTTGCAGAAGTGGACACACCACGTTAAGCTGTTGTTGGAAGACGAGCCCTTACGCCACAAGCTCGCCTCACAGGCACAAGAATACGCCCGCAGTTACTCAATTGAAAGCTTCGCCGAAAATGTTGCCAACATTTATACGAAGATTTTGGCGGCGTATCACCACGGGAATAGTCGAGATTAAAATTAACATTTGAGGTGAAGATATGAAAATAAAAACAATTTTGCTCTTGTTCATGATCACGCTCTCGGAAGCAACTATCGGTGTGTTTGTTAAGCTAACCGATGGACTGATTCCGATTTATACGCTCAATTTCTACGCGCTCGCCTTTTCCACAATCTTTCTTATGATTGCCTTGCCCCTGTTTGCAAAGGACAGACCTGAGTTTCCGCGGGATAACCTGAAAGACACCATACTTATCGGCATCCTCATCGCCACGCAGATCAGTGTGTTCAACCTTGCCATGACCTTGGCCCCTATCGCCAATGTAGTGATCTTCTGGAGTGTTGCTCCCTTTTTTACTTTCATCTTTTCGGCGGTGTTTCTGGGGGAAAAGGCGAAGTGGAGTTACATATTTATCTTTTCCGTTGCCATTACCGGTATCATTCTCGCCAAGCCCTTGAAGGGAGATACCCTGCTCGGTAATCTGATTGCTCTTGGTGACGGGGCAATATATGCGGCAATGGTTACCTACATGCGGCATGAGGGCAAAACCGAGACCGACAACGATATTGCCTGGTCGATGCTGGTGGGAGCCGTTATTCTCTCACCGGCCCTGTTGATTTTCGGACCCGGAAAGGTAACCGCTATGGTCTTTTACCCCGCACTCGGCCTGTCCCTGCCCGTAGCCCTGTGGGCATTTGCCCTGGGTGTAATATCAACCGGTTTTGCCTATTTCGGCATTTCCCTTGTCTTGAAAAGGATCAATGCGAATGTCTATTCCCTCGTAGACATTATCGTCTCCCCGATCGTCGCCGCTTTTCTCGGCTACCTGATTTTCGGCGAGGTTCCGGCTGCGAGTATGCTATATGGAGGCGGGCTCTTGTTGGCCTCCGGTTTCTGGTTGACCCGGGAGATGTCGCAGTAGAGCCGATCTGTAAAATGTCGCAGGTGTAACATTATTGAAACCTTCCTGTAATCTTACTCCTGTATAAATATTAATAAATGCATGGGATTTGATTTGTAGGTTCCGGGTAGCCTCCAAGACAGTAACACTAAGTCGATACTGCAGATTGCCCGGGGCATTTTTGAAAACAATGCAGCGGAACAAGGAGGGAAAGCTAAATGAAGATTGTAGTCGACCAAGCCCAGGATCGGACGGTTGCACTTGAGCAACAACTCGAAGAAAAAGAAATTCTTCTAGAAGAACTCAGACACAGGATGAAAAACGACCTCACCATGATTTCTTCCCTTATCAGCCTTAAAAATAAATCGGTTGGGGATGAGATCGATCTATCCGATCTACAGCTTCGTATCGATGCGATGAGACAGGTACACGAGAAGATACACAGAGTGGACGGCGCCGGTTACGTGAGGATAAAGGAGTACATAGAAGACCTCCTTACTACTATCTTCTCGGCGTACACCGAGAACGAAGTATGGAGAGAGATCGATATTGACTACGTAAGCCTCAAGGTTCGGAAAGCTATTCCCATAGGACTCATTGTCAATGAGATGGCGATCAACGCACTCCAACACGGCTTCAACGAAGAGACCGAATCATGGTTTACCGTACGATTACACAGGCGCCGAGATCACTACTATGATCTTATAATCGAGAATACCGGCAATCCGTTTCCCCAGCACATAGACACAGAAAATCCGAAAACCCTTGGGTTGCAGCTTGTCTCGACTCTGGCAGGCCAACTACAGGGTCAGTTGGATATAAAGAGAAGCCCGTATCCGGTTTTTACGATAAGATTCCCTTATGAATGAAAAAAGATTTTTCGGAGCCCCTGCTTCCCATGGTATCGGTGAGGGGACGGCCTTTCTATTTTCCAGAAGCACGGATTTTGAACACATACAGAAACGAGAAATCTCCGATGTGGAGAAAGAGGTCCGCAGAATAGAAACAGCGATTGCAGCAGCCGAAAAGGAAATAGAAGGTTTCCTCAGAGGAAAGACCGAACTCAGTGATCAGGAGCACGCAATTCTCAAGATTCAGCTGTTGTTTCTTCTAGATAAGAGTTTTACCGATAAAATACTCGCGTATGCAGGCGACGGATATTCTGCAGAATTCTCCCTTAAGAGCGTGGTGGATGAGTATATAGCCCATTTTAATTCACTGGAAGATGCATATCTCAGAGAACGGAAGAAAGATATTAGAAATATAGGCCGGAGAATATTACAGCACCTTCTGAATACTGAAAATCCCGATGGTTGTAAATGGCGTTGAAGCACCGAAGGCCATTGCGGATGGAGATGATCTTATTATTGACGGGACCGCAGGGCTCGTTCTCGTTTATCCTACCCAGGACTCACGCTCTCAGTATACGCGACTCAAGGACAAAAAGAGTTTTGTTTTCCAAAAACTATTAGAGAAAAAAATGAAGAGGTCGTCACCTTGGATAACAAAAGTGTTCGTGTCGGTGCAAGCGCGGGCTCCCTGTCGGACACCAAGCTCGCGTATTCGTATGGTGCCGATCATATAGGACTCTTGAGAACCGAATATACCTTCTCCGGCGATAGGGAATTTCCTGGAGAGGAAGAACAGACAAGTAGATACACCGAAATAGTTGAGTTGTTGAAGGGGAAACCGGTTACCATAAGAACATTTGATGCAGGGGGTGATAAACACTCATTTTTCGGTACACAGCAGAAAGATTCCAACCCTTATCTCGGCCAAAGGGCAATTCGCCTTGCTCTTAGGTTCGAACACAGCTTTCGGGCTCAGATCAGAGCCATTCTGAAAAGCTCCGTACACGGGCCGGTTAAGCTGTTGATCCCCCTTGTTACGACGGTGAATGAAATCAAGTCGGTCTTGAGTATTCTAAATGAAGAAAAGAATACCCTGAAAAAACGGGGTGAATCATACGACCCCGGTTTACCGATAGGTATTATGCTCGAAGTCCCCTCCGCACTATTCATTCTTCCAAAGTTGTTACAATATATTGATTTCGTCACCATCGGGATAAATGATTTTACTCAATACATTCTTGCTGCAGATCGCAACAACCCGAAGGTCTCTGCTCTGTATAGTCCCGTTGAGCCTTCCGTATTGATTGCGGTTCAACAGGCGGTACAGACCTGTCGCAGAGCTGGTACTGCTGTGAATATATGCGGAGAGGCTGTGAGTCATCCGGAGTACCTTCGTTTTTTATTGGCCATGGAGCCGGATGAGGTAAATATGTATCCACAGGCAGTGCCGTTAATAAAAGAGTCGATCCGCCACTCATCAGTTGAGCGAGAAAAGGCTCTTCTTTCCAAAGCTCTATCCTGTGAGGGTTCCAACGAAATCGAGACTTTGATTTTTTGATCAATGAGGAGAATGTATTCCAGACTGCCGAACCCAGTTACTCATCCAACAGCCGGTAACCGACCCCAATTTCGGTGATGATAAAAACCGCTGCCAAACAATTGTGCACCCTCGTCTATCCGCGCGGCGTCTTTACCACTGCACTGACAGCCTCCCTATCATGTATCGGAAATATCGGCCCCGGCTTCGGTGGGGTAGGCCCGACTTCTAACTTCGCCTTTTTTCCGAACTATGTGAAGCTATGGCTCGCGGCCGTTATGATCTTGGGCCGGCTGGAAATATACACTGTCCTGATCCTGTTCACTCCGATTTTTTATAGGAAGTAGCTGTTGTCCTTTTAGCATTGTCTATCCAAGCTTTTTAAACTTCCGTATAATCTGATTTTGGAATTATATGACTGATGAAATTCAGGAATTGACGTCGAAGGATTTTGAACGTGCTATTACCAGGGAGCAGCGTCTGCGACTCATATCGGGAGAGTGGAAAACCGGTGACCTCGCAACATTGAGAAAATACCTGGGCTTCTCCCAGAAACAATTTGCCCTGCGAATAGGTATTAGTATCAACACTCTCCAAAACTGGGAACAGGGGAGACGACATCCTGATGGGCCTGCGAAAGCACCTTTTAGGCTTATAGCAAAATATCCCAGGCTTCTTTTACATGATCTGGAGCAGGTTTCATAGGTGTGATGTTCAGCTTTTACCCGATTTGCGGCCTCACTCAAAGTATTGTTTTCCAATCGAGCAAAACGACCCAATACTATACTATGGGTGGATGAAAATCATGAAAGGTGAGCTTACGGCAATTAGTGAGAAAGCTCCGGAAGGCGGTTACTGGGCAATCTGTCCGGAGGATCTGGATGCCTTTCCCAGATAAGGGGTGTATTTCAACGGGGCCTTGAAGGGGGGGACAATCGTCAGTCAGCAACCCGCCGAGGCTTTGGCCCTGCTTGTCTGGTCTCAGGTGCACGGCCTCTCCCATATTTTCATCAAGAAACAGATTCCGCCGAACACATTGTTTCGTGATTCGGTTTTCTCCCTGATCGATGAGCAGGTAGAAATTGTCGGTCGGGGGCTTAGCCCCCGTTTTTAGCGAAGCTTTTTGCATGATAAAGTTGTATTTTTACCTCTTATTACCTATAATATTACCATAGACTTAATGAAGGAGGATAAGTTCGTGTCTATGACAATTAAACTTTCAGACGATTTAATTAACGAGGCGAAACGTTATGCCGCAGTTTATAGTCGTTCAATTCCCAAACAAATTGAATACTGGTCACGTATCGGCAAAATTGCAGAAGAAAACCCGGATCTGCCCTACAGCTTTATCCAGCAGATTCTTCTATCCCAGCAGGAAGAGTCCGAGCCGTTCAATTTTTCACAAGAGTAAACCATGCGCGTTTTACAAAAACCATCATTTAAAAAGGTGTATAAAAGACTGCATGCCAATCAAAAAGCAGAACTTGATAAGGCGATAAAGGCCATTATAAAAGATCCCGATAGTGGTCAGGCTAAAACCGGTGAGCTTTCAGATGTTCTTGTGTATAAATTCAAAATGGTTAAGCAGTTAACTCTTCTTGCCTACAACTATGAAGAGCAAACCATTACCTTGACTTTGTTGGCCCTTGGAACGCATGAAAACTTTTATCGTGACTTCAGAAAATCATCCTCTTAATTTTTATTCAGCATTCTCGGCACTCATTTTACTGCTGTTGATTCTGAAAAAAGCCCTGGCTATTTTGTAGCATTCGGAAAAATCTACACCATCTATTTTCAGTAAGAACTTCAATACGAATTGGCGTAATAGCCCACCGCATAACCGCCAATCAGGAGATACTGGGCATCAGCTTCGTTCAATAACTTCAAGAACTCTTTGAAGTCCCCGAGAAGGAAGAACGATCTGTACCCAGGTCCCCTAAAAGCTGTTCTCAAAAAAACCACTCCCGGTTGATCTCGTCCGGTGAGGTCCAGGATCTGTAGAAGCCCCGAAGCAGGCTCGATTGACAGGAAATGGCCAAACTGTGTATTAATAGAAAACACTCACATAGAGAAGGTAGACGAACAAGGGGTGCTACAGTAAAATAGGGTCACCCTATGAAAAGAGTTTATCTGGATGTATGCTGTTTAAACAGACCCTTCGACGATCAGGAGCAGGAACGCATTCACCTTGAGTCAGAGGCTGTAAGATATATCTTGAAGCATATAAGGCTTGGTGATGTTATCTGGATTGGGAGCAGCGTTCTTGATCTTGAAATCAACAGAACTACGGACATTGAAAAAAGAGACAGCGTCATTGCTTTTATGGCAGAACTTTCAGAGAAGATATTCGCAACAGAAAAGGAAATTGAACGGGCAAGAGTTCTTGAGTCCCTTGGCTTTAAAGCTATGGATGCCCTGCATCTTGTCTGTGCGGAAAAGGCAAAAGTAGATGCTTTTCTAACCGTCGATGATAAGCTGATGAAGAAGAGCAAAGCAAATGTAGACAAGCTGCGAGTCAGAGTTGAAAACCCCGTCACATGGCTTCAGGAGGTAATTGAATGATAAATACACAAGGCATGAGCCCGGAAAAAATTAGGATGGTTGGTCTTCAGATTTTGAACAGAGAATTGGGTCCCGATGTAGCAATAGAGTTTCTGCAACAATACAGCCGTGGTTACGGCGATTACACAAAAGAAAGGGAGAATCTGCTAAAAGGTGATACTATAGATTCCCTGTCTGAGGAATTGCTTAAGCTGCAAAAATAGGTAGAGACTTACCATATGAGTGCGCCAAGCAAAGCTAATGTAAGCAAACCGGACAATCCGGCACGTGTAACGACTAACCACCGCCACGGAACTGAACCATGCGTATGATGAGGTAACGAGTCAATGCCTTACGTCGGTTGACTGGTTTTCCCGGCGCTCTATGCCTTGCCGCAGTCCCACACGAAACCGGGAAAGATCACGCTTTCCACAGGTTCCCTTTTGCGAATTGCTGTTAGAAGTGGAAGTGCTGCATTATGCGGCGTGGAATTTCTACGTCCAGCCTGACTCGAACGGGCGACCTACGGCTTAGAAGGCCATGTTTTAACTATATTAGACATATTAGGCATGTATAACAGAGAATTTGTTTAGGAAAGAGGTTATTCCTCATATAGTTCATATACGCCCTGACAAATTGATGTGAACTCGATGTGAGTCTGGATCGTATTGAGAATGCGGAATTATACCTTCTGCTTTGGGGGCTTTGCAGGAGTGCCCATTAACATTCCCCGTGCGCTTATATCCTCGTCTACATCCGGCCAATGAATCCCTAATCCGTCACCGATCAGCTCATAGTTGTTTCTCTGTGTTTCGGTAGCTTCTGATAGTCTCCACGACCAAGTGAGGGGCACACTTATGGTGCGGCCATCTACAAGATGGGCGATAATTTCGTCCTCAGTGATACGTGCTTTTTTTATTCTTGCCTCTACATTATTCTCAGTGCTCACGCCAAGCCTCCGCTATTTTCTTCTCGTTTTTTCGAATTAAATTACGTATTTTGTTAAGCTCGTGAGGAGAAAATCCATGATTCGTGCTTAAGAGAATCGATATGGTCCCGATATCCCTTTTACCGAAGGCATATGTCTAATATACCATTTAGGATGTTATGACGTCCAGCAGGATTATCGCTGCGTCCCTCGGACCTTAGGTCCTCCGGTACGCAGCTGTTTCGCCTTCCCTCGCTGCCGCTCGCCGACTCGAACGGACGACCTACGGCTTCGAAGGCTTTTTTTATTATATTGGACATATTAGTCGTGTATAATGCAGAATTGGGTTAGGAAAAGGGATGATTTATCATATAGATCATATACTTTTCGACAAAGTGGTGTAACTTTGTTGTAACTTGGTGCAGTGTGAGTGCCTGTTAGTGCTTTCTGCTATGTCGTAATGATGTTTTCAATCGAGACAAGCGAGCTAATTCACTGTTATAATGATAGTGGGGGAAGAAATATGAAGGGTGAGCTCACGGCAATTATTGAGAAAGCTCCGGAGGGCGGTTTCTGGGCAATTTGTCCGGAGGTTCCCGGTGCAAACGGTCAGGGAGAGACGATTGAAGAGGCAAAAGAGAGCTTACGAGAAGCGGTTGCACTCATTTTCTCTGGATGAATCCGAATACCGGTTTTACCGAAGCGGTTCCCCGGCAATAAGGCTATTGAAATGATGGATTACCAGACTGACCTTGCTCCTCAGATCAACCGGATCAGACTGCAGCTGCTTCAGAGGAAATTGCATGAAAAATGATGTCATCCTCAAGAAAATGAGTTCTCTGCAGAGTTCCTGCAGGTACCTGTAAATAAAAACACTGCCAGCCAGAAAAATCTGTCCCGTCCAGCCTTTTTGTGGTAAGGTGGATTTAAAATGGACTCTTCTATCCTGCTGACCAAACTGTTTATCCCTTCTCTTCCAGCCAATATCGTTCATCGTCCCCATCTTCTTGATCGATTGACTGCAGGTTTGAAGGCGGGAAAGGCCCTGACCCTTGTTTCCGCTCCCGCCGGGTATGGCAAATCCACTTTTCTTGTCGAATGGATTACAGCCCATCAGGACCAGGTGGCCTGGCTTTCCCTGGACAACCGCGACAATAATCCGATTCGTTTCTGGAGGTACTTTGTAAGCGCCCTTCAGGAGGTGTCGAATCAGTGGGGCCGGCCGGTGCTGCAATTATCGGAGTCGGCCCAGGATTTTGATACCGAGTTATTTCTCACTGTCCTGGTTAATGAGCTGGCCGCAAGTGAACAACGGCTTATTATCGTGCTGGATGATTATCATGTGCTTTCCAATGCGGATATTCATGAAGGGATGAACTTTCTGCTTGAGCATATTCCTCCATCCCTTCATATTGTTATTGCTTCGCGTAATGACCCTCCTCTGCCGCTTGGCCGTTTACGGATGCGCGGGCAGCTGACGGAAGTGCGCGTTTCTGATCTGCGGTTCGATTTTGATGACGCCTCGTCCTTTCTGAATGATCTGATGAACCTGGAGCTGACGGAGGATGATGTAAAGGCACTCGAAACACGCACTGAGGGCTGGATTGCCGGATTAAAACTGGCCGCGCTTTCAATGCAGGGCCTTGCCGACACCCATGGGTTTATTCAGGATTTCGCCGGCAGCCGGCATTTTGTGCTGGAATATCTGGTAGAAGAGGTCCTGTGTCACCAGCCGGAGGAACTGCAGAATTTCCTGCTTGAAACCTCCATACTCCAGCGAATGTCTCCACCCTTGTGCGATGCGCTAACAGAGTCAACGAAGGGCGCGGCAGTCCTGGAGGATTTACGCCGCCGCAATCTTTTTGTGATACCCCTGGATGAAGAGCACTACTGGTTTCGCTATCATCACCTTTTTGCGGAATTTCTTAAAAGCCATCTGAAACGCACCAGGGGCGAAGATGTGCCGGTTCTGCACAGGCGCGCTGCGGAATGGTTTCAGGATAATCATCATCCCGAAGATGCCCTGTATCATGCCTTCGCTATTCCCGATTACACGTATGTCAGCCGACTTGTGACCGATAACTGGCGGCGCGTCTATCATACAGGACGTGTGGGCACCGCGGTGCAATGGCTCGAATCCATACCCGCCGATGTAATTCGTCAATCTCCGCCATTAGGGGTGGCATATTGCTGGACCCTCTTTATACGAGGTGATTATGAACGTATTGCTTTATACCTCGACGATATCAGGCAGGCCTTCGAACAGATGGTCACAGAGGGGAAGTTACCGGTGGATCATCCCGAGTATAACATAATTGTGCATCAGGTGGTTTTGTTGCAAGCCATTGTCATGCGTCATCGGGGAGATGTTGCAGAGGCGAGCAGGGAGATTGAACAACTTTTGCCGGCAATCGCGGAGCTGGGTGAAACCCTCGGTCCCTTGTATGCCGATATGGGCTACACCGCCTGCTATTCACAGTTGGGCTATGCCTGTGTGGCGGCCGGTGATCCGGATCGGGCAGCAGATTACCTGAGCAGGGTCAGTCCCCACGCACGCAGATGTGGCAATATTTTGGCCCTCGCCCACGCGACGATGGAATGGGCAGGAATCTGTCTTGCGAGAGGGCGTATGGAAGAGGCCGAGGCGATCTGCCGTCACGAGTTATCCCTGACAGAACAATCAGCTTATGCCAATTATCCTGCTTTTTGTCTGATTAAACTCGCCCTGGCGGATGTTCTGTACACCAAAAAATCATGGGAAGAAGCAGAAACACTTCTCGATCAAGGCCTGGAAACAGCCATAAAAAGCGGCCACACATACTATCTGGCCCAGGGCTATCTTGTTGCGGCGCGTCTGCATCACCTGCAGGGGAAACCAGATCAGGTGCATGCTGAGATGGGCAAAGCAGAACAGATTGCCCTGTCGATCAATAACCGGTTCCTGAATGACGCAATTGCCCGGAACCGGGAATTATTAAACAGCAAAGCCTTGCCGGCGCAGCCGTCGTTCCAGCCATTAATCGAACCGTTAAGTGAGCGCGAACTCGATGTGTTGCGTTTAATGTGCGCAGGCAAATCGAACCAGGAAATTGCCGATGAACTCTTCATCGCTCTTAACACGGTTAAACGCCATAACAATAACCTCTACGGCAAACTGGGGGTAATCCGCCGATCTCAGGCAATTTTGGAAGCAGGCAGACTGGGCCTGATTTGATTCCCCGGCACCCCGCAAAGCCGCCTGACACTAAAGTGTTACCCCATGTTTTCTAAAAATCCCACCAAGGTGTGTTTCTATAATGACTGCCCATGGCATAGACTCATGCCATGAAAACACAAGAAACCGGCAAATATTACGAAATCCGTGTAAAAGGTCACCTGGGTCAGAATGCATTGATCTGGTTTGAAGATTTTAATGTAGAATACAGCCCCGATGGCCAAACCATACTGCGCGGCTCCATTCTTGACCAGGCCGCATCGGACGGCATTCTCAGACGGATATGCGATCTGGGACTGCAACTGACGCTGTTCCAGCAGATAGATCCTGAACCGGATACCGGGGAGTGAGCCATGTATTATCGACTGCTCCGTAACGATATTTTGAAGAGCAAGGCGATTACCCTGGTAACGATGATGTTTGTTGCCGCGGCAGCCATGCTGGTTGCCCTGGCGGCCATCCTGGTGGTCAACCTGGGGGGTGCGATTGATACCATGATGACCCAGGGAAAAACGCCCCATTTCATGCAGATGCACGCCGGCGAAGTGGACCTGGTGCGGCTGGCGGCTTTTGCAGACCACAATGAGGATGTGGCCGATTTCCAGGTGATTGAATTTCTCAACGTGGAGGGCGCGCAGTTTGAATTTGCCGACGGCTCCCTGGCAGGCAGTATCCAGGATAACGGGCTGGTGGTTCAGAGTGAAAAATTCGATTTCCTGATGGACCTCGATGGTAACCGTATCACGGTCGCAGATGGGGAAATCTATCTTCCCATCGTCTACTTGCAGGATGGCACCGCCGGAGTCGGCGACACCGTGACGGTAGCAGGGAAGATCCTCACCATTGCAGGACCTCTCCGGGATTCGCAGATGCAGCCCATGCTCGCCTCCTCCAAGCGCTTTCTGGTCAGTCACAAGGACTTTGCCGCCCTCAGGCAGTCCGGCAGGGTGGAATACCTGATCCAGTTCCGGCTGCATGACCTGGACAGGCTGAGTGCCTTCGGGACAGCCTACAGCGCCGCGGGGCTCGAAGCCAACGGTCCGACCATCACCTATCCGCTGTTCAGAATGATGAATGCCATCTCCGACGGGCTGATGATAGCGGTTATTCTCCTGGTCAGCGCCCTGGTGCTTGCCATTGCCTTCCTGTGTATCCGCTTCACCCTGCTGGCAAAAATTGAAGACGACTACCGTGAAATCGGCGTAATGAAAGCCATCGGCCTTCGCGTTTCGGACATCAAAAAAATCTATTTGACCAGATATGTTGCCATCGCAGCGGTGGGCAGCCTGCTGGGCTATGGGCTATCTTTTCTTTTCCGGGACGCCCTGCTTGCCAATATACGGCTCTACATGGGCGAAAGCTCCAACACCGCCCTGGCTCCGCTGTTGGGGATTATCAGCGTCTTGCTGGTGTTTCTGACAATCAGCTTCTATGTGAACGGTGTACTGGGACGGTTTCGCAAAATATCTCCGGCGGAAGCAGTCCGGTTCGGGATTTCACAGGAAAAATCGGGAGGGGGGCGGCGCTTTCGCCTGAGTGTGAACAGACTGCTCGGCACGAATGTCTTCCTTGGCGTCAAAGATGTGCTTGCACGAAAAAGTCTGTACGCCACCATGCTGGCGGTGCTGACGCTGGCTACGTTCATCATCATCGTCCCGCAGAATTTGCACAACACCATCGCCTCAAAAAGCTTCATCACCTACATGGGTGTCGGGAAGAGCGACCTGCGAGTTGACATCCAGCAGACCGACCGCATTGCCGAAAAAACAGCGGAGATAGCCGCGGCGATGGCGGATGATGCTTCCATCTCCAGGTTTGTCGTGCTGACCACAAAAACGTTCCGCCTGCAACTGGCTGACGGCTCGGAGGAAAATCTCAAGGTTGAACTGGGCGACCATTCGGTCTTTCCCCTAACCTATATTAAGGGACGTGCCCCAGCGGCGGAGAGCGAAATCGCCCTTTCGATGATGAACGCCAGGGAAATGGACACAAGGGTGGGGGATGTCATCACCCTGATTATTGATGGGCGTAAGAGAATGCTCACGGTCTGCGGCACCTATTCCGATGTGACCCACGGCGGCAAATCCGCCAAAGCAGTGTTCGCAGGCGACTCGGCAGATATCATGTGGAGCATTATCACCGCCGGGCTTGCAGATCCGGCGCAGGTGGTTGAAACAACTGCCAGGTATTCGGGCAGGTTCGCTTTTGCCAAGGTCTCGGACATTGATGAATTTGTCCGCCAGACCTTTGGCGGGACCATCGACGCCATCGGAAAGGCAGCTTCTGCGGCCGTTGCCGTTGCGCTGATCCTTACCGCACTGATCACCCTGTTGTTCATGCGTATGCTGGTCGCCAAAGACAGATATGCGATTGCGGTGATGAAGGCCTTCGGTTTTACGAACAGGGACATCAAGGCGCAGTATGTGGCTCGTTCGGTTTTCGTTCTGATCATTGGCATCCTGCTTGGCACGGTGCTGGCTAATACTATAGGTGAGGTCCTTGCGGGGATGGTGATTGGCTCCTTTGGGGCGGCCTCCTTTACATTCATCGTCAACTCGGGCTTTGCCTGCCTGCTCAGCCCGCTGCTGATGGCAGGGGCGGCCCTGGCCGCAACAATCTTCGGGACCCTGGATGCGGGGTACATTACCATTTCTGACAATATCAAGGAGTAAAGGATGCAAGAGCTCATTAGCAGCAAAAAAATTACCAAGTCTTTCGGTCTGGCCGCGGAAAAGCAGAAAGTCCTCGACAGTATCTCGGTAGAGATTCACCAGGGCGAATTTGTCGCTGTGATGGGTCCTTCGGGTTCGGGGAAATCAACGCTGCTGTATGCCTTGAGCGGCATGGACAGCATCGACAGCGGAACCGTCACCTTTGACGGCACCGATTTGTCGGTGCTAAAAGAAAATCAACTGGCCGACCTGCGCCGCAGGAATATGGGCTTTGTATTCCAGCAGCCGACGCTGCTCAAAAACCTGAATATTCTCGACAACATCATTTTGCCCTCCATGCGCGACGGCCGCAAGAATGGCGCTCAGCTGGTCGCCAAAGCCAGGACGCTGATGGAAAAAACCGGCATCGCCGGGCTGGAGGAGCGTTCCATCATCCAGGCCTCGGGCGGGCAGCTCCAGCGGGTGGGCATCTGCCGGGCCCTGATGGGCGACCCGAACATCATCTTCGGCGACGAGCCGACGGGCGCATTGAACTCCACCTCCGCCAACGAGATTATGGACCTCCTGGCCCAGATCCACCGTAGCGGCGTAACCATCCTGCTGGTGACCCACGATGTCAAAGTGGCCGCAAGAGCAGGGCGGGTGCTCTTTATCCTGGACGGCAGGATTGCGGGGGAATATCTGCCCGGGGAATACAATGAAGCCAGCGACAAGCTCAAGAACCGCGAGGAAGAGCTGACTTCCTGGCTGGCGGAGATGCGGTTTTGATCCGGCAGGGTCGGCTGTTAAAATAAGGAGATCAGGATGGTAAGCAATAATACCAAAACTAAAAAGTTTCTAAAAAATCAGGCCGGTTAGACTAATCTGCAGCAGAATAGTTCGACTTGCCATCTTAACAGGAGAGATCATACATGTGAAATAACAGGGAAAATCGCGCTTTATTAATTGGAGCTGCGGCTAATATCTTTATGGCAGTAATTGCCTGGTTTACTCATTATTATTCAAATTCCGAAGCGATACTGTTAGACGGGAACTATAGCTTTATTATGTTCCTGGGTGTATTGGTAATGTCTGTTGCTACGGCTGTTATTCGAATTGTGATGTACTTTACCGGAGCTTCAGAGAATATTCCCATACTCATCCCGGAACCAATTCTTTACTATGCATTAGCCTGTGCAGTTATCTGCTACGGTGTATCCTTCTTCTACTTTCAACAAAACCGTTCAATCGGCAATACGAGTATACCACACGGTTTTTTTGAAAGATGTGGTCGCACGAAACAGTATTGGCGATGTTATGATACTGGAAAGTTTTGGCGTTAAAGGCATTCGGAAATTGAAAATCCTTGATTTCCTGCTTGATTCACGAGTCCCTTTGAGCAGAATCTTTTCATCCTGCTCGAAGGGACTGTATCCATCTCCCTGGGAATATTAAGCACCACCCCCCAGACCAAGCACCCTGGTAAGCCAGGGATTGATCACATGCAGCACCATGTCCGCCGAAAAGTGGCTTACCATGGCGGCACTGAGTCCCCACTTCCAGAAAATCCAACCGAAAACCACTCCCGGGCCCAGGTTCAAGACTATGGATCGGATTATGAGGAAGGGGGTAACATCCGTTACAGCCTTTATTGCCGGCAGGTGCCCCAGTCCAAAGACGGTCCCGATAAAAATATTGATGATCCAGAATGCGGCGGTCACCGCACCTCCCTCCGGGCTGTGCCAGAACCGGGTGACAATCCAGAGGAGTCCCGAGAGCATGAAGAATCGCATCATCAGCTCTTCGTTGATTCCGCCGTAGAACCCAGCCAGCAGACCCTTCCATGGAGCGATATGTCCCGTTCTCCCCACAGCAGTAAGGGCCTCCGGAAGATTGGGAAGAAAGATAAAGAGTTCCAGCAGCAGCACCAGCACTCCCGCACAGACACCGAGAAGGATGGCTGCAGGAAAGCGATTCGGTTCTGACCAGATGCTAAGGCCCAGGGAGCGGGAAGCGAGCATACCGACAAAGATGGCGATTGCCGAGAGAATTATCCC
This sequence comes from Spirochaetia bacterium, assembly GCA_034520965.1. Lineage (GTDB taxonomy): Bacteria > Spirochaetota > Spirochaetia > DSM-16054 > Sediminispirochaetaceae > DSBN01. The sequence goes on along the minus strand of JAXHMY010000001.1, from coordinate 54,219 downwards.
CTGCAGAATCGAGATAAGAATCAAGGCGGGAGTAAACTCCACGGTGCTCTGCATCGCCATCGCATAGGGCATGATGGCCACCGCACCAATTGATCCCATGAAAAGGAGCAGGAAAAAGTGAGAAAGATTAAGATTGAGAGTCATGGTCTGCCTCCGGAAATAGTATTGTGGTAAATGTAAAATCAACGGCCTTTGATGAATCTTTTGAACCCGCAGGTTCATCCGTCGCTTTTTCCATATATCGTTGCAGCAGTTCGCCAAACTCCTGCTGAAATTGGTGCAGGTCCGCAGGACGCATCCGAACAGGTATGTTCCCGTAACCCATCATCTCAAACAGTTCCGGCCTGGCTTCCGCCTTTCCGGTAAGGGAGAGAAATTGCTCATAGAGTCCGGCAATAAAGGAGGCAAAGAGGGCGGTGTGCTCCTCTGTGGAAAGCTGCCGGATCTCCTTGGCTGAAAAATGGCTCTTCTCACCGGCTCCTGCGGTGTAGACCTTCTCCACCGTTCCCCTCACCTGGTGGGTTTCGGTGATCCGGATGATGCCTCCCTCTTCCAGCTGTTTGATGTGCCGGTAGAGGGTTGCCTGGGCTACCTCTGGAAGCCGCTCTGCCAGCTCCAGGCTGGTCAGCTCCCTGCCGGTAAGAAGGGTGATGATGCGAAGTCTCACCGGGTGGATCACAAGCTTCGCACGTTTTTGTACATTCATCTTCTGTTTCATATCTATTTAGATAATATTATCAAATATGATAATATTCAAGTAGGTAAACTTATTTTTTTTAGTTTTTCCCATGTGGCTATATGTGACCGGCAGGATGGTGGATAAAAAGCAGGCTTCCTGAGGGAAAATCTAACTGGATAAAAAAAGCGGTTCCCCGTTCTTCCTATCGCTCCTGTCGATGTAGCCCCTGATACACATCTGTGCGCCAGAAGCCGTAATCGAGTTCCTGGTAGTAGCTGCTGCGCCAGCTCAAATGAAGGACCATTATATGAGCCCGATCCTCTCTGATCTGGGAAGATGATTTTAAGAGGCGGTAAAGAGAAAGGTTGAAGTAGAAGTGCTTCATTATACAGCATAATTTGTACGTCTAGGAGGATTCGCCTCTCGCTCGTAGACATCGTGTCGACTTCGCTTCAGGCCGCCTTTTCATCTATTCGGACATATTAGTCTTGTATCGCAATAGTTTCGACCTTTAAGGAGGGGCTGTATTCAGATTAATCATATGCTTCATGTCAAAGTGTGGTAACTTTGGTGTAACTGGGAAGGACGAGTATTTGCTATTGTGAGTGGCAATCAGGCTTTCAATCGAGACAAACGACCCAGTCCGCTGTTATAATGTTGGTGTATGGATGTTCAGGAATTGAAACAGTATTGGCTTGAACTCTCCGACTATGATCTGGAGACTGCTCAGGCGATGCTCGACCTCGACACGAAAAGATATTTGTACGTATCTGTTATAAGTGTAACTCGCCATACTCAGACGTGTCAACTATTGACAGTACATGACAGCAATTCTCAGTTTGGATAGTGCAATGCACTATCCAAACTGAGAATGCCTCCAACTGTATTGATCTACCAATTTTTGCTAAGAAAATGAAGCAAATTCTAAATTTGGAAGTCGGAAGACTTCCAAATTTAGAATTGCTGAGTACATGATAATATTCGCAATAATCACTTGGGAATTGAGGAGGTTGTCTGATCCAGGACAGCGCGTAGATTGACGGATAGCCTGCCTCCTGCGTAACTTTAGACGAGGATTTTTGCGTACGATGGAATACAAAGACTACTACCAGATACTCGGAGACGATAAAAAAGCATCGAAGGACGAGATAAAAAAGGCTTACAGGAAACTGGCGCGCAAATACCACCCCGATGTGAAACCAAACGACAAAGAAACGACCCTGAAATTTGCGGAAATCAGCGAAGCTCACGAGGTGTTGTCCGACGATGAGAATCGGAAGAAATATGATGAACTCGGTTCCAACTGGCAGCGATACCAGGATACCGATGGACCACAGGGTTTTGACAGGTCCAAGTACGCCGACGGTGGAGCTTCCCGAAGGGGAGAACAGAGTTACTACTACAGTGGAACCGGCGGGGACTGGCAGAATATCTACGGTGGCGAGGCGTTCTCGGATTTCTTCAAGAACTATTTCGGGGGGGGGCGCGGCGATGGTCTCTTCTACTTTTTCGAGACATTCATTAACCGTCATCGTAAGGTTCTTTCAAAATTATCATTTTGAAAGCGCCTGAAGTAAATGTACTACCGAAAAAAATAGCGAAAAACAGCAGAAATAATAGAAAAAAGATTGGCAAAAACCTATATTTAAAAGTAAGAGGTCAAAATGAAAAAGTCACGGACGGGAATAGAGGGATTGGATGAGGTCACTAAAGGAGGTCTGCCGTATGGCCGACCAACCCTCGTGTGCGGCGGACCGGGATGCGGGAAATCAACCTTGTCGATGGAATACCTCATACAGGGGGCGCTGGAGCTGGATGAGCCCGGACTGCTCTTCTCATTCGAGCAGAGCGAGCAGGATATCATACAGGACTTCTCCTCGCTGCATGGGATGATCCCCGAACTCGTACAGAAGGGAAAACTCTACATCGAATACATCGATGCAGGTCCCGCCGGACAGGCCCAGGCAGGTGAGTTTACCCTCGATGCCCTCTTTTTGCGGATAGAGGCTGCCCTATCGAGGGTGAAGGGGCGGCGGGTGGTATTGGATACCGTCGAATCGCTCTTCCAGGCCTTTCCCGACAAGAACTTCATGCGTCACGAACTGCGTCGGCTCTTTACCTGGTTCAAGGAGCGTGAGATCACGACCGTCATAACCGGAGAGGCGGGAGAGCACAGCCTCACCAGATGGGGCCTGGAGGAGTACATTACCGACTGTGTCATTTCCATCGATCACAGAATCGAGGAGCAGTCGAGCACCAGAAGACTGCGCATCATAAAGTACCGCGGTTCGGCCCACGGTACCAACGAATATCCCTTCCTGATCGGTGAAGAGGGTGTCTCAATTATACCGATCACCTCCTTGGGGCTGGATTATTCGGTCTCCTCAGAGCTGGTGTCCAGCGGAATCCCGGATCTCGATGAGATGCTCAGCGGGAAGAACGGCTTCTACAGGGATTCGACTGTGTTGATTTCCGGGCAGGCCGGTTGCGGGAAGACGAGCATGGCCGCCTGCTTTGCCGCCTCGGTCTGTGCCGCCGGCGAGAGCTGCCTCTACTTTGCCTTCGAGGAGTCACCCCAACAGATTCTTCGCAACATGGCTTCAATCGGAATCGAGCTCCAGGAGTGGCTGGATAGAGGTCTTCTCAGCCTCAAGGCCGAAGCGGCCGACGATGACCGGCTTGGAGCACAAGCTCCACGCGATGATATCGATGGTGGAGAAAATCGAGCCTGCCGCGGTGGTTATCGACCCTATAACGAATCTCATCAGCGTCGGCTCGATTCGGGAAGTAAAATCCATGCTGACCCGATTCATGGATTTTTTGAAAGAGCGCCACATTACTACCCTCATGACACACCTCAACAGCGGCTCCGAGGATCCCATGGAGACTCAGATCGGCATTTCCTCCCTCATGGATACCTGGATCACTCTTTCCAAGAGGCGCAGCGGCGGCTTGAACGAACCGCTCTCATCGAGATTGTCAAGTCGAGGGGGATGAAACACTGCGAAGAGAGACGCGCCTTCATCCTCCATGACGGAGGCATCTCCATCAGGGAGGAAGGCGAGGACTCCCATGCCTAAAAAGAAGAGAAGCGAAGACGAAAGGCTCAGAATCGTGCTCTACATAATGGGGAACACACCGAACTCTCGGAAAGCGGCTAAAAATTTGCGGAAGGTCTGCGAACACATTCAGGAATACGACCTCGAGGTGGTCGACATACAGGAAGCCCCCGAGAGGATAAAGCAAGATCAGGTTATAGCGGTTCCCACGCTCATAAAAGTACATCCCGAACCGCAGAGGCGGGTTGTGGGCGACTTGTCCGACGGGGTTAAGGTGAGGGCCGCGCTGGGGCTCGATGATGAGGTAGAGTGATGAAGAAGAACGTAAAGAACAGAGAGGAACTCCTCAGCGAGAACGAGCGCCTTCGCCTGCGGGCCGAACAGGCCGAGGCCGCTCTGGAAGCGTCGTTCAAAGGAGAAATTGATGCGATAGTTTCCTCCTCCTCCTCCTGAAAGGCCACCCCCACTACACTTCCCGAAATGATCTACATATCGAGCATATTCATCGAGGAGATGCCCGAGGGGGCGATTGTTACCGACGGCAACGGCATTCATCAGCTACTGCAACGCGAGCTATGCCGAACTGCTCGGCCGCCGAAAGGGCGAATTGCTAGGTTCGAATTTTACTGACTATGTGGCTGAGAGGTCGAAGGAGGCCTGCGAGTCTTTCTTCGACGATGTCTGTCGAAGGAAAAGCGATCATACCAGAGTTGTATCTACTCTGCAGGCAGGATCTAGAAGTGCCGGTTGCCGTGTCGATTACTCCCTTGGCATATCAGGGGGTCTCGTTGCTCTGCCTCACGCTTAACGACTTGCGTAGGGAGCGCCGAAGAGAGCGTTTAGTAGTTGAACAGAGGGAGAAGTTCGAGACTCTCTTTAACCATATAGGCGATGCAATCTTCATCTCCTATAAAAAGTCAATCACAAGCTTTCCAATAAAGCTCATACGTCAACCGGGCTATCCGGCCTTTGCGGCATCACATGCTGCCGCCTGCATTTTCAAATACTTTTGAGAGTGCTCCATCCTTAGTGGATTCTGAAGGACTCTCTGTTTTTTAGCATCATGCAGATAACCGTACTCAATTTCCGCGCCGGAGCCATTATGCTCTTCCCGCTACCTTTGTGTTTCTTCATAGGCATCATAGCGGGTCACAAGTCCGTACCCGCCGGGTCGTTCTTTTATTTCTGACCATTCCCAATACGCATTGCACCATTGCCGTTCTCACTCTCCTTCGGTCCCCGTTCGGTTAATATGCCCGCGACGGGATCATCCCGTTCGAGTTCTGTACCCACGGTGCCAGGCCCATATGAGCAGCGAACTTCTTCGGGCTCTCATAACGGTCAATATCATCAATAAAAACCCCCAGTGTAGCAGCAGTTATCAACCCAACTCCGGGAATCGTCTGCAACGACTCTACATCTTTGTCCTCAGCAACCATGCTCTCAAGCACCTTCTCTCAGCCTTCCTCCGACCCTGCGGCATGAACCTGGGTCGAAAGTATCGAAGAGCGGTCTCGACCGCTTCGGCAGCGCTTCCGTAAACCTCATGGTCCACGAGACCGGAAAGGATGCGCTGCCTCTCTTCTTCACTCTGCAGCTGTCCTCTCTTCGTCTCGATTCCGATAGCCGAGCAGCAGACCGCCGGAACTGGGTTCTTTATTCTCAACCGAACGCTTTCGACCGCTGATCGACCTCGTTTTCAATACTCTTCGGATACTCCTCACTCGTTTGACTGCACAGCCTCGATTCAGGAAGCATATCCTTCTCCAAAAACTCCGCAAGTGTTGCGCGCATCGTGCTTGTCCGTCTTCTTGACCGACTCTGTCCACCACCTTGAACTTCAAGGTGTTTACCACCGTCATCTTCAACTCCGGGTATTAGCAGCCCGGTTGCGCTTGAAAATAACGGGCGTTACCGGTTGATCACAACCGCCGCATGCACCTCATACCCTGCCTCTACGTACTCGCTACATTTACTGAGGAACTCTTCATATCCGATTTCTTTTGTCGCAGACACTCCCGTTTCCACTGCTTTCTGGTTTTCCGCCAGAAAACAGACAGTGAATTGGCTCTGTGCAGATCCACTCCAATACTCATCTTCATCGCTTCTCTCGCTGTTTGTTCAAAACAGCTCCGGTTCGGTGAATTGATTCCATTCTCCTTATTCGGTCTCGTAGACCATTGAACGCTCTTTTGCTGGTTACGGCTCTTTCATCTCTCCTCTGACGGTCTCGTAGACCAAGAAAAACGCCGAACAGCTAGCCTGCTGCTCAACTGAAGTTTGCGACAGTATATCAATCCACAAAGCTTATGAAGACCTTTTTATCATTCCTCCTCTCTTGACGGCGAAATTATCGAGGTAAATCGGACTGCCCATGAACGGCTTGGATACTCGAGGGAGGAGCTGATCGGGCAACCTTTAGCCAAAATAGATAGTCCCGTACATGCAGCAAAGATAGCGGAACGGGTTGAAGAGCTTAGCAGGTTGGGTACACACACCTTCGAGACCGAGCATGTAAGCCAAACCGGGAAGGTGATTCCGACGGAGGTGCATGCGAGATTGGCTCATTTCGAAGAGAGAGAAGCGGTGTTTGCGGTGGCCCGGGATATTACGGAACGCAAGCAGGCGGAGCTGGCGCTCACCCGGAGTGAAGCGCGCTATAGAATCCTCTTCGATTCGATACGCGATGCAATCCTGGTGGCCGATACGGAAAGGCGCATCATCGACTGTAATACCGCCTTTTCCACGATATTCGGCTATACCCTTGAGGAGATCCGGGGCCGGCATGTCTCCTATGTAAATGAAAACCAAGAACAGTTCGCGGAGATAGAGAGGGACATAAAGGAGAACTACAATGAGCACCGGCCGTATCCCTATACGGTAAACTACCGCAAGAAGAGCGGGGAGATTTTTCCCGGAGAGACGGGGATATACTACCTCAAGGACGAAGGGGGAACTGTGAACGGGTTCGTCGGCCTCATTCGCGATATAACCGAGAGAAAAGAGACCGAAAACGCCTTAAAGAGCAGCGAGGAGTTTCAGCGCGTCCTCATCTCCACCTCGCCGGTGGCCATTCACGGATTAGATGTCGAGGACAGGATCATTGTGTGGAACGAATCCTGCGAGAGGGTCTTCGGGTGGAAGGCGGAGGAAGTACTGGGGAACACCTTACCCACTATCCCCGAGGAAAGGAAGCAAGAACACCGGACCCTGTTCAGCAGAGTCCTGTCGGGGGAAAAGCTGTTTGACATTGAGGTGGAGCGGAAAAAGAAAAACGGCGAACTTTTCTTTGGAAGCCTCTCCGCTGCTCCGTTGTATAACAGTGACGGGGTGCTGCGGGGGGTGGTGGCTGCCATGGCCGATGTAACTGCAAGGAAGAAGCTGGAAGAGCAACTGCGGCTTACCCAGAAGCTGGAAGCGGTTGGAAGACTCGCCGGAGGTATCGCCCACGACTTCAACAACATGCTTATGGTCATAAAGGGCTTCTCCCAGATAGTTCGAAAGAAGACGGATCCTGAAGCGGCGGAGTATGGTCACCTCATGGAAATCGAAAAGGCGGTCAAGAGAGCGGCGGATCTGACCCATCAGCTGCTCGCCTACAGCAGAAAACAGGATCTCGATATCGTGAACGTGGACATCAACACCGTACTCGAGGCCTCGGGAAAGATGCTCGAGCGTCTTATCGGCGAGCACATCACTGTGTCCATGGTTCTCGACCATAGCGTTCCCTTCATCCTGGCGGATATTAACCAGCTCCACCAGATGATCATAAACCTTGCCACGAATGCCCGCGATGTGATGCCGGACGGAGGTAATCTGGAGTATATAGTCGAGACGGCGGAGTTCAGTGAAGCCTCTCAAAAGAAGAACCGGGATACCCGCATCATCGCCTCCGGTACCTATGTGCTGCTGCGGGTACGGGATACCGGCGAAGGCATAGATGAAGAGACGATTGCCCATATGTTCGAGCCTTTCTACACCACAAAGAAGATTGGAGAAGGAACCGGATTGGGGCTGGCTACCATTTACGGGACGATGAAACAACTGAATGGGTATATTTTCTGTACAAGTGAGAAGGGAAAGGGTACGGAGTTTTCCCTCTATTTTCCTGCGGCCGAGGGAAGGGAGCCCGAAGCCATGGAGCTCGAGGGGGCTCCGTGGAGCCTCTCCGGGGATGAGACGATTCTATTGGTAGAGGACGAAGAGATGGTGCGAGAGTCCCTTTCCCTGACCCTTCGAGAGAGAGGCTACACCGTACTTGAAGCGGCGGAAGGCAGGCGGGCGTGGGAATACTACCAAGAGAGAAAAAGTGAAATAGACCTCCTTATCACCGACGTTATCATGCCGGGGGAAGCGGCATCGAACTCGCAAAAAAGATCATCGCGGAATCACCCGCTCTCAAGATGATCTTTCTCTCCGGTTACAGCGAAACCGATACTCTGGAGGGGCTTACGAATCAATGGAAGCGCTTTCAGAAACCCGTCGACCCCGATGAGCTTATCTACGAAGTGAGAAAGCTCCTCGGATTGAGGGAAAACTGAAAACCATGAAAAGCGAGGGCCAAAAGAGACCTCCTGTCCCGTATGCGCTAATCCTGTTGGCACTAGTTGTCTGTGCGGGTATTACTTTTGCGATTTTCTTTTCCTTTCGAAACTATGCCGATGAATATCGGCTGGCAGTTGAAAATGATCTCAGATCCATTGCAAATTTGAAGGTAGATGAACTAGTGCAGTGGCGAAAAGAGAGAGCCGGTGATGCAGAGGTGTTCTTTCGTAATGAGTTATTCATTGCGGCACTGCAGAGATACTACGAAGATCCGAAGGACCGTGAGCAGCTATATGCTCTCCGTTCGTGGTTGTTCAGGGTGAGAGAGGCCTACGGTTATTCCGGCATAGGGTTATTCGATAGACATGGGAACCCGATTGTGGGGTACTCGGAGACGGTCCCTTGGACGCATCTGAAAACCAACATTGCAGACGCTCTAAAGCAGAATGCTGCACGGTTCATCGATTTCCATCGCGCCGAAGGGGACGGTGCCATATTACTCTCGGTGCTTGCACCGATCTATGCAGATAAAGAATTTACCGAGGAGCTGGCGGTGCTCGTCTTGCAGATTCGATCCGTATCGCTTCCTCTATCCCCTAATACAGAGTTGGCCGGTGGAGAGAGAGACTGCGGAAACCCTTCTACTGCGCACAGATGGGGAGGATGTGCTCTTCTTGAGCAAGGTCCGCTTTATGGAGGAAGCCCCTTTAGAGCTGCGGCTGCCCTTAGCACAGACTGGTATGCCATCGGCTCTGGCGGCGGGGGGCCGTGAGGGAGTGGTAGAGGGAAAAGATTATCGGGGGAAGGAGGTAGTGGCGGTTCTCCGGTCTGTCCCCGACAGCCCCTGGTTTCTGGTGGTGAAGATGGATACGGCGGAACTGTACGCTCCGCTGCGCTCGATACTGTACGGCTTTGTCGGACTTGTCGGCGCCTTACTTGTTGCAATAACCGCAACTATTGCGGGGTTGTGGCAGAGGCGGGCTAAAAACCACTACCTGCAGCTCTACCATGCCGAGAAACTCAGGGAGCAGAGCGAAGAACGGTTCCGTATGGCCCTTTCCGGGGCTTCGGTTATAGTGGCCACCTGCGACAGGGATCTCCGCTATACCTGGATCTACAATACTCATCCGGATTTTCAAAAAGAGACTGTGCTCGGCAAGCGAGATACTGAGATTTCGAGTCTCGAGGGGGCGCAGGAGCTCATGCTTTTGAAGTGGAAAATTGTTGAATCCGGGGGGGAAGTCTCCTCCGAGATAGCCTTCAGCACTTCGACCGGAGAAATTATCTACGACGTGAAGGCCAAAGCCATGCGGAACGACAATGACGAGGTAATTGGAGTGACCACCGTGGCCTGGGATATTACTGCGCGCAAGGAATTGGAAATCCGCTACGCGAGCCTCTTCAACAGTGTGTGGGATGCCATCCTCATTACCGACCTGGAGAGGAGGATTATCGACTACAATTCTGCCTTCGCCGGATTGTTCGAATACTCCTACGATGAACTAATGGGCAGGAGCAGCAGCTGTATCTACCACGATAGCGAAGAGCGCGAGAAAGTGGGATATAAGCTCAAAGAGTATACGGAAGAGTCGGAACGGAAGATTCTCCTGAGATATCGTAAGAAGAGCGGCGCGACCTTTAAAGGAGAAACCTTGTTGTCCTATCTACGGGATACTAAGGGCAATGTGTTGGGTATTATCAAGGTCATCCGTGATGTAACGGACCGTGAACTTATGGAGCAGCAGTTGATCGAAGCGCAAAAGCTGGAGGCCCTGGGACAACTCGCCGGCGGTATAGCCCATGACTTTAACAACGTTCTTATGGCGATAAGCGGAGCTTCTCAAGTTTTAGAGAAGAGAACCAACGATGAAGCTAATCAGAAGCTGATAGCTGCAATACGGGGAAGTGTCAAACGTGGAAATGCCGTCACTGGCCGTATGTTGTCCTTTACCCGCTCCTCCCAACCCGAGACCAAAGCTGTTGCACTATTTTCCTTTCTGTCAGAGTTCAAGGATTTCGCTCAGCACACCCTGCCGCAGCATGTGCATGTGCACATTGGAGAGGTGGGGGATGAACAGGGCGTATATGCAGATCCGAGCCAGCTGCAGCAAGTCTTGATTACCCTCTCGATAAATGCGGCCGACGCCATGCCGGAGGGAGGGGATATCTACCTGGAAGTGCGGCGGCCGACAAGCCAGGAGCTCCGTGTGCACAATACTACTGAGGGGGGCGTCGAATCGTATTGGTGTATAGAGGTAATCGACGAGGGGACCGGGATGGATGAGCACACGAAAAGTCGCGCCTTCGACCCCTTTTTTACCACCAAGGATTCGACGAAGGGCACCGGTTTGGGTCTGTTTGTAGTATATAAGATACTTCAACTGCACAAGGGATGGATAGACATAGACAGCAGCCTCGAACAGGGAACTACTTTTATCGTGGGATTACCGGCGGCTGAGGAGACATCAAAGATCTACGAGGCACAGGAAGATTACGAATCCGGCCAGGGGGAAACCATTCTGATAATCGACGATGAGGCGCCCATTCTCACCATGCTCGATGCAGCGTTGACTGAGAATGGGTATCAGACTCTTTCGGCAGAAAACGGCGAAGGGTCGCTGAAAATCTTAGAGCAGGAAGCGGAGAAAGTCGATCTGATTATTACCGATATCGGACTTCCGGATATGAACGGCAAAGCACTCATCTTGAAAATCAAGGAGTGCTACCCGTCTATCCCGATCATCGCCATGACCGGATATACCGATACGGCTATCGACGAGCGCTTGTACAAGGCGGGAGCAGATAAAGTGGTGAAAAAACCCTACGATATGGATGAGTTGAGCAGAGATATTCGTTCACTGTTATAAATTACAAGGTGGAGAGTACAGATAGAAATGGACAACTACCATTCAAAGGACATGCTCAATAAAATTAGCGAATTAAACAATCAGCTCACAAATATGTCCCGTGATTTAAATAAGAAGAATTATCATCTTAAAGAAGAGATCGAACGCCGCTACATCGCGGAGAAAAACCTGCGAACCCTACTGAATGCAACTGAAGATATCATTGTCTTGATACAAAGTGATAAAACCATACTCGATTCGAATATGGGCTTCGCCGGCTTCGTGGACAGGGAGTATGATGCACTGATCGGCATGAACTATATCGAGGTACTGCCGGCAACTCTTCAGGAATCAATATCTGCGGTGTTTCACAAAGCCACGCAAGAGTGTGTTTCAACTAGTTGTGAAGAACACGTGAACGGACATTGGTATGAGTTTACCTTTTATCCCCTTACCGATACAGAAAATAATCTCGAGAGGATTGCGTGTTATCAGCGGGACACAACAGAACGGAAGGAGATGTATTCATACCTGGTCAATGCAGGTAAACAGGAAACTGCCGAAACAATCGTATCCGGCATAGCCGATCATGATGACAACATTATGACGGTGCCGTTGAGGCTACCTTGCCATTATTGAAAAAAAGGCGGGAAGAACGAGGCCTTAAGCTCGTATTTTTCAACTATAAACCGCGAAGGTGGCAAAATTATCGGGCTTGTGGATAAGTTACTCTATTTTATTCAGGGACAGCACAGCAGCTATACCGACTTGAACGTCAATGATCTGCTGCATCAATTAATTGAGGTGGAACGAAAAAGATTAAACAGTGATATTAAAATAGATTTTAATCCTTCCCGTGAAGCAGCCGACATGCAAGGAGATAAGGAGCAGATTCTTGACCTGTTTCGCTTCCTTTTTACAAACTGCGTCGAGGCACTTGACGGTGGCGGCTTTGTGAAAATAGATACAGAGTTAACTAATGAAGCAATTTTGATATCCATGTCCGACAACGGAGTCGGTATGGATGAGCATACCTTATCCAGAGCCTTTGAACCATTCTTTTCAACTAAATTTCTAGGACGGGGCCTCGGCCTATCCGCATCATACGGAATTGTAAAGAGTCACGGCGGTTCGATTGAATTGATAAGCAAGCCGCAACAGGGAACCACTGTACGATCTCGCTGCCGCTTGCACAGGAGGTACAATGAAACAAATCACTTTTTTGAATGGTAAGTTAAGTGATCTGGCGAAAGACTATATCATGACGGTCCTCTCCGGCGACCGGCATGATGCCTCAAAATTGATAATGAACGCTTTCGAACAAGGAATGAGTATCCAGGATATGTATCTGCGGGTGTTTCAACCCTGTCAATATGAAATTGGAGATTTATGGGAATCGGGACAGGTTAGTGTGGCTCAGGAACACTATTTCACGGCAACAAGCCAAGTAGTACTATCTCAGCTATACTCACACTTCCCCTTTAAGAAAAGCCGTGGAAAACAGGCGATTATTACCTGTGCGGCAGGAGAGTTGCACGAGGTGGGCGCACGCATGGTTGCCGATTTCCTCGAGTTTGAAGGCTGGGACACCTTTTTTACCGGGGCCAATACGCCGGTACCAGATATAATCCATACCATCGATGAGCTCAACGCGTCTCTGCTCGGAGTCTCCGTTACCATTGCGTACAACTTACCTATGGCGATGGACCTTATCTCAGAAGTCAGAGAAAGCTTTCCTCCCGAAAAATTAAAAATTGTGGTAGGAGGCCGGGCATTTTCCACATCAGAAAAAATATGGCGTAAAACAGCGGCTGACGGTTATGCTTCTTCGGCCGAAGAGAGCATACAACTTGCCAGAGATTATTTTCCCAACACGTAAAAGGAGAGTCGAATGGACGAATCAAGCCATGAGGTAGAAATAGATCCGGAAGATCTGAAAGTGTTTCGTGAGATGAAAGCGGAAATCATTACATTGGCTGTTGAACGGTCTTTGCTCCGGGAAGAAGAAATCCGGCATCACGGGAAGAATGCACGGCAGATCATTGCCGAGGGATTTGATTTTACCTTTAAAATGCTGGATGCCGCCATGGCCGTGGGGGAACTGAGCATTCTCGAAGATCAACTAAGCTGGGCCTTAAAACGCTTGCCCCATGATAATGTGAATCCTGTGTTTATACTCAATCGATTCGAACTATTCTATGATGTAGTGGATGAGGTAATGCCCGCAGAAAAATCGACAGGAGTAAAACACTACATCCGATGGATGATAGAGAGAATGCACGAGCTCCTGCCCAATACCGATCAGCCCCCCAAATAGGAGCCCCTACGAGGATTTCATATTCAACGCAAAACTTCTTGAAGCCCATTTTCCGCAGTTGAGAAGTGGAAAGTGGAATAGAAGGACAATTCAACAATTATAACATATACTTTGCGACAAATTGATGTGAATTTGATGAGACTGGGAATTCCACCAGAAAATATTAACGCTGTTAAGCAGTCAGGTGTTCAATCGAGACAAACGGCCAAATCCGATGTTATACTGGGAGTGGAGGAACAGACATGAAGGGAGAGCTGACGGCAATCATTGAAAAAGCACAGGAAGGTGGATATTGGGCAATTTGTCCGGAGGTGCCGGGAGCAAATGGGCAGGGTGAAACGATAGAAGAGGCAAAAGAGAGTTTACGAGAGGCTGTCGCACTCATTCTTGAGGACCGGTTGGAAGATATAAAGCGCGAAGCAATTCCTCGAATCTATGCACTTGCTGAAGAGGCGGTAAAGAGAAAGGTTGAAGTAGAAGTGCTTCATTATGCGGCGTAACTTTTATCCAGGAGGATTCGAACCTTCGACCTACGGCTTAGAAGGCCGCCTCTTCATCTATATTAGACATATTTGGGACGCACAGAATTTTGAGATACCAAAAGGGTCATTTCTTCATATAAATCATATACCTTGCGACAAAGTGTTGTAACTTTGTTGTAACTTTTTATTCAGAACAAAGAGATTGTTCTTTCTAATGAGCCCGTAGTCCCAATAGAAAAGATAGTTTTGCAATATTTTCTCAAATAATACGGTAACAATCTCCTTTGTGATTATCCAGAATTTTGGGAGCAGTATAGGTATTTTTTTCAATCCTCGCTATCTGAATAGCTGAAATATTCAGTGCTCCCTGTCTGTCTCGCTCCCTGTCTGTCTCGAAAAAAAAAAGCTTGACGGGACACAAAACCGCTTGTATCCTACTATGGTTTGCTTTTTATAAAATGTGTATTTAAACCATATTCAACAGAGTGGTGTTTTTCTTCTATTTGGCGCTATCGGTCACTCTTAACCTCTTTTCCCATGGCAGCGCGAAAGCCGGGCTTTGTTCAAGTGGCTGTAGTGCTGTTGCTTTTATTTTTTCCCGCCGTTCTTGGTGCTCAAATACAAGAGAATGGTCCCGACACCTATCTGAGGAAAATACATTTTTCAGGTCCCCAAGTCATTATCGACGGGACGAATCTCTTTAATTTTACCTCCGACTGGCATTATAGCGAATCGATTCTGCAGCTTCGTTTTCCGCGCGCCAAGTTCAACCACCTTAGAATGTTTCTGCCATCGATCGCCGAACGCGAGTATGTGAAAGATATTTTAGTGCGCAGAGAAACAGTCCGCGCCTTTCATTCAAAAACGATTGTTGTGGAGATTTACGCACATGAGAAATATCTCTTTTCCGCCACAATAAGTCCTGAAGGTGATCGGCTTGTTATCACATTTAGGGATTCGCAGGAAGCAGAGCAAAGTGTCTTGCAGACAGATGAACAGCTTTTGCCCAAGGAGGGGTTCGCGGTCATAAAGCTCAAATGGGCCAACGCGAAGGCGGTGGCCGAGATATTATGCGGGTTTATCGATTACGGAAGTCGCATGATCCAGGTGGATGAGCGTATGAACCGTCTTATTATCTCCGCCGAGCATGAATCTTTCAGAAGCGGCGAGGCTTATCGAGTCGATACCCCGGGAAGACAGGTGCTTATATCCGCGCGTATTGTGGAGATCAATGTAAACGCGGCCGAGCATTTAGGCCTTTCGCTGGGAAGCTCCGTCTCAACCGTGTTCAAAGAGGAGGCTGACACCATCAGGGGATTGGGGTCTGGTTCCAGCGATTTTACAGGTTGCCCCTCGAGATTCGAGGTCGACGCTGCATGCTCAGTGAGGAGGGGCAGCCCCAGGTCCAGCGAGGCTGAAGGTGGCGACCGTGGATGGGGTGCCGCGGAGGTGAAGACCGAAGAGCGTTTTCCCTGGGTGTTCATTCGAGAGACGAGCGGGGACCAAACCTACAAGGTGAAACAGGATATCGTTGCCGGTATTTCCTTGTCCATCACTCCCCGCTGCGGAGAGGGGGATGAGCTTACCACGGAGATTCACACCGAGGTTACCTCGATTACCGGAACAACCAGCGAGGGGTACCCAACGACAAGCACGCGAGAGGTCGAGACAACCATTCGGGCGCGGAGCGGACGATCAATCGTAATTGGAGGACTGATTGAAAGGCGGAAGATTGAGTACAAAGACAAGATTCCCTTTTTAGGGGATATACCGGTGCTCGGACGAGCGTTTACAAATCTGAGGACAAAAGATAAAACGACCAACCTATGGGTTGTAGTTACACCGTATTTAATCGGGGAGGAGTGAAAAAAATGTTAAGCAGAAAACGTAATACTTTTGGAACACTATTTTTAATTCTTTGTATCATTTTCTTTTTTACCAACAATTCAAATCTATATTCATGGGGGTATACACCACCCGACCAAGATCATGATGGTATCCCTGACGGGGATGATCCTGACTATAATAACCCTGATACTGGTGATGATTCTGATGAAGATGAAGGAAGTGGTGACGATGATGATGATGACAATAACGATGAGGAAGAGGAACAACCTACCCCAGAGGAATTGAGAAAGCTCTGCCCAGTGGCAGCGGCAACCTCCTCACCAACAGTGTGACTGGTCTTTCCGGCTTGCCGGAGGGCGTGGTAGAGACAAAGCATGATGCCAATAAAATCCCGTAAACAGGGGAGTATGTATTGAAGTACACTGATCCGAGTATTCCCTCGCCAGGAGTAGATTTTCAACTCGCAGCGAACGATATCGACCCCGTTTGCCGCCGGCATGGCTTTAGGAAAGAAATGGTGGCATTCATATGAGCGGCGATTAGTACTGAACTGGGACTTCTCAATGATGGTTCGAAACCAGACCGCTTTTCCCAGGGTGTATGAGAGCGTTGATATCACAGAAGCCACAGCGGTTGCGAGACCATGACTGGAGACCCCTTCATAGACAAAGACCTCAGCGAAATTCATCACGGCCTCAGAATTGGAACACTAACATCCTCATTCGGAACGCTGATGGAACGTATACCGAGCGGACAAAAGAGGGAGTAGAATATACGTACAAGGGATACTACGCGAAGTGGCGAGAGGAGGGGGTGCTTCCCGCGGCTCACAGTTCTGGGGTTCCCGATCAAAGTCCCGATGCAGGCCGCCTGTTATCTATCAAGGATCCGAACGGAAATGGGTTGACCTTCGCCTATAATGATGACGGGAGCATACACAAAGTCACGGACGCGGTAGGACGGGAATATCGGTTTGTGTATGAGAATGGCCTTCTGACACAGGTGCGCGGCCCTGAGAATATGCGAGTACAATATTTCTATAACGGGACAGGTAACCTTCGAAGGGTAGTGGGAACCGCGGGTGAGACCCGTGAGTATTTCTACGACGGGCAAGAGCGGATCTCCTCATTTTTAAATCCACTTGGGAAAGAAGTGCGGTTTCAACACGACAGCGAGGGGCGGGTTACCCGGGTGGAACTCGGCGATGGAAGAGTGTTCAATCGCTTCTCATACAATTTTACGGATACTCGCCGAGTAACAACGGCTGTTGACGAGCGCGGGACGGAATGGACATACGAATATGATGAGAAAGGCCGGATGCTGCAAGAACGACGCGCGGGAAGTGATCCCGTGCGCTATGAATATAATGATCCTGAAAACCCATATGATTATACGATGCGAAGAGACGCAACCGGTCGTGTGTGGCGGTATGAGTACGACCAACGGCGCAACATCACGAAAGTGATTGAGCCGCTAGGTGTAGAGAAGCGCTTTGAATGGGAAGCCGAGTATAACCGTCTGGTGAGCATGTTTGATGGAAGGGGAACCTGGTTATGGACCTACGATCCACACGGAAACCTGCTTCTTCGGGAGGATCCGGCCGGCCGCACGACTCGGTATGAGGGATACAACCAGTGGGTAACCGCAAGCGATAATAAACGGGGCCGGTGAGGCGACGGTTCTCGGCTATGATAGCTGGGGAAATGTGAGCTCCATAGAGGTGCCTGGAAAGGGAATAACCGAGATAAGTTATGACGCCGCGGGTCGTGAGAGACGAGTTGAGAGAAGCGGTATGGATCCGGTGATATATAATTGGGCCCCGAGCAATGATGAGCTGACCGTGATTGACGCGGCGGGGGCCGAGCACTTCTACCGGTTCAACGCTTTAGGTCAGCTTACTTTCTACCGGGACCCACGCGGTGGCTCGCATGAGCGTGAGTACAACCGGCTTGGGTATCTTACCACCTACATCGACCCATCGGGGGCGAAACACAGGTGGACGCGCAATAAGGCCGGGGACGCGGTCGAGTATATTCCCCCCGAGGGAGGGAAGATTTTAATGGAGTACACCCAGAGCGGACAGCTGCATGAGCGACGCGCTCCGGGGGATAGAAGCAGCGCCTACCGTTATGACGATGCGGGCCGACTGACAAAGATTATAGACGCGGAGGATGGAATTACCCGGTATGAGTACGACCCCAACGGACGCGTTGAGAAAGTGCGGGGGCCCGGGGATGTGTCTGTCAGGTACGAGTATGACAGACGCGGGTATATCAAGAAAGCCTATGATCCCTTGGGCCGGGCCGTGAGCTGGGAACGGGATGGATCCGGGTTAATAACTAAAATGACTGACAGTGAGGGGACAACGTATTACGATTATGACGGGGCGGGACGGCTGAGAGAGAAGACCGATATTGCCGGGGGCAGCACCACCTATGAGTATAAGGCCTCGGACTTGGTGAGAGAGGTTCGGTACCCGGATGAGAGGGTGGAGTTTCTCTATGATGAGGCCGGGCGAATGACAGAGGCCCGGGACCCGGATATGAGCGAAAGGTTCTCCTATGACCGGGCCGGCAGGGTGCGGGCGGTGTATTTTGTCGAGGCGGGAAAACGAGTGGAGTATGAGTACACCCAGCGGGGTGAGATCAGCCGCATCATCGACCCCGAGGGGCGGAGTCTACGCTACGAGCGTGATAACATGGGAAGAGTGAGCACCTTCAACGGCCCGGAGAATGTTTCTGCGAACTTCACATACGACGGGCTGAGCCGCCGGCTCTCGGCGGTGTACGGAAACGGAACCTCGGCGCAGTGGAATTGGAACAGCGCCGGGACGATGGACAGCTACAGCTGGCAAAGCCCCGCGGGGCGGATATTCACGCGGGAGTACGGCTATGATAAACTGGACAGGATTACCGAGAGACGTGAGGCAGGGTACGAGTGGCACTATGCGTATAACCCCTCCGGAATGCTGCGGCAGGCGCGCTACCCGCGTACGCTAATTGAGAACACCCGCGGATGGCAGGACGGACAGTTTCCCCCGGGACACGCGGCGCGCTACCAGGATATTTACTCCGGAGTGCCGGCCTCCACAAAGCCCGGCGGGATGCCGCCGGGACAGTGGAACAAGCCCGAGTCCGGAGAGGCCTGGGATGAGCAGCCGGTGTTCCCCGATATCGTGTCTACTGAACGCTGGGAGTATGACGCGGCGGCGAACATCACCGAAAGGCGGCGAGATGAGGTCAGCGAGAGCTTTCAGTATTCCGGGTTGAATCGATTGGTACAGGCCTGCGCGGTGAGCTATGAGTATAACCGGACCGGGGAGATGACCGAGAAATCGGCTCCCGAGGGGACCGCGGAGTACCAGTGGAACGGACGAGGCGAACTGGTAGAGGCCGAGCTCTTGGATGGCTCAACGGTTAGCTACGGGTATGATGCCTTCGGGCGTTTAGTGAGCCGGGTGAAAACGCCTGCCGACGGTGAGGTTCCGCCTACAGAAGAGCGCAGCGTGTACATATGGAACCAGCGGGAGATCCTGGCCGAGTACGATGAGAGCGCACAGGGGGAGCTCGAGCTGTACAAGGAGTATTTCCGCGCCGCCGGCCGCCTGGTGGCGGTGAAGATGTACGGTTTCCACGGCCGCAGGGAGCCGGGCCCGGAGGGCTTTCTGCATACCAAGGGCGGGCTGATGTACTATCACACGGACCGCCTCGGCAGTCCGGTGGCAATCACCGACCGTCACGGAGAGCCTATCGCCCGCTACGCCTGGGACGCCTACGGATGGGCGATGGCCGGGGTCTTTGGCCCCTACAACACGGTCGGCTTTACCGGCAAGCAGCGAGACGGAGCGACGGGACTGACTTACTATGGAGCGCGGTGGTATGATGCCGATAGCGGGCGATTCATGAGCCGGGACCCGATCAAGGACGGCTGGAACTGGTATGCCTACGTGGGCGGGGACCCGGTGAATTATGTGGATCTGTGGGGATTGATGGCGACGGAATCCGGTGAGAACAAAACAGATAAGTATGAATTTTATGTAGGTTATACGAAAATTGATCCGTTCAATGCCGCTCACCACACGACTATTGTTGAGGAGAATTTTGAAACAAATCGAGAAAGGGTTCTTGTAGAGGGATTTCCCAATAGAAGAGTAGGGACAGGTGAAAAGTCATCCTTCGGATGGGGAACTCTAGAACGTTCAGAGGAATCTAGACCTGAATCGATAACCACTAGGGATACACTTCCTATCCCCGAGGGAATGAGCTCCGAAGAGTTTAAGTCAAATCTTGAGGAAGCCGCTGATTCTTATGATGGGTCAGTACCATACGAGGCAATACCTGAGTTAAATGATGAAAGTGGTAATAGTAATTCACTAATTGGTAGTGTGGTAAGGGAAGCTGGTAGTGATTTTACTCCATCACGCTGGGCCCCTGGCTGGAATAAAGAAGTTTTGAGATGAACTCGTTGATAGGAGCGTGAGGTTGACAATGAAAAAGAATATGATTTTGACAATATACTTTCTATGGAGTATAACAATTATGTGGAGTCTTGGTACTGAGGAAATATCGGAAGTGGAGCAAAGATGGATGGAAGAGTACAATTACGAGATTGTTGCTTTAGTAGAGGATATGGAAATTGAAACCGATAAGCGGGAGTATGAGTATTCATTAATTCCCAGAAAGTCTTCTTCCAGATACAGAGTTGCATTTCATTTTCCAGAAATAGACAGCGATAATGAAGATAAAGTAATTACCTCTGCAACTACAGATGAATTTTCCAAAGAGTTTAATTTCATTATTAAAGATATACAGACCGGAGAGCAGATTGCAGAATACGATGATCTTCCCTTCCAATATGGAAGGTATAAAGACAATACACTTTACTGGGATTTGTTTTCTTTGAGATTAAAAAAGAAAAGAGAATATAAGATTATCATCACAATTCCTGGGATAGAAGATGTTGATTCTAAGACTTACGGAATTTTCGTCTTATTTGTTATATTGCGCCCCGTCCTTTTCTGTAACCAACGTCGACAGGCGCACCACCACCTACAACTACGACAAGCTGGGCCGCTTGATCGAGCGCAGGGAAGACGGGCATCGCTGGCGCTTTGCCTATTACCCGAGAGCAGCGTCTACGACTCATATCGGGCGCGTGGAAAACCGGTGATCTGGCAGCATTGCGAAAATACCTGGGTTTGTCACAGAAGCAATTTGCTTTACGAATAGGTATTAGTATCAACACTCTCCAAAACTGGGAATAGGGGAGACGGAATCCTGATGGGCCTGCGAAAGCACTTCTGAGGCTTATAGCAAAATATCCCGGACTTGTATTACATGATTTGGAAAAGGTTTCGTAGGTATTTCTGCTCCGCTCTTTCCCGGTTTGATACCTGACTCAAAGGATTGTTTTTCTATCGAGACAAACGACCCGATTCGCTGTTATAATGTTGGTGTATGGATATTCGAGAATTGAAACAGTATTGGCTTGAACTCTCCGACTATGACTTGGAAACTGCTCAGGCGATGCTCGACACAAAAAGATATTTGTACGTTGGATTCATGGCGCACCAGAGTGTAGAAAAAGCTCTCAAAGCCTATTATGTGTCCAGAATAGCAAAAGAGGCTCCTTACACGCACGATCTGTGGCGTTTATCGGAAGCCTCAGGTCTCAAAGATACGCTTACGGAAGATTTAGCCGACCTTCTTGATGAGTTGCAACCTCTCAATATAGAAGCACGTTACCCTAGAGACAAACAGTATATAATGGATGAACTTACAGAGGATTATTGCAGGAGATTACTGGAAAAAACGGTAGAGGTACAATCATGGATAAAACAGATGTGTTGCGGATAGCCAGACATTTTGCTGCTGCAGCCCAAGACTCCTTACCGGTCTCCAGGGCGTGGCTATACGGCTCGTGGGTATATGGGAATCCTACATCCACTAGCGATATAGATATTGCCCTGGAAATGGAGCATGAACCGCGGAATGTCCTTCAGCTGGAAAAACAATTACAAAAGTTGCGGCGCTCATTGGATTTACTCATGGTAGAACCAATAATCATAGATTCAGCACACGATCGTTCCGGATTTTCACAAATGGTAGTACAGAAGGGAGAAAAAATCCTTCCCTGAGAATCAGCCTAAAGGCCTCTTCTCATTTTTACGTCCAGCTGGATTATCGCTGTGTTTCTCTCTAGGGTCCGGTATACGCCCGATGAGAATTTAATGTCATTAACGGTCGAATTTTCATATAGATCATATACGTTGCAGCAAATTGATGTGAGTCTGAACAATGAAGAGTTGATATTAACGCCAATAGCGTATAATTACATATGGAGTCTCAATGGGACTCATTAAAAAATCAATACAACATCAAGAAACACGGAATCTCTTTTGAGGAAGCCTCCGAGCTTTTTGAACTTCCGGATAATCTGTCTTAATGAAGATAGGATAATTTCCATTGGACCAATACACCGCGGGGTGATTGTTGTGGTCTCAATCGAACGAAATGAAGAGGACGTACTGAGGCTGATTAGTGCAAGGTTTGCAACAAAAACGGAACAACAGCGATATGAACAAGTTATCGCAGGAGGAACATATGATAGATAATATTCAAGAATTATCATCGAAGGATTTTGATCGTGCAATTACCTGGGAACAGGGGCGACGGAATCCTGGCGGACCTGCGAAAGCACTTCTTAGGCTTATAGCAAAATATCCAAGGCTTCTCTTACATGATCTGGAGAAGGTTTCATAGGTGTGATGATCAGCTTTTACCCGATTTGAGGCCTAACTCAAGGAATTGTTTTTCAATCGAGACAAACGACCCAATTCACTGTAATAATGTGAGTAAAGTAAGAAACAGGAAGGGTGAGATGGTAGAAGAGGCAAAAGAGATCAAGCGAGATGCTGTCACCCTTATTCTTGAGGTCTGTTTGGAGGACATTAAGTGCGGCTTACTGGATGATTAGATAAAAGAGACGGAATATCAGATTATCTGAACCGCCCCGAAAATTCCGGAGAAGTTTTTATTTGAGTCAGACCATACAGGAGCTGACTTTCTTTTGATTATAATACACCTGTTCTAACTCTGCAGGTGGGATATTCCCGATTGGTTCAAAAAGACGCCGATTATTAAACCAGTCGACCCACGCCAGGGTTGCAAACTCAACTGTTTCAAGGTTTTTCCAAGGACCTTTTTTCCGGATTACCTCAGTCTTGAACAAGCCGATTATCGTTTCGGCCAAAGCATTATCGTAGGAACTTCCAACGCTGCCCACAGAAGGAAGCACCCCTTCTTCTGCGAGCCTCTCACTGTAGCATATGGAAAGATATTGACTTCCTCGATCACTGTGATGAATTAGCCCTTCTTTCACCTGCCGTGCCCACAAAGCCTGTTCGAGTGCATCCAGGGTAAGTTCGGCAGACATCGATCTTGAAGCTCGCCAACCGACAATTGTTCTGGAAAACACATCGATTACGAATGCTACATACACAAACCCGAGCCAGGTAGCCGCATAGGTAAAATCAGCTACCCACAACCGGTTCGGGCGTTCGGCAGTGAAGTCTCTTTTCACCAGGTCAAAGGGTTTCGGTGCAGACTGATCGGCTATAGTGGTTCGAACTCTTTTGCCCCTGATCGCTCCTGAAAGGCCCATGTTCTTCATCAAACGCTCTACAGTACACCGGGCCACATAAAAGCCTTCACGCTGTAGCTGACGCCACACCTTGCGTACACCATAGACCTCGAAGTTATCTTCCCAAACTCGTTGTATTTCAAGCTTTAACGCTGCATCTCTTCTGATTCGCTCAGGTGCCCTCTCCGGGTGTACCTGTCGATGCTTCTCTTCGTAGTAGGTTGATGGGGCTATCGGAAGTACTCGACAGATAGACTCGACCCCATATTCCTCTCGGTGCATATCAATGAATCCTATAGTTTCCGTTTTGGGCGGTCGAGCTCCGCCTGAGCGAAAAAAGCAGAGGCAAGACGTAAAATCTCATTAGCTTTTCGTAGTTCCCGATTTTCTTTTTCCAGTTCTTTTATTCGGGTTTTCTCGTCGGTGCTTACTCCTGGTTCAACCCCCTCATCTATTTGCGACTGTTTGATCCAACGTCTGAGTGTCTCTCCTGTACAACCAATTTTTGCTGCTACCGACTCAATGGACGCCCACCGAGACCCGTAATCTTTCTCAGAGTCGAGTACAAGACGTACCGCTCGCTCCTTTACCTCTGCTGAATACCTGCTGTTTTTCTTTACCATACACACATCCTCTCACAAGTTTATCTCTCCGGTAAAGCCGGGGCGGTTCATTGAGGTGTTCGATTTGCCAATGGGTATAATTATCTTGTATAACCTCTCCACTCCAACCTAATGCTGCTCTAATCTTGGCAGGATCTTGTCCGGCATTACGGAGTAGGGTATTGAGGGTATGACGGAATGAATGTGGTTTTAGATGGCGTTTCTCATAGTCGATTTTTGCTCTGTCCATAGCATTCCGAAAACGTTTTTGCCACCATGTACCACCAAATCTCTGGCCATTGGCATAGCAAAATACGAGATCATCATCTTCTTTGGTATGTGATTCCTCCTTCAGTTTTAGAAGACTATCTTTGGTCCTGTTGGCGATAGGAACAATACGGGTTTTATTCCACTTTGGTTTGCCAATCTCATCTCTGTCTTTCCAGGCTTCTAATATATTAATAAAGGATTTATCAAAGGAGATGTTTTTCCATTTGAGAGCGAGAATTTCACTACGCCTCATTCCTGTAGTTGCTGCCAGTAGGAAACAAGTATAGTCATAGATGTCTTTCCATGGACCTAATGAATCAGGCGGGAATAGGTCTACAATTTCTTTCATTGTGAAGATGCCGGTTTCAGTGGACTCATAGCATGGTACTTTGTGACACTTTTTCTTTCATCTCGTAATCTTCGTATGTGAGGACATTTATCCCAATTGAAAAAAGGATCTGCATATTCCCCTAATGGCAAGTCACCAACATTATCTTGTTTTGGCTCATTAACATTAGTGAGGTAATCGTCGATAAATTGTTCTGCCTTCCATTTGACGGTGCTATGTGTGCTCATTAACATACGTTTTCCATATTTTGATGTGAATTTGATGTGAATTTGATGTGAATTCAAGTATTTTAAATAAAAAAAAGACCACCTGATTATTAAGGTGGTCTATAATTCATTATATTGTAATAAAATAAAAGTACGTCCAGGAGGATTCGAACCTCCGACCTACGGCTTAGAAGGCCGTTATTTTGACTATATTGGACATATTAGTCATGTATAGAAGAGAATTTGAATACGAAAAGGGTAATTTCTTCATATAGTTCATATACTTCATGTCAAAGTGTTGTAACTTTGTTGTAACTTTCTATCTTAACAAAAAGCATTGCTTTTTCCAACTGAGTCCACGGTCCCAATAAAACACTTTACAACAACATTGCAATCCCTTATTCTAATCAAAATGTCTGATTATGGAAAAATGGAATTGAGTCTAACTCTTGAAGCATTTCCTCGGTGCCCATACTGTAATTATAGATTAGAACAAATTCCTATCGAACCCATTAACTGCCCAAACTGTGGTAAACAGATTGAAAAGAAAGACTTTTCAAAGGATAAAACTCAGTGAAATTCAAGAAGCACATCTTCAGTCTGCGGGTATCTATTCTTCTTCCTCCCATTCCTTTCGTTTTCCCAATCATTAGAACTACCACACTATACAGACTCAGATCAAGTAATACGACATACCGGCTACACCCTCTCTTACAGTGAAGAACACGAACAGGCAGAATGGGTGGCATACAAACTTACCATTGAAGAACTACAGGGGGATGTAGAAAGAACTGATAATTTTAGAGAGGATAAAAAAGTTGATACCGAGACTGCTTCTTTATCTGATTATAGAGGTTCTGGATACGATAGAGGCCACTTAGCACCAGCAGCAGATTTCTCATGGTCTGAAGAGGCTATGAGCGATACTTTCTATCTCAGTAATATGAGTCCACAGAAACCCGGTTTCAATAGGGGTATATGGCGGAGTCTTGAATCTCAGGTTAGGGAGTGGGCGATTAGAGATAAAGCTCTATTGGTTGTAACTGGGCCTGTATTTGAGAGATGTAGAGTATAAGACTATCGGAGAGAATAATATCGCTGTTCCACAGTATTACTATAAGGTGCTTTTGGATGTGCGAGAACCGGAGTTAAAGGGTATAGGACTTATCTTACCAAATGAGAGTAGTTCCGATTCTCTATCTTCCTTTGCTGTTTCCATAGATCGTGTTGAACAGTTTACAGGCATAGACTTCTACCACTCGTTAGAGGATTCAATTGAGGAAAGTCTTGAGACTTCGTACGATAGGTCATTATGGTTTGATAACAGGGATTACGATATTGAAAAGAGGGAGGTTCAGGAGGATGTAGAGAAGCAGTCTACCACTGCAAAGTATTGGATAAACTCGGGGAGTAATTCTCGGCATAATTCGGACTGTCGATATTATGGGAATACAAAGAATGGGTATTACACTGATAAGAAAGTAGGAGATGCTTGTGGGATTTGTGGTGGGTGAAATTAGAGTCATAGTGTTGGGTATTTTGGTACGTTATAGAGATTTTAATTTTCAATATAAAATGTTTATATCAATTTAATGAGAGGTTATCATGAAAAAACTATTGATTGTTCTATTGTTGTTTGTTTCTCTTACACTTTTTGCTAATGAAAGCGTTGAAGAAAAAATTGAAAACAAATGGGGTATTAATTATTCAAACCCTGAAAAATATCTTATGCAAACTCCAAATACTGAAGTCAGCCCTGAGTTTCGTGAAGAACTTAAAAATAGTATTGGGGAAGTAGACGGGATAAAAGATCTTCAGAAAGTATATAGATTTATTCATAAAAATTTCCCTCATTATTCAGACGCCGGATATGAAGAAGATCCTGTTGATTATGTAGGACAAATTAATATGAGCCGTCTAACTGAATTAAGGGTTTTTAGTGGGTGTACGACTCTTGCTGTCATCCTTGCTAGTATCCTTCGGGAATTAGACACCCCTGCTATCCATATTCAAGGCCCTGGAATTGGTTGGGCACTGAATGATATTACAGAATATACTTCTGGCCATGCTATGGTAGAAGCCTATATTGAAGGACAGTGGGTTCTTCTTGATTCAGTTAATAACCATATTACAGTTGATTATGACCCAACTGACCCGGTTATAGCATTTAATACAACTAATCAAGAACCAAATCCTTATGAAGATGTTGGGTACTTTATTATGTTTGGAGGTTTATTAGCGTTATTGATAGTGTTAAGACTGATAAAAAGATGGATGCAGTCTAAGAAACCAGTTTGATAAGTATTTAGACAACAATTATACTTTAGAATATTTTGAAGAAAATTACTCTAAATCAAAAGCTGAACAGCCTAAACTAAACCAAAAAAATTTTGATACAAGCATCACTCCAGACAAATCAGTAGGACCTACACCTCCAGGCGAAGTTTTCAAAGGGGTGTGGGATAAAGGTTGCAAAAGGACTTTTTAATTAAAGTGAAGATTCTAAAGAAGAAGGAGATAAAGAGGCTTAATTCTCCTGATAAGAACTGGATATATGGAATGAGAGTGTGATGACAGAGTGTCGATACTATGGGAATACAAAGAATGGGTATTACACTGATAAGAAAGTAGGAGATGCCTGTGGGATTTGTGGTGGATAGAATTATTATATATTGTTCCCCGCCAAGGGAAGATTGCTGCATTACCAAAAAATTGCCATTACCTGCGTTTTTGATGATTTCAATACGTCATTTTCTACCTTTGTCTGGCCTGAAAGAAAAAGAGAGCAGATGTATAGAGGAACGGGTGGCAGGTTTTGTCAGGTATTCCCATCAGATAACGTTGACATAATTCTGTACATATATACTATAAAATGTTAATGTAAATCTGTGGAGTAAGTTTATGAATAAAGGTATTGTGTTTTTAATAAGTGTATTGATATTCTTTACTGCATCTATTCTGTTGGCAGAAGAATTTTCTCTTGAAGGAAATTGGGTTCTTTATGGGTTCGACACAATGAACACAACCACCGGCGAGATTGAATGGAAAGAAGTACAAGAGTACGAGTTCATGGATGGTACTTGGGTGCGTATTGGAGAAGAGGAATTCGGAGACGAGAGTCCTGGGATGTCATGATCGAACGAATATCTTGAACCTGGTAATGATGAGTTTGCCGTCATAACAAAGAGTAAAAATGAATTTACGGTTTGTTAAGAGTATGGGGCTTAAGTCGGTGATGCGTTTGGGTTCTAGAGGCTATTATAGATTTAATCAGATCAAAGTAGTGAGTAGTACTGATTCTATACGGGGTGGTACGCAGGATTAAATATCGCTCAGACCTGAAGAATAATGTTCCCCGCCAGGAGAAGTTTACGAATCTAAACTAAACACCCCGATACCGAATTACATAGGCTGACAGAAAGTTTTTCTCTCTCGTATGTTACAATATGTCAGAGATTAAGAGATTGCTTATAAAGAGATTGGAGGAGTTGATTGAACCGTACGGTCTGATGGAAGATATATGGTAACGGAAGGTAGATTCTACTGTAGAGGAGATACAGAAGGAACTATTGGAAAAATTATAGAATATTGCAGGAGTGCAGGATGTTTGAAATCGTTTGCGCAGATTTCTATATTCTACCCTTGCGTGTGTCAATAATGTCTTTATAATAGTAATGGAGTAGAAATAAGCAGATACAAGGTACAAATGCTAAACCAATTGAAAAAGGCAATAGTTAAGAACCCTAAAATGGTGATAGAGATTATACAAAAAATATTTCAAAGCGTTTATACAGAAAAACATAGGATACCGGATAGAACATTTTTCAATATTTTTTTTAATCAATTAAGGGTTGAAAAGTAAGAAATAAAAAATTATTGCGTGAAAAAGGAGATTTATGAAGCGATTAATACTGTTCGTATTGTGTTTTCAGGTAATAACGTCGTGTCTGCCCAGGATAACCTTGAAGGGGAATGTGGGAACGTACAGCACACATTATATCGAAAAAACTTATCCCCCTGCTATCAATGAATATGAGATTACCCAAATCTTTCAATTTACAAATGATGGAATTTTCAAGCTATTATCGAAAGAAGACCAAGAAATGATTACCAGAGGATTCTACAAAAATTATTCAGGTGATGATTTTGCCCTTGATAGATGAATACAAACATGCCATTAAAATCTTATATCAAGATGGTTCAATCGATTTGTTACTATTCAATCCATTAGATGGAGAATTCAATTTTCGTCACCATTGCTAGTTTGGTAAAAAGTGAAGATCAATTAGAAACGCCAGGTATGAGGACCGGGCTTAATGAAAAGGGTAGGATTAATGGGTTATACTGAAGATATAGATAACTCTGTTTTTTTAATAAGGAGAAGTAAGAAATGAGAAAAAATGTTTTATTAGTAAGTGCAGTGGTTATAGCCGTTTTGGTGTTCGCTTTTGCCGGGTGTAGTGATGCTGGTAATGACCCGGATGATACCACTACTGGCGCATTATTTTTGCCACCATCTT
The DNA here is from genome assembly GCA_034520965.1 of Spirochaetia bacterium. Classification (GTDB taxonomy): domain Bacteria; phylum Spirochaetota; class Spirochaetia; order DSM-16054; family Sediminispirochaetaceae; genus DSBN01. The sequence goes on along the minus strand of JAXHMY010000001.1, from coordinate 24,855 downwards.
GGATTATTGGTACGTGGCAAGATGCCTATGATCCCGAAATTCATACACGTTTGAATCCGACAATATAACTTTTGAATCTTCTACTTGCGGCCGTCAGGATTGCAGGGAAGCTTGTCAAGAGGCTGACGTATCTGAGAATATAACCGATTCACTGTATGAGGCTACAGTTGAGATAGAAAGCGATGGCACTGTGTATACCTCTGTGTATAAGTTCGAAAAAACATCAACAACAGCAGTGGACTACTCTATCGCTACGAGTGGAGTTACTATAGGTCCTATTGAGCTAATAAAGCAGTGAGAATTTCCTTGATATAACCGTATTTTTACACTGTCTTACAGCCCTACTAATATCTTGTTCCCCGCTGGAAAAATTTCCTGATTTGGGGTGCGGACAGAAAGTTTTTATACCTCGTCTGATTTGAAGTAAAAAGCGGAAATACTTTAGCGAAGATACAGAAGGAGTTAATGAACCATTTTATAACTTCGCTAAGGTTTACATGGGGAAAGACAAAGAAGCGAAGTATTGTGACTTGGCAGAAGTTCATGTCTCGAATCTTTACATAATACCCCATCTTCTCGGATATGAGATTGAGAGGTATGATATATGGCATGGGATAAGTACTGAAGAACTGGAGTATGTGGACACTACATCTTTGATGAGGTGAAAGAGGCTATCACAGACTCTGATCTTCAATGGATGGAGGAGTTATACCACTCATCAGAGTTTACTCGTATAAGAGATCGGTATATAGAAATCTACGGTAAGTAGAAGGATGCTCGTGTAGTTGAAGAGCGAAGGAAGTTGAGGAAGAGGCTGAGTCTCTGTCGGAAGGGTTTGTTGAATAATATTCTGTTGATTGGCAGCAAAATCCAATCACCTCTAAAACTCATATCAGGTCAGTCTTCTTCAGGAAATGGAAGTATGCTATACCCGATTCTGCTATCTTATTGTCTCTATATAGGCGTTTCTAATGCCCATTATTATTTTGACGTCAAACTCTGTACTTTAAATCCAAGTCAGTTCTATGACACAAGAAGTAGGAGCCAATTTTGTCAGTATCAGAAGATAAAACGCCAGATCGAAAATCATTTTAGAAACATATGGCGGTGTGTACATTAACATGGTTCTATTGTTTCTTATTTGTCTTAATGATGGTTCGAGGTCACAGAGTAAAAGCTTTTCCATCGTATAATACATTTCTTTTTGTTGATGTCTCCGTGAACGAAAACCATACTACTGAAACTACATCATATTCTTTAGCAAATGTAAGTAATAAATGATAGATTGCTTTAGTGTCAGAAGGTAATCGCTTATTAATAATATACTATTGATAGTAAAAAGCTGTTACACTATCGACTGTGAAAGAAGTTGGTGTAAGCAGATCAAAAACTATCAAATTTGTTTAATTCTCTTAAGTCTTGAAAAATAATCATCGAGCAAATTTGCACGTTTATATTCTTTGATGACCATAGAATTATTACAATCTATTACCATCTCCATTGTACTTCAAATTGAAAGATAACCGCCACTACTAATATCACCGTCTTGGTAGTTAACATAGTATTTATTTCTATAGTCATACATAATAATATTACCATCAAAGTTTTGGAAAAATTTTCTATCATGTAATCTAACTTACCAACTTCAATATCTTTGTCAAGTTTATATTTAAGTATAAGTTCTAAATATGAGTATATTCTCTGAATTCATCATCTGAAGAATAGTCTGATAGTTTGCCAAAGTATTTCTCAAATTCTTGTTCAAAACTTTCGACTACAGATGAAATATATGGTTTAAGTTCGTTCCTCTTTTCACTATCAGGTAAATTGCTTAAACGTGTTAGTTCTTCATCTGAAACATCCTTTTCATCTAAAATCACTTCAAGATCTGTGGATAGATTAATTGTGACTCTATTACTTTCTCTACTATAAACAATAATATCTTTCTCGTCCTTGATATAGATTATATCACGACCTGTTTCACGCAATTGATCTGAATGGTCAAAATCAATTATTTCGGAATCATCAAATTCTTCACCATCTTCAATTTCTTGGAAGACCTCTTCAACATTATTTCCCTTATAGAAGTCTTGTAGACATTCACTCCGATTTAGATCTTTATCATCGTATAACGAGAATAATTCAAAAAGTACAGTAAAACGAGACATAGAAAACTCCTTCAAAAAAATGTGGTTACAGCATAGTTGAAAGAATATAAGGTGTCAATTATTTTTAGAGATCCCACCCATTGGATATAATAACAATATGCAATGGGATGTTATATATACCTATACACTGACGGACAGGCGATTGAAGATGGAGTCTTAATAGACGTATACCAATTTAGCTCGACAAGCAGGCTACAAATGGCCTGTAGCTCTTACCTCTACTCTCTATAACACTTACATCAAACCAAAGAAGAATCTTGACGGACAATCTGATATTGGACGGCTTTGGGATGTACTGAATGTACTAAGACTGAAGGCTCAAAATTCATTTGGGACAATTGTCCTTTTCAAAGTCTCATTTCTAATGGAGATCTGATAGTTTGGAAGAAATCAAATTGAAGGCTATTGCTGGTCCTGGAGATGAGGGAGAGCCTGTAATCACCATCATGACCTCGGAGGAGGACTAAATGCAACTCAACTCAGTAATCATCGAAGGCAATGTTACAGAAACAGACTACTCTGATGGTCTCTGTATTTTCACCGTAGAGAATATACGAAGGTATACCTATGAGGGAGAGACTAACATCGAGAGGAATGAGATTGAAGTTCACTATTTTGGAAAGGCTGCTGAACATTTATCTCCTGAACTGAGAAAGGAGAGGGGTGTAAGAGTAGTAGGGCGGCTGAAACAAAATGAGAAAATCATCCTTATCGCAGAACATGTGGAGCTGAAACCATGGAAAGTATCAGCCTAAAGGATGTTCAGATATCAAGAGTTGCTCCAACTGATGGAGCAATCAGAATACAGTCCCTATGTATTGGGAATGGAGTATCTGAGGCGAAGTAAAGAGAAGGTACAGAGGGTAAGATATCCTGCTGATATTCTTCCTTTGGTTGAGAGCCTACTCAAAGAGGAAGCAGGAATACTTTCTCGCCATCACCTTAGATGGAGCGCATGTACCTATAAAGAGAAATGTGATCAGTAGAGGCTTGGTAAATAGAACGATTATCCACCCAAGAGAAGTCTATAGGAAGGCAATCAGTCAGAATGCAGTGGCTATCATAATCGCTCACAACCATCCATCGGGGAATGTAGAACCTTCAGAAGAGGATAAGGAGATTACTCAAAGACTTCATGAGGCAGGCACAGTCATTGGAATCTCTCTACTGGACCACATCATATTTACAAAAGACGGCTACTACAGCTTTTTGGAGAAAGGGCTATTATGAGAATATCGGCAAAGCATCTTGGAGATTTGGCACTGGATAGTTGTGAGAGATGTTTTCAGATAAAGATACAACTGTCTTTCAAATTACCATATCAAGTCTTTCCGGGCATATTCAGCTCGATAGACAGCTATTCAAAGAAGATTACCGATGAATACTACAATAGGCATGGGATTGTACCTCCATGGTTGGGTATACAGGGGCGGCCGGTAAAAGTTCCTTCTATTCAGCAGTTTCAGCATCTTGATGAAGAGACGGAAGTCCTGCTGACTCGGAGTACCTGATTCTGTGATACAAGAAAGATGATGGCTCCTATGAATCATACACTTATAAGACTGCCCGGTATATCGAATGGTCAGGATGAGTGTTGCCTCTTTACAGGGTACAGTTGAACGGCTGTGCTTTGATAGCAGAACACAATGGTATGAATCCCAGTTTCAGACCTCATATTCGTCTATTATCTGAGCCCCTTTACCGGAATAAAGACTTCCAATGTTGGATACTACATTGCTGAAAACGGGTTTACAATGCTCTTTGAGTCTAAGACTCTCACGTTAGAGAGGGAGGGTGTACACTCTCTAATGCGAAGGGCTGTAGAGATCTATAACTCTCCTCCTTTGGAGCATAAAGAGGGGTGTAAGGAAAGGCAGAGGATTGTAGATTTCGTTGGGGTTTTGTAGAGTTTAAAAGATTAAAACTTTTCAGGAGAGTTAGCCGTACATTTTATTTTATGATGATTAATGAAGATATGATCGCCAACCCATTCGTGCTGGAATCATTCTATCGAGAAACAGCTGCCCTCACTACAGACGGTAATCTGAGTGATCCTGAACGTGTATTGGAACCGTTAATCGATTTATATCTGAACCAGCGAGATGCTATGGTAAGCAGCGCCTATCAGAATCCAGATACTCTATCACTCTTAGAAAGTGAAAAAGACAAACCATGGTGGCGACTGATGCTGATAATGCTGCCACCTTATCGTTCTAACCACGATTTCGCGCTTACGTATGCCGTCTATCGGCAAATGAGTACTGGTAATATGGTATTCAAGATGGGACGGAACTAAGAGCAGCTTTATTCAATACCGATTTCAAAATCAAAATGGATCGACTGACGTCTCCCCATTGCTTCGAATTAGAAAATTTTACGCTCTTTAAAGTATGTCTAGAAGATTGTCATATTTCCTGATCAAATTTGAAAATCAATGCTTCATGGAATAAACATTTTAGATCAATCGCTTGGATTGTTCCAATAGCTTGCTGTAAATATCAGTCAGCTAGCTTGAAGAAAGAAACTTACAACTGATATATCTGACCTGCTAAATACAATTTTATTAAATTTTCGTTCGTTGTAGTAATTTAAATATCTATTATCAAAATCCTTTGATTCTGTATCTTCTTCACCTTGATAATCGACATAAAAACTTCCATAGTCAGCAATACACCCAATATCAATCACCTTTTGAATCCTGAGTAGGTTCTTCAGTGTGCTTCTACCTATTTGTATCGTTATTTTCATGGCTGAAACTATTAGTACTTGTCAGAATACCACCAATTATCTTTGTAAGAGGCCGAGCATCACATTTTTTTCCACTATTTATCATGGTTGTAGTAGTTCTTTTCAACTTTCGAACACTCTCTATTTTGTCTCCTGCATATTCAATGTAATTCTTACCCTCACAACTACCCTTTATATCAGGCTTAACTTCAAAAACCGCATATACTCCTTCGGCAGGGAGTACAGCGGAATCCGATTTTGCTGAAAACATAAATGGTGTAAACGCACGCCTCGTCATCAATTACAACATCAATTTGATGACTCGTATCACCTTCAGAATCAATGACTATTTGCTTCTATTCTATCAGAGGTGTGACGGCTGCGGCAAATAAGTCCTGAGCCAGTCAATCCAGGCATTCTCCAAGCTAACTCACCTCTTCAGCTTCAGGATGAGATATAAGACTCCTCGATTTGCGTTCAGCTGGGAAACCATCTGCTGTTGTAAACCGTTAAACATTGCAGATAAATCTTTTTTTGTCATGCTCTACCTACCTCATGTGATATTTCAAGTTCAAGTTTTATATATGTTTCTTCATTATGAATACTAATCCAAGTATTTTTAAATTTATCTGTATTACCGAGGATGATCATGATGAAATAATTCAGCTCATGATCGGATTTAGAGAAAACAATCTTGCATTGAGTTTATATGCTAAAATGGATGGTTCTGGATTTTGTTGAGGATGGGTATGCCACTCACCGACAAAATGTAATCCTTTATTAAATTTCTTCATTATTTCGTATTGCTGATGCTTCTGATCTGGAATAAAAGAAAATACTCTTTGAATATCATTCCTAAATGGATGCGAAACATCAGCTATATGGATTTCAGGAAGTTTAAATTCTGCAAATAGTAATCCACCTTTTTCTGGTTGATTTTTATTTTGAATATATTTTAATAGTTTTCTTACGATTATCAGGTGAGATAGTTAAATATTGATTTGAGCATGGTATTGGGTATTTCATCATTTTGAACAAATCTCACAATTACTTTTTACTAAGATACGCTCGTATAATCTTGAATATCCCCTTTCCGCAATCAAATCAGTCCATTCTGAATTTATTCGAGCACCTACATTCCTAAAGTGTTCTTCATCACTTATCCAACTGAATAAGTAGGAATCAATAGGGTTAAGCAAATGTTTAAGCAAGATTTTACAGGTCATGGTAACTGTAGTAAGAAGTGCTGTAGGTCCATAAGGCTGATAAAAAGTACAACCTCCTGGCTCTCTTCTTAGTGCCCCCTCGAGTGAAATTCCGACACTGCGTGAAAAAACTGACCGTGCGTGTTCATATAACAATTCAAACAACCATTACCTGAAGTAATGAAACTATGACCGGCTACAGCGTATGGCTCCAACCATGTAAAAATAACCGATGAGAGTTCATGTTTCAGAACAAGACTGTTTAGATACTTCTCATATTTCCAATCTGCTATAGAGACAACTATTGCATCATATCCTTCAAAAAGACTGTTATCGTTGTCATATAGGTCTAACCAATTGCCCTGATTTGCTTCAATCTTAAGGTGCGGCATTTCTTTTCATATCTTTCCTCTAATGCTTCTGCTTTTGTATAGCAAATCCAATATATTGAGCACCTAAGATATGACGGCCAACATCCGCCCCACTACTAATGCTTCTTTATCGATGAGTAGCAATTTACCAACACCTGATTTTGCAATAGTATGGGCAATATATCCTCCCACGGAACCACAGCCAATAAGGACTACAGATTTATCCGCATAATTACGTCCATCACCACCTCTTGAGTGTATCCAGTCATAATCTGTTCGTTTAACTTTATATCTATAAACGATAGATTCTTTTAGAATTTCATATACCTGCTGTCTTATAAGAACATTTATTGGTGTTTGTCCCCTTCGAAATCCCTTGTTGAAACTTTGTATACCGTCTCAAACCGGGAAGCTGTGAATCTCTGCACGACCAAGAGAAGAAACCAGTAGTAGTTCTTCTGTACTCAGCAATATCAATCCCGGTTTGACTGATTACACGAGTTTTCGCCAGAACTCAAATTATAAGCAGTCTTGTCTCTGGTTCTCGCCAATTCAAGTAAATCGTAACAATTCGTCGGATATTCTGATGGAATTAATGGTGAATCGATATTTAAGCAGATCCCATCTTGCGAAAGATTAAAATTACTTGCATTTTCAAATAGATTATTACACCATTGATTCAGAGAGACCTCGTCTTCCGATATGAGAGTTAACTTTTCACCCCAAAACACATGAAAAGTATTTTTCAACACTTCCGGCGATGAAACAATTAAGAACTCTTTATCAGTAGAACTTACTTTCTTGTTCCAATCAGATGAAAACTCTTCATGAAGATCAGCATCTCTGATGTTCCACCTAAAATTCTACTGCACAGGATAGAGGAATATGGCTAAGTCAATCCTCAATGTTAACTGTATTTAGCAACACTGGGCGGAATGGCAGAAAAGAAGCACAAAAGAAAACCACCTTCCAAAACATGAGGATTTTCTAAATACAAACTCTCAGCTTTTGGGGAATATACAACCGGCGGCTCAATTGGGAAATTTTTACCAAATATTATGTATATAGGCCATGATTGTTCATCTGATATTACGCAGCCCTTCCAAATCTCACATCCTTTAAATTTCTCCCCAATTTCACTATCTATAGATTGTAGCTCGAAATCACCTTGAGCAGAAAAATATTCCTTAACACGAGTGAGGGCAGCTGTTCTCTGAATGCTTATCAAACTGAGAGAATCAGCCAAATCGCCCTCCCCCCTTATGGTCTACAACTTTATTCGGGGTATGATTCGCAAAGCTGTTTTCTTTTTGATTACTATCAGTTATAGAATCAAAGAAACCATCAGACTTAAATATCCAATCCCAAACCTTTTTTGCTTTTTCTCGGTCACAGTTTTCATCATCAAGCTCTCTAAGCTTATCCAGTGCCATTGAAGTTTTATCAAGTAAATTTTCGACATTCGAATCAGATAATGCACCAGTAATATTTGGTTTATCACGGATGTGCTAAATTTTTAATAACTTTGTTGCCTTCGAGACGATCCTCAATATTTTGTAAAAGCTCTCGAAATGCTTCATCAATCCTAACGAAATTGCTATTTTGACATTCATCTGCAAGCATCGTGAGTTTAAGTCCATTAGGCAAGTCCCAATCTTGCCTACTATTAGCAAATCGCTTCAGCAGTTGAATCAATTTCCTTAATTGATTTCCTTTTCCATCCTCGTCAGCATTTCGTGAACTGACCTCGTCCTCAAACCAGCTATTTATCTGGGTGGGGCTCGATTCAATCCAGTAATCTGTCATTCACCTAATTCTCTGGTTAGGCCGTCACCATTTTCAAAACTACGATATATTGGAAAATCTACATGATGCTTTTCCTCATCAGTTTCTGAATAGTATACACGAACGCAATTTGTAAAAAGTTTTGGACGTTTAACAAATCTGTCATCCTTGAGAGCATCAAGTACAATATTTCTTATCTCTTTGGTACTTAATTCGTTTCCTCCGTCATCCATGAGTTCATCTTGAGTCATGAGACCGGCATCAATGATCATACTCATCATCACTGAACTTAGTTTGGATTATAGTTCTCATAGCCATTGAACCTTGTGGTTTGAAGGATGAATCGCTAATGGTAAGGCCTTCAATTTTATTTGGCAATCTGGATATAAGCCGATCTCTATTGGCTTTTCTATGATTAAAAAGCTTTATTCTTTGAATGCAGTTTGGTTTAACCTACATTTTTTCATCCGAGAATTTCTCGATCTCATAACTATAATCAAACACGAGACTTCCCCCTTAAACTGATAGATTAAAGAAACGATGAGAATTAACAAAGTTAAGATTTCTTTTTAATAATATAGAACTGAACTTTGTTTTTACACTTTGAATTTAAGATACTTGTCACCTTAACTGCAAGTCAAGAAAAAAATCACACCATATATTGAGTCGATTCAACATATACAACAAATAGAACACTATATATAGCCAAATCAATTCTACCGGTGTGACAATCACCCTAAACACATTTGCCCCTGATTCCGGAATGATATAAAATTTGATCATTCCATTGTTAGGAGCCACTTATGAATGAATACAAAATGGAGATGACCATTACCTGGTGCAACAGGTGACGCATGATCATTTCTATAATACAGTTCAATCACTAGCACAAAGGTTCTGAAATCGGGAGTCATGCCCAGCAAACTCGGTCCCATCCCACAGAAGAGTCCGTCTTCAACTACGAGTAAAAAAACCAGATAAACCAAAGAGAGATTAATATGGATATGAAGGAGGCAGCTGAGTTCCTCAACCTACTTAAACAAACTCCCCACAAATATACCTCCAGACTAGCCGCGTTCCCCATTTCAAACTGGGTAGCCGAACACTTTTCAAAGTCTCAGAACTGGAGCAGTGGCTAGCCCAAGATCAGCGGGTAAAGAGCTCATGGCTGAGTACTACGACAGAGAAAAACTCTATAAAGAAGTCTGGGAAGCTCCAATGGTGGAAGTATCCAAACGATACGGTGTTTCCGATGTTGCGCTTTGCGTAAAACGTGCAGAAGTTAAAAGTACCTTAAACCCTCCCTCGGGTATTGGGCTAAGCAGATCTGTCGGGAAGGCGCCTCCGGATGCGAAAATGTACCCTTATGATAATGCTCCAAAAATGTTAATACGAAAGTCTCCTACTTCTGATGCAGGGGAAGAAAAGCCCCGATTGGTCCCGGGAGTTTTGAAGGGGCACACAGGATCATTAACACGGTTGAGAAGTTGGTTTTATCTGCTGACTTCGAAAACTTGCATCCTTACGTACTGAAAATCCGGAAAAAGCTGTTGGAAAGGGGAGGTATTTAAAAGGGACTGAAAGACGGCAGCTGCGGCCAATTTCACGTTTCAGGGGAAGATGCTTTTGACCTCAATATTGGAGAGGGAGGCTTTGATCGAACAACCATAATCCTACAGACAATATGTTCAGCTATGGAAAACCTTGAGACTGAGGTTGTAAAGTCTAAGAGTGGAGCTTCATTTCGTGTCATGGATGAGGATGTTACTATCAGGATATTCGGAATCATCAAGGAGCCAACCAAAACCCGAGCAAAAGATAGAAGAAGTACTATTATCACGGCAATTATGAATACGTCCCTTCCGGGGCGTCGAAGCTTGAGATCAAACACGATCTTTATTATATGGTATGTGATCGTAAATCCTTGGTCAGATAGTAAAGTAAGAAAGTTGAAAGACAGACTCGAAGATGATTACCATCCGGACCAGATCTGCGCGTGCCGCCTGGAAGAAAGAATATGTCGCTTATTGTAAGAAGCGAGAAGAGGAGAGGCGGATAGAACAAGAAAATCAGGCTGAGAGGATCAGGTTCAGCGAGGCTCGAAGAGGGGAACAGGATATCTCTGTCGAAGGCTGGATATAAGAAATGGCTGTATCATAAGGAGCTGTCTGAGTATGTTAACGCTGTGAAAACTCACTATTTTGCCACCAAAGGAGAGCCTGAGGGAGATTTTGCCCTGTGGATTGAATGGGCTGAAGGATATCTTGAGAAATCAAATCCCTTTAATGAGGAATTTCCGAAGTATGAAGTAGGTGAGCATTCATGGCAATGGGTCCTCTCAAGATAAGTGACCAGCTTATAACCAAGAATCCGGTATGCTCTCTTTATTCAACACTGCCATTAGAACAGTAACCCTGAACAATGTTTCCCAATTGCTTTACATCTGATAAGAAATTACGTACTTCCGAATATGTTAGATTATATTTCTTACCTCTAAAGGAACTGTATTGAGGCATCTTTTTTATGAAGTCATCATCTATGACTCCCATATTATGTATCGAGACTGCCGGAGACACTGAAACATCTCGAGAACTCGCTGATTATATTTTTCATGATTCTTTGAAATCTCACCATCCATCTTTCGTCGAAGTATAAAACAGCCTTTGAAATAGGTTTCTCACTTTTTGGAGGGAATTTTACCTGGATGCTGCTTTTGTAATTCCTTATCCTCAATCCGTCAAATATCCAAAGAGCTCCAGTTAAAACATACTTCAATGAATCTGTACGTCAGTTCTTCCAGGTATTTTACTGGCTTTCTGCCATGGTTCTAGCTTCTTTATGTATGACTGATAACGATCTTTCAAATACCGTAAAGGCATTTATATTGGCACAATCAGGACACCTCGCAAAAACACCATAAACAGAGAATTCCAAACCACAGTTATTGCATGTAACAGTCAGTTTCTTCGTTTCTTCTAGGGTAAAATTCACAGGTAAATTAGGATTTTCTTTACTTGCCCGGAATTTTGCTTCGAACATTTCCGCCACGAGTCTCTCCGTTTCCACATCCCTGGAAAGTCTTATTCAGCATCGTTAAATTACAGGGTTTTAGAAACTTATTCGAAGCGGGCTTGGTTCAAGGCAAGACATTTGTGCGCTATTCTATCTGTTCGGGAGTCCAAAATGTATCTGCTTCTCCTTCATACTCACAATAAGGACAATGACAGTAGGTGGTCTCGAGCCCAGTTCCCGGCTTTATCTTGAAATATTCTTCGCATTCAAGACACTCACGACCAAGCATGCCATCCTCATCAGTAGGAAAAGGTACAGAAATTTCTATATTGTCGCTCACTGAGGGCAGCCCTCCATCTTCTATAGACAACTCAAACCAATGGAATATATCATTCATAACAGTTTTCATACTGACGATATCTACTAAGACCTCATTATTCTTCTCAATGGTCAAAGCTCTTTCATACCGAAATCCCGTTGAAGTTGAATCCCATAGATTCAATTCTTCAAGTTTCTTTCTTATCCAATCGTTAGTTCTCTTATTATACTTCTTCTCAAGTTCCTCTACTTGAGAAGAAATGGATGCTACTGAGCAGAATTCTTCTTTCCTTTATAGGACGCAATCCACTCATCTATTCTAAGGTAACAAGTTCTAATGGCGTGCCGATACAGGGATAGAATTGAACAGCCCATCTCCTGAGGGTGGACTAAAGATGGACCAATGGCTTCACCAACAAGGATATCAGCAGATTTCTTATATTCCCTGGCAATTTCAATCTGGGTGCGTTCTGTCATCCCTCTAAGCAAAAAGCTTGAATCCACCATAAATTCTGGATCGTCTGGAATTTCTCTAAACAAAGGAATGATTTGATTGAAGAAGACTGTAAAGGTGCTTCCCATTGTTCCTCTGAGTTTAACCCAATCTTAATTGACTCAACATCTGGTCATTCTTCCCAGAAATAATAAATGTAAATAAAGACTCGGATTTCTTCTTCTGAAAATTCCCTCTTATCATTAGGTTTTCGATTCTGTTCTGAGGGAAGATACTCTTTGAAATGATAGCACCACTTATCAATGGTTCTACTTTATTGAGAAGCTCTGACATCTTCTTTTGTGTATCCCATTACCTACTCACATATTAGATGTTTTTTCTATCAGTCCACAGGAGGAACAGAACTATATAAAATATTTGTAATCATATGTGTAACTGTCAAAACGCGATAATAACTTGTCTATTCAAGCAATCTGTATCTTAATGGATAATATAATCTTGCAGTAATTACAAGCATATTCGAAGGTGAACAAGAAACACCATTCGAATGTATGATAAGATTCCATGTAGTGTAGGTATATTATAGGATTATATTGGAAATGCTGAAAGAGAAGACTATGAATAACTATGAAAGGCGCACTAGGACTAAAAGGTAATAGAGATTCTCATGATGGTAGAGACAGTAATACTGCTTGCGTTCAGGCTGAACAGACAAATTGTGGTAGAAGTCAGTTTCATAAAAGGGACATAGGGTAAATGTTATCCGAACAGGATGTGAGAACTAAGAAAATAACCCCAGCAATAGTAGAGACCGCCGGTTGGGATCTAAACAGACAGTTACGCGAAGAAGTCTATTTCACTGCCGGTAGAATCATCGTACAGGGTAACAAAGTCCACCGAGGCCCGGGTAAGAAGGCAGATTATGTACTTTACTACAAACCAAAATGTGCCATTCAGCAGTTGTAGAGGCGAAAGATGGTTCTCATTCGATTGCTGTCCGCGAATGCAACAGGCTTTAGAGTATGCGGAAACCTTACACTGTGCCTTAATCCCCACTCCTCCAACGGTAAGGGGTTTCTCGAGCACGACCGTACAAAAAGACGGCAAGGGGAAGTGGAACGTCAGCCTACAAATGGATGAGTTTTGCCCTCACGCAGAGGAGTTGTGGCGGCGGTATGCAGAAGCAAAAGATCTTACAACCGATCAGCAGGATATCGTATTAGAAGATTACTTTCGTGAAAGTGAAGATAAAGTTCCCCGATATTACCAACTCAACGCAATAAATAGGGCAGTAGAGGCGGTTGCTAAAGGACAGAGGAGACTTATCCTTGTTATGGCAACAGGTACAGGAAAGACTTTTACTGCTTTCCAGATTATTTGGAGGCTGTGGAAAGCACGGGCGGTTAAAAGAATCCTATTCTTAGCAGACCGCAACGTATTAGTAGATCAGACCAAATCAGAACGGCTTCAACCCTTTAAGGGCCAGATGACCAAAGTAGCTGGTCACAAAGTGGATAAATCTTTCGAGATTTATCTCTCTTTATACCAAGCCATCACAGGGCCGGAAGAAAGCCAAAAAGCTGACCGGAATTTTCAAGGGATTTCTTTTACCTGATTGTTATTGATGAGTGTCACCGAGGAAGTGCTGCTGAGGATTCCGCATGGAAAGAAATTCTCAACTACTTTGACTCGGCAATCCATCTTGGACTCACGGCAACACCAAAAGAAACAAAGTATGTATCGAATATTACCTACTTTGGTGAACCTATTTATACCTATTCACTAAAACAGGGAATAGGAGATGGCTTTCTTGCCCTTATAAGGTTATCCGCATTTCTGATGGACAAAGATGAATCGGATGGCGCCCCATACAGATATGGTAGATAGATATGGAAATGAAATTCCAGATCAAGTCTACAATCTAAGGGATTTCGATAGGAAGATTACCTTATCAGAGAGAACGAAAAGTGTTGCCCGGAGAATAACAGACTTCCTTAGGAAGACTGATCGGTTCTCTAAAACAATCATTTTTTGTGAAAACATTGAACATGCTGAACATATGCGGCAAGCATTAGTGAATGAGAACGCTGATCTCGTGAATGAAAATCAAAAGTATATTATGCGTATTACAGGAGACAATCAAATAGGCAAAAAGGAATTGGATAATTTTATTCTTCCTTGGGAGACCTATCCTGTTATAGCGGTGAAACCTCCAGACTTATGTCTACTGGGGTGGATGCGAAGACCTGTAAATGTATTGTTATCGACAGAACTATTAACTCACTTTCAGAGTTCAAACAAATCATAGGTCGGGGGACGAGAATTGATGAAGAGTATGGAAAGCAATATTTCACCATCATAGATTTTCGCAGGGTTACAAACCTTTTTGCTGATCCGAATTTTGATGGAGAACCGGTTGTACAGTTGGAACTTAATGAAGATGATGAATTGAAGGAAGATGACCTCACAGACACTGATGATACGGAAGATTCTATAGAGGATGAGTTCGATTCTGCAGAGTTAGATTTTCCTGAAGATGATGAGGGTGAAAAACCTAAACGATATATGATCGATAATGTACCGGTGTGGGTGGTAAATGAACGGGTCCAATATCTCGGGAGTGATGGTAAGTTAATAACAGAATCTCTTACCGACTACACTAAGCGCCAAGTTCGTAAAGAATACAGGTCTCTTGATAATTTTCTTCAGAAGTGGAGTGAAGCAGAGAGAAAAAAGGTGCTCATCGAAGAACTTCGTAACGAGGGGATATTACTCGATGCCCTTCGTGAAGAGGTAGGTGAAGATTACGATGACTTCGATCTTATTTGTCATGTAGCCTTCGATAGAAAACCAAAAACCAGAGGTGAACGAGCACGAGCGGTACGTGATTCAAACTATTTTCAGCGTTTTGAAGAGACTGCCCGTAAGGTTATAGAGATTCTTTTAGACAAATACGCCGAGGAAGGTATTGAGAACATTGAGGACATGCAGGTGCTCAAAATCCCTCCTTTTGACGAGATAGGGAGCTACAAAGAATTAGTAAACAGTTTTGGCGGGAGAGAAGGATTCAACAGGGCGATTAAAGAGATGGAAAGCCTCCTGTGTCCAGCTGCGTAATTTCATACACATCACATAGGAGAGTGTAATGGCGATCTCAACAACGATAAAAGGTATACAGGACATCATGCGCCAAGATACTGGTGTAGATGGTGATGCGCAACGTATCAGCCAAATGGGGTGGATGATCTTTCTCAAGATCATCGATGACAAAGAGGAAGAGTATGAGATAGATGATCCAAACTACCAGTCACCTATTCCGGAAAGATTACGATGGCGTAGTTGGGCAAAAGATCCTGAGGGTGTTACAGGGGAGGCTCTTTCAGACTTTATCAATAACGACTTGTTTCCTACTTTAAAGAAACTCGACCACGGACCGAGTGATAGCGCAACCGGTTTTATCGTTAGGCAGGTTTTTGAAGATGCCTACAACTACATGAAATCTGGAACACTTATGCGGCAAGTTGCTACAGATTGAACGAAGATAGACTTTACCCTTAACGAAGATCGTCACCTGTTCAACGATATCTATGAGAGAAATTCTAAAAGACCTTCAGAGTGCGGGAAATGCCGGTGAATATTATACGCCTCGAGCTGTTACTCAGTTTATTGTTCAGATGGTAGATCCAAAACTTGGTGAAAAGTATTGACCCGGCATGTGGTACAGGCGGGTTCCTTGTAAATACATTAGAGCATATTCGCACCTCAGGTTCTCTCAAAAGTGCTGAAGATGATATGACTCTACAGAATCAAATCCATGGAGTAGAGAAAAAACCTTTACCACATCTCTTGTGTACCACTAATATGATTCTCCATGGTGTAGAAGGCACCTCGGAATATTCGTCGAGATAAGCACTCTTGCACGACCACTTAGAGATTATGGGAAGAAAGATTTCGTAGATGCTGTAGTAACCAATCCTCCTTTTGGAGGTATCGAGGAAGATGGAATACAGACCAACTTTCCAGCTACATATCAAACGAAAGAAACGGCAGATCTTTTTCTCGTACTGATCATGCATCTGCTTAAACCTGGTGGACGATGCGGTATTGTACTCCCAGACGGTACGCTTTTTGGTGAAGGTGTAAAGCGAGGATAAAACAGAGGCTTGTGGAGACCTGCAATTTACATACGATTGTCCGGCTTCCAAATGGAGTGTTTAATCCGTACACTGGAATAAAGACAAATCTTCTATTCTTCGAAAAGGGTACACCAACCAAGGAAATATGGTACTACGAGCATCCTTATCCTGATGGGTATAAGTCTTACTCAAAGACTAAACCGATGAAAATAGAAGAGTTTGAACCGGAGAAAGAGTGGTGGAATAATCGAGAAGAGAATGAACATGCGTGGAGAGTTACCATAGATGAGGTTATTGAGCGTAGTTACAACCTCGATATCAAGAATCCGAATACACCGGAAGATGTGTTGCGCGATCCCAAAGAGTTGTATGAGGAATATATACAACATAAAAAGGATTCTACGAAAACCGCCGAGGAACTTCGATCCTTACTATCAGAGTTTCTGGGGAGTGCTTGATGATAGACTTGATGTTGGATTGTTCAAAAACGACTGCAAAGTATCAGGTTCAGTTCGAAGCTGCGGAACAGAACTAATCCCTGCAATTAGCGGTAGAGAGGGTCGTCTAACAGAAGATTGGCGGGAAGAACATCCTGATGTTGAACCCTGCAAGTGTACTACTTGCGAGAATAAAGGAAGAGAAGAAAAAGTTAGAGAAAGAAGGGAAAATAAAAGAAGCAGTAACCCATGGCCGGAAATAACCGAAGATGAAATTCCATTTGAAGTGCCGGAGAGTTGGGAGTGGGTGAGGCCAATAGATATTGGGATTATCAACCCAAACAATAAGGTTTCAGATGAAACTATAGTTGGTTTTATTCCTATGAAACTGGTACCGATTGATCTAAAACAAAACACATGATTTTATGAGAGAAAGTGGAAAACATGCGAAAAAGGATTCACACACATTTCTAATAATGATATAGGAATAGCAAAATAAAACTTGCCTTCTTTGGAGAATGGAAGGGAGGTGGTTTTTAGAAATTTGACCTGAATGGGAGTAGGAGCAGCACAACAAGATAACTATTTATTATTCGCCCCATTTGTTCGAATATGTAAAGAGAAAATATTTACTATTTTTTTATAGATCTGGTTCATTCAGAAAAAGGGTATAGAAACAATGACAGGCACAGCTGGCCAGAAAAGACTTCAAAAGGAGTACTTCAGATAGTTCCATGAATGATTTCCATCAGTATCTGAACAACAAGAGATAGTAAATCGTGTAGACCGGCTTACGGAACTATGTGATCAGTTGGAAGAAAAACAGAAAGAAGAGGATAGATTTAGAGTACACTCACTTAAATCCTCTTGTTATTATCTCGGAGACTCGAAAATGGAGATCACTATTTCAATGAACTGTGGAAATGGTTTAACCCAAAAATGCCGGAGCTTATATCTACTTCTGGTGATGTAAAGAAGCTAAGAGATACGGTTCTACAATTGGCTGTTCAAGGGCGTTTAACTCGCTGATTGGCGGGAATCAAATCCCTGACGTAGAACCTGCGAGTAGTATTACTCGAGAGGGTACAGCAAGAAAAGAAACAGAGAGCTTGAGAAAGAGGGGAAGATAAAGAAGCAGAAGCCATTGCTGAAAGACCGAAGATGAAATTCCCATTCAAGTGCTGGTATAGTTGGAAATGGAACCACAATATTGGCATCATTAATCCAAACAAATAAAATTTGAAGATGATACAGAAGTGGTTTCTGTTTGAATGAGGCTGAGAATCATTAGTCTAAAAACTTCATAAATATGAGAAGTGGAAAAATGTGAAAAAGGATTCACACACATTTTAGCAATGATATAGGAATAGCAAAAATAACGCCTTCTTTTGAGAATGGGAAGGGAGTGGTTTTTAGAAATCTACCTAATGGAGTAGGAGCAGCAACAATATAATCATTAATATTAAGACCTTATCATAAAGATATGGAGAGAACATATTTACTTTTCTTCTATAAGTCTGATCTCTTTCGACAAAGGAATAGAAACAATGACTATGGCGTCAGAAAAGACTACAAAAAAAATATTTTGCTTCAGCTCCATTGCCTTTACCATCAGTAGAAGAACAAAGAAATAGAAATCGTGTGGATCAGCTTATGGAACTATGTGACCGGTTAGAAGAAGACCTTTCACAACTTAAAGAAGTTGGAACAAAAACGTGGGAATCAATAGCAGTGAACATTATAGAACATATCATATACCACTTATGTAATATGTCGAGCATATTGACTGGTAAGTGTTGGGTCTGAAAAATTTGAAATGGTAATCTGAATTAAACCTCTGGAAGAGAATTGACTCGAAACTACAATAAAGGGTAATGGAGAAGATGTGGGGCAGTTATACCTAGAGGAGGGTACTGTTTATCAGTAGTTTATTTGCTGATTGGAAACTGTGTATCCATTATGCGATTATCAATGCAACTGTGTCACTTGGTAGAGAATAACCATAGCACGAGTTTCTATGATTCTCACAAAAGCATATCCTGAGTGGAAGAGGTGGAGAAATCGCCTTAATGAAAATATTGAGGTGAGGATGGTGTAATCTTTTTGTGTGGACAAATATGAAATTACATTTTACACTTTCTATAAGGTTATATAGTTAGGAGTAAAATGTATGAGAAAATTATTAATTATCACAATGTCATTCGTAATGTTGACCCTCATTTCTATCGGATGTGTGAATACTAGAGAAAGTGGTAGTGCTATTACACTAGCAGAAGCGGAAGCCGGACTTGCAGAGTTTAATAATAATATGGGAAAGGCTTTCGCTGCTAGGAAATTGAACCTCACAGAGACGGCTTAACTTTTGATGCCGAAACAGAAACCTTTATATTTAACAATAAAGTATGATGGCAGTGCAGAATGGTACGATAAGATTGACTGGGGACGTGACTGATAATACTCTTAGCATCAATAATCTTACTGTTGATGCGTATACTATAGATGGGTCATTAGATAAAAATTATACTACGAATGAATCAACGAATACTCAAATAGGTAAGATAAATGGTACTTTTAATATTGATGGTGGTTCCATTTCATCTGTAATTTATATTGATGCAAGTGAACACTATGAATTCGGAAAACGTCGTAAATGAAACAGTTACTGGTGAAATAACGGTTGATGGAGAATCTCTAGACCAGGTGACTTTTCTGATGAAATTCTCCCGATTCAGTAATTATTTTTAATACATAGATAAATTACGGATAGCCCCTCATAGTTGAAGGCGATCATGTTTACAGTGGTAAAATTTAGTATTTTATTCGCAGAAGAAATACTGAGACCTATGTGTTTGTAGTACAGTTCTCGATGTGAAAATAATTTTCGCTATTATTAGGAGCAACAAAACTCTTCCCTCCTACAACTATCCAACCCGCTCAATCTTACCCCAACGGATGGATTTTGGATTACCTTTTACAGTAACTCCAACAGACTGTAGCACTAATTTTTCAACTTGCGCTTTGGTTGTGTCCTTCTTCCATACGGCAGGATATCCAGAGAGTCGATTTCATAATCTCTTCCAACTTCTCCTTTTCCGCCTCCTGTTCAAGTTGTTGTTTTTGTTTGGTAAGTTCCTAATTCCGTCCATTTCCTCTAATTGTTCTTGTTTGTCTTTTGCCATTTACCATCCTCCTGATAACGAATCTTGTCTTCTACACTAATAGAGAATGGAAAGTTTATCTACTGCATGACAGATTTTCTTCTCGTTCCCCAAAAATATTCTGGTAGGGTTTTTATCCATCTCTTTTATTACATCCTCATAGTTATATTACTAAGTTTCAGTATTGTGCGTCGTTTAGTCTCCAGTAGGTTGATGTTCCTACAATAGATTCATTCTTTTCTGCATAATCGAAGGCTGTTTTACCATCATCACATCTAAGACTACCATCTGCACCTGAATCCAACAATTTTTCTATAACGGCTGGGTTTTGGTTCCATCTAGCAGCAAACATCAATGATGTCCGTCCATCTTCAGTCCGAGAGCATTCGCCTTGCCCCTGCTTGTAACAATGCCTTCGACCAACAGGAAGGTTCTCATCGTCAATTATCGCAAGCATCAATGCTGTACGTCCAGATCTGTCCGCTATTTACCTTTGCCTTTAGCAATGCCTCCATGACATAGTGTATCCAGTATGTCAGCTCACTAATGAATGTGTCCTTTATATGCATTCTGTTTACCTCTGCCCCTGCTTTTAATAATGCTTGTAGAACATCAGTATTAGAGTTCCACTTAGCAGCATACATTAACGCCGTTATTCCATCTTCATCCCGAGCATTTACACTGTTGGTATCCAAATAGTTAGATATCTCAGAAGGAGTCATTTTCTGCCACTGATTCAGCGTAATCTCTGGCCACCCAGGAGTACCTGTGCCCATGCGTTTATCACCACACACAGAAATATCAAAGTAATAATTGTCCTTTTCATCTCTTCAATCCTCTCTCTGAAAATTATAGAGGTAACACAGTTACAGTTCAAGGCGAATATGTTCAAGTTTATTGCTCATAGGGGGCGGTAAGCCAATTAAAACCCGCTCATAGGGTATGAATTGTAGTACATAATTTGACTAGGTAATCTGTCCTGATAGGATATTACGGTGAGAAGTACCTCATATTCTGAATGTATTGCCTCGGGTGGATATTCTCTATCTAATGATAAGGCTGATAGCATAGTCTACTTAAGTAGACTGTTGTATTCCTTAATCCATTTCGTTATACTACATCCATGTCCTCAGAATTAACAATTTTTAACGATTTACCTGTTCGAGTATCAAGAAAAGACGGATTTTTTACTGTCTTTAGATCAAATTAAGAGACAAATACTCTCGAACAGAAAAAATGAATAGTCTTACCAATGAATTTTCCATGTATTTACTTTTCGTTCGGTTACTTTGGGAAGATCACTATGCTCATCAATATAATAATCATAAAACAAAACTTTTCAACAACTTCGTAAATGACCTCGGTTTTTCGAGAAGTTATTACTTCCACATACTCAAAGGAATTACGACCATCATTGAATATCTTAAAATAATACACAATAGAATCTCGTTCTTTTGAACCAACAACACCTTCAGAGATAAAAGATGTCTTACCCCTTCAGTCAGAACCCATTGAAAAAATCGGTATAAGGAAAATTGCTTGAATCGGATACATCAATGATACAGAAAAGAAAATGATATTTTTAGAAATGCTCTATAAGGTAAAACATATACACTTGAAGAGTTGAAAATATCCAAGAATTCAACCTCTTATTGGATAATAAATTTGAGGGAGAGGCGGATTTCTTTCATGAACTATCGGAAGAGGATTATACCCGACAGATACAAAAAATCTTAAAGGAAAAAACATTCCGTGATTGTTAAAACTAAAAATAAAAAAGAGAAAGAAGAACTAGAAAATCATATAGAAGTTTGGCTTAAAGAATATAGAATAAAATCTAATAATTTGTAATAATCAATTCTATTGCTTTTTTTCTTCCATTTCTTTCTTGGGTATTAATATAGGAAAAACTCTCTTCTCGTATGTGGTAGTCAGAATATAAATCTTTAAATTAATAATGATCATTGTAGGATATTATTCATTTAATATGCAATTTTTTGACAACCTTAAAAATCTTTTATGGTTAAATGTTCTTTTAACAGATTTTCCGTATAGATTATCTTTAGCAAATATGTGATATCGAGGTAAATAAAATCATCTTTCTTAACTTTAGTTAGAAAAATTTATAATCGGTATTCGTAAGTTGAAACTTTTCAGCGATCTTAGAAATTAGTAGTAAATTCTTTGGATTATATTTTAGAAATTTATTTATATAATTTTCAAACGAAAAACTACGCATCAATCCGAATAACTGATTCTATTTAGGATATAATAAGAGATGGCCTTCTCAAAAGGACTTGAAAATGAACTAAACATGGTTTCTTTTGTCGACAAGAAAAAATGTTTTCCAAAGTCTTTGTCTGGAGCACATTTGGTTTTTTGCTTTTTGAAACTCCTGAATGATACTATCAGGTTCTTTAATGAGAGACTTCCAAAAAAAAGATAAATATTGGTCAATATCATTGACGAATATCGGAACATTTCGTTTTTGTGATATAAAGAGGGCGACACTTCCTCCACCTAAAAACGGTTCAAAATATCTTTTAAATGCTGGAGGGAACATTTCATAAAATTGAATCACTTTCTTGTTTTTGCTCCCCATATATCTCAATGGTGTTATCGCAATCGACTTAATTGGTGTGGGAACAAAATCAGAAGGTGAAATAGATGATAAATGTATTTTCATAAAATTATAGTTTCTATCGAAAGATCATTATTGGAAAACCATCAAAGGCAATTATAGAAGAATTCAAACGGTCCAGCAACATTAAAAAGAACGAATGAAGTAGTTTTTCTCCGATTTTTTGCTATGACAATACTTTGGACACTCTTGGGAAGGGTTACAGGATAAGGTAACAAAATAAACACAGAGAGGAAAATAAGCAAAAAAAAGTGACAACAATGTAGGGAGAATCTTAATTAATAACGAGATAATTTTATTCGTTTTGAAGGACCTGCTTGATGAAAGAAGGTTTTAATAGTATCGTTAGGTTTTAGATTAAACGGGAAAACGGTAGTACAATGATGAATGGAGGACGATCTCCTATTCGTCGCCGAAATAGTCGATTTTGTGCTTGACGTAGTCGGTATTTTGGCGGCACCATCAATCACCTCCTGGGTGTTTTCGGTTATTGGTCGTAACTCATTACACCACTGGGAGGTATTTTTTTCAACTAGGCAAAATCGCTCAGTTTAGGTTACAAAGTTGAGATATCAAAAATGAAGGCATTATGCGGAAGTTATATTAAGTTAGGTTTTATTTTATTGAGTATTACTTTTATAAGTGCTTGTGTATCTTTTGATCCAAGTATGCTGAGACCAAGTAACAATTATTGAAGAAAAACCGTCAACCTTTAGAGTTAATCAGATTCTGAAAGAAACTCAGGAGATAAAGTGTAAAAGAATATAAAGAATACTAACTACCAGAGTATTTATTACACCATATTTGAAAGGGAACTGAGACAAAATATTTTAAAGTTGATGAGAATCAATATGGCAATATAGAGCTTACTATTGTATACGACAGATATGATAAAAGCGACGGTATTGGATATGTATCAGCTTTCATGTTGTTTGTGCCCAGTGTAGTAGGGTTTCCTTTGTATACAGTTAATCAATATACTGAAGTTGAGATTACAATACATGATTATAATAATAAGCTAATCAAACGATATAACTACGGGAAAAAGCTATTTAAATTGATAGGATTTTATTATGGGCATAAGTATGCATCCCCAGACAATACAAGATCTGAAGTATTCAAAGATATAATAGAAGAGTTCAAATCTGACCTTGCTAAAGACTCTATAGAAATAAATAAAATGTTAAAATCAAAGGACTAATGACATAGTAGGTCCGCATGGTTGATGTGACGAAATATGTGAGATCAAGGTATAAATAAGCTTATAAAAAAGTTCCTGGTTATCGGATAGGAGAAGAATAAGTTTCAGAATGTCTTCGCTGCATATTTAGAACAGAAAACGGCAAAGTAATTAGAGACAAATATAAACCTAAAAAAAGTAGAGGGGTATTTATTCTGATACCGGAGGAGGAAGTTCCCTGAATTATTTCCTGTACTACCCATATAAACTTCTTTGTTAACACATCTGTAATGTGTATTCTCTATTTTTTTCTACTTGACTAGTAGCCCATTGTTTGATAGCGACTTCGATTTATAATTGTACTTAGTGTTACTCCTTCTTTAATCGCCTCCAGTCTCTGGTATGACTTCCTTTCCATATCGAAAATATTTCCAATATCTATACGTTCCGGGGTAATTATATTTATTTTCTTTTTTCACCCTTTCGTTTCTTTCCCTTGCCTCCCGTATTTTTAATTCTATGGTTTGGGGATAGTCCGCCATCATACAATTCCTTATTCTCTGCTACTCTCTTTTTTTGAAAGTTTTTAATAATAGAACCAATATACTCACCCCTATCAACTATTTTAAGATTGGCGATTCTTACATCACTTTTATCACCATTAAGAAATATCTACCCATTCATTTGACTCAACATATTTACTGTGTGTTCTTCTATCAATATACCGACGATAGACCTCGAGACCATGTTGTTTTATCACGGCGCTTCTATGTGAGACAGGTACTTTAATATAAAGATTTCCATTATATTCTTTGAAGGAACCTACTTCATGTTCAACTCTTATCTGCTTTGTATCTATATAAAGGTTTTCAATTTCTATTGTCCTTTGTATCGTTATTGTAATGATGTACATATTCTCCACCCGTAAGGTATTGGCCTAAATATTTTTCCATTACATATCGATGTTCGTATTCATATCCCATTTTACTAACACTCGGACTGACATGATCTTCTTCCTCCTTACTTTAACCATAATATATCCATTACTTGATTATCATCTTACCGCACTTTGATTTTCTTTACTTTGCTTATTTATAAAAAAGCATTTCTGAGAACAGTATTTTTTATCATGACCAGGATCTGTGACAATTTTCTTTCCACAGGTAATACAATATCTATAGATTTTTTTGCTCATATACACCACCTTTAACCGTATTAAAGTTTTATGAATGACACTACCAACCAGTCTTCTATCTCTTCGTT